>CAVZOY010000001.1:0-926867 GCA_963777095.1 uncultured Actinomycetota bacterium
AGGAGGCCGGCCGCCGCACGCTCGTGGACGCCGAGGGCGTCCTGTTCGACACGATCACCGGCGATCCGCCGGACGGCGTGGTGCCGCTCGAGGTCGCGTCCCCGGCGGAGGGCGACCCGGACACCGCCGCGGCGCTGGCGGCGATCGAGGCCCTCCCGCCCGAGCTGCGCGGTCAGGTCTCGCTGGTCACCGCGGAGGACGCCGGCTCGGCCGTGGCGCTGCACCTGGACGACGACACGACGGTGGTGTGGGGCGACGGCGGGGAGGCGAGCCGCAAGGCGGCGGTCCTCGTCGCGTTGCTCCAGCAGATCGAGGCCGGCGAGATCGAGGCCGCGGAGACGCTCGACGTGAGCGCCCCCGGCGCCGTCGTCCTGCGCTGATCCCGCCTCCGTCCGCTGCACGTCGCGCACGGTTGCCGCCCCGCTGCGAACGGCTCCCGGCGGGCTCCTCGGGGACACGCCCGGACCCGCGACACGCCCGACCCCGGAAAGAAATGTCACGGGTGTGACTTCCGGGGCGGACGGGACCTTGGACCCCCGCATGAGACGTTCGGGGGGCGGGTCGTCACACCTCGTGGTGCGGATGTGACCAGGGAGTCGTGGGCGCTTGGTGGGAAACGGGGACACCGACACGCCGACACCCCGAGGGTGTTTGTGTCGGCGTCCGGGCCGCACCTAACTTCGTCCCCGTCGACCTGGTTGACATAACTATAAGGCTCTACTTGAGGATGAGGCTTCAGTTGAGGAGCGCCGCATGACACCTCCGCACAACTACCTGGCGGTCATCAAGGTCGTGGGCATCGGCGGCGGCGGGGTGAACGCGGTCAACCGGATGATCGAGGTCGGCCTCAAGGGCGTCGAGTTCATCGCGATCAACACCGACGCCCAGGCCCTGCTGATGAGCGACGCCGACGTCAAGCTCGACGTCGGCCGCGAGCTGACCCGGGGCCTCGGCGCCGGCGCCCAGCCCGATGTCGGCCGGCAGGCCGCCGAGGACCACCGCGAGGAGATCGAAGAGGTGCTCAAGGGCGCCGACATGGTCTTCGTGACGGCCGGCGAGGGCGGCGGCACGGGTACCGGCGGGGCGCCCGTCGTCGCCTCGATCTCGCGCAAGCTCGGCGCCCTGACCATCGGCGTGGTCACGCGGCCGTTCGCCTTCGAGGGCAAGCGGCGCGCGGTCCAGGCCGAGACCGGCATCGAGGAGCTGCGCAACGAGTGCGACACGCTCATCGTGATCCCGAACGACCGCCTGCTCCAGCTCGGCGACCGCAACGTCAGCGTGATGGACGCCTTCCGCACCGCCGACCAGGTGCTGCTGTCCGGTGTCCAGGGCATCACCGACCTGATCACCACGCCCGGCCTGATCAACCTCGACTTCGCCGACGTCAAGTCGGTCATGTCGGGGGCGGGCTCGGCGCTCATGGGCATCGGCAGCGCCCGCGGCGACAACCGCGCGCTGCTGGCCGCCGAGCAGGCCATCGCCAGCCCGCTGCTCGAGGCCTCGATGGAGGGCGCGCACGGCGTGCTGCTGTCGATCTCCGGCGGGTCGGACCTCGGCCTGTTCGAGATCAACGAGGCCGCCTCGCTGGTCTCCGACGCCGCGCACCCCGACGCCAACATCATCTTCGGCGCCGTCATCGACGACGCCCTGGGTGACGAGGTGCGGGTGACGGTCATCGCCGCCGGCTTCGACGGCGGGAAGCCGAACACCCGGCGGGACGCCGCTGCCGCGATGGTGGGCGGGGCGGCTCCGGTCGCCCCCGTCGTCCCCGGGCTGCCGCAGCGGTCGGTGGGCGCGGCCTCGGTCGGCGCCCGCACGCGTCGCGCCGGTGACGCGCTGCGCCGGTCGCCCCGGCGCCGACGTCCGGCACCAACGGGACGCCGTCGAACGGCACCCCGGCGAGCAGCACGCCGTCCCGTCCGGCGGCATCGGGGGGCGGGCTCACCGTTCCGCCGCTGCCCCCGGTGCCCGGCCCCGTGGGCAGCGGCCGTCGTCCGCTGTCCAGCGAGGACTTCGAGGAGGAGCTGGACATCCCCGAGTTCCTCCGCTCCACCTGACGTCGGGCACCCTGCCCGTATGACGTCCAGCCCGGCCGCTCCGTCGCCGGTACGACCCCGCCGGGTCGTCACCGATCGGCGGGGCGGCCGGTCTCGTCCGCCCTACGACTCGTTCAACCTCGGCGACCACGTGGGGGACGACCCGGCGACGTCGCCGCCAACCGCGAGCGCGTGGCCCGCGAGCTCGGCGTCGCCGAGGACCGGCTGGTCTGGATGGACCAGGTGCACGGCACCGGCGTCGCCGTCGTCGACGGCCCGCAGGACGGTCCCGTTCCCGCCACGGACGCACTGGTCACCGCGACGCGGGGGCTCGTGCTCGCCGTCCTCGTCGCCGACTGCGTGCCGATCCTGCTGGCCGACCGGTCACCGGCGTGGTCGCCGCGGTGCACGCCGGCCGCGAGGGAGTGCGACAGGGCGTCCTGCCGGCCGCGCTGTCGGCCATGGCGAGCCTCGGGGCGCAGGCGCGGCACGTGACCGCGCTCCTCGGCCCGGCGGTGTGCGGAGCCTGCTACGAGGTGCCCGCGGCCATGCAGGCCGACGTCGCCCGCGTCGCGCCCGCCGCCGCCGTGCGCACGCGGGCCGGCACACCCGGGCTGGACCTCCGCGCCGGCCTGGCCGATCTGCTCGCCCGCGCCGGCGTCCGCGAGGTCGTGCAGGACCCGCGCTGCACGGTCGAGGACCCGCACCTCTTCTCCCACCGCCGCGACGGCACCACCGGCCGCCAGGCCGGTCTCGTCTGGCTCGACGCCACCCCGCGGTGATCATCGTCGAATGGCTGCGCCCGTCAGCGTGTCGGTCAGCCACCCGGCGATGATCGACGCGGTGGGGGGCGGGGCTGGGAGGATCGTCGCCGTGGCCCGGCTGGAGGAGAACCTGCGCGCCGTCCGCGCCCGCATCGACGCGGCGGCGCGGGCGGCCGGCCGCGAGCCCGCCGACGTCCGGCTGGTCGCGATCAGCAAGACCTGGCCGGCCGACGACGTCCGGGCCCTGGCCGCCCTCGGTCAGCTCGACGTCGGCGAGAACCGGGTCCAGGAGCTCGCCGACAAGGCCGCCGCCCTGGCCGACCTGCCGCTGCGCTGGCACTTCGTCGGCCAGCTCCAGCGCAACAAGGCCGCCTCGGTCGCGCGGCTCGGCGCCGTCGTGCACTCCGTCGACCGGCCGTCGCTCGCCGAGCGTCCTCGACCGGGCGGGGCAGCAGGCCGGCGCGCCCGTGGACGTCCTCGTGCAGGTGGATCTCGGCGGACCCGAGGGCGAGCTGGCGGCGCGCGGGGGAGCGGCGCCGGACGACGTCCCGGCGCTCGCCGACCGGATCGCCGAGGCTCCCGGCCTGCGGCTGCTCGGACTGATGGCGGTCGCGCCGCGCGACGCCGCGCCCGGACCGGCCTTCGCCGCCCTGGCCGCGCTGGCCGAGCGGGTCCGTGCCGACCATCCGGAGGCGCGCGAGCTGTCGGCGGGCATGAGCGCGCGACCTCGAGGAAGCCGTCGCTGCCGGCGCCACGCTGGTGCGTGTCGGAACCGCGATCTTCGGCGACCGGCCCCTACCCTGCGACGGAAGCGGACAACAACAGGCACGTGAGTCACACCCGTCACGAGGGCCTCGGAAGCCCCGGGGGACGGCGATCGCACATCGCGACGGACCCGCTGGGCACAGCGGTGGAGGGGGAGTCTGATGGCCGGAGCCATGCGCAGGATGGGCATCTACCTGGGGCTGGTCGAGGACGACGACAGTCGCGGCTACGGCCGGTACGACGCGCGCCAGGCCGACCCCCACGACGGCGACCGGCGCTACGCGCGCTACGCCGCCGACGAGGGCTACGACGACCGGTACGCCGACCAGGGCTACGACTACGCCGACGCGGACGGCTACGGCGCCCCGGCCTACACCGAGGAGGTCGAGACCGAGCGACCCGCGCCGCTGCGCGAGGTGGAGCCGGTGTCGGCCCGCCGTTCCGCCGGTCCCCGCCCGCTGGGTCTGGCCCCCGCCGCCGGCGCGACGTCGGCCGGCCGGATCGGCGCCACCGGGAGCTCCGGCGGCGGTGCGGCCGGTCTGGCCGTCCGTGAGCAGGCGGCCGCCGCGCCCGAGCCCGCCCCGGCGCCCGCGCCGGCTCCGGAGCCCTACCGGATCACGACGCTGCACCCGCGCACGTACAACGAGGCGCGCGTGATCGGCGAGCGGTTCCGCGACGGGATGCCGGTCATCATGAACCTCACCGAGATGGACGACGCCGACGCCAAGCGACTCGTCGACTTCGCCGCGGGTCTGTCGTTCGGGCTGCGCGGTAGTATCGAGCGCGTCACGGCCAAGGTGTTCCTTCTGAGTCCGCGGAACGTCGACGTGACCGCCGAGGACAAGGCGCGGATCCGCGAGGGCGGGTTCTTCAACCAGTCCTGAGGCGCGGCAGCACATCGGTGGAGTCGGCACGACTGGTGCCCCGGCAGATCGAGGATCGTGGCACTTCTCTTCGGGATCGTGTCGACGATCCTGCTCGTCTTCCTCATCCTGCTGTTCGCCCGGTTCGTGGTCGACTGGGTCATGGTGCTGGCGCGCAGTTGGCGCCCGACCGGACTGGTCGCGGCGGGGCTCGAGGTCGTCTACCTCACCACCGACCCGCCGCTGCGCGCCGTCCGCAAGGTCATCCCGCCGCTGAACCTGGGGTCCATCCGTCTGGACCTCGGGTTTATGGTGCTGCTGATTGCTGTGGTGTTCCTGCGCAGTATCACGCAGGGACTTGCCGAGTCGTGAGCGATCGACCCGCTAGGTTCGGCGTCGATGTCCCACATGTGGCGCCGCCGTCCGACGCTCCTGTGCCCGCCGTCCGACCCGAGGTGACCGACAGATGCCACTGACGCCTGCCGACGTGCACAACGTCGTCTTCAAGAAGCCACCGATCGGCAAGCGGGGTTACGACGAGGACGAGGTCGACGCCTTCCTCGACGTCGTCGAGGCCGAGCTCGCCCGCCTGATCGAGGAGAACAACGAACTGCGCGCCGGCTCCGGCCGCCGCCCCGAGCTCCCCGCGCCCGCCGAGGCGCCGGCCCCGGCGCCCGTGCCGGCGCCGGTGGTCGCGCCGCAGCCCCGCGAGGACGACAGCGCCCGCGCGTCCCGGATGCTGGCCCTGGCGACCGAGACCGCCGACCGCTACGTCAACGAGGCCAAGGCGCAGGCCGAGCAGATGCTGACCAGCGCCAAGAGCAACAGCGACCGCCTGATGGGCGACGCCCGCCAGAAGAGCGAGCAGATGGTCACCGAGGCCAAGCACCGCGCCGACACGATGATCGGCGACGCGCGGACCCGCGCCGAGACGATGGAGCGGGAGGCCCGCGCCCGCACCGCCGCCATGGAGCAGGAGGCCGAGCGTCGCCGCAACGAGGTCATGGGCCCGCCTGGAGGAGAAGCGCACCAGCCTCGAGCGCAAGATCGAGGAGCTGCGCACCTTCGAGCGGGAGTACCGCACGCGGTTGCGCTCCTACGTCGAGTCGCACCTGCGCGACCTGGACAACCGGCCGTCGGCCGAGCCGGCCGCCGCGCGGCAGAGCCAGCACGCCCCCGCCTGAACCAGAAGCGCCTTCGACGGCCCCGTGGACTCCGGTCCACGGGGCCGTTGTCGTGTGCGGGCCGGGGCCCTGCTGGAACGGCCACCCTTCAGGGACCCGTGCCGAGCGTGCGAGGCGCGGGGGGAAGGGTGGTCCTTCTAGAGTCGTCGCGTGATCTTGGCTGCTGGTCTGCTGGTGGCTCTCGGGCTGGGCCTGTTCGTCGGCGGGATCCTCACCGGGACGACCGTCCTCTACTGGCTGTGCGTCGTCGCCTGCGGAGCCGCGGGCGTATTCCTGCTCCTCGCGCGGACGCGGATGGGACGTGCGCCGTCCGGGCCCGCCGTGCCGGGTCACCGGATGCCGTCTGCGCCAGATCAGCGTCCGGCGGCCGCCGAGCCGGGCACGGGGGCGACGGCGGTCGATCTGCCCGTCGCCGGCGAGCCGGGCGGCGCGTCAGCGGCCGCGGATCCGTTCCCCGCGGCGCCCGCCTGGGAGCCGGCGGTACCGGCCGCCGACGCAACGGCGGCCCCGGTCGCCGAGCTTCCCGCCGTCGAGCACCCGTCGATCGAGCCGCCGTCCGCGGAGCCGCTGCCGAGAGCGGCGCACGCCTCCCGCGGCTCGTCGGGCGCGCCGGATGCGTCCGGGGAACCGCCGGTGGAGGAGGTCGAGGTCACCGACCTGCTGCTGGTGGTCGACCTGCGCGACGATGTGCTCGTCGTCGACGAGCACCCGCGCTACCACGTGGCCGGCTGCCGCTGGCTGACCGGGCGGGAGACGTTCCCGCTGCCCCTGGACGAGGCCCGTACCGACGGCTTCACCCCGTGCGCCTGGTGCGAGCCCGACCGCACGCTCGCGCAGCGCGAGCGCGGACGCCGGCCCGGCCGAACGACCTGACGACGGTCGACGGCGTCAGTCGGCCTTGCGCAGCCAGAGCCGCAGCCCGGCCGGTCCCTCCACCGGAGTGCCGGAGCCCGCTGTGTCGTCGTGCACCGCGACGGCCAGCACCTCGGCGGCGATCTGGTCGGCGTGCTCGGTCAGCGCCGTCCGCAGCTGCTCGTCGTCGGCGGTCCACCACACGGTGATGCGGTCGGTGACCTGCAGGCCGCTGGTCTTGCGCGCCTCCTGCACCAGCCGGATGACCTCGCGGGCCAGCCCGGCCCGCTCGAGCTCCGGGGTGAGCGCCAGGTCCAGTGCGACGGTGAGCCCGCCGTCGCTGGCGACGGTCCACCCCTCGCGCGGCGTCTCGGTGACGACCAGGTCGCCCTCCTCCAGGGCCACCGCGGCACCGTCGACCGTCACGCTCGCGGTGCCGGCCCGGTAGGCGGCCACGAGCTCGGCCGGATCGGCGTCGGCGACCGCCTTCGCGACGGCCTGCACCTGCTTGCCGAGTCGCCGCCCGACGGCCCGGAAGTCGACCTTCACCGCCACGTCGACCAGGTCTCCGCCGACCGACGACAGATCGGCCAGCTCCTGCACGTTGAGCTCGTCGGCGACCTCGGCGACCAGGTCGCGGGGGAGGTGCACCCAGCCGGGCGCGGCGACCAGCGCCCGCCCCAGGGGCTGCCGCGTGCGCACCTTCGACGACGTCCGCGCCGACCGGCCCAGCTCGACCAGCCGGCGGACCAGCGCCACCTGCGCCACGAGCTGCGGGTCGCGGGCCTGCTCGTCGACCTGCGGCCACGCGGTCAGGTGCACGCTGTCGGGGCGGTCGCCTCCGGCCGGGAGGACCGCGGTGGACCACACCTCCTCGGTCACGAACGGGGTGAACGGCGCCATGAGCCGGGTCAGCCCCTCCAGCACCTCGTGCAGGGTGCCCAGCGCCGCCGGGTCGCCGTCCCAGAACCGGCGGCGGGAGCGGCGCACGTACCAGTTGGACAGGTCGTCGACGAAGCCGGCGAGCAGCCGGCCGGCGCCCTGGGTGTCGAAGTCCTCGAGGGCGTCGGTCACGCCGGCGGTGACGGCGGCGAGCTCGGCCAGCGCCCACCGGTCGAGCAGCGGGCGCTCGGCGCGCGGGGGAGCGGGGGAGACGGCCGGGTCCCAGCCATTGGCCTCGGCGTACAGCGTGAAGAAGCTGGCCGTGTTCCAGTAGGTCAGCAGCACCTTGCGCACGACCTCGGACAGCGTCTCGTGGCCCACCCGCCGCGCCGACCACGGCGAGCCGCCGGCGAGCATGAACCAGCGGACGGCGTCGGCACCGTGCCGGTCCATCAGGGGGATGGGCTCGAGGATGTTGCCCAGGTGCTTGCTCATCTTCCGGCCGTCCTCGGCGAGGATGTGGCCCAGGACCAGCACGTTCTCGTAGGAGTTCTTCGTCGAACACGAGCGTGCCGATCGCCATCAGCGTGTAGAACCAGCCGCGGGTCTGGTCGATCGCCTCGCAGATGAACTGCGCCGGGTACGCGGCCTCGAACTCCGCCTTGTTGCGGTGCGGGGCGCCCCACTGGGCGAAGGGCATCGAGCCGGAGTCGTACCAGGCGTCGATGACCTGGCGGACCCGTCGGTAGGTGCCCTCCTCGCCGGGCAGCGTGAAGGTCACGTCGTCGATGAACGGCCGGTGCGGGTCGAGGTCGGAGAGGTCGCGGCCGGTGAGTTCCGACAGCTCGGCCAGCGAGCCGACGGCGACCAGGCGCGACGGGTCGGCGTCGTTGCGCCAGATCGGCAGCGGCGTGCCCCAGTAGCGGTCACGGGACAGCGCCCAGTCGACGTTGTTGTTCAGCCAGTCGCCGTAGCGGCCCGTCTTGATGTTCTCCGGGTACCAGTTGGTCTTCTCGTTCTCGGCGCAGCAGCCGGTCCTTGATCTCGCTGGTCCGGATGTACCAGGACGGCTGCGCGTAGTACATGAGCGGCGTGTGGCAGCGCCAGCAGTGCGGATAGCTGTGCTCGTAGCGGAGCTCGCGCAGCAGCACGCCGCGGGCCTTCAGGTCCTCGACCAGGGCCGGGTCGGCGGCCTTGAAGAAGTGCCTGCCGACGAGCGGCACCTCCGGCAGGAAGTGGCCGGTCGCGTCGATCGGGCTGACCACGGCCATTCCGTAGCCGCGGGCCACCGCGAGGTCGTCGGCGCCGAACGCGGGGGACTGGTGCACCAGGCCGGTGCCGTCCTCGGTCGTCACGTAGTCGGCGAGGACGACGTAGTGGGTCGCGTTGTCGTCGGGGAACTCGACCAGCTCGAAGGGCCGCTGGTAGGCGACCCGCTCCCAGTCGCGGCCGGTGGTGCGGGCGAGGACCTCGGCGTCCTCGCCCAGGACGGCGGTCAGCAGCGGCTCGGCGACGACGAACGTGCCCGCTGTCGGCCCCTCCAGGAGTCCGGGCCACGACGTACGTCACGTCCGGGTGGACGGCGACGGCGGTGTTCGAGGGCAGCGTCCACGGCGTCGTCGTCCAGATCAGCAGGTCGGCCTTGCCGGCCCACGCGCCGCTGGTGACCGGCAGCCGGACGTACACCGACGGGTCGGTGAGCGTCTCGTAGCCCTGGGCGACCTCGTGGTCGGACAGCCCGGTGCCGCAGCGCGGGCAGTAGGGCGCCACCCGGTGGTCCTCCACCAGCAGGCCCTTGTCGAAGACCTGCTTGAGCGACCACCAGACGCTCTCGATGTAGGCCGGGTCCATCGTCCAGTAGGCGGTGGACATGTCGACCCAGTAGCCCATGCGCCGGGTCAGGCCGGTGAAGTCGGCGACGTGACGCTCGACCGACTCCCGGCAGCGGGCGTTGAACTCGGCGATGCCGTATCGCTCGATGTCGGGCTTGCCGGCGAAGCCGAGCTCCTGCTCGACCGCGATCTCGACCGGGAGGCCGTGGCAGTCCCAGCCGGCCCGCCGGGGCACGTGCCAGCCCTGCATGGTCTTGAACCGGGGGAAGACGTCCTTGAAGACGCGGGCCTCGATGTGGTGCGTGCCCGGCCGTCCGTTGGCGGTGGGCGGCCCCTCGTAGAAGTTCCACTGCGGGCGGCCGGCCGACGCCTCCAGCGTCCGGGCGAAGACCTTCCCTGCCTCCCAGCGGTCCAGGACGTCCCGCTCCAGGGCGGGGAGGTCCACCTGCGGGGGCAGCGCGGCGAAGGGGCCGGTCGGCCGGGCGGTCGGGGCGGAGTCCGTCACGTGCCCATCATCCCCGAGCGGGCGACGCGACCGGCGCGCGCATCCGGTCCCGGCCCGGCTCGGCGGGGCGGGGTGCCCGCGGGCGGTACGGAAGACTGGCCCCATGGGGCGGCGGCGGTGAACGAGACGGTCACCACCGCTCTGGCGGTCGGGGCCCTCGTCGTCCTGGTCGCCGCCGTCGCACTGCGGGTCGCGGACCGGCTCGGCCTGCCCAGCCTCCTGCTCTACCTGGCGCTCGGGGTGGCGCTGGGGGAGAGCGGTGCCGGGATCGACTTCGAGGACGCCGAGCTGACTCTCACGCTCGGGTTCGCCGCGCTCGTCGTCATCCTCGCCGAGGGAGGACTCACCACACGGTGGTCCGACGTGCGACGCGCCATCGGCCCCGGCCTGACACTGGCGACGGTCGGCGTGGCCGTCAGTGTCGCTGCGACCGCCGCGGTCCTCGTCTGGTTGCTGGACCTGGACTGGGGGTTCGCCCTGCTGCTCGCGGCCGTGATCAGCTCCACCGACGCCGCGGCCGTCTTCGCCACCCTCCGCCGGCTGCCGTTGCCGCGCAGGGTGGCGGCGTCGCTGGAGGCCGAGAGCGGCCTGAACGACGCGCCGGTGATCCTCCTCGTCACGATCCTGGCCACGTACCTCAGCGGCGAGGCCACGGAGGTGTGGTGGCTGGCCGCACTGATCGTCGCGGGTGAACTCGTCGGGGGGGCGGTGATCGGCATCGGCATCGGGTTCGTCGGGGCGGCTCTGCTCCGGCGCGTGGCGTTGTCGGTGGCCGGGTTCTACCCGCTGGCGACCCTCGCGTTGTGCGTGCTCGCCTACGCGACGGCGGTGCTGCTGCACACGTCCGGGTTCGTCGCGGTGTACCTCTGCGGGGTGGTGCTGGGCAACGCGGCACTTCCGCACCGGACGGCCAGCGTCGGCTTCGCCGAAGGCATGGCCTCGCTGGCGCAGATCGGCCTGTTCGTGCTGCTCGGCCTGCTGGCGTCGCCGGAGCGGCTCGTCGATGCGCTCGTACCAGCGCTCGTCGCCGGGATTGCGCTGCTCCTGGTCGGCCGGCCGCTCTCCGTCTTCGCCAGTCTCATCTGGTTCCGCTTCCCGGCGCCACAGCAGGTGTTCATCTCGTGGGCCGGGCTGCGGGGGGCGGTGCCGATCGTCGTCGCCACGATCCCGCTGACCGTGGGGACTCCACGGGCGACGCTCGTGTTCGACACCGTGTTCCTGCTCGTCGTCGTCTTCACCCTCGTCCAGGGATGGTCCCTCCCCTGGGTGGCCCGCCGGTTGGGGATCGCGGCGCCGGTCACCCCTCGCGACATCGACGTGGAGTCCGCGCCGCTCGAGGAGCTCGACGCGGAACTGCTGCAGCTGACCGTGCCGGTGGGCTCGCGGCTGCACGGCGTCTACCTGCCCGAGCTGCGGCTGCCGCCGGACGCCGCCGTGGTCCTGATCGTGCGCGACGGCCGCTCCTTCGTCCCCGACCGCACCACCCAGCTGCGTCGCGGGGACCAGGCGCTGCTGGTGTCGGCCCGCCGGTCCCGCCGCGAGGCCGAGCGCCGGCTCCGTGCGGTCAGCCGGGCGGGGCGGCTCGCGAGCTGGCGCGGCGAGACCGGCGCCGCAGGCGAGCTCGACTGAGGAAGGCGCTCGCGGCCGCGGCGGGGGCACGCATGGCCGGCGTGACCGGCAGCGAGTCCGATCCTGGGAGGACGACCCTGTCGCCGGCGACGTCCTCGAGGGCGGGATGCGGCCGCCCTGGTGGCGACGACGCTGGACGGCGCTGCCGCGGTCGGCGCGGCTGCTCGTCGTCGCCGCCGTGGTCCTGCTCGCCGCCGGGGCGGGCGGCCTCTGGCTGCGCGACCGCGCCGCCGAGCGGGCACTGGCCGAGCGGGTCGACCTCACGGCGTCCATCGGGCTGTCGAGCCTGTCCACCACACCGCCGGGCGGGCAGGTGTCCTTCTTCGTCGTCGTGCGCAACGAGGGCGAGCTGCCCGTCCGGATCACCGCCGTCGAGGGCTCCGCGCGCGGCCTGCGGTTGCGGATGCCCGACGACGTCGTGCGGCAGGTGTCGCCGGACGGAGAGGCGGCCGTGCCCGTGTCCGTCCGCCTCACCTGCGCCCCGTCCGGTGTCGGCGAGGGCCTGACGACCGAGATCGCCGTCCGACGGGAGGACGGCGTCGCGGTGACCCGGCGGGTGCGGCCGGAGCCGGCCCAGCTGCTCCTCGACGTCGTGACGACCCTGTGCGGGTCCCGGCCCGACCTGCGCGACCAGGAGATCTCCGGCCCGGTCCTGGACGGCCTGGCGGCCGACGACCCGGACCGCTGAGGTCGTACGGAGCCGGGCACGGACGAGCCCGCCCGCGCGCCGTTCCGGAGGGGTCAGGGACGAGTTACGGCCGGGTTCGTTTCGGGTGGCGGACCTGCGAAAACGCGAGTCAGATAACGGATCGACACCGACGGACCGCTGACGTGTGGCAGCCGCCACACCGGCGTGCAAAGGTTCGCGGTGCACGGCAGATCACCGCAGCGGAGAGGACGCCTTTCATGGCCGCCATCACGTACGACAGCGCCACCCTCGTCTACCCCGGCGCCGAGCGTCCGTCGGTCAACGCCTTGGATCTCGACATCGCCGACGGCGAGTTCCTCGTGCTCGTCGGGCCGTCCGGGTGCGGCAAGTCGACGTCGCTCCGGATGCTGGCCGGGCTGGAGGCGGTGACCGAGGGCCGGATCCTGATCGGCGAGAAGGACGTCACGCACCTCGCGCCCAAGGAGCGGGACATCGCGATGGTGTTCCAGAACTACGCGCTGTACCCGCACATGACCGTGGCGGACAACATGGGCTTCGCCCTGAAGATCTCCGGCATGAACAAGGCGGAGATCCGCAAGCGGGTCGAGGAGGCCGCGAAGATCCTCGACCTGAGCCAGTACCTGGACCGCAAGCCGAAGGCGCTGTCGGGTGGTCAGCGGCAGCGCGTCGCCATGGGCCGCGCGATCGTCCGCAACCCGCAGGCGTTCCTGATGGACGAGCCGCTGTCCAACCTCGACGCCAAGCTGCGCGTGCAGACCCGCACCGAGATCGCCGCGCTGCAGCGCCGGCTCGGCGTCACCACCGTCTACGTCACCCACGACCAGGTCGAGGCGATGACGATGGGCGACCGGGTGTGCGTGCTCAAGGACGGCGACCTGATGCAGGTCGACACCCCCCGCAACCTCTACGACCGCCCGGACAACGTCTTCGTCGCCGGGTTCATCGGCTCGCCGGCGATGAACCTCATCGACGTCGACCTCGACGCCGACGGCGCGCACCTGGGTGGCCGGGTGCTGCCGCTGCCGCGCGAGACCATGGCGGCGCTGGCCGCGGAAAACGCCACGACCGCCACGATCGGCTTCCGCCCGGAGTCGGTGAAGCTGGTCGGCGAGGGGGAGGGCTACCCGTACGAGGTCGTCGTGGTCGAGGAGCTCGGCTCCGACGCCTACGCCTACGGCACCCTGCACACCTCCCGCAGCAGCGCCGGCGACAAGCTCGTCACGATCCGGGTCAACGCCCGCCAGGTGCCCATGAAGGGCGAGACGATCTACCTCGACATCCCGGCCGAGGAGGCCCACGTCTTCTCGACCTCGGACGGCCGCCGCGTCTCCGGCGACGCCCAGAGGCAGGCCACGAGCGGATCGCGAGAGGGAAGCACCCGCCTGTCCTGATGATCCACGCCGGACTGCCGTACGCAGATCCGTGTGCCGACCAAGCCAGTCTCCGAAGGAGTGCACATGCGCAGGAGATCGACCTTCACGGCGGGCGCCACGCTCGGCGCCGTCGCCGTCCTCACCACCGGCTGCCTCAGTGACGGCGGCGGCGGTGGCGGTGGAGGTAGCGACAACACCAGCCGGAGCATCGAGGTCATGTACGCCTTCGCCTCCGGCAGCAAGCAGGAGTCCGGCTTCCGGGCCGAGGTGGACGCCTGGGCGCAGGAGAACGACGTCGAGATCGAGTACGCCCAGACCGGTAACTTCAACCAGCTGATCAACACCCGGGTGCAGGGCAACGACGCGCCCGATGTCGCGCTGTTCCCGCAGCCGGGCATCATGCGCGACCTGGCCGCCGAGGGAGCACTCGCCGACCTCTCCGAGGTGGTGGACTCCGGTGATCTCGACGCGATGGTTCAGGGCTTCCTGGAGAGCGGGCAGGCCGACGGGACGCAGTACGCGGTGCCGGTGAGCATGAACGTCAAGAGCATCGTCTTCTACCCGAAGGAGGCCTTCGAGGCGGAGTACGAGGCACCCGAGACCTTCGACGACCTGGTCGCGCTCTCGGACCAGATCTCGGACGACGGCACGACTCCGTGGTGCTTCGGCATCGAGTCCGAGGCGGCTACTGGGTGGCCGGCCACCGACTGGGTCGAGAACCTGATGGTGATCAACTACGGCAGCGACGTCTACAACCAGTGGGTCAACCACGAGATCCCGTTCAACGACCCGCAGGTCGCTGACGTGCTCCAGCAGATGGACGACCTGCTGCTCGCCGAGGGCCGCACCAACGGCGGACGCCAGTCCATCGCCAGCTCGAACTTCCTCACCTCGGGCAACCCGCTGTTCGACGACCCGCCGGGCTGCTTCATGTTCCGGCAGGGCAACTTCGTCGCGGACGAGGGCGGCTTCCCCGAGGACGTCCTCGCTGACCTCGACAAGCAGGTCGGCGTCTTCCCGATGCCGGGCAAGTCGGCTGAGGAGAAGCCGGTGCTCGGCGGCGGTGACATGGCCGGCATCTTCGCGCAGGACAACGAGGCCGCGCAGGAACTCGTGCAGTTCCTGTCGTCCGCCGAGTTCGGCACGAACGGCTACGGCGAGACCGGCGGTTGGATCTCACCTCGCACCGATTTCGACACCAGCCTCTACCCGACGGAGACCCTGCGGTCGATCGCCGAGATCGCCTACGCGTCCACCGACTTCGTCTTCGACGGGTCGGACCAGATGCCCGGCGAGGTCGGCTCCGGTTCGTTCTGGCGTGACATGACCGCGTGGATCAGCGGTCAGGAGGACGCCAAGACCGCGCTGGACAACATCGAAGGAAGCTGGCCGGCCTGACCGGCTGAACGGTCCGGGGCGCCGGGCGGCTGTGGCCGCCCGGCACCCCGCACCCCCTCGTCCCATCCGCTGACGGGAGGCCCCGCGTGACCATCAAGATCCTCAACGCGCTGATCGCCGTGGTCGCCGGCGTCGCCGGCGCGGTGGTCGTCTACTACCTGCTCAACAAGCTCGCGGAGTTGCTCCCTGGCCGGTGGGAGGACCGGGTCAAGCCCTACCTCTACCTGCTGCCGGCCTTCGCCGCGATCGGCCTCTACCTGATCTATCCCACGATCCAGACGCTCGTGTACAGCTTCGCGAACAACCGGAGCACCGAGTACGTCGGCTTCGAGAACTACACGAACCTGCTGGGGTCGTCGCAGTTCCGCAACACGCTGTTCAACACGCTGCTCTGGATCCTGGTCGCCCCCGCGGCGACCATCGTGGTCGGCCTGTTGATCGCGACGCTGGCCGACCGGCTCAAGCCGCGCGCCGAGAAGACGACCAAGACCTTCATCTTCCTGCCGCTGGCGATCGGCGCGGTCAGTGCAGGCGCGATCTGGCGGTTCGTGTACCAGGCCAACCCACCGAACCAGAACCAGATCGGCCTGCTCAACGGCATCTGGACCGGGTTCGGCGGCGAACCGGTCCAGTGGCTGCAGCTCTCCACCTTCCGGCTCAACAGCTTCCTGCTGATGGTCATCCTGCTGTGGATCCAGGTCGGCTTCGCCATGGTCCTGCTCTCGGCGGCGATCAAGGCAGTGCCGACCGAGACGCTCGAGGCGGCCCGGCTCGACGGTGCCGGTGAGGGCGCGATCTTCTTCCGGATCGTGATCCCGCAGATCCGCACCACGCTGATCACGGTGTTCATCACCGTGCTCATCGGCGTGCTGAAGACCTTCGACATCGTCTACGTGATGACGAACGGCAACTTCAACACCAACATCATCGCCGTCGAGTTCTTCAACCAGCTGTTCACCAACCGCAACAACGGCTACGCCGCGGCCATCGTGGTGATGCTGCTGATCGCGATGATCCCGATCCTGGTCTTCCAGGTTCGCCAGTTCCGTGCCGAGGAGGCCGCCCGATGAGCGGAACCCAGGCGGTCACCGCCACGCCGGTCCAGCTTCCCAAGGAGCCGGTCTACACCGGCAAGAAGGGCAAGGGCGTCCACGACCCGACGCACAAGGCGCCGTTCTGGGTCAAGCTGGTCCTCGTCCTGGTCTGCCTGGGCTGGTTCATCCCGACGCTGGGTCTGGCGATCACGTCGTTCCGCGACCAGGACGACGCGACGACGTCGGGCTGGTGGACGATCTTCACGAGTCCGGCGAACTTCACCCGGTTGACGTTCGAGAACTACAGCGACCTGTTCGAACGGGCGGACATGGGGACGGCGTTCGTCAACACCCTGGCGATCACGCTGCCGGCGACGATCATCCCCATCCTGATCGCCGCGTTCGCGGCCTACGCGTTCACGTTCATGCAGTTCCCCGGCCGCGACTTCCTCCTCATCCTGATCGTCGGCCTGCTCGTGGTGCCGACGCAGGTCGCGCTCGTCCCGCTGCTGCAGATCTACGGTCAGCTCGGCCTCAACGGCACGTTCTTCGCCATCTGGATGGCCCACATCGGGTTCGGCATGCCGCTGGCGGTCTACATCATCCGCAACTACATGGCGACGCTGCCCAAGGAGGTCATCGAGTCGGCCAAGATCGACGGGGCCAGCCACTTCCAGACCTTCTGGCGGCTGATCCTGCCGATGTCGACCCCCGTGCTCGCGTCGTTCGCGATCTTCCAGTTCCTCTGGGTCTGGAACGACCTGCTCAACGCGCTCGTCTTCATCGGGTCCGGCGCGAACAAGCCGCTGACCGTCGCGCTGACCCAGCTGCTCGGAGCACAGGGGCAGGGCTGGCAGCTGATCACGGCGGGCGCCCTGTTGACGATGATCGTGCCGATCATCGTGTTCCTGTCGCTGCAGCGGTACTTCGTCCGAGGCCTGACCGCCGGGTCGGTCAAGGGCTGACGCCGGCCCGCACGGGTCGACGGGGGAGACTGAGGTCGTGAGCGGTTCCGCGATGGAGGAGCTGGCGCGCGTCCCGGTCGACCCGCGGCGGGCAGTGGTCTACGAGCACGGCTGGCAGTCCTGGAGCCCGACGTACGCCTACCCGCTGGGGGAGGCGCCGGCCCGTCCGGTGAGCGAGGCGCGGCGCGTCGGCAACTACCGGCCCGACCGCGACCAGCCGGCGACGGCGTACGCGGGCGAGGGCCTGCTGGCCCTCGATCCCGGCACCGGGGACGGCGTGCACGTCTTCGGGGCGCCGTCCCCCGACGGGTCGATCCCGTCGGTGCACGCCGTGGCCGACGGCGACGAGGTGGTCGTGTCCGCCGACGGGCCCGTCGACTCCCTCGTCGTCCGGGGTGCGGACGTCGAGGGGGCCCTCGCGCGGTGGGGGGACGCCTTCGCGGAGCGGGCGGGAGTCGGCGCCGTCCGCCCCGCTCCCACGGCGTGGTGCTCCTGGTACCACTACTTCACGAAGGTCACCCAGGACGACGTCCTGGAGAACCTGGAGGCGATCGACGACCTGGACCTCGACGTGGAGGTCGTGCAGATCGACGACGGCTACCAGTCCGAGCTGGGCGACTGGCTGACGCTGTCCGACCGGTTCGACAGCCTGGCCGACATCGTCGGCCGGATCCGGGCGCACGGCCGTCGTGCCGGGATCTGGGTGGCGCCGTTCTTCGTGGGCGAGCGGTCGCGGACCTTCGCCGACCACCCCGAGTGGCTCATCGGCGGCGCCGACCCCGGCACCGGCTGGGAGCAGCAGTTGCGCGCCCTGGATGTGACCCACCCGGGGGCCGAGGCCTACCTGCGCGAGGTCTTCGGAACGCTGCGGGGCCTGGGGATCGACTACTTCAAGATCGACTTCTTGTTCGCCGGCGCGATGTCCGGCGAACGGGCGAACCCCACGGACGGTGTGGCGGCCTACCGGCACGGCCTGCGGGTCATCCGCGAGGCGATCGGCGACGACGCCTACCTGCTCGGCTGCGGCGCGCCGATCCTGCCCAGCGTCGGGCTGGTCGACGCGATGCGCGTGGGACCGGACATCTCGCACTCCTACGAGCCCGAGGACGGCGACCTGTCGCAGCCGTCGCAGCGGGCGGCGGCCGCGCAACACCCGCTGGCGGGCCTGGCAGCACGGCCGGTTCTGGGTCAACGACCCGGACTGCCTGGTCGCCGGCACCCACGTCGAGCGCCGCGAGGAGTGGGCCGAGGTCGTCGAGCGCTACGGCGGACTGCGGTCGAGCAGCGACCGGCTGCGCGAGCTCGACGAGTGGGGCCTGGCGACCACGCGCCGGCTGCATCCGCCCGGTCGGCACCGAGCCCATCGTCGCATCACCGTGAGGGAGGCGTCGTGCGCTTCGTCTTCTCACCTCCGGCGGACTCTGCCGCCGGGCTGCTGAGCCTGCCCTGGCGTCAGCCGCTCGAGGACTGGGACGACGAGCGGATCCTCGAGATCCCGCAGCGCGGCATCTCCCGGCACGTCGTCCGGTTCGTCGCCGAGGGCGATGAGGTCTTCGCCCTCAAGGAGATCCCCGAGCGCTTCGCCCGCCGGGAGTACCAGCTGCTGCGGCACCTCAAGGATCTCGGGATCCCCGCCGTCGAGGTGCTGGGTGCCGTGGTCGAGCGGCCCGACGACCTCGACTCGATCCTGGTCACGAGATTCCTGAACTACTCGTCGACCTTCCGTGCGCTGCTCGCCAACCCGCGGGGCGGGCACCTCACCGACCGGCTGCTCGACGCCCAGGTGGAGCTGCTGGCCCGGCTGCACCTGTCCGGCTTCCTGTGGGGCGACTGCTCCCTGTCCAACACGCTCTTCCGGTTCGACGCCGGAGCGCTGGCCGCCTACCTGGTCGACGCGGAGACCGCCGAGACGCACGAGAGGCTCTCCGACGGCCAGCGCCGCTACGAGCTCGACGTGGCCTACGAGCGCGTGGCCGGGGAGCTGCTGGACCTGCAGGCCGGCGAGCTGCTGGCCGAGGAGGTCGACCCGATCGAGGTGGCCGACCAGCTGGTCGCCCGGTACCACGCGCTGTGGGGGGAGCTGACCAGCGAGGAGGTCATGCAGCCGCACGAGCAGCGGTACCGCATCGCCGAGCGGATCCGCCGGCTCAACGACCTGGGCTTCGACGTCGACGAGGTGGAGCTGATCGAGGACTCCGGCGGTGGGAACCGGCTGCGGATGACCACGCGGGTCGCTGAGCCGGGTCACCACCGGCGGCAGCTGCTCGGCCTCACCGGGCTCGACGTCCAGGAGAACCAGGCCCGCCGGCTGCTGGCCGACATCGCCAGCTTCCGCGGATGGATGGAGCAGGTGGAGGGGCGGCGGGTGCCCGAGGCGATGGCCGCCGCCCGGTGGCTCACCGAGGTCTACCAGCCGGTGGTCGAGGGCATCCCGCCCCACCTGCGCACGCGGCTGGACCCGTCGGAGGTGTTCCACGAGATCCTCGAGCACCGCTGGTTCCTCTCCGAGGGCGCCGGCCGCGACGTCGGCACCACCGCCGCGGCCAGGGACTACTTCTCCCGGGTCCTGCCGGCGGTGCCCGACGACCTGGTGACGCCGGCCCCGGTCCGCACCGCGCCCAGCCCCGACTGGCCCCCGTGACCAGGCCGGGCTTCCACTTCACCGCCCCGGCGGGGCACGTCAACGATCCGCTCGGCATCACCTGGCACGAGGACTCGGACGGGCCGGGGCGCTACGAGCTCTTCTTCCAGTACAACCCGGACGCGCCGGAGTGGGCGGTTGCCTGCCGCTGGGGACAGACGTCGTCCCCGGACCTGGTGCGCTGGGGTCCTCCGTCGACCGCCCTGTCACCTGGGCCGGGGGAGGCCGGGTGCTGGTCGGGCTCGGTCGCGGTCGACGACGACGGGATCCCGGTGATCGCCTACACCCGGGTCGAGCAGGACCGCATCGCGGTCGGCTCGATCGTGCTGGCGACCGGCGACCCGAGCTGGCGGCGGTGGACGCGCCGACCGCGACGCCGGTGCTGCCCGGCCCGCCGGAGGACGGCGTCGTGCAGTTCCGCGACCCCTTCCTGCTGCGCTCCGGGCGCCGACCGGCTGATGGTCGTCGGCGGCGGCCGCGCCGACGGCACCGCCGTGGCCTGGCTGTACCGGTCGCCCGACCTGCGGACCTGGCGGTTCGACGGCGTCCTCGCCGAGCGCTCCGGCGCCGCGGCCGACCCCATGTGGACGGGGACGGCGTGGGAGTGCGTACAGCTGATAGAGGTCGACGGCGCCTGGGTGCTGGTCGTCTCCGTCTGGGACGGCGACCCGCGCTTCGTGGCGTGCGCCGTCGGCGACTTCGACGGCGCCCGGTTCACCGCGCGCCGCTGGCAGCGGCTCGCCGCCACCGACCTGCCCTACGCGACGACCGTCTTCCGGGACGCCGCCGGCCGGCCCTGCCTGATCTCGTGGGTCCGGGAACCGGGGCAGCGCGGCACCGGCTGGGCCGGAATGCTCTCGGTGCCGTGGACGGCGCGCGTCACCGACGACCGCCTGCTGCTGGCGCCGCACCCAGACGTCGCGACGCTGCGCGCCGGTGTCGCCGCGCGGATCGACGGCGCGGGTGCCACGCCGCCGCTGCCGCCGTTCCTCGACGTGGAGGTGGACGCCCCGGACTGCGGCCGGCTGGAGCTGCACGGCGCCGGCGGGCTCGTCCTCGCCGTCGACGTGCGGGACGGACGAGGCCGAGTTCCTGGTACCGGGCCGCGACCCGGTGCGGCTGGGCGTCGCGCCCGACGCGGGCCCGGCCGTGCGCCTGCTCCTGGACGCCGGGCTGGTCGAGGTGGCCACGTCGGCGGGGGAGTACGCCGCGCTCCGGCTGCCCGGGGCCGGGCCGGTGCGGCTGCTCGTCCCCGCCGACGGCGGCGGCGACGTCCGCGTCACGGCGCACGCCATGCCCGTCGCCGCCGACCAGGCAGCGGGAGGCGCAGCTATCGTCGGAGGCTCATCCCACGACAGGAGCGAGCTCTGACCGAGCCGACCGAGGAGCGCCCCGCGGGCGACCTCGACCCGACCACCCCGGCCGCCCCCCGGCCGCCCGCGCACCCGGCTGCTGCTCGGCCTCGCGGCGGCCGTGCTCGCGCTGGACCTGCTCACCAAGGTCCTGGTCGTCGCCACGATCGAGCCCGGGGACGACATCCGGCTGCTCGGCGGCCTCGTGTACCTGACGTCGCTGCGCAATCTCGGCGCCGCCTTCTCCTTCGCCCAGGGCGCGACGATCCTGTTCACCGTCATCGCCGTGGCCGTCGTCGTCGTCATCGTGCGGACGGCGCGGCGGTTGCGCTCCACCGGCTGGGCCACCTCGCTCGGGCTCGTCCTCGGCGGCGCGACCGGCAACCTGATCGACCGCATCTTCCGCGACCCCGGCTTCATGCGCGGCGGCGTCGTCGACTTCATCTCCGTGTTCGCGCCCGACGGACGGATCTGGCCGGTCTTCAACGTGGCCGACTCGGCCATCGTCTGCGGCGGGATCCTCGGGGCGGTGCTCGCCGTCCGCGGCATCGAGTTCGACGGCAGCCGGGCGCCGCCGCGGTCAAGAAGCGTCGCGACGGGGTCGACTGACCGACCCGTCGGCACGGTCGGCGACGTGCCGGGCGAGCGGGTCGCGGCACCGGCCGCTCCCCGCCCGCCACAATGGAGCCCGTGAGCACCCCCGCCGGCCAGCACAGGGCCCTGCCGGTGCCCGACGGGCTGGAGGGCCAGCGGGTCGACCAGGCGCTGTCGCGACTGTTCGGCCTCTCCCGCACCGCGGCCGCGGACGTCGCCGACGCCGGGCAGGTCGTCGTCGACGGCCGGGTCCGGGGCAAGGGCGACCGGCTCGCCGCGGGCAGCTGGCTCGAGGTCGAGCTCCCGCCCCCGCCGGGCGAGCCGGCCCCGCCGCGGCCGGTGGAGGGCATGACCGTCCTCCACGACGATGACGACGTCGTGGTCGTCGACAAGCCCGTGGGCGTCGCTTCCCACCCGAGCCCGGGCTGGGACGGCCCCACCGTCGTCGGCGGCCTGGCCGCCGCGGGCTACCGGATCTCGACGTCCGGTGCCGCCGAGCGGCAAGGGGTGGTGCATCGCCTGGACGCCGCTACCACCGGCGTCATGGTCGTCGCCAAGAGCGAGCGCGCCTACACCGTGCTGAAGGCGGCGTTCAAGGAGCGGACCGTCGACAAGCGCTACCACGCGCTGGTACAGGGCCACCCCGATCCGTCGCGCGGCACCATCGACGCGCCGATCGACCGCCATCCGACCGCCGACTGGCGGTTCGCGGTGGTCAGCGGCGGTCGGCCGTCGGTGACCCACTACGAGGTCCTCGAAGCCTTCCGCGCGGCGAGCCTGGTCGACGTGAAGCTGGAGACGGGGCGGACCCACCAGATCCGCGTGCACTTCTCCGCGCTGCGTCACCCCTGCGTCGGCGACCTGGCCTACGGCGCCGACCCCGCCCTGGCCGCGCGACTGGGCGTCTCCCGGCAGTGGCTGCACGCGGTCCGCCTCGGCTTCGCGCACCCGGCCGACGGGCGGTGGATCGAGATCGCCAGCGAGTACCCGCCCGACCTCGCCGGCGCGCTGGCCGTGCTGCGCGCCGAGGCCTGACCGGCGCCGTGGGGGCGAGCTTGCGAGCGCGGCGGTGAGCACGGCCGACCTGCCCACGTCGCTCGAGGACTTCGGCCCGGCGGCCCTCGCCGCGGTGATCGTCGCGGCCTACCTGGTCGTCGGCGAGCCGGTCGTCGGGCACGTGCTGCACCGCCGGTTCGAGGGGAGGCTGCGCACGCAGCCCGGCGCCCGGAGGTCGTTCTACCGGCGGCTGCTCGTGCTCGAGTGGGGGCTGACCCTGCTCACCCTGCTCGTGTGGGCGGCCGCGACCGACGTCGGCGCCGCCGCCGTCGGGCTGCGGTGGCCGCGGTCGTGGCCGGATCCGGTGACGGGCGGCGCCGCCGTCGCGCTGCTGCTGTTCGTCGTCGTCTCGACCCGTGCGCTGCGCGGCGGGGTGCTGATCCAGGCGGCGCGGCAGGAGCGGCGGCGTCCGGGTCATCTCCCGCCCGCCTCCGGACGGCACGCCGAGGCGCCGGCGCAGGCCACGCTGGCGCTGCTGCCCCGCACACCGGGGGAGCGACGGCTGTTCGCCCTGGTCGGCCTGACCGCCGGCATCTGCGAGGAGTGGCTGTACCGCGCCTTCTTCCTCGCGGTCGTCGCGGCGCTCGCGGGCGGGCCGCCGGGGTGGGTGCTCGTGGCGATCGCCGCGGCAGCCTTCGGTCTGGCCCACGCCTATCAGGGGATCGGGGGGATCGTCCTGACCGGAGTGCTCGGCGGCGTCCTGGCCGCGCTGTACCTGTCCACCGGGTCGCTGCTGCTCCCCGTGCTCCTGCACGCGGTGATCGACCTGCGCTTCCTGCTCGTGCCGGCGCGCGTGCTGCCCGCGGTGGCCGGGAGCGCCCGGTGAGCGCCCGGTGAGCGCCGGGTCGGGCCGGTTCCCGACCGCCGACCTGGCCACGGCCGAGGACTGGCCGGCGTTGGTCACGCTGCGCACCCGCGTCTTCGTCGACGAGCAGGGCGTGCCCCCGGAGATCGAGCGGGACGACCGCGACGCCACCGCCGTGCACGTGCTCAGCCGTGACGCCTCCGGGCAGGTCGTCGCCACCGGTCGGCTGCTCCTCGACGGCGACCGGGCGTCGATCGGGCGGATGGCGGCCGACGCGTCGGTGCGCGGGCGCGGGCACGGCGCCGCCGTGCTGGCCGAGCTGCACCGGCAGGCAGTCCTGCGCGGGGTCCGCGAGGTCGAGCTGCACGCCCAGGTGACCGCCCGGCGGTTCTACGAGCGGGCCGGGTACGTCGCTCAGGGGAGCGAGTACGACGAAGCAGGCATCCGCCACGTGACGATGCGCCGGTCATTGCCCTGAGCCGCGACGGTCTCGCGGGCCGGGTGTGACCGATCGGTCACGCCCGGGCTGAGACACGTTCTGTCGGACCCTCGGAGTACACCCTCGGGAGTGCGAGGATCGACACCGCGCCCGGGTGCAGTCCTGCTGGACCGTCGATCCCCGCACGCGCACCACCGGTCTTCCCCACCGGTCGCCCGCCGGCATCCCCGCGGCGGGCCGGCACGACCCTGAGGAGCACCGCCCCCGTGAGCAGCAGTGGCACGTCATCCGCCGAGTCCTTCGTGCACCTGCACGTGCACACCGAGTACTCGATGCTCGACGGCGCCGCGAAGCTGGGCGAGGTCACCGCCGCGGCGGCCGCGCAGGGCATGCCGGCGCTGGCCATGACCGACCACGGCAACGTCTTCGGTGCCTACGACTTCTACAAGCAGGCCACGGCCGCCGGCGTGAAGCCGATCATCGGCATGGAGGGGTACTACACGCCCGGCTCGCGGTTCGACCGCGCGCCGTTCGACTTCGGCGACAACCTGATCGACGAAGAGGGCGACGGCGGGTCCAACCGGGGCAAGGCCGCCTACACGCACATGACCCTGCTGGCCCGCACCACCGAGGGCATGCACAACCTGTTCCGCATCTCCTCACTGGCCAGCCTCGAGGGCCAGTACCGCAAGCCGCGCTTCGACCGCGACCTGCTGGAGCGCTACGGCGCGGGCCTCATCGCCACGACCGGCTGCCCCTCGGGCGAGGTCAACATGTGGCTGCGCGCCGGCAAGGAGGACAAGGCGCGCCAGGCGGCGGCCGACTTCCAGGACATCTTCGGCAAGGAGAACTTCTACGCCGAGCTGATGGACCACGGGCTGTCCATCGAGAAGAAGACCCGGCCGGCACTGATGCGGATCGCCCAGGACCTCGGCATCCCGCTGCTCGCGCACCAACGACCTGCACTACACGCACAAGGAGGACGCGCAGGCGCACGACGCGCTGCTGTGCATCCAGACCGGGTCGCGGCTCAACGAGACCAACCGCTTCAAGTTCAACGGCGACGGCTACTACCTCAAGAGCGCCGCCGAGATGCGGGCGCTGTTCCCGGGCGAGCTGCAAGCGGCCTGCGACAACACGCTGCTCGTGGCCGAGCAGTGCGAGATCGCCTTCACCGAGGGCGCCGACCTGATGCCGCGCTTCCCGCTGCCGCCGGGGGAGGACGAGACCTCCTGGTTCGTCAAGGAGGTCGAGCGCGGCCTGCACAAGCGCTGGCCGAACGGCATTCCCGACCACGTGCGCAAGCAGGCCGACTACGAGGTCGGGATCATCTGCCAGATGGGCTTCCCGGGGTACTTCCTCGTGGTCGCCGACTTCATCAACTGGGCCAAGGACAACGGCATCCGGGTGGGTCCGGGTCGCGGCTCGGCCGCCGGCTCGCTGGCCGCCTACGCGATGGGCATCACCGACCTCGACCCGCTGGCCCACGGCCTGATCTTCGAGCGGTTCCTCAACCCCGAGCGCGTCTCCATGCCCGACGTCGACATCGACTTCGACGACCGGCGGCGGGGCGAGGTCATCCGCTACGTGTCGGAGAAGTACGGCGAGGAGCGGGTCAGCCAGATCGTCACGTACGGCACGATCAAGGCGAAGGCCGCGATCAAGGACGCCGCCCGCGTGCTCGACCGGCCCTACTCGGTGGGCGACGAGCTGACCAAGCTCATGCCGCCGGGCGTGATGGGCAAGGACATCCCGCTCTCGGGGATCTTCGATCCGGCCCATCCCCGCTACAAGGAGGCCACGGAGTTCCGGGCCCGCTACGAGTCCGACCCGGGCGCGGCCGAGGTCGTCGACCAGGCCCGCAAGCTCGAGGGCCTCAAGCGCCAGTGGGGCGTGCACGCCGCCGGCGTCATCATCGGCCGGCACCCGCTGATCGACAGCATCCCGATCATGCGGCGCGAGGCCGACGGCGCCGTGATCACGCAGTTCGACTACCCGACCTGCGAGACGCTCGGCCTGCTCAAGATGGACTTCCTCGGGCTGCGCAACCTCACCGTCATCGACGACGCGCTGCGCAACATCGTGATCAACGGCAAGGAGGCCATCGACCTCGACGAGATCAGCAAGGAACTCACCGACAAGAACACCTACGACCTGCTGGCGCGGGGCGACACCCTCGGCGTCTTCCAGTTCGACGGCGGGCCGATGCGGTCGCTGCTGCGGCTCATGCGGCCGGACAACTTCGAGGACATCTCCGCGGTCGGCGCGCTCTACCGGCCGGGGCCGATGGGCGCGAACTCGCACACCAACTACGCGCTGCGCAAGAACGGCCAGCAGGAGATCACGCCGATCCACCCGGAGCTGGCCGAGCCGCTGGCGGAGATCCTCGGCCAGACCTACGGCCTGATCGTCTACCAGGAGCAGGTCATGGCGATCGCGCAGAAGGTCGCCGGGTACTCCCTCGGCAAGGCCGACCTGCTGCGTCGCGCGATGGGCAAGAAGAAGAAGTCGGTCCTGGACGCCGAGTACGTCGGCTTCGAGGCCGGCATGAAGGCCAACGGTTTCTCCGCGGCGGCGGTCAAGACGCTCTGGGACATCCTGGTCCCGTTCGCCGACTACGCCTTCAACAAGGCGCACTCGGCGGCGTACGGGCTGATCTCGTACTGGACGGCCTACCTCAAGGCCAACTACCCGGCCGAGTACATGGCCGCCCTGCTCACCAGCGTCGGCGACGACAAGGACAAGCGGCCGATCTACCTGGCCGAGTGCCGCCGGATGGGCATCAAGGTGCTCCCGCCCGACGTCAACGAGTCCTCCGCGGACTTCACCGCCGTCGGCACCGACATCCGGTTCGGGCTGGCCTCGATCCGCAACGTCGGGCACAACGTCGTCGACGCCGTCGTCCGGGCCCGCGAGGCGAAGGGCGCCTTCAAGGACTTCTCCGACTTCCTCCGCAAGATCGACGCCGTCGCCTGCAACAAGAAGGTCATCGAGTCCCTCTGCAAGGCCGGCGCGTTCGACTCGCTCGGCCACTCCCGGCAGGGGCTCGTGGCCGTGCACGGCAACGCCGTCGAGATGGCGATGAGCCTCAAGCGGCGGGAGGCCGAGGGCCAGTTCGACCTCTTCGGCGGCTTCGGCGGCGGCGACGAGGCCGACGACCCGTTCGGCTCCTCGCTCGACGTCACCATCCCCAGCGCCGACTGGTCGAAGTCCGAGCGGCTGATGTTCGAGCGCGACATGCTCGGGCTCTACGTGTCCGACCACCCGCTGCACGGCGTCGAGCACGTGCTCACGTCGCACGCCGACACCCCGATCGCCGAGATCAACGCCGGCGGGGTCGAGGACGGCGCCAACGTGACGATCGCCGGCATCCTGACCGCGGTCGGTCCGCGCACCAACAAGCAGGGCGCGCCGTGGGCCATCGCCACCCTCGAGGACCTCGAGTCCGGCATCGAGGTGCTGCTCTTCCCGAAGACCTGGGCGGACTTCTCCGAGAAGGTGGTCCGCGACCAGATCGTGGTGATCAAGGGGCGGATCAGCCGGCGCGACGACCAGCCGTCGGTCTTCGCCTCCGAGGTCAGCGTCCCCGAGCTGACCGAGGGCCCGCGCGGGCCGGTCCTCGTCTCGATGCCCGCCGCCCGGTGCACACCCCCGGTCGTCGAGCGGCTCCGCGAGGTGCTCGGCAGCCACCCCGGCACGACCGAGGTGCAGCTCAAGCTGGTCAACGGCAGCCGCGAGACGGTGCTCCGCCTGGACCAGGGCCTGCGCGTCCGGCCCAGCACCGCGCTGATGGGCGACATCAAGGCGCTGCTCGGGCCGACCAGCGTGGCCCTGCTGTGAGACGCCCGGACGAGGGGATGAGCCGGGCCCTCCGAGAGGGTTCACTGGAGCGGTGAGCAGTCTTCCGCCGGTCCCGGCCGGCCCTCCGCCGCACGGTCCGGAGGGCTCCGGCGGCGTCTTCAGCCTCCGGTCGCCGGCCGCGATCCCGGCCGCCGCCCGCTGGCGCGGCCGGGCGGAGCTGCGCGCCGACCTGCACACCGCGGGAATCGTCGCCGGGGCGCTCCTGCTCACCGGCCTGCCGGCCGGGCTGCTCTGGTGGGGGCTCGCACCGCGCGCCGACTTCCGCGTCACCGACGACGGAGCGGTGCCGATCGGCCTGCCCTCCCAGGAGCTGGCCGTCGCCGACGACTCGGTGCTCGTGCTGATCCTCGCCGGGCTGGGCCTGCTGGCCGGCGCGCTGGCCTGGGCGATGCGCCGCCGCCGCGGCGTGGCCCTCCTCGCCGCCCTCGCGCTGGGCGCCGCCGGGGCCGCGGTGCTCGCCTGGCAGCTCGGTCAGCTGCTGGGCCCGCCTCCCACGGAGGCGGAGCTGGCCGAGGTGGGCCGCGTGGTCACGACGCCGCTGCGGCTGTCGGCCGTCCCGGCCCTCGCCGTCGCACCGTTCAGCGCGGTGCTGGCCTACCTCGTCGGGGCGCTGGTCGCCCGCGGCGACGACCTCGGCCGCACCGGAGCGCTGCCGGGCGTGCTCGGCGTGCAACCCGACGACGGGAACTCCGCCGACGGGGAGCCGGCGGGCGAGGAACCGGTCGACGCCGGCGCCCGCTGAGATCCGGTTGCACCGGGGACCGCAGCCGGTCAGTTGACCGTCATGGGCGTGGCGAACTGCGCGATCGGCACGGGCACGGCGCCCACCGCCCGCAGGATGGTCAGCTCCCGGCGCAGCATCCGTGCCTCGGCGGCCAGCCGCCGTCGGGTCGCGGACTCCGCCAGCAGCGCCTGCCGGTCCTCGGTCGTGAGCAGCGACACCGAGGCCACCAGGTAGGACAGCGCCGTCGCGTCGTCGCCCACGCCGGTCAGCAGCTCGGCGATCTCGGCGACCAGCCCGCCACCCCGACCGTCCGGGAGGCCGGGATCGTCCTCGGCCTCGCTCCGGCCCTCCTGGAGCCCCGCGACCTCGAGCACGTAGCGGGTGAACACGGTGCGGACGGCGTCGACGAGCAGGTCCATGGATCCGCGGGTCACCGCGGCGGCCACCTCGTCCTGCACCGGCGCCGCTCCGGGCACCGCCGCGGGCGGCCCGCCCAGCAGCTGCTGGTCCTCCGCGGCCTCCTCGGCCGCCTCCTCGTCGGCCAGCCAGTCGACCTCCGCCTGCAGGTACGGCGGCTCCTGGCTGACGACGACGTCCAGCAGCCGGAACCGGTCGCCGCCCGACGGTGACGATCTGGAAGCCGCCGTCCGACTCGGGCCGCACGACCTGCAGCCGGGCGGTGCAGCCGATCTCGTAGAGCGCCTCGGCCGGGGCGATCCGCTCGACCTCCCAGCCCTGGCGGATGCCGACCACGCCGAAGAAGCGCCGGTCGCTGCCCTCGGGCAGCGCGACCAGGTCGCGCACGAGCCGGCGGTACCGCGGTTCGAAGATCTGCAGCGGGAGGACGACGCCGGGGAACAGGGGCGTGCTGAGCGGGAACAGCGGGATCAGCTCGCCCATCCCGGCAGCGTACGGCGCGCGGGAGCCCGGGGCGGACGGACGAGCAGGCCGCCGGGCGGACACGCCGCGCGTGCTGGCTACCCTGGAGGTCCGTCCTTGGCCCTTCGGAGGTGGCCGTGCTCGCCCGCATCGACCTGCGTGGATCGGCGCTCCCCGGGCCCCGCGAGCTCGGCGCCCTGCTGCCCCGCGCCGCGACCGACATCGACTCGGTGCTGGCCACCGTCCGCCCGCTCTGCGAGGACGTCCGCATCCGCGGCGCGCAGGCCGTCCGCGAGATCACCGCCCGGCTCGACGGCGTCGACCTCGAGGACTTCGCCGTTCCGCAGGCCGCGCTCGACGGGGCGCTCGCCGAGTGCGACCCCGCCCTGCGCGCGGCCCTCGAGGAGGCGATCGCCCGGGTGCGCCGGGTGCACGCCGACCAGCGGCGCACCGACGTCACCACCGACGTCGTCCGCGGAGGAACGGTCACCGAGCGCTGGCTGCCCGTGCGCCGGGTGGGCCTGTACGTGCCCGGCGGGCTGGCGCCGCTGCTGTCCAGCGTCGTGATGAACGTGGTGCCGGCGCAGATCGCCGGCGTCGAGTCGATCGCCGTGGCCTCGCCGCCGCAGCGCGACCACGGCGGGCTGCCCGACCCCGGCGTGCTGGCCGCCTGCGCCCTGCTCGGCGTCACCGAGGTCTACGCCGTGGGCGGTGCCCAGGCGGTGGCCGTCTTCGGCTACGGCGCGGGCTCCTGCGAGCCGGTCGACATGGTCACCGGGCCGGGCAACGTCTACGTGACCGCGGCCAAGCGACTGCTGCGCGGGCTGATCGGCATCGACTCCGAAGCCGGCCCCACCGAGGTAGCCATCCTCGCCGACGACACCGCCGACCCCGCGCACGTCGCCGCCGACCTGATCAGCCAGGCCGAGCACGACCCGCTCGCGGGGGCGGTGCTCGTGACGACGAGCGAGGCGCTCGCCGACGCCGTCCTCGACGTGGTGCCGGGCCAGGTGGCCGCCACCAAGCACTCCGACCGGATCACGACGGCGCTGGAGGGCCAGCAGTCGGGCGTCGTCCTCGTCGACGACCTCGACGCCGGCATCCGGGTGGTCGACGCCTACGCCGCGGAGCACCTGGAGATCCAGACCAGGGACGCCCGCGAGGTGGCGCTGCGGGTGCGCAACGCCGGCGCGATCTTCGTCGGTGCCTGGTCGCCGGTGTCGCTCGGCGACTACTGCGCGGGCTCCAACCACGTGCTGCCGACCGGCGGCTGCGCGCGGCACTCCAGCGGCCTGTCCGTGCAGTCGTTCCTGCGCGGCATCCACGTCGTGGAGTACGACCAGCAGGCGCTGGCCGAGGTCGCCGGGCACATCGACGCGCTGGCCGGCGCCGAGGACCTGCCCGCGCACGCTGCGGCCGTCCGGATCCGGCAGAGGTGAGCTCGCTCTCCGAGCTCCCGCTGCGGCCGGAGCTGCGCGGCCGCACGCCCTACGGCGCTCCGCAGCTGCCGGCGAAGTACCGGCTCAACACCAACGAGAACCCGCACCCGCTCCCCGACGCCCTGCTCGCGGACCTGGCGACGGCGCTGCACGACGTCGCGGTCGACCTGAACCGGTACCCCGACCGGGACGCGCTGGCGCTGCGCACCGACCTCGCCGCCTACCTGACCCGCACCACCGGGGTGACCGTCGACGCCCGCTCGGTCTGGGCCGCCAACGGGTCGAACGAGGTGCTGCAGCAGATCCTGCAGGCGTTCGGCGGCGCGGGACGCTCCGCGCTGGGGTTCACGCCGTCCTACTCGATGCACCCGATCATCGCCGCGGGCACCGGCACCGCCTGGGCCGACGGGCACCGCCGGGCGGACTTCACGATCGACGCGGCGGCCGCGGCGGCGCAGGTGCGCGACCTGCGGCCCGACGTCGTCTTCGTGACCAGCCCGAACAACCCGACGGGGACGGCGGTGGCGCTGGAGACGATCGCCGAGATCTACGACGCGACGCAGGGCGTCGTGGTCGTGGACGAGGCCTACGCCGAGTTCGCCCGGGCGGGCACGCCGTCGGCGCTGACCCTCCTCGCCGGCCGGCCGCGGCTGATCGTCAGCCGCACGATGAGCAAGGCGTTCGGGATGGCCGGGCTGCGGCTGGGCTACCTGGCCGCCGACCCCGGCGTCGTCGACGCGCTGCAGCTGGTCCGGCTGCCGTACCACCTGAGCTCGCTCACGCAGGCCGCCGCCCGCACCGCCCTCGCGCACACCGACGCGCTGCTCGCCACGGTCGACGCGGTCAAGACGCAGCGCGACCGCATCGTCGCGGCGCTGCCCGGGACGGGGCTGACCAGCGTGCCCAGCGACGCCAACTTCGTGCTGTTCGGCCGGTTCGCCGACGCGCACGCCGCGTGGCAGGCGCTGCTCGACCGCGACGTCCTCGTGCGTGACGTCGGGCTGCCCGGCTGGCTCCGGGTCACCGCCGGCACGGCCGAGGAGATGGACGGTTTTCTCACCGCCCTGGGTGAGGTCGCGCCGGAGCACCGCACGACTCAGGGAGAATGACCGCCATGACCCGCAGTGCACGCATCGAGCGCGAGACCAGCGAGACCAAGCTGGTCGTCGAGGTCGACCTGGACGGCACCGGCGCCGGCGACATCAGCACCGGCGTGGGCTTCTACGACCACATGCTCACCTCGCTGGCCAAGCACAGCGGCATCGACATCACCGTGCGCGCCGAGGGCGACCTGCACATCGACGCCCACCACACCGTCGAGGACGTCGCGATCGCCCTGGGTCAGGCGTTCGCCCAGGCCCTCGGCGACAAGGTGGGCATCACCCGCTACGGCGACGCCACGATCCCGATGGACGAGTGCCTCGTGCAGGCCGCCGTCGACCTCTCCGGCCGGCCGTACTTCGTGCACGCCGAGCCGGAGAACATGACGCCGATGATCGGGCCGGACTACCCGACGTCGCTCACCGCGCACGTGCTCGAGTCGTTCGCCTTCAACGCGCGGATCAGCCTGCACGTGCGCGTGCTGTACGCGGGCCGGGACGCCCACCACATCGTCGAGGGCCAGTTCAAGGCCCTCGCCCGGGCGCTGCGCGCCGCGGTCGCCATCGACCCGCGGGTCGCCGACGTGCCGTCGACCAAGGGCGCGCTGTAGCCGGTGGTCTTCGGCATCGCGCTGATGATCGTCGGCGGCTTCCTGCTCGGCGGCGCCTACAGCGTCTGGAACTCCTTCGGCGATCCCGAGGCGCAGGCCCGGGCGGAGCCGGGCAGCCGCCTCGCCGGCGTCCTGCTGCTGGCCGCGGTGCTGGCGACGGTGGCCGGCGTCCTCTACCTGTGAGCGGCCGGCCGAGGAGCGGTTCCCGGGATCGTCCTGGCCGACCCCAGCGGGCGGGCGTCGCCCTCGGTCTGACGACTGGTGGCTGACGGCCGGTGTGCTTCCAGGCGGTCTGGAACGGCCTCACCGGCGCCGCCCGGCACCGGCGTGCGCGACGCCGATCTCACCGTACTGTTCGCCGGCGTCCCCGTGCCGGTTGATCGCAACGAGGCCCGGGTGCACCTCTGGTACGGCGAGAAGTTCGGGACGGCGACCCCGCCGCCGTTCCGGTCAGCGGCCGAGCCGATCGCCGGGTTCGCGGCGGTCTGCTGCTGCTACGGCGTCACGGTCGACCGCCGCGGCGCACGGTGCACGCGCCACACGGCTTCGACGACCTCTTCGGGCTCGTCGTGCGGTCCAACCCGGTCAGCCCGGCGCCGCGGCACCTCTACGAGGCCAAGGCCGAGCGTTGGCAGCGGGAGTGGCCGGAGCTGACCGTGCTGCCGTGGGAATCCGGCGGGACCGCTCCGCGCTGACGGCTACCGTGGCAGGCGTGAAGAAGGTGGTCGTCCTCGACTACGGATCGGGCAATCTCCGCTCGGCCGAGCGCGCGCTGGCGCGCGTCGGTGCCGATGTCGAGGTCACCTCCGACAGCCGTGCCGCGCTGGACGCCGACGGCCTCGTCGTGCCGGGCGTGGGCGCCTTCGCCGCCTGCATGGACGGCCTGCGCGCCGTCGACGGGCCGCGGATCATCGGCCGTCGGCTGGCCGGCGGGCGCCCGGTGCTCGGCATCTGCGTCGGCATGCAGATCCTGTTCGAGCGGGGTCTCGAGCACGGCCAGGACGCCGAGGGCTGCGGCGAGTGGCCCGGCGTCGTCGAGCCGCTGAAGGCGCCGGTGCTGCCGCACATGGGCTGGAACACCGTCGAGTCGCCCGCAGGCAGCGTGCTGTTCGACGGCCTGTCCGATCAGCGCTTCTACTTCGTGCACTCCTACGGCGTCCGCTCGTTCCCGCTCGGCGAGAACGGCCTGCCCTCCCCGCTGCCGAAGCCCTTGGTGACCTGGGCGGAGCACGGCGACCGGTTCGTCGCCGGCGTCGAGAACGCCGCGCTGTCGGCGACGCAGTTCCACCCCGAGAAGAGCGGGGACGCCGGCGCCCAGCTGCTCACGAACTGGCTCGGCACGCTGGACTGACCTGGCCTCCTCCCGAGGGGTGCGTCTCCGGACACCTAGGGTGACCGCCGTCCCGTCCCGGCGTCCCCAGGAGAGCCCGTGGCCACCGCGCGCCCGCATCCTCGAGCGCCCCCGCCGGCTCCTCGGCCTCGTCGTCCTCCTGCTCCTCGGCGCGCTGACCGCGCTGAGCGTCCTGGCGCTGCAGCCGCCGGCGCCCGTCGCCGCGGACGCGCCCGAGCAGGACTTCAGCGCCGAGCGCGCGTTCGCCCACGTCGAGCGGCTGGCCGCGGAGACGCACGTCGCCGGCAGCGAGGCGGGCGACCGGGTGGTCGACTACCTGGAGCAGACCCTCTCGGGGATGGGGCTGGACACCCGCGTGCAGAACGCCGTGGGCAGCTACCAGGCCGAGGCGGGGACGGCGGAGATGGCGCGGGTGCGCAACGTCGTCGCCGTCCTGCCGGGCTCCGACAGCACCGGCCGCATCGTGCTGATGGCCCACCACGACTCGGTGGAGACCGGGCCCGGCGCCAACGACGACGGTGCCGGGGTGTCGGCGATCCTCGAGTCGGTGCGCGCGCTGACGGCGGGGGAGCCGCTGCGCAACGACGTCGTCGTCGTCCTCACCGACGCCGAGGAGGCGTGCCTGTGCGGTGCGGAGGCGTTCGCCTCGCGGCACCCGCTGGCCACCGACGGCGGCGTGGTGCTCAACCTCGAGGCACGCGGCACGACCGGCCCACCGATCCTGTTCGAGACGTCGCTGGGCAACGAGCGGCTGGCCGAGGCCTACGCCGCGGTCGCGCCGCACCCGGTGGCGACCAGCTTCGCCGTGGAGGTCTACCGGACCCTGCCGAACGACACCGACTTCAGCGTGATGCTGGCCGACGGCGACTGGACCGGCCTCAACAGCGCCTACATCGACGGCGCCGCGGCGTACCACACGCCGCAGGACACCCCTGACCGGATGGACCGGGGTTCGTTGCAGGCGCACGGCGACAACGCGCTGGCGCTGGTCCGCGAGCTCGGCGACCGCGATCTCGCGGCGCTGGCGGAACCGGCGGCGGAGGATGCGACGTACTTCCCGGTGCTCGACCGGCTGGTGCGCTACCCGGGATCGCTGGTGTGGCCGCTGGCGATCGCCTCGCTGGTCGCCGTCGCGCTGCTCGTGCTCGTGGCCCGCGCGCGCGGCGAGACGTCGCTGCCGCGGACGCTCGGCGCCGTCGTGCTCACGGTGCTGCCGCTGGGGCTGGCGCCGCTGCGCCGTCCAGGGCCTGTGGGAGCTGATGGTGGCGGTGCGGCCGGACTACGGCTCGATGCTCGATCCCTGGCGGCCGGCGCCGTACCGGCTGGCCGCGGTCGCGCTGGTCGCCGCCGTGGTGCTGCTCTGGTACGCGCTGCTGCGGCGGTGGGTCGGGCCGGTGGCGCTGTGGACCGGCGTGCTGGTCTGGCTCGGCGGTCCTCGCCGCGGTGCTGGCCGAGTACGCGCCCGGCGGCGCCTACCTCGCCACCTGGCCCGCGCTTGCCGGTGCCGTCGCCGGACTGCTGGCGGTCGCCACGGAGCTCGCGGGTCGTCCGTGCCGTCGCGGCGCTGGGAGCCGGGGGAGTGGCCGCCGTCGTGCTGGCGCCGACCGTCGCGCTCTTCTTCCCGGCGCTGGGACTGTCCTCCGGCGCCGCTCCGGCGTTCGTGGCCACGCTCCTGGCGCTCGCGCTGCTGCCGGCGTTCGAGCTGCTGTTCCCGCCGCCGGGCGAGCAGCGGATCGCGGCCGCCGTCGTGCCGGTCACCGCCGTGGTCCTCGCCGCGGGTCTGACCGTGGCCGGGACTGCTGGTCGACACCTTCGACGCGCGGCACCCGGTGCCGAGCCAGCTGGTCTACGCGCTCGACGCCGACGAGGGACGGGCCTGGTGGGTGACGCACGGAGGACGAGCCCGGCGCCTACACCGGGCAGTACGTCAGCGCGCTCGGCGACCTGCCGCTCGACTTCCCGTACCTCGGCGGCGAGGTGTGGACCGGCGAGGCCGACGTCGCTGACCTGCCCGCACCCGAGCTGGTGGTCGAGCCCACCTCCGGCGGCGACGGCACGCGCCGCTGGACGGCCTCCGTCACGCCGCAGCGCGACGTCCGGCTGCTGGCGCTGGAGGTGGTGGCGGACGGCGGCACCGTCACCGCGGCGAGCGCCGAGGGTCGCGAGGTGCCGGAGGAGGCGCTCGGATCCGACCGGCTGTTCCTCACCTTCCACGCCCCGCCGGACGACGGGGTGCAGTTCACCGTCGAGGTCGAGGGCGACGGTCCGGTGTCGCTGCGGGCGGTCGACGGCAGCGACGGCCTCACCGGGCTGCCCGGCTTCGAGCCGCGCCCGGACGGCGTCGACGCCGCCGGGACGCACAGCTCGGACCTGGTGGTCGTGTCCCGGTCGGCGGAGGCGGGCTGACCGTCCCCGCCACCGATCAGCCGGCGTCGTGGCTCAGGTCGACGACGCAGAAGCGGTTGCCGTCCGGATCGGCCAGCACGACGAAGTCCGGGTCGTCCGGGTAGCTGTCCCAGTCGACCCGCTGGGCACCCAGACCGACCAGGCGCTCCACCTCGGCGGCCTGTTCGGCGGCGTCGGCCACGTGGAGGTCGAGGTGCAGCCGGGGGTGGTCCTGCGGCGGTGTCTCGCTCCGCTGCAGGGCGAGAGCGGTGCCGGGCCTGCCGTCCGGCGGGACGAGCACGGTCGCCCATCCGCCGAACCCGTCGCGCCGCACCTCGTAGTCGAGCGCTCCGGTCCAGAACCGCGCCGCCCGCTCGACGTCCTGGACGCCGAGCGCCACGACACCGACGGTCAGCACGGATCGATCATGGCAGGGCGGGCGCCCGGCGGCGCCGGGCTACGCGGCGAGCAGGTGCGGGTGGAGGACGATCTCGGTGCCGTCGGGGCGGTAGGTGCGCCATCGCTGGCCCGGTGGTGCGCCGTCGTCGCGTTCGACGCGGAAGCCGTGGTGGACCTTGGTGTGGTGGCGTTCGCAGAGCAGCGCGGAGTTGTCCAGGCTGGTTTCGCCGTTGTCTTTGAGCCATTCGAGCAGGTGGTGGACGTCGCAGAACCAGTGCGGGGCGTCGCAGCCGGTGAACACGCAGCCGCGGTCGCGCTCGACGGAGGCGCGCCGCAGGTGTGGTGGGGCGGTGCGCTGCTCGCGGCCGACGTCGAGAGGGAGGCCGTCGGGGTCGAGCAGCATCCGGCTGAGCTTGCTGTCGCAGGCGAGCCATCGGGCCTTGGCGGCGGACAGGTGCGCGTCGAGGCCGGTGCGGGCGGCGGCGGGTCCGGTGGCGGGGTCGATCAGGTCGGCCAGCGGGATGGTGACGATGATCTGCGGCTTGACCGTGCGCAGGGTGGGCAGCTGCCCGGACGCCAGCGCCAGATCGCAGAGCTGGACGAGGGCGTCGCCGCGGCGCTGGGCGGCGGTGCGCTCATCGCCGGCGCAGCGGGATGCCGCGGAGATGGCCTCGAGGGCGGTGGCGACCTTCTCCCCGCCGACCTCGTCGAGAACGAACGTGCCGGTCCAGGTGCCGCCGAGCAGCCGGGACATCGTGAGGGTGCGGCCCTCGGTGGGGTCGGGCTCCACGCCGTCGGGGTCGAGCCGCTCGGTGTAGAAGTGCACCGCCGTCCGCAGCCGCTGATGGGTCACCCGCTCGGCGATGGTGACCAGCTCGGCCTCGATCGCGGCCACGTCCACACCGGCCTCGGTGGCCTGCGCCAGGCGGGCCGGCGCGGTGATCGGCGCGATCGCGGCGACCTGCTCGGCACCGATCCGTCCGGCGGCGAACGCCGCCTCCGCTGCGGGGAGGGACTCCAGCGCCCGGCCGTTCTCCAGCACCCGCTTCGCGGCGAGGTCGCCGATCCGGGTGTGGGTGCGCAGCCAGGAGCGCATCGACTTGAGCCCGTCGTGCTCGGCCGACTGGTGGACCTCGGCGGTCGCGGACCGCGCGGGTCAGCACGGCGGCCGACCTTGTTCTGGATCGGCCCCGAGGCGCGGACGCGGTCGAGCCGCGGCGGCGTCGGAGAGCGCCTCGCCGTCGTCGGCGAGCAGCGCGTCGACCGCCGCCTCGAGTGCCGCGAGGGCATCGTCAGCGGCGGTCGAACACATGTACGAATGATACCGCCTGGCAACGGCGTCCACAACCTGTTTCCCCAGGTCAGCGCCGTGACACGCCCGAACATTGCAGTTCGGGTAAGAGCCGTTCCGAAAGCGCTCCCGGAACCGTTCCGCGGACCTATCCTCGGCAGTAGCGGACGTCTTCCCACGCCCGTTCCGTCGGAGGTTGCGATGACCGAGCGCCGGCAGCTGCCCCTTCGGAACCGCCGTGCGGCGTCGCGCTCCCGACGCGCGGCCGCGACCACCGGCGTCCGACACAGCGAGACCGTGCCCACGCCGGTCCCGCCGGAGCCGCCGATCCTGGGGCCCGGCGAGGCGAGCATCCTCGGCTTCCCCGCGGAGGTCCCGGCCGACGAGGTCCCGGCCGACGAGGTCCCGGACGACGCCACCGGCCCCGAGGACGAGGCCCGGCCAGCTGCCGAGGCGACCGACGCGGACGGCGCGCTGTACGTGCTGCGCACGCCCGACGCCTCGGCCGGCTCGCTGCTCCTGGTCGCCGGGGCGGCCGGCGGGATGAGCCTGTTCCTGCCCTGGACGCAGCACGGCCAGGAACTGGGTCTGTCGCTGGTCCAGCGCGGCGTGGGGATGGCGGGTGCGACGGATCTGGTCCGCAGCGGGCTCGTTCTGCCGGTCGCGGTGGCCGTGGGTGGCGGGGTCCTGTTCGTCCTGGGCCTGCTGGCCTTCCGTCCCGCGCGCAGCCACCGGTTCGTCGGCGTCGTGGCGCTGCTCGTGGCGCTCGTGGTCGCCGCAGGGATCGTCGTCCGCGTGGCCGACCTCGGCTGGGACGCGCTCCGGACCGACCCCGGCACCCTGTGTGCCGTCGTCCTCGCCGGGGTCGGACTGCTCGGCGCGCTCAAGGCGATGCTGACGCCGCCGGAGTTCACGACCGATCCGGGCTGACCAGGCCTCAGCTGCGCAGGTACGAGGCACCGTTCACGTCGACGATCGTCCCGCTGCTGAACCGTGCCTCCGGCGAGGCCAGCCAGACCACGGCGGAGGCCACTTCGTCGGGGCGCGCCACCCGGCCGAACGGCGACTGCGCGCGCACGGCCTCGCCGGAGGGCCCGTCGAGCACCTCGCGCGCCATCTCCGTCTGCACGAAGCCCGGCGCCACGCACGTCACCGAGATGCCGACCGGCGCGAGTGCGAGCGCCATCGACTGGGCGAAGGCGTTCATCCCCGCCTTCGACGCCCCGTACGCCGGGTTGTCGGGCTCGCCCCGGAAGGCTCCGCGGCTCGACACGTTGACCACCGCTCCGCCGCCTGCGGCCTGCAGGTGCGGCACCGCGCGGAACGTCGCGTTCGCCGCCCCCACAAGGTTGACCGCGAGCGTCTGCGCCCAGATCCGCTGCCAGTCCTCGTAGGACGACGCCAGCGGCGGAGAGGCGACGAAGACGCCGGCGTTGTTGACCAGCACGTCGAGCCGGCCGAGCGCCGCGGCGGCGTCGTCGACCATGGCGCCGACGGCGTCGGCGTCCGACATGTCGGCCTGGACGATCACGTGCCCCGAGCCGGGCAGCTCGGCGAGCACCGCCTCGGCGCGCTCGCGCGACGTCCCGAAGTGCACGGCGACCCGGTCGCCACGGGACGCGAACGCGCGGGCGATCGCCCGCCCGATGCCGCGGGAGCCACCGGTCACCAGCACAGCGCGCGAGGAGGTCACGAGCGGGCAGTCAACCAGCCCGCGGCTCGTTGACGACGCGGCCGGTCCGGTAGGACCCTGCCCCACGGGGAACGGAGGACGCCATGTCGGTCAAGCGCTGGACCGTCTGCCTCCTGCGCGGGCACAAGTGGGCGCGCATCCCCTACGGGGGCAACGACGACGGGGACACATACTTCTTGCGCTGCCTGTTCTGCGGGTTCGAGAACCACAACGCGGCCATGCCCGGGCGCCCGTTCGGGGCGACCTGAGCCTTCACCAGCGGCCGCGGTGCACGACCTCCTCGACGCCGCGCCGGCCGCGCCGCAGCGACGGCGAGCGCCGGTCCTCGCCGCCGGGGTACCCGACCGACACCACGCCCACGGGCCGGGAGGACACCGGCACCCCGAACGCGTCCCGCAGCGCGTCGACCCGGTCGGCCGGGACACCGAAGAAGCACGCGCCCAGCCCCTCGTCGACCGCCGTCAGCAGCATCAGCAGCGCGGCCATGCCGGCGTCGACGTCCCAGTACGGCACCGGCCAGCGCGCCTCGTCGCGGTCGGTCCAGCCCTTGTCCGGCTCGGCGTAGCGGTCCAGGTAGGCGTCCTTGGACGACAGGACGACGACCAGCAGGGGCGCGCGGCTCATCCGCGTCAGCCACCCCTCCGGCGCGTCCGCGGTGGAGGTCACCGACCAGAACAGCGACCTGTCCTCGGGCGACGCCAGCACCAGGAACGCCCAGCCCTGGCTGAACCCGGCGGACGGCGCCCGGATCGCGTGCTCCAGCAGCCGTTCCACGACGGCGTCCGGCACCGGCCGCGACGGGTCGTAGTCGCGCACCATGCGCCGTCGGCGCACCACCTCGGCGAAGTCCACGACCGACAGCCTGCCCTGGGCCGCCGGACGCCGGTCAATACGCTGTGCGCCGTGCCGATCCTGCAGCTGCTCCCCGCCGTCGACGTCGCCGACGGTCAGGCCGTCCGTCTCGTCCAGGGCGAGGCGGGCAGCGAGACCTCCTACGGCGACCCGCTCGAGGCCGCGCTGCAGTGGCAGACCGACGGCGCCGAGTGGGTGCACCTGGTCGACCTCGACGCCGCCTTCGGCCGCGGCAGCAACCGCGAGCTGCTCGCCCGCGTCGTGGGCGAGCTCGACGTCGACGTCGAGCTCTCCGGCGGCATCCGGGACGACGCCTCGCTCGAGGCGGCCCTGGCCACCGGCTGCCGCCGGGTCAATCTCGGCACCGCCGCCCTGGAGAGCCCCGAGTGGTGCGCCCGGGCCATCGCCGAGTACGGCGACCGCATCGCCGTCGGCCTCGACGTCCGCGGCACCCGGCTGGCCGCCCGCGGGTGGACCCGCGAGGGCGGCGAGCTCTACGAGACCCTCGCCCGCCTCGACGCCGAGGGCTGCGCCCGCTACGTGGTCACCGACATCACCAAGGACGGCACGCTGCGCGGTCCCAACCTCGACCTGCTGCGGGAGGTCTGCGCCGCCACCGACCGCCCCGTCGTCGCCTCGGGCGGGGTCAGCTCGCTGGACGACATCCGCGCGCTCGCCGGGCTGACCGCCGTGGGCGTCGAGGGCGCGATCGTGGGCAAGGCCCTCTACGCCGGTGCCTTCACGCTGCCCGAGGCACTGGCCGCCACACGGGAGGAGGGGCGCTCGTGAGCATCATCCGGCTCGGCTCCGGCGCGCCCTGGGAGGGCATCGTCGGCTACAGCCGCGTGGTCGTCCGCGGCGAGGCCGCGTGGGTGAGCGGGACGACGTCGCTCGTCGACGGCCGCGTCGCGCACGCAGGGGATGCCGCGGCGCAGACCCGCCAGATCCTGGCGATCATCCGGCAGGCGCTCGAGCGGGCCGGCTTCTCGATGGCCGACGTCGTCCGCACGCGGATGTTCGTCACCGACATCAACCGCTGGGAGGAGGTCGGGCGGGCGCACGGCGAGGTCTTCGGCGACGTCCGGCCGGCCACCACGATGGTGCAGGTCGCCGCCCTCATCGATCCCGACATGCTGGTCGAGATCGAGGCCGACGCGGTTCGCGGGCTGCCCGGCATGACTCTCGCCGTCCGCGTGATCCCGTGCCTGGACGTCGACGCCGGCCGGGTGGTCAAGGGTGTCAACTTCGTCGGGCTGCGCGACGCCGGCGACCCGGTCGAGATGGCGCGGATCTACGACGCGGAGGGCGCCGACGAGCTGACCTTCCTCGACATCACCGCCAGCTCCGGCGACCGCGAGACCACCTACGACGTCGTCCGGCGCACCGCCGAGAGCGTGTTCATCCCGCTCACCGTCGGCGGCGGCGTCCGGGCCGTGGCCGACGTCGACCGGCTGCTGCGCGCCGGCGCCGACAAGGTCGCCGTCAACACCGCCGCGGTCGCGCGGCCCGAGCTGATCGCCGAGATCGCCGACCGGTTCGGCAGCCAGGTGCTCGTGCTGTCCCTCGACGCCCGCCGCTGCCAGGACGGCGCGGTCACCGACTCCGGCTGGGAGATCACCACGCACGGCGGACGTCGCGGCACCGGCCGGGACGCCGTCGAGTGGACCGTCCGGGCCGCCGAGCTCGGTGCCGGCGAGGTGCTGCTCAACTCGATGGACGCCGACGGGACGCGAGCCGGCTTCGACACCGAGCTCATCCGCGCGGTCCGCCGGGAGGTGAGCGTCCCGCTGATCGCCAGTGGGGGAGCGGGGGCGATCGAGCACTTCCCGCCGGCCGTCGAGGCCGGCGCCGACGCGGTGCTCGCGGCCAGCGTCTTCCACTTCGGGCAGCTGCGGATCGGCGAGGTCAAGGCGGGCCTCGCCGCGGCCGGCATCCCGGTGCGCGTGTAGGTGGAGGAGATTCGTCGGCGTTACCCCGACGAATCTCCTCCGCCTACGAGACGTCGACGCGGGCGACCGAGCGCCGGCCGGAGAGCCACATCAGCAGCTCCAGCGGCTCGCCGGTCACCACCCGCGCCGTCCCGGAGCCGCCGGCCCGGCGCTCCACCCCGGTCGCGTCGGACCGGCGCAGCACCGTCGGACGCCGGACGGCACGGGCGAACGCCGTCACCAGTCCCCAGATCTGGTCCTGGTCGGCCGTCGATATCGCCCGTGGGCGCCAGTCGGGCTGGGCGCGCCGGACGTCCTCGTGGTGGATGACGAACTCGCTGGTGTTGAACAGCCGGTCGATCGCGGGCAGGCGCGTCGGCGACCAGGCCGGCGGGCCCGTGCGCACGTGGGCGACCACGCTCGGCGTACGCGGTGCCGGTGCGCAGCCGGTCCTCGACCGCGTGCGCCCAGCGGCCGAGCGGGCGGCCGACGGGCAGCCGTTCCGCGCCGAAGCCGAGCTGCGCGTCGGGCCGGCGATCACGGGTGACGACGTGCGCGGCCAGGTGCGCGGTCGTCCACCCCTCGCAGCACGTCGGCGCGTCCGGGCCCAGCTCGTCCAGCAGGTCCGCCAGGTGCGCCCGCTCACGGGCGGCCAGGGAAGGTTCGCTCACCGCTCGAAGTTACCGATCGGGGAAGGCCCGCGCCGAGCGGCACGTCGTTTAGCGGGCCTAAGAATCGCGTAGAGTTCCGGTCCCAGCCCGGACCGACATCGAGGAGCACCGTGCCCTCCCGCCGAGACCCCCTGCTGCGCCGGGGGTTCCGCCACATCGGCCGGGCGATCAGCGAGCAGCGCGGCATGTTCGCGCTCGCCTTCGTCGCCAGCAGCCTCTACGGCGGCATGACGGTGGCCAGCGCGTACGTCATCGGCGAGGTCACCGACCGGGTGCTGCTCCCTGCCTTCGACGACGGCGACACCACCGCCGCGGTGCTGCTGCTCGCGGTGCTCGCCATCGTCGGCGTCGCCGTCCTCAAGATCCTCGGGATCCTCGGCCGCCGGCTGTTCGCCGGCGTCATGAGCTACCGGTTGATGGCCGACTACCGGCGGCGGGTCACCGGCCAGTACCTGCGGCTGCCGCTGTCGTGGCACCAGCGGCACCCCACCGGCCAGCTGCTCTCCAACGCCAACTCCGACGTCGAGGCCAGCTGGTTCTTCGTCGCGCCGCTGCCCTTCGCCTGCGGCGCGCTCGTGATGATCGCCATCACCGTCGCGGCGCTGGTCGTCACGGACCCGCTGCTCGCGGTCATCGGACTGATCGTCTTCCCGCTCGTCTTCGTCGCCAACTACCTCTACTCGCGGGTGATGTCGCCCCGCCAGCAGCGGGCGCAGCAGCTGCGGGCCGAGGTCAGCGAGATCGCGCACGAGAGCTTCGACGCCGCGCTCGTCGTCAAGACGCTCGGCCGCGAGGACGTCGAGACCGAGCGGTTCGCCGCCCGTGCCTTCGAGCTGCGCGACGGCCTGGTCGCCGTCGGCCGCGCCCGCGGGCTGTTCGACCCGCTGATGGAGGCGGTGCCCAACCTCGGCACCCTCGCCGTCCTGCTGATCGGCGCCGGGCGGGTGGCCGACGGGGTCACCGACGCGGGCGAGCTGGTCTCGATCGCCTACCTGTTCACCCTGCTGACGCTGCCGATCCGCGCCATCGGCTGGGTGCTGGCCGACCTGCCGCGCGCGATGGCCGGCTTCGACCGGGTCACGCCGGTGCTGTCCGCCACCGGCGAGACGCCGCACGGCCCCGACCCGGCAGCCGCCGCGGACGGCGCGGCCACGCTCGCCGTCCGCGACGTCGAGTTCGGCTTCGCCGACGCGCCCCGGCCGACCCTCGTCGGCGTGACGTTCGAGGTGACCGCCGGGCGGACGCTCGCCGTCGTCGGCCCCACCGGGTCGGGCAAGTCGACCCTCGCCGGGCTGCTCGTCCGCCTCGTCGACCCCGCCGACGGCTCGGTGCTGCTCGACGGCGTGGACCTGCGGAGCCTGCGCGAGGGCGAGGTCAGCGGGCAGGCCGCCTTCGTTCCGCAGAGCACCTTCCTGTTCGACGACACCGTGCGCGACAACGTGACCCTCGGCGGCCCGTGGAGCGACGAGGAGGTCTGGGCGGCGCTGCGCGTCGCCGCGGCCGACTCCTTCGTCGCCGCGCTGCCCGAGGGCCTGGACACCCGGGTCGGCGAGCGCGGCGCCACGCTCTCGGGCGGCCAGCGGCAGCGGCTGGCGATCGCCCGGGCGATCGTGCGCCGGCCGCGGCTGCTCGTCCTGGACGACGCCACGAGCGCGGTCGACCCGTCGGTCGAGGCGCAGATCCTCGACGCCCTGCGGGACGCCGAGCGCCCGTCGACCGTGGTCGTCGTCGCCTACCGGCAGGCGACGATCGCGCTCGCCGACGAGGTTCTCTGGCTCGAGCACGGCCGCCTCCTGGCGCGCGGCAGCCACGAGCAGCTGCTCGCCGAGGTGCCCGGCTACGCCGCCCTGGTGCGGGCGTACGCGCAGGCGGAGTTTCTGCCCACCCGCCCGATCGGGGTGTCGGCGTGAGCACGGCACTGATCGAGGAGCGGCCGGAGGGCGCGGTGGCCACGCTGCGTCGCGGGCTGCGGATGATGCCGGAGTTCCGGCGTGGCCTGCCGGTCACGTTCGGCCTGGCCCTGCTCGCCACCGCCGGCCGCGTCGTGGTCCCCATCGCCGTCCAGCAGACGATCGACCGGGGGCTGCTCGGCCCGGGCGGTCCCGACATCGAGCTCGTCCAGCGGCTGGTGCTGCTCTGCGCGGGAGTCGTGGTGATCACCGCGTTCGCCGTGTACCGGATGAACGTCCGCCTCTTCCGGACGACGGAGACCGCGCTCGCCGGCCTGCGCGTGCGCGCCTTCCGCCACGTGCACGACCTGTCGGTGCTGCACCAGCAGGGCCAGCGCCGGGGATCGCTGGTGTCGCGGGTGACCAGCGACGTCGACCAGCTCTCCCAGTTCATGCAGTGGGGCGGCGTCCTCGGCGTGATCAGCCTCGGACAGCTCGTGGTCGCCACCGTCGTGATGTCGTTCTACAGCTGGCAGCTCACGCTGCTGGTGCTGGCCTGCTTCGTGCCGCTGGCCATCGCGGTGCGGGTGTTCGCCCGCCGGCTCGCCGCGGTCTACGGCGTCGTCCGCGAGCGGGTCGGGGACGTGCTGGCCGCGGTGTCGGAGTCGGTCGTCGGCGCCTCCACCGTGCGCGCCTACGGCGTCCGGGGGCGGACGGCGGCGCGCATCGACGCGGCCATCCACCGCCACTACCGCGCCCAGGTGCGGGCGCAGAAGGTCACCGCGGTCGTCTTCGTCACCGGCGAGTTCGTCGCCGCGGTCGCCAACGCGGCCGTGGTCGTCGTCGGCGTCCTGCTCGGCCTGGCCGGCGACATCACCGCCGGAACGCTGATCGCCTTCCTGTTCCTCGTCACGCTGTTCGTCGCGCCGGTGCAGACCGCCAGCGAGGTGCTCAACGAGGCGCAGAACGCGGTCGCCGGGTTCCGCCGGGTGCTCGACGTCATCGACACCGAGCCCGACGTCCGCGACCCCGCCGTCGCCTCCTCCGGCTCGGCGCAGCTCCTGCCCGACGGCCCGCTCGGCGTCCGCTTCGAGCGGGTCTCGTTCCGCTACGGCCCGACCGCGCCCAACGCCCTCGACGGCGTGGACCTGACCCTCGAGCCGCGGCGCCGCGTGGCGATCGTGGGCGAGACCGGCTCGGGCAAGACCACCTTCGCCAAGCTGGTCACCCGCCTCATGGACCCGACCGAGGGGCGGGTGCTGCTCGGCTCGGACGAGCAGGGCTGGGTGCCGCTGCCGACCGTCGCGTTCGGGTCGCTGCGCGAGCGGGTGGTCATGGTGCCGCAGGACGGCTTCCTGTTCGACGCGACCGTCGCCGCCAACGTGCGCTACGGCAAGCCCGGGATGACCGACGCGCACGTCGCCGCCGCGTTCGACGAGCTCGGCCTCGGCGCCTGGGTCGAGGGGCTGCCGCACGGGGTGGCGACGCCGGTCGGCCAGCGCGGGGAGTCGCTGTCGGCCGGGGAGCGGCAGCTCGTGGCGGTCGCCCGCGCCTACGTCGCCGACCCCGACCTGCTCGTGCTCGACGAGGCGACCAGCGCGGTCGACCCGGCCACCGAGCGGCGGCTGACCCGCGCCCTGGACACCCTGACCACCGGCCGGACGACGCTCACCATCGCGCACCGGCTGTCCACCGCCGAGCGCGCCGACGAGGTGCTGGTGGTCGACGCCGGGCACATCGTCCAGCGCGGGACGCACGACGAACTCGTCGACGCGGTGGGTCCGTACGCGCGGCTGCACGCCTCGTGGCGCCGGTCGTCGGAGACCGTCGCCTGACCGGCGGCATGGCGCCGTGACCTCTTCGGGGGCCTGATCGGCGGTTTCGGCGCCATGATCGCCGCGGCCCGCTAGCGTCGATCGCGTGAGCACCGAGAACGGCCGCTTCGAGGCCGACGTCGTCGTCGTGGGTGCGGGACTGGCCGGCCTGGTGGCCACCGCCGAGCTGGCCGACGCCGGCAAGCGCGTCGTCGTCCTGGACCAGGAGCCGGAGGCGTCGTTCGGCGGGCAGGCGTGGTGGTCGTTCGGCGGCCTGTTCCTCGTCGACTCTCCGGAGCAGCGGCGACTGCGGGTGCACGACTCCCTGGAGCTGGCCCGGCAGGACTGGTTCGGCACCGCCGGCTTCGACCGGGCGGAGGACCACTGGCCGCGGCTGTGGGCCGAGGCCTACCTGCAGTTCGCCGCGGGGGAGAAGCGCGCGTGGCTCAAGGAGCAGGGCGTCAGCTTCTTCCCGGTGGTCGGCTGGGCCGAGCGCGGTGGCTACACCGCCACCGGCCACGGCAACTCGGTGCCCCGCTTCCACATCGTCTGGGGCACCGGCCCGGGCGTGCTCGCGCCGTTCGCCCGCCGGGTGCGGGCGGCGGTCGAGGCAGGGCGGGTCGAGCTGCGCTTCCGCCACCGGGTCGACGGGCTGGTCGTCAGCGGAGGAACGGTCACCGGCGTCCGCGGCGCCGTGCTCGAGCCGAGCGACGTCGCGCGGGGGGTCGCGAGCTCGCGGGTGCAGGCCGGCGCCTTCGAGGGCAGCGCGCAGGCCGTCGTCGTCACGTCCGGCGGGATCGGCGGCAACCACGACCTCGTCCGCCAGAACTGGCCGGCCCGGCTGGGACCGGCGCCGAAGCGGCTGCTGTCCGGCGTGCCCGCGTCCGTCGACGGCCGGATGCTGGTCGCCACCGAGGCCGCCGGCGCCAGCGTCGTCAACGCCGACCGGATGTGGCACTACACCGAGGGCATCGTCAACCACTCGCCGGTCTGGGAGCGGCACGGCGTCCGGATCCTGCCGGGGCCGTCGTCGCTGTGGCTGGACGCGACGGGCACCCGGCTGCCGGTCCCGCTCTTCCCCGGCTTCGACACCCTCGGCACGCTCGCGCACATCGGCACCACCGGCTACGAGCACACCTGGTTCCTGGCCACGCACAAGATCGTGGAGAAGGAGTTCGCGCTGTCGGGCTCCGAGCAGAACCCCGACCTGACCGGCAAGGACTTCCGGCTGCTGCTCGAGCGCGTGAAGGCCGGCGTGGCCGCACCGGTGCGTGCCTTCCTCGAGCGGGGCGAGGACTTCGTCGTCGCCGACACCCTGCCCGAGATCGTGGCCGGCATGAACCGGATCACCGGCGGGACGCCGACGGTCGACCTGGCCACCGTCGAGCGCGAGGTGACGGCCCGCGACCGCGAGATCGGCAACGCGTTCACCAAGGACCTGCAGGTCACCGCCATCCGCGGCGCACGCAAGTACCTCGGCGACAAGCTGATCCGCGTCGCGCCGCCGCACCGGCTGCTCGACCCCGCGGCCGGGCCGCTGATCGCCGTCCGGCTGAACATCCTGACCCGCAAGAGCCTCGGCGGCCTCGAGACCGACCTGGACGGCAGGGTGCTGCGGCCCGGCGGCGAGCCCTTCCCGGGGCTGTACGCGGCCGGCGAGGTGGCCGGCTTCGGTGGCGGCGGCATGCACGGCTACCGCTCGCTGGAGGGCACGTTCCTCGGCGGCTGCCTGTTCTCCGGGCGCGTGGCGGGCCGTTCGCTGGCGGCCGCGCTGTGAGCGGGCGCGGACCCCTGGGCGGACCCCTCGACGCCGACCCAGCCGGGAGCTCCCTACTCCGGTCCGCCGCCGACGGCGCCGCAGCCCTGGGCACCGCACCGCCGTCCTACGGGGGCGCGACCGGCTACGGCTGGCCGCCCGGCCTACCCGAGCCCGCCGGGCTGGGCCTGGGCGCCGCCGCGACCGCGCAAGCCGGGGCAGGTGATCGCCGCGGCCGTGCTCGCCTTCGTGCAGACCGCGGTGGCCCTGATCGGGACTCTCTACACGTACATGCTGTCGGCGCTCGTGGGCCTGTCCGCCGGCCAGGGCACAGGGCTTCCCCCCGGTTTCGCCGGTATCGCCTCGGAGGGCGTGACCCTGGCCGTCGTCCAGCTCGTGTCCGTCATCCCCCTCGTGGCGGGCGGCATCCTGGTGCTCAACCGCCGGACGCGCGCCGCCTGGCTGACCCTCGTGGTCGCCCTCGTCGTGCAGCTGCTGATCGCCCTCTACTGGTCGCTGCGGCTGTCGGGAGCGATCGGCGTCGGGTTCGACGCCGACACCGGGCCGCTCGCCTGGTTCACGCTCTTCTTCGCCGCCGCGCCGCTGGTCGGCCTGGGCCTGCTGGCCGTCGGGGCCGGCCGGCGGTGGTTCACCGAGCCGTCGCAGCCCTGACCGGACGCGCCCCCGGGGCGTCCGCGCGGGGTGCGGGACACTGGCAGGCATGTCCACCGCTCCGCCCGCCCTCGACCCGCAGGTCGCCGACCTCCTGCGTCGCACCGACGACGGCCTGGTCGCCGCCGTCGTCCAGCAGCACGACACCGGCGAGGTGCTGATGCTCGCCTGGATGGACGACGAGGCGCTGCACCGCACGCTGACCACCGGGCGGGCCACCTACTGGTCGCGGAGCCGCGGCGAGTACTGGGTCAAGGGCGAGACGTCGGGCAACCGGCAGTGGGTGCGCGGCGTGCGGCTCGACTGCGACGGCGACGCGCTGCTGGTCCTGGTCGAGCAGGAGGGCGCGGCCTGCCACACGGGCGAGCGCACCTGCTTCTCCCGCGAGCTGCCGACGGGCACGGGCGCATGAGGCTCGGCGCCACCGTCCCGACCCGCGAGGAGTTCGCGGCGCTCTCCATCGAGAGTCCTGCGCCGGTCATCCCGGTGACCCGCCGGCTGCTCGCCGACGGGCAGACCGCCGTCGGCATCTACCGCGCGCTGGCGGCCAACCGGCCGGGCACGGTGCTGCTCGAGTCGGCCGAGCAGGGCAAGCAGTGGTCGCGGTACAGCTTCGTGGGCGTCCGCAGCGCCGGCGTCCTGACCGAGCGCGACGGCGCCGCGGTGTGGCTGGGCGACGCGCTGCCCGGGCTCACCGACGGCCTGCCGGCCGACCCGCTGGACGCCGTCCGCACCCTGGCCCGGCGGCTGCGCTCCCCGCGCCGACCGGACCTGCCCCCGCTGACCGGCGGGCTGGTGGGCTACCTGGGGTACGACGTCGTCCGGCGGCTGGAGCGGTTGCCGGTGACCGCGACCGACGACCTCGGCATGCCCGAGGTGTCGCTGATGCTGGTCACCGACCTGGCCGTGCTCGACCACACCGACGGCTCGGTGCTGCTCATCGCGAACGCTCTGCAGGGCACGGCCGACCCGGGCACGGCCTGGGACGACGCCGTTGCCCGGCTCGACGCCATGGCCGCCGACCTGACCAAGGCCGCGCCCCCCGGGGTGGCGGTGTTCGAGTCGGCCGACGCGCCGGCGGTCGAGAGCAACATGCCGGCCGGGCGCTACGAGGCCGGCGTCGAGGTCATCCGCGAGCACATCCGCGCCGGCGACGCGTTCCAGGTGGTGCTCAGCCAGCGCTTCGAGCTGACCAGCGACGTCGACGCCCTCGACCTCTACCGGGTGCTGCGCGCGACCAACCCGTCGCCGTACATGTACCTGCTGCGCTTCGCCGGTCGCGAGACGCCGTTCGACGTCGTCGGCTCCTCGCCCGAGGCGCTGGTGACCGTGACCGGGACGTCGGCCGTCGTCCACCCGCCGGCCGGCACCCGGCCGCGCGGTGCGACGCCGGAGGAGGACATCCGGCTGGCCGAGGGCCTCCGCGCGGACCCCAAGGAGCGGGCGGAGCACGTGATGCTGGTCGACCTGGCCCGCAACGACCTGGGCCGGGTGTGCGTGCCGGGCACGGTCGAGGTGCCCGACTTCATGCGGATCGAGCACTACAGCCACGTCATGCACCTGGTCTCGACCGTGGCCGGCGAGGTGGCCGCCGAGCGGGACGCGCTCGACGTGCTCGACGCGACCTTTCCGGCGGGGACCGTCTCGGGGGCGCCCAAGCCGCGGGCCATGGAGATCATCGAGGCGCTCGAGCCGACCCGCCGGGCGCTGTACGCCGGCACCGTCGGCTACGTCGACGCCAGCGGCGACATGGACATGGCGATCGCGATCCGGACCGCGGTGCTGCACCAGGGCCGGGCGTACGTCCAGGCCGGTGCCGGGATCGTGGCCGACAGCGACGCGGCCACCGAGGAGGCCGAGACCCGGCACAAGGCGCGGGCGGTGCTGTCGGCGATCGCGACCGCGGAAGGCCTCCGGGAGGTGCGGTGACCGCCTCCCGCCGGGAGATGACCGTCACCCTGGGCGCGGCGGCGCTCGGGGCGGCGCTCACCCTGTTCGCGGGGGGCCAGGAGTGGGCGGAGATCACCGCGCGGCGCCGTCCTCCGCTGCCCCCGGTCACCGCTGCGGTCACGGGCGGCGAGGTCGCGCCGCTGGCGCCGGCCGCCGCACTGGTGCTGCTCGCGGCGGCCGGTGCGCTGCTCGCCGTCCGCGGGGCGGGACGCGTCGCCGTCGGCGTGCTGATGGTGCTGGCCGGCGCCGGCATCGCCTGGTCCAGCGGCCGGGTGCTCGGCGGTGCCGACGTGGTCACCGACCGACTGCGCTCGTTCGGCGTGCCGGCCTCCGACATCACAACCGAGGTCGCCCCCGTCTGGCCGGTCGTGGCGGTGGGAGCCGGCGTGCTCGGTATCGCGGCCGGGCTGCTCGCCGTCGTCCTCGGGCGCCGCTGGCCGGCGATGGGACGCCGCTACGAGCGGTCCGACGGAACTGCCTCCGGCCCGGCCGGGCCGGTGCCTCCGGTCACCGACGAGCAGCGGGCGCAGTCCGCCTGGACGGCGCTGGACCGGGGCGAGGATCCCACCGAGGGGCCAGGACACCGCCCCGTATAGCGGAACCGGAGAGGGTCGCTGCAGCCGCCCCCTGGCTGGAGCCGCTCCAGCCGTCCGTACCCTGGGTCACGCCCACCCGGCTCGGAAAGGGACAGACCGGTGCGACTTCGGCAGGATGCCAGCGAGGCCCGCTCGTGACTGTGCTCGACGAGATCGTGGCCGGTGTCCGCGAGGACACCGCAGCCCGCGAGGCCCTTCTGCCGCTGCCCGAGGTGAAGGCCGCGGCCCTCGCCGCCCGCCCCGCCCGCGACGCCCTCGCGGCCCTGCGCGCCCCCGGCGTCGGCGTCATCGCCGAGGTCAAGCGCCGCAGCCCGTCGAAGGGTGACCTCGCCGAGATCCCCGAGCCGGCCACGCTCGCCCGTCAGTACGAGGCCGGGGGAGCCCGGGTCGTCAGCGTGCTCACCGAGCGCCGCCGCTTCGGTGGATCGCTGGCCGACTTCGACGCCGTCCGCGCCGCCGTCGACGTGCCGATGCTGTGCAAGGACTTCGTCGTCAGCAGCTACCAGGTGCTCGAGGCCCGCGCGCACGGCGCCGACCTGGTGCTGCTGATCGTCGCCGCGCTGGAGCAGAACGCCCTGGTCGGCCTGCTGGAGCGGGTCGAGTCGCTGGGCATGGCGGCGCTCGTCGAGGTGCACACCGAGGCCGAGGCCGACCGGGCCCTGGACGCCGGCGCCTCGATCATCGGCGTCAACGCCCGCGACCTCGCCACGCTCGACGTCGACCGCTCCACGTTCGAGCGGATCGCGCCCGGCCTGCCGTCCGAGGTGGTCAAGGTCGCCGAGTCCGGCGTCCGCGGGCCGCACGACCTGATCGGCTACGCGGCCGCCGGCGCCGACGCCGTCCTGGTGGGGGAGGGGCTGGTCACCGCCGGCGACGCCCGCCAGGCCGTCGCCGACCTGGTCACGGCGGGCGCGCACCCCGCCACCCCGCGCACCCCCCGCTGAGCCTCGGGGGCCCGGCGGTCGGCTTCTGGGGCGTAGCTCCCGCTTCTGGGGCGCTGCAGGACCTGCGGAGCACGAGAAACACCCGTGAAGCGCGCCGGAGCACCCCCTGCGCCGCCTCCGGCCGATCGCGCGGGACACTGGCCCCATGACGACGAGCGCCGTCTCCCCGCCGCCTGCCCGCCTCGAGCCGGCGCGCCCGGACTGGCCGGACGCCACCGGCCACTTCGGCATCTTCGGCGGCCGCTTCGTCCCCGAGGCGCTGATAGCCGCGCTCGACGAGCTCACCGAGGCCTACGAGGCCATGCGGGCAGACCCCGCGTTCCATGACGAGTTCGACGCGCTGCAGCGGGACTACACCGGCCGGCCGAGCCCGATCACCGAGGTGCCGCGGTTCGCCGAGCACGCCGGCGGCGCGCGGATCCTGCTCAAGCGCGAGGACCTCAACCACACCGGCTCGCACAAGATCAACAATGTGCTGGGCCAGGCGCTGCTGACCAAGCGGATCGGCAAGACGCGGGTCATCGCCGAGACCGGCGCCGGACAGCACGGCGTCGCGACGGCGACCGCCGCCGCGCTCATGGGGCTGTCCTGCACCGTCTACATGGGCGAGGAGGACACCCGTCGCCAGGCGCTCAACGTCGCCCGCATGCGGCTGCTCGGCGCCGAGGTCATCCCGGTGACCACGGGCTCGCGCACCCTCAAGGACGCCATCAACGAGGCGTTCCGCGACTGGGTCACCAACGTCGAGACGACCAACTACGTGTTCGGCACCGTCGCCGGGCCGCACCCGTTCCCGGCGATGGTCCGCGACTTCCAGCGGGTCATCGGCGACGAGGCGCGGGAGCAGCTGCTCGAGCGGGTCGGCCGGCTGCCCGACGCCGTGCTGGCCTGCGTGGGCGGCGGATCGAACGCGATCGGGATCTTCACCGCGTTCGTCCCCGACGACGGCGTCCGGCTGATCGGCCTGGAGGCCGGTGGGGACGGCGTCGAGACCGGCCGGCACGCCGCGACGATCACCGGCGGCAGCCCCGGCGTGCTGCACGGCGCCCGCTCGTACCTGCTGCAGGACGACAACGGGCAGACGATCGAGTCGCACTCGATCAGCGCCGGTCTCGACTACCCGGGCGTCGGCCCCGAGCACAGCTACCTGCACGACATCGGCCGCGCCGAGTACCGGCCGGTCACCGACGCCGAGGCGATGGAGGCGTTCGCCCTGCTCTGCCGCACCGAGGGGATCATCCCGGCGATCGAGTCGGCGCACGCCCTCGCCGGCGCGCTCGTCGTCGGCAAGGAGCTCGGTTCCGACGCTGTCCTGCTGGTCAACCTCTCCGGCCGCGGCGACAAGGACGTCGAGACGGCGTCGCGGTGGTTCGGCCTCGGCGACCGCGACCACGCGGCCCCGGGTGCCGGCCTCGACGAGGACCAGCAGCCCACCGACGGCGCCGTCACCAGCGGCGAAGCGGTCGCCGGCCACGACGCGGGGGAGTCCGCGTGAGCGCGCTGCCAGAACCGCATCCGCGACGGCCAACGACGACGACCGCGCGGCGCTGATCGCCTACGTCCCGGTCGGCTATCCCAGCGTGCCCGGCTCGATCGCGGCGATGACCGCGGCGGTCGAGGGCGGCGCGGACGTCGTCGAGATCGGCGTCCCGTACTCCGACCCCGGCATGGACGGGCCGGTGATCCAGCAGGCGGTCGACGTCGCCGTCCGCGCGGGTGTCGGCATGCGCGACGTGCTGCAGGCCGTCGAGGCGGTCGCCGCGGCCGGTGCGGTCCCGGTGGTCATGAGCTACTGGAACCCCATCGAGCGCTACGGGGTCGAGCGGTTCGCCGCCGACCTGTCGGCCGCCGGGGGAGCGGGCGCCATCACGCCCGACCTGATCCCCGACGAGGCGCAACAGTGGCTCACCGCAGCGCAGGAGCACGACCTCGACCGGGTCTTCCTCGTCGCGCCGTCGTCCACCGAGGCCCGACTGCGCTCGACCACCGCCGCCTGCCGGGGCTTCGTGTACGCCGCCTCCACCATGGGCGTCACCGGCACCCGCGCGTCGGTGAGCGACGCCGCCGAGACACTGGTGCGCCGCACCCGCGCGGTCGCTGCCGACCTGCCGGTCTGCGTCGGCCTCGGCGTCTCGGACGCCGGGCAGGCCGCCGAAGTCGCCGCCTTCGCCGACGGCGTCATCGTCGGGTCCGCGTTCGTCCGCGCCCTGCTGGACGCCGACGACGAGCGGGCCGGCGCCGCGGCGGCCGGCCGGCTGGCCGCCGAGCTCGCGCTGGGCGTCCGCGCGGTCGGAGCAGGGGCATGAGGCCCGCCGGAGGCGTCCGGATCCCGTGCGGAGCAGCGTCATGAACCTGGCAGCGATCCCCAGCCCGACCCAGGGCGTCTGGGAGCTCGGCCCCCTGCCGATCCGCGCCTACGCGCTGTGCATCATCGCGGGCATCGTCGCCGCCGCGGTGATCGGCGAGCGCCGCTGGGTGGCGCGCGGCGGAGCCCCCGGCGTGGTCGTCGACATCGCTGTGTGGGCCGTGCCGTTCGGCATCATCGGCGGCCGGATCTACCACGTGATCTCCAGCCCCCAGGCCTACTTCGGCGAGGGCGGCGAGCCGTTGCGCGCCTTCGCCATCTGGGAGGGCGGCCTCGGCATCTGGGGCGCCATCGCCTTCGGCGCGCTCGGGGCGTGGATCGCCTGCCGCCGCCGCGGCATTCCGCTGCCGGCTTTCGCGGACGTCATCGCGCCCGCCCTGCTGGTCGCGCAGGCGATCGGCCGGCTGGGCAACTGGTTCAACAACGAGCTGTACGGCGGCCCGACGACCCTGCCGTGGGGCCTGCGGATCTACGAGTGGGACGGCGGTCAGGCCGTCCGCGACGCGAGCGGGCAGGCGGTGGCGCTCGAGGGGCTGTACCACCCGACGTTCCTCTACGAGCTGCTGTGGAACCTGGCCGCCGCGGCGGTGCTCGTGTGGGCCGACCGGCGCTGGAAGCTCGGCCACGGTCGGGTCTTCGCCCTCTACGTCGCGCTCTACTGCCTGGGGCGGTTCTGGATCGAGCTGCTCCGCGTCGACGAGGCGACCCTGATCGGCGGCGTCCGGATCAACGTCTTCGTCGCCGGACTGCTCTTCGTCGCCGGCGTCGTCGGCTTCTTGTCCCAGCGTGGCCGGCGGCGCGAGTCCCTCGCCGGTCGGGCCGGCGGATGGCCGGCCGGCGAGGGTCCCGCGGCCGGGTCCGCCGCAGGCCGGGTCCCCGCAGGCCGAGACCCCGCAGACAGAGCCGATCGGCACGGAGGAGGAGTCCGCGGCGACCGACCAGGACGAGGCTCCGGACCGCGCCGGCAGGAGTGGCCCGACCGGCACGCCGTGACCCCGGTCACGGCAGCAGAACCCGGCCATCCGCTGTGTACTCTTCGCAGTGCTCCCGGACGGCGATCCCGGCCGGGGCGCACCTGTCGGACCCGGGCCAGTGCCGCCCCGTGGACGACGGTTCCCCGGCGACCACCCGGGGGGCCGGCTTCCGCGCACCGCACCGGGCGGGCACCGACCGTCCCGCCGTTCCCCCCGGCCTGCGGATCCACCGCGCGGAGCTCCTTCGTCCCGCACCACCGCACCTGACCACCTGGCCCGGGCCCCGCCCGCCCCTCCCGCGACCTCGCACGCGGGAGCAGCCGACGACGGGAGTGTCATGACCGACCGCACCGCCCCCGCCGCTGTGCCCCGCCGCAGACGCCTTCGGCTCCCGCCACCGGCGTCCCGTTCTCCGCGGTCCCCGCGCCCGTGGGTCTCTACGACCCGGCGAACGACCGCGACGCCTGCGGTGTGGCCCTGGTCGCCGACGTGCGGGGACGGCGCAGCCGCCGCATCGTCGCCGCCGGGCTCACCGCCCTGCACAACCTCGACCACCGCGGCGCCGCCGGCTCCGAGCCGAACTCCGGGGACGGCGCCGGGATCCTCACCCAGGTGCCCGACGCGCTGCTGCGCGCCACCGTCGACTTCGACCTGCCGCCGCTCGGCGAGTACGCCGTCGGCATCGCCTTCCTGCCCACCGACGAGAACGAGCGGGCCGCGCGGGTCGACGAGTTCGCCAAGATCGCCGACGAGGAGGGCATCACCGTCCTCGGCTGGCGGGACGTCCCGGTCGACCCGGACGGCGCCGACGTCGGCCCCACTGCGCGTGCCGTCATGCCGCACTTCGGGCAGGTCTTCGTCGCCGAGACGATGGGCGCCCGCGCCGACGCGACCGCGTTCGGCGGCACCGCCGCCCCGAACGGCGTGACCCGGCTGGAGCGCCGGGCCTTCGTGCTGCGCAAGCGCGCCGAGCGCGCGGCGGTCGAGGCCGGCAGCTCGCTCTACATCGCCTCGCTGTCGTCCCGCACCCTGACCTACAAGGGCATGCTGACCACCGACCAGCTGCCGTTGTTCTTCCCCGACCTGCACGACGAGCGCTACGAGTCGGCCATCGCGCTGGTGCACAGCCGCTTCTCGACCAACACCTTCCCGAGCTGGCCGCTCGCGCACCCGTTCCGGCTGATCGCGCACAACGGCGAGATCAACACGATCAAGGGCAACCGCAACCGCATGCGGGCCCGCGAGGCGCAGTTGGCCACGCCGCTGTTCGACGGTCCGACCGGCCCGGCGGGCGAGCTGGGCCTGGAGCGGATCTTCCCGGTCACCGCGAGCGACTTCAGCGACTCGGCCACCTTCGACGAGGTGCTGGAGCTGCTGCACCTGTCCGGCCGCTCGCTGCCGCACGCGGTGCTCATGATGATCCCGGAGGCGTGGGAGAACCACGACGAGATGGATCCGGCCCGCCGGGCCTTCTACCGGTTCCACTCCTCGATCATGGAGCCGTGGGACGGGCCGGCCGCGGTCGCGTTCACCGACGGGACGGTCATCGGCGCCGTCCTCGACCGCAACGGGCTGCGCCCCGGCCGCTGGTGGCACACCACCGACGACCTGGTCGTCCTCGCCAGCGAGGTCGGCGTCCTCGACATCCCCGCGTCGGACGTCGTCGCCAAGGGCCGGCTGCAGCCGGGCCGGATGTTCCTCGTCGACACCGCCGCCGGGCGGATCGTCTCCGACGAGGAGGTCAAGGGTGCCCTGGCCGCGGAGCAGCCGTACGAGGACTGGCTGCACTCCGGCCTCGTGCACCTGCCCCAGCTGCCGGAGCGCCGCCGCGCCCGCCCCAGCCACGAGTCCGTCGTCCGCCGGCAGCAGCTCTTCGGCTACACCGAGGAGGAGCTGCGCATCCTGGTGACGCCGATGGCGGCCACGGCGGCCGAGCCGATCGGCTCGATGGGCACCGACACCCCCGTGGCCGCACTCTCGGACCGCTCACGGCTGCTCTACGACTACTTCGGCCAGCTGTTCGCGCAGGTGACCAACCCGCCGCTGGACGCCATCCGGGAGGAGCTGGTCACCAGCCTGGGCCGCACCTTCGGGCCCGAGCAGAACCTGCTGCACCCCTACCCGGCGTCCTGTCGCCAGGTCTTCCTGCCGTACCCGGTCATCGACAACGACGAGCTGGCCAAGATCCTGCACATCGACGACGACGGCGACCTGCCGGGCTTCGCCGCCGTGCGGATCACCGGGCACTTCGACGTCACCGGCGGCGGAGCGGCCCTTGCCCAGGCGATCGAGGAGCTGCGGGCCAAGGTCTCCAAGGCCATCGCGGCCGGCGCGCGGATCATCGTGCTCTCCGACCGCGACTGCGACGAGAAGCGGGCGCCGATCCCGTCGCTGCTGATGACGTCGGCCGTCCACCACCACCTGATCCGCGAGAAGACCCGCATGCAGGTGGGTCTGGTCGTCGAGTCGGGTGACTGCCGCGAGGTGCACCACGTCGCGTTGCTGCTGGGCTACGGCGCCGCGGCGGTCAACCCGTACCTCGCCTTCGAGTCCATCGAGGACCTCATCCGCGACGGCCACCTCACCGGCGTGGAGCCGGCGCAGGCGGTGCGCAACACCGTCAAGGCGCTGGGCAAGGGCGTCCTCAAGGTCATGAGCAAGATGGGCATCAGCACCGTCGGCTCGTACACGATGGCGCAGATCTTCGAGGCGGTCGGCCTCTCGCAGGAGATCGTCGACGAGTACTTCACCGGCACCTCCTCGCCCCTCGACGGCGTGGGCATCGACGTCCTCGCCGAGGAGGTGGCCATCCGCCACCGCCGTGCCTACCCGGAGAACCCGACCGAGCGGGCGCACCGCACGCTGGAGACCGGTGGCGAGTACCAGTGGCGTCGCGAGGGCGAGGTGCACCTCTTCAACCCGGAGACGGTGTTCCTGCTGCAGCACGCCACCCGCGCGCGGCAGTACGACGTCTTCGAGCGCTACACGCAGACGGTCGACCAGTTGTCGCAGGAGGCCGCCACGCTCCGCGGCCTGTTCACGCTGCGCACCGGCGTCCGGCCGCCCGTTCCGATCGACGAGGTCGAGCCGGTCAGCGACATCGTCCGGCGCTTCTCCACCGGCGCGATGAGCTACGGCTCCATCTCGCAGGAGGCGCACGAGACGCTGGCCATCGCGATGAACCGGCTCGGCGGCAAGTCGAACACCGGCGAGGGCGGGGAGGACCCCGACCGCTTCCAGCGCGACCCGAACGGTGACCTGCGCCGCTCGGCGATCAAGCAGGTGGCCAGCGGCCGGTTCGGCGTCACCAGCGAGTACCTGGTCAACGCCGACGACATCCAGATCAAGATGGCCCAGGGCGCCAAGCCCGGCGAGGGCGGTCAGCTGCCCGGCCAGAAGGTCTACCCGTGGGTGGCGCGCACGAGGCACTCGACGCCGGGCGTGGGCCTGATCAGCCCGCCGCCGCACCACGACATCTACTCGATCGAGGACCTCAAGCAGCTCATCCACGACCTGAAGAACGCCAACGACCAGGCGCGGGTGCACGTCAAGCTGGTCAGCGAGGTCGGCGTCGGCACGGTCGCGGCCGGCGTCAGCAAGGCGCACGCGGACGTCGTCCTCATCTCCGGGCACGACGGCGGCACGGGTGCCGCGCCGCTGACGTCGCTGAAGCACGCCGGGTCCCCGTGGGAGCTCGGACTGGCCGAGACGCAGCAGACGCTGCTGGCGAACGGGCTGCGCGACCGGATCGTCGTCCAGTGCGACGGGCAGATGAAGACCGGCCGCGACGTGATCATCGCGGCGCTGCTGGGCGCCGAGGAGTTCGGCTTCGCGACGGCGCCGCTGGTGGTCTCGGGCTGCATCATGATGCGGGTCTGCCACCTCGACACCTGCCCGGTGGGCGTGGCCACGCAGAACCCGGAGCTGCGCAAGCGGTTCACCGGACGGCCGGAGTTCGTCGTCACGTTCTTCGAGTTCCTCGCCGAGCAGGTGCGGCAGTACCTGGCCGAGCTCGGCTTCCGCTCGATCGACGAGGCGGTCGGCCACGCCGAGCTGCTGGACACCCGCAAGGCCGTCGACCACTGGAAGGCCGCCGGTCTCGACCTCGGCCCGGTCCTCGCCGTGCCGGAGCTGCCCGAGGGCGCGCCCCGCTCCCGGGTGAAGTCCCAGGACCACGGCCTGGACGTCGCCCTGGACCAGACGCTGATCCAGCTCTGCGAGGGGGCGCTGCTCGACGCGCGGCCGGTCAGCCTCGAGCTGCCGGTGCGCAACGTCAACCGGACCGTCGGCACGATGCTCGGCTCGATGGTCACCCGCCGCTTCGGCGGCGAGGGCCTGCCCGACGGCACGATCGACCTGACCTTCGGGGGGTCGGCGGGGCAGTCGTTCGGCGCGTTCGTGCCGCGCGGCATCACCATGCGGCTGTACGGCGACGCCAACGACTACGTCGGCAAGGGCCTGTCCGGCGGTCGGATCGTCGTCCGCCCGTCGCGGGAGGCGAGCTTCCCGGCGGAGGACAACGTCATCGCCGGCAACGTGATCGGCTACGGCGCCACGGCGGGCGAGATCTTCCTGCGCGGCCGGGTCGGCGAGCGGTTCTGCGTGCGCAACTCGGGCGCGCTGGCCGTGGTCGAGGGCGTCGGCGACCACGCGCTCGAGTACATGACCGGTGGCCGCGCGGTGATCCTCGGGGCGACCGGCCGCAACATCGCCGCCGGCATGTCCGGCGGTATCGGCTACGTGCTCGACCTGGCCCGGCACCGGGTCAACGCCGAGATGGTCGACATCGAGCCGCTGGACGGCGAGTCGGCCCAGTGGCTGCGCGACGTGCTGGTGCGCTACGCCGAGGACACCGAGTCGCCGGTGGCGCACGCGCTGCTGGCCGACTGGGGCCGCTGGTCCGAGCAGTTCAGCGTGATCATGCCGCGCGACTACCGGCGTGCGCTGGAGGCCCGGCGGGCCGCCGAGGCCGCGGGTATCGACGTCGACGTCGCAGTGATGGAGGCAGCTCGTGGCTGACCAGACGGGGTTCCTGAAGTTCGACCGCCAGCTGCCGCCGCGGCGGCCGGTCGACATCCGCATCCTGGACTGGAAGGACGTCTACCTCACCCGCGAGACCGGCGAGGACGAGGTCTTCCCGGTGGCCTCGGTGCGCCAGCAGGCCGCCCGGTGCATGGACTGCGGCATCCCGTTCTGCCACCACGGCTGCCCGCTGGGCAACCTCATCCCGGAGTGGAACGAGCTCGCGCGGCGCGACGACTGGGGCGACGCGATCGAGCGGCTGCACGCGACCAACAACTTCCCGGAGTTCACCGGCAAGCTGTGTCCCGGCGCCGTGCGAGGGCTCCTGCGTCCTCAACATCACCGAGTCGCCGGTCACGATCAAGCAGATCGAGTGGGAGATCATCGACCAGGCCTTCCAGCGGGGACTGGTCGAGCCGCAGCCCTCGCAGGAGCGCACCGGCAAGAAGGTCGCCGTCGTCGGGTCGGGTCCGGCCGGCCTGGCCGCCGCGCAGCAGCTCACCCGGGCCGGTCACGACGTCACCGTCTACGAGCGGTCCGACCGCATCGGCGGCCTGCTCCGCTACGGCATCCCCGAGTTCAAGATGGAGAAGGCCGTGCTCGACCGGCGGCTGGACCAGATGCGGGCCGAGGGCACCCGGTTCGTCGCCGGCGTCGAGGTCGGCAGCGGCCGGGACGGCGACCTGACCGTCGAGCAGCTCCGCGAGGAGTTCGACGCCGTGGTGCTCGCCGGCGGGGCGACCGTCGGCCGCGACCTGCCCGTCCCCGGGCGCGAGCTCGCGGGCATCCACCTGGCGATGGAGTACCTGCCGTTCGGCAACCGCCAGGCGCTCGGCGAGCTCGACGAGCCGCCGATCGACGCCAAGGACAAGCACGTCGTGATCATCGGTGGCGGTGACACCGGGGCCGACTGCCTCGGCACCGCGCACCGCCAGGGCGCCGCCTCGGTGACGCAGCTGGAGATCATGCCGACGCCGCCGGACCGTCGCGACACGCTGGCCAACCCGTGGCCGACCTACCCGATGGTCATGCGGGTCTCCAGCGCGCACGAGGAGGGCGGCGAGCGGCTCTACTCGGTCAACACCGAGCGCTTCCTGGGTCATGAGGAGGGCCCTGCCCACGGCCGGGTGCGGGCGCTGCTCATCCACGAGGTGGAGCGGGTCGGCGGCCGGTTCGAGAAGGTCGAGGGCACCGACCGGGAGGTCCCGGCCGACCTGGTCTTCCTCGCCATGGGCTTCACCGGCGCGCAGCGCGAGGGACTCCTCGACTCCCTCGGCGTCGAGGTCGACGGCCGCGGCAACGTCGTCCGCGACCGGGAGTTCATGAGCACCGTCCCCGGCGTGTTCGTGGCCGGCGACATCGGCCGCGGCCAGTCGCTGATCGTGTGGGCGATCGCCGAGGGGCGCGCCGCCGCCGGCGGCGTCGACGCCTGGCTCACCGGCGGCTCCATGCTGCCCCGGCCGATCGCCCCGACGGACGCCGCACTGCGCTGAGCCGGAGCGGCCCTCCTGCGGGCGCACGCCGACGGATGCAGCTCGCGAGTACCGCCGTGCGCGGGTGGCCGGGGCCTCCGCACTAGCGTTCTCCCCATGTCGCGCCGCGCGAAGATCGTCTGCACCCTCGGTCCGGCCACCAGCACCCAGGAGAGCATCACCGCCCTGGTCGAGGCCGGCATGGACGTCGCCCGCCTGAACTTCAGCCACGGCGCCTACGCCGACCACGAGAAGTGGTACGGCATGGTGCGCGAGGCCTCCGACCGCACCGGCCGCGCCGTCGCCGTCCTGGCCGACCTGCAGGGCCCCAAGATCCGCCTCGGCACCTTCGCCGACGGCCCGGTGCACTGGGCCACCGGCACCCAGGTCTGCATCACCGTCGAGGACGTCGAGGGCACCGCCCAGCGCGTCTCCACCACCTACAAGGGGCTGGCCTCCGACGTCCGCGTCGGCGACCGGCTGCTCGTGGACGACGGCAAGCTGGCGCTCTCGGTCGTCGGCGTCGAGGGGCCGGACGTCTTCTGCGTCGTCGTCGAGGGCGGCGAGGTGTCCAACAACAAGGGCCTGTCGCTGCCCGGCGTCGCCGTGAGCGTGCCGGCGCTGTCGGACAAGGACGAGCAGGACCTGCGCTTCGCGCTGCACCTGGGGGCCGACTTCGTCGCGCTGTCGTTCGTGCGGCGCGCCGACGACGCCGAGCTGGTGCGCGAGATCATGCGGCAGGAGGACATCGAGGTCCCGGTCATCGCCAAGCTGGAGAAGCCCGAGGCGGTCGAGCGGCTCGAGGCGATCGTCGAGGCCTTCGACGGCATCATGGTCGCCCGCGGCGACCTCGGCGTGGAGCTTCCGCTCGAGGAGGTCCCGCTGGTGCAGAAGCGGGCCATCCAGGCCGCCCGGGAGCGCAACAAGCCGGTCATCGTGGCCACGCAGATGCTCGAGTCGATGATCACCAACTCCCGGCCGACCCGCGCCGAGGCCTCCGACGTCGCCAACGCCGTCCTCGACGGCACCGACGCCGTGATGCTCTCCGGCGAGACCTCGGTCGGCAAGCACCCGATCGGCGCCGTCCGCACCATGGAGCGGATCATCGCCGCGGTCGAGGGCGACCACCACCGCATCCCCGAGGTGACCCGGATGTCGCGGTCGCGCTCCGGCGCGATCGTGCGCGCGGCCAAGGACGTCGCCGAGGCCCTCGACGTCAAGGCGCTCGCGTCGTTCACGCAGACCGGCGACACCGCCCGCCGGCTGGCCGCGCTGCACCCGCTCCAGCCGCTGCTGGCCTTCACCGTCGACGCCCGGGTGCGCAGCCAGCTCGCGCTGTCGTGGGGCGTGGAGACGTTCATCGTGCCGTCGGTGCAGCACACCGACGACATGGTCCGGCAGGTCGACTTCTCGCTGCTGTCGATCGGCCGGCTCAAGGACCGCGACCGCGTCGTCGTGGTCGCCGGCAGCCCGCCCAACACCGTCGGCTCCACCAACCTGATCCGGGTCCACGAGGTGGGCACCGACTCGTGAGCGCCGAACAGCAGGCGACCGCCCGGAGCAGCCAGGCGGCCGCCCTCCTGGTCGTGCTCGACCTCGAGGAGCGCTCACCGGACGTCTTCGTGGGGCAGACGCCGACCACCCCGCTGCAGCGCATCTTCGGCGGCCAGGTGGCCGGCCAGGCGCTCATGGCCGCCGGCCGGACCGTCGAGGCCGACCGCGGCGTGCACTCGCTGCACTCGTACTTCCTGCGCCCGGGCGACCCGCACGAGGAGATCCGCTACTCGGTCGAGCGGATCCGCGACGGCCGGTCGTTCAGCACGCGTCGGGTCCTCGCGCACCAGAACCGCCGCGGCGAGGAGGTGGCGATCTTCGCGCTCACCGCCGACTTCACGGCGGGGGAGCGGGCGGTCGTCGAGCATTCGCTGCCCATGCCCGAGGTGCCGTCCCCCGACGAGCTCCCCGCGCTCGAGCACTACGCCGACCGGCACCCGGAGATCGCGACCGGCGCCAAGCTGATCGGTCAGGCCATCGAACAGCGACTGCTCGACGACCCGTTCGCGCCCGAGCCGAAGCAGCCGCCGGACACCGCGACCCGCGTGTGGATGCGGGTGGCCGGACGGCTGCCCGACGACCCGGCGGTGCAGACGGCCGCGCTGACCTTCGCCAGCGACCTCACGCTGCTCTCGGCCGGCCTGGCCCGCCTCGGCGGCGGGTGGGGCGGCCGCTACGTGGGCGCGAGCCTCGACCACGCGGTCTGGTTCCACGCGCCCGTGCGCGCCGACGAGTGGTTCCTCTACGAGACCGACAGTCCCGCGGCGTCCGCCGGCCGGGCGCTGTGCTTCGGCCAGGTGTGGGCCGCCGACGGCACCCACGTGGCGACCGTTGCCCAGGAAGGCCTCATCCGCGACCTGAAGGGCTGAGCCCGGCGGCTCAGGGCTCCGCCGGTGTGCAGAACTCGGTTTCCTCTCAATCTGCCCGTCGATCAACGTCAGCCCCACCGGCATCGCTGGCCGCGCTCGGTGCTCGCCCTCGGACCTCTCGTACTCGAAACTCCCCGGACCGCGCCGACTCCGGCGTACGGGTGGGGAGGGCACGTCATGGTCATGGCACCTCAGCGGACGACGGTCCTCGACACCGCCGCGCCGCGCCCGGCCATCTCCCTCTCGAAGCAGTTCCGTCCGGAGATCGAAGGCGTCCGTTTCGTCGCCGCGCTGCTGGTCGCCAGCTACCACATCTGGTCGGGCCGGGTCTCGGGCGGCGTCGACGTCTTCTTCGTGATGTCGGGGTTCCTGATCACGACCACGCTCCTGGGGCAGATCAACGGCTTCGGGCGCATCAAGCCGCTCACCTACCTGAGCGGGCTGGCGCTGCGGCTGCTGCCGGCCGCGTTGACCACCCTGACGACCGTGCTGGTGGCGTCGTACTTCCTGGTGCCCGGGCTGCTCTGGGAGAAGATCGGGCACGAGATCCAGGCCGCCGGGCTGTACTTCGAGAACTGGTACCTGGCGGCGACCTCGACCGACTACCTGGGGCAGTGGGACGAGAAGACGCCCGTCCAGCACTTCTGGGCGCTCTCGCTGCAGGGCCAGTTCTACGTGGCCTGGCTGCTGCTCTTCCTGGTGCTCGCCGCGCTGGTGAAGCGACGCCCCGAGCGGGCGCTCCGATACGTCGTCGGCGGCCTGTCGCTGGTCTTCGTGACCTCGCTGGCGTTCTCCGTCTGGTTCACCGCCGAGAACCAGCCGGTGGCGTACTTCGCCACGCCGGCGCGGGCGTGGGAGTTCGCCCTCGGCGGCCTCGCGGCGATCGTACTGCGACACCCGCCGCAGGGGCGCTCCCGGCTGCGCTGGTGCCTGGGCTGGGTCGGCCTGGGGATCCTGCTCACCACCGGACTCGTCCTGCAGGTCTCGACCGTGTTCCCCGGGTACGCCGCCCTGCTGCCGACCGGTGCCGCGCTGCTGATCCTGCTCTCGGCGAGGAACGGGATCTCCGGCGGCGCCGACTCGCTGCTGTCCACCAGGACGTTGGTCTGGCTGGGCGGGATCTCCTACGGCGTCTATCTGTGGCACTACCCGCTGCTGGCGTTCTACCGCAGCGAGCGGGAGAGAGCCGCCAACGGCATCTACAGCGGTGTCGCGATCATCGTCGCCGCATTCGTGCTGGCGTATCTGACCCAGCGGTTCGTCGAGAAGCCGCTGCTGGTCCTCAGCCGCCGTTCACCGCAGGCCAGGCGGGCCGTGGTGGGCGGCCTGGTGATCGCGGCCCTCGCGGTCGTGGTCGGCTCGGGCGCCTTCGCCGGCGCGCAGAAGCCGACTCATCAGGAGATCGCGGAGATCCGGACGGTCACCGCCGAGCTGAGCGCCCGTGCCTACGCGCTCGAGCCGTGCACCGGCGCGTTGGCAGGTCCGCCCAGCTCGACCGGGCCGTGCGGGAGTCGTACCGCCGACGAGTTCGTGGCGCCACTGAATCTGATCCCGTACACCCAGCGCGGGATCCCCTGCGACGACGTCGTCCGCACGGATCTCCTGACGGTCTGCTCCGGCGGGAGCCCGTCGGCCGAGCCGCGGGCGACCGCGCTGCTGATCGGCGACAGCCACTCGCGAACGATGCGGCCCGCGCTCGACCTGGTCGCGAAGCACAACGACTGGCGCCTGCTGTTCGCCTACGGCCCGGGCTGCCAGACCGCGGCCGTCCCGAAGGCCGGCACCACGGCCGAACGCTGCGCCGCGTGGATGGAACAGCTGACCGACTACATCGACGACACCGAGATCGACATCCTCTTCACGATCCAGGCGGCCGGGCACGACCTCGTCGGCATCCCCGAGGGTGCGACCGAGCAGATCGCCGACGCCTACAGCACGCAGTGGGCCCGCTACGACGCCTCGATCGAGCAGATCGTGGTCATCCGGGACACCCCGCGCCTGCGGGACACCCTGCTGAGCTGCCTCGGCCGGCACAGCGTCGAGGAAGCCGCGCAGGAGTGCTCGCGGGCGCGCCCGTCCGCGCTCAGGCAGGACTACGCAGCGCTGGCGGCCGCGGGGGACGACGACGCGCGGACCCAGGTCGTCGACCTCACCGACGTCTTCTGCGACGAGGACCGCTGCTACCCGGTCATCGGGAACTTCATCGCCTACCGCGACGCCGTGCACCTGCACACCGCGTTCGCACCGACGCTGACGCCGCTGCTCGACGAGGCGATCCAGGCCGCCGTGACGCCGCCGATGCGGGAGGTCCTGTTCGACCCCGCACCGCTCGACGACGACGGAGCGCCGGCGGCCGGCTAGTCGGACGGCGCGGTGCCGACGTCCTGGGCCGCCGCCTGCGCCGCCGTCTCGTCCTGCGCGGCCGGTGCCTCGACGGGAGCGCCCGCCTCGGCCGGCGCCTCGGGCGCGGCGTCCTGCAGGGTCTCCGGATCGCCCACCGGGTGCTCCGCCGCGTCCGCGGCGGCCGCGGCCTGCTCGGCGGCGATCCGGGCCTGCTCCTCGGCGCGGGCGGCGGCTTCCCGCGCGCGCTCGGCCGCCTGCTCGGCGAAGTCGTTCGCCAGCCAGTCGTGGTTCTCGCGGAGCAGCGCCCAGACCCGCTCGACGTGCGCACGCGTGGTGCTGGGGGCGCCGATGGCCACGCGCAGCACGACCGCCCCGCGCACGGTGGTGTGGGTCAGGAAGACCTCGCCGCCGTCGTTGAGCCGCTCGAGCAGCGTCATGGTGGCGACGTCGGCGTCCACGTCGTCGGCCCAGCGCGGCCGCAGGCAGACCAGCGACAGCGGGTGCGCCGTGGCCACCTCGAAGCGGTCGTCGGCGTCGGCCCACGCGGCGAGCTCCTGGGCCAGCCCGACGCCGGAGCGGATGTGCGCCCGCAGCCCCTCCGCGCCGTACCAGCGCAGCACGAACCAGAGCTTGAGGGCGCGGAAGCGCCGGCCCAACTCGATCTGCCAGTCGCGGTAGTCGACGACGGCGCCGGCATCGGTGGCGGCGTTGCGCAGGTACTCGGGGAGGATCGCCAGCGCTCCGGTCAGGGCGGCCCGGTCGGCGGTCCAGAAGAGGGTGGCGTCGAAGCCGGTGAGCAGCCACTTGTGGGCGTCGGTGGTGTAGCTGTCGGCCCACTCGACGCCGTCCTGGAGGCCGCGGAGCTCGGGGACGATGCCCGTGACGCCGGCGTAGGCGGCGTCCACGTGCAGCCAGACGTCGTGGTCGCGGCAGATCGGGCCGAGCCGGTCGAGCGGGTCGACGGCCGTCGTGGACGTCGTCCCCACCGTGGCGCAGACCAGCACGGGGACGAACCCGCGCGCCCGGTCGCGCTCGAGGCGGGCGGCCAGGGCTTCCGGCCGCATGGCCAGGTCGTCGTCCACCTCGACGATGCGGACGGCGTCGCTGCCGAGGCCGGCGATCCGTACGGCCTTCTCCATCGACGAGTGCGTCTCGGCCGACACGTAGACGGTGGCCGTGTCGGGCTCGACGCCGTGCCGGACGGTGGCGCCCTTGCTGCTGCGGTGCAGTGCGGCGAGCAGGGCGATCAGGTTGGCCCCGGAGCTGGAGTCCTGGACGACGCCGCCGCCGGTCGAGGTGGACAGGAAGCTCTCCGGCAGGCCGAGCAGACCGGCGAACCAGTCCATGAGGTGCTGCTCGAGCTCGGTGCACGCGGGGCTGGTCACCCACGACATGCCCTGGACGCCGAGCCCGGCGCTGACCAGGTCGCCGAGCACCGAGGGCCCGGAGGTGTTGGCCGGGAAGTAGCCGAAGAAGCCCGGGTGCTGCCAGTGCGTGACCCCCGGGAGGACGACGCGGTCGAGGTCGGCCAGCACGTCGGAGAACGGCTGCCCGGTCTCCGGCGGCGCCTCGGGCAGGGCGGCGCGGACCTCGCCGGGGGAGACCTGCGACCGGACCGGCAGCGTGCCCACCCGGTTCCAGTAGTCGGCGATCCAGTCGACGACCTCGTGGCCGTGCTGCCGGAACTGCTCGGGCGTCATGTGCGGGGCGGGCATCTCGGACGGCGCGTCACCGGCCCACCGTATTGCCGCCCGGCGTCACCACGCCGCGCACCCCGGCAACCGACGAAGTGCACTCCCCGTCGACGTGGTGCCCCCGGTGCGACTCGAACGCACACTGCGCGGGTTGTGAATCGCTCTCCGGCCGTGCTGGTGACGTTGGTGCCCCCGGTGCGACTCGAACGCACACTGCGCGGGTTTTGAATCCGCTCCCTCTGCCGATTGGGGTACGGGGGCGCGCCGGTCGGGAGACCGGCTGCCCGAGCAGGGTATCCGGGAGGTACCTCAGCGGCCGACATCGCTAGGCTCCGCCCGTGAGCAGCGGCAAGACGCGGGTCCTCATCGCAGAGGACGAGGCCCTCATCCGGCTCGACCTCAAGGAGATGCTCGAGGAGGAGGGGTACGACGTCGTCGGCGAGGTCGGCGACGGGCAGCAGGCGGTGGACCGCGCGGCGGAGCTGCGCCCGGACCTCGTCATCCTCGACATCCAGATGCCGGTCCTCGACGGGCTGAGCGCTGCCGAGCGGATCGCCGCCGACCGGATCGCGCCGGTCATCGTCCTCACCGCCTTCAGCCAGCGCGACCTGGTGGAGCGGGCGCGCGACGCCGGCGCCATGGCCTACCTGGTCAAGCCGTTCAACAAGAACGACCTCGTGCCGGCCATCGAGGTGGCGCGGGCCCGGTTCGCCGAGATGAGCGCCCTGGACTCCGAGGTGCGCTCCCTCGAGGACCGGCTCGAGGCCCGCAAGTCGATCGAGAAGGCCAAGGGCAAGCTGATGGCCGACCAGGGGATGACGGAGTCCGAGGCGTTCCGGCACATCCAGCGCACGGCCATGAACGAGCGGACGTCGATGAAGGCGCTCGCCGACCGCATCCTGGCCGACGAGGCCCCGGCGGAGGGCAGTCCGGCCTGACCGGGTGACACCCGTGACCTGTCCGGGTGACGCGCGCGACAGGACGACACGCCCGAGGTCACGAGATCGTCACGGTCCTCGGTAGGCAGGGTCCAACGTCCCTTGCGGAAGTTAGGTTCTGCGCACCGATCGGGGCGGTCCGACGGCGATCCGTGACGGATCGACGTCGGCGCGCCCACCCATGAGAAACCTGGGAGTTGCTCGATGCGCACAGGCTCCACCGCTCGCGGCATCGCCGTCACCGGTGCCGCGCTGCTCGCCCTCACCGCTTGCGGTGGCGGCGGCGAGCGACGCGGACACCGGCGCCGCCGCGCACCAGCGAGAGCGGCGACACGCAGACCAACATCTACGGCAGCGACGGCAACATGGGCAGCGCCCTCGGCGAGCTCGTTCAGGACGAGCCGGGCGCGCTCGCCGGGATGAAGGGCACCACGCCCGCTCACCGAGCTCAGCGACGGACTTCAAGGACCGGCTGCTCGAGATCGACCCCGACCTCAACGACTTCAACTACGCGGGTGAGACCTACGACGCGATCGTGATCACCGCGCTCGCCGCGCAGATGGCCGGCACAGTCGACGCCAACGAGTTCGGCCGTACGTCAACGGCGTCACCTTCGGCGGCGACAAGTGCGAGGACTTCGCCGTCCTGCCTCGAGATCATCAACAGCGGCGGCAACCCGGACTACGACGGCTTCTCCGGTCCGCTGGCCTTCACCGACGCCGGTGAGCCCGCCGAGGCGAGCTTCGGCATCCTGGAGTTCAACGACGAGAAGCCATCGCCGAGCGCCAGCGAGTACGTCCTCGCCGGCGACGAGGCGAACGCCGCCACCGACGAGGGTCCCGACCCCGTCGAGGCCGGCGCGACGTCCGACGAGCCGCTGAACATCGGCACGCTGCTGCCGGTGACCGGCAACCTCGCCTTCCTCGGCCCGCCGGAGGTCGCCGGCGCCAAGCTGGCGGTCAAGGACATCAACGAGGCCGGCGGCGTGCTCGGCCAGGACGTCGAGCTGGTCGAGGGCGACTCCGGCGACACCTCGACCGACACCGCCATCGCAGACGGTCGACCGGCTGCTGCAGGCCGACGTCGAACGCCATCATCGGTGCGGCGTCGTCCGGCGTGAGCCTGACGGTCGTCGACGCCGTCACCGGCGCCGGTGTCCTGCAGTTCTCGCCGGCGAACACCTCCGACGACTTCACGACCTACGACGACAAGGGCCTGTACTTCCGCACGGCTCCGCCGGACGTCCTGCAGGCCCGCGCGCTGGCCGACCTGGTCATCGCGGACGGCAACAACAGCGTCGGCATCCTGGCGCTGAACGACGCGTACGGCACCGGTCTCGCCGAGAACACGAAGAAGAACCTCATCGAGAGCGGCCTCGCCGAGGAGGACATCCGTCGACATCATCTACGACCCGCAGGCGCAGAACTACGACACCGAGGTCCAGGAGATGGTCGACTTCGACCCCGACGCGATCCTCGTCATCGGGTTCGAGGAGTCGGCGCGGATCATCGAGGGTCTCAACGCCCAGGGCATCGGCCCGGCGTCGCGACTGATCCAGCACGTGAGCCGGGTCGGCTGACCCGGTTGCACCACCGGGGTGGCCCGGCACCGTTCGCGGTGCCGGGCCACTCTGCTGTCCGGGGACGTCGTCCGACCATCGGCGAGCGCCCGGCGGCCCCGGCACGACGACGAAGGGCCCGCGACGGCGTGCGTCGCGGGCCCTCGTACGGCCGACCCGGTCCCGCTGAGTGGACGGGCGGTCGTTCTGCTACTGGGCCTTGGCGAGCGTCCCCAGGTAGAGCTCGATGACCTTGGGGTCGTGCATGAGCGACTCACCGGTGTCGGTGTAGGCGTTGCGGCCCTGGTCGAGCACGTAGCCGCGGTCGCAGATCTGCAGGCACCGGCGGGCGTTCTGCTCGACCATGATGATCGAGACGCCGGTGGCGTTGATCCGCCGGCAGCGGATGAACACCTCGTCCTGGTACGCGGGGGAGAGGCCGGCCGACGGCTCGTCGAGCAGCAGCACCGACGGGTCCATCATCAGCGCCCGGCCCATGGCGACCATCTGCCGCTCGCCGCCGGACAGGGCCCCGGCCTTGCCCTTGCGCCGCTCGCCGAGCAGCGGGAACAGGTCGACGACGTAGTCGAACCGCTCCTTGAACGTCTTCGGCCGCAGGTAGACGCCCATCTGCATGTTCTCCTCGATGGTGAGCGAGGGGAACACGTTGTTGTTCTGCGGCACGTAGCCCACGCCGAGCTGCACCAGCCGGTGTGCCGGGGCGGAGGTGATGTCCTCCCCGCGCAGGGTGACCGAGCCCGACCGCACCGGGATCAGCCCGAACAGCGCCTTGAGCAGCGTCGACTTGCCGGCGCCGTTCGGGCCGATGATGCCGACCAGCTCGCCGTCCTTGAGGTAGAAGTCGCAGCCGCGGAGGATGTTGACGCCCGGCAGGTAGCCGGCGATCACCTCGTCGGCGCGCACGAGGGCGCCCTCGGCGAGCTTGACGTGCTCCTCGCGGGTGGCGGCCTTCTCGGCCGCGGTGAGCGGGGTGCCCTCTCCGCGCAGGGGGCCCTCGAACTCGTCGATCGACCCCGGCTCCTGCGAGGCCGGCCGGTCGTGCGACGCCCGGGTCGGTGGCTCGCGCGTCGGTCGGTCATCCCTCGGTCCTCCGGTCTCGAGGCGAGGACGTCGCCGTCGGCGCGCCTCCTCGTGGGCGATCTGGCGCTCGGCCTGCGGCCAGCACCCGGTCCTCCTCCTCGACGGTGAGAGGGGCGTCGTGGTGGGCGCCGAGGTAGGCGTCGACGACGGCCTGGTTCTGGCTGATCGACTCGGGCGGCCCCTCGGCGATGATCCGGCCGGCCGCCATCACCACCACCCAGTCGCTGATGTCGCGGACGACGTCCATGTCGTGCTCGACGAAGATGACCGTCATGCCCTGCTCGCGCAGGTCCTTGACGTGGCCGAGCAGGCTCTGGGTCAGGGCAGGGTTCACACCGGCCATCGGCTCGTCGAGCATGACGACCTTCGGGTCGCTCATCAGCGCCCGGGCCATCTCGAGCAGCTTGCGCTGACCGCCGGACAGCGTGCCGGCGAAGTCGTCCTTCTTGGCGTCGAGCTTGAAGCGGGCGAGCAGGTCCATCGCCTTCTCGGTGTTCGCCCGCTCCTGGCTCTTCCAGACGCCGGGGATGAGAGCGGAGAAGAACCGCTCGCCCTTCTGGCCCTGGGCGCCCAGCAGCATGTTCTGCAGCACGGTGAGCCGGGACAGGGCCTTGGTCAGCTGGAAGGTGCGCACGACGCCGAGCCGGGCCACCTCGTGCGGGCCCAGCTTCGACAGCGATCGACCGTCGAACGACCAGGTGCCCGTGTTGGGCTGGTCGAAGCCGGTCAGCAGGTTGAACAGGGTCGTCTTGCCGGCGCCGTTCGGGCCGATGAGCCCGGTGATGCCGCCGCGCTGGATCTCCAGGTGGTCGACGGAGACGGCGGTCAGGCCGCCGAAGGTCCGCCGGACGTCGTCGACGATCGACGACCGGATCGGGCTTGGCGACCCCGACCTCCCACGGGAGTTCCTTCAGCGCGGCCTGTGCGAGACGGCGCGGTGCGTCGCCGGACTTCCAGGCTGCCGTCGCGCCGTGCGGCTCGGTGCCCTCGCCGGGCACCGGGTGGGGGTCAGCGGGCATCGAGCATCACCTCTCGTCGGTCACCGAAGATCCCCTGCGGTCGGAAGATCAGCAACAGCATCAGGCCGAGACCGACGAGGACGAAGCGGATCTGCGCCACGTCGGTCGACGTCAGGAGCCCGTCCGGGATGATCCCGTTCTCGATCAGGCTGCGCAGCGCGGTGTCGGCGAACTGGACGATGAACAGCAGGATGATCGAGCCGACGACCGGGCCCGAACACCCGCGCCGCGCCGCCGAGGATCAGGGCGGCGTAGGCCAGGAACGTGTTCGCGTTCTGGTACTGGTCGGGGGTCGCCGAGGCGGTGCCCGACGGCGTAGATCATCCCGCCGAGCGCGCCGAAGATCCCGCCGATGACCAGCGCCTGGATCTTGTACGAATACACGTTCTTGCCCAGCGCCCGGACGGCGTCCTCGTCCTCACGGATCGACTTGACCACGCGGCCCCACGGGCTGCGCATGAGCAGCGAAGATCGATCAGGCAGCCGAGGGCGACCAGGATCCAGCCGACCGTGACGACCCACAGCTCGGCGCCGGACCACGAGGTCCCGAGCAGGCGGTAGCGGCGGCTGGTGTCCCAGGGTGCCAGCGCGATGAAGTCGCCGTTGAAGCCGGCCAGACCCCGGGTGCCGTTGGTGACCGGCGTGGCCGACACCGAGCGGAACAGCAGCCGCAGGCCCTCGGCGGCGGCGATCGTGGCGATGGCGAGGTAGTCGGCCCGCAGCCGCAGCGTGGGCAGACCGAGCAGCAGGGCCAGGACCGATCGCGGCTACCAGTCCGATGAGGACGCCGACCCAGAAGTTCAGTCCCCACTGGGACACCGAGATCGCGATGCCGAAGCCGCCGAGCAGCGCGAAGGCGATCTGGCCGAAGTTCAGCAGTCCGGTGTAGCCGAACTGCACGTTGATGCCGATGGCCAGCAGGCAGAAGAAGATCGCCTGGTAGCCGAGCCCGGCCTTCAGCGCGATTGCCAGGGCGTCGATCACTTCGCTCACGGTGTCAGCCCACCCGTACGCGGGCGCCCAGGATCCCCTGGGGCCGGATGATCAGGATGACGATCAGCAGCAGCAGCCCGCCGACGTACTTGACGTCGTTCGGGATGATCAGCGTCGACATCTGGACGAAGATGCCGACGACCAGGCTGCCGACCAGGGCGCCGTAGGCGGTGCCGAGCCCGCCGAGCGTGACGCCGGCGAACATCAGCAGCAGCAGGCGGAAGCCCATGTCCCACTGCACCTCGTCGGTAGAGGCCCAGCAGGACGCCGCCGAGGGCGGCGAGCGCGCCGCCCATCATCCAGACGACGAGGATCACCTGGTTGACGTTGATGCCCGGAGGAGGCGGCGAGGTCGCGGTTGTCGGCCACCGCGCGCATCGCCTTGCCGATCCGGGTGCGCTGCAGCATCAGCGCCACCAGGACCAGTACGACGACGCAGATGATGATCGAGGCCAGGTCGACGTTGGTCATCCGGAACAGGCCGTAGTCCACGGCCCGCTGGCCGCGGAAGTCGCCGTACGCCTCGGAGAAGCCCGCCGAAGATGATCTGGTACAGGTACCGCAGCACCAGCGACAGTCCGATCGAGACGACCAGCGCGGCGATCAGCCCGGTGCCCCTCCGGCGCAGCGGCCGCCACAGGCCCAGTTCGTTCAGCGCGCCGATGGCGGCGCCGGCGATCATCGCGATGACAGCGGCAGCGATCAGCGGCACACCGCCGTCGACGTTGACGAAGTAGGCGACGAGAGCGCCCGCCGTCACGAGCTCGCCGTGCGCGAAGTTGGTCAGCCCCGTCGTCCCGAAGATCAGCGACAGGCCGATCGCCGCCATGGCGATGAGCAGCCCGAAGCGGATGCCGTCGACCAGCAGCTGGACGGCGCGCACCGGCCCTGCCGCCCCCGCCGGAGGCGGCGTTGTCGAGCGCGAAGATCACGCCCTGCCGCCGGTTCGCGTCGACGGTGACCGTGCGGGTCTCCTCGCCGCGGAGCGTGATGCCCTCGGGGAGTCCCTCGGTGTCCAGCGTGACCGTGTACTCGCCGGGCCCGGGCAGCTCGACCTCCCACCGCCCGTTCTCGTCGGACGTCGCGGTGTCGACCTCCTCGCCGTCGCTCGTGGCGACGGCGACCTCGACGTCGGGGATCGGCCCGCCCCCCCGGGTCTGCAGCGTGCCGTTCAGGGTCTCGCCCTCGGCGGATGCGGTGCCGGGCGTCAGGGCCGCGACCCCACCGGCGAAGAGCAGGACCAGCACCAGCCGCAGCCACAGCTGCGACCGCCGTGCCGTCCGGCGTCCGGACGTGCCCGGCGAGCCGGTCGAGGAGCTGGTTCCCGGCTCCCGACGGCGCCGGTGGACACGGTTGCCCGCGTGCGTCACTCGACCTCCCTGGCGGATGTGAGAGGACGGACCCTAACGCGCCCGTGTTGCACGGCCATGACTTCTCGCTGACCTGTGACCTTTCCGCGACACGCCGTCCCCGTTCGGATACGGCCCCGTACGGCGCGCCGCCATGAACGCAGAGTCCCGGCGGTGCAGTCTCCACCCACCGTCCAGGGGAGGCACGCGTGTCTGGTATCTCGCGGTCCCGCGTGGTGGCGCGCACGGCGCGCGTCGACGACCTGCCCACCGTGCTCGCACTCGTGCGGCAGTACCGCGCCGACGCGCACGCCGAGGGCGTGCTCACCGGGCAGACCGCACTCGGCGCGGCGGCCGCCGGTTTCCGTCGGTTGCTGGTCGACCCGGTGCACCGCGTCGTGCTCGCCGTCCTGCCCGGGTCGAACGCCGCCTCCGGTGCCGCGCTCGACCTGAGCGGGAGTGAGACGGCCGTCGGGCTCGCGGTGCTCGGGATGGACCCGTTGTCGCTCGTCCTGGGCGCGCCGCAGGTCACCGTCGACACCTTCGTCGTCCACCGGGCGCACCGCCGACAGGGCGTGGGCTCGGCCCTGCTCGGCGCCGCCGTCACCTTCGCCACGGAGAACGGCGCAGCGCACGTGGTCGCGTCCGTGGGCGGGCACGAGGCCGAGCGGCAGCGCTTCCTCGCGCAGATGGGGTTCGCTCCGCTGACCACGCGACGCGTGGTGGCTCTGGACAGTTTGGCCAGGACGCTGGCGGCCCGTCAGCGGGGCGGCGTCACCGTGCCGGCGCCGCGGCGGGCGGCGTCGCGCCGCCGCACCCTGCCGACCGTCCCGGTGCCCCGGCCGCTGCCGACGCTCGGCGCGGTCGCCGACGCCTGAACTCGGTCAGCTCCCGGCGCCGTCCAGGAGCATGCAGGTCAGCCGGGCGGTCGCGGTGGTGCGGCCCTCGTCGTCGGTGACATCGATCAGGAACGTCGCCAGCGAGCGACCGCGCCGCACCGGCGTGCAGACGGCGGTGACCGTGCCGGCGCGCGGCGAGCGCACGTAGCTGGCGTTCAGCTCGATACCGACGGCACGGCGGTCGGGACCGACGCCGAGGATCGCCGCCCACGAGCCGATCGTCTCGACCAGCGCACAGGTGGCTCCGCCGTGCAGCAGGCCGAACGGCTGGGTGTTGCCCTCGACCGGCATGGTCGCCACCAGCCGGTCGGGGTCGTAGTCGACGATCTCGATCCCGAGCTTCTGGTCCAAGGGGCTCAGGGCTCCGGCGGGTGCCCAGGCGGGGGGAGGAGTGGCCACGGGCTGCACGCTAGGTCGGGCCGCGGTCGACCTGCCGCTCGGGGCACCGGATCGTCGGTGCCCGCACTTACGATCGTCTGCGATGTCCGCTCCGGTCGCCACCTCCGTCCCCGCCGCAGCCACCGATGCCGGTGGCTCCGGTCCCCGTCCCCGGCTGCTCCTGCTCGACGGCCATTCGCTTGCCTACCGGGCGTTCTTCGCGCTGCCGGTCGAGAACTTCTCGACGACGACCGGTCAGCCGACGAACGCCGTCTACGGCTTCACCTCGATGCTGATCAACGTCCTGCGCGACGAGCAGCCCACGCACGTCGCGGTGGCCTTCGACGTCGGCCGCAAGACGTTCCGTAGCGAGATCTACGCCGAGTACAAGGCCAACCGCTCCGAGAGCCCCACCGACTTCCGCGGGCAGGTGAGCCTGATCCAGGAGGTGCTGGCGGCGCTGCACGTCCCGGTGATCACGGCCGAGGGCTACGAGGCCGACGACGTCATCGCGACGCTGACCGTGCAGGCCGTCGAGCACGGCATGGACGTGCTGATCTGCACCGGCGACCGCGACGCGCTCCAGCTGGTCAACGAGCACGTCACCGTGCTCTACCCGCGCAAGGGCGTCTCGGACCTGACCCGCTTCACGCCCGAGGAGGTCGAGTCCAAGTACGGCCTGTCGCCGGTGCAGTACCCCGACTTCGCCGCGCTGCGCGGCGATCCGAGCGACAACCTGCCCAGCATCCCGAGCGTGGGGGAGAAGACCGCCGCGAAATGGGTGCGCGAGTACGGCTCGCTCGACGCGCTGGTCGACCAGGTCGACACCGTCAAGGGCAAGGTCGGCGAGAAGCTGCGCGAGCACCTGGCCTCGGTGCTGCAGAACCGGCGGCTCACCGAGCTCGACCGAGCGGTGCCGCTGGAACTGGGGCCGACCGACCTGGCCAAGCAGGCGTGGGACCGCAACGAGGTGCACACGCTCTTCGACAACCTGCAGTTCCGCGTGCTGCGCGACCGGCTGTTCGCGACGCTCACCAGTGCCGAGCCCGAGGTCGAGGGCGGCTTCGACGTCACGATGGACGACGTCGCGCAGGGTGAGCTGTCGACCTGGCTCGACGCGCACGCCCGCACCGGGCGCACCGGCGTCATCTTCCGGGGCACCTGGGGCAGGGGTACCGGCGAGCTGACCGGCATCGCGCTCGCGGCGGCCGACGACCACACCGCCTTCGTCGACCTGGGCCCGTCACTGGATGCCGCCGACGAGCAGGCGCTGGCCGCCTGGCTGGCCGACGGCTCGGCACCCAAGGTCGTGCACGAGGTCAAGGGACCGCTGCTGGCGATCTGGGCCCGCGGCTGGGAGCTCGACGGCGTCGTCAGCGACACCTCGCTGGCCGCCTACCTGGCGCTGCCCGGCCAGCGGTCGTTCGACCTGGGCGACCTCGCCGTCCGCTACCTGAGGCGGGAGCTCAAGGACGCCGCGGAGGAGGAGGCCCAGCTCACCCTCGACGGGCTCGGGCCGTCGGACGCGGACCTCGCTGCCGAGGCCGCCAAGGTCGACGTGCTCAAGGCGGTCGCGGTCAACGACCTGTCCGACGCCCTGGAGACCGTGCTGGGCGCCGCGCGGCGGCGACGCGCTGCTCGGCCAGATCGAGCTGCCGCTGACCCGCGTGCTCGCCGCGATGGAGTACCGCGGCATCGCCGCGGACCTCGACTTCCTGCACGACCTGCAGAAGGAGTTCGCCTCGGGCGTCGCCGAGGCGGCGGCCGACTGCTACGAGGTCATCGGCCGCGAGGTGAACCTCGGCTCGCCCAAGCAGTTGCAGACCGTGCTGTTCGACGAGCTCGCACTGCCCAAGACCAAGAGGATCAAGTCCGGGTACACGACCGACGCCGAGGCACTGACCTCGCTGCTCGCATCGACGGGACACCCGTTCCTCGAGCACCTGCTCCGCCACCGCGACGTCACCCGGCTGCGCACGGTCATCGACGGCCTCATCCCGATGGTCGACGACGCCGGACGCATCCACACGACGTTCCAGCAGACGATCGCCGCCACCGGCCGGTTGTCGTCGACCGACCCGAACCTGCAGAACATCCCGATCCGGACGGCGGAGGGCCGGCGGATCCGGCAGGCGTTCGTCGTCGGCCAGGGCTACGAGTCGCTGATGACGGCCGACTACAGCCAGATCGAGATGCGGATCATGGCCCACCTCTCCGGCGACGAGGGCCTCATCGAGGCCTTCATGTCGGGGGAGGACCTGCACTCCTTCGTCGCCTCGCGGGCGTTCGGCATCCCGATCGAGCAGGTCGACCCCGAGATGCGCCGCCGGATCAAGGCGATGAGCTACGGCCTGGCCTACGGGCTGTCGGCGTACGGCCTGTCGCAGCAGCTGCGCATCTCCACCGAGGAGGCGCGCGAGCAGATGCACGCCTACTTCGAGCGCTTCGGCGGCATCCGCGACTACCTCGACAGCGTGGTCGACGAGGCCCGGCTCAACGGCTACACGGTCACCACCCTGGGCCGGCGCCGATATCTCCCCGACCTGACCAGCGACAACCGGCAGCGCCGCGAGATGGCCGAGCGGATGGCGCTCAACGCCCCGATCCAGGGCTCGGCGGCCGACGTCATCAAGGTCGCGATGCTGCGGGTCGAGCAGGCGATCGCCGACGAGGGTCTGAGCTCGCGGATGGTGCTCCAGGTGCACGACGAACTCGTGCTCGAGGTGGCGCCGGGGGAGAAGGACGTGCTCGAGGCGCTGGTGCGTCGCGAGATGGCCGGAGCCGCCGAGCTGTCGGTGCCGATGGAGGTGTCGGTGGGCTTCGGCCGGACCTGGAACGACGCCGCCCACTGAATCGGTGACCGTCGATCTCCTGCACACCGCTCAGCTGGGGGCGGACGCGTTGGACGCCGTCCGGCGCCTGGTGGTCGAGGCATTCGACGGCCGGTTCGACGACGACGACTGGGAGCACGCACTCGGCGGCCTCCACGCCCTCGTTCGGGTCGACGGTGAGCCGGTCGCGCACGGCGCGGTGGTGCAGCGGCGATTGCTGCACGGCGGGCGGGCGCTTCGCGTGGGCTACGTGGAGGCGGTCGCCGTCGCCCCCGGGCAGCGCCGGCGCGGCCATGCCTCGGCCGTGATGGCCGCCCTCGAGGACGTGGTCCGTCGGGCCTACGACGCAGGCGCCCTGAGCGCGACCGACCACGGTGCGCGGCTCTACACCGCCCGCGGCTGGCAGCGGTGGCAGGGGAGCACCTGGGCGCTCACGCCGGAGGGTCGGGCGCGCACGCCGGAGGACGACGACGCCGTGTTCGTGCTGCCGGTCGGACATCCGCTCGACCTGGACGGCGAGCTCACCTGCGACTGGCGCGACGGCGACCTCTGGTGACGTCGTGGGCCGCCTGTGCTGGGCGCTCGCTCAGGTGCCCTCGTGCACCTCGGTGATGTCGTCCGCGAGGAGCCCGTGGGCCTCCCGGTGCACCGCGACCGCGGCCTCGGCGTCCGGCGCCTCGACGAGGCAGAAGACCCTTCCGGAGCCCTCGTCGAACCAGTACCGCTGGTAGTGCACGCCGTACTTCTCCTGTACCTCGAGGTCCCGCGCGTGCGCCCCGGCCACCGCCTCGGCCGTCAACCCGTCGACCTTGTTGTGGACGTCCATGAACAGGGGCATGTCCCCGCCTCCTCCGGCCTGTTCCGGCCCCGAGTGGCCGGTCGACGCGCGGGAGTCTGCTCGGGCTCTCGGCGGCGGGGTAGGTGGTCGGGCGCGTCTCGGCCGACCGGGCGCGGAGCGCTCAGGCGGGTCGCGAGCAGACGAGGATCAGCGTCCCCGGCACCAGCGCACCGCGCTCGGGTGACCACTGACCCCAGTTCTCCGTGCGGCCCGCCGCCCACTCCGGCTCCACCAGGTCCTCGAGCACCAGGCCGGCGCCCACGACCGCGCGCACCCAGTCGCCCACCGTGCGGTGGTGCTCGACGTAGCTGACGTCGCCGTCGTCGTCGACCTCCACGTACGGGGTCCGGTCGAAGTAGGACGAGACGATCCGCAGGTCCGCGGGATCGGGGGAGTCGGGGAACGGCCAGCGCATCGGGTGGTTGACCGAGGCGACGAAGCGACCGCCCGGCCGCAGCACGCGGCGCACCTCGGAGAGCACGGCCCCGGCGTCGGCCACGAACGGCAGCCCGCCGTAGGCCGAGCAGGCCAGGTCGAACGACATGTCGGCCAGGGGGAGCGCGCCGGCGTCGGCCTGCAGCAGCGGGACGGCGACCCCGCTCGACCGGTTCAGCAGCGCAGCGCGGGCCAGCATCCCGGCAGAGAGGTCCAGCGCGACGGGGTCGGCGCCCGCCGTCCGCAGCCAGCGCGAGCACGGCGCCGATCCGCAGCCCACCTCGAGCACCCGCCGCCCCGCGACCTCGCCCAGGAGGTGCGCGTCGGCCTCCCGCAGCCCCTCCGGGCACCAGAGGAAGTCGACCTCGCCCAGGTCCGAGCCGTGCTCGGCGAGGTAGGCCGGAGCCGCCGCGTCCCACCACCGCCGGTTGGCGCGCACGGACTCGGCGACGCCCGCTGCCCGACGTAGGACACCGCCGGCGGCGGGGTAGCCGTCACCGCCGAGCGGCAGCGGGGGAGGGGTGCTCATGACACGCCGATCGTGACACGCCGCCGACCGGCCGCTCCCGCCCAGACCCGGTGGACCCGGGCGCGACCGCGTCCGTACCATGGGAATGCGCCAGAGGTCTGGTGTGCTGTTCGCGCGCGGGGTTCCCTCGCGGGAGAACGGCGCGCGCCGGCTCTCCCCGCTACCCGCGGTCAACCCGGCCGCGGGCCGTCCTGTCCCTACGCACCCCCCGTCCGGAGCAACCAACCACATGACCTCCACCCAGGTCCGTCCCGACAGCACTCCCCAGGTCGCCGTGAACGACATCGGCACCGCCGAGGACTTCCTCGCGGCGATCGACCTGACGATCAAGTACTTCAACGATGGCGACATCGTCGAGGGCGTCATCGTCAAGGTCGACCGGGACGAGGTGCTGCTGGACATCGGCTACAAGACCGAGGGCGTCATCCCCTCGCGCGAACTCTCCATCAAGCACGACGTCGACCCGAACGAGGTCGTCAAGGTCGGCGACGAGGTGGAGGCCCTCGTTCTCCAGAAGGAGGACAAGGAAGGCCGGCTGATCCTCTCCAAGAAGCGCGCACAGTACGAGCGCGCCTGGGGCACGATCGAGGCGAAGAAGGAAGCCGACGAGGTCGTCACCGGCACCGTCATCGAGGTCGTCAAGGGTGGTCTCATCCTCGACATCGGCCTGCGCGGGTTCCTCCCCGCGTCGCTGGTCGAGATGCGCCGCGTCCGCGACCTGCAGCCCTACGTGGGCCGCGAGCTCGAGGCGAAGATCATCGAGCTCGACAAGAACCGCAACAACGTCGTCCTCTCCCGTCGCCAGTGGCTGGAGCAGACGCAGTCCGAGGTCCGCAGCGAGTTCCTCAACAAGCTCGCCAAGGGCCAGGTCCGCTCCGGCGTCGTCTCCTCGATCGTCAACTTCGGTGCGTTCGTGGACCTCGGCGGCGTCGACGGCCTGGTGCACGTCTCCGAGCTGTCCTGGAAGCACATCGACCACCCGTCCGAGGTCGTCGAGGTGGGCCAGGAGGTCACCGTCGAGGTCCTCGACGTCGACCTGGACCGCGAGCGGGTCTCCCTGTCGCTGAAGGCGACGCAGGAGGACCCGTGGCGTCAGTTCGCCCGCACCCACCAGATCGGGCAGGTCGTCCCCGGCAAGGTCACCAAGCTCGTTCCGTTCGGTGCGTTCGTGCGCGTCGACGAGGGCATCGAGGGCCTGGTGCACATCTCCGAGCTGGCCGAGCGCCACGTGGAGATCCCCGAGCAGGTCGTGCAGGTCGGCGACGAGATCCTGGTCAAGGTCATCGACATCGACCTGGACCGTCGTCGCATCTCGCTGTCGCTCAAGCAGGCCAACGAGGGCGTCGTCGGCGACGAGGAGCAGTTCGACCCGGCCGCCTACGGCATGGCCGCGTCGTACGACACCGAGGGCAACTACATCTACCCCGAGGGCTTCGACCCGGAGACCGGTGAGTGGCGCGAGGGCTTCGACGAGGCCCGCGAGACCTGGGAGCGGCAGTACGCCGAGGCCCAGGCGCGCTTCGAGGCGCACCGCAAGCAGATCGCGGCGGCCAAGGAGGCCGACGCCGAGGCGGCGGCCGGCGGCAACTACTCGAGCGGCGCCGAGGCTGCGGCCCCCGAGTCGACCGGTGGCACGCTGGCCAGCGACGAGGCGCTCGCCGCGCTGCGGGCCAAGCTCGCCGGCGGTGAGTGAGCAGTAGCACCAACGGTCCAGAGGCCCGGCATCCCCACGGGGGTGCCGGGCCTCTGGCTTCCCGGGGTGGCCGGCGATTCCAGGCAATGACGAAGGCCCCGTGGACGTACGTCCACGGGGCCCGGACCGTCCAGGGCGGCCGCCTGCAGGGTCCCGTCGCGAGCGTGCGAGCGATGGGGGGCAGGTGGTCCTTCTAGAGGCTGAGGATGATCGCGAACGCGGTGCGGGGGCGGCCGCCGGCGCCGGCCAGGAAGTTCCAGGTGTGCTTGCCGGACGGCGCCATCGGCATCAGCCAGCGCAGGAAGGCGCGGCGGTGCTCGACCGGCGTCCGGCTGAACTCCATGCGCTCACGGACGGCGGGCAGATCGGTGCAGCGCACACCGGCGGGCGTGCCGAGCCGATGCCGGCCACCGCGACGGCGCGGAGCGGCCAGCGGAGCGATCGACGGTGCGTCGGCGGACAGGGACACGGACATGGGAGTTCTGCCTCTCGTCGGCGGGGAAGACGCCGTGGCCGAAGTTATGTCCCGTGACGCGTGTGACTGGTGCGACGCGCCGGACAGGAGTCCACCGTGTTACCTCTCCGTGATCCTGGGCGGGGTCAGTGGCTACTGTCCGTGCGTGCTGCGCATCGGACTCACCGGCGGGATCGGCTCCGGCAAGAGCACCGTCGCGCGGCTGCTGGCCGAGCGCGGCGCGCATCTCGTGGACGCCGACGTCCTGGCCCGCGAGGTGGTCGAGCCGGGGACGCCGGGGCTCGCCGCCATCGTCGACGCGTTCGGCCAGGACGTGCTGACGCCGGACGGCGCGCTCGACCGCCCGGCCCTGGCGGCAGTGGTCTTCGGCGACGCGCAGGCACGGGCCCGCCTCGACGGCATCGTGCACCCGCTGGTGCGGGCTCGGGCGGTGGAGCTGATCTCCGCGCTGCCCGAGGACGCGGTCGTCGTCCAGGACATCCCGCTGCTCGTCGAGACCGGCCAGGCAGCCTCCTTCGACCTCGTGCTGGTCGTCGAGGCCGGCACCGACGTCCGGGTGGCCCGCCTGGTCGGGCGGGGGCTCACCGAGAGCGACGCCCGCGCTCGCATCGCGGCGCAGGCGACCGACGAACAGCGCCGGGCGGTCGCCGACGTCGTCCTGGACAACAGCGGCACACCGGCACAGCTGGCGGCCCAGGTCGACCGCTTCTGGTCCGAGCGCGTGGAGCCGGCGGTCCGTATGGGCTAGCCGGCCGAGCGGAGCGGCAGCCAGGCGAGGACGTCCTGGATCTGCGCGTCCCAGTAGGCCCAGTCGTGCTCGCCCGGGCCGAACGACGAGGTGACGGGCACCGACGCCCTGGCGCAGGCGTCGACGAAGACGCGGTTGCCGTCGATCAGCTCGTCCTGTTCGCCGCAGCAGACGAACAGGGCCGGGATCGCTGCGGGGTCGGCACGGGAGACCAGGGCGAGCAGGTCGTCGTCGCTCCCGGCGGGGGACCGGTCCCCGTAGATCCGGTCGAACAGGCGCGGGTCCTCGGCCCGCACGGGACCGCTGTGGACGCCCCCGATGTGCAGGGCCCCGGAGAGGCCGGCCGCCGCGGCGAAGCGCTCCGGCTGCCGCAGGGCCCACTTGAGGGCGCCGTAGCCGCCCATCGACAGGCCTGCGACGAAGGTGTCCTCCCGGTCCTGCGACACGCGGAACCAGGAGCTCACCAGCTCCGGCAGCTCCTCGGACAGGAACGTCCAGTAGCGCCCGCCGTAGTGCTCGTCGGCGTAGAAGCTGCGGTGCACCTGCGGCATGACGACCGCCAGTCCGAGCGGGGCGACGTAGCGCTCGATCGACGTCCGGCGCAGCCAGATGGTGTCGTCGTCCGACAGGCCGTGCAGCAGGTACAGCACCGGGGGAAGGCCGTCGGTCGTCGCGCCGGCCATGCCGATCTGCGTGGTGGTGCGCTGCGGCAGCAGCACCGTCATCGAGGTCGACAGCGCCAGGGAGTCGGAGAAGAAGTCGATCCGCAGGTGGGCCACGCCTGCGATCCTGCGATGAGTTCGGTTCCGCCGCGCGGTCTGCAGTACGAGAGTTCGGATCCCGCACCGAGAGGAACCCGCCATGCCTCAGCAGCGCGTCACCCCCAACCTCTGGTTCGACACCCAGGGCGAGGAGGCCGCGAACTTCTACTGCTCGATCTTCCCGAACAGCCGCATCGTGTCGATCGCGCGCTACCCCGAGGGCGCGCCCGGCCCGGCCGGCGAGGTGATGACGGTCGAGTACGAGCTCGACGGCCAGCGGTACGTGCACATCAACGGAGGACCGCAGTTCACCTTCAGCGAGGCGGTCTCCTTCCAGATCAACTGCGCCGACCAGGCCGAGGTCGACTACTACTGGGAGAAGCTGCTGGACGGCGGCGAGGAGTCGCAGTGCGGCTGGCTCAAGGACCGCTACGGCTTCTCGTGGCAGGTCGTCCCGGCGGGCATGGACGAGCTGTTCGACGACTCCGACCCAGGTCGTGCGCAGCGCGCCTTCCAGGCCATGCTGACGATGAAGAAGCTGGACGCCGCCGAGATCCGCCGCGCCGCCGACTCGGTTCCGGCCTGACCCGTCGGGAGCCCGCCCCGGATACGACGAGAGCCCCAGGTCATCGACCTGGGGCTCTCGTGCTGGTGGGCGATACTGGGATCGAACCAGTGACCTCTTCCGTGTCAGGGAAGCGCGCTACCGCTGCGCCAATCGCCCGTTCCGGCCTGTCGGCCGGTTCCCCTCTCCACACCCGCTCCGGAGTGGGAACGAGGTGGAGACGGGATTTGAACCCGTGTAGACGGCTTTGCAGGCCGTTGCCTCGCCTCTCGGCCACTCCACCGCACGCGGGCGCCGGTCTGCAGACCAGCGCCCGAGTTCCGAGCGGACGACGGGATTCGAACCCGCGACCCTCACCTTGGCAAGGTGATGCTCTACCAACTGAGCCACGTCCGCGTGACGGGAGAAACCATACCCGACCGGCGACGCTCCTCCGAGGAGGGGGGTCGCCGGATCTCGACCGGTTCCGGGTCCCTGCAGGTCAGCGGCCCGTCGGATCCGCCCCTCCGTTGAACAGCAGCGCCTCCAGCTCGTCGTCCAGACCCAGCCGGTCGGTCTCCTCGCCGAGCGGGACCAGTGCCTCGGTCTGCCGGACGAACGCCGCGATCGACGCGCGGGACACCTCGAACAGTGCCTCGCCCGACGGGGCCCGCAGGTGCAGGTAGAGGACGTCGGCCGCCGACCTCGCCGGCCACAGCCGCACGTCGCCGTCGCCGGACGGCCGCTCCAGGCCGGCCTGCAGCAGCTCACGGCTCAGCAGCCAGGTGATCGCCCCGTCCGGCTCCGCGGCGCCGTCCTCGGTCGTGTCGCCGAAGGCGATCCGTACTGCGTAGGGATCCGTGGCGTCGTAGAGGAGCAGGGCCGGCACCTCGGTCCACGAGGTCGGCCCCACCAGCTGGAGGGTGACGGGGGAGGAGTGCCCAGAGGTCCGTCGGCTCACCATGTCAAGAGAACGACCGTCCGGCTCGGAAGTCACGGAGAATTCCGCGGATCTGCATCACGTGTCACATCTGCCCCGCGGGTCGCCCCGGTACGCGCGGAGATGCCGATGACTTCGAGTTGAGCACGTGACCCGACCCCATGTGAACCGGACGCGCTGTCCGGACCGAACCCTGCATGTGACGATGGGAGCCGTGATACGTCCGGCACGGCCGTCGGAGGGCAGCTCCCCGGACGCCGACATCCTCCGACGCATCGCCGCGGGCGACGCCGGGGCCGTCGACGACATGTACGAGCGCTTCCGCCGTCCGGCCTTCTCCCTCGCCCGGCGGATCCTGGCCGACGACACCCTGGCCGAGGACGTGCTCCAGGACGTGTTCCTCAGCGTCTGGCGCAACCCCAGCGCGTTCGACGGGCAACGCGGCAGCTTCTCGTCGTGGCTCATGGCCATGGTCCACCACAAGGCCGTGGACGCCGTCCGGCGCGAGGAGTCCCAGCGCCGGCGGCAGACCCTGGCCGAGGAAGACATGGCCCTGCGCGCCCCGATGTCCAGCTCCGACGTCGAGGAGGAGGCGTGGAACCGCTCCGAGGCCGAGCGCGTGCGGATCGCTCTCGGGGACCTGCCGGACTCGCAACGCGAGGCCCTCACCCTCGCCTACTACGGCGGCTACACGCAGCGTGAGGTCGCGGCGCTGACCGGGGCCCCGCTCGGCACCGTGAAGACCCGCATGCTGGCCGGCATGCGCCGGCTGAAGCAAGGTCTCGGCGGTTCAGCGGGCGTCGAACGAGGCATCGAGGAGGCCGGCCGGTGAGCGACACCCCGCGTCGGGGAAACCACGAGGCCCTCGACGAGCTGGCCGTCGGCTGGGCACTGCACGCCCTCGAGCCGGAGGACGAGACGTTCTTCGCCCGCCACCTGCCCGGCTGCCCGCGGTGCGCGCAGACGGTGGCCGAGACCGAGGAGGTCATGGCCTCGCTGGCCACCGACCTGCCGCCGGCCGAGCCGTCGGAGGAGCTGCGCTCCCGGCTCCGCGCGGCGGTCGAGCGGACGGAGCAGGTCCGCCGCCCGGTGCCCCCGCCGCCGCTGCCCGAGCAGACCGTCGCAACCGGCGGCCTCCGCTCCACGGACGACGACGCGCGCCCCGGCGTCACGACGCCGGCCGCCGGGCCGGCCACCGCCGGGTCGGTGCCCGCGCCGCGCCCCCGGTTCTCGTCGCTGCGCGAGCGCGGCTGGGCGCTCGCGCTGGCGGCGGCCGTGGCCGGCGTCGTCGGGCTGGGCATCTGGAACGTCTCGCTGTCCACGGCCCGCGACCGAGCGGTCGAGACGGCAGCCGAGCAGCAAGCGGTCGTCGAGGAGCTCCTGCAGCCCGGCGCGGAGGTGGTCGCGCGGCTGACCGACGACCGCGGGCCGGTCGCGACGGTCGTCGCCCGGGACGGCGACGTCCACGTGGTCAGCCAGGCCCTCGCCGTGAACGACGAGACGCGCGAGACCTACGTTCTCTGGGGTCTGCGCGACGGCAGCCCCGAGCCCGAGGCGGTCGGCACCTTCGACGTGGTGCGTTCCCGCCTGGACGTGGACGCCGTAGGCTCGGCCCCGACCGGGTCGGACGCCTATGACACGTACGCCGTCAGCCTCGAGCCCGGCCGGCAGCCCCCGGCGGCACCGTCGGAGGTCCTGGCGATGGGGCAGGTGACCAGCTGAGCGGACCGGACTCGGTGACGGCGCCCGGACGCCGCGCGGACGCCACGGGATCGACCCGCGCCGGCGGCCGCTTCGACGACGACGACGTGTACAGCCTGCGGGAGCGCGTCCGGGACAGTCGCTGGCGGCAGCGGCTGGCCGCGCGACGGTCGATCGACCACGGGTACCGCATCGGGGTCGGCATCGTGGGCGGCCTCATCGTCGCGCTCGGCACGGTCGCGATCCCGCTGCCCGGCCCCGGCTGGCTCATCGTGATCGCCGGGCTGTTCGTGCTCGCGACCGAGTTCACCTGGGCCGAACGGCTGCTCGAGTTCACCAAGCGGCACGTGAAGGGCTGGACCGAGTGGGTCGGCCGTCAGCCGGTGTGGGTCCGTGTGCTGATCAGCCTGGCGACGGCGGCGTTCGTCTACGGCGTCCTGGTCGTCACCCTGCACATGACCGGCGTGCCCGACTGGGTGCCGGGGTGGGTACCGCTCTGGCGTTGAGCGTCTCGCTACACTCGCAGTCGTCCGGGCGATTGGCTCAGTGGTAGAGCGCTTCGTTCACACCGAAGAGGTCACTGGTTCGAACCCAGTATCGCCCACCGGATCCGAGGGGCTACTGACCAGCGGAAACGTTGGTCAGTGGCGCGGGACCGTTCGCAGTGGACTTCTTCGCGTACCCGCTCAGATCGGTCAACGGCGCACCCGATAGCGCAGGTGAAGCACCCGGTCGCCCTGGATCACCACGTCGGGATCCTCCAACAGGTGCTGTGCGTGGACCGACCCGAAGTAGCGCTTGCCGGACCCGAACACGACGGGTACGACGTCCATGCGCACCTCGTCGACCAGGCCCGCGGCAAGCACCTGGCCTCCGACGTCGCCGGCGGCGACCTCGACGATGCGGTCACCCGCAAGCTCTTGCGCCCTGGCCATGGCTGCCTCGACGCCGTCGACGAAGTGAAACGGCGCCTCGGGGTCCCAGCCCTCGGGCTTCGGTCGGTGCGTCACTACGACCACGTGGTCGATCCCGCTCGGAGGCTTCCCGTCCCAGCCGTCCGTCATGTCGAAGACGTGGCGGCCGGCGATCGTCACCCCGATCTGGTCCCAGTACGGCCGGGTGTAGTCGTAGGAGGCCTGCGACACCTTCACGTCGCCGCTCTCGTCCAACGGGACGTCACCGCTGGACAACCAGTCGAACAGCGGTCCGGGCTGGTCGTGCTCGTCCGCGATGAATCCGTCCACCGACACCGAGGCGTACATGACCACCGTGCCCACGGGCTCTCCTTTGCTTCGGGGTGCCCCGAAATCAGCGTGTCGTGAGCTGTCGCTCTTGGAAGAAATCAATCGGCCGGCAGCGGCCAGCCGTCCAGCGCGTGGCCGCGATTGGTCGCATCGGGCACTGGGTCACGGCTCCGTCACTGGTTCGAACCCCGTATCGCCCACCGGATCCGAGGGCCAGGTCAACCCCGAGATGGGGAAGCCTGGCCCTTCGTCGTCTGCGGGGCCACCATCGGTTCGGCTCAGCGGGTCCGGTAGCGCGCGTAGACCAGACCGGTGTCGAAGGCACGCTCCTCCACCAGTTCGAGATCGAGGCGCACGCCGTCGGGGAAGAACCGCTTGCCGCCGCCGACCACGCTCGTCGTGATGAAGAGGTGGTACTCGTCCACCAGGCCGGCCGCGATCGCCTGGGCGGCGAGGTTCGGGCCGTCGACGGAGAGGTCGTGGTCCGACTCGGCCTTGAGCGTGCGCACCGCGTCCGGGTCGAAGGTCCGCTCGATCCTGGTCTTCTCGCTCGACACCGACTCCAGCGTCGTGGAGTAGACGACCTTCTCGGCCGCCTGCCAGTCGCGCGCGTACTGCACGATGTGCGGCGGCGCGTCGGGCAAGGTGTGCGCGGTCTCCCAGAAGACCATCGTCTCGTACATGCGTCGGCCGTAGAGGAACGTGCCGACGTGGCGGAAGACGTCGCCGATGAAGGTGTGCACCTCCGGGTCCTCGGCCCCGGTGCCGAGGTCGCCCTCGCCTGCCTCGGCGTAGCCGTCGAGCGAGGTGATCATCGAGTAGATGAGCTTGGCCATGCGTCTCCTTCGGGTACGAGCGCGTCAGTCTCGTCGTAGTCCTGGACGCTGTGACCTGCGCAGGACTCGTAACTCATCGACCGGCCGGCCGACGCGTTCCGTCAACCGTGGTGGAACCGGGCATGCGAGTCCGCCCGTCATGCCTCCGACGACGCGGAGGTGGACGTGGACCGACGACGGACGGCGGGGTTGCTGGTCCTGGGCCTGACGACAGCCGGGTGCGGAGCGCTGATCGGGCCGGTGAGCTCGGTGCCGGAACCGCCGACCTCGGTCCCCGAGCCGAGCATCCCCGCGGTGGTCGCGGGGTGGGACGAGCCGCCGGACTACCGCTACACCGTCGAGTCGTCGTGCGGCGAGCGCGCCTTCATCGGCCGGTACCGAGTGGAAGTGCGCGACCGGGCGGTGGCCTCCGCCGAGGAGATGGATCCCGACGACCAGCGCTGGGTCGAGGTCGACCCCCGGTGGCTTCCCGACGTCATGACGCTGGGCGAGATCGCCGAGCAGGCGCGCCAGGCGTCCGAGAGCGGCCGGGCCGACCGTGTCGCGGTCGCCACCGACGCCGGCGACGGCCACCCGACGCACGTGAGCATCGACGTCGACGCGAACTCCATCGACGACGAGTCCTGCTACGTGATCAGCGACTACCGGCCCGGCGGCTGATCTCCGGCACGTGCGCCCTGTAGCGGGGACCATGGACGGTGATGTCCGCCCGAGCACCCGGCCGCGCCGCGCGGCTACTCACAGCCCTCGACCGCGACGGGGACACGTGCATCTGGTGCGGCCGGGCTTTCGGCCCGCACGTGCGGCCGACCACCGAGCACGTCGTGCCCCGGGTCAAGGGCGGGCCGTCGTGGGCGGAGAACGAGGTTGCCGCCTGTGGAAGGTGCAACCGCGAGCGAGGTCACCGCGGCGTCGTCGACTGGCTGGAGGAGTGCCGACGGCGCGGCTGGTCACCGGACGCCGACCGCCTCACGAGGACGCTCGCCGCCCTCGAGACGGCCATCGCCAGCCGCGGCGGGCAACGGCGCGCACGGCCGTACCTCGACGCCCAGCTGCGACGCCTGCGCAATCGCGCCGCCGCGTAGCTCAGCCGTACTGCGGCCGGCTGTTCCAGACCTCGACGTCCAGGGGAAAGCCCTCCTGCACGGACACGACGATCCACTGCGGGTGGTCGCCGATCTCGACCTCGGCCGAACCGCTCTGACCGGCGTCCGTGGTCACCGCCACGACGAGCGGTCCGGCGGGCAGCTCGTAGGCGTAGCGGTGGACCGGTTGATGGCTGCAGGTCTCCGGGGTTCCCGGCGCGGTCACGTCCAGCGCCAGCGCGTCGTCGAACTCGACCGTCACGCGGACGGGCCCGGGCAGAGTGCTCGCGACGTCGACCCCGAGGTTGGCCGAGGACTCGGAGACGACGCGGACGTCGCCGGGAGTGACGACGTCCGCCGTCTGCTCCAGCGCGGCGGCGCACGTGGGCCCCGCGGACGCGGCGCAGCCGAGCGCAGCGAGCAGCAGCGCGCCGACCGCGACTCCGAGTGCCGACCTGCTCCTGGTGCGCATGCGGGTGCCTCCACCCGATACGACTTCGGAAGGACCCCTCGTGGTTCCGCGAGCGGCCTCGTTAGCGTGACCGACGTGGACGAGCGGGTCGTGGGCCGGGTGGCGGCCATCCGCGTCTACCCGGTGCGCTCCACGGCGGGCCGCGAGCTGCGCTCGGTCGCGGTCACGGACGACGGACTGGCCGGGGACCGCGCCTGGGTCGTGGTCGGCCCGGACGGCGCCGTGCTGCGGGGCAAGGACGCGCCCGCGCTCGCCGACGTCGCGACCACCGGCGATCCGGACGCCGACAGCGCGGCGATCGGCGCGGCCCTCGGAACGGCGGTCACGCTGGCCCCCGCGCAGCAGAGGGAAGGCGTCGCGCCGGTCCACCTGGTCGGCCGCGACGCGATCGACCGCGCCGCGCAGGGCGAGGTGCCGGAGGGCTGCTCCGCCGACGACCCTCGCGCCAACCTCCTGCTGGAGATCGACGACGACGAGCGCAGCTGGGTCGGGCGCACGGTCGCCGTCGGCGCGTCCGTCCTCCGTGTGACGCGCACGCCCAAGCACTGCCTGGGCGTCTACGCCGACGTGCACACGCCGGGCCTGGTCGAGGTCGGCGACGAGGTGCGCCTGCGGTCCTAGCCTCGGCTCGTGCGTACGCGTCCGGTCCTCCTCGTGGCGCTGCTGCTCGCCGCCTGCGGCACCGCCGAGCCGACCGCGACGGCGCCGTCGAGCAGCCCGCCCCCGGCGAGCACATCGGCCGCGCCCTCACCCGAGCCGCCCGACGAGTTCACCCTCGTCGCCACCGGCGACGTCCTGGTCCACCAGGACCGTGCCCTCACCACCGGCGCCGCGACCGGCGACGGCGGCTACGACTTCACCGACGTCTTCGCCGGGATCGCGCCGGTCATCGAGGCGGCCGACCTGGCCATCTGCCACATGGAGACCCCGGTGGCCCCCGCCGGCGGCCCCTACCGCGGCTACCCGAGCTTCGTCGTCCAGCCGGAGATCGTCGACGCGCTGGCCGGTGCCGGGTACGACGTCTGCTCCACGGCGTCCAACCACTCGCTGGACGACGGCTTCGACGGGCTGGTGCGCACCCGCGACACGCTCGAGGCCGCGGGCATCGCCGTCACCGGCACGTACCGCACGGCCGAGGAGGTGCAGCGGCCGACGGTCGTCGACGTCGGTGGGGTGGAGGTCGGGCACGTCGCGGCGACGTTCAGCACCAACGGCGTGCCGCTGCCCGCCGGCCGCGAGTGGTCGGTCGACGTCACAGCCGCCCCCGACGTCGACGGCATGCTGGCCGCGGCCGGTCGCGCCCGCGAGGCCGGCGCCGAGGTCGTCGTCGCCAGCCTGCACTGCTGCCTGGAGTACCAGCACGACCCCACCGACGCCCAGGTCGACGCGGCTCGCCGCCTGCTCGCCTCGCCGGACGTCGACCTCGTGCTCGGCCACCACGCGCACGTCGTGCAGCCCTTCGAGCGGATCGACGGCGAATGGGTCGCCTACGGCCTCGGCAACCACCTCGCCGAGCACGCCACCCGCGGCTACGCCACCGAGGACTCGGTCGTCGCGCGCTTCACCCTCACCCGCGGCGACGACAACCGGTTCACCGTGACGACGGCGGAGGCGGTGCCGGTGCGCATCGACCTCGGGACCGACGCCGTCCGGCTGCTGCCCGCAGACGCGGAGACCGCGGCCCGGGTCACCGACGTCGTGCTCAGCCGGGGTGCCGCGGAGGCCGGGCTCGAGGTCGTCGCCGGCTGACAGCCCCGGGAGCATCGCAGCGAGGAACGAGCGAGGAGCGGAGCGGGGCGCGGAGGCCGGCCATCGTCGTCGCCGGCTGAGCCGATCCGGCGGGGAGCGCGCACTAGGCTCGGGGTGCCGTTCCACCGACCCCCAGGAGTTCCTGTGTCCACGCCGCCGTCCCCGACCGCAGTCGCCCCGATCCGGGTGCCGGCCGGGACGACCGCGCAGCAGGCGCTCAAGGACGCCGGGGTCCCGCTCAAGGGGCCGGACGGCGCCGTCGTCGTCCGCGACCCGGCCTCGGGTGACCTCAGGGACCTCGCCTGGGCGCCGGACGTCGACACCGAGATCGAGCCCGTGCCCGCCGCCAGCGCCGAGGGTCGCGCGGTGATCCGGCACTCGACCGCGCACGTCCTCGCGCAGGCCGTGCAGGAGCTCTTCCCGGGTACCCGGCTGGGCATCGGCCCGCCGGTCGAGAACGGCTTCTACTACGACTTCGACCCCGAGCGGCCCTTCACCCCCGAGGACCTCCAGGCCGTCGAGAAGAAGATGCAGGAGATCGTCCGCGCCGCGCAGAACTTCTCGCGCCGCGAGATCAGCGACGCCGACGCGAAGGCCGAGCTCGCGAACGAGCCGTACAAGCTCGAGCTGATCGGCCTGAAGGGCGGCGACGCTGCGTCCTCGGACGATGGCGCCTCCGTCGAGGTCGGCGGCGCCCAGCTGACCATGTACGACAACCTCGACGCCCGCACCGGCGACCTCGTCTGGACCGACCTCTGCCGCGGCCCGCATCTACCGCGCACGAACAACATCCCGGCCTTCAGCCTGACCCGGTCGGCCGCTGCCTACTGGCGTGGCAGCGAGAAGAACCCGCAGCTGCAGCGGATCTACGGCACCGCCTGGGAGAGCAAGGAGGCCCACAAGGCCTATCTCGAGCAGCTGGCCGAGGCCGAGCGGCGCGACCACCGGCGGCTGGGCGCCGAGCTCGACCTGTTCAGCTTCCCCGACGAGATCGGCTCCGGCCTGGCCGTCTTCCACCCCAAGGGCGGTGTGATCAAGCGGGAGATGGAGGACTACGTCCGAGCCCGCCACATCGAGGAGGGCTTCGACTACGTCGGCAGCCCGCACATCACCAAGCGCGGCCTGTTCGAGACCTCGGGACACCTGCCGTACTACGCCGACACCATGTTCCCGCCGATGGAGCTGGAGAACGCGGAGTACTTCCTCAAGGCCATGAACTGCCCGATGCACAACCTGATCTTCCGGTCGCGCGGGCGGTCCTACCGCGAGCTGCCGCTGCGCTTCTTCGAGTTCGGCTCGGTGTACCGGTACGAGAAGTCGGGCGTCGTCCACGGCCTGACCCGGGTGCGCGGACTCACCCAGGACGACTCGCACAGCTACGTCACCCCGGAGCAGGCGCCCGGCGAGATCCGGCACCTCCTGCACTTCGTGCTGGGGCTGCTGAACGACTTCGGGCTGGACGACTACTACCTGGAGCTGTCCACCCGCGGCGACGACCCGGAGAAGATGGACAAGTTCATCGGCTCCGAGCAGGAGTGGGCCATGGCCACCGCCGTCCTCGAGGAGGCCGCGAAGGAGACCGGGCTCGAGCTCGTGCCCGACCCGGGCGGTGCCGCGTTCTACGGCCCGAAGATCTCCGTGCAGGCCCGGGACGCCATCGGCCGCACCTGGCAGATGTCGACCATCCAGTACGACTTCAACCAGCCGGCGCGCTTCGGTCTCGAGTACACCGCCGCCGACGGCTCGCACGCGCAGCCGGTCATGATCCACTCGGCCAAGTTCGGCTCGATCGAGCGCTTCTTCGGCGTGCTCACCGAGCACTACGCCGGCGCGTTCCCGGCCTGGCTGGCGCCGGTGCAGGTGGTCGGCATCCCCATCACCGACGACCAGGTGCCCTACCTGCGTGACGTCGCGCTGCAGCTCAAGGCACGCGGCCTGCGGGTGGAGATCGACGATTCCGACGACCGCATGCAGAAGAAGATCCGCACCGCCAGCAAGCAGAAGGTGCCGTTCGTGCTGATCGCGGGCGCCACCGACGCCGAGGCGGGCGCGGTCTCCTTCCGCTACCGGGACGGATCGCAGCGCAACGGGATCCCGGTCGACCGCGCCGTGGAGCACGTGGCGAGCTGGGTCGCCGCCCGGCACAACGCCGACCCGACCGCGGAGGTCGAGCTGCCACGATCAGGAGCCGATGCTGGCCGCGTCGATGCTGACCGGGCTGGTGGTGCTTCGGTAGGCCACCAGCAGGATGGCGACGCAGGATGAGCGACGGCGAGCCCGGCGTGCCGGCGCCGGCAGCGCGGGACCTGTCCCCGGGCCAGGCCTTCGAGCGGCTCTGGACGCCGTACCGGATGGCCTACATCCGGGGCGAGGGCAAGCCCACCGGCGCCGACGACTGCCCGTTCTGCGTCATCCCGACCCGGGACGACGAGGAGGCGCTCATCGTCGCCCGCGGCCGGACGGTCTACGCCGTGCTCAACCTGTACCCCTACAACGCCGGCCATCTGATGCTGGTCCCGTACCGGCACGTGCCCGACTACACCGACCTCACCGCCGAGGAGGTCGCCGAGCTCGGTGCGTTCACGCAGGCCGCGATGCGGGTGGTGCGCGAGGTCAGCGGCGCGCACGGGTTCAACATCGGCATGAACCAGGGCTCGGTCGCCGGGGCCGGCATCGCCGACCACCTGCACCAGCACGCCGTCCCGCGCTGGGGCGGCGACACCAACTTCATGCCCGTGATCGGGCTGACCCGGGTGCTGCCGCAGGTGCTCAGCGAGACCCGGAAGCTGCTCGCCGAGGGCTGGGCCGCGCAGGCCACGGCGGGGCAGGGCTGATGCGCAGCGCCTCGGCCCGTCCCCGGGTCGGCCGGGTGGTCGCCCCCGTCGTCGGCCGCCTGGCCCGCGCGGGGGTCACGCCGGACGCCGTCACGCTGACCGGCACGCTGGGCGCCGTCGCCGCCGCGGTGCTGCTGATCGGCACCGGGCACCTGTTCTGGGGGGCCTTCACCGTCACCCTCTTCGTGCTGCTCGACATGCTGGACGGCGCGCTGGCCCGCGCCCGCGGCGGCGGCTCGGTGTTCGGCGCGGTCCTCGACTCGGTGGGCGACCGCGCCGCCGACGCCGCGATCTTCGGCGCGCTGATCTGGTGGTTCTCCGGCCCGGGCGACAACCGGCTGATCGTGCTGCTGGCCCTGCTCTGCCTGGTGCTCGGCGTGCTGACCTCGTACATCAAGGCGCGGGCGGAGGGGGTCGGCCTCACCTGCAACGTCGGCATCGTCGAGCGCACCGAGCGGCTGATCCTGGTGCTGGTGGGTACCGGATTCACCGGTCTCGGCATCCCGTACGCCCTGCACGTCTGCCTGTGGCTGCTGCTCGCGGGCAGCGCCGTCACCGTCGTCCAGCGGGGGATCGCCGTCCGCCGACAGAGCGCCGCGCTCGCCGCAGCGCCGTCCCCTCCGGCGCCGTGACCGGCACGGAGGCCCGTGCGCCCGAGCGGTCGGCCGCCCCGGAGCCGGGCATGCGCGCCCGGACCGGTGCCTGGCTGATCGACACCGGATTCGCGGCCGGCTGGCGGGCGGTGCGCCTGCTCCCGGAGCCGGTCGCCCGCGGCGTGTTCGAGGGGGCCGGACGCTGGGCCGGCGGACGCGACGGCCGGGGCGTGCGCCAGCTGCGCGCCAATCTCCGCGTGGTCACCGGACTCGAGGGGGAGGCGCTGGACCGCCTGACGACCGCGGCGCTGCGGTCGTACGCCCGTTACTGGCAGGAGGCCTTCCGGCTGCCCACGCTCGGCGCCCGCCGGATCGTCGAGGGCTCCGTCGCCCCCGGCGTCGAGCACCTCGAGCGGTGCCGCGCCGAGGGCCGCGGGATGGTCCTGGCGCTGCCGCACAGCGGCAACTGGGACGCCGCCGGGGTCTGGCTGGTCGACTGGCTCGGCGGGCCCTTCATGACCGTGGCGGAGCGGCTCAAGCCCGAGTCGCTGTACCGCCGGTTCCTCGACTACCGGGAGTCGCTGGGCATGCGGGTGCTCCCGTTGACCGGCGGCGAGCGGCCCAGCAGCGCGGTGCTGCGCGACTGGCTCGCCGACGGCGGCGCGACGTGCCTGCTCGTCGACCGCGACCTCGGCGGCGGCGGGGTGCCGGTCACCTTCTTCGGCCGGACGGCGACGATGCCCGGTGGACCGGCGCTGCTGGCCGACCAGACCGGTGCAGGGCTGTTCCCGGTCGTCTGCCGCTTCGACGGGCACGGCTGGCGGCACGTGATCCATCCCGAGGTGCCCCTCGACCCGCAGCTGCGGCTGCGCGACCGCGTCGCCGCGGCCATGCAGGGCGTGGCCACGGCGTTCGAGACCTCGATCGCCGAGAAGCCGGAGGACTGGCACATGCTCGGCCGGATCTGGAAGGACGTGCCGGCCGACCCGCCGCGCGACGTCCGCACGCCGGGGGAGGGCGGCTGATGCGCATCGGCCTCGTCTGCCCCTACCAGTGGGACGTCCCCGGCGGCGTCCAGTACCACGTGCGCGACCTCGCCGAGACGCTGCGCGGGATGGGCCACCACGTCGAGGTGCTGACCCCCGCCGAGCGCGAGGAGTCGCTCGCCGACCCGTGGATGACCTACGCGGGGCGCACCGTGCCGGTTCCGTACAACGGCTCGATGGCCAGCATGCAGTTCGGCCCGGTGTCCGCCGCTCGCGTCCGCCGCTGGCTGCGCGAGGGCCGGTTCGACGTCGTCCACGTGCACGACCCGGCGTCCCCGTCGGTGGGCCTGCTGGTCTGCATGATGGCCGAGGGGCCGATCGTCGCCACGTACCACGCGGCGTCGGTCCGCTCCAAGTGGCTCGCGGCCGTCGGCCCGGTCGCCCGGCCGTGGCTGGAGAAGATCACCGGCCGGATCGCGGTGTCCGACTTCGCCCGGCGCCTGCAGGTCGAGCACCTCGGCGGCGACGCGGTGATCATCCCCAACGGCGTGCACGTGGCGCCCTTCGCGCACGGCCCGACGCTGCCGGGGCACACCCGCGGCGTCGACGGGCCGACCATCGGCTTCCTCGGCCGCTACGACGAGCCCCGCAAGGGCCTGCCGGTCCTGCTGGACGCCATGCGCACCGTCGTCCGCACCCACCCCGGGGCCCAGCTGCTGATCGCCGGTCGCGGCGACGCCGCCGAGCTGCGGCGGCTGGTGGGCGAGGACCTCCAGCCGCACGTGTCGCTGCTGGGCGAGCTGTCCGAGGCCGACAAGGCGGCGTTCCTGCGGTCGGTCGACGTCTACTGCGCGCCGAACCTCCTGGGTGAGTCGTTCGGCGTGATCCTCATCGAGGCGCTGGCCGCCGGAGCGCCGATCGTGGCCAGCGACCTCGACGCGTTCGCCTCCGTGCTCGAGGGCGGCGAGGCGGGCGTGCTCGTGCCCCGCGGCAACCCGACCGCCCTCGCCCGCGCCCTGTGCGACCTGCTCGCCGACCCCGAGCGCCGCGCTGAGCTCTCCGCGCGGGGGGCGACGGTGGCGGCCGCCTACGACTGGCAGGTGCTGGCGCGGCGGATCCTCACCGTGTACGAGACCGTCGTCGGGCCGGGCGGCCACGAGGTGACCGCGATCGACGACCCGGACGACGACGAGGAATCGGCTCTCCTGCCGCCGCTCGGGGGCAGGGTGCCGCAGCGGCGATGGGCCCGGCGCTAGCCTGACGCCCCGTGACCGCCCAGGCCTGGCTGCTGCTGGTGGCCGCGGGCGTCGTGGTCATGCTGCTGGCGTGGGCCTTCTGGCAGCTCACCCGGCTACGGCGGCTGCGGATCCGCGTCGCGCGCGCGTGGACCGCGCTGGACGCCCAGCTGCAGCGGCGGGCGGGCCTCGCCGAGGAGCTGGCGCGCGAGTACCCGGCCGCACTGGGCGGGCAGCGGGCCGAGTACCTCGCCGCCTTCGCCCGCGACGCCCGCGACCCGCGCGACGGCGACCGGGAGACGGCGGAGAACCTGCTCGGCCGCGAGCTGCGGGACCTGCCCGAGGAACTCCCCGGCGTCCCGGCCGCCCTGCGCAGCGACCTGGCCGGCACCGCGACGCGGGTGCTCCTGGCCCGGCGCTTCTACAACGACGCCGTCCGCGACACCCGCGAGCTGCGCGGACGCCGGCTGCCGCGACTGCTCCGGCTGCATGCACACCGCCCGCTGCCGCGGTACTTCGACATCGACGACCGGGTCGGCGGTGTGGCCACCGGCGCAGGCAGGGGCGGTCGTCCGGCGACGTGAGCGCCGTACCATGAGCGGTGGACCTCCGCCGTCCATCCCTCGTCGTCGACTCTCCTGAGGCAGCATCCCGTGGCAGCGCCCATCACCAGGCACCCCCAGACCTCTCCCGCGACCGGCGCGGACAGCACCCTGCCGGCGACCGCCGTCACCGGCAGCGACGCGGTCAAGCGCGGCATGGCCGAGCAGCTCAAGGGCGGCGTCATCATGGACGTCGTCACCCCGGAGCAGGCCAAGATCGCCGAGGACGCCGGCGCGGTCGCCGTCATGGCGCTGGAGCGGGTGCCCGCCGACATCCGGGCCCAGGGCGGGCTCGCGCGGATGAGCGACCCCGACATGATCGACGGGATCATCAACGCCGTCTCGATCCCCGTGATGGCCAAGGCCCGCATCGGCCACTTCGTCGAGGCGCAGGTGCTGCAGAGCCTCGGCGTGGACTACATCGACGAGTCCGAGGTGCTCACCCCGGCCGACGAGGCGCACCACATCGCCAAGCGCGACTTCACCGTGCCGTTCGTCTGCGGCGCCACCGACCTGGGCGAGGCGCTGCGCCGGATCGCCGAGGGCGCGGCGATGATCCGCTCCAAGGGCGAGGCCGGCACCGGCAACGTGGTCGAGGCCGTCCGGCACATGCGAGCCATCCGCGCCGGCATCAAGCGGCTGGGCACGCTCGACGAGACCGAGCTGTTCGTCGCGGCCAAGGACCTGCGCGCGCCGCACGACCTCGTTGCCGAGGTCGCCCGCCTGGGCAAGCTGCCGGTCGTGCTCTTCACCGCCGGCGGCATCGCCACTCCGGCCGACGCCGCGATGATGATGCAGCTGGGCGCCGAGGGCGTCTTCGTCGGCTCGGGCATCTTCAAGTCCGGCGACCCGGCCCAGCGTGCCGCGGCGATCGTGCAGGCGACGACCTTCCACGACGACCCCGACGTCATCGCCAAGGTCTCCCGCGGCCTCGGCGAGCCGATGGTCGGCATCAACGTCTCGACCCTCCCCGAGAGCGAGCGGTACGCCACCCGAGGCTGGTGAGCGAGGACGTCGACACCGGCCTGCGGGCGGCGGGCGCCACTGCGACGCCGTCCCGCGTCGCGGGGCTCGACGTCGCGCGCGGCCTCGCCGTCCTGGGCATGTTCGCCGCCCATCTACGGCTCGGCGGTGAGCTGACCTTCGACCCGTCCACCTGGGCGGGTCTCGTCGACGGTCGTTCGTCGATCCTCTTCGCGACGCTGGCGGGGGTCTCGGTCGCGCTCCTGTCGGGGCGCAGCCGGCCGCCGGCCGGGCCCGATCTGGCCCGGGTGCGGGTGCGGGTCATCGTGCGCGCGGTGTGGGTGTTCCTCATCGGCGTGCTGCTCGAGGCGCTCGACACGTATGTCGCGGTCATCCTCGGCGTCTACGGCGTGCTCTTCCTCCTCGTGCTGCCGTTCCTGCGCTGGCCGGTGCGCCGGCTGTTGACCGCCGCCGCGGTGCTCGCCGTGGTCGGGCCCCCGTCGGTGGCCGTGCTGGGGCAGTGGCTCACGCACGACGGCCTCGACGAGACACCGCCGGCCTTCCTCGTCGTCACCGGGTACTACCCGGCCCTGCTGTGGCTCGCGTTCGTGCTCGTCGGTCTGGCGGTCGGGCGGCTGGACCTGGCGTCGAGCCGGATCCGCGCCCGTCTCGCGGCCGCCGCTGCCGCCGCGGTGGTCGTGGGGTACGGCGGGGGTTGGCTGAGCACGCGGCTGCTCGGTGGCGGGGTGCCGTCGGCCGGACCGGAGACCGGCTTCACCGCGCCGCCGGGGTCGTTCCGGGTCGCCTGGCTCACCGGTGCCGAGCCGCACAGCGGAACGACGTTCGAGATGGTCGGCTCCACGGGTGTCGCGCTGCTCGGAATCGTGGCCTGCCTGGTCGTCGCGGACCGGTTCCGCACGATCACCACGCCGATCGCGGCGGTGGGTGCGCTGGCGCTGAGTGTCTACACCGCGCAGATCGTCGCCATCCGGGTGCTCATGGACGTCGCCCCGGAGGCCACGCGCGGTGCCGACACCTGGCTGGGATTCGTGGCCGCCGCGCTGCTGGGGGCCACGGCCTGGCGGCTGACCGTCGGCCGGGGGCCGCTGGAGTGGCTGCTGACCTGGACCTCCAGCCGCGCGGCGGGTCTACCGCCGTCGTCCCCGGCCGTCTGACGGCCCGGGAACCCGCCGACCACAGGTCAGAGAACCGACCAGCCGGTCGGCAACCCCGTGCGGCCGGTGGCCGCGAGCAGCAGCTCGCCGGCGCGGCCCTCGCTCACGGCGAGCTCGGTGACCAGCTCGAGCGCCTGCGCGGCAACGATCGCGGGCACGTCCAGCCGCGCACCGAGCGCCCTGGCGAGGTCCGACGTGTGCACGGCGAGCTCGAAGCTGCGGGTCGGCAGGTAGTCCTCGAGACGCATGCCGCCTGCGATCGTGGTCAGCAGCGTCCCGCCGTCGTGGACTCCGACGAGGGGAACCACCCGGGCGGCGATCTCCGCGACCGCCGCTGCGGGGTCCTCGCCGAGAGCGGCCCCGGCGTCGCGGCCGCGCGCGGCGACGGCCGGGTCGGCGGCCATGGTCCGCGTCGCGCGGACGTAGTCGGCGGCGGAGGGGACCTCCGCCGCGTCGGCCGGACGGTCGAGGTAGGCCTCGACGGTGAGCAGCGACCGGCTGGTGTGGCCGACCAGTGCGCGAACGTCCCACTCGCCGAGGCCGGGCTCCGGCCACCGGTCGCCGACGAGCGCGGTCGTGCGGACGAACCAGCCGGCGGCCTCGGCGAACGCCCGACGCGAGTCGTCCCAGGAGAAGGGCATGGCCGCAGGCTAGATCCGCCGGCAGGCGGATCATGCGGCCCGTGCGGGAAGCAAGGCCTCGGCGCGGTCGGCGGCGCTCGGACGGGTCCGCCCCTCCTCGGCCAGGGTGCCGGCGAACCGGCGGGCGGCCTCGCCGTAGGAGCGCTGCTCGAGGAGCAGGCGGACCGCCGCGGCGATGCGCTCCGGCGACGCGGACTTGTCGAGGCGGATCCCGGCGCCGAGACGCAGCACCCGCACGGTGTTGTCCTTCTGATCGCGGCCCATCGGCATGCAGACCAGCGGCACGCCGGCCGCGAGCGCCTTGAGCACGCTGCCGTGGCCGGCGTGGGTGACGACGACGGCGGTCTCGGCGAGGACGACGCCGTGCGGGGCGGCCCGAACGACGCGGACGTTGGCCGGGGCCGGCACGTCGGCCGGGTCGACCGCCGGGCCGGTCGTGACCAGCCCGCGCACGGGCAGCTGCCCGAGTGCGACGCACGCACTGCGCAACAGACCGAGCTGGTCCTGGTACACCGAGCTGGTGGCGACCAGGACGAGCGGGCCGTCGCCGTCGGGTCGCCAGTCGTCGTTCCCGGCCCACTCGGGGTCGTCGAGCTGAGGGCCGACGAAGTGCACGTTCGCCGGAATGCGTGGTGACCGGAAGTCGAAGGTCGGGCTCGTCATCACCAGCACCTGGGCGCACCGGTCGAGCAGTTCGAACATGTCGGCGACCGGTGGCTGCCGGTACGCGGCGAGCACCTCGTTCAGGCCGGGCCGCAGGCGGCCGAAGACCAGTCCCAGGACGGCGCGCGCCAGCGCGTCCCTCGTTCGGCCCAGTGGCCCGATGCCGGGCAGCCACCCGGACGTCATCACCGGCATCCCCGGGGTCGGCCGCAGGTAGATGTTCGGCATGAGTGCGGCCGTGGGCAGCCCGCTCGCCGTGGCCCCGATCAGGATCCCCGGGATGGCGGCCTCCGCCAGCACCGCATCGGGGGACAGGCCCGTGATCGCGGCCGTCACGTCCCGGGCGTACGTCGCGGCGGGGCCGACGAGGAAGCGGTCCCGCGCGGCGGCGAACTGCCGGGCGGGACCTCCGCGCTCCATGTCGGCGATCAGTGCGGTCTGGTCGGCGACGGAGTCCACGCGCGGCGCCGTCTCCCAGGGGCGAAAGCCGCATCCGGCGGCCCGGGCACCCCGTTCCGCGGTCGGATCGGCGACGACCTCGACGGAGTGCCCCCGCCGGACCAGTTCCGCGGCGAGCCCCAGTGCCGGCGGCAGTGTGCCGCCCGCGTCGATGACCGCCATGAGGAATCGGCCGTGGGGTCGATCGGGCATCGCGCACCCTCCCTGCACCCGGCGGAGGGGACAGCATCGCGCGCCGTCGCCCTGTCGGACAGCAGTTGCCGAGCGCCGTCCCTCCGCCCCGACCGCCGGGGTGCGGCGGTCCCCGCCGTAGCCTGGACGGTCGTGTCCAGCGATCCGACCCGGCCCGTCATCGGCGTTCCGCCTCATCGACGCGCTCGAGGATCTCGACGACGTGCAGAACGTGTACGCGAACTACGACGTCTCCGACGAGGTGCTCGAGAAGGTCGGCTGAACCGGGCGTGTTGCGGCACGGCGCTGTCGGTCCCGCCGGTTAGCGTGGTCGAACAGGCGTTCGGCTGACCGTGGGGGGCTGTTCATGCGGGTGCTCGGGATCGACCCGGGTCTGACGCGGTGCGGGTGGGGCGTGGTCGAGGGCCGCCCCGGCGCGCGTCCCACGGCGCTCGGCGTCGGAGTCGTCCGCAGCTCGGCCGAGCTGGACCTCGAGCTGCGGCTGCTGGAGCTGCACACCGCGGTCACCGCGCTGCTGCGCGAGTTCCGCCCCGACGTCGTGGCGGTCGAGCGGGTCTTCACGCAGAACAACAAGGGCACCGCCATGGGCACCGCGCAGGCCGCGGGCGTCGCCGCGCTGGCCGCCGCGCAGGCCGACCGGCCGGTGGCCTGGCACACGCCGAGCGAGGTCAAGGCCGCGATCTCGGGCAACGGCCGCGCCGGCAAGGAGCAGGTGACGCTGATGGTGACCCGGGTGCTCGGGCTCGCCGCGGCGCCGAAGCCCGCGGACGCCGCGGATGCGCTCGCGCTGGCGATCTGCCAGGTGTGGCGCGGGCCGGCTCAGCAACGGTTGAAGGTGGCTGCCCTCGCGGGCGGCATCGGAGCACCCGTCGTGCAGCGGACGCTGCCGCGGTGGCAGGGGGTCGGCAAGTGATCGCGAGTGTGAGTGGCCGGGTGGCGGCGGTGTCGCCGGACGGCGCGGTGGTCGAGGTCGGCGGGGTGGGGCTCTCGGTGCAGTGCACCCCCGGCACGATCGCCCGGCTGCAGGTGGGGGAACAGGCGCGGCTGTCGACCAGCCTCGTCGTCCGCGAGGACTCGCTGACCCTGTACGGCTTCGCCGACGACGACGAGCGCCAGCTGTTCGAGCTGCTGCAGACCGCCAACGGCGTGGGGCCGCGGTTGGCCCAGGCGGTGCTGGCGATCCACCCGCCGCGCGAGGTCCGACGGGCCGTCTCGATGGCCGACCTCAAGGCGCTCATGCAGGTGCCCGGGATCGGCAAGAAGGGCGCCGAGCGGCTGGTGCTGGAGCTGCGCGACCGGCTGGGCTCCACGAGCACCGACACGTCGCTGGACGGCGGCGCGCTGCCGGCCGGCGCAGGGCCGATCACGCCGGTCGCGCCGTGGCGCGACCAGCTGTCCGCCGCCCTCATGGGGCTGGGCTGGAACATCCGGGAGGCCGACTCCGCGGTGGCCGCCCTCGCGCCGGTGGCGGACGAGCAGCTGACCTCGGGCGGCCGGATCGACGTGGCGGTGCTGCTGCGGCAGGCGCTGCAGATGCTGCGGTAGACGAGTGAGCGCGCCCTTCGACCGCCCGCTGCTGGGCGAGGCGGTCAGCGGCCTCGGCCGGGAGTACGCGGTGTCCCCGCAGGCCGGGGACGAGGAGCGGGTCGTCGAGTCGGCGCTGCGGCCGCACTCGCTGGCCGACTTCATCGGCCAGAAGAAGGTCGCGCGGCAGCTGGACCTGGTGCTCGAGGGCGCCAAGCGCCGCGGGCGGCCGCCGGACCACGTGCTGCTGTCCGGCCCGCCGGGGCTGGGCAAGACGTCGCTGGCGCTGATCATCGGGTCGGAGCTCGGGACGTCGGTCAAGATCACCAGCGGTCCGGCGATCGAGCGCTCCGGCGATCTCGCCGCCATGCTGTCGAACCTCGGCTACGGTGACGTGCTGTTCATCGACGAGATCCACCGCATCGCCCGTCCGGCCGAAGAGCTCCTCTACATGGCGATGGAGGACTTCCGCGTCGACGTGGTCGTCGGCAAGGGCCCCGGTGCCACGGCGATCCCCCTGGAGATCAACCCGTTCACGCTGGTCGGCGCCACCACCCGGGCGGGCCTGCTGACCGGGCCGCTGCGCGACCGGTTCGGCTTCGTCGGGCAGATGGAGTTCTACGAGCCCGCCGAGCTCCAGCTGGTCCTGGCCCGCAGCGCCGACCTGCTGGGCGTCGACGCTGACCGACGAGGGTTCCGCGGAGATCGCCGGACGCTCCCGCGGCACACCCCGCATCGCCAACCGGCTGCTGCGGCGGGTGCGCGACTTCGCCGAGGTCAAGGCCGACGGCCGGGTCACCCTCGAGGTCGCCCGAGCCGCACTGGCGCTCTACGACGTCGACGACCTGGGCCTGGACCGGCTCGACCGGGCCGTGCTCGAGGCGCTGGTCACCCGGTTCGGAGGTGGGCCGGTCGGCGTCGCGACGCTCGCGGTCGCGGTGGGGGAGGAGCCGCACACCGTCGAGGAGGTGTGCGAGCCGTTCCTCGTCCGGGCCGGGCTGCTCGCCCGCACCCCGCGCGGGCGGGTCGCGACCGAGGCGGCCTGGCGCCATCTCGACGTGCCGCTCCCGCGCGGCGGCCTGCCGCTCGGTGGCGGGGTGGGCGCGGGCGCGCCGCCTGCCGAGGCTCCGGACGAGCCGCTGTTCGACGTCTGACCGCTCGAGATCCGCCGTACGGCGGGTACGGATCCGCCGTCCGGCCGATGTGTCGTGCCGGTGGTGCCCGCGACGCTCTCCTCGTCCGTCCGTCGACGTGAGGAGAGTGCGATGCGTTCCGTCTGGTCCTTGTTGCTCGGTCTGCTGACCGGGTCGTCCGCCGGGCAGCGGCTGCCCTGGGGGATGGACCCGCAGCACAACGAGACGCTGCTCCTGGACGCCGAGTCGTGAGGCGGCTGGTCGCCCGGCTGGCCGGGCTCGTGGCGTTCGCCGGCTTCGCGGGGACCGCCTGGTCCGACGTCCTCTCCGGCCTCCAGTCGAACCACAACGAGACCTTGGTCCTCGACTCCGCACGATGACCGGCTTCAGGCGCCGGACCGCCCCGCCGTCCGTCGGCGGGTGCGGGCTCTGCTGTCCCGAGCGAACGCCGCCCGCCATGCCGGGCGGTACGAGCAGGCCCGCGACGGATATCTGGAGGCGATCGCGCTCGCCGAACGGCTGGGCCCAGACGAGGCCGAGCTCGGGCACGCCTGAACGGCCTGGGCATCGTCGGCAAGTACACCGGCCGGTTCGCCGAGGCCGGCGACGCGTATCGCCGCGCCCTCGGCGTCTGCGAGCGGGTGTACGGGCCCGGGCACCCCGAGACGGCCGGCATCCACCACAACCTGGGCGGCCTGGCGCACGCGGAGGGCCGGTACGCAGACGGTGAGGCTCCGGCTCGCCGCGCCGTCGAGATCCGTGAGGCCGCCGACGGCCCGGACCATCCGACCGTGGCCGCCGACAAGGCGGCCCTCGCCGCGATCCTCGACGGCCTGGGCCGCAGCGCCGACGCCGAGCAGCTCCTCGGGGAGGCGCTGGCCGTGTTCGAGCGCGTCCACGGGCCGGAGCACCACGAGGTCGGCGTGACGCTGGCCAACCTCGGCGCGATCCGCCAACGGGCCGGTGACCTCGCCGCCGCCGAGCGTCTGCACCGGCACGCCCTCGCCGTCAAGGAGCGGGCGCTCGGGCCGGGACACCCGGAGCTGGTGCCCACGCTGAACAACCTCGCGACCGTGCTGCGCCGAACCGGCCGACTCGCCGTGCCGCTCCCGCGCGGTGGCCTGCCGCTCGGCGGCGGAGTGGGCGCGGGTGCGCCGCCGGCCGACGCTCCGGACGAGCCGCTGTTCGACGTCTGACCGTCGGGGATCCGGCGGGCGGGAGATCGGACGACGGCGCACCGATTGCCGACGGTGCGTCGTCATCAGCGCCGACACGCGCTTAGACTCACACCCGCTGGCGCGCAACTCGTAGGCCCGCGGCCGTGCGCGCCCCCGCCCGGTCGCCCTCGCGCGCCGCACACCGACGTACACGAGCGGGTCCCTCCGGGGCCCGCACCGACCGCGGACAGGACCCGTCGCGGTAGAGAGGCACACTCAGTCGTGGAGCAGTTGCTTTTCCCCCTGATCATGGTCGCGGTCTTCGTGTTCCTGATCGTCCTGCCCGCCCGCCAGCGGAAGAAGATGCAGGAACGGCAGACCGCCATGCAGAACTCGCTGACGATCGGCACGCCGGTGATGACCACCGCCGGCCTGCACGGATCCGTCGCCGGGCTCGGCGACAAGACCGTCGACCTGGAGATCTCGCCGGGCGTCGTCGTCACCTTCGCCCGACAGGCGGTCCTCGAGGTGCGTCGCCCGGCCGTGGAGACGCACCGGGCTCGGCGACGACACCCCGGGCACCTCCGGCCCCGTCGTCTGAGCCGGGGGACCCCGTGGCTCAGCGCAGGCTGCCCGCGCGCCGGTACTTCGGCGCCTTCGTCCTCATCGTCGCCGTCCTGTACGGGCTGATCTTCTTCACCGGTACCGAGCGCACCCCGCAGCTCGGCCTCGACCTCCGCGGCGGCACGACCGTCACGTTGACCGCTGCCACGCCCGACGGCCAGCCGCCCGCGTCCGAGGAGCTCGAGCTGGCCCGCCAGATCATCGAGCAGCGGGTCAACGGCCTCGGCGTCGCCGAGGCCGAGGTGGTCACCGAGGGCGAGAACAACATCGTCATCTCGGTGCCCGGTGACGACGGAGAGCAGGCGCGCGAGCTCGGCGCCACCGCCCAGCTGCGCTTCCGCCCGGTGATCGGCCAGCCGGAGCCTGCCCTCCCGCCCGCTGACGACGCCGAGCCCACCGAGAGCGCCGAGGCGAGCGACTCGGCCGCGGCCTCCGACTCCGCGTCGGCGAGCCCGTCCGAGTCCGCCGAGGCGACCTCGTCCGACAGCCCCGCGGCCACCGACTCGGCCGCACCCGCCGCGCCGGGCTCGGAGCCGGTTACCGAGGAGGAGGCGGCCGCCGCCTTCGCCGAGCTGACCTGTGACCCGGAGGACGTCTCCACCGAGATCGCGCTCCCCGAGAGCTACGTCGCGGCCTGCTCCGAGGACGGCGCGGTCAAGTACCTGCTCGGCCCGACCATCATCGAGGGCACGCAGATCGACGACGCCTCGGCCGGCACCGACCCGACGACCGGCGAGTGGGTCGTCCTGCTCGACTTCCGGTCCGAGGGCCGGCGCGACGTGGGCCGAGTACACCGCGGCGCACGTCCAGGAGAACGTCGCCTTCACCCTCGACGGCCGGGTCATCTCCGCGCCCACGATCACGAGCGCGATCAACGGCCAGACGACGATCACCGGCCAGTTCGACCAGGAGACGGCCACCACGCTGGCCAACCAGTTGCGCTACGGCGCGCTGCCGCTGACCTTCACGCAGGCCACCGCTCAGTCCATCTCCACCGAGCTGGGTGCCGAGCAGCTGGAGGCCGGCCTCATCGCCGGCGGCATCGGCATCGCGCTGGTGTTCGTCTACGCGCTGGTCTACTACCGGCTCCTGGGCCTGGTGATGATCGCCAGCCTCATCCTGTCGGCGGTGGTCGTCTTCGCTGTCCTGGTGCTGCTGGGCCGGGAGATCGGCTTCACGCTGAGCCTCGCGGGCATCGCCGGGTTCATCGTGTCGATCGGCATCACGGCGGACTCGTTCGTCGTCTACTTCGAGAGACTCAAGGACGAGATCCGCGAGGGGCGCACCCTGCGCTCCGCCGTCCCGCGGTCGTGGGTGCGCGCGCGGCGCACCATCCTGTCGGCCGACGCGGTCAGCTTCCTCGCCGCGGCGATCCTCTACGTGCTCGCGATCGGCGACGTGAAGGGCTTCGCGTTCACGCTCGGCATGTCCACCGTGCTCGACCTGGTGGTCGTCTTCCTCTTCACCCATCCGCTGCTGGCCGTGCTCTCGCGCTTCAAGAGCTTCGGCAGCGCCCGGTTCTCCGGACTCGGCTCGGTGGACCGCGCGAGCGTCGTGCATGCGTCCGGGCGAGCCGCGGACCGTCAGCTCGTCGGTGCCGGAACCAGCGGTGCGCCCACCTCCGGCGACCGGAACAGGAGTGCCCGATGACCCCGCGCGACCCGGCCGAGGAGACGCTGCCCGTCGGCACCGACCGCGACGAGCATCTGGACGCCGCGCAGGTGGAGCGCGACGCGGCCGCCGCCGCCGACGACTCCGCGCTGGCCGACGCCGGGCTGCCGCAGGAGGGCGGTCCGCGCACCACGCATCGCTCCGGCTCGCTCGCCCGCCGCCTCTACAACGGCGAGGTCGGCCTCGACGTCGTCGGCAAGAGCCGGCTGATCTACAAGGTCACCGCGGTCGTCGTCCTCCTGTGCCTGGCCTCGATGATCTTCCGGGGCTTCAACTTCGGCATCGACTTCGCCGGCGGCAACAGCTTCCGGCTGCCCGGCGACGACGCGGTGCTGGAGCAGGTGCAGACCGCGGCCGAGGACGCCGGCGCGGAGGTGGCCTCCGCCCAGATCGTGGGCGGCGACACCGTCCTGCTGCGCACCGGCGCCATGGACAACGCCACCGAGCGGGCCGTCGTCGACGCGGTGGCCGACGCCGCCGGCATCGCAGCCCGACGACGTCAGCCCCGAGGCGGTCAGCGCCGAGTGGGGCCAGGACATCACCGACCAGGCGCTGATCGCCCTGGTGGTCTTCCTGGCCGCGGTGATCGTCTTCCTGGCGGTGCGCTTCCAGCCCAAGATGGCGGTCGGCGCGATCGCCGCGCTGATCCACGACATCGTGGTCACGGCGGGCGTCTACTCGCTGGTCGGCTTCGAGGTCACGCCGTCGACGGTCATCGGCTTCCTGACCATCCTCGGCTTCTCGCTCTACGACACCGTGGTCGTGTTCGACAAGGTCGACGAGAACACCCGCGACCTGGAGAAGTCGGCGCGGATGACCTGGGGCGAGGCGGCCAACCTGGCGGTCAACCAGACCCTCATGCGCTCGATCAACACCTCGGTGATCGCGCTGCTGCCGGTGGCCGGCCTGCTCTTCGTCGGTGCCGGTCTGCTCGGCGTGGGCACGCTCAAGGACCTCGCGCTCGTCCTGTTCGTCGGCCTCGCCGCCGGCGCGTACTCCTCGATCTTCCTGGCCACGCCGATCGTCGCCGACCTCAAGGAGCGCGAGCCCGAGGTCCAGGCGCTGCGCCGCCGGGTGCTCGCCCGCCGCGCGTCGGTGGCCCGCCAGGGAGGTGCCGGCGCCGGGGGCCCGGTCGCCAGCGCCCGTCGCGCGGGCGGGCGCCGGTCGGACGTGGCCGTCGCCGAGCGCGAGACCGCCCTGCCGGATCAGGTGGACGCCGACGTCGTGATCGAGTCGCCGTCGTCCGTGCGGCCGGAGACACCGCGCACCGGCGGCACGACGGCACCGCGGCCCGGCCAGCGGCCGCAGCGTCCGGGCAACCGCCGCTCCGGCTCGAGCAAGCGCCGATGAGCGGAGGGTCGTCGCGGCAGCCGCTGGACGAGCTCATCGCGGGGCTCGCCGTCGACGTCCCCGACTTCCCGGTGCCCGGGGTGCTGTTCCGGGACCTCACACCGGTCTTCGCCGACCCGGTCGGCTTCCGCAGCATGGTGGAGGGCCTCACTGCGCCGCTGGACGGCGACCCGCGCGCCGCGGCGGTCGCGGGTGGCGGCGGTCCGGGCTTCGACGTCGTCGTCGGCGTGGAGGCGCGGGGCTTCCTGCTCGCCGCGGCCGTGGCGATCGGGGCCGGCGTCGGCGTCGTCCCGGTCCGCAAGGCCGGCAAGCTGCCCCGCGCGGCCGTCTCGGCCGACTACGCGCTGGAGTACGGGACGGCGACGCTCGAGCTGCACGCCGACGCCCTGCGGCCCGGTCAGCGGGTCCTGCTCGTCGACGACGTCCTCGCGACCGGGGGCACGCTGTCCGCCGCCGTGGCGCTCGTGGAGCAGCTGGGCGCGGTCGTCACGGCGATCTCGGTCGTCATCGAGCTCGCCGCGCTCGGCGGGCGCGATCGGGTCGCCCCGCACGCCGTCCACGCCCTCTGGACGACCTGATCCCGGCAAGGCTCACCCGTTCGGGGTCCGCGAACTCCCCGCACGGCTAGCATGGAGGCGGTTTCGCCCTCCTCAGAACGCAGGAGTCATCGTGGCCCCGGAAGTCGCCGCCAACGCGGTGTCCGGCGCGCCCGCCCCACCTGACGCCGGCACCGAGGATCCGGGCGCCCCCCTCCGCAGCCCGCTGCCCGACCGCCCCGCCGTCCGCCGCCCGGACGACGTGTCGTCGGAGCCCGGCGAGGGCGGGGTACCGCGGCGCCGCGGAGTGCGCGACCGGCTGGCCCGCGCCATGCTGGCGGGGCAGCGCAACGGCGGCGTCGTCCGCCCCGTGCTGGAGCCGCTGGCGGCGCTGCACCGGCAGAGCCATCCCAAGGCCGACCTGGCGCTGCTGCAGCGGGCCTACGACGTCGCCGAGGCCGCGCACGCGAACCAGAAGCGCAAGAGCGGCGATCCCTACATCACCCATCCGCTCGCCGTGGCCACGATCCTGGCCGGACTCGGCATGGACACCACGACGCTGGTGGCGGCGCTGCTGCACGACACCGTCGAGGACACCGGGGCGACCGTCGAGTCGATCGCCGCCGACTTCGGCACCGAGGTCGCGCACCTCGTCGACGGCGTCACCAAGATCGACAAGGTCAAGCTCGGCGACGCCGCCCAGGCCGAGACGATCCGCAAGATGATCGTCGCCATGGCCCGCGACCCGCGCGTGCTGGTCATCAAGCTGGCCGACCGGCTGCACAACATGCGCACCCTGCGGTTCCTGCCGCCCGAGAAGCAGGAGACCAAGGCCCGCGAGACGCTGGAGATCCTCGCCCCGCTGGCGCACCGGCTGGGCATGAACACCATCAAGTGGGAGCTCGAGGACCTCGCGTTCGCGACGCTGTACCCCAAGCGCTACGACGAGATCGTGCGGCTGGTCGCCGAGCGCGCGCCGTCCCGCGACACCTACCTGGCCGAGGTCACCGCGTCGGTCAGCGAGCAGCTCAAGACCGCGAAGATCGAGGCGGTCGTCACCGGCCGGCCCAAGCACTACTACTCGATCTACCAGAAGATGATCGTCCGCGGTCGCGACTTCACCGACATCTGGGACCTCGTCGGCATCCGGATCCTGGTCGACTCGGTACGCGACTGCTACGCGGCGCTGGGCATCATGCACGCCCACTGGCAGCCGGTGCCCGGCCGCTTCAAGGACTTCATCGCGATGCCGAAGTTCAACATGTACCAGTCGCTGCACACGACGGTGATCGGTCCGCAGGGCAAGCCGGTCGAGCTGCAGATCCGGTCGCACGACATGCACCGCACGGCCGAGTTCGGCATCGCCGCGCACTGGAAGTACAAGGAGAAGGCCCGCCCCGGCCCCGGCCCCGGCATCACGCAGCCCGGCTCCCCGGACGACATGCTGTGGCTGCGCCAGCTGTTGGACTGGCAGCGCGAGGCCCAGGAGCCCGGCGAGTTCCTCGAGACCCTGCGCTACGACCTCGGTCCGCAGGAGGTCTTCGTCTTCACGCCCAAGGGCGACGTGATCAGCCTGCCCGGCGACTCGACGCCGGTGGACTTCGCCTACGCGGTGCACACCGAGGTCGGCCACCGCACGATCGGCGCCCGCGTCAACGGCAATCTGGTGTCGCTGGAGAGCAAGCTCACCAACGGCGACGTCGTCGAGATCTTCACCTCGCGCTCGCCCACGGCCGGCCCGTCGCAGGACTGGCTGACCTTCGTCGGCTCGTCGCGGGCGCGCACCAAGATCCGCCAGTGGTTCACGAAGGAGCGCCGCGAGGACGCCGTCGACGCGGGCAAGGAGGCGCTCACCCGTGCGATGCGCAAGGCCGGCCTGCCGCTGCAGCGGCTGCTCGGCGGCGAGGCGCTGTCGACCCTGGCCAAGGACCTGCGCTACGCCGACGTCACGGCGCTGTACGCGGCGGTGGGGGAGAACCAGATCTCCGCCGCCTCGGTGGTCGAGAAGCTGATCACCGCGCTGGGCGGCGCCGAGGGCGCGGCCGAGGACATCGCCGAGACCGCCATCCCCACCCGGCGGTCGCAGCCGCGCCGTGCGGCGACCGGCGACCCGGGCATCGTCGTCCACGGCATGACCGACGTCTGGGCCAAGCTCGCCAAGTGCTGCACCCCGGTTCCCGGCGACGACATCCTCGGCTTCGTCACCCGTGGCGGCGGGGTGAGCGTGCACCGCACCGACTGCACCAACGCCGCCGACCTGCAGAGCAAGCCCGAGCGGCTGGTCGAGGTCGAGTGGGCCTCGGCGCCCGGCTCGGTGTTCCTGGTCGCGATCCAGGTCGAGGCGCTCGACCGGCACCGGCTGCTGTCCGACGTCACCAAGGCGCTGGCCGACGAGCGGGTCAACATCCTGTCGGCGTCGGTGCAGACCAGCCGCGACCGGGTGGCCATCAGCCGGTTCACCTTCGAGCTCGCCGACCCGGCGCACCTCGGTCAGGTGCTGCAGACGGTCCGCAACGTCGAGGGCGTCTTCGACGTGGAGCGCGTCACCGCGTAGAGCCCGACCCCAGTTGATCATCGTCGAGTGGCGGTGGCCTTTCGGCGTGTCGACCGCCAATCGACGATGATCAACTCCCACGGGGGTGGGTTCAGCCGGCGGCGGCCATCGACTCGATCGTCACCGGCTCGTTCGGCGCGCCGCCACCGGGGCTCGGCTCGAACGAGCCGTCGTTGCCGGCCTCCGCGATCGTGTCCAGCACCTTCAGCCCGGCCTCGTCGACGGTGCCCACGACGGAGTAGTTCGGCGGGAGCTGGGCGTCGGCGAACACGAGGAAGAACTGGCTGCCCGTCGAACCCGGGGTGCCGCTGTTGGCCATGGCGATGGTGCCGCGCGGATAGGCCGTCTCCGGCGTGACCTCCTCGGCGAACCGGTAGCTCGGGCCGCCGCTGCCGGAGCCGGTCGGATCACCGCACTGCAGGACGCCGAAGGTCTCCTGGGTGACGAGCCGGTGGCACGGGGTGTCGTCGAAGAAGCCCTCCTCGGCGAGGAAGGCGAAGCTCTGCGCCGCGCACGGTGCCGACGCGCGGTCCAGCGTCAGGCCGACGTCGCCCTGGTTGGTCGCCATGGTCAGGTCGACGGTGCCCTCGGCCGGGACGGCGTCGGCCTCCGGCGGCGTCCCGACGTCGATGATCTCGCCGCCGGAGGCGGGCGCCGCGGCGTAGTCGCAGGTCACGGTGCCGTCGGCATTGGTGCTCGGCGCTGCCGCCGCGCTGGGGACGGCGGTGTCCTCGCTCGCGGCGGGGGAGCTGCTGCTGGCGGCCGCGGCGTCGGGGTCGTCGTCCCCGCCGCCGAGGACGCCGGTGCCGAGGAGGATCACCCCGGCCACCACCAGGGCGGCGACCAGCGCCGCGACGATGCCCATGTTCCGCCTGCGTCGCTTGGCCTGCTCGGCGCGGCGGTCGAGCTGCCGCTGCAGGTGGCGCTGCGCGCTCTCACGGCGCTGCTTGTTCGTGGGCACGGGTCTTCGAACTCCTCGGGCGGACGGGCCGTGGCGCGGGGTGCCGGCGGCTGGGCCGCAGCGGACGCCCGCGGGGGTCAGCCCGCGAGTCTAGGTGCCCGACCTGTCCGACCCCTGGACGCCGAGGGTCGTTCTCGGCTCCCGCGTAACCTGCACGGGTGCTCATCCGCTCCTTTCCCGCCGGCGCGTTCGGCACGAACTGCTACGCCGTGGCGCCCGGGCCCGGGCAGGAGTGCGTCGTCGTCGACCCCGGCATGGACGCGGTCGAGCCGCTGGCCCGGATGCTGGCCGACGACGGGCTCAAGCCGGTCGCCGTCGTCCTGACCCACGGGCACCTGGACCACACCTTCTCGGTGCTGCCGGTCTGCGACGGCTACGACATCCCGGCCTACCTGCACCCGGCCGACACCGGCATGCTCGCCGACCCGGCCCGCTGGCACGGCCCGCAGCTCGCGCCGCTGATCTCCGGCGTCCGCCTGCCCGACCCGTCGGACGTCAAGCCGCTCGACGACGGCGAGGTGCTGTCGCTCGCCGGCGTCGACCTGACCGTGCGGCACGCGCCCGGGCACACCCGCGGGTCGGTCGTGTTCGAGCTCGACCTCGGGGAGGCGCCCGGGCTGCTCGCCGGTGACGTCCTCTTCGCGGGCTCGGTCGGCCGGGTGGACCTGCCCGGCGGGTCGTGGGACGAGATGCTGCGCTCGCTGCGCGACGTCGTCCTCCCGCTCGACGACGCCACCGTCGTGCTGCCCGGTCACGGGCCCGCGACGACCATCGGGCGCGAGCGGGCCGGCAACCCGTATCTGGCCGAGGCGGCCGCCGGCACCGGCCCGGCGCCGACGGGGCGCGGGCTGTGACCCTGACCGCGCCCAAGGGCACGTTCGACACCCTGCCGCCGGAGTCCGAGCGCTTCCTCGCGGTGCGCGACACGCTCACGGCGCCGCTGCGGCGGGCCGGCTACGGCTACGTCGAGACGCCGGTGTTCGAGCACACCGAGGTGTTCTCCCGCGGCGTCGGCGAGTCCACCGACGTCGTCTCGAAGGAGATGTACACGTTCGACGACCGCGGCGGCCGGTCGCTGACCCTGCGTCCCGAGCTCACCGCCGGCCTGATGCGGGCGTTCATCGAGCACCGGCTGCACGGCGGCGCCCTGCCCGTGAAGCTCTGGACGATCGGCTCGGCGTTCCGCTACGAGCGGCCGCAGGCAGGGCGCTACCGGCACTTCACGCAGGTCGACATGGAGGCGCTGGGCGTCGACGACCCCGCGCTGGACGCCGAGGTCGTGGCGCTGGGCGTACAGGGCTTCCGCGACCTCGGTCTGAGCGACTTCGAGCTGCTGCTCACCTCGCTCGGCGACGCGACCTGCCGGCCGCAGTACCGCGAGCTGCTGGTCGAGTACCTGGCGAAGCTGGACCTCGACGACGACACCCGGCGGCGCGCGGAGATCAACCCGCTGCGGGTGCTCGACGACAACCGGCCCGAGGTGCAGGCCCAGCTGGACGACGCGCCGCTGATGGTCGACCACCTGTCGGACTCGACGAAGGCGCACTACGACGCCGTCCGCCAGCACCTGACCGACCTCGGGGTGACCTGGACCGAGGCGCCGCGGCTGGTGCGCGGGCTGGACTACTACACGAAGACGACGTTCGAGTTCGTGCACAACGGGCTCGGCGCGCAGTCCGCGATCGGCGGCGGCGGGCGCTACGACGGGCTGTCGGCGGCGCTCGGCGGGCCGGACCTGTCGGGCATCGGCTACGCCGTCGGCGTGGACCGGACGATCCTGGCGGTGCAGGCCGAGGGGCTCGACATCGGCGTCCGCACGGGCGTGCAGGCGTTCGTCGTCCCGCTGGGGGCCGAGGCCAAGCGGCTCGCCGTCCGGCTGGTCGGGCAGTTGCGGCAGGCCGGGATCGCGGCGGACACGGTGTACGGCGACCGCGGGCTCAAGGGCGCCATGAAGGCAGCCGACCGGTCCGGGGCCTCGCACGTCGTGGTGATCGGGGACCGGGACCTGGCCGAGGGTGTCGGTCAGCTCAAGGACATGCGCACGGGGGAGCAGCGGCCGGTTCCGGTCGGCGAGCTGTTCGAGACCGTGCGGACGAGCGTGGGGGAGTGAGCGCCGTGAGAACGACGCCCGAGCGAGCATCGCAGGGAGCGCCAGCGACCGAGGAGCGGAACGAGGGCGGAGTCGAACGATGAGCATGGAGCAGCGACCGCTCGGCCGGACCGGCGCGGAGGTGTCGGTCGTCGGGCTGGGCACCTGGCAGCTCGGCGGCGACTGGGGGGACGTCGACGACGACGCCGCCGAGGCCGTGCTCGAGACCGCGCTGGACGCCGGCGTGACCCTGCTGGACACCGCCGACGTCTACGGCGACGGCCGGTCGGAGGAGCGGATCCGCAAGGCGCTGGCCCCGCGGGGCGAGCGGCCGTTCGTGGCCACGAAGGCGGGCCGCCGCGCCGACCCGTTCACCGCCGAGCAGTACACGCCCGAGAACCTGCATGCCTGGATCGACCGGTCGCGGCGCAACCTGGGTGTCGAGACCCTCGACCTGGTGCAGCTGCACTGCCCGCCGCCGGCGGTCTACTCCGACCAGCGGGTCTACGACACGCTCGACGACCTCGTCGACACCGGCGCGATCGCCGCGTACGGCGTCTCGGTCGAGACGGTGGCCGAGGGGCTGACCGCCCTGGAGTACCCCGGCGTGGCCACCATCCAGGTGATCCTGAACGTCTTCCGGCGCAAGCCGCTCGAGCAGCTGCTGCCCGCCGCCGCGCGGGCCGGCGTCGGGATCCTGGCGCGGGTGCCGCTGGCCAGCGGGCTGCTCACCGGCAAGTACGACGAGTCGACGACCTTTCCCGCCGACGACCACCGCACCTACAACCGGCACGGCGAGGCCTTCGACGTCGGCGAGACCTTCTCCGGCGTGCCGTTCGACGTCGGCGTGGCCGCCGCCCGCGAGGTCGCCGAGATCTCCGGCGACGTGCCGACCGCGGCGTTCGCGCTGCGCTGGGTGATCGACCAGCCCGGCGTCACCACCGTCATCCCCGGTGCCCGCACCGTCGAGCAGGTGCGCGGCAACGTGGCCGCCGCCGACCTGCCGCCCCTCACCGACGGCCAGTTGGCCGACCTCGAGCGCGTGTACGACGAGCGCATCCGCGCCTCCGTGCACGACCGCTGGTAATCTCACCCCACCACCCTCGAAAGGTTCTCCCGTGCTCCGCACCCACGACGCCGGAACGCTGCGCGCCTCCGACGCCGGCACCACCGTCACCCTCGCCGGCTGGGTCGCCCGTCGGCGCGACCACGGTGGGGTGGTCTTCGTCGACCTGCGTGACGCCTCCGGTTACGTGCAGGTCGTCGTCCGCGAGGAGGAGGCCCACGCGCTGCGGGCCGAGTTCTGCATCCTGGTGACCGGCGAGGTGCGCCGCCGTCCGCAGGGCAACGAGAACCCGGACCTGCCCACGGGCGAGGTCGAGGTCGCCACCTCGGAGCTGCGGGTGCTCTCGCCGTCCGCGCCGCTGCCCTTCCCGATCGAGACCGACGCCGCCGCCGGCGACGACGTGCGCTACCGGTACCGCTACCTCGACCTGCGCCGGCAGGGCCCGGCCAGGACCCTGCGGCTGCGGTCGGAGGTCAACCGGATCGCCCGCGACGTCATGGCCTCGCACGGCTTCGTCGAGGTGGAGACGCCGGACCTCACCCGGTCGACGCCCGAGGGCGCGCGCGACTTCGTCGTGCCGGTGCGCCTGCAGCCGGGCAAGTGGTACGCACTGCCGCAGTCGCCGCAGCTGTTCAAGCAGCTGCTGATGATCGGCGGGCTCGAGCGGTACTACCAGATCGCGCGGTGCTTCCGGGACGAGGACTTCCGCGCCGACCGGCAGCCGGAGTTCACCCAGCTCGACTTCGAGATGAGCTTCGTCGAGCGGGACGACGTCCTGGCGATCGCCGAGGACGTCGTCCGAGCGCTCTGGAAGGAGCTCGCGGGCCACGACGTCGCGGAGATCCCGCGGATGTCCTACCGCGAGGCCATGGACCGCTTCGGGTCGGACAAGCCGGACCTGCGCTACGGACTGGAGCTCACCGAGCTGACGTCGTACTTCGCGTCGACGCCGTTCCGGGTGTTCCAGGCGCCGTACGTCGGCGCGGTCGTGATGCCCGGCGGCGGGTCGCAGCCGCGGCGCGCGTTCGACGCGTGGCAGGACTGGGCGAAGTCGCGGGGCGCGAAGGGTCTCGCCTACGTGACCGTGGGCGAGGACGGTGAGCTCGGCGGTCCGGTCGCGAAGAACATCTCCGACGAGGAGCGGGCCGGTCTCGTGGCGGCCGTGGGCGCCTCGCCGGGTGACTGCGTCTTCTTCGCCGCCGGGCAGCGCCGCTCGTCGCAGGAGCTGCTGGGGGCGGCGCGGGTCGAGATCGCCCGACGGCAGTCGCTCGTGGAGCCGGGTACCTGGTCGTTCCTGTTCGTCGTGGACTTCCCGATGTTCGAGCAGACCGAATCCGGCGACTGGACGTTCATGCACCACCCCTTCACCTCGCCGACGCCGGAGTGGCGGGAGACGTTCGCCGACGACAAGAGCAACGCGCTCTCCGACGCCTACGACCTGGTCGTGAACGGCAACGAGCTGGCCAGCGGCTCGGTGCGTATCCACGACGCGGAGCTGCAGGAGCGCGTGTTCGAGACGCTCGGCATGTCCCGGGAGGAGGCGCGCGAGCGGTTCGGCTTCTTCCTCGACGCGTTCGCCTACGGCCCGCCGCCGCACGCCGGCGCGGCCATCGGCTGGGACCGCACGGTCGCGCTGCTCGCCGGCGTGGAGTCCATCCGCGAGGTCATCGCCTTTCCGAAGACCGGCGCGGGCTTCGACCCGCTCACCGGGGCGCCGACGCCGATCACCGACGCCCAGCGCACCGAGGCCGGCATCGACGCCAAGCCGGAGGAGCCGGACGAGGACGCCGCCGGGGGCCCCAACCTGATCAACGCGCGGTAGGGCTCACATCAGCGGGACCGACGTCTCCCGCTCCACCTCGGCGAGGATCTCCGAGCCGGTGACGACCTTCTCGGCGAAGTGCCGGTGCATCCACGCCAGGTGGTCGTGCCGGCTGCGCATGATCCGCAGCGTGTCCCAGTTCGGGAACACCTGCTGCAGGACGTGCACCTCCATGAGGCGGGGGTCGACCTCGTAGACGTGCTCGAAGGTCGTCTGCGCGACCTCGCTGACCCGTTCGGCCGGCGGCGGGGTGTGCTGCTCGGCGAAGCGGTACGCCGCCGTGGCGGCCGGACCGGTGGGCTGCTCGCTGCTCATCCCGCGTCCCCTCCGTAGGCCCGGTTCAGCAGGTACTTGCCGGGATTCATGATGTTGTTCGGGTCGAGCGTGCGCTTGACGTCGAGCATCACGTCGAAGCCGCGGCCCAGCTCCTCGGGCAGCAGGTCGACCTCGCCCTCGCGGCAGCTGCCGTGGCAGGCGCTCATGGAGCCGCCGTGGGCGATCGCGACCGCGGCGATGTCCCGCTTGGCCTTCGTCCAGGCCGCCCACGCCCGGTCGTCCAGCCGCTGCTCCCAGATGCCGACGTCGATCTCGGTGAGGTAGTCGACGCCGGTGCTGCCCGACGTGTAGGCGAACATGCCCCAGTCGTCGAAGACGTCGGTCCTCCGGCGCAGGTCGGCCATGATCTCGTGCCACGCCTTGCTGACCGCGGGAACGGCGGAGAAGTTGACGGCGGCGTCCTCGCAGTGCCAGGACATGGGGATGACCTGGCCGTCCTTGGTCCGCCCGTGCAGCGGCGTGGCGTACCGGTCGTGCCGGGCGGCCCAGTCGCCCTCGGAGATCTCGTCCCCGAGATAGCGCGCGCCGTGCTCCTTGGCGATGCGGAACAGCCGCTTCCCGCCCGCCCGCACCTCGTCCTCGTAGCCGTACATGACCGCGCACACCAGCGCCCGCACGTCGGCCGGCTGCGGGATGTAGGCCTCGTCGTCGCGGCGCAGGTAGGCGACCTTGTGCTCGTCGAAGAGGACGGCACCGGCGAACGTCGCCACCCCGGCGCGGGCCAGCGCTCCGGTGCAGGCGTGGGCGGCGTCGTAGTCGTCGAACGACCAGAACGGCGAGAGCTCGGCCTCCGGCTTGGGGAAGAGCTTCAGCGTCGCCTTCGTCGCGATGCCCAGCGTGCCCTGGTGCCCCATGAACAGGTGCTTGAGCTGGTAGCCGCTGGAGGACTTGCTGATCTTCCGCCCGATGCCGTCGCCCACGTGCAGGACGTCACCGGTGGGCAGCACGTGGTCGAAGCTCAGGACCAGGTCACGGGTGTGCCCGTACCGCGCGCCGATCAGGGACCACCCACTGGTGCCGATGCGCCCGCCGACCAGCGAGCACGGGTAGGACGCCGGGTCGTCGGGGTAGAAGAGCCCGTGCTGGGCCAGGCGCTCGTTGAGCTTGAGCATGTTGATCCCGGTGCCGACCGTGACGGTCCGGTTGACCAGGTCGAGCTCGTGGATCTGGTTCATCCGCTTGACGTCGACGACGATCCCGCGGTGGTGGGGGACCGCCCCGTCGGTCAGCCCGGTCCCGCCGTCGCGGGGGACGACCGGGATCCGCAGCTCGTTGGCGATGCGGACGACGGCCGCCACCTGCTCGGTCGAGGTCGGCAGGACGACGGCGTCCGGCACGCGGTCGGACCACCGGTGCACCGGGAACGGGGCGGGCACCCGCGCCCGGTTGTAGCGGTCGGTCTTGGCCAGCAGGATCTGGTCGTCGGCGAGGACGCCGCGCAGGGCCGTCACGAGCGTGCTGAGCCGCGCGTCGTCCAGCGGCGGCGTCGTGAACGGCTCCGACGTGATGACGGGCTGGGTCGCGGTCATGATCAGTGCCCCCCGCATCCGCAGCCGGCGACGTTCCCACAGCCGCCGCCCGCGCCGGCGCATGTTCCGCGGGATCGCCGGGCCCGGCCCGGGACGCCGGTGCGCTCCTGCGCGAGGCGCCGGTCGCCGACGTCACCGCGCGAGCCGCCCACCTCTATGCCCAGGGACTGGGCGAACAGCTCGTGCAGGTCGACGACGTCGATGTCCTCCGCGTCGCCCGCCTCGCTCAGCGGCCGCTCGGACCACGGGCAGGCGCTCACCAGGGTGTCGACGTCGAGCTCCGCGGCCCGCTCCAGCCGCGCGGCGCTGATCTTCGCGGTGAGCTCGGGCTTCTCGATCGGCAGGCCGCCCCCGCCGCCCGAGCAGTACGACCACTGGGTCACCCGGTCGACGTCCTCGAAGCGCAGGCCGGGGATGGCCCGCAGCAGTTCGCGGGGCTCGGCCCAGATGCCCTTGCGCTTGTTCAGCCGGCACGGGTCGTGGTACGTGATCGCCCGGTCCACCGGCACCGACGGGGTGAGCCGGCCCTCGCGCAACAGCTGCGCGAGCACCTCGATGACGAGGACGACCTCGATGTCGAACTCCTCGCCGAAGTACTTCGGGTAGTCCTCGGTGAAGCTGATGTAGTCGTGCGGGTCCAGCACGAGGACCCGCCTGGTCCCCGTCGCCCGCCAGTTGTCGAGGTTGTGCCGGGCGAAGCGCTGGGCCTGCTCGGCGTAGCCCATCTCCGCGGCGGGGCCGCCGCAGCACCACTGCTCGCCCATCAGGCCGAACTCGTAGCCGGCCATCTGCAGCATCTGGGCCACCGCCCGCGGCACCGACGTCCGGTAGAACGCCGCCTCGCAGTCGACGAAGAGCACCGTCTCGCCGCCGATCGGGATGTCCAGCCCGTCGGCCCAGTCGCGCACCCGCTCCTGGCTGACCGGCGTCTCACCCAGCACCGGCTCGTGCGTCCGCAGGTCGGTGCGCTCGTTCCAGCTCTGCCAGCCCGGCTGGTGCACGCCGCTCTCGACGGCGAGGGAGCGCACGGCCTTGACCACGTCGACGGTGCGCGTGCGGAAGCGGTAGAAGTCCCCGGTGAACAGCGTGTTGGGACACCGCAGTTCGCAGGCGCCGCACTGGGTGCAGTTGACGTAGTCGGCGGCGACGTCGGCGATGTCGAGCTCGCCGCGCTCCATCGCGATCACGTTCGCGTGGAACGCCGTGGGCGTCCACGACTCGTTGCGCTCCACCTGGGTCACCGGGCAGACCTCGCGGCAGAACTTGTGGCCGGAGGAGAAGCAGTTGTACGACGCGTTGCGCCACTGTTCGACGAAGGCGGCCGTCCGCGGGTCGGCGACCGGGTCCGGGAGGGGGGCGGCGAGCTCCTCGGGGTAGGTCGCCAGCTCCGGCGGATTGGACGGCGCGCCGGGGGTGAAGGGCTGCGACAGGGCGTCTCCGCCCGCCGATCGGTCGGGTCGTACCTGTGTCACGAAGAGCTCCCTCGTGGCGGGGATTCCAGAACGGGATCTCACGCTAACGGGCCAAACCTATGGGATCAACGGTTAACCGGAAGTCGGTCGCAGTGCGAGACTGACGCCGACGTCGGCTCGGGGAGGGCGGCAGCGTGCAGTTGCTGAGCGGGGACGCCCGTCGCGCCGTGTTCGCGCCCCTGGACGACGGCGCCCTCCGCAGCGAGGCCGTCGTCCGTCGCGTGGGCAGCGCGATCGCCCTCGGGCTGCTCGGCGACGGCGAGCAGCTGCCGGCGGAGACGGAGCTGGCGACGATGCTCAACGTCTCCACCGTCACGCTGCGCGAGGCGCTGTCCGACCTGCGCAAGCTCGGCCTGGTGGACACCCGGCGCGGCCGGGGTGGCGGCAGCTTCGTCCGCGCCCGCGACGACGCCCTGGCCGAGCTGGCCGACGCCCGGCTGGCCGACCTCGGCACCACGGACCTGCGCGAGCTCGGCGACGTGCACGGCGCGGTCGCGTCGGCGGCGGCCCGACTGGCCGCGTCCCGGGCGTCCCCGCACGAGATCAGCCGGCTGCGCGACATCGTCGACCGGCTGGCCGCGACCGAGTCGGTGCCCGACCAGCGGCGGATCGACGGCCGTTTCTACGTCGAGGTGGCCGCGTGCGCCCAGTCGGTGCGGCTGACCATGCAGGAGATGGAGCTGCACCTCGAGCTCGGCCAGCTGCCCTGGCCGCCCGCCGGGGCGCCGCGGCTGCTCGGCACCATCGTGGCCAGCCATCGCGCGGTCGTCGACGCGATCGAGGCCCGCGACAGCGCGCGGGCGCGGGCCATCACGGAGCAGCACATCGACACCCGCACGATCTGGGCGGTGGAGCTGCACCTCGCGCGGTTGAAGGGCCAGCCCGAGGCGGCCGGCCCGGCGCGGGAGGCAGCCGGATGACCCCGGTCCGCACGACGGACGCCGAGCGGATCGCCACCGCCGTCACCGAGGTGATCGAACGGGTCTTCGGCGCCGTCGCCGAGATCCGGCCCGCGGCGTTGCAGGTGCTCCAGGCAGAGCCGGACGGCATCGAGACATCCGCCGGGCTCGAGCAGCAGGTGCGCACGCTGCTGGGCGCGCCCGGGCAGTTCGCGGTCGGGCTCGGGCTGATCGTGGCCCCCCGCCCGGGCAACGGGTTCCGCCGCCGGCTGCACTGGTGGCAGGTGGATCCGGTGGCCGACCGTCTCGTCGCGCTCGACCCGGACCTCCGCTCGTCCAGCCTGGGGTTCTACGACTACACGGCCGCCGACTGGTTCGCCGTGCCGCTGCGTACCGGCCGCCGCCACGTCGTCGGTCCCTACGTCGACGTCCACGGAACGGGTCGTTACGTGCTGACCCTCACGGAGCCGGTCGTCTCGGACGGCGAGTTCCTGGGTGTCGTCGGCGCCGACGTCCCGGTTCCCCGGTTCGAGAGCCACCTCCTTCGCGTGCTCGCCGCCGTGGATGCGCCGTTCCTGGTCGTGAACGACGAGGACCGGGTCGTGCTGTCCACGTCGCCGCATCCGCTGGTCGGCGACCGCCTCCCTGCGGGCAGCGGTCCTGCCGGGCCGGCCGCGCCCGTGCCCGGGGTGCCGTGGCAGGTCCGGCTCAGCGCCGCGGGGCCTTCGCCCGGGGCCTGAGCGCGGACACGCCAGGGCGCCCAGCGCTCGGGTCTTGCTCTATGACCTATGGCTCTATAGGTTTCGGCGCGTTCTGTGACCCACGGCACTCCACACGGAGGGCCGTGGGGCCGGCCCGCCGATCCTCAGGAGAACCTTCGGTGACCCGACCCGACGCACCACATTCCCGTTCGGCCGACGACGAGCAGCTGGCCGCGCTGGGCTACACCGGCGAGTTCGAGCGAGGCATGGGCCTCTGGGCGAACATGGCGCTCGGGTTCACGTACCTGTCGCCGCTGGTCGGCGTCTACTCGCTGTGGGCCTTCAGCCTGTCCATCGGCGGGCCGCCGGCCATCTGGTGGATCGGAATCGTCGGCCTCGGCCAGCTCCTGGTCGCGCTGGTCTTCGGCGAGGTCGTGTCGCAGTACCCCCTGGCCGGCGGCATCTACCCGTGGACGCGGCGGCTGTGGAACCGCCGGTACGCCTGGATCGTCTCGTGGATCTACATCTGGGCGGTGATCGTCACGATCACCGCCGTCGCGGAGTTCGGCGGCGGGTTCGTGGCGGCGCTGTTCGGCGTCGAGGCGACGCCGGGCGTCGTCCTCCTCACCGCGATCGGGCTCCTGGGCATCGCGCTGGTCGCCAACATCAGCGGCACCCGGACCCTCGCCCGGGTGGCCAAGATCGGGCTGGCCGCGGAGCTGGTCGGCGTCATCGTGCTCGGCCTGTACCTGCTGCTCTTCCAGCGCGAGCAGCCGTTCTCGATCTTCTTCGACACCATGGGTGCCGGCGGGACCGAGTCCTACTTCGTCACCTTCCTCGCCGCCGCACTGTCCGGGCTCTTCCTCTTCTACGGCTTCGAGGCGTGTGGCGACGTCGCCGAGGAGGTCAGCGACCCGACGCGGCGGATCCCGCGGGCGATGATCCTGACGATCCTCGTCGGCGGCGTCTCCGGATTCCTGTCCTACGCGGGGTACGTGCTCGCCGCGCCCGACCTCGAGGCGATCGTCGCCGGTGAGGACGCCGACCCGATCCCCGGCATCCTGGAGAGCTCGCTCGGCACGTTCGGATCCAAGGTCTTCCTCGTCATCACCGTGACGGCCTTCATCTCGTGCGTGCTGTCGCTGCAGGCCGCCGGCAGCCGGCTGCTCTACTCCTTCGGCCGCGACCGGATGCTCCCGGCCAGCGGGTGGCTGGCCCACCTGCCGGCCCGGCACGCGGTGCCGATCAACGCGCTGGTCGTGGTGACCGTCGTCCCGATGATCATCTGCCTGTTCGTCTTCTGGCGGCCCGACAGCCTCGCCCGGGTGACCGCCTTCGCCGTCTGCGGGATCTACATCTCCTTCCAGGCCGTCGTCCTCGCCGCGCTGCGCCAACGGCTGAGGGGCTGGAAGCCGGCCGGTCTGTGGAACCTCGGTGGCGCGGGCCTGCTGGTCAACGTCCTCGCGCTCGCCTACGGCGTGTTCGCCATCTACCTGCTGATCCGCCCCGGCGACACCGGATGCGTTCCTGGACGACTGGATCGTCGCGATCGGCATCGCGGTCGTCGCGGGCTCCGGGCTGCTGTACCTGTTCCTGGCTCGGCCGGACCGCCATTCTGACGGCGTCCCCGAGGGCGATGCCCTCGAGGTGGCCGAGCACCTCCGACAGATCCGACGCGACGCCTCCGCGGACGCGGTCCGTCGCCGCTGAGTAGGAGATCCGATGAAGTTCAGCTACGCGATGCTGCCCGACTACCCCCTCGAGGAGTCGCTGCGGGCGATCAAGCTGGCCGACGAGCTCGGCTTCCATGCCGTCTACGCCGCGGACGAGACCTGGCACAAGGATCTCTGGCTGCTCTTCGCGGCGGCGTCGCAGCAGACGTCGCGGATCCGGATGGGTCCGAGCCTGTCGGGGGTCGTCCTGCGCGAGCCCTCGCTCATCGCCCAGGCGGCCGCGACGCTCGACGAGCTCACCGGGGGCCGGGCCGAGGTGGTGCTGGGCAGCGGGAACTTCGGGCTGCTCGCCGAGTACAAGATCGACTGGTCGAAGACCAAGCCGCTCTCGCGGGTCATCGAGGGCGTGCACGTCGTCCGGACCCTGCTGGACGAGGGTGCGATCACCTTCGACGGCGAGTTCTTCCGCTACGAGGGCCTGTTCACCTTCGCCCGGCCGGTGCAGGAGCACCTGCCGGTGAAGATGGGTGCGATGCGCGGCCCGAAGTCGTTCGTCGCGGCGGCCGAGCACTCCGACGGCTGCCACCACGCGCTGAGCTACACCCGCGAGGCCTACGACTACGCGGCCGAGCACCTGCGGGCGGGCGCCGAGAAGGCCGGCAAGGACTGGACGACCCTGGACTTCGGCGCCTGGGTGGTCGTCGCGGTCGGGCGGGACTCCGCGGCCGCGAAGGACGCCGCCCGCAGCATGGTCGGCATCTACGCCTCGTCCATGCCGGCGGAGCAGCTCGAACGCAACGGGGTCGATCCCGACAGCCTCAAGCCGATCATCGACGCGATCGGCGGGGGAGACCTGGCCCGCGGCATCGAGCTGACGACGCCGGAGATCGCGGAGAAGCTGTCCTTCGCCGGCACCCCCGAGGAGGTGACGGCCAAGATCAAGGCGATCGAACCGGCCGGCGTCAACCACCTCATCGCCGCCATCACCGACGCCTCGCTGGTCAAGGCCTTCACCGGCCGGGAGCTGCCGGGTGTCGCCACCGTGGACGAGCAGTTGCGGCTGCTGCACGACGAGGTGATGCCGGCCTTCGCCTGAGCCGCGCTGCCCGCTCGGGAGTTGATCATCGTCGAATGGCTGCTGCTGTCCGCGTGTCGCTCAGCCACTCGACGATGATCAACATTCGCTGGCGCGGGCCGGTGGGCGCCAGCCGCGGCTGACGAGGGTGCGACGCGTGCGATCCAGGACGACGGATGGGCTCAGGTGCCTCTTCGCGAAGCGCAGCGCCACCCAGCCGTCGGCGGCCATCAGCGAGTAGCGGTCGATGTCGCGGCCGAACTGGTCGTCGTCCGCGTGCTGCCGGCCCTCGTACTCGAGCGCGACCTTCCATTCTTCGAAGCCGAGATCTGCGTGCGCGCGAACGACGCCCCACCGGTCGCGGATCGGGATCTGTGCCTGCGGAGTCGGCAGATCGGACGTCAGCACCCAGTAGCGGATCACGCTCTCGGGCCTCGACATCGAGAGCGGGGACAGCAACGGAGCGCAGGCGCGTGCCCGGACGACGCCACGCACCCGGTCGGCGCGGGCGAGCCTCTCGGTCAGCTCCTCGGACGTCATGCGGCCGGCGCGCAGGAGCGCGTCGCCCACGGCGACGAGCTCGTCCGGCCACATCGTCGGTGCGAGATCCAGAAAGGTTTGGGCGCCTGAGGTCACGCGGAGCCCGTGATGCTCGACGACGTCCTGCTGCTCCAGCGCCCTGCTGTGGACCACCAGCTCGTTCCGCTGGGGGAGTACGCGACGCGGCGTCAGGGCGACGTGATGAAGCCGCGGCGGATCGGCCGGAGCGCCGAGCAGCGCGGCTGCGGTGCCGTGGCTCCAGGCCGCGTCAGACGGCAACACCCCCGCCAGGTACCGCAGCGCCTCGACGCGGTCGATGGCGTCGTCGAGGCGCACCACGAGGTCGTGCGCCAGTCGGACGAAGCCAGGACCGCGCAACTGTCCGCGGGTGAGACCGTTGGCCCGTGCCGAGGCGAGTGAGTAGGCAGGCGGCAGCTCCATGCCGCTGAACCTGCGGGGACGCGTTCTCCTGCGGACCGGGCGAGCGACATCTGTGGAGACGAGCACCGCCTGTGGACGCGCCCACGGAATTTGATCATCGTCGAGTGGCTGCCCGACACGCCGCTCAGAGCAGCCAGTCGACGATGATCAACTCGGGGGGAGGGAGGCGACGGAGGCGTTGAGGCGGTCGAGTTGGTCGTCGGAGAGCTGCACGTGCGTGGCGGCGGCGCTGTCGACGATCGACTGCGGCCGCGAGGCCCCCGGGATCGGGATGACGACGTCGGCCTGCGCGAGGTGCCAGGCCAGCGTGACCTGGTAGACGGAGACGCCCAGCTCGGACGCCACCGCGGCGAACTCCGGCGCGGACGCGTCGAGCGAGCCCGCCGACCCCACCCCGCCGAACGGGCTCCACGGCAGCCAGGCCAGGCCGACGGAGGCGCAGTGCCGGAGCTCGTCCCACGACGAGTGCCAGCCCGGCGAGAATTGGTTCTGCACGCTGACCAGCGCGTCGCCGAGGATCTTCCGGGCAGCGTCGATCTGCGCGATGTCGGCGTTGGAGATCCCGGCCATGCGGATCAGGCCCTCGTCGTGGAGCTCCTTGAGCCCGCCCATCGACTCCTCCCACGGCGTGGACGGATCGGGCCGGTGGAACTGGTACAGCCCGATCGCGTCGACGCCGAGCCGAGCCAGCGACTCCGTGCAGGCCCGGCGCAGGTACTGGGGCGACCCGTCGAGGCCCCATTCGCTGCCCGAACGGGTGTGCCCGCCCTTCGTCGCCACGAGGACCGACGGACGTGTCGCCGGGGTAGGACGCCAGCGCCCGGGCGACGAGCTCCTCGTTGTGCCCCATCTCCGACTCGTCCCAGGAGTACGCGTCGGCGGTGTCGATGAGCGTCACCCCGGCGTCCAGGGCGGCGTGGACGGTGCGTTCGGCGTCCTCGGGGGAGGGGCGGTCCTCCTTGGTGGACAGGGGCATGGCGCCCAGTCCGATCGCGCTGACGGGCAGATCTCCGATGCGTCGCTGCTGCACGGGACGTGTCGTATCCCGCGGGTAGCGTTTCCACCCGTGACATCGCTGTTCGACGAGCCGGTCGAGGGCGGCGACGCGGTCGATCCCGGTGCGCCGCTCGCCGTCCGCATGCGCCCGCGCGCGCTCGACGAGGTGGTCGGGCAGCAGCACCTGCTCGGCGAGCGGGCGCCGCTGCGGCGCCTCGTCGAGTCCGACGAGCCGATGTCGCTGGTGCTCTACGGGCCGCCCGGCACCGGCAAGACCACCCTCGCGCACGTCATCTCGCTGGCCACCAAGCGACAGTTCATCCAGCTCTCCGCGCTCGACTCCGGCGTCAAGGAGGTGCGCGCGGTCATCCAGGGCGCCAAGCGCGAGCTCACCTACGCCGGTCGCCGCACCGTCCTGTTCATCGACGAGGTCCACCGGTTCTCCAAGACCCAGCAGGACAGCCTGCTGTCGGCGGTCGAGGACCGGATCGTCAGCCTGATCGCCGCGACCACCGAGAACCCGTTCTTCTCCGTCGTCAGCCCGCTGCTCTCGCGCAGCCTGGTGCTCGCCCTCCAGCCCCTCACGGACGACGACGTGCGCACCGTGCTGCGCCGCGCCCTCACCAGCGAACGCGGCCTGGACGGGGCGGTCACGCTCACCGACGAGGCCGAGGACCACCTGGTCCGCATCGCCGGTGGCGACGCGCGCAAGGCGCTGACCGCGCTCGAGTCCGGTGCCGGCGCGGCCACGTCCATCGGCGCGACGGAGATCGACCTGGCCACCCTGGAGACGGCGGTGGCACAGGCCGCCGTCCGCTACGACCGGCAGGGCGACCAGCACTACGACATCACCAGCGCACTGATCAAGTCCATCCGCGGCAGCGACGTCGACGCCGCACTGCACTACCTGGCCCGCATGGTCGAGGCGGGGGAGGACCCCCGCTTCATCGCGCGGAGGCTGGTGATCTCCGCCAGCGAGGACATCGGCATGGCCGATCCGACGGCGCTGCTGACCGCGGTGGCCGCGGCCGACGCGGTGGCGTTCATCGGCATGCCCGAGGGGCACTTCCCGCTCGCGCAGGCGGTCGTCCACCTCGCGACGGCGCCGAAGTCGAACGCGATCACCGTGGCGATGGGCGAGTCGGTCGCCGACGTGCGGGCCGGTCTGGCAGGCCCCGTGCCACCCGGGCTCCGCGACGCGCACTACGCCGGGGCGAAGAAGCTCGGCCACGGCAAGACCTACGACTACCCGCACGCGCACCCGGACGGCGTCGTCCCGCAGCAGTACCCGCCCGACGCGCTGGTCGGCAAGGACTACTACCGCCCGACTCCGCGCGGTGTGGAGGGGCGGCTCGCCGAGCGGCTGGCCAAGCTGCGGGCCATCGTCCGCCGGACCCGCTGAACTAGGGTGACCACGCCGCGCGGAACCCGTGCCGGCTCGCGACGACGAAGCACCAGACGACGAGGAGACACCGCGTGTCCGCAGGAGAGTGGGCCGGGCTGATCGCAGCCCTCGCCCTGGTGGCCCTGGTGCTGCTGCTGGCCATCCCGCTGCTGAAGCTCGGGCGGACGCTCGACGAGACGACGCTGACCATCCGTCAGACGCGCGAGCAGGCCACGCCGATCCTCAGCCAGGCCTCCACGACCGTCGCCCACGTCAACAGCAACCTCGAGCGGGTCGACGACATCACCGGTAACGCGGCCAACGTCTCGAGCAACGTCGCGGCGCTCACCAGCGTCGTGGCCGCCACGCTCGGCAGTCCGCTGATCAAGCTCGCCGCGTTCAGCTACGGCGTCCGCAGCGCCGCCAAGAAGAAGCGCGAGGGCCAGGCGGTCGCCGACGCGGCGGCGCGCGACAAGGCGGCCCGCCGTGACCGTCGCGCCGCCCGCCGCGGGGGAGAGGCCGCCTGATGCGCCGGCTCTTCTGGCTCGCCATGGGCGTCACCATCGGTGTCCTCGTCGTCCGCAAGCTGTCGTCCGCGGCCGAGAAGCTGACCCCGCAGAGCATCGCCGGCCAGCTCGTCGACGGCCTCCGCGACCTCGCGGACGCCATCGGCGACTTCGGTGCCGACGTCCGCGCCGCCGCGGCCGAGCGGGAGCAGGAGCTGCGGGCCGGCACCGGCCTGGACGCGCCGCTCCCCGCGCCCGGCGACCAGCGCCGCGGCGCGCACGCCGCCGAGTAGGACCCTCCGGGCACCCTTTCCCTCCGAGACGACGAGTTGAGATGCAGACCGCCGAGATCCGTCGCCGCTTCCTCGAGCACTTCGCCCAGCGCGGGCACACCGTCGTCCCCAGTGCGTCGCTGGTCTCGCCGGACCCGTCGCTGCTGTTCACCGTCGCCGGCATGGTGCCGTTCATCCCGTACCTGACCGGTCGCGAGCCGGCGCCGTACCTGCGGGCCACCAGCGTGCAGAAGTGCGTGCGCACCCTCGACATCGAGGAGGTGGGCAAGACCACGCGACACGGCACGTTCTTCCAGATGAACGGCAACTTCTCCTTCGGCGACTACTTCAAGGACGGCGCGATCGAGGCCGCCTGGGAGCTGATCACGAAGTCCCGGGACGACGGCGGGTACGGCTTCGACCCGGAGACGATCTGGGTCACCGTCTACCTCGACGACGACGAGGCCGCCGACGCCTGGAAGCGGATCGCGGGCCTTCCCGAGGAGCGCATCCAGCGGCGCGGGCTCAAGGACAACTACTGGCACACCGGCCAGCCCGGCCCGGGCGGCCCGTGCAGCGAGATCTACGTCGACCGCGGCCCCGAGCACGGCCCCGACGGCGGCCCGGTCGTCGACGAGGACCGGTTCCTCGAGATCTGGAACCTCGTGTTCATGCAGCACCAGATCGAGGACGTGCGGAGCAAGGAGGAGTTCCGCATCGTCGGCGATCTGCCGAAGAAGAACATCGACACCGGCATGGGCCTGGAGCGGGTCGCCTACCTGCTGCAGGGCGTCGACAACCTGTACGAGATCGACGAGGTCTCCCCGGTGCTGCGCCGCGCGGCCGAGCTCGCAGGGATCACCTACGGCAAGGACCACGGCGACGACGTGCGCCTGCGGGTGGTGGCCGACCACGTGCGCAGCGGCCTGATGCTCATCGGGGACGGCGTCACGCCCGGCAACGAGGGCCGTGGCTACATCCTGCGCCGGCTGCTGCGCCGCGCGGTGCGGTCGATGAAGCTGCTCGGCGTCGACGAGCCCACGCTGCCCGAGCTGCTGCCGGTGTCCAAGGACGCCATGAAGGCCAGCTACCCGGAGCTCGAGACCGACTTCGCCCGCATCTCGGCCGTCGCGTACGCCGAGGAGGAGGCGTTCCGCCGCACCCTGACCTCCGGGACGACGCTGTTCGACACCGCGGTCCGTGACGCGAAGAAAGCCGGGACCCCGGCGCTGTCCGGCGCGCAGGCGTTCAGCCTGCACGACACCTATGGCTTTCCGATCGACGTCACCCTCGAGATGGCCGCCGAGCAGGGCGTGAGCGTCGACGAGGCGGGCTTCCGCGCGCTCATGCAGGAGCAGCGCGACCGCGCCCGCGCCGACGCGCGTGCCAAGAAGACCGGCTCGGTCGACGTGCTGGCCTACCGCAGGCTGCTCACCGAGCACGGCCCGACCGACTGGCGGGCCTACGACACCCTGCGCACCGACAGCCGGGTGCTCGGTGTCGTGGCCGAGGGGGAGGACGCCGCCGTCGTCGCGACCCCCGGCGAGATCACCCGCGTCGTGCTCGACACCACCCCCTTCTACGCCGAGTCCGGCGGCCAGGTGGCCGACGCCGGGCACCTCGTCTGGGACGGCGGCCGGGCCGAGGTGCTCGACGTGCAGCGGCCGGTCAAGGGCCTCGTCGCCCACCAGGTGCGCGTGCTCGAGGGCGAGCTGCGCACCGGCACCGAGCTGTCGGCCGAGGTCGACCGCGAGTGGCGGCTGTCGGCCTGCCAGGCGCACTCCGGCACCCACGTCGTGCACGCTGCGCTGCGCCAGGTGCTCGGCCCGCAGGCGCTGCAGTCGGGCTCCTACAACCGGCCCGGCTACCTGCGTCTGGACTTCGCCTGGCAGGGCGCGCTCTCGCAGCAGCAGCGCGCCGACATCGAGGACGTCGCCAACGCCGCCGTCCGCGCCGACCACCGGGTGACGGCGAGCTACATGACGCTGCCCGAGGCGCAGGCCGTCGGCGCGCTGGCGCTGTTCGGCGAGACCTACGGCGAGCAGGTGCGCGTGGTCGAGATCGGCGGCCCGTGGTCGCGCGAGCTCTGCGGCGGCACGCACGTGCGGGGCAGCGCGCAGATCGGCACGGTGGCGCTGACCGGCGAGTCCAGCGTCGGATCGGGCTCGCGGCGCGTCGAGGCCGTCGTCGGCCTGGAGGGCTTTCGCTACCTGGCCCGCGAACGCGACCTGGTCCGCCAGCTGTCCGAGCTGCTGAAGACGCCGCAGGACAACCTGGCCGAGCGGGTCAGCGGCATGCTGGCCCGCCTCCGCGAGGTCGACCGCGAGCTCGCCGATCTCCGCGGCCAGCAGACCCTCGCCGCGGCCGGTCAGCTCGCGTCGTCCGCCACGGACCTCGACGGCGTCGCGCTGGTCACCGGCGCGCCGGCCGGCCTCGGAGGCGGGGATCTGCGCACCCTGGCCCTCGACGTCCGCGGGCGACTCGCCGCGGATCGTCCGGCCGTGGTGCTGCTGGCATCGGAATCCGGTGGCAAGGTGGCACTCGTCGCCGCGCTGAACCCGGCGGCGCAGTCCGCCGGATTGTCGGCCGACGACGTGCTCCGTGCGGCCGCGCCACCGGTCGGCGGGCGCGGCGGCGGCAAGGCCGACGTCGCCCAGGGCGGCGGGACCGACCCCGCCGGCATCCCCGCGGCGTTGCAGGCCGGCGAGCAGGCGGTCGCGGCCGCCGCCCGCCGCTGAGCGGGACGGATCAGAGGAGAGACGGCATGAGCGACCACAACCCCGAGACCGGACCGCTGAACCTGCCCGGCCGCGGGAAGCCCGCCGTGCCGCCGGCGCGGCCGCGCCCCGAGCGGCCGGCCGCCCACCCGACCACGGAGATCGACCTCTCCCGCGGTTTTCCGCCGGTGTCCAACGAGACCGCCGAGCTCGACCTGTCCAGCGGCTTCCCGGAGCACCTGCGCGTGCCTCCGCCACCGGCCCGTCGCCGGACCGGTGGCCGGGTGCTCGGCATCGACGTCGGCAAGGTGCGCGTCGGCGTCGCGATGTCGGACGCGACCGGCACGCTGGCGAGCCCGCTGGAGACCCTCCAACGGGCCAAGGACGAGTCCGATCTGGACCGCCTCGCCGCGCTGGTCGTGGAACACGAGGTGACCGAGGTAGTGGTGGGGGAGCCGAGGCATCTGTCGGGTGCGTCGGGCGCGTCGGCCCAGGATGCCGACGCCTACGCTCGGGCACTGGTCGGCCGCATCGGCGCGGACGTCCCCGTGCACATGATCGACGAAAGGCTCTCCACCGTGTCCGCAGCCAGCTCGCTCCGGGCCAGCGGTGTCGACAGTCGACGCCAGCGCCCGGTGATCGACCAGGCGGCAGCCGTGGTCATCCTCCAGTCCTATCTCGACGCTCGGCAGTCGCGCGCATGAGCGACCCCGGCGCGCCGCGGCGCGGGCGCCACTCCTCCGCCGACGACGCGACGGGCGGCTTTCCGCCGCCCCGGACCGGCCGGGAGTCGGACCTGAGCAGCCGCGTGGCGCGCCGGTACGACGTCGACGGGGGCCGACCCACCGGTGGGCACCGTTCCCGCCTGCTCGACGACGACCGCACCGGTCCGCTGCTCGGCGGCCCGCTCGACGTCGCGCCACCGGCCGGCCGGGGCGACGCGTACCCGGCCCGCGCCCGGCACGCCGCCGACGACCCGCTGGACAGCGACCTGACCGACGGCGACGACCACCTCTCCGGGCCGGTCGAGTGGCCGGCCGACGGCTACGTACCCGACGGCAAGCACCCCTCCGCCCCGCTCCCGCCGCGCCCGCCGGGCGTGTGGGACCGACTGCACCGCCGCAACGACGCCGACGACGAGGCGCCCACCGAGGCGCACCCGCTCGCGGCCGACGCCCCGCCCGTGCCGACCGGCCGGCCGGGTCCGGCCGACTCCGTCGACGAGCTGCACACCGACGCCCACCCGGTGGAGTGGCAGGACGCGACCGGCGGCCTCGAGGTCATCGGCGAGCACGACGGCTACCACGACGAGCACGCTCCGGAGGACGAACTCGCGCTGCACGCCTCCGAGCGATCGGGTCGAGGACATCGCCGTCGTCGCCGACGTCCGCTGGCCGCCGCGCTCGTCGTGCTCCTCCTGGCCGGCGTGGTCGCCGGCGTGCTGTTCGGCGGCAAGACGCTGCTCGGCATCCTGAACCCGACGGCCGAGGACTTCAGCGGCCAGGGCACCGGCAGTGTCGCGGTGAAGGTCGAGGAGGGCGACACCCTCAGCGCCATCGCGACCCGGCTCGTCGACGCCGGCGTGATCGCCTCGGCCGAGCCGTTCGTCGACGCCGCCGAGGGCAACACGGCCGCGACCGGCATCCAGCCGGGCACCTACGCGCTGCGCGAGCGGATGAGCGGTCAGGCCGCCCTCGACCTCATGCTGGACCCGGCCGCGCTCCAGGTCTCCCGGGTCACCATCCCCGAGGGCATGACGGTCGCGGCGACGCTCGAACGGATCTCCCAGGACACCGGCGTTCCGCTGGCCGAGCTGCAGGCCGCCGCCGAGGACCCCGCCGCCATCGGCCTGCCCGCCTGGATCGGCTCGACGCCCGAGGGCCTGCTCTTCCCGGCGACCTACGACTTCCAGCCCGACGACACCCCCTCGGACATGCTGGGCGCCATGGTCGCCCGCGGCCTGCAGGCGCTCGACGACCTGCAGGTGTCGGAGGCCGACCGGCTGACCGTGCTCACCAAGGCCAGCCTCGTGCAGGCCGAGGCCAGCTCGCCCGAGGACATGGCCAAGGTGGCCCGCGTCCTGGAGAACCGGCTGTCCGACGGCATGCCGCTGCAGCTGGACACCACGGTCAACTACGCCAACGGCAAGGGTGGCATCACCACGACGGCCGAGGACCGCCAGAACCCGTCGCCGTACAACACCTACGTGCACGAGGGGCTCCCGCCGGGGCCGATCACGAACCCCGGCGAGGAGGCCATCAGCGCGGTGCAGAACCCGGCCGACGGCCCGTGGCGCTTCTTCGTGGTCGTCAACCCGGACTCCGGCGAGACGCGCTTCGCCGAGACCGCCGAGCAGCACCAGCAGAACGTGCTGCTGTTCCAGCAGTGGCTGCGGGAGAACCCCGGCGGGTGAGAGCGGCCGTCATCGGGCGACCGGTCAGCCACTCGCTCTCGCCCGTTCTGCACCGCGCCGCGTACGCGGCGCTGGGTCTGACCGACTGGACCTACGACGCCCTGGACCTGGGTGCGGAGGACCTGCCGGTGCTGCTCGCCGGGCTGGGCGAGGAGTGGCGCGGCTTCTCGGTGACCATGCCGTGCAAGCAGGCCGCCGCGCAGGTCGCCGACGACGCGGGCAACCTGGTCCGGCTGCTCGGTGCCGCGAACACGCTGCTGCGGGTCGAGGGCGGCTGGCGCGCGGAGAACACCGACGTCACCGGTGTCGGGATGGCGCTCCAGCTCGCCGGTGTCGAGCACGTCGAGGAGGCGGCCATCGTCGGTGCCGGAGGGACAGCTGCGGCCGCCGCTGTGGCGCTGGCGTCCCTGGGCGCCCGGCACGTCGAGGTCGTCGTCCGCGAGCCGGCACGGGCGGCCGACGTCGTCCGGGTGCTGGAGACCCTCGACGTCCGCGCCTCGGTGTCCCGGCTCCCGGCCGTCGAGCAGGCCGGTCGGCACGCCCGCCCTCCGGACGGCCTGGGGGCGCCCGTCGTCGTCAGCACCGTGCCGGTCGACGGCCAGGCCGCGGTGTGCGCGCTGCCCTGGCGGGAGGGCCAGACGGTCCTCGACGTCCTCTACGCCCCGTGGCCGACGGCGCTGTGCGAGCGGGTCACCGCCGCCGGCGGGCGGGTGGTCGGCGGCGCCGAGGTGCTGTTCTGGCAGGCCACCGAGCAGGTCGAGCTCATGACCGGGCAACCGGCGCCGATCGCCGTCATGCGCGCCGCGCTGGACGCCGCCCTGGCGGACCGGTCGTGAGCCCCGTGCTCGTCGCGATCGCGGCCGGCGTCGTCGCGCTGGTCGCCGGCCCGCTGCTGTCCCGGCTCGCGATGCAGATCGCCGCGGGCTACCGGACCGCCCCCGAGGCAATCGATACGAGACCGACGCGACGATTTCGCGCCCGACCCCCGCTCCGATGTCGGACGCCAGCGATCACGTCGGGGACGTCGCCGTGCCCGCCACCGTCACGACGCTCGTCCCGACGCGGCCCGGCACGGCCCGGATCGTCGCCGTCACCGTCGCCCTCGCTGCCCTGCTCACCGGGGCCGGTCTGCTCGTCGGCCTCCGGCCCGGCCTGGCGGCACTGGTCTGGACGGCGGGCGCCGCGGTCGTGCTCGCGCAGGTCGACCTCGCCGTGCACCGGCTGCCCGACCGGGTCGTCTTCCCCTCGGTCGCCGTGGTGGCTGCGGCCTGGCTGGCCGACGCGCTGGTGCTCGGCACGTGGGACTCGCTGCTGCGTGCCGTCCTCGCCGGCCTCGCCGCGTTCGTCGCCGCTGTCGCGGCCGCACTGATCAGCCCCGGCGGGATGGGCTTCGGAGACGTGAAGCTGCTCGGCCTGCTCGGTCTGCTGCTGGGCTGGTTCGGGTGGTCGGTGGTCGCTCTCGGCGTGGTGCTCGGCTTCGTCGTCGGCGCGCTCGGGACCGTCGTCCTGCTGGCCCTGCGCCGCGCCGGGTGGCGCAGCGAGGTGGCGCTCGGCCCGTCGCTGCTCGTCGGCGCCACGCTCGCGCTGGTGGCCGTCGGCTCCTGAACGGGGCGGAATCCTGCTACTGGCAGAATCCCCAGCATGTTGCGCTGGCTGACCGCCGGTGAGTCGCACGGCCAGCAGCTCACCGCCATCCTCGAGGGCCTTCCGGCCGGTGTGGCGGTGCAGACCTCCGACATCGACGCAGCGCTCGCCCGCCGGCGATTGGGACACGGCCGCGGCGCCCGCATGTCGTTCGAGCAGGACGAGGTCACCATCAGCGGCGGCGTGCGGCACGGGCGCACCCAGGGCGGGCCGATCGCCATCCAGGTCGGCAACACCGAGTGGCCCAAGTGGTCGACGGTCATGTCGGCCGACCCGGTCGCCGACGACGTGCTGGCCGGCCAGGCGCGCAACGCGCCTCTCACCCGCCCGAGGCCCGGCCACGCCGACCTGCCGGGCATGCAGAAGTACGGCTTCGACGACGCCCGGCCGGTGCTCGAGCGGGCCAGCGCCCGCGAGACGGCGGCCCGCGTCGCGCTGGGCGCCGTGGCCTGCGCCTTCCTGCGGCAGGTGCTGGGGGTGGAGGTCGTCAGTCACGTCGTCGGCATCGGCCCGGTGGTCGTCCCCGACGGCGTGCTGCCCGGCCCCCACGACAATCCGCGCATCGACGAGGACCCCGTCCGCTGCGCCGACCCGGCCACGAGCGAGCGGATGGTCGCCGAGATCGACGACGTCCGGAGGAACGGCGACACCCTCGGCGGCGTCATCGAGGTGGTCGTGCACGGACTTCCGCCCGGCCTCGGCAGCCACGTGCACTGGGACCGTCGCCTGGACTCCCGGCTGGCGGGCGCGCTCATGGGGGTGCAGTCGGTCAAGGCGGTCGAGGTCGGCGACGGCCTGGAGACCGCCCGGCGGCGGGGGACGGTGGCCCACGACGAGATCGAGCTGGTGGACTCCGTGGACGGGCAGCACCGCGTCCAGCGGCTCACCGACCGCGCCGGCGGCATCGAGGGCGGCATGACCAACGGCGCGGTCCTGCGGGTCCGCGCCGCGATGAAGCCGATCTCGACCGTGCCGCGCGCCCTCGCCACCATCGACACCGCCACGGGCGAGCCGGCCGTGGCGATCAACCAGCGCAGCGACGCCATCGCGGTGCCGCGCGGCAGCGTGGTGATGGAGTCGATGGTCGCCCTCGTGCTCGCCGACGCCGTGCTGGAGAAGTTCGGCGGCGACTCGCTGGCCGAGACCAGCCGCAACGCCCGGGCCTACCTGGACGCGCTGACGTGGCGGTGACCCCCCTCCTGGTGCTGGTCGGTCCGCCGGCCTCGGGCAAGACCACGGTGGGGACGGCGATCGCGGGACTGCTCGGCGTGCCCTTCCGCGACACCGACGCCGACATCGAGGACGTCACCGGCTCGACCGTCGCCGACCTGTTCGTGCAGCGCGGTGAGGCCGCACTTCCGCGCTCTCGAGGAGCAGGCGGTCGCCCGCGCCCTCGCCGAGCACGAGGGCGTGCTCGCGGTCGGAGGTGGCGCCGTGATCAGCGCGGCGACCCGCGCCCTTCTCGTGACCGTCGGCGCCGCCGGCGGGACCGTCGTCTGGCTGGACGTCGACCTGCCGTCCGCGGCCAGGCGGGTCGGCCTGTCCCGCGACCGGCCGGTCCTCGGCGTGAACCCGCGGGCGATGCTGCGGCACATGCTGGACGTGCGCGCGCCGCTGTATGCCGAGGTGTCCACGGCGACGGTGCCGACCAGCGGCAGGGAGCCGGGCGACGTCATCGCCGACGTCGCGGGGATCGTGCACGTCGCCGGGGTGGGCCGGTGAGGCGCATCCGGGTCACCGGCGACCGGCCGTACGAGGTGGTCATCGGCGCCGGCGCGCAGGCCGAGCTCGGGCTGCTCCTGGCCGGGACGGCGCGGGTCGCGGTGATCCACGCCCCGCCGCTGGCTGCCGCGGCCGGCGCCGCCGTCGAGACCTTGCAGTCGGCCGGCGTCGCGGCCGAGGCGCTGGTCGTGCCCGACGGCGAGGCGGCCAAGAGCGCCTCCGTCGCAGCACTGCTGTGGGACGAGCTCGGCCGCCTCGGCCTCACCCGCTCCGACGCCGTCGTCGGCCTGGGCGGGGGAGCGGTCACCGACCTCGCCGGCTTCGTCGCCGCGACCTGGCTCCGCGGTGTACGGGTCGTGCAGGTGCCCACCAGTGTGCTCGGCATGGTCGACGCCGCGGTGGGCGGCAAGACCGGCATCGACACCGCCGCCGGCAAGAACCTCGTCGGCGCCTTCCACCCGCCGGTCGGTGTGCTGGCCGACACCGACGTCCTCACCGGCCTCCCGGAGGCGGAGTTCCGCTCCGGGCTGGCCGAGGTGGTCAAGTGCGGCTTCATCGCCGACGGCGCGATCCTCGACCTGCTGACCGCCGACCCGTCCGGGCGCCGCGACCTCGAGGAACTCGTGCAGCGGTCCGTCCAGGTCAAGGCCGACGCGGTGGGCAAGGACCTGCACGACACGGGCGTGCGGGAGTTCCTCAACTACGGCCACACCCTCGGCCACGCCATCGAGCGGGTGGAGAACTTCCGCTGGCGGCACGGCGAGGCCGTGGCGGTCGGCCTGGTCTTCGCCGCCGAGCTCGCCGGGCAGGCCGGCCTGCTGCCCCGGGCGGACGTCGAGCTGCACCGCACGCTGATCGACGCCATGGGCCTGCCGACGACGTACGCCGGCGACTGGGCGCAGTTGCAGGAGGTGATGCGCCGCGACAAGAAGGCCCGCGGCGCATCGCTGCGGTTCGTCGTCCTCGACGGGCGAGGTCCTGGTGAAGCTGCAACGCCCACAATCCTGACCGACCCCGACCAGGCCTGGCTGGACGCCGCCTGGGCCGCCGTCTCCGGAGGGACCGCATGACGATCCAGGTGTTCAACGGCCCGAACCTCGGCCGGCTCGGCCTCCGCGAGCCGGAGAAGTACGGAACGACCACCCACGCCGAGCTCGTCGACCTCATCGAGAAGACCGGGCGCGACATGGGGGTGGAGGTGCAGGTCCGCCAGACCGATGACGAGGGCGAGATGCTGCGGTGGGTGCACGCGGCCGCCGACGCCGGCGATCCGGTGCTCATCAACCCCGGCGGCTGGTCGCACACGTCCGTCGCGCTGCGCGACGCGCTCGCCGGGCTGAACGCCCCGCTGGTCGAGGTGCACATCACGAACATCCACGCGCGCGAGGAGTTCCGGCACCACTCCTACGTCTCCGGCGTGGCCGACGGCGTGATCGCGGGGCTCGGCGTGAGCGGCTACATCCTGGCGCTGGGCTGGCTCGCGCAGCAGGGCGTGCGATGAGCCGTCCGGCCGAGCGCCGCGAGCGGCTGCGTGCGGTCGCCGTCCAGCAGGGTCTGGACGCCGTCCTCGTGACCAACCTGCTCAACGTCCGCTACCTGACCGGCTTCACCGGCTCGAACGGCGCGCTGCTGCTGCGGGCCGACGGCGGCGACCTGTTCGGCACCGACGGCCGTTACACCACCCAGGCCGGCATCCAGGTGCCCGACGTGGAGCTGCTCGTCGACCGGGCCACGGTTGCGGCGCTCGCCCGCCGGGCGGTGCAGGGCAGGGCGACCCGCGTCGGCTTCGAGTCGCACGAGGTGACGGTCGACGGGTACGCCGCGCTGGAGAAGGTGTTCGCCGACGAGGCCTCGGGCTCCGCGGCGCCCGAGCTGGTGAGCATCCGCCGGGCGGTCGAGGACCTCCGGGTGGTCAAGGACGACGGCGAGATCGGGTCGCTGCGCCGCGCCTGCGCGGTCGCCGACCAGGCGCTGGCGGAGCTGGCGGCCGAGGGCGCGCTGCGGCCCGGCCGCACCGAGCTCGAGGTCGGCCGGGAGCTCGACGCCCGCATGCTGCGCGCTGGGCGCCGAGGCGCCGTCGTTCGAGACGATCGTCGCGACCGGCGCGAACTCCGCGATCCCGCACCACCGGCCCGACGCGACCGAGCTCCGCGCCGGCGACTTCCTCAAGCTCGACTTCGGCGCGACCGTCGACGGCTACCACTCGGACATGACGCGCACCGTCGTCCTGGGCGAGCCGGTGGACTGGCAGCGCGAGATCTACGGCCTCGTCGCCGCGGCGCAGGCGGCCGGGCGGGCCGCGCTGGCCGTCGGCGCGGACGTCGTCGCGGTCGACGCGGCCTCCCGAGAGGTCATCGTCGAGGCCGGCCACGGCGACCACTTCACCCACGGTCTCGGGCACGGGGTGGGCCTGGAGATCCACGAGGCACCGGGCATCGGGCCGCTCGGCGCGGGTACGCTGGCCGCCGGCATGGCCGTCACCGTGGAGCCGGGCGTCTACCTTCCCGGCCACGGCGGTGTCCGGATCGAGGACACCCTCGTCGTCACCGATGACGCGCCCGAACTGTTGACCCTCACGAGCAAGGAACTGCTGGTCCTCTAGATGGCTACCACCAACGACCTGAAGAACGGCCTGGTCCTCAACCTCGACGGCCAGCTCTGGACCGTCACCGAGTTCCAGCACGTGAAGCCCGGCAAGGGCGGAGCGTTCGTGCGGACGACGCTGAAGAACGTCCTCTCGGGCAAGGTCGTCGACAAGACGTTCAACGCCGGTACCAAGGTGGAGACCGCGACCGTCGACAAGCGGTCGATGACGTACCTGTACAAGGACGGCAGCGACTTCGTCTTCATGGACGGCGACACGTTCGACCAGATCCACGTGCCGGCGGAGACGGTCGGCGGCGGTGCCGACTACATGCTGGAGAACACCGAGGTCGTCGTCGCGGTGCACGAGGGCGTGGCGCTCTACGTCGAGCTGCCGGTGACCCTCGAGCTCGTCGTCGAGCACACCGACCCGGGCCTGCAGGGCGACCGGTCCACCGGCGGCACGAAGCCGGCCACGCTGGAGACCGGCGCGCAGATCCAGGTGCCGCTGTTCGTCAACACCGGCGACAAGCTCAAGGTCGACACCCGGGACGGCCGGTACCTCGGCCGCGCGAACTGACGCTGGGGCGGGCGGGGGAATCGCATGGCTGCCCGGTCCAAGGCGCGCAAGCGCGCCGTCGACATCCTCTACGAGGCCGACCTGCGCGGCCGGGACCGCGTCGAGCTGCTCCGCGAGCGGGTCGCTGACACCGCGACCCCGCCGGTCAACGACCACTGCGTGCGGCTGGTCGAGGGCGTCGCCGAGAACTCGGCGCGCATCGACGAGCTGATCGAGCGGCACGCCCACGGGTGGTCGCTCGAGCGGCTGCCCGACGTCGACCGCGCGATCCTGCGCATGGCCGTCTACGAGCTGCTCTGGGTCGACGACGTCCCGGACGCCGTCGTCCTCGACGAGGCGGTGTCGCTGGCCAAGGCGCTGTCGACCGACGACTCGCCGGCCTACGTCAACGGCGTCCTCGGCGCCGTGCTGGACGCCGAGGTCCCCGCCGGCTCCTGAGAAACACCTCGTCGGCATCGCCTGGCGCTGACCGCCGTGCCGGGGTTCCTCGTGCCGTACCGGCTCTGCAGCAGCGGCACGGCGCGAGAAACCCCGGCACGGGGGTCCTTTCTTCAGTGCATGTCGCGCCGGGCGAAGAGCAGTGATCCGAGCCCGATGAGCACCACGGCGCAGATGCCGAGGAACAGTCCGGCCTGCAGGTTCCCGAGGTAGTACTCGACGTACCCGCCCATGTTGTCCGCCGAGTAGTCGATCTGGTCGAAGAACGGGATCGTCATGCCTCCCGGGCTGACCAGGGCGACGGCGTTCGTGCCGAGCATCCAGGGCATCCAGCTCGGCTTCATGTTGGCCAGGATGAGCTGGATGACCACCACGTAGGCGAAGGCGATGCCCAGGGCCGCGCCGGTGTTGCGGACGATGCTGGTCAGGCCGAAGCCGAGCACCGCCGCGAGCACGACCAGCAGGACGCCGCGAGCCTGCGTCTGGAGGAGGGTGCTCCAGAAGCCGTCGGGCAGGGGCTCGTCGAGGCCGACGGCGGCGTCGAGGATGCCGGCCATCGTCAACCAGCCCACCTGGGCGAGCACTCCGAGCAGGGTGGCGCCCAGCACGAGGACGACGAGCTTGGTGCCGATCACCCGCAGCCGGCGCGGTGCCCAGAACAGCAGGGCCACGATCGATCGGGAGGACCACTCGGCGCCGATCCACGTCGTCCCGATGACGAAGGCCAGCGCCGCCGCGAGGCCGGCGAACGCCACGGCACCGATCGCTCCCGCGTCGGCGAGGTCGAAGGGCGCCTTGCTGAGGAACGACTCGACGCCGCCGATGTCGTCGGCGGTCAGCTCCGGCCCGCAGAGCTCCTCGGGCGACAGACCCTCCGGCGCGCCCTGTGAGAAGGCTTCGGGGTTCTCGAGGCAGTCCTGCCGGTAGCGCTCGTTGTCGACGAGGATCTGGTCGATCTGTGCCTGGGCGTCCGCGTAGTCCGACGCCGTGGGCTCGCCGAACTGGAGCAGCCCGATGACGATCGCGGCGACCCAGCCCACGACCGCGAGGCCGAAGAGCACCTGGATGAAGCGGCGGGCGCGGAAGCGGTGCAGCTCGGCCTTGAGCAGGCTGCCGCGGGAGGTCGGGGGCAGCTGGTCGGCCGGCGCCGCCGGGGGCTGCTGCAGGGTGGCGCTCATGCCGCCGGCTCCCCGGTGATCGCGAGGAAGGCCGTCTCGAGGTCGGCGTGCACCGGCGTCAGCTCCTCCAGGTAGTGACCGTGCTGGGCGAGCAGTCGGGTGACCTCGCCGGGGGCGGTGACGTTGTGCACGGCGAGCGCGGGCCCGCGGACGTCGTCGAAGGGCGACAGCGCGAAGCCGGCGGCGTGCAGCACGCCTCCGGCGCCGTCCCGGTCGGGGACGCGGATGACGACGTCGTGGGTCGACTTGCCGGCCAGCACCTCGGCGACCGGGCCGTGGGCGACGCGGCGGCCGCGGGTGAGGATCGTGACGGAGTCCGCGACCTGCTGGATCTCGGCGAGCAGGTGCGACGACAGCAGCACCGTGGTGTGCCCGTCGCGGCCCAGCCGGCGGATGAGCTCGCGGACGTCGCGGATGCCGGCCGGGTCGAGACCGTTGCTCGGCTCGTCGAGGATCAGCAGCTGCGGGCGCTTGAGCAGCGCGGCGGCGATGCCGAGGCGCTGCTTCATGCCCAGCGAGTAGCCCTTGAACTTGTCGCCGGCGCGGTCGTGCAGGTCGACGGTCTCCAGGCACTCGTCCACGCGGGCGCGGGGCACCCCGGCGACCTCGGCGAGCAGCTGGAGATTCCGGCGACCGGAGAAGTTCGGGAAGAACAGCGGCGTCTCGACCAGCGCGCCGATGTGCCCGATGACCTCGGGCAGCGCCTCGGGCACCGGGCGGTCGAAGATGCGGGCGGTGCCGGAGTCGGCCGAGACGAGGCCCAGCAGTACGCGGATCGACGTGGTCTTGCCCGAGCCGTTCGGCCCGAGGAAGCCGTGGACGCCGCCGGTCTCGACGAGCAGATCGAGGTCGTCCAGCGCCTTCTGCGGGGGCCGCCCGCGGCGACCGCGGTAGGTCTTGGTCACCGCCTCCATCACGACTGCCGGCATGGCGCCCCTCCCGTGGTTCCGTGGATTGTGGGCTGCACAGTCGCACATCGGCGTGTCTCCGCCCAGCCACGCCCGCGCGTGTCGAAACGCTTGCGGTCCGTAACGTGACCTGGACTCGACGATGAGCCGGAAAGCGCGACGGCCCCCGCGGCAGGTGCCGGCGGGGGCCGTCGATCGCCTTCTGCAGGGTCCCGCCGCGAGCGTGCGAGCGGTGGGGGGCAGAGGGTGTTTTTCAGCGCGGAGCGCGGCGCCGCTCCCAGTGCGGGTCGACGACCTCGTCGTCGTCCTCGCCGCCGCCGAAGCCCACGACGCTCTCCATGCCGGGGGAGAGCACGCCCCACTCGATGAGCCGCGTGGTGAGCTCGTCGGGGCTCATGTCGTAGATGATCGCCAGCGACTTGAGGTCCTCGGCGCGGATCGAGAGGACCTTGCCGTTGTAGTCGTGCCGCTGCGCCTGGATCGTCGACGCGTAGCGCGCCAGCGGGCCGGCCTCGTCGGCCGGCAGCGAGCCGAGCGACTCGAGGTTCAGCACGATCTTGGTGGTCGAGGTCACCGCGGACGACGGCCGCGGGTCGGGCAGCAGCTCCGAGACCGGCACGCCGTAGAACACGGCGAGCTCGGAGAGGCGCTGCACGGTCACCGCCCGGTCGCCGCGCTCGTACGAGCCGACGACGACGGCCTTCCAACGTCCGTGCGACTTGTCCTCCACACCCTGCAAGCGACAACCCCTGCTGGTTGCGGATGGCGCGGAGTCGGGCCCCGAGGGCCCGGGAGTAGTCGGTGCTCATGACAGTCCTGCTCACCGTCCGTCATCGTGGATCGGTCCTGGTCGTCACGCAGCGTACTGGTCTCGCCGTTGCCGCAACAGCCGGGCACTCCCCGTGTGGGTCAGTCGTGTGTTCATCACGCTGCGTGAGCGACGGAGGCGGTCCTCGGTGGGCGCGGCCGGTGCAGTACCGTCGTCGCCGGTCCACCCCACTCCTTTAACGACCCGTCCCGTGAGGCGGGGAAGGAGGCCTGATGGCCGGCTCGATCGACCCTGCCCTGCGCGGGTCCGCCCCTCCCGGCGCGCAGCCCGGGACTCTTCTGCACATCCGCCGACGTCGGCCGGGTGATCGACCGGATGGCCCACCAGCTCATCGAGCGCGCGGCCAGCCTGCATCCCGACCGCCCCGACGGCGGCCTGGGCGACGTCGTCCTCATCGGCATCCCGACCCGCGGCGCCCCGCTGGCCCGCCGGCTCGCCGCCCGGATCGAGGCCTTCTCCGGCATCGCGGTCGACACCGGCACCGTCGACATCACGCTGTACCGCGACGACCTGCGGCTGCGCGGCGTCCGTGCGCTGGAGCCGACGGTCCTGCCGGACGACGGCGTCGACGACCGGCTCGTGGTGCTCGTGGACGACGTCCTGTTCTCCGGCCGCAGCGTCCGGGCCGCGCTGGACGCGCTGCGCGACCTGGGCCGGCCGCGCGCGGTGCAGCTCGCCGTCCTGGTCGACCGCGGCCACCGCGAGCTGCCGATCCGCGCCGACTACGTCGGCAAGAACGTGCCCACGTCGCGGTCCCAGCAGGTGCGCGTGCACCTCGCCGAGACCGACGGCGCGGACGAGGTGCTGGTCACCGAGGGGGAGTCGTGATCCCCGCCGGGAAGGCGAGGGACGTCCGATGAAACGACACCTGCTGGAGGCGGCCGACCTCGACCGCGACGACGCCACGCTGGTGCTCGACACCGCGGCGCAGATCGAGTCGGCGCTGACCGGCCGCGAGGTCAAGAAGCTGCCGACCCTGCGCGGCCGCACGGTGGTGAACCTGTTCTTCGAGGACTCCACCCGCACCCGGATCAGCTTCGAGCTGGCCGCCAAGCGGCTCTCGGCCGACGTCATCAACTTCTCGGCCAAGGGCAGCAGCGTGTCCAAGGGCGAGAGCCTCAAGGACACCGCGCTCACCCTCGAGGCGATGGGCAGCGACGCGATCGTCGTCCGTCACCACGCCTCCGGGGCGCCGCACCGGCTGGCCGGCTGGGTGCGCGGCAGCGTGGTCAACGCCGGGGACGGCACCCACGAGCACCCCACCCAGGCGCTGCTCGACGCGTACACGATCCGGCACCGCCTCGGCCGGCTGGAGGGCGTCCGGGTCGCGATCGTCGGCGACGTCCTGCACAGCCGCGTGGCCCGCTCCAACGTCCGCCTGCTGCACACGCTCGGCGCCGAGGTCACCCTCGTCGCCCCGCCGACGCTGCTGCCGGTCGGCGTGGGCAGCTGGCCGGCGGAGGTCTCCTACGACCTGGACGGCGTCCTGCCCAAGGCCGACGTCGTGATGATGCTGCGGGTGCAGCAGGAGCGGATGAACGCCTCGTTCTTCCCGAGCGCCCGCGAGTACAGCCGCCGCTACGGCCTCGACGCCGACCGCATGGCCACGCTCGCCGACGACGCGATCGTCATGCACCCCGGCCCGATGAACCGCGGCATGGAGATCGCCGCCGAGGTGGCCGACTCCGTCCGCTCCACGATCGTCGAGCAGGTCGCCAACGGCGTCTCCGTGCGCATGGCCGTGCTCTACCTGCTGCTCGGAGGCAATGACCGCTGCAGCATCGACGCAGAGCACCGTCGAGCCGCGACGCAGAGGAGGATCGTGACCACCTCTGATCAGGGGCCAAGCCCTACGGCGAGGACGCCGCCGACATCCTCGTCAAGGACGGCCGGATCGCGGCCATCGGCGACAGCCTGTCGGTGTCGAGCGCCGAGGTCGTCGACGCCGCCGGGCTCGTCGCGCTGCCCGGCCTCGTCGACCTGCACACCCACCTGCGCGAGCCCGGCCGCGAGGACGCCGAGACCGTCGAGACCGGCTCCCGCGCCGCGGCGCTGGGCGGCTTCACCGCCGTGCACGCCATGGCCAACACCGACCCGGTCGCCGACACCGCCGGCGTCGTCGAGCAGGTGTGGCGGCTCGGTCGCGACGCCGGCCTCGTGGACGTCGTCCCGGTCGGCGCGGTCACCGTCGGGCTGAAGGGGGAGCGGCTCGCCGAGCTCGGCGCGATGGCCGACTCCGCCGCCCGCGTGCGGGTCTTCTCCGACGACGGGCACTGCGTCGCCGACCCGGCGCTGATGCGGCGGGCGCTGGAGTACGTCAAGGCCTTCGACGGCGTCGTCGCCCAGCACGCCGAGGAGCCGCGGCTCACCGTCGGCGCGCAGATGCACGAGGGCGACCGCTCCGCGCGGCTCGGGCTGGCCGGCTGGCCGGCCGCCGCCGAGGAGGCGATCATCGCCCGCGACGTGCTGCTCGCCGGGCACGTCGGGGCGCGGCTGCACGTCTGCCACGTCTCGACGGCGGGTTCGGTCGAGCTGCTGCGCTGGGCGAAGTCCCGCGGCGTGCAGGTCACCGCCGAGGTCACCCCGCACCACCTGCTGCTCACCGACGAGTGCGCCGAGAGCTACGACCCGGTCTTCAAGGTGAACCCGCCGCTGCGCACCGACGCCGACATCGAGGCGCTCCGCGAGGGCCTGGCCGACGGCACGATCGACGCCGTCGCCACCGACCACGCCCCGCACGCGGTGGAGGACAAGGAGAGCGAGTGGGCCTCGGCCCGGCCCGGGATGCTCGGGCTGGAGCAGGCGCTCGCCGTCGTCGTCGCCACCATGGTCGAGACGGGGCGGCTGGACTGGCGGGGTGTCGCCGACCGCATGTCGGTGCGGCCCGCGGCCATCGGCCGGCTCGCCGGGCTGGGTCATCGCGCACGGCCGGCCGCTCGCTCCGGGTGAGCCGGCCAACCTGCTGCTGCTGGACCCGACCGTCCGCGCCGCCGTCGACCCGGCCGGGCTGGCCAGCCGCAGCCGCAACACCCCCTATGCCGGCCGGGAGCTGCCCGGCCGGGTGGTCGCGACGTTCCTGCGCGGGACGCCGACCGTGCTCGACGGAAAGGCGACACGGTGACAGAGGCATTGCTCGTCCTGGAGGACGGCAGGACGTTCCGCGGCGAGGCCTACGGCGCCGTGGGGACGACGGTCGGCGAGGCGGTCTTCGCCACCGGCATGACCGGCTACCAGGAGACGCTCACCGACCCCAGCTACGCGGGCCAGGTCGTCGTGATGACCGCCCCGCACATCGGCAACACCGGCGTGAACGGCGAGGACGACGAGAGCCGCCGCATCTGGGTGTCCGGCTTCGTCGTCCGCGACCCGGCGCGGCGCCCGGCCAACTGGCGGGCCACCGGCACGCCTCGACGACGCGCTCGTGCAGCAGGGCGTCGTCGGCATCAGCGGCATCGACACCCGCGCGCTCACCCGCCACCTGCGCGAGCGCGGCGCGATGCGGGTCGGCGTCAGCAGCGACGGGCTCGGCCGCGAGGACCTGCTGGCCCGCGTGCAGACGGCGCCGGGCATGGTGGGCGCCGACCTCGCGCCGCGGGTGAGCACCACCGACCCGTACGTCGTCCCGGCGGTGGGCGAGACCCGCTACCGGGTCGCCGCCCTCGATCTCGGCATCAAGACGGCCACGCCGCGGCACCTCGCCGCACTGGGCGTCGAGACCCACGTGCTGCCGGCCACCGCCACGGCCGACGACCTGCTCGAGCTCGGCACCGACGGCGTCTTCCTGTCCAACGGTCCGGGCGACCCGGCCGCCGCCGACTACGCGGTCGAGACCGTCCGCGGCGTTCTCGACGCCCGCCGGCCGCTGTTCGGCATCTGCTTCGGCAACCAGATCCTCGGGCGGGCGCTGGGCCTGGGCACCTACAAGCTGCGCTTCGGCCACCGCGGGCTCAACCAGCCGGTGCTCGACCGGGTCAGCGGCACGGTGCGGGTGACCAGCCACAACCACGGCTTCGCCGTCGACGCCCCGCTCGACCGGCCCACCGACACGCCCTACGGCCCGGTGGAGGTCAGCCACGTCGGGCTCAACGACGACGTGGTCGAGGGGCTGCGCTGCCTCGACGTCCCCGCCGTTCAGCGTGCAGTTCCACCCGGAGGCCGCGGCCGGACCGCACGACGCCGCCCCGCTGTTCCAGCGGTTCGTCGACCTGATGGGGGAGAGCAAGCAGTGCCTAAGCGGACCGACATCCAGCACGTGATGGTCATCGGCTCCGGGCCGATCCTCATCGGCCAGGCCGCCGAGTTCGACTACTCGGGCACCCAGGCGTGCCGGGTGCTGCGCGAGGAGGGCCTGCGGGTCAGCCTGGTCAACAGCAACCCGGCGACGATCATGACCGACCCCGAGGTCGCCGACGCGACCTACATCGAGCCGCTGACGCCGGAGTTCGTCGAGAAGGTCATCGCCGAGGAGCGTCCCGACGCGCTGCTGGCCACGCTGGGCGGGCAGACGGCGCTCAACATCGCCATCGGGCTGTACGAGAACGGCGTGCTCGAGAAGTACGGCGTGCAGCTGATCGGTGCCGACGTCGACGCGATCAACCGCGGTGAGGACCGGCAGATCTTCAAGGACATCGTCCGGTCGATCGGCGCCGAGACGCCCCGGTCGAAGGTCTGCGCGAGCGTCGAGGAGGCGCTGGAGACCGCCGCCGAGGTCGGCTACCCGGTCGTGATCCGGCCGAGCTTCACCATGGGCGGCCTCGGGTCGGGCTTCGCCACGGACGAGGCGATGCTGCGCCGCATGGCCGCGCACGGCCTGGCCGACTCACCGGTGCACACGGTGCTCATCGAGGAGTCGGTGCTCGGCTGGAAGGAGTACGAGCTCGAGCTCATGCGCGACCGCAGCGACAACGTGGTCGTCATCTGCTCGATCGAGAACATCGATGCGATGGGCGTGCACACCGGCGACTCGGTCACCGTCGCGCCGGCCATGACGCTCACCGACGTCGAGTACCAGCACATGCGCGACGTCGGCATCGAGGTGCTGCGGGCCGTAGGCGTCGACACCGGCGGCTGCAACATCCAGTTCGCCGTCAACCCGGACACCGGCCGGCTCGTCGTCATCGAGATGAACCCGCGCGTCTCCCGGTCCAGCGCCCTGGCGTCCAAGGCGACCGGCTTCCCGATCGCCAAGATCGCCGCGAAGCTGGCCATCGGCTACACGCTCGACGAGATCACCAACGACATCACCGGCGTCACGCCGGCGTCGTTCGAGCCGGCGCTGGACTACGTCGTCGTCAAGATCCCGCGGTTCGCCTTCGAGAAGTTCCCCGGCGCCGACCCGCGGCTGACCACGACGATGAAGAGCGTCGGCGAGGTCATGGCCCTGGGACGCAACTTCCCCGAGGCGCTCGGCAAGGCGATGCGGTCGACCGAGACCAAGGTTGCCGGCTTCTGGACCGGCGTCGAGAACCCGCACGCCGACCCGGCCGAGCTCCTCGAGCGCCTGCGGACCCCCGTCGACGGGCGGCTGTACGTCGCCGAGCAGGCGCTGTCGGCCGGCGCGACGGTGGAAGACGTAGCGGCTGCCAGTGGTTTCGATCCATGGTTCGTCGACCAGATCGCGCTGATCCACGAGATCGGCAACGAGGTCCACGACGCGCCGTCGCTCACGCCCGAGCTCCTGCGCCGGGCCAAGCGGTACGGCCTGTCCGACCGGCAGATCGCGGCGCTGCGGCCCGAGCTGGCCGGCGAGGACGGCGTCCGGCGGCTGCGCTGGCGCCTCGGCATCCGGCCGGTCTACAAGACCGTCGACACCTGCGCCGCCGAGTTCGCCGCGACCACGCCCTACCACTACTCGTCCTACGACGAGGAGAACGAGGTGCAGCCGCGGGAGAAGCCGGCGGTGCTGATCCTCGGCTCGGGTCCGAACCGGATCGGCCAGGGCATCGAGTTCGACTACTCCTGCGTGCACGCGGTGATGGCCCTGCAGGACGCCGGCTACGAGGCCGTGATGGTCAACTGCAACCCCGAGACCGTCTCGACCGACTACGACACCGCCGACCGGCTGTACTTCGAGCCGCTGACCTTCGAGGACGTCATCGAGGTGGTCGAGGCCGAGCGGGCCGCCGGCCCGGTGGCCGGCGTCATCTGCACGCTGGGCGGGCAGACGCCGCTGGGCCTCGCGCAGCGGCTGAAGGACGCCGGCGTCCCCGTGCTCGGCACCTCGCCCGAGGCCATCGACGACGCCGAGCACCGCGGTGCGTTCTCGCGGGTGCTGGCCGACACCGGACTTCTCGCCCCCAAGCACGGGACGGCGACGACGTTCGCCGAGGCCCGGGAGATCGCCGCCACGATCGGCTACCCGGTGCTGGTGCGGCCGTCGTACGTGCTCGGTGGCCGCGGCATGGAGATCGTCTACGACGACGCAACGCTCGAGGCCTACATCGCCAAGGCGACCGACGTGAGCCCGGCGCACCCGGTGCTGGTCGACCGGTTCCTGGAGGACGCCGTCGAGATCGACGTCGACGCGCTCTACGACGGCACCGACCTCTACCTCGGTGGCGTGATGGAGCACATCGAGGAGGCCGGCATCCACTCCGGCGACTCGGCGTGCGCCCTGCCGCCGATCACGCTGGGGTCCGCCGACCTGCTCAAGATCCGTGCGGCCACCGAGAAGCTGGCCGCCCGGATCGGCGTGCGCGGTCTGGTGAACGTCCAGTACGCGATCAAGGACGACATCCTCTACGTCATCGAGGCCAACCCGCGGGCGTCCCGGACGGTGCCGTTCGTGTCCAAGGCGACCGCGGTGCAGCTGGCCAAGGCTGCCGCGCGGATCGCGGTGGGGGAGACGATCGCCGACCTGCGCGCCGGCGGCGTGCTGCCCCGGTCCGGGGACGGCGCCGACCTGCCCGAGGACGCGCCGATCGCGGTCAAGGAGGCGGTGCTGCCGTTCCACCGGTTCCGCACCGTCGAGGGTCACGGCGTCGACACCGTGCTCGGCCCGGAGATGAAGTCGACCGGCGAGGTGATGGGCCTCGACAGCAGCTTCGGCAGGGCGTTCGCGAAGTCGCAGGCCGCCGCCTACGGGTCGCTGCCCACCGAGGGCACGGTGTTCGTGTCGCTGGCCAACCGTGACAAGCGCTCGGCGATCTTTCCGATCAAGCGCCTGGCCGACCTCGGCTTCACGGTGCTCGCCACGTCGGGCACCGCGCAGGTGCTGCGGCGCAACGGCGTGGCGTGCGAGGTCGTCGGCAAGTACAGCGAGGGCCCGGGCAACTGCGTGGAGCGGATCCTGGCCGGGGACGTCGACATCGTCGTCAACACGCCGTTCGGCTCGCCCGGCAACAGCGGACCGCGGCTCGACGGCTACGAGATCCGCACCGCCGCCGTGGCCGCGAACATCCCGTGCATCACGACGGTGCAGGGCATGGCCGCTGCCGTGCAGGGGATCGAGGCGCTGCGCGCCAAGGGCGTCGGCGTCCGCAGCCTGCAGCAGGTGCACGCGGCGCTGGCCGCAGCCCGGGAGAACGCATGACGGAGCTGTTGACCGCGCCGGCGCCGCCTGCGGCGCAGCCGCCGGTGCAGCGCGAGGTGCGGGTCGCGGCACGTCGGCCGGTCGGGGCCTACGTCGAGCTGGGGCTGGACGCGCCGGAGATCGCCGAGCGCGCGCAGCCCGGCCAGTTCGTCGCCTTCGCCGTCGGCGGCCCGACGTCGGCGATGCTGCTGCGCCGCTCGATCGCGATCAGCGGCACGGCGGACGGCGTCGTCACCGTGGTCGTCGCCGCGCACGCCGCCGGCTCGACCTGGCTGACCGAGCGGCAGCCCGGGGACGTCGTCGACGTCGTGGGCCCGCTCGGCCGGCCCTATCCGCTGCCGGAACCGGGGGCGTCCGCCCTGCTCGTCGGTGGCGGGTACGGAGCGGCGGCGCTGATCGAGCTGGCGGCGGCGCTGCGCGACCGGGGGTCCTCGGTCACCGCCGTGGCGGGCGCGGCCACCGCCGAGCGGCTGTGCTCGGTCGACGAGCTGGGCGCACTGGCCGACCTGCACGTGCTCACCGACGACGGCAGCGCCGGGCGGCAAGGCATGGTGACGCTCGCCGTCGCCGAGCTGCTGCCGACGGCCGACGTCGTCTACGCGTGCGGGCCCATGCCGATGCTGCGCGCCGTCGCCTCGGCCGCGACCGCCGCCGGGGTGCCGTCGTACGTCGCGGTCGAGGAGGCCATGGCCTGCGGGATCGGCGTCTGCATGACCTGCGTGCTGCCGGTGGTGGGTGCCGACGGACGCAGCCGCTTCGCGCGGTCGTGCACCGAGGGGCCGGTGTTCGGCGGCGACCGGGTGCGCTTCGCCGACGTCGGCAAGCTCGCTGCAGACATCGTCGGCGCGGACGCCATGGGGGTGGTGCTGCCATGACGGCACTCGAGACCGCCGTCGACATGTCGACGGTCTTCGGCGCGGGAACGATCCCGTCGCCGGTGCTGACGGCGTCCGGGTGCTCCTCGTTCGGCCGCGAACTGGAGCCGTTCGTCGATCTGGCCGGGCTGGGCGCGGTGGTGACCAAGTCGGTGCAGCTGCGGCCGCGGTCGGGGCGACCGACGCCGCGCATGGCCGAGACGCCGAGCGGAATGCTCAACTCGATCGGCCTGCAGGGACCCGGCATCGACGGGCTGCTCGCCGAGGAGCTGCCGTGGCTGGCCGAGCGCGGCGCGCGGGTGCTCGTGTCGATCGCCGGCACCCGGGTCGAGGACTTCGCCGAGCTGGCCACCCGGCTGCGCGGCGTCCCGGGTGTGCTCGGGCTCGAGGTCAACATCAGCTGCCCGAACGTGGAGAGCCGCGGCGAGGTGTTCGCCTGCGACCCGGTGGCGGCGTCCGAGGTGGTCCGCGCGGTGCGGGCCGTCGCCGACCCGGCCCACCCGGTCTACGCCAAACTCAGCCCCGACGTCACCGACATCGTGACCGTCGCCCGCTCCGTAGTGGACGCCGGCGCCGACGGCCTGTCGATGATCAACACGCTGCTGGGGATCGTGATCGACCCCGACACGATGCGGCCGGTGCTCGGCGGGGTGACCGGGGGCCTGTCCGGCCCGGCGATCCGGCCGGTGGCACTGCGCTGCGTCTGGCAGGTGCACTCGGCGATGCCCGAGGTGCCGATCCTGGGCATGGGCGGCATCCGGTCGGGTCTCGACGCGCTGCAGTTCGTGCTCGCCGGGGCGTCGGCGGTCAGCGTCGGGACGGCGGTGTTCAACGACCCGTCGGCCTGCGACCGCGTGGCCCGCGAGCTGCGCGACGCGCTCGCCGCCCGCGGCTTCGCGTCGCTGCGCGAGGCGGTCGGGCACGCACACCGGCCGGTGGGCGCATGACCCGCACGGACGGCGTCGACGTCGAGCCGTTCGGTCGGCGGCTGGCCGCCGCGGTGGCCGAGCGGGGTCCGCTCTGCGTCGGCATCGACCCGCACCGGTCGCTGCTCATCGAGTGGGGCGTCGGCGACACCCTCGACGGCCTGCGCCGGTTCACCGACGCGGTCGTCGACGCGCTGGCCGGCTCGGTCGCCGTCCTCAAGCCGCAGATGGCCTTCTACGAACGGTTCGGCTCCCGTGGGATCGCCGTCCTCGAGGAGGCGGTCGGTCGCGCCCGCGAGGCCGGGGCGCTGGTCCTGCTCGACGCCAAGCGCGGCGACATCGGCTCGACGATGGACGCCTACGCCGACTACCTGCGCAGCGACCACCCGCTGCAGGTCGACGCGATGACGGTGAGCCCGTACCTGGGGCCGGAGTCGCTCGCCCCGGCGGTCAGGACGGCACGAGCCTTCGGCGGCGGACTGTTCGTGCTCGTCCGGACCTCCAATCCGGACGCGCACACGTTGCAGCACGCGATGGTGGGGGAGGGGCGGTCGGTCGCGCAGGCGGTCGTGGACACGGTGCGTCAGTGGAACACCGTGGACTGGCTGGTGGGCGACCCGCCGGCCGACAGTGCTTCTCACCGCGACCTCGCCAGCGGGTGGGGCCCGGCGACCGGGTCCTTCGGTGTCGTCGTCGGGGCGACCCTGGACGTGCTGGACGTCGACCTCGACGGCCTCGGGGGGCCGATCCTGGCGCCGGGACTCGGGGCTCAGGGCGGAACCCCCGAGGACCTGCAACGCCTGTTCGGCACCCACCGCGCCGTCGTCCCCACCGTCTCGCGGGACGTGCTGAACGCAGGCCCGGACGTCGCCGCCCTGCGCGCGGCGGCCGAGCGCTGGGCGGGTGAGCTCGCCGGGTGAGACGCCTGCTGCCCCTGAGCGTCAGGTCAGCCAGGTGATGCCGTACTCCCGGGACGCCCGCGTGTAGGCCTCGTCCATCGGGCGGCCGCTCCGCGTTGCCTCGGCGAGGATCCGGAAGAAGCCCTCCAGGCCGGCGGGCGTGAGTATGCACAGCAGCCGCCCGACTCCCGGCACCAGGCGCCGATGGGCGTGAGGGACCCCGCGGGGGAGGAACACGAGGCCACCCGGACCGAGCTGGAACTCCTGATCCCCGGTCACGAAGACGTGGTCGCCCTCGATGACGTAGTACATCTCGTCCTCACGAGAATGCACGTGGGTGGAGGTGTCGAGCAGCGGGGCAACTTCTTCCAGGAGGGTGAAGGAACCGCCCGTCGTGTCGGCCGCCGCCCGGACGATCATCGTGGTCTCACCGAAGACGAGCCGTTCCCCGCCGTCGCTCGGGACGGCGAACGGCGGCACCGGCGACGCTTCCACGGCGGGCGAACCTACGCCCGCCCTGCCGTGCCGGGAAGTCGGGCGCTCCTGCCTGTCCGACGTAGGCTCCGCCCTCGTCCGGTCGTGGGCCTTCCACGTCGCGCAGCACGATGCGGTGTTCCGTGCCCACGTTCAGCTTCCAGATCGATGTGCGCGAACCGCCCGCGAAGGTCATCGGCGCGATGGTCGACTTCTCCGAGCGCCGGCGATGGCAGCCGCATCTTCAACGACTACGACCGGCGGTCGAAAACCGTCCTCGGACGGATGCTCGGCGCCATGTTCCAGCTGAGTGGCGACGCGCCGATCAAGCGAACCTTTCGACAGGTCTACGGCTCGCCGCGCTGATCAACTCTGCTACGGCTGGAGGACAGGGTCCGGTGCATGCGCGCTTCGCTTCCCGACCCCTCGGGCATCGGCGCCTCCTCGCCGGTGAGCGTGAACCCGTGGCGCTCGTAGAACTTGCGAGCCCGGTCGTTCCCGCTCGGCACCCAGAGACTCAGCGCAGTGGCCCGCCGGCCGGCCGCCCATCGCACGACCGCGGTGAGCATTGCGCCGGCCGTCCCTCGTCCGCGCTCCGTAGGTCGCACCCACATGCCGATCACCTCCCGCTCGTCAGGGCATTCGTCGCGCTGCAGTACACCGACGAGCCCGACGGGGTGACCGTCCCGAGCGGCGACGAACCACTCCACCGCGCGCGCGAGCCGGGCCCACTCGGCTTCGCCGTACCGGTGCTCGTCCTCCCAGCCGGCCCAGGCGGCGGATCGGGCGTCTCGGAGTGCCTCGAGGCGGAGGTTCCGCAGCTGCTGCCACGAGCCTTCGCTCAAAGCGGTCGACCGTGACGTCCACGCGGCGGCCCCTCGTGCTGGTGGTGGGACGCCTGCGAGCCTGGCCGGGGGCACTGGAATCAGGCTGGAGTCGGCGGACCCACCGGGTACGCGGGGGCGGCGCTAGCCTGACGAGCCGACGTCCGACCAGGCGGTGCCGTGGAAGCGTGGGAATTCCGAGTCCTGGGGCCGTTCGAGGTACGGCGCGGGGACGGCCTCGTGGCGGATGGCGGGGGCAAACGGCGCGGACTGCTCGCCGTCTTGTTGCTCTCGGCCAACCGCACGGTGAGCCCGGCGCGGCTGGTGGAGCAGTTGTGGGGCGACCGGCCTCCGCGCAGCGCGACCAACCTCGTCCAGGGCTACGTGTCCGACTGGCGCGGCGTGCTCGACCCCGACCGAGCGCCGCGCTCCAGCGGCGATCGACTCCTCTCCACCGGCGCCGGCTACCTGCTGCGGGTCGAGCCGCAGGAGTGCGACCTCCTCCGGTTCGCCGGGCTGGTCCAGCAGGGGCGTCGGGCGGTGGCCGCAGACGACCTCCTCGACGCGCGACGGCTGCTGGGGAACGCGGTCCGCGAGCGGCGAGGCCCGGCGCTGGCCGACTTCGCCGGAACGCCGCTCGGGGACGCTGCCACGGCGCTCGAGGAGGACTGGTTGGGGGCGGTCGAGCTCGCCGCCGAGGTCGAGCTGCGGCTCGGTTCGCCGGAGCGGGCTCTGATCTACGTCGACGGGCCGGCGGGCGAGAACCCGCTCCGCGAAACGCTGACCGCGCTACGGATGCAGGCGCTCTACCGCGCCGGCCGGCAGGCGGACGCCCTGGCCACCTACGACGTGGCGCGCGCCGCACTCGCCGACGAGCTCGGCGTCGATCCCGGACCGCGGCTGCGCCGGCTGCATCTGGACATCCTTCGCCAAGCTCGGTCGCTGGACGGGCAGGCCGAGGCGCCGCGAAGCGCGTTGCCGGCGCCGATCTCCTCGTTCGTCGGCCGGTCGCAGGACCTGGCGACAGTGCTCGAGCTCGTCGCCGGCCACCGCCTGGTGACGCTGACCGGCCCGGGCGGCAGCGGCAAGACCCGGCTCGCCGTCGAGGCCGCCGCCCGGATCGCCGCGGCGGGCGGTTCCGACGTCACGTTCGTCGACCTGGCGCCGGTGCAGGACACCGAGCTGGTGTGGCCCGCGGTCGCCGGCGCGCTGGGGCGCCCTCTTGCCGCTGCGGTGGAGCCGGTCGACGCCCTCGCGCGGCTGCTGCCCTCCCGCCCCGTCCTGCTGGTTCTCGACAACATGGAGCAGCTGACCGGCGTGGCGCCAGGGGTGGCCCGGCTGCTCCGGCTCGCGCCCGCCCTACGGATCCTGGCGACGTCGCGGGAGCCGCTGGGTGTCTCGGGGGAGCAGCGGATGAGCGTGCCACCGCTGGCGACACCCGCGAAGGAACACGATCGGGATCCCGGAGCGGTGATGGAGTGCGCCGCCGTCCGCCTCTTCGTCGACCGCGCTCGCTCGTGCGACCGGGGATTCACGGTCGCGGACGACGATCTGCCCGTGCTGGCGGGGATCACCCGGCGCCTGGACGGCCTGCCGTTGACGCTCGAGCTCGCGGCGCCCTGGGTGACGACCCTGAGCCTTCGAGCTCTTCTCGAGCGGCTCGACCGGCCGCTCGCGCTCCTCGCGGACAGGTCGCCGACGGACCGGCCAGACCGCCATCGCACCCTGCGAGCGGCGCTGGACTGGAGCTACGCGGCACTGACCGACGATCAACGACGGCTGCTCGACCAGCTGTCGGTGTTCGTGTCGGGTGCCCGACTCGAGGCCGTGGAGGCGGTCGCCGATCTCGGCGACGGCACCGTCGCGGTCCTCTCCGAGCTCCTGAGCAAGAACCTGGTCGGTCGCGTCGGTCCCGCGCACCTTCCGCGCTATCGGCTGCTCGAGACGGTTCGCGAATACGCCGGCGAACGCCTCGCTCGTCGTCCCTCCGAGCTGACGGCCACGCGAGACCGCCATGCAGGATTCTTCCGCGCGCTCGCCGAGGAGGTCGGGCGCACCGCGAGCACGCCGCGCGGGAACGAGTTCGCCATCAGGCTGGAGGAGGAACAGGGCGAGATCCGTTCGGCGCTGGATCACCTCAGCAGCATCGGTGCCGACCGTGACCGCCTGACCCTGCTGGTCGACTGCCTGCCGCTGTGGTGGGACCTCGGCCACGTCCGCGAGGGGCATTCCCGGCTGACCGAGGCGCTCGGGACGCTCCAGGGACTGCCCGAGGAGCTCCGAGCCGCGGCCCATCTCGCCGCGACGGTGCTCGCCGAGGCCGTCGGGGAACCCGACCAGGCGCTCGACCTGGCCGTGGGTGGAGGACAGCTGGCGCGGGAGGCCGGGTCAGTGCCCCTCGAGGCCCTCAGCCGGTGCCTCGTCGGCAACATCCTGAGTTGGATGGACTGGCGCGGGAACGCGACGGAGGGAATCGCGGCCCTGGAGGCGGCGCGCCGGCTCGGAGAACGGGTGGCCTCCGATGGGCCGGCCCGTTGGGGATGGTCGAGCCGGGCCGCGCTCCTGGCGACGGCGTCGACCTCGCTGTTCGACGTGCTGAGGTACCGGGACGCTCCCCGAGCCCGCCGAGTGATCGCCTCGCTCCTCGAGCATCAGGCGGGGAAGACCGACCGGATCACCGAGTCCTTCAGCCTGCGGGCGGCGGGCGCGCTGGCGGCCGACGCCGGAGAGTGGTCACGGGCCGAGCAGCTGCTCTCCGACTCCCTGGCGGCGGCCACCAGCTTCCCGTCCCGCCGGACCGAGTCGCGAAGCCTGGAGGAGCTCGCTCGGCTGGCCTGGGCACGAGGCAACCTGGCCGCCGCGGCGAGCCTCTCGGACCAGGCGGTCAGCATGTCCAGGGAGGCAGGGCATGCCATCAACTGGGCGCGGTGCGCGGCCCTCCGCGCAGACATCGCCCTCGATGAGTCCGACCACGACCGCGCCCGCCGCCTCCTCGACGAGGCTGATGCCGCCCTGCGGAGCGGGAGTCCCGAGCAGGCCACACGGATCGTCGAGCCTCGCCGTGCCAGGCTGTCGCGGCTCAGCGGGGACGCCGACCTGGCCGCGCAGCATCTGGACGCCGCATCGGCCCTGAGGGATGCCGCCGGACTGACGCCCGACCGGCTCGTCTACCTCGTCGAGTCCGCCGGGCTGGCCGCGCAGTGCGGGGATGCCGAGGTGGCGGCCGCGTTGGCCGGCGAGGTGGTCGGCGCGGCCCGGCGCGTCGGCATCCAGCTTCCGGTTCCCGAGCAGCGTCGGCTGGACGCCCTGCGCCACTGAGTCCAGAGCTTCTCCAGTCGCCTGTCCGAAGGTGCTGATGCGGTCGCTCGATCCCGACCGCCCCGGCAACCGAGGAGATCCGACATGAACGCGAACCACACTTCGGTCCTACGGCTGAGCCCCACCCGCCGCGTCGTCGTGGCCGGCGCCCTCTGCGCCGCGGCGCTGCCGGCCGCGGCAACCGCCGCGGCGGCCGCCGTTCCGGTCCGGACCGTCATCGAGGTCGACGACACCGGCTACGCGCCGAAGTCCAGCGCGAACTGCGGGTTCGACATCCTGCTGCACACGGAGGGGACCATCCGGATCACCGACCACTACGACGGGGACGGCGAGCTGGTCCGGAGTCTCGTGACCTACCCGGGACTGACGTACACCTTCATCAACGCAGCGACGGGGGAGTCGGTGACGTCGGTCAGCCCGGATCCGGAGCACTACACCTGGAACGCCGACGGCAGCTTCACCATCGTCGTCACCGGCCTGGTCATGCACTGGGTCGTGCCGGGTGAGGGAGTGCTCGGCGCGGATGCGGGCGTCCTGGTCATCACGGTCGCGGCTGACGGCACGGCCACCGAGGAGGAGACGGGCGGTCACCACGAGCCGCGCTTCCCGGCGCTGTGCCAGATTCTGGCCTCGTGAGGGGCCGGGGAGATGAGACGGCACCACGCCGCGGCGGTCCTGGTCTCTGCGCTGGCGGTCACCGCCTGTACGTCATCGGGGCAAGCTGCCCCGGGGCGACCCGCTGCGACCGAGGCTCCGCCGCAGGTCGAGGGAGCTCTGCTCTTCGCCGACGAGGGGGACATCTCCGTGTACGAGGGGACGGCCGCCAGGAGACTCACGAACACGGCCACGTCCGAGGCGGTTCCCTCCCGGTCGCCTGACGGGCCCCGGATCCTGTTCATCCGCAGCGATGCGGCCGGGAGCGGTGACCTCTTCACGATGGCTGCGGATGGCGGCGACGAGGTGCAGTTGACGAGCACGCCCCGGAGCGAAGGGACGGCCGAATGGTCGCCCGATGGCACCGAGATCGCGTACGCCACGTTCGAGGAGGGCGAGGGGGGCACGGTCTGGGTCATCAACGCCGATGGCACCGATCCCCACGAGATCTACGCGGAGCCCGACGCCTATGTCGGCGTCCAGGACTGGTCGCCGGACGGCCGGAGCCTGCTCCTGGGTGTCGATCGGGGTGGCGGCGGTGAACTCGACCTCTACGCCATCGGCGTCGACGGCACGGGTCTCGCCCAGCTGACGACGGCACGGGGTGACGACAGCGGCGGCCGGTGGCGACCCGACGGCGAACAGATCGTGTTCTGGAGCGACGGCAACCCGCAGGGCGCCGGCATCTACCTCATGCAGAGCGACGGATCGAAGCAGACGCTGCTTCTTGCCGACCCCCTGGGCGCCGACACCATCGCCTTGGCCTGGTCACCGGACGCCGAGCGGATCGCCTGGGTCGCCAAGTTCGAGGGCGGCGACGGATCACCGATCTTCGTGATGCGGTCCGACGGCACGGATCTCCAGCAACTGTCCGGTGACCTGCAGGAGAGGACGTCGCTCGACTGGACGAGCTGAGACGGTCAGCCCTCGTCGAGCACGACCACCGGCTCGCCGTCCTCCCACTCGAGCGGGACCACGTTGACGCCGCGCTCGATGAACGCGAGGTCCCAGGAGTGGAACACCAGCCGGTCCGAGCCGTCCGGGCGCCGTCACGACGTCCTGACCGCCGGGGCCGACGAACGTGCCGGCACTCGCGTCCGTGGTCAGCAGCGGTTCCTCGGCCTTGGTGAACGGGCCGGTCGGGGCGTCGGCCGTGGCGTACCCGATCGCGTAGGCGTCGCTGCCGTAGTCGTTCGCCGAGTACATCAGCACGTAGCTGCCGTCCCGCTCGACGAGGGTGGGCGCCTCGACGAGGTTGCCCTCCCACGGCTGGTCCTGCTTCACCAGCCGGGTCGCCTCGCCGGCGAGGCTCAGGCCGTCGTCGCTGAGCGGCGCGATGTGCAGCCAGGTGTCCTTGCCGCAGCAGTTGCCGTCGTTCTTCCAGAGCAGGTACGAGCGTGCCGTCCTCGTCCAGGAACGTCGAGGCGTCGATCGCGCCGCCCTCGTCGTCCGGGCAGATCAGCATCTCGTCGCCGACGACCTCGAACGGGCCCTCGGGGGCGTCGGCGGTGGCCACCGCGATGCACTGGAAGGTCGGGATCGAAGTTGGTGGTCGTCGTGTACATGACGAACGTCGACCCGATCTGCGTCACCTCCGGCGCCCAGGTCTTGCCGGGGATGACCCAGGTCGGCAGCTCGCGGGAGCGCGTCCTCCGTCAACACCTCCCAGGTGGCGAGGTCGGTCGAGGTGGCCACCTGGACGTTGCGGGAGTTGCCTTCCGTCGCGTAGGCGTAGTAGGTCCCGTCGACCTCCAGGACGTCGGGGTCGGGGAAGTTCTGGTCGATGACCGGATTGCCCGATGCCCCCGACGGCTCCTCCGCCGCCGACGGCTCGGCGCTCTCACTGGAAGCGCCGGCAGCCGCACCCGGCGAGCAGCAGGGCCCCGGCCAGCGCAGCGGTCCTTCCGAAGCGCATCACGCGGCGTCCTCCGCACCGAACCGCAGCACCGTCCGGGTCTCGTAGCGCTCGCCCGGCCGCAGCACCGTCGAGGGGAAGTCCGGCCGGTTGGGGGAGTCGGGCAGGTGCTGGGTCTCCAGGCACAGCCCGTCGCCCTGCCGCATCGCGCGCCCGCCCCGCCCGGCGGCGGCGCCGTCGAGGAAGTTGCCGGAGTAGAACTGCACGCTCGGCTGGTCGGTGAGCACCTCGAGGACGCGGCCCGAGCCGCGGGTCGCGCACGCGGGCGGCGAGCCGGAGCCCGTCGTCCGGATCGAGCACCCAGGCGTGGTCGTAGCCGCGGGCGTGCCGCAGCTGCGGATGCGGCGACCGGAGCCGGTCCCCGATCCGGCGGGGCGTCCGGAAGTCCATCGGGGTGCCCTCGACGTCGGTCACCTCGGTGGGGATGAGCTCGGCGTCGACGGCGACGAAGCCTGACGCCGGCAGCTCGAGCACGTGGTCCTCGATCGTGCCGCCGCCGGCGAGGTTCCAGTACGCGTGGTTGGTCAGGTTCACCACCGTCGGCCGGTCCGTGCGTGGCCGTGTACCGCAGCTCCAGGCCGCCCTCGTCCAGGGTGTACGTGACGGTGGCGTCGAGGGTGCCGGGGAAGCCCATCTCGCCGTCCGGACTGGTGCGGGACAGCTCGACGCCGCCCGGCACCTCGCGCGCCGACCACAGCCGGGCGTGAGAAGCCCTCCGGCCCGCCGTGCAGGCAGGCGGCGCCGTGGTTGGCCGGCAGCACGTGCTCGACGCCGTCCAGCGAGAAGCGTGCCCCGCGCGATGCGGTTGGCGAACCGGCCGACCACCGCGCCCGAGGTAGCCGACGTCGGAGAGGTAGCCGTCGAGGTCGTCGTAGCCGAGGGTGACCTCCGCCGGGCGACCGGCGGCGTCCGGTGCCCGCACCGACTGCAGGACGGCGCCGTAGGTCAGCACCGCCGCCTCGATGCCACCGCCCTCCAGGACGTACCGCTCGACGGACCGGCCGTCGGGCAGCGTGCCGAACTGCTCGCTGCGTACGCTCACCCCTTCAGTCCGGAGCGGGACACGCCCTCGATGATGAATCGCTGCGAGAAGAGGTACAGCGCGAGCACCGGGGCGCTGGCGACGACCGCACCGGCCATCAGCAGGTCGTAGCGCACGGCGTTGGCGGTCTGGAGCGTGGACAGGCCGGCGGGCAGTGTCTGGTTCTCCGGGCTGAACAGCACGTAGACCGGCCAGAGGAAGTCGTTGTAGTTGGTCAGGAACGACAGCATCGCCAGGGTCACCAGCGCCGGACGGGAGAGCGGCAGGACGACCTTCCAGAACACCTGCCAGCGGTTGGCCCCGTCGAGCCGGGCCGCCTCCTCGAGCTCGAGCGGGAGCTGGACGAAGAACTGGCGCAGGAAGAAGACACCGAAGGCCGACGCCGCCGTCGGGACGATGATGGCGATCAGGGTGTCGAGCCAGAAGAGCTTGCCGACGATCAGGTAGTTCGGGATGACCAGGATGACCGGCGGCACGAACAGCGTCGCGACGATCATCCCGAACACGATCCCCTTGCCCCGGAACTCCATCCGGGCCAGGGCGTAGGCGGCCATGGCCGACGTGGCCACCACCAGCAGGGCGTGCAGCGCCGGCCGCGATCATGCTGTTGGCGAACCAGCGCAGCACCGGCGTCTCGCCGCTGCCGGCGAGCAGGGTCTTGTAGGCGTCGAGGCTGAAGGGGATCGGCAGCCAGCTCGGCGGCAGCGAGGTGGCGTCCGCCCGGGTCTTGAACGACGTCACCAGCATGAAGACCAGCGGGCTGATGAACGCCAGGGCGATGAGGATCAGCACCACGTAGCGCAGGGCGCGCCGGACCTTCAGCCGGGTCGGCATCGCCGTCGTCGGCCGTTTCGCCGGCGGCGCCGACTCCGTCGTCCCCGGACGGGAACTCAAGGACGTCGACATCTCAGCCCTTTCCCTGTCGCAGCATCATCGGGGCCGCCTGCAAGGGGCGCCTGCCTTCTTCTTCTTGATCGCGTCCCGGTCGCGGAAGAGCCAGAACACGACCAGGCTCAGCAGCACGAGGAAGACCGTGAGCACGTAGCTCATCGCCGCCGCGCTGCCCATCTGGTAGTTGCGCAGGCCGGTCTCGGCGATCTGGTAGATCGCCGTCCGGGTCTCCGTGCCGGGCGCGCCCCGGGTGATCAGGTACGACTGCCCGAACATGTTCGCCGAGGCGATGATCGTGATCATCGTGACGAACGAGAGCACCGGCTTGAGCCCCGGCAGGGTGACGTTGCGGAACTGCTGCCACCTGCTGGCGCCGTCCATCTCGGCCGCCTCGTACAGCTCCTGCGGGATGTCCTGCAGGCCGGCGAGGTAGATGACGGCGTTGAAGCCGAGCGTCCACCACACGGTGACGCCGACGAGGGCGAACCAGGCCGCCGGCGTCGACGTCGTCCACGAGGTGTCGTCGGGCAGGCCGAGCAGCCCGAGGTAGTAGTTGACCAGCCCGATGTTGGCGTCGAGCAGGTACCGCCACAGGATGGCGATCACGGCGACGCCGAGGACGTACGGCGCGAAGTAGACGGCCCGGAACAGGTTCCGGCCCCGGAACTTCTTGTTCATCGCCAGGGCGATCATCAGCGGTACCACCAGCAGCAGCGGCACGCTGGCCACGGTGAAGATCGCCGTCGCCCGCATCGCCGACCAGAACGCCGAGAACGTGATCGACCCCGGCGTGAACAGGTCGATGTAGTTCTCCAGGCCGACGAACGGCTTGTTGGGCAGGGTGAAGTCGTACCGGTGCAGGCTGATGTAGAGGCCGTAGCACGATCGGGCCGAGGACGAAGGCCAGGAAGAGCACCAGGTAGGGCGCCAGGAACAGCCAGGGTGCGGCTCCGGCGTCGTGGGGGTTCCGCCGCCGCGGCGCCCCGCCGCGGCGGTCGTCGGAGACGGTTTCGCTGCGGGGCGCCGTGACGGTGGAGGCCATGTCAGTCCCCGAAGGACTCTCGCGTTGCGCTCCATCAGCTCGGTGGCCTTGCTGGCCGCCGATCCGAGGGCGTCCGCGGGGTCGGCTTCGCCGAGCACGCCGTTGGCGACGGCGGGCTCGAGCGCCTCGGCCTGCACACCACCGAGTCCGGGGACCGGCGGCAGGAAGTGCATGGCGTCGATCACCTCGGCGATCGGGGCCTGCGGGAACTCGGCGGCGCTCTCACGCTGCGACAGCCGCGCCGGGATCATCGCTGAACCGGCCCATTCCGCCGGAGTGCTCGCTCATCCACGCGATGAACACCTGAGCGGCCTTGGACTTGTTCTCGTCCTCGGCGCCCTGCTTGCTGATGAAGAAGTGGTGCGAGTTCGCCCACTGGGCCTGCTCGTCGAAGATCGCCGGGATGGGGGCGATGCCGTAGGGCGTCTTGTTCGACTCGAGGTCGTTGATCTGCCAGATGCCGTCCCAGGTGATCGACGTCTCGCCGTTCTTGAAGGCGACGTACTGCGCGTCGATCGCGACGTTCGGCCGGGCTGTAGCCGTCCTCGACGATCGACCGCTGCCACTCCAGCGCGGCCACGCCGGCCTCGGAGTCGTAGGCGGCCTCGGTGCCGTCGCCGTAGGGCTCCTCGCCCTGCTGCCACATCAGCGACAGGAAGATGAGGTGGCTGGGCCACAGGGTGGGCATCCAGAACGGGCTCGTCGTAGCCGGCGTCCTTCAGCTTGTCGAGGGCGTCCATGAACGACGCCTCGTCGGTCGGCGGCTCGGTGATGCCGGCCTTCTCGAAGTGCTCGGTGTTGTAGTACATGGCCAGCGAGTGGACGTCGAGCGGGATGCCGTACCGCTCGTCGTTGTAGATGCCGGCTTCCCAGATCTCGGGGGTGAAGTCGTCCTCGCGAGATCCCGATGCCCTCGGCGAGGCTCGTCCAGCGGCACGATGATGCTGCGCGCCGCGTGCGTCGCCAGCTGGTCGAGGTGCATGACGCCGACGTCAGGGCCCTGGCCGGCCTGCACGGCCGCGGGCACCCGCTGGTAGAAGTCGGCCCACTGGATGGTGTTCGACTCGATCGTGATGTTGTCGTTCTCCTCCTTGAACTTCTTGACCAGGTCCTCCATGAACGGGCCGTCACCGCCGGTGAAGCCGTTCCAGTAGGACAGCGTCACGGCCGGGCCGTCGTACTCGCCCGTGAATTCGCCGGTCGTCGGCCTGCTGGGGCCCGGCTCCCTGGCCTCCACCGCAGGCGGTGAGTGCCAGGAGGCCCGCGGCGGTCGCCGCGGTCCACGTCGTTCGTCTCATCTGCTGCTCCTCGTCGTTGAGTACGGATGGGTCGGTCGTGGTCAGGACGCCGGCTCGGGAACGAGCCGGAGGACGTTCCAGGACGCCGGCGGGAGGGCGACGGCGAGCCGCCGGTCCTCCAGCCGTGCGTCCCGACCCGGCCGCGGCACGACGCGATCGGGCTGGTCGGCGGTGTTGCGGGCCTGCGAGGTCGTCGTCGGCGAGCACGGAGTGCTCGGCGACCGCATCGGGCCGAAGCCGCGCAGGTCGGCGGTCAGCGGCAGCGGGTCGGTGGTGCTGCGGTTGACCGCGAAGAGGCACACGTCGCCGGTGGCGTCGTCGAAGGTCGCCGTGGCGTGCAGCAGCGGCACCTCGCCGTAGCGCTCGGTCTCGTAGGTCGGCGACTGCAGCAGCGTGCGCAGGACCTGGCCCCGCGCGAGGCGGGCCGCCTGGGCGAACGGGTGGAAGATCGTCTGCCGCCACGCGCGGCCGCCGGGCTCGGTGAGGATCGGCGCGATGATGTTGACCAGCTGCGCCTGGCAGGCGACCGCGACGCGGTCGGCGTGGTTGAGCAGCGAGATCAGGTAGCTGCCGACGACGACGGCGTCGACGACGGTGAAGCTGTCCTCGATCAGCGGGCGGGCGTGCTGCCAGTCGAGGTTGATCTGGCCGACGAAGCGCTCCTGGTACCAGACGTTCCACTCGTCGAAGGCCAGCCGCAGCTTGCTTGGGTCGACCGCAGCCGCGCGCCGACGTGGTCGGCGGTGGCGACGACCGCGTCGATGAACCGGTCCATGTCCGTCGCCGTCGCGAGGAAGCTGTCGACGTCGTCGCCGTGCTGCTCGTAGTACGCGTGCAGGGAGATGTAGTCGACGACGTCGTAGGTGTGCTCGAGCACCGTCGCCTCCCACGAGGCGAACGTCGGCATGGTGCTGTTCGAGCTGCCGACGGCGACCAGCTCGATCGGTCGGGTCGACCAGGCGCATGGCCTTGCCGGCCTCGGCCGCCAGGCGCCCGTACTCGTGCGCCGTCTTCTGCCCGATCTGCCACGGCCCGTCGAGCTCGTTGCCCAGGCACCAGAGCTTGATCTCGTGCGGGTCCTTGACCCCGTGCGACCGGCGCAGGTCGGACAGGTAGCGTGCCGCCGGGGTGGTTGGCGTACTCGAGCAGGTCGCAGGCCTCCTGCACCCCGCGGGTGCCGAGGTTGACCGCCATCATCGGCTCGACGCCGGCCGTGCGGGCCCAGCGTCATGAACTCGTTGAGCCCGACGCTGTTGGGCTCCAGCGAGCGCCATGCCAGGTCCAGCCGGGTCGGGCGGTCGGCCACCGGACCGACGCCGTCCTCCCAGCGGTAGCTGGACACGAAGTTGCCGCCGGGGTAGCGCACCAGGGTGGGCCCGAGCTCGCGCACCAGCTCCAGGACGTCGCCGCGGAAGCCGGAGGCGTCGGCGGTGGGGTGGTCGGGTTCGTAGATGCCGGTGTAGACGCAGCGGCCCATGTGCTCGACGAACGACCCGAAGAGCCGCCGGTCGACCTCCGCCAGCGCGAAGCGGGGATCGAGGACGAGCGAGGAGCCGGTCATCTGCGGTGTGCCGTCCCAGGTGGGTCGTGAAGCAGCGCCCGGGCTGGCCGCCCGGGTTTACATCGTTGTACACGGTCGGCTGTGAGCGCCGCCACAGGGGCGTTACCGATCGGTGACCTTGACCGAATCGGGCCGCACAACCCGGCCGGTCGCTACCCTTCGCCCGTGGCCGCCGGCGGCAGCGAGCAACCGCGTGGGCCTGCGGCACGTGGCCGAGCGGGCCGGCGTCTCGGTGAAGACGGTGTCGAACGTGGTCAACGACTACGTCCACGTCACGGAGGCGACCCGCGCGCGGGTTCAGCAGGCCATCGAGGAGCTGAACTACCGGCCCAACCTGGCTGCCCGGAACCTGCGCCAGGGGCGCTCCGACGTCATCGCGCTCGCGCTGCCGGAGATCGACGCGCCGTACTTCGGCGAGCTGGCCCGCTCGCTCATCAAGTGCGCGGAGGACAAGGGCTGGACCGTGCTGATCGACCAGACCGACGGTCAGGTGGACCGCGAGCAGCTCGTCCTCGACGGCATCCGCGGGCGGCTGATCGACGGGCTCATCTTCAGCCCGATCGCCCTGGGCGCCGAGGAGCTCGAGCGCCGGCGCGACACGGTGCCGCTGGTGCTGCTCGGCGAGCGCGTGTACGACGGCCCGGCCGACCACGTCTCCATCGACAACGTGGCCGCCGCGCGGATGGCCACCGCGCACCTCCTCGACCTCGGCCGGCGGCGGATCGCCGCGATCGGCGACCAGCCCCGGCCGCAGTCGCAGACCGCCCATCTGCGGCGGCGCGGGTACGAGGAGGCGCTGGCCGCCGCCGGGCTCCCGGTCGCGGCGGAGCTGATCGTGGAGGTCGAGGCCTACCACCGCGCGGACGGCGCGGCGGCCGCGCGCCGCGTGATCGCGCTGCCCGAGCCACCGGACGCGCTGTTCTGCTTCAACGACCTGCTCGCTCTCGGTGCGCTGCGGGCGCTGCACGACGCCGGGCTGCGGGTGCCCGAGGACGTCGCCGTCGTGGGCTGGGACGACGTCGAGGACAGCCGCTACAGCACGCCCACGCTGACCACGATCAGCCCGGACAAGCACCAGATCGCCTCGCTCGCGGTGGACTTCCTCGCCGCCCGGCTCGGCGACGGGCGGTCGGGGCCGCCGCGCGAGGTGACCGCCGACTTCACCCTCGCCGTCCGCGAGAGCACGGGCGGAGCGGGAGCCGGTCCCTCGGTTTGACAGGTGCCCGTTACAACGTTGTGCAATGAGGCCGACGTCACCTGGAGGGCCCCGCGATGACCACCACTTCCCCGCGCACCGACTACGACCGGTCCGCGATCGAGCACGCGCTCATGACCGACGGGATCACGGCGCTGAAGGGCGCCTTCCCGCCCGAGTGGGCCGACCGGATGCGGGAGGACATCGAGGCCGCGTTCGACGAGGCGATCCACCGGGAGGGCGGCGCAGTGGGCCGCGGGCCGAACCGGTACTACGTCGAGATCCACCCGGAGCAGCTGCGCGGCTTCCTCGACATCGTGTCGCACCCGTGGTTCCGGACGGTCTGCGAGACCGTCCTGGGGCCGGACTACAAGGTGCTCGAGCTGGGCTTCGACATCCCGTTCGCCGGTGCGCAGAACCAGCCGTGGCACCGCGACTTCCCGTCCCCGCCGGAGACGTACGAGCAGCGTCGGCTGACCTCGCTGGCGTTCAACCTCACCGCCGTCGACACGGCGGAGGACATGGGCCCCTTCGAGATCGCGCCCGGCACGCAGTGGGAGGCCGGCCTGGACTGGGACCACCAGATGTTCCCGCCGCGCAGCGAGTGGCCCCGGTTCGAGGGTCTCGCGCAGCGCAAGTACCCGCAGCGGGGCGACATCTCCGTCCGGTCCGCCCTCACGCTGCACCGCGGTACCGCGAACCACTCCGAGAAGTCGCGACCGGTGCTCGTGGTGGGCGTGGACGCGCCCGGCGCCGGCCACGACGCCTTCCACGACATGGCGATGACCCAGGAGTACTCCGACTCGATCCCCGAGGACGTCCGCGCGCACCTGCTCGGCCGGGTCGTCGACCGGCTCGAGCCGATCGTCCAGCAGCACACCATCGAGGGTCTGGTGATGGGTGAGGCCTGAGGAACGGAGCGGATCGAGGTCGCGCCCATGAACGGGCCCAGCGTCCGGACGCACGACTTCGCGGGCTTGGGCATCGAGGACTTCTACAAGCCGGTCATCCCGCATCCGGCGCCCGAGGCGGTCGATCAGGGAGACCCGTACCTGCTGACGGTGCCCGACCCGACGGCGACCGCGTATCCGTACTACCTGTTCCACACCGACGTCGCGCCCGAGGGTGACCGCATCCCGGTCTACGGCAGCTCCGACCTCCGGCGGTTCGACTACGTCGGCAAGGCGCTGCGGACCGACGTCTCGATGAGCCAGCACTGGGCCCCGTGCGTGGTGTTCAACCCGGCGACCGGGCTCTACTCCATGTTCTACAGCCGGAGCCGGCCGGACCAGCCCGATCCGGACGTCGGACAGGTCCTCCGCCGCGCGGTGGCCGAACGCCCGGAGGGTCCCTTCGAGGACCTGGGGGAGTTCCCCCTGGAGCTCGAGTCGGACTTCGCCATCGACGCGGACGTCTACGAGCGGCGCGGAAGCGGCTATCACCTGGCGTACGTCGTGGAGTTCTGGCACGAGGACCGCGTGGGCGTCGGGGTCGTCGAGGTCGCGCTGAGCCCCGATTTCTCCCGGCCGGTCTCGGCTCCGCGCGTCGTCGTCAGGCCGAGCGTCGACGTGCAGATGTACGAGCGGAACCGCTCGATGCCCTGGCGGGTGGGCATGCGGGACTGGGCGCGGGGCGAGACGGTCGACTGGCACTGCATCGAGGCGCCGATCGGCGGCCTGGTCTCGCCGACCGGCCGGCGGCTCTACCTGACGAGCTACGGCAGCTACAAGGACGACACCTACGCCGTGGGCGCCGTCCGCGAGGAGGACGACGGCAGCTGGACCGACCTGGCCGAGAAGGGCCACGCCGTGCTGACGAGTGGAACGCTGCCCGGCATCGAGAGCGCCGGCCATCCGTCACTCGTGACGCCGAACCTGCTGATCTCCCACGGTCGGTTCCGTCCCGACGGGGAGCGGCAGGCGTTCTACGTGCCGTTGCTGTGGGACGACCAGGACCGCCCGTACTGCCCGAACAGGGAGCAGCTCGCCCGGATCCTGGGGTAAGGCGGCACCGCGGGAGCCGCCTCCTGCGGCCGTCTCCGGCGTGTCGTGAGACGACGCGCCGCGCGAACGGAAATCGGTTCTGCGACGCGCCCGGCGCGCCGGACCGCCCTGACCAGCGCCGATCACGGACAGTCAGGCGCGCGGCCGACAGTGCGTGAGCGACCGCAGCACGTGATCGTCCGGAAAGCGCGCAGGGGGCGCGTGACCAGCGCTTATGCCGGGGAATAGGTTGACGGCGGGCTCATCGGCGAGCCCGTGGCACGACGAACATCCATCCGATCAACCAGCAGACCCGCCGGGTCGAGCACGTCCGGCGAACGACACGATTGGGTCGAATCCATGCCCCTTCCCGAGCTGTCCCCCGAGCAACGCGCTGCCGCCCTCGAGAAGGCGGCAGCCGCCCGCAAGGCCCGTGCCGAGCTGCGCGAGCGGCTCAAGAGCAAGGGCACCACGGTCGGCGACGTCCTCAAGCAGGGCGAGACCGACGAGGTCATCGGCAAGATGCGTGTCTCCGCGGTGTTGGAGTCCCTGCCCGGCGTCGGCAAGGCCCGTGCTGCGAAGATCATGGAGCGGCTGGAGATCTCGCCGACGCGGCGCGTCCGCGGGCTGGGTGCCAACCAGCGCCGCGCGCTCGAGTCGGAGTTCGGCGGCGACCAGGTCCAGGCGGGGCAGGGCGCGGTCTGACGACCGCGGATCGATCCGGACGACGGACAGAAGGACGGACGAGGACGGCGCGTGACACCGGTTCCACCCGCACGGCTCACCGTGCTCTCCGGACCCTCGGGGGTCGGCAAGGGCACGGTCGTCGCAGAAGTCCGGCGACGACACCCCGAGGTGTGGGTCTCGGTGTCGGTGACCACGCGCCGTCCGCGTCCCGGTGAGGTCGACGACGTCGACTACCACTTCGTGGACGGCGCCGAGTTCGACCGGCTGATCGCCGACGACGGCCTGCTGGAGTGGGCCGAGTACGCGGGCAACCGGTACGGCACGCCGGCGGCCCCCGTTCGCGAGCGCCTCGCGGCCGGGTCGCCGGCCCTCCTCGAGATCGAACTGCAGGGCGCGCGGCAGGTTCGGGCCCGCGACGCCGATGCCCAGCTCGTCTTCCTCGCCCCGCCCTCGTGGGCCGTGCTGGTCGACCGGCTGGCCGGGCGCGGCTCCGAGCCGCCCGCGGTGCAGGAGCGGCGGCTGGCCCTCGCGCAGGCGGAGCTGGACGCCTCCGGGGAGTTCGACGTGGTCGTCGTCAACGACGACGTCAGCCGGGCCGCGGACGAGTTGGTACGATTGCTGACTGCGCCGCCTCCCGGAACGTCCCGGAACGGCAGCGCCGCCGAGTGATCGCGCCGCCGGCCCGTCCCGCGCCGGCCCGCGCACTGCCGCAATCGAGCTAGGAGCACGCCCGCCCGTGTCCGGAGTCGCACCTGCCCCCGAGGGCATCACCAACCCGCCGATCGACGAGCTGCTCGAGCGCACCAGCAGCAAGTACGGGCTGGTCATCTTCGCCGCCAAGCGCGCGCGCCAGATCAACGCCTACTACAGCCAGCTCTCCGAGGGCCTGCTCGAGTACGTCGGCCCGCTGGTCGACACCGCGCCCCAGGAGAAGCCGCTCTCGATCGCGCTGCGCGAGATCAACGAGGGCCTGCTGACCCACCAGGCGGGCGGCGAAGGCGGCGAACGCTGAAAGACACCCCGTCCTCCCCACCCCTCGCACGCTCGGGGCGGGCCCCTGGACGGGGCCTCTTTCTGATGACGACGCACCCGGCACCTCGTGCCGGGTGCGTCGTCGTTCGGGGAGGATGAAGTCGTGGCGAAGATCGTGCTCGGCGTGAGCGGGGGCGTGGCCGCGTACAAGGCCGCCCTCGTGCTGCGGCTGTTCACCGAGGCCGGGCACGACGTGCGCGTCATCCCCACGCCGTCCGCATTGAAGTTCGTCGGCGCGGCGACCTTCGAGGCCCTCTCCGGCAACCCGGTCACCACCGACGTCTGGGACGACGTCCCCGAGGTCGCGCACGTGCGCATCGGGCGCGAGGCCGAACTCGTCGTCGTCGCCCCCGCCACCGCCGACCTGCTGGCCCGCGCGGCGGCCGGGCGGGCCGACGACCTGCTGACCGCCACCCTGCTCACCGCCACCTGTCCGGTGGTCTTCGTGCCGGCGATGCACACCGAGATGTGGCTGCACCCCGCGACGCAGGACAACGTCGCCACCCTGCGCCGCCGCGGCGCGGTCGTCCTGCCACCGGCCGTGGGCCGGCTGACCGGACCGGACTCCGGCCCCGGCCGGCTTCCCGAGCCCGCCGACATCGCCGCGCTGGCCGGGGTCGTGCTCGGGCACGGTGCGGCCGCGCTCGCCGGCGACCTGGCCGGCCGCCGGGTCGTCATCAGCGCCGGCGGCACCCGCGAACCGCTCGATCCGGTCCGCTATCTCGGCAACCGCTCGTCCGGCCGGCAGGGCTGGGCCCTGGCCCGCGTCGCCGCCGCCCGCGGCGCCGAGGTCGTGCTCGTCGCCGCCAACGTCGAGGAGCCGGCGCCCTTCGGCGTCCGCGTCGTCCCGGTCGGGACGGCCGAGGAGCTCCGCGCCGCGATGCTGGCCGAGAGCGGCGACGCCGACGTGGTCGTGATGAGCGCCGCGGTGGCCGACTTCCGTCCCGCGTCGGTGGCGACGTTCAAGCTCAAGAAGGACTCGGCGGGGGAGCCCTCCGCCGTCCCCCTGGTGCGCAACCCCGACGTCCTGGCCGAGCTGGTGACCAAGCGGTCGCCCGGACAGGTCGTCGTCGGCTTCGCCGCCGAGACCGGCGACGACGACTCCGACGTGCTCACCCACGCGCGGGCCAAGCTCGCCCGCAAGGGCTGCGACCTGCTCGTCGTCAACGACGTCTCGGCCGGTCAGGTCTTCGGCGCCGCCGACAACGCGGTCGTCGTCCTCGGCGCCGACGGCAGCGCCACCGAGGTGCCGCGGGGCAGCAAGGACGCCGTCGCCGCGGGCATCTGGGCGGCGGTAGTGGCACGCCTCGGCTGACCCGATCGGAGGACCCGGATCACTCCGGGCTCCACCGCGAGGTCGCCGTGTCGGCGTCCGGCGGTAACGTTCCGCAGAACGGGCCCGCCGCCGCGCCCGACCAACCGACCTGCTCCGCCCCGTCGTCCGCCAGGGAGAACCGAGTGCCACGCCGTCTCTTCACGTCCGAGTCGGTGACCGAGGGCCACCCGGACAAGATCGCCGACCAGATCAGCGACGCCATCCTCGACGCGATGCTCCAGCAGGACCCGCGCAGCCGGGTGGCCGTCGAGACGATGATCACCACCGGCCAGGTGCACATCGCCGGTGAGGTCACCACCGGCGGCTACGTCGAGATCGCCGAGATCGTGCGCAACACGATCCTCGAGATCGGCTACGACTCCTCGCGCAAGGGCTTCGACGGTGCCTCCTGCGGCGTGAGCGTCTCGATCGGCCAGCAGTCGCCCGACATCGCGCAGGGCGTCGACGCCGCGTACGAGGCCCGTGCCGCCGCGCTCGTCGACGACGGCGACGACCCGGCCCAGGCCCGCGCCATCGACGACGCCATCGCCCGCCAGGGCGCCGGCGACCAGGGGCTGATGTTCGGCTACGCCACCGACGAGACCCCCGAGCTCATGCCGCTGCCGATCGCGCTGGCGCACCGGCTGGCCCGGCGGCTGTCCGCCGTCCGCAAGGACGGCTCGGTGCCCTACCTGCGCCCGGACGGCAAGACCCAGGTCACCGTCGTCTACGAGGACGACCAGCCGGTCGCCGTCGACACCGTGGTGGTGTCCTCGCAGCACGCCGACGACATCTCGCTCGAGCAGCTGCTCGCCCCCGACATCCAGGAGCTCGTCGTCGAGCCGGAGCTGGCCGCGCTCGGCCTGCCCACCGACGGCTACCGCCTGCTGGTCAACCCCACCGGCAAGTTCGTCATCGGCGGCCCGATGGGCGACGCCGGCCTGACCGGTCGCAAGATCATCGTCGACACGTACGGCGGCATGGCCCGCCACGGCGGCGGCGCCTTCTCCGGCAAGGACCCGTCGAAGGTCGACCGCTCCGGCGCGTACGCCATGCGCTGGGTGGCCAAGAACGTCGTGGCCGCCGGACTGGCCCGCCGCTGCGAGGTGCAGGTGGCGTACGCCATCGGCGCAGCCCAGCCCGTCGGCCTGTTCGTCGAGACGTTCGGCACCGGCAGCCTGCCGGACGACGTCCTCGAGAAGGCCATCGGCACGGTCTTCGACCTCCGCCCCGGCGCGATCGTCCGCGACCTCGACCTGCTGCGGCCGATGTACAAGCCGACGGCCGCCTACGGCCACTTCGGTCGCACGGACATCGACTTCCCGTGGGAGCGGCTGGACCGGGTCGAGGCGCTGCGCTCGGCGGTCGGTCTGCCGGCCGCACCGCCGCGCTGACCGGAGGATCCCCGGCCGCGGAGGCGGCATCTCCGGACCCGGCGGCGGCCCGGCCGCCGCTCGTGGCCCAGGTCGCCGTCGACGTCCCGCTGGCCCATCTGGACCGACCGTTCGACTACGCCGTCCCCGACGAGCTGGCGGAGGAGGTGCGGGTCGGCTGCCGGGTCCGCGTGCGCTTCGCCGGCCAGCTCGTCGACGGGTTCGTGCTCGGCCTGAGCGACCGCACCGCGCACGAGGGCAAGCTCGCGCCGCTGGCCAAGCTGGTCTCGTCCGAGCCCGTGCTCACCGACGACGTCGCCGTCCTGGCCCGGGCCGTCGCCGACCGGTGGGCCGGCACCCTGCCCGACGTCCTGCGTCTGGCTCTTCCGCCGCGGCGCGCGGCCGCGGAGAAGCGCGAGCCGGCCGCACGCCCGGTACCTCCGCCGCCGCCCGACCCGGCGGGGTTCTCCCGCTACCCGACCGGGCCGGCGTTGCTGGCCGCCGTGGCCGAGGGCCGTCCCGCGCGGGCCGTCTGGACGGCGCTGCCGGGGGAGGACTGGCCCGCGCGGATCGCCGAGCTGTGCCAGGCGACGCTGTCCGGCGGCCGGGGGTCTCTCGTCGTCGTCCCGGACGGGCGCGATCTGGACCGGCTCACCGCCGCCGTCGAGGCGCGGCTGCCGGCCGGGTCGTCGGTGGTGCTGCGCGCCGACGCCGCGCCCGACACCCGCTACCGGCGCTTCCTGGACGCCGCACGCGGCAGCGCCCAGGTCGTCATCGGCCCGCGCTCCGCGGCGCTCGCCCCGGTGGCCGACCTCGGGCTGGTGGTGGTCTGGGACGACGGCGACGACCTGCACGCCGAGCCGCGCGCCCCGTACCCGCACGCCCGCGACGTGCTCGTGCACCGGGCGCATCTGACCGGGTGCGCGGCGGTCGTGGCGGCCACCGCGCGGTCGGCGGAGGCGGCGCTGCTCGTCGAGAGCGGCTGGGCGCACGAGCTCGTCGCCGACCGGTCGGTGCTGCGCGCGGCGGCGCCGCGCGTGCAGGCGCTCGGCGACGACTTCGAGCTGGCCCGCGACCCCGCGGCGCGGTCGGCGCGGCTGCCCTCCCTGGCGCACGACGCGGCCCGGAAGGCTCTCGCGGCCGGCGCTCCGGTGCTGGTGCAGGTGCCGCGGCGCGGGTACGTGCCCTCGCTCGCCTGCGCGCGGTGCCGCGCACCGGCGCGGTGCGCGCACTGCGCCGGACCGCTGGGCATCCCGTCCCGGCCCGGGCCGGGCGGGTCCCGCGTGCCGGCCTGCCGGTGGTGCGCCCGCCCGGCGGCCACCTTCGACTGCCCGCACTGCCACGGCACCAAGCTCCGGGCGTCCGTGGTGGGTGAGGCACGCACCGCCGAGGAGCTCGCGCGGGCCTTTCCCGGCTCGGCCGTCCGCACCTCCGGGAGCAGCTCGGGCGTGCTGGCCACGGTGCCGGGCGGCCCGGCACTGGTGGTCGCCACTCCGGGCGCGGAGCCGGTCGCCGAGGGCGGCTACGGGGCGGCGCTGCTGCTCGACTCGTGGGCGCTGCTCGGCCGGGCCGACCTCCGGGCGGGGGAGGAGACGCTGCGCCGCTGGATGAACGCGGCCGGCCTCGTGCGCTCGGCCTCCGACGGCGGGCAGGTCGTGGTGGCCGCGGACGCCGCGCACCCCGTCGTCCAGGCGCTGGTGCGGTGGGATCCCGCCGGGCTCGCCTCGCGTGAGCTGGCCGATCGTCGCGAGCTCGGCTTTCCGCCGGTCACCCGGATGGCGGCGATCAGCGGATCCCCGGCCGCGCTGGCGGAGTTCCTCGAGGCGCTGCGGCTGCCGCCGTCGGCCGACCTCCTCGGCCCGGTGCCGGAGCCACCCCGCCCCGGCCAGGAGGGCGAGCGCGAGCGCTACCTGCTGCGGGCACCACGGGGCGACGGCGCGGCGCTCGCGCACGCGCTGGCGGAGGTGCAGGGCGTGCGCAGCGCCCGCAAGGTGTCGGAGCACGTGCGCGTGCAGCTCGACCCGCTCGACCTCGTCTGACCCGCGTTGATCATCGTCGAGTGGTCGCCCCTGTCGGCGTGGCTCGCAGCCATTCGACGATGGTCAACCGTGCATGCCGACGATGGTCGACTGGTGGCTTGCCTACGATCTGCGGGTGAGCGTCACCCCGATCCGGCTGCTCGGCGACCCCGTGCTCCGCACGCCGGCCGCCCCGGTCGTCGACTTCGACGCCGAGCTCCGCGGCCTGGTGGCCGACCTGACCGACACGATGCTGGCCGCCGGCGGTGCCGGGCTGGCCGCGCCGCAGATCGGCGTCGGCCTGCGGGTGTTCACGTGGTTCGTCGACGGCGAGCTCGGCCACCTCGTCAACCCCGACGTCACGCCGGTCGGCGTCGAGGAGGAGGTCGCGCCCGAGGGGTGCCTGTCCATTCCGGGCCTGCGGGCCGACTGCCGCCGTCACCTGCACGTGGTGGCCACCGGCTGGTCGATGCACGGCGAGCCGGTGCGGATCGAGGGCTCCTACCTGCTGGCCCGCGCCGTGCAGCACGAGACCGACCACCTCGACGGCGTGGTGTTCCTCGACCGTCTCGACCCCGAGGTGCGGGCCGCCGCGCTGGAGGCGCTCGGTGAGGCGGAGTGGGCCGGTCAGCAGGCCTACCTCCCCGCCGACGTGAAGGTGAGCCCGCACTGAGGCTGCTGTTCGCCGGTACGCCGGCACCCGCCGTTCCCTCGCTCGAGGCGCTGCTGGCGTCCGACCACGACGTCGTCGCCGTTCTCACCCGTCCCGACGCGCGCGCCGGTCGCGGCCGTGGACTGTCCCGCTCGCCGGTCGCCGAGCGCGCCGACGCCGCCGGCATCCCGGTGTTGCAGCCGCGCTCGCCGCGCGAGCCGGAGTTCCTCGAGCAGCTCGCCGATCTCGGCGTGGACTGCGCGCCGGTGGTCGCCTACGGCGCCCTGCTGCCGCAGGCCGCGCTCGACATCCCCGAGCACGGCTGGGTCAACCTGCACTTCTCGCTGCTGCCGGCCTGGCGCGGCGCCGCGCCCGTGCAGCACGCGCTCATGGCCGGCGACGAGGTCACCGGCGCCGCCACGTTCCGCATCGAGGCCGGGCTCGACACGGGCCCCGTGTTCGGCACGATCACCGAGGCCATCGGGCCGCGGGAGACCGCCGGCGACCTGCTCGCCCGGCTGTCGGTGTCCGGGGCCCGGTTGCTCGTCGCCACCCTCGACGGCATCGAGGCGGGCACGCTCGTGCCCGAGCCGCAGCCATCGGAGGGCATCAGCCTCGCGCCGCGGATCGAGACCGCCGACGCGCAGGTGGACTGGTCGCTGCCGCCGCACGTCGTCGACCGCCGCGTCCGTGGCGTCACGCCGGCACCGGGCGCGTGGACGACCTGGCGCGGTGAGCGGCTGCGGCTCGGCCCGGTCGCGCCGGAGCCGTCGGTGAACGACCTGGCGGTGGGGCAGATCTCGGTGACCAGGGACGGCGTCCTGGTCGGCACGCACGGCGGGGCGGTGCGCCTCGGCGAGGTGCAGCCCGCCGGCAAACGGATGGTCCCTGCGGCCGACTGGGCGCGCGGCGCACGGCCGGGGCCCGGAGAGCGGCTGGGCGCGTGACGGCATCCCGGCGACCGCCGCGGCCCGGACGGCGCCCCGGAGGCCGCCCCCGACGGCCTGCTCCCGTGCTCGACGGCGCGCGGCTGACCGCCTTCGACGTCCTGGACGGCGTCTCGGAGCGGCAGGCGTACGCCAACCTGCTGCTCCCGCAGCTGCTGCGCGAGCGCACCGACCTCGACCCGCGGGACGCGGCGTTCGCCACCCAGCTGGCCTACGGGGCGCTGCGTGCGCAGGGCACGCTCGACGCGGTGCTGGCGCGGTCGGTGGACCGTCCACTGGCCGAGCTGGACCGGCGGGTGCTCGAGCTGCTGCGGCTGGGCGCGTACCAGGTGATCGACCTGCGGGTACCCGCCCACGCCGCCGTCACGACGACGGTCGACCTGGCGCGGGCGATCGTCGGGCCGGGACCGGCCGGGCTGGTCAACGCCGTGCTGCGCAAGGTCGCCGCGGGGGACCGGGAGCACTGGCTGCGGACGCTCGGCGCCTCCGGGGACGCCGCGCTCGCGCTGGCCACCGACCACCCGGAGTGGATCGTCGACGCCTGGCGCACGGCGCTCGGCGGCGACGAGGAACTCGAGGAGGGCCTTCGAGCGGACAACGCCGCGCCGGAGGTGCACCTCGTCGCCCGCCGGCATCTCCCGCGACGTGCTGGTGACCGAGTCCGGCGGCGAGCCCGGGCCCTGGTCGCCCTACGCCGTCCGGCTCGGCGGGGGAGATCCGGGGCGGCTGCCGTCGGTGCGCTCCGGCGACGCCGCGGTGCAGGACGAGGGCAGCCAGCTCGCGGCCCTCGCCCTGGCGCGGGCGCCGCTCGACGGACCCGACGCCGCGTGGCTGGACATGTGCGCCGGCCCGGGCGGCAAGTCCGCCCTGCTGGCCGCCGTCCGCCCGGACGGCGTGCGGCTGACTGCGGCCGACCGGGCGCCGCACCGCGCGGAGCTGGTCCGGCAGTCGCTGGCCGGGGCCGACGACGTCGAGGTGCTCGTCGCCGACGGCCGCCGACCGCCGTGGGAGGCAGGGTCGTTCGACCGCGTGCTGCTCGACGCGCCCTGCACCGGGCTCGGCGCGCTGCGCCGGCGTCCCGAGGTGCGCTGGCGCCGGACGCCCGCCGACGTCCCGCCCTTGGTGGAGCTGCAGACGGCGCTACTGGACTCTGCAGTGCGATCGGTGCGCGTCGGCGGGGTGGTGGCCTACGTGACCTGCTCGCCGCACGCCGCCGAGACCGTCGAGGTGGTCGACGCGGCGGTGGCGGAGCACGGCCTCGAGGTGCTGCCCGTGACTCCGCTGTTCCCGGAGATCCCACGCACGGAGCGGGGTCGGTACCTACAGCTGTGGCCGCACCGGCACGGCACCGACGCGATGTTCGTCGCTCTCCTCCGCCGGAGCCGCTGACCGCGCCCGATACGGTGCCGCCTCGTGAGCTGGCTGCCTGACGACTTCGTCCACCCGCTGCGCGCCGACCTGCCGACGGGGCAGCACCTGCGGCCGATGGGCCCGGACGACACCGAGATCGACTTTCCCGCCGTGATGGGCTCCCGGGAGCGGCTGTGGTCGCTCTACGGCGAGGCCTGGGGTTGGCCGCCGGCGCACATGACGCCCGAGCAGGACCGCGACGATCTCGCGCACCACGCCCGCGAGATCAACGCTCACGAGAGCTTTCTCTACGGCCTGTTCGAGGACGACGAGGCCGAGCTGCTCGGCTGTCTCTACATCGACCCGCCGACCAAGGCGGGCGACATCGGCGCCGAGGTGTCGTGGTGGGTGGTCGACCGGCTCGTCGACTCCGACGTCGAGCGTGCATTCGACGACTTCGCCGAGCGGTGGCTGCGGGAGGAGTGGCCGCTGTCGGCGCCGGCGCGGTTCGTCGGCAAGGACCTGACCTGGGCCGAGTGGAACGTGCTGCCGGCTCGCTGATCCGGCTCAGAAGTAGGGGCTGCCGCCCCCGTCCGCGGCCCGGGCCGATCCCAGGTTGCGGTGGTGGGTGGCGACGAGATGCTCGACGACCGCCTCGCACAGCCACCGCACGGGCCCGGTGCGCTCCAGCGGGCCTTCGGCCGGTTCCCCGGGACGACGATCGGTGATGCCGGCCGCGTCGCCGATGAGCTCCACGGCGGCCACGAGCACGTCGTCGTCCTCGTCCGTGGTCTCGAGCACCTGGTACCGGCGCCCGAGCAGGGTCCTGCGGGCCGCCCAGCGGCCGGAGTCGACGTTGTCGCGTACGAGCTCGCCGAGGTCGACGCCGCCGTGGTCCATCCACCAGTCGAGTGGGCGCTCGGGTTCCACGACGATCGGGGCGAGCAGCTGGTCCGCCGGCCCGAAGCCCGTGGGCGTGGGGTCGACGACCACGCTGTCCTCCTCCTGCGCGACCCGGCCGGCGAGCGCCAGGTCGACCAGCAGCGCACCGCGGACGGCGACGTCCCAGATGTCGTAGTCCCGGAGCTTTCCGGAGTCGTCGAGGGCGTGCCCGGAGAGCCGGACCGCGATCCCGCGGGTCAGGTCGTGGTCGCTCACGGCCGCTCCTCCACGGGCGCAGCTTCGCAGACGAACGGGCCGGTCACGAGCGAAGACGCACCATCGGGGGAGCGCGAGAGCACCCCCACCTAGACTCGGATCCCGTGCCCCGGGAACCGATGATCGCCCCGAGCCTGCTCTCGGCGGACTTCGCCCGGCTGGCCGACGAGACGCAGGCCATCGCCGACGCCGACTGGGTCCACGTCGACGTCATGGACGCGCATTTCGTCCCCAACCTGACCCTCGGCCTGCCGGTGGTCAAGGCGATCCAGAAGGTCAGCCCCGTACCGCTCGACTGCCACCTCATGATCGAGAACCCCGAGCGCTGGGCACCCGGGTACGCCGAGGCCGGCGCGCGCAACGTCACCGTGCACGCCGAGGCCTGCACCGACCCGCGCTCGGTCGCCCGCGACCTCCGGGCCGCCGGCTCCCTGGCCGGCCTGGCCCTCAAGCCCGGGACGCCGCTCGAGGACTACCTCGACGTGCTGCCCGACTTCGACCTGCTGCTCGTCATGACCGTCGAGCCGGGGTTCGGCGGCCAGGAGTTCATCGCCGAGGTGCTGCCCAAGGTCCGCCGCGCCCGCGAGCTGGTCGAGACCGGCCACCTGACCCTGCTGGTCGAGGTGGACGGCGGCATCAACGCCGACACGATCGAGGAGGCGGCCGAGGCCGGCGCCGACGTGTTCGTCGCCGGTTCCGCGGTGTACGGCGCGGACGACCCGGGCCGGGCGATCGCCGCCCTCCGCGCCCAGGCGCTCGCGGCGACCCGGTGATCGGCACCGACACCGAGCGACGGGCGATGGCTCGCGCCCGGGAGCTCGGCGAGAGCGTCCTCGGGACGACCAGTCCCAACCCGCCGGTCGGCGCTGTCGTCCTGGACGCCGACGGCGAGGTCGTCGGCGAGGGCGCCACGTCGCCGCCCGGCGGCCCGCACGCGGAGGTGCACGCCCTCCGGCAGGCGGGGGAGCGGGCCCGCGGCGGCATCGCCGTCGTCACCCTCGAGCCGTGCGCGCACACCGGCCGCACGGGTCCGTGCGCCGAGGCGCTGATCGAGGCCGGCGTCGCGCGGGTCGTCGTCGCCGTTCCGGAGCCGACCCGGATCGCCGCCGGCGGCACGCAGCGGCTCCGCGAGGCCGGCGTCGACGTCGCGCTGGGCGTCGAGCAGGACGCCGCCGAGCAGGGCGCGCTCGCCGCCTGGCTCACCGGCGAGCGGGAGCAGCGGCCGTTCGTCGTCTGGAAGGTCGGCGCCACCCTCGACGGCCGCGTCGCCGCCGCCGACGGCACGAGCCGCTGGATCACCGGCGACGTCGCGCGCGCCGCCGTCCACCGGCTCCGGGCCACCTGCGACGCCGTCCTCGTCGGGTCGGGCACCGTGCTGGCCGACGACCCGCAGCTCACCGTCCGGGACGCCGAGGGGCGCGACCTGGCCCGCCAGCCGCTGCGCGTGGTCGTGGACCGGCGCGGACGCATCCCCGCCGGCGCCCGCGTGCTCGACGACGCGGCACCCACGCACGTCAGCCGGGCCGCCGGACCCGCCGAGGTGCTGGCCGAGCTGTTCGACCAGGACGTCCGCCGGGTGCTGCTGGAGGGCGGCCCCGAGCTGGCCGCCGGCTTCCTCCGCGCCGGGCTGGTCGACGAGGTCCTGGTCCACCTGGCGCCCAAGCTGCTGGGCGCGGGTCCCTCCCTGGTGGGGGACCTGGGAATCACGACGATCGACGCTGCGCTGGCCCTCGACGTCGTCGACGTCACCCTCCTGGGGAGTGACGTGCAGGTCCGTCTGCGGCCGACCCGGCACACTGGAGATCGGCACACCGCCGACGGGAGGGACTGAGGTGTTCACCGGCATCGTGGAAGAGGTGGGCACCGTCGTCGTCCGCGAGGACCTCGGGCGGGCGGGGACGGCATGGCGGCCCGCCTCCGGATCCGGGCGGCCAAGGTTCTCGAGGACGTCGCCCTCGGCGACTCGATCTCGGTCAGCGGCGTCTGCCTGACCGTCACCGACGTCGAGGACGGCGTCTGGGGCACCGACGTGATGGCCGAGACGCTGCGCCGCAGCAGCCTCGGCAAGGCGGAGGCCGGCGGCCGGGTCAACCTCGAGCGGGCGGTCACCGCGCACACTCGGCTCGGCGGGCACATGGTGCAGGGCCACGTCGACGGCGTCGGCACCGTGCTCTCGCGCACCGCGAGCGAGCACTGGGAGGTGGTGCGGGTCGAACTCCCGCGCGAGCTGGCGCGGTACGTCGTCGAGAAGGGCTCCATCGCCGTGGACGGCGTCTCGCTGACCGTCAGCGCGGTGAGCGCGGCCGACGACCCGGCGCCGTGGTTCGAGGTCAGCCTGATCCCGACCACGCTGCGCGAGACCACGCTCGGCGAGCGGACCCCGGGTGATCCGGTGAACCTGGAGGTCGACGTGATCGCGAAGTACGTGGAGCGGCTGACCGGAGCCGGCCGATGAGTGAGCCGTTCACGCGCCTGGACTCGATCGAGGACGCCATCGCCGCCGTGAAGCGCGGCCGCCCGGTGGTCGTCATCGACGACGAGGACCGGGAGAACGAGGGCGACCTGATCTTCGCCTCGGAGCTCGTCACGCCCGAGCTGGTCGCCTTCATGGTGCGGTACACGTCGGGCTACATCTGCGTCGCCGTCACCGAGGCCGACGCCGACCGCCTCGACCTGCCGCCGATGTTCCGGGTCAACCAGGACCGCCGCGGCACCGCGTACACCGTCACCGTCGACGCCCGCGAGGGCATCGCGACCGGCATCTCGGCCTTCGACCGCGCGCACACCATCCGGCTGCTCGCCGACGCCGACACCACCAGCGCGGACCTCGCCCGTCCCGGGCACATCGTGCCGCTGCGCGCCAAGGACGGCGGCGTGCTGCGCCGTCCCGGGCACACCGAGGCGGCGGTCGACCTGGCGGTGCTGGCCGGGCTGCGCCCGTCGGGCACCCTCTGCGAGATCGTCAGCGAGAAGGACCCCACCGGTATGGCGCGCGGCGAGGAGCTACGCGTCTTCGCCGACGAGCACGACCTGTGCCTGATCTCGATCGCCGACCTGATCGCCTACCGCAAGCGCTTCGACAAGCTGGTCGAGCGGGTGGCCGAGGCGACCGTGCCGCTGGCGCCGGGCATCTTCACCGCCGTCGGCTACCGCAGCTCCTACGACAACCGCGAGCACGTCGCCTTCGTCTACGGCGACATCGCGGACGGCGAGGACGTGCTGGTCCGCGTCCACTCCGAGTGCCTCACCGGCGACGTGTTCGGATCGCTGCGCTGCGACTGCGGACCGCAGCTGCAGGCGGCGCTGGCCGCCGTCGCCCAGGAGGGCCGGGGCATCGTGCTCTACATCCGCGGGCACGAGGGCCGGGGCATCGGCCTGCTGCACAAGCTGCAGGCCTACCAGCTGCAGGACCGGGGCGCCGATACCGTCGACGCCAACCTCGACCTCGGGCTGCCCGGCCGACGCGCGGGACTACGGCACCGGCGCGCAGATCCTGGTCGACCTCGGCGTGCACACGATGCGGCTGCTGACCAACAACCCGGCCAAGCGCGCCGGCCTGGAGGGGTACGGGCTGCGCGTCGTCGGCCGGGTTCCGCTGCCCACGCACGTGACCGAGCAGAACCTCGCCTACCTGCGCACCAAGCGCGACCGGATGGGCCACCTGCTCGACATCATCGAGCCCGAGACCGAGTCCGGACCGGCGGACCTCCCGGAGGACGGCCGATGAGCGGCCAGGGTGCACCCGAGGCGGCGCCCGTCGACGCGGCGGGATTGCGGCTGGGCATCGTGGCGACCACCTGGCACGCCGAGATCACCGACGCCCTCCTGGAGCGCGCGGTCGAGGCCGCCCGTGCGTGCGGGATCCCGGACCCGACCGTGGCCCGCGTGCCCGGCGCCATCGAGCTGCCGGTGGTGGCCCAGGCGCTGGCGGAGGAGCACGACGCCGTCGTCGCCCTGGGCGTGGTCGTCCGGGGAGGGACGCCGCACTTCGAGTACGTCTGCGACTCCGTCACCGCGGGCCTGACCCGGGTGGCGCTCGACGCCGGCAAGCCCGTCGGCAACGGCGTCCTCACGACCGACAGCGAGGACCAGGCCCGCGACCGTGCCGGGCTGCCCGGCTCGGCCGAGGACAAGGGCTGGGAGGCGGTCGTGGCCGCGCTGGCCACCGCGCTGACCCTCCGGACGCTGCGCGCGCCGAAGCGCCCGACCGGCTTCTCGGTGACCCCTGCCCGGGAGGCCCGCGCGTGAAGACCTTCGACGAACTGTTCGCCGAGCTGTCGGCGAAGGTGGCCGCCGCCGACCCGTCGTCCGGCACCGTGCAGGCCGTCCGTGACGGTGTGCACGCCGCCGGCAAGAAGGTGGTCGAGGAGGCCTCCGAGTCGTGGATGGCCGCCGAGCACGAGACGAACGAGCGGACGGCGGAGGAGATCAGCCAGCTCCTCTATCGGGTGCAGGTGCTCATGCTGACCCGCGGTCTCACGCTCGACGACGTCTACGCTCACCTCTGATCTCGCGTCCACCGACCCCCTCGAAGGAGCTCGTCCCGTGCTGCGCATCGCCGTCCCGAACAAGGGCGTCCTGAGCGAGCCGGCTGCGGAGATGCTCGCCGAGAGCGGCTACCGCCAGCGGCGCAGCACCAAGGACCTGGCGGTCTACGACCCCGAGAGCGACACCGAGTTCTTCTACCTGCGACCGCGTGACATCGCCGTCTACGTCGCCGCCGGCACGCTCGACGTCGGCATCACCGGCCGCGACATGCTGCTCGAGACGGCCCCCGCCGACGGGCCCGCCGCGGTGGAGGTCATGTCGCTGGGCTTCGGCCGGTCGTCGTTCCGGTTCGCCGCGCCCCTCGAGTCCGAGATCAAGGACGTCGACCAGCTGGCGGGCAAGCGGATCGCCACGGCCTACCCGGTACTGCTGCAGCACTTCCTCGACGAGCACGGCATCAAGGCCGGCGTCGTCAAGCTCGACGGGGCTGTGGAGACCGCCTGCCGGCTCGGCGTCGCCGACGTCGTGTGCGACGTCGTCGAGACCGGGACGACGCTGCGCGCTGCGGGCCTGGAGATCATCGGTGCGCCCGTGCTCAGCAGCGAGGCCGTGCTCGTGCGTCGCGAGGGCGCGGAGGAGATTCCCGCCGTCGCCCAGCTGCGCCGGCGGCTGCGCGGCGTCCTGGTCGCCCGCCAGTACGTGCTGCTCGACTACGACTGCCCGAACGAGCTGCTCGAGAAGGCCACGGCCATCACCCCGGGGCTCGAGGGGCCCACCGTCAGCCCGCTGCAGACGCCCGGCTGGTCGGCGGTGCGGGCCATGGTCGCGCAGAGCGACACCAACCGGCTGATGGACGAGCTCTGGGAGCTCGGGGCGCGCGCCATCCTGGTGACCAGCATCCACGCCTGCCGCATCTGAGCACGCCGCCGGCAGACGACGAGGGCCCTCTCCCGGCTACGGGAGAGGGCCCTCGTCGTGGATCGCTCAGCGGCGGGCGGTGCGGTCGACCAGATCGATCGCGGTGCACAGACCCAGCGCCATCGCCCGGCCGCTGGTGGAGCCGGTGGCCAGGAGGCCGTCGATCGCCCGGCCCAGCGGCCGCTCGCCGACCAGGCCGTGCAGCACGGCGGCGTACTCGGCGCTGACCCGCCCACAGGCGGCGTGCCGCAGCAGCGCCTTGGACAGCTCCGTCGTCCGGCCGGCGGCCAGCGCGTACACGCCGGCGGCGAAGCGCTGGGCGGCCGGGTGGCCGAGCAGCACGAGGCCGGCGACGGTGCCGGCCATGACGTCGTCACCGGCGGGGGTCAGGCCGGGGCCGAGGCCGACCAGCCGGCCGGCCGTGCGCAGCGCGGCGTCGAGGTCGGCCCGCCGGACGGCGCCGCGCAGCGCGGCCAGCGGTCCGCCCGGGCCGGTGGGCAGGCCGGGCAGCGTGAACGCGCTGTGCGGGACGCCCTCGCCGTAGAGGGCGTTGCGCAGCTGGCGGACGCCCTCGGGCAGCAGGGCGGGCCGGGAGGAGGGCAGCCGCGGCCGGGGGTCCCACCAGGCGGCAGCGCTGACCGCGAGGTCGCCGACGACGATGCGTCCGCCACCGACCTCGGCCGGAGCGCCGGGCGGCAGTCCGACCAGGGGACGGCCGTTGCTGGCGCGGAAGAGCATGCAGCCCAGCGGCAGCCGGGCCGCGTCGCTGGTGAGGATGCCCACGACGTCGCCGCCGCGGTCGCCGGCCACCGACAGGTACACGGCGGCGGGCATGGTGATGAGCACGCGGGCCGGACGCACCGGACCGCGCAGGAGTTCGGCGACGCCGGTGCTGGCGGAGGCCGGCACAGGGGTGGCGGCGACACGAGCCGGGCGGGCGGTGCGGGCGGTGGCTTCCGCGGACTCGCGGGGGAGAGGGGTGGTGGGCACACCGGCCCGAGCGGCACGACCGGGCGCTGCCGCCTCGGTGCCGGCGCGGCGGCCACGGTGTCCGGAGGTCTCTTCGATAGTGCGCATCTGGCGGCCCCTAAGCGGTAAGAACCGGCGGAGTGCCGATCCTTGACCCCCCGCCGACCCCGGCACCACGGGGGCCGCAGGGGTCCGACGTCACCGGGGGAGCGGCGAGCGCCTACCATTCCTGGCGGTCGAGGTGGACCTGGGGTTCAGACCGTATTCGGCGCGTCGCACGCCGTCGTATGGCGGATGTCGCCAAGAATGGGACCCTGGCTCCAGGGACTCCTGACATTGAAACGTCGTGTGGCACCCTGGGCCGCGACTGAAAGGGGAACTAGCCGTGACACAGGGTGAAGCTCCGATGGCTGCCCCCACCCACCGTAGCGGTGCGCTTCCTTTCCGTCGCAGTTGGCCACCCGTCGACACGACCCCCGCGGCCACCCGGCGCGCGCCCCGGGGCGGCTGGCAGGAGCGGATGGGCCTCACCCTCGAGGAGGCGCTCGAGCTGCCGGCCCTGGAGGGCACGACGATCGCGGCCGGCTCCGCGGGGCTCGACCGCGCCGTCCGGCACATGGTCGTCGACGACCCCGCCGACCCGCTGTCGGGTGCCGGACAGGACGTCCTCATCGTGCTCGGCGCGCGGCTCCCCCCGGCCGATCCGGCCAACTGCCGCGCCCTGGTCGAGCGTCTCGACTCCCTCGGCACCGCCGGGCTGGCGTACCGGCGCAACGACAACGGGGCCCCGGCCGTGCCGAACGAGGTGCTCGCCGAGGCCGATCGCCGCGGGTTCCCGGTGCTCGCGCTGCCGTCCGCCGTGCGCATGGACGAGGTGCTGACCGAGGTCCTCGGGGCAGTCGTCGCCAAGCAGGCCCAGGCCCTCGCCCTCTCCTCTCGCATGGACGACGAGTTCATGAACGTCGCGCTCTCCGGTGGCGGCCTCGAGGAGGTCACCGAGCGGCTCGCCGTGATCCTGGACGGCGCGGCGATCCTGGGCCTGGGACCCGAGCGCGAGGTCGCCACCAGCGCGGGACCGCCGGACGACGTCGAGGAGATCAGCGACTGGCTGTGGCTGCTGGACGCCGCCGCCGACGACGCGCTCGCCGAACTCGCGCCGTCCCGCCGGCTCTCGGTCACCCGCGCCGACCAGAGCGTGGTCACCCCGGCCGACGTGCTCGCCGACGCCGACCTGTCGCCGGCCGACGGCATCCTGCTGGTGCCCGGCCACCACGAGCTCCCCGGTGGCGTGGGCCAGTACGCCGTCGCCCCGATCATGGCCGGCGAGCAACGGCACGGCTGGCTCGTCTCGGTCAACCGCACCGGTCCGCTGATGACCGGCGCCGGCGGCGTCCTCGAGCGGGCCGCGGTCATCGCCGCCCTGTCGGTGATCCGCTCGCAGGCCGTGCACTCCGTCGAGCTGCGGTTCCAGGGCGACCTCGTCCGCCGGCTCGTGGGCGGTTCGGTGCGGCACACCGAGCGGACGCTGGCCTACACCCGGACCTTCGGCTGGCGGCTGGACGGACCGGTCGTCGTCCTGGTCACCTCGACCGAGACCGTCGCCGACGCCAGCGCCGACCCGACCCGCGCCCTCGACGTCCTCGACCGGCTGGCCGACGGCTGGCGCGCGGCGCTCGAGGCGGAGGTGTCCGGCGCGGCGGTCGCCGGCCTGTCCACCGAGATCGTCACCGTGCTGCCCCTGGACGGGCGCACGCCGGAGGACGTCACCTCGTTGGTGGCCGCCGTGTCCTCACGGGTCAACGGGCGGCTGCGTCGCGTCGGCCGCGTCGTCGGCACCGGGATCAGCCGGCCCGCCGGATCGCTGTCGGCGTACGGCGAGGCGCACCAGCAGGCGCAGCGGGCGCTGGGTGTCGGGCAGGAGATCCACGGCACCGCGTCGGTCACCCACTTCGACCAGCTCGGCGTCTTCCGGCTGCTCTCGCTGATCCCCGACAGCACGGAGCTGCGGTCCTACGTCGACGAGGTGCTCGGGTCGCTGGCCGACGCCGCCGATCCCGACTCGGCCGACCTCCGCGAGACGCTGCGGGTGCTGCTCGAGACCAACCTCAACGTGGCCGAGTCGGCGCGCCGCCTGCACTTCCACTACAACACCATGCGCTACCGCATCGGCAAGCTGGAGCGGATGCTCGGACCGTTCACGACCGACCCGACGCTGCGGCTGAACCTGCTGCTCTCGCTGCACGCCGCCCGGATGCGTGGTCTGGACCAGGAGCACCGGCCGCCGATCGAGGCCGGGATGGCGCTGCCGCCGGACGAGGGCCTCGACGCACTGGTCTGATCCCGCCGGTGGCCGAGGACATCGACGCGCTGGTCGCGCGCATGGGCGCGGCGCTGGACGACCTGACCGCCGAGGGCGATCCGGGGCGCTTCTTCCTGGGCACCTACCTGCGCATCACCCGGGCGATCGGCACGGCGATCGACCAGGGCCGGTTCGAGGACCCGGCCTGGGTCGCGGCCTGGGACGTCGACTTCGCCGACCTCTACCTCGACGCCCTCACCGCGCACCGGCGCGACCCCTCGACCGCGCCGCACCCCTGGCGGCTGGCGTTCGGCGCCGACCCCGCCCTGCCGCCCGAGGCGCACGTGCTGCTCGGGGTGAACGCGCACATCAACTACGACCTGCCGCAGTCGATGGTGCGGGTCATCCCGCCGTCGGACATGGCCGATCCGGACCTGGTCGCCCGTCGGCACCGCGACCACCGGGCGATCGACGGCGTGCTGGCCACCCAGGTCGCCCGAGAGGACCGCGCGCTCCAGGAGGCCGGCGGGCGGCGGACCCTGCTCGACCGCGTGGCCGCGCCGGCGAACCGGCTGGCCGTCCGGGTGTTCCTGGGCGAGAGCCGCCGCAAGGTCTGGGCCAACACCCAGCAGCTGCACGCCGCTCGGCTGGCCGGCCCCGACGCCTACGCCCGGCGGGTGGCCGCGCTCTCGGACGCCTCCGCCGAGCGGGTCGCCGACCTGTTGCGTCCCGGCCCGGTGCTGCTGCGCCTCGCGGTGCGCGGATTCGGCGTCCGGCTGCCGCCCCTCGATGCGTGATCAGCCTGGCTGATCGTTCTGCCACGTAGCTCAGCGTCGACCGTGAGCCAGGTTGCCGTGAGCTGAGCCAGGACGCGGCCGCGCCGCCAGGAAAGCTGACCTCCCCGCACCGCTCACGGTCTGCTACAGGTGGTCGGTGCGACGTCTCACGTCCCTGGTGATCACCGGCGCCCGGCTGCGCAGCGGACCGGTCGTCGACGTCCACTGCGCCGACGGCGCGGTCGTCGCGCTGCCGCCGGCCGGGGAACTGGCCGTGCCGCCGGGCGCCGTCGTCGTCGACGCGGACGGCGGTCTGGTGACCGAGCCGTTCGTCGACGCGCACCTGCACCTGGACAAGGTGCGCACGCTGCCGCTGGCCGGGGACGCCGCGCTGCAGGCCTACACCGCCGCCGGGATGTCGGAGTCCGCCCGCGGCATCGACCTTGCCCGTGCGGTCAAGCAGCACTACCGGGTCGAGACCCTGCTGCCGAACATCCGCCAGGCCCTGGCGGACGGCGAGCGCAACGGGGTCCTGTCCGTGCAGGCCTTCGCCGACGTCGACACGGCCGCGGGGCTGGTCGGCGCGCAGGCGGTCCTGGCCGCCCGCGAGGAGTTCCGCGGGCGCGTCGACGTCTCGGTCGTCGCCTTCCCGCAGGACGGCGTCCTGCGGGATCCGGGCACCGCCGAGCTCGTCGAGGAGGCGCTGGCGATCGGCGCCGACGTCGTCGGCGGCATCCCGTGGATCGAGGACGGCGCCGCGGACCAGGAGGCGCACGTCGAGTGGGCGTGCGCGCTCGCGGCCCGGACCGGACGGCGGGTCGCGATGCTGACCGACGACGCGCCCGACCCGCGCTACGACACGACGCGGATGCTGGCCGAGGCGATGCGCCGGCACGGATTGCAGGGACGCGGGGTCGCGTGCCACGCCCGCGCCCTCGGGCACTACGACGCCGACCGGCAGACCGCCGTGCTCGAGCAGGCGCGCGACGTCGGACTCGGCCTGGTCAGCGACCCGCACACCGGCTCGGTGGCGCTACCGGTGGAGCGGGCGGTCGCACTCGGCGTCGACGTCGCCCTGGGGCAGGACGACATCGAGGACGCGTACTACCCGTTCGGCCGGCACAACCTGCTGGAGGTCGCCTTCCTGGCGGCCCACCTGCTGGACATGCGGACGGCGCCGCAGCAGGAGCTGCTCGTCGACCTCGTGACGACGCGGGCGGCGCGGGTGCTGGGCCTCGGCGACGTCGGCCTGCGCCCCGGCGGGCCGGCGGACCTGCTCGTGCACGACGCGACGCGCACGGTGGACCTGCTCGCCCGGCACGCACCACCGCGCGCCGTCGTCCGGCGCGGGCGGGTGCTGTGACCGTCCTTCTTCAGTCCGAGAAGGTCTCGATCGAGGCGCCCATCTCGACCAGCCGCTCGTAGAGGTGCTCGTAGCCGCGGGCGATGATGTCGACGTTGCGCAGCACCGACGTCCCCTTGGCCGCGAGCATGGCCAGCAGGATGCACACGGCCGGGCGCAGCGCGGGCGGGCAGACCACCTCGGCGCTGGACCAGCGGGTCGGGCCGTCGACCAGCACCCGGTGCGGGTCGAGCAGCCGGACGTCGGCGCCGAGCCGGGTCAGGTCGGACAGGTGGATCGCCCGGTTGTCGTAGACCCAGTCGTGGATGAGCGTCGAGCCCTGTGCCGAGGCGGCGATGACCGCGAAGAACGGCAGGTTGTCGATGTTCAGGCCCGGGAACGGCATCGGGTGGATCTTGTCGATCGGCGCCCGCAGCTCCGACGGCGAGATGGTGATGTCGGCCAGCCGGGTGTGCCCGTTGTCGGCCAGGTACTCGGCCGAGAGCGAGTAGCGCAGGCCCATCTCGGCGAGCACGGCCAGCTCGATCTCCAGGAACTCCACGGGCGCCCGCTGCACGGTCAGCTCCGAGCCGGTCACGATGCCCGCGGTCAGCAGGCTCATGGCCTCGACCGGGTCCTCGCTGATCGTGTAGTCGACGTCGGCATCGAGGACGGGCCGGCCGCGGACCACGAGCGTCGTCGTCCCGAAGCCGTCGATCTCCACCCCGAGCAGCCGCAGGTACAGGCAGAGGTCCTGGACCATGTAGTTGGAGCTGGCGTTGCGGATGGTCGTGGTGCCGTCGGTGCGGGCGGCGGCCAGCAGCGCGTTCTCGGTGACGGTGTCCCCGCGCTCGGTCAGCACGATCGTCCGGTCGCCGGACGTCGATGCACCGACCGTCGCCGCGTACTCGCCGGCGCGCGCCTCGACCTGCAGGCCGAAGGGGCGCAGCGCGATCATGTGCGGCTGCACGGTGCGGGTGCCGAGATCGCAACCTCCGGCGTAGGGCAGCGCGAAGGTGCGGGACCGGTGCAGCAGCGGGCCGAGGAACATGATGATGCTGCGCGTGCGGCGGGCGGCGTCGGCGTCGATGCCCGCCAGGTCCAGCTGGTCCGGCGCCTGGAGGGTCAGATCGCGGCCGGTCGCGTCCCACGTCGCGTCGACGCCGATCGAGCGCAGCACGTCGAGGATGCGGTCGACCTCCACGATCCGGGCCACGTTGCGCAGCGTCGTCCGGCCGCGGTTGAGCAGGGACGCGCACAGCAGCGCGACGGCCGCGTTCTTGGAGGACTTGACCGTCACGCTGCCCCGGAGCGGCCGCCCGCCGACCACGCGCAGGTGGGTCGGGCCCGCGGGGCCCACGCTGATCAGCTCGCTGTCCAGAGCCGCCGACAGCCGGCCGAGCAGCTCCAGGGTGAGGTTCTGCCCGCCCTGCTCGATGCGGGCGATGGCGCTCTGGCTGGTGCCCAGCCGGTCGGCGAGCTGCTTCTGGGTCAGAGCCGCGGTGGCGCCGGGCGTCGCGGACCAGCATGCCGATGCGCTGCATGGGCGAGGTCTCGGAGGACCGGAGGCCGGCGGTCTCGGGGGAAGCGTCAGTGACCGTCACGGCGGACAAGGTATCTCACAACAGAGATACGCAGCGGCCACTGCTCAGCCGAAGACGCTACGTGCCTCCGCGGCGACCGTGGAGGTCAGCACCGGCTCCCAGGCCCCGGTGAGTCGGCGGAAGTAGGCGCCGTACCGCTCGAGGAAACCCGGTGCGTGCTCGGCGACGTCGATCTCGTTGACCAGGCTCAGGTCGGCCAGGTCGCGTACCTGGTCGGCGTCGAGCGTCTCGGCACCGCCGGTGTGCCGGTCCCAGGTCCGCCCGGTCGTCGCGAGGTCCGGCCACGTGCGGTCGCGGTCGCACGCCCCGTAGCGGTGGACGAGCGCCTCGGAGTCCGCGCCGATCAGCGCGGCCAGCAGCGGCCGCTCGTGCGGCTCGAGCAGCCGGACGTCGAAGCCGTCGGTGCCGTAGACCGCGTGCGCGCGCCCGGCGAGCTGCACGTGCCGGGACAGCCCGAGGTCGGCCAGCCGTCGCTCGACCCGGCGCAGGTGGCCGTCGAGCGTGCCGCCCGGGTGCTCGATGCCGGCGGCGCCGCGCTCGGCGAGCAGCGCGTCGAGGTCGGCGGTCGGAATGCTCACGCCGGGACGCTACCCACGGCGCCGTCGGCCACCTCCCTGGCGGGTCGCGGGAGCCGTTCGCCAGACTCGGCGGCATGGACGTACTGGTCACCGGCGGTACCGGCCGGCTCGGACGGCGCCTCGCGGACCCGCTGCAGGCGGCCGGCCACCGGGTGAAGCTCATGTCCCGGCGCGGCACCGGCCCCGGAGGGATCCGCGGCGACCTCGCCAGCGGCCGCGACCTGCACCAGGCCCTGGCCGGTGCCGAGGTGGTCGTGCACGCCGCGACCGACCCGCGGGGGGACTACTGGCAGACCGACGTCGCCGGCACCCGACGGCTCGTGCAGGCGGTCGACCGTGACCGGCTGCAGCACCTGGTCTACGTCTCGATCGTCGGCGTCGACCGGATCCCGTACGGCTACTACCGGGCCAAGTTCGCCGCCGAGCAGGTGCTGCTGGCGTCCGGCCTGCCGGTCACGCTCCTGCGGATCACCCAGTTCCACGACTCCGTCGACGACCTCCTGCAGACCGCGCGGCGCGGACCCGTCCTGCCGGTGCCGATGGGCTGGCGCGCCCGCCCGGTCGACGTCGGGGAGGCCGCCGCCTACGTCAGCTCGGTCGCCTCCGGCCCGCCGTCCCGGGACGATCGTCGAGTACGGCGGCCCGGAGGAGCTCGCGGCCGCGGACATGGCGCGCGCGTGGGCCGCGGCCCGCGAGCCGGGCGTGCGGGTGGTGGCCACGCCGCTGCCCGGCCGGCTGAGCACCGCGTTCCGCGACGGCGCGGCGCTGCCCTCCGGCGGCGCCCGGGGACGTCGCACGTACGGCGAGCACCTGCGCGGCTGACGCCGGTGACCGGAGCCAGGACGATCGATCTGCGGCGGGAGCTGCGCGACTGCTACTCGGCGGGGCGCAGCCCGGCGCTGGTGCAGGTCCCGGAGCTCTCCTTCCTCATGGTGGACGGGCACGGTGACCCCGACACGTCGGCGTCCTACGCGGAGGCCGTCCGGGCCCTGTACGCGACGGCCTACGCGGTGCGCTTCGCGCTCAAGCGCGGGCCCCAGGCGATCGACGCGCCGGTGATGCCCCTGGAGGGGCTGTGGTGGGCGCCGGACATGTCGGCCTTCACGGCGGGGGACAGGGCCGCCTGGAACTGGACGATGATGATCGCGCTGCCCGACGTGGTCGGCGCGGACGTGGTGGACGGCCGCCCGCGCGACCGCCGTGCGCAAGGTCGGGCCGGACGCGGCGAACCGGGTGCGCCGGGAGAGCTACGCCGAGGGCTCGGCCGCGCAGGTCCTGCACGTCGGGCCGTACCGCACCGAGGGACCGACGATCCGCGCGCTGCACGAGTTCATCGCGGCGCAGGGTTCGGTGTTGACCGGTAGGCACCACGAGATCTACCTGTCCGATCCCCGGCGGGCCGCTCCGGAGAAGCTCCGCACGATCCTGCGGCAGCCGGCGGCGCCGGGCGCGTGACCGCGTCGGTCCTGCCAGCTTCCGCGCCACTCCGGACGACGTCCGGAAACCGCCGGAAAGCGTCGTACCCGCTGCCTACTGTGCCGGTGTGACCCTCTCCGCCCCGCCGGCTCCGGCGATCCGCAGCCGCCCTCCGGTCCTGCCGTTCCTCGCCGTCGGGTTCACCCTGCTGGCCTGGGCGTCGGCCTTCGTGGCGATCCGCGGGGTGGGGGAGGAGATCTCGCCCGGCGCGCTGGCCCTGGGCCGGCTCCTCGTCGGCACGCTCGTGCTCGGCCTGCTCCTCCTGCCGCGGGGGTGGGTCCGGCCGACACCGCGCCAGTGGGCGCTGCTCGCCGCCTGCGGGGTCGGCTGGTTCGGCATCTACAACGTGGCCCTCAACGCGGCCGAGCAGACCCTCGACGCCGGTACGACGGCGATGCTGGTCAACATCGGGCCGATCCTCATCGCCGTCCTGGCCGGGCTGCTGCTCGGCGAGGGCTTTCCGCGGCGGCTGCTCGGCGGCATCGCGATCGCCTTCGCCGGCGTGGTGATCATCGGCCTGGCCACGCGCAGCGCGACCGCCGAGCTCACCGGGGTGCTGCTGTGCGTCCTGGCGGCCGCCACCTACGCCCTGGGCGTCGTCGCGCAGAAGCCGGTGCTCCGCGGCCTCCCGCCGCTGCAGGTCACGTTCACCGCGTGCGCGATCGGCGCGATCGTGTGCCTGCCGTGGGCCGGGGCCCTGGTCACCGACCTCGGGACGGCGTCCGGCGGCTCCCTGGCCGGCATGGTCTATCTCGGCGTCGTGCCCACCGCGCTGGCGTTCAGCACGTGGGCGTACTCGCTGGCCCGGATGGACGCCGGCACGCTCGGGGTCACGACCTACGTGGTGCCGCCGCTGGTCATCCTGCTCGGCTGGCTGCTGCTCGACGAGGTGCCGCCGGCGCTCGCCGTCGTCGGGGGTGCCGTCTGCCTGGCCGGGGTGGGCTTCGCGCGCAGCCGGACCCGGCCTCGGCGTCCGGTGCCCGTGCCGCAGGAGGCCGGACCGGCGGTCTGAGCCGGGCGGCAGGTCAGTCGCGGCGGCTCGACGGCGCCCAGGGGTCCTCGTCGGCGCCGCTGTCGTCCCGGGAGTCGCCGCGGTCGGTGGCGTAGCGCTCGAGCGCGGCGTCCCGCTCGGCCGCCCGCGCCGCGGCCTCGGCCCGTCGGTCATCGCGCTCCCGGGCGCGGAGTTCGCGCCGGCTCGGTCCGGCGGGGGCTCTGCCGACGGGTCCGTGCCGCCGCGCCACAGCGCCACCCCGGCGACGGCCAGCGCGAGCGGCAGCGGGTAGACGGCGGCCCGCTCCATGCCGCCCTCGCCGACGAATCGGCTGACTCCGGCCACGAAGAACAGCGACGCCGCGGACGCCACGACACCGAGCACCGCGACGAGCGAGCCGAGCCGCTCCGAGCGCGGCCGCAGCGCGTGCGCCAGGGCCAGCAGCCCGAGCGAGCTGCCGGCCAGGTACACCCCGGCGCCCACCGAGTGCACGGTGCCGTCGGCGTCCAGGGGCACGACCCCGACGACGACCACCCCGAGCGCGGCGACGAGCAGCAGCGCCGTGGCCAGGCGGCCCGCGCCCCGGGGGAGCGCCCGCCGCAGCAGCAGCGCCCCGGTCGCGATCAGCACGCCCTGCAGCACGAACGAGGCGTTCATCAGCCCCGCCGCCGGAGAGTACGAGGCTCCCAGGGCGCTGATGACGTCGTCCGACCGCGAGTAGCCGCCGCCGAAGCGCAGCTGGGCGATCGTCTCGGCGACGAAGAACTGCAGGGTCAGCAGCCAGGCGAGACCGCCCCAGCGCAGGCGCTTGTCGAGCATGCGCCGATCGTCCCAGCCGGCGGCCGGCCGGGGCGCAGGCGCGCGCGGGCCGGCGCCCGACGTCACTCGGCGGCGGCGTGCTCCTCGGCGCCGCCGGGCGCCGCGTCGTCCGAGCCGACGGCCTGGCGCTCCTGCTCGGTGCGGTGCTCGAGCGCCTCGTCGTTCGGCCGCGGCGAGGCCTTGCCGTGCTCGTGCCGGTCGCGCGGAGCGGACTCCTCGGGGGTGATCACGTCGTCCAGGGTCGGTTCGGGATCGGTCATGCCCCGATCCTTGGCCCGCGGCGCGGCGCCGCCAAACGCCGGTCGGTGTCAGCGCTGCTGCAGCCGGTCGGCCGGCAGCCACGTCTCCACGAGCACCGGGCCGTGCGGCCCCACCACCGTGTAGGCCACCCGCCCGTGCCAGCCCCCGGCCTGCTGCCGCCACTCGACCAGCAGCCCCGGCCAGGTGCCCGGCCACTCCGGGGGATCGGTGACCCAGCAGTGGCGGCCGGGCTCGCCGCTGCGCCGCCCCGGGGACGCGGGCTCCGCCGGGACGGACGGGCCGACGCCCGACTGCGCCGCCCGCTCGCCGAGCGACGGACGCGAGCGCCCCGTTCTCATCCCTCCGGCCACCTCGCGCAGTGTGGCATCCGCATCGAACAGGCGTTCGATCGGCTCGCCCCCCGCGGCGTGCCGCGACACAGACACACCGTCCGTCACGGAAACGGCCAGACCAATTTCCCTCCGCCTCTTCTCGGTCACGAGCCGGTCACCTAACGTCGAGGGCGCCGTCACTCGACGCATTCAGGATGTCTTCGTCCCACCTCCCGTCCGGAAGGACCGATCTGTGCTCGTACGCCCTGGTAGCGGTCGCGGGATAGCGCGTCGCGCTGCCCTCGGCACCGTCGCCGCCTCCGTCGCCGTCGTGGGTCTGCCCACGACGGCCCAGGCCGCCGCTCCCACCACGCCGTTCATCTCCGAGATCCACTACGACAACGCCGGCACCGACGCCGGCGAGTTCGTCGAGGTCACGTTCCCCGGTGATTCCAGCGTCGACCGGTTGGGCCGTCGACCTCTACAACGGCTCCAACGGGGCGCCGTTACGACACCGAGCCCGCTGGTTCCCGACGCGGAGGGGATCGCCGCCGTCTCGTACGACGGCACCCTGCAGAACGGTTCGCCCGACGGTGTGGCGCTGATCGACCCCGCCGGGGCCGTGGCCGAGTTCCTCTCCTACGAGGGCGAGATGACGGCGACCGGCGTCGACGGCGATCGGCGAGGACGAGCACCGACATCGGCGTCAGCCAGTCCGGGAGCGAGCCGGCCGGCCTGACCCTGTCCCGGCGGTACAACACCGAGACCGAGGAGCTGCAATGGTTCGGCCCGGCGGCCGGCAGCAAGGGTGCTGCGAACCCCACCTACACGCCTGAGCCCGTGACGCCGTGCGACACCGCGCCCACGCACGAGATCGGCGCCGTCCAGGGGGACGGCGCGTCACACTCCGTTCGCCGGCCAGCAGGTCGCCGTGCGCGGCGTCGTGGTCGCTGACGTGCCGGGCCTGGGTGGCTTCTACCTGCAGGACGCCGACGGTGACGGCACGCGGCCACCTCGGACGGCATCTTCGTCGAGTCGCCCATCGCGGTGGGCCTCGGCGACGCCGTGGCCGTCGAGGGCGGCGCGCGCGAGAACTTCGCGCAGACCCAGATCACCTCGCGCGAAGACGTCGAGGTCTGCGCCGACGGCACCGAGACGGACCTGCCGGCTCCGGCGGCTCTGGCCCTACCTGCCACCGACGCCCAGCGCGAGCCGCTCGAGGGCATGCTCGTTGCGCCGGCGGACACGCTCACCGTCAGCGAGGTCTTCGACCTGACGTCCTTCGGTGAGCTGACGCTCTCCGAAGACGGCCTGCTCGTGCAGCCGACCGAGCTCGCCCGTCCCGGCAGCCCCGAGGCGGCCGCCGTCGCCGCGGGGAACACGCTGCGCCGGATCGTCCTGGACGACGGGCTCAGCGCGCGGGTCAGCACGACCACGCGTCCGTACCTGTCACCCACGACGCCGGTGCGGGTCGGCGACGAGCTGACCTTCACATCGGAGCTCGTCCTGGGCTACGGCTTCAGCCAGTGGCGGCTGCAGCCTGCCGACGGCACCGCCGCGGGCACGTTCGCGGCGCAGAACACCCGCCCGGCCGCGCCGGACGAGGTGAACGGTGACGTCCAGGTCGGCGCATTCAACGTGCTGAATTACTTCCTGACCTTGGAAGGCGACGGTGGACGTGGCGCCGAGACGGCCGAGGCGTTCGAGCGTCAGGCGGCCAAGATCGTCACCGCGATCACCGCACTCGATGCCGACGTCGTCACGCTGATGGAGATCGAGGACACCGACTCCACGGGGTACACCCCGGGCAACGCGGACACGGCCCTCGCGGACCTGGTCGGCCGGCTGAACGTGGCCGCCGGCGCGGCTGTGTGGCAGTACGTCCCACTGCCGAAGGAGCTCTACGCGGTCGACCGCGACGTCATCCGCAACGGCATCATCTACCGCAGCGACGTCGTGCAGGCGCTGGGCAAGCCCGCGGGTCTCGTCGACGAAACCGTGTGGTCGAACGCCCGCGAGCCGATCGCCCAGCTGTTCAAGCAGCGCGGCGGCGAGGGCGAGGGCGACCGCTTCCTCGTCGTGGCCAACCACTTCAAGTCCAAGAGCCCGGGGGCCGCGACCGGCGACAACGTCGACACCGGTGACGGTCAGGGGCAATGGAACGGTGACCGCGTGCGGCAGGCGGCCTCGCTGGCGAGCTTCGTTGCCGGGCTGAGCCGCAAGGCGGACGAGAGCGACGTCCTGCTCATGGGTGACTTCAACGCCTACACCCAGGAGGACCCGATCGAGCGTCTGCGCACGGCGGGGTACTCGGACCTGGGCACCCTCTTCGACGAGGGCCGCTACAGCTACGTCTTCGACGACATGTCCGGCTCTCTCGATCACGCTCTGGCCACGGCCACGCTGACCGACAAGGTCACCGGGGTGGCGCACTGGAACATCAACTCGGTCGAGTCGTTCGCCTACCAGTACGTGGGTGACCCTGCCCTGTACGCACCGCACCAGTACCGGTCCAGCGACCACGACCCGGTCGTGCTCGGCCTGGACCTGGACGAGTTCCTCCGCTGACCCACCGCACCCCCTGACCGCGCCGGCGCGGGCACCCCTCGGGGTGTCCGCGCCGGTCGCGTTCGGGCGCCCGCCCCGTCAGCCGCGGACGGCGCTGTCCAGCGTTGCCGCCACCGTGCGCAGCAGCGGGTGCGCGGGCAGGTCCTCGACGAGCACCGGCAGCGGCAGCGACCAGTTCGGCCGCTGCGTCGTGCCGGGCATGTTGGGCCGGCGCTCCTCGCCGACGGCGTCGTCCAGCGTCGCCGACAGCAGCAGGGACGGGGCACGGCCGAGCAGCTCGTGCGCGCGCTGGACCGCGGTCGCGGGCTTCGCGTTCTTGCGGACGCCCGTCAGCTTGGCCAGCAGGGCGGCGCGCCCGCGCTGGAGGTCGGCGTCCGGACCGGTCTCGTTCGTCCGCTGGTCCTCGAGGTCCGACCCGGTCCAGAGCCCGGCGACCGTCGGGAGGTCGTGCGTGCTGATCGCCGCCATGGCCTCGGCCGGCCACTCCTGCGGGGCGTCGTCCTCGAACCACAGCAGCCGGTAGGACAGGATCCCGTGCGCCGCGAGCGCCTCGCGCACGCCGTCCTCGACGGTGCCGAGGTCCTCGCCGACGACGACCGCCTGCGCGCGGGAGCTCTCGAGGGCGACGATGTCGAGCAGGTCCTCGGCGGGGTACCGGACGTACGCGCCGTCGGCGGCGCTGCCGTCGGACGGCACCCACCACAGCCGGAACAGTCCCATGACGTGGTCGATCCGCAGGCCGCCGGCGCCGGCCATCGTGGCCCGGATGGACTCGACGAAGGGCTCGTAGTCCGCCGCGCGCAGCCGCCACGGCACCAGCGGCGGGGATCCCCAGTTCTGGCCCTGGACGTTGAACGCGTCCGGCGGGGCTCCGACGTCCACCCCGGAGGCGAGCACGTCCTGCCAGGCCCAGGCGTCGGCGCCACCACCGGCGACGCCGATCGGCAGGTCCTGGAGAACGGTCATCCCCTCGGCGGCGGCGTCGAGCTGCAGGCTGGTCGCCCACTGCAGCCACGCGTGGAAGGCCACCTCGCGCTTCGTTCGCCTCGGCGAAGGCGCGGACGGCGTCGCCGCGCGGGTCGCGGAGCTCCTCCGGCCAGGTGTGCCAGTCGGGGCCGTGCGCGTCGGCGAGGGCGCACCACGTCGCCCAGTCCTGCAGCGGCCTGCCCTGGAACCACCACCAGTCGCGGAAGTCCTGGCGCTCGCCGGCCGCGTCGAACACCCGGCGGAGGACGGCGCGCTTGTGCGCCCAGATCGCGTCGCGGTCGATCAGCTCGCCGTCGGAGAGGGCCCGGCCTTCGGCGTCGGACAGATCGAGTCCCTCGGCGCCGGGCACCTCCTCGACGCGCAGGTACACCGGGTTGCGGAAGCGCCGGGTGGCCGGCAGGTACGGGCTGGCCTCCTGCCCCGGCGTGGGGGCGACGGCGTGCAGCGGATTGATCAGGACGAAGCCGGCGCCCTGCGCCTGCGCCATCTCGCGGATCGCGCGCAGATCGGCCAGGTCGCCGATGCCGCGGCTGCCCCGGCTGCGGGCGGCGTAGAGCTGCACCGCCCAGCCCCACGCGCGGTCCTCGGGCAGCCAGCAGCGGCCGGGGGAGACGATCAGCCGCCGCTCGGGGCCGTGCTCGGGGCGCAGCCGGTGGTAGCCGAGCGGGAAGTCGGCGGGGATCTCGCCGTCGATCCGCCGGGTCTCGCCGTCCTCGCACAGCACCTCGGCGGCGTCGATCTCCAGCGCGTCGCCGGGCCGGGCGACGATCGGGGCGCGGTCCTCGAGGTCGGCGGGCGGGCGGCCGATCACCTCCCGGAGCCGTTCGATGGTCTCCTCCGGGACCTCGTGCTCCTCGTCGAAGGCGTCCAGCCAGGAGGCGTCGATGCCCCATTCGTCCGTGGTCGGGGTGCGGGTCACGCCGCGATCCTCATCGCCCCGGCGGATCCCCGCAGCACCGGGCACGCCCGGTGGGCGACGATGACGGCGTGACCCTCGCCACCGCCGTGCTCGGGTTCGCGGTCGTGGCGGCCGCGCTGACGATCACGCCGGGGCTGGACACCGCGCTCGTGCTGCGCTCGGCGATGACCGGCCGCCGGTCCGACGCGGCGGCCACCGCCGTCGGCATCGTGGCCGGGCTGTTCGTGTGGGGCGCGGCCGCGGCGGCCGGGATCTCGGCGCTGCTCACCGCCTCCCAGGCGGCCTACGACGTCGTCCGCTACGCCGGGGCGGCGTACCTGGTCTGGTTCGGCGGCCGGTTGCTCTGGCGTGCGCTGCGCCCCGTGGTGCCTGAGGAGGCCGTCGCACCCGGCGGCCGGTCGGTATGGCGTGCCGTGCGGCTCGGCCTGGTCACGAATCTGCTGAACCCGAAGGTCGGCGTCTTCTACGTGGCGCTGCTGCCGCAGTTCGTCCCGCCCGGGTCCGATGCGCTGGCGGTCGGACTGCTGCTGGCGGCGGTCCACGCGGCGTTGTCGCTGATCTGGTTCGCGCTGCTGATCGCTGTGGCAGGCGTGCTCGGCCGGCGGCTGCGGAGCCCGCGCACCGTGCGTGCGGTCGACGAGATCGCCGATCTCGGACGTTTTCGAGGCCCAAGGCGTGCGAGATCGCCGATCTCGACGGGGGTGAGCGGCGGGGACGGCGCCGCCCTCGTCTGGCCCGCACCCGCGTGCGCCGGTAGGCATGGCACATGCCGGTGATCGGATTCCACAACTCGCACGAGCAGGTCCACCCCACACAGCTGCTGGAGGCCACGCAGCACGCGGAGGAGGTCGGCTTCACCGCGGCGATGAGCTCCGACCACTTCTCGCCCTGGAGCGCCCGGCAGGGGCAGTCGGCGTTCGGCTTCTCGTGGCTCGGTGCGGCGCTGGCGACGACGTCCCTGCCGTTCGGCGCGGTCAATGCGCCCGGCCAGCGGTACCACCCGGCCGATCGTCGCCCAGGCGATCGCGACCCTGAGCGCGATGTTCCCCGGCCGGTTCTGGATCGCGCTGGGCAGCGGCGAGGCGTCCAACGAGCACATCACCGGCCAGGGCTGGCCCCGCAAGGAGCTCCGCGACGCGCGGCTGCGGGAGTGCGTCGACGTGATCCGCGCGCTGCTGGCGGGTGAGGAGGTCAGCCACGACGGGCTGGTGCACGTCGACCGGGCGCGGCTGTGGACCCTTCCGGAGGTCCCGCCGGCGCTGATCTGCCCCGCCGTGAGCGTGGCGACCGCGCGCACCGGCGCGGAGTGGGCCGACGGACTGGTCACCGTGAACCAGCCGCACGACAAGCTGCGCGAGATGATCGCGGCCTACCGGGACGCCGGCGGTCGCGGCAAGCTGGCGGTGCAGGTGCACCTCTCCTGGGACCCGGATCCCGACCGGGCCGCCGCGATCGCCCACGACCAGTGGCGGAGCAACGTGTTCCCGCCGCCGGTCTGCTGGGACCTCGACCACGTCGAGGCGTTCGACGCCGCCAGCGAGCGGGTGACGCCCGACGACGTCGCGCAGGTGGTCAACGTGTCGGCGGACCTCGGGCAGCACGCCGCCTGGCTCGCCGAGTACGCGGAGCTGGGCTTCGACGAGATCTACCTGCACCACGTCGGCCAGGAGCAGCGCGCCTTCCTCGACGCCTTCGGCGAGCACGTGCTGCCGCAGCTCGGCGTCGTCGCGCCGAAGGCAGCGGTGCCGGCATGAGGATCACCGACACCGCCGATCTCTGGTGGAAGAACGCCGTCGTCTACTGCCTGGACGTCGAGACGTTCATGGACTGGAACGGCGACGGCATCGGCGACTTCGAGGGCCTCGCCCAGCGGATCGACCACCTGGCCGACCTCGGCGTCACCTGCCTGTGGCTGATGCCCTTCTACCCGACCGCCGAGCGCGACGACGGCTACGACATCACCGACTTCTACGGCGTCGACCCGCGCCTCGGCACCCACGGCGACGTGGTCGAGGTCATCCGGACGGCGAACGACCGCGGCATGCGGGTGATCGTCGACCTCGTCGTCAACCACACCTCCCGCAAGCACCCCTGGTTCCGGTCGGCCGAGCAGAGCAAGGACTCGCCGTTCCGCGACTTCTACGTCTGGCGCTCCGACCCGCCGCCGGACACCAAGAAGGAGGTCGTCTTCCCGGACCAGGAGGACAGCATCTGGACGCTGTCGGAGAAGACGGGGGAGTGGTACCTGCACAAGTTCTACAAGGAGCAGCCCGACCTGAACGTCACGAACCCGCGGGTGCGGGACGAGGTCGCCAAGATCATGGGCTTCTGGCTGCAGCTGGGCCTCGACGGCTTCCGCGTGGACGCCGTTCCCTTCTTCCTCGAGACGGCCGGCGCGGACGGCGGAGCACTTCCGGAGCCGCACGACTATCTGCGCGCGCTGCGCTCCCTGGTCGGCCGGCGCTCGGGCAGCGGGGTGCTGCTCGGCGAGGTCAACCTGCCCTTCGAGCAGCAGCTGCAGTTCTTCGGCGGGCCCGACGGCGACGAGCTGACCATGCAGTTCGACTTCATCGGCATGCAGGCGCTCTACCTGGCGCTCGCCCGCGGCGACGCCGGCCCCCTGGTGAAGGCGCTCACCGGCCGGCCGGCGCTGCACCCGGACTCGCAGTGGGCGACCTTCGTCCGCAACCACGACGAGCTCACCCTCGACAAGCTCTCCGAGGAGGAGCGCGCGGAGGTGTTCGCCGCCTTCGGTCCCGAGGAGACGATGCAGGTCTACGGCCGCGGGCTGCGCCGGCGGCTGCCGCCGATGCTGGACGGCGACCCGCGCCGGGTCCGCATGGTCTACAGCCTCCTGTTCTCGCTGCCGGGCACTCCGGTGCTCTTCTACGGCGAGGAGATCGGGATGGGAGAAAACCTCGACGCCGAGGGCAGGCTCGCCGTCCGGACGCCGATGCAGTGGACGTCGGGGCGCAACGGCGGCTTCTCGCCCGCTGAGCCGCGCAAGCTGCCCGGCCCGGTCGTGTCCGGCGGGTTCTCGCCCGAGTTCGTCAACGTGGCCGCGCAGCGCAACGACCCGGACTCGCTGCTGTCGTTCATGAAGCTGCTCATCCGGCGCTACCGCGAGTCGCCCGAGCTCGGGTGGGGCGATTTCACGGTCCTCGAGCACCCGTGCCCGGAGGTGCTCGCGCACCTCACGGCGTGGGACGACGGCGCGCTGGTGGCCGTGCACAACCTGAGCGCCGAGCCCCGCGTGGTGCCGCTGACCCTGGAGGGCTGCGACTCCTCGCACCGGCTGGTCGACCTGCTGCAGTCGGGGGAGGAAGGCATCTCCGACAAGGGAACGGTGGAGATCGCGCTCGACGGCTACGGCTACCGCTGGCTCCGGGTCGTGGCCGAGGACAGCCGTCGCCTGGTGTGAGGTCGCTCTCCGGCGAGTGCCGGACGCGCCGGGAGCACCTCCCCGGATCGTGGGACGGCTGCGCCTAGCGTGACGGGTGAGGTGAAGAAGATGACCGAGCGCACGACCACTCCAGCTGCCGGCACCGGCGCGACCAAGGCCCGTGGGCCGCGCGGCGCCGCGAAGACCGACACCGGCCCGATCGTCGTCACCCCCGAGACGGGGGCGGCGCCGGCCGAGCCCACCCCCGCGGCGCCCGCGCCCGACAGCACGCAGGTCATGGACGTGCCGGCCACGCCGCCGCCCGGAACCGCGTCCCCGCACGCCACCGCACCGGTCACCGTCCGGCCGAAGCCGCGCGGGGCGCGGCGCGGACCGCTGACCCGGATGGGGCCCTGGGCGCCGGTGGCGGGCGGGCTGCTCGGCGTCCTCGCCGGTGTGGTCGCCGTCCTGCTCCTCGTCGGTGCCGTCGACACGTTCGGCGAGCGGATGTCGCTCGTGCTGCTCGTCGTCGGCCTGGGCATCCTCGGGGCGGCCGGGGTGCTGCTCGCCGACGAGGTGCGCATGGTGCGTCAGGGCGCCCGCGAGGCCGCCGTCCGCCCCGCCTGGGTGGAGGCCACCGCGCCGCTGCTCTCGGGGCTGACGCCGGCGCGGCTGCTGCTGGTGCTCAGCGCGTTCGTGCTCTTCCTGTCGGCCTACGTCCTCCGCTGATCCTCGACGAGATCTGCACACTCGTGCGCTTCCGGGCCCGGAACCGTACGAGTGTGCGGATCTCGCGTCAGGTCCAGGCCTGCACGGCCAGGTGCACGGCCAGGCCCAGCCCGGCCAGGGCGATCAGCCGGCGGAGCAGCGTCTGGCGGACCCGGCGCACGATGCCCGGGCCCAGCCGTCCGCCCGCGAACAGGCCGAGCGCGAGGGGCAGCGCCGCCGTCCACGCCACCGAGCCGAGGACGACGAAGGCCACCGCGGCGACCGCGTTGGCGGCACCGAGGACGACGTTGCGCAGCGCGTTGCCCCGCGGCAGGCCCTCGCCGGTGGTGAGCAGGTACATCGCGAGCATCAGCACGCCCGCGGCCGCGCCGAAGTAGCCGCCGTAGATGCCGATCGTGAACGTGCCGAGGGGCAGCCACCTCGGGTCCCGGTGCGGGTGACGCCGCTGCTCCAGGGCGCCTTCGACCGCCAGCTGCGACGGCGGCCGGGTCATCAGCATGGCCACGGAGGCCAGCGCGATCAGCGCCGGCACGACCTTCTCGAAGGCCTCGGACGGCGTCAGCATCAGCAGCGCACCACCGGCCGCGCCCCCGAGCATCCCGGCGGGCACGTGCCGGAGCAGCCGCCGGCGCTGGCCGCGCAGCTCGGGGCGGCTGGCGCTCACCGAGCCGACGGCGAGCAGCGACATCGAGACGGTGTTGGTCATGTTCGCCGTCACCGGCGGCACGCCGACCGCGAGCAGCGCCGGATAGCTGATCAGCGAGGCCAGCCCGGCGATGCTGCCCACCAGGCCGGCGCCGACCCCCGCGGCCACGAGCAGGCCGAACTCGGCCGGGCTCACCGGGACACCAGGATCGTGATGGCCACGCCGGCCAGCACGACGATGGCGACGCGCAGCAGTGGGCCCGGGAGCCGGCGTCCCACCGTCGCGCCCGTCCACCCGCCGGCCAGGGAGCCGACGGCCATCAGGCCGGCGACGGACCATACGACCTGGTCGGCGGCGACGACGACGTATGCGGCCGCGGCCACGATGTTGACCGTGACCGTGTTCAGGTTCTTCAACGCGTTGAGCCGCTGGATCGGCAGAGGGGTGATCAACCCGGTGATCCCGATCAGCAGGACGCCCTGGCTGGCGGAGAAGTAGCCGCCGTACGTGCTCGCGGCGTACGACCCGAACCCGACAGCCACCAGCCGGCCGCGCCCTGCCTGGGCGGCCCCCTCCTCCTGGCGACGGGCCAGGGCCCGGTTGATCAGCGGCTGGGTGGCCACGAGGACGGCGGCCACGCCGATCAGCACCGGCACCACCGTCGCGAAGATCTCGGCCGGGAGGGTGAGCAGCAGCCACGCACCGGTGAGAGCGCCGAGCACCGCGCCGGTGAGCATCGTGGGCAGCCAGCGGCGCAGCTGCGCGAGCTCGCGGCGGTAGCCGAAGGAGCCGGTCAGCCCGCCCGCGACGATGCCCAGCGAATTGGTGATGGTCGCCGGTACCGGTGGCAGGCCCGACGGCGAGCAGCACCGGGAAGCTGACCAGCGAACCCGAGCCGACGGCGGCGTTGATGGCGCTCGCGCCGAACCCGCCCGCGACGACCGCGGCCATCTCCCACCCGGTCATCCGCGCATCACGTCGAGCCTGACATGCGATCGACGTGCGGCCTCACCGGGTCGAAGGAGAGGTTCGTCGCTCCGCGACTCCTTGCAAGACGTTCCGTTCCCGTATCGAATCGTCCGACGGCGAGCATGATGCCGCCCTGGAGTGACCTACGTCACACCGGCGGGCCGCAGTGGGGAGGCGATCAGCGGTGGACGTCTCCTTACGGCGTTGCGGCCCGATGCGGTTGCTCCGCTGGACCCGGCGTGACCTCGCGATCCTGGCGGCTCTGTGCCTCTTCCTCACGACGCTGCAGGCCGTCGTCCTCGCCTCGCCCGCGCAGGCGGCGATCGGCTTCGGCAAGAGCATCCTCGGCGGGGCGAACGCCAAGGACCGGGCGACGTCCGTCCAGTTCGGGCCCGACGGGCGGCTCTACGTCCTGCACCAGGACGGCACGATCTTCATCTACGGGATCGTCCGCAACGGACCCAACGACTACGACGTCGCGTCGATGACGTCCACGGCGCTGGTCAAGAACATCGCGAACCACAACGACACGACCGGCGCGGTCACCAACAGCTTCGAAGCGCGGTCCTGCACCGCGCCCTGCCGCATGGCGACGGGAATGGTCGTCACGGGCACGGCCGCCCAGCCGGTCATCTACGTGTCGTCCAGCGATCCGCGCTTCGGCAATCCCGAGACCGGTGACACCAACCTCGACACGAACTCGGGCATGGTCTCGCGCCTGAACTGGAACGGGAACGCGTGGGTCAAGACGGACCTCGTGCGCGGGCTCCCGCGCTCCGAGGAGAACCACGCGGTCAACGGCATGGTGCTCGACGCGTCGGCGAACCGGCTCTACCTCGCCGTCGGCGGGCACACCAACCAGGGCGCGCCGGGCCGGGTGTTCAACTACCTGCCCGAGTACGCGCTGTCGGCGGCGATCGTGTCGATCGACCTCTCCGTCATCGGGAACACGACCTACAACCTCCCCACCCTGGACGACCCCTCGCGCGCCAACAGCGCGACGGGCGTCGACGTCAACGACCCGTTCGGGGGCAACGACGGGGCCAACCAGGCGCGGATCGTGCCGGGCGGACCCGTCCAGGTGTACTCACCGGGCTACCGCAACGCCTACGACCTGCTCCGGGCCACGGTCGGATCGCACGCCGGCAAGCTGTACGTGACCGACAACGGGTACAACGCCGGCCAGGGCGGTCCGCCGGGCGGCGAAGGGCCCACCGGGAACTGCACGAACGCCACCAACGACACCAGCCCGGTGACCGGGTTCGACAGCCTGCACCACGTCACAGGCCCCGGCTACTACGGCGGCCACCCCAACCCCACTCGGGGCAACACGGCGAACACCTTCGGCGGGCAGAGCCCGGTGCCGGCCGCGGCCGAGAACCCGGTCGAGTGCGACTTCCAGCGGTCCGCGGACCTGAACAACCCCAACACCTCGGTCAGGTCGGCGATCGGCTGGGATCCCAGCTCCACCAACGGCATCGCGGAGTACACCGCCTCGAACTTCGGCGGCGAGATGCGGGGCGACCTCATCACTGCGGGGTGGGACGGCTACGTCAACCGCTGGCACCTCAACGCTTCGGGCACCGCCATCGAGAGCTCGGAGCGGCTGTTCTCGGACGTGAGCGTCCATCCGCTCGACCTGACCACCACCGGTGACGCCGGACCGTTCCCCGGGACGATCTGGCTCGCCGACCACCTGGCCGGGACCATCTTCGTGTTCGAGCCGAACGACTTCGGCGGCGGTGGAGGCGGGACCTGCACCGGCGCCGACAGCGCCGGCCTCGACGAGGATGGCGACGACTACACGAACGCCGACGAGATCGACAACGCCACCGACCCGTGCTCGGCCGCCGACGTGCCGGCCGACTGGGACGACGACGGCATCTCGAACCTGAACGACCCGAACGACGACAACGACGCGATGCCGGACACGTCGGACCCCTGGGCGGTCGACGGCTCCAACGGCACGACGACGAGGCTCCCCGTCGTCCACCCCTTCGACGACACGGACGACGCGGGCGGCCTGCTCAACCTCGGGTTCACCGGGCTCATGACGAACGGCACCGCGAACTACGCATCGCTGTACGACCCGACCAGGTTGACCGCCGGCGGCAACGGCGGTGTGCTCACAGTGGACTCGGTCGGCCCGGGCACAGCCACCGGCGCCGCGGACTCGCAGGCCTACGCCTTCCAGTACGGCTTCCTGCTCTCATCGGCCCGCAGCGCGATCTTCACGCCGCGCACCCGGGTGCTGACGCCCTTCGCCGGCACCACGCCCACGGGGACCGAGCGGATCGGTCTGCAGCTCGGCACCGGGGACCAGGACAACTACGTCCGGCTCGCCGTGAGCGGAGCCGGCAGCGCGAGGTCGGTGGTGGTGGAGCGCGAGGTCGGCGGATCGATCACCGCGACGGCGTCCGTCAACGTCAGCCTGCCCTCGTCCGGGTTCGCCGACCTCTTCCTCGCCGTGAACCCGCTGACCCGCACGGTCCAGCCGAGCTACCAGATCACGACCGGCACGACGGCGGGGCCGCGGACGAATCTCGGCGGCCCGCTCACGCTGCCGACCGCCTGGTTCGACCGGGCCGCGCTCGCCACGGGGGTGATCGCTACGTCCGGTGGGGCACCGTCCTTCCCCGCCACCTGGGACCTGTTCGAGGTCCAGTACCCGTCGTACCGACCCGATGCCCAGGTGCGCGTCGGCACCACGGGGACCTACACCGGCAACAACGTCCACAACACCACCGCCGCCGGCCAGCAGGTCAGCGCCACGAACGCGCGCGGCACCACGCGGACCTTCACCGTCAACCTGCAGAACGACGGCGGGCTCAGCGACTCCTTCGCGCTCCGTGGACCGGGGAGCTCGACCGGCTTCACCGTCCGGTACTTCGCCGGGACGACCAACATCACCACGGCCGTCGTCAACGGCACCTACCGGCTCAACGGCATCGCCGCCGGCGCCGCCCGGTCGATCCAGATGCGGGTGACCGTGGGGAGCGGTGCGGCCATCGGTGCGGTCAAGTCCAGCCTCGTGACGGCGACGTCGGTCAACACCGGAAGCCCGGCCGATGCCGTCCGGACCGCGGTCACCGTCGGATGAGATGGAGGGAAGCGATGAGGGCAGCCCGACCACAGGGTCGACGGTGGCGGGTCTCCGGGGCGGTCGTCCTGGTTCTCACGGCGCTCCTCGTCGCGCCGACGTCGGGGGTCGCCGAGGCCGCGGGAGCGTGGACGACCGCGACCCGCACCGGCCTGCCGCGACAGGAGGTGTCCTACGTCGAGGCCGGCGGGAAGCTGTACCTGGCCGGCGGCAGGACCAACGTGCAGCAGGTCTTCAACCCGGCGACCGGCGCGTGGTCGACCGTGGCGCCGGTCCCGGCTCCGCAGCCGCTGGACCACATGCAGGCCGCCGCGGTGAACGGGAAGATCTACTACATCGGCGGGATGTCGGCGTGGCCGAGCCAGAGCGTCGACACCGTGTACGTCTACGACATCGCGACGAACGTCTTCTCCGTCGGCGCGCCCATGCTGCCGGGTCGGGATCGGGGAGCCGGCGCCATCGCCGTGGCCGGAAACAGGATCTACGTGGCGGGCGGTGTGCACGACGGGACGACCGTCGCGTGGTTCGACGTCTACGACACGTCGGCCCGGACCTGGACCCGCCTGCCTGACCTCCCGCACCGCCGCGACCACTTCCAGGGTGCCGTCGTCAACGGCCGGTTCTGGGCGATCGGCGGCCGCATCTCGGCGGCCGCGACACGCGTGGGCTACAACGAGGCCTTCGATCTCGCGGCGGGGACCTGGTCGACCGGCTACGCGCCGCTTCCGACACTGAGGGGCGGGTTCGCCACCGCTGTCTTCGGCACCGAGATCGCCGTCATCGGTGGCGAGGGCGGCGGGGCGACGTTCGACGAGGTCGAGGCCTACGACACGGCGACCAACCGGTGGCGCACGCTGACCTCGATGCCGACGGCGCGCCACGGCATCCAGGCGGCGATGTGGAACGGGGCGGCCTACATCCCGGCCGGAGGGACCCGGATGGGGGGAGGCGGCGCGACCGACGTCCACGAGGTGCTGACCCTCGCTCCGGCGAGTTCCTCCCGCCCGGACGCCCAGATCCGGCTTGCGAGCCAGACGACGTTCGTCGGCAACGACGTCTACAACACCACGGGTGCCGGGCAGACCCGGAGCACGACGGCGCCGCCGGGGCAGCGGCGCGCGTTCGTCGTCCGGATGGCGAACGACGGGGGCGCAGCCGACGGCTTCCGTGTCCGCGGGTGCTCGGCCGCCTCGGGCTTCCGGGTCCGGTACTTCGTGGGCGCCACCGGCACGACGGAGATCACGTCGGCCGTGGTCGGGGGCACCTACACCGTCAGCGGGGTGGCACCCGCGGGCGCCGCCGCCGTGCGCCTGGAGATCACGCCTGCCGCGACCATGAGCGCGGGTGCCGTGCAGTCCTGCCTCGTCTCGGTCACCTCGACCTCGGCACCCACCGTCGCGGACGCGGTCCTCGCGCGGGTCACCGTCTCCTGACGGAACCGCTCACTGGTCCTCCTCGGGCAGCGGGGCGGCGCCGAGGTCGAGCGGCTGGATCCGGCCGGTGAGCACGTCGGCGGCCACCTCGTCGACGGAGCGTCCGGAGGTGACGGCGGCGGCCCGCAGCACCTCGAGCGCGTCGGGGCTGTCGAGCAGCAGCGCCATCCCGACCACACCCACGGCCTGCCAGGTGCTGGAGCGCACCAGGGCGTCCCGATCCCCGAGCCAAGCACTGTCGGCAGCAGGGATGCGCGCGCCCTCGCGCAGGTCGCGGGCCAGCGCCTCGGTGACCCGCCCGACGACGGCGGCCACGTCGTCGTGGTCCAGCCGCGGCAGGGCGGCCGGGTCGGCGACCCACAGGTCCAGGACGACCGTCGGGCCGAGCGGCTCGGGCAGGGGCAGGGACAGCACGCCGCGGTAGGGGCTGTCGGTCATCAGCGCGGCGAAGAGTCCGGGCCAGTTGCGCTCGATGTCCTCCGGCTCGAAGGCGATGGCGTGGCCGTCGTCGAACGCCCGCAGGCACGGGCCGTCGCCGAAGGTGAACTGGAGCCGCTCGGCGGAGGAGGTGGCCGGGCTGCTCGCACCGATCGGCACCCGCAGCGCCCCGGCGTGCAGGCTCAGGCCGGCGCCGTCGACGGGCAGGGCACCGGCGCAGGCGCGCGCCACGCGGGCGGGCGCCAGGTCGGGCGCCTCCGGGTCGGTCGCCAGCGCCTGCATCACCTGGTCGAACCGGTCGGCTGCGGTCGGGTGCACGGCGGGCATCCTGCCCGGTGGGTGCCCGGGCGCGGCGGAGTCCTCCCGCGGATCGCCCCGCTCAGGTCCAGGCGTCGTCCCGTCGGCCGGCAGACACCAGCCGGATCACCGGGGCGCCCTCCTCGTCGGAGGCGTCCAGGTCGACCTCGGCGTCCAGACCCCAGTCGTGGTCGCCGGCCGGATCGTCGACGATCTGCCGCACCCGCCAGACGCCCGGCGTCGCCTTGTCCCAGATGAGGAGTGCCGGTCCACGGGCGTCCGCCCCGGTGCCCACGGTGTCGTGCTCCGCGAAGTAGGCCTGCACCACCTCGGCCCACCGCTCGGCGTCCCAGCCGGAACCGGAGTCCAGCTCGCCCAGGTCGTACCAGCGCCGCCGGGCCCACAGCTCGACGCGGCGGAACAGGGCGTTGCGCACCATCGCGGTGAACGCCCGCTCGTTGCCGGTGAGTGGCCGCGGCCGCGCGGGCACGGCGACCGGCTGGTCCAGCGGCTGGTCGGGGGAGGTGAGCTGCTCCCACTCGTCGAGCAGCGAGGAGTCGACCTGCCGGACCAGCTCGCCGATCCACTCGACGATGTCGGTGACCTCCTCCGTGCGCGCCGACGCGGGAACCCCCGACCGCAGCGCCTTGAACGCGTCGGACAGGTAACGCAGGACGGCGCCCTCGGCGCGGGTGAGCCCGTAGGTGTTGACGAACTCCCGGAACGTGAACGCCCGCTCCCACATCTCCCGGACGACGGACTTCGGCGACAGGTGCGCGTCGGCGGCCCAGGGGTTGGTGCGCACGTAGACCGCGAAGGCGTGGCCGAGCAGCTCTTCGAGCGGCTTGGGGTAGCTGACCTCCTCGAGCAGCTCCATGCGCTCGTCGTACTCGATGCCCTCGGCCTTCATCTGCGCCACGGCCTCGCCCTTGGCCTTGTTCAGCTGCGCGGCGAGGATCTGGCGCGGGTCGTCGAGGGTTGCCTCGATGACCGACACGACGTCCAGGGGATAGGTGTCGGAGTCGGGGTCGAGCAGATCGATGGCGGCCAGCGCGAAGGTCGACAGCGGCTGGTTGAGCGCGAAGTCCGGCGGCAGGTCGACGGTGAGGTCGTAGCGCCGTCCGTCGGGCTCCGGCTCGTCGAGCCGCTCCAGGACGCCGGCCTGCAGCAGCGACCGCGCGATGCCGATGGCCTCGCGGATGAGCCGCAGCTGCCGTTTGCGCGGCTCGTGGTTGTCGGTGAGCAGCCGGCGCATCGCGGCGAACGGGTCGCCCGGCCGGTCGACGACGTCCAGGATCATCGCGGTGGTCACCCGCATGTGGCTGGTGAGCGCCTCGGGCGGGGCCTCGATCAGCCGCCTCATCGTGGCCTCCGACCACGGCACCATGCCGTCGGGCACCTTGCGGCGGACCAGCTTGCGGCGCTTCTTCGGGTCGTCGGCGACCTTGGCGAACTGCTTGAGGTTCTCGACCTCGTGCTCGGGCGCCTGGACGACGACCGTGCCGGCGGTGTCGTAGCCGGCGCGGCCGGCCCGGCCGGCGATCTGGTGGAACTCGCGAGCGTTGAGCAGCCGGGTGCGGGTGCCGTCGTACTTGGACAGGGCCGAGAAGACGACGGTGCGGATCGGCACGTTGATGCCGACGCCGAGGGTGTCGGTGCCGCAGATGACCTTGAGCAGGCCGGCCTGGGCGAGCTGCTCGACCAGGCGGCGGTACTTGGGCAGCATCCCGGCGTGGTGGACGCCGATGCCGTGGCGCACCAGCCGCGACAGCGTCGTCCCGAAGGCCGAGGAGAACCGGAAGCCGCCGATCAGCTCGGCGATCGCGGCCTTCTCCTCCTTGCTGCACACGTTGACGCTCATCAGCGCCTGCGCCCGCTCCAGGGCCGACGCCTGGGTGAAGTGGACGACGTAGACCGGCGCCTGACCGGTGTCGAGGAGCTCCTGGATCGTCTCGTGCATCGGCGTGGTCGCGTAGTAGTGGTGCAGCGGCACGGGCCGCTCGGCGTGCGCGACGAGTGCGGTGGGCCGGCCGGTGCGGCGGGTGAGGTCCTCGGACAGCTCGGTGACGTCGCCGAGCGTGGCGCTCATCAGCAGGAACTGGGCCCTCGGCAGCTCGAGCAGCGGCACCTGCCACGCCCAGCCGCGGTCGGGGTCGCCGTAGAAGTGGAACTCGTCCATGACCACCAGGCCGACGTCGGCCTCGGGGCCTTCGCGCAGCGCGATGTTCGCCAGCACCTCGGCGGTGCAGGCGATGATCGGCGCGTCCCGGTTGACGGCGGCGTCGCCGGTGAGCATGCCGACGTTGGCCGCGCCGAAGACGCCGCACAACGCGAAGAACTTCTCGCTGACCAGCGCCTTGATCGGCGCGGTGTAGTAGCTGCGCCGTCCGGCCGCCAGGGCGGCGTACTGGGCGCCGGTGGCGACCAGCGACTTGCCCGAGCCGGTCGGGGTCGCGAGGACGACGTTGGCGCCGCTGACCAGCTCGATCAGCGCCTCCTCCTGCGCCGGGTACAGCGTCGTCCCGCCGGCCTCGGCCCAGGCGGCGAACGTGCTGAACAGCTCGTCCGGGTCGCTACCGAGCGCCCGCAGCGCGGCGAGGTCGGACGGGTCGGCGAGCAGCGGGGGAGCGGTGGTCGAGGAGGTCATCGTGGGAACAGCGTGCCGGATGGCCCATGGCTTCCCGCAGCCCGCGCCGGAGCGGCCGGAAACGATCGGGTCAACGAGACGTGCTGCCCTGGATCGGCGGGGCCGCGCGCGCGTACCGTCCGGTGCCGGGGCCCGGGCCAGAGGGGCCCGTGGCCTCGTGCCGTATCGGGCGAGGAGGCGGACGTGTGGCCGCACCCGGAGCTGCCCGTGCCGCGCCCCGGGTCGATCGACATCGAGGACGAGGGCGACCGCCGGGTGCTGTTCCTCCGTGGCGACCTGGACGCCGCGGTCGTGACCCACTTCCAGGCGGGCCAGGGGGCAGAGCCGGTCGTGGTCGACGCGATCGACGCCGCCGCGGTGACGTTCATGAGTTCCACGGGTGTCGCCGTGATGCTGCTGTGCGTGGAGGCGTCCCAGGCGGCGGGCCGGTCACCGGTGCTGCGGGCGTCGTCGCACGTGGTGGATCGCATCCTGCAGATGTCCGGGATCGAACGCCTCTTTCCGCGGCCGCACGACGCTCGCGACTGAGCGTTCCCGGGAGGAGTGAGCCGGGTAGGCGGACGGCGACGTTCCGAACAACCCGGAGGAGTGCCCCGATGTCGTCGCCCCGCCCCGAGTCGCAGCCCGCCCAGCAGCAGGAGCCGCCCGGCGTTCTCGGCGAGATGACGCCGAGGCCCGACCACGGCGAGGAGAGCTACCGCGGGTCCGGGAAGCTCACCGGCAAGGCCGCCGTCATCACCGGCGGCGACAGCGGCATCGGCCGCGCGGTGGCGATCGCGTTCGCCCGCGAGGGGGCCGACGTCCTGATCTCGTACCTCAGCGAGCACGAGGACGCGGAGGAGACCGCCCGCTACGTCCGCGAGGCCGGCCGGACGTGCGTGCTGGTGGCCGGTGACATCTCCGACCGGGCGCACTGCAAGACGATCATCCCGAAGGCCGTCGAGGAGTTCGGCAGGGTCGACGTCCTGGTCAACAACGCGGCGTTCCAGATGACGCACGAGACGCTCGACGAGGTCAGCGACGAGGAGTGGGACCACACCCTCGCCACCAACCTGACCGCGATGTTCGTGCTGACCAAGGACGCGATCCCGCACATGCCGCCGGGCGGCTCGATCATCAACTCGTCGTCGGTGAACTCCGACATGCCCAATCCCGGGTTGGCGCCCTACGCGATGACGAAGGCCGCGATCGCGAACTTCAGCGCGTCGCTGGCCCAGATGTACGGCGACAAGGGGATCCGCGCCAACAGCGTCGCCCCGGGCCCGATCTGGACGCCGCTGATCCCCGCGACCATGCCGGAGGAGAAGGTCGAGAAGTTCGGCAGCGACACCCCGCTGGGCCGCGCCGGCCAGCCGGCCGAGCTGGCACCGGTCTACGTGCTGCTGGCCAGCGACGAGGGCTCGTACATCTCCGGCGCCCGCGTCGCGGTCACCGGCGGCCGCCCGATCCTGTAGCGCGCAGCCCTGGCTCGATGTTGATCAGGTGACCTGGTCGTCAAGGGTCGTGGCTCAGCTACGGGGGTCCCGCCTCACTGTCGACGGTGAGGCGGGACCCCTCGTGATCAGGTCACCTGATCAACATCTCGGCGATGCGGGCGATGGCGGCGGGGCCGACGCGGCAGCAGCCGCCGACCAGGCGGGCACCGTCGTCCAGCCAGCCGCGGACGGCGTCGTCCGGCAGCCCGGGGGAGCCGGTCCACCGCCGCGCCGCGGCGTCCCACTGCTCGCCGCTGTTCGGGTAGACGACGACCGGCCTGCCCGAGGCCCGCGCGGCGGCGACCGCGGCCGGCACGCCCGCCGGGTCGGTGCAGTTCACGCCGACGGCGACCACCTCGTCGACGCCGGCCGCCATCGCGAAGACGTCGGCGGCCGGCTCGCCGCGACGGGTGCGGACGACGCCGTCCTCCCCGACCACCGTGGTGAGCGACAGCCAGACCGGTACGCCGAGGTCGGCCGCCTCGGCGAGCAGCGCCTCGGCCTCCGCCGCCGCGGGCACGGTCTCGCAGGCGAGCACGTCCGCGCCGGCGTCGGCCAGCACCGCCATGCGCGGTCGGTGGAAGGCCCGCAGCTCGCGGACGCCGACGTCACCGACGTAGGCGCCCGAGTACTCGGATCCGTCGGCCAGCATCGCGCCGTAGGGGCCGACCGATCCGGCGACCCAGGCGTCCGGCGCGCCCTCGCGGGCGAGCGCGACCGACAGCCGGAGCAACGCCTCGGTGCCGGCCGCGTCGATCCCGGCGGCGGCGAACCCCCGCTCGGTGGCCTGGTAGCTCGCCGTGGTGGCCACCTGGGCGCCGGCGGCCGCGTAGGCGGCGTGCGCGGCGACGATCGCGCCCGGGTCGTCGCGCAGCAGCCGGGCCGACCACAGCGACGAGCTGAGGTCCGCGCCGGCGGCCTCGAGCTGGGTGGCCAGGCCGCCGTCGAGGACGACGGGGCCGGTGGCGAGGGCATCGGCGAGGGGTGGGCGCACGCCGTCCATCAAACCCGCGTGCGGCGCCCGGCGGCCGTCACCTAGCGTCGCGCGGGTGACCACCGACGACCCCGTGCTGACCGGCGCGGCCACCTGGCAGGACCCGGGCTGGCGCGACGCCGCGCTCGCGTGGGCGACCGACCGGCTGGCCGAGCACGGCCGCATCCCGTCCGGGCGTCCCGACCAGGCGCACGTGCGGTCGTGGTCCACGGCGATCCGCATCCCGGTCGACGACGGCGGCGACGTCTGGCTCAAGTCGGTCGGCACCGGGTCGGCGCAGGAGCCGGTGCTCGCCGAGGCGCTCGGCAGCTGGGTGCCCGACCGGGTGCTGGTGCCGCTGGCCGTCGAACCGGACCGGCGGCTGCTGCTGCTGCCCGACGGCGGGCCGACGCTCCGCGAGACCGGCGGCGGCCGCCTCGTCGAGGCGTGGGAGGCGATGCTCGCCAACTACGCCCGCATGCAGGTCGCCCTGATCCCGCACGCCGAGGAGATGGTCGCCCTCGGCGTCCCCGACAACCGTCCCGAGCGGCTGCCCGGTCTGGTCGGCGACCTGCTCGCCGACGACCAGGCGATGCTGGCCGGTCGCGCCGACGGCATCGATCCCGAGCTCCGGGATCGGCTGACGGCCGGGCTCGACGACTACGCCGAGCTGTGCCGGGCACTCGCCGCCGGTCCGGTCCCGGCGTCGCTGCAGCACGACGACCTGCACGACGCCAACGTCTTCGTCGTCGGCAACGGCCACCGGTTCTTCGACTGGGGCGACGCGTCGGTGTCGCATCCGTTCCTCAGCCTGCTCATCCCGCTGCGGGTCGCGACGTCCGCCCTCGACCTGCCGCAGGGGCACCCGATTCTGCTGCGGCTGCGCGACGCCTACCTGCAGCCGTGGCGGCCGTACGCCGAGGCGCCGGTGCTGCGCGAGCTGGTCGACCTGGCGCTGCAGGTGACGCCGCTGGAGCGGTCGCTGACCTGGCACCGGATCCTGCTCGGCGTCCATCCGGACGAGCGCGCCGAGTGGCAGGCCAGCGTGCCCGGCTGGGCGGCCGAGACCGCGGAGCCCGGCCCCCTCGACGGCGTCCCGGGGGTCTGACGTGCCCGCCGGTGACGACCCGGCCGGTGACCTGTCGGTCACCGGCTCGCTCGTGGTGCCCGCGGCCGCACTCGGCTGGCGGTTCTCGCGCTCGTCGGGCCCGGGTGGCCAGGGCGTCAACACCGCCGACTCCCGCGTCGAGCTGTCGGTCGACGTCCTCGACCTACCCGGGCTGACCGAGCCGCAGCGCCGGCGGCTGACCGAGCGGCTGGCCAACCGGCTGGTCGACGGCGTCCTCACCGTCGTCGCCTCCGAGCACCGCCAGCAGCTGCGCAACCGGCAGGCCGCCCGCGACCGGCTGGCCGCGGTGCTCCGGGCCGCGCTGGCGCCGCCGCCGGCCGCCCGCCGCCGCACGAAGCCGACCCGCGGCTCGCAGGAGCGGCGCATCCAGGCCAAGAAGCAGCGCGGCCAGCTCAAGCGGCAGCGCCGCGACTTCGACTGACCGCTCGCCCTGCGGTCGTCGACGCCGCCGCGCAGGATCGACGACGTGGTGATCATCTGGGGGAGCGGCTGGGGACCCCGCCGGCGTCGGCACCGCGGCCACGGATGGGGCCGGCGGCCGCCGCGCTACGGCTACGGGCGCGGCTACGGGCCCGGGTACGGACGGCGCGACGACTCGTGCCTGCGCGACCTGCTGCTGCTCAACACCGGCTGCTGCCTGGCGAACGCCATCGGCTGCGGCGGTGACTCGTTCCTCCTGGCGCCGACCACGCTCACGCACGTCGCCTCCGCCGGCACCGGCGGGCGGGGCACCCCGATGGCCGGGCGGCTGATCGCCGCCGTCCGCGTCTACCAGCGCGAGGTGAGCCCGAGGCTGCCGCCGGGCGTCTGCCGGTTCGAGCCGACCTGCTCGCACTACGCCGTCGAGGCGCTCGAGACGCACGGCGCCCGCCGCGGCACGTGGCTCGCGCATCGCCGGCTCCTGCGCTGCCGTCCCGGTGCGGGCGGCGGAGCGGACCCGGTACCGCTCGCAGCCTGACCGAGTCCGCGGTCCCAGAGTGATCTTCGGCACAATCAGGCCGTTCCTGTTACGTTTCCGAAACTTCCGGAGGGGGAGTCACCCAGCCGAAATCCCGGCGCTGAGGAGATCCACATGGCACAGCCGTCCGTCCGCAGTTCTCTCGCTCGGACATCGCTCCTGATCGCCTTCTTCGTGACGCTGGGGCTGGTGATTCCGGCCACGAGCGCCGCGGCCCCCGGCGGCCAGGGCGGGACGAACCCCGGCAGCTACGAGAACCCTCTGCTCCCGGTGATCCCCGAGGGCGGCCTCGTCGAGAGCTGCGCCGACCCGACGGTGATCAATGCCCAGGATCCGGAGACGGGGCAGATCACCTGGTACATGTACTGCACCACCGACCCGTTGAACGACGAGGACGTCGACGCCGACGGGAATCCGGTCTTCCACCGGATCCCGACGATGACCTCGACCGACCTGGTCAACTGGACGTACGTCGGCGACGCGTTCCCGCAGGGCACCGCCGGGCTGCCGGACTGGGCCGAGGAGGACGCGGCCCTCTGGGCGCCCGAGGTCGTCTACTCGACGACCTACGACCAGTACTACATGTTCTTCGGTGTCACCGACACGACCGCCGCGATCAGCGGCGTCGAGGACTGCGACAGCGACAACGCGATCGGCGTCGCCGTGAGCGACAGCCCGACCGGCCCGTGGGAGTTCTACGACGAGCCCGTCGTGGACCCGCGCCAGAACGGCGAGGGCTGCAACTTCTTGTGGACCTACGACCCCGACGTCCTCGGCGACTCGATCGAGAGCGAAGGCATCCTCTACTACGGCAGCTACTACGGCGGCGTGTTCGGCACCGAACTGGTGCTCACCGAGGACGGCGCCGAGGCGACGGGCACGCCGGTCATGGTCGCCATCGACAACAAGTACGAGGGCACCAACGTCATCTACAAGGACGGTTACTACTACATCTTCTTGTCGGCCACGAACTGCTGCAACGGAGCTCTGACCGGTTATGCGGTCTTCGTCGGCCGCTCCGAGAGCCCGCTCGGACCGTTCGTCGACCAGTACGGCAACTCGCTGCTCGACGCGCAGGCAGGCGGCACGCCGTTCCTCTACGGAAACGGCAACGAGTGGACCGGCACCGGGCACAACACGGTGTTCCAGGACGCGAACGGCGACTGGTGGACGATCTACCACGCGGTCGACCAGAACGACCCGTTCTACGAGTTCGCGCCCGGCTTCACCAAGCGGCCCGCTCTGCTCGACGCGATCGACTGGGTCGACGGCTGGCCGACCCTCAACGGCGGAAGCGGCCCGTCGAACAGCAAGATGCCGGCACCCGCCGCCCAGGAAGGCGAGGTCTCCCGCCACCAGACCCGTCTCGTCGAGACCCAGGCGCCGCACGAGCTGCTGGCGGCGTACTCCGACGAGTTCGACGGCACGACGCTCGACGGCGACTGGACGTGGGACCGCGGGACCAGCGCTCCGGCGGATCAGCCGACCTACACGCTGGAGAACGGCGTGCTCACCGTCGACATCCAGCACGGCGACACGTACGTCGACGTCGACACCGCGTGGGTCCTGACCCGCGACGCTCCGGACGGCGACTACGTGGTCGAGACGCGAGTGCGCACGGACATTCCGGACGACGGCTGCTGCTTCAACTTCTCGCAGGCCGGCATCGGCATCTACGGCGACACGGACCACTACGTGAAGCTGACCAACACCTCCATCTGGAACACCCGGCAGACCGAGTGGGCCAAGGAGATCGGTGCCGAGCAGGCAGGCGAGGGCTGGTCGCGCTACGGCAACTCCGTCGTCGGCCCGCCGTCGGAGGAGTGGACGTACCTGCGCATCGTGGTCGAGGAGCTCACGGGTGCCGAGCGCGCCGCAGCCGGCGGTGACACGCACAGCTACACCGCGTACACCAGCCAGGACGGCGAGAACTGGGTGCGTGGCCAGACCTGGACGCACACGATCGGCGACGACCAGCAGATCGCGCTGTTCTTCCAGGGGACGACCGACCCGAACCAGCAGTTCACGGCGGAGTTCGACTACGTGCGGGTCTACAGCCTGAAGGAGACGCCGACCAAGTAGCTCCTGCGGTCCGAGGCCGCCCCTGTCGCTCGCGGTGGGGGCGGCCTCTACGTGTCCTGTCCGTCCAGCCCGGCCCGGCGGCGCACCAGCAGATCGCGCTCGCGGGCGTTGCCCACGCGCGCGAGAGCCTCGTCGTAGGCATCGCGCGCCTCGGCGTCGCGGCCGAGCCGGCGCAGCAGGTCCGCGCGGACGGCGGGCAGCAGATGCGAGCGCGACAGGTCCAGGCCCTCGAGCGCCGCGAGTCCCGCGGCCGGGCCGTGCACCTCGGCGACGGCGACCGCGCGGTTGAGCGCCACGACGGGCGTCGGCGTCATCGCCAGGAGCTGGTCGTAGAGGGCCAGGATCTGCGCCCAGTCGGTGTCCGCGGCCGTCGGAGCGTCGGTGTGCACCGCCTGGATCGCGGCCTGCAGCTGGTACGGGCCGGGCGCCCCGCGCCGCAGGCACCGCCGGACCAGGTCGTGCCCCTCCCGGATCAGCGCGTCGTCCCACAGCGAGCGGTCCTGTTCGGGCAGCAGCACCGGTGCGCCGTCGGGCGCCACCCGCGCCGGACGGCGCGCCTCGGTGAGCAGCATCAGCGCGAGGAGGCCCGTTCCCTCCGGCTCGTCGGGCATCAGCCCGGCGAGCACCCGCGCCAGCCGGATCGCCTCGTGCCGCGAGGTCGTCGCGCACCAGGCCCTCGCCGGACGAGGCCGTGTGCCCCTCGGTGAACACCAGGTAGAGGACGGCGAGCACACCGCGCAGCCGGTCGGGCAGCTCCGCCTCGGTGGGCACGCGGTAGGGGATGTGCGCGTCGCGGATCTTGGCCTTTGCGCGCACCAGCCGCTGCGCCATCGTGGCCTCCGGCACGAGGAACGCGTGCGCGATCTCCGCCGTCGTGAGGCCACCCAGCAGCCGCAGGGTCAGCGCCACCTGTGCCGGCACCGCGAGTGCGGGGTGGCAGCAGGTGAAGATCAGCCGGAGGCGGTCGTCGGGCACGGCGCCGTCCTCCTCGGGTACGGGGTCGGGCTCCAGGGCGGCCTGCAGCCGGAGCGCTTCGGCGTGCCGGTCGTCGCGGGTGGACTCGCGTCGCCAGCGGTCGATCGCCCGGTTGCGGGCGGTGGTCACGATCCAGCCGGCCGGGCTGGGCGGAACGCCGTCGGCCGGCCAGCGGCGGACGGCGGTGACGAAGGCGTCCTGCACCGCCTCCTCGGCGGCGTCGATGTCGCCGAGGAGACGGACGAGGACGGCGACCGCCCGGCCGTAGTGCTCGCGGAAGATCCGCTCGACCTCCGCGGTGGCGTCAGCCATGCGGTCAGAAGCGCTCGCGCACGGGCCGGACCTCGACGGGCAGGCCGCCGAGGATGCGCGCGAGCTTGCCGGCCCAGGCGAGGGCGCCGTCGAGGTCGTCGGCCTGGATCATGTCGAAGCCGCCGATGAACTCCTTGCCCTCGGCGTAGGGGCCGTCGGTGACGAGCAGGTCGTCGCCGTCCGCACGGACGACGGTCGACGCCTCGGGCTGGTGCAGCGCCGCGGCGAAGACCCACGCGCCGGCCGCCTTCATCTCCTCGTTCAGCGCCGCGAGCTCGCGCATGACCGGCTCCAGGTCCTCGGGCGGCGGCACCTCGCCGACCGGCTGGACGATGTTGAGCAGGTACTGGGGCATGTCGTTCCTCCTCGGATCGGCGCCGGCCCGGTGCCGGCCGCTCACCTCCTGTACGAGCGGCCTCCGGCTGGATCGACAGGTGCGGGGAGCAAATCTCAGCGGGGTGCGCGGGTGACCACCCACACCGGCATCGCGCCGTCCTCCGTCTGCAGGTCGGTGGTCACCCGGAAGCCGGACCCGCGCAGGTAGGCCACCGCCGCCCAGCTGTAGGCGACGGCGGCCGCCGGCAGGCCGTCGGCGTCGCAGCGCGCCAGGGCCGGCGCCAGCACCGCGGCGGCCAGCCCCTGGCGCCGGGCGGTGGGCCGGGTGGCCAGGTGCAGCAGCTGCCAGTGCGGGCCGTCGGGCAGGTGCCGGGCGGCGCGGGCCTCGGTGCCGGCGACGATGCGCGCCCGGGAGTCCGACAGGTACGGCAGCTCGCGGTCCAGTGCCGCGCGGACGTCGGCCGGCAGGGGAGCGGTGTCGGCCGCGCCGTCCGGCGGTCGCCACAGCGCCACCGAGCCGACGTCCTCCGACACCCACGCCGTGCGGGTGGAGACCGCCCGGTGGGCGGCCAGCTCGTGCCAGCGGGTCAGCCGCTGCACCCGGCCGTCCTCGGGCAGCGCCCAGCGGGTCCAGCGCGTGGTCGCCGACGCCAGGGTGAGCGTCGCGGTGATCCGCGGGACGTCGGGCAGCTCGGCGAGCCGGGTCGGCAGCGGCTCCGGGTCGAGGCGGCGCGCGGTCGGACGGGGCGGGGTCACGCACCCATCCGACCACGCGCCGGCGACGTCAGGGCGCACCGCACAGCCGCGGCCGCAGCGCGGTGAGGCGGAAGGAACACGACCTTGACGTCGGTGCACCTGTCGCGAAACGGGGCCGCCGCAGTCTCGACGCGTGTCCGCAGCAACGTCCCTTCCCGTGCCGCGGGCCGGCCTGCGGACGACGCGGACGCACTGCCCGTACTGCTCGCTGCAGTGCGGCGTCGCGCTCACCGCCGGCGACCGGCCGGCGACCCTCGTGCCGCTGGACTTCCCGACCAACCGCGGCGGCCTGTGCTCCAAGGGCTGGTCCGCGCCCGAGCTGCTCGACCACCCGGAGCGGCTCACCCGGCCGCTGGTCCGCGCCGTCGCCGGCGACCGCAGCAGCCCGCTGGTCGAGGCGACCTGGGACGAGGCGCTCGGCCGCGTCGTCGCCGCGATCGAGCAGACGCAGGCCCGCCACGGCCGCGACGCCGTCGGCTGCTTCGGCGGGGGCTCGCTGACCAACGAGCAGGCCTACCAGTTCGGCAAGTTCGCCCGGGTCGCCCTGCGCACCAGCGCCATCGACTACAACGGCCGCTTCTGCATGTCGTCGGCGGCGGGCGCGGCCAACCGCGCGTTCGGCATCGACCGCGGCCTGCCCTTTCCGCTGTCCGACATCGCCGAGGCCGACGTCGTCGTCCTGGTCGGCAGCAACCCGGCCGACACGATGCCGCCGGCCATGCAGTGGTTCGACGAGGGCCGCGCCCGCGGTGCGCAGCACGTCGTCGTCGACCCGCGGCGGACGTCGACCGCGCGCAACGCCGCGCTGCACCTTCAGGCGCTGCCCGGCACCGACCTCGCGCTGGCCAACGGCCTGCTGCACATCGCGATCGCCGAAGGGCTCGTCGACGAGGACTACGTCGCCGCCCGCACCACCGGCTTCGACGCCGTCCGCGAGGGCGTCACCGGCTACTGGCCGGACCGGGTCGAGCGGCTCACCGGCGTTCCGGTCGCCGACCAGCGGCGCACGGTCTTCGCCCTGGCCCGGGCCGAGAAGGCGATCGTCCTGACCGCGCGCGGCGCCGAGCAGCACCGCAGCGGCACCGACACCACGCAGGCGTGGATCAACCTCGCCCTCGCCCTCGGCCTGCCGGGCCGCCCGGGCAGCGGCTACGGCACGGTCACCGGCCAGGGCAACGGACAGGGCGGGCGCGAACACGGCCAGAAGGCCGACCAGCTGCCCGGCTACCGGTCGCTGTCCGACCCGGCCGCCCGCGCGCACGTGGCCGCCGTCTGGGGCGTCGACCCCGACGACCTGCCGATGCCGGGGAAGAGCGCCTTCGAGCTGCTCGACGCGCTCGGCACCGACGGCGGCGTCCGCACGCTGCTGGTGCTCGCCTCCAACGTCGCCGTCTCCGCTCCGGACGCGCGACGGGTCATCCGTCGGCTCGGCGACCTCGACTTCCTCGTCGTGAGCGACTTCTTCCTCTGCGAGACCGCCGAGCTCGCCGACGTCGTCCTGCCCAGCGCCATGTGGGCGGAGGAGGACGGCACGATGACCAACCTCGAGGGCCGGGTGATCCGCCGGCGCCGGGCGCTGGACCCGCCGGACCAGGCGCGCGACGACCTGGCCCTGCTCGCCGACCTCGCCGCCCGGCTGGGCTCCGGCGAGCGGTTCAGCGCCGATCCGGAGACCGTCTTCGAGGAGCTGGGCAGGGCGAGCGCCGGCGGCCGCGCCGACTACGCCGGCATCAGCTACGACCGGATCGACGCGGAGGACGGCGTCTTCTGGCCCTGCCCGACCCCCGAGCACCCCGGAACGCCGCGGCTGTTCGCCGACGGTTTCCCGACCCCCGACGGCCGGGCGCGCCTCGTCCGCGTCGAGCACGTCGACGCGCACGAGCCGACCGACGCCGACTACCCGTACGTGCTCACCACCGGCCGGGTGCTCGCCCAGTACCAGTCGGGCACCCAGACCCGGCGCACCCGCAGCCTGCAGCTCATCGCCCCGACGCCCCGGGCCGAGCTGCACCCCGACCTCGCCCGGCGGCTCGGCATCGGTCAGGACGACGTGGTCGAGCTCGCCACCCGCCGCGGCCGCGCCCGGTTCCACGCGCACCTGACCGACGCGATCCGGCCCGACGTTGTCTTCGCGCCCTTCCACTGGGGCGGCGGCTCGTCGGCCAACGCCCTCACCGACCCCGCGCTCGACCCCGTCAGCCGGATGCCCGCCTTCAAGGTCTGCGCCGTCGCCGTTCACCGCGTCGGCGGCCCGGACGAGCACATCCCCGCGCCCGACCCGCAGACCCAGCCGCGCCCGACGCCGCACGCGGCCGCCCCGACCGCCACCCCCCGCCCCCCGACCCGCACGAGGAGCACCCGCGTGAAGAGCACTCCACGGTTCCTGCAAGGCGTCTTCCCGATCACCGGTGAGGGGCTGGCCAAGCCCGGCCCGGTCGACGCCGCGCTGCGCTACACCGTCCCGGCCGGGGCGTCGGCCCAGGCGCTCTACTTCCGCGGCGGCAACTCCACCGGCGAGCTGGTCTACGTCCTGCTGCTGCGCGACGGGGAGCCGATGCGCTGGTTCCCGATCGGCGCCAAGGGCGACGTGCACGTGCCGCTGCGCGTCGTCGAGGACCTGCCCGGCGGCACGGTGGTCGAGCTGCACGTGGCGGCGCCCGAGGGCGTCACCGGCGACCTCGTCGTCGACCTGGGTCTGGTGGAGGTCTGATGGCTCCCGCTCCGCCCCCCGGAGTCCTCGGTGGGCGCCCCGCAGGGCTCACGTCCATCCACCTCGAGGACGACGACCTCGATCCGCGCGCCCGCCTCGTCGTCGTGGGCAACGGCATGGCCGGTGCCCGGCTGGTCGAGGAGGTGCTCGAGCGCGGCGGCGGCGAGCAGTTCCGGATCACCGTGCTCGGCGACGAGCCGCACGGCAACTACAACCGGATCATGCTGTCGCCGGTGCTCGCCGGCGAGGAGCACGAGGACGACATCGTGCTCAACAGCCACGACTGGTACGCCGACAACGGCGTGAGCCTCCGGGCCGGCGTCCGGGGCGAGCGGATCGACACCGCGGCCAAGATCGTCCACTGCTCCGACGGCGGCACCGTCCCCTACGACCACCTGGTCCTCGCGACCGGCAGCTACTCGTTCATCCCGCCGATGAAGGGCGTCCGCACCGACGACGGCGAACTGCTGCCCGGGGTCCACGGCTTCCGCACCATCGACGAGACCCGGGCGATGCTCGACGCGGTCGGCCGGTGCACGAAGGCCGTCGTGATGGGCGGCGGGCTGCTCGGCCTGGAGGCCGCCCGCGCGCTGCAGGGCCACGGGCTGCAGGTCGAGCTCGTGCACGCCATGCCCTACCTGATGAACATGCAGCTCGACGCGGAGGCCGGCGCGATCCTCAAGCGCAGCGTCGAGTCCCTGGGGATCAGCGTGAACCTCGACGTCTTCGCCACCGAGGTGTTCGGGGACGGGCGCGTCGAGGGGGTCGGGCTCGCCGACGGACGGCGACTGGACGCCGACCTGCTCGTCGTCGCCGCCGGCGTCCGGCCGCACACCGACATCGCCGTCCGATCCGGGCTGGAGGTGGAGCGCGGCATCGTCGTCGACGACCAGCTGCGCACCGACGACCCCGACGTCTACGCGATCGGCGAGTGCGCCCAGCACCGCGGCGAGGTCTACGGCCTCGTGGCCCCCGCCTGGGAGCACGCCGTCGTCCTGGCCGACGTCCTCACCGGGACCAGGCCCGACGCGGAGTACCACGGCAGCCGGACGGCGACGAAGCTCAAGGTGGCCGGCGTCGACGTCGCCACCATGGGCATCAACACGCCGCAGCGCGACGAGGACGAGTTCCTCGTCATCTCCGAGCCCAGGCGCGGCGTCCACCTGTCGGTGGTGATCCGGGACGACAAGCTCGTCGGCGCGACGCTGCTCGGCGACACCCGCAAGGTCGCCTTCCTGACGCAGGCGTTCGACCGCGGCTCGCCGCTGCCCGAGGAGCGGATCCGGCTGCTGGTCGACCTCTCCGACGGCGCGGAGGAGGTCGGCGTCGCCGACATGCCCGCGGAGTCGCAGGTCTGCAACTGCAACGGCGTCACCAAGGGCGCGATCTGCGGTGCGGTCGCCGACGGCTGCGGCAGCGTCGGCGAGGTCATGGACCGCACCCGCGCCGGCAAGGGCTGCGGCTCGTGCAAGTCGCTGGTCAAGCAGATCGTGGAGTGGGCGGCCGACGGCGACCTGACGGAGGACCCGGCGGCGTCGTGGTACGTGCCGGGCATCCCGTTGGCCAAGCCGGAGCTCATGGCCGCGATCCGGGAGCAGGACCTGCGCAGCGTCTCCGCGGTGTTCGCGGCGCTCGCCCCGGGCGGTGTCGACGACGCGAAGTCCAAGATGGGCCTCACCTCGCTGCTGAAGATGATGTGGGGGGTCGACTTCCTGCCGGAGAAGGACGGGGAGTTCATCAACGACCGCGTGCACGCCAACATCCAGCGCGACGGCACGTTCTCCGTCGTTCCGCAGATGAAGGGTGGGGTGACCACGCCGGCGCAGCTGCGCAGGATCGCCGACGTCGCCGAGAAGTACGAGGTGCCGATGGTGAAGGTCACCGGCGGCCAGCGGATCGACCTGCTCGGCGTCCGCAAGGAGGACCTGCCGGCCATGTGGGACGACCTGGGCATGCCGTCCGGGTACGCGTACGGCAAGAGCATGCGGACGGTGAAGACCTGCGTGGGCAGCGACTTCTGCCGCTTCGGGCTGGACGACTCGACCCAGCTCGGCATCGACCTCGAGACCCGGTTCCAGGGCATCGAGAGCCCGGCGAAGATCAAGATGGCCGTGGTCGGCTGCCCGCGCAACTGTGCCGAGGCCTACGTCAAGGACGTCGGTGTCGTGGCGGTCGGCCACGGCAAGTGGGAGGTCTACGTCGGCGGGGCCGCCGGGGCGTCGGTGCGCAAGGGCGACCTGCTGGCCACGGTCTCGTCTCCGGAGGAGGTGCTCACCCTCACCGGCCGGTTCCTGCAGTACTACCGGGAGAACGCCAACTGGCTGGAGCGCACCTACGACTTCGTGCCTCGCGTCGGCCTGGACACGATCCAGCAGGTGCTGATCGACGACAGCGAGGGCATCGTCGCCGATCTGGACGCCGGCATCCAGCGCTCGATCGACGCCTACACCGACCCCTGGGGCCAGGACGCGAAGGAGCCGGCCACGCCCGGCCAGTTCCGGCCGTCCCTGCCGCTGATCGCCCTTCCGAAGGTGCCCGTCCGATGAGCCTCACCGAAGCCGCCGTCACCGCACCGGCCACGACGCCGGCGCCCACACCGTCGGCATGGTCGACGACGTCCCGCCGGGGGAGGGGCGGACCTTCGTGGTGGCCGGCACCCAGGTGGCGGTGTTCCGGCTGCGGGACGGCTCGCTGCACGCCACCCAGGCGGCCTGCCCGCACGCCGGGGGACCGCTCGCCGACGGGCTGAGCGACGTCGACGTGCTGGTCTGCCCGCTGCACCAGTACGCCTACCGGTGGTCCGACGGCGCCTCGACCTCCGGCGCCGCACCGATCCGGACGTACCCCGTGCGCGAACGGGACGGCTACCTCGTCGTCGAGGTGTGAGCGTCAGGGGCCCCAGTCGACTTTGCCCATGGGGGCGCGTTCGTCGATGGCCTCGCCGTCGGCGCCGATGACCGCGACGGAAGCGAGGTCCACCGGGATCGGCACCACGGCGACGCCGTCGCTGAGCGGGAATCCACCGACGAGCTCCTCGTCGGAGCTCCACGCCTGGGCGGCGGACATGCCGGGCGGGGCCACCACGACGAGGCTGCTCGTCGGCAACGCCTGGTCGGTGTCGCCACAGCGGATCACGAACACCTGCTGATCGAGCGCGGCACCCGCGGGCCGGATCTCGGAACCGCAGGCGAGGGCGCTGAACCCTGCGCCGGCACCCCAGCCGAGGGAGCCGGTGACCCAGACGGCGCCGCCCTGCACCTGGGCGGCGACGACCGACAGCCGTGCGGTACCGCCGTCCCGCATGGGCAGGTCGCCGGCCCACACCACCGTGAAGTCCACGAAGGAGGTCCACCCGCCCAGACGGGAGAGGAACTCGTCGACGGCGGCCCCGATCGCGGCGTCGCCGGGTGCGGGCGGGGGTGCCGGCCGCAGCCGGGTGAGGTCGACGGCGGGAGGGACGAAGTCCGGCGCCCGTTCCGTCTCCGGCAGGCCCGTGAACTCCGCGCCGTTGCGCAGGACGCGGTACCGCAGTGCCCGGTCGATGGACGCGTCGACCTGAGTCCCGTAGATGACGGCGATGCCGTCCAGCGTCTGAACCCGCCCGAACCGACGGGTGATCTCGCCATCCGGCTCGATGAGGCGCATGAAGGACACCTCGACCCGGTCGCCCGGTGCGCCCACGACGATGACGAAACTCGTCGCGGGTGCGCCGTGCGGGACGGTGGGCGTCAACATGGCGACCGGCTCGTCGGAGTCGACGATGCGCGGCTCGCCGTACACCCTCATCTCCTCGGGCTCCGCATACCGCGGGCCGGTGAACCACGCGATCGCGACGGAGCCGAGCTCGTCGAGGTCGGCAGGGTCCGCACCCTCGTCCCGCGGTACGCCGGCCGGCGCCGCGCCGGCCACGAGCGCCCACCGCGCATCGTCGAACTGCGCCGCGTACACCACGCGACGCGTGTCCAGGGGCGGCTGGCGCACCTCGCTGTCCGACGCATGGGTGGTCCATGGCCGCCGGCGGAGTCCCTCGACGAACGCGACGTCACCGGCGAGCGTGCCCCTGGTCGGCGTCGTGTAGACGCCCGTCGGCGTGGACGGTGCAGCCGGGTCGGAGTCCGGCCCGCCGGAGCGGATGGCCGGCACGGCGACGAGGACGGCTGCCGCGACGGCCCCGACCGCGGCCGCCGCCCACTGCCGGCGGCGTCGGTCGCGGACCCGCGCCGCCACCGTCGCGGCGAGCTCGTCGGCGTCCTGCGGCGGTGGCGCGGTCCGCACGGCGAGTGACTCCAGGCGGGTGCGCAGCTCGGTGTCCATCACCACCGCTCCCCTCGGACGGTCGCAGGGGTGGCGAGGGACGCGCGGAGCCGTTCCAGCCCGCGGGCCACCTGTGTGTTGACCGTGCTGGCCGAGCAGCCCATCAGCTCGGCAGTGCGCTGCTCGGACAGGTCCTCGAAGTAGCGGAGCACCACCGCGGCGCGCATCCGCGCGGGGAGCTCCAGCAGCGCGTCTCGAAGCTCCTCGTCCTCGTCCTGCACGGCGAAGGGGGCAGCCTGCTCGGGCAGGTCGTCCATGACCTGCTCGGTCGACGAGAGCCGGCGTCGCCAGCTGATCTGCGTCGTGACCAGCGCCCGGCGCACGTAGGCCGAGGGCGTCCCCTCACGGGTGATCCGTGGCCAGTGGCGGTAGCACGCCATCAACGCCGTCTGCACGAGGTCCTCCGCATGGCCGCGGTCACCGGTGAGGAGTACCGCGAGGCGGAGGAGGGCCGCCTGTTCCGCGGACACGAAGTCCGTGAAGCCGGCCCTGTCCTCGGCGCGCATCAGGCCCCCTCTGCAGGTTCCTGACTCCTACACGCATCGAGCGCCGCCGGAGACCCACACGGCGCGCGAGATCGAGCGCCTTCCGTCAGGTGCGGGGGAGGCCCAGGTCGGCGAGGGCGGCGCTGACGGTGTCCTCGCGGACGAAGTCGAGCGCCAGCAGCCGGTGCACGAGCACGCCGCGGCGGGTGAGCCGCAGGTCGGCCATGCGCAGCCGCGGTAGCGCGGCGCCACCGGGCCGGGGTGCCGCGGGCGGCGGGTCGAGCAGCCCGCGGTGCTGCAGGTCGGCGACGTCCTCGACGGCGCCCCATTCGCGCCAGCCACGCGGGTCGGCGGGCAGCGGGGCCATCGGCAGCGGCGTCCGCTCCCGGCGGCCGACGGCGGCCAGCAGCGCGAGCTGGCGACCGGTCAGCTCGGACGTCGTCCGGAGCGCCCGGTCGACGACGCCGGCGTCGAGGTCGGGGGAGACGGCCACCTCGGCCAGCAGGTAGCCGAGGTGGCGCACCCGCCACTCGTCGGTCTCACCGCGTGCCGCGCGCACGACCGCCTCGGCCAGGGCGTCCGCCGGACTCCGCCCGGCGTCCGCGGCGAAGAAGCCGTCGGTGCGGGGCTCGCGCCCCTGGGCGGCGCGGGTCGCCGCGAGCTCCACCGCGAAGGCCAGGACCGCGCCGGCGCGCATCCGCTCCCGGGCGGGCAGCGCCGCACCCGTGAGGTCGTCGGCGGCCCGGCACAGGCAGGCGGCCTGCTCAGGAGACAGGCGGATCCGGGACGTCGCCTCGCCGTAGAGGATCCCGGCGGCGGAGCGGGCCATCGACCCGGCGACGGGCTCGCCGGACTCCACCAGCAGCCTGCCGGCCGATGCCGCGCCCTCCCCGAGATCCGTCACGCCGACGATCTTCGCCGGTCGCGGGCGCCGTCCGCACACCGGTGCGCCGGCCCTCACCATTCCGTGGCACCCGCGGTGAGCAGAACGGAACACGACTTCTCCCGGACGGCGACCGTCGGGAAACGCGGCCTCGGGAGGGTTCCGCCATGGCCGCACCCACCCGCCCGCCGTCCACCGGCGCACCGACGAACACGGTCGCGCCAGCTCCCCAGCAGACCCTCGCGCCGCCCCGGCGCGGGCGCTGGATCGAGGACTGGCGCCCCGAGGACCAGCAGTTCTGGGAGACCACCGGCAAGGGCGTCGCCCGCCGCAACCTGTTCTTCTCGATCTTCTCCGAGCACATCGGCTTCTCGATCTGGAGCCTGTGGTCGGTGCTCGTGCTGTTCCTGCCCGAGCCGGTGTTCGGCATCGATCCGGCCGGCAAGTTCCTGCTGACGACGCTGCCGACGGCGCTGGGCGCCTTCGTCCGGCTGCCGTACACGTTCGCCGTCGCCAAGTTCGGCGGCCGCAACTGGACCATCGTCAGCGCCGCCCTGCTGCTGATCCCGACGATCGCCACCGCGATCGTGCTCGAGCCCGGCGTCTCGTTCACGACGCTGCTGGTGGTCAGCTGCCTGGCCGGCGTCGGCGGCGGCAACTTCGCCAGCTCGATGGCGAACATCAACGCCTTCTACCCCGACCGGTACAAGGGCTGGGCGCTCGGGCTCAACGCCGGCGGCGGCAACCTCGGCGTCCCCGTCGTCCAGCTGGTCGGCCTGCTCGTGCTGGCCACCGCCGGGGTCGAGCACCCGCGGCTGGTCCTGTTCGTCTACATCCCGCTGATCGTGGTCGCCGCGCTCGGCGCCGCGCTGCTCATGGACAACCTGACGCAGCGCGCGCAACCAGCCGCGGGCCATGCGGGAGGCGACCCGCGAGCCGCACACCTGGATCATGTCGTTCCTCTACATCGGCACGTTCGGCTCGTTCATCGGGTTCGGGTTCGCCTTCGGCCAGGTGCTGCTCAACCAGTTCACCGGCTCCTTCGCCACGCCGCTGGCCGCCGCGTCGCTCACCTGGCTCGGCCCGCTGCTCGGCTCGCTGATCCGGCCGCTCGGCGGCTCGCTGGCCGACCGGTTCGGCGGCGCGCGCATCACCTTCTGGAACTTCGTCGCCATGGCAGGCGGCGCGGCCGTGGTGCTCATGGCGAGCCGGCTCGAGTCGCTGCCGCTGTTCGTCGTCGGCTTCGTGACGCTGTTCGTGCTCAGCGGCATCGGCAACGGCTCGACCTACAAGATGATCCCGGCGATCTTCCGGTCCCAGGCGCTGCAGGCCGTCGCGGAGGGCGGGGACGCCGACGCCGCCGACCGGCGGGCGCTGCGGATGTCCGGCGCGCTCATCGGCATCGCCGGCGCAATCGGTGCCTTCGGCGGGGTGCTGGTGAACCTGGCGTTCCGGCAGTCGTTCATGACCACCGGCACCGGCGACTCGGCCTACCTGGTGTTCATCGCCTTCTACGTCGTCTGCGTGGCCGTCACGTGGACGGTCTACCTGCGGCCGCGCGCCTCCCTCGGCCGCGTCTGAGGAGTGCGGAGTGGACCCGCGGGTGTTACGCCGACGAATTCACTCCGCCACCATGGCCGCATGGCGATCGAGGTGCGCCCCGCGACCGAGTTCGACGACGTCCGGACCCTGGTCGGGCCGAAGCGGCCGGACGCGAACGTGTGCTGGTGCCTGAGCTACCGCATCCCGTCGAAGGAGAACGTCGAACTCCGTGGCCCCGCACGGGGCGAGCGCGTCCGGCAGCTGGTCCGGGAGGATCCGCCGCCGGGCGTGCTCGCGTACGACGGCGACGAGGTGGTCGGCTGGGCCGCCGTCCATCCGCGCGCCGACACGACCTTCGCCCGCAACCGCAAGATCCCCACCGTCGACGACCTCGAGGTCTGGTCCCTGTGGTGCATCCGGGTGCGCCCGGGACACCGGGGGACGGGGATCGCCCACCACCTGGTCGACGGCGCCGTGCAGTTCGCCCGCGCCCGGGGCGCACCGGCGGTCGAGGGCTATCCGGTCGACAACAAGGGCAAGAAGGTCGACCTCACGATGGCCTACGTCGGCACGCGGAAGCTCTTCGAGCGGGCCGGGTTCGTCAAGGCGGCCGACACCGACTCGGTGATCAACGGCTTTCCGCGCGTGCTGATGCGGCTCGATCTCCGCTGAGCGGCCGTGTCGTTCAGACCTTCAGGCGGTAGCCCCGCTTGACCACGGTCTCGACCAGCGGCGCCCCGAGCGCCGCGCGCAGCCGGGTCACCGCCATCTCGACCGCGTGCCCGTCACCCCCGCCACCCAGGCCGGCCACCAGGTCGGGGCGGGGGACGACGACGCCGGGCCGCTCGGCCAGCGCGCGCAGCACGGCCAGGGGCCCGGGCGCGAGCTCGACCAGCCGGTCGTCGACGACGGCGCCGTACCCGCGCACCTGCAGCGTGTGCCCGGCGGCGGCCACGACCGGATCCCGCTCGGGCAGCTGGGCGACGACCTCGCGGGCCAGCGCCCCGAGCCGGGCCCGCGCCGGCTGGAGCGTCGGCACACCCGCCGCCTCGAGCGGCCCGGCGGTGACCGGGCCGACGGCGATCGGGAGCACCCGGCCGCGCAGGGCGGCGACGACCGCGTCGCCGAGCCCGAGCTCGGCGGCGACGGTCAGCAGGCTGGCCGCGGCGGGTGCGCTGGTGAAGGTCACCGCGTCGACGCAGCCGGCGGCGATCGACGACACCAGCCGGTGCAGCGGCGCGACGTCCTCGGGCATCACCCAGCGGTAGACCGGGACGGTCAGCACCTCGGCGCCGGTGTTCCGCAGGGCGGCCACGAGGTCGGACAGCGGGTCGCCGTGCAGCTGGACGGCGATGCGTCGCCCCTCGAGCGGGCCCTCGGCGCCGGACAGCAGGTGCGAGAGCACCTCCGCCGACGACTCGGACTCCGGCGACCAGGCGTCGACCAGTCCGCCGCCGCGGATCGCACCGCGCGCCTTGGGGCCACGGGCCAGCACGCGGGCGGGACGGAGGTGCTCGACGAGCGGCAGGTCCCAGGCGTCGGCGGCCTCGAGCCACCCCCGGAAGCCGACGCCGGTCGTGGCGATGACCAGGTCGACCGGGCGCTCGAGCACCCGCTGGGTGGCGGCGACCAGCTCGGCGTCGTCGGACAGCGGCACGATCCTGATGGCCGGGGCGTAGACGACCCGCGCGCCCCGCCGGTCGAGCAGCGCGCCGAGTTCCTCGCGGCGGCGCGCCGCGGTGACCGCGACCGTGTAGCCGGCCAGCGGGAGCTCGGAGGTGCGGATCTCCAGCGGCTCCGGAGTGCTCACGCGTTACCCCCTCGGTGGCCCGGCGCGTCCATGGTGCGTGCTCCGCGTTACCGGGATGTGTCGGGACCGGGGTGCGGCGCCCGGGGAGTGGCCAGTGTCACCGTTCCGTCGACGAGGACGTCGGCCCGCGCCCGGGTGTCCTCGACGGCGAAAGCCGCGGCCTCGACCTCCTGCCAGCGCCGCCAGTGCGAGTCCAGGGCGGCACCGTCGCGGGCGAGACCGCGGGCCAGCCGGACTGCCGGCGGCGCCTCCACCCACACACGCAGCACCGCCCGACCGTCGACCGCCCGCGGGCAGCTGCCGCAGCCCTCGACCACCAGCACCTCCGGCACCGGGACGACGGTGCGCGTGTGCTCGAACCGCTCCGCCGCCCAGTCATATCGGCGAGTAGGCGCCGGGCCGGCCCTCGGCGAGCGGGCGCAGCACGCCGGCGGCCAGCCGGGCGAAAGCACCGGTGAGCGTCCAGCCGGCGTAGATGTCGTCCATGTGCAGGACCGTGGTGCCCGGGCCGAGGGCGGTCGCCAGCCGGTCGGCGAGCGTCGTCTTGCCCGAGCCCGCCGGCCCGTCGATGCAGACCAGTCGGGTGCGACCCAGTCGCGGGGCGGCCGCGCGCACCCGTTCGACGAGGCCCGGGACGGGGTCGGCGACGGGAGCGGGCACGCCGGGCACTCTGCCAGCCGCCGCGCCGTCCCCCCTGGGACGATGGGCGGGTGCCCACCCCGCCGCCGTCCGTCTCGGCCGTACCCCGCCGGCTCCGGATCGTCTGCGCGGCGGCCGCGGCGGTCGTCGTCGGGGTCATGGTCGTCGTCGGGGTGCTGCTGAAGAGCACGGCCACCGGCGTCGTCAACTTCCGGACGTCGGACCAGGTCGCCATGGTCTGCCTGGGCCTGCTGCTGGGCGCCGGCATCCTGCTGCTCGGCCGCTCCCGCGTCGACGCCGACGCCGACGGCGTGCGGGTGCGCAACATCCTGGGCCGGCACGAGCTGCCCTGGTCGGCGGTCCGCGCCGTCCGTTTCGACCGCAACTCCGCCTGGGCCAGCCTGCTGCTCACCAACGACGACGAGCTCGCCGTCCTCGCCATCCAGGCGGGCGACCGGATGCGCGCGGTCACCGCGGTCGAGGGGCTGCGCGCCCTGCTCGCGTACGCCAGGTCGCTGGAGCCGGCGAAGCCGCCGCTGCTCTACGACGACTGAACCCGGGCCGGGAATGACCTGCGCCTGGACGGCGCTGTAGCATGGGTCCGCCTCCCCGCTACACGAGGCGCGCGAACCACCCAGCGGCGCCACCCCGGGCCGCTGGACCAAGAGGAGCCCGCTCCCACCTGCCGCCGGAAACGGTGATCAGGTCCCGGATCGCGGGAATCGGCGCAGGCCGGTTCCCGCGTCGCGCACCGGCCCGTCAGGGCTGCGTGCGCCGCCGGCGAGTGGGCCCCACGAGCAGCCGCTCGTGGGGCCTTTCCCCGTTCAGGGGAGCCCGTCTTCCGACGGGAACGTCGCCGAACGCCCGGGTGGGCCAGCGACTCCTCACCATGCAGCAGCAGAGGAGAGGCCATCACCGAGCCCCGCATCAACGACCGTATCCGCGTTCCCGAGGTCCGCCTGGTCGGACCGGAGGGCGAGCAGGTCGGCATCGTGTCGATCGGCGAAGCGCTGCGCCTGGCCCAGGACTCCGAGCTCGATCTCGTCGAGGTCGCGCCCATGGCCCGGCCGCCCGTCGCCAAGCTCATGGACTACGGGAAGTTCAAGTACGAGTCCGCCCAGAAGGCCCGCGAGGCCCGGCGGAACCAGGCGCTCACCGTCATCAAGGAGATGCGGCTGCGCCTCAAGATCGACCCGCACGACTACGAGACCAAGAAGGGCCACGTCGTCCGCTTCCTGAAGCAGGGCGACAAGGTCAAGATCACCGTCATGTTCCGTGGTCGCGAGCAGTCGCGACCGGAGATGGGTTACCGCCTCCTGCAGCGGTTGGCCGGTGACGTCGCCGACCTCGGCGTCGTCGAGTCCAACCCCAAGCAGGACGGCCGGAACATGGTCATGGTCATCGCCCCGCACAAGGGCGCACAGACCGCGCAGGGCCGCCGCACCGCCAAGAGCGACGCGGCCGCTGCCGATGCGGCCGCCGAGGCGGAGGCCGCGACGCAGGAGCAGGCGCCCAGCGCCTGACGCGGCCCGCACCACCCGCACTCCCGCACACCGGGGGCCGTGCGGCAGCCCCGTGCTGCCGCGCGGCCCGACACCACGAAGAGGACGACGGAACATGCCGAAGCAGAAGACCCACAAGGGCACCGCCAAGCGCGTGCGCGTCACGGGCACGGGCAAGCTCATGCACGAGCAGGCCAACAACCAGCACAAGTTCGCGCACAAGTCCTCCACCCGCAAGCGCCGGTTGGACCAGGACCAGTTGGTTTCCAAGGCCGACACCAAGGGCCTGAAGAAGCTGCTCGGTCTCTGACCGCCCCCACGACAAGACAGGAGCTCTCACGTGGCACGCGTGAAGCGGGCGGTCAACGCCCAGAAGAAGCGTCGCACCACCCTCGAGCAGGCCAGCGGTTACCGCGGCCAGCGCTCGCGGCTGTACCGCAAGGCCAAGGAGCAGGTGCTCCACTCGGCCACCTACGCCTACCGCGACCGCAAGGCGCGCAAGGGTGACTTCCGCAAGCTGTGGATCACGCGCATCAACGCGGCGGCCCGGCTGAACGACATGACCTACAACCGCTTCATGCAGGGCCTCAAGCTGGCCGGCATCGAGCTGGACCGTCGTGTCCTCGCCGAGCTCGCCGTCAACGAGCCGGCTGCGTTCGCCGCCCTGGTGGAGACGGCGCGCGCCGCCGTCGCCGCCGCCCCGGCGCCGGAGCAGGCCGCCTGAGCACGGCTCCCACAGCACGCCAGCAGTACAGGAAGCGCCGTCGGGTGCGGGCCCTCCCGGTCCGCCCCGGCGGCGTCGCCGTCTGTGCCGCAGCGTCCGCCCGTGCGCGCGAGATCGCACGACTCGCACGCTTTCGGGTCTGAAGACGTGCGACATCGCCGATCTCGACGGGGAGGGGGACGCCGTGGAGCTGCTGACCGAGCGCTCCGGCCGGGTCGCGGCCGCGCGCAAGCTCACCCGCCGCGCCGGCCGCGACGCCGCGGGCGCCTTCCTGGCCGAGGGACGCCAGGCGGTGTCCGAGGCGCTGGCGACGGCGCCGGACGACGTCCGCGAGGTGTTCGCGACCGAGGCGGCCGCCGCGGCGCACCGCGACCTGCTCGCCGGCACCGCCGTCCCCGTCCGGCTGGTCACCGAGAAGGCGGCCGCCGGGCTGTCGGAGACGGTCACCCCGCAGGGGCTCGTGGCCGTGTGCGACCTGCCCGACGTGCCCGCCGCGCACCTGACCGCCGCACCGCCGCGGCTGTCCGTCGCGCTGGCCGGCATCGCCGATCCGGGCAACGCCGGCACGGTGCTGCGGACGGCGGACGCGTGCGGCGCCGGCGCGGTCGTCTTCGGCGCCGGATCGGTCGACCCGTTCGGCGGCAAGGTCGTGCGCGCGGGCGCGGGCAGCCACTTCCACCTGGACGTCGTCCGCTCGGCCCCGCTGACCGATCTGCTGCCCGCCCTGCGTGCCGCGGGCGCCACCGTGCTCGTCGCCGACGGCGGGGGAGAGGCGGCACTGCCCGACGTCGCGAGCGGCTGGCCGGCCCGGTGGTCTGGCTGTTCGGCAACGAGGCCCGCGGCATCCCGGAGGACCTCGCCGCGCTGGCCGACGTCCGCGTGCGGATCCCCATGCGCGGTCGGGCGGAGAGCCTCAACCTCGCCGCGGCCGCGGCGATCTGCCTCTACGCCACCCAGTCCGCCCAGGAATGACTCACCCCGGCGCCGGACCCTCGACGTTGAACACCGGCGGGCCGGTGCCGCCCCGCACGACGACGATCGAGGACTGCTCGGCGGTCGGGTTCCCCTCGCGGTGAACGGCGTGCGGCGGCACGTACAGGAAGTCGCCCGCGCCGGCGTCGAGCACGTCGCGTCCGCCGGGCCCGAACTCCATCCGCAGCGCCCCTGACAGGACGTAGATGGTCGACTCGTGCTCGCCGTGGTGGTGCCAGCCCGACACGGCGCCCGCGTCGGTGGTCACGTAGCCGGCCCACATGCTGCCGGTGTCGAGTGCCTGCTCCCGGTGCATCCCCGGGGTCGGCTGGCCCTCGGTCCGCTCGCCGGGCCGGACCCTGCGCACCGGTGCGTCCTCCTCCATGACGAACATCCTGGCTCTCTCGTCCGTCGTCCGCCGAGAATGGCGTGCGGGGACGGCGGCGCTCAAGCGGTCGACCGCCGGGGAGCGCGCTGAACATGACCTGCCTGCACCTGGACGACCACATGGTGACCGAGTGGGTGGACCCCGAGTGAAGCGCGCCCGGGTGCTAGACCAGCCGGGCGCGCTTCCAGGCCAGCTCCGACGGCCCGCCGATCAGCCCGTTCGCGCGCAGGAACGACACCAGCCCGGCGGCTGACTCGCGCAGCTTCGCCGCGTAGTGCTCGTTGGCGCGGGCGGCCGCCGTGGCCTCGGCCGGGTCCAGCCCGACCGACGCGTAGACCGCGGGCTGCACGAGGTTGTCGGCGACGATCGCCGCGACGGCGGCCACGACCGTGCGGTGCGTGCGGAGCTGCCACGCGCTCAGCTGGGGCGCGCGGCGGGCGATCTCCTCGCGGGCGAAGCGCATGTGTCGCGCCTCCTCGACCACGTGGATCTGGCTCGTGGCGCGGGTGAGCGGCTGCACCCGCTCGTCCTTCATCAGGTCGCGCTGGAAGATGTCCAGGATCTCCTCGGCGACCAGGATCGCGGCGTAGGCGGCCGGCCCGTCGCCCCTGGCGGCGAACGCCTTGCCGAGAGCCCGGATCTTCGCCGGCGGCTGGTACGAGGGGGCGCCGAACGTCTGGGCGGTGCGGGCGAACATCACCGAGTGCCGGCACTCGTCGGCGATCTCGGTGAGCGCCCACTGCACGTGCGGCTGCGCCGGGTCCTCGCCGTAGATGTCGCGCAGCACCAACTGCATGAGCAGGCACTCGAACCAGATGCCGACGCCCGAGATCGAGCAGTACTCGTGGATGGTCAGCGTGACCCGCTGCTCCTCGGTCAGGCCGTTCCAGAGCGGCGTGCCGAACAGCGAGGACCACTCGGGCGAGAGACCGTAGAGGTCGCGCGGGATCGGAGCGTCCCAGTCGATGTCGACCCCGGGGTCGTAGGACGTCCTGGCGGCCGAGCGGAGCAGCCGGGTGGAGATCTCCTCCCGGTCGACCGGCGTCTTTCGCTGGGTCTCGGGGGCGGGCAGCGTGGCGGTCATCGGGCAGCTCCTCCGGAACGGTCGACGGCGAGCGATGCTGTGGTCGACGGTATCCGTTACCGTGAGATACATGCAACCGCGAGTATCGCGGGGCGGCCTTCCGGGTAGGACCTCATTCGTGCCTCCGCCCGACGGCCGCCGTTCCCGGTGGACCGAGCACCGCCGCGCCCGCCGCGAGGACCTCGTCGCCGCCGCGGTCGAAGCCGTGCGGCGGGTGGGCGCCGAGCTCGCCGTCGACGACGTCGCCCGCAGCGCCGGCGTCTCGAAGACGGTGATCTACCGCTACTTCAGCGACAAGGACGAGCTGATCGACGCCGTCCTCGAGCGCATCGCCCAGGCCATCCTGCTGCCGCGGCTGCTCGGGGAGCTCGCCGCCGACCACCCCGACGACCGGACGGCGCTGCGGGCGGTCATCGCCGCCTTCGTCTCGCTGATCGAGGACGAGCCCCAGCTGTACCGCTTCGGGTACGCGCAGGCCGGCCGCTCGGGGCGCGCCGACCTGGTCGCCGACGCCGAACGGGTGGTGGGCCAGGCGCTGGAGGAGCACTTCGCCGCCCGACTGGCCGAGGCCGGCCGGTCCACCGAGCCGGCCACGACGTGGGCGTACGGCGTCGTGGGCATGGTCCAGCTGGCCGCGCACCGCTGGTCGGACACCCGGCACGTGCCGTCGTCCGACCTCGTCGACCACCTCACGGCCCTGGCCTACGGAGGGCTCGGCGCGCTCCTGCCCGAGCGCCGCACCGGCGCGCCGGCGTGAGCGGGCACGACGACCGCGACCGCTAGGCCGGCAGCGAGATCAGCACGACGGCAACGGCTGCCGTGGCGAGCCCGGCGAGCTGCGCCCTCACCAGCCGCTCGCGCAGCACGAGCTGCGCCAGGAGGACGGTGCTGACCGGGTAGAGCGACGCCAGCACGCCCGTGATCGCCAGCTGTCCCTGCTGCGTGGCGAGGAGGAACAGCGCGTTCGCGGCCATGTCGAGCACGCCGGCCACGACGATCAGGACCGGCGTCCGCCCGGACACCCGGAGCGAGGCCCGGACGGCCAGCGCGACGAGCACGACCATCCCGACGGAGACCGACCGCGCGGCGACCAGCGGCCACAACGTGCTCTCGGGCCGGGTGCGGTCGAGCAGCACGAAGAAGACGCCGAACCCCACGCCCGCGGCCAGGGCCGGCAGGAGCCCGGCCGACCGCGCGGCACGCAGCGTCGGCAGCCCGCCCTCCGCGGCCACGAGGACGACGGCCACCAGGGCCAGCACGATGCCGGCCGTCGCCCACGGCGGCAGCCGCTCGCCCAGCGCCAGGCCGCCCACCACGGGCACCGCCGCGGCGGTGAGCGCCGTGACCGGGGCGACGACGCTCATCACGCCCGTGGCGAGCGCGCGGTAGAAGAGCACCAGCCCGGCGGCACCGGCGAGCCCGGCCGCCGCGCCCCAGCCGAGGTCGGCCGCCGTCGGCCGTCCGCCGAGGATCGGCAGCAGCACGAGCGAGCGCGACCAGCCCGGCGGCCTGGGACAGCGCGACGACGGCGAAGGCGGTCGCCCGGCGCGACGCCAGGCCGCCGCAGAAGTCGGCGGCGCCGTAGACGAGCGCGGAGGCCAGGGCCAGCACGACGGCCACGACGGCTCCTTTCCCGGGGGGTCGCTGATGATCAGGTTGGCCTGATCATCAGGGGTCCTGGCTCACCGTCGACGCTGAGCCAGGTGCCCGTGCGGTGAGCCAGGACCACCCATGCTGAGCCAGGACGACGCCGCCGCCGCGCCCGGGTCGAAACCCGCACGCGGCGTCCCGCACCCGACGGGCAGAATGGCCTCCCGTGTCCGGCGCCAACGATCCCTACGACCCCAAGCAGGTCGCCGCGCTCTCTCCCGAGGCGCTCGACGACGCGGTCGAGGCGGCGCGGAAGGCCTTCGACGCCGCCGCCGACCTCGCCGCCCTCGCCGCCGCGCGGCCCGCCCACCTCGGCGACCGCGCTCCGGTGCTGCTCGCCCGCCGCGAGCTCGGCGCCCTGCCACCGGCCGCGCGGTCCGACGCCGGCAAGCGGGTCAACGCGGCCCGGCAGGCGGTCAGCGAGGCCTACGAGGCGCGGCTGGCCGAGCTCGAGGCCGAGCGCGACGCCCGCGCGCTGGCCGAGGAGCGGGTCGACGTCACGCTGCCCTGGGACCGCACGCCCCGCGGCGCGCGGCACCCGATCACCACGCTGACCGAGCGGATCGCCGACATCTTCGTGGGGATGGGCTACGAGGTCGCCGACGGTCCCGAGCTCGAGGCCGAGTGGCTGAACTTCGACGCGCTCAACATCGGCCGCGACCACCCGGCGCGCACGATGATGGACACCTTCTTCGTCGCGGGGCGGACCGGACGAGGACTCCGGCCTCGTCCTGCGCACGCACACCAGCCCGGTGCAGGCCCGCACGATGCTGGCCCGGACGCCGCCGATCTACGTCGTCGCGCCCGGCCGCGTCTACCGCACCGACGAGCTCGACGCGACGCACACCCCGGTCTTCCACCAGGTCGAGGGCCTGGCGGTCGACCGCGGGCTGACCATGGCGCACCTGCGCGGCACGCTCGACCACCTGGCCCGCTCGCTGTTCGGCGCCGATGCGCGCACCCGCTGGCGGCCGTCGTACTTCCCGTTCACCGAGCCCTCGGCGGAGTTCGACGTCTGGTTCCCCGAGCACCGCGACGGCCCGCGCTGGGTCGAGTGGGGCGGGTGCGGGATGGTCAACCCGCGGGTGCTCGTCGCCTGCGGCATCGACCCCGACGAGTTCTCCGGCTTCGCCTTCGGCATGGGCATCGAGCGGGCGCTGCAGTTCCGCTCGGGCGTCGGCGACATGCGCGACATCGTCGAGGGCGACGTCCGCTTCACTTCTGCGTTCGGAGTCGAGCAGTGAGGGTCCCCATCGGCTGGCTGGCCGAGTACGTCGACATCCCGGCCGGGACGACGGTCGAGGAGCTCGACGCGACCTTCGTGCGTCTCGGCCTCGAGGTCGAGGAGATCCACCGGCCCGGGGAGGTCACCGGCCCGCTCGTGATCGGGCGGGTGCTGGAGATCGAGGAGCTGACCGGCTTCAAGAAGCCGATCCGGTACACCCAGGTGGACGTCGGCGAGGCGGAGCCGAGAGGCATCGTCTGCGGCGCGACCAACTTCGCCGTCGGCGACACCGTCGTCGTCGCGCTGCCCGGCGCGGTGCTGCCCGGCGGCTTCGAGATCGCCGCGCGGACGACGTACGACCACGTCTCCGACGGGATGATCTGCTCGACCCGCGAGCTGGGCATCGGCGACGACCACAGCGGGATCCTCGTGCTCGCCACCGGCGACGAGGGCCACCCGCCGGGCACGCCGGCCGGCCCGGTCGTCGGGCTGGAGGACGTCGTCATCGAGCTGGCCGTCACGCCCGACCGCGGCTACTGCCTGTCGATGCGCGGCATCGCCCGCGAGATGGGCACCGGCCTCGGGGCGACGTGGCGCGACCCGGGCACGCTCCCCGTGCCGGACTGGGACGGCGAGCCCGCATGGAAGGTCACCGTCGCCGACCCGGAGCGCTGCGACCGGTTCTCCATGCTCGCCATGGAGGGCCTCGACCCGACCGCACCCAGCCCCTGGTGGATGCGCCGCCGGCTGGCGCAGGCCTCCGTCCGCAGCATCTCCCTGGCCGTCGACGTCACCAACTACGTGATGCTCGAGCTCGGCCAGCCGATGCACGCCTTCGACCGCGACGCCGTCTCCGGGCCGATCACCGTCCGCCTGGCGCGGGCGGGGGAGAAGCTGCAGACCCTCGACGGCACGACGCGCACCCTCACCGACGACGACCTGCTCATCACCGACGACTCCGGGCCCATCGGCCTGGCCGCGGTCATGGGCGGGGCGACCACCGAGATCGGCGACGGGACGTCGTCGGTGCTGCTCGAGGCGGCGCACTGGGAGCCCACCGGCGTCGCCCGCACCGCGCGGCGGCACCGGCTGCCCAGCGAGGCGGCCAAGCGGTTCGAGCGCGGCGTCGACCCCGAGATGACCGTCGTCGCGCTGGCCCGCGCCGCGCAGCTGCTGGCCGAGTACGGCGGCGCGCGGGTCGTCGGCGGGCTCGTGGACGTCGACACCCGCGGCCCGCAGCCGGCCATCCCGCTCGACCCCGACCGGCCGGCGCGCACCGCGGGCGTCGCGCTACGACGCCCGCCGCGTGGTCGAGCTGCTCGATGCCGTCGGCTGTGTCATGACCGCCGACCCCGACGGCGAGCTGCTGTCGGTCACCCCGCCGACCTGGCGTCCCGACCTCACCGACCCCGCCGACCTGGTCGAGGAGGTCGTCCGGCTGGCCGGCTACGACGACGTCCCGTCGATCCTGCCGACGGCGCCGCCCGGCCGCGGACTGACCGACGTGCAGAAGCGTCGCCGCAGCATCGGCCGCACCCTGGCCGAGGCCGGATACGTCGAGGCGCCGTCCTATCCGTTCGTCGGGACGCCGGCGCTCGACGCGCTCGGCCTGCCCGACGACGACCTGCGCAGGCAGGTGGTCGTCATCCGCAACCCGCTCTCGGAGGAGGAGCCGGCGCTGCGGACGACGCTGCTGCCCGGGCTGCTCGCGACCCTGCACCGCAACCTGTCCCGCGGCCAGCGCGACGTGGCGCTGTTCGAGCACGGCGCGGTGTTCCCCGGTGACAAGCGCTCGCCCGCGCCGCTGCCCGGCGTCGACCGCCGTCCGGACGACGCCACCGTGGCCGCGCTCTACGACGCCGTTCCCGAGCAGCCGTGGCACGTGGCCGTCGCCCTGACCGGCCAGCGCGAGCCGCGCGGCTGGTGGGGGCCGGGGCGCCGGGCCGAGTGGGCCGACGCGGTGCAGGCCGCCCGGCTGGTGGCCGCCGCCGCGGGCGTCGAGCTGACCGTGCGCGCGGGGGAGCGGGCGCCCTGGCACCCGGGCCGATGCGCCGAGCTGCTGGTCGGCGACGAGGTGGTCGGGTACGCCGGCGAGCTGCACCCCCGGGTGTGCGCGGCGCTCGAGCTGCCCGCCCGGACGTCGGTGATGGAGCTGGACGTCGACGCGCTGCCGCCGGCGCCGGTGCCGGTGGGGCCGGCGATCTCCGCCTTCCCGCCGGTGCTGCTGGACGTGGCGCTGCAGGCGCCGGCCGACGTCCCGGCCGCGGACGTGGAGGCTGCGCTGCGCGACGGCGCGGGCGAGCTGCTCGAGGCGGTGCGGCTGTTCGACGTCTACAGCGGGCCGCCGGTGCCCGAGGGCCAGCGGTCGCTGGCGTACTCGCTGACGCTGCGCGCCCCGGACCGGACGCTGACCGGCGAGGAGGCGGCAGCCGTGCGACAGGCGGCCGTCGAGGAGGTCGGCCGCCGCACCGGGGCGGTCCTGCGTGGCTGACCTGTCGGGGCAGGTCGCTCTCGTCACGGGCGCGTCGTCGGGGATCGGGCTGCACCTCGCGCGCGGGCTGGCCGAGCGCGGGATGGCGGTGGCCGGGCTGGCGCGCAGCGCCGACCGGTTGACCGGGGCGATGGCGTCGGTCGCGCGAGGAGACCGGCGCGCGGACGCTCGCCGTGCCCGCCGACGTGACCGACCGTGCGTCGGTGGAGGAGGCGGTCGCGCGCGTGACCGCGGAGCTCGGCAACGTCGACCTGCTGGTCAACAACGCCGGGCTGATCGACGCCGCCGAGGTGCCGCTCTGGGAGGCCGACCCCGACCAGTGGTGGGACGTCGTCGCCTCGCACGTGCTGGGTGCGTTCCTTCTCTGCCGCACGGTCGTGCCGTGGATGCTGCTGCGCAACCGCGGCCGGATCGTGAACATCGCCAGCGGCCAGAGCGTGCGGGTCAACCCGGTCTACTCGGCGTACGGCGTGGCCAAGACCGGGTCTGATGCGGATCAGCGAGGCGCTCGACGCGTCGCTCGTGGGCTCCGACGTGACGGCGTTCGACCTGGCGCCGGGGGTCGTCGACACCCCGATGACCCGGGCGATGTCGCTGCACGACGGCCGCACCGACTGGACGCCGCCGGAGAAGGTCGTCGAGTTCGTCGCGGCCATCGCGGCCGGGGAGCTCGACCCGTGGTCCGGACGGCTGCTTCGCGTGGGTGCCGACGACCTCGACGTCGTCCGCGCCCTCCAGCCCGAGGACGACGCCCGCCGGCTGCGGCTGCGCCCGTACGGGGACGACGACCCCCTCGGCTGACCCGCCTCATGCGAGGCTATGCATGATCATGTATGGTCATGCATCGTGGACGCGCAGACGTGGACGGTCGGGGTCACCGGCGCCACGGGCTATGCCGGGGGAGAGGTGTGCCGGCTGCTGGCCGGGCACCCGAACCTCCGGCTGACCGGGGTGCATGCGAACAGCAGCGCCGGCCGACGCCTCGGTGAGCTGCAGCCCCACCTGCTCCCGTACGCCGGCATGACGGTCCAGCCGAGCGACGCCGCGAGCCTCGCCGGCTACGACGTCGTCGTCCTCGCGCTGCCGCACGGGGAGTCCGCCGTCATCGCCGAGCAACTGCCGGCCGAGACGCTCGTCATCGACTGCGGCGCCGACCACCGGCTGGACGACCCGGCCGCCTGGGCCCGCTGGTACGGCGGCGTGCACGCCGGAACGTGGCCCTACGGCCTGCCCGAGCTGCCCGGACAACGCGAGAAGCTGCAGGGCGCCCGGCGGATCGCCGTTCCAGGCTGCTATCCGACCTCGGTGACCCTGGCGATGGCGCCCGCCATGGCCGCGGGCCTGGTCGAGCCCGAGGTCGTCGTGGTGGCCGCCAGCGGCACCTCCGGCGCCGGCAAGTCGGCCAAGCCGCACCTGCTGGGCAGCGAGGTCATGGGCTCGGTCAGCGCGTACGGCGTGGGCGGCGTGCACCGGCACACGCCCGAGATGATCCAGAACCTGTCGCTCGCGGCCGGCACCGACGTCAGCGTCAGCTTCACCCCGACCCTGGTCCCGATGAGCCGCGGCATCCTCGCGACGTGCTCGGCGAAGCTCACGCCCGGCACGGACGCCGCTGCCGCGCGGGCCGCCTACGAGCAGGCCTACGCCGACGAGCCGTTCGTGCACCTGATGCCCGAGGGTCAGTGGCCGACCACCGCCCAGGTGCTCGGCGCCAACACCGTCGCGCTGCAGATCGCGGTCGACCCGGACGCCGGTCGGCTGGTCGTCGTCGCCGCCGTCGACAACCTGACCAAGGGCACCGGGGGAGCGGCGGTCCAGTGCGCCAACCTCGCGCTAGGCCTGCCGGAGACGACCGGCCTGCCCGCTCGTGGGGGTGGCGCCGTGAGCACCACCGCACCCCAGGGCTTCCGGGCGGCCGGCGTCGCCGCCGGACTCAAGAGCAGCGGCGCCCCGGACGTCGCCCTCGTCGTCAACGACGGCCCGGACGACGCCGCCGCGGCCGTCTTCACCACCAACCGCTTCCCGGCCGCGCCGGTGCAGTGGAGCCGCCAGGTCCTCGCGACCGGGCGCACGCGCGCCGTCGTCCTCAACTCCGGCGGCGCCAACGCCTGCACCGGGCCGGAGGGCTTCCAGGACACCCACGCCACCGCGGAGCACGTCGCCGCGGAGCTGGGGCTGGGCGCGATCGACGTCGCGGTCGCGAGCACCGGGCTGATCGGCGTCCGGCTGCCCATGGACAAGCTCACCGCCGGCGTCACCGACGCGGTCAAGGCGCTGAGCGGCGACGGCGGCCCCGATGCGGCCCGCGCGATCATGACGACCGACAGCGTTCCGAAGACAGTTGTCGTCGAGCGGGACGGCTGGACCGTCGGCGGCATGGCCAAGGGCGCCGGCATGCTCGCGCCCAGTCTGGCGACGATGCTCGTCGTCCTCACCACGGACGCCCAGGTGCCGGCCGACGTCCTGCAGCCCGCGCTGAAGCTGGCGACGAGCGTCAGCTTCGAGCGGGTCGACTCCGACGGCTGCCTGTCCACGAACGACACGGTGATCGTGCTGGCCAACGGGGCGAGCGGGTTGACCGCCGACCGCCGAGGAGATCACCGAGGCGCTCACCGAGGCCTGCACCGACCTCGCGCTGCAGCTGCTCGGCGACGCCGAGGGCTCGACCAAGGACATCGCGATCACGGTGCGCAACGCCGCCACGGTCGAGGACGCACTCACCGCCGGCCGCGCGTGCGCCCGCAACAACCTGCTCAAGACGGCGCTGTTCGGCAACGACCCGAACTGGGGCCGGGTGCTCGCCGCCATCGGCACCACCGACGCCGCGTTCGAGCCCGACCGGGTCGACGTGGCCATCAACGGCGTCACCGTCTGCCGGGGCGGGTCGATCGGCGACCCGCGCGAGGGCGTCGACCTCAGCGGCCGCGACATCTCCATCGTGGTCGACCTCGGGGCCGGCACCGAGCTGGCGACGATCTGGACCAACGACCTGTCGATCGCCTACGTGCACGAGAACTCGGCGTACTCGACATGAGCGCCGACGCCCAGGACCCCACCCCGCCCGACGTCCCGCTCGACGAGGCCCCGCCCCGCCGCGGATCGGCACGACCGGGTCATGCGCACCTACGACCCGCAGGGCGACGCGGAGAAGGTCGCCGTCCTCACCGGCGCGCTGCCGTGGCTGCGTGAGTTCCACGGCAACGTCGTCGTCATCAAGTACGGCGGCCACGCCATGGTCGACGACGAGTGCCGCCGCGCCTTCGCCGAGGACATGGTCTTCCTGCGGACCTGCGGCATCCTGCCCGTCGTCGTGCACGGCGGCGGCCCGCAGATCACCGAGATGCTGACCCGCCTCGGCATCGCGAGCGAGTTCCGCGGCGGCCTGCGGGTGACCACGCCGGAGACGATCGACGTCGTCCGCATGGTGCTCACCGGACAGGTCGGCCCCGACATCGTCGGACTGATCAACCAGCACGGCCCCATGGCCGTGCACCTCTCCGGTGAGGACGGCGGCCTGTTCACCGCGGAGCGCACGGCCGCAACCGTGGACGGCGAGCCGGTCGACATCGGGCTGGTCGGCGACGTCGCCGAGGTCGACCCCGCGCCGGTCAGAGCGCTGCTCGAGGCCGGGCACATCCCCGTCGTCGCCAGCGTCGCGCCCGACGCCGACGGCGTGGTGCACAACGTCAACGCCGACACGGCCGCCGCAGCACTGGCCGCGGCCCTCGGCGCGGTGAAGTTCGTCGTCCTCACCGACGTCGAGGGTCTCTACGCCGACTGGCCGGACCGCGACTCGCTCGTCCAGCAGATCGACGCGCGCGAACTGGCCGAGATCCTGCCCAGCCTGGACGCCGGGATGAGTCCCGAAGATGGCCGCCTGCCTGCGGGCGGTCGAGGGCGGCGTGCGCCGGGCGACGGTCGTCGACGGCCGCACGCCGCACGCGCTGCTGCTGGAGATGTTCACCACCGAGGGCACCGGGACGATGGTCGTCCCGGCCCCGCCGACCGAGGAGGAGGGGCCATGACGCACACCGAGGAGCTGGCCGCCCGCTGGTCGGCGGTCATGATGGCCAACTACCGCACGCCGCCGGTCGCGCTGGAACGCGGCTCGGGCGCCACCGTCCGGGACGTCGACGGCCGCGAGTACACCGACCTGCTCGGCGGGATCGCGACGACGATCCTCGGCCACGCCCATCCCAAGGTGGTCGAGGCGATCAGCACCCAGGCCGCGAAGCTCGGCCACGTCTCCAACCTCGCCATGCACGAGCCCGGCACTGCTGCTGGCCGAGCGGCTGCTGGAGCTCGCCGGCCGGCCCGGCCGGGTCTTCTTCTGCAACTCCGGGGCCGAGGCCAACGAGGCGGCGTTCAAGATCAGCCGGCTCACCGGGCGCCCCGAGGTGGTCAGCGCGGTGGGCTCCTTCCACGGCCGGACCATGGGCGCGCTCGCGCTGACCGGGCAGCCCGGCAAGGCGGACGCCTTCGCACCGCTGCCCGGCGGCGTCCGGTTCGTGCCGTACGGCGACGCCGACGCGCTGGCCGACGTCGTCACCGACCGGACGGCGATGGTGCTGCTCGAGCCGATCCTCGGCGAGGGCGGCGTGCAGCCCCCGCCCGCCGGCTATCTCGCGGGCGCCGCGTCGACCGCCGCCGGCGCCGGCGCGCTGTTCGCCGTCGACGAGGTGCAGACCGGAATGGGCCGCACCGGCTCCTGGTTCGCCCACCAGGCCGACGGCCTGCACCCCGACGTCATCACCCTCGCCAAGTCGCTCGGCGGCGGGCTGCCGATGGGCGCACTGCTCGCCTTCGGCGACGCGGCAGAGCTGCTGACGGCGGGCTCGCACGGCTCCACCTTCGGCGGCAACCCGATCGCCGCCGCGGCCGCGCTCGCCGTCATCGACACCATCCGCGAGGAGGGCCTGCTCGAGCGGGCCAAGGAACTCGAGCATCGCTTCCGCGGTGCCATCGAGGGCCTCGGCCACCCGGCCGTGAGCGGCGTCCGGGGGAGCGGTGCGCTGCTCGGCGTCGTCCTCACCGCCCCGGCCGCGGCCGCCCTGGAGGCGTCGCTACGGTCGGCGGGCTTCCTGACGAACGCCGTGGCGCCCGACGTGCTCCGGCTCGCCCCGCCGCTGGTGCTGACCGATCAGCAGGTGGACGCCTTCGTGCAGGCCCTGCCGTCCGCCCTCGATGCCGCAACGGAGCGCACCGAACCGTGATCCGCCACTTCCTGCAGGACGACGACCTCCGCCCCGCCGAGCAGGCAGAGGTGCTGGCGCTCGCCGCCGAGCTCAAGCGCACCCGGCACACTCCCGAGGCACCCACCCCGCTCGCCGCACCCAACGGCGTGCCCCGGGCGGTGGCCGTGCTGTTCGACAAGCCCTCGACCCGCACGCGGGTGTCCTTCTCGGTCGGCGTCGCCGAGCTCGGCGGCTATCCGCTGGTCATCGACGCCGCCGGCAGCCAGCTCGGCCGTGGCGAGCCGGTGGAGGACACCACCCGGGTGCTCGACCGGCAGGCCGCCGCGATCGTCTGGCGGACCTTCGGCCAGGACCGGGTCGACACGATGGCCTCGGTCAGCCGCGTGCCGGTGGTCAACGCGCTCACCGACGCCTACCACCCGTGCCAGATCCTCGCCGACCTGCAGACCGCGGCCGAGCGGATCGGTCCGCTGCCCGGCCGCACGCTGACCTACCTCGGCGACGGCGCCAACAACATGGCGCACTCCTACCTGCTCGGTGGCGCCACGGCGGGCCTGCACGTGCGGATCGGCTCGCCCGAGGACTACCGCCCCCACCCGGCGGTGCTCGACCGCGCCGCGCGGATCGCCGCCGAGACCGGCGGCTCCGTGCGGTGGACGCGGGACCCGGCCGTCGCCGCCGAGGGTGCCGACGTGCTGGCCACCGACACGTGGGTGTCGATGGGCCAGGAGGACGAGTACGAGTCGCGCATCGCGCCGTTCCTGCCCTACGCCGTGGACGCCAACGCACTCGGCCGGGCCGCCGACCACGCCGTGGTGTTGCACTGCCTGCCTGCCTACCGCGGCAAGGAGATCGAGGCCGCCGTCATCGACGGCCCGCAGAGCGCCGTGTGGGACGAGGCGGAGAACCGGTTGCACGCGCAGAAGGCTCTTCTCTGTTGGCTGCTGGAGCGGTCGGCATGACCGGCCGTCATGGCGGGCTGGAGCGATCCGGATGACGGCCGGCCTGAGTCGCTCCGCCCGTCAGGCCCGCATCCGGGAGCTGATCGAGGCCCAGGAGGTGACGTCGCAGACGCACCTCGCGGCGCTGCTCGCCGAGGGCGGCGTCGAGGTCACCCAGGCCACGCTGTCCCGCGACCTCGAGGAGCTCGGCGCGGTCAAGCTCCGCGGGGCCGACGGCGCACCGGCCAGCTACGTGCTGCCGCCGGAGAACGCACCGCTGCGCCCGGCCCACGCCACCTCGGCCCCGGCCCGGCTGACCCGCATGCTCGGCGACCTGCTGGTGACGGCCGAGGGCAGCGCCAACCTGGCGGTCCTGCGCACGCCGCCGGGTGCGGCCCAGTTCCTGGCCTCGGCGATGGACAAGGTCGCGCTGCCCGACGTCCTCGGCACCATCGCCGGCGACGACACCCTGCTGGTCATCTCCCGGGAACCGGACGGCGGGCCGGCGGTGGCCGCCCGGCTCCGGGCCCTCGCCGCGCGGGGCACCACCGACGCCCCGGAGACTCGGGACGTGGAATCGAGCGACGCATGACCGCACCCGAGTCGACCCGGCTGTGGGGCGGCCGGTTCGGCGGCGGCCCGTCGGCCGCCATGGCGGCGCTGTCCAAGTCGACGGACGTCGACTGGCGGCTGGCGCCCTTCGACCTCGCCGGCTCCCGCGCACACGCCCGAGTGCTGCACCGCGCGGGCCTGCTGAGCGACGACGAGCTGACGCAGATGGTCGGCGCGCTGACCGAACTCTCCGCGGAGGTCGCCGCCGGAACCTTCGCGCCGGTCGAGTCCGACGAGGACGTCCACGAGGCGCTCGAGCGTGGCCTCACCGAGAAGCTGGGCACGCTCGGCGGCAAGCTGCGCGCCGGCCGCAGCCGCAACGACCAGGTCGCCACCGACCTGCGGCTCTACCTTCGCCACTCCGTACGCGCGCTGGTCGGCGAGCTCGCGGCGCTGGAGGAGGCGCTGGTCGAGCTCGCCGACCGCTACCGCGACGTCCCCGCGCCCGGGATGACGCACCTGCAGCACGCCCAGCCGGTGCTCCTCGCCCATCAGCTGCTGGCGCACGCCCACGCGATCGCCCGCGACGTCGACCGGCTCGCCGACTGGGACCGCCGCGCCGCGGTCAGCCCGCTCGGCTCCGGTGCGCTCGCGGGCTCGTCGCTGCCGCTGGACCCGGACGCCGTCGCTGCCGAGCTCGGCTTCGACCGCGCAGCCGACAACTCGATCGACGCGGTGAGCGACCGCGACTTCGCCGCGGAGTTCTGCTTCGCCGCCGCCATGATCGGCATCCACCTCTCCCGGCTGGGGGAGGAGGTCGTGCTCTGGACGTCGACCGAGTTCGGCTGGGCGGTGCTCGACGACGCCTGGGCGACCGGGTCGTCGATCATGCCGCAGAAGAAGAACCCCGACATCGCCGAGCTGGCGCGCGGCAAGTCCGGCCGCTTCGTCGGCAACCTGACCGGCCTGCTGACGATGCTCAAGGGCCTGCCGCTCGCCTACGACCGCGACCTGCAGGAGGACAAGGAGCCGGTCTTCGACTCCGTGGAGCAGCTGATGCTCCTGCTGCCGGCCGTCACCGGGATGGTCGCCACGCTGACCCTGCGGCCGGAGGTGCTCGAGGCGGCCGCGCCGCAGGGCTTCGCGCTGGCCACGGACGTCGCCGAGTGGCTGGTCACCCAGGGCGTGCCGTTCCGGTCCGCACACGAGATCTCCGGCGCGATGGTCGCGTACTGCGAGAAGGCCGGCGTCGAGCTCGACGAGCTCTCCGACGAGCAGCTGGCCGAGGTGTCGCCGTCGCCTGACGCCCGACGTCCGCACGGTGCTGTCCGTTCAGGGTGCGCTGGCCGCCCGGCGGACCCGCGGTGGGACGGCGCCGGAGCGGGTAACCGAGCAGCTGACCGCGCTGCGCGCGCTGGTGGGCGAGCACCGCGCGTGGGCGTCGTCGTCCCCCGTGGCGGGCGTCCTCTGACCCCGCCGGTGCCCGGCCCGCTGCTCACCGCGGAGGAGCTGCTGGGCCCCGTCGACGAGGTGGCTCCGGCCCTGCTGGGGTGCTGGCTCGTCACCGACCGTCCGGAGGGCAGCGTCGCCGTCCGGCTGACCGAGGTCGAGGGGTACTCCGGCGAGGGCAGCGACCCGGCGTCGCACGCGCACCGCGGCCCGACGCCACGGGCGGCGATCATGTTCGGCCCACCGGGGCGGCTCTACGTCTACTTCAGCTACGGCGTGCACTGGTGCGCGAACGTCGTCGTCGGGCCGGAGGGCCGCGGGTCGGCTGTGCTGCTGCGCGCCGGCATCGTCGTGGTGGGGGAGGAGCTGGCTCGCACCCGCCGGCCGGCCGCCCGCGCCGCCCGTGACCTGGCGCGGGGGCCCGCCCGGCTGACCCAGGCGCTGGCGATCGGCCCGACCGACAAGGACGCCGACCTGCTCGCGCCCTCGAGCGCGGTGCGGCTGCACCGCGGTCGAGCCGCCGACGGCCGTCAGCGCCGGCCCGCGGGTCGGGATCTCGCGGGCCACCGAGCTGCCGTGGCGGTTCTGGGAGACAGGTGCGGAGTCGGTGAGCGCGTTCCGGCCGGGCGGCACGCCGCGGCGCCGGCCCGCCCGGCAGGATGGCATCCCGTGAACGACGTGATCGACGACCTGCACCGCCGTGGGCTCATCGCCCAGAGCACCGACGAGACGGCCCTGCGCAAGCACCTTGCCGACGGTCCGGTCACCTACTACTGCGGCTTCGACCCCACCGCGCCGAGCCTGCACGTCGGCAGCCTGCTGCAGTTCATGGTCCTGCGGGCGCTGCAGCGGGCGGGGCACCGGCCGGTCGTCCTCGTCGGCGGGGCGACCGGGCTCATCGGTGACCCGCGGCCCACCGCCGAGCGGCAGCTGAACGACCCCACGGTCGTCGAGAGCTGGGTGGCCAGCATCCGCCGCCAGGTGGCGCCGTTTCTCGACCTGCCCGCGGAGCGGAACGGCCTCGAGCCGCCGGTCTACGTCGACAACCTCGAGTGGACGGCGCCCCTGACGGCGATCGACTTCCTGCGCGACCTGGGCAAGCACTTCCGGGTCGGCCGGATGCTGGCCAAGGAGGCCGTCGCCGCACGGCTCAGCTCCGAGGCCGGCATCAGCTACACCGAGTTCAGCTACCAGATCCTGCAGGCCAACGACTACCGCGAGCTGTTCTCACGGCACGGGGTCACGCTGCAGACCGGCGGTTCGGACCAGTGGGGCAACCTCACCGCCGGCATCGATCTGGTGCGCCGGACGGAGGGCGCGGGGGTCCACGCGCTGGCCACGCCTCTGGTCACGAAGGCCGACGGGACCAAGTTCGGCAAGTCGGAGTCCGGCACGATCTGGCTGGACCCGTCACTGACCTCGCCCTACGCGTTCTTCCAGTTCTGGCTCAACGCCGACGACGCCGACGCGCGCACCTGGCTGCCGCTGTTCTCGGAGCGGCCGGGCGAGGAGGTGGAGGCGCTGATCGCGGAGAGCATCGAGCGTCCCGCCGGCCGGGCAGCGCAGCGGGCGCTGGCCGAGGAGCTCACGCTGCTCGTGCACGGTGCGGACGAGCTCCGGCAGGCCGAGGCGGCCGGCCGCGCGCTGTTCGGTCGCGACGACCTCGGCGCACTCGGTGCCGAGACCCTCGGTGCCGCGCTCGAGGAGGCGGGCAGCGTGACCGTCTCCGGCGACCTGCCGACGATCGCGGCGCTCCTGCAGCAGACCGGGCTGGTGAGCAGCCTCTCCGAGGCCCGGCGCACGGTGAAGGAGGGCGGCGCGTACGTGAACAACGAGCGCGTCACCGACGCCGAGGCGGTGCCGGAGGAGTCCGCCTGGCTGCCCGGGGGATGGCTCGTGCTGCGTCGCGGGAAGCGGTCCATCGCCGGCGTCCGGCGGGCCGGAGGCTGACCTGGCCGCGGGTGTCGGGCGTCACGACGTCGCGGTTTGACACGACCTGTCCCCGGACCTAACTTGGTCGATGCGCCGGACGCGCCCGTAAGGGCAGCGGCCAGACCCCCCGGGGAGCTGGCCCCCGCGGACGGCGTAAGGTGGACAAGCCGCTGACGATGAAGCCCGAGAGGGTGGAGTTGTTGTGCGTCCGCTCTTTGAGAACTCAACAGCGTGCCGAAAGTCAGTGCCAAGTAATACCCCGTCCCCGGGCCGCCTGTGGTGGTGTTCGGGGTGGGATTCCTTTGGTTGATTGATTCCGTGAGTGTCAGCTCGCGGTTCTCAGCCGGTATCAGATCATCTACGGAGAGTTTGATCCTGGCTCAGGACGAACGCTGGCGGCGTGCTTAACACATGCAAGTCGAACGAGGCCCTCGCCTTCGGGTGGGGTGTTCTAGTGGCGAACGGGTGAGTAACACGTGGGCAACCTGCCCCCGGCTCTGGGATAACTCCAAGAAATTGGGGCTAATACCGGATATGACCGCTGACCGCATGGTCTGGTGGTGGAAAGTTTTTCGGCTGGGGATGGGCCCGCGGCCTATCAGCTTGTTGGTGGGGTAGTGGCCTACCAAGGCGACGACGGGTAGCCGGCCTGAGAGGGTGACCGGCCACACTGGGACTGAGACACGGCCCAGACTCCTACGGGAGGCAGCAGTGGGGAATATTGCGCAATGGGCGGAAGCCTGACGCAGCGACGCCGCGTGGGGGATGACGGCCTTCGGGTTGTAAACCTCTTTCAGCAGGGACGAAGCGCAAGTGACGGTACCTGCAGAAGAAGCACCGGCCAACTACGTGCCAGCAGCCGCGGTAATACGTAGGGTGCAAGCGTTGTCCGGAATTATTGGGCGTAAAGAGCTCGTAGGCGGTTCGTCGCGTCGGCTGTGAAAACCCGGAGCTCAACTCCGGGCCTGCAGTCGATACGGGCGGACTTGAGTGTTGCAGGGGAGACTGGAATTCCTGGTGTAGCGGTGAAATGCGCAGATATCAGGAGGAACACCGGTGGCGAAGGCGGGTCTCTGGGCAACTACTGACGCTGAGGAGCGAAAGCGTGGGGAGCGAACAGGATTAGATACCCTGGTAGTCCACGCCGTAAACGTTGGGCGCTAGGTGTGGGGGCCATTCCACGGTCTCCGTGCCGCAGCTAACGCATTAAGCGCCCCGCCTGGGGAGTACGGCCGCAAGGCTAAAACTCAAAGGAATTGACGGGGGCCCGCACAAGCGGCGGAGCATGTTGCTTAATTCGATGCAACGCGAAGAACCTTACCTAGGCTTGACATGCACGGAAATCTCGCAGAGATGCGGGGTCCGTAAGGGCCGTGCACAGGTGGTGCATGGTTGTCGTCAGCTCGTGTCGTGAGATGTTGGGTTAAGTCCCGCAACGAGCGCAACCCTCGTTCCATGTTGCCAGCGCGTAATGGCGGGGACTCATGGGAGACTGCCGGGGTCAACTCGGAGGAAGGTGGGGATGACGTCAAATCATCATGCCCCTTATGTCTAGGGCTGCAAACATGCTACAATGGCCGGTACAAAGGGCTGCGATACCGTGAGGTGGAGCGAATCCCAAAAAGCCGGTCTCAGTTCGGATTGGGGTCTGCAACTCGACCCCATGAAGTTGGAGTCGCTAGTAATCGCAGATCAGCAACGCTGCGGTGAATACGTTCCCGGGCCTTGTACACACCGCCCGTCACGTCACGAAAGTCGGTAACGCCCGAAGCCGGTGGCCCAACCCCTTGTGGGAGGGAGCCGTCGAAGGCGGGATCGGCGATTGGGACGAAGTCGTAACAAGGTAGCCGTACCGGAAGGTGCGGCTGGATCACCTCCTTTCTAAGGAGCACCTGGCCAACCAACTCAGCTCCGCTGGGGAACCGGTTGGTCCAGAGCCGCGCCCACACCGTGATCGGTGCCCATCACCGGGTACCGGCGGGCGTGTGGGGTGGTGCTCGAGGGTGGAACGCTGACCAGTTCGGCCGGCAGCTGTTGCTGCTCCTAGTACGGCCTTCCCGTTTCGGCGGGGTGGCGTGGAACGGGGTGGGGGTGGCTGGCCGGTCCGTAGGCACGCTGTTGGGTCCTGAGGGAGCGGGCCATCCCGATGTGGGTGGGTTGTTGTCTTGCAGGGCCGGCTGGATCTCGTACCGCCGTCTCCCCGTGCGTGGGGGGTGGGGCTTGGCGGGGTCGGATGGCCGGGAGTCCTGGTTGTTGGTTGAGAACTGCACAGTGGACGCGAGCATCTTCTTTCTCTGTTTTGCAGAGTTGTAGGCCCGCCCTGATCGTTTCCTTCCGGGGGCGTGTGGGGCGGTTTTTTTGTGTGGCCAAGTTGTTAAGGGCACACGGTGGATGCCTGGGCACCAGGAGCCGATGAAGGACGTGGGAGGCTGCGTTATGCCTCGGGGAGCTGCCAACCGAGCGTTGATCCGAGGATGTCCGAATGGGGGAACCCCGCACCAGTCATGTGGTGTGACCCGCGCCTGAACACATAGGGCGTGTGGAGGGAACGTGGGGAAGTGAAACATCTCAGTACCCACAGGAAGAGAAAACAACCGTGATTCCGTGAGTAGTGGCGAGCGAAAGCGGACGAAGGCTAAACCGTTTCCATGTGATACCCGGCAGGGGTTGTGGGGGCGGGGTCGTGGGACGACTCAGTTGGTTCTGCCGGACCGACGGGGAGTGAGAAAGTGCAGTCGTTAGGGGAAGGCCTCTGGAAGGGGTCGCCGGAGAGGGTGAGAGCCCCGTACCCGAAAACGTTGCACCTCCCGAGTCCTATCCCAAGTAGCACCGAGCCCGTGAAATTCGGTGTGAATCTGGCGGGACCACCCGCTAAGCCTGAATACTCCCTGGTGACCGATAGCGGACGAGTACCGTGAGGGAAAGGTGAAAAGTACCCCGGGAGGGGAGTGAAATAGTACCTGAAACCGTGTGCCTACAAGCCGTGAGAGCCTTATCCGCCCTTGGGTGGAGGGGTGATTGCGTGCCTTTTGAAGAATGAGCCTGCGAGTTAGCGGTACGTGGCGAGGTTAACCCGTGTGGGGTAGCCGTAGCGAAAGCGAGTCCGAACAGGGCGACCTTCAGTCGCGTGCTCTAGACCCGAAGCCGAGTGATCTACCCATGGCCAGGTTGAAGCGCGGGTAAGACCGCGTGGAGGACCGAACCCACCAGGGTTGAAAACCTGGGGGATGAGCTGTGGGTAGGGGTGAAAGGCCAATCAAACTCGGTGATAGCTGGTTCTCCCCGAAATGCATTTAGGTGCAGCGTCGCGTGTTTCTTGCCGGAGGTAGAGCACTGGATGGCCGATGGGCCCCACAAGGTTACTGACGTCAACCAAACTCCGAATGCCGGTAAGTGAGAGCGTGGCAGTGAGACTGCGGGCGATAAGGTTCGTAGTCGAGAGGGAAACAGCCCAGATCATCGGCTAAGGCCCCTAAGCGTGTGCTAAGTGGAAAAGGATGTGGAGTCGCAGAGACAACCAGGAGGTTGGCTTAGAAGCAGCCACCCTTGAAAGAGTGCGTAATAGCTCACTGGTCAAGTGGTTCCGCGCCGACAATGTAGCGGGGCTCAAGCACACCGCCGAAGCCGTGGCATTCACGCATCACCCTGTCGTTCCCTTCGGGGGCCGGCCAGGGGTGTGGATGGGTAGGGGAGCGTCGTGTGGCGGGTGAAGCGGCGGAGTGATCCAGCCGTGGACGCCATGCGAGTGAGAATGCAGGCATGAGTAGCGAGAGGGGAGTGAGAACCTCCCCCGCCGGAAGACCAAGGGTTCCTGGGCCAGGCTAATCCGCCCAGGGTGAGTCGGGACCTAAGGCGAGGCCGACAGGCGTAGTCGATGGACAACGGGTTGATATTCCCGTACCCGCGAAGGAACGCCCATGCCGGACCCAGCGATGCTAACCGCCCGAAACCACCGAGACTCTTCGGAGCAAGCGTGGTGGAGCGCGGGACCCGGACTGGTAGTAGGCAAGCGATGGGGTGACGCAGGAAGGTAGTCCTACCGGTGAGTGGTAGTACCGGTGCAAGGGTGTGGCCCGTCCGATAGGTAAATCCGTCGGACATGCAGGGTGAGGCCCGACGCATAGCCGAATGAGGCGAATGGGATGATCCTATGCTGCCGAGAAAAGCCTCTAGCGAGTTCCGAGCGGCCCGTACCCCAAACCAACTCAGGTGGTCAGGTAGAGAATACCGAGGCGATCGAGCGAACTGTGGTTAAGGAACTCGGCAAAATGCCCCCGTAACTTCGGGAGAAGGGGGGCCGCTTCCCGTGAACCCACGTGCTGGGGGCAGCGGGGGGTGGCCGCAGAGACCAGTGAGAAGCGACTGTTTACTAAAAACACAGGTCCGTGCGAAGTCGTAAGACGATGTATACGGACTGACGCCTGCCCGGTGCTGGAACGTTAAGGGGACGGGTTAGTCCTTCGGGGCGAAGCTCAGAACTCAAGCGCCAGTAAACGGCGGTGGTAACTATAACCATCCTAAGGTAGCGAAATTCCTTGTCGGGTAAGTTCCGACCTGCACGAATGGCGTAACGACTTCTCAGCTGTCTCAACCACAGGCTCGGCGAAATTGCACTACGAGTAAAGATGCTCGTTACGCGCGGCAGGACGGAAAGACCCCGGGACCTTCACTACAGCTTGATATTGGTGTTCGGTTCGGCTTGTGTAGGATAGGTGGGAGACTGTGAAGCGGGCACGCCAGTGTCCGTGGAGTCGTCGTTGAAATACCACTCTGGTCGAATTGGATGTCTAACCTCGGTCCGTGATCCGGATCAGGGACAGTGTCAGGTGGGTAGTTTAACTGGGGCGGTTGCCTCCCAAAATGTAACGGAGGCGCCCAAAGGTTCCCTCAGCCTGGTTGGCAATCAGGTGTCGAGTGCAAGTGCACAAGGGAGCTTGACTGTGAGACCGACGGGTCGAGCAGGAGCGAAAGCTGGGACTAGTGACCCGGCACCGGCATGTGGAAGCGGTGTCGCTCAACGGATAAAAGGTACCCCGGGGATAACAGGCTGATCTTCCCCAAGAGTCCATATCGACGGGATGGTTTGGCACCTCGATGTCGGCTCGTCGCATCCTGGGGCTGGAGTAGGTCCCAAGGGTTGGGCTGTTCGCCCATTAAAGCGGTACGCGAGCTGGGTTTAGAACGTCGTGAGACAGTTCGGTCCCTATCCGCCGTGCGCGTAAGAGACTTGAGAAGAGCTGTCCCTAGTACGAGAGGACCGGGACGGACGAACCTCTGGTGTGCCAGTTGTACCGCCAGGTGCACTGCTGGTTGGCTACGTTCGGCAGGGATAACCGCTGAAAGCATCTAAGCGGGAAGCTCGCTTCAAGATGAGGTCTCTCACCGACCTAGTCGGGTAAGGCCCCCGCCCAGACCAGCGGGTTGATAGGCCGGAAGTGGAAGCACCGCAAGGTGTTGGAGCTGACCGGTACTAACAGGCCGAGGACTTGCCACACACCACCCACCCCGGTGGCGGCCCGGCAAACACGAAGAAGACTTGATGTCTCGCGTCCACTGTGCGGTATCTGAACCAACAACCACACGCACCTCCGGTGAGGAACCGGAAAGGTGTGTGGAAGCACTATTCCGGTTCCCCACCGGAGGTGCGTACAGGTTCACAGCGTTACGGCGGCCATGGCGAGAGGGAAACGCCCGGCAACATTCCGAACCCGGAAGCTAAGCCTCTCAGCGCCGATGGTACTGCCCTGGAGACGGGGTGGGAGAGTAGGACGCCGCCGGACAACCATTCACGAACGGGGGTCAGAGCTACGGCTCTGGCCCCCGTTCGTTTTTGTCTCTCCCATGCGACGGATTGCGTCGCGACTCTCGAGGTGCACCAGTCATGACAGGACCACGACGCGGCAGCGGCTCGACCGGCGACGGTCGACCGCGTGGCGGCAGTGCAGGTCGTGGCGACCGGTCCACCGGGCGCCCCCCGCGGCCGGCCGACGGATCCCGTGGGCGCCCCCGTCCGGGCGAGCAGGCGTCGAGCGGCCGCCGCGACGACCGCGATCGCGATGCCCAGGCCGGAACCTGGCGGAACCGACGCCCGGACCGCGATCAAGGCCGCGGCTCCCAGGCCGGCGGCACGGGGCGGGACCACAGTCCTCGGAACGATCAGCGCGGCAGCGGATCGTCGTCCGGCTCGTGGCAGAACCGAGGGGCCCGCGACGACCGACCCGGGGCTGGCGGGCAGACGGGTGCCTGGCGCGACCGGTCTCCTCGAGATGATCAGCGCGGCGGAGGGGCGTCGTCCGGGTCGTGGCGCGACCGCGGTCCGCGTGACGACCAGCGCGGCGGCGGATCGCCGTCCGGGGCGTGGCGCGATCGGCGTCCGCAGGGCGAGGACCGCGGCCGTGCGTCGCGGCCGCCGGCGGGTCAGGACCGGAGCGCCGGCACAGGTTCCTGGCGGGACCGCCGGCCCGACCGCCCCCAGCGGGCCGCTGATCAGCGTGGCGAGCGCTCGAGCGGCGGCACCGACGACCGCTCGTCGTGGCGCGAGCGCCGTCCGCAGCGTGCGGGGGAGGACCGTCCGTCCGGCGCCGGGCAGCGGGACGCCTCCGGAGCTCGGGGACGTCCGCCCGTCGCAGGCCGGCCCGATCGTGTGGGTCGACCGGACCGCGCCGGCCGACCGGACCGCCCAGGTCGTCCCGATCGGGGCGGGCGCCCGGAGACAGGCGGTCGTCCCGACCGTGTGCGCGACGAGCGCTCGGCCCAGCGACGCGCGTCCGGTGCCGAAGGCGCGTGGCAGGAGCGTCGCCCCCAGCGGGAGAACCCTCAGCGGGCGGAGTGGCGCGATCGTGCGCCGCGTGAAGGGCGTCCCGCGCAGTCCCGCCCGCGCGCGAACGACCGCGGCCCCCGGGGCACCGACCGCGCCGCGGCGCAACGGCCCGACCGCCGGCCACCGCTGCCGGCCGGACCGGAGATCCCCGAGTGGGCCGACCCGAGCGAACTGGACCCGGCGGTCCGTTCGTCGCTGCGTGGCCTCGACCCGCGCAACGCCGAACGGGTGGCGGGCCATCTCGTCGCAGCGGGCACGCTCGTCGACGAGGACCCCGAGGCCGCGCTCGCGCACGCCCGAGCCGCCCGCGACCGCGCATCCCGCGTCGCCGCCGTTCGTGAGGCGGTCGGCGTGGCCGCGTACCACGCCGGCGACTTCGCCGAGGCGGCCCGCGAGCTGCGTGCGTACCGGCGGATGAGCGGTGACACGGGCTATCGCGCGGTGCTCGCCGACTGCGAGCGTGCCCTGGGCCGGCCCGAGGTGGCGCTGCGGCTCGTCGCCGAGGCGCTGGGCGACCATCCGGACGACGAGGAGGCCACCGAGCTGCGCCTCGTCGAGGCCGGTGCCCGCCGCGACCTGGGGGAGGCCGCCTCCGCCCGTCTCGTTCTCGAGGACGCGCTGGGCCGTCGTGCACGACCCGAGGACCTCGACGCCTCGGACCCCGGCCGTCTGCGGCTGGCCGTCGCGTACGCCGACCTGCTCCGCGCCGAGGGGCAGGAGGACGAGGCCGAGCGCTGGACGGCCGCCGTCACCGAGCTGGCACCCGAACTGGTCGAGGACGCCGACGAGCGACTGGGCGTGATCTTCGACGAGGAGGAGATCGAGGTGGACGCCGCCGACGAGGAGCGGCTGCCCGAGCCGCTCCCGGACGCGGACGACGACGTCGACGACGATTCCTCCGGCCCGGGGACCGATGCGCTGAGCTTCGCCGACGAGGTCGAGGCCGAGGTGGCCGAGCTCCTCGGCGAGGTCCCCGGATCCGAGGGTGACGACAAGGGGAGCGACTCCGAGCACTGAGCTCTGACGGTTCGGCTCGGCCTGTCCACACGCCGGCCCGGAGTCCACAGATGCGCCGCGGCCATGGGCTCCGCGCCGGCCGCCCACGAGGCTCGCTGCATGAGCGTGGCAGTGATCGACCGCAACGACGTCGTGCTCCGTGGGCGGCTCTCCGCCCCCGCAGAGCTGCGCACCCTGCCCAGCGGGGACGCCCTCATCACCTTCCGGCTGGTGATCCGACGGCCGGAACCGCGGGCGCGTGGCCAGTCCGTCGACGTGCTGAGCTGCATCAGCTACGACCGCGCCCTCCAGCGCCGGGTCGCGGCGTGGCAGCCCGGTGACGTCGTGCAGGTCGAGGGGGCGCTGCAGCGCCGGTTCTGGCGCACCGGGGCGGGAACCGCCTCGGTCTGCGAGGTGAACTGCCGCCGCGGCCGCAAGGTGCCGCGTGCGGGGTCGAAGGACGCCGAGCAGACGGCGTGATCCCGGGAGTCGGGTCAGCCCTCGAGCGGTCGCAGGACCAGGCCGGTGCGCGGCTTCGGCACGAACAGGGTGGACTTGCGTGGCATGCGCGCACCGGCCCGCGCGACCGCTGCGACGTCGCCGGGGGAGGGCGCACGGAGCAGCAGCGCGGTGCCGCCGCGGTCCCCCGCCTCGCGCAGTGCCGTGGCGATGTCGTGCGCGATGACCACCGACTCCGGCTCGTCGGGCAGGTGCCACAGCCGGTCGACCAGCCCGTGGTGGGCGAGGACCACGTCCAGGTGGCGCCACGCGGCCGGCGCCTCGTGCGGCACCGCGGCGGCGAGCTCGGCGGTCGGCCGGCACAGGCCGACCAGACGGGCACCGGCACCGAGCAGGAACGACCCCGCCGGGGCATCGGCCAGCCACGCGCGCGCCGCGCCGACGGGACCGGCGGGTCCGTCGGCGGGCACGTCGACCACGTCGGCGAAGCCCCGACGGGCCGCCGTCAGTGCGGCGTCCAGCGCGAGGTCGGGCAGCACGCGGTGGATGGCCTCCACGCGCAGCCCGCCCGCGCCGCTCGAGGTCACCAGCGCGAGCACCGCGTCGGACCCGGCGACGTCGGGCGCGCTCCGGTGGTGGGCCTGCGCGGCCGCGAAGCGGTGGTGGCCGTCCGCGATGACCGCCCGGGTGCGCCCGAGGGCGGCTCGCACGTCCGTGAGCAGGACCGGGTCCGTCAGCCGCCAGAGCCGGTGCCGCACCCCGTCGTCGTCGGCGACCTCGATCGTCGGTCTTCCGTCCCGGGCCTGGTCGACGAGCCGAGGAAGGTCGGGGTCGGGGTCGTGGGCCAGCACGATCGGCTCGAGGTCCGTGCGGGTCGCCGCCAGCAGCGCGCGACGGCCTTCGACGGCCGGGGCGTAGGTGTCCTCGTGCGGCAGGACCGCCACGGAGCCGGCCGCCGGAAGGCCGACGGCCCCCAGCCAGCCCACGGTGGCGGGGAGGTCGTCGGGCGGAGTCAACTCGTAGAGCCACAGCGCCGGGGTGTCGTCCTGCACCAGGACGCCCTCCTGCGTCCAGCTCCGCAGCGTCGCGGCGGCCAGGGCGGCGGACCGCTCGGCGGCCGGGCGGTCGTCCGTGCCGGAAGGTGTGTCGCCGGCCGCCACCGGCACGTCGCCGTCGCCGCGCGGCAGGATGAGGCGGACGATGTTGTACGGATCAGCGGCAGCCAGCCGCTCGCGGCCGTCCGGGGTCACCAGGTCGTACGCGGGGGAGCTGACCCGGGCCAGGTGCCCGGGGTCGCGCTGCCGGTAGGTGAGCGCCCGGAACGCGCGGACCTCCAGTCCCGTCGGAGCGGGCAGGCGGACGTCCGGCAGGGGCACGACGGGAATGGTAGGAGTGTCCGGCTCCCGCACGGGGCGGCCGGGGACGACCGGCCGCGGGGGTCGACGCCCGGGGGAGGAGAGCGCGTGACCGAGACCGGCACGCCCGACGGCAGCGTGTACGACTGGTACCACCGCGGGCTGCAGCTGCTCGGCGAGCGCAACCCCGAGGCGGCCGCGACGCTGCTCGCCCGTGCCGCGGAGGCCGAACCGGACTCCCGCAGCATCCTCGAGGCCCTGGCCCGCGCCCAGTACGACGCCGGGCGCTACGCCGACGCCATCGAGAGCTTCACCCGCCTCATCGCGGTCAACCCGACCGACGACTACGCGCACTTCGGCCTCGGCCTCGCCGCCAGCCGGGCCGGCGCACTGAGCCTGGCGGCCGAGCACCTGGCACTCGCCGCGGCGATGCGCCCCGACCTGCACCACTACGCCCAGGCGCTGCGGGGCGTCCGGGCCCGTCGGTCGGCGGGCCCGTCGTGAGCGGGGACCCGGGCGCGAGCCCGTCCCTGCCGGCCCTGGCCGCGGGCTGCTCCGAGCCGCTCACCCGGCGCTACGACGTCGCGCTGCTCGACCTCGACGGCGTGGTCTACGTCGGGCCGGACGCCGTGCCCGACGTCCCCGCGGCCCTCGACGAGGTCCGGGCGGCCGGTATGCGGCTGGGATTCGTGACGAACAACGCGTCGCGCACCCCCGCCGAGGTCGCCGCGCACCTCACGGAGCTGGCCGTGCACGCCGACCCCGACGACGTGATCACGAGTTCGCAGGCTGCCGCGTCCGTCGTCCGGGAGCGCTACGGGCCGGGTGCCCGCGTCCTGCCGGTCGGCGGTCCCGGGGTGGCCGCGGCGCTCACCGAGGCGGGGCTGACCGTCGTGCACCGGGCGGAGGACGAGCCGGTCGCCGTCGTGCAGGGCTACGGCCGCGAGGTCGGCTGGACCGCGCTGGCCGAGGCCGTCGTCGCCGTCCGGAGCGGAGCCCGGCACGTCGCCACCAACACCGATGCCACCATCCCGTCGCCGCGCGGACCGCTGCCCGGCAACGGCGCGCTCGTCGGCGTCGTCGCCACCGTCACCGGTCAGGCGCCGCTCGTGACGGGCAAGCCGGACCCGGCGATGCACGCCGAGTGCGTCCGCCGCACCGGAGCGGTGCGCCCGCTGGTGGTGGGCGACCGGCTCGACACCGACATCGAGGGTGCCCGGCGCGCGGGGGCGGCCAGCCTGCTGGTCTTCACCGGCGTCACCGATCCGGCCACGCTGCTCGCTGCGGCACCCGAGCACCGGCCCGACCTCCTCGCGCAGGACGCGGGAGGCCTGCTCGCCGTGCACCCGCCCGTGACCCAGGAGGCCCGGTCCTGGCGGTGCGGAGCCTGGACGGTCGCTGCCGGGGAGGCCGCCGGCGTCTTCGTGCTGCGGCACGACCGTCCGGCACGCGCGGACGACGACGGGCTGGACGGCCTGCGGGCGCTGTGCGTCGCCGCGTGGGCGGGCGCGCCGCACGGCGCGGCCGACGTCCGCGTGCTCGCCGAGGGGCAACCGGCCGCGGCAGCGGTCGAGCGCTGGCGGTTACCGGCCGGCTGACCGGGCTGTCAGAGCAGCGAGCGCAGCCGCAGGATGTCGCGGATCCCGGCGTCGAGCTTGAGCCGTCCCGACGACCAGGCCCTGGCGAACGACAGATCCCCGCGGGTGAGCTCCAGCAGGTCGTCGCTGGTCATCGTCAGGCGGATGTCGGCCTTGGGCACCGACGGCCCGTCGGGCACCGCGTGCAGATCGCGGACGGCACCGGCCGACAGCCGGCCGAGGACCACCTGGTCGAGGTCGGTCAGCCGGCAGGACAGCGACCGGTCCAGGCCCGCCGCCGCCTTGTTCGACGCGATGGGGCCGAGGACCCCCTCCAGGGCGGCGATGCACTCGTCGATCGTGGCCACGCGGGCGTGCACCTCGCAGAACTCGCAGGGACCGGTTGCGGACGCCGGACGCTACCGGCCGCAGGTCCCCCTGGCACGACGGACCCGTCCGCGCGGGGTTGGTCGACGCCCGCTGCCGGTAACCTCGCGACCAGCAGCACGTGGCGGGGACACCGCCGCGGCACCCACCGCAGGGAGAAGCCACCGATGACCGAGCCGAGCGCACCCCGACCGGTGCCGGGGCCGGATCGACCCGTGCCCGGCGCGGCCGCGCCGGCCGGCCCGGCGGACGAGCACGCCGCCGGGGAGGACCGCTACGCGGAGCTCGACGACCGGCCGGTCGCCGAGCACGTCGAGGTCTTCGAGACCGAGCACGCCCGCCTGCAGTCCGAGCTCGGCACCATCGACAGGGTCTGATGCCCCGACGCACCCGACTCGACGCCGAGCTCGTGCGGCGCGGCCTGGCCCGCTCCCGCGAGCACGCCGTCGCGCTCATCGCCGAGGGCCGGGTGGCCGTGGGCGGGTCGACCGCGGCCAAGCCCGCCACCGGCGTCGACCCCGCGACGCCCGTGGTCGTCCGCACCGACCCCGACCGGCCGTCGTGGGTGTCCCGTGGCGCGCACAAGTTGCTCGGGGCGCTCGACGCGTTCCCCGTGCCGGTCGAGGGCCGGCGGGCGCTGGACGCGGGGGCGTCCACCGGCGGCTTCACCGAGGTGCTGCTCAGCCGGGGCGCCGCCGAGGTCGTGGCCGTCGACGTCGGCTACGGCGAGCTCGCCTGGTCGCTGCGCACCGACGAGCGCGTGCGGGTCCTCGAGCGCACCAACGTCCGCGGCCTGGAACCCGAGCAGATCGGCGGCCCGGTCGACCTGGTCGTCGCCGACCTGTCCTTCATCTCCCTGCGCCTCGTGCTCCCCGCGCTGATCGCCTGCTCCCTCCCCGACGCCGACCTGCTGCCCATGGTCAAGCCGCAGTTCGAGGTGGGCCGCGAGCGGCTCGGCGCCGGCGGGGTGGTCCGCGACCCCGAGCACCGCGTGCGGGCCGTCGTCGACGTGGCCGGCGCCGCCGCCGCGCTCGGCTGGGGCACCGCGGGCGTCGTCGCCAGCCCGTTGCCCGGCCCGGCCGGAAACGTCGAGTTCTTCCTGTGGCTGCGGCGCGACGCCGCCCCGACGGTGGACGCCGTCGAGGAGATGGTGCGCCGCGCCGTCGACGAGGGACCCCGGTGAGAGGAACAGACGTGACCGAGCCGAGCGAGGACGCCGTCCCCCAGGACCAGCCCCGCCGGGTGCTGTTCGCCGTCCACACCGGGCGCCGCGACATCGTGGAGCTGGCCCGCAGCTCCGCGGCACGGCTCGCCCGCGGCGGCATCGCCGTCCGCGTCCTGCAGGACGAGGACGAGGCGCTGGCCATCGACGGCGCCGAGGTGGTCGCCGCGGGGGAGCGGGCGGCCGACGGCGCGGAGATCGTTCTCGTCTTCGGCGGCGACGGCACGTTCCTGCGCGCCGCCGAGCTGGCGCGCTTCGGCGACGCGGCGCTCATGGGGGTCAACCTCGGCCGGGTGGGCTTCCTCGCCGAGACCGAGCCGGAGGCGGTCGAGGAGACGCTCACCGCGATCGAGCGGTGCGAGTACTCGGTCGAGCAGCGGCTGGCGCTCGAGGTCGACGTCCGGGACGTCGACGGGGTCGTCGTCGGCGGCACCTGGGCGCTCAACGAGGTCTCCATCGAGAAGGCGCAGCAGTCCCGCGTCCTCGACGTGGTGCTCGCCATCGACGGCCGGCCGCTGACCAGCTTCGGCTGTGACGGCGTCCTCTGCGCCACGCCGACGGGCTCCACCGCCTACGCCTTCTCCGCGGGCGGCCCGGTCGTCTGGCCCGACGTCGAGGCCCTGCTCATGGTCCCCAGCAACGCGCACGCGCTGTTCGCCCGGCCGCTGGTGACGTCCCCGGACTCGGTGCTGACCGTCGCCGTCCCCGCCGACGGCAACCGGGCGCGGATCTCCGCCGACGGGCGCCGGTCGCTGGAGGTGCCCAGCGGCGGCCGCGTCGACGTCCGCCGGGCCGGGCACCCCGTCCGCATCGCCCGCGTCCACGCCGCGACCTTCGGGGACCGGCTGGTCGCCAAGTTCGGCCTGCCGGTGCGCGGCTTCCGCGAGGCACGCCACGCCGGCCCCGGCCACGAGCTGTCCACCAGCCGCAACGTGCTGCTCCGCCAGATCGTCAGCGGCGACGTGCTCGCCGGCGACGGCGTCCGGGAGCGGGACGAGGAGGTGGGCGGTGCCGGCCCGCGCCACGACGGCTGAAGCGCCCTCCCGGCCCGGCCTCGGAGGTGGCCGCCCCGCCGGTCACCCGCGCCGCACCCGGCCGGCTCACCGAGGTCCGCATCCGCGGGCTGGGGTCGATCGACGAGGCGACGCTCGAGCTGGGCCGTGGGCTCACGGTCGTCACCGGCGAGACCGGCGCCGGCAAGACGATGGTGGTCACCGGCCTGACGCTGCTCTTCGGCGGGCGCGCCGACCCCGGACGGGTCCGCGCCAACGGCAAGGCCGGCGTCGAGGGCCGGCTGGAGCTGCCGCCGGACTCGCCGGTCTGGGAGCGCGCGGCCGAGGCGGGCGCCGACCCGGACGACGACGGCAGCCTCATCCTGGCCCGCAGCGTCAGCGCCGAGGGCAGGTCGCGGGCGTTCCTCGGCGGCCGCAGCGTGCCGGTCGGCGTGGTCGCGGAGCTGGCCGAGAACCTGCTCGCCGTCCACGGCCAGACCGACCAGCTGCGGCTGTCCCGGCCCGCCGAGCAACGCCGGGCCCTCGACCGCTACGCCGGGGCCCAGCATCTCGCGCTGCTCGACGGCTACCGCGCCGCGCACACCCGCTGGCGGGAGCTGGCCGCCGACCTCGACCGCCGTCGCACGCAGGCCCGCGAGCTCGCCCAGGCCGCCGACGTGCTGCGCCACGGGCTCGACGAGATCGCCGCCGTCGCGCCCGAACCGGGCGAGGACGAGGCGCTCGACGTCCAGGCCAAGCGGCTGGCCGACGCCGACGCGCTGCGTGCGTCGGCCGACGAGGCGCGGCTCGCGCTGATCGGCGACGTCACCGGCGACCTGGGCGGCGGCGAGGTGCCCCAGGACGCCACCGCGGCGCTGTCGATCGCCGAGCGGGCCCTGGCGGGCTCCGACGACCCGACGCTGGTGCTGCTCGCGCAGGACCTCGCCGACGCGGTCGCCGTGGTGTCCGACGTCGCCGCCCAGCTCGCCGGCTACGTCGCCGACCTCGACGCCGATCCCGGCCGGCTGGCCGAGGTCATGGACCGCCGCGCCGCCCTGACCGCGCTGGTGCGCCGCTACGCCGACCCCGGTGAGGGCCTCGCCGGCGTGCTCGCCTGGGCGGACGACGCGCAGCGGCGGCTGTCCGAGCTCGACGTCTCCGACGCCGCCCTCGAGCGGCTGACCGCCGAGCGCGACGCCGCCCGCGCCGAGGTCGACCGGCTGGGCGCGCAGATCACGGCGGGTCGCCGGTCGGCCGCCGAGGGGTTCGCCGCCGAGGTGGCCTCCGAACTGGCCGGTCTGGCGATGAAGAGCGCGCAGGTCTCGTTCTCGATCGACAGCCGGCCCGACGAGCCCGGCCCGGACGGCGTCGACGACGTCGCGCTGCTGCTGTCCCCGCACCCGGGCGCCCCGCCGCGGCCGGTGCACAAGGGCGCGTCGGGCGGCGAGCTCTCCCGGGTCATGCTCGCCATCGAGGTGGTCTTCGCCGGCGCCGACCCGGTGCCGGTGATGGTGTTCGACGAGGTCGACGCCGGGGTCGGCGGCTCGGCCGCGGGCGAGATCGGCCGCCGCCTGGCGCGGCTGGCCCGTGACCACCAGGTCGTGGTCGTCACGCATCTCGCGCAGGTGGCGGCCTTCGCCGACACGCATCTCGTCGTCGACAAGTCGCCCGACGCCGCCGCCGGGGTCACCGCCACCGACATCCGCTCGGTCGCGGGGGAGGACCGGGTGCGGGAGCTGGCCCGCATGCTCTCCGGGCTCGCCGACAGCGACACCGGCCAGGCGCACGCCCGTGAGCTGCTCGCCGTCGCGGCCGACGCGGCCGCCGACGGGGCACCCTCAACCCGGACCCGGTCGGGGCGACCCCCGAAGGGCTGACACCGGAGTTTGGTGGGGCACAACGGGGTAGGTCCCGATCGTGCGTCAGAGCCGACGGACCCTTCCGCCGTCACCTGCCAGCCTCCCCGTCCCCCCGGCGCGAGGTCGGGCGCGATGAACTGCTTCGACTCCGCCGACGAATCGGCGCACTACGGGTTCTCCGTCTGCATGCTGCTGAACCAGTACCGCGACCGGCTCCGCTGGGCGGACCACGGCGTCGTCGAGCTCGGCACCGGCGACGCGACCGCGATCGCCGACGTCGTCGCCGGCATGCCGGAGCTGCGGGTGCACGGCTACGACATCAGCGCCGCCTCGGTGGACCGCGCCCGGGAGAACATCGCCGCCCGCGGCGTGACCGACCGCTACACCGTCGAGCTCGGCGACTTCTTCGACCAGGCCGACGCCGCCGGCGGCCCCGTGGCGCGCACGGTGATCGCCAACCCGCCGTACATCCCGTCGCCGGACCGCGACATCCTGATGCCGGAGCTGTGGGGCGGTCCGTACGGCAACGACCTGCTGCTGCAGCTGCTCAAGGCCGGCTACGACTCGGTGATCGCCGCCGTGGCGAGCTACTCCGACCCCGCCCGCACGGTGAGCACCGCCGCCGACTCCGGCTACCGGGTCGTGAACTTCCTCGCCATGGCCCTGGACTTCGGGCCGTACAGCAACGAGCCGAAGGTGCGCGACCGGATCCGGCGGATCTGCGAGGAGGGCCGCGGCTGGGCCGGCGACCAGGGCTACATGGTGGCGGTCGCGCTGTTCACCAAGGACCCCGACCTGGCCGGCGACCGCGGCGACCAGCTGCTCCGGGCCCTGCAGATGCCCGCCTGAGAAAGGACCCCTTCCTCCGCACCCCTCGCAGGCTCGGGCGGGCCCCGGAAGGGGCCTAGCGGCGCTTGGCGTAGCCGGCGAGCCCGAACTGCAGCAGCGACAGCCCGCGCTGCCCGCGCCGGCTGCAGCTCGGCGGCCAGCGGCGCGCCGGTCACGCCGGCCAGCACGCGGTCGCGCGCCAGCTCCAGCAGTCCTGCGTAGAGCCCGAGGACGGCGTGCGCGGCCAGCCACGGCTCGAGCTGACCGGACCGCGCGTCGGTCTCCTCCGCGATCAGCGCGGCGAGGGCGTCGGTGAGCTCGTCGATGATCTCCCGCTCGCGCACCTGCAGGGTCCGGCTGCCCCGGATGATCCGCGCCATCCGTGCCACGCCCTCGGCCGCCTCCGGCGTCCCCAGCAGGCTCACCGCCGACACCACGAAGGTGCCCGCGGCGGCCGACACCGACTCCCCGGCCGGACGGCGACGGACGGTGTCCAGCAGCGCGGCCCGCATCGGCGGATCCGCGTCGAAGACCAGACCCTCCTTGACCGGGAAATGGTTGAACACCGTCTTCTCGACCACCCCGGCGCGGCGCGCGATCTCCATCACGCTGACCGTGTCGAAGCCGCGCTCGGCGAACAGGTCGGCCGCCGCGTCGACGATCCGCTCCCGCGTCTCCTGCCGCTTGAGCTCGCGCTTCCCGGGCGCGCGCCGGCCCGCCGCCGGCGGGGGCACGGCCGGTGCGGCGGGCGGCGCGGCGGGGGACGCGACCGGGGGAGCGGCCGGCGCGGGACGCGGCTCGGTCGGCAGGGGCCGGACGACCGCACCCTCGCCCGGGGGCTCCGGAGCCCGGGCCGGCCGGACAGCGGGCAGCGTCGCTCCGGAGGTCTCGCTCGTCCGGGTTGCCACGCGCGCCACACCAGTCACGTCGGCCACGCTAGCCACGCCTCCCGGCCGCACCAGCGCCAACGGGGGACCGAGCGGGACCGGCGTGTCGGTCCGCCTGCGGGTGTCGGACACTCAGCGTGACCGGAAGATCGCGAGCGCGCGTCGGACGGCGGGCCCCCGAAGCCGTCATGGGACCATGCGGGCCATGCGCATCGGCACTCTCCGGCGGGGCCGGGGCTCGGACACGGGGTCCGGCACCGCCGGCACCGCGCGGCTCGACCGGCGCACCAAGACGTTGACCAAGCGGCTGCGGCCCGGCGAGATCGCGGTGATCGACCACGTCGACATCGACCGCGTCAGCGCCGACTCCCTCGTCGCCGGCCAGGTCGGCGCGGTCGTCAACGCCGCGCCCAGCATCTCCGGCCGCTATCCCAACCTGGGTCCCGAGATCCTCGTGTCGGCGGGCATCCCGCTGATCGACGGCGTGGGCCAGGAGGTCTTCGCGAAGCTCAAGGAAGGCACGCAGGTCCGGATCGAGGGCAACCAGCTGCTCGCCGAGGACGGCACGGTGGTCGCCGAGGGCACCCGGCAGGACGCCGACACCGTCGCCGCCGCGATGGCCGAGGCGCGGGCCGGTCTCTCGACCCAGCTCGAGGCGTTCGCCGCCAACACGATGGAGTACATGAAGCGCGAGCGCGCGCTCCTCCTCGACGGCGTCGGCGTGCCGGACGTGACCACCCGCATCGAGGGCCGGCACGCGCTGATCGTCGTCCGCGGCTACGACTACAAGGAGGACCTGCACGCGCTGCGGTCCTACATCCGCGACTACCGGCCGGTGCTCATCGGCGTCGACGGCGGCGCGGACGCCCTCATCGAGGCCGGCTACCAGCCGGACATGATCATCGGCGACATGGACTCGGTGAGCGACTCGACGCTCACCTCCGGCGCCGAGGTCGTCGTGCACGCCTACAGCGACGGCCGCGCCCCCGGCCTGCCGCGCGTCCAGGAGCTCGGCGTCGAGGCGATCACCTTCCCGGCGGCGGCCACCAGCGAGGACATCGCGATGCTGCTCGCCGACGAGAAGGGGGCCCGGCTGATCGTCGCGGTCGGCACCCACGCCACCCTCGTCGAGTTCCTCGACAAGGGCCGCGGCGGCATGGCGTCGACCTTCCTCACCCGGCTGCGACTCGGCGGCAAGCTCGTCGACGCCAAGGGCGTGAGCCGGCTCTACCGCAGCCGCATCTCGACGCTCGCCCTCGTCGTGCTCGTGCTCGCCGCCCTGATCTCGATCGGGGCCGCCATCGCGGTGTCCGCCGCCGGCCGGGTCTACCTCGGCCTGCTGCTGGACCAGTGGAACAGCTTCGTGTTCTGGTTGGAGAACCTCTTCTCGTGATCGACTTCCGTTACCACCTCGTCTCGCTGATCGCGGTCTTCCTCGCGGTGGCGCTGGGCATCGTCATCGGGACGACGGCGCTCAACAACCCGATCTCCGCCGACATCGAGGCGCGGGTGGACCAGCTGGAGCAGGACAAGCGGCAGCTGGAGGACCGGACCCAGGAGCTGACCGCCCAGGTGGACGAGCGCCGACGCGTTCGCGCAGGCGGTCGCCCCCGCACTGGTCGACGGGACGCTGGACGGCAGCACCGTGCCTGTTGGTCGCCACCAGCGACGAGGTGACCCCGGAGCTCTCGAGCAGGTCGGCGCGCTGGTCACCGAGGCCGGCGCGACCGTCAGCGGCGTCGTCCGGCTGCAGCCGGAGTTCAGCGACCCGGCCACCGAGGGCGCCCTGCAGAGCTACGTCACCGGCCCCGGCCTGCCCCCCGGCGTCCAGCTGCCCGAGACCGAGGACGCGGGCCAGCTCGTCGGCGCGCTGCTCGCGCAGACGCTGATGATCCCCGACGCGCCCGGCGCGAACGAGCCCGCGTCGGAGGACGTGTCCTCCGTGCTCGCCGGCCTGTCCGCGCTCGACGTCCTCACCGTCGAGAGCTCCTCGGTGGAGCCGGCCGATTTCGCCGTCGTCCTCACCGGCACCGGTTTCGACGCCGACGCGGAGCAGCGCAACGCGACGCTCCTCGAGCTCGTCTCGGCGGTGGACTCGGCCGGATCCGGCGCCGTCGTGGCCGGCACGGCCGCCGCCGCCCGCGAGAACGGCCTCGTCGGCGCGATCCGCGCCGACCCCGAGCTCTCGGCGGCCGTCTCGACCGTCGACAACGTCGAACGGGCCGCCGGCCGGATCAGCACCGTGCTCGCCCTCGGTCAGGAGGCCGAGGGCACCTCGGGCCTGTACGGCACCGGCGAGGACACCCAGCCGGTGCCGCCCCTGCCGGACGCCGACCAGGTGCCGTGACCGGCCGCCCCTCGACCGCTCGGCGGGTGGCGCTGGCGCTCGCCGGCGCCGCCGGCGCCCGGGCGGCGCTCGCCGACGGCCGCCGCCGTCACGGAACGACCGTCGGGCGCACCCTGGCGGCGCACCAACTACGCCGGCCGCCCCGTCACGCTGCTCGGCGGTCCCGCGCTCGCCGTGCCGGCGACGGTCACCGCCGTCCTCGGCGCCCCGGCCGGAACCCGTGCGGCGACCGCGGTCGTCGGCACCGTCGCCGGACTGGTCGGGGCCTACGACGACCTCGCCGGCTCCCGCCCCGAGCAGGCACGGGACAAGGGGCTCGCGGGACACCTGGCGGCGCTGCGCGCCGGCCGGGTCTCCGCCGGCGCGGTCAAGGTGGCCGGCATCGGAGCGGCCGCCGCCGTCGCGGCGGTGCTCACGCGACGGGACCGGTCGCTCGTGGACGGCGTCCTCGACCACCGGCCTGGTCGCCGGCACCGCCAACCTGGTCAACCTGCTCGACCTGCGCCCCGGGCGCGCCGCCAAGGCGGGCGCGCTCGCCGCCGCCGCGACGACGGGCGGTCCGGCGGGCGGACTGGTCGCCGGGCCGCTCGGCGCCACGCTCGCCGTCCTGCCGGCGGACCTGGGGGAGCGGGTCATGCTCGGGGACGCCGGGGCCAACCCGCTGGGCGCGCTGCTCGGCCTCCGGCTGGCCGCGGCAACCGGCCGCGGGTCGGCGGACGGCGCTGCTCGCCGCCGTCGTCGCGCTCAACCTGGCCAGCGAGCGGATCAGCTTCACGAAGGTCATCGAGGCCACCCCCGGTCTGCGCGAGCTGGACCGGCTCGGCCGCCGACCGGCGTGAGCACCGGCGTGACAGGCGGCCGGCGGATCGCCCAGGGCGTCGCCGGCGCCGCGGCGCTCATCGCCGTCCTCACCGTGCTGTCCCGGATGGCCGGGTTCGGCCGCACCGTCGTCTTCACGAACACCGTCGGCGCGGACACGACCGGCGGCGCCTACGTCGCCGCCAACGCCGTCCCGAACATCGTCTACGAGGTGGTGGCCGGAGGAGCGCTGGCCGCGCTCGTCGTGCCCATGCTGGCCGGTGGGATCGCGGTCGGGGAACCGCGCGCAGGTGCGCGCGACCGCGTCGGCGTTGCTCGGGTGGACGCTGCTCGTGCTCACGCCGCTCGCCGTCCTCGTCGCGGTGCTCGCCGAGCCGATCGCGCGGTTGCTGCTCGGCGGCGACGACGACGCGCAGATCGACGTCGCGGCGCGCTTCCTGCTGGTCTTCGCACCGCAGGTGGTGCTCTACGGCATCGGCATCGTGCTCGCCGGCGTGCTGCAGGCGCACCGCCGGTTCGCCGGGCCGGCGCTGGCGCCGCTGCTGTCGAGCGTCGTCGTCGCCGGCGCCTACCTGCTGTTCGCCGGCATCGGCGGCGCGCGCGAGGTGGGCGATCTGTCCACGCCCGCCGAGCTGGTCCTCTCGGTGGGGACGACGCTCGGCGTGGCCGCGCTGAGCCTGAGCCTGCTGCTGCCGCTGCGCCGGCTCGCACCTGCGGCTGCGGCCGTCGCTGCGGTTCCCGGTCGGCGCGGCGCCCCGCGGTTCGGCGGCTGGCGCTGGCCGGGATGCTCACCCTCGCCGGGCAGCAGCTGCTCGCCGTCGTCGCCATCCGGCTGGCCGGCGCGGGCGCACCCGACGGCACCCAGGTCGTCTACATCGCCGGCCTGACGCTCTTCCTCGTGCCGTGGGCCGCCCTCGCGGTGCCGCTGGCCACGTCGGCGTACCCGGGGCTCGCCGAGCGGGCCGAGACCGGCGACGAGGTCGGCTACCGGCGGGCCCTCGCGCCGGCCGTCGTCCTCACGGTGACCGCCTCGGCGGCGGCCGCCGCGGTGCTCGTGGCCACCGCGGCACCGGTCGCCCGGGTGTTCCTGGGCCGTGAGGACCTGGCGACGGTCGCCGCGCTGCGCGACACGATCGTCGCCTTCTCGCCCGGACTCATCGGCTACGGACTGGTCGCCCTGCTCACCCGGGCCCTGTACGCCCGCGGGCTGTGGAAGGCCCCGACCGTCTGCGTCGTCGGCGGCTGGCTGCTCGCGGTCGCGGCCGACGTCGTCCTGTCGTCGGTGCTCCCGGCCGACGACCGCGGGGCGGCACTGGCCCTCGGGCACACCCTCGGCGTGACCGTCGCGGGCGCCGGGCTCGTCGTCGTCGTCGCCCGTGTCGCGGGCCGGGCGGCACTCCGCGGCCTTCCCCGCGCCGGCAGCGCCGCGCTGCTCGCCGCGGTCGCCGGCGCCGCCGCCGGGGTCCTCGTCGGTCGACTGCTCGGCGTCGACCCCGGACCACCCGAGGGGGTGGTCGACGCGCTGGTCTCCGGCGCGCTGATCGCCGGAACGGTGCTCCTCGTCACGGCGGCGGTCATGATGGGAACGGCGCGCGGCCCGCTCCGCGCCGCCGTGCGCGCCCTGCGGACGGCCGAACGGCAGGAGGTGCCCGGTGGCTGAGCGCCCGGCTGCCGGGCGGCCCGCGGACCGTCCGCTCGCCGGACGGCGGGTCGCCGAGGTGCTCGCCACGAGCACGGGGGGCGTCGGCACGCACGTCCGGTCGGTGCTGCCCGCGCTGGTCGACGCCGGCGCCCAGGTCACCGTCTGCGGCCCCGCCGCCACCGACGAGCTGTTCGACTTCGCCGCCGCCGGTGCGGACTTCCGCCCGGTCGGCATCTCCGCCGGGCTGGACCCGGTCGCCGACGCCCGCGCGGTCGCCGCCCTGCGCAGGGCCACCGCCGGGTCGGAGCTCGTGCACGCCCACGGCCTGCGCGCCGGGCTGGTGGCCGTGCTGGCCCGCCGCCGCGGCGCCGCCGGCGCGGTCGTCGTCACGCTGCACAACGCGCTGCCGGAGGGCGGCGGAGTGCGCCGCCGCGTGCTGCAGGTGCTCGAGCGGGCGACCGTCCGGGGCGCCGACGTGGTGCTGGCCGCCTCCGACGACCTGGCCCGCAACGCCCGCCGGCTCGGCGCCCGCGACGTCCGCACGGCGCCGGTCTCGGCCCCTCCGCTGCCGCCGCCGACCCGCGGCGCCGCGGAGGTGCGCGCCGAGCTCGGACTGGACGGGGACCGGCCGCTCGTCGTCGCCGTCGGTCGGCTGCACCCGCAGAAGGGCTACGACGTCCTCCTCGACGCCGTGGCGCGGCTGGCGGCCGACGGCCGGCTGACGGCGCAGCCCCTGGTGGCGATCGCCGGCGACGGGCCGCTGGAGGACGAGCTCGCCGCCCGGATCGCCGCCGACGCGCTGCCCGTGCGGCTGCTCGGCCGGCGGTCGGACGTCGCCGACCTGCTCGCCGCGGCCGACCTCTGCGTCCTGCCCTCCCGCTGGGAGGCGCGCTCGCTGACCGCACAGGAGGCACTGCGCTCGGGCACTCCGCTGGTCGCGACGCGCACCGGCGGGCTCCCCGAGCTGCTCGGGGACGCCGCCGAGCTCGTCCCGGTCGGCGACGCCGCCGCCCTCGCCGACGCGGTCGCGGGCGTCCTGGCCGACCCGGCCCGGCGGGCGCACCTGGCCGGGGCCGGTCGGACGCGTGCCGCCGGCTGGCCGGACGAGGCCGCCACGGCGCGGCACCTGGTCGCCCTGTACGGCGAGCTGCTGGGCCCGGCGGGGACCGGGACGCCGTGACCGCCCGCCGCGCCCGCCTCGTCGTCCTGCTCCTCGGCGTTCTGCTGGCCCCGCTGCTCGCCGGCGCCGGCGCCGGCCCCGCCGCCGCTGCCGAGGACGCCGCCGACCCCTATGCCGCGGACCGCGTCGTCGTCGTCGGCGTCCCGGGACTCGCCTGGTCCGACGTGTCGGAGGCCGGCACGCCGGAGCTGTGGGACCTCGCGGAAAGCGGTGCGATCGGCGCCCTCTCCGTGCGCGCGGCGCGCTCGCTGACCTGCGTCCTCGACGGCTGGGCGACGCTCGGCGCGGGCAACCGGGCGCGGTTCCCCGGCCCGCAGGAGCCCGACCCCGCGGAGCCGCTGCCCGGGGACGGCGAGGAGGGCGGCGAGCAGGTCGTCGGACCGGAGGGGCCGAGCACCCTCTGCGACCGGCAGCAGCTCCTCGTGGACGTGTCCCTGGCCGAGCCGGAGCAGGCGGTGGAGCGGATCGCCGAGGACGAGGGAACCCTCCGGTTCGGCGCAGAGCCGGGCGCGCTCGGCACGGCGGTCGGTTGCGCCTCGGCCGTCGGCCGGCCCGCCGCGCTCGCCGTCGCCGGGCCGGGAGCCGAGGTCACCGTGACGAGGGGGGTGCCGACCGGGGACGTCGCGCCGCTGCTGCGCGACTGCCCGCTGTCGGTGCTGAACCTCGAGGACCTCGTGGACACCGCCGATCTCGGGCCGACCGAGGCCGAACGGCCCCTCACCGATGACACCGTCCCGGCCGAGCGGGCAGAGGCTCTGGCCGGCCTCGACGCGACGGTGGCGCGCATCCGCGCGGCCACCGAGGCATTGCCGGGGGAGACGCTGCTGGTCGTGGCGGGCGTGTCGGAGATCGACGACGACCGCGCGCGGCTGCACGCGGCCATCGCCGTCGGCCCGGGGTTCGGAGCGGGCACCTGGCTCACCTCGGCCAGCACCGGCCGGGAGCCCTACGTGCAGCTCATCGATCTCGCCCCGACCGCGCTGCGCGCACTGGGCTCCGACGTGCCGGTGTCGATGAACGGCCAGCCGATGCGGGCGACCGGGAAGCGCCCCGCACTCGGGCAGGCGGTCTCGCGGCTGGACGAGCTCAACGTCGCCGCCCGGGCCCACTTCAAGAGCACCGGCATCCTGTTCTGGAGCCTGGTCGCCGGCGTGGCCGCGATCGTCGTCCTCGGCGTGGTCGTGCTGGGCCGGCGCCCCGGCACCGGCCGGCCGGGCCGCGGGCCGCGGCGGGTCCTGCGCCTGGGCGCCCTCGTCGTGGCGGCCTTGCCGGTAGCGACCTACCTGGCCGGCCTCGTGCCGTGGGAGGCCACCGGCTCCCCGCGGGGCATGCTGCTCGCGGCCGTGGTGGCCGCCGACCTGCTCGTCGTGCTGCTCGCCGCGGCCGGGCCGTGGCGCCGGCGGCGGCTCGGCCAGCCGCTGGTGGTCCTGGCGGTCACCGCCGGCACCCTCGTCGTCGACGTGCTGACCGGCTCCGGCCTGGAGCTGAACGGGCTGCTCGGCTACGACGCCATCGTCGCCGGCCGCTTCACCGGCTACGGCAACCTCACCTTCGGCCTGCTGTCGGTCGCCGTCCTGCTGCTCACGGCCGCCGCCGCGACCGCGCTGGCCCGGCGGATGCCGCCGGAGCGCCGCCGCGCGGCGGTGGTCGGGACGGTCGCCGCCGCCGGCCTGCTCAGCATCGTCGTCATCGGCCTCCCGTCGCTCGGCCGCGACTTCGGTGGCGTCCTCGCCGCCCTGCCCGGGTTCGCGCTGCTGGCCATGTTGCTGACCGGCACGCGGGTGACGGTGGTGCGGGTGGTCGCCATCCTGGTGTCCGCCGTCGTCGCCGTGGGCACCGTCGCGGTGCTCGACTGGCTGCGCCCCGCGGGCGACCGCACGCACCTCGGCCGGTTCGTCGAGCAGGTGCTCAGCGGCGAGGCGCTCACCGTCGTGCTGCGCAAGGCCCAGGCGAACGTCGACATCCTGCTGAGCAGTCCGCTGGTGTGGACGCTGCCCAGCGCGCTGGCAGCCGCCGTCTGGCTGCTGCGCCCCGGCGGCCTGCTGCGGACGCACAGCACGCCCGACGGTGGGACGGAGCTGCCCGGCGGGCTGAGCCCGTCGGACGTGGCGGCGCTGCGGTCCGGCCTGCTCGCCGTGGGCGTCAGCCTGCTGCTCGGCGCGGCGGTCAACGACTCCGGGGTCGCCGTGCCGGCGACCGCCGCCGCGCTGCTCGTCCCGCTGCTCGTGTGGCTGGCGGCGGCTCCGGGGGCGGGAGCGGCGGATGGCTCTTCGGAGGGGAACGCGCCCCGTTCCGGACCGGCCGAGGACGGCGACCGTGTTACGGTCGTCTCCCGTGGATCGACCGTCGGGAATGCCTGAATCCCTCTCATCACGTGGCCATCTGCACAACTCCCAGCCGACGAAGTACGTCTTCGTCACCGGCGGGGTTGTGTCCTCTCTCGGCAAGGGATTGACGGCCAGTTCGCTGGGCGCCCTGCTCTCCAGCCGTGGCCTCCGGGTCACCATGCAGAAGCTGGACCCGTACCTCAACGTCGACCCCGGGACGATGAACCCGTTCCAGCACGGTGAGGTCTTCGTCACCGAGGACGGCGCGGAGACCGACCTCGACATCGGCCACTACGAGCGGTTCCTCGACACCGACCTCGACGGCCGCGCGAACGTGACGACCGGCCAGGTCTACTCCGACGTGATCGCCAAGGAGCGGCGCGGCGAGTACCTCGGCGACACCGTGCAGGTGATCCCGCACATCACCAACGAGATCAAGGCGCGGATCATGGCCGGCGGCATCGGGTGGGCTGGGTCGGGTGATGGGTCGGCCCGGGTCGACGTCGTCATCACCGAGATCGGCGGCACGGTCGGCGACATCGAGTCGCTGCCCTTCCTCGAGGCCGCCCGCCAGGTCCGGCACGAGATCGGCCGCGACAACTGCTTCTTCCTGCACATCTCGCTGGTGCCCTACATCGCGCCGTCCGGCGAGCTGAAGACCAAGCCGACCCAGCACTCGGTCGCCGCGCTGCGCAGCATCGGCATCCAGCCCGATGCCCTGGTCTGCCGGTCCGACCGGGAGATCGTCACCGGCCTCAAGCGCAAGATCAGCCTGATGTGCGACGTCGACGCAGAGGGCGTCATCTCCTGCCCCGACGCGCCGTCGATCTACGACATCCCCAAGGTGCTGCACCGCGAGGGCCTCGACGCCTACGTCGTCCGCCGGCTCGGGCTGCCGTTCCGCGACGTGGACTGGACCGTGTGGGGCGACCTGCTCGACCGGGTCCACGCGCCCAAGCAGACGGTGACGATCGCGCTGGTCGGCAAGTACATCGACCTGCCCGACGCCTACCTGTCGGTCACCGAGGCGCTGCGGGCCGGCGGCTTCGCCCACCGGGCGCGGGTGCAGATCCGCTGGGTGCCCTCCGACGACTGCGAGACCCCCGAGGGCGCCGCGCACGCGCTGGCCGGCGTCGACGGCGTCTGCGTGCCGGGCGGCTTCGGCGTCCGCGGGATCGAGGGCAAGCTCGGGGCACTGCGCTACACGCGGACCAACGGCATCCCGACGCTCGGCCTGTGCCTCGGGCTGCAGTGCATGGTCATCGAGTACGCGCGCAACGTCGCCGGCCTGGAGAAGGCCAACTCCGCCGAGTTCGACCCCGACACCCCCGATCCCGTCATCAGCACGATGGCCGACCAGGTCGACGTGGTCGCCGGCGAGCGCGACCTCGGCGGCACCATGCGGCTGGGCAGCTACCCGGCGGCACTCGACCGGGGCTCGGTCGTCGCGGAGGCGTACGGGTCGACCGAGATCACCGAGCGGCACCGGCACCGCTACGAGGTGGCCAACGCCTACCGCGACCGGCTGACGGAGACCGGGTTGGTGTTCTCCGGCACCTCGCCCGACGGTCACCTGGTCGAGTTCGTCGAGCTGCCTCGTGACGCGCACCCGTTCTACGTGGGCACCCAGGCGCACCCGGAGCTCAAGAGCCGGCCGACCCGGCCGCACCCGCTGTTCCGGGCGTTCGTCAAGGGCGCCGTCGACTACCAGGAGTCCGCGCGGCTGCCGGTGGACGTCGAGGAGACGGAGAAGGTCGGCATCTGATGCCGGAGGCCGAGCCTGCTCCGCACGAGTACCGGGTCCTCGACCGGGAGACGGTCTTCGAGGGGCCGATCATCTCCCTCTACCGCGACCGGGTGGCCATGCCCGGCGGCGGGAACAGCGTGCGGGACATCGTCCGGCACCCGGGGGCCGTCGCGATCGTCGCGCTCGACGACCAGGACCGGGTGGTCCTCGTCCGGCAGTACCGGCACGCGTTCCGCGAGCACCTCTGGGAGCTGCCCGCCGGCCTGCGGGACGCCGACGGCGAGCCGCCCGCCGACACGGCCCGTCGCGAGCTCGCCGAGGAGGCACTGCTCGCCGCCGGCCGCTGGTCGCTGCTGGCCGAGACCTACAGCTCGCCGGGGTTCTCCGACGAGGAGGTGCTCGTCTACCTCGCCGAGGAGCTCACCGACGCCGACCGTCCGGTGGGCTTCGTCGTCGAGCACGAGGAGGCGGACATGACCGTCGAGCGGGTGCCGCTCGCGGACGCCGTCCAGTGGGTGTTCGACGGTCGGATCCGCAACTCCTCGACGGTCGTCGGCATCCTCGCCGCCGCGCAGGCGCGCAGCGGCGGCGTCCGGTTGCGGCCGGCCGACGAGGACTGAGCTCTGGGGGAGCGAGGCCCTCCCGCGGGCGACCGCCCGGGTCTAGCCTTCCGCCACCGCCGACCGCGCAGGGTGGTCGCGCCGTGCCGAGGACGTGGTGTCGATGCGCCGCCTGACGATCCTGCTCACCGCCCTGGTCACTCTGGTCGTCGGCATCCCCGGGACGGCGCAGGCCGCGCCACCGCTGCCCACGTCCATGTCGGCCGTCGGCGACTCGATCACCCGCGGCTTCGACGCCACGTTGTGGGGCTGCTTCCTCGCCGACTGCCCGCAGCACGCCTGGACCACCGGAACCAGCTCGTCGGTCGACAGCCACTACGAGCGGCTGGTGCGGCTGTCGCCCGGCATCAAGGGCCGCGTCTGGAACGACGCGAAGACGGGCGCCAAGATGTCCGACCTGGACCGGCAGCTCACGACGGTGGCCGGCCGCGACGTCGGCTACGTCACCGTGCTGATGGGCGCGAACGACGCCTGCACGTCGTCCGCATCGACCATGACCCCGGTGACCACCTTCACGGGCCTGTTCCGCACGGCGCTGCAGAAGTTCACCGGCACCGATCCGCAGGCGCAGATCTTCGTCAGCTCGATCCCGAACATCTACCAGCTGTGGTCGCTGCTGCGCAGCCGCGCCTCGAGCACCTGGCGCACGTTCGGCATCTGCCAGTCGATGCTGTCGTCGTCGAACACCGAGGCGACCCGGCAGGTCGTGCTGCAGCGGGTCAAGGACTTCAACACCTCCCTCGCCACCGTGTGCGCCGAGTTCGCCCAGTGCCGGTGGGACGGCGGGGCCACCTTCAACACGCCGTTCACCACCGCCGACGTCTCGACGGTCGACTACTTCCACCCCTCACCGGCCGGTCAGGCGAAGCTCGCGAGCGGAACGTGGGGGCAGGCGGTCACGATCTGGCAGCCCTGACGTCCCGCCCGGTCGGAGCCAGGCCCAGCCGGCGCAGCTCCAGGCCGGCCAGCGCGCGGACCGCCTCGGGATCGCCGGCCCGCCACGCCGCCCCGGTCCCCGGCGGCAACCCGGCGAGCGCCGGCAGCGGTGCCGTGGCCAGGGCCCGTGCGGCGAGCAGCTCGAGGTCCGGCGTGCCGGCGAGCAGCCGCTCGGCGGCCCGGGCGTCGCGCAGCCAGCCCAGCCGCCAGGGCAGCCACCGCAGCAGCAGCCAGCCCACGGGCAGCACGACCAGGACGACGGCCAGCACGGTCGCCAGCGTGCCGACGGCGTCCTGCGCCGCCTGACCGGCGCCGCCCACCGAGCCGCCGGCGTCCCCGAGCGCGTCGAACGGTGCCGACAGGTCGTCGCCGACCAGTGGGACGTCGCGGGCGGCCTCGGCGGCCGAACCCATGCTGTCGGCGACCGAGGAGCCGAGGTCCTCGATCGCCCGGCCGGGCCCGGCGAGGGCCAGCACGGCGCCGTGGACGACGCGGGCGACGAGCACCCAGACGACGACCCAGGCCACCAGGCCGGCGTCGGCGAGGACCTGCCGGCCGCGCAGGACGGGGGAGCGGGCGTAGAGGGGCACCGCACTGCCATGCCCGGAGGCCGGATGCACGATGCGCTCCTAGGGTGAGACGCGTGCTGACCTCCGACCAGGCCCTGTCCCTGCTCACCGCTGCCCAGCAGGAGTCGACCACGCTCGGCGTGCCGATGTCCTTCGCCGTCATGGACGCCGGCGGCCACCTGGTGGCGCTCGTGCGCATGGACGGCGCTCCGTGGATCTCCACCGACGTCGCGCAGGGCAAGGCCTGGACGGCGGCCGCGTACGGCATGCCCAGCGCCGGCCAGAAGGCGAAGATGGACTCGCTGCCCAATTTCTCCACGGCGCTGGCGACGATGACCGGCGGCCGGTTCACTCCGCAGCCCGGCGCGGTTCCGGTCTACGCCGACGGCCGGCTGGTCGGGGCGCTCGGGGCCAGCGGCGGCACCGGGCAGCAGGACGAGGACGTCTGCAGCGCCGCCGTCACCTCCTGCGGGTACACGACCAGCGCCGGATGAGGGAGAGAACTCCTTCTTCTGCTTAAACTCCGCGTGAAGGCACGCCCCGAACGGGCGGCCCACGACGAGGTGGGCGAGGCCCCGTCACCCTCGGGGAGCGTCCGCCCGACTGACGCGAGGAGATGGCGGCAGCATGCGGGTCGGTGTCCCGAAAGAGGTCAAGAACCACGAGTACCGGGTCGCGCTGACGCCGGCCGGCGTCACCGAGCTGGTGCGCGCCGGGCACGAGGTGCTCGTCGAGCACGCCGCGGGGGAGGGCTCCTCGATCCCCGACGCCGACTTCGTCGCCGCCGGCGCGCGGATCGTCGCCGAGGCGGACGACGTCTGGGCCGGCGCCGACCTGCTGCTCAAGGTCAAGGAGCCGATCGCCGAGGAGTACCACCGCCTCCGCGCCGGGCAGACGCTGTTCACCTACCTGCACCTGGCGGCGTCCAAGGAGTGCACCGACGCGCTGGTGACGTCGGGGACGACGGCGATCGCCTACGAGACCGTGCAGACCGCCGACGGCGCGCTGCCGCTGCTCGCCCCGATGTCCGAGGTCGCCGGCCGCATGGCCCCGCAGGTCGGGGCGTACTGCCTGGAGCGGGCGCACGGCGGGCGCGGCGTGCTGCTCGGCGGCGTCTCGGGCGTCTACGCGGCCAAGGTCGTCGTCATCGGCGCCGGCGTCTCGGGCATGAACGCCGCCGCGATCGCCCTCGGCATGCAGGCCGAGGTCATCGTGCTCGACCGCGACATCGACAAGCTGCGCGCGGCCGACCGCATCTACCAGGGCCACATGCAGACCGTCGCCTCGAACTCCTACGAGGTCGAGCGCGCGGTGCTGGACGCCGACCTCGTGATCGGCGCGGTGCTGGTGCCCGGTGCGAAGGCGCCGATGCTGGTGAGCAACGACCTGGTGTCGCGGATGAAGCCGGGCTCGGTCCTCGTCGACATCGCCGTCGACCAGGGCGGCTGCTTCGAGGACACCCATCCGACGACGCACGCCGAGCCGACGTTCCGCGTGCACGAGTCGGTCTTCTACTGCGTCGCCAACATGCCCGGCGCGGTGCCCAACACCTCCACGCACGCGCTGACCAACGTGACGCTGCCCTACGTGATGGCGCTGGCCAACGAGGGCACCGTGGAGGCCGCGCACACCAACCGCGCGCTGGCCCACGGCGTCAACGTCGTCGACGGGCAGGTCGTGCTCCCCGAGGTGGCCGAGGCGCACGGCATGACGGCCGTGCGCCTGGAGGAGGTGCTCTCCTGACGGGCACCCTCCCCGCACCTACGGCGCCGCGGGCCGACCCGGAGCGGGTCGTCCGCGGCTACCTCGACCACCTGGCCGTCGAGCGGGGGCTGGCGGCGAACACCATCTCCTCGTACCGGCGCGACCTCCGCCGCTACACCGAGCACCTGGCGGCCGCCGGCGTGGGCGACCTCGGCGAGGTCGCCGAGAGCGACGTCGCCGGCTTCCTCACCGCGCTGCGCGAGGGGGACGACGACCACCCGCCGCTGTCGGCCACCTCGGCGGCCCGCGCGGTGGTCGCCGTCCGCGGGACTGCACCGGTTCGCCCTGCTCGACGGCCTGGTCCCGGACGACGTCGCGCACGAGGTGCGACCGCCGACGCCGGCCCGGCGGCTGCCCAAGGCCATCCCGGTCGAGTCGGTGGTGGCGCTCATCGAGGCCGCGGGCTCGGTCGAGGGACCTCGGGGTCTGCGCGACCGCGCGCTGCTGGAGCTGCTCTACGGCACCGGCGCCCGCATCTCCGAGGCCGTGGGCCTGGCCGTCGACGACCTGGACCGCGGGCAGGCCACCGTCCGGCTCGCCGGCAAGGGCGGCAAGGAGCGCGTCGTCCCGGTGGGCAGCTACGCGGTGAGGGCCGTCGAGGACTACCTGGTCCGGGCCCGGCCGGCCCTGGCCGCGGAGGGCCGGACCGGTGCGCGCGGGGGCGTGCTGTTCCTCAACGCCCGCGGCGGGGCGCTGTCCCGGCAGAGCGCCTGGGCGATCCTGCGGACGGCGGCCGAGCGCGCCGGGCTGACCGAGGACGTCTCTCCGCACACCCTGCGGCACTCGTTCGCGACTCATCTGCTCGACGGCGGGGCCGACGTGCGCGTCGTCCAGGAGCTGCTCGGGCACGCCTCCGTCACGACCACGCAGGTCTACACCCTCGTCACGGTCGACCGACTGCGCGAGGTCTGGGCCACCAGCCACCCCCGGGCGCTCATCTGACAGCCGCGAGCCCCGTGGTGCACAACTTTCGCCGAAGAGATGTGACCGGTGTGGCGTCGGTATGGGCAACGTTCGCCATCACCCCGCGCCACGCGGCGTGCCTCCTTGGGTCATGTCTGCACACTCCGTAGCTTCGTGGACACCCGAGCGGGCAGGACGGCTGACCGCGACCGGAACCGACCGGACCGGGCACGAGCTGGAGGCATCAGACCCATGGCGATCCGAGCGGACGCGGCCTCTGCCGTCGCGCGCCCGCGGAACACCGACCCCGAGATGGGAGCCGAGCTCGGCGCGACCTCGCGGACGGACCCCGCCCGCGCGCGCCAGGTGCGGCTGCCCGACCCGAAGCCGCTCACCGAGCACGGTCCGGCGCGCATCCTCGCGATGTGCAACCAGAAGGGCGGCGTCGGCAAGACGACGTCGACGATCAACCTGGGTGCGGCGCTGACCGAGTTCGGCCGCAAGGTCCTGCTCATCGACCTCGACCCCCAGGGCGCACTCTCGGTGGGTCTGGGGATCCCGGCGCAGAACATGGACCGCACGATCTACAACGCCCTGATGGAGCGGCGGACCACCCTCGCCGACGTCACGGTGGCCACCGACATCCCGGGCCTGGACCTGGTGCCGAGCAACATCGACCTGTCGGCCGCCGAGGTGCAGCTGGTCAGCGAGGTGGCCCGTGAGCAGACGCTCATGCGGATCCTGGCGTCGGTGCGCAACGACTACGACTACATCCTCATCGACTGCCAGCCCTCGCTCGGCCTGCTGACGGTCAACGCCCTGACGGCGGCGCACGGCGTGGTCATCCCGCTGGAGTGCGAATTCTTCTCGCTGCGCGGCGTGGCTCTGCTGGTCGACACCATCGACAAGGTCAAGGAGCGGCTCAACCCGCAGCTGGAGATCTCCGGCATCCTCGCCACGATGTACGACTCGCGCACGGTGCACTGCCGCGAGGTGTTCAGCCGGGTGGTCGAGGCTTTCGGCGACACGGTCTTCAAGACCGTCATCACCCGCACCGTCCGCTTCCCGGAGACGACGGTCGCCGGCCAGCCGATCACCACCTGGGCGCCGACGTCGTCGGGGGCCTCGGCCTACCGCGACCTCGCCAAGGAGGTGCTGGCGCTGTGACGCGGCGTCCCGTGCTGCCCGGTGCGTCGGAGCTCTTCCGTCGCACGGACACCCCGTCGGCCGAGGCCGAGGTCACCGAGCTGCCCAGCACCAGCGCCATGGCCGCCAGCCCGGCGCTGCGCAGCCGGCGCGACGAGGACGGCGAGCCGCAGACAGCGATGCCGCTCACGCTCGTCCCGGGTGGCGCGGCGCCGGTCGGCGACGCGCTGGCGGGTTACCGCGGCGCGCCCGCAGCGCCCACGACGTCCGCGATGCAGCCCACGGGCCCGCTCAAGCGCGGCCGGCCGGCGCGCGGACGGGCCGAGCGCACCAAGCACGACGAGAAGATCACCGTCTACATCTCGGCCGACGACCTGCTGGCTCTGGAGAGCGCCCGGCTCACGCTGCGCGCTCAGCACGGCCTGGCCGCCGACCGCGGGCGCATCGTGCGCGAGGCGGTGTCGGTGATCCTCGCCGACCTGGCCGAGCGCGGTGACGAGTCGGTGCTGGTCCGCCGGCTCAAGGGCCTCTGAGCACGAGGCCACTAGCCTCGGGGACCGTGTCAGCGGAACGGACGCCGTCGGCCGCCGGGAACGCCGGTGGTGCGCCCGCGCCGTTCACCGTCCGGCTCGACGTCTTCGAGGGTCCGTTCGACCTGCTGCTGCAGCTGATCGGCAAGCACAAGCTCGACGTCACCGAGATCGCGCTGTCGACGGTCACCGACGAGTTCATCGCCCACTGGCGCGCGGCGGGCGGCTCGCTGCCGCTGGACCAGGCCAGCGAGTTCCTCGTCGTGGCGGCCACCCTGCTCGACCTCAAGGCGGCCCGGCTGCTGCCGGCGGCCGACGTGGACGACGAGGAGGACCTCGAGCTCCTCGAGGCCCGCGACCTGCTGTTCGCCCGGCTGCTGCAGTACCGGGCCTACAAGCAGGCGGCCGAGTTCCTCCGCGAGCGGCACGCCGACGCCGCCCACCGCTTTCCGCGCACCGCCGGTCCGGACCCGCGGTTCACCGACCTGGTGCCCGAGGTCCTGCTCGGCGTCACGGCCGAGGCGTTCGCGGCGCTGGCCGCCCGCGTCCTCGCGCCCAAGGTGCCCGAGACCGTGAGCATCGCGCACCTGCACGCGCCGCCGGTGAGCGTCTCCGAGCAGCTCCTGCTGGTCCGCAACCACCTGCTGCGCTCCGGCGGCGCGACGTTTCGCGCGCTGACCGCCGACTGCGGCTCCACGCTCGAGGTGGTCGCGCGATTCCTCGGCCTGCTGGAGCTCTACCGGCAGCAGCGGGTGACCTTCGAGCAGGTGACGCCGCTCGGCGAGCTGCACGTGCGGTGGACCGGTGCCGCCACCGGCACCGACGAGCCAGGCGGTGCCGAGCAGGAGCCGGTGGACGTGGACGGGGAGTACGGATGAGCGACGACCGGGAGCCCCGCGACGACGTCCCGGCGGCGCCGATCTCCTGGGAGGCGCTGGCCGCCGAGCTGGCCTCCACCCGGGAGGAGGCCGAGCAGCGCGGGGAGGCCGACCCGGCGACGTGGGACGCCGTGGCCACCGAGCTCGCTGCCCGGGTCACGGAGCGGCCGGCCGTGGCCCCGCCGCTCGTCGTCGTCCCGGTGGAGGACGACGTCGCCGAACCGGAGCCCGAACCGGAACCCGAGCCGGAGCCCGACGAGGAACCCCTGGTCGAGCTCGACCCGGAGACGCTGCGCGGCGGCCTCGAGGCGCTGCTGTTCGTCATGGACTCGCCGGTCGACGAGGAGAGCCTCGCCGCGGCGCTGCGCTGCCCGGCGTCACAGGTTCCGCTGGGCCTGGCCGACCTTGCCGAGGACTACGACCGCCGCCGGGCCGGGATCGTGCTGCGCCGCGTCGGCGACGGATGGCGGCTCTACACCCGCGACGAGCACGCCGCCGCCGTCGAGCGCTGGCTGGGGGAGGGGCAGCGCAGCCGGCTGTCCCAGGCCGCGCTCGAGACGCTCGCGGTCATCGCCTACCGGCAGCCGGTCACCCGGGCGCGGATCTCGGCGATCCGCGGCGTCGGCGTGGACGGCGTCATGCGCACACTGCTGGCCCGCGGGCTGGTGCAGGAGGTGGGCTCGGACCCGGACAGCGGAGGCGGTCTCTACGGGACGACGCCGCTGTTCCTCGAGCGGCTGGGGCTCACCGGCCTCGGCGACCTGCCGGAGCTCGCGCCGCTGCTGCCGGAGCCGTCGTCCGTGCTGGACGAGCACCCGGACGCCTGAACAGCGGCGCGGCGTCGTCGGGACACCGGACTCGCGCCGCGGTGCCCGAACCCACGTCGTGCCGCGAGCTCCGGCACCGCGACGCGAGTCTCCTCTCCGCACGACCGTTATCCCCAACACCGTCGCGCCGAAGGCGCCGCACGGCACGGCCAGTACCGACGCCGGGAAGCCCGGTGGCGGCGGGGTGGGAGACTGGAGCGGATGAGCACAGCACCGCCCGACGGCAACCCCGACACCGACCCCCGCGACGCCGCCGAGCTCGCGGCCGAACTCTCGACCGACGAGCCGACCACCACCGAGGGCGGCGAGGGCTGGTCGGAGGACATGGAGCTGGCGCCGGTCCACCCTGATGACGAGCCCCGGCGACGGGACGACGTCGAGCACACGGGGGAGCGGCTGCAGAAGGTGCTCGCCCGGGCGGGCGTGGCCTCGCGGCGCGTGGTCGAGGACATGATCGACCAGGGCCGGATCAGCGTGAACGGCGAGCAGGTGCGCGTGCAGGGCATGCGCGTCGACCCGCACGCCGACCGGATCGCCGTCGACGGCGCGCGCATCGAGCTCAGCGACGACCGCGTCACGTACGCCCTCAACAAGCCCTTCGGCGTCCTCACCGCCATGAGCGACGACCGCGGCCGCCAGACCATCGGCGACATGGTCGGCGACCTCGCTCCCGGGCTGGTGCACGTGGGCCGGCTGGACCAGGACACCGAGGGCCTGCTGCTGATCACCAACGACGGCGAGCTGGCCCACCGGCTCGCGCACCCGTCCTACGAGGTGCCCAAGACCTACCTGGCGCAGGTGTCCGGCTCCGTGCCGCGCGACCTCGCCCGGCGGCTGCGCAGCGGCGTCGAGCTCGACGACGGACCCGGTCAAGGTCGACTCGTTCCAGGTCGTCGACACCCACGCCGGGCAGTCGGTCGTCGAGGTGGTCCTGCACGAGGGGCGCAAGCACATCGTCCGGCGGCTGCTGGCCGCGGTCGGGCTGCCGGTGTCGCGGCTGACCCGCACCGCCGTCGGCCCCATCTCGCTGCAGCGGATGCGCACCGGCACCATCCGCCGGCTGTCCCGCCAGGAGGTCGGCGCGCTCAAGGACCTCGTCGGGCTCTGAACAGGCCCCCCGGTCCACGCTCGCGGCGGGCCGCAGGGGGGCCACCTAGACTCGTCAGGGCTCCCGGCTTGCCGGGCGGCCGATCGAGCGAGCGAGGAGAGTGCATGGCCGTCCGAGCCATCCGGGGCGCGACCCAGGTCGACGCCGACGACCGGGAGGAGATCCTCGCGGCCACCCGGGAACTGGTCAGCACGGTCATGGAGCGCAACGACCTGCACTCCGACGACGTGATCAGCATCCTCTTCACCGCCACTCCGGACCTGACGTCGGAGTTCCCGGCACTGGCGGCGCGCGAGCTCGGCATGGGTGAGGTGCCGCTGATCTGCGCCACCGAGATCGACGTCCCGCACGCCCTGCCGCGCGTCCTCCGGCTGATGGCGCACGTCGAGACGCCGCTCGAGCGCTCCGCGGTGCAGCACGTCTACCTGCGCGGCGCCGTCGCGCTGCGCCGGGACATCGCCCAGTGACCGCCGACGTCGAGGGCTTCCGCGGGCAGGTCACGCTCGACGGCCCGTCCGGCACCGGCAAGTCCAGCGTGGCCCGGGACGTGGCCCGCCGCCTCGGCGCGTCCTACCTCGACACCGGTGCCATGTACCGCGCGGCGACGGTTGCCGTCCTCGACGCCGGCGTGAGCCTGGACGACAAGGTCGCCGTCGCCCGCGCCGTCGCCGAGGCGCGGATCGAGGTGGGCACCAACGCCCGCCGCGAGGTCGTGAAGGTCGACGGCGTCGACGTCCGCGACCGCATCCGCGGCGCCGAGGTCACCCGCGCCGTCTCGCCGGTGTCGGCCGTGCCCGCCGTCCGGCGCCGGCTCGTCGCCCAGCAGCGGGCACTCGTCGCGGAGGCGGACGCCGTCGTCGTCGAGGGCCGCGACATCGGCACCGTCGTCCTGCCGGACGCGACGCTGAAGATCTACCTGACCGCCTCGCCGGAGGTGCGCGCCCAGCGTCGCGCCGGCCAGCTCGGGGTCACACATCCGGACAAGATCGCCGCGCTGGCGCGGGACCTGCGCCGCCGCGACGAGTACGACAGCCGCCGGGCCGACAGCCCGCTGCGGCCGGCGGACGACGCGATCGTCGTCGACAGCACCGACCTGGACCGGGCCGGGGTCGTCGAGCGCATCGTCGAGCTGGCCCGGACGGCCGTCACCGCAGGGGAGCAGGCATGAGCGAGAGCAGCGGACCGCTGCCCGTCGTCGCGATCGTGGGCCGGCCCAACGTCGGCAAGTCGACGCTGGTGAACCGGTTCCTCGGCCGCCGGGCGGCCGTCGTCCAGGACGTGCCGGGGGTGACCCGCGACCGCATCTCGTACGAGGCGCTCTGGAACGGCCGCAGCTTCACCGTCGTCGACACCGGCGGGTGGGACCCGAAGGCCACCGGACTGGGCGCCTCGATCACCCGGCAGGCCGAGCACGCGATGCGCACGGCCGACGTCATCCTCCTCGTCGTCGACAGCGCCGTGGGCGCGACCGACACCGACCTGGCCGCCGCGCGGATCCTCCGGCGCAGCGACCGGCCGGTCGTGCTGGTCGCCAACAAGGTGGACGACGAGCGGAGCGAGGCCAACGCCGCCGAGCTGTGGTCGCTGGGCCTGGGGGAGCCGCAACCGGTGAGCGCGCTGCACGGGCGCTCCAGCGGCGACCTCCTCGACCTGGTGCTCGACGCGCTGCCCGAGGCGCCGCGCGAGCAGCAGGAAGAGGGCGGCCCGCGGCGCGTGGCGCTGGTCGGGCGGCCCAACGTGGGCAAGTCGAGCCTGCTCAACCGGGTGGCCCGCGACGAGCGGTCCGTCGTCGACTCGGTCGCCGGCACGACCGTCGACCCGGTCGACTCGATCGTCACGCTCGGCGGCGAGGAATGGCGCTTCGTCGACACCGCCGGGCTGCGGCGCCGGGTCAACACCGCCAGCGGCATGGAGTACTACGCCAGCCTGCGCACCGAGGCGGCGATCCAGGCCGCCGAGGTCGCCGTGGTGCTGCTCGCCGCCGACGAGGTGGTCAGCGAGCAGGACCAGCGGGTGATCACCCAGGTCATCGACGCCGGGCGCGCGCTGGTCATCGCGTTCAACAAGTGGGACACCCTCGACGAGGACCGGCACGCGCAGCTCGAGCGCGAGATCGAGCGCGACCTGTCCCGGATCAAGTGGGCCAGCCGGGTCAACATCTCGGCGAAGACCGGTCGCGGCGTCGACAAGCTCGCCCAGCACCTCCGGGCGGCACTGGCCTCGTGGGAGCACCGCGTACCCACGGCAGAGCTGAACACCTACGTGCGGGCGCTGGTCCAGGAGACGCCGCCGCCAGCCCGCGGCGGCCGCGCCCCGAAGATCAAGTACGTGACCCAGGCCGACGTCCGCCCGCCGCGGTTCGTGGTCTTCTCCACCGGCTTCCTGGAGGCCGGCTACCGCCGGTTCCTCGAGCGCAAGCTGCGGGAGAAGTTCGGCTTCGCGGGCACGCCGATCGAGGTCTCGGTCAAGGTCCGCGAGGGCCGGGGGACCGAGAAGCAGAAGAGCTGACCGGCGGCGGTCGGCGGCTGCCCGTGCGGTAACCTGCTCGGGCAGCGATCGCGCGGGATCCCGCGCGCCGCTCGGGCTGTAGCGCAGCTTGGTAGCGCACCTGACTGGGGGTCAGGGGGTCGCAGGTTCAAATCCTGTCAGCCCGACGTTGTGATGTCGCAGGACATCGCGGACGCCCGAACCCACGGATTGTGGGTTCGGGCGTTCGTCATTTCCGGGTGGCGCGTCGGGGCAGGGGCGGAAGGTGTCCGTGCTGGTCGTACTCGACACGCAGAGCCGTCACTCGCCGCTGGCGCCGGCTCCGTCCGGGCCTCGCTCCTCGGTCTCCGGCCGCCGATCCGACGCCGGCGTTTCCATCCGCTCCAATCGCTGACGGATCGCCGCGACGTTGAGTGCCAGATCCTCGATCGCCTCGACCGCACGCGTCGCGAGCGCGAACGTCAGGTTCTCTCGTTGGCGCTCGGGGCTGGGCTCGCGACCGCCGTGCCGGGTCCCGGATCGCTCGCCGGATCGACGCGTCGCCTCTCCCCACGGGTCGGAGTCGCTTCCCGCATCCCCGAAGAGCTCGCGCAGCATCCGCTGCGCCCGTTCGAGGAACTCGCTCGGGTCAGGCCGGTCGTTCGGCATCGGATTTCCTCTCCACTCAGGTCGAGCATCCCGCAGATATCCGCAGATGGCCGGTTCACGAGCCCCAGCCAGTGCTGACCGGCGGCCGCACAGAGCGGCTCCCCCCGCCATGCACCGCCCCCGCAACGTCTCCGGAAGCCCCGGTTGCGGTCGCCAGGACGACGACACGCTCGGCGCGGTCCGGAGGGGGCAGAGGCCAAGGGCCCTGTCGGCGGTCGTGCCCCTTCGGAATCCTGCACGACGCGTCCTTCGTTCCGCGGGCGCTCCCCGAGATCGACCCGGTGCCGCGGACTGCGGCGCGAGGTTCCGGCCGTCGCGGTCGTCACCGTCGAGGGCGGCGGCGAAGCGACCCTGCCCCAGCCACCGGTCCGACACAACGCGTCGGTCGACGTGGCCGTGGCGACGGCCGCGTACGAGGTGCTCGTCCACTTCTTCCCGGCCTCGGCCGGGCCGCTCCACGACGACTACGTGGCCGCCCTGGCGTCCGAGCCGCGGGGCCTTCCCCGGACCCTCGGATGGCGCGCCGGGCACGCGGCGGCCCAGGCCATGATCGCGTCCCGCGGCGACGACGGCCGCGGCGCGACGGTTCCGCCCCCGCCGCCGGCCGACGACCCGGTCGCCACGTGGGTTCCCACCGGCAGCGGCAATTTCCTGGTGCCCTGGCTCGGCTTCACCGACCCGATCCTGCTGAGCTCGCCCACAGCGGTCACCGCCGACGGTCCGGACGCGCTCACGAGCGCGGCGTACGCACGGGACTTCGACGAGGTCAGGACGCTGGGGGCGGCGCAGGACTCCGACCGGTCCGAGGCGCAGACGCGGACGGCGGTGTTCTACTCCGACAACCCGGTGCGCCAGTACCAGGACGCGATGCGGGTTCGGGCCGCGGAGCACCGGATGGACGTCGTCGCGACCGCCAGGATGTTCGCCGCCGCCAATGCTGCCGCTGCCGACGCGCTCATCGTCAGCTGGCGGCTGAAGCACGAGGAGAACTTCTGGCGCCCGATCACCGCGATCCAGCGGGAGGACACCGACGGCAATGACGCCACGGAAGTCGACTCGGACTGGGCGCCGTGGGTGCCGGCCACTCCGCCGTACCCGGAGTACCCGAGCGGCCACCAGGCCTTGACCGCTGCCGTCGCGACCGCGCTGGAGCGGCTCCTGGGGGCAGGGCAGCTCGACCTGGACATCCTGTCCGCCGCGGCGCCCGGCGAGGTCCGCCACTACGACGGCACGGCGGCGTGGCTGGAGGACACGACCGACGCGCGAATTCTGCAAGGCATCCACTTCCGCGATGCCCTCGAGGACGCACGGGGCATCGGTCGCACCGTCGCCGGCCAGGTCGTCGACGGTGGTTCTCCTCGGACGGCTGACCCAGCCCTGACCGGCGGGTCCGCGTCGGCCGACCCGGGCCCGCCTGGTCGCCTGAAGGGGTGAAGCAGCAACCATGGCCCGACAGTTCCGTCGGAGGCCTGCCGACAACGGAACGAACGGCCACGCGGGCCCGGAGGGCCAGGAGGCGGAGATGAGCAGACTGCGCCTCGTCGTCGACGCCGACGTCCCCCTGCACCTGCTGGCGGACCGGCTCCGGGAGGTCGGGCACTGGGTTCCCCCGGACGCCCTCGAGGCGGCGATCGACGCGGCGATCCTGGCCGGTCCACCGGCGCTGCAGACGGCGGTCCGTACCCGGATCCGCGAGCTCGGCTGCGAGGACGGGCCGGAGGAGCGGGCGATGTTCGCGCGGCTCCTCGAGCTCTTCGCCGCCCGCGGACCGGGGGCCCTGGCTCGCCTCGAGGCGGCCGTGGACGGCGGGGACGCCGTCGGTGCCGCCTCGGCCGGGCGCCGGCTGGCCCGCCAGGCGGAGGCGCTGGACGCCGCGTCCCTCGCGGCGTTGTGCGCCCGGGCCGCGGCCCGGGCGGGTGCCGGTGACGTCGGGTGGACCTGCGAGGAGCGGGCGGCCCTGCGCCGTGAGATGACCGTCGACCTGCCGCGTCGTCGTCGGGCTCGCTGCCGAGCTGAGCCGCGGTGCCCCCGGTGGCGTCGCCCGGGTGCCGGCGGGACGCTGAGGCATGAGCATCAGCGACAGCTCGGACGTCGCCCACCCCCGCTCGGACGACGTCGAGGGCCGGGAGACCGGCGGCTACGGCCAGACCGCGGGCTTCGGCGATCGCGGCTTCGGCGACCGGGGCGACTTCGGCGATCAGGGTGCCGGCGGTGCCGCCGAGCGCAAGGAGGCGCCTGGAGAGCGTCCAGAGGAGACCGGCTGACCCGTTGATCCGGTGACCCGGCGGAGCCCCTTGCCCGCCGCCCGTCCCGCGGGCAGGCTGTGATCCACAACACAACTCGGGTTAGCCCGCCGGGAGGTCGCCGTGGAAGCTCACGTGGGGGACCGGATCACGATCCGTTCCACGCACCAGGGAGAACCGGAACGCAGCGGGGAGATCGTCGGCTGCCACGAGCCCGACGGTGGCCCGCCGTACCGCGTGCGCTGGGAACCGGACGGCCACGAGGCGCTGTTCTTCCCGGCCGGCACGGCGGCCGTCATCCACCCCGGCCCCTCGCAGAGCTGAGGGGCCGACCGTGGCGAAGGACACCGGAACGGCGCCCGCACCGCGAGCCGCCGACAAGGTTCGCAACGTGGCCCTCGTCGGCCACGCCGGGGCCGGCAAGACCACGCTCGCCGAGGCGCTGCTCCTCGGCACCGGGGCGCTACCGCGCATGGGGCGCATCGAGGACGGCACCACCTGCCTGGACACCGAGGAGGTGGAGATCCGCCAGCAGCGGTCCGTGTCACTCGGCGTCGCGACCGTCGAGCACGCCGGCTACCGCATCACGCTGCTGGACACCCCGGGCTCGCCCGACTTCGTCGGCGAGCTGAGAGCAGGACTGAGGGCCGCGGATGCGGCCCTCTTCGTCGTCTCGGCCGTGAACGGCGTCGACGCCGCCACCGTGCAGCTGTGGGAGGAGTGCGCGGCGGTCGGCATGCCGCGCTCCGTCGTCATCACCCAGCTGGACAAGGCGCGTGCCGACGTCGACGACACGGTCCGCATGTGCCAGACGGCGCTGGGGGAGGGGGTCCATCCGCTGCACCTCGTGCAGCGCGGCCCCGACGGCGCCGTCACGGGGCTGGTCTCGCTGCTCGAGCCGCACCCTGACGCCGCGACGGACATCCCGGAGGCGGACCGGCTCCGCAGCGAGCTGATCGAGGGGATCATCGCCGAGAGCGAGGACGAGACCCTCATGGACCGATACCTGGCGGGCGAGGAGCTCGTCGTCGCCGACCTGATCGCCGACCTGGAGACCGCCGTCGCCCGCGGGCACTTCCACCCGATCCTGACCGTCGCGCCGCTGACCGGCATCGGTGTCCCCGAACTGCTCGACCTGCTGGTGGCCGCCTTCCCGTGCCCCATGGAGCACGGCTGCCCACCCGTCACCCGGCCCGACGGCTCCGCGTCCCCGGCCATGTCCTGCGACCCCGACGGTCCGCTCGTGGCCGAGGTGGTCAAGACGACGACCGACCCCTACGTCGGGCGGGTCAGCCTGGTCCGCGTCTTCTCGGGCACGCTCCGGCCGGACATGGCGATCCACGTCTCCGGCCACGGCATGGCCGACCGCGGCCACCCCGACCACGACGTCGACGAGCGGATCGGCGCGGTCAGCTCGCCGCTCGGCGCGACGCTGCGCACGGTCGCCGCCTGCCCGGCCGGCGACATCTGCGCGGTGGCTCGCCTGGCGTCGGCCGAGACCGGCGACACGCTGTCCTCCTCGGAGGACCCGAGGCTCGTCCCGCCGTGGGATCTGCCGACGCCCCAGCTCCCCGTCGCGGTCGAGGCGGCGTCCCGCGCGGACGAGGACCGGCTGGCCACGGCGCTGGCCCGGCTGGTCGCCGAGGACCCGACGGTGCGGCTGGAGCGGCGGCCGGACACCGGCCAGCTGCTGCTGTGGTGCGTCGGCGAGGCCCACGCCGAGGTGCTGCTGGAGCGGCTGCGCACCCGGCACGGCGTCGGCGTCACGACCGTTCCGGTGCGCGTGCCCATGGTGGAGACCCTCGCCGGCCCGTCGCGCGTCACCGGGCGGCACGTCAAGCAGTCGGGCGGCCACGGCCAGTACGCGATCGTCGTCGTCGAGGGCGAGCCGGGGGAGCCCGGGTCCGGGATCGTCTTCTCGCAGCGGATCGTCGGCGGCACGGTGCCCAGCCAGTTCCACGGCAGCGTCGAGAAGGGCATCCGGGCCCAGGCCGAGCGCGGGGTCAGCGGCGACCGCCCGATCGTCGACGTCCACGTGACGCTCGTCGACGGCAAGGCGCACTCGGTCGACTCCTCCGACGCCGCCTTCCAGGCCGCCGGAGCCCTGGCGCTGCGCGAGCTCGTCGCGGCCGCCGGCACGCGGGTGCTCGAGCCGTGGTGCGAGGTCGAGGTCACCGTGCCCGCGGACTACGTCGGTGCGGTGATGAGCGACCTGTCCGCCCGCCGGGCGCGGGTGACCGGCAGCGAGGCGGCGACCGACCGCGACCGCACGACCGTCCGCGCCGAGGTGCCGGAGATGGAGCTGCTGACCTATCCCGGCGTGCTGCGCTCGGTGACCCACGGCACCGGTGCCTTCGACCGGCGGCCGAACGGGTACGAGCCCGCGCCGGCCTCGGTGGCCGCCGTCCCGGCGTAGCGGTACGCCTCCGTCTCAGGCGGCACCGTCGAGAGGCTCGCCGTGAGCGTGCGAGCGGTGAGGAGGACGGGGTCCTTCGACTAGCCTCGGGCGCGGAAGTGCTGGGGCGGGAGGCATCGTGACGTCGTCGAAGGGCCCGTCGGTGGACCCTGCCCCGGCGACCCCCGAGACCGGACCCGACTTCGCCACCGACCCGATGCGGGCGGTCACCCACGCGCTGACCGTCGACCGGGTGTGGACGGTGCCCAACGTCCTGTCCATGCTGCGGCTGCTCGGCGTCCCGCTGTTCCTGTGGCTGCTGCTCGGGCCCGAGGCCGACGGCTGGGCGATCGTGCTGCTGGCGCTCGCCGGCATCAGCGACTGGGCCGACGGCAAGATCGCGCGGGCCCTCGACCAGCGCAGCCAGCTCGGCACGCTGCTCGACCCGGCCGCCGACCGGCTCTACATCGTCGCGACCCTCGTGGCCCTGGCGCTGCGGGAGGTCGTCCCGCTGTGGTTGGTGGCGTTGCTCGTCGGCCGCGAGGTCGTGCTCGCCGGGATGCTGGTCGTCCTGCGCCGGCACGGCTACCCGGCCCTCCAGGTGCACTACCTGGGCAAGGCCGCGACCTTCCTCCTGCTGTACGCGTTCCCGCTCCTGCTGCTCGCGCACGGCGACAACCCGGTGTCCGCGATCGCCGCACCGCTCGCCTGGGCGCTGACGATCTGGGGCACCGTCCTGTACCTGGTCGCCGGCGCGCTCTACGTCGTCCAGGCCGTCGGTCTGGTGCGTGCGGAGCGCGCGCTGCCTCCATCCGGGACGGCGTCGTGACCACTGCCCGACGGGGCGGTGGCGTGCGGGCGCTCGGTGCGTCGCTGCTCGACCAGGTGCTCGCCGAGACCCTCGACCCCGCCTACCAGCAGGCCGCCGACGAGCGCGCGCGGCGAACCGCCGGGGACGCCGGGGACACCCCCGCGGCGCGACGCCGGAGCGGTCGGTCCGCCGCGCTGGTGGGCGTCACGCTGCTGGTCACCGGGCTGCTGCTGGCGGTCGCCTACAACCAGGCGGCCGCCGAGTCGCCCGGACGCGATGAGATCCGCGCCGCGCTCATCGCCGACATCCAACGCGAGTCCGCCGTCGGCGACCGGCTGACCGCCCAGCTCGGGGAGCTGGAGGCCGAGGTCGGCAGCACCCGCGACCACCTGCTCGACTCCTCTGTCGAGGGGCAGCGGGCGCTCGACGAGCTGGCGCGAGGCCGAGGCCGGTGCCGGGGCGGTGCAGGTCACCGGTCCCGGGCTGCTGGTCACCCTCGCCGACGCCGAGCCGGACGCCGACGACGACCCCGTCGGCGGCACCGTCACCGAGGACCCGCGCGGCAAGGTCGGCGACGGCGACCTCCAGCTGGTGGTCAACGCGCTCTGGGCCGCCGGTGCCGAGGCCGTCAGCATCAACGACCAGCGCCTGGGCGCGACGTCGGCCATCCGCTTCGCCGGCGAGGCGGTGCTGGTCGACTTCCGGCCGGTGACGAACCCGTACGTGATCCGGGCGGTCGGCGACCCGGGGGAGCTGTCGGCGGGCTTCCTCGGCAACAAGGACGTCCGCGCTCTCGCGCTCATCTCCGAGACCTACGGAATGCGCTTCGACTACGCCCAGGAGGACGAGCTGACCCTGCCCGCTGCCAGCCCGCCCGAGCTGCGCGCGGCCGACCCCGCCGACGCCGCCGACGAGAGCGCCGCCGTCCTCGGCCGCTCCGTCGGACGCGCCCGGCGCGGCCGGATCCAGCGTTCCACCGTCGCGCACCCCCGACGATCAGCCGGAGGCCGCCCCGTGATCCCCATCCTCGGACTCGCCGCGGGGGTCGTCCTCGGCCTGGTGTTCAACCCGACGGTGCCGCTGTCGCTGCAGCCCTACCTGCCCATCGCGGTCGTGGCCGCACTCGACGCGGTCTTCGGCGGGTTCCGTGCCCGGCTCGACGGGATCTTCGACGCCAAGGTCTTCGTCATCTCGTTCGTGTCCAACGTGGTCATCGCCGGGCTCATCGTCTTCCTGGGCGACCAACTCGGCGTGGGAGCGCAGCTGTCCACGGCGGTGGTCGTCGTCTTCGGCATCCGCATCTTCGGCAACGCCGCCGCGATCCGGCGGCACGTGTTCCGCGCATGACGGGGGACAAGCCGGAGCCCCGGCCGGACGAGGAGCACGCCGCCGGAGGCGACGCCGGGTGACCGGACGCGGCGCCGGCCGGCCGGGGAGACGACCGTGCCGGACGACACCGACGACACGGCTGCTGACGGACCGGTGGACGACGATCCGGTGCCCGAGGACACCGTGCCCGAGGACACCGGGCCCGAGGACACGGCCGCGGCGGAGACGCCGCCTCCCCGGCGCCGGAACGACCCGCTCGCCTCCGCCCTCATCGGTGTTCTGACGCTGCTGCTCGGTTTCGCCTTCGCCGTCCAGGTGCGCGCCACCGACACCCCCCAGCAGCTCGAGGGCGCCCGCGAGGAGGACCTGATCCGCATCCTCGACGAGCTCAACACCTCCGAGGAGCGGCTGCGGGCCCAGATCGCGGATCAGCGCGACGCGCTCCGGGACCTGACCAGCACCGACAGCCAGTCGGCCGCGGCGCTGGCCGAGGCACAGGAGATCGCCGAGTCCATCGGCATCCTCAACGGCACGGTGGCCGCCACGGGGCCGGGCCTCACGATGACCATCCGCGACCCGGCCGACGAGGTGCAGGTGGCCGACCTCCTGGACGCCATCCAGGAGCTGCGCGGCGCCGGCGCGGAGACGATGGAGATCGACGACGTCCGGGTCGGTGTCTCCACCGCCGTCACCGGTGAGCCGGGCGCGCTGCTCGTCGACGGCCGGCCGATCACCTCGCCGTACGAGTTCGTCGTCATCGGCGACCCGCAGAACCTCGAGCCGGCGCTCAACATCCCCGGCGGCGTGGTCCAGCGCATCGCCAACCGCGGCGGCACGGCCACCATCTCCGCCGCAGACCGTGTCGAGGTGGACGCGTTGCGGCCGCTCGACGAGCCTCAATACGCTGCGCCCGAGACCGACGGCTGACGTCGGCCCCCTTTTCTGCGACCCCAGGAGACGACGCCGCATGGCAGCGCCCGCGAATGTGCCCGACGACCGCCGCTACACCGACCAGCACGAGTGGGCGCTGGTGCAGAGCAGCGACGGCGGCAGCGTGGTGCGGGTGGGCATCACCGATCACGCCCAGGACGCCCTCGGAGACATCGTCTTCGTGCAGCTGCCCGCGGTGGGCGACGAGGTGAGCCCCGGCAACCCGATGGGCGAGGTCGAATCGACCAAGTCGGTGTCCGACGTCTACGCCCCCGTCCCCGGCACCGTCACCGCGGTCAACGACGCGCTGGCCGACGCCCCCGAGACGATCAACGCCGACCCGTACGGCGCCGGCTGGCTGGTCGAGATCTCGGTCGGCGGCGAGGGCGGCGATCCCACGCACGGACTGATGGACGCCGCGGCCTACCAGTCGCTGGTGGACGCCGGCTGATCGTGGCGGAAGGCCTCCCGGCCCTGGTGACGACGGCGCTCACTATGCTTCCGCGGAGGCACGCAGACCGCCGGGTGCACCGGCCGGAGGTCGACGGTCCTCACCCTGTACGTCCGGTTGACCCTTGGGCCGACCGGCTGATTGCATGACTTCGGCCCGCCGCGTCCGCGGCGACCGACCCGCGGTGGTCCACCCGGCCCACCGTCCGCCGGCCGCCCGCGTCCCGTCGCGGTCCGCGGCGACACACCTCGTACCGGAGGAGACGCAACGTGCACTGCACTCGATGTGGCCACGAGAACCCCGAGGGCAGTCGCTTCTGCGCGCAGTGCGGCGCGGCTCTCGCCCAGCAGGCGGTGGGGGAGTCCACCAGCGTGATCCCCAAGGTCGGCGGTGACGAGCTGACGACCGACACCGAGATCCCCGAGGCCCCGGCCGACGCGCACGCCGGTGCCGTGGAGTCGCTGCCCGCGGGATCGGCGCTCCTGGTGGTCAAGCGTGGGCCCAACGCCGGCAGCCGCTTCCTGCTCGATCAGGACGTCACCACCGCCGGCCGGCACCCCGACAGCGACATCTTCCTGGACGACGTGACGGTCAGCCGCCGGCACGTGGAGTTCCACCGCGAGGGCGGCGGCTTCTCCGTGCACGACGTCGGCAGCCTCAACGGCACCTACGTCAACCGGGAGCCGGTCGACGTCGCTCAGCTCGCGGGCGGCGACGAGGTGCAGATCGGCAAGTTCCGGCTCGTCTACCTGACCGGTCCGCGCACCGGCGAGACCGCCGCCCGCTGAGCGGTCCGCAGGAGACGGAGCACGGAGGCGCGGGGGCATGGGCCCCCGCGCGGAGGAGGGACGTGAGCGCGGTGCCCGAGCGGCGCGGCGGCGCCCGCGGGGACGACGTCGGAGGCAATGTCGCCGACCAGCACACGCCGCGGCTGACCATCGGCGAGGTGCTGGCGGTCCTGCGCGACGACTTCCCCGACGTGACCATCAGCAAGATCCGGTACCTGGAGAGCGAGCAGCTGGTCGCGCCCCAGCGCACCCCGTCCGGCTACCGCAAGTTCTCCCGCGCCGACGTGGCGCGGCTGCGCTACGTCCTGGGGGCGCAGCGCGACCGGTACCTGCCGCTGCGCGTCATCAAGGAGCACCTCGACGCCCTGGACCGGGGTGAGCCGCTGCCCGGCGAGGTGGCCGCGACCGCCGTCCCTCCGCCGGTCGCCGACAGTGCCGAGGCGCAGCAGCGGCCGATGACGGCCGAGCAGTTCGCCCGGGCCGCCGGCCTCGAGCCGGAGCAGCTCGCCGACTGCGTGCAGTTCGGCCTGCTCACCCCGGACGCCCAGGGTCGCCACCCGGTCGAGGACCTGCCGGTGGCCCGGGCGGCCGCCGGTCTCGCCCGCCACGGCCTCGAGCCGCGGCACCTGCGCGCCTACAAGAGCGGCGTGGAGCGGGAGGCGGGGCTCGTCGAGCAGCTCGTCGCGCCGGTGCTCCGCGCCCGCTCCGAGGAGGCGCAGACCCGGGCGGCGGAGAAGCTGCGGGAGCTCGCCGCGCTGTCCGCACAGCTGCACACGGCACTGCTGGAGGCGCGACTCCGGGACCTCCTGCGCCCCTGACCCCGGCGTACCGTTGGCGGGGTCGGGACCGGGGCGGGAGAGGCAGCAGCCGACGTCGCACCGGCCCTCGAGCCGTTGGCCGCCCGCTTCCCCCGGGCCGCAGTGAGGAGCCGCACCGTGCAGGAGCTTCGAGTCGTCGGTGTCCGCGTCGAGCTGCCGGGCAACCAGCCGATCCTGCTGCTCAAGGAGACGCAGGGCGAGCGCTACCTGCCGATCTGGATCGGCGCCGTCGAGGCCGCGGCCATCGCCTTCGAGCAGCAGGGCGTCCGCCCGGCACGGCCGATGACGCACGACCTGCTGCGCGAGGTCGTGCGCGCCCTCGGCGCGGAACTCGAAGCGGTCAACATCACCGAGATGCGCGACGGCATCTACATCGCCGAACTCGTCTTCGGCGACGACCGGATCGTCAGCGCACGCCCCTCGGACGCGGTCGCCCTCGCCGTCCGCACCGGTGCGCCGATCTTCGGCGCGGAGGACCTGCTCGACGAGGTCGGCATCGAGATCCCCGACGAGCAGGAGGACGAGGTCGAGAAGTTCCGCGAGTTCCTCGACCAGATCTCGCCGGAGGACTTCGGCGCCGGCTCCGGCTCCGGCGGCCCCGCGTAGTCCGCTCCGCGCGGTCGTTGCAGCGGCCAACCCCTTCTCATCGGCAGCCCTGCGGCCTGTCTGCACCCGAAATCGCGTCTCACCCGTGAGAATGAGCGAGCCGACACGCCGCCCCGCTCAGTTGACCCGCTCCAGGGCCCGGCTTACGGTCGGCGAACGACAACGGTGTGACACCTGGGACACCTGGGTGCAGCGCCGCGACCGCCGCGCGAGCGGACGGGACACGAGGAGGACGCTGGACGTGAGCGACTCGACCAACGGCTCCCAAGGTCAGCTGTTCAGCGACGCTGCTGTCGGTGCACCCTCCTACGACGACGTCGACACCGACCTCGTGGGCTACCGCGGCCCGACCGCCTGCGCCGCCGCCGGGATCACCTACCGCCAGCTGGACTACTGGGCCCGTACCGGTCTCGTCGCCCCCTCGGTGCGCACCGCCACCGGCTCGGGCACGCAGCGGCTCTACTCCTTCCGCGACATCCTGGTGCTCAAGGTCGTCAAGCGGCTGCTCGACACCGGCGTCTCCCTGCAGAACATCCGCAAGGCCGTCGACCACCTGCGCAACCGCGGGGTCAAGGACCTGGCCAACGTCACGCTGCTCTCCGACGGCGCGACCGTCTACGAGTGCACCTCGGCGGAGGAGGTCGTCGACCTGCTCGCCGGCGGCCAGGGCGTGTTCGGCATCGCCGTCTCCGGCGCCCTGCGTGAGCTCTCCGGCGAGCTGGCCGAGCTGCCCGCCGAGCGCATCGACGGCGGCACCGTCAACCCCGCGGACGACGAGCTGTCGCAGCGTCGCCGCCGCCGCGCGGCCGTCTGAACCCGAGGGCGCCCCCCGGCGGCGCCCCGGCAACGCCCGCGCTCGCGCTGGTAGCGTCGCTGCAATGGTCGACCGTGGGTCCCTGCCCTCACTGAACGCCCTGCAGCCGGCCGGATCGTTCGCCTCGCGGCACATCGGTCCCCGCCCCGCGGACACCGCGGAGATGCTCGCCGCGATCGGCTTCGACTCGCTCGAGGCGCTCGTCGACGCCGCTGTCCCGGAGGGTGTCCGCGACCGGGCCCCGCTGGAGCTGCCCGCGGCCGCCGACGAGGCAGCCGTCCTCGCGCAGCTGCGCGAGCGGGCCGCCGCGAACGAGGTCTTCACCTCGATGATCGGGCTGGGCTACTCCGGCACCGTCACCCCGCCGGTCATCCAGCGGAACATCCTGGAGAATCCCGCCTGGTACACGGCTTACACGCCCTATCAGCCGGAGATCAGCCAGGGCCGGCTGGAGATGCTGCTGAACTTCCAGACGATGGTCGAGGACCTCACCGGCCTGCCGGTCGCCGGGGCCTCGATGCTCGACGAGGCCACCGCGGCCGCCGAGGCGATGACGCTGGTCCGCCGCGCGGCCCGGGCCGCGTCCGACGCCGTCTTCGTGGTCGACGCGGACACGCTGCCGCAGACCCTCGCCGTCCTGCAGACCCGCGCCGAGCCGCTCGGCATCCGGCTGCACGTCACCGACCTGTCCGGTGGCTGGCCCACGGACCTGCCCGAAGCCGGCGCGTTCGGCGTGCTGCTGTCGTTCCCCGGCGCCAACGGCGCCGTGCGCGACCACCGGGCGCTCGCGAGTGCGGCACACGAGGCCGGCGCCGCCGTCGTGGTCGCGGCCGACCTGCTCGCCCTGACGCTGCTCGAGGCGCCGGGGGAGTGGGGCGCCGACGTCGCCTGCGGCACGACGCAGCGCTTCGGCGTCCCCATGGGCTACGGCGGCCCGCACGCCGGCTACCTCTCGGTGCGCGCGAACCTGGCCCGCCAGCTGCCCGGCCGGCTGGTCGGCGTCTCGGTGGACGCCGACGGCGACGTCGCCTACCGGCTCGCGCTGCAGACCCGGGAGCAGCACATCCGCCGGGAGAAGGCCACGAGCAACATCTGCACGGCGCAGGTGCTGCTGGCCGTGATGGCCGGCGCGTACGCCGTCTACCACGGTGCCGACGGCCTCACCGCCATCGCGGCCCGCGTGCACCGCAGCGCGGCGACCCTGGCCGGGTGGCTGCGCGCGGGTGGGCTGGAGCTCGCGCACGAGCAGTTCTTCGACACCCTGGCCGTCCGGGTGCCGGGCCGGGCCCGCGACGTCGTGGCCGCGGCCGCCGAGCGGCGGATCAACCTGCGGCTGGTCGACGAGGACACCGTCGGCGTCGCCTGCGACGAGACGACGACACCGGCGACGCTGCGCAGCGTCGCCGAGGCCTTCGGCGTGACCGCCGACGACGCGTCACTGGACGACGACGGCGCCGACGCGCTGCCGGCCGATCTGCGCCGCAGCACCGCGTTCCTGACCCACCCGGTCTTCTCGGCGTACCGCTCGGAGACCGCGATGCTGCGCTACCTGCGGGCGCTGTCGGACAAGGACCTGGCGCTGGACCGCACGATGATCCCGCTGGGCTCCTGCACGATGAAGCTCAACGCGGCGGCCGAGATGGCCGCGATCACCTGGCCCGAGTTCGCGGACCTGCACCCGTTCGCGCCGGTGGAGCAGGCTCGCGGCTACGCCCGGCTCATCGACGAGCTGTGCACCGCGCTGGCCGAGGTGACCGGCTACGCGGCGGTCAGCGTGCAGCCCAACGCCGGCTCGCAGGGCGAGTTCGCCGGGCTGATGGCCATCCGCGGCTACCACCGGGCGCGCGACGAGGAGCACCGCGACGTCTGCCTGATCCCGAGCTCCGCGCACGGCACGAACGCCGCCAGCGCGGTCATGGCGGGCATGAAGGTGGTCGTCGTGACCTGCGACGAGGCCGGCAACGTCGACGTCGGTGACCTGCACGCCAAGGTCGACCAGCACGCCGAGCGGCTCGCGGCGATCATGCTCACCTACCCGTCGACCCACGGCGTCTTCGAGACCGCCGTCCAGGACATCTGCGCGGCCGTGCACGACGCCGGCGGGCAGGTGTACGTCGACGGAGCGAACCTCAACGCGCTCGTGGGCCTGGCCCGGCCCGGGCGGTTCGGCTCCGACGTCAGCCACCTCAACCTGCACAAGACCTTCTGCATCCCGCACGGCGGCGGCGGTCCGGGCGTGGGTCCGATCGGCGTCCGCGAGCACCTGGTGCCGTTCCTGCCCGGCCATCCGCTGGTCGGCACCGGGGGAGAGGGGCCGGCGGTGTCCGCGGCGCCGTGGGGGTCGGCCGGGATCCTGCCCATCTCGTGGGCCTACGTCCGGCTGATGGGCCCGGACGGCCTGCTGCGGGCGACCGAGCACGCCATCCTCGGCGCCAACTACCTGGCCGCCCGTCTGCGCGAGCACTACCCCGTGCTCTACACCGGCGCCGACGGCCTCGTGGCGCACGAGTGCATCCTCGACATCCGCCCGCTGACCCGGGCGACGGGCATCACCAACGACGACATCGCCAAGCGGCTGATCGACTTCGGCTTCCACGCGCCGACGATGAGCTTCCCGGTGGCCGGCACGCTGATGGTCGAGCCCACCGAGAGCGAGGACAAGCACGAGCTGGACCGCTTCGTCGAGGCGATGGTCGCCATCCGCCGGGAGATCGAGAAGGTCGCCTCGGGGGAGTGGGACCGCGAGGACAACCCACTGCGCAACGCACCGCACACGCTGTCGATGCTGGCCGGCAAGTGGGAGCGGCCGTACACGCGCGAGGAGGCCGTCTACCCGGCGCCGTCGCTGTCGGGCCGGATGTACCTCAGCCCCGTGCGGCGGATCGACCAGGCCTACGGCGACCGCAACCTGGTCTGCTCGTGCCCGCCGCCGGAGGCGTTCGCGGACTGAGGTGGAGGGAATTCGTCGGCGTCACGCCCACGAATCTCCTCCGACCTAGGCGGGCGTCAGCCAGGTGTGGTGGTCGACGACCGCGCGCCCGTCGGGCAGCAGCTCGCCGTCGTCGTCGAACAGGACGACGCCGTTGCACAGCAGCCGCCAGCCCTGCTCGGGGTGGCTGCTGACGACGACGGCGAGGTCGCGCGCGTCGCTGTCGGCGTCGGGACACGGTGTCCGGTGCTGGCACATGGAGATCCCCTTCCGGTCCGGCCTCGGTGGGCCGGACCGACCCTGCGGTGGTGTTGCCTGGACAACGGCAGATCGGGGTGGGGACTGAAGTCGGATCGGTGATCCCGGTCACCCCGCTGGGGGAGGGCAGGGCTCAGAGCTCGCTGATCAGAGTTTCCGGAGGAGAACCCGACGCACCGAGTGGTCGGCCGCCTTCTGCAGCACCAGCCGCGCGCGCGAGCGGGTGGGCGCGATGTTGCTCCGCAGGTTCGGCCCGTTCACCGCCGTCCAGATGTCCAGCGCCGTCATCCGTGCCTGTTCGTCGGTGAGATCGGCGAACCGGTGGAAGTACGCCGACGTGTCGGCGAACGCGGTGCGCCGCAGGGCCAGGAACCGGTCGACGTACCAGCCCTGGACGTCGGCCTCGGCGGCGTCGACGTAGACCGAGAAGTCGAAGAAGTCGGAGAGGAAGACCTCCGGCGCCGTGCCGTCCGGCCGCCCGCCGGCCTGGAGCACGTTCAGCCCCTCGAGGATCAGGATGTCGGGCCGGTCCACCACCTGCGCGGCCCCCGGCACGATGTCGTAGGCCTGGTGGTCGTACACCGGGGCCTCGACCTCGGCCCGCCCCGATTTCACAGCCGCCAGGAAGCGCAGCAGCGCCCGCCGGTCGTAGCTCTCCGGAAAGCCCTTGCGGCCGAGCATCCCGCGCTCCTCGAGCACGGCGTTGGGCAGCAGGAAGCCGTCGGTGGTCACCAGGGACACCCGGGGCGATCCGGGTCCGGCGGCCAGCAGGCTCTGCAGCAGCCGGGCGGTGGTGCTCTTGCCGACGGCGACGCTGCCGGCGACTGCGATGACGAACGGCACCTTGGCCGTGGCGTCGCCGAGGAAGGCGCTCTGCGCCGCCCACAGCCGGCGACCGGCGGCCACGTGCAGCCCCAGCAGCTCGGCCAGCGGCAGGTAGACGGTGGCGACCTCGTCGAGGTCGATGCGGTCGCCCAGGCTGGCCAGGGCGTCGAGGCCGGCCTCGTCCAGGGGCAGCTCGGCGCCGGCGGCGAGCGCCCGCCAGGAGGCGCGGTCGAAGACCGCCCAGGGCGAGACGCGATCGCGGGTGCCTGCTGCCGTCACCGCCCCATCCTCCCTACCGGGGCGCAGGGCGTTCGCAGGGGTCACCCGCGCGGGTGGGACGGGGGGCCCGGAGATCGGCACCGCGGGGGACGGGCCGCCCGGGCGTCTAGGGTGCCGATGTGCCGACCCGCCTCGGGATGCTCGACTGGATCGAGCGCTACTTCGCCGCCGCGCCGCTGCCGGATGCGCGGATCACGGCGGTCGGCGGGCTCGACGTCCCCGTGGGGTCCCCGAGCTGGGCCTACCCGGCCCGGCCGCGATCGGGCGGCCCGCGGGTGACCGCGGACGACGTCCTGGCGACCGTCGCGCTGCAGGAACGGTCCGCCCTGCCGGTGTCCCTGGAGTGGGTCTGCGAGCGCTCGCCCGACATGGCGCCGGCCGCGCGCGCCGCGGGGCTGATCGTGGAGGAGCTGCCGCTGCTGGTGGCCGCCGACCCGGTCGAGCTGATGCTTCCGCAGGGGGTCCGGCTCTACGTCGTGGGCGCCGACGACCCCGAACTGCCGCGCTACGAGCGGGTCACGGCCATCGCGTTCGCCCACCCCGGCGGTCGGGCCTACGTCCGCGAGGCGCCGCTGGACCGTTCGTCGGAGGCGGCCGCCCGCACCGCGGCGCTGCGCGAGCGGATCGCCGCCGGGCGCACCGTGATGATCGTCGCGGTCGAGAACGGCGAGCCCGTGGCGGTCGGTTCCCACCACCCCGTGGACGTCGACGGCGACGAGGTCAGCGAGATCGCCGGCGTCGCCACCCTGCCGCGGCTGCGCGGGAGGGGACTGGGTGCGGGTCTCGCGTCGGCGCTCAGCGCGCACGCCCGCGAGACGGCCGACCTGGTCTTCCTCACCGCCGGGGACGACGACGTCGCGCGCGTGTACGAGCGGGTGGGGTTCGCCCGCCTCGCCACCAGCGCCGTCGCCGGACTGAGGGACGACGGCGCCTGACACCTCACGAGCGCCGCGGCGCCGGCACCTCCGCGGCCGCGGTCGTGAGCACCTCCTGCACGGCCGCGTAGCTGACGGACGGGCGCACCTCGCTGAGCAGGATCACCACCGTCCGCCCGAGGACGCCGACCGAGTGCAGCTGCCGCCGGTCGCCGACGCAGCACATCCAGCCCTGCTTCACCGCGGCCTGCCCGTCGGCGGCGCCGAACAGCCCGAAGCGCTGGTCGAAGCCGTCGGCCGCGCGTGGTGTGGCCGCGCGCATCCAGCGCTGCAGCCGATAGGCGTCGTCCGGATGGGCGACGACCGGCAGGAGAGCCAGGAATCGCGCCAGATCCTCGGCCGTGACCATCGTCCGTCCCCACTGGCCCGGCTCGGCGGGTGGCTCGGTGCCGGTCAGGCCGTACCGCCGGACGACGTTCCGCACCATGCGTTCGCCGTCGTGGCGCACCCACAGCTGTGACGCTGCCGGGTCGTCGGACCGCGCGATCATCCCCAGCATCAGGGCGCGGTCGTCGGCGTCCAGCCGCACGTGCCCGGTGCGGGCGCGGTGCAGCAGGTACTCGGCCATGAAGAGCTTGACCATCGAGGCGCTCGGGAAGGGCCGGGTGGTCGCCCGCCCGTTGCCGGCCACGGAGTCGAGGGCGCGAGCGGTCTGGGCGTCGGCGGCGCGCACGCTGGAGCCCGTCGCCGGCCGGTGCTGACGGGCGATCACGACGGCGAAGACACCGGGGAGCGCCGGCTCGGACAGGGCGCGGGCGACGGCGGGTACGACCTCGGCGGGCGGCGGACCGGCGCGAGCGCGCCGCTCCGGCTGGACGACGCCCGCGACGTCGAGGACGACCAGGACCGCCAACGCGACCAGGAGGATGCGGCGGTACGGGCGACCCCGGCGCGGCGAGCCGTCGGACACAGCTCCTCTCTACGCCTCGGAGGGCCCACCATCCGGCCGCGCGCAACACTCTCAGGTGTCGGTGACCCGGCGCACCCTCTCCGGAACGGTCAGTCCTCCTCGTAGGTGACGACCAGCGTCGCCCGGGCGAGCGTGTGCGAGAACAGGTTGAACCCGTGGAACGCCGGCGTCGCGTCCGCGGGCACTCCCATGTCCGCCGTGTCCAACGCGTGCACCACGACGAAGTACCGGTGCTCGCCGTGCCCGGACGGGGGAGCGGCCCCCACGTAGCCGGCGGAGCCCGCGTCGTTGCGCAGCTGCCGGGCACCGTCGGGCAGGCCCGAGCCCGCCTCGTCGCCGGCGCCGCGGGGCAGCTCGGTGACCGAGCCGGGGATGCCGGTGACCACCCAGTGCCAGAAGCCGCTGGCCGTGGGGGCGTCGGGGTCGAAGACCGTCACCGCGAAACCCTGGGTCTCCGCCGGGAAGCCCGACCACGACAGGTGCGGCGAGACGTCCTCCCCGCCGGCGCCCATCACCCCACTGACGTGCGGCATCGGCAGGACCTCGCCGTCGGTGCAGTCGGTGCTGGTCACCGTGAAGCTCGGCACCGGGGGCAGGTAGTCGTAGGGGTTCGGGGGGACGGGCCGGTCGACCATGGCGGGTGCTCCTCGTCGTCGGGGAGGGGGCGGCGACCGCCGTCCCCGGTGCGAATCTAGGCAGGTCGGGGACGGGGCGGCCACCGGCGGTGCAACCTTCGACCACGCCCCGTCCGGCGTGCCGGACGCTGCGACAGGTGGGCGGGGCCGCGCGCGGTTAGCGTGAGCGCGTGCTCGGTCTCCCGGACGCCATCCGCGTCTGCCTGTTCGACCTCGACGGCGTCCTCACCAAGACGGCCACGGTCCATTTCGCAGCCTGGAAGCGCACTTTCGACGAGTTCCTCCAGCGGCACGAACCGGGCTCCGAGCCGTTCAGCCAGCTCGACTACAACCGGTTCGTCGACGGCAAGCATCGCGCCGACGGCGTGCGCGGCTTCCTGGCCAGTCGCGGGATCACCCTGCCGGAGGGGAGTCCCGGTGATCCGCCGGACGCAGCGACCGTGCAGGGCATCGCCACCCGCAAGAACGCGCTCGTGCTCACCGAGCTCGAGGAGCACGGTGTCGAGGTCTACCCCGGGTCGGTGGACTACCTGCGCGCGGTGAAGGAGGCGGGCCTGGCCACGGCGGTGGTCACCGCGTCGGCCAACGGCGAGCAGGTGATCCAGGCCGGCGGGTTCGCCGACCTCATCGATGAGCGGGTCGACGGCGTGGTCGCCGCCCGCGACCACCTGCGCGGCAAGCCCGAGCCGGACACCTTCCTGGCCGGCGCCCGGGTGCTCGGCGTCGAGCCGGCGCATGCCGTCGTGTTCGAGGACGCCATCTCCGGCGTGACCGCCGGGCGGGCGGGCGACTTCGGCTACGTCGTGGGCGTGGACCGGGTCGGCCAGGCCGACGCCCTGCGCGACGCCGGCGCCGACATCGTCGTCAGCGACCTCTCCGAGCTGCGCGAGGAGGGGCGACCGTGACAGAAGGTCGTCCGCACTTCCCTGTCGAGCCCTGGTCGCTGACCGAGGTGGGGCTCGACCACAGCAGCCTCGGTGTGCACGAGTCGGTGTTCTCCCTCGCCAACGGCCACATCGGCATGCGGGGCTCGCTGGAGGAGGGCGAGCCGGTCGTCGTCCCCGGCACCTACCTGAACGGCTTCTTCGAGGAGCGGCCGCTGCCGCACGCCGAGGCGGGTTACGGCTTTCCGGAGCGGGGCCAGACGGTCGTCAACGTCACCGACGGCAAGCTCATCCGGCTGCTGGTGCGCGACTCGCCCCTCGACCTGAACTACGGCGAGATCATCGACCACCACCGGACGCTGGACCTGCGTGCCGGGGTGCTGCGCCGCTCGACCGAGTGGCGCTCGCCGGGTGGCCGCACCGTGCGGGTCACCTCAACCCGGCTGGTCTCGCTGACCCGACGGTCCATCGCCGCGATCGAGTACCAGGTCGAGGTCACCGACGAGCTCGGCGACCTCTACGTCGCCCTGCAGTCCGACCTGCTGGCCAACGAGAGCGGCGCGGGCAGCGCCAGCAGCGACCCGCGTGCCGCCGCCGCCCTGGGCAAGCCGCTGCAGGCGGAGATTGCGGTGGCCAAGGGCAAGCGGGCGGTGCTGGTCCACCGCACCCAGCGCAGCAGGCTGCGGCTCGCCGCCGGCATGGATCACATCGTCGAGATCCCCGACTCCTCCACCGAGGAGATCGAGGCCAACGGCGATCTCGCCCGCTACACCCTGGCCGCGCGGCTGCCGCAGGGCTCGTCTCTCCGGGTGATCAAGTACCTCGCCTACGGCTGGTCCTCCCGCCGCTCGGACGCCGCCGTCCGTGACCAGGTCGAGGGGGCGCTGGCGACGGCGAAGCTGGCCGGCTGGGACCGGCTGCTGCGCGAGCAGCGCGAGCTGCTCGACCAGCACTGGGACGAGGCCGACGTCGAGATCGACGGCGACGACGAGCTGCAGCAGGCCGTGCGCGTCGGCATGTTCCACGTCCTGCAGGCCGGCCTTCGCGCCGAGCGCCAGCCGATCCCGGCCAAGGGCCTGACCGGTCCCGGGTACGACGGGCACACGTTCTGGGACACCGAGACCTACGTGCTGCCGGTGCTCACCTACACCGCGCCCAGCGCCGCGCGGGACGCACTGCGCTGGCGGCATTCGACGCTGGAGATGGCCCGCGCGCGGGCGCACGAGCTCGGGATGCGCGGCGCGGCGTTCCCCTGGCGCACGATCCACGGCGAGGAGACCTCGGGCTACTGGCCGGCCGGGACGGCGGCCTTCCACATCAACGCCGACATCGCCGACGCGGTCATCCGGTACTACAACGCGACGCTGGACGACGAGTTCGACCGCGACTTCGGCGCCGAGCTGCTCATCGAGACGGCGCGGCTGTGGGCCTCGCTCGGCCACTTCGATCCCGAGCACGGCTTCCGCATCGACGGCGTGACCGGCCCCGACGAGTACACCGCGGTGGTCGACAACAACGTCTACACGAACCTGATGGCGCAGCGGAACCTGCGCGAGGCCTGCGGGGCGGTCAAGCGCCAGCCCGACGTCGCCGGGCGACTGATCGTCACCGACGACGAGATGGAGGAGTGGGAGCGGGCGGCCTCGCTGATGGCGGTGCCCTACGACACGCAGCGCGGCGTCCACATGCAGTCCGACGGCTTCACCCACCACGAGGAGTGGGACTTCGCGAACACCCCGCGCGAGCGCTACCCGCTGCTGCTGCACTACCCGTACTTCGAGATCTACCGCAAGCAGGTGATCAAGCAGGCCGACCTGGTCATGGCGCTGCACCTGCGCGGCGACGCGTTCACGCTCGAGGAGAAGATCCGCAACTTCGGCTACTACGAGCCCCGAACGACGCGCGACTCCTCCCTGTCGGCCACGCAGCAGGCCATCGTGGCTGCCGAGACCGGGCATCTCAACCTGGCCTACGACTACTGGGCCGAGGCGGCCCTGACCGACCTCCAGAACCTGCACCACAACTCCGGCCACGGACTGCACATCGCCTCGCTGGCCGGCGGATGGTCGGTCGCGGTCGCCGGGTTCGGCGGCATGCGCGACCACGACGGGGAGCTGACCTTCGCGCCGCGCCTGCCCACGCGGATCACGCGGCTGAAGTTCCGCGTCCTGTACCGGGGTGCCTGCCTGTCGGTCACGGTCACCCCGTCGCACGCCGTCTACCAGTTGTCCGAGGGGGACACCCTCGACATCCGGCACCACGGACGCCAGGTCACCATCGGCGTGACGGAGACGGCGCTGGAGATCCCGCCACCGCCGCAGGTCGAGCCGGTCACCCAGCCGCCGGGCTGCGAGCCGCGGCGGCGCAGCCGGAACCGCGACGAACCGGCCCGCCACCCCTCCGTCAAGGACTCCGAGAAGATCGCCTGACCAGCGTCCTCAGACGACGTCGAGCAGCCAGGCCCCGCCGAGCAGCAGCGCGCCGACGTCGACCAGCAGGAAGACCCCCACCCACAGCAGGGCCGGCACGCGGGTGAGCCGGGCGAGCTGGTCGGCGTCGGAGTCCGGTGACCCACGGCGCCGGCGCACCGACTGCAGCTCGACGACGGCGCGCGGGGCGCCCAACAGCAGGAACCAGGTGGCGGTCGCCGCGACGAGCACCTGACCGTCGGGAGGCAGCCACCACGTCGCGGCGAACAGCAGCCCGCCGGTGACCAGCACCGACCACAGCCCGTACCAGTTGCGGATCTGCACCAGCAGCAGCGCGAGCAGGGCCAGCAGCGCCCACAGCAGCCCGACCGCATGACCGGCTGCCAGCAGCGCGGCGGCACCGAGGCCGAACAGGCCGGGACCGACGTAGCCGGCCAGGAGCGTCAGCACCATGCCCGGTCCGGTCGGCCGGCCCGCGGACACCGTCAGGCCGGAGGTGTCCGAGTGCAGCCGGATGCCCGAGAGCCGCCGTCCGGCGACGACGGCAGCCAGCCCGTGCGCCCCCTCGTGGGCGATCGTGACCACGTGCCGGGTGTGCCGCCACAGCGCGGGCGCGGCGACCAGCAGCAGCGCCGCGACGGCGGTGGCCAGCAGCAGGGGGCGGGCCAGGTCGGGGACGGGCGTGGTGATCTCGCCCCAGAACCGGCCGATCGCGTCCACCCGGAGGAGTCAACCCGACGATCCTGGGAGCTCCGGGGAGGTCAGCGCCTGGTGCGCCGCGGGTAGGTTCCGGGCATGGCGTCGTCGGAGTCGCAGCCGGACTCGTCGGTCCGGCCCATCGAGGAGTCGGTGCGCACCGACCTGCGGGGTGCGATGAGCTACGGCCGCTACCTCGACCTGGACTCCCTGCTGGGGGCCCAGCACCCGCGCAGCCGCCCGGAACACCACGACGAGCTGCTGTTCATCGTGCAGCACCAGACCAGCGAGCTGTGGCTTCTGCTCGTCCTGCACGAGCTCCGCGCGGCGCGGCGCTACCTGGCCGACGACGACATGGCGCCGGCGCTGAAGTGCCTGGCCCGGGTGAAGAACATCCAGCGGACCCTGACCGAGCAGTGGTCGGTGCTGGCCACCCTCACCCCGCACGAGTACGCACAGTTCCGCGGGGCCCTGGACAACGCCTCGGGTTTCCAGTCGCACCAGTACCGGGCCGTCGAGTTCATCCTCGGCAACAAGAACGCCGGCATGCTGAAGGTGTTCGACGACGACCCGACCGCCCGCGCCATGCTCGCCGACCTGCTCGAGAGCCCGACGCTCTACGACGAGTTCCTGCGGCTGCTCGCCCGCCGCGGTCTCGCCGTGCCGCCGGAGGTGCTCGAGCGGGACGTGCGCGAGCCGTGGGTCTTCCGCCCGGAGCTGGTGCCCGTCTTCCGGGGCATCTACGAGGCGGCCGAGGAGAACTGGAGCCTCTACGAGGCCTGCGAGAGCCTCGTCGACGTCGAGGACAACTTCCAGTACTGGCGGTTCCGGCACCTGCGCACGGTGCAGCGGACGATCGGGTTCAAGACGGGCACCGGCGGCTCGTCCGGCGCCGGCTTCCTCCGGCGGGCGCTGGACCTGACGTTCTTCCCCGAGCTCTATGCGGTGCGCACCGAGATCGGCACCTGATATCCGGTCGAGCCGTCGCAAGGATCGGTGGCACCATCGCCGATCGTGGACGTGCTCTCGTCACTGCCGGCGTTCGTGCTGGCGGTGCTGCTGATCTCGGCATCCCCGGGACCCGCCATGGCGCTGATCTTCCGACGGGCGGCGCTGCGCGGCCTGCGCGGGGCGGTGCCGACGGTGCTCGGGCTCGAGCTCGGGCTGTACGTGTGGGCGCTGTTCGCCGGCGCCGGCTTCGCGGCGCTGGTCGCGGCGTCGGAGGTCGGCTACGTGGTGCTGCGGGTCGTCGGGGCGGCCGTCCTGCTGTGGCTCGGCATCAAGGCCTGGCGGACGGCGTGGCAGACCCGGCGGTACGGCGCCCCGGCAGCGGGGGAGGAGCCCCCGGCCGTCGTGGGCCGCCGGTGGTGGACGTCGTTCGGCGAGGGCCTGCTCGTGCAACTGGCCAACCCGAAGGCAGCCGTCTTCATGATCGCGTTCTATCCGCAGTTCGTCCCGGCCGACGGTCCCGTGTTCGTCACCACCGCGCTGCTCGGGCTGCTGCAGATCACCATCGAGACGGTGCTGTACCTGGGGCTCGCGGCGGGGGTGGCCCGCGCGGGTGCGTGGTTCCGCCGTCCGAGGATCCGCCGGCGGATCGAGGCGGTCAGCGGCACGGTGCTCGTCGGGCTGGGCCTGCGGGTCGCGGTCACCAGTCGCTGAGCGGGGCCCCGGTGCGGATGACCTTCGAGCGCATGCCCGACCGCCGCCCGGTGGAGACCCTCGTGGAACGGGACGACGGCGTCGCCTTCGCCATGCGGGGTGCCGGCGGGGGCGACGACCTGCCGCACGACCTGGTGCACGCCGTGGTCGAGTCCGAGCTGGGGGTGGCGGACGGCATCTGGGGTTGTGTCGCCGACGGTGTGGTGTGGGGCAGCATGCGCCACCTCTCGGGTCGCCAGCCGCCGCACGCTGCCGAACGCTCGGCGCGACTGAAGCGGGAACGCGCCGCCGCGGTGCAGGCGGCCGAGGGATTGGCCGACCTCGTGGCACGACTGGCGCGGAGCGCGGAGGTCCTGCCCGGCGAGGTCGCCGGGGTCGGCTTCCCGCCGGCACGCCTGCAGGCGGCCGCCGAGGCCCTCCGCGACGCCGAGTGCCGGTGGGCCGCGCTCGCGCCGGGGGAGACCCGGGTGCAGGAGTGGACCCGCACACCGGTCGAGCGGTCCCGACGGCAGGGTTCGCGCCGGTACCGATGAGCGCTAGTTCCCGGGCTTGACCTGCTTGCCGCTCTCCCGTGCGGCGTCGTCCGCCTCGTAGGCACCGGGGGTCGCCTCCGGCGGCTCGACCTCACCGGCCTTGCTCTGGTCGGGCGTGGTCGGCGTGCGGGTGAGGCTGCCGGCCTGAGGCTCGGGCGTTCCGCCGGGATCGGGATGGGTCATGGCGGGCACGTACCCGATCGATCGGGACGGACACTCGGCGGATACGTCACTGTGACGTAATGACCTCTGGTCAGGGGTGTGGGAGCTCGGTGGTCAGGTTGACCGTATTGCCGTCCGGGTCCTTGATGTGGGCCACCCGCTGACCCCACGGCATGTCGGTCGGGCCGCCCGTGACCTCGCCGCCGAGTCCGTGGACGCGGGGGAGCAGCGCATCGACGTCCGGCACGTCGACGCTCAGCAGGATCCGGCCGGCCGATGCGCCGGCGACCGAGTCGTCCGAGACCAGACCGAGGTCGGAGTCCCCGATGCGCAGGCCGATGAAGAAGATCGGACCCTCCTGCGGATGGCGCTGCGTCTCGTTGGCGCCGAGCAGCCCGCTGTAGAAGGCGAGCATGCGCTGGAGGTCGTGGGTGACGATCGTCGGCTGGACGGTGTTGTGCACGAGAGCTCCTCAGGACGGACGGCGACTGCAGGGAAGACCTGCTGTCAGAGACGTTCTCATCGCAGGGCCCTCAGGGGCCCGTCGACCTGGCTGAGTTGACATAATGTGCATTATCGGCGCTTGGGACAGGCGGCGGAGAGGGGTGCTCCCGGGGGTCCGACCTACCAGTGCGACCGCGACCCACGTGGCATCGTTCGTCGCCTGCGCCGTCAGCTCGCCTTCCCGGCCTCGTCCGCCGGATCCCGTCGCTCGCTCGCTTCATCCCCGTCAGAACGCCCACGGTCGGCTCGACGTCAGCAAGTTCGGTCCGGACTCCGGCGACCGCAGGATCCGTCGTCGACTCCCCCGATGATCAACTCTGCCAAGATCATTCCGGCGCGCTCACGGCTGCGTCGGTGACCCCACTTCCCCGTGCCCGCCATATCCACCTCGTTGCGTCACTGTGACGGAAGTGACCGGTGGGACGAGCATGTGACGACCCGGGCGTCACGGTGCTGTCGGTGGCCGTCGACCGGGTGCGTCCGTGGGCGTCCACGGCGGGTCGACCCGGTGCCGCCCGCACCAACCCGCCATCGCGCGCGACGGCGCCGACCCATGGACGCCGACCCGTCCTGGAGGCACCCGGACCACCGACATAACGTCACGTGACGCAAGTGACCGTATCCGGCAGGTTCGACAGGCGGCCGGTCGCCGGGGTTCGTAGGGTCGAGCCATGCAGATCCGACGTCCGCTCGCCGCCCTGATGACCGCGTTGGCGCTCTTCGGAGGAGGCGCGACTCTGACGGCCTGCGGGGACCCGGCGGGCACGGATCGCAGCGACGGCTCGACGGACGACACCAGCAGGGAGCGACGACCACGCAGGAGGACAGACGGCAACCTGCCGAACAACAGCGATCCCGAGATCGAGAGCGAGGACTCGAACGACGACTCGCAGGATCCGGACTGACCCGTCGCGGTCTCAGCGGCGCTCGGTGACCCAGAGCCGGTCGAGCCGTCCCGTCGAGCGCACCAGGTCGGCGATCGAGCGCTCGAGCTCGGCCTTGGTGGGCTTGTCGTCGAGCACCGTCTGCACGTCCTCGAGGGCGCAGCGCAGCTGGTACAGCCGGTCCTGGAGCCCGTCGAGCTCGGCCCGGCTGACGATCACCACGTCGTCGGGCAGGCCGGCCTTCGCGGACGCCGAGCGCTGCTCGTAGGCCCGCTGACGGCACGCCTGACGTGCAGTACAGGCGCGGCCGGCCGACGCTGCCCTGCTGGGCGAGGACGCGGCGGCACCAGCCGCAGCGGCGCACCTCGCCGTCCGTGGAAGCCGACATCCGCGCTCCGGACGGCGCGTCGACGAGCGCCGTCGCGCCCTGCTGCTGTGCCACGGTGCGCACGTTAGAGGTCGGCACCGACGAATCCCGGGGACACGCCTGGAGGAGAGTCGACGACCTCGCGCGGGCGCCCCCGAGAACGCCCCTCCGCCCCTATTAGCGTGTCCTCCCGTGCCCCGAGACCCGCTTCGCCTTCCTCGACGGGCCGCTCCCGTTGGCGATGGCGCACCGCGGCGGCGCGATCGAGCACCTGGAGAACTCGATGCCGGCGTTCGAGGCCTGCGTGGCCCTGGGCTACCGCTACATCGAGACCGACGTCCGCGTGACGGCCGACGGCGTCCTCGTCGCCTTCCACGACGGAACCCTGGAGCGGGTGACCGACCGGAGGGGCCGGATCGATCAGCTGGCCTGGGCCGAGATCGCCGACGCCCGCATCGGCGGTCGGGAGCCGCTGGTGCGGCTCGAGGACCTGCTGTGTGCGTGGCCCGACGTCCGGTTCAACCTCGACATCAAGGCTCCGGGGGTCATCGCGCCGTTGGCCCGGCTGGTGCGCCGGCTCGGGTGCCTGGACCGGATCTGCCTCGGCTCCTTCTCCGACGCCCGTGTCGCGGCCGCGCGGCGGGTGCTCGGTCCGGCTCTCTGCACCTCGCTCGGGCCGCGGGGGGTCGCCGCGCTGCGGCTGTCGTCGTACTCCCCCCGTGCCGCGGGGCTGGTGTACATGCAGGCCGGCTGCGCGCAGGTGCCGCTGCAGCTCGGCGGCCGTGCGCTCGTCGACGAGCGTTTCGTCACGGCGGCCCACGCCCGCGGGCTCCAGGTGCACGTCTGGACCGTCGACGATCCCGAGGAGTGCACCCGCATGCTCGATCTGGGCGTGGACGGCGTCATGACCGACCGTCCCGCGATGCTCAAGGGCGTACTCGAGAAGCGCGGCCAGTGGGTGTCGGAGTGAGCAGCCTCGCCAGGCCGCTGCGGACCTGGCGGCCGGCGCCCCCTCCCCTGCCCGATCACCTGGCCCCGCTGGTCTCCGCCGAGGACCCGGAGTGGTTCGGCCGCGAGCTCGCGATCGCCGCCGCGCCGCCGTGGTGCGTTCTGGCGCTTCGCGCTGCGGCGGTTCGGGTGGCTGGTGGGCATCTTCGGGCGGATCGAGGTCACCGGCAGCGTCCCCGAGGAGCTGCGGACGGGGCCGCTGCTGCTCGCGGCCAACCACATCGGCGACTTCGACCCGTTCGTCATCGCGGTCGCGCTGCAGAAGGCGGGCGTGACGCCGCGGATGATGGCCACCGGCGGGATCTTCGACGCGCCGGTCGTCGGACCGCTGCTCGAGCGCACCGGCGGCATCCGCGTCCAGCGCGGCACCGAGCTCGCCCGCTCCGCCGTCCGGGTCACCGAGGTCGCGCTGGTGCACGGCGGCCACGTCCTCGCCTACCCGGAGGGCCGCATCGGCCTGACCCCCGACGGCTACCCCGAGCGCGGCCGCACCGGCATGGCGCGGCTGGCCCTGGGCGTCGGGGTCCCGGTGCTGCCGGTGAGCCAGTGGGGCGCGCACGAGGTACTCCAGTACCGCAACGACTGGGGCAAGCTGCGCACCGCCGTCCGCGCCGTGCTCACCCGGCCGCGGCTGCGGGTGCACCTGGGCCCGCCGGTGGACTTCTCCGACCTGCGTCCCGGCCGGGTGGGCGACGCCAACCGGGCGCGGTACCGGATCGCCGCGGCGATCACCCGCGGGCTGGTGCCGCTGCGGGCCGACGAGCCCGACCGGCCGCGGTTCGTCGACCCACCGCCGACACGCGGGCCGCCTATCGGCGGCGGTGCCGGGACTCGTGACCGAGCTGCGAGGTCACCCGGGCGGCGTGGTCCGCCGAGGACATCCCGTGACACGACGGTGCTGGATCGGCGACGGATCGCCTGAGAAGGTGCGCCGGTGACCACAGCCGCCCCCGACGTGCCCGTCGCCGACCCCGCCCTGCGCCGGGAACGCTTCGGTTGGTACTCCTACGACTGGGCGATGTCGGTCTTCAACACCTCGGTGACGACCGTCTTCCTCGGGCCGTACCTCACCGCGGTCGCCGAGGACGCCGTCGGCGAGGACGGGCGACTGTCCTTCCTCGGTCTGTCGATCCCGCCCGGCAGCTGGTTCTCCTACGTGCTGTCGGCGTCGGTGCTGCTGCAGGTGCTGGTGCTGCCGCTCGTCGGCGCCGTCGCCGACCGCACCGGCCGCAAGCGGCAGATGCTCGCCGGCTTCGCCTTCCTCGGTGCCCTGGCCACCACCGGCATGTACTTCATCACCGACGGCCGCTGGCTGCTGGGCGCCCTGCTGTTCATCGTCGCCAACATCAGCTTCGGCGCGGCCACCGTCGTCTACTACTCCTGGCTGCCCGACCTCGCCGGGCCCGACGAGCGCGACGCCGTCTCCAGCCGGGGCTGGGCCTTCGGCTACGTCGGCGGTGCGCTGCTGCTCGCCGTCCACCTGGGCCTGGTGCTCAGCGCCGAGTCGCTGGGCCTGACCACCGGCGAGGCGGTCCGGATCTGCCTGGCGACGGCCGGACTGTGGTGGGGCGCGTTCACCGTCTTCACGGTCTCCCGGCTGCGCAACCGGCCGGTGCGCGACCCCGACGCCGTCCGCACGGGCAGCGGCTTCCGGCAGCTGGCGACGACGCTGCGCGAGATGCGGGCCTTCCCGCTGACCCTGTGGTTCCTGGGCGCCTACCTGCTGTTCAACGACGGCGTCCAGACCGTCATCGCGCTGTCTGCCACCTACGCCACCGAGGAGCTCGGGCTCGAGCAGTCGGTGCTGACCGGCGCGATCCTCATGGTGCAGGTGGTCGCCATCGCCGGTGCGCTGGGCCTGGGCCGACTGGCCGGGCGGTACGGCGCCCGCCGGGTCGTCCTCGGCGCGCTGATCGCCTGGATCCTCGTGCTCGTCGCCGCCTACTTCCTGCAGGAGAACGCGGTCGGCCAGTTCTACGCGCTGGCCGCCGTCATCGGCCTGGTCCAGGGCGGCACGCAGGCGCTGTCCCGGTCGCTGTTCAGCCAGCTCATCCCGGCCGGCAAGGAGGCCGAGTACTACGGCTTCTACGAGATCAGCGACCGCGGCACCAGCTGGCTGGGCCCGCTGGCCTTCGGCCTGACGTACCAGCTGACCGGGTCGTACCGGCTCGCGATCATCAGCCTGGTCATCTTCTTCGTGGCCGGCTTCATCGCCCTGGCCGCGCTGCCGATGCGCCGGGCGGTCGTGGAGGCCGGCAACGTCCCGCCGGAGCGCCTGTGAGCGTGGAGGGGGTGCACGCCGCTCACCCCGTGCCGCTCGACGTGCCGTCGTCCGTGCCGGCGTCCGGCGACCGGCGGCGGCACCCCGCGCCGGCGCACCTGCGCTTCTTCCACGGTCCGATGGACTGCGGCAAGTCGACCCTGGCGCTGCAGGTCGACCACAACCAGAGCCGCCAGGGCCGGCACGGGCTGCTGCTGACCCAGGGCGACCGCTCGGCGGCTCCGCAGATCAGCTCGCGGGTGGGGCTGTGCCGTGCGGCGGTCGAGATCTCGGCGGACGTCGACCTGCGGCTGCTCGTCCGCGACCGGTGGGCCGCCGGGCAGCGGGTCGACTACCTGATCGTCGACGAGGCCCAGTTCCTGCAGCCCGCGCAGGTCGACCAGCTGGCGGAGCTCGTCGACGAGTCGCACGTCGACGTCTACGCGTTCGGTCTGACGACCGACTTCCGCGCGCGGCTGTTCACCGGCACCCAGCGGCTGATGGAGCTGGCCGACGACGTGCAGCGGATCCAGGTCGAGGTGCTCTGCTGGTGCGGCCTGCCGGGCCAGCTCAACGCCCGCGTCGTCGACGAGGTGATGGTGCGCGAGGGCGCGACGGTCGTGGTGGCCGACACCGCACCGGCCGTCGTCCCGGGTGCGGACCCGGGCTCCTCCCCCGCCGTCCGGTACCAGGTGCTGTGCCGACGGCACCACGTGCGCGGCGAACTGGGTCCGACGGCGGCCGGGCCGGGTCAGCTCGCCCTCTCCTGAGCCGCGCGCTACGGCATCCCCGCCGGCCCGGGGCGAGGCCATGGACCCGGGAGAGCTGGACGCGATCGGTCGACGGCACGGCGCCCGCACGCTCGGCCCACCGGTCGAACCGCGTCGCGAGGAGCCGCTCACCGGCGGCTGAGCACCAGGTAGCGCTCGTCGTCGGCCCCCGAGGTCACCCGGGAGAGGGATGCCGGAGGCCTGCGGTACTCCCCCGTCGGGGGGTACCTGACGACGGCGGAGTCCCTCCATGCGATGATGGACCACCGAATCTGCGGAATCTCTCCGCGAACTCTGTCGTTAACCCGGTGTATTCCGGTCGGCGCGGGTATGCCCTGGCCGGATCGCCGGAGTTCCGACGACCATCTGAGCACGAGAGGACGGTGTGCCATGGGCGAGCGTTCCCTGCGCGGCAGCCGGTTGGGCAGCGTCAGCTACGAGACCGAGCGGAACACCGCCCCGATCGAGCGGCAGTACGCCGAGTACCGCTGCCCGTCGGGCCACCTGTTCACGGTGCCCTTCGCCGAGGACGCCGAGCTTCCCGACACCTGGGAGTGCAAGTTCGACGGCTCCCCGGCCAAGCTGGTCGGCGGTGCCGAGCCGGCGCCCAAGAAGGTCAAGCCTCCGCGCACCCACTGGGACATGCTCCTGGAGCGGCGTTCGGTCGAGGACCTCGAGGAGGTCCTGGCGGAGCGGCTCGAGGTGCTGCGCGGGCGGCGCACCCAGGCCAGCTGACCCTGCGCTGACGTACGGAAGGGCCCCGGTGGGAGACCACCGGGGCCCTTCTGCATGTGCCGGGCCGGCCGTACTCGCTCAGCTACGGGGATCCTGGCTCACCCCCGGGGTTCCTGGCTCACCGTCGACCCTGAGCCAGGGACCCTGACGATCAGCCCACCTGATCACCAGCCGGGACGCGGCGGGCCCTCCAGCACGTCGCCCTCGATCACCTTCGGCGGCTCGGTGCCGGGCGGGTACACCTCCGGCTCGTGGTCGGTCACGGAGGCCACGCGGGTGCTGCCGACGTGGACCGGCCCGCGGACCGCGTCGGGCAGCCGGCTCACCACCGCCCGGGTCAGCACCGCGCGCACCAGCCCCCGCGTGCCGGGCAGCAGGCAGAGCAGCCCGAGGACGTCGCCGATGAAGCCGGGCAGCACCATGAGCAGGCCGCCGACGGCCACCAGGCCGGCGTCGCCCAGTGCCCGTCCCGCGCCCTGCCGGGTGCGGGCGCGCTCGCGCAGGTCGGCCAGTGCCCGCATGCCCTGGCGGGCGAGGAGCAGCCAGCCGAGCGTGCTCGTGGCCAGGGCCGCCAGGATCGTCCAGCCCAGACCGATCCAGGAGGCCACGAGCACGAAGACGAGCACCTCGGACAGCGCCCAGAGCCCGGCGAGCAGCCGGATCCGGCGTCCGGCCAGCAGGTAGATCACGTGTCCTCCGCTCCTGGCACGGGTCGGGCGATCCGGCCGGGCAGCCGGTCGGCCAGCCGGTCCCGGATCCCCCACAGGGTGACCCGTACCAATGCCTCTCCAACGATCGAACCGCTCATCTTGCTCCGGCCGTGGGTGCGTTCGGCGAAAGTGATGGGCACCTCGACGACTCGGGCACCGTCGCGCCAGGCCCGCCAGGCCCAGTCGACCTGGAAGCAGTAGCCCTGACTGGCCACCTCGTCGAACGGCAGCCGGTCGATCAGCGAGGCACGGGCGGCACGGAAGCCGCCGGTGGCGTCGGCCAGCGGCAGCCGCAGCGCCCACCGCGTGTAGCGGTTGCCGGCGCGGGACAGCAGCAGCCGGTGCGCGGGCCAGTCGGTCACCTCGCCGCCCGGGACGTAGCGCGAGCCCAGCGCCAGGTCGGCGTCGTCCAGGGCGGCCAGCAGTCGGGGCAGTTGCTCGGGGGCATGCGAGCCGTCGGCGTCCATCTCGACGAGGACGTCGTAGCCCTGGGCCCTCCCCCAGCGGAAGCCGGCCACGTAGGCCGGGCCCAGTCCGGCCTTGCCGGGGCGGTGCAGCACGTGCACGCGGGAGTCGCCGGCGGCAAGCTTCTCCGCCAGGTTCCCGGTGCCGTCCGGCGAGCCGTCGTCCACGACGAGCGCGTGCGCCCCGGGGACGGCGTCCAGCAGCCGCTCGATGATCGGTCCGAGGTTGGCCACCTCGTTGTACGTCGGGACGACGACGAGGACGCGGGACGGCGCGGTCACGGGCGCCGTGCCCGCACGACCGCGGCGGCGAGCGCGCCGAGGCCGAGCACGGCGACGAGCCACTCCGGCGCGGCGCCGAGCCGGGTCGCCACGGTCGTCGAGCTCCGCTGCGCGACGTCGACGACGACCACGGCCGGGGTGAACAGTGCGGTGTCGCGGACGACGGTGCCGTCGGGTGCGACCACCGCGGAGATGCCGCTGGTCGCGGCGATGGCCACGGTGCGGCCGTGCTCGACGGCGCGCAGCCGGGACAGCGCGAGCTGCTGCTCGCTCTCGTCGGTGAAGCCGAAGGTGGCGTTGTTGGTCTGGACGACGAGCATGCCGGCGCCGCCCTCGACGACGTCCCGGGTCAGCCCGTCGTAGACGACCTCGAAGCAGATCAGGTCGCCCAGCGCGGCGTCCCCCACGTCGAGGACGCCGACCTCGTCGCCGGGCAGGAAGTCACGGCGGACCAGGTCCACCTTGTCGCTGAACGTGCGGAAGAACGAGCGGTACGGGATGTACTCGGCGAAGGGCACGGGGTGCCGCTTGTCGTAGGTGTCTCCCGGCCCGTTCTCGGGGTCCCACACGATCGCGGTGTTGCGCACCGTGTCCCCGGGGCCGTCGACGACCGCGCCCACCAGGATCGGGACACCGATCGCCTCGGCGGCCCGGTCGATCGCGCGGGCGGCGTCGTCGTTGGCGTAGGGGTCGATGTCGGAGCTGTTCTCGGGCCAGATCACCAGGTCCGGCCGGGCCTGCTCGCCGTCCTCCACCGCCTGCGCGAGCTCCAGCGTCCGCTCGACATGGTTGTCGAGGACCGCGCGCCGCTGGGCGTTGAAGTCCAGCCCGGCCCGCGGGACGTTGCCCTGGACGAGCGCCACCGTGACCGCGTCTCCCCCGGCGGTCAGCGACGACCCGGGCAGCGGCAGCCAGGCCAGCGCGCCGACCAGCGGCACGGCCAGCACCGCCACGACGAGGAGGGCCGCGGCCCGGAGCGACGGCGCCCGCTCCTCCGGGACGGACGACGTCCGCCAGGCCCGGTGCAGCGCGAGCGCCGCTGCGGCCAGCAGCGTGCCGATGAGCGCCACGGCGAAGCTCACCAGCGGCACCCCGCCGTAGGCCGCCAGGGACATCAGGGGGCCGTCGGTCTGGCTGAACCCGAGCCGCCCCCAGGGGAAGCCGCCGAAGGGCAGCCGCCCGCGCAGTGCCTCGGCGCCGACCCAGAGCGCGGCCGTCCAGAGCGGCCAGAACCGCAGCCGCGACACCACGGCCGCGGCGGCGCCGACGAGCGCGACGTACAGCGCCTGGCTGGTCGCCAGCGCCAGCCACGGCACCGGGCCCACGTAGATGCCGGTCCACGAGAGCAGCGGCACGAAGAAGGTCAGCCCGGTCACCAGGCCCAGCCAGGCACCCCCGCGGGCGCGGCGGCCGCGCACCGCGAGCGTCAACGCGGCCGGACCCAGGGGGGCGAGGCCGATCAGGCCGTATCCGGGAAAGGCGAGCAGCATCGCCAGACCGCCGAGGGCGGCGAGCAGCGTGCGCCAGGGCCACGACCGTCGGCCGCGGGGCGCCTCGTCGAGAGGAGCCGGCCGGTCGTCGGGCGGCGTCTGGGCCGGAGGAAGAGTGCCGGTCGGCGCGCCGCCGGCACCGTCGTCCCGGGCTCCGCGTACTCCTGCCGGCACGCACCGACTCCTGTCCGTCCGCCGCCGGGCCGGCCGGGGCGCCGCTGCCCCGTGCCGCTCGGACGGGGTCGGGACCCGCGCCGTGCAGCGCGGTCCGCGACCCAGCATCCCATCCCGGCCCCGTTCAGGGCCCCGCCCTGAGCTTGCGAAGGGTGGGGGGAACGGGGTGTTTCGGCCTCCGGGTCGGCGCCGGCGGTACCCCGCGACCGGCACGCACCCCGGGGCCGGACGGCCGATCGCTGGCAGCGACCGGCACGACCGTTGTCCGGGCGTGCGGCGACACAGGGGTCCGCCGGGGTGCCGGCCGGCGTCCTCCGGTGCACCGCCGGGCCCCCGCGGCCCGGCCGCGCACGGACGGCGGTCGGCAACCGCTGTCCGCACGGCCGGGGGGCCTGCACGACGCATCCGGACGGCGCACGGCTCGGTGCTCCCGGATGGAACTGACAGGGACTGTAAGAACGGAGCGCGGCCGCGCGCCCACTTACGGTGACAGCGAGATGGACTGTGACCCGATCGTTACCTTCTCCGCCGCCGCCGCGTCATGCGGTCCCCGACGCGGCGTCCTCATCAGCGGGGGAACTCCTGCGCGGTCCGGTGCCGCGGACCGCCGGTTCCCCGTTGGCCGGGGAGGTGCCGCGATGGGATGGCTGATGGTGATCTGGTCGGTCGTGACGGCCGGCCTCGTCGTGTGGCTCGCCGATGCGGAGGACGTGGTCCACGCGCCGTGGGGCTGGGCGGACCCCACCTGCTGCGCGTGCTGCCGGCACGACCTGATCGCCCACGAGCACGTCGACGACGCGACCGACTGCTCGCAGTGCCCGTGCCCGGGGTTCCGGGCTCCCGGGTGACGGACTCAGGCCGGCACGACGAGGGTGGCGACGGCCTCGACGACCGTCTCCGGCTCGTCGAGCACCCGCGCCGCCGAGGGGCCGCGCTCGGGTTCGGCGCGGGCCACCACGCGGGCGGTGCAGCGCAGCTCGCGGCTGCGCCGGCCGACCCGCACGACTTCGGCGGTCGCCTCGAGCACGTCGCCGGCCCGCACCGGGCCGAGGAAGCGGACCTCCGAGTAGCCGGCCAGGAGACCCTCGTCGCCGTCGGTCCGGATGGCGACCTCGGTGGCGACGTCGCCGAACAGCCCGAGGCTGTAGGCGCCGTCCACGAGGTTGCCGCCGTAGTGCGCGTGCGCGTACGGCACGTACCGGCGGTGGGTGACGGTCAGCCCGAGCCGGGGGTCGGGCGTCTCGCTCATGCTGCGGGCTCCTGTGGGGAGGGCTGGGTGGGAGGAGTGACCAGGGCGTGCACCAGGTAGCTGGCCACCTCGCCGGGGGTGGTGCCCCGGCCGAAGACCTTGTCGACGCCGAGGTCGGCGGCCATCGCGGGGTCGAAGCGGGGCCCGCCGACGACCAGCAGCGGCCGGGACTCCCCCATCGCCTCGCGGAACGCAGCGGCCAGCTCGCGGGTGTTGCGCAGGTGGGCGTCCTTCTGCGTGACCACCTGCGAGACCAGGACGGCGTCGGCCCGTGCGGTCCGCGCCTGCGCCACCAGCTCCGGGACGGCGACCTGCGCGCCCAGGTTGGCCACGCTCATCTCCCGGTAGTACTCCAGGCCCTTCTCCCCCGCGAAGCCCTTGATGTTGAGGATCGCGTCGATGCCCACGGTGTGGGCGTCGGTGCCGATGCACGCCCCCAGGACGACGAGCTTGCGGGAGAGGCCGGTACGGATGGCCAGGTTCACCTCGGACGGCGCCAGCAGCGGATAGGCCCGCTCCTCGACCTGCACGGCGTCGAGGTCGACCAGGTGCTTCACGCTGCCGTAGACGACGAAGAACGTGAACCCGCCGCCGATGCCGTGGCTGTGCACCACCATCGCGGGCTCGATGCCCATCTTGGTCGCCAGCTGGAGGGCGGCGCCGTCGGCCCGGGGCCCGGGCGGCACGGGCAGGGTGAAGGACACCTGCACCATGCCATCTCCGGTCGTATCGCCGTATGGCCTGACGATGCTCCGGTCTCGCCCAGGTGCCGATCCATCACCGGCCGGGCCCCCGTACGGCCGCACGTTGCCCATGTCAGACACCGGCGACCTCCCGGGTGCCCTCCAGCAGCTCCAACGCCGGGTTGAACGCGCCGTCGGCGAGCCGCACGACGCCGTCCAGACCCTTGCCCTTGTCCGGCGGCCGCTTGGTGATGCCGAACGTGCCGTCGGCGATCGCCGCCAGCACGCCGCCGGGGTGGTCGGCGATCCGGCCGAGCAGGTCGACCGCCTCGCGCAGCACGGTGTCGGCGCGGCGGTCGATGAAGCCGCCCTTCGGTGGGGCGAAGTCCTCGACCAGTCCGCCGGCGGCGTCCAGGACGTACCGCACGTTGCGCAGCGCCAGGTCGCGGTCGGACAGCCACGGGGTGACCACGGCCTCGGTCATCATCCCGACCAGCAGGATCCCCTGGCCGGTGAGCGCCCCGGCGAGGTTGAAGAACCCGTCGAGCAGGTAGCCGCGGAACACGTCGCCGGTCATGTGCTTGGTCGGCGGCATCCACTTCAGCGGTGCGTCGGGGAAGAGCGCGCGGGCGAGCATGGCGTGCGCCAGCTCGAGCCGGAAGGACTCCTTACGGTCGGGGTCGATCTCGAAGGCGTGCCCCAGGCCGAGCTGCCAGTCCTCGAGACCGGCCTCGTGCGCGAACCGCTCGTTGAGCAGCTGGCTGACCGTGACGGTGTGCGCCTCGTCGACGGCGTCCGCGGTGGTGAGGTAGTTGTCCTCGCCGGTGTTGATGATGATCCCGGCGCGCGCGTGCACCATCCGGCTGAACCGCTGGTCGACGAAGGTGCGCTGCGGGTTGATGTCGCGGAAGAGGATCCCGTACATCGCGTCGTTGAGCATCATGTCCAGCCGCTCGAGGCCGGCCAGGACGGCGATCTCCGGCATGCACAGGCCCGACGCGTAGTTGGTCAGCCGCACGTACCGGCCGAGCTCCGCGCTGGTCTCGTCCAGCGCGGCCCGCATCAGCCGGAAGTTCTCCTGGGTGGCGTACGTGCCCGCGTAGCCGGTGCGGGTGGCACCCTCCGGCACGAAGTCGAGCAGCGACTGCCCGGTCGACCGGATGACGGCGATGACGTCGGCGCCGGCCCGGGCGGCGGCCTGGGCCTGCGGGATGTCCTCGTAGATGTCGCCGGTCGCGACGATCAGGTAGATCCACGGCCGGCGCGGCGGGTCGCCGTGCAGCGCGACGAGCTCGTCGCGGCGGCGCCGGTTGGCGTCGATGCGGGCGATCCCCTCCCCCACGGCCGCCCGGGCGGCCGCGCGGGCGCGGTCGGCCTCGGCGCCGGTGGGCAGGGCGAACCGCGCGGTGCCGGCGCCGACCGATTCGGCCAGCGACTGCAACGACGGCGCGGCACCGCTGGTCAGCGCGTGCCAGACCGGCAGCGCCACGCCGTGCTCGAGGCCGACCTGGTCGCGGACGGCGTCGACGACCCGGTTGACCCAGGGCACGGTGTTGTCGGCCGCACCCTCGCCGGTCAGCGGGTCGGTGCCGGTGAGCCCGGCCAGGCGCAGCACGGCGCGCTCCACGGACACGGTGGTGTGCTGCCGGGCGAGGTCGATGACCGGCTCGGCGGCGCGGGCGGCCAGCTCGCGGGCGCGCGCGACGAGCGTCTGGTCGAGGTCCAGGCGCGGGGTCATGAGGGGTCTCCGATCGGTGCGCCGTCGACGAGCAGCAGGCGGCAGCGCGGGCTGCTCCGGTGCTCGAGGACGGCGGTCAGGGTCTCGTCGGTGGCCCACAGGGCCACGTCGGCGGGGGCACCCACCGCGAGCGGACCGTCGCGGTGCTCGCGGCGGACGGCGTGCCACCCGCCGTGGGTCGCGGCGTCGAAGGCATCGAACGGCCGCAGACCCGAGCCGGGCGCCCGGTGGTCGACGGCGGCGTGCACGCCACCCCACGGGTCGAGCGGCGTGACCGGTGCGTCGCTGCCCAGGGCGAGGGCCACGCCGGCGTCGGCCAGCGCGGCGAACGGGTTGGTCGCCAGCGCCCGTCCGACACCCAGCCGCTCGGCGTACATGCCGGCACTCCCGCCCCATGCGGCGTCGAACGCAGGCTGGACGCTGGCCACCATCCCCAGGTCGCACATCCGCTCGATGTCGGGCCGGTCGATCATCTCCACGTGCTCCAGCCGGTGGCGGCAGGCTCGAACGGCGGGACGCCCGAGCTCGACGGCGACCGTCTCCACCGCGTACATCACCTGGGCGACCGCCGCGTCCCCGATGACGTGGAAGCCGGCCTGGATGCCGGCGAGCGTGCAGGCCCGCACGTGGTGGACGAGCTGACCGGTCGCGAAACGGAGGGTGCCGGCGGTCTCCGGCCGGTCGGCGTAGGGACCGTTGCCGAGTGCGGCGGTGTGGGATCCGAACGCGCCGTCGCAGAACAGGTCGCCCCCGGCACCGGCGAGGCCGAGCTCCCGGACCACGTCCAGCCCGCCGCGCTCGGCGAGCTCGCCCCAGTAACCGAGAACCCGGGGTCCGGGGTACTCCCCGGCCAACCTGAGCAGGTCGGCCAGATCCTCCGCGCCCGACACCTCCGGTCCGGCCATCTCGTGCACCGTTCCGACGCCCAGCGACGTCGCAGCGTCGAGCGTGGCGCGCTGCGCGGTCCGCCGCTGGTCGGTGCCGATGGCCCCGTAGGCGGCCCGGCGGACGGCGTGGTGCGCGTCGAGCCGGAGCTGCCCGTCGGCGGAGAAGCCGGGCAGCTCGGTCACGCCCGGCACCCGGTCGAGCAGGGCGGTCGAGACGGTCGCCGAGTGGACGTCGACCCGCGCCAGGTAGGCCGGGCGGTCTCCCACCACGGCGTCGACGTCCTGCCGGGTGAGCGCGCGTCCCTCGGGCCAGCCGGTCTCGTCCCAGCCGGTGCCCAGCACGATGCCCGAGCGGGAGTCCTGCGCGTGCGCGGCGATCGACGTGACGGCCTGCTGCAGGCTCGAGCTCGAGTGGAGGTCGAGACCCGACAGCGCCAGGCCGGTGGCGGTGGCGTGCACGTGCGCGTCGACGAAGGCGGGCGTGAGCAGCGCGCCCTCCCCCGCGACCACGCGGTCCGAGGACGGCGCGGCGTCGCGGGGGCCGGACCAGGCGATGCGCCCGTCGGCGACCTGCAGGGCCCAGCCGCGCCGGTCGCCGACGGTCACGTCGCTGACGAGCAACGACATCAGTGCACCCGCGGATCGATCAGGGCGCGCACGCCCGGCGTCCGCCGGTACAGGTCGAGGGCCAGGGCGGCGTGTCCCGGCGTGTAGCCGTTGCCGACCAGCATCGTCACGTCCGCCGCCATCCCCTCCGCGCCCAGCGCCGCCGCGGAGAACGACGTCGCCATGGAGAAGAAGACCACGGTGCCGCCCTCGGCCGTCGCCAGGACGGCACCGTGTTCGGCGCCGGCGACGTCGACGCAGACGATCGTCACGTCGGCGGGCTCCCCCACCGCGGCCGCGACGGCCAGCGGGTCGGTGGCGTCGGCGACGACGACCCGGTCGGCGAGGCCGGCCGCGGTCAGGGCGGCGGCCTCCGCCTCGTTCCGTACCAGGCCGGTGATCCGGCGGGCGCCGGCCGCTCGCGCCGCGGCGAGGCTGAGCGAGCCCGACTTGCCGGCCGCACCGAGGACGGCGACCGAGCGGGCGCCGCCGCGGGCCACCACGCGCGCGGTGGCGGCCGGGGCGCCGCAGACGTCGAGGACGGCGAGGGCGACGGCGTCGGGCAGGTCGTCGGGCAGGACCGCCGCGATGGACCGCGCGAAGAGGATCGCGGTGCCCTCGGCCGGCACCTGCTCGCCGCGGCCGTCCCACCGCGCGAGGCCGTCGGTCAGGCGGAGCGGGGTGAGGGTCAGGGAGACCAGGGTGGCCACGCGCTGCCCGACCTGCAGGCCGAGCGGGGACTCCGGGCCCACGGCGTCCACGACGCCGATCAGCATGCCGCCGGAGCCGGTCACCGGGTTCTGCATCTTGCCGCGCTCGGCGACGATCGCCAGCACCCGCTCGCGCACGGCCGCGCCGTCGCCGTCGCAGGCCTCGCTGAGCTGGCGGAACGACGCGGCGTCGAGGTTCAGCCGCTCCACGGCGATGCGCACCTCGTCGGGGGCGATGTCCGGCGAGGGGTCCAGCCGCCGCGCGGCCTGGGGCAGCACGCCCGGTGGGTCGAGCACCCGGTGCACCCCGAGCGCGTGGTCCGGCGTCTGCCCCACGAATCCTCCTTCTCACCCGTCCGTACTGGAGAACCTATCGCGTGGCGCTGCTTTCGCCGAAGATTCTCCCGTAAGGTGGCTCGTGTTGGTGACAAACCGTCAGGACAGCGAGGAGACGTCGTGCTGGAGCAGCCGTACGAGTACACCGCTCGGGAGCTCGTCGAGCCCGACTGGCGGCGCCTGCCCGGGTTCGCCGACGTGACCGAGGAGGAGTGGCGCAGCGCTCAGTGGCAGCGCGCCCACTGCGTGAAGAACCTCCGGCAGCTGCGCGGCGTGTACGGGGACCTGCTCGACGAGTCCTTCTACGCCGACGTCGAGGCCGACCAGGCCGGCCGGGCGACGATGTCGCTGCTGCTGCCGCCGCAGATGCTCAACACGATGGTGCCCGACCGCGTGCCGGACACCGCGGCGATGCTCGCCGACCCGGTGCGCCGCTACATGCTCCCGGTCGCCTCCGACCGGCTGCCCGGCGCCGAGGCGAGCCACCCGTACGCGGCGCGCGACTCGCTGCACGAGCACGAGATGTGGGCGGTCGAGGGCCTGACCCACCGCTACCCCACCAAGGTGCTGGCCGAGCTGCTCTCGACCTGTCCGCAGTACTGCGGGCACTGCACCCGCATGGACCTGGTGGGCAACTCGACGCCCGCCGTCCCGAAGCTGAAGTTCGAGCTCAAGCCGGTCGACCGGCAGGGTCTGATGCTCGACTACCTGCGCCGCACCCCCGGCGTCCGCGACGTGGTGGTCTCCGGCGGCGACGTGGCCAACCTGCCGTTCAAGAACCTCGAGGCGTTCGTCGCCGGCCTGCTCGAGATCGAGTCCGTCCGCGACATCCGGCTCGCGACCAAGGCGCTCATGGGTCTCCCCCAGCACTGGCTGCAGGACGACGTGGTCGAGGGCATGACCCGGCTGTCCGCCACCGCTCGGGCGCGCGGGGTGTCGCTCGCGGTCCACACGCACGTCAACGCCGCGCAGTCGGTGACCCCGCTGGTCGCCGAGGCGTCCCGGGCGATGCTGGCCGCGGGTGTGCGCGACGTCCGCAACCAGGGCGTGCTGCTCAAGGGGGTCAACGACTCGGCCGGCCAGCTGCTCGACCTCTGCTTCGCGCTGCTCGACGGCGCCGGCATCACGCCCTACTACTTCTACATGTGCGACATGATCCCCAGCGCCGAGCACTGGCGGGTCTCGCTGGCCCAGGCCCAGACGCTGCAGCACGACATCATGGGCTACCTCCCGGGCTTCGCGACCCCGCGGATCGTCTGCGACGTCCCCTACGTCGGCAAGCGGTGGGTGCACCAGGTCGCCGAGTACGACCGCGAGCGCGGCATCAGCTACTGGACGAAGAACTACCGCACCGGCATCGAGCGCAGCGACGAGGCGGCACTCGACCGGCGCTACGTCTACTACGACCCGATCGCCACCCTGCCGGAGAGCGGCCGGGCGTGGTGGGCCGAGCGGGAGCACGACCCGGTCGCCGCCGAGCTGAGGGCCGCCTCGTCGCGGGCGGCGTCCGCGGCCGATCTGGTCCGGTAACCCGGGTGTCCCCCGGCCGATCGCCGGGGTAGCACCCGTGCGTGGTCGGCACCCTGCTGCGGACGGACCGGCTCAGGCTGAGGACCTGGACGTCGGCGCCGGACGACGTCGCGCGGCTCGCCGACCTGTACGGCCGCGACGAGGTCTGTCGCTGGATCGGCGGCACGCCGTCGGTGCCGCCGGCCGAGCTCGTCGACCGCTGGGCCACCGTCTCCGCCCTCGACGACCGGTACGGCGCCTGGGCGATCGAACGGGCGGACGGCGTCGTCGCCGGCACCGTGCTGTTCAAGCCGCTGCCCAACGGCGTCGGCGAGGTCGAGGTCGGCTGGCACCTGCACCCCGACTCGTGGGGGCACGGCTACGCGACCGAGGCCGCCCGGGCGGTGATCGACCGTGGCTTCCGGGCCGGCGTGCCGGAGGTCTACGCGGTGGTGCGACCCGGCAACGCCGCGTCGGTCGCCGTCTGCGGCCGGCTCGGCATGCAGCCCATCGGCCGGCTGCGGCGCTGGTACGACGTGGAGCTCGACGCCTTTCGGCTGATGGCGCCGGTCGTGGTGGACTGACCGGCATGGCGAGCTGGCAGATGCACGTCGTCGCCCTGGTGCTGCGCGCCACCCGGCGGCGGCACTGGACGACGGCGGAGGCGTGCCGCCGACGCCTGGCGGAGCCCAAGACCGAAACCCCTCCCCCGCGCCGGCTGCGCCGACGGCACGAGGTCACGTCGCGGACCCTCGGGAGCTTCCCCGTCTGGACCGTCCGCCCGCGGACGCCGTCCGGTTGCGCCGCGGTGTACCTGCACGGCGGCGCGTACATCCACGGCATCGCCCCTCAGCACTGGGCGCTGATCGGCCGGCTCGCCGACGCCGGCGTCCGGGTGGAGGTGCCGCTGTACGGGCTGGCCCCACCGCACACCTACCGCGACGCCTACCCCTTCGTGCGCGCGGTCTGGGCGGAGCTCGCCGACGAGGGTCCGCCTGGTGGGATGGTGCTCGCCGGTGACTCCGCGGGCGGTGGGCTGGCCCTGGGCCTCGCGCAGCAGCTCGTCGCCCAGGGCGGCCCGGCGCCGACCCGGGTCGTCCTGCTCTCACCGTGGCTGGACCTGACGCTGAGCAGTCCGCGGCTGGCCGAGTACGAGCGCCGCGATCCGTGGCTGGCCCGCCCCGGGCTGGTCGAGGCCGGCCTGGCGTGGGCGGACGGCGACGACCCCACCAGCCCGCCGCTGAGCCCCGGCAACGGCCCGGTGGCCGGCCTGCCACCGACCGCCGTCTTCGTGGGCGACCGCGAGATGGGCTACCCGGACGCCGCGGCTTTCGCGGAAGCGGCCGCGGCAGCCGGGGTCGAGGTGGAGCTGACCGTGGCCGAGGGCGCCGTCCACGTCTATCCGCTGGTGCCGGCTCCCGAGGGCGCGGAAGGGGCTCGTGCGGTGACCGATGCGGTCGCCGGGCGGTCCCCCGTCGTCGTCAGCGCGGGCGGCGCACCCCCGCCACGGCGCCGCGGACTCTGGCGCTGAGGCGGACGAGCGGCTTCTGCTTGGGCGTCGTGCGGCCGGCGCCGCGCGCGAACGCCGCGTCGCGGGCGGCGGCCACCTCCGGCGTGGGCGCGGTGCCGCCGAGGTGGGTCGGCAGCCACCAGCGGTCGTCCGGGCCGGCCGGCTGGTCGGGGTAGCTGCGCTGCGCCTCGTCGAGCAGCGCCTCCATGGCCGCCTTGGTCCGGCGCAGGAGCGGCTGGGCCCTCTCCCCCGGCTCGGGGACGATCGGCTCGCCCAGGATCACGGTGACGGGGACGCCGCGGCGCAGCACGACCTTGTGCCCCTTGGTGGCGATGCGGTGCCCGCCCCAGACGGCCGCCGGGATGATCGGCACGCCGGCGTCGATCGCCATGCGGGCGACCCCGGCCTTGAGCTCCTTGACCGTGAAGCTCGTGCTGATCGTCGCCTCGGGGAAGACGCCGACCACCTCGCCGTCCTTGAGCGCGCGCACAGCCGTCTCGAAGGCCGCGGTACCGGCCCGCCGGTCGACCGGGATGTGCTGCATGGCGCGCATGAAGCGGCCGGCGAAGCCGTGGTCGAAAACGGCGGCCTTGGCCATGAACCGCACCAGTCGGTGCTGCGGCAGGGCGCCCAGACCGAGGAAGGTGAAGTCGAAGAAGCTGACGTGGTTGCTGGAGATGATGGCGCCGCCGCTGGTCGGCACGTGCTCCGCGCCGCGGACGTCGAAACGGAAGCGGAAGAGCCGGAAGACCACCAGGGCGACGCGGATGATGGCGCGGTAGGGCCGGTCACGTGGGTCCGGTGCCGGACCGTAGAGCCGGGGTCGGACGACGTCGCGCCAGCTCGCCGTGTACATGCGCGGAATCTAACCCGTGGGCAGGTGGGCCGCCCGCGCGGTCCTCGTCGCCGGCCCCGGAAACGACGACCGCGGTCGATGCGACAGCAGTTCGACCGTTATCCCCAAGTTGGATATGCCCTTTTCGAGAATCGGTGCGGTTGCTACCGCACCTCCCGATCCCGACCCGGCGCCGCCGCACTTCCGGCATCACTTGCCGGCGCCCGAAGGGCGCCGCCGGACGTGGACCCGAGGTACCACTCGCGAAAAGTCGCGCCATTGTTGGGGATAACGGTAATGTTCCGGCATGGCAGCCGGGTGGCAGCAGCCCTTGCCCGCGATGCCGGCCCCACCGCCGGCCAGAGCCTGGCGCCGTGTGCGCCCGCCCGAGGGCTACGAGCCGCAGTGGCGACGCCTGGTGGAGGCAGCGCTCGAGCTGGACCTCGGGCCGGACGACGTGGCAGCGGGCGGTCTCGACGACATCGCGGCCGCCCGCGGGTGGAAGCCGGCCACCGTGGCTCTGTACAGCAAGGTCGCACGCTACGGCGGCATCGCCGTCCCGAACGTCAGGACACCCGAACCGGACCCCCCCGAACTGGACCTGCGGCCGCTGACCCAGGTGCGCAACGAGGACCCGGAGCACCTGCGGTCGGCCGCGTGGTGCGCACTGGCGCTGGGCTGGCCCGGGTCGGTGGGCCAGTTCCGGTCGCTGCGCCGGGAGCAGGTGCACCCGACCGCGCGGCGGCTGCTGGTGCGGGTGGACGGCGACGAGTGGTCGGTGCCCGGCGGACTGACCGCCTGGCACGCCTGGGAGACGGTGCGCGACCGCTTCCCGGTGCTGGCCGCGAGCCCGTGGGTACTGCCGGCGCTGCGCCGGGGGCCGGGCTTCGACTCCCGGATCGGCGGGCGGCTGTCGACCCAGGCGCTGCAGGTGACGTTCACCAAGCACGCCGTCCGGACGGCGGCCTACCTGCGCGCCACCGCGACGCCGTCCCGCCGCGAATGGGCCGAGGCGCTGGCCGCCGAGTACGGCCGGCTGTCCTACGACTCCTTCCGTCGGCTGGCGCTGGCTGCGGGCGCTCCGCCGGTGACGGCGCGGGGCGTGGTGCGGGCCGCACGGGCGGTCAGCCGGTCGACCCGCCGCGTCGGCTGACCGGGCGGCTCAGGCCGAGCGGAACCCGCCGAGCGCGTCCCGAACGGCGTCCGCGACGCCGGTGTGGGTCGCGAGATCCGCCGCCTCCGCCGTGGGGTCGAGCAGGCCGGGGCCACCGCGCAGCGCGTCGCCGTCGCGGTGCGGCGCGAGATTGAGGTGCAGGTGCGCGACCCGGTCGCCGAAGACGTAGACGTAGGCCAGGTCGGCGCCTGCGGCCGCCGTGAGCGCGGCGGTGACGCGGGCCAGCACCGGGCCGAGCGTGACGGCTTCCGGGCCGTCGAGGTCGGTGACGTACGGGATGTGCCGCTTGGGCTCCAGGTGCGCGAAGCCGGGGATCGGCCCCTGCAGCACGGAGGAGAGCCGCCACAGGTCGTCCTCCCAGACGCGGGTGCGACGGAACTGCGCATCCGCGATCTCGGGACGGCAGAGCATGCAGTCGTCAGGAGCGGCTCGGCGGCACGGTTCGGCAATGTAGCGGGACCCGACGACCGTCTCCCGCAGACTGCCGGCGGTCAGATCAGCGACAGCTGTTCGGCGACCTCGACCGGCCCGGCCGGGTCCGCCGCGGGCACCTCCGTGGTCCGGACCGGCATTCCCCCGCTCGGGAGACTGCCCTGCGGGAAGCCGACCTCCTCGTCGCCCGGCACGCCCGCGGCGATCGCGTTCTCGGCGCCTCGAGCGGTGCCACCGGACTGCCGATCCAGGCCGTGCCGCTCCAGGAGCGGCTGCACCCGCCGGGACAGCCAGGTCCGGTACTCGGCGGGCACGTACGCCCTCCGCGCGTAGAGCTGCTGGTAGCGCGGCACGAGCTCCGGGTACTCGCGGCCCAGCCACGTCATGAACCACTCCCGGGCTCCGGGCCGCAGGTGCAGCGGGATGACGGTGACGCCGGTGGCCCCCGCGGCCGCGATCGCGCCGAGGGCCGCGTCCAGCTCCGCGACGCCGTCGGTGAGCCCGGGCAGCACCGGCGCGAGGAACACCCCGCACGGCAGGCCGGCGTCGCTGAGGGCCCGGACGAGGTCGAGCCGGGCACGTGGCGTGGGCACGCCCGGCTCGAGGGCGGCGTGCAGGTCGTCGTCCCAGATGGCGATCGAGAGGCCGAGACCGAGCGGGACGCGTGCCGCGGCGTCCGCCAGCAGCGGGATGTCGCGGCGGAGCAACGTGCCCTTGGTGAGGATGCTGAACGGCGTCCCGGAGTCGCCGAGCGCACGGATCACGCCGGGCATCAGCGTGTAGCGACCCTCGGCCCGCTGGTAGGGGTCGGTGTTGGTGCCCAGCGCGACGTGCTCGTGCGTCCACGACGGCCGGGCCAGTTCCCGGCGCAGGACGTCCACGAGGTTGGTCTTGACCACGACCTGGGTGTCGAAGTCCCGGCCGGCGTCCATCTCCAGCCATTCGTGCGTCCGCCGGGCGAAGCAGTTGTGGCTGACGACGCCGTTGGCGATGAAGTCGCCCGTGCCGGTGGTGATGTCGTACATCGGCAGCGTGCGACGAAGGTCTTCGATGGCCGTCAGAGCCAGATCTCCCCCGCCCTTGACGTCGGCACCCACGAGCGAGCCGATGTGGCCGGCCAGCGCCTGGCCGAGGCCCAGAAGCTCGTCGTCCGTCGTCAGGTGGGGACGTGAGCTCTCGGGCGAGGGAGCACCAGTGACGTGTTTCCATCCTCGCCGGGTGAGGAACCGGTGGTCGCCGCTGGCGATGAGTTCCGTCCCGTCCTCGAGCCTGACTCGATAGCCCTGCTTGACGGTCGACCAGTGCGCCAGCACTTCGGTCTCGACGTAGCGGCGGTACGTGCCGTCACAGTCCGTACCGACGATGCGGTCGCCCACGCGCAGGTCGGCGATACGTCGCTGACTGCCGTCGGCCATGAGGATCGGCGTCTCGGACCACATGCAGTACACACAGGCATGGGAGCAACCTCGGTAGGGGTTGATCGTCCAGGGGAACGGCATGGCCGACTCCCCCGGCACCCGGTTGAGCGCGCTCTTGGCCCGCACCTCGTGGAAGGTCAGCCCGGGGAACTCGGGCACCTCCACGCTGCGCAGCAGGCCGCGGATCCCGGGCATGCCGGGCAGCGTCGAGGGGTCCTCGACGTCGAGTCGCTGCGCATCCCACCGCACAGCGACATCCGAACACATGTTCGACGGACTGTCCAGTGCGCAGCTCAGCCGGCGGGGTCGAGCACGGGCCTCGGTCAGCCGGGCGCGAGAGGCGGACGGTCCTCGTAGAACGTCGAGAGCACCACCGTCGTCCGAGTGGTGACGTTCGCCGCCGCGCGGATCGCCTGCAGCAGGCCCTCCAGCGCGTCCGGCGAGGCCACCCGCACCTTGAGGATGTAGCTCTCCACCCCCGCCACCGAGTGGCAGGCCTCGATGGCCGTCAGGTGCGCCAGCCGGGCCGGGGCGTCGTCGGGCTGGGCCACGTCGATCGGCGTGATCGACACGAACGCCGTCAGCGGCAGACCGAGCCCGGTGGCGTCGAGCACCGCCCGGTACCCCTTGATCAGTCCACGCTGCTCGAGCCGCCGCACCCGCTGGTGCACGGCCGACACCGAGAGGCCGACCCGCTCGGCGAGGTCGGTGTAGCTGGCCCGGCCGTCCTTGGCGAGGGCGCCGAGCAGCAGGCGGTCGACGTCCGGCGCGGGCACGGCCGGCCCGCCCGGCTCAGCCGGCGAGTTCGACGAGCTCACGGGGACCGTTGTCCAGGATGCGGACGCCGTCGTCGGTGCAGACGACGATGTCCTCGATGCGGGCGCCGCAGCGGCCGGCGAAGTAGAGGCCCGGCTCCACCGAGAAGGCCATGCCCGGCTCCAGGGGGATCGCGTTGCCGGCCACGATGTAGGGCGCCTCGTGGGTGTCCAGCCCGATCCCGTGCCCGGTGCGGTGGATGAAGTGCTCGCCCCAGCCGGCGTCGTCGATCACCCGGCGGGCCGCGGCGTCGACGTCCTCCGCGGTCACCCCCGGACGCACGGCGGCGGTGGCGGCCGCCTGGGCCTCCTGCAGCACGCCGTACCACTCGGCCACCGAGGCCTCCGGCGAGCCGCCGACGACGTAGGTGCGGGTGCAGTCCGACCGGTAGCCGGTGGCGGTCATGCCGCCGATGTCGACGACCACCAGGTCGCCGGCCTGGATCGTGCGGTCGGACAGCTCGTGGTGCGGGCTCGCGCCGTTGGGCCCGGACCCGACGATCGTGAAGTCGACGGCGACGTGCCCCTCGGCGAGGATCGCCGCGGCGATGTCGGCGCCCACGTGTGCCTCGGTGCGGCCGACCCGCAGCCACTCCCCCATCCGCGCGTGCACGCGGTCGATCGCCGCTCCGGCCGCCGCGAGCTCCTCGACCTCGGCGTCGGTCTTGACCATGCGCAGCCGGTCGACGACGGGCCCGGCCAGCTCGAGCACCGACCCCGGAGAGCGCCCGCTGGACGCCGAGTGCGTGCTCGGCCCAGGTGCGGGAGCCGACGGCGACGCGTCGCGGCCGCCGGCCCAGCCGCCCCTCGGCCGTGCGCGCCAGCAGCGCGAACGGGTCGTCGGTCTCGTCCCAGGCGAGCAGCTCCAGATCGAGCTCGGCCGCCGGGCTGGCGCTCACCATCGGCGCCTCGAGCCGCGGCACGACCAGGAAGGGCTCGCCTCGGCTGGGCACCGCCAGCGCCGTCAACCGCTCCATCGCGTGCGCGTGGTAGCCGGTCAGGTAGCGCAGGTCGGACCCGGGCGTGAGCACCAGCAGGTCGATGCCTGCCTCGGCGGCGAGGTCGCGCGCGGCGAGCACGCGGTCGATGGGCACCAGGGGTGCTCCCGGAGGGGAGGTCGGGACGGTCGCGGTCGTCACGTCCGCAGCCTAGCCAGCGGCGGACGTCGGGCCCGGAGGTTTCGCCGGCGCGCTAGCGTGCGCGGCCGTGACCACGATGCTCCTGGACGCCGCCAGCCTCTACTTCCGCGCCTTCTACGGCGTCCCCACGAGCGTCACCTCACCCGACGGCCGGCCCATCAACGCCGTCCGCGGCTTCCTGGACATGACCGCGCGGCTGCTCACCACGCACGCCCCCGCCCGGCTGGTCGCCTGCTGGGACGACGACTGGCGGCCGGCCTTCCGCGTCGAGGCGCTGCCCTCGTACAAGGCGCACCGGCTCGCCCCGGACGGCAGCGAGGAGATCGTGCCCGACGAGCTGAGCCCGCAGGTGCCCGTGCTGATCGACGTGCTCGCCGCCGCGGGCATCGCCCGCGTGGGCGCCCCCGGTTACGAGGCGGACGACATCATCGGCACGCTCGCCACCCGCGCCCGCGGACCGGTCGACGTCGTCACCGGTGACCGCGACCTGTTCCAGCTCGTCGACGACTCGCGCGGCATCCGGATCCTCTACACCGCACGCGGCATCGGCGACATCGAGATCGTCGACGAGGCCGCCGTCACCGCCAAGTACGGCATCCCCGGGCAGGCGTACGCCGACTTCGCCGTCCTGCGCGGCGATCCCAGCGACGGGCTGCCCGGCGTCGCCGGCGTCGGCGCGAAGACCGCCGCCGCGCTGATCAACGCGTTCGGCGACCTGGCCGGCATCCGGGCGGCGGCACGGTCCGTCGTCCCGAAGCCACCGCTCACCGGTCCGGTGCTCAAGAAGCTGCACGCGGCCTCGGACTACCTGGACCGCGCGCCGGTCGTCGTGGCCGTCGCCCGCACCATCGACCTGCCGCCGGTCGAGGGTGACCTGCCGAGCCGGCCCGCGGACGCCGACGCGCTGGCCGACCTCGCCGAGCGCCACGGCATCGGGTCGTCGGTACGCCGGCTGGGCACGGCGCTGGGCTGGCCGGAGGACGTCCTCGCGTAGTAGCGGATCAGTCCTCGGCCCAGGTGTAGGCGCCGTCGTCGTTTTCGACGGTGATCCGGATCTCGACCTCTTCGCCGTCCGCGGTCACGCCGTCGCACTCGTAGTCGGCTCCGGGCCGCACGATCATGCGCTGGCGGCAGTCGAGGTCGACCGCCACGCCCTCGCGCTCCTCGAACAGGGCCGCCACGTCCCTCTCCACGGCTTCGGGCCGGAGGATCGTCGAGCTCAGCACGTAGACCAGCGTGGCGACGCCCACGGCGATCGCGAGCGCGACCACCTCCAGCGCGAAGATCAGCCGCCTCCGTGTCCGGTCGGGAGGCGGCGCCTGCGGCGCGGCGGGCAGCCACGGCGGCGTCTGCCCGCCGAACTGGCCGAACGCGGGCTGCTCGGACGGGGCCGGGGCCGTAGCCCTGCGGGGCGTACGGCTGCGGCTGCGCCGGCTGCCCGTAGCCGGCGCCCGCGGGCGGCGCCGTACGGCGACTCGTCCGGGGACGGTCCCCGGGGCGGGTCCTCGCCGGTCGGCGGCGTGCTCATGCGGGCCTCCCCGTGGGCTGCTCGTCCCCCCGGTCGGCGAGGGCGGGGCGATTCTGCCTCACGACCGGGCCGCTCCCCCGCAGCCGACGCGGCGTGCGACCGGTCATCCGCTCACGGCCACCGCGACGACTCCCCGGCGCACCCGTTCCACGGCCGTGCGGGCGGTGGCGGCGACCGGGGCGTCGGCGACCTTGGCGAGCTGGTCGAGCAGGTCGATCAGCTGACGTGCCCAGCGCACGAAGTCCCCGCCGGAGAGCTCCGTGCCGGCCTGCTCCGCGCCGGCGAGCACGCGGTCGAGGCTCTGCCCGTCCGCCCAGCGGTACGCCGCCCACGCGAAGCCGAGGTCCAGCTCGCGGGAGGTCGGCACCTCGTGGTCGACCTCGACGTCGGCCAGGCGGGCGCGGATGCGCCGCATCTCCCCGATGGCCGTGGCCACCTTTCCGGCCGGGACGGCGGGCTGTCCGGGGGTCTCCCTGCGCGCCTCGTACACCAGCGTCGAGGCGACGGCGGCGAGCTCGGCGGGGGTGAGCCCGCGCCACGCGCCGGCCTGCAGGCACTCGGCCACCAGGAGATCGCCCTCGGACCAGATCCGGGCCAGCCGGCGACCCTGCTCGGTGACCACGGGGACGTCGTCCAGCGCTCCCACGACCTCGGTGTCGGCCGGGACGAGCGGAACGACCTCCGGCACGAGGTAGCCGAGCTCCTCCAGGACGTCGCAGGTGCGGTCGAACTGCCGGGTCAGCGAGCCGGTGCGCTCGGCCATGCGGTGCTGCAGCCGGTCGGCCTCGATGACCGCGCGCAGCCAGCGCTCGGCGACCCGCACCCGCTCCTCGCGGTCGGGCAGGGCGTGCACCGGGTGCGCCCGCAGCTGCTGGCGCAGGTCGTGCAGGACCGGGTCGTCGGCCGCTGCCGAGCGCTGCTTGACCCGGCGGGCGCCCAGCTCGTTCTCCACCCGCGCGTTGCGCAGCGTCGAGGCCAGGTCGCGGCGGGCGTGCGGGCTGCGATGGTTGAAGTTGCGGGGCACGCGCACCCGCGCGAGTGCGGTCACCGGCGTCGGGAAGTCGACGGCGCCGAGCCGGCCGGCCCACTTGTCCTCGGTGAGCACGAGCGGCCGGGGGTCGGCGAGGTCGGTGACGCCCGCGTCCAGGACGACGGCGAGGCCCTGCCGCCGTCCGGTCGGCACGCGGATGACGTCGCCGGGGCGCAGCGCGGCCAGCGCGTCGGCGGCTTCCATGCGCCGTCGCGACTGGGTGTCGCGGGACAGCTCCTTCTCCCGGTCGGCGATCTGCCGGCGCAGCTGCGCGTACTCGCCGACGTCGCCGCGGTCGGAGTGCATCTCGGCGGCCCACCGCTCGGCGTCCTGCTCGTGCCGGGCGGCCGAACGGGCCAGCCCGACGACCGACCGGTCGGCCTGGAACTGGGCGAACGACGACGCGAGCAGCTCGCGGGCCCGCGCCCGGCCGAAGGAGCCGACCAGGTTGACCGCCATGTTGTAGCTCGGCCGGAACGACGACTTGAGCGGGAACGTGCGGGTGCTGGCCAGGCCGGCGACGACGGAGGGGTCCATGCCCGGCGCCCAGACGACGACGGCGTGCCCCTCGACGTCGATGCCGCGCCGGCCGGCCCGGCCGGTGAGCTGCGTGTACTCCCCCGGCGTGACGTCGGCGTGCGCCTCGCCGTTCCACTTGACCAGCCGCTCGAGGACGACGGTGCGCGCCGGCATGTTGATGCCCAGGGCGAGGGTCTCGGTGGCGAACACCGCCTTGACCAGCCCGCGGACGAAGCACTCCTCGACGGTCTCCTTGAACGCCGGCACCAGCCCTGCGTGGTGCGCGGCCAGCCCGGCGAGCAGCGCCTCGCGCCACTCCCAGTACCCGAGGACGTGCAGGTCCTCCTCCGGCAGCGAGCCGGTGCGGCGGTCGATGATCCCGGCGATCTCGGCGCGCTCGGTCTCGTCGGTGAGCCGCAGGCCCGCCGCGAGGCACTGGTGGACGGCGGCGTCGCAGCCGTTGCGGCTGAAGACGAAGGTGATGGCGGGGAGCAGCCCGGCGCGATCGAGCCGCTCGACGACGTCCGAGCGGGCCGGTGGCCGGTAGCGGGGCTTGTGCGAGTAGCCGCCGCGACGCGGCCCGCTGTCCCATCCCTCGACCCGGCGCTCGTACTCCCGTACGTGGCGGACCAGCTCCGGATCGACGACCGACGAGCCGCGCGCGCGGTGCGACTGCGCGGCGTCGTCGGCGCCGAGGGCGTGCGCGGTCGGCCGCAGCGAGAACAGGTCGAACACCCGGTTGCCCACGAGCATGTGCTGCCACAGCGGAACCGGCCGGATCTCGCTGACGACGACCCGGGTGTGCCCGCGGACGGTGACCAGCCAGTCGCCGAACTCCTCGGCGTTGCTGACCGTCGCCGACAGCGAGACCAGCGTGACCGACTGCGGGAGGTGGATGATCACCTCTTCCCAGACCGCGCCGCGGAACCGGTCGGCCAGGTAGTGCACCTCGTCCATGACGACGTAGCCGAGGCCGGCCAGCGCCGGCGACTCGGCGTAGAGCATGTTGCGCAGCACCTCGGTGGTCATCACGATCACCGGGGCGTCGCCGTTGACCGCGTTGTCGCCGGTCAGCAGGCCGACCTTCTCCGGGCCGTAGCGCTGGACGAGGTCGTTGAACTTCTGGTTGGACAGCGCCTTGATCGGCGTCGTGTAGAACGCCTTGCGGCCCTCGGACAGCGCCTTGTGGACGGCGAACTCGCCGACGACCGTCTTGCCGGCGCCGGTGGGCGCGCAGACGAGGACGCCCTCCCCCTCGTCGAGCGCCTCGCACGCCTCCACCTGGAACGGGTCGAGCGAGAATCCGAGCTCGGCGGTGAAGTCGGCCAACGTCGGGTGGGCGGTGCGCCGCCGGGCGGCCGCGTACCGCTCCGCGGGGCTGGACATGTTCCTAACGTTAGGCGGTCCGGGCCATGATGATCAGGTCGGCTGATCGCTTGGCGTCCTGGCTCAGCGTCGATCGTGAGCCAGGAGCCCACCAGATGAGCCAGGACCCCCGACGATCAGGATGGGCCGATTGATGGCTCGCGGGTGGCGGTAGTCGAGCTCGCTGGCTGAGGCGAGTGAGGCAGCGGATGATCGCGAGGTCGGCGAGCGCCTTCGGTGGTGGGCGTTGCTGGCGACGGGTGCGTGGGTAGCAGCGCTGCGGACGAGGGCCGCGGTAGATGGCGGCGTTGGCTGTCGGTCGCCACGGTAGTCGATGGCGTGTGGTCTTGCGAGGAGGCGGGCAGCGGCCGACGCCGCGAGCTGGCGAACGCCGCCTCGGATCGCAGCCTGTTCGAGTCTGGGCGGCGGTGACCAGCAGCTGGCCGGCGCAGTCGGCGGCCGACGCCGTAGGCGGCGGTCAGCCGGGTTGATCGCGGCCACCGTGGCTCGATCAGTCGGTCGAGGTCGGCGTCTCGGTGGTGGCGCACAGGCTGCCGCCGAGTCCCGGCGGCGCCGCCCGAAGCCCCGCAAGCTGGCCGACGAACGGCTGCGCGCCCGGGTGCAGGAAGGGCTGGAGAAGCAGCTGGTCACCGGCGGCGATCGCCGCCCGGCTACGGTCGACTTCCCGACGATGAGTCCATGCGGATCTCCCACGAGACGATCTACCAGTCGCTGTTCGTCCAGGCGCGCGGCGAGCTGCGCAGGGATCTCACCCGGCGAGCGCACCGGCCGGGCCATCCGCAGCCCGCCGGCGGGTCGACGGCCGACTCCGGTCCTGACCGGCGGATCCCGAGGCAAGACCATGATCTCCGAACGGCCGCCCGAAGCCGACGACCGGGCCGTGCCCGGGCACTGGGAGGGCGACCTCGTGGTCGGCGCGAACCACCGCTCGGCGGTCGCCACCCTGGTCGAGCGCAGTACTCGGTTCCTCCTCCTGCTGCACCTGCCCGGCCCGCACGACCTGCCCGCCTTCGAACAGGCCGTGGTCGAGGCCATGACCGCGCTGCCGGCCCAGCTGCGCCGCTCGCTGACCTGGGACCAGGGCCTGGAGATGCGCAACCACCAGCAGATCAGCATCGCCGCCGACCTGCCCATCTACTTCTGCGATCCGCACGCCCCCTGGCAGCGCGGCACCAACGAGAACACCAACGGACTGCTCCGCCAGTACCTCCCCAAGGGCACCGACCTCTCGGTGCACAGCCCCGAAGACCTCGCCGCCATCGCCGCCGAGCTCAACGACCGCCCCCGCAAGACCCTCGGCTGGCTCAAGCCCGACGAAGTCATCGGCCCACTACTGTTCGGCGATCATTCCGCGGGTGTTGCGACCGCTCCTTGAATCCGCCTCACCTGATCAACATCCATAGCCCCTCAGCGGCCGGTGCCCACCACCGTCAGCGCGCCGGGCACGCACTCGGCGACCGCGGGCAGCGGCGCGACCGGCTCGCCGTCGGCATAGGTGCTGACGCCGACGGCCGACAACTCAACCCGTGCCGCCCGGTGCACCGACACCGCGGGGTGCTCGACGTGCGAGCCGTCGGTGAGCCGCGGCCGGGAGCGCACCAGCTCACGGCGGTTCATCGGCCCGACGACCGTGACGTCGAAGAGCCCGTCGGCCGGGTCGGCGCCCGGGCAGATCCGCATGCCGGCGCCGTACCAGCAGGTGTTGCCCACCGCGACGAGCGTGACCGGGACGGTGCGGCGCTCGCCGTCCAGCACGAGCGTGACCTCGCGCGGCCGAAGCCGGGCGAGCTCCGCGAGGATCGCCACGTCGTAGCGTCGCGGCCCGCGGGGCCAGCGCAGCCGGTTGGCGCGGTCGGTGACGGCGGAGTCGAAGCCGCAGCACAGCACCGTCGCCCACCACCGGTCGCCGGTGCGGCCGGCGTCCACCGTGCGCACGGCGCCGGCGCGCAGGTCGTCGGCGGCCGCGCGGGCGGCGGCCACCGGGTCGCGGGGCACGCCGAGCGCCAGGGCCAGGTCGTTGCCGGTGCCCGCGGGGACGACGGCGAGCGGCGTCGGCGTCCCGGCCACGGCCTGCAGGGCCGCGTGCACGGCTCCGTCGCCGCCGACCGCGACCACGGCGGCCGCTCCCCCGTGCACGGCGTCCGCGGCCTGCCGCTCGGCGTCCTCGCGGCTGGTGGCCGGGAGCACCGTCGGCGTCAGCCCGCCGTCGCGGAGGGCGGTCAGCACGCCGTCGGCCGCGAGACGGGCGCGGCCGCGCCCGGCGGAGGGACTGACCAGGACGGCGACGTCCACGCGGGTCAGCCGCGGGACGGGGTCGAGTCGTACGCCTCGGGCTCGAGGGTCGAGGGCGTGGCGTCCAGCGGCGAGGCCTCGTCGTCCCCGATGTCGTGGAAGTTCTCCAGGGCCGCCCGCTTGGCCCGCCGCTTGTCGACGACGCGGGCGAGCTGGATGGCCAGTTCGAACAGCAGGCACATGGGCCCGGCCATCGCCAGCATGGTGAAGGGGTCCTGGGTGGGCGTGATGAACGCGGCGAACACGACGGTCAGGAAGAAGATCCAGCGCCGCGACTTCGCGAGCGTCGCGTACGGCAGGACGCCGACCAGGTTCAGCGCCACGGCGATCAGCGGCAGCTCGAACGACAGCCCGAACGCCACGAGCAGGCTGATGACGAAGCCCAGGTAGTCGGGGGCGGTCAGCTGGAAGGCGACCTCGTCACCGGCCAGAGAGAGCAGCAGCTCCAGGCCCTTGCGCAGGGTCAGGTAGGCCATGAACGTGCCGAGCGCGAACAGCAGGCTGGACGCCGCCACGAACGCGACCGTGTACCGCTTCTCGTTGCGCTTCAGGCCGGGCGTGATGAACGCCCAGAGCTGGTAGAGCCACAGCGGGGAGGAGATCACCGCACCGGCGATGACGCCGATCTTCAGCCGCAGCAGCAGGCCGCCGAAGACGTCGAGCACCACCAGCCGGCAGCTCTCGTCGCCCTGCAGCCGCAGGTCGGCCGGAAGGGCGCAGTACGGCTCGGTGAGGAAGGCCAGCAGGCCGCGGTCGTACCAGAGGAAGCCGACGATCGTGCCGAGCGCCAGGGCCAGCAGCGCCTTGATCAGTCGGTTGCGCAGCTCGGTGAGGTGACCGACGAGCGACATGGTCGCCGCCGGGTCCTTCGACGTGCGGCGCCGCCGCAGCCGCAGCCGCCGGCCCTCCGACGCCGTCCCGTCGCTCACCGTGGGCGCGCTCGGTCCGCCCGCTTCAGCGGCCGGTGTCGGCGGAGCGCGCCCGCTCGGCGCGCTCGCGCGCCTCGGCCGCCCGCAGCTCGGCGTCGCGGGCCTCGCTCTGCAGCTGGGCGGTCAGGTCGGTGTCCTGCTTCGGCGCGGGCGGGATGACCTCGCCGCTGACCGGCGTGGTGCGCGCGACGTCCTTGCCGCGGACGTCGTCGTCCTTCATGCCCTTCATCTCGCCCTTGAAGATCCGCAGCGACCGACCGAGCGCCCGGGAGGCGTCGGGCAGCTTCTTGTAGCCGAAGAGCACGAGGACGATCAGCAGGACGATGATCAGCTCAGGCGCGCCGAATCCCATGAGGGAGCCTCCAGGTGAGGGTTCGGGGGCGATGTTACGCCCAGGACGGTCCGATCCTGTGTCGCCGGACCACGGACGACCACCCGCTCGGGTGGCTGTTCAGCCGTCGTTCGCGGAGCGTTCGCGGACCGCCGCCGTGCGCGCCGCGGTCTGCCGGGCCTGCGTGCGCACCGGCTCGACCTCCCGCTCCAGCGCCGCCATCTCGCCGCCGAGGCGCCGCAGCGACCCGGCGAGGCCGAACAGCACGCTGCCGAGTACGGCCAGGACGACCAGCACGGCGACGATCCACACGACCAGCATCAACACGGGAGCGACCCTAGACGCCGGGGCTGGGAGCGGCCTGGACGTCCGCTGCGTACCGGGCGAGAGCCGCGCGGGCGTCGGCGGCCACGGCGGCCGCCAGATCGGCCGGCTCGTCGACGACCGCGCCACCGCCCAGGCTGGCCACCAGGCGGCGCGCCCAGGCCAGGTCCGCCGTCCGGACGGCGACCGCGAGCCCACCAGGCGGGTCGTCGACCGGACGGACGTCCTCGACCGGGTAGTACTCGGCCACCCAGCGGGCTCCGCGGTCCAGCCGCAGCCGCACCACCGGCGAGCCGGGCTCGGGCTGGTAGACGCCGTTGTCGACGTCGCGCTCGTGGGCCTGCGGCGGTGGGGCGGCCGGCTCGTCGAGCACCCGGACGGCGTCGACCCGGTCGAGTCGGAACAGCCGCACGCCCTCCACCCGGCGGCACCAGGCCTCGAGGTACCAGCGGCCGTCGACCAGCAGCAGGCGCATCGGGTCGACGTCGCGCTCCGTGCGCTCGTCGCGGGTCGGCACGTAGTAGGTCAGGTGCAGCGCGCGCCCGCGCTCCAGCCCGTCGCGCACGACGGCCAGCGCCTGCTCCTGCGCGTCGACGCTCAGCACGACCGGCGCCGCCCGCTCGCCGACGTGAACCAGCCGCGGCCATCACCTTGGCCAGCGCCCGGCTCACCGCCTCGCGCTCGGCCAGCCCGGGCAGTTCGAGCAGCGTGCGCAGCGCCACGACCAGGGCCACCGCCTCGTCGGTGGTCAGCCGCAGCGGCCGCACCATGCCGGCGGTGAAGGTGACCCGCACCCGGTCGCCCTCGAAGGCCAGGTCGATCAGGTCGCCGGGGCCGTAGCCCGGCAGACCGCACATCCACAGCAGCTCCATGTCGCTGCGCAGCTGCCGCTCGCTGACGCCGAAGTCGCGCGCCGCCTCGGCGACCGCCACGCCCTGCGGCCGCGCCGTCAGGTAGGGCACCAGCGCGAGCAGGCGGGTCATCCGGTCGGTGGTCGCCGGGCTGCTCATGCCGTCTCCCCCAGCGCGGCCAGCCGGGTCAGCCGCGCGACGACCGCCTCCCGGACCTCCGCCGGCGACTCGACGACGACGTCGGCCCCGTACGCGGCGAGCTGGCCGGCCAGCGTCCACGGCTCGGTGGTGCGCAGCTCGAGCCGGTCGTCCCCGTCGTCGGCCGGGCCGAGGGAGGTCGCGTGCCGGCGCAGCCCGACCGCCGTTCCGGGACGCGCGCGGACGACGACGAGGTGCTCCTGCCCGCCGACCTGACCGGCAACCATCTCGGCGAGGTCGACGTCCTCCGGGGGCTCGAACGCGCCCGGCCGGGCCGACCGTCTTCGGGATGCCCACCACGCGGGAGAGCCGGAAGACCCGCGGCCGCTGCCGGTCGAGGTCCAGGCCGCCGAGGTACCAGCGGCCGTGCCAGGCGACGACGCCCCAGGGCTGCACGTGCCGGCGGGTCGGGGCGTCCTCGTCGGGACGGCGGTAGTCGAACTCCAGCGCGCGCCGGTCGCGGGCGGCGGCGTAGCACGGCCTCGAAGGCGGGCTCGCCGGCGTCCAGGCGGGGCTGGATCGGCAGCCCGCGGCCGGGGTCGACGTCCACGCCGGCGGCCTTGAGCTTGACCAGCGCGCTGTGCGCGGCGCCGGCCAGGCGTGCCGACTCCCAGAGCCGCAGGGCGAGGCCGACCGCGGCCGCCTCCTCGCCGGTCAGGGTGATCTCGGGCAGCTCGTAGTCGGCCCGGGCGATGCGGTAGCCGTCCTCGGTGTCGAAGACGCTGGTGCGGCCGGTCTCGAGCGGGACGCCCATCTCGCGCAGGTCGGCCTTGTCCCGCTCGAACATCCGCTTGAACGCCTCGTCGGCGCGCGCCGAGCCGTCGTCGGCCTCGTAGCCGGGCACCGTGCCGCGGATCCGTGCGGCGGTCAGGTACTGCCGGGTGCCGAGCAGGGCGATGACCAGGTTGACCAGCCGCTCCGCCCGCCTCGCCGACATGGACCCAGGCTAGTCAGGCTAGGCGGCGCGCCGGGCGGCCCCCGCCGCGCGCTGCCACCGCCTGCGTCGCTGGCTAGCCTTCCCGCGTGACCCCTTCCGAGCCGGCCGCCCCCGTGTCCCGGATCCGTTGGCGTCGCGGGCGGGTCACCGCGACCGGCCGGTCGTGGCGCGACGCCCTGGAGCTCACCGTCGAGGTGCCCGAGGACGGCGAGATGCGCGCGCTGGCCTACCCGTCGCTCGTGGGGCGCCCGGAGCCCGGCGACGACGTCCTGCTCAACACCACCGCCTGGGCGCAGAAGCTGGGCACCGGGGGGTACGCGATGGTCGTCGCCGTGCCCGACCGGCTGCCGCCCGACCCGCCGGCCGGCGGGGGGCACCTGGTCAAGGCCCGGTACACGCCGCTGCAGGTGTCGGTGCAGGGCGTCGACGAGCAGGAGACCGAGCACCACGCGCTGCTCGCCGAGGCGGACACGCTCGACGGCATGCCCGTGGTCGTCGCCGACCTGCACTCCGCCCTGCCGGCCGTGCTCATCGGCGCGCTGGCCACCGACCCCGATCTCAAGGTCGCCTACGTGATGACCGACGGCGGCGCGCTGGCCGCCGGGTTCTCGCGGACCCTCGGCGGGCTGGCCCGGTCGCTGGCCGGCGTCGTCACCGTCGGCCAGGCGTTCGGCGGCGACCTGGAGGCGGTCTCGGTGCACACCGGGCTGCTCGCGGCCAAGCACGTGCTCAGCGCCGATCTCGCGATCGTCACGCAGGGGCCGGGCAACCTCGGCACCGGGACGCCGTGGGGGTTCTCCGGCGTGGCCGCCGGTGAGGCCTGCAACGCCGTCAGCGTGCTGGGCGGGCAGCCCATCGGCGCGCTGCGGATCTCGGAAGCCGACTCGCGCCCGCGGCACCGCGGGGTGTCGCACCACTCGCTGACCGCGTTCGGACGGGTGGCGCTGGCCGGGGTCACCCTCATCGCGCCGCGCGGGCTGGGTTCCGAGCTCGGCGAGCAGGTCGACGAGGACCTCGCCGGCCAGCCGGAGCGCAATCCGGTCGTCTGGGTCGACACCGACGGCCTCGAGAAGGCGCTGTCGCTGTCGCCGGTGCCGCTGTCGACGATGGGCCGCGGGTATGCCGGAGGAGCGCGCCTACTTCCTGGCCGCCGCCGCCGCTGGCCGCTACGCAGCGCTGGCCGTGCCTCCGCCGCCGGACGCCGAAGCTGTGCCGCCCGTCGCCGAGGAGTCGGACTCCCCTCCCGAGGACTCCCCCGCGAGCAGCTGAGCTCACATGCTGGCGATGAGCTTGTCGACGCGGTCGTCGACGGCCTTGAACGGGTCCTTGCACAGCACGGTGCGCTGGGCCTGGTCGTTGAGCTTGAGGTGCACCCAGTCGACGGTGAAGTCGCGGCGCTTCTCCTGGGCGCGGCGGATGAACTCGCCGCGCAGCCGGGCGCGCGTGGTCTGCGGCGGCACGTTCTTCGCCTCGAAGATCCGCGGCTCGTGCGCCACCCGGTCGACCTGGCCGTTGCGCTCGAGCAGGTAGTAGAGGCCGCGGGTGCGGCTGATGTCGTGGTAGGCGAGGTCCATCTGCGCGATCCGCGGGTGCGACAGCGGCAGGTCGCGCTTGGCCCGGTAACGCTCGATGAGCGAGAACTTGGTGGCCCAGTCGATCTCGCGGTCGATGAGCGAGAGGTCCTCGCTGTCGACCGCCTTGAGCACCCGGCCCCACAGCTCGAGCATCTGCCGGTGCACCGGGCCGAAGCCCTCCCGGTCGACGAACTCCGTCGCGCGGGCGTGGTACTCGCTCTGGATCTCCAGCGCCGACATCTCGCGGCCGTTGGCCAGCCGGACCTTGCGCCGTCCGGTCATGTCGTGGCTGATCTCGCGGATCGCCCGGATCGGGTTCTCCAGGCTCATGTCCTTGATCGGGACGCCGGCCTCGATCATCCGCAGCACCAGGTCGGTCATCGTGACCTTGAGCAGCGTCGTCGTCTCGTTCATGTTCGAGTCGCCGACGATGACGTGCAGCCGCCGGTAGCGCTCGGCGTCGGCGTGCGGCTCGTCGCGGGTGTTGATGATCGGCCGGGACCGCGTGGTGGCGCTGGAGACGCCCTCCCAGATGTGCTCGGCGCGCTGGCTGACGCAGTAGATCGCGCCCCGCGGCGTCTGCAGCACCTTGCCGGCGCCGACGATGATCTGCCGGCTGACCAGGAACGGGATCAGGACGTCGGCCAGCCGGCTGAACTCGCCGTGCCGCCCGACCAGGTAGTTCTCGTGGCAGCCGTAGCTGTTGCCGGCCGAGTCGGTGTTGTTCTTGAACAGGTAGATGTCGCCGGTGACGCCCTCCTCGCCCAGCCGCTGCTCGGCGTCGACCAGCAGGCCCTCGAGGATCCGCTCGCCGGCCTTGTCGTGGACGACGAGTTCGGTGAGGTCGTCGCACTCGGCGGTGGCGTACTCGGGGTGGCTGCCGACGTCGAGGTAGAGCCGGGACCCGTTGCGGAGGAAGACGTTGGAGCTGCGCCCCCACGAGACCACGCGACGGAACAGGTACCGGGCCACCTCGTCCGGCGACAGCCGGCGCTGGCCCCGGAACGTGCACGTGACGCCGTACTCGGTCTCGATCCCGAAGATCCGTCGGTCCACGTTCCGAGCCTAGGCGCCGGATGCGACGAACGTCCGGTCCCCCGCCGCGGCCGTGGCCGCGGTGTGACCCTCTCGGATGATGCCTACGCCCGCTTCGCGTCGAGCCGCTGGAGCAGCTCGTCGGCGGCCCGCTCGACCTCGGCGTGGTCGTTCTGGCTGGCCCGCTGCTTGGCGGAGATCAGCGCCTGCCGGTTGACCACCCGCAGGTCGCCGTAGGGGAACGCGTACCGGCGCTTGGTCTCGGTGCCGGCGTCCGGGTCCTCCGCGAGGTGCCACTCGGCGAAGCCGTCGTAGCCGTGCGAGTCGATGTAGTCGTTCTCGGCGTCCGCGTCGGGCGCGGCGTCGGACCAGTCGGTGGCGTCGTCGACGTCGCCGTCGTCGATGAGCTTCCGCGCCTTCGTGACGGCGGCACGGTTCACCCGGTACTCCGGCATGCGTCGCTCCTTCAGTCGGAGGTGGTCCCGCCGTCCGTCCCGCCGCCGTCGCCGTCCTCGGGCGAGGGCTGCGGACCGGCCCCCTCACCGCTGCCTTCGCTGCCGCCGACCGTGTCGGGGGCGGCCGGGTCGCCGAGCCCCGGAGGGGTGCCGGGCTGCGGCAGGCTGGGCGCGTGGGCGTGCGCCGCGGTGGTGCCCGTGCCGACCGGCTCCGCGGCCTCCCCGCCGTCCAGCAGGCTGCGCAGGGCGGCTCCGACGATCCGGCGGAACGCCCGCTTGGGGCGTCGCCGGTCGAGGACGGCGACCTCGAGCTGGGTGGCCGTGAGCAGCTGGCTGGGCCCGCCGTTGCTCGCGCCGGCGGTGACCGGACTGACCGCGGACAGCGCGCGCACGCCGACCATGAGCGCGTCGGCGAGGCCCATGCCGGCGGAGTAGTTCTCGCGCAGGTGGCCGGTGACGGCGTCGGCCTGGCCACCCATGACGACGAAGTCGGGCTCGTCGACGACCGAGCCGTCGAAGGTCAGCCGGTAGAGCTGGTCCTGCTCGGGGCTGTCACCGACCTCGGCGACGCAGAGCTCGACCTCGTAGGGCTTCATCTGCTCGGTGAAGATGGCGCCGAGCGTCTGCGCGTAGGCGTTGGCGATGACCCGGCCGGTGACGTCGCGCCGGTTGTAGGAATAGCCGCGGACGTCGGCGAGGCGGACGCCGGCCACCCGGAGGCTCTCGAACTCGCTGTAGCGGCCGACGGCGGCGAAGCCGATGCGGTCGTAGAGCTCGCCGACCTTGTGCAGGGTCGAGCTGGGGTTCTCGGCGATGAAGAGGACGCCGTCGGCGTAGGTGAGGACGGCGACGCTGCGGCCGCGGGAGATGCCCTTGCGGGCGTACTCCGAGCGGTCGCGCATGAGCTGCTCGGGCGAGGCGTAGTACGGCATGGTCATGGCGATCAGCCCTGCCCCTCGGCGGCGGCCCGCTCGTCGGTGATTGTCGTGGCGACCGCGGCCACCTCGTCGTCGGTCAGCCGGACCGCGCCCTCGGCGTCGACCCGGTAGACGATCGGGTAGAGCCGTCGGACCGGGTCGGGGCCGCCGGTCGCCGAGTCGTCGTCAGCGGCGTCGTACAGGGACTCGACGAGAGTGCGCAGCGCCGCGTCGGCCGCGAGGCCGGGGCGCCAGGTCTTCTTCAGCGAGTTGCGGGCGAACAGCGAGCCGGAGCCGACCGTGGCGTAGCCGCGCTCCTCGTAGTTCCCGCCGGTGACGTCGTAGCTGAAGATGCGGCCAGGGTTCGCGCCCTCGGCGGCGTCGAGGTCGAAGCCGGCGAACAGCGGTACGACGGCGAGGCCTTGCAGGGCGGCGCCGAGATTGCCGCGGATCATCTGGGCGAGCCGGTTGGCCTTGCCGTCGAGGGACATCGTGAGCCCCTCGATCTTCTCGTAGTGCTCGAGCTCGACCTGGTAGAGCCGGACCATCTCGATCGCGATGCCCGCGGCACCGGCGATGCCGATGACGCTGTACGAGTCGGCCGGATAGACCTTCTCGATGTCGCGGCTGGAGATCAGGTTGCCCATCGTGGCGCGGCGGTCGCCGCCCATGAGGACGCCGCCGTCGTAGGTTGCGGCGACGATCGTCGTGCCGTGCGGGGCGAGGTCACCCACCGGCAGGCTGGGGACCGCGCGGCGGCCGGGCAGCAGGTCGGGCGCCGCGGAGGCGAGGAAGTCGGTGAACGAGGACCCCACCCGGTCCAGGTAGGCGGGCGGGAACCCGCTCCGACCTGCTGACTCGTTCACCCGTCCGCCTCTCCCCGCCGCGATGCTCCGGCGTCCGTCGTGCTGCCTCTGTGTCGTGCGCGACCCTACCGGCGGGGTGCGACGGCGGCCCGTCCCCTCGGGGCCGGTCAGGCGTCGCGGAGGAGGGCCAGGAGCTCCTCCACCGTCCGGTGAGACAGCAGGTCCCGGTGACGCACGCGCCAGACTCGGAGGCCCGTCCGTCTGTCGGCCGCTCGGGCGGTTACCTCGACACGCTGGTGCCGCAGCGGTTGCGGCTCCTGCCGTCGCCGGTGCGCCTCGACGTAGTCGGCGGCCGCGCGCAGGACCGCCGGATCGTCCTTGAACTGGCCCAGCCCGCCGTTGCAGTTGAAGCACAGCAGCGCCCGCACGGCGCCGGTCTCGTGGTCGTGGTCGACGTGGGCGGCCGGCGCTGCGCGGCAGATCGCACAGAGGCCGTCCTGAGCGGCCAGCATGGCGTCCGCGTCTCCGGCCGTGATGCCGTAACGGCGGCGTAGATGGTAGGTGCGTTCCCCGCCCACCAACTCTTTCGCCTTCCGGCCACGCATGTTGTGGCACGGCTTGCAGTACGACGTGACACCGGACTTCGTCGCGGCATTTCGGCCGAATGCGCTCAACGGCTGGATTCGACCGCAGTCAGGGCACCACTTGTGTCCGTCCGGGACAGTCAGGCCGCGCGGGTGTCGCTTCTTCGGTCCACCAGTGCGTCGATCGCGGCTGCTCTCGTGCCGCCTCCGTGCATGCTGCCTGCAGTAGAAGGCGTAACCATCTCGAGAGTTCCGATTACGTGTGAACTCGGAGACCGGGCGATCCTCGCTGCAGTCCCGGCAATACTTGGTTTCCATGGAGTCGAGTTGCGAGACTTGACAGTCTCACTGACCTCCTTTTTGTACGTATTGACGAACAAATTCTTCAGAATTCTCCTCAAGCACCTCGTCGATCTCGTCCAGGATCGCGTCGATGTCCTCGGTCATCTCCTTGTGGCGCTCGGCGACCTCGGCGTCGACCGAGGCCTCGACCTCCTCGGTCTCCTCCCGAGTCCGGGTCGCCTTCTGCTGCCCGCCCGTGTCCCTCGTGGCCATGCCAACCTCCACAGGTCCGCGCCCAGCCCGAGCGGCTGCGCTCACGGCCGAAGCTACCCGCTGCAGGTGACATTTCGATCACCCCGAACGGGCGTGTGGACACGCGCCGGGGTCACCCGCCGGTGATGGTGTCGACCAGCTCCTGCGCGGTGGAGGTCGACTCGAACAGCGCCCCGACGTGCTCGCGCGTGCCGCGCAGCGGCTCCATCGTCGGGATCCGCACGAGGTTCTCCCGCCCCAGGTCGAACACGACCGAGTCCCACGACGCCGCGGCCACCTGGGCCGGATAGCGGCGCAGGCACTCGCCGCGGAAGAACGCCCGGGTGTCGAAGGGCGGGGTGGTCATCGCGCGGGCGACCTCGTCGTCGGCGAGCAACCGCCGCATCGAGCCGCGCGCCACCAGCCGGTGGTACAGACCCTTCTCCGGCCGCACGTCGGAGTACTGCAGGTCGACCGCCTGCAGCCGCGAGTCGCCCCACGACAGGCCGTCCCGCGACCGGAATCCCTCGAGCAGCCGCAGCTTGGCCGGCCAGTCCAGCCGGTCGGCGCAGCGCATCGGATCGTCGGCCAGGTCGTCGAGCACCTGCGCCCACTGCCGCAGCACGTCGGTGGTCTGCTCGTCGCCGTCCCCGTCGACGAACTTCTCCGCGTACTCCAGATAGGCCTGCTGCACCTCGATCGCCGTCATCCGGCGGCCGTCGCGAAGCCGCACGAGGTGGGTCAGCGACGGGTCGTGGCTGATCGCCTGCAGCTCGGCCACCGGCTCCTCGAGCGCGAGGTCGTTGGGCAGCGCCTTGGCCTCGATCATCGCCAGCACCAGCGACGTCGTCCCGACCTTGAGGTAGGTCGACAGCTCAGCGAGGTTGGCGTCGCCGATGATCACGTGCAGCCGCCGGTACTTGTCGGCGTCGGCGTGCGGCTCGTCGCGGGTATTGATGATCGGCCGCTTGAGCGTCGTCTCGAGGCCCACCTCGACCTCGAAGAAGTCGGCGCGCTGCGACAGCTGGAAGCCGTGCGTGCGGCTCTCGGTACCGATGCCGACGCGGCCCGACCCGGCCACGACCTGCCGCGTCACGAAGAACGGGATGAGGCCGCGGATGATGTCGATGAACGGTGTCCGCCGGTCCATCAGGTAGTTCTCGTGCGCCCCGTACGAGGCGCCCTTGCCGTCGGTGTTGTTCTTGTAGAGCTGGATCGGTGAGGTGCCCGGCACGCGCGCCGCGCGGCGTGCCGCCTCGGCCATCACCTGCTCCCCCGCCTTGTCCCAGAGGACGACGGCGCGCGGGTTGGTGACCTCGGGCGTCGAGTACTCGGGATGCGCGTGGTCGACGTACAGCCGCGCCCCGTTGGTCAGGATGACGTTGGCCATCCCGGTGTCGTCGTCGAGGTCGTTGTGGTCGAGCGCCTGCGCCGGAGAGAGGTCGAACCCGCGCGCATCGCGCAGCGGGGACTCCTCCTCGAAGTCCCACCGTGGACGGCGCGGGGTCGGCGCGTCGGCCACCGCCCAGGCGTTGACGACCTGGCTGGACAGGGTCGTCGGGTTGGCGGTCGGCTGCCCGGGCACCGAGATGCCGTACTCGACCTCGGTGCCCATGACGCGACGCACGCTCATGGTCCGAGCCTAGGCGTCCGCAGCAGGCACCCGTCGCCGAGACGCCGACGGGCCCCATCCTCGGGACCGGGTCGACGCGCCCGTCCGAGGCCCGCTCGAAGCGAGCGGACTACCTCCCGGCGAGCTCTCTTCCGCCCGACGCTTCGCGCCTGGGGCTGACAGCCGCCCTACAGGGCGGTCAGCGCCGCGATGAAGAGCGCGAATGCAGACCAGGTCGTTCCCATCTGGATCCAGTTGATTGCGAAGTACTTGTCCCGCCCCGCTGCCCAGTTCGGCGGCATCGCCTCGGGGTTCCAGGCGAGCATCACCTTGTAGTGAGGCGTCTTGACGGCGTTCGAGACGATGATCACGCCGACGAACACGATCACCAGGCCGATCGCGGTGAGCACGAACGAAGTGGAGCCGCGGTCACCCCAGAGCAGCACGAGTGCGACGATGGGCAGAAGGAACATCCCCAGCGCCCAGGCGAGGTTGAAGACCTTCCCCCAGGAATGGTCCGCGAATCTGAGGAACGCTTCCATGAAGGCTGCGGAACTCCCGGCCACTCATCTCCGCGAGCATCGGGCGCATGATCGTACACAGCATGCCCAGGAGGCCGGCCGCGAGGCCGGAGAAGAAGACCGTCGCTGCGAGTACCCACTCTTCACCCGTCATGGTGCCCCCCTGGGCCGATGGGGCACGCTAGGACCTGTTGCCCGAGTGGTGTCGATGGCCTCAGCCGTGAGGTCGACGGGCCCTTCTGGCTGATGGCCCCGAGCCGGTCCGTCCGGCGCGTTCAAGCAGGCACTGGTCACCATGCGCTGGGTCGCGGCACAGGAGGCCTGGAACCAGCCGATTGCCGAAGGACTGGCGTCCCTCCAAAGCCGCCACGTCTCGCGCCGGTGGCGCAGCCAGATCACTCGAGCGCTGCAACTCCCCCCGGAGCCGATCGGACCTCCTCCCGCGATCGTCGGTTCAGATGGGACACGCTGGGTCACAGGTACTGCCCGGCGTTCGTCGCGGTTGGGCGGCTCCCCGGGAACCCGGAGGATGTCAGGATGAGCACGCCGCCCCTCGGGATCCTCCTCGACGTCGACGGCCCGGTCTCCAGCCCGGTGACCCGCACCGTCGTCGGCCGAACTGCTCGCCGACGTCCGCGCCCTGCTGGCCGCCGGCATCCCGGTCGTGCTCAACACCGGCCGGGCCACCGCCTTCGTCGAGGAGCAGGTGTTCGGTCCGCTGGCCGCGGCCGGCCTGCCGCGAGCCGCCCGGCTGCACGCGATCTGCGAGAAGGGCGGCACGTGGACGACGGCCGGCTCCGACGGTACCGGCGACGTGCACGTCGACCCCGCGCTGCGCGTGCCGGACGTCGCCCGCGCACTCGTGCAGCGGCTGGTCGACGACGGGTACGGCGACGCCATGTTCGTCGACCACACCAAGCAGGTGATGGCCACCGTGGAGGCCCGCACCGACGTTCCCAACGAGGTCTACCTGGAGCGGCAGCAGGCCTTCGACGCCGAACTCCTCGCCGGCCTCACCGCCGCCGGCCTCGGCGTCCGGTTGCGCGGCGAGCGGCACCCCGACGCAGACGGGCGGACGCCGTGGCGGATCGACCCCTCCGTCATCGCCACCGACGTCGAGTCCGACGACTCGGGCAAGGCGCTCGGCGCCCGGCGGGCGCTCGCCCTGCTGGCCGACGACGGCGCGCTCCCCCGCGTCTGGCACACCGTCGGCGACTCGCGGTCGGACTACGCCATGGCCGACGAGCTGCACGGCCTCGGCTACGAGGTCACCCACGTCGACGTCGGTCCGCAGCCGCCACTGCCCGGCCGCCCGTACGCGGTGACGACGGTCCCCGGCCTGACCTACGAGGACGCCGGCGAGGCGCACCTGCGACGGCTCGCCGTGGAACTCACGGCATGACGGACGGCGCCCGGCACATCGGCATCCTGCTGTTCCCCGACGTCGAGGAGCTCGACGCCATCGGCCCCTGGGAGGTGCTGGCCTGGTGGACCCGGACCCACCCGGAGGACGGATGGGCGGTCAGCACCCTCTCCCGGCACGGCGGGCCGGTGACCTGCGCCAAGGGACTCACGGTCCAGGCCCACCACTCCTACGCCGACGCGCCGCCGCTCGACGTCCTCGTGTATCCGGGCGGACGGGGCACGCGCGCGCAGCTGTCCGACGAGGCGCAGCTCGACTGGGTGCGCCGACAGCGGGCGGCGGTCCCCCTGCTCACCAGCGTCTGCACCGGGTCGCTCGTCTACGCGGCCGCGGGTGTGCTGGCGGACCGCCCCGCGACGACGCACTGGGCGTCGCTGGACCTGCTCGCCCGGCTCGACCCGAGCATCGACGTCCGACGGGACGAGCGATTCGTCGACGACGGCGACGTCGTCACCTCGGCCGGGATCTCCGCCGGCATCGACATGGCGCTGCACCTCGTCTCCCGACTGGCGGGCGCCGAGCGCGCCCGCGAGGTCCGACGGGGCATCCAGTACGACCCCGCTCCGCCGGTCTGACGCCGACGGCCCGGCCCCCAGCGGGGACCGGGCCGTGGGCAGCGACCGGAGCAGCGGTTACAGGTACTGCCCCGTGTTCGTCGCGGTGTCGATGGCGCGGCCGGACTCGTTGCCCTTGCCGCTGATGAGCGTGCGGATGTAGACGATCCGCTCGCCCTTCTTGCCCGAGATCCGCGCCCAGTCGTCGGGGTTGGTCGTGTTGGGCAGGTCCTCGTTCTCCTTGAACTCGTCGAGGCACGCCGACATGAGGTGGCCGACCCGCAGCCCGGCGGTGCCGGTCTCCAGGTGCTCCTTGATGGCCATCTTCTTCGCGCGGTCGACGATGTTCTGCAGCATCGCGCCCGAGTTGAAGTCCTTGAAGTACAGGACCTCCTTGTCACCGTTGGCGTAGGTCACCTCGAGGAAGCGGTTCTCCTCGCTCTCGGTGTACATCCGCTCGACGGTGCGCTGGGTCATCGCGGCGATGCAGGTCTCGCGGCTGCCGCCGTGCTCGGCCAGGTCGTCGGGGTGCAGCGGCAGCTCGACGGTCAGGTACTTCGAGAAGATGTCGCGCGCGGCCTCGGCGTCCGGGCGCTCGATCTTGATCTTCACGTCCAGCCGGCCGGGCCGCAGGATCGCCGGGTCGATCATGTCCTCGCGGTTCGAGGCGCCGATGACGATGACGTTCTCGAGCCCCTCGACGCCGTCGATCTCGCTGAGCAGCTGCGGCACGATCGTCGACTCGACGTCGGAGGAGACCCCGGACCCGCGGGTGCGGAAGATCGAGTCCATCTCGTCGAAGAACACGATGACCGGCGTGCCCTCGCTGGCCTTCTCGCGCGCCCGCTGGAACACCAGCCGGATGTGCCGCTCGGTCTCGCCGACGTACTTGTTGAGCAGCTCGGGGCCCTTGATGTTGAGGAAGTAGCTCTTGGCCTGCCCCTCCCCCTTCACCGCGGCCACCTTCTTGGCCAGCGAGTTCGCGACCGCCTTGGCGATCAGCGTCTTGCCGCAGCCGGGCGGGCCGTAGAGCAGGATGCCCTTCGGCGGGCGCAGCTGGTACTCGCGGAACAGCTCGGCGTGCAGGAACGGCAGCTCGACCGCGTCGCGGATCTGCTCGATCTGCCGCGCGAGCCCACCGATGTCGGAGTAGTCGATGTCGGGGACCTCTTCGAGGACGAGCTCCTCGACCTCGCTCTTCGGGATCCGCTCGAAGACGTAGCCCGAGCGCGTCTCGAGCAGCAGCGAGTCGCCCACGCGCAGCGGCTGGCCGGTCAGCGAGTCGGCGAGGTGGACCACGCGCTCCTCGTCGGTGTGCCCGATCACCAGCGCCCGCGGCGTCACGCCGTCGACCGGCTCGAGCAGCTCCTTGAGCATGACGACGTCGCCCTGGCGCTCGTAGCCGCGCGCCTCGACGACGTTCATCGCCTCGTTGAGCATGACCTCCTGGCCGGGGCGCAGGTCGTCGACCTCGACGTTCGGCGAGACCGAGACCCGCAGCTTGCGGCCGCCGGTGAACACGTCGACGCTGCCGTCCTCGTACCGCGCCAGGAAGATGCCGTAGCCGGACGGCGGCTGGCCGAGCCGGTCGACCTCCTCCTTGAGCGTGATGAGCTGCTCGCGCGCCTCGCGGAGCGTGCCGGCGAGCTTGTCGTTGCGCTCGGAGAGGAACGCCGCCCGCCCCTCCGCCTCGGCGATGCGCTCCTCGAGCACACGCACCTGGCGGGGGCTGTCGGCGACCTTGCGCCGCAGGAGGCCGATCTCCTCCTCGAGGTAGGAGATCTGGTTCAGCAGAGCGGCGACGTCGCGCTCGCGCCGCGCCCGCATCTCGTCAGGACCATGTTCAGAACCCGGACCCATCGCGCACCTCCGCACAGCTCGGGGGAGCCAGGAGGCAAATCTATACACGCGGGACGACGAGCGTGCTCCGGCGCGCGGAACGCGTAGGTGACGGTTCATCCCATCGGTCCCAGGAGGGTTCAGGCGCGCTCAGCCCTTCTGCGCCCGGCGCTGCCGGATGGGCGCGACGACTCCCTCCGCGAGCCGCCGGGCGGTCACCAGGAACGCCGTGTGCGCCACCATCCGGTGCTCCGGACGCACCGCCAGGCCCACCGCGTGCCATGGCCGCAGCAGCGACTCCCAGGCGTGCGGCTCGGTCCACACGCCCTGGGCGCGCAGCGCCTCGACGTAGGTGGACAGCTGCGTCGTCGTCGCCACGTAGCCCACGAGGACGCCGCCCGGCCGCAGGGCGGCCGCCACGGTCGGCAGCACCGCCCACGGCTCGAGCATGTCGAGGACGACGCGGTCCACGACCTCGGACGCCGGGTGCTCGGCCAGGTCGCCGAGCCGCAGCGACCAGTTGCCGGGCACCTCCCCGAAGAACGCACCCACGTTCGACCGGGCGACGTCGGCGAAGTCCTCCCGCCGCTCGTAGCTGGTGACCGCCCCCTCCGCGCCCACCGCGCGCAGCAGCGAGCAGGTGAGCGCGCCCGAGCCCGCACCGGCCTCGAGCACGCGCATGCCCGGTCCGACGTCGCCGAAGCCGACGATCTGCGCGGCGTCCTTGGGGTAGATGACCTGCGCCCCGCGCGGCATGGACAGCACGAAGTCGGCCAGCAGCGGCCGGAACGCGAGGTAGCCGGTGCCCGAGATCGAGTGCACGACCGAGCCCTCGGGCACGCCGATCAGGTCGTCGTGGGCGATCGCCCCGCGGTGCGTGTGGAACGCCTTGCCCGGCTCCAGGACGACGGTGTACAGCCGCCCCTTGGGGTCGGTCAGCTGGACGCGGTCGCCGACGGCGAAGGCGCCCGGCACCGGCCGGCCGCTCGGCGACTGCGGGCTCGACAGAGGCGACGTCGACGTTCTCGGGCGGGGGCGCGGTTTCCACAGGGGTTCAGCGTACGGAGCGGTTGCACACACCTCGGCGCGCGCTCTCGGATCTGTCGGTGGGCCGACCTAGCCTCGGAACCGTGACGGCGACCATCGGCATCGACACCGGCGGGCACCGGGGCGGCGGAGGCCGCGCCCGGAGGCGCCGCGCCGGCCCTCGCTGTCGCCCAGCCGGGCGGCGGACTTCAAGAGCTGCCCGCTGCTCTACCGGTTCCGCACCATCGACCGGCTGCCCGAGCGCAAGAGCCGGGCGGCGGTGCGGGGCACGCTCGTCCACTCGGTGCTGGAGCGCCTCTACGACCTGCCGCCGGGCGAGCGCACGGTCGCTGCCGCGCAGGAGCTCGTCGCACCGGCCTGGACCGAGCTCCGGGAGGAGCCCGGCATCGCGGATCTGTTCACCGCCGACGACGCCGGCGCCGAGACCGTCGAGGCATGGCTCGCCTCGGCCGGCCGGCTGGTCGAGACGTACTTCTCACTGGAGGATCCGCGCCGCATCCAGCCGCACGGCCGCGAGGAGCTCATCGAGGTCACCCTGCCCGACGGGCTGCTGCTGCGCGGCTACGTCGACCGGCTCGACGTCGCCCGCAACGGTGCGCTCCGGGTCGTCGACTACAAGACCGGGTCGACCCCGCGCGAGGCGTTCGAGGGCAAGGCGCTGTTCCAGATGAAGTTCTACGCGCTGGTGCTCTGGCGCACCCGCGGCGTCGTCGCCAGCCAGCTCAAGCTGCTCTACCTCGGCGACGGCGAGGCGCTCACCTACGCCCCCGACGAGGCCGAGCTGGTCCGGTTCGAGCGCACGGTGCAGGCCATCTGGGCGGCGATCGAGCGGGCGGTGAGCACCCACGACTTCCGGCCCAATCCCAGCCGGCTCTGCGGCTGGTGCGACCACCAGGCGTTCTGCCCCTCGTTCGGCGGCACTCCCCCGCCGTTCCCCGCGGAGGCCGCGGCCGCGGCGGGGTGGGCGGCGCTGCCGATCGTGGAGCGCGATTGACCCGCCCCGCGACCGCACTGGCCGCCTACGCTGGCCCCGTGCCGCTGGAGGGGCTGCCCCACGTCGACGAGCACTCCGTTGTCGTCGAGGCACCGCCGGACGCGGTGTGGCGCGCCGCCCTCAAGGTTCTCCACCGGACGTTCGGCACCGGCCCGTCGCCGAACGTGGCACGGCTCCTCGGCTCCGAGCCGTCCTCGACGAACGGCTGGGACCGCCCCGGGGTGGGCTCGACGGTCCCCGGTTTCCGCATCGTCGAGGCCCAGCCGCCGCGGCTGCTTGTGGTTGCCGGCCGGCACCGGTTCTCGCGGTACGCGATCGTGGCCCGGATCGAGCCGCACGGGCACGACTCCAGGCTCCGGCTCGAGACCCGGGCCACCTTCCCGGGCGCCCACGGCGCCGCCTACCGGCTCGCCGTGCTCGGAACCCACCTGCACGTGCTGGTCACCCGTCGCATGCTGGGGCAGATGGCGCGGGCGGCCGAGCGGGCATCCGCCGACCACCAGCCGCTGGACAGCAGCTGATCGCCCGTCAGACTCCTGTCGTGCCGTCGAGCATCTCCCGCGTCGCGTCCACGTGGCCGGCGTGGCGGGCGGTCTCGTCGATCATGTGCAGCAGCAGCCAGCGCAGGTTCCGGCCCGTACCGTCCTGGGCGACCGTGGTGAGGGGCATCGATCGGACCGCAACCTCGGTCGCGGCGCCGCGGGCGCGGTAGCGGTCGGCGGCATCGGAGACCGTCAACTCCGGGCCCGGATGGAACTCGGTCTCCTCGCGACTGGTGACAGCGCCGCTCATGCGCCCGTCGATCCAGCGCTGCTCGACGTTCGTGAGGTGGTTGACGACGCCGAGGACGGACATGAGCCGCCCGTCCGGCCGCCAGCGCGCCTCGTCCTCGCCCAGGTCCACCAGCTTGCGCAGGATCGACGCGCGCAGATGGTCCAGGAAGGCGAGCAACAGCTCGCGCTCGTCGTCCAGCGCCGGCGGATGCGGCGTCTTCACCCACTCGGTCATGTCCGGACGTTAGCCCGGCGGTTCACGACTCGACGGTGGCCAGGTCGTCGTCGCGCGCGTCCAGGAGCCGGGCCAGGTCCGCGACCTCGAAGCCGGCCAGCGACTCCCGCACGACGAGTCCACGAGCCGGGGGCAGTTCCTGCATCGACGGCACGCCGAGCACCGCCGCGCCGGCCGCCAGCGCCGAGGTCGCGCCCGCGCGGGAGTCCTCGATCGCGACGCAGCCGGCCGGATCGACACCGAGCGCCGTCATCGCCTGCCGGTAGGGCGCGGGGTCGGGCTTGTTCGCCGGTACCTCGTCGCCGCAGACCGTGACGTCGAAGGCCGGCAGCCCGAGATCCTCGTCCATCCGGCGCAGGAGGCCGGCGGCCAGCCGCCGCGGCGTCGTCGTCACCAGGGCCGCGGTCATCCCCGCCGACCGGACGGCCGTCAGCAGCTCGCGGGCGCCGGGCCGCCAGTCCAGCGGGCCGGCCAGCAGCTCTGCGACGGTGTCCTGCACCCAGAGGCTGTCCTCGAGCATCTGCCGCTCGGTGCGCTGCACCCCGAGGTCGGCGTAGAGCATGCCGAGCGAGACAACCATGCTGGTGCCGACCGTGGCCTCGCGGGCCGCCGGGGAGACCTCCCCGCCGAGTACGCGGGCGAGGGCCGACAGGGCCTCACCCCACTTGCCCTCGGTGTCGACCAGCGTGCCGTCCATGTCGAAGAGCACAGCGTGCAAGGAGTTCCGCATCTCTCGTCCACCGTACGTTCCGGACGGGTCGGGTCGCCGGGTTCGACGCGGTGAGGACGCTCACTGCGCTCTGCCCGCCCCAGAGGCGGCCAGGTCACGCATGCGGCGGACCTGCGCCATGATCTGCGGGTGTCCGACGGGCTGTACGTCACGGGTACGGAGCCGGCGACCGGCAAGTCCGCGATCGCACTCGGCCTCTACGAACTGCTCGCGCGCCGGGTCGGCCGCCTCGGGGTGTTCCGGCCGGTCGTGCACAACCGCGGCCGGGACCGGGTGGTGGACCTGCTGCTCCCCCGCGCGCCCGAGCCGCAGCCCGTCGAGGCCTGCATCGGGGTGACCTACGCCGACGTCGTCGCCGACGAGGACCGGGCGCTCTCGGAGATCGTCGCCCGATACCGCGCTCTGGCGGCGCTGTGCGACCGGGTCCTGGTCGTCGGCACGGACTTCGACGAGGCCTCGGCCTCCCGCGAGCTGGCCCTCAACGCCCGCATCGCCGTCAACCTGGGGCTGCCGCTGGTCTGCGTCGTCTCCGGACACGACCGCGCGGCCGACGACGTCGCGGCCGCCGTCGAGTTCGGCGAGACGTCGATGAGAGCCGCCGGCTGCGAGGTCGTCGCCGTCATCGCCAACCGCGTGCCCGGGCGTGAGCTCCGCGCCCTGCGGGACCGCGCCGGCGACCGGGCCGTTCCTGTGTATGCCCTCCCGGAGACGCCCCTGCTCACCGCGCCGACGATGGCCGAGGTCGCCCGGGCCTGCGGCGGTCGCGTCCTGGCCGGGGACGACGCCAGCCTGGGCCGGGAGACGGCCGGCGTCCTGGTGGCAGCCATGACGCTGCCCAACCTGCTCGACCGGCTGGTCGACGACGTCGTCGTCATCACGCCCGGCGACCGGGTCGACGTCATGCTCGGCGTGCTGGCCGCGCACCTGTCGGGCGCCCTGCCCGTTCCGTCGGGGCTGGTCCTCACCGGCGGGATCGACCCCGGCGCGACGGTGCTGGAGCTGATCCGCCAGCTGCCCACCGTCGTCCCGGTCGTCTTGACCGACCAGGACACGTACCTGACCACACGGCGGGCCGGCTCGCTGCGGGGCCGGATCGGCCCGGACGCCCCGCGGAAGATCGACACCGCGCTGGCGCTCTTCGAGGCCCACGTCGACGGCGAGGAGTTGCTCGACCGCGCCGAGGTGTCGCAGCCCCGGGTGACGACGCCGCTGATGTTCGAGCACGGGCTGCTCGACCGCGCCCGCGCCGACCGCCGCACCATCGTGCTGCCCGAGGGCACCGACGAGCGCGTGCTGCGCGCGGCCGAGCGGCTGCTCCGGCGCGGGGTCGTCGACCTCACCCTGCTCGGGCCCGAGGCCGAGGTCCGCGCGGCCGCGGCGCGCGCCGGGGTCGACGTCGGCGGCGCCCAGGTGGTCGACCCGTGCGACCCGGACCTCCGCGAGCGCTTCGCGGTCGAGTACGCCCGCCGTCGCGCCCACCGGGGCGTGACCATGGACGCCGCCCGCGACGTCGTCGTCGACGTCTCGTACTTCGGCACGCTGATGGTGGCCCTGGGCATGGCCGACGGCATGGTCTCGGGCGCCACGCACACGACGGCGCAGACGATCCGGCCGAGCCTGGAGCTGATCAAGACCGTGGAGGGCGTCTCGATCGTCTCCAGCGTCTTCTTCATGTGCCTGGCCGACCGGGTGCTCGTCTACGGCGACTGCGCCGTGAACGTGCACCCGAGCGCCGAGCAGCTGGCCGAGATCGCCGTCACCTCGGCCGCGACGGCCGCCGCGTTCGGCGTCGAGCCGCGCGTCGCGATGCTGTCGTACTCCACCGGCGAGTCGGGCAGCGGCGAGGAGGTCGACCGGGTCCGCGCCGCGACGGAGCTCGTCCGTGAGCGCGCGCCGGGGCTCTCCGTCGAAGGACCCATCCAGTACGACGCCGCCGTGGACGCCGGCGTCGCCCGCACCAAGCTGCCCGGCAGCGAGGTCGCCGGCCGGGCCACGGTCTTCGTCTTCCCCGACCTGAACACCGGCAACAACACGTACAAGGCGGTGCAGCGCAGCGCCGGCGCCGTCGCGGTCGGCCCGGTGCTGCAGGGCCTGCGCCGGCCGGTCAACGACCTGTCCCGGGGCGCGACCGTCCAGGACATCGTCAACACCGTCGCCATCACCGCCGTGCAGGCGCAGCAGACCGCGCCCGCGGGGGAACGTCCGTGAGCCGCCGGGTCCTCGTCGTCAACTGCGGCTCCTCGTCGCTGAAGTACCGGCTGGTGGACGTCGACGACGGCAGCGCGGTCGCGAGCGGACTGGCCGAGCGCGTCGGTCAGCCCTCCGGGCGCCTGACGCACCGCCGTCCCGGTGCCGAGGACGAGGAGGTCGAACGCCCCCTGCCGGACCACGCCGCCACGCTCTCCGCCGTCCTGGACGCCTTCGCGCGCTGCGGCCCGCCGTTGGCCGAGGCCGGTCTCGTGGCGGTGGCCCACCGCGTCGTGCACGGCGGGAACCGCTTCTCGGCACCCGTGCTCATCGACGACGACGTGCTCCGCGCGGTGCGCGACCTCGCCGCCCTCGCGCCGCTGCACAACCCGGTGAACGCGGTCGGCATCGAGGTGGCGAGGCAGGCGTTCCCGGCGCTGCCGCACGTCGCGGTCTTCGACACCGCCTTCCACCAGACGCTCCCGCCGGCCGCCTACACCTACGCGGTCCCGCCGCAGTGGGCGCGCGACCACGGCGTGCGCCGGTACGGGTTCCACGGCACGTCGCACGCCTACGTGTCCCGCGCGGCCGCCGAGCTGCTCGGCCGGCCGCACGAGGACGTGAACACCGTCGTCCTCCACCTGGGCAACGGCGCGAGCGCCACGGCCGTGGCCGGCGGACGCAGCGTCGACACGTCCATGGGCCTCACGCCGCTCGAGGGCCTCGTGATGGGCACCCGGTCCGGCGATCTCGACCCGGCGATCGCCGCCCACCTGCACCGCACCGCCGGGTTGGGCCCTGAAGAGGTGGACCGGGCGCTCAACTCCTCCAGCGGAATGCTCGCCCTGGCCGGCACCAACGACCTGCGGGAGGTGCACCGCCGGATCGCGGACGGCGACGAGTCCGCGCGGCTGGCGCTCGACGTGTTCTGCCACCGGGTGCGCAAGTACGTGGGCGCCTACCTGGCCGTGCTCGGCCGCACCGACGCCATAGCGTTCACCGGCGGCATCGGGGAGAACGACGCGGTGGTGCGGGAGCGCTCCCTGAGCGGCCTGGAAACTCTCGGCATCGCCCTCGACGCGGCCCGCAACCGTGCCCGGTCCGCCACCGCACGGAAGATCTCGGCCGACGGCAGTCCGGTGACCGTCCTGGTGGTCCCCACCGACGAGGAGCTGGAGATGGCCCGGCAGGCGGTCACGCTGCTCGACGGGCGGTGAGCGGTCAGCGCGCGACGCCGGCGGCGGCCGCGCCCTCGGGCCCGTACGCGAGGTTGGGCGCGAGCCAGCGCTCCGCCTCCTCGAGCGTCCAGCCCTTGCGGCGGGCGTAGTCCTCGACCTGGTCGCGGTCGATGCGCCCGAGCACGAAGTACTGCGACTCGGGGTGCGCGAAGTAGAGGCCGCTCACCGACGCGCCCGGCCACATGGCCATGCTCTCGGTGAGCTCGATCCCCGTCGCCGCCTGCGCGTCCAGCAGCTCCCAGATCGTCTGCTTCTCGGTGTGCTCGGGGCAGGCGGGATAACCCGGCGCAGGCCGGATGCCCGTGTACTTCTCGGCGATCAGGTCACTGTTGGGCAGCGACTCGTCGGCGGCGTAGCCCCAGAACTCGCGGCGCACCCGCTCGTGCAGCCGCTCGGCGAAGGCCTCCGCGAGCCGGTCGGCGAGCGCCTCGAGCAGGATGGCGCTGTAGTCGTCGTTGTCCGCCTTGAACGCGGCCACGCGCTCGGCCGACCCCAGGCCGGCCGTCACCGCGAACGCCCCCACGTAGTCGCGCAGACCGGTCTCGGCCGGCGCGACGAAGTCGGCGAGGGACTTGCGCGGTGAGCCGTCGCGTCCGCGCACCTGCTGCCGCAGCTGGTGCAGCGTCGTCCGCACCGCCGTGCGCGACTCGTCGGTGTAGACGGCGATGTCCTCCACCATGTCCTCGCCGTCCACCCGGTTGGCCGGGAAGAGGCCGAAGACGCCCTCGGCGCGCAGCCATTTCTCCTTGACCATCCGGTCGAGCATCTCCTGGGCATCGGCGTACAGCCGCCGGGCGGTCTCGCCGGACGCCGGGTGGTTCAGCAGGTCGGGAAACCTGCCGCGCATCTCCCAGGCGGAGAAGAACGGCTGCCAGTCGATGTAGTCGCGCAGCTCCTCGAGCGGGTAGTCGTGCAGCGCGCGCACGAACTGCACCGGGCCGTGGGCGTGGTCGCAGCCCGGGCCGGAACAGACGTCCTTCGCCTGCTGCAGCAGCATCCGCGGCCGGGGCGGCCGGTACCCGCTCCACTCGATCGCCGGGGCGGCGGCGCGGGCATCGGCCAGGGTGAGCATCGTGCGGGTGTCCTGCCTGGTGGCGTGCCGCTCACGCAGGTTCTCGTACTCCTCGGCGACGCCGGCGAGCAGGGCGGGGCGCTGGTCGTCGGAGAGCAGCGCAGCGACGACGGGCACCGAGCGCGAGGCGTCCTTCACCCAGAGCACCGGCCCGTGGTACGCCGGGGCGACCTTGACGGCCGTGTGCGCGCGGGACGTCGTCGCCCCGCCGATCAGCAGCGGGATGTCGAAACCCTGCCGCTCCATCTCCGACGCCAGGGTGACCATCTCGTCCAGCGACGGGGTGATCAGGCCGGACAGGCCGATGATGTCGGCGCCCTCCTGCTTGGCCGTGTCCAGGATCTTCTGGCCCGGCACCATCACGCCGAGGTCGACGACGTCGTAGTTGTTGCACTGCAGCACGACGCCGACGATGTTCTTGCCGATGTCGTGGACGTCGCCCTTGACGGTGGCCATAACGACCTTGCCGTTGGTGCGCTCGGCGTCGCCGGGCTGCTTCTCGGCCTCGATGAACGGGATGAGGTAGGCGACGGCCTTCTTCATCACGCGGGCGGACTTGACCACCTGCGGGAGGAACATCTTGCCGGCGCCGAACAGGTCGCCGACGACGTTCATGCCGGCCATCAGCGGACCCTCGATGACCTCGAGCGGCCGGCCGCCGCGCGCCGCGATCTCGGTGCGCAGCTCCTCGGTGTCGGACTCGGCGAACTCGTCGATGCCCTTGACCAGGGCGTGGGTGATCCGCTCCCCCACCGGCAGCGAGCGCCACTCCTCGGTGGCGACCTCCTTGACCGAGCCGTCGCCGGCAAAGTCTGCGGCGATGTCCAGCAGCCGCTCGGTGCTGTCGGGGCGGCGGTTGAGGATCACGTCCTCGATCCGCTCCCGGAGCAGCGGGTCGATCTCGTCGTAGACCTCCAGCGCGCCGGCGTTGACGATGCCCATGTCCATGCCGGCGGCGATGGCGTGGAAGAGGAACACCGCGTGGATGGCCTCGCGCACCGGGTTGTTGCCGCGGAACGAGAAGGAGACGTTCGAGACGCCGCCGGAGACCAGCGCGCCGGGCAGGTTCTGCTTGATCCAGCGGGTGGCCTGGATGAAGTCGACGCCGTAGTTGGCGTGCTCCTCGATGCCCGTGGCGACGGCGAAGACGTTCGGGTCGATGATGATGTCCTCGGCCGGGAAGCCGACGTCCTCGGTGAGGATGTCGTACGCGCGCCGGCAGATCTGCTGCCGCCGCTCCAGGCTGTCCGCCTGTCCCTGCTCGTCGAAGGCCATGACGACGACCGCGGCGCCGTGCTTGCGGCACAGCCGCGCCTCGCGGACGAACTTCTCCTCGCCCTCCTTGAGGGAGATCGAGTTGACGATCGACTTGCCCTGGACGCACTTGAGGCCGGCCTCGATGACCTCCCACTTGGAGGAGTCGACCATCACCGGGACGCGGGAGATGTCCGGCTCGGTGGCGACCAGCTTCAGGAACCGGTCCATCGCCGCGACGCCGTCGATCATCCCCTCGTCCATGTTGACGTCGATGACCTGCGCCCCGGCCTCGACCTGCTGCCGGGCGACGGCGAGCGCGGCGGCGTAGTCCCCGGCGCGGACGAGGTTGCGGAAGCGGGCGGACCCGGTGATGTTGGTCCGCTCCCCCACGTTCACGAACAGGCTGTCGTCGTCGACCACGAGCGGCTCGAGGCCGGACAGCCGCAGCGCGGGCCGCACCTGCGGCGGTGTTCGGGGGGCGACGCCGTCGACGGCGGCGGCGATCGCGGCGGTGTGGCCCGGCGTCGTGCCGCAGCAGCCCCCCACCAGGTTGACGAAGCCGCTCGCGGCGAACTCGCCGAGCACCGCGGCGGTCTCGGCGGGCGCCTCGTCGTACTCGCCGAACGCGTTGGGCAGCCCGGCGTTCGGGTAGCAGGAGACGAACGTGTCGGCGATCCGCGACAGCTCGGCGACGTAGGGCCGCAGCTCCGCCGCCCCGAGCGCGCAGTTGAGGCCCACCAGCAGCGGCCGCGCGTGCCGCACCGAGTGCCAGAACGCCTCGGTGACCTGGCCGGACAGGGTGCGACCGGAGGCGTCGGTGATCGTGCCGGACACGATCACCGGCCAGCGCCGGTTCCGCTCCTCGAAGAGCGTCTCGAGGGCGAAGATCGCCGCCTTGGCGTTGAGGGTGTCGAAGACCGTCTCGATCAGCAGCAGGTCGGCCCCGCCGTCGACCAGGCCGTTCGCCTGCTCGAGGTAGGCCTCGACCAGCTCGTCGAAGGTCACGTTGCGGGCGCCGGGGTCGTTGACGTCCGGGGAGATGGACGCCGTCCGGCTGGTCGGACCCAGCGCCCCGACGACGTACCGCGGCCTCTCCGGCGTCCGCTCGGTCATCGCGTCGCACTCGGCGCGGGCGATCCGGGCCGCTGCCGCGTTGATCTCGTAGGCCAGGTCCTGCGTGCCGTAGTCGGCCTGCGAGATGCGGGTGGCGTTGAACGTGTTGGTCTCGACCAGGTCGGCGCCGGCCTCGAGGTACTGCCGGTGGATGCCGGCGATGACGTCCGGCGCGGTCAGGCTGAGCAGGTCGTTGTTGCCCTGCAGGTCCGACGGCCAGTCGGCGAAACGCTCGCCGCGGTACCCGGCCTCACCGAGGCGGTGGTCCTGGATCAGCGTGCCCATGGCACCGTCGAGCACCAGGATGCGGGAGGCCAGCAGCTCGGTGAGCGCTGCCGTGGCATCCGGGCGGAGCGACGGGGACTCGGACAAGGGCGCTCCTCGGGTCGGCGGGCGCACGAGCCCCCATGGTCTCATCCCCGCCACCGTGGCTCGCGCCGATTACGGACACCGACCGGTGGGGTGACACGGGCCGGCGGTCCGGCGCCTGGCCCGCGCGTCCGACGTAGGCTCGGAAAGGTGATCGATCCCAAGTCAGGCACCGACGACCTGCCCCAGCTGACCGACCCGGTCGTGGTGGTCGCCTTCGAGGGCTGGAACGACGCGGGCGACGCCGCCACGGGTGCAGTCGAGCACCTGGAGCTCATCTGGGACGCCACACCCCTGGCCGCTCTGGACCCCGAGGACTACTACGACTTCCAGGTGAACCGGCCCACGGTCTCGCTCGTCGGCGGTGTCAGCCGGCGGATCGAGTGGCCGACCACCCGCGTCTCGGTGGCCCGCCCGCCGGGCGCCGAGCGGGACGTCGTCCTCATCCGCGGGATCGAACCGAACATGCGCTGGCGCGGGTTCTGCGACGAGCTGATCGAGCTGTGCCAGGACCTCGAGGTGGGCACCGTGATCGCGCTGGGGGCCCTGCTGGCCGACACGCCGCACACCCGCCCGACGCCGGTGTCCGGCTCGGCCTACGACCGGGAGTCCGCCGAGCGCTGGGGCCTGGACGCCTCTCGCTACGAGGGACCGACCGGCATCCTCGGCGTCTTCCAGGACGCCTGCGTGCAGGCCGGGCTGCCGGCGATCAGCTTCTGGGCGGCGGTGCCGCACTACGTCTCCCAGCCGCCGTCGCCCCGCGCCACGGTGGCGCTGCTCCAGCGGGTCGAGGAGGTGCTCGAGATCCCGGTGCCGCTCGGCGCGCTGCCGACCCAGGCAGACGAGTGGGTCAAGACGGTCGACGAGATGGCCCAGGAGGACGCCGAGGTCGTCGAGTACGTGCGCTCGCTCGAGGAGCGGGCGACCGAGAGCGACCTCTCCCAGGCGTCCGGCGACCAGATCGCCCGGGAGTTCGAGAGATATCTGCGCCGGCGAGGCACGAACTAGCGCTCCGGGAGGAGCGGGCGCATCTCGTTGGTGGCGTCGGCGTCGAAGAGCCGGTCGTGCGTCGCGAGGGCGAACCGGTCGGTCATGCCCGACACGTAGTCGACGACCTGGGTGAGGACGTCGGCGTCCGGGTCGCGGTAGCTCTCGGCGATCTGCTCCGGGTGCGCCAGGTGGTGGTCGACCAGCCGCCGGATGACGTCGATGGCGACGTGCTTCTGCCCGGCGGCGACGTCGGAGACGTACACCCGCTCGAACATGAACGTGCGCAGCTCGTGCATCGCCTCGAGCTCGTCCGGCGACATGACCACGACGCCGGCCGCGTTCGCCGGTGACAGGCTGCCGGCGACCACGGCGGCGATCATCGCGCCGACCATGTCGCTGCCCGGCTCGCCGAAGACCCGGTGCGGCCGGGCGGGCAGGTCGTCGGGCCGGAGCACGCCGGCCCGCACGGCGTCCAGCGCGTCGTGCGACAGGTAGGCGATCCGGTCGGCGTAGCGCACGCACTCGGCCTCGCGGGTGTCCGGCGGCGGGTCGATCTTCCAGCTGTGCGCCCGGATGCCGTCCCGGACCTCCCAGGTCAGGTTGAGGTGCTCGAGCACCTCGACGATCCGCACGCCCTGCGCGGCGTGGTGCCAGCCGCCGGCGACGTAGGGCTCGAGCGCGTCCTCGCCGAGGTGGCCGAAGGGCGAGTGGCCGAGGTCGTGGCCGAGCGCAATGGCCTCGGCGAGCGTCTCGTTGAGGCCCAGGGCCCGGGCCAGCGACCGCGCGATCTGGGTGACCTGCAGTGTGTGGGTGAGCCGGGTGACGAAGTGGTCGCCGTCGGGGTTCAGGAACACCTGCGTCTTGTGCTTGAGCCGGCGGAAGGCCTTGGCGTGCAGGATCCGGTCGCGGTCGCGCTCGAACGCCGTCCGCAGCGGGTCCTCCGGCTCGGGCTGCGCGCGCCCGCGCGAGGCCACCGAGCGGGTGGCCGCGGGCGCGAGCGCCTCCTCCGACCGCTCGCGGGCGGCACGGTCGGTGAACCGGAAGGGCGCCCCGGCGGGAGGAGTCATCCGGCCGACAGCGAGACGCCGAGCAGCGCGTCGACGGCGTCGCAGACGACCGCGGGGGCCTCGTCCTCGAGGTCCGCACTGCCTCTCCGGCCGCCGGCCAGGGTCGCGGCGGCCCACGCGTCGACCACGGCGATGGCGCCCGGGCTGTCGAGGTCGTCGGAGAGCCGCTCGCGGAGCGCGTGCAGCACCGGCCCGGCGGGCGCACCGGCGGGGAGAGAGACGGCCCGCCGCCAGGTGTCGAGCCGCTCCTCGGCGGCGCGGAGGAGTTCCGGCGACCACTCGCGGTCGGTGCGGTAGTGCCCGGCCAGCAGGGCCAGCCGGATCGCCATCGGATCGACGCCCGATCCGCGCAGCTTCGAGACGAAGACCAGATTGCCCCGGCTCTTGCTCATCTTCTCGCCGTGAAGGCCGATCATCGCCGCGTGCACGTAGGCGCGCGCGAACGGCTTCGTCGCCGTGAGCGCCTCGCCGTGCACGGCGGAGTACTCGTGGTGCGGAAAGACCAGGTCGCTGCCTCCGCCCTGGACGTCGAAGCCGATGCCGATGGTGTCCAGCGCGATCGTGGCGCACTCGATGTGCCAGCCGGGGCGGCCGGCCTGCCCGCCGGGGCCCGGCCAGGACGGCTCCCCCGGCCGCTCGCCGCGCCACAGCATCGGGTCGAGGCGGTTGCGCTTGCCCGCCCGGTCGGGGTCACCGCCGCGCTCGGCGAACAGCGCGAGCATGGTCGCCTCGTCGTAGCCGGACTCGCCGCCGAACCCCGGTGCCTGGGCGACGTCGTGGTAGACGTCGCCGGTGCCGTCGTCGAGCACGTAGGCCAGGCCGTCGGAGAGCAGGTCCTCGATGTGGGCGACGATCTGCGGGATCGACTCGACGGCGCCGACGTAGTCCTCCGGCGGGAGCACGCGCAGCGCGGTCATGTCCTCGCGGAAGAGCGCGGTCTCGCGCATGCCGAGCACGACCCAGTCCTCGGAGTCGCGCTCCGCGCGCTCGAGCAGCGGGTCGTCGATGTCGGTGACGTTCTGCACGTAGTGGACGGCGTGGCCGGCGTCCCGCCAGAAGCGGTTGACCAGGTCGAAGGCCAGGTAGGTGGCCGCGTGGCCCAGGTGCGTGGCGTCGTACGGGGTGATGCCGCAGACGTACATCCGCGCCGTCCGGTCGGGGCTGGTTGCGACCACCTCGCCCCGTGGCGTGTCGTGGAGCTTGAGCACGGGGCCGGACCCGGGCAGGGTCGGCAGCAGCGGAGCGGGCCAGGCGAGCACACCGTCAGGGTAGAGGCGGACGCCGACGCGACCTCCGATCGGGCGAGGAGGGAGTGCACCGTGCGGGTGGACGAGTACCTGCCGGTCCTCGAGCGGGTGGACCGGCGCTTCGCCGACGCGGCGACAGAGGCCGTGCTGGCCCGCGGGTGGAAGGCGAGCGTGCCGGGCTGTCCGGACTGGACGCTCGCCGACCTCGTCTGGCACCTGTCGGAGGTCCAGCACTTCTGGGCCTGGGTCGTGCGGACGCGGGCGCCGGACCCGTCGGCGTACCTCGAGCCGACCCGGCACCCGGACGACGAACTGCTCGGCTACCTGGCCGTGCAGTCGGCCGAGCTCGAGACCGCCCTGCGCGGCGCCGACCCGGCCGAGCGGGTCTGGACGTGGGCGCCGCAGCAGGACGTCGCCTTCGTGCTGCGCCGGCAGGCCCAGGAGGCCGTCGTGCACACGGTGGACGTCGAGCAGGTGCTGGGCGACGTCCGGCCGATCCCGCCGGACGTCGGACTGGACGGCATCGACGAGTGGCTGGACGTGCTGGTCCCGGGTGCCCTGCCCGCCGGCGCCGCCGCCGGAGGCGCACCCCGTCGTCCTGCACGCCGTGGACGCGGATGTCGAGCGGACGCTGTTCCCCGGGTCGCGGCCGTATCCGATCGCCGCGCTCACCGGCACCGCCGGCGACCTGCTGCTCGCGCTGTGGCGGCGGGTGCCGCTGGAGGTCCTGACGGTGGACGGCGACGGCCTGCAGGCGGCGGCCATGATCGGTCTCGTCCGGCTCGACTGAGCGTTCCGTCGTCCCGATCGGCATGATCAGCACGTGACCGACACCCGCGCCCGGCGCCTCGCCCGCCGGCTCCCTCCCCCGGCCGCCCGCGCCGCGCGCCGCGTCCGGCGCCAGGTGGCCCGGTGGGCCGCGCCGGCCATCGAGCGCGATCTGCGCGCCGCGCGCCGCGAGCTCGAGGCCACCAAGGCGACGCTGCGCGACGTGCGCGCCGAGCTGCGTGAGGCGCGCGGCCGGCTCTCCGAGGCGGAGTCCGAGCTCCCGGCCGAGATCGAGGAGACGATCGCCCGCGTGCGCGAGGAGCACCTCACGTACCTCAAGCCGCCGCACCTGCGCTCCCTCGCCGCCGCCGTCCTCGACGTCGAGCGCCGGAGCATCGCCGGTCTGATCATCGAGGCCGGCACCGCGCGCGGCGGCTCGGCGATCGTCATGGCGGCGGCCAAGTCGCCCGGCCGGCCGATGAAGGTCTACGACGTGTTCGGGATGATCCCGCCGCCGACCGAGCAGGACGGCGCGGACGTGCACGAGCGGTACCGCACGATCACCGAGGGAAAGGCCCGCGGCGTCGGCGGCGAGGAGTACTACGGGTACCGCGACGACCTCAGGTCCGAGGTGGCGGCGTCCTTCGCGCGGCACGGCGTCCCCGTGGACGACTCACTCCGTCGACCTGGTCCAGGGGCTCTTCGAGGACACCATCCACCTCGACGAACCGGTCGCCGTCGCACACCTCGACGGTGACTGGTACGAATCGACGATGACCTGCCTCGTCCGCATCGCGCCGCTGGTCGTGCCCGGCGGACGGATCATCCTCGACGACTACTACAAGTGGTCGGGGTGCCGCACCGCGGTCGACGAGTACTTCTCCGCCCACGACGGGTTCGAGCTGGAGCACGGGGCGAAGCTGCACGCCGTCCGCCGGTGAGCATGCTGGACCGCAGTTCGTCGTTCCTCGCCAGGACCGCGCGCAAGCACCTCCCCCGGCCGGTCAAGCGCCGTCTCCTGCGAGCGGCCCGGAGAGCCCTCGCGCACGTGACCCCGCCCGAGCGGGCCACCGCCGCAGGCACGAGCGCACGGCACGCATCCGCAGCGCACGACGCGCTGCTGCGCTCGCTCGAGTCCGGGCACTCGCTGGACGAGGCCGTCGTCGCCGAGGTGCGTGCGCTCGGCGACGCGGCGCAGCACCACCGGGCGCAGTCGCTGGCGGCGTCCCTCGCGCAGCGGGACGCCACGCGCGACCTGGGTGCCCTGGCGGCCGGGATCGCCGCCTTCCGCCGCGGCTACGTCGAGCTCGCGTGGGACGAGCTGTGCCGCGTGCCCCGCAGCCTGTGGTCGCGTCACGCGCCGGGTGAGTACCTCCGCGCCGGACTCGCCGTGGAGCCCGACACCGCCCTGGCCGAGCTCCGCCGACTGGTTGACGACGACCCCGTGGGGCTGGGGCCGCAGCAGTGGTACGAGCTGCTGACCGTGGCCTTCGGCGCCGGCGAGCACGACCTCGCCCGCACGGCCTTCGCCCTCTTCGAGCGGCACGCGTGCGAGCAGCCCGGGGCCTGGCACGACGCGGAGCGGCAGCGGGCCTGGTTGCGCCCCTGGGTCGAGGCCGACCCCGGCTCGCCGAGCGCCCCACGGCCGGCGGACGGGCGCCCCGTGTTCGCGGTGATGGACTACGGCCATCCGCAGGCCGGACGCGGATCGGCGAACATCGGCGACCACGTCCAGAGCATCGCGTCGCTCGGGCACCTCGTGCGCCACCGCGGGGTGCGCCTCTCCGGCCCGGCACCGCTCGTCGGCCTGCTCGAGGAGCTCGGCGAGCGGACGCGGCCGGAGCTGCGCCGCTCCGACGTCGACGCCGACCTCGAGGTGATGACGATCCACCGGGACGCGTCGATGTACGAGGCGATCCCCGAGGGCACGTGGGTGCTCTGCTTCGGCTGGTTCATGCATGCGCTGTTCCGGATGCGCTACGGCTTCCCGCTGCACCACGGCCTGCGGCCGATCTTCGTGTCCTTCCACTGCAACAAGCGCGAGCTCCTGACGCCCGAGGCCATCGCCTACCTGCAGCGCTACGGGCCGGTCGGGTGCCGCGACTGGTCGACGGTCTACCTCCTGCTGTCCGCGGGCGTCCCGGCGTTCTTCTCCGGCTGCCTCACCACGACGACGAACACCGTGTTCCCGGACCTCGAGACCCCGCCGCCGGCGGACGCCCCGCTGGCCTGCGTCGACGCGTTGCCCCAGGACGTGGAGCCGGGCTGCGTCGAGTACGCACACAGCTCGCGCGACGTCCGCACCCTGTCGTTCCTCGAGAACGTGCGCACGGCGCTCGACCGGCTCGAGACCTATCGCCGCGACCACCGGGCCGTCGTGACGTCGCGGCTGCACTGCTACCTGCCGCTGCGCTCGATGGGCGCGACCGTCGAGTTCCGTCCCCAGAACCTGTCGGACCCCCGCTTCGACGGGCTGATCGGCATCGACGACGACGCCTTCGACGCCATCCGCGACGGGATGCTCAAGCGGCTCGAGCAGGTCTTCACCGCGATCCTGCGCGGTCGCCCGGAGGAGGACGTCTACGGGCTCTGGCGGGAGCTCACCGCGGCCGACGTCGCCGCCGCCGAGGAGCGGCTGCGACGGCCGGTACCGCCACCGCCGGAGCTGCCCGCCGCGACGCAGGCCGCACTGCGGGACGCCGCGGAGGCGGGTGCCGCCGCCGCGGCCGACGCCCAGGACGGTCCGGAGACCGTCCACTGCGCCGTGCTCGTCGGCGCGGGGGCGGAGCGCAGCCTCGCCGTCCTCGCCCGGTCCCTGCAGGAGCACGCCTCGCGGCCGGTCCATCTCTGGGCGGTGTCCGTCGCGCGCGACGTCGTGCCGGACCCGCACCTGGCCGACGGGCTGCCGGGGCTCCGGGTCACCTGGGTGCCCGGCACCGGGCTCCGGGCGCTCCGGACGCCGGACGGGAAGCGGGCGCGTGCCGACGTGGTCGCGCGGCTGGCCCTGCCCACCCTGCTGCCGGCGGTCGACCGGCTGGTGCTGCTCCCGCTGCCCGCGGTCGCCACGGCCGACATCGCGGAGCTGGCGGATCTGGACCTGGGGCCGCACGCCGTGGCGGCACCGCGCAAGGAGGGCGCCGACGTCAGCGGCTTCGCGGTCGTGCACCGCGGCGCCTCACGCCTGGGCCGGCGGGCCGACCTGGCCGCGGAGCTTCGCCGCAGGGCGCACGCCGCCCACGCCTTCGACTTCGACGCGTTCACCACCGACGTGCTGGTGCTCGACCTCGACCGCCTGCGCCGGGAGAACGTCGTGGAGCGGGCGCTCGCCCTCGTGCAGGAGTTCGGGCTGCGGGACGGAGAGGCCCTCCACATGCTGCTCGGGCCCGGTCGGGCCGAGGTGCCGGCGGCCTGGGCGGCGGTGCCGACGCGGACGAGCCGCCGGGAGCCGGGCCTGCTGCACTGGGCCGACCGGGTCAAGCCGTGGCAGCCCCAGCTGACGCCGGAGCGAGAGCTGTGGCTCCGGCACGACGAGGCACCCGTCGACCCGGAGCCGTCCGGCGCCGCGCGCTGAGGGGACGCGTCAGGAGGACCGGGGGCGCCACCAGGACGGGGAGTGGTCGGCGAGCAGCCCTGTCAGGAGCTCGTCCCACTGCCGCCCGATCGACTCGGCGTCGTACCGCCCGGCCGTCCGGACGGCGGCGGCGCCCATCGCGCGGCGGCGGTCCTCGTCCTCCACGAGCTGCAGGAGGCCCTGCGCCAGCCCGTCGATGTCGCCGTTGGGGACGAGCAACCCGTCCTCTCCGGTGGTGATGAGGTCGCTCGGGCCGCGCGGGCAGTCGAAGCTGACGACGGCGAGGCCCTTGCTCATCGCCTCGAGGAGCACCATCGGGAAGCCCTCGAAGCGGGAGCTCATGACGTAGATCGACGCCTTGGCGAACTCCTCCCCCATGTTGTTCGCCCGCCCCATGAGCCGGACGTTGTTGTAGAGGCCCCGCTCGAGGATCGCGCGCTGCAGCCGGGCGCGGTGCGGACCCGATCCGTAGATGCGCAGCGTCCAGTCCGGGTGCGCGGCGGCGACCTGCTGGAACGCGGGGATGAGCCGGTCGAACCCCTTCTGGTTGGTCAGGCGGCCCGCCGCCACCACGATCCTGCTGGTCGGGTCCGCGGGCCCGCCGGTCAGCGGGCTGACGGAGTTGGGGATGCGCGCGACGCGGGTGCCGCTGCCGGCCAGCACGCGCGAGTAGTCCTCGAGGTCGCCGGTGGTCAGGACCGTCAGTGCGTCGAGCCTGCGGTACTCGCGGTGCAGGGTCTCGGCCAGCGCCGGGTTGTGCTGCGGGAAGTTCATGTGTTCCTGGCCGACGGTGAGAACGCCGGGTGCGGCCAGCTGACCCGCGAGGAGGTTCAGCGACGGTCGCGTCGCCATCAGGATCCCGCCGCGCTGCTTGCGCAGGTAGCGCACCAGCTGCACGTCGGTCCAGAGGGTGCACCGGGGGAAGGTCACGTCCACCTCGTGCACGAGGAGGCTCGGTCGGCGGGCCAGACGGTCGCGGAGGCGCTTCTCGAGCCGTCCGGGTCGGGCCGCGTCGGTGCGGTCGTCCAGCGGCGTGAGGGTGACCCCGGCCGGCAGGGGGAAGAACGGCTCCCGCCGCTCGCGCAGCTGGCTGACGATCTCGACGTCGTGGTCGCGGCTGAGGTACGCGGCCTGGTTGAAGACCGTGCGCACCGTTCCGCCCATGCCGAACCCGTGCACGATCAGGATCGCGACGCGCGGTCGACCGTCACGCGCCGCGGGACCGGAACGGCGGCTCGGCAGCCGGCGGACGACCGCGCGGGCCAGGACCATCGCGGCCGCCCGGGCCGTGCGGTGCCGGAGGCGGGACAGCCGCGTGTCCTCGGAGTCCCCCGCCGCCGGTCGTCGTGACTTCGAAGGGGCGGGCGCCTTGGCCGGGCCCGGCGTCAGCGGCTTGGAGCGGACGGACAGGTTGTTGTGGATCGTGTAGTACGGGCGCAGCGACCGGCCGCCGCCGGGTGAGGTGAAGTCGTCGGCCGGGAAGACGACGGCGTTCTTCTTGTCCGTCACGTCGTCGAGGTGCCCGCCGACCCGGAGCGTGCCGAGTGCCTCGCTCCGCACGGACAGGTCCCAGTACTCCGTGCCGGGCAGGTCGGCCACCAGCCGATCGAGCGGCAGCCGGGCGCGCACCGTGCGGCCGTCGAGCTCGGCCGGCGCCTCGACCTCCACCTTCCGCTCCCGGCTCGACGCCACGAGGAACACGCTCTCCCCCGCCGGCGGAGCAGCGATGCGGTCCAGCACCGCCTCGAGGACGAGCGTGTCCTCCTCGACGAGGACGCGCTGCACCTCCGCGTGCGGCGGCATCCCGTCGACGAGAACGGTCAGCTCCCCCGCGCGGGGCCTGCGGAGCCGCACGCGGAGCAGGTCGTCGTCCCGGCGCAGGATCACCGACGGGATCGACGCCGGATCGAGTGAGGGGTCCAGGTCCCACGCGGCGGCGCCATCGGCCACCTCTCCGACGCGGACCTCCCAGGTGGTCACGTCCTCGTCGGTCAGCAGAGCACGCGCGTCGATGACTGCGCTGAGCGGCGCGTCGGCGCCGTCCGCGGTCAACTCGATGCGCAGCTCCTCCCCCGAGCCCCGCTCGCGCAGCACGAGCTCGGCCGGGACCGGCGCGGCGTCGGCCGACGGCTCGTCCGCCACCTCGCCGAGCAGGAGGATGCGTTCCCCCTCGACCCGCGCGGTCAGCACGCGCACGACGTGCGGGGACTTGACCGTTCCCGACGAGATGGGGGGCATCAGCGGAGGTGGACCCGGCCGGCCGGCCGGGGGGAGCCTTCTCCCGCGCACCCGCTCACGCCTCGGACTCCACCGACCGGACCGCGCCGAAGCGCGCCTCGTACGCGTCGAGGTTGGCCTGCAACGTCCGGATCAGGGACCGCACCATCGTGGGCGGCAGGTGCACGCGGCTCACGACGTCGGCCCGCACCTCGTCCCCCTCGGCTTCGTGCTGCACCTGGCAGAGGTCCAGGCTGAACTCGTGGCCGGAGTGGCTGACCAGCGCGAGGTTGGCGTAGACACCCGCCCTCGCCTCGTCCGGGACGATGACGCGGACCGCGGGGCCTGCGCCTCGGTGCTCGATGTGGTCCGGTGTGCCCATACGCTGCTGCTCCCTCGCTGGTCGGAAGATCGACAATACGGGCGGCCCGGACGGGTGGCTTCCCGGGCGCCTGGTCGCGCTCCCGCGACGGCACGTCGACAATCGAGGTGATCGCCGGCTGTGGCGGTCGGACGACAGAAGGGACACGCGGTTCGTGACGGTCGAGGCAGCACCGCCCGCAGCGGGCCACGGGAGCCGGCAGCGGTTCACGCTGGACGACGTCCGCCTGACCTACAAGCGCAAGGACGCCTGGTGGACGGTCCTGCTCGTCGACCCGGTCGCCAGCCGGCTCACGCTGCCGATCGCGAACCGGACGAGCATCACGCCGAACCAGGTGTCCTTCGTGTCGTTCCTGGTCGGACTCGGCTCGGCGGCGGCGTTCGCCCAGGGGAACCACGCGATGCTGGCGCTGGGCGCGCTGCTGTACCACGTCAGCTTCATCCTCGACTGCATCGACGGGAAGATCGCCCGGCTCAAGGGCACGGGGTCGGCCTTCGGCATGTGGCTGGACTTCAGCTTCGACCGCTACAAGTTCTGGATCTGCGCCGCCGCGCTGGCCTACGGGCAGTACCAGCGCACCGGCGAGGTCATGTTCGTCTGGCTCGCGCTGTTCGTGGCCTTCTTCGACATGCTGCGCTATCTCAACGCGTGGCAGGTCGCCAAGGTGCGCAAGGAGATGGACCGCCGGCTCAAGGCGGCGGCCCGGGGCGCCGAGAAGCGGGCCCTGACGCTCGGCTCGACCTACGTCGTGCTCGGCGGCGACCCGGTCCGCTACGTCGCCCACGACGGCGCCCGCGACGGCGGCTACCGGCCGGCGCCCGCCGTGCTGGAGGGCGACGCGGCGTCGTACGGGGTGGCTCAGCCCGATCGGTCCCAGCTGCACCGCAGCTTCTTCGCCCGCTTCGGCTGGTGGCCGCGCTTCCGCGACGCCGTGATGCGCTACCGGATCCGGCCGCACCTGTTCAGCGGCATCGAGTACCAGATGTTCATCTTCGTCGTCGGCCCGCTGTTCGACGCCGTCGTCCCGTTCGTCGTCCTCAGCGCGGTCCTGTTGCTGCTGTTCGAGGTGGCCCTCGTCTACAAGCTGCTGCTCAGCAGCAAGGATTTCGACCGCCAGATGCGGCGCCTCACGCCGTCGTCGTCCGCTGCCGCCGCCGAGGTCACGGCCGCCGCGACGGCCGCCGGGGCTCCCGGGGCGGGGCAGGTGCCCGAGGCACGGACCCTGCCGACGGACGGCACGGCGCGCGAGGCCGACACGGCGGCCGCGCGGTAGCGACGGGAGCCGTCACTCTTCCTCGGAGTAGACCTCGATGACGCTCGCGGGGTCGCCCTCCATGCGGATGACGCCCCTGTCGACCCAGATCGCCCGGTTGCAGCTCTCGGCGATGACGTCGAGGCTGTGGCTGACCAGGAACAGCGTGCCCGCTTCCTCGCGCAATTCGCGCATGCGCTGCCGGCTCCGCCGCCGGAACTGCCGGTCGCCCGTCGCCAGGGCCTCGTCGATGAGCAGCACCTCGTGCGACTTGGCGGCAGCGATCGCGAAGCGCAGGCGGGCCGCCATGCCCGACGAGTAGGTGTTCATCGGCAGGTCGACGAAGTCGCCGATGCCGGAGAACTCGACGATCTCGTCGTACTTCTCCCGCACCTCCTGCGGAGTCATCCCCATGGCGAGGCAGCCCAGCTCGATGTTGCGCGCGCCGGTGAGGTCGCGGACGAGCGCGGCGTTGACACCCAACAGCGAGGGCTGGCCGTCGGTGAAGACGTGCCCCCGGTCGGGCGGCAGCAGCCCTGCGATGGCGCGCAGGAGCGTGCTCTTGCCCGAGCCGTTGCGGCCGATGACGCCGATCGCGTCGCCGCGCCGGGCGACGAGGTTCACGCCCCGCACCGCGTGGATCTCGCGCATGCCGGGCCGACGCTGACCGCGCACGACCCGCTTGAGCGCGTCGACCGCGTTGCCCCGCTGGGCCCGGCCGTGCACCCGGTACACGACGTGCAGGTCCTCGACGACGACGGTCGGAGCGCCCACGGCGTCCACCGCCAGGTCAGCCGCGGCCATAGCGGGTCTCCGCCCGCCAGAAGTACAGGAAACCGATCACGAGCGCGACGACGGCCCAGCCGACCGCGAGCGGCCACGAGTACGGGAGCGGGTCGTGCTCGCTGAGCAGCGCCGTGCGGACCAGGTCGATGTAGACGGCGCCCGGATTGACCTCCAGCACCACCCGGAGCCATTCCGGGAAACGGTCGGCCTGCACCGGGATGCTGTAGAAGACGCCGGACATGTAGAGCCAGGTGCGCAGGAAGAACGGCAGCACCTTGGTGAGGTCCGGTGCCTGCGCCACGGCCCGGGCGGCGATCAGCGCGACGCCGGCGTTGAAGACGCTCTGCAGCGCCACGGCCACCGGCACCAGCAGCCACCGCCACGTGATCGGTTCACCGGTGGCGAGGACGACCCCGGCCATCACGACCAGCGCCCCGAACAGCTGCTGCAGCTCGGTGAGCGTGTACGCCAGCGGCAGCGTGGCCCGCGGGAAGTGCAGCGCACGGATCAGCCCGAGGTTGCGGGAGACGGAGTCCGCGCCGTGCCGCACCGAGCGCTGGGTGAAGTGGAAGACGAAGACGCCGATCACCAGGAACGCGACGAAGTTGTCCACACCACGCGACGTGTTGAGCAGCACGCCGAACAGCAGCAGGTAGACGCCGGCGTTGAGCAGCGGCGTGATCAGCTGCCAGATCTGGCCGAGGCGGGTGCGCGAGTACAGCGACGTCATGCGCGCGTTCGAGAACGCGACGAGGAAGTGCCGTCGCGCCCAGATCTGGCGCAGGTACTGCCGGAGCCCGGGCCGCGCGGAGATGGACGCCAGGTCGTACTGCTGGGCGAGCTCGCCGCCCCAGCCGGGCGGCAGCTTCGCGAGGTCGTCGAGCTCCCCCTGCACCAGCGGATCGTAGGTCGGGGAGAGGGGGGCACCTGCCTGCAGGGGTCCGGTCGTCATCGCGTCAGATCACCGGCGGGCGCCCGGCCCGCGTCATCCGCCAGATCGTGCGCCACCGCAGCGGGCGGCGACGGCCGATGGGCGCGCTGAAGCCCTCGCGGAACCCGCGCAGCGACTGCGCCCCCGCTGTGGAGCTGCGGGTGCGGAGGAGCGTGAGCAGGCCCCAGGTGGTCACGTACGCCGCCCCGACCGGCAGCGGGCAGGTTCCGCCGCGCGAGCAGCACGCGGTTGCGGGAGTTGTAGCGGTAGAAGTCCGCGTGCCGCTGGGGTGCGACGGCGGGGTGGTGGACGACGACGTCGCCGACATAGCGCACCCGGTGGCCGGAGTCCCAGACCCGCCAGGCGAGGTCGATGCCCTCGTGGGCGTACCAGAAGGTCTCCGGCCAGCCGCCGATCGTGTCGAAGACGGCGCGCGGGAGGACGACGACCGCCTCGCAGACCGCGCAGACGTCGCTGCTGTGTCCGGCGTCGCCCTTCCGCAGCCGGGGCACCCAGTGGCGCGGCGTGGGCCGGCCGTCCGGGTCGGCGAAGCGCGGCTGCACGAGCCCGAGCGAGGGGTCGGCGTCGAACAGAGCGGCCAGCCGGGCGAGGACGTCGGGTTCGGGCAGGCAGGCGTCGTCGTCGACGAACACCAGGAAGTCCCCGTCGACCGAGGGGACGCCGCTGTTGCGGCCCGCCGGGATGCCGACGTTGTCGACGAGCCCGACGCTCTTCACGCCCTCGGGGAGGCCGGTCGGGATCCACCCGTTGCCGACCACCACGACGTCCACCTCGACGTTCTTCTGCGCCAGGATCGAGCCGACGGCGCGGTGCAGCTCGTCAGGCCGGTCCCCCATGGTGAGCACCACGCACCCGAATCGCGGCGTCACCGGAGCTTGTCCGACCGCAGGATGCTCAGCAGGTGGCCCCCCGCCACGACGACGGCGATGGGCGCGAGGGCGAGCAGGAGCACGCGGCTGCCCGTGAGGTCGTCGGTGAACGCGTCGACGATCCCCGCCACGACCGCGAGCATGCTGAACTCCTGCGCCAGAAGGGCGCGGTTGAACGGCACGAAACGGGCGACCTGGCGCAGCGTCGAGACCGCCCCGGGGCGCAGGCGCGCGCCGCGGTCGGGTGCGGGCAGCACACCGGTCAGGGCGCGGGCAGCGTGCACCAGGTCGGTCTCGGCCTTGCTCATGAGCACCAGGACGCCGATGGCCAGCCCGAGCGTCGTCCAGCCGTCGATGGAGGTGAGGCCACCGTCGACACGGACGCCGAGGGCGATCACCAGCGCGGCGTCGGTCGTGTAGTGGCCGATCCGGTCGAGATAGATCCCGGCGGGCGAGCAGGTGCGCCGCCACCGGGCGATCTCGCCGTCCACGCAGTCGAGCAGCAGCTGCAGCTGGATCAGCACGAAGGCGACCAGCGGTGTGAGCGGGTGCGGCACGGTGAGGACCAGTGCCGCCAGCAGGCCGGAGGCGATCATTCCCCAGGTGACGGCGTCGGCGCTGACGCGCGTGGGCACGAGCAGTCGGGTGACCCGCAGGGAGACGTGCCGCATGTAGAGCCGGCCGGCCCAGTGCTCGCCGTTCACCCGGCCCATCAGCTCGTCGGGCTGGACGATGCTGCGCAGCTCGGCGAGCGTCGGTGTCGTCGTGGTCATCGGGCGCTCACGCCCACGCGGGGCCCGACACCACGTCGATGTAGTCCTTCACCGCGAGAAGGGTGCCCTCCTCGCTCAGTGACAGCTCCTCGAGGATGGTGTGGCGTCCGGGGCGGGTCTGCGGTGCGGCGAGCACGACGCGGGTGAACTCGTCGACGGTCATGCCCAGGTCGGCGGGCACGACCGGCAGCCCGTGCCAGCTCAGGGCGGCGACCATGTGCTCGAGCCGCTCCTCGTCCTTGCGCAGGAACGTCGCGAACGCCGCACCCAGGCCGACCTGCTCGCCGTGGTAGCCGTTGCGGTCGGGGAACAGCAGGTCGATGGCATGCGAGATCTCGTGGCAGGCGCCGCTGCAGGGCCGGCTGGTGCCGGCGATGACCATGGCCTGGCCGGAGAGCACGAGCGACTCGGCAAGAGTGTGCAGGAACGCGTCGTTCTCGATCGTCCCCCGCTGGTAGATGACGGCGTCGGCGGCGGACCGGGCGAGCATCATCGCGAGCCCGTCGACGGCCTCGCCGGTGCGCTCGTGGGCCAGCTGCCAGTCCTCGATGGCGCAGAAGTTCGACAACGTCTCGCCGATGCCCGCGCGCACCGACCGCGGCGGCGCGGCGCGCACCAGCTCGAGGTCGACCAGGATCGCGATGGGCGCAGGGACGCCGTAGGAGCCCCGTCCGCTGTCGGTGTCCAGGATGCAGGTCGGCGAGCCGATGCCGTCGTGCGCGAGGTTGGTGGCGACGGTCACCACGGGCAGGCCCAGCCGCGCCCCGGCGAACTTGGTGACGTCGAGGACGCGGCCGCCGCCGACGCCGACCATCGCGTCGTACTGGCGGTGCCCGGCGTCCTTGGCCAGGCGCAGGGCCCCGTCCAGGGTTCCGCCCTCGATCCGGAAGACGTCTGCCTCGGGCAGCTGGTCGGCGATCCGCTCGAGCACGGCGTCCCCGGACGACTTGCCGACGACGATGGCGACCTGTCCCCCCGCGGAGATCCGCTGCTCGGCGAGCACGTTCGCGATGTCGCGGACCGCGCCCGGGCGGATGTCGATGACGAGCGGTGCGGTGATCTGACGGGCTAGGAGCGGCATGCCAGCTCCCGGGCTCGCTCGAGGTCGCGGAGGTCGTCGATCTCCACCCAGTCGACGGCACCGATCGGCTGCACGTCGACGCGGAAGCCGCGGTCGACGAGCTCCTGGTAGCCGTCTTCGTAGTAGCGGTCGGGGTCGGCGCGCCAGGTGGCCTCGAGCGCCTCGGTCAGCGGAGCGGCGGCCTCGGGCTCGATCAGGGTGACGCCGATGTACTCGCCGAAGGCGGTCTCGGGCGGCATGAGCTTGGTGATGGTCTGCAGTCCCGTCTCGGCGGACCAGCGGACCTTCATCTCCTCGTGGGCGAGCTGCTTCTCGGTGTCCACCGCCAGCACCAGCGCCGGTCCGCGGGCGGCGAGCAGGGTCTCCTCGACCGAGACCGGGTGCACGGTGTCGCCGTTGGCCAGGATCACGCCCTCGGCGAGGTACTCCCGCGCGCACCACAGCGAGTAGGCGTTGTTCCAGACCTCGGCCTTGTCGTTGTCGACCAGGTGCAGGCGCACGCCGTGGGCCCGCTCGAGCTCGGCCTGCCGGTCGCGGAGCGCGTCGGCCGCGTAGCCGACCACGAGGACGGCGTCGGTGAGCCCGACGTCGGCGAAGTTGCGCAGCGTGCCGTCGAGGACGGTCGTCTCGCCGACGATGGGCACGAGCGTCTTCGGCAGCGTGTCGGTGTAGGGGCGCAGCCGGCGCCCCGCACCGGCTGCCAGGACCAGGCCGATCATGGTCGGTCCTGGCGCGACGGAACGCCGGGGGCCGGCGCGGGCGTGCGGCCTCGCCCGGAGCCGAACGGCTCCGGGTGGGCGCGATTCGCCCCTGCCCACCGGACGAGTCCCACAGTTGTGCCTCCTGGCCCTGGACCCGTGTCGGAGTCCTGATCGCGTTTTCGAACTGTATGCCGATCTCCGCGAATCCAAACGTGCGGGAAGCGCCAGGTGAACAGGCGGGGGCGAACCGCCACTCCGGAGGGGGAAGCGGCGGGGGCAGGAAGACGCGGGATCGGTGACGCTCCGGCCTCACCCTGGCGAGGGACTCGGTCAGGGCCAGGCAGTCGCGTACTTCTCGAACGCCTTCCCCGTCTGGATGCCCACGACGCAGAACACCAACCCCGCCGGGTCGAGCATCTGCCAGAACGAGCCCATGTCCTGGTGCCGGGTCGCGCCGAGGGCCTCGAGCCGGGCCACCTCGGCCGGGATGTCGTCGGTCTCGATGTCGACGTGCCAGCGCGGCGGCGTTCCTTCCCCCGTCCGCTGGATCTCGACGTGCCAGCCGTCGGCGAACGAGCCCAGTGACGTCCACTCCTCGTCGGTGAGGTCCGGCTCGGCCGGATGACCGGTGGCACCGGCCCAGAAGTCGGTACCGGCGACGTGGTGCTCCGGCGGCAGGTCGAGCAGGAGGATCGACAGGCGGCTCCGATGCGGCATGGGCGCATGGTGACGTACTGAGAACGGCGATCTCGCACGCCTTCAGGGGCCCGCGCCGAGCCGTGCGAGGTCGTGCGGTCGCGAAGGGTGGTCCGTCAGAATGGGGGCCAGGGCAGCGCCGGCCACTCCCCCGACGGCTCGGGGTGCACCTGGGTGCGCAGCAGCTCGGACACCCGCCGCTGGGTGCACAGCACCTCGCGGCGGGTCAGGTGCTCGTGCAGCTGGTCCCCCAGGTCGCCGCGCAGGTCGTCGCCGAGCCGCTCGAGCACCTCCAGCGCGGCGACCGGCAGCGGCGTGCCGGCCCACCGCCAGAGGAGAGTGCGCAGCTTCGGGTCGACGGAGAAGCAGATCCCGTGGTCGACGCCGTACACGTGGCCGTCGGGCATCGGGATGATGTGCCCGCCCTTGCGGTCGGCGTTGTTGACCACGGCGTCGAACACCGCCATGTGGCGCAGCGCCGGGACATCGCGTCGGACGAACGCGGCCAGGTCGACGTCGGGGTCGCCGTCGACCCACAGCTGCACCATGCCGATGCCGAACGGGCCGTCGCGCAGGACCGTGGGCGGGACGATCCGCCAGCCCGTCGCCTCGGAGATGAGGAACGCCGAGATCTCGCGGCCGGCCAGGGTGCCATCGGGGAAGTCCCACAGCGGCCGCTCGCCCTTGACCGGCTTGTAGACGCACTCGCCGACCACCGAGCCCGCGCGGATGGTGCCGATCAGCGTGATGTTGGAGGCGTCGAGGAGCCGGCCCTCGAGGTCGATGGTGCCCTCGCGCAGCAGCCGCAGGGCCTCGTCGTCCGTCGCGGGCGCCCGTCCGTCTCCCAGCGCCGGCTGTTCGCTCATGGAACCGCCGCTCAGCGGCGGTAGCCGTTCTGCCGGGGGCACACGTGGCCGGTCGGGTCGAGCGGCAGCGAGCACAGCGGGCACGACGGCCGGCCGGCGGCGATGACCCGCCGGGCGCGGGCGACGAAGGCCCGAGCGGCCGCCGGGGTGATGGTCACGCGCAGCGCGTCGGGACCCTCGTCGCTGTCGGAGAGGATGGCGTCCTCGTCGATCGGCTCGTCGGTGGCCGCGACGGCCTCCACGACCACGGCCTGCGCCGTGCCGTCCCAGGCCAGACCCATCGCGGCGACGCGGAACTCCTCGTCGACCGGCGGGGTGAGCGGCTCCAGGTCGTCGATGGGGACGTCGGGCGGGATCACGGTGCCGGGCCGCTCGGCGATCTCGTCGAGCAGCTCGTTCATGCGGTCCGCCAGCACCTGGACCTGCGTCTTCTCCAGGGCGACGCTGACGGTGCGCCCGCCGTCGTCGGAGGCCTGCAGGTAGAAGGTGCGGTCGCCCGGCTGCCCCACGGTGCCGGCGACGAACCGGCTCGGTCGGTCGAAGAGATGGACCTGGCGTGGCACGCCGCTCAGGTTACGCGGCGATACCGACCGGTTCACGCGATGACGCGGGTAGAGGCGCAGCTCACCCGGGTGCTCCTGCTCCCCCGCCGACGACGGCGTCCGAGGACGGCTTGCGACGGCGCCGCCGAGGCGGCGGCACCAGCGCGGCGAGGTCTCCCCCGGTGTCGTTCATGCGCAGGACGAACGGCCGGGTCTCGGTGTAGGTGACCACCGAGAGGGACGCGGGGTCGACGACGATCCGCTGGAACTGGTCCAGGTGCAGGCCCAGGGCGTCGGCCAGGATGGCCTTGATGACGTCGCCGTGGCTGCACGCCAGCCACACCGCCTCGGGGCCGAGCGCCGCGTTCCACTCCCGGACGGCGGCGACCGCGCGGGCCTGCGTCTGCGCCAGCCCCTCCCCCTCGGCGCCCGGGAAGACCGCGGCGGACGGGTGCTGCTGCACGACCTTCCACAGCGGCTGCTTGGCCAGGTCCTTGATCGTGCGGCCGGTCCAGTCGCCGTAGCGGGCCTCGCCGAGGCGGTCGTCGGTGCGCAGCTCGAGCTGCCGGCCGGTCAGGACGGCGTCCGCGGTCTCCGTGCACCGCTCCAGCGGACTGCTGACGACGGCGGCCAACGGCACCGGCGCGAGCCGCGCGGCGACGGCCTCGGCCTGCGCCCGCCCGCTCTCGTCGAGCCGGACGCCCGGCGTCCAGCCGGCCAGCACGCCGCCGGCGTTGGCCGTCGTCCGGCCGTGCCGCAGGAGGATCACCGTCGCCACGGTCACGAGACTAGAGAAAGGACCCCCCTGCCCCCCACCGCTCGCAAGCTCGCGGCGGGACCCTGCAGGCGGGCCGAGCACGTCACACGGGGTCCAGCACCCCGCCGACCACCAGCCCGAGAACGAGCAGGCCCACGACGATCCGGTAGACGACGAACGGCGTGAAGCTGCCCCGGTCCAGGTAGCGCAGCAGCCAGGCGATGACCGTCAGGCCCACGCCGAACGCGATCACGGTGGCGAGGATCGTCGGCCCCCAGACCACCGGCTCGTCCTTGGTGTCACCGGTGATCGCCTCGTAGGCCTGGAAGAAGCCGGACCCGAGGACGGCGGGCACCGCGAGCAGGAACGAGTAGCGCGCGGCGGCGGCGCGGGTGTAGCCGAGGAAGAGGCCGATCGTGATCGTGCCGCCGGACCGCGACACCCCCGGCACCAGCGCCATCGCCTGGGCGAAGCCGAACGCGATGCCGTGGCCCACGGTCAGCGAGTCGAGCTCCCGCTTCTTCGCCCCGACCCGGTCGGCCCAGTAGAGGACCAGAGAGAACAGCACGAGCGCGGTGGCGATGATCCGCAGGTCGCGGAAGGTGGTCTCGATCCGGTCCTGCAGCAGCAGCCCCAGGACGACGATCGGGATGCTGCCCACGATGATCAGCCAGCCCATGCGGGCGTCGGGGTCGAGCGGAGCGCCGTCCCGCCGTCCCCGCAGCGAGCGCAGCCAGGCCATCACGATCCGCGCGATGTCGTGCCGGAAGTAGAGCAGGACGGCGGCCTCGGTGCCGATCTGCGTGATGGCGGTGAAGGCCGCGCCGGGGTCGCCCCAGCCGAAGGCCTCCCCGACCACGCGCAGGTGCGCGCTCGAGGAGATCGGCAGGAACTCGGTCAGCCCCTGCACCAGCCCCAGGACGACGGCCTCGAACCAGCCCACGGGTCAGCCGGTCCGGGCGTCGTCGAGGCGGACGGCGGGCGCGGCGGTTCGGAACACGGGGAACGACCTTAGGCGGCGGCCGACGACGGTCCGGCGCGCCGCTCCGGCGTCCACAGCACTGCCCGGTGTGCCGCCGCTGCCGCCGGTAGGTTGGCCGGTCGTGGAGCAACGGGCACTGGGGCGCAGCGGGCTGGTCGTGTCGCGGCTGGCGCTCGGCACCATGACCTGGGGCCGCGACACCGACGAGGACGAGGCGGCCATGCAGCTGACCGCCTTCGTCGACGCGGGCGGCACGCTGGTCGACACCGCCGACGTCTACTGCGACGGCGAGAGCGAGCGCGTCCTCGGCCGGCTGCTGACCGACGTCGTCCCCCGGGCCGACGTGCTGGTCGCGACCAAGGCCGTCGGCCGCACCACGCCCGGGGCCGATGGGCCGCGGCGGGTCCCGCGGCCACCTGCTGGCCGCGCTCGACGCCTCCCTCGAGCGGCTGGGCCTGGACCACGTCGACCTGTGGCAGCTGCACGCCTGGGACGACGCCACCCCGCTCGAGGAGACGCTGGCCGCCTGCGACCTGGCGGTGAGCTCGGGCCGGGTGCGCTACGTGGGCATCAGCAACTTCACCGGCTGGCAGACCGCGCAGGCGGCCACCTGGCAGAAGGCCTGGCCGGGCCGCACTCCGCTGGTGTCGACGCAGGTCGAGTACTCGCTGCTCCAGCGCGGCGTGGAGCGGGAGGTCGTGCCGGCGGCCGAGGCGCTCGGCCTCGGCGTCCTCGCCTGGTCGCCGCTGGGCCGCGGGCTGCTGACCGGCAAGTACCGGCACAGCACGCCGTCGGAGTCCCGCGGAGCCTCGCCGCAGTGGCAGGCGTTCATCGACGGCCTCCGGTCGGCCAAGGCCGACCGCATCGTCGAGGCGGTGATCACCGCGGCCGAGGGCCTCGGGACGACGCCGCTGGCGGTGGCGCTGGCCTGGGTGCGCGACCGGCCGGGCGTCGTCGCCCCCGTCGTGGGCGCCCGCACGGCGCACCAGCTGCAGGCCTCGCTGGATGCCGACACCGTGCGGCTGCCCGCGGCCATCCGGACGGCGCTGGAGGACGTGTCCGCCCCGCCGTTCGGCTATCCGGAGCGTCGGACGCAGGGATGACCTCTCCCGCACCCGTCGCCGGCGGCGATCCCGTCTTCGCCGCCTTCACCGCCGCCGGCCTCTGGCCGGGGCTGGGCAAGCGCACGGCCGCCGAGTTGCCCGCCGCCGGGATCACCGCCGCTGACAGCGTCACCGCCGCCGCGCTGCTGCGCCTCCCGCGCGTGGGCAAGCAGCGCGCCGAGCGGCTGTTCTCGTCCTGGCTGGCCGCCGCGCCGGTCTACGAGGTGGTCGGGCTGCTCGTCGGCGCCGGGCTCGAGGCCCGGCTCGCGGCGGGCGTCGCCGACACGCTCGGTCCCGACGCCGCCCGGCTGCTGCGCGACGACCCCTGGCAGCTGCTCGGCCTGCACGGCGTCTCGCTGTCGGACGCCGACCGGCTGGCGATCGCGCTGCTGCCGGGCGTCGACCGGCAGGACGCCCGACGCGGCCGGGCGATCGTCGCGCTCACCCTGCGGACGGCGACCCGCGACGGGCACACCGTGCTGCCCGCCGACCTCGTCGTCGCGTCGCTGCACGCCGAGGGCGTGGCCGACCCCGCCTCCGCCGTGGTGGCCGCGGTCGAGTCCGGCGACGTGCTGGAGCACGAGCCCCCCGAACCCGAGGATCCCGAGGCGGAGCCCGACCCCGCGCTGCGGATGCTGTCGCTGGCCCGCTACGGGATGGCCGAGGAGCTGGTGGCCGAGGCGATCGCCCGGCTGGCCGCGACGGCCGAGCGGATCGCCGACCCGGCGTCGGTGCGCTCGGTGGCCAAGGGCCTGGACGAGGCGCAGCGCGCAGCGGTCGCCCAGGTGCTCGAGCACGGCATCAGCCTGCTCACCGGCGGCCCCGGCACCGGCAAGAGCCGCACCGTCGCCGCGATGGTCCAGCTGCTGCGTGCCAAGGGCACGGAGGTGGCGTTGGCCGCGCCGACCGGCCGGGCGGCGAAGCGCCTGGAGGAGCTGACCGACCACCCGGCGACGACGGTGCACCGGCTGCTCGGCGCGCAGGGCACCACCGGCGGCTTCGCGCGCAACGAGGAGTGGCCGCTGGACGCCGAGGTCGTCGTCGTCGACGAGGCCTCGATGCTCGACGTGGAGCTGACGGCGGCGCTGCTGGATGCCTGCCCCGACGGCCTGCACCTGCTGCTGGTCGGGGACCCTGCGCAGCTGCCCTCGATCGGTCCGGGGCACGTGCTGGGCGACCTGATCGACTCGGGCGTCGTCCCGGTGACCGAGCTGACCACGCTGTACCGGCAGGCCGAGGGCGGGGCGATCGCGCGGCTGGCCACGGCGGTGCGCGGCGGTGAGCTGCCGCCGGTCGACTCGCCCGACCGCGAGGTGGTCGTCGTACCCGCCACCGGCTCGGCCGAGGCGTCCCGCCGGGTGGTGCAGCTGGTCACCGACTCGATCCCCCGGGCGCTCGGCATCGAACCCGCCGCGGTGCAGGTGGTCACGCCGGTGCACCGCGGGCCGGCCGGCACCATCGAGCTCAACAAGGCGCTCAAGGCGCAGCTCAACCCGGGTGACGGCACGGTGTTCGGCTTCGACACCGGAGACCGCGTCGTCGCCACCGCCAACCACCTGGAGCTCGAGCCGATCGGCTTCGCCAACGGCGAGGTCGGCACGGTGACCAAGGCCGGGGACGGCTCGCTCGACGTCTCGTTCTCCTCCGGGCCCGTGACGGTGACCGGCACGGCGCTGTCGGACCTCCGGCACGGCTGGGCGATCACCGTGCACCGGGCCCAGGGCTCGGAGTGGCCGGGCGTGGTGGTCGTGCTGCCGCCCGAGGCCGGCGGCATGCTCTCGCGGCCGCTGGTCTACACGGCGCTCACCCGCGCGCAGCGGCACCTGTCGATCGTGCACGCGTCGGGCGCGGCGCTGGCGCGGGCGGTGCGCGACGTCGACGTCCGGCCGCGGCGGACCCGGCTGGCCTCTCTACTGCGGGAGTCGCTCGACTGATCGACGTGTCGACAGCGCCCCTTGTCGACATGTCATGGTGTCGACGACGAGGGCGGTCCCGCGGCCTGACCGTCGAGCCGGCCACGGTTCGCTCGGTCGGTGGACGGTCCCCGGTTCTGGGCAGGCTGCGGGTTAGATTGCCGTCCGCCGGTCGTCCGATGTCCTCAGGAGCACCGTGGTCCTGCTGTTACTGCTGCTCCTGGCCGCCCTGCTCGGGCTGGCGATCGGGTCGTTCCTCAACGTGGTGATCCACCGGGTGCCCGTCGGGGCGTCGGTCGTGTCGCCGCCGTCGCACTGCCCCCGGTGCGAGACGCCGATCCGCGCCCGGCACAACGTGCCGGTGTTCGGCTGGCTGGCGCTGCGTGGCAAGTGCGCGGACTGCGGGCTGCCGATCCCGGTGCGGTATCCGCTGGTCGAGCTGCTGACGGCGGTCGCGTTCGTCCTGGTCACGTGGCGGGCCCTGCAGCTGGACCAGCTCGCCCTTCTGCCGGCACTGCTGTTCTTCACGGCGCTGGGCATCGCGCTGGGAGCCATCGACCTCGACGTCCGCCGCCTGCCGAACGTGCTGGTGCTCCCGGCCTACCCCGTGCTCGCGGTGCTCCTGGCCGTCGCCGCCGCCGTCCAGGACGACTGGGGCGCGCTGGTCCGAGCGGCTCTCGGCGCCGTCGCCTTGTTCGGGTTCTTCTTCCTGCTGGCGCTCGTGTACCCGAGCGGCATGGGCTTCGGCGACGTGAAGCTCGCCGGGGTGATCGGCCTGCTGCTGGGCTACCTGTCCTGGGGCGCGGTCGTCGTCGGAGCCTTCGCCGGCTTCTTCCTGGGCGCGGTCGTCGGCGTGGCGGTCATGGCCGCGGGCGCCGGCGGGCGCAGGACGGCGCTGCCCTTCGGGCCGTTCATGGTGCTGGGCGCCCTGGCTGCGCTGTGGATCGCCGATCCGGTGGTGGACCTGCTCCTGCGTCGCTGACGTGGGTCAGGCGGGCAGCAGGTCCGGCGCCGCCGCGCGGCTGACCAGCCCGAGGCGCACGGCCGCCATCACGGCCTCGGCGCGGTTGCGCGCGCCAGCTTCTCGTATACGCGCGACACGTAGGTCTTCGCGGTCGAGGGGCTGATGTGCAGCAGCGCGGCGATCGACGGCACGGAACGCCCGGCGACGAGGTGGTCGAGCACCTCGCGCTCGCGGGCGCTGAGCTCGCATGCGGCGACGGACTGGCGCTGGCGGCGGAGTGCCGCGGCCAGTCCGGCGGCGGTGAACGAGGACGCGGCAACGGAGGCGTGGCGGATGGCCCCGACGATCTCGGCGACCGGAGCCGTCTTCGCGACGTACGCGGAGACGCCGGTCTCGAAGGCCTGGAGCAGGACGTCGTCGTCCTCGGTGGCGGTCAGGATGACGACGCCGAGGTCGTCGAAGCGCTCGCGGAGTTCGCGGCCGAGAGGCAGGCCGTGACCCTCGGGTGACGTCAGCCCGATCACGACGACGTCCGGCAGCAGCGCCGCAGCGAGGGTGACCGCCTCGCGGGCGGAGCCGGTGTCGCCGGCCAGCTCGCAGGTCCGACTGCTCGGCGATCAGCCGACCCAGACCCCAGCGAGTGACCGGGTGGCTCTCGACCACCAGTACGCGTGCCGTCATCACTACCTACATCCCCGTGAGCCATGCGCCTCGTACCCGTGTGAGGCGTTAACACATGTGTAGGGGTGCAGGTGACCCGGGGTCAATGAGCTGGACCACGGAGTAACCCCTGAGGTTCGTTGGGATTTCTCAGCCGCTCGGGACTTGTGCAAGTCCGGCGAGTCGTGCTAAACGCCGCCGGCGGCTGGCCCGCGTCCGTCACCGGCGGTGACGACTGGGCCGGCTTGCCCGGTGGTGCGGACGGAAGATCGACTCGCCACACCACCCCGCTAGGTGACCCCACGGCTACGTCCTGTTACCGAATCAGACCACAGAACGCCCGTCTGTCCCCCGAACGGCCGACACGCGTCCACCGGTCGGCCATCGAAGTCTGTCCGATCGCCCGGTGACCTGGCGTTTTCCGGCACTCCAGAGTCCTCGTGACACATCGAGACGTGACCGCACGCCGCGGTCACCGGAGAACCGGGGAGGTGTCGCCGTGCTGATCGCCTGTGGCCTGGATGCCGCCGACGCCGAGATCCTCGGTTCGTCGGCCGGCGAGGCCGTCACCCTCGTCGACGACCTGTCCGGTGTCGTGGCTCAGCTGCGGACCGCCCCCGAGGCGACCCTGCTGGTGCTCGGCCCGGATCTGTCGGCCGCGCAGGTGCCCCGCTTCACCACCCTGGCGCGGGCGGCCTGTCCGGACGCCGTGGTCGTCCTGCTCCGGCCGCATCTCAACCGGCTCGAGCGGCACGCCGCGCTGCAGACAGGCGTGGATGCCGTCCTGCTCTCCGGTGACCTTGCCGCCGCCGGCCGCGACTGCCGCGACCTGCTGGCAGCCCGGGCCGAGTGCGGCCGCGGCCGGATCGTCACCGTGTTCGCCGCGAAGGGTGGCTGCGGCAAGACGACGATCGCCATCAACCTCGCGGTGGCGCTGGCCGAGGACCCGGCGCGCCGGGTGGCGCTCGTGGACCTGGACCTGCGTACCGGCGACGTGGCCGCCACCCTCGGACTGACGCCGGAGCCGGCGCAGCACTTCTGGCAGACCGGGGACGGGGACGTACTCCCGCCGGTCACTCCGTTCCTGCCCCGGTTGGACTGCGTCCTGGCGCCGGCGCGTCCCGGACAGGCCGAGCGGCTCGAGGCCGAGGGCGTGGACGGGCTCCTGTCCGCGCTGACCCGCACCTACGACGTCGTGGTCGTGGACACCCCGGCCACCTTCTCGCGTCCGGTGGTCTCGGCCCTGGACCGCTCGGACCACACGGTGCTGGTCACCACTCCGGAGCGGCCGGCGCTGCAGAGCCTGCGCCGGACCCTCGACACGATCGACCTGCTCGGCCACCGGCGGGACACCCGGCACGTGGTCTTCAACCGGTCGGACTCCGGCGTGGGCATCACCGCCGACGACGTCGAGCGGATGCTGCGCGACGCCGATCGCCGCTCACGTGCCGTCGAGCCGGGACGTCGCCGCGTCGATCAACACCTGTACCCCGCTGATGGTGTCGAGCCCGGGCCACCCGGTCAGCTCCGCCATCCGCGATTTCGCCCTGGCGCGGCTGGTTTCCCCCGCCGCCGCGTCCCGGTCCGTTCTCGGGGGCGCGATGACGTGACGCGTACCTGAGTCGCGCCGCCCCGTCGCCCGACGGCCCGGCCGGCTTACCCCAGGACCTGCACCACCCGCGCCCGCTCCTGCGGGCCGACCCAGAACTCCCCGGCGGTCGCCCGACCGCCGCCCTTTCCAAGGAGAAGAAATGCTCGCTCAGATCCGCAAGGCCCGCCAGGAGGAGAAGCGGCTTCACGCTCATCGAGCTCCTGATCGTCATCGTCATCCTCGGCGTGCTCGCCGGCATCGTCGTCTTCGCCGTCGGTGGCATCACCGACACCGGCGACGAGGCGGCCTGCAAGGCCGACATCAAGACCGTCACCACGCGCCGTCGAGGCCTACCGCGCGCAGAACGGTGGCTACCCGGCCACCGGCGACGCCGCCGCCGAGGCCGCGCTCGTGCCGGACTTCCTGAACTCGTACCCCGACACCGTGAACTACACGCTCGGCGCGGGCGACGACCCCAACGTCGCGGGTGCCGCCGGCGCGGTGAACGACTGCACCGGCGTCGTGATCTGACCCTGATCGCCTGGGGGGAGGGCCGTCGGGCTCCGGCGGCCCTCCCCACCGCCCTTCATCCACACCACTTCCTGTAGGGGGACCCTTGCTCGCGCACACCATCGGCAGCCGCGTCGACGGCCTGCTGGAGGCGCTCTGGAACGCCGGCGGCACCGACCTGCTCCTGACTGCGGGCATTCCGCCGCAGATCCGGGTGCACGGTGACCTGTACCCGGTCGAGGGTGCCCGGCCGCTGACCGCCGACGACACCGAGTCGATGGTGGCCGAGGTGCTCACCCCGTCCCAGTCGGCCGCCTTCGCCGGCCGGCAGGACTACGACTTCTCGTTCAGCTGGCGCGAGCAGGCCCGCATCCGCGGCAACGCCTTCGTCCAGCGGAACATGACCGCCCTGGCGCTGCGGATGATCCCCCGGTCGGTGCCCACCATGGAGGGACTCGGCCTCCCGGCGGTGCTCAAGGAGCTGACCTGCCACCACCAGGGACTGATCCTGGTCACCGGCCCGACCGGCTCCGGCAAGTCGACGTCGCTCGCCGCGATGGTCGACAAGATCAACACCACCCGCGCGTGCCACATCCTCACCATCGAGGACCCCATCGAGTACGTGCACGACCACAAGCGCTCGGCGGTCAACCAGCGCGAGGTCGGGTCCGACACGCCCTCGTTCGCCGACGCGCTGCGCTCCGCGCTCCGCGAGGACCCCGACGTCCTGCTCGTGGGCGAGATGCGGGACCTCGAGTCCATCCGCTTCGCGCTGACCATCGCCGAGACCGGCCACCTCGTCTTCGCCACCCTGCACACCAACGACACCGCCCAGTCGATCTCCCGCATGATCGACGTCTTCCCCGGCGACCAGCAGGACCAGGTGCGGGTGCAGCTCGCCGCCGCCCTGAGCGGCGTGGTGTACCAGCGGCTGATCCCCCGCGTGGGCGGCGGGCTCGTCGCGGCCTACGAGGTGCTCGTCGCCAACTCCGCGGTCCGCAACCTGATCAAGGAAGGCAAGACCCACCAGCTGCGCAACGTGCTGGTCACCGGTCAGCGCGAGGGAATGATCACCCTCGAGCACTCCCTCTCCGAGCTCATCCGTGCGGGCATCGTCCGCTACGAGGACGCCGCTCCGCGGAGTCTCTATCCCAAGGAGATCGAGACGCCGCCTCGAGTGCCCGGGAGCGTGGCGTGATGGCACGGTTCGGCAGGCACAGCGTCACGGCGACCCCGCCGGCCCCCGGCCCCGTACGTCCAGACCGGGCCCGTCGACGTCGCCGTGCACGACGGCGGCAACCGCCTCGGTGAGCTGCTCGTCGAGTCCCGGCTCGTCGACCGCGGCGCGGTGCTGGCCGCGCTGGAGCAGAAGCGCAAGGGCGCGCAGCAGCGCCTCGGCCGGCTGCTGCTCGACAGCGGCGCGATCTCCGAGCGCGACCTGACCACGGTGCTGGCCCGGCAGAGCCGGCTCGACGTCATCGACCTGCGCGACGTCACGCCCGAGCCGGAGGCGCTGGCGCTGATCTCGGACACGGTCGCGCACCGGCTCAAGGCGCTGCCCGTCGTCGTTCGAGGGCAACAGCGTGGTCCTCGCGGTGGCCGACGGCACCGAGGAGACGACGACCCGCGTCCGCGAGGCGATCCCGCACCCCGTGCAGCTGCGCCTGGCCGCGCAGTCGGACCTCATGCGGGCGATCGACACCGCCTACCGCGCGCTGATCGGCGTCGAGAGCCAGGTCAAGGTCTTCGAGGCCCGCGACACCATCCGGCGCGACGTCGTCCGCAACGAGCCCGAGGTGGGCTCGGACGACGCCCCCGTCGTCCAGGTCGTGCAGAAGATCCTCACCCAGGCGCTGCGCGACCGCGCCTCCGACGTGCACATCGAGCCGCAGGACGAGCGGGTGCGGGTGCGCTACCGCATCGACGGCGCGCTGCACGACGTGCTCGAGCTGCCCGGTTCCATGGCGCCGGCTCTCGTCAGCCGCGTCAAGATCATGGCCGGCATGAACATCGTCGAGCGGCGGCGGCCGCAGGACGGCCAGATCACCACCCAGATCGAGGACCGGCCCGGTCGACATCCGCGTCTCCACCGTCGCCGTCGTCGGCGGCGAGAAGGTCGTCATGCGGATGCTGGACAAGAGCCGACCGCTGTTCGACCTGGGGCGGCTGGGCATGCCCGCCGCGATGGTCGAGCGGTACAAGGCCCAGATCCACTCGCCGTACGGCATGGTCATCTGCGCGGGCCCGACCGGGAGCGGCAAGACCACGACGCTCTACGGCTCGCTGGGCGAGATCAACAGCCCGGACCGCAACATCATGACCATCGAGGACCCGGTCGAGTACACCTTCCCGTCGATCAACCAGATCCAGATCAACGAGCGGCCGGCCTCACCTTCGCCAGCGGGCTGCGGTCGATCCTCCGGCAGGACCCCGACGTCATCCTGGTCGGGGAGATCCGCGACGCCGACACCGCGCGCATCGCCGTCCAGTCGGCACTGACCGGTCACTTCGTGCTCTCGTCGGTGCACGCCACCGACACCGTCTCGGCGCTGCACCGCCTCATCGACATGGGCATCGAGACCTTCCTCGTCGCCTCGTCGGTGACCACGGTGATCTCGCAGCGGCTGGTGCGCCGGGTGTGCGGCTACTGCCGCGAGTCGTACGCGCCGTCGCCGGAGGAGCGCGCCTTCCTCGACTCGATCTCGCCGGGACACTTCGACGACGTGTTCTACCGCGGCGCGGGGTGCAACTTCTGCGCGCACACCGGCTACCTGGAGCGGGTCGGCGTCTACGAGATGATGCCGGTCACCGAGCGCATCCGGGAGCTGGTGCTCGACCGCGCCGCGCACGACGAGCTGCGCAAGGTCGCCCGCTCCGAAGGCATGCAGACCCTCCTCGAGGAGGCCGCGCGCCTGGTGCGAAACGGCACCACGACCGTGGCCGAGGTCATGCGCTCGGTCTACGTGACGGGAGTCTGACGATGCCCACGTTCACCTACACGGCCACCCGCCCGAGCGGCGAGATGGCGCGCGGCAACCACCGGGCGGCCAGCCGGGAGGCAGCGGAGCTCGCTCTCTACGAGCAGGAGCTGCGCAACATCCGGGTGGTCGAGAAGAAGAGCGTCCTCAAGGCGGAGATCACCCCGACCCGGGTCAAGCGCGTCGAGGTCATGCACCTCTCCCGCCAGCTCGGCGCGTTCATCGCCGCCGGCCTGCCGCTGGTCGACGCGGTCCGGCTGATCGGCGGGGAGGCGTCCAACACCACCATCCGCAAGCTCATGACCGAGACCGAGGTGGGTCTGCGCGGCGGCGACACGCTGTCCGACTGCTTCGACCGGTACCCGCGGGTCTTCCCGGAGTTCTACCGCGGCATCCTGCGCTCGGCGGAGCTGACCGGCCGGCTGGACACGCGTGCTCGCCCAGCTGGCCTCGTACCTGGAGCGCGACCTCGTCGTCCGCCGCAAGGTCAAGTCGGCCACCGATCTATCCGGCCGTCATCGCCGTCATGTCGGTCGTCGTCGTGGTGGTGCTCGCCGTCTTCGTCATGCCGCGGTTCGAGGTGTTCTTCGCCTCCCTGGACGCCGAGCTCCCGCTCCCCACCCGGATGCTGCTGGCGGTCACCGACTTCGTCGGCGACTACTGGTGGGCGCTCGCGGGTGGCCTCGCGGCGCTCCTCTTCCTGTTGTTCGCCGGCACGCGCGCCGAGCAGGGGAAGTACCTCTGGCACAAGCTCCTGCTCAAGGTCCCGGTCCTCGGCGAGACGCTCCGGTTCGTCCTGGTCGAGCGGTTCGCCCGCATCCTGGCCGCGATGGTCGGCGCCGGCGTCAGCCTGCCCGAGGCGCTGCGGGTGGCCACCGAGTCGCTGCGCAACCGGGTCTTCATGCGGGCGCTCTCCGGCGTGGGCGAGTCGATGTTCCGCGGCGAGGGTCTGGCACAGCCGCTGACCGCGACCGGGCTGTTCCCGACGACGGCGACCCAGATGATCCGGGTCGGCGAGGAGACCGGCACGCTGGACAACCAGCTCGAGGTGACCGCCGCCTACTACGAGGGCGAGCTGACCTACAAGATCGACAAGCTCACCGCGCTGTTCGAGCCGCTCGTCATCATCGTCATGGGCGTCGTGGTCGGTTTCGTCGCCGTCGCCCTGGTCTCGGCCATGTACGGCGTGTTCAACCAGGTCGAGGTCTGAGATGCCCCGACGTCTCTCGGACGACCGCGGCGCGAGCCTCGTCGAGGTGCTCGTGGCGGTCGTCGTCCTCGGTACCGCGGCGAGCGGCTGCCATCGGCGGGCTGTACACGTCCATCCGAGTCTCGGACGTCCACCGCGACCAGAGCACGGCGGCGGCCGTGGCCCGCGACTACAGCCGAGCGGATCGCCGGAGCACCCGACCTGAACTGCGCATCGGCAGCCGGCACGTACGCCGGCCTCGCGGGCCAGGTCGACATCCCCGCCGGCTTCACGCCGACCGTCGACCCGATCGAGTCCTGGACCGGCTCGGCGTGGGGCGCGTGCGTGACGGGCGAGCTGCAGCGGGTCACCGTCGTGGTGTCCAGCGGCGACGGCGTGCAGCGAACGCTCCGTCATCGTGGTGCGTGCGCCGTGAACGGCTTGATGTCGCGGCTGCGCAGGATCGCGGACGACGACAGCGGCTTCACGCTGATCGAGCTGATCATCACGATCCTCATGCTGGGCATCGTGGTCGCTCCGCTGACCGCGATCGTGGTGCTCCAGCTGAAGAACACGGACACCACGACGGCCCGCATGAGCGAGTCGCACGACGCCCAGCTGGCGAACTCCTACTTCGCCCAGGACGTGCAGGCCGTCGGCGTGCGCAGCACCTACACCAGCACGGCCGAGCCCGACCTCGATCCAGTCGATCGAGACGAACGCGCCGGCGACCGGCGGCAGCTATGCCTGCGGCCCTGCGGGAACGCCGAACGCCGTCGTCCGCTTGGCCTGGGACGACTACGAGGGCGCGGCGGTGAACACCCGCATGCAGAAGCGGGTCGTCCTACGTCGTCCAGGGCAGCGAGCTGCACCGGCATCGAGTGCGACGGGTCGGGCGCCGTGGTGGCCGAACCTGACCATCGCCCACGACCTCGTCGCTCCCTTCGCCGTCGTCTGCCCTGCTCGAGCCGACGAGCTGCACCGGTACGCCCCTGCCCGAGACCGTCTCTCTCGAGCTCACCATCCGGGATCCGGACAGCGGCAGCGACACCCCCTACGAGGTCACCCTGACCGGACAACGGAGGCAGACGTGACGCCGCATCCGGCGCCGGCGCAGCGCCCTGGACGACGACTCCGGCAGCGTCCTGGTCATCGCCCTCGTCATCGTCACCGTCGTGGCACTCGTGATCGCCGCCCTGCTCTCCTACGCCGACGCCAACGTGAGGGCGACCGTCGCCCTGCGGGCACAGGCCGCCGAGGCAGCGACCGCCGAGGGCGCCGCTCAGGCGGCGCTCGACGTGCTCAAGAACAACGAATACAACAACGACCTGGGCAGCAGCACCTACCCCAAGTGCTTCGGTGCCGGCGCGGGCGACGACGTGCTGGCGCTGCCGAACCTGATCCCCGGCAGCAACGGGAGCGGCAGCCAACTCGGCGGCCGTCCGATGCAGCGCCCGACCCGTCCACCGGCGCGTCGGGCAACACGCGTGCCGATCACGGCCGCGAACAAGCCCGGCAACGCGATCCTGACGCTGAGCACGAACGCGGGCGAGAACGGCCTGGAGGTCAAGGCGCTCAACACGTCGCTGCCGTTCAACGTGCACGGCGGGATCATCAGCAACTCGAACATCGCCGTCACCGACGGCACGCTGAAGTCGACCGTCGACGTCCTGGCGAAGACGGGCTGCACCGGCACGATCATCAGCACGCCGCGCCGCGTTCTGCACCGCACCCTCGGTGCCGGGCGATCCGAACTACGCGGCCGAGACCACCACGGTGCCGACCTACCGGGCGGTGCCGGCGAACGTCGCCGCCAACTGCCCTGGGAAGGTCATGGCCTTCGAGCCCGGCTTCTACGACGACGCCGCGGCGCTGTCGAACCTCATGGACGGCAACGGCGCCTGCAAGGACAGCGTCTGGTGGTTCAAGCCGGGCAACTACTACTTCGACTTCCAGAACACCGGCAGCCACCAGTGGGCGCTGAAGAACGGGCAGCTGATCGCCGGCACCCCGGTCGACAGCGCCGGCAACCCGATCGCGGCTCCGTCGAACCCGGTCAGCGTTCCGGGCTCGTGCGACAACCCGATCCACTCGGTCACGGCGGTCGGTGTCCAGTTCATCTTCGGCGGCGACAGCCAGTTCCAGGTCGTGGGCACCGCCGACGCCGAGATCTGCGGCACCTACAACACCGACCGGCCACCGCTCGCCGTCTACGGGATGAAGAGCGGCTCCGGCGGCTCAACGACGGCCAACAACGGGGCCCCCGGCACCGTCAACGGTGCCGGCTTCGTCCCGGCCGTGACCACTGACACGCTGGCCGCCTCTGTGGCAGCCGCGAGCGACGGGAAGGCCGCGAGCCTCACCGCCACGACCGCAGGCACGGCGACCCTCGCCGCTGACCGACTTCGCGCCGCCCGTCTCCATCCCGGCCGGATCGACCCTCACGTCGGCTCGGTTGCGGTTCGTCTACGGCGCCTCGAGCCGCGGTCAGCTCCCGGCAAGTGGTGGTCACGCCGACGCCGGGCACCGCGGTCACCAAGTCGATCAACCGCCAGGCCAAGACCGCCGGGGAAACCGTGACCGTCGACCTGACCACCGACCTGGCGGCCTCGGTGAAGGCCAACGGACTCACGGGCCTGCACGGCGCGTACTCGTCGAGTCCGGACGGGAGCCGCGACCGAGGTGATCGACGCCGTCCTGCTCGATCTGACCTGGACAGCACCGGCGCTGCGCGCCCAGAGCGGCTGCATCACGCAGGTCTACTCCGGCGGGTCCGGCTGCGCCGTCATCTCGACGACGGAGTCGTACAGCGGCCACTTCTACATCCAGGGCACCACCTACGTGCCGCTGGCGCCGATCGACATCAGCCTGAGCAACATCACCGCCCAGGTGCTGCGCTTCGGCGTCATCTCCCGGGTCCTGCGGGTGAAGGAGACCGGCGCGGTCAGCTACACGGGCCCGGTCATCGAGATCCCGGACGACTCGCCCGGCTACGGACCCGGCGGCACCGTCGTGCTGCTGGAGTCGTACGTCTGCGAGGCGTCACCGACCTGCACCCCGGCGACCGGCACATTGGGTCTGCGGGCGCGGGTTTACATCAAGGACGCCGGCACGATCGGCCCCACCGATCGGACGGGACCTCGTCGTCCAGAGCTGGGCCACCCAGCGCTGAGCGGGTAGGGCGGCGGGCCGACTCAGACCTCCCCGTCGTCCTCCCCCACCGGCACGTCGGTCTCCTGGTCGAGCACGTCGGCGTCGTCGGCCTCGCGGTCGCCGACCCGGTGCTGGGTGCCGCCGTCGCCTCGCGGCCGGGCGACGAGCTGCTGGTCGAGGGCGTCGGCCTCGGGAACGTCGGCGGGCGGCGCCGTCGCGTCCCCTGCGGACGACACCTCGGGCGGGTCGACCAGCGCCTCCTGCTCGGCGCGGTCGGCCTCGGGCACGGTGCCGGGCTCGGTCACGTCGTCCTCCTCGGATGGTGCGGTCGGGGTCGGCCCCATCCTCACCCTCGTGGTCGGCGGGGGCAGACCGGGGTCCTCCGATCGTGCGGCAGGCGACGGACGGGTGACCGGACGGCGGTCGGCATGCACAATCGCTCGGCATGGACGCCGGTGCGGATTTCGAGTTCGCGCCGCTGCGGATCCCGCCGGGCACGTCCCGGTCCGCAGCGGCGACCATGTTGAGCCTGCAGGCTGATACCGGCGGCTGGGAGCTCGCCCGCCTGCAACTGCACGCCGACGGCACGCGCAAGGTGATCCTGCGCCGCCGCTCCCGCCTGTCCTACCTGCCGGGCCCGGTGACCTGACCCCGCTCAGCCCCAGTGGCCGGGGCGGCGCAGGACGGCGGGGATCGCCGTCGCCGCATCGCCCCGCGCCGCACTGACCTGCGGCTGGGTCAGGAACAGGCACGCCGACAGGTCCGTGCCGCGGACGTCGGCCGCGCGCAGGTCGGCGCCCAGCAGGTCGGCTCGGCGCAGGTCCGCACCGCGCAGGTCGGCCCCGATGAGCAGCGCACCGCGCAGGCTCGCGCCGCGCAGGTCGGCGCCGCGCAGGTCCCGCCCGACGAGATCGGCGCCCCGGCGGTCGGCGCCGCCCCGGCCGCGCACCCGCTCGCTCACCCGCTGCAGCAGGTCGCCGACCAGCCGCCGGTGAGCGGCGACGTCGAGAGCCAGCAGCCGATCCGCCGTCGCCGCGGCGAGCTCCTCGGTGCGGCTACGGAGCGCGCGGACGTCGTCGTGCAGCGCCACCGCCTCGGGCAGAGACAGCGCCTCGGCGAGGTACCAGAGCATCTCGTGCAGCTGGCGGACGACGGGCAGCACGGCGAACTGGGCCGCGGCGAGCTCCGGCGCCTCGCGCCAGCTGCGCCCGCCGAAGGTCTGCTGGGTGATCCGCTGGCCGGCGCCGAAGCAGTCGAAGACGGTGCAGCCGGGCATCCCCGCCGTCCGCAGCCGGTCGTGGATGCCGCAGCGGAAGTCGTCCTGCAGGTGCCGGCACGGCGTGGCCGCCGGCTTGTCGAAGGCGAAGTCGGCCGACGCGGCGAACGGCGGCGCGACGCAGCACAGCCCGGCGCAGCGCGAGCAGTCCGCCCGCAGCACCGCGCGGTCGTCGATCAAGGCGTCAGGACGACCTTGCCGACCGTGCGCCGGCTCGCCAGCGCACCGAGCGCCTCCGGCGCGTCCTCGAGCGGCAGCACCTGGCTGACCAGCGGGTCGATCCGGCCGTCCTCGTACAGGCGGGTCAGCTCCTCGTGCACGCTGCCGAACACCGACGGGTCGTGCTGCCGGTACAGGCCCCAGTGCAGGCCGACGACGCTGTAGTTCTTGACCAGCACGTGGTTGGCCGGCACCTCGGGGATGCGTCCGCTGGTGAAGCCGACGACGACCAGGCGCCCCTCGAAGGCGATGCACTTGCGCGACCGGTCGAAGACGTCGCCGCCGACCGGGTCGTAGACGACGTCGGCACCGTGCCCGCCGGTGACCTCCTTGACCACCGGCACGAAGTCCTCGGCGGTGTAGTCGACGACGTGGTCGGCGCCGAGGTCGCGGCAGACCTGCACCTTCTCCGGCCCGCCGGCGGTGGCGATCACCCGCGCCCCGGCCGCCTTGCCCAGCTGGATCGCCGCGCTGCCGACGCCCCCGGCGCCGGCGTGCACGAGCAGCCACTCCCCCGGCTGGAGGTGCGCGCGACGGTGCAGGCCGACGTGGCTGGTCTGGTAGGTGATGTAGAGGGCTGCCGCCTTCTCGTCGCTCATGCCCTCGGGCACGGGCCACGCACGGTCGGCGTCCATGAGCACGTACTCGGCGAAGGCACCGTTGCCCTCGGACGGCGTCCCGAGCACCCGCTGCCCGGTGCCCTCCACCTCTCCGCACAGCTCGATGCCGGGGACGTAGGGCAGCGGCGGGCGCGCCTGGTACAGCCCGGCGGCCATGAGCACGTCCGGGAAGTTGAGCGCGGCCGCCCGCACCTTCACCAGCAGCTGGCCGTCCGCTGGTGTCGGCGTCGGCACCTCGTCGAGGGTCATCGCCGAGGGATCGCCGAGCTCGTGCACCCGCCATGCGCGCATGGGGCGACCCTAGGAGCCGGTCAGGCTTCCTCGAGCACCCGGTCGCCGTGGCGGTAGCCGACCGTCTCGTAGCCGACCACGCTGACCCACGGCGTCAGCGCGAGAACCAGGAGGCACCAGACCAGCGGCACGCCGGCGAGCGCCAGGACGACGGAGACCGCGATGACCAGCGCCGACCCGGCGATCAGCAGCAGGTGGAGCGGATCGGCCGTACGGGTGAGCTGGAAGGACAGCGCGTAGATCGACAGCACGTACACGGAGACGGGAACCGCCACGGTGAGCACCGTGCCCGGAACATCGAGGACGCTGTGGCGCTCGACGTAGTAGGCGGCGGCGTGCAGCCCTGCACCGACGGCCACGAGCGCCCCGAACAGGACGATGTGGCCGTAGCCCCAGGGGAAACTGCGGCTGCGGAACCGGGCGAGGAGGTCGCCGCACGGCAGCACGAAGTAGATCCACCACATACCGAAGGTCAGCGCCGTCCCGGCCAGACCCAGCAGGGCGACGTCGGGCGACCAGCCGGGTCCCTCGATGATCGCCGCGAGGGCGACGGTGGTTCCGAGCAGCCCCTCGCCGAGGGCGATGATCACGAGTAGTCCATGCCGCTCGGCGATGTGGTGCGCGTGCCAGGGCGTGCCGCCCTTGCGCAGCTCGGCGTCGAGCGGGCCGGCGAGCTCGACGAGGATCAACAGCCCCGCCCACACGAACGTGACGCCGACCGACGTCTGCGCGAAGAGCAGGGCGATCCAGCCCGCCTGGGCGACGAGGATCGTCGTGGCGTAGGTGAGGCACGCCCGGCGCCGGTCCGGGTCCTGGCGGGCGGCCCGCAGCCACTGGAACACCATGGCGACGCGCATGACGACGTAGCCGGCGACCATCACGGAGTTGTCGACCGTCTCGCCTTCGTCGACCGACGCGAACATCACCGGCAGGCCCAGCGCGAAGATCAGCACGCCGAGCATCTGCACCATCGTCGTCAGGCGGAAGATCCAGTCGTCGGTGTCGTAGGCCGAGGCGAACCAGGAGAAGTTGATCCACGCCCACGCGATGCCGAACGCGGCGAAGGAGAACCCGATCAGACCGGTGGCCAGGTGCCCCTCGACGAGGTAGTGCGCCAGCTCATTGGCCGCCGTCCCGAACGCGACCACGAAGGTCAGGTCGAAGAGCAGTTCGAGCGGCGTCGCGGCGCGGTGCGGCTCGTGCGGGTCGCGCCCGCCCATGCGGGCCCGGCGATGGACGGGGAACACGGCCATGGCGGAGTCTAGGGACGATCCGCGCCGTCAGGTCCAGACCCCGAGGCGTCGAGGACGCGCCGGCGGAGTGCTCCGTTCATGGCCTCGAACCCGGCCCGCGTCTTCCCGTCCAGCGACTTCCGGAAGGGACGGACGAGGAGGCCGCGGAACGACTCGCCCTGGGTGACGTGCGTCCCGCCGTCCGTGGCGGCCAACTCGAAGCGGTGACGCCCGTCGAAGACCCCGCGGACGCCCAGGTGCCCGAGCCACTCGAACGCGCGGCCGGGCGACACCTCGGTCACCCGGGGCCGGAAGGTCGTTGCCCGGCCGCCCGGCGGCTTCATCCGCAGCCGGAGCCTGCTGCCGACCTCGGCCGAGCCCGACGCGGCGGTGATGAACGGGTTCCAGGCGGCGTAGGAGGGCAGGTCGACCAGCTGCGCCCAGACATGCTCGGGCGGCGCCTCGATGTCGATCTCCGTACGGAGCTCATGTCTCATGTCGCACCTCGCCGGCGGTCGCGACCAGGGTTCACCTCCGCGGTCGGAGGGTCAACGGAAGGACGGCGGCCGCAGCGCCTCGGGCAGCACGGCCGTCTCGCCGGCCGCCGTCCTCGCGCTCGGCACGCCCTGGAACCGGTAGGGCAGCGCGCCGACGCCCGGCTGGACGACGTAGGCCGCGCCCGGCTCCCCCGATGCCCAGGCGGCCTCCATCGCCGCAGCCACCTCGTCGGCCGTGAGCACCGGGAAGCCGGCGGCGTCGAAGTGTTCCCGCAGGGGGTCGATGATCGCGGTGTCGGCGAAACCCGGGCAGATCGCGGTGATCGTGATGCCCTCGCTCGCCAGCCGCGGGCCCATCGACCGGACGAAGGCGACCGCACCGGCCTTGGCCACGCTGTAGCCGGCGTCGGCCGGCATCGGCGACAGCCCGGCGAGCGACGCCGTCACCACGACCGCTCCTCCCCCGGCCCGGCGCAGCGCGGGCAGGGCGGCCTCGGCGCCGTAGACGACGCCGAGCAGGTCGATGTCGATGACGCGGAGGAGGTCGTCGACGTCGAGCAGCCCCTCGGGGCGCCCGGCGATCCCGGCGTTGAGGTAGGCGGCGTCCAGCCGGCCGTGCTCGGCCTCGACGGCCTCGACGACCGCCCGGTTCGCGGCGCGGTCCGTGACGTCGAGCGGCACGAACCGGGCGCCGAGGTCGGCGGCCGTCGCCCGAGCGGCGTCGCCGTCGAGGTCCGCGAGGACGACGGTGACACCGCGGGCCCCCAGCCGGGCAGCGAGCGCGCGGCCGAAGCCGCCGGCACCGCCGGTGATCAGCGCGACGGAGCCCGGCCCCGGCGCACCCATCAGGCGGCCCGCAGGAAGCGGTCGAGCACGCGGACGCCGAACTTCAGCGACTCGACCGGCACGCGCTCGTCGATGCCGTGGAAGAGAGCCGCGAAGTCCAGGTCGGGCGGCAGCCGCAGCGGCGAGAAGCCGAAGCAGCGGATGCCCAGGCGCTCGAAGCTCTTCGCGTCGGTGCCGCCGCTCATCGTGAACGGCACCGGGCGCGCACCGTCGTCCTCGGCCTTGAGCGCGGCGACCATCTGCTCGACGAGCGGGCCGTCGAACGTCGTCTCCACCGCCTGGTCGTGCACCAGCCAGTCGCGCTGCACGCCCTCGCCGATCAGGGCGGCGAGCTGCCGCTCGAACTCCTCCTGCTGGCCGTGCAGGAAGCGGCCGTCGACCGTGGCCGACGCGGTGCCGGGGACGACGTTGGCCTTGTAGCCGGCGGTGAGCATCGTCGGGTTGGCGGTGTTGCGCAGCGCCGCACCGATCATCCGGCTGATGCTGCCGAGCCGGGACAGGGCCGCCTCGGGCTCGTCGGGATCGACCTCGATGCCGTAGGCATCGCTGACCGCGTCGAGGAAGGCGCGCATGGGCGGGGTGAGCACGGTCGGGAAGCGGTGCCGGCCGATCCGGGTGACGGCCTCGGCCAGCCGGGTGACGGCATTGTCGTCGTGGACGAAGGAGCCGTGGCCGGGCCTGCCGCCGGCGGTCAGCCGCATCCAGGCCAGGCCCTTCTCGGCGGTCTGCACGAGGTAGAGGCGCAGGTCGTCGCGGACGGTGATGCTGAAGCCGCCGACCTCGCTGATCGCCTCGGAGCAGTCGGCGAACAGGTCAGGGTGCTCATCGACCATCCAGCGGGCACCGAGCTTTCCGCCGGCCTCCTCGTCGGCGACGAAGGCCAGCACGATGTCCCGTGGTGGGCGGACGCCGGTGCGGGCCCAGTCGCGGACCAGCGCCAGGGTCATGGCGTCCATGTCCTTCATGTCGACCGCTCCGCGGCCCCAGACGTAGCCGTCGCGCTCCTCGCCGGAGAACGGGTGCACGCTCCACTCGGCCGGATCGGCGGGGACGACGTCGAGGTGGCCGTGGATCAGCAACGGCGGCCGCGAGCTGTCGGCGCCCTCGAGCCGCGCGACGAGGCTGGCCCGGCCGGGCTCGGACTCGAAGATCTGGGAGGCGATGCCGACCTCGTCGAGCTTGCCCGCGACCCACTCTGCGGCCTTGCGCTCTCCCGCGCTGGTCGCCGTCTCACCGGTGTTGGTGGTGTCGATGCGGATGAGATCGGACAGCAGCTCGGCGACCTCGGCCTGCGCCCGAGCCAGCGGCTGCTCGTCGGTCGTCGCGTCCGGGTCCGGTGTCTGCGCTGACATGCCGCGATGGTGCCACCCGAGGGTGTCCCGACCCCGGGGACGGCTCGGTTATGCTGGCTCCCGACGCCCCGCGAGGGTGTCCACCTTGTCCGGGTGGCGGAATGGCAGACGCGCTAGCTTGAGGTGCTAGTGCCCTTTATCGGGCGTGGGGGTTCAAGTCCCCCCTCGGACACTCCATCGCCCCGGTGTTCCTGCAGGTCAGGAGCCCGGGGTGATTCGCTGTTGGGGCTCTTCAGACCCTTGTGATACCCGCGTGATACTTCGGCCTCCATCAGCCGTCGAGCAGGGCGGCGAACCGGTCGGCCGCCTGCCGTCCCATGCCGGGGTGGACGTGCTGGTAGACGGTGAGCGTGATCGTGGCGCTGGCGTGGCCCAGCCGCTCAGAGACGACCTTCACCGGCACGCCGTTCGCAAGCAGAAGGGTGGCGTGGGTGTGGCGCAGATCGTGCAGCCGGATCACCGGCAGGTGCTCCTCGCCCAGCGCCTTGCGCGCTCGGACGACCTGACCTGCGAAGCGGCGGGAGAACCGCTCCGGGTGCCTGTGTGTGCCGTCGAGCTCGCTCAACAGGAGGGCGGAGTCCCTGACGAGGTCGAGGGTCAGCAGGCCGCGGGCCGCCCGGTAGCTGCGCAGCGCTGCCACGGTGCCCGCGTCCAGATCGACGACGCGTGATTGGCCGGTCTTGGTGGGGCCTTCGACCAGCTCCTCACCGGCGCCCTTGGTCTTCACCACCCCTACGCTGCGACGCACAGCAAGCCGGCCGGCGTCCAGGTCGACGTCCCGCCACCGAAGGGCCAGCGCCTCACCGCGGCGCATGCCCGTGACCGCGAGCAGCCGCCAGCCCCTGGCGAGGTCACGGTCGTCGGCGTCCGCCCAGCCCAGAAAGCGGTTGAGCTCTGCCGCAGTCCAGGCCTGCATCTCCGGGGGGCGTGCCTCCGACGGACTGGGCGGTGTCGACCGGTCGGTCGGGTTGACCGCGAGCCGCCCCTGCGTGACCGCGTCGCTCAGGGCAGACCGCAGGATCGTGTAGACGTAGCGCACCGTGCGTGCCGAGAGGCCGCCCTGACCGTCGGCCCTTCCGGACTTCTCGAGGGTCCGCATCCAGGCGTCGACCGCGGACCCGGTGAGGCGCGCGACCGACTGGGCACCGAGGTAGGGATCGATGTGCAGCCGGATGTTCTTCCGGTACGTGGACAGCGTCGAGGGACTCAGCCGCTGCCCCTGGATCCAATCGGCAAGGTAGGCGTCGAGGCGCTGCTTCGATGGCTCGACCCACTCCCCCACCTCGGCCTTGCGGATCTCCGCCCGGAGAGCCGCCGCGGCGTCCCTGCGGGTCAGAAACCCGCGCTTCAGGACGACGCGCTTCGTCCCGTCCTCGCGCTGGACCGTGAACTTGATCAGGAAGCGCGGTCCCGCCTTGGTGGCGTACGCGCTGATTCCGCCCTCGCCTGCCTGGCGTCGCCGTCGCCTGGTCGTCACAGAATCACTCCGTGCGTCTCCCGACCTGCCCAGTACAGGCCTACCGCCCGTCTAGCAGAAGCACGCTGACCTACGGCGGTCCTGCGCACATCTGTGGATGAACGGCTGCAGGTGGACATCGGCGGTTCCATGACGAGCCACGAGAGCCAGCCTGCTCGGCGATCTCCCGACTTCCTCCAGTTGTCCTTCCGCACTCCCTGAGAACGTCACCGCCACGCCGCGGTACTGGCCACGCATTCAGCTCGGCGGGCGCGCCGGGCTCGAGGATCGCCACTCCGACGTCCAGCAGTCGGTACGAGGCAGGATTCCGGTCCGCCTCGGGAAGCCCGGGCGACGGCGCAGACGACAGCTTCGAGTCGGCATCGCCCGCCGCCGCGTCAGTTCCGAGCCTCCACTGAACCCGGGGCGGGACACCTTGCGGCTCGCAGCCTTCCTGGCGACCGTCTGTAAAGGTGGGTCCTGCGGCCGAAACCCTGTGCAGGGCCAGACCTGCGGGCCATGACCAGCAAGTACCGAAGAAGCGCCCTAACCTGAGCCGTGCGTTTCACCCTGACCTACGACGGTCCCCTTCTAGGCAGGAGCGCCAAGCCAGACCACATGCAGCAAATCCGCGATGACCTGCATCCTCAGATGGCAGAGCTTTGGCAGCATGAACCGCTGATTCACCGGCCGGAGTGGCTCCTCCCGAACCGGGATCAGTCAGCGTTGCTTGAGCGTCTCGACTCTCACGGCCAACCACACTCATTCGTGGCTCTGGTGCACGACAGCCTGAAGCTCACGGCGGAACTGGACATTCTTCTCCTGCGCCCCCAACGCCCTGGCGGGATTCTCTACGCGGGCGACCTCGATAACCGTCTGAAGACCTTGCTCGATAGCCTCAGCGCTCCTTCGCACCAGGACCAGGTCGTAGCGGGTCGATATCCGGCGACCGCTGCAACACCCTTATTCACGCTGCTCGAGGACGACAGACTTGTCACGCGGGTAAATCTAGATACAGATCAACTGCTGGGTCGACGCGTGCCGAACGAAGTGCGAGCCATCATCAGAGTGACCGTGCGTGCCCGCCCACTAACTATGGGCACGATGGGAATTATCGGGTAGGGCCACGTCACCCCAGAGGTTCCCGAAGAAAGCCACGGTCGGACCTGTTGCCTGGTTGCTGGCGGAGATGACATCTTCCTGCACGCTTGTCTGTGCTTATGACGGAATCCTTCGAGTTGATCTTGAGCCGTTGGTGGCCACCGGTCAGGTATGAATGTGCATGTCAAGTGCCGCGAGCAACTGGTGATTGAAGTTGGTCGGTGACGGTCATCGCCGGGGATTTGTTGTGCGTAAGTTGGTCGCGGCAGGGTCTGGGAGGATGCGGGTCGAGAGAGGTCAGACGCCGTGCTCCGCCGGCAGGACGCCGCGGCCGATCGCATCGAGCAGAGCCGCGTGGTCGCTCTCCGTCTGGTCGGCGTACGCCCGCGCGAACCGGCGCAGCGCCAGCGCCGCCGCGTCCCCACGCCCGAGGTAGCCCGCGATCATGGAGGCGCCGCTGGTGCGGGCGTGCCCCTTCGCGAGCAACAGGCCGCAGACCCCGGCGTAGTCGGCCAGGGCCGCCGCATCCATCCCCTCGACGACGACCGCCCCCTTCATGTCGCGGAACTGCCGCACGTAGTACTGGCGCTCGCCGACGGTGGTCCAGCCGAGCAACGGGTCGCTGACGGTCTGCAGAGCCTTCTGGTACTCGACGACCCGCTGACCCTGGTGGGCGTGCCAGGCCCGGTCGCCGTGCACGTAGGGACCGACCACCGACCGCCGGGCCTGCTTGAGCTGCAGGAAGACCACATCGTCCGGACTGCTGCCCTCGCACAGCGCGATGTAGGCGCGCAGCCCGACCGACCCCACCCCCACCACCTTGTGCGCCACGTCGACCACCCGGTAGCCCCCGAGCACCCGGCGCCACTGCGGTGACACCGTCGTCAGGTAGTCGTCGAGCCCGGCCAGGAGCCGTTCGTACTGCGCGGCGTCGGGCCGGGTGATCAGCGGCGGCTCCGCGACGATCCGCCGGCCGTCGGAGCCGGACTCGGTGAACCGCGGGAGCGCCCGGTCGCTCGTCCGCCTGCGGGCCCTGCGCTCGGCGCGGTCGATCTCGCGACGCATGGAGCTCTCGCTGGTGGTGCTGCGCAGCCGATCGAGGTCGATCCGCTGGTACGCGCGCCGCAACAGGGGCTCCTCCGCGAGATGCGCCAGGTGGTCGCGGTAGTGGGTCACGCACCGGGTGACGGCGGCGCCACACTCGTCCTCCGAGGCACCGTTGTGCCGGCCGGCCACCCACACGCTGGTGACGAGCCGGCGCAGGTCCCACTCCCAGGCACCCGGGTGCGCCTCGTCGAAGTCGTTGAGGTCGAAGACGAGGTCGCGCTCCGGGGAGGCATAGAAGCCGAAGTTGCTCAAGTGCGCGTCACCGCAGATCACCGGCGTGATCCCGGTGGCGGGCAGCTGTGCGAAGTCCTCGGCCATGACCGCCGCCGCCCCGCGCAGGAAGGCGAACGGCGACGCCGCCATCCGTCCGACCCGTACGGGCACGAGCCGCTCGACGCGCCCCTCGTTGGCCGCGGCCACCACCTCCACCGGGTCGACACGACCCTCGGTGGGCTCCCACTGCCCCAGGGACGATCGTGGAACCTGCCGACGCAGTGCCCGCCCCACGGCGTACCGCTCCGACCGCGGCGTCGCGGGCCGCCGCAGGGACGCGAACCCCTCCGCATCTGCGTCGGGCAACACCACATGCTGCGGCTCCCGCGACTCCAGCATCGCCCCATCCTCCCGGATCGCCGGTGTCAACCGAAGCGAAGGCAGCCGCGCAGGCAGGGCCAACGTGTACGTGCAAAGGCCGGCCGCCCTGACGACCGCCACCCAATCGGTTCCGGACTTCCCGGCAAGGGTCTGCGCACACAAGGCGGCCACACGACGCTGAGCTGACACGGGCCAGCTCCTCGGCTGCGCAGCAGCCGAGGAGCGGCCGGGAGGGGTGCCTAGCGTCAACCGAGACGGTGTCAACCATCAGCCAATCAGCATTCGTCAAGGATCAGCCGAGACCGCACACGGTTTTGCTCCCGCGAATGGACTAGAACCGATAACCCTGCGAGAACGCGCCGGAGACGATGGTGTGCGTTGGTACATGACGGAACTTGCAGGTGAGCTGGGCGTTTGGCGTTAACGAGCGTTGACTGACAAGTGCAGATTACGGTTGATTAATCGTCGTACGTTCGTCGCGCCCGCGACGGTGCTCGTCTGCGCGACAGTCGAGATCGCGGCCCGGCGTCCCCCACTGACGTCGTCGCATGCTCTTGACTATTCAAACGTGGCTCCGTGTCCACGGGCAGCTCCCCAGGCGCTGTTGGCTCAACGGGTTTGAGGCCCATGCTGGAGGCCACACTGCCAGGCCGTCATGATCGCGTTCGTGGCGGTTCGCCGCCGTTCCGTAAGCCCTTCGACGTGCCGGTTTCAACGACGGCGAACATCGGCGCACGGGCGCGAACGCCGCCAACTGCAACCACAACTGCAACCAGGTCGTCAAAGCTGCGTCAGAAGGAGCCCGTGGCGCGCACCGAGGCGGTCTGCTTCGGGGTGTCTCTGAAGGCGGCCTTCGGGACACCAGATGGGCTGACGTCCACGCGGCATGGAACGGCGTCCCCAAGCGACGAACAAGGTCAAGGAAGGGCGTGACGGCGTCGGCGACCGCTACCTCCAAAGCCTCGTGCGCTGCGGCTAGGCGTCGCCTCTGATCCGAAGTGCCTCGGCCCGCGGCGAGCCATCTGCGACTGCGCGCAGGGCCGCTAGGTCCGCGCGGTCCTTTGCACCCCCCGCCTCATCCGGACGCGGGGTGCTCTTGATAGCGAGCATCATCTCCAAGGTCAGGACCCTCACCGACACCTCGCCCAGGTCCCGGCGCGCGAAAGCCAACGGACCCGCCGACAGCACGATCGGCTGGTCCGGCACGGGCACCACCATGCCGCCTTCGGCGCCCGGCACCGCGAACGCGAGCTGGAGGTCGTACCCGTCGCGCGCGTAGTCGGTGCCCACCAAGTCCTCGGGACTCGGCGTGTGCAGCCAGCCAGCCGTCCCGAGGGCGTCGTGGATGCATGTCTCGTCGTGTCGCCAGACGAGGACGTCGATGTCGTCGTGCGGGCGGGTGAGTCGACCGACCCACAGGTCGACGGCCCAGCCGCCGAAAAACCAATGCTCCAGGTTCGCTACATCCAGAGCGCTGGCAGCACTTCGGAGCGCCTCCAGTCCGCGTTCGTAGTCCGTCGACTTCTGAGGCATCGCTGCACCTTAGGGCCGTACGTCTCGGAGTAGGGCTACCCGGCCGTGGAGTGCCCGGCTCCGCTGGGGAGCGTCGTCCATCTGTAAATAGTGGTGTCCCTATTGGGACACGAACTGTTGGCCTGCGGCGTACATCGAAGACCGCCGCGACTTCCCCTCGGGCACCGACCGAGGGAGGAGTGCAGCACGTAGCCGTCGACAACCGGCTCACCGCCGAGCAGCTTGCAGCGCTCGCGCCTGGCGAGTCTATGGCCATCGAGCCCGGTCGAGGCCCCCAGCGGCCGCTGCACCGCCGAGCCCTACGCCTCCGACTCACCGCCGACATCCGCAAGCCGCGACACTCCTCGGGGACCGTTGTCGGCTCGAGGGCCGCCTGCACCGTCGTCTTGTTGGCGCAGCCCGTCGTGTTGATTTTCACCTTCCAACGCGGACATGAGCACCTACCGGAGGCGGCGCCATGTGGATACGGTCCGTCGGTCTCGGAGCGCCTTAATGGTCGGTCACCCACGGGGGTGGCGCGGGCGCGCTCCCCGAGCGGGGTCACAGTGTCGAAGCGAGCTTCCGCGGTCGCTCTGACGGTTGCCTTCCTGGCGCTGTCAGGCTGCGGCGGGATTTCCGAGGACGACGCATTCAGCAACGTCGAGAAAAGGGCCGTGACTGGGGAGGTCGCATCGCTAACCGACGAGGAGCTTCGCGGGAATCTTGCGGAGATATGCGACGACTACATGACTTCGTATGAGGATGCAACGAGAGACACTCTCATGGGGCGCCCCATTAGGCCTCCCAGCCCCGAGGAGATCTACGACCTCGCATTGATCATCGAAAATGCCGTCACCGTCCGCTGCCCCGAGAAGTAAGCGAATTCGATGAAAAGTGGAGGAACGTGAAGGTGCTGGCAAAATATGGAGGTACCTTGTCGGATGAGTGAGCGGAGGCGCTCAGCGGTACCAGAGCGACCGTCTCAGACGACAGGAAGCCACCGGCGAGCCGCTAGGTATCAAGCCGGGGAATCCCGGCACCTGACCGCCTGGCACGCTGCACCGACGAGCGCGGATGGCGCGCCGACGCTGCGCCCATGGAGAGGGGACGCGGCCGGCACGGCCCGACGGTGCCGCCGGAGCGAGTCCGATCGCCAACAGTCCCTTGATGCAAGCAACATCCGCCGACAACGAATGGCGGCTCGCCGGAGCGAGCCTTCCCATTGCTGGCAAGAGCGCACTGAGCAGGTGGCCGTGCGACCAAGTAAGGGCAGGATGCGCCGCGGAGGCAGACCGGGTGGAAGTCTCGGAGGTCTTCGCTGTTCCGGTCGGCGGTAAGCGCGTGACCCTCTCACGCGCTCACCGCCTACGGGCAGTGCGGCTTCAGCCCTGCGGTCCGAAATCGGCACCCCAGACCTGGCGTTCCGGCAGCACCTTTTCTGCAGTGAGGTACTGCAGACGCCGGAGCTGCATCTGCAGCTCCGGGTCGTCGCTAACGACCTCCTTGCGCGGCAGGTGCATCGCGAAGGGATGATCGAAGTCAGTGGTCGCTGCGTTAACGATGGCGAAGTAGTTGGGATCCGCGCCTAGGGCGGGGTACACGATCCACACTGTCGTGGGATCGTCACACGACTGCAGGGTGAGGTCCTCCCCCTGCTTTACGCGAGCCACGCCGACGCACAGGCCGGTGTCTACCCCGAGGGGCGCATACCTCTGTTGGACAGCGAACAGGTCGCCGTAGCGAGCGTTCGCCTCCTCGGAGACCAACCCCATCGCATAGAAGTCGGAGACGGTGGCGAGGCCGTCACGGGTGGCCCCACCAGGGAGGAAGTCCTCCGATGGGTCCGTGCTGCTGGCCGGCTTGAGGCCGACCGGCTGCCCGACCTGAACGGCTCCTCCCTTGAGGACGGCCTCGACGAAGTTGGGGTCGGCATAGCTGCCGACTTCGCTGCTAAAGACCGAGATGCACTGCTCGTCGCACTCGAGGGTGGCCGCCCTCGCGGGGCCGGTCACCGCGGCGCTGCCGGCGCCGACCATGGTCAACATCGCCGCAGCGGCCAGCATCTTCCTTCTGGTCGACAGCGCCTGGGTGGGTAATGCGGTACTCATCCCGGGTTCCTCTCGAAGAGCCTGGTGGGTTATCGGGGACGGCAGAACGGATTGCCTGGAGAGGGGACGTCAATGTCACCTCCGCTCTTGCGCACTGGCTCGGGGAGGTGAGATCGGCGGACGGCCGTTGCGGCCCTGCCCGGCGGCGCGCGGGGTGTGTCGCCAGGGGCCTGGTGAAAACACCGGGGACCGGAGACTGCGCTTCCCGTGCGCCGCCTTGGGCCACGTGGACTACAGGTAGAAACCGGGGGGTTGTGAGCTCGGCGCCTATCGGAAGTTCACGGACGCAGGGAGCTGAACGCTGCCCGCACCTCGGCGGAGAAGAGCTGCGGCTCCTCCCAGGCAGCGAAGTGGCCGCCGCGTTCCACCGCGTTGTAGTAGGCGACGTTGGGGTAGACCGCCTCGACCCAGCTGCGCGGGGCGGCGAAGATCTCGCCTGGGAACGTGGTGAAGCCGACGGCGGCGGACACTGGCGGAGGAGCCTGGCCTGACGCCTGGCCTGCGGCTTGCTCCCGGCCCCAGTCCCAGTACCACCGGGCGGCCGAGGCCCCGGTACCGGTGAGCCAGTAGAGCGTGATGTTGTCCAGCACGTTGTCCCGGGTGAGGTTGCCCACGGGCTCGCCGTCGACGAAGGCCCGGGAGATCTTGTAGTAGCTGTCGGTGTCGTGGTCGAGCAGCCAGGCCGCTAGCCCAACGGGTGAGTCCAGCTTGGAGTAGCCGATCGTCTGCGGCCGGGTGGACTGCTCCAGGAAGTAGGCGAAGCCATCGGTCGTGAACGTCTGAACTGCTTGGCCTGCCGCGCGTTCCCGCTCGGACTCCATCGGCAGGTCTGGGCGGCCGATAGCGCCGGTGAGCAGGTTGAGGTGGATGCCGAGCGGCCCCTCGGGTGCCTGACGGCCCATCGCGTCGGTGACCGCGGCGCCGAGGTCGCCGCCCTGGGCGACGTAGCGGTCGTAACCGAGCCGGCGCATCAGCTCGACCCACGCCCGTGCGGTACGGACGGACCCCCACCCCGTCTCGGTGGGCTGCCCCGAGAATCCGTAGCCGGGCAGCGACGGCAGCACCAGGTGGAAGGCGTCGGCCTCGGTGCCACCGTGGGCGGTGGGGTCCGTCAGCGGTCCGACGGTGTCGAGCAGCTCGACGACCGACCCGGGCCAGCCGTGGGTCATGATCAGCGGCATCGCGTCGTCGTGCCGCGAGCGGACGTGGACGAAGTGGATCTCCACGCCGTCGATGTCGGTCGTGAATTGGGGCAGCGCGTTGAGTCTCGCCTCGAGCCGGCGCCAGTCGTACTCGCTCGACCAGTACCGGGCGAGTTCCTGCAGCGTGGCCAGCTGGACCCCCTGCGACCGGTCGTTGACGAGCTCCCGGGTGGGCCAGCGCGTCGCCGCGACGCGCCGGCGCAGGTCATCGATTTGCTCCTGGGGCACGTCGACGTGGAAGGTCCGAGGTGCGGTTGAGGTTTCGGCGGCTATTGTCATGACAGGCCTCCTGTCGGGTTGCGCCGCGAACGCTGTCCCTACCTCGAAGCCCGAGTCATCTGTCAATTGACTCATGCGTCGGCGCTGCCGCGGGTCGACTACCTGACGTTGTTTGCCAGGGCTGTCTGTCAACAAGCCGCGGCGTAAGGGTCCCCCAACAGCCAGTCGCGTGGCGCTTCCGCGACGAAGGCCAGCGCACCCACCGAGGTCCCGCCTGGAGCAGCCGCTTGCCGGCTCCCGCACGTCGGCGGCCTGCGCGCGCAGCACGCCGGCCAGCGGTGTGCCGCGCTCGATCGCGACCGGCAGGCCGTCGACGAACCGCTAGTCGGTCCGCACAAAGTCCGCGCGAGGCCGAGATGTGTCCGGCAACGACGATTAACGACCGGTAGTGAGTTTGCAGGCCAGGCCCCGCGTGAGCAAGAAGTGTGCAGGTCATCGGGCTGCCCGTAACGGTTTCCGGGTCCGGCCGACGCCTCGTCGGCCGGAGCCCGCCGAGGATCGTGGTGCGGGCTGACCGCCGGACCGACGGAATGTTGACGAGCGGCCCCCGACATCGGTGGACAGTCCCCGTCGCCAGGGTGCCCGATACGGGCACCCTGGCGACGGCATGACGTCGGATTCGCTGCCCAGGGCAACTCGCCGGGGGCGGTCGCGTACACCGCCGCGGAGACCCGGTCGATCCTGCCCAGTTCTGCGGCGAACCGTGACTGGATGTCGAGGTGGTCGAAGGTCGCCTTGTCTCGATCGGACGCGAGCTCGACGGCGACGACCAGCAGCGAGTCGTTGTTCTCGTTCTGCGCATTGAAGGCTTGGAACGACTCGACCGCCCCGTCGAGTGCGGGAATCGCGTCGAGTGCCTGTCTGATGCCCTCCAGTGAGACGGTCGCACCGAAGAGCGACACGCTTAGGTCAGAGCTCTGGCCCTGGCCAGCGGGGTGGCAGTAGCGACGAATGGCCTGTTCCGGCATGTCGGCGGAGTAAGTCCATCGCCTGTGGACGAGCTGACGATGTCCGCAAACACCCCCCGCCACGCCGAATGACTCATGACAGGCGCGGCAAAGCACGAGAAGCCTCGCTCCCGTCAGGTGCCGACCGCCAGTTAAGGGGATGACATGAGCGTGCAGTCAGGCGAGATGACCAGGCCGACGATCGTCTTCGTCCACGGAGCCTGGGCGGATGCCAGTGGGTTCGCCTCGGAGATTCGCGCCCTCCAGGCGAGGGGCTTCCGCTGTATCGGGTTCGCGAACCCGCTTCGCGGGCTACCGGGCGATGCGACGTACCTCGGCACCTCCCTGAGGAGCGTGACGGGCCCGATCATTCTGGTCGGTCACTCCTACGGCGGCGCGGTCATCTCAGTCGCCGCGGCCGGCAACGACCAGGTCAAGGCCCTCGTTTATTGCAACGGTTGGATGCCCGACGAGGGGGAGAGCGTCGAAGAACTGCTGGGGAGATTCGAGGGCAGCCTCGTAGGACCCGCGATCAGGCCGACGCCGTTCACCGGTGTGGACCGGACCGAAGGGGCCGATCTCTACCTCGACTTGGAGGCCTTCCACGAGACGTTTGCCGCTGACGTCGACCGTGAGACGTCGGACGTCATGGCCGCAACTCAGCGCCCGTGGAACGCGGCTGCGCTCGGCACGCCGTCAGGCCCACCGGCCTGGAAGGCAGGCCTCCCCTGCTGGTATCTCCTCGGCACTGAGGACAAGGCGATCCCCGCGGCGCTCCAGCGATTCATGGCCGAGCGCGCGCGCGCCACGATTGTCGAAGTCGCGGCCTCACACGTCTCCATGGTGTCGCAGCCCGAGGCAGTGACACAGATAATCCTCCAGGCCGCCGAGGCGACGACACCGGCGATGAGCGGCTGACAGCCTGACACCGAACCCAGGCCACCTCCTCGGGAGACAGCGACAGCATCCCGAGGGGGTGCCGTGCCGGTGGCGCCGCGTTGGGTTCCGGTCAGACCCCGGCGGGTCGCGTCATGCACCCTGCCGCGTCAGCCGGCTTGCCCTGGCTGATGCCGTGTCTCAGGCCGGGAAGCCGGCTCCCGACCGGTCCGAGTTGCGCAGGAACCGCATTTTCTCTCAGAGAGATCCGTGCCGCTTCCGATCGCTGCGCTGATCGGGGCGAGGGAACGGCGAGCTCGCCGCCGGCCGTGCCCCTTCCTCCGGGCGCCCCCCGCGTCGCTATCGGGATCTACTCTCCGGGCCGGGCTCCTCGGTCGGCCACAGCGAACCCGAACTCGGCCCTGCGCGCGCCGGGCACGAGTCCCAGAAAGGTCGGGTGGCGCTCGATGTAGTCGGGGATGAAGGGGCCTGTACGGCAGCACTGCGGGGCCCCTGTCGCGGGCGGCGTCCGAGACCCACCGGCCGGGACCGAACCGAGCCCCCGCCCCTCGCAGCGCGGATCGATGACGGTGTGGTCGATCGCCAACTCGGCTCCGTCAGCCGATACCCCGTGAGTCCGGCACGTGCCATCCTCCTGCAGTTCGAAGCGGCAGGTTCGGGGGTGTCCACCCCGGTGGGCGCGCTGTCCTTCACGGCGTCCACCTGCCCGAGTCCGACCCTCAGGCCATCGGCCGCGGCAGCACGGTCAGCACCCGCATGACATGGTCCCGGAACTCGGCCATGTAGTTCTTGAGAAAGGCGGCGGTCGACGCATTCGTCACCTCGCCGTCATCGAGGAACACCGTCGGCGAGTACTGGATGTATGCCTCGGGGGCGGTCATCTGACGCGCGTTGCAGAAGCTCAGCACGCCGCGAAGGCTCTGCTGAGCGAGCGCTGTGCCGATCTGCCCCTGGGATGCCCCGATCACGCCGGCAGGGATGTGGTCGAAGGAATTCTGCCCCCACGGCCGCGAGGCCCAGTCGATGGCGTTCTTGAGCCCGCCGGGGATGGACCGGTTGTACTCCGGCGTCACGAAGAGCACGGCGTCCGAGCGGGTGATCGACTCCTTGAGGGCCATCGCTTCGGGCGGGAAGTTTCCGTCGTAGTCAGGGCTGTACAGCGGCAGGTTCCCGATCGGGATCTCGGTGAACCCCAACTCCTCCGGGGCTGAGCGGATCAGAGCCCGGGACAGGACGCGGTTGATCGAGGTGGAAGACAGACTTCCCACGAAGTAGGCGACCTCGAAGGACCGCTTCGGCTCCGACATTCGTCACTCCTCCTTCGCCGACCGTCGTAACCACGAAGCGGAAGCCACGGCGACCGTCGGGTGCGGGACGTCCCTGAGCCTGGCGATGAGGCTCGCCTGGATGCTGTGCAGATTTGTCGCGCGCGTGCACCCGAGGCAACGGTCAACTGACCTGCGGAAGCGACTCGGAGAGGGCTTCGACGGATCACCACGCGAGTCGCTCGACTCGTCCGGCGCACCGGAACGGCTAGGCGAGACGTCGTCGGCGGGGGGAGACTCGCCGTGCCCGTCAGGCCTGCACCCCATTTCCCGATCGAGGGGACTTCCCGATGGCAGACGTGGAGTGTCCGGACGGACGAGCGCCTCCGGAGTTGGTCGGACGATCCGCCGAGTTGCGGCGAATGAAGAGCTTCGTCGGCCGGGCGTTGCAGAGCGGCGAGGCGCTCCTGGTCACGGGAGCACCCGGAGTGGGCAAGACCGCACTCCTCGATGCGGCATGCCGGATCGCCGCCGCCGCAGACGCACGACTCTTGCGCGCGGCCGGCGTCCAGTTCGAGGCCGAGGTTTCCTTCGCCGGCCTGAACCAGCTGTTCCTGCCGCTGCACGATCGATTGGAAGAGCTGCCGGAGCCGCACAGGGAAGCATTGCGGGGCGTGCTCGGCATGCGGAGCGAAGAGACGGCCGGGCAACTCGTGGTCTCCACTGCCGCGCTTGCCCTTCTGCGCCACACGGCCGAGCGTGAACCCGTGCTCGTCGTGGTCGACGACGCCCAGTGGCTGGATCGATCGAGCGCCCGAGTGCTCGGATTCGTCGCCCGACGGCTCGAAGGCAGCCGAACCGGGCTGCTCGCCGCCGTGCGCAGCGAGGCCGGCAGTTTCCTCCTGCACGCCGGCCTGCCGGAGTTCGAGGTTCCGCCCCTCGTCGAGCGGGCATCCGCCCAATTGCTCGACCGCAGATTCCCTGATCTCCCCGCGCCGGTCCGACGGCGGGTTGTGTCCGCGGCGCAGGGCAACGCGCTCGCGCTTCTGGAGCTGCCGGCGTCGATGTCCGAGGACCAGCGCCGGGCCCTCGTGCCCCTGCCGCCGGTGCTGCCGTTGAACGACCAGCTGCAGAAGCTCTTCACGCAGCGGGTGCACAGGCTGCCCGCAGTCACCCGCCGGCTGGTGTTGCTCACCGCCCTCGACGGCACAGGCGAGCTCCAGGCCCTCCGCGGCGGTTCGAACGGGGACCGCTGGCTCGACGGCCTGGCGCCGGCCGAGAGGGACCGGCTCGTCCGCGTCGACACAACCGCCAACCGCATCACGTTCCGTCATCCCCTGATCGGCGCGGCAGCGGTCGATCTGGCCACCAGCTCCGAGCGGCGACGCGCCCACGCCGTCCTGGCCGATGTCTTCACCGACGACCCCGAGCGACGCGCCTGGCACCTCGCGGAGGCCGCCGTCGGACCGGACGAGGCGGCTGCGGCACTCCTCGAGGTGGCAGCGGAACGGGCCCTGCACAAGGGGGATGCCGTTCTTGCCGTGCACGCCCTGTTGCGTGCGGCGGACCTGAGTCCGCGGTCCGCCGATAGGGCGCGTCGGCTCGCCGCCGCCGCCTACGTCGGAGCCGACGCCGCCGGCCGGTTGAGGAGCGTGCCCCGTCTGCTGGAAGAAGCCCGTCGCGCCGACCCGGACACGGCGGACTCCCTGGAGATGACGACTGCCGCCGCCCACCACCTCCTCAACGGCGAAGGCGACGTCGACACCGCCCACCTCATGCTGGTCCGCGCGCTGGAGAACGCTCTGGACCAGGGGCATACCGGCAGCGCGGTCGAGGAAGCCCTCTACAGCCTGATGATGGTGTGCCACTTCAGCGGTCAGGACGCGCCCTGGCGGCCGTACGAGTCGGCCACGGGTCGCCTGGGCGCCGATCTGCCTGCCGGCCTGGCCGTCTCGAGCGTGACGTGCGGCGATCCCGCGCGTGCGACGTCGCAGGATCTCGGAGCGCTCGGCCGGCTCTTGTCGATGGCGTCGGCCGAGGTCGACCCCACAAGGATCGTGCGGGCCGGAATCGCCGCGTTCTACGTCGATCGGCTGCCCGCCTGCCGTTCGGCACTCCGGCGGGTCCTGGAGAGCGGCCGCAGCGGAGGAGCCGCCGGCTCCGCCGTCCAGGCGCTCATGCTGCTCAGCTACGAGGCGTTCCTCGAAGGTCGCTGGGACGAAGCCGGACGGCTGGCCCACGAAGGCATCGACTGGAGCGAGCGGCTCGGCTACCGGCTCATCGCGATGCCGGGGATCTACTGCCTGGCTCTGCTCGCCGCAACCCGCGGGGACGACAGCACGGCCAGCTCCCTCACCGATGAACTCATGGCCTGGGCCGCCCCGCGCGGCGTGCGGATGCTGGAGCAATCCGCCTGTCACGCCCGCGGACTGGCTGCGATCGGCAGAGGCGACTTCAACGCGGCCTACCGGGAAGCGTCCGCCATCACCCCCCCAGGGAGCTTGGCCCCGCACGTACCCGTCGCACTGTCGGTCACGTTCGACCTGGTGGAGTCGGCGATCCGCACCGGACGACGAGCCGTAGCAGAGGCACACGTCGCCACGGTGAATGACACCGAGATCTTCCGGCTCCGGCCGCGGCTGGCTGTGCTCGCCGCAGGATCCGCCGCGATGGCGGCCTCCGGCGCCCCGGCGGACCGTCTCTACCAGGAGGCGCTGAGCGTCCGCGGTGCCGAGGCGCACCCATTCGAGCTGGCGCGGGTCCAGCTGGCCTACGGCGAGTACCTGCGACGCACGCACGCACCACAAGCCGCCCGCATCCAGCTGACCCGGGCGGCGGACACGTTCCGCAGTCTTGGGGCCCGGCCGTGGGTCGCCCGCGCCGAACACGAGCTGCGCGCCACGGGCCAGCCGCACCGGTCCCACGAGGCCAGCGGCGCCACGGCCTTGACCCCACAGGAGTACCAGATTGCCTCGCTAGCTGCCTCGGGGCTGTCGAACAAGCAGATCGGCGCACGCCTCTACCTGTCGCCGCGCACGGTGTCCGGGCACCTGTACCGGATCTTCCCCAAGCTCGGCATATCGACACGGGCTGCCCTCCGCGACGCGCTGAACGCCTAACCTCCGGTGGCCGCGGACCCGACGACTGACTCGGGAGAAAGAAGGACGAGTCAAATGGCGGATAGGCGCCCCCGTCACGCCCCCTAGCCTGGGCTGCCTCGGAGAGGCTCGGGAGGGACCGCCCGCGGTCCGCGGACTCTCCACGGCCTGGTCCTGACCGAGGGGGACTCGTCATGACGGTCCTGTCGCGTGGCTTCCGTCGCGGACGTTCCGACCGGGCGGACGACCGCCTCCCGCCCGGACAGTACGACGTCGGCGACGGCTTCCCGGTGCTCTCGGCCGGTCCGACGCCGAAGACTCGGCTGGAGCGCTGGGACTTCAGTGTTCACGACCAGACGGACGAGCTCCGGCGGTGGACATGGGATGAGTTCCGGGCGCTTCCCCGCGAAGCCGTGTCCGTCGACATCCACTGCGTCACCACGTGGTCGAAGTTCGACACCCGTTGGGAGGGCGTGTCGCTCGACACCCTCCTTGGGACCGTGCCGGGCACGACCCGCTACGTCCTGGCCGGGTCCGACGGCGGCTACACCACGAACCTGCCGCTCGAGGACGTGACCGGGGGGCGGGCGTGGTTGGTGGACACCTACGACGGGCAGCCGCTCGCGCCCGAACACGGCGGGCCGGCCCGCCTGCTCGTGCCGCACCTGTACTTCTGGAAGAGCGCCAAGTGGGTGCGACGTCTCACCCTGCTTCCCTACGACGAGCCCGGCTTCTGGGAGACCTTCGGCTACCACAACCACGGTGACCCATGGCGCGAAGAGCGGTACAGCGGCGACTGACCTGGCTGCGCGCCAGGCTGCTGGAGAACCGGGCTGAAAGCCGTCGCGTGCACCGGCTGGTGTTCGACGTGCTCGACTGGCCTGGCCACTTCCCGGGGCAGCACCTCGTTGTCAGGCTCACCGCAGAGGACGGGTACACCGCCCAGCGGAGCTACTCCGTCGCGTCACCCCCCGACGTGCCCGAACTGCACCTGCTGGTCGAGCGCCTCGACGGCGGTGAGGTGTCGCCCTATCTCGTCGACGAACTCAGCAAGGACGACCAGATCGAACTGCGGGGGCCCATCGGCGGTTACTTCGTCTGGCCGGCGACCTCCGACCGCCTCGGCGGGAAGGAGGGACGGCGGCCGGTGCAACTGGTGGCCGGGGGGTCCGGCGTCGCGCCGTTCGTCGCCATGCTGGATCACCATCGTCGGGTCGAGAGCTCCACCCGGGTGCGCCTGCTCTACTCCGCGCGCACGGAGGACGACGTCCTGGCCCGGGATGTGCTCGGCCCGGAGACGACGGTGACGTTGACACGGGAGACGCCTGCCGGCTGGCCCGGGGAGTCAGGCCGGGTCGACGCGGACATGCTGCGCCGGTGCTGCTTCGGCCCTGACGAAGATCCACGGATCTTCGTCTGCGGCGCGACGAACTTCGCCGAGTCCGTGAGCTCGACCCTGCTCGACCTCGGCCACTCACCCTCGTCTATCAGGATCGAACGCTACGGAACCTCCGGGGAGCCGCCATGACCGACCCGACCGGCACCATGGACATCACCGCCTCCCGGCGGCTCGACGGGAACGCGGCCGCCGGCATGCTCGCCGAGCTCTTCGCAGTCGACATCACCACCGCACGGTCCCGCTGCGCCTCCTGCGGAAGGACGTCGATGCTCGGCGCGCATCACCTGTACGCGGACGCGCCGGCGCTCGTGCTGCGGTGCCCGAACTGCACCGACGTGGTCCTCCGCTGTGGCATGCGGGAGGGACGCATTCTCCTCGATCTGCGCGGCGCGCAGCTGCTCGCCGTCCCCGTCCCCGCTGCGTCGGAAGAGTCGAATGACGCATGAAACGAGTCCCGCCCCTCCCATCTAGTAATGGGAGGTCGAGAGGCCCCACGCCCTGGCGCGGCCGGAGCGACGCTCGCGCCGGTGAGCGCCCCTCCCGGAATCTGAATGGAAGGAACGCGTGATGCAGACGCAGCAATCCCTGCTCGCCGCGATCCGCGAGGCGGTCCGCGGTCCGGGCTGGGCCCCCGGACGGCGTCCCACCGGCGGAAAGATGCCGTCCCTGGACGGGGCAGTCGGGTGGCTCAACTCGCCGCCGCTGACGACCGAGGGGCTGCGCGGCCGAGTGGTCGCCGTCGACTTCTGGACCTACACCTGCATCAACTGGCTGCGCACCGTGCCCTACGTGCGCGCCTGGGATGAGGCCTACCGCGACGCCGGTCTGGTCGTGCTCGGCGTTCACACCCCCGAGTTCTCGTTCGAACACGACGTCGACAACGTCCGTCGGGCGATCCAGTACCGGCGGATCACCTATCCCGTGGCCGTCGACAGCGACTACGGGATCTGGACTGCTTTCACCAACATGTACTGGCCGGCCCTGTACCTGGTGGACGCGCAAGGGAGCATCCGCTTCCACCACTTCGGCGAAGGCGCCTACGAGGAGTCCGAGCGGGTCATCCGGCAGTTGCTCGACGAGGCGGGCGCCGGCGATCGGCTGCCTGAACCGGTCACCGCCGACGCTCGGGGCGTCGAGGCCCCCGCCGACTGGTCGAACCTGGGATCGGCGGAGAACTACCTGGGAGCCGAGCGCACTGACAACTTCGCCTCCCCCGAGCGGGCGGCGACCGGCACGCCGCGCCGCTACACCGTTCCGTCGAGGCTGGCACCGAACCACTGGGCCCTGTCCGGGGAGTGGACGGTCCAGCCGGACTTCGTGCTGTTGAACGAACCCGGCGGGTGGCTCGCCGATCGCTTCTTCGCCCGGGACCTGCACCTCGTCATGGCACCGGCGACCAGCGGGACGCCCGTGCGCTTCAGCGTGCGCCTGGACGGACAGCCGCCAGGCCCGGACTCCGGGGACGACGTGGACGGCGACGGCACGGGCACGGTCACCGAGGCGCGGCTGTACCAGCTCGTCCGCCGGCGTGGCCCGGTCACCGAGCGCACATTCGAGATCACCTTCCACGACCCCGGTGTCCGGGCCTTCGCCTTCACCTTCGGCTGATCCGACCTCGGCCGGATGCCGACCACCCGTGCAGAGAGGGAGAGCCGTGACTGCAATCGCCCAGGAAACCGGCAAGGCCATCCGCCCGTTCCGGGCCGACGTGCCCGACGACGCGCTCACCGAGATGCGCCGGCGCATCGACATGACGCGGTGGCCGAGCAGGGAGCTGGTCACAGATCGCTCGCAGGGCGTGCAGTTGGCCTCGATGCAAGCACTCTGCAGCTACTGGACGACCGAGTACGACTGGCGCCGGTGCGAGGCGAAGCTGAACGCGCTACCCCAGTTCGTGACCGAGATCGATGGGGTGGACCTCCACTTCCTCCACGTTCGCTCACCACACGCGGACGCGTTGCCGTTGATCATGACGCACGGCTGGCCCGGCTCGGTCGTCGAACTGCTCGAGACCGTCGGGCCGCTCACCGACCCGACCGCGAACGGCGGACGGGCCGACGACGCCTTCCACCTCGTGCTGCCCTCGCTGCCCGGCTACGGCTTCTCCGGCGAGCCGACCGAGCCCGGCTGGGACGTCGGCCGCATCGGACGGGCCTGGGCCGAGCTGATGCGCCGCCTCGGCTATCCGCGCTACGTCGCGCAGGGTGGCGACGTGGGCGCCGGCGTCAGCGACGTGATGGGTCGCCAGGCTCCCGAGGGGCTGCTTGGCATCCACCTGAACCTGCTCGTCACCGCGCTGGGCGGCCCCCAGCCGGGCGACACCGACGAGGAGCGGGCAGCTCTCGCTGCGGTGGACACGTTCCGGACGGACGGCTTCGCCTACTTCCTGGAGATGGCCACCCGGCCGCAGACGATCGGTTACGGCCTGCTGGATTCACCCGTCGCCTTGGCGGCATGGATGCTCGACCACGACACCGACTCCTACTACAAGATGTCCCGCGTCTTCGTCGACGGGCAGCCGGCGGGCAATCTCACCCGGGACCACATCCTCGACAACATCACGCTGTACTGGCTGACCGGCACGGGAGCCTCGGCGGCCCGGTCCTACTGGGACAGCTACGGAACCGCCGCTATGGCGGCCGCGGCCGACCAGGCCCCTCCGCCGGTCTCGGTCCCGGTCGGCTTCACCACGTTCCCGGGCGAGCTCTGGAGGGCACCGCGCAGCTGGGCCGAGGCGTCCTACCCGACCCTGACCTATTTCAACGAGGTCGACAGGGGCGGCCACTTCGCCGCCTGGGAAGAACCGGCACTGTTCGCAACCGAGCTCCAGGCCGCCTTCCGTCCGCTTCGCGCGCCCCAGGTCCCTGAACCGCGGCGCTGATCACCGGTCCAAGGCTTTCCTCCGATCGCGAGTAGAGGAGCAGAACCGTGACGACAGTCGCACAGGAGACCGCCAAGGCCATCCGCCCGTTCCACGTCGACGTACCGGACGAGGCCCTCGCCGAGATGCGCAGACGCATCGCCGCCACGGTCTGGCCGGAGCGGGAGACGGTTCGCGACTCGTCGCAGGGCGTGCCGCTGGAGACGATGCAAGCACTCGCGCAGTACTGGGCGACCTCATACGACTGGCGCGCGTGCGAGGCAAGACTGAACGCCCTGCCGCAGTTCGTCACCGAGATCGACGGCCTCGACATCCACTTTCTGCACGTCCGTTCGCGGCACGAGAACGCGCTGCCGCTCGTCATCAACCACGGATGGCCGGGCTCGGTCGTCGAACAGCTCAAGATCATCGATCCGCTCGTGAACCCCACCGCGCACGGTGGCAGCGAATCCGACGCATTCCACGTCGTGATCCCGTCGATGCCTGGCTACGGCTTCTCGGGCAAGCCCACGAGCACCGGCTGGGGTCCCGAGCGCATGGCCCATGCCTGGGCAGAGCTCATGCAGCGCCTCGGCTACTCCCGGTTCGTCGCGCAGGGCGGCGACTGGGGTGCCTTCGTCGTCGACCAGATGGGACTGCAGGCGCCGGCCGGACTGCTCGCCGTCCACACCAACATGCCGGCCACCGTCCCGGCCGACGTGGACAGGGCCCTCCTGGCAGGCGAACCCCCGCCCGCCGGGCTCTCGGACGAGGAACGACGCGCCTATGAACAACTCGTCAGGACCTTCCAGCAGGTCGAGTACGCCAAGTACATGGCCGCCCGCCCGCAGACCCTGTACGGCATCGCGGACTCCCCCGTCGGCCTGGCCGCCTGGCTCCTGGACCACAACGACGCCGACGGGCAGCCGGCCGCCGCGGTGGCCTCGGCCCTGGACCGGACGACCAGCACCAGCGGCGAACTCACCCGAGACGAGATCCTCGACAACATCACCCTCTACTGGCTGACCAACACCGGGGTCTCCGCGTCCCGCCTGTACTGGGAATACAAGGGCGGCTTCTTCAACGCCAAGGGCGTCACCATCCCGGTGGCCGTCAGCGTCTTCCCGGGTGAGCAGTACGAAGCTCCGCTCAGCTGGACCGAGCGGGCCTACCCCAAGCTGATCCACTACAACCGGGTCGACAGAGGCGGGCACTTCGCGGCATGGGAACAGCCGTACCTCTTCGTCGACGAGATCCGTGCGGGCTTCCGGTCGCTGCGCACGCCCGAGATCCCCGATCCGCGTCGCTGATCACGTAGCGCCGGACGTCGAGGAAGACATGCCCCCTGCCAGCGGCCACTCCCACGCGTGACCGCGATGGCTGATCCCAGGCGCCAGCCGGGTAAGCGTGCACCGCCTCGGGCACGCCTCCCCCGCCGCAACGCTGCGCTACCAGCGCGCCGAACAAGAGCGAGATGCCGCTCTCGCCGCCTCTATGAGTGCGGCGCTCAGGCAAACGGAAGACAGGGCCTCGACCTGATTCGGCGTTGCCCAGGGGAACGGCTCGAAAGGTCCACCCTTCCAAGCTGACCATGCCGGTTCGATTCCGGTCACCCGCTCCACCGAAGACCACATGTCATACCGCCCGGCCGCACGGGGCAGCCGCTCAGCGGGCCAGGATCGCGGCGTCCTCGGGAGGCAAGCCCGGCGCACGTCCGGTGCCCGGTGCCTCGCCGCGGGCGACGGCGGCTGGAGCCATCTCGCGGATCACCCCGGCCGCGGCGTAGGCCTCGTCCTCGTCGAGCGTCTCCCGCTCGAGCAGCGTGTGGGCGAGACGGTCCAGCCGATCCCGATTGCTGCGCAGCGTCTCGAGCGCCTCCGCGTGGCATTCCTCGAGCAGTCGCCGGACCTCCGCGTCGACGAGTTCCTTCGTGGCCGGCGCGACGCCGTCTCCGCCGAACGGCTGCTCCTGCCCCGGGGGCGGCAGCACGGAGACCGGGCCTACCGCCGCGGACATCCCCCATCGGCCGACCATCTGCCGGGCGATTTGGGTCGCCTGCTGAAGATCGCTCTCGGCACCGGTGGTGACGTCGGAGTAGACGACCTCCTCCGCCGCGCGCCCACCCAGAGCCCCCACGATGCGGCCCCGGAGATACCGCTCCGAGTACCCGTACCGGTCCATCTGCGGGGTCTGCAGCGTGACGCCGAGCGCCTGGCCCCGCGGGATGATCGTCACCCGCCGCACCGGGTCGGCCCCCGGCGTCAGCATGCCGAGCAGGGCATGGCCGGACTCGTGGTAGGCCGTGCTCAGCTTCTCCTCCGGGGAAAGCACGATGCCGCGCACGGTCCCCAGAAGAGTCTTCTCCAGCGCTGCCCCGAAGTCGGCCGCGGTGACCTGCTCCCGGCGGCGCTGGGCGGCGCCGAGCGCGGCCTCGTTGATGAGGTTCGCCAGGTCAGCGCCGACCAGGCCCGGCGTGGCCGCGGCCACGGCGGCGAGGTCGACGTCCGGCGCCAGGGGCACCCGGCGGACGTGCACCTGCAGGATCTGCAGCCGGCCGGTCAGGTCCGGTGGGCTGACGACGACCCGGCGGTCGAACCGGCCCGGCCGCAGCAGGGCTGCGTCGAGGACCTCCGCGCGGTTGGTGGCGGCCAAGACGACGACACCCTCGTTGCCCTCGAAGCCGTCCATCTCGGTGAGGATCTGGTTGAGGGTCTGCTCTCGCTCGTCCACACCGCCCGCCGAGAAGGCTCCGCCCCGGGCCCGGCCGATCGCATCGAGCTCGTCGATGAAGATGATCGACGGGGCTACCTTCTTGGCCTGGTCGAACAGGTCGCGCACCCTGCTGGCCCCGACGCCGACGATGGCCTCGATGAACTCCGAGGCCGAGATGGAGAAGAACGGCACCCCCGCCTCCCCGGCGACCGCCCGGGCCAGCAGCGTCTTGCCCGTGCCGGGTGGCCCGGAGAGGAGCACTCCCCGCGGGATCCGGGCACCCAGCCGGCTGTAGCGCCCCGGGTCGCGGAGGAAGTCGACGATCTCCCGCACCTCGTTCTGGACCTCGTCGATGCCGGCCACGTCGGCGAACGTCGTCCGCTGTCCGGCGTCCGGTTGGTAGCGGGCCGCGCGGGACTTCCCGAAGGCGCCCAACGCCCCGCCGCCCAGGCTGGCAGCGCTACGCCGGGCGACCCACAGCAGCAGCCCGACGAACAGCAGGGTCGGACCGAGGCCGACGAGGAGCTGCCGCCAGAGGGGCGGAGGGGCATCCGGTGGCTCGGCGTTGACCTCGACCCCCTTCGCCGCCAGCGTGGCGAACAGGTCGTCGTCCGCGAACGACGGGCGCTGGGTGGTGAACAGGTCCACCTTGTCGGCGTCCTTGGCGGAAGGCGGGTAGACGACGTCCTTCCTGAACTCGCCCTGGACCGTGTCCCCCGTCGACGTGACGGTCTGCACGTTGCCGGCGTCCAGCTGGTCGGTGAAGAAGGTGTACGAGACGGTCGCGCGCGACGGTGGCCCCATGAAGACCGACATCAGGATCCAGTTGATCACCAGGAACCCGCCGACCCACAACCAGAAACCACCACGCCCCGGGCGCTGAGCCGCCCCGCCGGACCTCCGGTCCGGCATGCCCTCGACCCGCCACGGCGCGGGACTGCCGGCGTCGTCCCCGGTCCGTCCGCGAAGCCGGTCCCAGAGGCCGGACGGCCGCTTGCGGCCGCTGTCCGGCGGACCTCCGGGAGACGCGTCAGCAGGCGGGCGAGGTGTCGGCACGCGGCCCTCGGACACCCGCCCATCGGCGGGTGTGCCTGCCTTGCTCGACGGGCTCGATGACATCGTCCACCGCCCTGCAGTTGGAGCGAAGCGCGAGTTCCCCGTCCACGGGCGCCGGGTCAGTGGCACAGTCTGACACCGGAATCCGGTCGCGGGCAGCGACGAATGACTGCCCCCGTCCCCGCGCGGAGGGGAAGCCGATGGACAGCACGCCCGTGCTCCTGGCCGTCCTGGGCAACCGCATCGAAGCGCAGCTGATGGTCGGGTTGCTGACCAGCCATGGCCTCAGGGCGGCCATGGTCACCGACGACGCCGGCGGCCAGGAGCCACAGCTGGATCTCCAAGGCGGCGTGCGCGTCCTCGTCGCGGCCTCCGACGAGGAGTCGGCACGTCAACTCCTCGACTCCGCGGGAGACGCCGACGTACCGAGCGAGAGGTCCTGAGCCGGCCCGGCGAGCCGCTCAGGACCCCCGCCGGAGCTGGAGGCGAAGCACTAGGTCAGCCGGCACCCTCACGCATGGTGCTGCTCAGCCTCGTGTTGGGGCTGGCGAGGCCGGGGGGCAACGTCTCCGTCTCCAAGGCACTCAGAGACGGCCTCGCTCTGCGGGTGAAGCGACGTCTGGAAGGTCCACCTTCCGCAGAGCCCTGCCGTGAGTCGGTGGACCAGTGACCGCCTCCCAGACGAACGAGCGGCTCGGTTCCAGCTGGGTCATCACGTACTCGGTCGGCGGGATCCGGGGCTGCTCCACCCGGACCCGGGACCCGACGACGAGCGACCCGTCGTCGAGGCGTCAAACCGACGTCACTGGCGGCGCCCACTCGGCCACCGCTCGACCTCGCGCAACGCCTGCCAGACCCGCTCGACAGAGGCCTCGACGTCCATCCCGGTGCTCTGCTCCAGCGCGCCATGCTGCTCCACATCGCTACTGGAGATAGGTCAAGATCAAGGGCCACACACCTCATGCACCCAGGCGTTCCGCAATTCGTGGTAACGAGTTACTGGAGGATCGTGTGCAGGGTCGTCAGCATGGGAACCAGCGGCAGCCCCGCATACCGAGCTCGACGGCGAGAGCGCGAGCGGCAGCGTCGTCAGCAGGTTCAGAAGACGCCGACTAGATGTACCCAGCCATCAGGTTGGTGCCAGGCGGCTGATCGGAGGGAGCCCGCCGAGTGCGCTGTGGCGGCGTCGAGTGTTGTAGTGCTCGATCCAGGGGGCAAGCGCGGCGGCACGCTCGGCGTTGCTGGTGAAGGCCTGCCGGTAGGCCCATTCGGTGGCCAGGGTGCGGTTGAGGCGTTCGACCTTGCGGTTCTGCCAGGGGCAGTGCGGCTTGATGAACTTCTGCCGGGCTCCGAGCGCGGTGCACACGTCGCGCAGGGAGTACTTGTAGGCCCAGGCGTTGTCGGTCATCACCCGCTCGATCCGGGGGATGCCGTGGGCGGCGAAGTAGGCCGCGGCGCGAGCCAGGAAGCCGGCGCAGGTGGCGCCCTGCTCGTCGGGCAGGATCTCGGAGTAGGCCAGCCGCGAGCGGTCATCGACGAGTGAGTGCACGTAGTCGTAACCGAGCTTGGTGGTGCGGTCCTTGGTGGTCTCCCGGGCGGCGCCGGCCCAGGGCTCGCCAGCCGCCGCCGTCGGGGATGCGCCCGAGCTTCTTGACGTCCATGTGCACCAGCTCGCCGGGCCGGGACCGCTCGTAGCGGACCGCGGTCGCCTTCGATGACCGGATGACCTGCCCGGTCATCGGGTCCAGGGCGGACAGCCGGGGCTGTCCGCGGCGGACCAGGACCCGGGACACCGTGCGGGCCGGCACACCGAGCTCGGCACCGATCCAGGCCGGACCCCGGCGCTCTCGGGCGCGCGCGGCCACGATGCGGTCCTCCACCTCCGCCGAGGTGCGGGCCGGGCTGGTGTGCGGGCGGCTGGACCGGTCGACCAGCCCGGCCTCGCCCTCGGGGGCGTAGCGGGCGATCCAGGTCCGCACACACTTGCGCGAGATCCCCATCGCCGACGCGATGTGCGCCTTCGGCCAGCCGGCGGCATGCCGTTCGACGATCAACCTGCGGCCGTGGACGGTGGTGCGGGCATTACCGTGGGACACGAGAACCTCCGAGCAGGTGTGGGCCTTCGACAAGCCACACCCCACTCGGAGGTTCTCCTTCGTTCAAGCCGCCCCGCCCGTCACCAACGTCCTGGCCGGGTACAACTAGACGGGCGCCGTCCGACCCCGCCGGCGACCAAGAAGACGGTCCCGAAAGACGGGCCGCTGCGAGAAACTGTGCATGGTGCGCAGGGCCGATAACTCCCCGCCGCCGAGGACCGATTCCTAAATGGTGTTCAGCCACCTGTCGGCACCGGGCCTGGGAGCAGGGCAGGGCGGCGGCCTCCGGCCTGGTCGCCGTGGAGGTCGTCGAGCGGCGCTTCGAGATTGAAGTTCCCCTCGCAGCGACCCGCCGCGACTGGCAAAGGCTGCTGGGCGAACTCGTTGAACACCTCGAAGACCGCCGTCTCTACGACCGTGATCTCCCCGGCCTGGCTCGGGCTCTTGAACCTGTCCTGCAGGCGTACCGACGGCGTGCGCACGTGACCGGAGCTCCGGACGTGCGCTGAACCCCGTCCTCCGGTCACGGTCCAGTACTCCTGAGAAGCACTGGAGGATTTCTGGGGGTCGACTCCCCCTCCTCAGGCGCAGAGATGCTGCGGATCGCAGCCCGACTGGAGGAGGCCAGGAGACCTGTCCCCCATCGTCGGTCGCGACAGCGCGCGCCGATACTGGCGAGCTCGCCGCTAGACATCAGGAGTTCGCGTGGATCTCGATGAGCTGCGGGTCAGCCGAGCAGCCGTCGTGACGGTCGCCCAGGCCGCCTCTGTATTCGGTGTCGACGTGCGAACGGTGACCCGTGCTATCGAGAACGGCGAGCTACCGGCTGTCCGTCTCGGTCGCCGGGTACTGATCCCTCGGCTACCCCTCCTGACCGCCCTGGGTGTCAGGGTCGACGACGCCCTCACCGACGAGCACGACGCCAGCTCCGGCGAACGGGTGGGCATGCGATCCGGCACGGACTGATAGGACCCTTCCGCGGGCGCATGCCGCGGCACCGGGCACGCCAGGGACCTGGTCGTGGTCGCCCTGGGGCGGCTCTCGCTGTCCAACGAAGTGGTCCCCGCCCAAGTCCCCCTCGGCCACTCGATCGCCGCGGGATCCCTGCAGGTCAGGGCCACGGGGCGTTTCGCTTCGAGAGCCTCTGACGCCTTGGTCATGCCCGCGTGATGCTTCGCGACCCCGGATCAGTCCTCCGACGCGCTCGCAAGCTTCGAGGGGGCACCGACGGACCACCCACGCCGCACGTTCGGTGCTCCTCGATACGGATCCGCGCGGCGGAGCGGGATGTCTACCCGAACCTTTCGCCTTGTCCGGTTGGACCTGTTTGCGCGGTTGCCCGGCAAGAGGGGGCCGTACACGTCGGCGGGATCCCAGGGTCAGGCCCCGGGGTGTTCACGGGCGCGACGAACTCGGCGGGCGGCGACGCTTGATCCGCCCAGCACATCTCCCACCCAACGCGGATCGGTTCACGCAGCTCCGCGGCACTCCACTTGGAGAACGAACGTGACGACAAAGACTGAGACAGCGATCCTGGCCGGCGGCTGCTTCTGGGGGATGCAGGATCTTCTCCGCAGGAAGCATGGCGTGATCTCGACCAAGGTCGGCTACACCGGCGGCACGAGCGCGAACGCCACATACCGCAGCCATCGCGGCCACGCCGAGGCCATCTCGATCGACTTCGATCCCGAGCAGATCTCCTACCGCGACCTGCTGGAGTTCTTCTTTCAGATCCACGATCCGACGACGAAGAACCGCCAAGGCGGGGACGTCGGTGACGACTACCGGTCAGCCATCTTCTACACGAGCGCCGATCAGCGCACGGTCGCCGAAGACACCATCGCCGACGTCGACGCGTCCGGCCTGTGGCCCGGCAAGGTCGTCACTGAGATCACCCCCGCCGGTCCCTTCTGGGACGCCGAGCCCGAGCACCAGGACTACCTCGAGCGCTACCCGGCCGGCTACACGTGTCACGTCATCAGGCCGGAATGGAAGCTTCCACGACGAGCCGGCTCCCTGAACGCGTAGGCGCGCAGGAGCGCCCGGCCCACATGGTGTCAGTCCGCAGTCGGTAGCGCGGGCGAGAGCTCGGCCTCGGGTGTCATGTCGCCTCTCCCAACACGGCGGCATCGACTTTTCGGTCGATCTCCGCCAGTTCAGCCGCCACCAGGAGGCCGGAACGCTCCTCGGCCGAGAGCCCGACCCACCACTTGCAGAGAGACAGAAGTGCGGCCCGCACCTCGCCTTCCGAGTAATAGCGGCCGTTCCCGGCGAGGAAGCCTTCACCGGGTACGTGCACTGGCCGGCGGCTCACGCTGCCCACCTCCTGCTCCGCCCCCTCGGACCGAGGCGACAGTTGGTCTCCGAGGGCGGCGGGCATGCGGAATGGCCGCCCCAACCGGGCACCTTTGCGGACAGGCACCGAAGGCTCGCTTCTGCGCGGGACGATCCGGTCCTGCGCGGAAGTTCCGGGGGCGTTGTGGGTGGGTGGAAACCGGCCGGGCAACTGACAGAGGGCAGGTCGCCCGGCCGGGGCTCGTGGCGGCGGTGAGACCAGCGGCGTGAAGGCTGGGGCCCGCTCGAGCAGCGAGGCGCCGTCAGGCCCGGTGGCAGCGTCCATCCCTGACACCGGGACGACCTTCGGCATGTCCGTCGGCGAACCGCTCGTCCCAGCGTCGGAGGTCCCACGGCCGGCGCCGGCCGTGAGGCGGGTAAGGATTGACTTGTTGGCGTATCCGGCGGACAAGCGGTTGTGTCCTCCGATGCTGGTCACGGGAACGGCGTACGGGTCCACTTCCCGAAGCATCCGGGCGCACAAACCGGAACGCTCATTGCTGTCCATGGAGGACTCCTCACAATGCCTTGTGTAGTGGGTGCACGCGTGGTCGACCCGCAACGAGTTCGGCTCAGGCGGCATTTGCTCAGGCTGCGCGCCGGACGACGTGCGCAGGGACGCCGCAGGCTGCGGCGTACGCGTACGGGTGCGTGAACGCGTACTTCGCCTGCGCTGGCTCGGCGTTCATCTGAAGGCACGTTCCGGAGCTCCAGTTCCAGACGACGACGGTCGCCATGGAGGTGTCGCGGTTCCAGAACAAGGCGACCTCGACTTGGCCCTGTTCGCGCTGGGCCACCTCACGAACCCGAAGCTGCAGATCGCTGTCTGCCATGATCAATCACCTCGTTTCTGTGCAGCAAAGCGTCACTCACCCAGCCGCAGATGGCCGGTTCCAACTGCGCCGCCGCCAGCGGACGGGTCGGAGCAGTCGGTGTGGCGCGTCAGCGGCGCTCGGACGCGTCATGGGCAGACAATCGAGCCGGGCGCATCAGCATCAGGAGATGTGATCGCCAGAGCGGCCACCTGCCGGCCACGGCCGGTCATGGTCGGTCGCGACGGTCGAGCCAGATGGTGACGTCGAGACCTCAGTCTCTCCGGCGGACAGACGGGAGCGAGTGCGAGTGCTGTCCGAGGCCATGTGGACGTACTCGATGCTGTCGGCCGGGTCGTAGGTGTTCACAGCCCAACTCCTTCACGAGTAGCTGTCTGCCACCGTTTCCCGGTGCGTGCATGACGGTCTCTCGCCCGGACGCCGTCTCGCACCCGGCGTTCTACCGGTTGGGTCCCGGGCCCGACCCCGGCTCGTCCCTGGCAGGTACCTGATCGGAGGGCAGCCTGGGCTCTGCCTCTGCTGGATATGCGGCGGCCGCTGTCAGCCAGTCGTTGCCGGTTCGCTCAGTTCAGACCGTCAAGACGTCCGTCTCGGTGCCGGCCAACGCATTCGCGAGCCCCATGCGAGAACGGATGCCGAGCTTCATGTACACGTTGCGCAAGTGCCATTCCACGGTGCGCGGACTGAGGAAGAGCCGCTGACCGATCTCGGGGTTCGACAAACCATCGCACGCAAGCCGCGCTATCTGCCGCTCCTGGGCCGTCAGGGCGGCGCGGCTCTCGACCGTCCGCTTCTCCACCTTCTCGCCCGTCGCGTGAAGCTCACCACGTGCGCGCTCGGCGAATGCCTCCATGCCTATCGCGGTGAGCATCTGATGCGCCGTGCGCAGCTGGTCTCGCGCGTCGGTCCGGCGGCTGGCGCGGCGCAGCCACTCGCCGTAGAGCAGGTGTGCCCGGGCGAGCTCCGGACGCAAAGGCGTTCGGCTCAACCTCTCGATCGCCTCGCGGTAGAGGTCGTCGGCAATCCCCCCGTCCTGCAGCAGCGCCCGGCAGCGCGCCTCGATCCCGAGTGCGAAATCCGTGCCGCTTGCTTGTGTAATCGGCACGAGTCGCTCCAACGCATTCTGGGCAAGGCCCGCGTCCCCTCCACGCGCCGCCGCCTCGACCAGCTCCGGCAACACATAGGCCTTCACCCAATGGTCACGGCCACCAGTGATCGCTTGTTGAGCCGCTGAAGCCGCCTCGTCGTACCGAGCGAGGCCGTTGCACAGGACCGCGGCCGCCCAGTGCGCCCGGGTCGCAGTCATGCCTTGTCCACCGCACTGCTCGATGGCGCTCGCTATCGCTGCGGACGCCTCTGCTTCGTTCCCCTGCAGAGCGCGAAGCCGCAGCAGGATGTAGGGCGGGAAACGCCCCCCGGTCGCGGCGGACACGCTGTCGAACTCGGCGGCGAGCAGGAGGGTCCGCGCGAAGTCGCCCGTCCACACGGTGGCCGATCCCAAGTGCGTGAGATTGAGGGGCAAGGCGGCAAGCTGGCCGGCGTCGCGGACGACTTCGACGTTCCTGGCAGCGAGCGCGAACCAAGCTTCGGGGTCCCATACTGCCCCGCAGGCGCTCACTGATATCCAGCCCCAACGGAGGACGTCTTCCGCGGGCATGTCCGCGAGTGCCTGGACCGCCCGTTGCAGCGTCGGAGCCGCTATGGGGAGGCCTTCAGTCGTCAGTTGCGCGACACCGTCGAGCAGGAGGTCGACCGGACGCGGAGCCGCGCCCGGCGGCGGGAGGTTCCGCGCAGCGTGGCAGATTTTCAGGATGACCTCGCGTGCGGCGGAATCCTCAGCCAGCTCCGCGACGCCCCAGGCGGTCAGGTAGGTCTCGCGAGCGAGGTCCAGATCGATCGACTGGAGGGCCCCCGCGCCCTTCAGCAGCAGTGGGGCAGCTCGGCTCCATTCCCCTTCGGCGAAGGCCACATGCGCACGGAGGATGTCGACACGGGCACGTTGCCACTCGTCGAGCGGGCCGGTCTCTGCCGCGGCCACCAGCCCGAGGGCCGCGTCGAATGCGCCCGTCTGGAAGCCCGCCTGCGCGGCAGCTAAAGCGCGGTCCGCCCGCCTCGCCGGGTCCGTGGTCAGCTCGAGCGCGCGCTGGAGGAACGCCGCCGCGGCGGCGAGCCCTCCTCGCCCTTGCGCCCGCCCGGCGGAGCGCTCGAGCTCCATGGCGACCTGCTCGTCCGGTCCCGCCGTCGCCGCAGCGAGGTGCCACGCCCGGCGGTCTGGGTCACTCTCCCGATCGGTCGCCTCGGCCAGCGCCGCGTGGACCGCGCGGCGATCCTTTCCCCCGGCTGACCGGTACACCGCCGACCGGACCAGCGGATGCCGGAACGTCACGCGTGCGCCGATCGCCAGCAACCCGTCAGCCTCCGCGTCCTCCGCGGCCGCCGGCCGAATCCCGAGCCCTTCGCATGCACGCCACAGCAGAAGCGGGTCGCCGACCGCGTCCGCGGCAGCGACCAGCAACAGACGCTGCGTGTCGTCTGACAACGCCTCCAGTCGTCGGACGAAGCTCTCCTCGATCCGTCCGGTCAGCATTGGCGCACTGAGCAGGCCGAAACCGCCCGCCAGTTGCCTTGCGGACAACCCCCGGGGCAACTCGAGCAACGCCAGGGGGTTCCCCCGCGTCTCGGCCACGATCCGGTCCCGGACCCGCTCATCCATCCTGAACCGCACTGCCGAGTTCAGCAGCGCGCGGGCGTCGCCGTTGTGCACGCCGCCGACCTCCAGGACGGGCACGCCGCGAAGGGCGTCTCCGGGCTCGCGCGCGGCGAACACGATCCCGACCCGCTCGGCCAGCAGACGACGGGCGACGAAAGCCAGCGTCAACGCGGACGTCTGGTCCAGCCACTGCGCGTCATCGACGACACACAGCAGTGGACGCCGCTCGGCCACCGCCGAGAAGAGACTCAACACCGCCAACCCGACGAAGAACCGATCCGGAGCGGGACCAGCGCTCATGCCGAACACGATCTCGATGGCCTGCCGCTGCGGGGGTGGGAGCCTGTCGAGCCGGTCCAACATCGGTCCGCACAGCTGGTGCAGGCTGGCGTAGGCCAGCTCCATCTCCGCCTCGACCCCGACCGCGTGGACGATGGTCATGTCCGAGGACGAGACGGTCAGGTGTTCCAGCAGCGCGGTCTTCCCGATGCCGGCCTCGCCCCGGAGCACCAGGGACCGGCTCTCGCCGCGGCGGATCGCCGCGATCAGGGTGTCCAGCAGCGCGCACTCGTTCGTTCGGCCGCGCAGGCCGATGCGGGAACCCTCGGGGATGAGAATGTTCATCGCCAACAACTGATCGCAGAAGTGAATTGCTCTGGAAGCTTGAATTGCTCGAATGGCGGCATCAGGGGGTAGTTCGCCAGGACGGTTCAGGCTAGCGTCCGTCCTCGCTGTGGGGAGACGCCGAACTCCCCGCGACTTCTCCCGGTCCGAGCCACTCCTCATCCGTTGGAGACTCCATGGCGAAGATCTCTGCACGCCGGAGCCCCTCCCGGAGGGGCAAGCTCTACATCGGTGCTTTGCTCACGCCGGCTGTCGTGCTGCCGCTGTGTTTGCCGCTCTTCGTCCGCGAGGGCCCGACCTTGATCGGGTTCCCCTTCTTCTTCTGGTTTCAGTTCGCTCTCATCGTTGCCGCCGCCGGCCTCACCTTCAGCGCCCACCTGATCGCCAGGTCGGTCGACCGCGGGGACCGGGTCGCGCACGGCCTCCGACCGGAGGCCGACGGGAGCGTGGCATCCGGCAGGGGCGGTGATCCGCCATGATCGAGGACGTCGACGGCGTCGCCTTCGGCGTCTTCAGTTTCCTGTTCCTGCTCGTCACCGTGCTCGGCTTCGCGGCGGCCCGCTGGCGGCGGGCGACGTCGCTCGACAGCCTCGACGAGTGGGGCCTGGGGGGGCGTCGATTCGGCACGTTCATCGCCTGGTTCCTCATCGGCGGCGACGTGTACACCGCCACCGCCTTCATCGCGGTGCCCGCGACCCTGTACGCCGGCAGTGCGGTCGGCTTCTTCGCGGTGACCAGCGTGATCGTGGTCTACCCGCTGATCTTCCTGTTCCTGCCCCGGCTGTGGTCGGTTAGCCACCGGCACGGCTACGCCACGCCGGCCGACTTCGTCGACGGCCGATACGCCAGTCGGCCGCTGGCGCTCGCGGTCGCGGTCACCGGAATTTTGGCGACGATGCCCTACATCGCCCTGCAACTGGTCGGCATGCAGGTCGTCCTCGAGGTGATGGGGCTCGGCGCCGGCAGCGACAGCTGGTTGGTCAAGGACCTGCCGCTCCTCGTCGCGTTCATCGTGCTGGCCGCCTATACCTACTCCAGCGGCCTGAGGGCACCCGCGCTGATCGCGTTCGTCAAGGACAGCCTCCTCTACGTCGTCATTCTCGCCGCGGTGTTCTACCTGCCCTCCCAGCTGGGTGGGTGGGACGGGATCTTCACGGCCGCCGACGAGAGTTTCGCGTCCTTCAACGCCGAGAACGCCGACGCCATCGCCGCCGGCGACGCCACCGCCCGCGCCGCCATGCCCCCGGGTACGGCGCAGTGGGCCTACGCCTCGCTCGCCCTCGGGTCTGCTCTCGCGGTATTCATGTACCCGCACAACGTGACCGCCGTGCTGTCGACGCGAAGCCGGTCGGTCATCCGCCGCAACGCGGCGCTGCTCCCGGCGTTCACATTGCTGCTCGGGCTCGTGGCGCTGCTCGGCTTCGTCGCAATCGCGGCCGGCGTCCAGGTCGAGAATCCCCAGCAGGCGGTGCCACAGCTCTTCGAGAACGAGTTTCCGCCGTGGTTCACCGGCCTGGCGTTCGCAGCCATCGTGATCGGAGCCCTGGTGCCCGCAGCGATCATGTCGATCGCGGCGGCGAACCTGTGGAGCCGCAACATCTACCGGGCCTTCATCAACCGCCGGGCCACTCCCGCGCAGGAGGCCCGGCAGAGCAAGGTGGCCTCACTGCTGGTGAAGTTCGGCGCTCTGGCGTTCGTGCTGGCCCTGTCCAACCAGTTCGCGATCAACCTCCAGCTCCTCGGCTCCGTGTGGATCCTTCAGACCCTCCCTGCCATCGTGATCGGCCTCTACACCCGCTGGATGCACCGGTGGGCGCTCTTCGCCGGGTGGGCGGCCGGCATGGTGTGGGGCACCTGGCTGGCCTACGGCGTCGCCTCACCCATCCAAGAGCACTTCGGTGGTCCGCTGATGGACTTCCCCGGCACCGACACCCGGGTCTACATCGGGCTCGTCGCTCTTCTCCTCAACCTCCTGGTCACCGTCGTGCTGACCGTGTTGTTCCGGGTGATGAAGGTGGACGGCGGCGTCGATCGGACCCGGCCGTCCGACTACCTCGTGGACGCCGGCGATGCCGCGGTAGTCGAGCGGAAGCAGCCGGCCAAGGCCTGATCCGGGGAGCGGGGCCGGACGTCCACGCCCGCTGACCCCGACGCGGATGGGAACCCAGGGAGCAGCGCCCGGGGCAGATCCAGGGCTTCGACGGGGGCGCGGGGCGGACGGGTGGAACCAGGGTTCGTGTCCTCACCGAGCCACCGCTCGCGAACATGGAGGACCCACATGGCTGTCACAGCCGACACGTCAACGCCCGACACCACGGTGCGCCCGTTCAGGATCGAGGTGCCCGACGCGGACCTCGACGACCTGCGTGCTCGCATCACGGCCATGCGCTGGCCCGACAAGGAGACCGTCGACGACGCGTCCCAGGGACCACAGCTGGCCACCATGCAGGCCCTCGCGGACTACTGGGCCACCGAGTACGACTGGCGCCGGTGCGAGGCGCGGATGAACTCCTACCCACAGTTCCTCGCCGAGATCGACGGTCTGGACATCCACTTCCTGCACGTGCGGTCGAAGCATGAGGAGGCGCTGCCGCTGCTCGTCTCGCACGGCTGGCCGGGCTCCATCCTGGAGCAGTTGAAGATCATCGAGCCGCTGACCGACCCCACAGCCCATGGCGGGCAGGCGTCGGACGCCTTCCACGTGGTGGTCCCCTCCATGCCCGGCTACGGATACTCCGGCAAGCCCACCACCACCGGCTGGGGCCCTGAGCGCATCGCGCGGGCCTGGGCCGAGCTCATGAACCGCCTCGGCTACACGAGATATGTGGCGCAAGGCGGCGACTGGGGTGCACTCATCGTCGACCAGATGGGCGTCCAGGCGGCTGCGGGACTGATCGGCATCCACACGAACTTGCCTGGTGCTGTTCGGGACGACGTCACAGCGGCGGTCGTGTCGGGAGGCCCGCCGCCGTCTGATCTCGATGAGGAAGGAACACGCCTCTACGAGAAGCTGAGGGACTTCTGGGCGACAGACGTCGCCTACATATTCGAGATGAGCACCCACCCGCAGACGCTGTACGGCATCGCGGACTCACCCGTCGGCCTGGCCGCCTGGATGCTCGACCACGACTCGACCAGCATGGCGCTCATCTCCCGTGTCTTCGACGGTCAGCCCGAGGGCCTGACCCGGGACGACGTGCTCGACAACATCACGCACTACTGGTTGACGAACACCGGGATCTCCTCCGGACGCCTCTACTGGGAGAACAAGCTCTCCTTGCTCGGCCCGAAGGGCGTCACCGTTCCGGTCGCGGTGAGCGTCTTCCCCGACGAGGTCATCCAGGTGCCGCGGAGCTGGGCAGAGCAGGCCTATCCCAACCTCATCCACTTCAACCGGCTGCCCGCCGGCGGGCACTTCGCCGCCTGGGAACAGCCGGAGCTCTTCGTGGATGAGGTCCGCACGGGTCTCCGGTCCCTTCGTCAGTGAACCGGGTTCGACCACCCAAGCGCGCAACCCAGGGGCACCCCCGTGAGGAACCCAGGGGCCAGAGCCAGGCTCCGCACGGGCGCGCCCGCTGAACCGGACGAACGAGTCTTCGTGTCGTCACCACACCGCCCGGCCCCACAACCCAGGAGAACCCACATGACCGCCACAGCCACCAAGCCGCAGGGCGACACCACGGTGCGCCCGTTCACGATCGAGGTTCCCGACGCGGACCTCGACGACCTGCGTGCGCGCATCACGGCCATGCGCTGGCCGGACAAGGAGACCGTCGACGACGCGTCGCAGGGACCACAGCTCGCCACCATGCACGCCCTCGCGGACTACTGGGCCACCGAGTACGACTGGCGCCGGTGCGAGGCGCGGATGAACTCCTACCCGCAGTTCCTCACCGAGATCGACGGCCTGGACATCCACTTCCTGCACGTGCGGTCGAAGCACGAGGATGCGCTGCCGCTGCTCGTCTCGCACGGCTGGCCGGGCTCCATCCTGGAGCAGCTGAAGATCATCGAGCCGCTGACCGACCCCACGGCACACGGCGGGCAGGCGTCGGACGCCTTCCACGTGGTGGTCCCCTCCATGCCCGGCTACGGATACTCCGGCAAGCCGACCACCACCGGCTGGGGCCCTGAGCGCATCGCGCGGGCCTGGGCCGAGCTCATGAACCGCCTCGGATACGACCGCTACGCCGCCCAGGGCGGCGACTGGGGCGGACAGATCGTCGATCTGATGGGTGCACAGGCACCTCAGGGGTTGATCGGCATCCACACCAACTTCCCGGGTGCTGTTCGGGACGACGTCACAGCGGCGGTCGTGTCGGGGGGCCCGCCGCCGTCCGATCTCGATGAGGAAGGAACACGCCTCTACGAGAAGCTGAGGGACTTCTGGGCGACAGACGTCGCCTATGCACTCGAGCTGGGGACCCACCCGCAGACCCTCTACGGGCTGGCGGATTCACCCGTCGGCCTGGCCGCCTGGATGCTCGACCACGACTCGACCAGCATGGCGCTCATCTCCCGTGTCTTCGACGGTCAGCCCGAGGGCCTGTCACGAGACGACGTACTCGACAACATCACGCACTACTGGTTGACGAACACCGGGATCTCCTCGGGACGCCTCTACTGGGAGAACAAGCTGTCCTTCTTCGGCCCGAAGGGCGTCTCCGTCCCGGTCGCGGTGAGCGTCTTCCCTGACGAGCTCTATCAGGTGCCGCGGAGCTGGGCAGAAGAGGCCTATCCCAACCTCATCCACTTCAACCGGCTGCCCGTGGGCGGGCACTTCGCAGCGTGGGAGCAGCCGGAGCTCTTCGTGGATGAGGTCCGCACGGGCCTCCGGTCCCTTCGCTAGAGACCGGATGCGAACGCCCTCTCGATGAACCCTCGCTCGGCCAGGCGACCGAGTGGCTCAGCGTGAGCCACTCGGTCGCCCGAGTTGTCCGGGCACACGCCGCTGGTCCTAGAAAGGTCTCTGGCGGTTCGCCGTCCAACCGCACACCCCTCATGCCCGGCCCGACGGCCGTCGGCTTCGGCATCCAGTCAATGGAAGGCATTCCCATGAGCGCACGACCGCCCGTGCCTGCCGGGCTGCACACCGTCTCGCCCCGGCTGCCCATCGAGGGTGAACTCCGTTCCTTCAGCGGCGCGACGGGATGGCTCAATTCGCCCCCGCTCACCGTGGCCGCGCTGCGCGGGAAGGTCGTTCTCGTCAATTTCTGGACTTACACGTGCATCAACTGGCTACGCCAGCTTCCCTACCTTCGCGCCTGGCACGAGAAGTATTCGAGCCAAGGGCTCGTGATCGTCGGTGTGCACACCCCCGAGTTCGGGTTCGAGAGCGACGTCGAGAACGTCAGCCGGGCCGTGCGGGAGATGAGGATCGAGTACCCAGTCGCGTTGGACAGCCAATATGCGATCTGGCGTGCCTTCGGCAATCACTACTGGCCGGCTCTCTATTTCGGCGACGCCGAAGGGCGTGTCCGGCACCACCACTTCGGCGAAGGCGAGTACGAGCAGGCAGAGATGATCCTCCAACAGCTTCTCGTCGAGGCCGGCGCCGGGGACGCCGGACATGAACTCGTCGCCGTCGAAGCCCACGGTGCGGAGATGCCCGCCGACTGGGCAAACCTGAGATCGCCGGAGAACTACACCGGTCGAGAGCGCACCCGCAATTTCGCGAACAGGGGCGTTGCTCCGGCCGGCAGACGCCACCTCTACGACGCTCCTGCGGCGCTGAGACTCAATCAGTGGGCCCTGTCCGGGAACTGGACCGTGGCGGATGGGGCCACCATGCTGAACGCAGCCAAGGGGCGGATCGCCTACCGCTTCCACGCCCGCGATCTCCACCTCGTCATGGAACCGGCTGCGCGAGGGGCGGCTGTGCGCTTCCAGGTGCTCATCGATGGACAGCCGCCGGGTCCGGCGCGTGGGGACGATGTCGACGAACACGGCAACGGAACGGTGAGTGAACCGCGTCTGTACCAGCTCATCCGGCAGCCCGGTCCGGTCACCTACCGCACTCTCGAAATCACCTTCCTCGATTCCGGGGTTCAGGTCTACGCGTTCACCTTTGGCTGAGCCTCCGCGGGGCCGAGGGGTCCCCGGACGAACTGACGCGTCGATGAGCGTGCGTCCCAGCACCAGACAACCGCGGCCCATAACGAGGTGGTTCTCGCCGAACTCCCCCTTGGTGCGGACCCGGCGCGTGATACTCCGCGTGATACTGCCGCCGCCGCATTCGGGGTATCTGCGTGCGATTCGGGGCTAGCCGGCGGCCCTGCCGGAACGCGAAAGCGCAGGCGGGGGGACCTCTGGGTATCTAGATGGAGTTGACCCGCTTCGGTGGACACCCTGATCTTGGGCATCTCGCCCGAGGAAGGGGTCCTGATGGGCCGACCGAGCAAGTTCTCGCCGGAGTTCCGGGAGCAGGCCGTAGAGCAGGTGAAAGCGACCGGTAAGACGATCGCCGAGGTCGCTCGTGACCTGCAGATCAACGACACGACGCTGGGCAACTGGGTCAAGGCCGACCGCGCCGAGCGGGGTGAGCCCGACGGCAGCGGACTGCTGCCGCTGACGGCCGCCGAGCGCGCTGAGTTAACCCGGCTGCGCCGGGAGAACGCCAAGCTCAAGACCGAGCGGGAGATCCTGAAAAAAGCGGCGGCCTTCTTCGTGACGGAGTCGACGAGGTGACGCGGTTCGCCTTCATCGACCGGGAGAAGGCCCACCACGACGTCGCCGCGCTGTGCCGGCTGCTGAAGGTCAGCCGCTCGGGCTTCTACGCCTGGCTGTCCCGACCGCCCTCGGCGCGGGCGGTCGCCGACGAGGTGCTGACCACCCAGATCCGCACAGCGTTCGACGACAACCGTCGGGTCTACGGCGCGCCGCGGATCCACGCCGAGCTCGCCGACGCCGGCGTGCACGTCGGCCGCAAGCGGATCGCCCGGCTGATGCGTGCCGCCGAGATCGTCGGCTGTCACCGGCGCAAGCGGTCGTTCTCGATCACCCAGCAGGATCCGCGAGCCGAGGCGGCGCCGGACCGGGTGGACCGCAAGTTCGTCGCGACGCACGCCGAACCAGCTGTGGGTGGCCGACGTGACCTACGTGCCGACCGTGCAGGGCTGGCTCTACCTGGCCTGCGTCACCGACGTGTTCAGCCGGATGGTGATCGGCTGGTCGATGGCCTCCCACCGCAAGACCGACCTGGTCGTCGACGCGGTGACCATGGCGGTGCACCGCCGCGGCGGCCAAGTGCCCGGCGTGATCCACCACAGCGACCGCGGCGGGGAGTACAGCTCCCACGCCCTCGAGCGCGAGCTGCGCCGGCACGACGCGCTGGCCAGCATGGGCAGCGTCGCCGACTGCTTCGACAACGCCCTGGCCGAGAGCGTGTTCGCCACCCTGGAGTGCGAGCTGTTCGACCAGCAGCCCGGCGGCAGCTTCGCCACCCGGCGCGAGGCCACGCCTCGCCGTCTTCGACTACCTCGAGACGTTCTACAACCCACGCCGGCGGCACTCGGCCCTCGGCCAGATCGCCCCGGCCGACGTTCGAAGCACGGCACACTCTCACCACCGCGGCCTGAGCCTCAGACCCGCATCAACGAGGTGTCCACGCAAGCGGGTCAACTCCAAGATGCTTAGCCACGGACAGGAGTTCAAGTCCCCCCTCGGACACTTCTGCGATGTCGCGGGACACCGTTCACGGGTGTCTCGCGACATCGTTCACGTTGTGGCCCGTGGTTGGTAGTCCCGGGTCGGGTCGAGTTGTAGGTCGCGGAGTAGTTGCCCGCGGGTGCCGAGCACGCGGATGTGCAGGTCGTGGACGAGGACCAGGACGGGTGTGCCGGCGTGCCGGCGTGCCCGCGGCCGAGTCCGATGTGGCCGTGTTGACCAACCACAGTCGCAGAACCTCACCGGTGAGCGCGGTCAGGGCCAGGTCGGTCTCGCCGGCGACGAGCAGGATGTTGCCATGCGCCCATGGCCGCGTAGTTGGTCTCGGCCGCGTCGACGAGGACGGTGCCCGTACAGGCCCATTCTCCAGGTCTGTGTCGTTGGTGACGTGCGCGACTACTTGTGAACCCTGCCGCACCCGCAGAGTCGGGCCAGGAATCGAGCCGTTGTAGGCCAGCATGCGCACGGTTGCCTGGAGCGGTCGGACGCCCGACGCGGGACCATGCGCCCAGCGGTCAGTCGCCGCTGTCACCCCGCTGGGCCGTTGCGACTTCGAGCGCGCCGAACGGTGCGCCCCCACGACAGACCTCCTGGCCTGATGACAGGTGAAAGGGCTTGTCGGCAATAGGGAGGGGGGCCACGATGCCGACAGCGGGGGCCCGCTGATCGTTCGGAGGTTCTCATGACTCGCGCCCCGCGTTCCCGTTACTCCCTGGCTGTCGTCACGGCGTCGGCATCGGCCATGGCATTGACGCTCTTCGTCCAGCCTGCGCAGGCCGCGGGTCGTCCGCTGGAGACGGAGCTGACCGGAGCAGCCGAAGTGCCAGGGCCTGGTGACCCGGACGGGTCCGGCACCGCCAGTCTCACGGTGAACCCTGGCCTGGGCCAGATCTGCTACAGCGTCGAGGTTTCCGGCATCGCGCCGGCCACAGCGGCGCACATCCATGTCGGAACGGCGGTCGAGGCGGGTCCGGTCGTGGTGCCGCTCGCTCCGCCGACGGACGGCGCATCCGATGCCTGCGCTGCCGTCGACCGTGAGCTGGCACTGGCGATCCTCCAGGACCCCGCCGCCTACTACGTGAACGTCCACAACGCCGAGTACCCCGCGGGTGCGCTTCGCGGCCAGCTGGCCTAACCGGCCGTACGCCCAGTCCGGTGCATGGGTGAACGGCGACTCCGCGTCGCGGAGCTGCTTTGTGATCTTGACCGTCGACGTCGAAGGACAAGCTCCGCTCGACAGAAGAACGCTCAGGAGGGCGAACGCAGCCCCGTCATGGTGACCTCGACGAGCCGGCGGACCGCCGCCTCAGACTTCAGGCTCGCCGCAGCGCTCAGGGCGTGGAGGCAGAAAGTGGCGAGCTCGTCCGGTGCCACGTCGTCGCGGAGTCGGCCAGCGGACGCCACCTCGACCAGTAGGTCCCGGATCAGGTCGACGATCTGTTGCTGCGCGCGGTCGATGTGCTCCCCGCGGTGGAGGAGCGCCCCGAGCTCCTCGGTTACATGGTGCCCACGGTGGTGCGCAATAAGCGCGTACGCCTCGAGGACAGAGATGAGCCGATCCTCGGCGCTGCCTGGGCGGCCCCGGAGAGCGACGAGATGAGCGAGGTGACCGGCGACATGGCGCTCATGACAGGCGAACAGGATCTCTTCGACATCCGGGAAATACTTGTAGAGCGTGGCACGGCCGATGCCGGTCTTCTCTGCGATCTCCGACATCGTCACCGACAGCAGGCCCCGGTCCGCCACGAGAGACCATGTCGTGTCCAGGATCGTCTCTCGCACAGTGTGGCGGTGCGCCTCGATCGTCTGGGTCCACAGCTTCGGCACCGCGGAAGCCTACGACGCGCCGGGGACTGAGCGCCACGTGTTGGGGCCTGACAGGGTGTCTCGATAACCTGCATCGGTCGACCGCTTGGTCGGCCCAGGACAAGGGACGTTGAGATGGCCGAGCCCGCCCCCCGCACGGAGACCGACCAGGGGACCCCGCCGCGCATGCCCCGCTGGGTGAAGGTGGCCTCGATCGTCGTCGGTGTCCTGGTTCTTGTGTTCGTCATCCTGAAGCTGACCGGTATCGGCGGCGAACACGGTCCGGCACGGCACATGTCCGGCGGCACGCCCCTCACAGTTGGCACGGCCTCCCTCGCGACCGCTCCGGCCGACGCCGTCCCCGTGTGACCATGCGCCCAGGCCTTCGCAAGGCCGTTCTGACGACGCACGTCGTGACTTCGGTGGGCTGGTTGGGCGCCGTGCTCGCCTACATCACCCTCGATCTCACGGCCGTGGTCAGCAGGGACCTCGACCGGGTGCGCTCCGCGTATCTCGCGATGGACGTGACCGTCACCTACGCCGTCGTGCCATTGGCCCTTGCAACGGTGATCGTCGGCATCGTCAATGCTCTGGGCACGCCCTGGGGCCTGTTCCGTCACTACTGGGTCCTGGTGAAGCTCCTGCTCACCCTCGTCGCCGCTACGGTCCTCCTGCTCGAGACGCAGACGATCCGTTCGCTGGCCGAGGCCGCAGCGACGGGAGCCGATCCGCGCGAACTGCCGGGCACCCTCCCCCACTCCGTCGGCGGCCTGCTCGTGCTGCTGGTCGTCACGATCCTCTCGATCTACAAGCCGAGGGGATTGACCCGCTACGGCTGGCGCAAGCAACAGGCCCAGCGCTACATCCGCGGGGAGCAGTCCACCGGGCTTCGGGCGTAGCTGCCACGCTGCGGCCGTCGTCGCGCCGGGCACCGTGGATTCGGTCACCACCGCCGCCGGCGTTCTTGAACCCGAGACTCCGCGAGAGGATTCCGGGACAGAAGTCGGGCAGACCGAGGGCCCCTCACGGGCGGGAACGCCTGACCGCGGAGCCACCACCGGGTGGACAAGGAGCATCTAGCCGGCCCGTGGGCACGCCCTCCCTATGGTCACGGCGGCGCTTCCTCCGGGTTCACCGTCTCTTCGTCCCCGCCAGTTGGAGCTCCTGCTGGCAGGGCAAGCGGCGATGCGCTCACGTCACGCGACCGCGAAGACATGGCGAGGCCGTGGGAGCCCTTTCAGGTTGTGCACGCCGCGATCCTCGTACTGGTCAGGAGCTCCTTGGGCCAGGTCCTTGGTGATGTCGGACAGCAGGACGTCGCCTCCACGACCGAGGCTCATGATCCGCGCGGTCTCGTGCACGGTGACACCCCGCAGCCCCGCCCGAACGACCTCCACCTCGCCTGTGTGCACTCCGACGCGGACCTGCAGCCCGATGCCGGACACCGCCTGACGGATGTCCACGGCTGCATGCACCGCCCGTGCCGCACCGTCGAACGCGAGTAGGAACCCGTCACCGGTGCGGTCCACTTCCCGACCGCGGTGGCGTTCCACGATCTCGCGGATGATCGTGTGATGGCGCTCCAGGAGCCGATCCCAGGCGACGTCCCCGACGGCCGCGAGTCGCTTCGTCGATTCCTCGATGTCGGTCATGACCAGGCTCATGAGGACGCGCTCCCCGTCCGGGGGTTTGCCCCACCCCCGCCATCCTCCCCACATGATCGCGACGGCAGGCTCATCGCTGATCACCCAGTTGTCGTGCCCCGGAGGAATGTCGAAGACGTCGCCCGGCCGGACGTCCAACTCGGTGCCGTCGTCCATCAGGAAGCGGGCAGCTCCGGAAATGCCTACACCGACGTGGTGGAACTGGCAGCTGTCGGTTCCCGCCATGGGACGGACATGCGTGGACCAGCGCCAGCCTGGCTGCAGCACCAGACGACCGATCGTGAGGTCGCCCAGCTGCACCATGTGGGCAACCGTGCGCTCGAGCGTGATGACCTCGTCGGGATCTGCGAGGCTCTTGATCTGCGGACGGGGACCTTGCATGACGGCGTTCCTCCGGGTCCTCTCCTGATCGTTCGGGTGAGAATAGGGCCGCACGCAGCGGCGCAGGCTGTCTGACGGATTCCGCGCATGGAGATCGATCCGGAGAAGATTGCTCGGACCCGGTCCTGGCAGTCGCCTACCGTCGCAGGCCATCGGGGTGGGGCGTCAGAGTGAGGCTCCGCGAGCCGGCCGGCGGCGCGCAACGGCTCGTTCACACCAGGAAGAACGGGCCAGTGCGCTTTCCGACGGCGGCCAGGCCGGTGATCTCGATGCTCGCTCATCCCCGCAGGTCGGAAAATTGCGTGTTGCGGTCATCGTGCGCAGGTGGGAAAAGTCGGTGCGGCGTATGTGCACCGCCGCGGCGTCTCGCAGCCATGATGCGAACATGCTCGAGCTGCGGCCACGTGCGAGAACTGCAACCGGCCGCTCCCGCCCAACGCGACCGACGCGATGAGTGCACGTACGAGTGCACGTTCTGCGACGACTGCGTCAACGCGGTTCTGTCGAACGTGTGCCCCAACTGTGGTGGCGGCTTCGAACGTCGGCCCATCCGGCCCACACACACTTGGGGGGCGTTCGCGCCACGCGAACCCTTTCCGCCCTCGACGAAGGTGGTGCACAAGCCGGTCGACCCCACGGCTCACGAGGCATCGGTCGCCTCGATCGGCGGGCGGTCACCCTCGCAGCGCTGACGCCGTGCGCTGCACAACCGAAGTGACACTGCGCAAAGGCGACGGTCCTACAGGCTCCCGGGCTCGGGGACGAGGGATCAACACGTCCAGGACCACAACTGCAGACGCCCAGGTACCTGGCGATGACCCCGTACCAGTCCTGACCACCTTGGGGTCGCCTCAAAGTCGAGCCGGTGCATTAAGGCCCGTCCATCGCATGCGGTGCACGCCCCAGGGGTGAGCGGCGCGGGTCTTGACGAGCTCGTGACGGGACGTGCGGCCGGCGGCGAGGGTGCGCGCAGGTACCGCGTGCGCCGACGCCTGCCTGAGCGAGGACTTGGTCGCCGAGCTGACCAAGTGCATCCGGAGCAGCGCCGACTGCGCCGACCAGTGCGACGCCACTGGCCCGCTGCTCTCCCGGCACACCGGCTACGACGCCAACCTGACCCGCGCGGCGCTCGAGGCCTGCGCGGCGGCGTGCAAGACCTGCGGGGACGAGTGCGAGCGGCACGCCGGGATGCACGAGCACTGCCGGGTCTGCGCCGAGGCGTGCCGCCGGTGTGAGACGGCGTGCCGCGAGTTGCTCGCCTCCCTCGGCTGACGGTGCGGCCCTGCGCCCCTCCGATCGCGCACCGGGGGCCGGCGCGCTATCGGGACTGATCGTCGGGGGCCACGGCTTCCTCGCTGTGGATCAGCGTCGTGCCGGACGGTTTTCCGACCTCCTCCAGTCGCCAGATGAGCTGACCGACGTCCCGCTGGAGCTGCCGCCACTGCTCTTCGGGATGCGTGGCGCCGTCGTCGAGCTGTCGGTGCTGCCCGAACTGGCGCAGGTAGGCCCGCAGTCCGGCTCGCAGGAGGCCGAGGTCGAATTCTGACAACTCCACGCTGTGCGTCGCGTGCAGGTCCATGTCGGGAACCTAGAGCTTGCCTGCCACCGGAGGTGCACTCGCGCCGGTGGCGCGGTCAGTGCGTGAGCACGACGGTGAAGGTGCGGCCGCCGTCGGTCGAATCGAGGAGGTTCGCGTCGGTGACGACGGCGACCCGTTCCGGCCCGCCGCCGGTGGCCGCCGTCGCGGCGACGGCGAGCGGAACGCCGTCCAGCTGCGCGCCGCGCTGCCAGCTGCTGGCTGCGTCGGTGCTGGTCCAGACGGAGCCGTCGGGGTCGACGCCGACCGCGGTGCGCTCGTCGGCCCAGGTGACGACCTGCAGCAGCGGCGCGTCCGCCGGTGACCAGGAGGTGCCGCCGTCGGTGGAGTGAAGCAGCCCGGCCGGCGTGGTCGCCAGCACCTGGTCGCCGTCCGGGGCGGCGGCCAGCGTGTGCGGTTCGGCCGGGATGGTCAGCTGCTCCCAAGTCCGGCGATCGGCGCTGCGCCGCAGGGCGCCGTCGAAGCCGAGCACGCCCGCGTCGGTGGCGGTCAGCGCGTGGAAGTCGGACTCGCCGGCGCGGGACAGCTGGGTCCAGGTCTGGCCACCGTCGGTGGTCTCGATCAGGCCGACCGGCTGCGGCAGGTCGACCCGCAACCCGGGGTGGCCCGAGGCCAGGTAGTGGTCGGGCCCGGCGACGGTGAAGCCCATCAGGTCGATGACCGGCCCGGGCTGGCTGAGGGAGCCGTCTTCGCCGACCTCGATCAGCCCCATGTGGGTGGCGAGCAGCAGGGCGCCGTCGCCCGGGTCGATGCCGAGGCCGTGGACGTGCTCCAGCGGCAGCGTCGCCGGGCCGGACGCCGACGGCGGGGCGGCGGAAGGAGCGGTCTGCGGCGCGGAGCAGCCGGCCAGCAGGGTGAGGAGGGCGGCGCCGAGGACGGTCGCGCGCCTGGGTGGGTGGACGGGCTGGTTGGTGCGCATGCGGAACTCCTGGATCGTGCGGCAGGCAAGGGAGGGCGTGGCCACGGCGGGGCGGCTCGCGCCGCCCCGCCGTGGGCGGTTCAGCCCGCGAGCTCGTCGAGCAGCGTCTGCATCTCCGCGATCTCCGCGTTCTGTGTGTCCCGGATGGCCTCGGCCATCGCGATCGCGTCCGGGTCCCGCCCCTCGGCGGCCTCGACGGTGGCCATCTCTACCGCGCCGCGGTGGTGGGCGATCATCTGCTCCAGGAACAGCCGGTCGAACCCGGCGCCCGTGGCGCTCATCAGGGCCTGCATGTCCTGCTCGGACATCATCCCGCCCTCGCCGTGGCCCATGCTGTCGTGGTCCATGCCTGAGGCGTCCTCCTCGACGCCCCAGTCGGCGAGCCAGCCGGTCAGCGTCTCGATCTCCGGGCCCTGGGCGTCCTCGATCCGGACGGCCAACTCCTTCACACGGGGGTCGGCGGCCCGGTCGGCGGCCAGCGCCGCCATCTCGATGGCCTGCCGGTGATGGGGCAGCATGCCGGTGGCGAACTCGACGTCGGCGTCGTCGAACGCGGGCTCGGCGTCAGCCGACGGGCCGGCCGAAGTGCTGCTGCCGCTCATCATCGAGCCGTGCCCGGCGGCGTCGGAGGAGTCGTCGGCGCAGCCGGCGAGGAGCAGCGCGCCGGTGAGCACGGCCCCGGCCAGGCCGGTCAGGTGTGTTGTGGTGCGGGTCATGGGATGCGTCTCTCCTGAGTGAGTCGGTACGAAGGCGTCCGCGGTCGACCGCCGCCGGGCCAGCCGGGGCTGGGGCGGGGCGGTCGGGTGGGGGCGGCCTACGTCCGCAGGAGGCAGAGCGCGTGCAGATCAGGTGGTCGCGGCAGCGACCCGGAGGCGCGGCTGAGCGCGCGTGTCAGCGCGGCCGGTGCCAGGTGGACAAGCCGGGGCAAGGAGAGGACGAGCAGGACGGCCAGGCCAGCCGCCAGCACGGCCAGGCACACCGTCCACAGGTGCCCCGCCGCATGATCCGGCGCGGTGTGATGCGCGCCGCTGAGGATCGTGGCAGCGGCTGCGGCGTGGTCTGCTGCCGGTGGAGCGGCGAGGTGCTCGGTGTCGGCCGGGTGGTCGTCGCCGTCGACGGAGGCAACGGCTGCAACCATCGCGATCGGGAGAAAGGGCGCGGAGCCGCCGCGGCTGCCGCCGTCGGCGGCAGTGCACTGCAGGGCGTGCGCGGTGACGACCGCAAGCAGCAGCAGCAGCGCCGCCCATCCTCGAGCCGTCATCTCACCTCCCGGCCTGCGAGGCTAGGCGGCCCACCCAGCGCAGGTCAGGGCGGGCCGCTGTCGCCGTCGCCGTCGCCGTCGCCGGACCGTCAGCCGGACACCGGCTCCGGTGCGGGCGCCGCGAGCGGCGCCGGGGTCGGTTCGGCCGGGGCGGCCGGGAGCCGCAGGCGCTTGAGCAGCAGCGCATTCACCGCGACCAGGAAGCTGGACCCCGACATCGACAGGGCGGCGATCTCCGGCCGGAGGACCAGGCCGAACGCGGGCTCGAACACACCGGCCGCGATCGGCAGGGCGATGACGTTGTAGCCGACGGCCCAGCCGAGGTTCTGCCGCATCTTGCGCAGCGTGCCGCGGCCGATGGTCAGCGCGGTGGGGACGTCCAACGGGTCGGAGCGCATCAGGACGACGTCGGCGGTCTCGATCGCGACGTCGGTACCGGCGCCGATCGCAATGCCCAGGTCGGCCTGCGCCAGCGCCGGGGCGTCGTTCACGCCGTCGCCGACCATCGCCACCCGCCTGCCGGACTGCTGCAGTTCGGTGATCTTGGCGGCCTTGTCGCCGGGCAAGACCTCGGCGATGACCGTGTCGATGCCCAACTGGCCGGCGATGCGCCGAGCGGTGGCCTTGTTGTCGCCGCTGAGCATGACGACCTCGACGCCGGCCTTGCGGAGGGCGGCCACCGCCGCAGCGGACGTCTCCCTGGCCGCGTCGGCCAGGGCCACGACACCGGCGGCACGGCCGTCGACGGCGACCAGGACGGCGGTGCGGCCGCTGCCGGCCAACTCGTCCCGGCGCTCCCCGAGCGTTCCCAGGTCGATCCCCTCGTCGGCCATCAGCTTGGCGTTGCCGACGAGCACCCGATGGCCGGCGACGTCGGCGGCGGCCCCGTGGCCGGGGACGTTGCGGAACCCGGTCGCGGTCATCGCCGGCACGCCGAGACCCTCGGCGTGCCGGACGACGGCGGCGGCCAGCGGGTGCTCGGACTCGCGCTCCACCGCGGCGGCCAGCGCGAGCATCTGCTCGGCGTCCATCTCATCGGCGACAACGTCCGTGACCTCCGGCTCCCCCTTCGTCAGCGTGCCGGTCTTGTCCATGACGACCGTGTCGATCCGCGCGGAGGTCTCCAATGCGGTGGCGTTCTTGAACAGCACGCCACGCTGCGCCCCCATGCCGGTGCCGACCATGATCGCCGTCGGCGTCGCCAGACCGAGCGCGTCCGGGCACGTGATCACGACGACCGTGATCGCGAACAGCATGGCCGTGGCGAACGACGCACCGGCCAGCAGCCACACGGCGAGGGTGAGGCCGCCGCCGATGAGCGCCACGAGCACCAGCCAGAACGCGGCCCGGTCGGCCAGCCGCTGACCGGGGGCCTTCGAGTTCTGCGCCTCCTGCACCATCGCGACGATCTGCGCCAGCGCGGTGTCAGCACCGACCTTCGTGGCCCGCACCCGCAGCGTGCCGGTCGTGTTCACCGAGGCGCCGATGACCTCGGCGCCAGGCGCCTTGTGCACAGGCAGGCTCTCGCCGGTGACCATCGACTCGTCGACCTCGGAGTCGCCGTCCTCGACCGTCCCATCAACGGGGATCTTGGCGCCGGGCCGCACCAGGAGCAGGTCGCCGACGACGACCTCGGCCGTGGGCACCTCCACCGGCTGCCCGTCGCGCAGCACCACCGCGCGCGGCGGCGCCAGCTCCAGCAGCGTGCGGATCGCGTCGTTAGCGCCACCGCGGGCCCGCATCTCGAACCAGTGACCGAGCAGCACGAACGCGGTGAGCACGGTGGCGGCCTCGTAGAACACCTCGCCACCCCCGGTCAGCGTGATGACCAGGCTGTACAGCCAGCCGGCGCCGACGGCGACGGCAACCAGCACCATCATGTCCAACGTCCGGGCCCGCAGCGCCCGCCAGGCACCGTCGAAGAAGATCCAGGCCGAGTAGAAGATCACCGGCAGCGAGAGGACCAGCGAGAAGACGTCGTCGCGCAGGCCGAACGGCGCGGGAGCGGTGAAGCCGAGGACCTCCCGGCCGATCGGTGACCACAGCAGGATCGGGACCGACAGCAGCGCCGCCACCAGGAACCGGTTGCGCATGTCGCGGACCATGTCGGCCATCGACATCGAACCGTGGTGCCCGCCGTGGCCCATCGCCTCCTGCGCGGTCACCCCGGCGTGCCCGCTGTCGTGCCCGGCCCCGTGTCCGCGGTGTGCGGCGTGCTCCGCAGCGGCGGCCGGGTGCCCGTCGCGCGCAGCCGGGTGCCTGCCGTGCGCGGCACGGTCGGCGGGTTCGGCGGCCGGGTCGCAGATGTGGTCGGGCACTGACTGCCCGGCGCAGTGGTAGCCGCAGTCGCGGACCCAGCCGGCCAGCTCGGCGACCGAGGTCTGCTCCGGGTCGTAGACCACGAGCGCCGTCTGCCCCACCGGGTTGGCCTCCACGCTCAGCACGCCGGGGCGCCGCCCGAGCACCGCCTCGGCGACCGCCTTCTCGCTGGCCCAGTGCACGCCGGCGACCTCCAGCACGGCCGTTCTCGTCCCGCTGCCCATGAGAACTCCCCATCTCCGGTCGACTTCCTGCGCCGCCGTCTAACTTATACCCCCGGGGGGTATTCTTCGTCCCATGTCAGCCGCCGGCCCGGGTGAGCCGTTGCGGGCCGACCAGGTCCAGCGGCGTCACGCCGGAGTACACCGGGAAGGCGAGCAGCTGCCGCTACCGGCGCGGGATCCGGGCGGTCACGACGTCGCCGCCGCGCTGACGGTGAAGGTGAACATCATCCCGCTGTGCATGTGCTCGGCGATGTGGCAGTGCGCCATCCAGAGCCCCGGGTGGGTCGACCTCGAACAGGATGTCGGCGGTCTGCCCGGTCGGGATGAGCACGGTGTCCTTCCACACCAGGTTGGGCTCGGGGGCCCCGTCGCGGGCGAGGACGAGAAAGCGGCCGGCGCCGTGGATGTGGAACGGGTGGTGCATCGGGTGGTCGGAGTTCGGCTCGTTGATCAGCCTGATCTTCACCCGGTCTCCGACGGTGAACCGCCAGCCGTCCGGGGGTGCGTCCTGGCCGGCGGTGCGGTCCAGGAACTGCCAGTGCATGTTGGCCGAGGTCATCGCCCGGTTCATGTCGACCATGTGGTCTTCCCACTCGATCCCGTCACCGGGGTCGTCCTGCATGCCCGACGTCTCGTGGCCCAGGTCCATCTGGTGGCCCATGTCCATCTCGTCGTCCGTGCCCATGTCCATGCCGTCCATGTCCATGTCCATGCCGCTCATGTCCATCTCGGCGACGATGGCGAGGAACTTGTCCGGCGGCGCGGCCAGCCACCGGTCGAGCTGCCGGCGTTCGGCGGCGAGCTCGGGGGCGGAGCGCAGCCGTTCGAACGCCTCGGCCAGCGGGGGCTCTGCGACCTGCTCGGTGACGGTGATCGCGGCCAGCGGGTAGCTGCGCTCCGGGGTGCGGTGCTCGAGGGTGTAGGCGCCGGGCCGCTCGAAGAGGACGTCGACCACGGCCCGCTCGGAAGGGGCGACGGTCACGGCCTCGACGATCTGCTCGTGCTCGACCCGGCCGTTGTCACCGCCGATCAGCTTCATCCGCGCGCCAGGCACGACGACCCGGAAGACGCGACTGTTGGCGGTGTTGACCAACCACAGCCGCAGCACCTCGCCGGCTCGTGCGGTCAGGGCCAGGTCGGTCTCACCGGCGATGAGCAGCGTGTTGCCGTAGCGGCCCATCGCCGCGAAGTTCGTCTCGGTGCGGCTGAACGGCGCGATCGCGCCGTTCTCGACGAGCACGTCGTCGAGCGTGAGCCCGACGTCGCGATGCGCCGGCGGCCAGTACGCCGGATCGGCTGGATCAACCAGGATGGTGCCGTAGAGGCCCATCTCCTGCGTGTAGTCCTCGCGGACGTGCGGGTGGTACCAGTACAGCCCGGCGTCGAGGAAGGGCAGCCGGTAGGTGAAGGTGCCGCCGGGCGGGATCGGCGGCTGGGTCATCCCGGGAACGCCGTCCTGGCCGTTGTCCAGCCGCAGCCCGTGCCAGTGCACCGTCGTCTCGAGATCGGTGTCGTTGGTGACATGGACGGTGATTTGCGAGCCCTGGCGCACCCGCAGCGTCGGGCCGGGCACCGAGCGGTTGTAGGCGAGCATCCGCACCGGTGTCCCGGCCAGCCGCTTCACGACGGGCGCGAGGCGCAGGTGCAGGGTGTCGCCATCTGCGAGCTCGCGGACCTCGGTCGCGGCGGCGTCCGGCAGGCCGTTGATGTCGGTCGAGAAGTAGGTGTCCATGGGAGGTCCTCCTGTTCGGGCGGTCGCAGGCTCGACGGCGTAGCCGAGGGCGATGAGGGCGGCGGTGACCGCGGCGGGATTGGCCGGGCCGGTGACGTGCACGGTGTGGGTGGCCAGGTCGGCCTGCAGGGTCCATACGCCCGGCACGTCGCTGATCGAGGCGCTGACTGTGCGGACGTCCCGTCGTGCGCTCATCCCCGGCACGTAGAGCGTGATCATGAGGTCTCCATCGACGGCTGGGCTGCTCCCACGGTGGTGGGTCGCGCTGTCCGAACGCTGTCGGTGGGCTGACCGCAATGCCGCGGAGCCGTCCAGCGGCTCGTTGTCTCGGCCTCCTGTGAAAGCCACAATCGGCGCCTCGACCAGGCCGACCGTTCCGGGAGGGCGCTCGCATGGAGATCCGCGTCCTCGGGCCGGTCGAGGTGCTCGTCGACGGGCAGGCCCGCCCTTTGCCCGGCGCAGGGGAACGGGAGCTGCTGGCGCTGCTGGCGTTGTCCGCCGGCCGGGTCGTCGCCGTCCCGGCCCTGGTCGACGCGCTGTGGGGCGAGGCGCTGCCGGCCAACCCGGGAAACGCCCTGCAGGTGCGGGTGTCCAAGCTGCGCCGGGCGCTGGCCGCCGCGGGCGCGCCGAGCCACGTCGTGGTGACCCTCCCGCCCGGCTATCTGCTCGACGACGAGCACGCCCGGGTCGACGCGCTGCGCTTCACCGCCCAGGTGACCGCGGCGCGCGCCGCCGCCGACACCGATCCGGACGCCGCCGCGGGGCTGTACCGGGCGGCGCTGGAGGCCTGGCGGGGGCTGGCGCTGGCCGAGTTCGCGGACGCCGCCTGGGCCGGGGTGAGGCAGCACGGCTGGCCGAGCTCCAGCTGGCCGCGCGGGAGGAGCTGATCGACCTCGAGCTGGCCGCCGGCCGACACACCGACCTGCTCGCCGAGCTCGAGGCGCTCACCGCCGCGCATCCGCTCCGCGAGCGGTTGCACGCCCGCCGCATGCTGGCGCTCTACCGCGCCGGCCGGCAGGCCGACGCGCTCGCCGCCTACCAACGGGCCCGCGATCTCCTCGACGCCGAGCTCGGCCTGGAGCCCGGCGCCGAGTTGCGGGACCTGCAGGCGGCGATCCTGCAGCAGCGGGCGGACCTGGCCCCGCCGGCCAGGACCGCGTCCCCTGCCCCGCAGTCAGCCGCCCCGATGCCGGATCGGCCTGGGCTGCCGGCGCGGCTGACGTCGTTCCTGGGTCGCGAGGCTGACGTTCAACGCGTCGGTGAGCTGCTGCAGACGGCACGGTTGGTCACCGTGACCGGCCCCGGCGGGGTCGGCAAGACCAGCCTCGCGCTGGAGTCCGCCCGCGCCGCCGGGGAGCGCTTCCGCGACGGGGTCGGGTTCGTCCGGCTGGCCGGGGTGACCGATCCCGGGCAGGTCCCGCCTGCGGTTTTGGCAGCGCTGAGGATCCGCGACGTCGCGACGGCGACCGCCGACGAGCAGCTGCTGGGGCACCTCGGGAACCGGGCGGTGCTGGTGGTGCTGGACAACTGCGAGCACCTCGCAGACGCCTGCGCGCTGCTCGCCGAGCAACTGCTGGAGTCCTGCCCGCAGGTGCGGCTGCTGGCCACCAGCCGCGAACCGCTGGCCGCCCGCGGCGAGGTCCAGTACGCGATCGACCCGCTTGCCCGTGCCGCCGGCGCATGCCGCCGCCGCTGACGAGCTGACCGCTGGCGCCGCCGCTCAGCTCTTCCTCGACCGGGCGCGCGCCGCGCTGCCCGACTTCGCCGTCCGCGACGGCGCCGACGCAGCGGCGGTCGCCGACATCTGCCGGCACCTTGACGGGATGCCGCTGGCGATCGAGCTCGCAGCCGCCCGTGTCCCGACGTTGCCGGTCGGGGAGCTCGCCGCGCCGCATGGGTGATCGGTTCGCCCTGCTGACCAGCGGTCCCCGCACCGCCGAGGTGCGGCAGCGCACCCTGCGGGCCACCGTCGACTGGAGCTACCAGCTGCTCACCGACCCGGAGCGGGTGCTACTGCGGCGGCTGTCGGTGTTCCGCGGCAGCTGGACCCTGGAGGCCATGCAGGCCGTCGCCGGTGGCGAGCCGCTGGAACCGTCGGCGCTGCTGGACCTTCTCGGCCGCCTCGTCGACAGATCCCTGGTCGTCGTCGACCGCGCCACCCCGGACCCGTCGGGCGGACCGCGGTACCACCTGCTGGAAACCATCCGGGAGTACGCCGCCGAGCGGTTGGCCGAGGTCGGGGAGACTGAAGCGGTCGCCCGGGCGCACGTCGGCCACCTGACCGCTCTGGCCGAGCGGGCCGAGGCGGAGCTACGCGGCGACGGGCAGGCCCGGTGGCTGCCTCGGCTGGCGCTCGAGCGGGACGACATCGACGCCGCGGTGGCCTGGTGCCTGGCGCATGCCGCGGACGAACCGGACGCCGGGCTGAGACTCGTTGCCCCGCTGGGCTGGTACTGGTACTTCGCGACGCACCCCGACGGCGGCCGGCGGGTCGCCGCGATGCTTGCCGCCGCTCCCGGAGGCTCCCCCGCCGTGCGGGCGAGAGCGCTGCAGTCCCTCGCCGTTGCCGCCCGTCCCGGGGCCTGCATCGTCCATCCCGATCCCGACTGCGCCGTCGCTGCAACGCAGAGCCGTGGTCTGTTCGAGGAGGTCGGCGACACGTTCCGCGCCGCTCTGTCGGACACCCTGGCGGCGGTTGAGGCCATCGGCGGCTCGGAGGCTGACGCCGCGTTCGCCGTCCTCGCCGCGGCCGACCGGGAGTTCACTCGGGACGGCGACACATGGTGCGCGGCGCTGGCCGACTTCGTCCGGCTGGAGCTGCACGCGAGCGCCGGTGACCTGGACGCGGCCACCGCGGTCGGGCACCGGGCGCTGTTGACCTTCCGGGCGTTGGGCGACCAGTGGGGTGTGTCGGCCATCCAGTTCCACCTCGGCATGGCGCTGCACCGCGCCGGCCGGCTTGAGCAGGCCCTGGGGATGTACGACGGCGCACTCGCCAGCGTCCGCGACGTCCCCGCCAACACCGTCCAGTACGCCCTCGCCGGTGCCGGACTCGTTCGGCTGCTGCTCGGCGACGCCGAACTGGCCGGCGAGCTGTTCGCCGAGTCCCACGCGGTCGCCCGCCGGCTCGGCGCCGACGCCAACCCTCGTGCCGCGGTCGGTGAGGGTCTGCTGGCCCGCGACCGCGGCGACGTCACCGCCGCCCGGGAGCGCCTCACCTTCGCGCAGCACCTGCTCGCCGGGCTGACCGAGAAGCCCGAGTGGACCGCCACCGCCCTGGTCGGCCTCGGTCACGTGGCCGAGGCCGACGGCGACCTCGACAGCGCCGAGTTCTTCCACCGCCGGGCGTGGCAGACCTCGCCCGGGCACGCGGCCGCGTTGGAGGGGCTGGCCTGCGTGGCCGGCGCACGCGGCGACGCCGAGGCGGCAGCGCGACTGCTCGGCGCGGCCGCGGCCTGGCGACAGCGCCGGTACCGGCCCGCCGACCGGATCGAGCGGGCCGACGCCGACCGGGCCGAGCAGAACGCCCGCACGACCCTGGGCGATCGCGGGTTCGACGCGGCGTACCGTGCCGGCCACGCCCAGCCCGACCTCGTCCTCGTGGACGCGGACCGGGTGCCGGCCGGTCGCTGACCACGGAGAGCGCTGGATCATGCGCGGTCATCAGGCATCGCGCCGGCGAACGAACGGATCTCGATGATCACGTCTCCTCGGCGGTCAGAACGCTGCGCCGGGGCGATCCCACGTGCGCCCATCTGATGGAGTCGCCTCTGGGCGGCCGCACGCTGCCATGATGCGAAGATGCTCGAGCTCCGGCCCACGTGCGAGAACTGCAACCGTCCGCTCGCGCCCGACGCTACCGACGCGATGATCTGCACGTACGAATGCACGTTCTGCGACGACTGCGTCAACGCGGTTCTGTCGAACGTGTGCCCGAACTGTGGTGGCGGCTTCGAACGTCGTCCCGCCCGACCTGCCCATGATTGGACGTCGAGGCCGCGGAGCCCGCGCGAACCCGCCCCGCCTTCGACGAAGGTGGTCCACAGGCCGGTCGAGCCCGCGGCTCACGCGGCATTGGTCGCCTTGATCGGCGGGCGGTCACCCTCGCAGCGTTGAACCGTGCGCAGTGCCCGGCACCCCGCCCGGACGTCCGCCGCGGACGGGCTTCGGGTCGGTGACCGGCTCGGACCGGCGCTGGGACGCGCCGAGCCGGGCGCGGGTGATCGCGATGAGGGCCAGCCCGATGACGGCCAGGGCCAACAGGTGCATCAGCGACACGAACGGCTGGTCCGGGTAGAGCCGGGCGAGGAACCCGGCCCCGAAGCCGCTGCCTGCGGCGACGCCGTTGCCGGCCGCGTGCAGCAGGCCGACGGCGAACAAGCTGCCGGTGCGGTTGTAGGTGAAGCCCATCAGCGCCCGGATCGGGATGCTGACCACGATCAGGAACGTCATCAGCGCCACGGCCATCGGCAGCGGGCTGCCGACCACGAGGGCCACGTGCTGCAGCGCGAACAGCGGGGCGGTCAGTGCCGCGGCGCGCATGGGGGTGGTGCGCTTCTGCAGCCGGGCCTGAACGAAGCCCATCCAGGCCACCTCCTCGGCCCAGTTGTTCGGCACCAGTGAGACCACCGTCTGCATCAGCAGCCCGCCGACCAGCGCCGACACCAGCGCCCCGGTGGTCACGGCTGCGGTGGGGGCGCCGAAGACCGCGATCGCGAGCGCTGTGGCCAGGACCGGCATCCCGGCCAGAGCGAGGGCGTACCAGCGGGCCGACACCCACACGTCGATCGCCCTACGCCACAGCTGACGCACCCCGGCCGGTCCGTCGACGATCCGGGTGATCACGACGGCCGGCAGCAGCAGGCCGATCAGGGTGCTGGCCACGACGAACACCTGCGCCGGCAGTTCGACGCCGTAGCCGCGGGCGACGATCGGCGCGAACACCAGCGCCTGGCCCACGGTGAAGAACCACACCAGAAAGGCGGTCAGGGGACGGCGGCGGACGAACCCGGTCACGGTGTTGCCGCGGGAGCCGGTCGGCGTCGGACTTGGGTGGGAACGGTCGTGCGTGGTGATGTACATGACGCTTCCTTCGCCACGAGGGATCCGGCTCGGACGTCCGTCGGAACCGGTGGTGCGATGCCGCGAACGCTGTTGGAGGCCGCTGTCGCGGCGCTTTCCAACCACTGACCTGGGCAGACAGCAGTGGCTGGTAGCCCGGGAACGTGTCCCGCGGCTACCGGCCACCGAAAGGGGTTGATCTCGCCGACACCGGCCTGCTGGCCGGTGGTCGCAGGCGTCAGCCCGGCGGAAGGGTCGGGTCGGCGCGCACGGCCTGGACGGTGTCGACGATGGCCTGCACGGAGGTGGCGGCCCCGTCTGCCTCGTCCAGCAGGCCGGCGTGCGTGGCGTCTGCCTGGCGATGGCTGCTGTTCGTCGACAGCGCGGCCATCCGGTCGTGGGCGTCCGCCCGGGCGGGATCGGCGTCCAGTCCTGCGGCGGAGAGCACCACCAGCGGCGCGCTGCCGAGGTCCGACAGCCCCTGGGCCTGGCCGAACAGCGCCGGAATGGTGGCGGTCTCGTCCACGGTGTTGCTCCAGGTGCGCGGGCTGCTGGCGAAGGCCGCGTAGCGGCTCGCCGCCGGCTCGGGCAGCGCGGACCAGAACGACGTCGGGAGCAGGCGCCCGATGCCGAGGCGCGCCAGGCTGGGCACCAGGGCGACCGGGCCGGGCGGGCCGGAGTGGGTCGTGCCCGCGGCGGTCCGGTAGGGGCTGGTCGCGTCGAGCAGGACCATCCCGGCGACCTGCTCGGGGTAGCGCGCGGCATAGACCATCGCGTGGTCGCCGCCGATGGAGTGCCCGATCAGCACGAAGGGGCCGTCCTCGCCGGCGCGGTCCAGCAAGGTGTGCAGGTCGGCGGCGGCGGCCACGCCGTCCTGCCGGTCGGGCGCGTCCTCGCTCCAGCCCTGCCCGGCACGGTCGTAGGCGCAGACCCGGGTGGTGCCGGCGACCGCGGGCGCGATCCGGGCCCAACCCACTGACGACCCGCCCAACCCGCTCATCAGCACGACGGTCGGGCCGCCGGAGCCGGTGCAGTCGAGGTGCAGCCGGTGACCGCCGACGTCGTGGAGCCGGCCGGGCATCGCGTAGCTGCGCTGGTCCGAGGCCAGGCCGACGGTCTCGGCGGCGCCACCGACGGCCACCACGGCCATCACCGCGACCACGGGGTACAGCAGCCGGCGGCCGCTGTGCGGGGCCAGGGAGCGGCGCACCCGGATCCCCATCCACACGGCGAGCGCCAGCAGCAGCGGCGGCCACACCCAGCCGGCGGCGGTCAGCGCCGCGCCGTCCGGGGTCGTCACCAGCAGCGCCGCACCGGTCACTCCGAGCGCGGCGGCCGGAACCCAGGCCCACCGCTGCGGCTGGGTGGTCCGTCGGGACGTGAGCAGTGCCAGCAGTGCCCACCCGGCCGCGAAGCCGAGCAGGGCCGAGCCGGTGACCAGGGCCTCGGACCCGCTGACGAAGACGACCAGGGGAAGGGCGGCGGCGAGCAGCAGACCGGCGAGCAGCGACCCGGCGATGATCCGACGGATGGGGACGCGGCCAGATCGGCGGTTGCTGGTGGAAATGGGCGCGGCGGCCGTCGGTGCGGCGGTGGCCATCGTGGGCCTCCTCGTCGGGAGGATGGGCGGCTGGGGTTCTGAGGCTTTCCCAACCGGTAAGGGGCGACGGGAACGCTGCTGGAGCCCACTGTCGTGGCGCTGTCGAACCGCTGACCAAGGCAGACAGTCTCGCTGGAAGCCGGAAAGAGGAATCCCGCGGCGACCGCCACGTATGGGGAATCCCTTCGAAGCGCTACGGCTGCCCCCGGGCGGGCAAGCCAGGAGTGTCAGCTGGGCTCGCCTTTGCCCCTCAGCCGTGGTCGGCTAGTTCGTAGACGTGCGCAGGGGTTCCTCTGAGCAGGCCAACGGCATCTGGGACGACGGCGAAGCCTGGTGCACGTGCCCCGGACAGAGCTCAATGGTGGTCAGAGTGGTGGTCAAGAGCCGCGCCGTGGCCCGGGAACCCGGTCGATGGGCGCTGCCAGCCTCGGGGGCGTCCTCCCGGTTCGTCGGCATGCCCTCGCGGTAGAACGGCCAGCAGTCGGTCCAGCTACGTGATTACTCCGAGCGTGCCGTTGGTCTGTGCGGGATCGGCACGCACGGTCACGTGGATAGTCACCCGGACGTCGTCCAGGCCCCGAGGCGCCAGGAGGCGATCGCTCTCGACGTTGACTCGAGTCACGAGCTTGTCGTCCTTCAGCAGCGTGAAGAGGGGCTGAACCTCGGTTGCGGGATGCTGGCCATCTACTACCTGATCGGGATGAGCGGGCGCGCTCAGTCCATCCAGGAGCGTCTTCAACCGGTTGTCGATGTCGCCGCCATGACCAGATGACCCGGCGGCTGTGGACGGAGAAGAAGGATGTCAAGCTCGGCTGCGAGCTTCAGACGCTCATGGACCAGCGCGGCATAGACATGCTCGACGCCGGCACGGTCGCGGCGACGAACGAGTACGGACTGGCCACTGCTCTCCGTCCGGGGTAACAGCCAGCGGGGCCGATCCTTCAAAGGCGGATGCGACCAGAGCTCCGCCAGCTGGGGGTGCAAGTGGTCCCGGATCGCCTGCTTGTCCCGAACGTTGCCGTCGCGCGCGGGGGGCAGCCGACCGTCGTAGGTGAGGGTGAAACGCACACCGCAGGCTAGAAAGTCGCTTCGGAAGTAGGAAGTCGAAGCATGGCGAGCGAGCAAGCGTGCGGGCGTCTCGGTTGGCAGCTGCGCCCCGCGGACGGTCGGCGAACCCGACGCCGCCCAAGCGACCACCACCGCCATCTCCGCAACGGCTTCTGACAGGGGAGCGCGCCCCGCAGGACGAAGCCATTCGGGGAGGCTCCCCTGCTGGCTGCCTTGGGTGTCAGGATCGACGACGCTCTTACCGAAGTACACGACGCCGGCTCTGGCGACCGGTAGGCACGCGCGACCCGAGAAGGGACCCATCGGCCGCGTCCAGCGAGCGTCTGCGGCAGCCCCGAGTACGTCAGCGGCTCTCGGCGTGAGTGCGTGGCTTCTGCGGCTGCCCACTGGCCGGGAATGAGGTGGTCCCCGACCAGGTCCCCCTCTCCCCTGGACCCCGCTCGTGATACTCCGCGTGATACTGCCGCCGGCGCATTGGGGGGTATCTGGATGCCGATTGGTGCCCGTCGGCGTCCCTGGCGAAAGGCATAAGTGCAGGTCAAGGCACCTCAAAGCATCTGGATGCCTAGCCGCAATTAGGAGTTCAAGTCCCCCCTCGGACACCGAGTTGAACCCCACGGCACGCGCCGCTGGGGCAAGAGCTGTCGCCGACGTCGGCGCACGCGACCGCCGCCCTGGAGGGCTAACGGATCGGCGGCAGCTGCGTGACCGAGAGCAGGGGCAGCCCGACGTCGCGGACCTTTCGAAGCAGGGCGTGCAGTGCGGCCTGGTCGACCACGGGGCCGGAGATGGTGGTCGTGCCGTCGTCCTCGTCGGTCAGGGCCATCCCGTGGAACCAGGCTCCCCACCGCGACCCGAGACGGCCCTGCACGCGGATCTCGTACACCCCGGGGTCCTGCTGCGAGCCGCTCGCCCTGCCGCCCATCGGAGGGCCTCCGCTCGTGGTCGTCGGGTGGTGCACGCGAACCTAGGAGCGGATGCGGTGAGCCGGGATCACCACGATGCGGGGATCACGGTGGTGATCCCCCCGACCGGGCCGCCCCAGCCGCGAACAAGTCGAGCTCCTCGGCTCGGCGGACCGCAGACCGGCGGCTGTTGACGCCGAGCTTGGCGTAGATCTTCTTGGTGTGCGTCCGCACGGTGTTCAGCGAGACGAAGAGCTGGCGGGCTATGTCCGGGCCGTCCAGGTGGGTGCCGAGCAGCCGGAGCACCTCCAGCTCGCGCGGGCTGAGTGGATCGACCAGCCCCTGGTCCACGCGGGTGCTGTCCTCCGACGTGCCCAGCGCGCCCAGGAGCCGGCGCGCGGAGCGAGGAGCGCTCCCCTGCGTGGTCACCGCTCGCAGCAGAGCGGCCATGGGTGGGCCCTCCGTCACGAACACCCGGACGTAGCCCTCCGGCTCGGCCAGCTCGAGCGCGCGGCGCAGCGATGCCAGCGCCGCTGGAACGTCCCCCTGCGCCTGTAGGGCCAGAGCGTGCAGCCCGAGCACCTCGATGGCACTGCCGCGGCGCCCGCCGTCCTCCGCCGCGCGCAGGAGGCGCGGGAGCAGCCGCAGCGCATCGCCGAGCGAATCCTGCGACCCCTCGGCGGCGTACCGCGCCAGCAGCGTCCTCGCGAGCGTGATGTGCTCGTACTCGCGGAGGTAGCCGAGGTCGTCGTCGGCGGACAGCCCCCGCTCCAGCACCCAGGCGAGGGCGTCGTCCAGGCGGCCCTGCGTCACCCACATCCGGGCCCGGACCGCCGGGATCGGCCGCACCTCCGGGGAGTAGTCGGTCGTGTAGCGGCGCGCGGCCTCCGCGAGCAGCTCGAGCGCGCCGGCGTTGTCCCCGTCGACGTACCGCAGCCAGGCCATCTCCACCGGCCAGCGGTACCGGTTCTGCGGCAGGCCGGCGACATCGCCCAGCTCCTGGCTGATCGACAGGTGCCGGCGAGCGGAGTCGAGATCGTCGCGCTCGCGGAACACCCCAGCCATGCCGACGTGGAGGTCCGCGGCTCCCCGGAGCACGACCCCCGGCTCCTCCGTGGCGAGCTCAAGCCCCGCTCGTAGTGGTGCACGGCATCGCGCAGACGGCCCTGCGCGACGCGGAGATCCGCCAGCGTGATCGCACCCGCGACCCCGTCCGAGCGGCGCCCGGCCCGCCCCAGCGTCGCCGTGCCGTCCGCGTACCAGCGGTGAGCCGCGTCCAGGTCACCGGATCTCCAGTGCGCGAGCCCGATCAGGGACGCCGCCGCCCCGCGGCCGAGGTGATGGTCCGGACCGGCGAGGTCGAGCGCCCGGTGCGCGGAGGTCAACGTGGCCGCCACGTCGCCGCGCGACAAGGGCCAGCCCGGCGTGGTAGATGGGGATCTCGGCGGGCAGGCGCAGGAACGCGTCGTCGTCCACCACGACCATCTCGCCCGTACGCGCCGCCGCTCACGTCCGTCGACGGGTCCACCCACCGCTCCGCGTCGCGGAGCAGCGCCTCGACGCCCCGGACCTCGCCGGTCGACATGAGGGCCCCGACGTACCCGATGGCCAGCACCGGGCGGACAGCGAACAGGTTGACCGGAAGGGCCTCGAACCAGCGCCGCAGCGTGGCCTCCTGCCGTGCCTGGCTCATCGCCGGGATGGCGCGTTCGACCAGCGTCGCCGCCCGCTCGAAGTCCTCGGCCGCCAGGGCGTGGTCGATCGCCGCGGAGGGGTCGCCGTTCCGCTCGTACCAGTCGCTCGCCCGGGCGTTCAGCGCACGGACCCGGTCGGGGTCCTCGTCCAGCAGTCGCGCCCGGAGCACGTCGCCGAAGAGGTGGTGGTAGCGGTACCACTGGCGGCGGTCGTCGAGCGGGACGACGAAGAGGTTTCCCCGCTCGAGGGCCTCGAGCGTGGCCTTGCCGCCGTCCTGACCGGTGAGGGCGTCGCACAGCGGGTCCGGTGAGCCGGCTCAGCACGGACGTCTGCAGCAGGAAGCTTCGGACGTGTTCGGGCTGGCGCTGGAGGACCTCCTCGACGAGGTAGTCGACGACGAAGCGGTCGTCCCCGGCGAAGCCCGCGATGAAGCCCGCGACGTCGTCGCGACCCTGCATCGACAGCGCCGCGAGCTGGAGCGCGGCGATCCACCCCTCGGTACGTCCCACCAGCGCGGCGACCTCGTCGGTCGTCAGCGTCAGCCCCATCACGTCGCCCAGGTACGCCGCTACCTCGTCGGGTGCGAAGCGCAGGTCGGCGGCGCGGACCTCGACCAGCTCCCGGCGGGCGCGGAGCCGGGCGAGGGCGAGGGGCGGGTCTACCCGGGTGGCGATGACCAGGTGGACCTGCGGCGGGAGGTGGTCCAGCAGGAAGGCCACCCCGTCGTGGACGTCCCCCGCCTCGATCACGTGGTAGTCGTCGAGGACCAGCACGAGGTCGTCCTGGACGGTCTGGAGCTCGTTGAGCAGGGTGGCGAGGACCTCGTCGACCGACGACTCCGCGGACTGCAGCAGGGCGAACGGTCGCGCGCCGACCCCGGGGACGGCCGTCCGCACGGCGCTCAGCAGGTACGTCCAGAATGTCGTCGGATCGTCGTCCCGCTGGTCGAGGGACAACCAGGCGACGAGCCTGCCCTCGGCCCGGGCCGCCGCCAGCCACTCCACGACGAGCGTGGTCTTGCCGAACCCGGCGGGCGCGGACACCAGGACGAGGCGCGGTGGCTCCTGTTGCTGCAGGAGGCCGCTCAGCCTCGGTCGCGCAACCAGGCCACGCCGCCGTCCGGGCACGTGCAGCTTGGTCTCCAGGAGGGGGCCTGCCACGACCACCTCCCGAAGGCCAGGGAACCTGACGCCGCGGATCTCGTCCGTCGCTGCCGGACGGTGGGCTCGCCGAGCGCATGGTGTCAGCACGTTCCGGCCGGCGTCGAGGCCGGCGGCTCCGGCTCGCGGATCACCACCCGGGTCACATCACGTGGTGATGTGACGGCCACCCCTCGTTCCTACGGTCGGATCGACGCCGGGCACCCCGCACGGCCGACCACCTGGAGCACGACATGACCGTCACCCCCGCTCTCCTCATCCGGGCATCCGGCGCCGCGGCGGTCGCCGCGGGCGTGCTCTTCGTCGGGGTCCAGGTCGGCCATCCCACTCTCGACCTCGACTTCATCACCACGACCGAAGCGGCGGTCCGCAACACCGCGAAGGTGCTGATGGCCGCGCTGGCGCTGGTGGGGATCACCGGCATGTACCTGAGCCAGATCCGCCGGAACGGAGTGCTCGGGCTCGTCGGCTACCTGGTGCTGGCAGCGGGCTATCTGCTCATCATGAGCTCGACCTTCGGCCTGGCGTACGTCCTGCCCCAGATTGCCGGGACCGATCCGTCCTACGTCACGGACGTGCTGCACACGGCTTCCAGCCGGCCGACCGCCGGGGACGTCGGGGTCCTGGGCACGCTGTTCCAGGTCCAGAGCCTGTGCTACCTGGTTGGTGGCCTCGTCTTCGGTGTCGCGCTGTACCGGGCAGGCGTGCTCGCCCGCTGGGCGGCCGCCCTGCTCGCGGTCGGTGGTCTCGTCAGCGCCCTCCTCGCCGTCCTACCGGATGCCTTCTACCGGCTGATCGCTTTTCCCAACGGCATCGCGCTGATCGCCCTCGGGTACTCGCTGTGGCGTTCGCAGCGCCAGGCCGGCGTCCCGACCGTCGTCGCGGCCGGAACGCCTCCCGAGCGCACCGCGGTTCGATGACCTCCTGGAGATCGACGTGGCCGGTGCCGATCGCCCTGGTGGCGCTCGGCACCGTCCCGGTGATCGCGGGCGCACTCCGACTCGTCGAGCTGTCCGGCGGGACGGCGGCGCTGCCCTCCGATGCGCGGTACCACGCGACGCCGCTGCCGGTCGCGCTGCACATCGTCTGCGCTGCTGTCTTCGCGATCCTCGGCGCTTTGCAGTTCGCGCCGCGCCTGCGCCGGCACGGCTGGCATCGCCGAGCCGGCCGAGTGCTCGTCGTCGCAGGTCTGGGCGTGGCGCTGTCGGCGCTGTGGCTGAACCAGTGGTTCCCCGAGAAGGTGCAACCCGTGAGCTGCTGTACCCGCTGCGACTGGTGTTCGGGGTGGCGATGGTGGTCACCCTCATCCTCGGCTTCCTCGCAGCCCGTCGTCGGGACTTCGCCCGCCACCGGGCGTGGATGACCCGGAGCTACGCCATCGGCCTCGTCGCCGGCACCCAGGTTTTCACCCTGGGCATCGGTGGAGCGGTCTTCGGCACCGGCGAGCTGACCACCGCGCTCCTTCTGGCCGCGGCATGGGGCATCAACCTGACGGTCGCCGAGCGGGCGATCCGCACCCGGCCCGGTGAGCCAGCCGGTGGCGCCGGTCGACAATCGGGTGACCGGACGCTCACGGTGCGCTGACAAGTGATGGCGTGGCTGCGATGAGCGGTTCAGGCCACTTCGTGCGGCCGGGCTAGGTGCTTCCGCGGCAAGAGGCGCAGCCCACCCGGTGAGTCGACCCGCGGGTCTCCCGGCCCGCGGCTGGCTCATCCGTGCAGTGATCTCAAGCGAATTGTGGGGGGAGGAGACCGATGACCGATCGGTGACCTGCCCCCACTGCTACCGCGCCCACGGCGCTGTCGCCCCGACCGAGGACCAGGCTCACTCGGGTCGGGGAGCCGACCGTGTGCGGAAGTACCGTGTCGCCCCTCGGACACCCAGTTGATCGTGTACGAAGCCTGCTGGTAGGGATTCCCGGCTTCGGAGATCGGCACGGCCCCCCAACTCCTGAGGGACTGCTCGGCCCCTCTTGCTCCTCGCTCGCCCGCGGGTTCCCGAGGTGAGCGGAACGCGGCGGCACTGCTCGCAGGATCCCGCCGCCGTCGCTCATGGGGCCCGCCGCGGCGGGCCCCGTCGACGGCTCCAGAGCTCTCGTCCCCGTGTCCGGGCGGACGGCGACCCACCATCCGGACGGCACTCTCAGAGGAGCTTGGGGAACATCGCAAGCAGGACGACACCCACGACGCCGGACACGAGCGCGGTGCCGAGCAGGATCTGCTGGGCCCGGAGGGCCCGCACCCGCCCGGACATTGCCGTGAAGAAGAGCACGGACGCGAAGAGCACGGTAAGGATGGTGTAGTTGTCCCCGCGCTGGTTGTTCCGCAGCGCCACTTGGAAGCGCTCGCCGGCGCGGTCGCTCTCGGCGGCGGCCTCGACCCGCTCCGGGATGATGTACGACGGCATGTCGAACGGAGAGTCCGGCGAGCCCGGAGTGACTCCGCCTGCCAGCTGCCAGTCCTCGTGGGCCGTCGCCAGAGGCTCGGGGAATCGTTCCAAGAGGAACGAGGCCAGCTCGGCGTCCCCTCCGGCCGTGGCGGCCGCCCACTGCGTCCAGAGTGCGATTTGGTTGGACGCCCGGACGTCAGCGGCTCCGTCGAGCCGGGTCGATTCGAGTCGCGCCGACGACGCCTCGCTGAAGGCGATGGACATGGCGCCGCCCCACTTGCTGGCCTGGAATGCCGACCAGGCGGTGAGGATCGTGGTCGTGGAGAGCACGATCACAGCGACCAGCTCGAGCGTTCGCCGGCGCGCGGCCTCGCGGTCCTCCTGCGCCGACCGGTCAGTGCCCTGAGACGTGTCCGTCCCGGTCATCGGTCGCCCTAATCCCGGTACCAGCCACTCCGACGCATGACCCCAGCCTCGACCAACGGCTACCCGGTCCGGATCCCCCGTCGTGGGTGAGGGCCGACCATGGCGCCGGCGCGGTTAGTCACCCGCTCCGTGCGGGGCAGCTGCCTCGGGCGCGGCGGCGGTTCGTGGGGCCGCGTTCCCCCAGCGCGCGCCCGCGCCAGAACTGGCCGCGACCGGAGACCGTGACTATCACCCATGGCGGGTGAGGGCTGCGGTCGTGTGGTCGGCGACGGTGAACGCAGTCCCGATCTGGTGCATGGTGCCGCTCCGCCCGCATCGCGTTGGGTGACCCCTGAGGAGGAGCGATGGCGACACCGGCGACCGGCACCTCGAGCCCGGGACTCACTGTTGGCCCGACGAGTGAGTTCAGCTTGTTCTTCCGGGTCATCCCCGGCCACGGCGAGACCCTGCGCGCTGCGCTTCGTGACCTGCAGGACACTCCCGGATACCGGCCGGGCGACTACGGCATGGCGGTCGCGACCATCCACGAGGCGAGGTTCGTGCTCTTCGACGAGGACACGCGGCTGGCGTTCGTCACGAGCTTCGACGGTCCGTGGGACGCGTACATGGAGGACTTCTTCACGTCCGGTCCGACGCTCGCACTCTTCGATGTCATCTTCCGGCACACCGAGGGCTACGCGGGTCTTCCGGATGGGACGGCGCTGAGGTCCTTCGTCCTCGGCGCGCAGCAAACGGCCGCCGCCTACGCGCGGAACTACGGGGGCACGGTCAAGGAGATCCGGAAGGCTCAGCGCGTCAACGCGGCCTTCCAGCAGGTGCTGGACGACCCGGACGCCGCGGAGGCGCTGCAGCACCCCGCTCTGCGGCCGCTGCTGGACGAGGCCGCCGACTAGTCGGCCGAGCCGACCAGCCGGGACCGAGGACGCCGATGTCTGACCACATCTCAGGGCCGCGAGCCCTGGCCGAACCGATCGCGGACATCACGGACGTCTACGCGTTCCCCAGCCCGGAGCGACCGGGACATCTCGTGCTCGTGATGAACACCCTCCCCTTCGCCCAGCCCGAGGACGGGCTGTCCGACGGGCTCGTCTACCGCTTCCGGCTGCGCCCGCTGATCGAGGGGGCGCCGGGTCCGACCCGGTCCCGTTCGCCGTCCGCCCCGAGGAGTTCGTCCTCGACTGCCTCTTCTCCCCGCCGTCGGCAGCCGCCCGTGGGCAGGGCGTGGAGCAGGAGGGCACCTGCATCACCCCGGCCGGCGAGACCGTCCGTTCCGGTGAACGACGAACAGGGCGGCTCCGGGCACGGGGTGCGCGTCTTCGCCGGGCCGCGCTGGGATCCGTTCATCATGGACGCCCGTGCGGCGCTGACCACGATCGCGACGGGCGAACTGTCGTTCACCGATCCCGGTTCGATCTTCCTCGACGGCAAGAACGTCCTGAGCCTCGTCGTCGAGGTGGACCGCGAACTCCTGGGCGGCGCCGAGTTGGTCGGCGTCGTGGCGGAGACGCTCACCCGCGGCAGGTTCAACGTGCGGATCGAACGCGTGGGGCGCCCCGAGGTGAAGAACATGATGCTGGCGCCGAAGCAGTTCGATCAGGTGAACCGAGACCTCGAGATCCGCGACCTCTACAACCTGGAGGACGCGTTCCACCTCGGGCCGACCTATCAGGGCGCCTACCGGGCGCGGCTCAACGCCAACCTCGCGTTCTGGGACGGGCTCGACGGCCGGACCGACTGGCCCGTCGACGGCCGGGGCGACCATCCCCTGACGAGCCTCGTGCTCGCCGACTACCTCGTCGTCGACGTCACCAAGCCCTACTCCGAGCAGGGCTCGTTCCTGGAGATCGAGCTCGCCGCCCTCGCGGGGAAGGCGCACGAGACGTGCGGCGGCCGGGCGCTCAACGACGACGTGATCGACACGCTGTTCACGCACGCTCGTCAACGCCGGCAACGGGCCGGTCATCAGGGACGGCGTCGACCAGGCGACGCGGCCCGCCTCGCGCACCTTCCCGTATCTCGCGGCGCCGAACCCGGATCCGCCCGAGCCCCCCGACCACGTCTAGAAGGGGTGGGGAGTGAGCGCCGTGACAGTCGAGCAGGGCACCGGCCTCGAGCTGGACGACATCCAGATCGGGGCGCTGCACGAGCGACCCTCGCCCTACGTCGGGACCTACCTCCTGCTGCGCATCGACGACCCCGCCGCCGGGCGCGCCCTCGTGCGGCGACTGCTGCCGCTCGTCGACTCGGGACGGTCCACGGCCCTTCCCGAGCACGGCGCCTGGATCACCGTCGCCTTCACCTACTCCGGTCTCGAAGGCCCTCGGGGTCCCGCAGGAGTCGCTGGACAGCTTCGCGCCGGAGTTCCAGCAGGGGATGGCCGCACGCGCGGCCGAGCTGGGCGACGTCGGTGAGAGCCACCCCAGCAACTGGGAGGCAGCCCCTCGGCACCAGCGACGTCCACGTCGCCGTGGCCGTGCTCTCGCCCGACGCCGCGCGGCTGGAGGCCGCCGCGGAGAAGGCGCGCCGCGCGCACAAGGAGTTGGCCGGCATCGAGCTGATCTGGCGTCAGGACTGCTACCAGCTCCCGAACGGGCGCACGTCCTTCGGCTTCAAGGACGGCATCGGCCAGCCGGCGGTCGAGGGAAGCGGCAGACCGTCGTCGCACCCGAGCGAGGAGCCGCTCAAGGCGGGCGAGATCGTCCTCGGCTATCCCGACGAGACGGGCGAGCTGCCGCCCATGCCGACGCCGGAGGTGCTCGGTCGCAACGGCACCTACGTGGTCTTCCGCAAGCTGCACACCAGGGTGGCGGCGTACCGGCAGTACCTCCGAGCGAAGGCCGCGAGCCGCGAGGACGAGGCGCTGCTCGGCGCCAAGATGGTCGGGCGCTGGCAGAGCGGAGCCCCGCTGGCGGTCTCCCCGGACCGGGACGACGCAGAGCTCGGAGCGGATCCGGCCCGCAACAACGACTTCGGCTACGCCGACGATCCGCGTGGCCTCCAATGCCCGGCCGGTGCGCACGCCCGACGCGCCAACCCGAGGGACGCGCTCGACCAGGACGGCAGCGTCAACGTGCGCCTGCACCGCATGATCCGGCGGGGCACGAGCTACGGGCCGATGCTGCCCGACGGCGTCCTCGAGGACGACGGCGTCGACCGCGGCATCGTCTTCGTCTTCGTCGGCGCGCACCTGCGACGGCAGTTCGAGTTCGTCAAGACGCAATGGCTCAACGACGGCATCTTCATCGGCGCGCCGGCCGAGAAGGACCCCCTGGTCGGGTCAGAACGACGGCACGGGACCCTTCACGATCCCCCGGACGCCGATCCGCCGGCGGCTGCCGGACGTGCCGCCGTTCGTCGTCACCCGCGGCGGCGAGTACTGCTTCGCCCCCGGCCTGAGCGCCCTGCGCTGGCTGGCGGAGCTCGACACATGACCGCCCTCGACCGAGAAGAGACGACGTGACCACACACGCGACGGGCACGGATCGCTGGGCGTCCTACGACTTCGCTCCTCCGCCGTCCGACCTCGAGGAGCCGGACTCCCCGGTGCTCGTCGACTACCTCTCCGGCGACCGCATCGCCGTCGTCACGCTGAACCGGCCCGACGCCGACAACGCGATCAGCACCGAGATGGGTGCACGTCTCACCGAGGTCGTCGAGACGATCGCCGTCCGCCCCGCCGTCCGGGTCGTCGTCCTCACCGGGGCCGGGGACCGGGCCTTCTCCGTCGGCAGCGACCTGCGCCAGCGCAGGAACATGACGAAGGAGGACTGGCTCCGCCAGCGGCAGGACTTCGACCGGACGCTCTACACGGTGCGCCAGCTGCGCAAGCCGATCTTCGCCGCCGTCAACGGGATGGCCTACGGCGGCGGCTCGGAGCTGGCGCAGAGCGTCGACTTCATCATCGCCTCCGACAACGCCACCTTCGGTCAGCCCGAGGCGATGCTCGGCCTCGCGGCCGGCGGCGGCTCCCCGGTGTTCCTGCCCCGGCTGCTCCCCCCGGGCAGGGCCCTGCAGATGCTGATGACCGGCGACCCGATCACCGCCCAGGAGGCGCACCGGCTGGGCATGGTCAACGAGGTCCATCCGCGGACCGAGCTCATGGACGCGGCGCTCGCGGATCGCGGAGAAGATCGCGAGCAACTCGCCGACCGCGGTGCAGGCGGCCAAGCGGGCGGTCCGCCTGGGCGAGGGACAACCGGTCGAGCAGGCCATCGCGATCATGATGGACGCGCACTGGCGCTCGGCCGTCCACCCGGACCGCATCGAGGGCATCGGCGCCTTCAACGAGGGCCGCGAGCCGACCTTCGCCGACCCCGACTTCTGACCTGCGGGACCGAACTCAGCAATTTCGCCGACGAGGAGGCTCGAACGTGGCACTGGTGGACGATCTCGAACTGCGACGCGCAGCACTCCAGATGATCAATCCGGCTCCCTACAACGCCGAGGCGCCGCCGGAGGCCCTGGCCGGTGAGATCACGCCCACCGAGCTCCACTACGTCCGCAGCAACTTCGCGGTCCCGGAGCACGACGGCGTGCTCGAGGTCGGCGGTGCGGTGGAGCGCCCGCTGCGCCTGACCCTCGACGACCTCCGCGCTCTGCCGAAGGTCGAGCGGGCGGTCACCCTCGAGTGCGCCGGCAACGGACGTCTCGCGATGAGGCCGCTGCCCACGGGGGAGCCGTGGGGCGACTACGCGGTCTCCACCGCGCTCTGGGGAGGCGCGCTCCTGCACGACGTCCTGCAGCAGGCGCGCCCGGCCGCGGACGGCGTCGACGTCCGGTTCGAAGGCGCCGACCACGGCGCCTACCACCTCCGCCCCATCCTCCCGGAGACCAGCAGGGACGACCTGACCTTCGTCCGCGCTCTGCCCCTCGCCCAGGCGGCCGATCCGGGCGCGGAGATCCTGATCGCCTACGAGATGAACGGCGAGCCGCTGGGCCCCGACCACGGAGCGCCCTTCCGGCTCGTCGTGCCGCACTGGTACGCCGTCGCGTCCGTGAAGTGGCTGAAGCGCATCGACGTCCTGACCGAGCCGTACACCGGCGAGTTCCAGACCGGTCACTACATGTACGAGTGGGCCGACCGAGCGCCGGAGGCGGTCGAGCCTCATGCGCGTGCGGGCGCGGATCACCGACCCCTCCCCCGCGTCGGTCATCGACACCGGCACCTGCACCGTGCGCGGCAAGGCGTGGTCGGGAACCGGGCCGGTGACGCGGGTGGAGGTCAGCCTCACCGGCGAGGGCGACTGGCACGAGGCGCAGCTCCAGGCGCCCCGGGGCCCCTACCACTGGCAGGACTGGTCGTTCGACTGGGACGCCACCCAGGTGGGACGGCACACCCTCCGCGCCAGGGCGACCGACGCGGCCGGAAACGTACAGCCGGAGGTCCCGCCCTGGAACCGGCTCGGCTACGGGAACAATGCCATCGAAGTGATCTACGTCGACGTGTGCTGACGTCAACGATCGGTGCAGGTCTCGACGTCTGGCGATCCGACGCCGAGTGATCGAGGCAACTGATCGCGGGTGTTCCGGCGCCCTCAACGTCCAGCCAGCCGTGTGCGCATGTGGCGTGTCGCCCCTCGGACACTCCATCGCCCCGGTAGCGCTGCATGTCAGGGCGCCGGGGCGCCTTCATGTCCGGGCCGCGGAGGCCCTCGTGGTACCACTACCTCAGCGCGGCAGGGTCGACATCCCGGTGTACCTCCCGCCGCGCCGGGTAAGCGCGCGCAACCGGGGTGGTGCGCGCGGGACGGCGGCCGCCCGCCGCACCTCAGGACTGGAACCGGATGACAGGCAACGCGACGCACCGCTTCACCAACACGGCGGTCCTCACCGTGCAGACCGCGGACGCGTCCCGGGTGGTCACGTCGGCGGCGTTCGACGAGCGGCTGGGCGACGCCTACGCGCGCGTCGGCCTGCGCCCGGGGCTGCTGCAGCGCCTGGCGGGGATCCAGGAGCGCCGCTGGTGGGCCGACGGCGTCGTCCTTCGTCGACGGTGCGGCCACGGCCGGCGCCAAGGCGATCAGCGAGAGCGGCGTCGACCCCGCCGACATCGGCCTGATGGTCAACACCTCGGTCAGCCGCAAGCACCTCGAGCCGTCGACGGCGGTCGCCGTCCACGACGCGCTCGGGCTGCCGCCCTCGTGCCAGAACTTCGACGTCACCAACGCGTGCCTCGGCTTCGTCAACGGCATGGAGCTCGCCGCCGCGATGATCGACAGCGGGCATGGTCGACTACGCCCTCGTCGTCGACGGCGAGGACGCGCGCCCGGTGCAGGAGCGCACGATCGACCGGCTCAACCGGCCGGACACGACTGGTCAAGCGACGTGATGGCCGAGTTCGCCACCCTGACCCTGGGCTCGGGGGCCGTCGCGATGGTGCTCGGCCGCGCCGACCGGCACCCCGAGGGCCACCGGCTGGTCGGCGTCGGTCAGCCGCGCGGGCACCGAGCACCACGAGCTGTGCGTCGGGGGACAACGACGGCATGAGACCGACCTCAAGGGTCTGCTGGCCGCCGGCCTGGACCTGTCCGCCGAGCTCTGGGCCGACGCGGCCGCCGAGTTCGACTGGGCGCAGGGGATGGACCGCTACGTCATCCACCAGGTCTCCCAGGTGCACACCGAGGCCATCTGCGAGCGGTTCGGCATCGACCCGGCGCGGGTGCCCCGCACCTTCCCGACCCTCGGCAACATCGGGCCGGCTCGGTGCCGTTCACGCTGGCCGGCCAGGCCGACACGCTGGTCGACGGCGACCGGGTGCTGCTGATGGGGATCGGCTCGGGCCTCAACGCCTGCTGCCTCGAGATCACCTGGTGACGGCGGCCCCGCCAACCCCGCGTCGCACGACCTCCCCGGCTGGACCCGCGCCTGGTCGCGCGCGGTCACCGTCATCGCGACGCGACGGGCGGCCGCGCACCTGGCACCTGCTCGACAACGGGCGCGGAGCCCGGCTCGGCACGCTGCTGTGCGTCCACGGCAACCCCACCTGGTCCTACCTGTGGCGCCGCCTGCTCGCGGCGGCCCCGCCGGGCTGGCGCGTCGTCGCCCCCGACCAGCTCGGGATGGGCTTGTCCGAGCGGCTGACGCGCGCCGCGGACCCTGGCGCAGCGGGTCGCCGACCTCGGCGACCTCACCGAGCGCCTTGGGCGTCGACGGGCCGGTGGTCACCGTCGGCGCACGACTGGGGCGGCATCATCTCCCTCGGCTGGGCGCTGGAGCACCCGAGCAGCTGCGCGGCGTCGTCCTCACCAACACGGCCGTGGCCAAGCCGCCGGGCGACTCGGGCCCGCCGCTGATCCGGCTGGCGCACCGCCCGGTCCTGCGCACCGTCGTCTGCGTCGCCACGCCGTCTTCGTCCGCGGGGCGACGGCGCTGTCCTGGCCGGCGCTGCCCCGCGACGTCCGCGGCGCCTCGCGGCTGCCCTACGGGTCCGCCGCGCGGCGGCGGGCCGTGGGTGACTTCGTCGCCGACATCCCTTTCTCGCACCGGCCACCCCTCACGCCCGGCGCAGGAGGCCATCGCCGAGGGCATGCGCACGCCTGGACGTGCCGGCGCTGCTGCTCTGGGGTCCCCGCGACCCGGTCTTCGGCGAGCGGTACCTCGCCGACCTCCGCCGGCGCCTGCCGCACGCGAGGTGCACCGCTACGAGGGCGCCTCCCACCTGGTCACCGAGGACGCGCCGCAGTACGCCGAAGCGGTGGCCGCATGGGTGCCCGACCTGCTCGCGCCGGGCGGCGCCGCCTCGGCGCCCGGCGGCGCCGTCGCGCCGAGCCGGCGCCGCGGCCCTGGGCGGCCGCTGGCAGCGCGCGCGGACGACGACTCGCCCGGCGGTCGTCGAGGTCGGCGGGGACGCGGTGAGCTGGCGGCGACTCGCGCCGGCGGGTCGCCGAGCTCGCCGCCGGACTGGCCGCGGCCGGCGTCCGTCCCGGCGACCGGGTCGCGCTCCTCGTCGAGCCCTCGGCCGACCTCACCGCGGTCGTCTACGCCGTGTGGCGCGCGGGCGCCGTCGTGGTGGTCGCCGACAAGGGGCTCGGCTTCGCCGGCATGCGACGGGCCCTGCGCGGTGCGCGCGCTCGGACCACGTCGTGGGCGGCCGCCCCGGCCTGGCCGCGGCACGGGCGATGGGGCTGCCCGGCACCCGCATCGCCGGCCGGGCGCCGGCGCCGGCGGTCCGCACGGTGCTCGGGGTGCGGCCACGACCTCGCCGACCTGGCGGCCTCGGCCGGGCGGCAGCCCGCCCGCCGAGCCCGGCCGCCGACGCCGACTGCGCGGTGCGTCTTCACCTCCGGTGCCACCGGCCCGGCCAAGGGCGTCGTCTACCGGCACCGGCAGGTGCGGCGCCCAGGTCGACCTGGTGCGCGCCACCTACGACCTCGCGGCCGGACGACGCCTTCGTCGCCGCGTTCGCGCCGTTCTCGCTCCTCGGCCCGGCCCTGGGGCTCGGCTCGGCCGTGCCCGACATCGACGTCACCGCGCCCGGGACCCTCACGGCGGCGATGCTGGCCGACGCGGCGGCGGCCGTCGACGCCACGCGTCGTCTTCGCCTCGCCCGCAGCGCTGCGCGGAACGTGGCCGCCACCGCGTCGGACGTCACGCCGGCCCAGCGGACGGCGCTGAGCCGGCGTCCGGCTGCTGATGTCGGCCGGGGCTCCCGTGCCCGCTGCGCTGCTGCGCGTCCCTGCGCGAGGTCCTCCCGGCCGCCGAGCTGCACACGCCCGTACGGCATGACCGAGGTGCTGCCCGTCACCGACGTCTCGCTCGACGGAGATCGACGCGGCCGGTCCCGGCGAGGGCGTGTGCGTCGGCCACCCGCTGCCGGGCGTCGAGGTCGCGCGTCAGCCCGCTGACCGCCCTCGGGGCCGCCGACGGCCCGCCTGCCGACGAGCCGGCGGTCACCGGCGAGATCTGCGTGCGGGCCGCGCACGTCAAGGACCGCTACGACGCGCTCTGGGCGACCGAGCGCGCGGCGTCCCGCCACCCCGGCTGGCACCGCACCGGCGACGTCGGCCACCTCGACGACGGAGGGCCGGCTGTGGGTCGAGGGCCGGCTGGCGCACGTGATCACCGCCGCCGACGGGCGTCGTGACGCCGGTCGGGATCGAGCAGCGGGTCGAGGCCGTGGACGGCGTCGCCGCCGCCGCGGCGGTCGGCGTCGGCCCGGCCGGCACCCAGGTCGTCGTGGTCGTCGTCGTGCCCGATGGACCGGTCGGCCGGCGGCACGTCGGTGCCCGGACGTCGCTGCGGGCTCGAGCGGCTGTCGCTCGCGCCCGGCGAGCTCGCCGACGCCGTGCGCGGGGCTGCCGGCGCCCGATCGCGGCGGTGCTCGTCGCCGACCGGCTGCCGCTCGACATCCGGCACGCGTCGAAGGTCGACCGACGCGAGGTCGCGCGCCGGGCCGCCCGCGTCCTCGCCGGCACGCGGCTCGCGGCACCGCGCAACGTGAGGGTGCTGGTCACCGGCGCCACCGGGATGCTGGGCCGGGCACCGCGCAGCGGCTGCTGCGCACGGGGCGACGAGGTGACGGTGCTGCAGCGCCGGCCTCGCGGCTTGCCGTGCCGCCGAGGTGCTCGGCGACGTCGCGGACCGCGACCGTCGTCCGCCGGGCGGTCGGAGGGGCAGGACGCCGTGGTGCACCTGGCCGCCAAGGTGGACGTCGTCCGGGCCGTGGCGCGGAGTACGCGCGGGCCAACATCGAGGGCACCCGCAGACGTCGTCGGCCGCCTGTGCCGCAGCGGGCGTGCGGCGGCTGGTGCACGTCTCGTCCCCGTCGGTGGCGCACGCCGGCGTCCCGCTGTCGCGGAGCAGGGGCGGAGCCGGCGGACCCGGCGCGAGCCCGGGGCCACTACTCCCGCTCCAAGGCCGTGGCCGAGCTGAAGGCGCTCGGCCGCGGATCGGCCGGTCTCTGGCGGTGCTGGTCGTGCGACCGCACCTGGTCTGGGGCCCCGGTGACACCCAGCTGGTCGCGCGGATCGTCGCCGCGCGCCCGGCCGCGGCCGGCTGCCGATCTCGGCTCCGGGGCAGCGCTGATCGACACGACGTACGTCGACAACGCCGCGGACGCGCTCGTCGCCGCGGTCGACGGCTGCGGCCCGGTGCACGGCGAGGCGCTCGTGGTCTCAGAACGGCGAGCCGCGCCCGGTCGGCGAGATCCTGGCCCGGCTGTGCCGGGCGGCCGGCCGCACCGGAGCCACGCGTCCGCATGCCCGACCGGCGTGGCCTGGCTGGCCGGTGCCGCCGTCGAGGCGGTCTGGGCGGTCACCGGGCGGCGCGCCACCCCGCCGCTGACCCGCTTCCTGGCCGAGCAGCTGAGCACCGCGCACTGGTTCGACCAGCGGCGCACCCGGGCGGTCCTGCGTTGGCGACCGGAGGTGGGCCTCGACGAGGGGTTCGAGCGGCTGACCGCCTGGTACGCCGACGCGGCCCCCGGGACGCGCGGCAGGCCCGACCAGGGTCGTCATGCCCCCCGCCGCAGCCGCGTGCGGAAGTAGCGTGTCGCCCCTCGGACACCGGGGCGATGTCCCAAGACACCGCTCACATGTGTCTCGGGACATCGTTCATCTTTCGGGCCTCTGGGTCGAGTCTGCGAGCATGCGGACGAGCCTCGAGCAGCGGCTTGGGTCACGGCAGGTCGGCAAGGTCGTCCACGGGTCGATCATCGGCATTCGCGTTGGTCGTGACCCGCGGGAGCCACCCGGCCCACACGCGCGGTCATGACGGTCTGGCTCTGCCCGCCGGTCACCCGGCATCTCGTTGCGGCCCATGATCGAGGACGCCGCCGAGGTCCCCTTCGGCGTCTCCTTCCCGACCGTGTTCTTCCCGCTGCCGCGGAACAGTGAGCGGATCTGCGCCGCTGCACCCATGCCGAACGTGCCCAGCAGAGCGCCGCGACCTGCACCTGCGAGAGCACGCTGCGCGCCCTCGGGATCAGGATCCCTGGGCCGACGTCGCCGGAGGGCGGGACGCCGGACCGCGACCCCTACCGCTGAGCTCATGTAAGGAAGCGCCCCCCGCCACGGCATTCACACCGTCCGGACGATGCCGATGCTCCTGGACAGCGACACGCTCGCCCGGCATCGCAGCCGGTGTTCCGCGGCGTCGGAGCGCGCGCTGACCGGCCCGCACCAGTCAGGAGATGAGCGCGGTGGCGGAAGTGACCAAGCAGCGCAGGAAGCGGATCGAGACCTTCATCCAGCCGCTGAAGGTCCGGCCCGGTCGCGCCGTGGACCTCGAGAGGGACTTCGACCCGGGCTATCGGTCCGACATGGTCCGCAAGAAGGAGGGCCGCGAGCTTCTGCGGACCGGCATCGATCTGCTGGCCGAGTACCAGCTACGGCTGGCCGCCGAGCAGACCCGGGGAGTCCTCATGTGCCTGCAGTCCCTGGACGCGGGCGGGAAGGACGGGACCATCCGCCACGTCATGAGCGGGGTGAACCCGCAGGGTGTGCGCGTCAGCAGCTTCAAGGTCCCGTCCGCGGCGGAGCTGGACCACGACTATCTGTGGCGCTACGTCCGCCGGCTGCCCGCCCGAGGCGAGATCGGCATCTTCAACCGGTCGCACTACGAGGAGGTCCTCGTGGTGCGCGTCCACCCCGAGGCCCTCGCCCGCCAGAAGCTGCCGACGAAAGCGGACGACAAGCTCTGGGACCGGCGATTCCGCGAGATCAACGAATGGGAGCGCTACCTGGTCGACAACGGGATCGTGGTCGTGAAGCTCTTCCTGAACCTCTCCAAGGAGGAGCAACGGGTCCGCTTCCTCAAGCGGATTGACGTTCCGGAGCGGAACTGGAAGTTCTCCGCCGCCGACGCCCGCGAACGACGTCGGTGGGACGACTACCAGGTCGCCTTCTCCCGGATGCTCTCGGCGACCAGCACGAAGCACGCCCCGTGGTACGTGATCCCGGCCGACCGCAAGTGGTTCGCCCGGATCTGCGCCGGGGCGGTGCTGGCCCACACCCTGATCGACATCGATCCGCAGTTTCCGACGGTCGATCCGGATGTTGTGCGCGAGCTCGGGGTCGCCCGGGCAGAACTCGTGGCAGAGGCCCCGGAAGGCGCCGCACCCGACCCGTTCGCCGCCGCGCACGACGGCCACCGGCACGGCCGGGCCAACGGCCATGGCCACGGCAAGGGGACGCACTCCGGACGCGCCACCGCGACGACGAGGTGACCGGGAATGCCGAAATCGGAGGCAAGCGTGGGCCCGCAGCACGCGCAGAGGGACACCGCCTCGAGCGACGGCGCGTGGTACTCGCGCTCGCCTGCTGACATCGCGCAGGCGCTCGGGGTCGACCCGGCCGCCGGCCTGTCGGCCGACTCGGCTGCGGAACGGCTGCGCGCGAACGGCCCGAATGCGCTGCCAGAGGAACAGTCGAGGCCGGGGTGGCTGCGCTTCCTCGAGCAGTACCGCAGCTACATGCAGATCATCCTGGTGGCCGCCGCCGTGGTCTCACTGCTGATCGCCGAGTGGGGCACCGCGGTCCTCCTGCTGGTGCTCACGGTGCTCAACTCGGTCATCGGGCTTCGCCAGGAGGGCAAGGCCGAGAGCGCCATGAACGCGCTCAGGTCAATGCTCAAGGCGACAGCGCGGGTCCGCCGAGACGGCGAGGCGGCGGAGATCCCCGCCGAGCAGCTGGTCGTCGGCGACGTGGTCCTGCTCTCCGCCGGCGACCAGGTGCCGGCGGACGGTCGCATCGTCGAGGCCAGCTCCCTGCAGATCGACGAGTCGGCGCTCACCGGGGAGAGCGTGCCCGCTGCCAAGGACGCCCGCAGCCTCGACGGATCGGGCCTCGGCCCCGGCGACCAGTCCGACATGGCCTTCATGAACACACCGGTCACGCACGGCAGCGGGACCATGATCGTCACCGGCACGGGAGCGGACACCGAGCTCGGGAAGATCTCGGCGATGCTCACGTCGAAGGGCAGGGAGAAGACGCCCCTCACCGCGGAACTCGACCGGCTCACGATCTGGATCGCCGCCGCGGCCGGCCTGACGATGGTCGTGATGTTCGCCCTCGGCCGCACCCGGGGCGAGGCGTGGGACGTGTTGTTCGTGAGCGCCGTGACCCTGGCGATCGCCGCGGTCCCCGAGGCGCTGCCGACGGTGACCCAGATGATCCTGTCGCTCGGCGGGGTGGACCTGGCCAAGCGCAACGCCATCGTCAAGGAGCTGCCGTCGGTCGAGACGCTGGGCTTCACGTCCGCGATCAACTCGGACAAGACCGGCACCCTGACGATGAACCAGATGACCGTCGTCGAGGTCGTGGACGTCGGCGACCGCTACACCGTCTCCGGCAGCGGCTACGACCTGGAGGGCCGGGTCCACCACGCCGCGGGGACCGCGCCGTCCATCGAGGCGGTGATCCTGCCCTATGTCGTCGCCAACGACGCGCAGCTCGTCGACGGCCGGGTCGTCGGGGACCCGACCGAGGGCGCCCTGCTGGTCCTGGCCCACAAGGCCGGCCTCGACGTCGAGGCCACCCGCGAGCGGCTGCCCCGGCTGGCCACCCTGCCGTTCGACGCGTCGATCAAGCTCATGGCGACGTTCCACCACGCCGTCAGCGCGGACGGACGGCCGGTCGTCCGGTGCTTCGTGAAGGGCGCGGCCCCCGCGGTGATGGCGCTGGCGACCACCGCGCTCTCCGCGGACGGTCCCGTCGCGTGGGACGCCGTCGCGCAGGAGCGCGCGAACGCGCACGTCGAGCGGATGGGACGGGCCGGGCGACGCGTCATGGCCGCGGCGGTTCGCGACCTGGACCCAGGCGGGTTCGACCCGACCGCGGACCTGACCGGCTACGTGACCGGCCTGGAGATGACCAGCCTCGTCGGCATGGTCGACCCGCCCCGGGCCGAGTCGAAGGTGGCCGTCGAGCGCGCTCAGGCCGCCCACATCCGGGTGCGCATGGTCACCGGGGACGACGTGGTCACCGGTGCGGCCATCGCCGAGCAGCTGGGCATCCCCGGCCAGGCCATCCTCGGGGAGGAGTTCGCCGCCCTGCCGGAGGACGAGCGGCTCTTCCGCATCGAGCGCATCGGCGTCGTCGGCCGCGTCGCCCCCGAGCACAAGGTGCTGCTGGTCGACACGCTGAAGAAGAAGGGCGACGTGGTCGCGATGACCGGCGATGGCGTCAACGACGCCCCGGCGATCAAGGCGGCGGACATCGGGATCGCCATGGGCAGCGGGACCGACGTCGCCAAGAACGCCGGCCGGATGATCCTCTCCGACGACGACTTCGCCACGATCGTCTTCGCCGTCGAGCAGGGCCGGAAGATCTACGACAACCTGACGAAGTACATCCGGTTCGTGCTGATCCTGCTGGTCGTGTTCGTGCTCACGTTCCTCGGCGCGACCCTGTTCAACATCGCCGCCGGGGAACCGTTCACGCCCGCCCAGGTGCTGTGGATCCACTTCTTCGTCAACGCCGCATTCGGGCTGGCGCTCGGCTTCGACCGGGAGACGCCCGGCCTCATGCAGGTGCGGCCGCGTCCGCGTGGCGACTCCCTGCTGACACCGCGGCTGATCGTCACCGTGGGCCTCACCGGCGTGATCATCACCGTCGGCCTGCTCCTGTTGCTCGCGGTCGGCACGAGCGCGTTCGGGGGCGTCGAGGTGGCCAGGTCCGTCGCTTTCACGTCCTTCGCGCTGTGCCTCATCGTGGCCGCCCTCGAGTGCCGCAGCGAGACCGAGACCGTTCTGACCGTGAAGACATTCGACAGCAAGCAGATGAACTGGACGCTGCTCGCCGAGTTCGTGCTCACGGTCCTGGTCACCCAGATGGACGTCTTCAACCGACTGCTGGACACCACTCCGATCACCCCCGCCCAGTTCGGCTGGGCGTTGCTGCCCGCCGTGGCGCTGCTGGTCCTCTGGGAGGTGGGCAAGGCCGCCGTCCGCCGGGTCGACGCCCGCCGCCGAAGATCGGCCGGTGCCGGTCCGATCGCGTCGCGGCAGGCCCAGTCACTGCACGGGCATGCTGGTCAGGCCCTCGGCACAAGTCCTGGGAGCCGTGTGCGTAAGTAGCGTGTCGCCCCTCGGACACACAAGTGAAGGCCCCGCGGTCACCGACCGCGGGGCCTTCTCGTCGTCCAGACGTCGCGCGGTTGCCTGCCACCGTCCCGGGCGTCGCTGCGGGCTGCTTGACCGCACCTGATTACGTGACCAGAATAGTGGTCATGTCCACCCAGCCGCTCGCGGCCGTCAAGGCCCACTTCAGCCAAGTGATCGACGACGTCGCCGACACTCATGAGCGAGTGACCGTAACCAAGAACGGCAGCCCAGTTGCCGTCATCCTTGCCGTGGAGGACTACGAGTCGATGATGGAAACCTTGGAGATCCTCTCGGATCGGCAGGCGGTCGCCGACGTCCGCGAGGCGGAGCAGCAGATGGCGCAGGGTGAGGTCTACAGCGAGGATCAAGTCCGGGCGGCGTTGGCCGGCCGCCGTCCGTGACTGCAGGTCGGTACACCGTCCTGCTGTCTCCCGGGGCCAAACGCGCGATCGAACACGGCCTCCCGGAAGCGGTGGCGGCTGCCGTCGTGGACTTCCTCTTCGGCCCACTGAGCGAGGACCCCTACCGCGTCGGCAAGCCGTTGCGGTTCCAACTCGAGGGCTACTGGTCGGCTCGGCGGGGCCAATACCGCGTCATCTACTCGATCCACGACGACGAAATCCTGGTGCGAGTCGTGCGTATCTCCCACCGAGCTGACGTCTACGGCTGACACGCGGACCGACTGGTCAGGCGACCAACGGCAGGCGTGTGCACATGTAGCGTGTCGCCCCTCGGACACTCCTGCGATGTCGCGAGACACCGTTCACAGGTGTCCCGCGACATCGTTCACGTTCGGGCCTGTGGTCGGTGTCCCGGCCCGGGTCGACGGACAGGTCTCGGAGTAGTCGTCCGTCGGTGCTGAGCACGCGGATGTGCAGGTCGTTGTGCCACGGCCCAGGGTAGACAGGCTCCCGCCGACGAGCTCAGCAGTCCGCGCCGGTACACAGGCCTCGACGGCAGGGCCGCCGGCGTTCGCGAGCAGCGCCGTCCGGAGTAGCTTTCGCCAGCGTGCCTCTGCCGACAGGCACCGTCACCTTCTGCATGACGGACATCGAGGGCTCCACCCGGCTTCTGGCGGAGCTGGGAGATCGGTACGGCCCTCTGCTGGAGGCCCACCGGGACATCGTGCGTGCCGAGTTGGTCCGGTACTCCGGCGTCGAGGTCGAGACGGAGGGTGACTCCTTCTTCTGCGTCTTCGGCCGAGCCGCGCACGCGGTGCAGATGGCGATCGCGGTGCAGCGCTGCCTGGCCGCGCACCCGTGGCCGGAGGACCGGCAGGTGCGTGTCCGGATCGGCCTGCACACCGGTGAGGGGGTACTGAGCGGCGGGGGTTACGTGGGCATGGACGTGCACGAGGTGGCACGGGTCAGCGCCGCCGGACACGGGGGCCAGATCCTGCTCACCGCGTCGACACACGCCCTGCTGCACGGGCACTGGCCGCCAGGGGTCGGCGACGTCCCCCTGGGCGCCCATCGCCTCAAGGACCTGCCGGGCCCGGTTCCGTTGTTCCAGGTCGTCGCCGAGGGCCTGGCGGCCCGCTTTCCCCCGGTTCGTAGCCTGGAGACACCGGACTACGACCTGCCGGAGGCCCCGTCTCCGCTCTTCGGCCGCGACCACGACGCGGCCAGGCTCCGTGAGCTGCTGGCCGGTCACCGACTGGTCACGCTGACCGGCCCGGGCGGCGTGGGCAAGACCCGGCTGGCCCTGCACGTGGCCGCGCTCGCGCGCGCCGACTTCCCCGACGGCGTCGTGTTCGTGCCGCTGGCCGAGGTCGGGGACGCCGACCTCGTGCCGGACGAGATCGCTCGCGCGCTGGCGCTCCCCACTGCGTCGTACAGCGGCGAGGGGGCCGACCGGCTGGCGGGTCACCTGCGCGAGCGGCGGATGCTGCTGGTGCTCGACAACGTCGAACAGCTCGGCGACGGCGCCGATGTGATCGGCCGGCTGCTGGCGGGCGCGACCAGGGTCAGGGTGCTGGCCACCTCGCGCGGACCGCTTCGGCTACGGGAGGAGCAGCTGTACCCCGTCGGGCCGCTCGACCGGCCGGCCGCGGTCGACCAGTTCATCGAACGAGCACGGGTGGTCCGACCGGAGCTCCGCCTGGGAACGCCGGACCTCGACGCGATCACCCGCATCGTGGACGGCGTCGACCGCCTGCCGCTCGCCGTGGAGTTGGCGGCCGCCCGGGTGCGCACGCTCAGCCCCGCGCACATCGCCGACCGGCTCGGCTCCCAGCTCCCCCTGCTGAGCGGAGGACCCCGGGACCTCCCCCGCCGCCAGCAGACCATCCGCGGAACGCTGCTCTGGAGCTACGACCTGCTCGACGGGCCTGCCCGTCGCACCTTCACCGCACTCGGCGTGTTCCCGGGCGGAGCCACGCTGGAAGCGATGGAGGAGGTCGTCCCGGCACGGCCCGGCGAGCCCGAGGTCCTCGAGTCTCTGACAGCCCTGGTCGACCAGGGGCTGGTGCGATCCGACGTCGACGGTTCCGGACGCTTCTGGACCCTGCAGGTGGTGCGCGAACTGGCCGCCGAGCTGCTCGAGGACGGCGGCGAGGCCGACGAGCTGTGGCGGCGCGCATCCCGGCGGTTGGCCGCGCTGGTTGCCACCGCCGCACCCGTGCTCGTGACGGCGCACCAGGCCGAGGTGCTCGACCAGCTGCAGGCGGAGCACGACAACCTCCGCGCCGCCCTCGGATGGGCCACCGAGCACGACCCCGCGCTCGCCACGGAGATTGCGGCGCCCGTGTGGCGGTACTGGCAGATGCGCGGCTACCTCCGGGAGGGGCACGCCGTGCTGGCGGCCATCCGGGACCGGCTGCCGTCCGACGAGGGACGCCGCCGTTACGCCGTCCTCACCGCCCTCGGTGGAGTGGCGTACTGGCAGCGGGACCTGCCGGCCGCACGGGAGGCCTACTCCGAGGCGGTGAGCCTTGCGGAGGCGAGCGGCGACGCGGATGACCTGGCCGAGGCCCTGTACAACCTCGCATTCGTTCTGTGGCAGCTGGATGACCTCGTCGAGGCGCGGAGCCTGGCCGAGCGCAGCGGCGACCTGTTCGCCGAGCTCCGGGACGGGTCCCGGGTGGCCCGGGGGCTGTGGTTGCGCGGCTCGCTGGCCATGGCCGCCGGTGATCTGCCGCTGGCCGAAGAGCTTCTGCACGAGTCGGTCGAGCGGCACCGGGAAAGCGCGGACACCTTCCACCTCGGGTGGTCGCTCAACATGCTCGGCAACACGCTGCTGCAGCAAGGGCGAGGCGGGGAGGCCCGCGTGCGGTTCGAGGAAAGTCTCCGACTCCTCGCGGCCTCCGGCGACGTCTCGGCCGTCGTCCTGCACCTGGCCGCCTTCGCCCGACTCGCCGCTCTCGACGACGACGTGGAGCGGGAGGTCCGGCTCGTCGGCGCACTGCGTCGGCTCAGGGACCTGACCGGCACGGACCTCGTCACCGCCCCGCTCAACCAACTGCCCGCGCTGTCGGAGACCATCGACCGACTGGGGGCGGAGGGCGAGCGGCTGCTCGCCGAGGGCGCCGCGATGAGCGAGGCCGAGGTCGTGCGCTACGCGCTCCGGGAAGGCCTCGACGCGGGCCCGGCTCCGACCTGAGCGGCTGAGGCCACCGAGCTCGCGTCACGCCAGGCGGAGACCCGAAATCGTCACCCAGCCCTACGCTGAGGACTTGCCTTTGCCTCGACCCGGTGGCGTCGTCGTGACCAGACGGAGCGCGGGACGACCCCTCCGGAGGTAGCCGCGTGGACCAGCTGAGCATCGGCGTCGTGGGGCGGTCGTCCAAGCAGGACGAGCGCCGGCTCCCGATCCATCCCCACCACCTGGGGCGGATTCCCGATGAACTCCGGGACGGCGTCTTCCTCGAACACGGCTACGGGGATCGCTTCGGCATGTCCGACGAACAGCTCAAGGGATCCGTCGCCGGCTTCAGGACCCGTGAACAGCTCGTCGAGCAGTGCGACGTCCTCCTGCAACCCAAGCCCCTGCTCGGTGACATCGCCGCGATGCGGGTCGGGCAGGTCCTCTGGGGGTGGCCGCATTGCGTGCAGAACCGGGAACTGACGCAGGTGGCCATCGACGGGAAACTCACGCTCATCGCATTCGAGGCGATGAACCACTGGAACCGTGACGGCTCCTTCAACCTGCACGTGTTCCACAAGAACAACGAGATCGCCGGCTACAGCTCCGTGCTCCACGCCATGCAGATCGCCGGGTCGACCGGTGACTACGGACGCCGGCTGCGTGCCGTGGTCATCGGTTTCGGCGCGACCGCCCGTGGTGCGGTGACCGCGCTCAACGCGCTCGGCGTCCACGACGTCGACATCCTCACCCACCGTCAGACCGCTGCCGTGGCCGCACCGATCCACTCCGCGCGGATCCTCCACTTCGGCTACGACGGCACCACGGCGCGGGTGAGTCACGCGGTCACGAAGAACGGCAGAGTGCCCCTTGCCGGGTTCCTCGCAGAGCACGACATCATCGTCAACTGCGTGCTCCAGAACACCGATGCCCCACTCACGTTCATGACCGAGGACGACTTGGGGGACGTGGCTCCGGGCACGCTGATCGTCGACGTCTCGTGTGACGAGGGCATGGGCTTCAGCTGGGCACGGCCGACGTCGTTCGCCGATCCCGCGTTCGTCGTCGGCGACCACGTGCTCTACTACGCCGTCGACCACAGCCCGTCGTACCTCTGGAACTCGGCGACCTGGGAGATCAGCGAGGCGCTGCTTCCCTTCCTCCCCACCGTCATGGGAGGACCTGGGGTCTGGGACGCGACCCCCACGGTTCGTCGGGCGATCGAGATCCGGGATGGCGTCATCCAGAACCCCGCAATCCTGTCCTTCCAGGGCCGGGCGCCGGAGTACCCGCACCTGCCTCTGGCGACCTGAGTCGCGAGAGGCTCGGCGGTGGCCCGCCGGCGCACGCGAGAAGCCATAGGCCAACGCGTCACCGCCTGTCGGTGGTGCCTGCTACCGGGCATGCTCTCCGCGCATGAACGTGGATGCGGATCGCCGCTCTCCGCCGTGCGTCCTGGTCATCTTCGGCGCCTCGGGTGATCTCACCGCACGCAAACTGCTTCCGGCTCTCGAGCGGCTGGCCGGCTACGGGGCGCTTCCTCCCGAGGTTGCGCTGGTCGGCGTCGCGCGCACGCCCATGGCCGACGCCGAGTTCGGGAACCTCTGCGGTCGTAGCGTCTCCGGCGGGGACAACCTGCGCTGGAAGGACCTCACATCGGCAGCCCGCTACGTCCATGGTGACTACGACGACCCGGCCACCTACCAGCGCCTGACCGAGGTGCTCGCCGACTGCGACCAGAGGCACGGGACCGCCGGCAACCGGGTCTACTACTTCGCCACGCCTCCCCGACTCTTCGGGCCGATCGCGAAGAGCCTCGGCAAGGCAGGGCTGTCCGTGCCGGCCGGCGACAGCTCCGTCCGCGCGGTCGTCGAGAAGCCGTTCGGCTGGGACGAGGTCAGCGCCCGCGAGCTCTACGCGGACCTTTCCTCGGCGTTCGTCGAGGAGCAGATCTTCCGGATCGACCACTACCTCGCCAAGGAGACGGTGCAGAACCTGCTCGCTCTGCGGTTCGCCAACTCCGTCTTCGAGCCGATCTGGAACCGGACCTGGGTCGACAACGTGCAGATCACCGTCGCCGAGACCCTGGGCGTCGGCGAGCGAGGCGGGTTCTACGAGACCACGGGCGCGATGCGCGACATCGTGCAGAACCACGTTCTGCAGGTGCTCTCCCTCTTCCTGATGGAACCGCCCACCTCCTTCCACGCGGAGGCGATCCGCGACGAGAAGGTGAAGCTCCTGCGTGCGATCCAGCCGCTGGACGAGGAGGCGGACATCGCGGCGCACGCCGTGCGCGGGCAGTACACCCGCGGCGGAACACGTGAGGACCTCATGCCCGGATACCGGGAGGAGCCCGGGGTCGACCCGCTGAGCGCCACCGAGACCTTCGTGGCCATGCGACTGGAGGTCCAGAACTGGCGCTGGACCGGCGTGCCCATCTACGTGCGCACCGGCAAGCGGCTGCCTGCGCGGCTCACCGAGGTCGCCATGGAGTTCCGGCGCCCCCCTCAGCTGCCGCTGTTCCCCGGCACGGCGGAAAGGCTCGAGCCCGACGCCCTCATCGTGCGCGTGCAGCCTGACGAGGGCCTGAGCCTACGGTTCGGCGCGAAGGTGCCCGGGCACGCCTTCCGGGTGCAGAAGGCGTCGATGGACTTCTCGTACGAGAGCTTCGAGGAGCAGTCTCCCGACGCCTACGAACGGGTCATCCTCGACGCGCTGATCGGCGACCCCACCCTGTTCATCCGCGCCGATGAGGTCGGGCGGTCGTGGCGCATCGTCGACCCGGTGATGCGGTTCTGGGCCGCTGACGAGCGACCCATCCCCCTGTACCAGGCAGCGACGTGGGGTCCCTCGGAGGCCAACGCACTGATCGCCCGCGACGGCCGGAGCTGGCGGCACTCGACCTGACCGTGCGACGCGAGGCGGCACATGACGACCACGTCGTCGGTCCAGGAGCGACAGCGGGCTCGACGGCAGTTCCGCTTCCGCCGAAGTCGTACGTGGCGGATACACATCCCGGCTGCTGTGACGACGCCGACGAGGCCTACCGCCACCATCGTCCAGACGGCGAACGGCCGGGGCTGGAAGCGCAACTCCAGGGGCAGGCGCGGGAATCCACGCGGACCCCGCTCACGAGCCGGGGGATGACGCAGTGACCACGAGTCGCGCCCTGAGCGCCCCTCAGTGCCGGATCGACCTGACCACGGTCCGACCACCGATGTACGCGGCGGCGCCTGCGGCCACCCATGGCCCGGCCACGATCACCGGATCCAGGGGCTGGTGTGCGAGGTCGGCGCGCTTTGTGCCGATGCGCGACGCGATGCCGTGATGAGTCAATCGCTACGGACTCCGGTCTCGGTGAGCAGCTTGCCGTCGGCCTCGGCGCCGACCGCGTCGATGGCGACGTCCGCCCCGAGGTGGACGGTGGTCTTCTTCATCTCCACGACGATGTCGTCGTACTCGGTGAAGTTGTAGGTCTCGGCATGGGCGAACGAGCGCGCCTTCTCCAGCCGGTACTCGAGATGGTCGATCACGATCACCCGGCCGGCACCCATCAGCCAGGCGGCCTTGGCCGCGACCAGCCCCACCGGTCCGGCCCCGAACACGACGACCACGTCACCCTCGGCGATCTCGCCCAGCTGCGCGCCGAAGTATCCGGTGGGAACCGCATCGGTCAGCAGCACGGCGTCCTCGTCGCTCATCCACTCCGGGATCAGCGCCGGCCCGACGTCGGCGAAGGGCACGCGGACGAACTCCGACTGCCCGCCGTCGTATCCACCGCACGTGTGCGAGTAGCCATAGATGCCGCCGACCGCAGCCGCATTCGGGTTGACGTTGTGACAGTTGGAGTACAGGCCGCGGGCGCAGAACCAGCACGAACCGCAGAAGATGTTGAACGGCACCATCACCCGGTCGCCGACCCTGAGGTTCTGAACCGAGGACCCCACTTCGTGCACCACGCCGATGAACTCGTGCCCGAACGTCATCCCTACCCGGGTGTCGGGCATCATCCCGTGATAGAGGTGCAGGTCAGACCCGCAGATTGCCCCCAGCGCGACTCGCACGATTGCGTCGTTGGGGTGCTCGATCGGGGGAACGTCCTTCTCCTCGACCCTGATCTTGTATGGCCCTCGATAGACCATCGCGCGCATCGGCGTTCCTCCGGAGTGGCTGCGGGCGAGACGGCCTCGGCAGCGATTGGCACCCCCGGGGCTGGGGGGCAGCCACCTCCCGACTGTCCGCCCCGCGCCCTACCCCGCCACCCGACACGCCACCGGGCGGGCCACCGCTGCGGGCGCGAAGAATCCAACCCACAGACGCGTCCATCAACCGACCGCCTGCGAGCACTGCCGGCGACAGGCATGAAGGAAGGCCGGCCCGCTGCTCCTCGGAGAGCCTAGCTACGGCCGCCTGCACTCCGGACCGGTCGCAGCGGGCGCTCGACGTCCGGGCGCGGCCGCCACTCCTCCCCGGCCCCGACGAGGCGGCGTACCTCAGCCGCACTCGCAGCGCGCAGGCATCGTTCGGCGAGCTGTTCACAGCTGCGCAGATCGAGCTCTCGCACGGCCGCCTTGACGGCCGGCACCGCCGCCGGTGAGACGCTCAACTCGGTCACCCCGAGGCCGAGCAGCACCGGCACGGCCAGCGGGTCGGCGGCGGCCTCACCACAGACCGAGACGGCCGCCCGCCCGGCCGAGCGGCGGCCGACCTCTGCGACCAGGCGCAGCACAGCCGGGTCGAGGGGATCGGCGAGCGGCGCCACGGCGGCATTGCCCCGCTCGACCGCCAGCGTGTACTGAGTGAGGTCGTTGGTCCCGATGCTGACGAAGTCGACGTGCGGGAGGAACGCCTCGATGTTCAGCGCGGCAGCCGGGACCTCCACCATCATTCCCACGCGGAGGCCGGGCGGCACCCCGTCGCGACCCGCGGCCTCCACGAGCAGACGCCGGGCGGCGAGCAGCTCGTCCACCGTCGTGACCATCGGGAACATGACCTTGACCGCGGCCGACCGCGCGACTCGACAGATGGCGACCAGCTGCTCGGTCAGGAGTGCCGGGCGGGCCAGGGACAGCCGGAGACCGCGCAGCCCCAGGAACGGGTTCGCCTCGGTGTCCTGGTGGAGGTAGCGCAGGGGCTTGTCGCCCCCGACGTCGAGCGTGCGGACGGTGATCGGCCGGTCGCCGAAGGCCTCGGCCATCGCCCGGTACTCGGCCTCCTGTTCGGTCGGCCGACGGCGCGGTGGTCGCGGTCGAGGAACAGGAACTCGGTACGGATCAGCCCCGCGCCGTCGGCGCCCGCGGCAACCGCGGCCCGGGCGTCGGCGAGCGAGCCGAGGTTGGCCGTCACTTCGATGAGCACGCCGTCAGCGGTCTGCGCGGGCCGGGCGGCGTCGGCGGCGTTCGATGCCCGCAGCTCCACGAGCCCGGCCAGTTCCCGTGCGTAGTCCGCCACGACGTCCGCGGTCGGGTCGACGAGGACCCGGCCGGCCGTCCCGTCGACGACCAGACGCGTCCCCTCGGGGATCTCCAGGACCGATGGGCCGGCGGCTACGACCGCCGGGATGCCGAGCGACCGGACCAGGATGACGGCGTGGGATGTCGCGCTGCCTCCGGCGAGGACGACGGCGCGGACGCGGTCGGCGTCGAGAGCCGCCGCCTGTGCCGGGGTGAGGTCCTGCGCCAACAGGACGCCGTCGGCGACGGCGTGTGCCGTCGCCGGTCCTCCGGTGAGCGCCTGCAGCACCTGCTCCGCCACGGCACGGACATCGGCGGCCCGGGCCTGGAGGTAGGGGTCGGGAAGGGCCGCCCACTGCCGCTCGACCGCCGCGGCCGAGGCCGCCCAGGCAGCCGCCGCGGACGACCCGGCGTCGATCCGGGACTTGGCCGCCCCGACCAGCTCGGCGTCGTCGAGCAGCATCAGGTGGGCGTCGAAGATCCCCGCCTGGTCGGCGTCCAGCACGGCCGTGGCGCGAACCCGCTCGATGCCCCGCCGCACGTCGGCCACGGACTCGACGAGCCTCCGCCACTCGAGCGTGGGCGGTCCGGCCGGCGCCTCGGGAACGACGACCGGGGCGACCACCAGCCGGCAGGCGGGCCCGATTCCGATGCCGGGTGCCGCCGGCTGGGGTGCGCCCGGCAACGCCTCGACCGCCGGGGGGGCCGTTGCGGCCTCGTCCGGCTCGTCGAACCGGCGGCGCGCGAGCGCGAGCACATGGTCGAGGGCCAGCTGCGCCTGTCGTCCCGACGCGGCGACCTCCACGACGTGACCGGAGAGCGCGCCCAGCGTGGCGACCCGGCTGAGGCTGTCAGCCGGGACGGGGCTGCTGCCGGTGGTGGTGTTCCGGAGCGTGACCGTGGCGTCCAACCGGCGCACTTCACCGACGAGCCGTGCCGCGGGCCGGGCGTGCAGACCGTGGCGGTTCTCCACGGTGAAGGTGGCGACGAACGCCCCGGCCTCGAGCTCGTTCCCGGCCGAGGTTTCCTCCGGTGCGAGGTGGGCGGACTTGCCCAGGAGGGCGGCACGGGCCTCGGCCGCGACCTCCGTCCGCGACGCTCCCCCGGCGGCGGCGACGGCGGCCACCACGAGACCTTCGACCAGCGGGGCGGGGCAGAGCAGCACGCGGTCGCGGACGGCGGCGTCGTCCAGCAGGTCGAGCGCGAGCTCGGCGCTGAGCACGGCGCTGCCCAGATCCATGAGGACGACGACCCCGGCGTCACTGTCGACCCGCTCGATGGCGGCGGCGATCTGCACCGCATCGGTGCCGAAGGTCGTCTCGTCGAGACCCGCCGCGATGGCGATCCTCGGTTCGGCGCCGTGCAGCATCTCCGTGGACAGCGCGACCGCCGCGGTGGCGAGGGCCCGGCTGTGCGAGACCACGACGATGCCGACGCCGAGCGCTCCTCCACCGCTCGGCGACGTCATCGAACGCTGGTTTCCTCGGCCCGTGCCGGCGAGGCCCCGAGGGTGTCCGCTGCCGCCCTGATCAGCAGGGCGACGCTGGTCGCGCCCGGATCCTGGTGCCCCGTGCTGCGCTCACCGAGATAGCTCGCCCGTCCCTTTCGGGCCAGCATGGGGGTGGTCGCGTCTCGTCCGGACGCCGCCGCGTCGGCGGACCGCCGCAGCGCCATGACCCACGGCTCCCCCGTTGCCAGGGCCGCTTCGAGGGCGTCGACCGCCGGCGCAAGAGCGTCGTACATGGTCTTGTCCCCGGCCTCGGCCTTTCCCCGCGCGACGATGCCCTCGAGGCCGGCCCGAAGGGCGGCCGCCAGCGTGTCCGCGCCGACCGGCTCGGATTCGCCGACGGCGCCCCCGACGCGGAGGAAGAACGTGCCGTAGAGGGGTCCGCTGGCGCCACCCACCGTCGAGATGAGGGTCATGCCGACCTTCTTGAACAACGCGGCGGGATCGAGGGGACCCGCCCCGTCCAGCGCGGCGACGGCCGCCGACAGACCGCGGTGCATGTTCGCGCCGTGGTCGGCGTCGCCGATCGCCGCGTCGAGCTCGGTGAGCTGGTTCTTGTTCTGCTCGATCAGCAGAGCGAACCGGCGCACCCAGTCCTGCAGCTCGGCCGTCGTCGCGCCGTCGTCCATCGCTCAGATCCCCCACCGCAGTGCCGGCGTCCGGACGGGTGCATCCCACAGCGACAGCAGGTCGTCGTCCACCCGGAGCAGGGTGACCGACGTGCCTGCCATGTCCAGCGACGTGATGTACGAGCCGACCAGCGAGCGCGCGATCTGCACGCCGTGACCCGAGAGGATCTTGCTCACCTCGTTGAACATGACGTACAGCTCGATCAGCGGCGTGCCGCCGAGCCCGTTGACGAAGCAGACGACTCCGTCGCCGGACCGGAACGGCAGGTCAGCCAGGATCGGCTCCAGGAGCATCGCGGCGATGTCCTTCGCGGGTGCCAGCGGGATGCGCTCGCGGCCGGGCTCCCCGTGGATGCCGACACCCAGCTCCATCTCGTCGTCCGAGAGGTCGAAGGACGGATGGCCGACAGCCGGGAGCGTGCAGCTGGTGAGCGCGAGCCCCATGCTGCGGCTGTTGCTGTTGACCGCGCGGGCGACCTCGGCGACGTCCTCGAGCGAGCGTCCCTCCTCGGCCGCCGCTCCGGCGATCTTCTCGAGCAGCACGGTGGCTCCGACGCCGCGGCGGCCGGCCGTCCACGTGCTGTCCTGCACGGCGACGTCGTCGTCGGTGACGACCGAGACGACCCGAGCACCGGTCTCCGCCTCCGCCAGCTCCGCCGCCATCTCGAAGTTCATGACGTCACCGGTGTAGTTCTTCACGATGTGCAGGACCCCTGCCCCGCCGTCGACGAGCTTCGTCGCGGCGAGCATCTGGTCGGGCACGGGTGAGGTGAAGACCTCGCCGGCGCAGGCGGCGTCCAGCATGCCGAGGCCGACGAATCCCCCGTGCAGCGGTTCGTGACCGGAACCGCCGCCGGAGACGAGTCCCACCTTGCCGGGTCGCGGGGAGTCGCCCCGGTGGATCACCTTGTTGGCCAGATCGACCCGGAGGTCGGGATGCGCGGCCTCGATCCCCTGCAGCGCCTCGGTGACGACGTCCTCAGGGGCGTTGATGAGCTTCTTCATGACGTCCGTTCCTTCCTGGTGGCGGGCGTGGGGTCAGGACGCCGACGCGCGGGCGCGGTCGGTCTCGGTGTCGACGCCGGCCTGGGGGGCGGCGAGATCGATGGCCGGCGCGGGAGTCCGGTCGGCGGGCGTGCGCGAGAGCAGACCGTAGGTCAGTGCCGCCAGGACGCCGGCGAGCAGTTCGGCGGCGACGTAGACCGGCAGCTGGCCCCACTGGACCTCACCGCCGGCGAGCTGCTGCACGAGCATCGGTCCGAAGGTGCGTGCGGGGTTGATGGAGGCACCGGTGGCCGGGGCGACCGGGATGATGACCGCGAAGACGACGAGGCCGATGGCGACGCCGGCGAACCCCGCCGCGGCCTTCCGGTGGATGACCCCGAACACCGTGAACACGAGGATGAACGTGCCGACGAACTCGGCGGCGAACGCCTGCGTCCAGCTGATGTCCCCGTAGGCGGCGACGCCCAGTCCGACGTCACTGGCGGCCATGCCGAGGACGGCGAGGATGGCGCCGGCCCCCAGCGTGGCGCCGGCAACCTGCGCGGCGAGGTAGGACGGGACCTGGCCCCACGGGAACTTCCCCGTCACGGCGAGCCCGAGGGTCACCGCGGGGTTGATGTGGTTGCCACCGATGTGCCCGAGCGCGTAGACGGTGGCGACGACGATCGTGCCGAACGCCAGGGAGATCATCCCCAGATCGGCCATGGTGAACGGCGAGTCGCCGTTCACGATCAGCGTCGCGGGCACGGCCCCGACGCCGACGAACACGAGGAACGCCGTACCGAGGAACTCGGCCGTCAGGCGCTGTGGGAGCGAGGTTTCGTCGAGCACGGGATACCTCCATGTGGCCGAATGGCGTTCGACATTGTCGAACGTGTGGCGTAGGTTACACATGGGGCCCGCAGGCGACAAGGCACTCTGTACGGGCTCTTTCCGGCTCACCCACGACAGGCGGACGGCTACAGGAGGTCACGGTGATCCAGTCGGTGGACCGCGCGATTCGCGTGCTCACCGCCCTGCAGGGCTCGCGTCGCATGGCGCTGTCCGAACTGGCCACACGACTGGAACTCCCCCCGTCGACCGTCCACGGCCTGGTGCGGACGTTGGTCGCCCATGGACTCGTGGTGCAGGAACGTGGGACGACCCGCTACCAACTCGGGCCAGCGGTGCTGCGCCTCGGGAACGTCTACCTCGACACGATCGAACTGCGATCGAAGGCGGTCCCCTGGGCCGAGGACGTCGCCCGCCGCACCGGCTTCGCGGTGCGGACCGCCGTCCTGCTGCTCGACGACGTCGTGACCATCCACCACGAGCCGCGGCCGGACGGCAGCCGCCAGATGCCGGAGGTCGGCATCGTCATCCCCGCGCACGCCAGCGCTCTGGGCAAAGCCGTCCTCGCCTACACCGGGAGTGACCAGCAGTCGCTCACCGAGCCGCTCCGTAGCATGACCGGGGAGACGATCACGACGCTGTCCGCGCTGCGGTCCGACCTCGAGACGGTGCGCGAGACGGGCATCGCGCTGGAGGACGAGGAGGCGCTGCTCGGCGAGTGCAGCGTGGGCGCTCCCGTCTTCGACTCACATGCCGGCGTGGTGGGCGCGATCGGCATCGTCGTGCCCGCTGCGGCCTGGCCGGTCGACCAGGCCACGCGCGACGCGGTCCGGGAAGCGGCGCGAGGGATCTCGCGAGAGCTGGGGGCATCGCGGTGGCCCTCGTCCGGCGTCTAGGAACGGCGGTTCACGTCTGCATCTCCGGAGGGCGGGCTCCGACGGGCTCGGTGGCGTCGAGCGGTCGGTCGGGTTCGCTGTCAGCCGACCGTGCTTGCCGGCGTCGGCCAGTGCGGACCGAGCCGATCTTGAGCGCTCCCAGGCGATCCGCCAGCCGAGCCAGGACCTCGTCGTGGACGTCACGATGCAGGTACAGACGTGAGCCGGCGGTGCAGCTCTGGCCCTGCCGGGTGACCCGCGACGAGCTGACCAGGCCCTCGACCAGCTCGTCCGTCACCTCACCGGGAAAGACGATTGAAGGGTTCCTCCCGCCGAGCTCCAGGGATACGTGGGCGAGCCGCTCCCCCGCCCGGCCGGCGATCCCGCGTCCGACCTCGGTGGAGCCGGTGAAGGAGACCTTGTCGACGTGGGGGTGGTCGACGAGTGCTGCGCCCGCGTCACGGCCGGTACCCGTGACCACGTTCAACCCGTCCCTCGCTCCTCGCCTTGATCCCCTCGGCCTCGGCGGTCAGGTAGCGATCAGTGAGGCGGCGGTAAAATCACCCCATCACCACGCCCACGGGCCCGGCCTGCTCCACCGCCAGCGTCACACGCGTTTTACCAGTGCCGAGTTCCTCGAGCAGGTGCCGAGCGTTGGTGCGAACGCCCGGGCCGGTGGCCACCCAGGTGAACGAGCGGCCCGGTTCGAGCTCTGTCACCACGTACTCGGTCGGGGGGATCCGGGGCTGCTCCACCCGAACTCGGGACCCGAGGGCGAGCGGCCCGTCGTCCAGGCGCCGAACCGAGGTCACCGTCGGCGCCCACTCCGGCCACCGCTCGACCCCGCGCAGCACCTCCCAGACCTGCTCGACCGGGGCCTCGACGTCGATCCGGGTGCTCTGCTCCACCTGGCCATCCTGCTCCTCATCGCTACTGGAGATTGGTCAAGATCAAGTACCACACACCTTTTGCATCTAGGGCTCCGGGACTCGTGGTGACGGGTTACTGGAGGTCGGTGGGCAGGGTCGTCGTCATGGGAAACAGCGGAAGCTTCTACCGGGCTCGGCGCCGCGAGCGGGAGCAGCAACGGCGCCAGCAGGGTCAGCGCACGCCGATGAGGGAGGCCCGCTCGCCGAAGTCCGGCTCCGGCGTCGAAGGGCGAGAGCGCCGAACTGCTGCGACGGCCTGCGGTTGGTGCGGCGGGCGGATCACTGCGGGAAGCAGGGGGCCGATTCCGAAGTGGTGCTCCGCAACCTGTCGGCATCGGGCATGGAAGCAGGCCAGGGCCGCCGCCTCGGGGCTTTCCGCCGTGAAGGTCGTCGAGCGGCGGGTCGAGGTTGTCGTCCCGCTCGCACCGACTCGTCACGACTGGCAGCGGCTGCTCGGCGAGCTCGCGAAGCACCTCAGCGACGGCCGCCTCTACGACCGGGATCTCCCCGGCCTGGCTCGGGCTCTTGAACCCGCACTGCAGGCCTACCGACGGCGTGCGCACATGACTGGAGCCCCCGACGTGCGCTGAGCCGCGTCCTCCTATCGAGCTCCAGTACTCCCTGGCAAGCACTGGAGGATTCCTGAAGGTCGGCTCCGCCGCCTCGGGCGCGGAGACACTGCCGATCGCAGCCCTACTGGAGGAGGTCAGGAGACCTGTCGCCCACCCTCGACAGCGACCGGGCGTCGCCGAATCACGGTGACCGCGTCGCTGACACCTAGGGAGCCCACGTGGACCTCGAGGAGTTGCGGATAAGCCGAGCCGCCGTCGTAACGGTCGCTCAGGCTGCTGCCGTCTTCGGCGTAGACGTGCGCACCGTGACCCGCGCCATCGAGAACGGCGAGTTGCCGGCTCTCCGTCTCGGTCGACGAGTGCTGATCCCCCGGCTACCCCTGCTGGCTGCTTTGGGTGTCAGGGCCGACGACGCACTCATCGAAGTTCACGACGCCGGCTCCGGCGACCGATAGGCACACGACCGACGAAGGACTCATCGGCTGCGTCAGGCGAGCGTCCTCGGCAGCCCGCGTACCTCCAGCTGCCTGTCGCGGTCGCGTGGCCTGGGGCGGCCCGAGGACCGCAAAGAGGTGGTCCCCGACGAAGTCCCCCCTCAGGATCGGACCCCCATTCGTGATTCCGGCGTGATACTGCCGCTGGCGCATTCGGGTGTATCTGGATGCAAATCCGGGCCCGTCGGGCACCTCCGCGGAACGAAAAGAGACAGGTCAAGGCACCTGGAGGCATTCGTATGCTTAGCCGCTATTAGGAGTTCAAGTCCCCCCCTCGGACACTTCTGCGATGTCGCGGGACACCGTTCACGGGTGTCTCGCGACATCGTTCACGTTGTGGGCCCGTGGTTGGTAGTCCCGGGTCGGGTCGAGTTGTAGGTCGCGGAGTAGTTGCCCGCGGGTGCTGAGACGCGGATGTGCAGGTCGTGGACGAGGACCAGGACGGGTGTGCCGGCGTGCCGGCGGCCGAGTCCGATGTGGTTGAACCGCCCCGGGTTCAGTCCGGCCATCACCTGACGAAGCCGATCACAGCTCCAGCGGTCCGCTGGGCCTCGCCCAGCCACGGTCCGTGTCCTGTGGGCAGAACCTCCAGCCGGGCATCCGGGATCAGCGCGGCCGCGGCCTCGGCCACGGCGATGCTGCCCAGGGGGTCCCGTTCCCCCCAGATCACGGACGTCGGCACGGCGAGCCGACCCAGCTCCTCGGGGCGCACCCTGTCGGAGTGGCGGAACCCGTCCCGCGACAGCAGCGCGAGCGGGGACACGAGCGCCCGGAACTCCGCCCGCGTGGCCCCCTGGGCGACCGGGTCCCGGGCAACGGCCACCACCAGGTCGATCAGGGCCGGGTGGGCGCCGATGGTCTCCCCCTCCCCCACGGCGCGCGCCAACCGCTTGAACGACGCCGGGCTGGGTGGGACCAGCCGCCTGAGCACGGCGCCCACCCCCGGAGTGGTCATCAACCGGATCGCTAGCGGAGCGCGGGTTCCAGGCAGGGTCGGCACGCCCATCAGGGTCAGGCGGGTCACCCGTTCCGGGTGTGCCAGCGCGTACCAGAGTGCCCACACGCCACCGCCTGAATGTCCGACGAGCGCCGTGGTCTCCAGGTCGAGGGCGTCGAGGAGACCGTCGAGCCAGCTCACTGCGGCCGCTCGATACCCGTGGACCGGCAACTCGACCGCGTCGCTCAAGCCGATACCCGGCCGGTCGGGAGCGATCACCCGGACTGCGTCGAGTGCTACCAACAGCGGAAGGTAGAACCCCGCCGGGTCACCTGTCCCGTGGAGGATGACGACCGGCGGCCCGGAGCCCTTCTCAAGCAGGTGCACCCGGCCGCCCGCGCCATGACTGACGTAGCGATCACGCACGGATGTGCCTGCCAGCACGCGCTCGTAGACCTCCTGGACCTCGGCGGAATGGACGCCCGACGTCTCACCGCGGGCGCTGACGCTCGGAATGGACTGGATCCGCATGACTGCCTCCGCACGAGCCGGTGGTTAAGACCTGCGACTCGCACGCTAGGAACGATTGGGTGCACGGACCATGGGGAGTTCTCCCCAGGTGTGGCCGCGGACGGCTCGCGAGCGCGCCGTCCGGCCGCGCCGGCACGGCGGTCACGTCCGATGGAGAAGACCATGTTCCATGGCGAAGACGGCAGCGGCTGCCCGCGTCGAGACACCGATCTTCGCGTAGGCGTGTTCGAGGTGGTGATCCGCGGTCTTCGGGGAGATGCCGAGCACGCGGGCGACCTGCTTGGTCTGCAACCCTCGGGCGACGAGTACGAGTACCTCGGTCTCTCGACCCGTGAGCCCCGAGGGACGCGCCTGCCGGGGAGCCGGCTGGCCGGCCGCAGCGAGCACCGCCGTCACTGACGAGACGTCCAACCGTCCCGCCGCCGCCTCCGCGCGGAGCACCTCGCCTGCCCGGGTCCCGGAGAGGGCCTCCCGGTGGGGCCGCGGTTCGACGAGTGCCTGGTAGACGTCGGCCGCCGCGAGCAGCCGGGCCGGAGGAGGAAGCCCGGCGGCCGTGGATCCGCGGTGGTACCCGGAACCGTCGAGCCGCTCGTGGTGGGTGAATGCGACCGCGAGCAGCGTGGAGAGGAACGGCGATCGGCTGAGTGCGCGCTCGCCGTGGTAGGCGTGCAGCCGGACCTGTTCCCACTCGTCGGGACTGAGCGGCCGCGGCTTCTGCCAGACGCCCGACGAAATCGCGACGCGTCCGACGTCGTGCACCGCGCCCGCCCGTCGGAGGTCGCGGACCACGCCGTCGGCAAGCCCGCATTGCCGCCCCGCTGCTGCGGCGAGCCGCGCCACCCCGGCGGAGTGGCCCACGAGGTAGGGCGACACCAGATCCGCGAAGTCACCGACAGCGGCCAGAGCTCGGTCGACGTCGTCACCTGCCAGGACCCGGTGCGGACGAGGCTCGGCGGCCATCACTGCCTCCCACGCCGGACCTTCGTCCGTCCCGGCGAGCACCGAGGGCGCGTCCCGGGTGAGAACCGCGACGACCGCCGGGTCGAAGGCGCGGCCGGCCCGCTGTGCGAGGACCTGCACGGCATGGTCCTGCCCGCCGAACCACCGCTGGAAGGTGGCATCACGGGCGACGAGCATGATGCGCAGGGGAAGGGGCAGTTGAGTGCCGCGGAGCCTGCCCGGATCGCCCCGGCCGTCCCAGCGCTCGGCGACCGCGGTGAACATCGTCGCGACGCCGCGACCCGCACCCATGCGGGCACTGAGCCTTGGCGCTACCTCGCAGATGGCACGGAGATGCTGCCGGTGGGCAGCGGCGGCCTCCGGCAGGCGTCGAGCGACCCGAGCGGCCCGGACGGACAGTGCCCCGGTCCCCGCCAGGGCGCGCACGAGTCCCGCGACAGCTTGCGTCCGCGAGCCGAAAAGGACCGGGTCCAGGTAGCGACCGAGTGCGCCCTCGTCGAAGAACTCCGCGGCCACCTCGGCATCGGCCGTGCACCCGATGTAGAACAGCAGGCACCCGTAGTAGGTGTTCCGCGCGGTCGCCTCGTCCACTCCGAGTCGGTCACAGATGCGCATCGCGACCAACGTGCTGTGGAGTCCGTGCTCGAGCGGAAAGCGCCGCGCGAGATCCGTGACCAGGGAGAGGGCCGCCAGCAGCTCGGCCGTTCGTACCTGGTCACCGTCGGACGACGGAGCGCCGGACACGATGAGAAAGTACTGCCGAACCCATGTGCGCGGCCCTCGACCGGTTTCGGCTCGCAGGAACCTTCAGAACCCCGGCGACAGCCGCGTGCGCATGAAGCGAGCGCCCCTCGGACACCCTTGCGTGTCGCGGTACACCGCTCACCGGCGCCACGGGACATCGTCAATCCTCGGCCTGTAGTCGGTACTCAACCCGCCACCCCGTTGTCAACGACGGTCCAAAGCAGACCGCTGCCGGCGCGGCGGACGACGGCGCGCACCTGCGCCGTCCGCTCGAGGAGCGCCCGGCGCCACCGCGGCGCCCACCCACCCATGCGCCCGGCCACGACGTGAAGAGCGGAGGGAGCCATGCCGTCCACCCTGTCCGCGGCGCGACAGTGGCGCCCCGCTGTCGAAGAACCAGCGGAAGGAACGACCAGCTGTCCGCATCCCTGGGCGCCGGTCGTCCGGAAGAGAGGTCATCAGGCAACCCACGGAAGAGATCGTCGGAACGCCGGCGGCCCCCATGACGCGCGAGGAGATCGCACCATGAGCATGACCAGCACCGACGCCGCAACCGGCTCGCGGGACATCAAGAGCCACGAGAAGACCAGCTTCGCCGACCTCGGCAAGGAGATGTGGGCCTACCTGACCGGCAAGGGCGCCGCCATCAACTACGAGTTCGTCGACATGGTCGTCGAGGTGCCTCGCGAGACCGGGCCGGATGCCCCGCGCGCCGTCTGGCGGCTCAACGGCACCCTGCGCATCACGACCGCCGAGAACGCCAGCCGGGGATGACGGACCCGCGCGGCCCGGTGCACCTGTCCGGTGAGCTGTCGCTGGAGGTGGACGGGGCGGGCGTGCAGGTGCACGCCGACGGCGCGGACGTGCGGATCGTCGCCGAGGACGTCGGCGCCTTCGTGACGCGGGTCCGGGAGGCGGCGACTGCACGCACGGGGGTGGCGCCGGGCCGACGCGACCTGGGTGGACTGGCCGAGGTACTGGCCGCCTCCGGGATCACCGCGCACCTGGCGTCCCCCACACGTGCGGTGGCCGTCGCCGGTGCCGGCGTCGACTCGCCGGCCGGGGCACTGCTGCTGGGCACCCGGCGGGTACGGCCCCGCGCGGCCGTGGTGGTGATCGCCGTCGGCCGCGGCCGCCGGCTGCTCGCCGCGGGTCGCCGTAGCGGTGGTGCTGGCGACCGTCCTCGCCCGCCGACGCCGCTGACGGGCGCGGCCGGTCATCGAACCGGCCGCGCCTGACGGGCCCGTCACCGGCCGGCGTCCTCCCTCACTGCGGTGACGACGACCGCTCCTCTGCGAGTCGGCGGGCGAACAGCGGCGGCAGGTAGCGGAGCATCAGGGTCGACCACACCACGTGCGTGAGCATGGGCGCCTGGATCCCTCCGGTGATCCTGCGCTGTTGCGCGAACAGCAGACCCATCGGCACGCTCGCCAGCACGAGCGCCGGGTTGCGGGTGGCGGTGGTGGCCAGGCCGTAGACCGCGGTCGAGGCAAGCACCGGCCGGGCCGCGCCCGCCGCGGCGTAGACCGAGCCGCGGAAGAACACCTCTTCTGCCACGCCGTTGGCCAGCGTGGTGGTGAGCACGAGCGGGGTCGTCCCCTGGTCGGCGTAGCGGAGCACCGAGCCGATCGCCCGTTCCAGGACCGGTATCCGCCGCGCGACCAGCGCCGCGGCGTAGAAGGCCCCGAAGGCGCCGACCCCCGAGACGACCGGCGTGAGCACCGGGCGGCGCAACCGCTCCCTCGGGCCCGAACATCCGTCCCAGGTGCAGCGGCCCGGACGCCAGCCCGCCGACGATCCAGGTGCCGGCGACCCCGAGGGTCAGCCAGTAGAACCGTGGTGAGCCCGGCGGCGTCGACAGCGACACCCCCAGCAGCGCCGCGCCGGTGACCGCGGTGGCGCCGGTGACCCGCCGGCGGCGCCGGAAGGCCTCGTCGCTCTCCCAGTGGTCCCGGGGCACGCGCCGCAGCAGCGGCCCGGCCGCCCGCCGTACCCGCGCCCGCAGAACCCGGCCCGCACGCAGGCGGGTCACCGCCGCGCTCCGCGGCTCAGCCATCCGCCGCGCCGCTCACCGACCTGCCGCCGGCGTTCCTGTGCCCGTTCGACCAGGGCGGTCATGACCATCTCGTCGTAGTCCATCGGGTCGAAGGGCACGACCGAGCGGATGGCGTCGTCGGTGACGACCACCTCGTTGGTCATGGAATCGATGAGCGAGCGGCCGGTGGCGACGTCCACGTCGGTGACCAGGGCCAGCCAGCGCGAGGACAGCTGCGGGCTGAGCAGCGGCACGGGGACGACGAACAGGTGCCGGTTCTGGATCTCGGCGACCCGGGTCATCATCTGCAGGTAGGTGAGCACCTCCGGGCCCCCCACCTCGAACACCCGCCCGGCGGCCTCCGGTGCGTCGAGGACACCGACCAGGTACCGGACGACGTCGGCGACCGCGATCGGCTGCGTGCGCGTGCTGACCCACCGGGGGGTGACCATGGCGGGCAGGTGCGCCACGAGCTGGCGGGTCAGCTCCCACGACACCCCGCCGTGGCCGACCACGATGCCCGCGCGCAGCACCGTCACCGGCACACCGGTGCCACCCAGGAGCCGCTCGACCTCGCGGCGGCTGCGCAGGTGCCGGGACAACTGGTCACTGTCCTGGCCCAGGCCGCCGAGGTAGACGATCCGGTCGATCCCGGTCGCGGCCGCGGCTCGGGCGAAGGCGCGCGCCGCATCGGCGTCCTTGCGCTCGAAGTCCGGGTCGTCGAGGGAGTGCACCAGGTAGTAGGCGGCCTCGCAGCCCTCGAGTGCCTCCCGCAGCGATCGCTCCTCCCCGACGTCTCCGGCGATCGGGCGGCCGGCCCCCTCGTAGCGCTCGGGGCGTCGGGTCATCGCGCGGACCTCGTGGCCTTCCCCGTCGAGCGCGGCGACCAGCCGGCTGCCCACGAACCCCGACGCGCCGGTGACCAGGATCCTCACCGGCGCAGGGTGACCCGGGTGAGCGCTGGGCGCGAATCGTCCGGCGCCGGCAGCGGACCCGTGTCAGCCGTGAATCCATTCACGCCAGTCGAGGCGTGTGCGGAGTCCGTAAGGCACTGGCTGGGTTGCCGGTCCCCCGCCGTGCGCCACCTCCAGCAGCGTCGGGCGGCTCCCGTCAGCGCGTTGGCAACAGGTGGCCGATCCGGATACCAGCGACTGGTGACGACGTCAGAGAGGCCGACGCCCGGACGCGATCTGGCGACCGCCGTGAGCGCCGACGGCTCCCCACGAGTCCTCAGGAAAGCCGTCCGAGTCGGAGATGACGACGGCCGAGTCACAGAGGGACTCGGACGCCGGCGTTCCAGGAGTCGAGGATCCTGTCGATCCGCGCCCGGCAGTTCGCGACCTCCCCGCGCGCGGCAGGTGTGTCCTTGTGGCGCAGGGCCGCGGTGGCCGCCGCCAGGTCCAGGCGAGCCAACTCGAACTCCACGAGGAGGACGTCCGGGGCGCCGTCCGTGGTCATCACGCTCATGGCCGGTCTTCGTCTCCGCCGGTGGGCGCGGATGCATCGGCTTCGCTTCGGTGCCTGTCGCCGCCTGTGCTCCGCCTGGGCAATTCATGACCCCCGGGTGTCCAGGTCCCCCCTTCGGCATCTGGTCGACCGACGCCTTCCGGAGCCTGACCTGCCTTTCGATGGACGGCCGCTCAGTTCCGTCGGAGGTACACGCGTTGGGCTATGTACCAAGTCGCCCCTCGGACACCACGTTTCGCACACGCTTCGGCGGTGCTGACCTCCGCCTCCACCTCCCCCCAGCGTGGCTGTAGGTCAGGCGCAGTCTCAGTTCGCGGTAGAGAGCAGCCTCCTTCTCCGGGTCAGCGTTGCCGAGGCGCGAGACCACCAGCGACATGTCGTTGACGATCTCGACCAGCGTCTCGCGACCCATGACCTCGGTCGCCTCCGACTGCAGGTCACCTAGGCGCTGACGCACCTGCGCCATCTCCGCGGTGGCTTCGTTGATCCAGGCGCGCCCCAGGGATACGCCGGCCCCGTGTGACGCCTGTGCAGCAAGTGCACAGGCGTTACTCGGCACACCCTTGTGGCTCCTGCGGGCGATGACACAGACACATGCCCTGGGGTGAAGTCCCTGACGAGGTGTCGGCGATGTCCTGTCTATCCTGCGTGACCGCGCACCGGCGCGGTCCGCTGTGGTTCTGCAATCGCTGCGGGAAGCCGGTGCTGGTGCAGCCCGTGACGACCCAGGAAGTGTCGCCTCCTGGGCGCTCACCAGGTCCGAGCGGACGGGGGAGGTTGTTCGTGTTCCGCGGTAACACGGCAGCGAGCGTGCCGCTCCGTCTGGGGGATCCCGGCCGGGAAACGGGCGGGATCTGTCCAGAAGAGCCAGGCCGGCTCGAGATCGACGCGCGAGGCGCCGTTGTGCTGGACCTGGACGAGGCCCGGCGGCTCAGGCAGACGCGAACGCTCTGAGGGGCGGCTGCATCCCGTGGGCGATGTGCTCACGGTCGGACGTGCGCAGAAGGGATCCGGCTCAGCTACCTCTGACGTGGCCGCCGCAGGGTGAGCAGCCGAGTCGGCTCCACCTCCGGGGAGTCCGCCGGACCATCCCAGACCGGCCACCCCGAGGCCCGTGCATCTGCAGCGTCCCGGTGCGGGCGCATCGAGGATGCATGCCTCGCGGCTACCTCCCCCACCGTGGCGCCCGACGGACTCCGACCGAGGCGTGCCGACGCGCGATCATGGCCGGTCTCGAGGGACGTGGACCTGTCCCGCGCGTCGGCATGCGGATCGTCGAAGTTGACGGGCGCAACGAAGTTCAGGGGGCCGAGCCGCTCCTCCCTTGAGCGCAGGGTCGTCGTCGACGCCGGCAGCTCCGCGCATCCTTGCGGAAGACTGGGAGGAACGGCAGCGATTGCGTACCCGGGAACGCGCCGTCCTCCGCCAGTCGCACGTCCTGAAGATCGGCCCAGGCCGTCTTCTCCTCACCCCTCTCCGTCAGGCGAACCATGATCCGGCAGGAGCTGCCCTCCTCCCGCCGCCAGCCGATCATCGACCCGAAGACCCAGCCGCCGCTGCGATACACCTCTACGTCCTGCGGCTCCTGCATGAACTGCAGTGCTCGACCGAGCTCTGTCTCCGACACGTACGCCTCCGATGCCCTCCGACGCGCGCCTATCGACGCCTGCTCGAGGCCGAAGCTATGCGAGCACTGGCGCTATCAGGAGCAACCACGCAGGCACCTGGAGTCGATCTGTCGACAGGTTCCCCGGCGTCACATTCAGCTCAGTTGCCGCACACGGGCCCAGGTCGTCGACACGTAGCGCAAGGTGATGTTGCATTTGCGCTCCGTACCGGCCGCGCCACGTGTGCTCGGTCCGCGTTCAGGCAGTGTCTAGGTGAGCCGTCATGCCCGCGGCTGCCCGGCGGAGCGCCGCTGCCACGTCTGCCACGACGTCTGCCCCGATGGGCGGACGGAGGCCGTCGGCGAAGGCGGCAAGCTCCTCGAGGCGCTCGGCGAAGCGGATCCAGGCGGACCGGCGGTGTGGAAGCAGGAAGTTGGCCCGGTACGGCAGCTGGAAGTTGGCTCCTGCGGTGACATCAGGGTGGTCGGGGCCGACCGGCAGACGCGCCAGCAGCAGCCCGAGCGGCTTGATGGCCCGGAACATCAGGCCGACGGCGGTGTGCGCCAGCACCTGGCGCTGCTCGGACGTCTCATGTCCGAAGGCGAAGTAGCGCGCGATCAACTGCAACAGCAGCTCGTACACGGCGTTGAAGAGGTCCGAGCACCCGCCGGTGGCGGGATCGGAGATGTAGATCTCCGGCTCGATTCCCTCCACGCTCCGCATTGCTGCGGCGACGACCGGGTGGGCGGGCTCGAAGCCAGGATCCTGGTCGCGCAACTCCCGGTATTCCGCGAGAACTGCGAGGAATCGGCCGTAGTGGGCACTCGCCCACTCCCCTCTCGCGCCCTCCCCCTGCTCGACGATGCGCTCGATGGCCCGGTTGGCGCCCGCCAGGTCGGTGATCGGCCATAGATCGGGCCAGCCGAAGGCTCTCTCGTCGGCCTGCTGGAACGCCGGGCCGATGAACAGCCGCTCCTCGCCGAGCTTGTCCGCCAGGTGGGCGAGACCGTTCTCGATGGAGCGGTACAGGTGACCCACCGTGGCGAATTCCTGCCCCCGAGGAATGATCTCCTCCGGCCCCATCGGCGGGAGCGGCAGCCCGGCGGGCTGGAAGCCCTCGGCGTCGGTGCCCTCCATCCCTTCCGGCCGCTCCAGGTACACGAAGTGCTGCAACGCCGTCTCGCCGAACGGCAGCAGCCGCACCTGCACCCCGGGCGGATAACCCCGTGCCTGATGCGGCATGTGAGGCCGGCTGACGAATGGGGCGGACCCGACCGCAGTCAGCAGGTTCTGGACCACGGCCCAATGGAGCATCTCCTCGGCGGCGATGCCGAGGATCATTCCGCGCCATCGCTCGACGGCCGCAAGCTGCTCGTCCCGGAGTCCGGGACCTGCTGACGTTTTCAGGCTGAACGCGGCGTAGAGGTACTCGCACATCAAGCCGTGCTCGAGCTCGGCAGCCTGGGACAGCAGATAGGTCAACTCCTTGCGGTTCCCCACCACGATGGCCGGCTCGCCCACTCGGGGAAGGTAGCCCCGACCATGGCCGTCCGGACAGGCATGGGCGCGGGGCGCGGCGGTGGGACGCAACGGGCAGACCGGCACGAGGCGTGTGCGGATGCAACGTGTCGTTGGGCCCGTCACCTGACGCTTGCCGTGCGTGCGGCGCTAGCCCTCGTCGAGCTCGTCAGCCTGTTCCCCGCTGCTCAGCCACAGGGCCGCGACGGCGAACGCGACGAGGACGGCGAGGCCGACGGTCGTGAAGAGGGCCAACGCCAACCAGAGGTCGTCGAAGCCGAGATCCTCACCAATGTCCGAGGCAGCGGATGCGATTGGCGCCATGCTGTCGGCTGTCGGGCGCGGTCGAGCACCCGGCATGCCGGAAACCGGCCCGGTCACCCTCTTGGGCTCACCGGGCCGCCTCCTGCAGGGCAACGGCGGCGAGGGCGCGTAGGTCGCGCCTGCTCAGCCAGCTCTGCTGCGTCTTGCCCGCGGTCACGGCGTTGCCCAGGGCGGCGGCCACACGACCTACCAACGCGGCGTCCGGGTCGCCGGGGGCGGCCGTCGCCGCGTCGCAGGTGATGATCAGGGCGGTGGTCATCCGGGCGTCCACGTCGAGGTCCCGGGGTCGCTGCCCGCAGCAGGAGGTGCGGCCGGTGGCCTCGTCCCACCCGTGCGTGACGTGCGGCTCGATGGGCGGAGGTGCGGGGGGCCGAGCGCCCGGCGAGTAGACGCACGGCCACGCGTAGGTGTGGGAGCCGAGCCGGCACGACCCGGTCTGCGCGCAGGTCATGGGGTGACCTCCTCTGGAGAGACGGCGACCGGAACTGCGGTCGCCGCGCGGATGACCGTTGTGATTGCGGTCATGGCGGATATCGCCGTTCCGACGGCGAAGACGGTGGTGGTGTGGCTGGCGGTGCACTGGAGGGCGTCTGTGACGCATGAGGCGACGTGAAGCGAGCTGAGATCGCAGAAGCCTGATCAGCGGACCGGGCCGCTCGGCCCCACAGCCATTCCGGCACCGGCACGGCGTGTGAGCCTGTACAGGTCCGCCAGTGGCGCGGCGCTCCGCCGTTCCGCTCGGCCGACGCCACACCGGCCAGACCTGCGGGCAGTCGCCACGCGGCCGTTCCTGGCACGTCGGCCGCCGAGGCTGATCGGTGGGAAGCGTGTGACGGATGTGCGAGTAGACGCGGGTGTTGCTGAGGCGCACCCCTGAGTCGCCGTCGGGCGATGACCCGGACACACCCTGCTCGGGTCAGAGGTCCTCGATGAGAGGGGTCCGTCGGTTGTCCTGTCTGTACTGCGTGACCGCACACCGGTGGGGTCGGCTCTGGTTCTGCAGCCGCTGCGGCAAGCAGGTCGCGCTCCGCCCCTTGCCTGAACCAGGGAGGGCGTCTGCACCGGAGGCAGGCCCGCTGGAGGCGGACGTGTCACACGCCGTCGTGCTGGACCTCGACGCGGCCCGGCGGGTGAAACAGAGGCGTCCGCGCTGAGGCCGCCGTGCCTTCCTCGGCGGAGGTCAGCGGTGAAGTCGATGGACGCCCCGGGGGCCGCCTACCGGTGACGCGGCTGACGCAACTCCAGCAGGCGGGTCGGCTCGACCTCGTCCCACCCCGACGACGGCCACCCCGATGACGGAGACATCCACGTCCGAGGGTCACGTTGGGTTACTGGGACCCGCGTTGGCGTCGTCTCGCGCTGACCCGACTCCCGCGTTCGGACGCCGTGGTCGATCGCGGCAGACGCGCGGCGCCGCCCGGAACCGCGTCGGACGTCGTCCGCCGGAGCGGAGACCAGCCAGGGCGGGCCGGTTCCAGCGTGGGCAGACCCGGCGCAGGAGGTGTCGGGGAGGCCGAGCTCGTCCGGTCCAGCGTCCGTTGCCGACCAAGCCTGCTGCTCCGTCGGTCGGTCCGGGAGTCGCGGGAGGAAGGGGAGCGACTCCGTAGGAGGGCTTCCGCCGTGCTCGGCCAGCCGCACGTCGCGCAGGTCGGCCCAGACCGTCTTCTCCACGCCGTCTTCGACGACACGAAGCATCACGCGGCAGGAACCCCCCTCTTCCTGCCGCCAGCCGATCATCGACCCCAAGCCCCAGTTTCCGCCGCGATGAACCTCGACGTCCTGTGGATACCGCATGAACTCCAATGCGCGACCCAGATTGGTCTCCGACACCAAGCGCCTCCATGGCCACTCACGCGTGCGCCGTCGCCGGCGCCGGACGGGATCCGACGGTAGGTCGAGGGATCCCCGTGGCCGCGCAGCCACGCCCGGGCGCGGTCGACAAGTCGACTTCCCACCGGAGAAGGTGGCCGCCGCAGTTGAGACGTGCGACATCGCACCATGCCCTCGCGGACCGTGCGGTGGCCTGCGGCTGCCGGCGGCACGGCTCGCCTCCGGGCTGCGGATTCAGCCAACCGGACGCGTGATGTGCCTTGCCCGGGTCAGGCCGATCATGGAGCCTGGATCAGCACGGCGAGGTACCGCTGGAATGACCGGTCTCCGCCTGTCGCTGAGCGCTCCAGGGCCGTGTCGTACAGGCGCTGGAGCGTCGTCAGATGCGGTGCGGGGAGATCGTCCCCGTCGCGGTACGCGTAGACCTCCCCGCCAGCTCGGGATGTCGCACCGTGGGGTTGGACCCGGGTCATCGTTCTATCCGATCGCGCGTCCGGGCCGGTCGACCGACGGCAGGTGCTCGGAGTCCCGACGGATCCCCCTGCCCGACCACGGTCGCCGCCACTAGTTCCTTGCCGCAGCGGTAGCAGAATCGGCCACGCCGGTGCGGGCTGTCGCAGTACGAGCAGGACATCCTGATCCCTTCGTTGACCCCGTCGACGGGCCGACGGCGAAACGGTCGCCTCAGTCGGGTCATCGCCCCGTACCCGTCGTCGGGTTGCGCGACAGTCACTCGCGCTCCTCGTGACCCACCAATCACAGGTCCGACGCTCCGTGGTCGACGCATCAGCCGCCTCAGTTGACCCACATGTCGTCCGGTCGTCGACAGGCAGCGGAACGTGATGAACCATGTGCGCTCCGTAAATGGCCCGGTCGTCCCGCCTCGACGTTCCGGCGCGTGGATGCGATCGGACCGTGCGTCCTCACGGTCCGTTGACCTGCGAAGCGCACCCCGACAGGAGGTTCCAGGTTGCCGATCGGAACGACCTTTCCTGAGGTACTCGCAGCGGCGCAGGCGGGCGCTGGGTGGGCATTCGAGGTGCTCTACCGTGATCTCGCTCCGACGCTGACCGGGTATCTCCGGCTACAGGGAGCGGCCGAACCGGACGACCTGGCCAGCGAGACCTTCATCGGTGTCTTTCGCGGGCTCAGCGCCTTCCGCGGCGACGAGGCCGGCTTGCGCGCATGGGTCTTCACCATCGGGCGGCGGCGTCTGGTCGATGACTGGCGGCACCGAGGCCGGCGGCCCCTCCTGGCCGACGACGGCGCCGACGAGCCGCGTGATTGCAGGGGCGGCGACGTCGAGGACGACGCGTTGGCCCTGATGAGTTCGCGAACGGTCCACGAGGTCTGTGCGCGCCTGCCCGATGATCAGCGGGACGTGCTGCTGCTTCGCATCCTCGCGGAGCTGACGGTGGAGCAGGTCGCCGCCGTACTGGGCAAGACCGTTCCGGCGGTGAAGGCACTGCAGCGCCGAGGGTTGACGACTCTGCGCCGTGAAATCTGTGACCTGAGTGACCTGGCTGCGCCCTTGTGAGTCCAGCCAGCGATGTGGCAGATGCTATGACCAACGACTGCCTCGACGACGCGCTCGACCGCTTCCTCGCGGGACGACCTGTCCCCGCCGAGGCGGCGTTCCTCGAAACGTTCGCGAACGCGGTGCATGCAGTCGCGAGCCACACCGGGCGGCCGAACCGATGGCTCGAGGAGCTGCTGGCCGCCGGTCTGGCTGCCGGACCGGACAACGCGGTCATGCGGGTGATACCGGTTTCCGACAGCGACCAGCCCTCCCGGCAACGCAGACGTAGGCGCACGGTGCTCGGAAGCCTCGCCGCTGCCGCGCCCGCATTTGTCTCCGCCCGTACCGTCGCTCAGGCGGCGACCGGCCTCAGCATCGTCATCGTCATCGCCAGCGCGACCGGGGCCGGAGCCGCCGGCGTGCTCCCGCACCCGATCCAGGGCCAGATGTCCGCAGTGCTCGAGGCGGTGATGCCGTTCGACCTGCCCGACGACGCGCACGACGGGCCGGCCACGGACGGGGAGCGCGCCACGCCGCACGGCGACACCGGACGAGGAGCGCACGACGGCGGGTCCCCTGCCGGAACACCCGCACGGGCGGCGTTCGGGAGGCAGGTGAGTGAGGGGGCGCAGAGAGGCGCCGCGGACGGGCATGTCGTCAGCGGCCGGGCCCACGACCGCAACCAAAGCGACGCCTCGGCGGGCGCCTCACCTGGGCAGCCGGCGACCGAGCGTCCGACACCGGCTTCCTCCGGTGCGAATCAGCCAGGGACCCCCGAGGCCGCGAAGTCCAAGGCCGATCCTGCCGCGCCGGCCTCGCCGACGGACGCGGGTCGCGGACGTCCGTGACCCTCATCGGGGTGTCGTCCGGAGTCGTACGGGGCCGGCAGGACGTGGCGGTCGCCGACCGCCTGAAGGAGGGATCGACGTGAGCCGGTCCTCGCGGCTGGTGATCGCAGGCCCGCACCGGTGACCGCGCGGACCCCGACAGCCAGCACGGCACCGACCACTGCCCCGGCTTCCACGGCCGGGGGCCTTACGGTTTTCTGGGGTGGGTGCGAGGCGGTAGGGCTACCCCTCAGCCGTCGGCGACCGAGCGCCCGCCCTCGCTCCGACGAACCACTCGCTCACGGGGCCATCGGCGGCGCCTGGGACTTGGGGTCCGCGCGTCGAGGGCCGGCCCGCGGTTGTCCTCTCGACCGGACGGCGGGCCCGTCGCGAGGCCTCGGAGTGCACCGCGTACGCCGCGGCCTCGGCCCGGTTGCGCACACCGAGTTTCGTCAGAATGCGGCTGACGTGGTGACCGGCGGTCTTCCCACTGATGACCAGCGTGCGGGCGATCTCCGCGTTCGACATCCCCAGGGCGACCAGCCCGAGCACCTCGTCCTCGCGCGCCGTCAGCTCTCCGGCGGTTCGCGCGCGGCCGCCCTGAGATTCACCCAGCTCGCGCAGCACCGCGGCGGCGGCGTCCATCGCCCGCGACGCCCCCAGCTCCCGGAAGGCGGACAGCGCGGCGCGCGCCTGGTCGCGGGCCGTGTCCGGCTCCGCGGAAGCGACCGCCCGCGCGAGGGCGAGGCGAGCTGTGCCGGCCTCCAGGGGCATGAGCAACGCGCCGAAGGCGGCGAGCGCACGCCGAGCAGCCTCGGCGGCGTCCTCGACCATTGCGTCGGAGAGAGCGACGTGGGCCGCGGCCAGGTCGGCCCGGGCGGCCAGCAACCGGATGTGCGAGGAGCCGGCGAGCGCCGCGAGATCCTCGGCGGCGCAGCGCGCCCCGGCCACGTCACCCAGCGCGAGGCGCGCGTCGACCAACGGGGCCAAGAGCAGGGATGCCGCCACCGGGCTGTCCTCCGTACCGCGAAGGCCACGCTCGAGCAACGCCACGGCCTGTCGAGGCCGGCCGTCGGCGATCCGCAGCAACGCGAGCGCTCGCAGCGCGGAGGGATGCTCCTCACGCCCGGCGAGGAGGTCCTCGGCCTCCGGCAACCGTCCCTGTTGGAGACGCAGCTCGGCGAGCGAGGCGACCGCCGGAGCGCTCATCTGCGGGATGTATCTCGCATGGGTCTCCAGCGCGATCTGCAGAGCGTTCTCGGCTTCGGCCCAGCGTCCGTTGGCCACCAACACGTCGGCGTGCACCGTCCGGCAGGCACCGAACAGCGGCGCGGTCGCATGGCGACGGGCGAAGGAGTCGACGAGCTCGCACCACTCGGTGGCGCGCGCCCAGTCCCCCACGCTGCTGCAGGCCATGATCAGGTTGCAGTAGGCCTCGGCCAGCGTGTGCACGTTCCGCACCCGGCCGGCCGTTGCGGCCGCCATGGCCTCCTCGAGCAGTCGCAGGCCCTCGTCCCACCGCCCGGCGTCCACCGTGGCCCGCCCCAGCACGCTGACGGCGAGCACCTCCAGGTCGCTCTGCCCCATGGCCCGTCCCACCGCGAGAGCCCGGGTGGCGTGCGTGATCTGTTCCTGCACGGACGACGACTGGCGGGCACGCTCGACCGCCAGCCAGCCGTGCCCGGCGCACGCCGGCACGCCTTCCAGCGCCCGCTCCGAGCGGGCCAGCCAGCCACGCGCCGCGGAGGGACGTCCGCCGATCATGTGCTGGTGGGACACCCAGACCGCCGCGCGCACCGCGTCGTCGCAGCGGCCGAGGCGCACGTAGTCGTCGAAGGCGCGCTCACGAAGCGCGATGGCCTCCGTCACCTCGCCGAGGAACCACAGCGCCAGGGCCAGGCCATCCCGGGCCTCGGCCGAGTCCTCACTCTCGAGGACAGCCGTGAACGCCGTGCGGGCGGCGTCCCAGTCCGCCCGCTCGAGCGCGGCTCGGCCCGCGTGGAGCCCCTCGGCCCCGAGCCTCGGCATGGCCCGAGGGTCCCACGCGTCCGTCAGTCCCGGGAACTTCCTGGCCTCCCCGGACTCACCTCCGGGTGCCCACGGCGATCAGGTACTCCTTCTCGAACCGGGCACGGTCCGGGGTGCCGCGGTTCCACTCGTCGCAGAAGCGGTACAGAGCGTCGTCGAACTCGGCCTCACGGCCCTCGCGGACGGCGTTCGCCCGCACGGCGATCGTCGGCCCGTAGTACGCCGTGAAGTGCCGCGCGTAGTCGTGGGGGTCGGCGAAGGCGGTGATCTCCAGGGTTTCCCGGCGCAGGGTGGTGAAGTCGACCCGGCCGCCGAACAGCGCCGTCACGTGGTCCTCGCTCCCCCACAGCGGCGGCGGCTGCGCGCCGGGCGGTGGCGGTGGCGCGAACGGCTTCATGGTGCGGAACAGCGCGCCCAGCATCCCCTCCGGCGTCCACGACAGCAGCCCGATGCGGCCGCCGGGCCGGCACACACGGACGAGTTCGTCCGCGGCGTCCTGGTGGTGCGGCGCGAACATGACCCCGATCGCCGATATGACGACGTCGAACGAGCCGCCGTCGAACGGAAGGTGCTCCGCGTCGGCCTCGGCCCACTCCAGGTCCAGCCCTTGGGCCTCCGCGCGACGGCGCCCCTCGGCCAGCAGTTCCGGTGTCAGGTCGCTGGCGGTCACCCGTGCCCCCCGCGCTGCGGCGGGCAGCGAGGCGTTGCCGGTGCCGGCGGCGACATCGAGGACTCGCGCTCCCTCGGCGATGTCGCACGCCTCGACCAACCGCGGCCCGAGGGGCAACAGGAAGGTCTCCACCATCTGCGGGTAGTCCCCCGACGCCCACATCGCGCGGTGTCGCGCCTTCAGTTCCGTGTCGTTCGCTACTGCAGTCATCGTCGTCCTCCTCGAAGCGATCAGATGACTGACGAGCTTTACGATCGCCGCGCGCCGGTACATCGGGCGAACTCCCTACGACGTGCCCACGGCATCGGACTCAGACCTCGAGGAGAGGTCGAGTTGAGGAACCGGCCGGCCCCTCAGAGGCGGCGACCCGGGCGGACGACGCGGAGCACACTGGCAACCACCACCGGCTCGGCCCGCGGAGGTTGCCTTGGTCGACGATGCTCCAGTGCTGAGCGGCACCCACCACGTGGCCCTCACGGTCACCGACCTCGGCGCCAGCCTCGCGTGGTACCGCGAGGTGCTGGGGTTCGAGCGCGTGCCGCAGCTCGACTATGACCACCCGGACGGCGGGGGACGTGCGGTCGTCACCGTGCAGCCCGGCTCGAACACCGTCCTCGTCCTCCACCACCACGATGCGAACGGAGGCGAGCGCTTCGCCGAGAGCCGCACCGGACTCGACCACGTGTGCTTCCGCGTACCCGACCGGGGGGCGATCGAGGCGTGGGAGCGACGATTCACGCAGCTCGGCGTGGACCACTCCCCTGTCGTCGAACAGTCCGGGGCCCTGGTCCTGGTCTTCCGCGATCCCGACAACGTCCAGCTCGAGCTGGGCACGGCGGACTGACGCCCGGTCACCGCACCGGAGTCCGTCGACCCTGTGGGCAGCGGAAGCGCAGGCACCACACATGTCCGGAAGGCGGGTCTACCGTCCCTGCATGCGTTTCGGGCCTCCGGTCCGCTTCACCATCGACCCGAACGGATCACGCCTGGCCTACCAGGTGCTCGGCGAGGGCGAGCACGATCTCGTCTTCCTGCTGGGCTGGCCCTCCCACCTGGGCCTCATCTGGGAGAACCCGGCCTTCGCCGACTTTCTCCACGGCCTCGCCTCCTTCTCGCGCCTCATCCTCCTCGACCACCTCGGGCGGGGGCTGTCGGATCGTGGGCCGAACGGACGACCGTTCGAGGACCGGATGGACGACGTCCGGACGGTCCTGCGAGCGGTCGGATCGGAGGCGACTGCCTTCTTCGGCTGCCATCTGGGTGGCCGGTTGGCCCTGCTGTTCGCCGCGACTCATCCGCAGCACACCACCGCGCTCGTGACGTTCGCCGCGCATCCGGCGACCTTGCGCGACGCCGACTACCCGTGGGGCTCGACACCCGAACAGCGGGAGGAGTTGCTCGCAGTGGCCCGCTCGGGCGTGATGGATCCCGACGAATTCCTGGCCGAGATCGCACCCAGCGACGCCGACGATGCCGCGACACGTCGCTGGTGGAGCATGTTCATGAACTCTGCTGCGACTCCGCCCGAGGGCATCGACGAGATCACCTCGCACGGGCCGGTGGACATCCGCGGCCTGCTGGGCTCGGTGCACGCGCCGACGCTGGTCCTGCACCGGACCCATGACCGGTTCGTGTCCGTCGAGGCCGGACGATATCTGGCCGCCCGGTTGCCACAGGCTCGGCTGGTCGAGCTGCCGGGCGAGGATCACCTTCCGTTCGCGGGCGATCAGGAGAGCATCCTCACGGCCACCGAGGAGTTCCTGACCGGCACGACCCGCGTCGGCGAGTCGGACCGTGCCGTGCTCACGGTCATGTTCACGGACATGGTGGGTTCCACCGAACTCGCCAGTCGGCTGGGTGACCGGCGGTGGCGCCTGCTGCTCGAAGAGCACAACGACGTGATCCGCACCGCCCTGCCCCGCTTCAGGGGTCGGGAGATCGATACCGCGGGCGACGGTTTCCTGATCACCTTCGACGGCCCCGCCCGGGCCATCCGCGCGGCCGCGGCGATCCGGACGGCGCTGTCCGACGACGGCATACGTATCCGCGTGGGCCTGCACACCGGCGAGTGCGAAATGGTCGACGGCAAGGTGCGAGGGATTGCGGTCCACGTGGCCGCACGGGTCATGGCCCACGCGGACGGGGACGAGATCCTGTGCTCGCGGACGGTCAGAGATCTGGTCGCCGGATCGGGGTTCGTGTTCAGAGACCGGGGCGCCCACCAGCTCAAGGGCGTCCCGGACGTCTGGCGGTTGTACGCGGTGGAGGTCACCTAGCAGTGATGGCTCGGCCACCGTCGCCTGTCCCCAGCCGTGTGCGCATGCGCCGAGTCGCCCAAGGCTTCACGCGAAGGGCCGTTCATGGACCCGTACCCGGCCGATGCTGGCGACGTCCCGTCATCGGCCGAGTCGCGCATCGGTCCGCGGTTCGATCGTCAGAGCTGCAGGATCGCTGCGGCTACCAGGTAGGCCGCGGACACACCTTCCGGGTCGTGCAGATCGCCTGATTCCGTCAACGCTGCCCGAGAACGTGCGCGCGCCGCGGCGCCGGGATCCTCGGCAACGAGATCGACGCACAGCCCCGCGACGGCGGCGCGTGCGTCGTGTTCGTCCAGACCGTCCAGAGCGAGGCCGTTGTGCAGCAGCGTCGCCGCCTCGCGGAAAACCTCACGAGCCATCTCGAGGTCCACCTCGGGCCGTGTCTGGGCTACTGCCTCTGCGGTGGCCAGGAACTGGTCGAACGGTGGGCGCACGGTGCCGGAGGGCATGCCGCGAACCTCTCAGTGCGCCCACATCCCGGCAAGCGAGATATCGCGCGGAACTCGTCCGGGAGGGTCGACCTCCGCGGCGGGTCTAGCCTGCCGCCGTCGGTCCGACCCGGTCCTGGGAGCTGCGATGCAGGGATACCGCGCGGCCCGCGCCTTCGACGGCGAGCGGTTCCTCCCCGCCGGCGTCCTCGTCCTGGTGGACGAGGGCCGGATCGCCGGCGTGGAGCCCGGCACCGCTCCGGCCCCGTCGAACTGCCCGGTCCACGACCTGCCGGGAGCCACCTTGCTGCCGGGCATGATCGACGCGCACGTCCACCTCTGCGGCGACGCCGGCCCGCGCGCGCTCGACCAGCTGCCCGAGCTCTCCGATGCCGAGCTCGACGCCATCGTCGTCGCCTCCCTGGCCGAGCAGCTCAGCTCCGGCGTGACCGCGGTGCGCGATCTCGGCGACGCGCGGTGGGCCGTCGTCGACCGCCACCACCGCCCGCCCGACGGCCCCACGGTCGTGGCCGCCGGTCCGCCGATCACCTCGATCAACGGCCACTGCGCAGGCATGGGCGGAGAGGTCGCCGGCGAGGACCGGTTGCGACGGGCCGTTCGTGCCCGCGCCGAGCACGGCGCCGACGTCGTCAAGATCATGACCAGCGGCGGCCTGATGACGGCCGGGACCGACATCCTGGCCACCCAGTTCACCCTCCAGGAGCTGCGCGCCGTGGTCGACGAGGCCCACCGGTTAGCGCTGCCCGTCGCGGCGCACGCGCACAACGTGCCGGCCGTGGAGATGTGCATCGCCGCCGCCGTCGACACCATCGAGCACTGCACCTGCGTCACGGCGGACGGCATCCGGACGCCTCCGGGGCTCGCCGACGCCATCGCGGCCGCCCGGATCGCGGTCTCCCCCACGTTCGCACGCAAGGCGGGCGTGGTCCCACCGCCGCACGTGCAGGCCGCGATGGAGAGCACGCACATGGCGTGGGAGGACCGGTATCCGCAGATCGCGGAACTGCACCGGGCCGGCGTGGTGCTCGTCGGCGGGGTCGACGCGGGCATCAGCCCCGGGAAGCCGCACACGATCATGGCCGAGTCGCTGGTCGAGTTCGTGCTCGCCGGACTCTCGACCACGGCCGCGCTCGCCGCGGGGACGAGCGTCGCCGCCGGCGTGTGCGGCCTGGGCGAGCGGACCGGGCGCCTGGCTCCCGGCCTGGACGCCGACCTGCTGGCCGTGGCCGGCGATCCGCAGGCCGACATCACCGCGCTGCGCGATGTCCGACTCGTCGTCTCGCGAGGTCGGGAGGTGGTCGTGCCGCCGGGCCGGCCATCACGGCACGGCTCTCGGGACGCTGGTTGACTGGCAGGATGACTGCATCAGTCCCGGGGCCGGATCCCGAGATCGACCCGAACGAGCCGGTGCCGGACGACGCAGCTGAGCTGCTGCCTGACGCACCCGAGCCCCTGCCACCTCCGCCCATCGAATCGACCCCGGACGATCCCGGCGGGGACCCCGGCGGCGTGCCGGAGCCGGCCTGATCCGACATTCCCTGGTCAGCGGTCCGGGGACGACCCCGGACCCCCGTGGGCAGCCACCACCTCGTCCTCGTCGTCATTCGAGACATCGGCGGTGGACACGACGATCAGCGGATCCACGTTGCCGACGACATCCTCGCGACGACCCGCGTAGTCCAGCCGCGACAGCACATGCCGCATGGCCTCCAGGCGGGCCCGCTTCTTGTCATTGCTCTTGATCACCGTCCACGGGGCGTGGTCGGTGTCGGTGTGGGCGAACATCGCCTCCTTGGCCGCCGTGTAGGCGTGCCACCGGTCCAGCGACGCAAGATCCGTCGGCGAGAGCTTCCACTGCCGGACCGGATCGATCTGGCGGACGATGAACCGCGTCCGCTGCTCGCCCCGGGAGACGGAGAACCAGAGTTTCACCAGGTGGATGTCGCTGCAGACCAGCATCCGCTCGAACTCCGGGGCCTGGCGCATGAACTCGTCGTACTCAGCCGGCATGCAGTAGTCCATCACCCGCTCGACGCCCGCCCGGTTGTACCAGGAGCGGTCGAACATCACGATCTCCCCGGCCGCGGGAAGGTGCTGCACGTATCGCTGGAAGTACCACTGCGTGCGTTCACGCTCCGACGGCTTGTCCAGCGCCACGACGCGCGCACCCCGCGGGTTGAGGTGCTCGGTGAATCGCTTGATGGTCCCGCCCTTGCCGGCGGCGTCGCGGCCCTCGAACACGAGGAGGACCTTCTGCCCCGTGTCCTTCACCCAGCCCTGCAGCTTGAGCAGTTCGATCTGCAGCCGCCGCTTCTCGAGCTCGTACTCCCGCCGCTCCATGCGCTCGGCGTACGGGTAGCCCTCACGCCAGGTCTCGACGAGCCTTCCGGCCGGGTCGAACAGCTCGCGGTCGTCGTCCCAGTCCTCGTCCGAGTTCTCGTCCGGCAGATCGTTGAGTCGCCACTGGCTCAGATCGATGACGTCCGTGGGCTCACCGCCGTCCGGGCGAAACCGGAGATGCGGCGTCACCGTCTGATCCCCCACCTCTGCCGCCTCCACGACCGTCGTCGCTCCGCGGCGTCCCGGTCAGCCTCCGGTCGCGGTCATGACCGCCGGGGCCTCCGGTGAGCGGGCCGCCTGCTTCGGGACCGGGGCCTGCGTGGCCTGCCGCATGTCCGCGTCGGCCTGTGCGAGGTCGGCGGCGAGCTGATCGGCGGCGATGTCGGTCGCTGCGTAGATGAGGCGGTTGGCGGCCTTGATGTTCGCGACGATCTGATCGGCGAGGTTGGTCTCGTAGACGGCGATCAGGCCGGCCTGGCCCGTGTCGAGCGTCTCGCCCAGGTCCTTCAGGTCGCCCCGCGACATCCCGCCGCTCGCGTGCCCGGCGACGCCCCCGAGGGCGGCGCCCGCGCTCCCGGAAGCAGCCGCGATGCCGATGCCGATGGGCGGGAACAGGGCCGCGGCGACGCCGACGGCCAGGCCCCAGCCGAGCCCGACGGCCGCGCCGTGGCGGGTCGGCTGCTCATGCTTCTTGACGATGTGGACCTTGCCGTTCTCGTCCTTGGCGATGACCGCCGCGTCGAAGTCGTGCGAGGTCCGCACCTCGCGGTACAGCTCCTTGACCGCCTCGTAGTCGGCAACAGCCAGGTCGACGTCGTCGTATGCCGCCGCGATCACGTACAGCGTGTCGTTCTCCTGCTTGGCCATGCCACGTCCCTGGTGTGAAAGGGTTGTCCGAGCTGTCACCGTGGGCCGAGGTGTCTCGGGGTGCATCACCTGACGCGGATGAACGACGGCGGACGACCTCGCATGCGAGACCCGCCCATCGCGCGGCACGACGCGGTGGAAGCCGCGTGGCAAGGGGGTGCACCGCCCGGGCTACGCCTGGTCGCCGGTATCCGCGCCGTCGGCCGTGGCCAGCCACTCCTTCGCCGCTCGCCAACTGGGCGACCGGAAAGGCCCGGAGCTGCCCCGGGACGAGCACGGAGAGCACGCGCAGCGCGGGCCGGAGCCAGTCCTCGTCGCTGACCACGGCGACGCGCTCGTACGAGGTGGGATGGCGGGCGGCGAACTTCATCTCCTCGCCCAGCGTGTCGCCCTCGTACTCCCGTAGTTCGGGACCGAGCAGGTAGAGCAGCCGGATCTTGCGGCCGGCGGCGATCTCCCCACGCAGCACCGGCTCGACGGCGTGCTCGAAGTCGTCGTCCTCGACCTTGCCGATCGCCTCGAAGCCGACCGTGCCCACGGGCATGTCCTGCATCCGCTCGAGCATCCCGCCCCCTCTCCGCGCGTGTGTCCCATCGCGCTGTCGCCACCACTCGGCCGGAACCCCGCCGAGGCTCTCGTACACCCATTCATGCCTGGCATCCCGGGCGCCGCCTCATCTCCAGAGAGTGATCCCGCCCCCTGAGGCACCGCCGTCCCGATGATCGGCGTCATCCGATGTCGCTGTAGCACGGACCAGATCGGTTGCCCGGAGCCGGGAATCCGGCGGTTCACCACCTGGGTGGCGCCGGCCACCCGCTCGCTGTCGTTCCGCGTCGACGCTCCGGGGGCAAGGTCACCCGAATCGTGCGACGCGTCCCGTGCCGGTGAGCGGGACCGTGACGCAGCCCGGGCATCCGACCCGGCTCACAGCCTTGAGGAGTCCCCGATGACCGACATCGGATCGTCACGTCCCGATAGGTCGCACGTGGCCTACGACACGGAACCCGCCCGCACGGGCTGGACCGGCTGGATCGTGTTCGCCGCGTTCCTGATGATTCTGAACGGCGTCATCGGGATGCTCGAAGGACTCATGGCGCTGGTCAACGACGACTACTTCCACGTCACCTCCAGCGGCCTCGCGGTGAGCATCGACTATTCGGCGTGGGGCTGGGTCCACCTGGTGCTGGGCGCCGTCCTCATCGCATGCGGGATGGGCGTCCTGTCCGGCAACGTGGCGGCGCGCGCTGTCGGCGTCCTGCTCGCCGGTCTCAACGCCGTGGTCGCGCTGGTCTTCATCGAGGCCGCACCCGGGTGGGGCGTCATCGTCGTTCTTGTCGACGTCGTGGTGATCTACGCGCTGACGGTCCACGGCAGGGAGATGCGCCACGCCCTGTGACCGATTCCCGCTCCGGTCTCGCCGACTGACGGCGGACCCCACGGTTCACGAGGGGACCGCCTCAGGCGGAACGCCGGCCGTGGAGGGCTGCCGAGGGGCCGTCGGACCGATGACCATCGGTCCGACGGAGGGCAGCTCCTCGTAGGCCGCGGTCGACCGACGCCCCAGGGCGACGATCACCGTCATCTCGGCGATCAGGCCGAGGCAGCTCACGAGAACCCAGATCACTCCGCTCCCCCTCGCTCGGCAGCAACGGCCCCGGCCGTGCCCGCGCGCATCATCGGCCGTCCGCCGCACCGACTGCCTCACCCTCCCGGGGCGAGCGGCCCGACCCGCCGGCCCCGGTCGAGCGGAGGAGACACCGGTCTTCTTCTTCAGGCTCGACACGTGGGCCCTCGTGGATCCTGGGCGGCCTCATGGGGCTCGTCCTCGCCTTCGGCCTGAGTTCGGCCGTCGGGGCCTACGAGTTCCGGCGGGCGCACGTCGTCGACGAGGCCCACGGGATCGGGACGACGTACCTGCGCGCAGACCCTGGTCGAGCCGGTCCGGACGGAGTCCCTCGACCTGCTCGAGAGCTACACCGACACGAGCATCGTCATCGCCGAGACGGTTCCCGGCAGCGCCCGGGGCGATCAGGTCACTTTCGGCCGGCCGCGGCTTCCTTCTTCGGCACGGCACCGTCCTTCTGCGCCACGGCGCCGTCCTGCCGCGCCGTCGACCACTTCAGCTCGAACTCCAGCTCGATCTCGTCCCCGTCGACCTCCACCTCGGCCTCGCACCGGATCTGATCCGGCACCTCGAGCTCGACGGTGCTGCTGCCGGCGAGCCGGAGCTCGACCTTCCCGTCCCCTTTCAGGGCCTCGGCGACGTCGGCGAACCAGCGCGCCACCTCGCGGCGGGTCATCGTGGTCTTGTTCTCGACCTTGACCTCAGACATGACGCGCTCCGTTCGTGGTTCCTTCGAGGACAACGGTTTCGATATGGGGGCGCACCGCGTCACACGCCGGATTCTGCGGTGATCCGGCCGGATCGGATGGCGTCGAGGAGCGACTGGTGGTCACGCTCGTTCTGGTCGGCATACGCCTCGGCGAATTCGCGGACGGCCTCGTCGAACGACGGCCCACCGCCCAGATAGGCGGACATCGCGATGCGGTCCCCCGATCGGGCGTGAGCACGGGCGAGGGTCCATCCGCAGATCTCGCCGTAGGCCAGCATCCCGGTCGGCACCATGGTCTCCACCTCGGCCGACCCCTTCCAGTCACGCAGCTGCCGCAGGTAGAAGTCCCTCCGCTGCCCGTCGAAGGCGTCCACCCTGACGTGGCCGAGGAAGATGTCGCCCACCGCCTGCATCAGCCGCTGGCCGACGACGACGCGCTGCCCGGCGTTGTCGAACTCGCTGGCCCCCACGAAGGCCTCCAGCACGGAGGGTCCGGCCTCCTTCGCCTGGAGGAACAACGGATTCTCGCCGTCCTCGAGCAGCAGCATCATCCACGAGCGCGTCCCCACGCTGCCGACCCCGACGACCTTCCGTGCCATGTCGACGAGGCGGTAGCGGTCCAGCAGGACTCGCCGCTCGGGCGGAAGCGTCTCGCCGTACGCGCGTAGGAGCTCCCGGAGACGGTGCTCCGTCTTCTCGAGCTCCTTCTTGCTGCCCACGAGGTCCCGGATGGGGACGACCAGCGGCGGTTCGGCGTTCAACCGTGGCTCACCGTCGCCGACGCTGGCGAACCGGGCCAAGGCTCCGAGGCTGTCCTTCGTGCGGGCCTTGGCGATGTTGCGGGCGAGCACCTTCCGCTGCCGACCCGCCAAGCGGGTCTGGGCGAGGGCCTGGATGCGGGCGAAATCGGCGTGGGCGTACCAGACCTCCAGCGCGTCCATGCCCGCGAACTCACGCATCGCCCGGCGGTACGCCGCAACCGCTGCGAGCACGATCCTCCGGCGGTCCTTCGTCGAGAAGTCGCGCGAACGAGCAGCGATCTCGAGGCTGGCCGTCAGTCGTTTGACGTCCCACTCCCACGGTCCGGGAGCCGTCTCGTCGAAGTCGTTGATGTCGAAGACGAGGTTCCTCTCGGGCGAGGCGAACGCCCCGAAATTGGCCAGGTGCGCGTCTCCGCAGGCCTGCACGATCAGCCCCGACCGGGGGGTGTGTGCCAGGTCGCTGGCCATCGGCAGGGCCGCGCCACGGAAGAACGCGAAGGCCGACGAGGCCATCCGCCCGTAGCGGATCGGCAGCAACTCGGGCACCCGGGTGAGCCCCTGTCCCTCCAGCAGGGCCACCGGATCCTGCCGGTCCCGCGGGACGGTGAAACCCGCGTGGCTCGACCGTGGCACCTCCGCGCGCGCTGCCTTTCCCCGCGCCACGCGCTGCTCTCGGGTGAGTTGCGGTGCATCGGTCATCGACCGGGAAGCGGTCACCTGCGTCATGGACTCGTCCTTCGCTCAGCGTGTTCTCGAGCCCCTCTCGGGGCGGGACGTGGATGCCGGCGCACTCGGGTTCCCGCAGACATCGGGGCGTTCGAGTGGACGCCGTCAGGCGGGAGTGCGGGAGCCGGCGAAAGCGGCGACCAGGAGGATCAGCCCGAAGAAGAGGATCTGGATCCCGAAGATCAGGGACAGCACCAGCACCGTGGCCTCGGGCCAGGCCAGCACCATGACGCCGACGAGGATGTTGAAGGCTCCGGCCAACGCGAGCCATGCCCATCCGGGGATCTCGGAGCGGCTCATGAACGCCAGTGCGATGCGGCCGACCCCGTGGAGGATCAGCGACAGTCCGGTGACCACCGCGAGGGTCCACAGCGTGGCGCCCGGCCAGAAGGCCGTCACGAGCCCACCGACCACGAGGATCACCCCGGGCAGGATCGCGGTGGCCCGCCGCGGGGAGTCCCACGCCAGTCCGATCTCGAAGCAGCCGCCGACGAGCAGAGCCAGGCCGATGAGCAGCGCCAGCGTTCGGGCCGCGGCGAAGGGATTGAACAGCAGGAAGCCTCCGACGAGCACGACCGCGACACCGCACGCGGCGACAGCCACCCGGGCCCCGGAGCTGCGCCTGGCCGGCGCTTCGGAGTAGGAACCGGACACCCCAGCGGTCATGATCGTTCCCTCCAGCACAACGCCGATCGCGCGTCGACGTCCTGATCGACCTCGGACGCCATCAGCACAAGGCTTGCGGGGAGGGCCACGGCCGGCCTCATCCGCGAGGGGTGAGTTCCGCACGCGAGTCGCGGCCGGCCGGAACGTGCCAATCGCCCTCGTCCTCCGCGCCGCCCCTGTCGGCTCCTCCACGGAGAGCTCCGCCGAGCGAGCCCACCGGCCAGACCGTCCGCGGCACGCGCGTTCACCCGGTGCGGGCGGCGACGTCGTGCCTGTTCGGCCGCAAGGTGACCTGGTATGGGGCCGGTCGGGAAGGGACTCCTGAGCGGCCGGGCCATCAGTGCGGCACAGGGTCGCCGGAGCACCGGCGGCAGAGGGAGGAAGCAGAATGACCATGACAGACGTGCACGGCCCCATCGACTTCTTGCTGATCGAGTTCCAGGGTGACCGGCTCACCGGTGGTGCGGCCCAGGCGCTGCTGGAACTCGTCGACAAGGGGATCGTCGCCCTGTACGACGTGCTCATCGTCGGCAAGGACGGCGAGGGCAACCCCTACGCGATCGACCTCGCCGACGGCGTGGACCAACTCGGCGGCTTCGCAGACCTCGCCTGGGTCCGGTCCGGTCTGCTGACCGAGGACGACATGCGCGAAGCGGCGAACGCGATGCAGCCGGGCACCCTCGCCGCGCTGATCGTCTACGAGAACACGTGGGCGGTTCCGTTCGTCGCCGCAGCCATGGAAGCGGGTGGCGAGTTGATCGCCGGCGCACGGATCCCGGCCCAGGACGTCATGGATGCACTGGACGCACTGGGAGACACCGAGGCGCCGGAATCCCGGCAGCCCGTCGCAGCGACACCGTCAGGAGGCTGACATGCCCCGACTTCTCCGCAGAGTCGCACGCACGGCCGTGGTTGCCGGCACGGCGGCCGGCGTCGGCGGTCGCGTCCGGCACCGTCAGGACCAGAAGTGGGCCGGCCAGGACGCGCCGGCCGCTGAACCACAGCCGGGGAACGAGGTGCAGCAGGCCTCGACGCCCCCCGCCAAGGACCGGTTGCAGCAGCTCAAGGAGCTCGGTGACCTGAAGGCGCAGGGAGTCCTCACCGATGAGGAGTTCGCAGCGGAGAAGGCGAAGATCCTCGCCGCCTGAGTCCCGCGAGACGGTCGCCCCGGTGCAGCATCGCCGGCGGCGACCGTTTCGTTCATGCCACCAGCGACGGAACGGTCGGCACGAACGGCCGGAGCTCCTCGAGCCCACCGCGGATCGTCACGCACGTGGACTCGGGTACCTCGTTCCAGGCTCCGCGGAGGTCGCCCAGCGGTTCGGAGACGACGATGCGGGCGTCGTCGGAGAGCTGGTGGAGGTCGGGGTTGTCCGGGTACTGATGCCGCAGCGTCGATACGTCCGTGCTGTGGAAGAGCGACCGCGACCGGCCTTCGCTGGAGTACCGGAAAGCCCACGTGGTGTCGCCGTCGGTGGTCACCACCGTCATCTGGATCGGGAAGCTGACTCCATGGCGCCGCCCGGTCGACTCGACGAAACCGACCGCTCGGGCCACGGCCGCGGGCGGATCCACTTCCAGCCCGTAGGTCAGGGCGAGGAAGAAGAGCAGCTCGGTGTCGGTCGTGCCCTCGATCTCGGGGAAGAGTGAGGGGTCGACCTCCACGGCGAGGTCACGTCGCACCGTGGGCAGGGAGTCGATGTAACCGTTGTGCATGAACAGCCAGCGGCCGTGACGGAACGGATGGCAGTTGGTCTGCTGGACCGGCGATCCCGTGGACGCCCGGATGTGCGCCAGCACCCTGGGTGACCTGATGTGACCGGCGAGCTCCCGGAGGTTCCGGTCGTTCCACGCCGGCTCGGTGCTGCGGAACACCCCGGGCTGCTCGCCCAGGCCGTACCACCCGACGCCGAAGCCGTCCCCGTTGGTGGTCTCGGCCCCCAACTGGGAGTGCAGGCTCTGCACGACCAGCGAGTTCTCCGGCTTGTACAGCAGGTCCTCCAGCAGCACCGGCGCCCCTGAGTACGCGAGCCAACGACACATGACCGACCTCCTCGAGGGCCCGATCACACACCGGCACGAGGTGCGGCGGAATCATCTGCCCTGGGTGAAGCGCCGCCGTCGGGGACGTCCGCCGGCCGAACCGTCGGCTCAAGGCCCAGCCTGGCGCGCAGGCCGCGCGCCCAGTGCTCCGGAGCCCGGTCGAACTCGCTGGCCACCGCGGTCGCGGCGACCACGAGGATCGCGATGCACAGCAACCACCCGACCAGCGAGAGGGTGACGCCGAACAACCCGTACCGCTCGCTGTTGCTCTGCATGAGCCGGGGCATGTAGATCGTGGTGGCGACGCCGTAGATGCCCGAGCACACGGCGGTCAGAGCCCCGGCCGGAAGCAGCCGACGCCAGGCAATCCGCCGGTCGAGCAGGAGCCACGGAACGGACGTCCACAGCACGAGGCTCGCCAGCAAGGCAGCCGGCCCCCCCAGTGCCCACTCGAACGGCACGTTCTCGACGAGCCTGCGCACGAGAGAGAGCAGGGCGACCTCGACCACCAGTGCGGCGAGTCCCGACGCGGCGTTGAGGGACGCCCTGATGCCCGGCAACGGCTCGAGCCGCCAGGCCTGCAGGTACATGCGCTGCAACCGCCGGGTGAGCGAGACCCCCGAGAAGACGAGCAGGACGACGCTCAGGATGCCGATGGCGCTCTCGCCGGGACGCGCGAACAGCTGTTCCACGGCGTCGGCGGCACCGCCCTCGAGCTCGAACTTGTCGATGATGGCGTCGGAGACGAGATCCCGGCTGTCCGAAGGCGCCAGCGCGGAGACCACGAGAAGCAGCGGGATCAGCGCCGTGAACGCCTGGGCAGCGATGGCCATCGCGCGGTCGACGCCCTGCAGGTCGAGGAAGGTGCCGACGCAGCGACCGGGGAACGTGTGCTGCCATCGCGCGCGCAGGTCGTGGAGTACCAGCGTCCTGCTCCTTCCCTCTGTGGCGGCGACGGCGCGGGCCGGCCGCCGTCAGACGAACTCGTCGGCTCAGCGGCGTTCCGCCACTGAGCCGACGAGTCCTGCTCGGAGCGACCCGGTAGGGCCTCGGGTCAGACGAGGGCTTTCGTCTTCAGCGCGTCGTACTCCGACTGTGAGATCGCGCCCGCATCGAGCATCGCGTGGGCCTGGGCGATCTGGTCGGCCGGGGTCGTCCGACCTGCGACCTCCCGGATGTGGGCGTCCTGCTGCTGCCTCCGCATCGCGGCGTCCTCCGCGGATCGCTCCGCCATGGCCCTGCCCCGAGTGCCGAGGTAGACGAGCGCAGTGATGAACGGCAGGAAGATGAGCGCGAGACACCAGAGCGCCTTGATCCAGCCCGACATGTCCCGGTCCCGGAAGATGTCGCCGATGATCCTGAACATCACCATCAGGTAGGCCACGAAGGCCCAGGTGACGAAGATGAACCACAGAAATTCCCAGAACGACATCGCGGTTTTCCTCTCCAGAGCCGGCATGTCTCACGGCGGAGCGTGGCTGCCGACGTGGCCTGGCGCCTCACCTCGCCCGGATGAGCCGCCTCGCCGGCGGGCACACCGATCCGTTCCATCGGCGAGGGGCGGATCGGGGCCGCTCCGGCCCCGATCCGCCCCTCGTCCGTAGGGTGCTGCTACTCCGCGTCGGAGAAAGCCTCCCGGAGCTTTGCTTCCTGCTCGTCGGACAGGTTCGTGGACACCAGCGTGGCGCCGGTCTGCTTGAACTCGTTTGCGACCTTGTCGACCACGCCACCCGTCGTCATGACGAAGAGCGCCGAGGTGCCGGGGGTGACGTTCTTGCGCACCTCACGGATGAAGTCGTCGTCGATCCCGACGTCCGCCATCGATCCGGAGAGAGCGCCCATGGCCGCGCCGACCGCCATCCCGAGCAGCGGGACGAAGAAGATCAGCCCGAACAGCAGGCCCCAGAAGCTTCCCCCCAGCGCACCCACGCCCGCCAGGTGGTGCAACTGCTCGGTCTTCGGCTTCTTCTTTCCCTCAGGCCACGTGACGTAGGCGGCGTCGTTGATGTGGACCAGTTCCTCCTTCTGCATCCGCTCCAGCAGGGCGAGGGCGCTCTGGGCGCCACCTGCCGATTGTCGAACTTCCATACCGTCAAGGTGGCCATGCCAGCTCCTCAGCTCCATCGGTCGACGTTCGATCAGCGGGAAGTCTTCGAGCCGCCCGCAGCCGACGCATCACCCGCTGAGAACGATCCGCAGCGTGCTGCCTTCGGCCGGCCTCATCCCCCCGGGATGAGGCCCGCCGCACGGGTCCGCCGGACCCTCGCGGTGTGGACGGCGACCAGCGGCGACGTGAGCCGGGGGGCGAGCTCGAGCTCGGAGATGCCGTGGACATCGCGCTCGGTGCCGGTGTGGCCGTGGCCGGGATGGCAGCTGCCGCCGCACGGCCGTTCGTCCACGCGGCGGCCGGGGCCTGGCGCCTCGGCGTCCGCATGACGGGCGGACGGCCGCACACCGGGCTGTCGGAGCGGCTCGCGGACCGCGGTGAGAGGTTCCGGGACGGGCTGGAGCGGGCGGCCGCCGAGGTGCTCCGCTGGGTCCTGCCGCGTGCTGTGGAGAGGGCACTCGCCGCTGTCGACGTGACCGACCTCGTCCGTGGTCACGTCGACCTCGACGCCCTCGCGAAGTTCCTGGATGTCGACGCCGTGGTCGCCCGCGTCGACCTGGACGCCGCGGTGTCCCGGGTGGACCTGGACGCCGTGATCTCCCGGGTCGACCTGGACCGGGCGGTATCCCGGGTGGACCTCGACGCGATCATCGCCAGGGCCGACCTGGACCGGGCAGTGTCGCGCGTCGACATCGATGCAGTGATCTCACGGGTCGACCTGAACGACGTCGCATCAGGACTGGATCTGGACGCGATCATCGAGCGGGCCGACCTCGATCGTGCGGTGTCCCGCGTCGATCTGGCCGCGATCCTGCAGCGGGTGGACCCCGACGAGATCGTGGCCCGGGTCGACATCGAGGCGGCACTCGCTCGCCTCGACCTCGCCGGGATCGCCCGGCAGGTCATCGAAGCCATCGACCTCGCGGAGATCATGCGCGAGTCCGCCGGCATGGTGTCGTCGCAGGCCGCGCGGGCCGTCCGTACGGAGGGCATGAACGCCGACGACACCGTGGCTCGCTTCTTCGACCGGATGCTCCGCAGGCCGCATCCCGGCGGGGCACTGACCCCGTGAGTGCGTGGGCGGCGGCTGCGGCCGCGGCCGCGGTCAGCGGCGTTGCCCTGGTCTCTCGACGGCTGGCCCCGACGGGCGTGTCCGGTCCGATGGTGCTGACGGCGGCGGGACTCGCCTGCGGTCCGGTGGGGCTGGACCTGCTCGACGTCTCCCGCGACGCCGAGGCCGTGACGCTCCTGCTCGAGGTGGCGCTGGTCGCGGTGCTGTTCACGGACGCCGCGGGCGTGCGGTGGTCGGTGCTCCGGCGCGACGACGCGCTCCCGCTGCGGCTGCTCGGGCTCGGGCTGCCCCTGACGATGGTGCTCGGGGCCATCGGTGCCTGGCTGCTCCTGCCCGGCCTCACCGTGTGGGAGCTGGCGCTGGTCGCCGTCATCCTCGCGCCGACCGACGCGGCCCTCGGGCAGCCCGCGATCGCCGATCCACGGGTCCCGGCGACCGTCCGGCAGGGACTCAACGTCGAGAGCGGACTCAACGACGGGATCGCACTGCCCTTCTTCGTGGTGCTGCTCGCCGCGGCGACGGGCGAGACCGAGGGCGCAGGAGCGGCCGAGGTCTTCGTGCTCGCGCTCGGCGTCAGCACCGCGGTCGGCTTCGCGGTGGGCTGGCTCGGTGCGCGAATGCTGGCCTGGTCCACGGCCCGCGGCTGGGTGAGCGAGGAGTGGCGTCGAGTGCCGGCGCTGACGTTCGCCGCCATGGGCTACGCCGTCACCGTGTCCCTGGACGGCAGCGGGTTCATCACCGCGTGGGTGGCCGGTCTCGTCTTCGGCGTCGTCTGGCGCCGGACGGTGCCGCCCGCCGAGGCGGCGACGACCGGCCCGCAGAGCGTGGTCGGGCTCTCCGAGGAGCTGGGCGACGTGCTCGCGTCCCTGAGCTTCTTCGTGTTCGGCGCGGTCCTCCTCGGACCGGCACTCTCGGCGATCGACTGGCGGACCGCGCTGTACGCGATCCTCAGCCTGACCGTGGTGCGGATGGCGCCCGTTGCGGTGGCACTGGCGGGCAGCCACTTCCGGCTGCCCACCGTGCTCTACGTCGGATGGTTCGGCCCCCGCGGCCTGGCGTCGATCGTCTTCGCCCTCCTGATGCTCCACGACGGCCCGCCCGCGGCCGAACACCTCGTCGACGTCATAGCGCTCACGGTCGGGCTCAGCGTCGTGCTGCACGGGGCGACGGCTGCTTGGGCGGCGCGCACCTACGCCGCGTGGCATGCGATCGCGGCCGCGTCCGAGCCCGGCCTCACGGAAGGACCGGCAGAAACGCCGCCGAACCCACGTCCCGTCGCTGGGTCGTCGCGGCCGGCGAGCTCCGACGGCATCGCCCCTGGCGGGCCACCGTGACCGACCGGCTGATGCGGTGGTCGCTCCGGCCGAGGACTCACATGCCCGACGTGGCCGTCGGCGACGCCGGAATCATCCCCTGCGGATGAGGCGGGGCGCTGTTCCCGGTCGAGAGTCGGCACATGCCAGCCGAGGCCCTGCGCGCGGTCGCGCCGCAGCCCGGCGGACACTGCTGCAGCCCTCAGCGCGGCCCGGGCGCGACCGACGGCGCCGTCCGACGTGGCCGGCCCGGCCTCGTACCGAGAGCCGACGTCGGCCCCCGACAACGTCCTCGAGCTGCCCGGGGGCACGTTCTGGATGGGCTCGGACGAGAACCGCTATCCGGACGACGGCGAGGGCCCCTCCGGCCGGTCCACGTCGACGGCATTCAGGATCGCCGCGCACACCGTGAGCAACGACGACTTCGCCCGCTTCGCCGCCGCGACCGGGATACATGACGACCGCCGAGCGGGAAGGATGGTCGTTCGTCTTCGGCGGGTTGCTGCCCGACGACTTCCCCGCCGACCCGCGCGGTGGCGCAGGCTCCGTGGTGGCGCCAGGTGCACGGCGCCACCTGGCTGCACCCCGAGGGGCCGGCGTCCGACCTCGTCGGCCGGTCGGACCACCCGGTCGTGCACGTGTCCTGGATCGACGCCCGGGCGTACTGCCGGTGGGCCGGCGGGCGGTTGCCGTCGGAGACGGAGTGGGAGTACGCGGCGCGCGGCGGTCTCGAGCAGCGCCGGTACCCGTGGGGCGACGAGCTCACCCCGGACGGCGAGCACCGCATGAACGTGTTCCAGGGCCGCGTTCCCCGCAGAAGGACACCGGCGAGGACGGCTTCGTCGGCACGGCGCCCGTGCACGCATTCGCGCCCAACGGGTACGGCCTCTACAACGCGACCGGCAACGTGTGGGAATGGACCGGCGACCGGTTCGGTCCCGGGCGGCCAGGGCAGCGGGTGACCCGTGGCGGCTCCTACCTCTGCCACGACTCCTACTGCTGGCGCTACCGATGTGCCGCCCGTTCGGGCAACACGCCCGACAGCAGTGCCGGCAACGTCGGCTTCCGCATGGCTGCGAACGGCCGATGACCAGGAACGGCACCACCACGAGTGCCGGCCCCGACGGACCGACCAACGAGAGAGGCTTGCGATGACCGACCCGAACCCGCCGGTGGTCGACGCCGGACGACTCTGGGCGGGGGGTGCCGCGACCGCCCTCGTTGCCGCACTGGTCGCGGTCGTCGGAGTTCTCATCGGCGAAGGCGTGCTCGACCTGACGATGGTCGAACCACCCTTGCTTCCTGTCGGCGAGTCGTTCGCGGTGCGGTACGCGCTCACCGCGGCACTGCTCGCCCTCGTGGCGACGGGAACAGCCCACCTGCTGGCGATGACCACGCCGCGCCCACGAGCCTTCTTCTCATGGGTGGTCGGGCTCGCCACTGCAGTCGGTGTCGTGCTGCCCTTCGCGCTCGAAGGGTCGCTCGGTGGAAAACTCGCCACGGCTCTGGTCGACCTGGTCATCGGCATGGCCGTGCTCAGCCTGCTCTCCTCGGTCCTCGCGAGGACGCTCCACCTCCGTGGGCCGGGATCCCCGGCAGCGAGGTACTGACCCGCTTGCTCTGCGAGCGACCCGCCGGACACCTCTCACGGGCCCGCTCGGTCGCTTCGTGCATTCACCCGAATCGAATGGCGCGGACCTCCTCACGACGATCCACCGTGGCCACGCGCCAGGGAGTCATCCCCGTCCGCCCATGAGTCCGTCTCGAGGAGCACCCATGACCGACACCGGTTCATCACGTCCCACCGTCGACACGACCCGCGTGGCCTACAGCACCGAACCCGAGCCGACCGGCTGGACCGGCTGGATCGTGTTCGCCAGCTTCATGATGTTCCTGATCGGCGCGTTCCAGGTGGTCCAGGGCCTCGTCGCGATCCTGAACGACGACTACTACGCGGTGACCGAGGGCGGCCTCGTCGTGAACTTCGACTTCACCGTCTGGGGCTGGGTCCACCTGCTGCTCGGCGTCCTCCTCATCGCCAGTGGCGCCGGTGTCCTGGCCGGGAACCTGGCCGCCCGCATCGTCGGCGTTCTCCTGGCCGGCCTCAGCGCGATCGCGAACCTGCTCTTCATCGAGGCCGCCCCGGTGTGGAGCATCGTCATGATCACCGTCGACGTCCTGGTGATCTACGCGCTCACCGTCCACGGCCGCGAGCTGCACACGTCCTCCATCTGACTCGCCCGAGGCATCGGTCACCGCGGCGAGGTCAGGGAGAGAGTCATGGCACGGCGGTACGAGGTGCGGGTCAGGGGGCGGCTCTCGCCGCGGGTCAGAGATGCCTTTCCCGGCATGGAGGTCGTGGAGGCACCGGCCGAGACGGTCATCGGCAGCACGGTGGGCGACACCGCGCAGCTGCACGACGTCCTGTCGCTGATCGACTCCCTCGGGCTGCATGTCGTCTCCATCGACCAGGTCGTCCCCGCCCCTGCGCCTCCGGTTCCCCGCCGGCCACCGGACGAGGACTGACCGCGTTCCCGCTGCGCCACCCGCCCTGATCAGCTCATCACGCGTGGGTGAGGCGGCGCGCCACACGAAGGCTCGATCCTTCCGGGGCCAGAGCGAACATCGGCCGTGCAGGGGCCGTCCGCGAGCAGGAGGGGGCGGCTGTGTCCGAGGACCAGACGACGGGCCGTCGATCCCGGCGGCGCTTTCTGCTCGGCTCGGGTCCGCTCATGCGAGCGACCGACCGGATCCAGGCGCTCGCGCGGATCCTGTTCGTGGCCCTGGTGCTCGGGGCTGTACCCGTCGCCCTTGCGGTCGCCACGGCGGCCGGCTCCTCCACGCAGAGCGTGGCCGACGCGCAGGCCGCCAGCCGGCACCGGGTGACGGCGACGCTCCTCGAGGACGCCGCGCGCCCGGCGGCCGACTCAGACCATGCCCCGTCGCTGGCATCAGTCCTGGCCACCTGGAGCGCACGGCCGGGAGTTCCACGGGAGGGGACCGTCCTGGGGCCCACGGGAGCGAAGGCCGGGACCACGGTCACCATCTGGGTCGACGACAGCGGTGATGTCACGACGCCGCCGCTGGACGGCTCCGATGTCGTCAACCAGGCCGTTCTCTCGGGCGTGTCCACCTTGATCGGCATCTCGGCGGCTGCGGGCCTCGGCTACCTCTGGGTACGCACGATGCTCGAGCGCAGCCGCATGCGCCGCTGGGCAGCGGACTGGGCGGTCGTCGAGCCCGTGTGGTCGCGCAAGGTCCCGTGAGAGCAGCCCCCGATCGCCGATCACACGGAGCCGAGGGTGACCCGGTGCGCCGAGACGACGATGAGCCCCAGCGAACGGCACTGGGCGATGATCCCCAGCAGGTGCGACTCGTCGGTCACCCCGCCGTACATCAACGCGCCGGTGGGAAGTTCCTCGATGCGCATGTCGCAGAACGCCTCGCGCGCCTCGTCCGACAGCCGCCCGTCCACCCGGAATTCGTACGTCGTCGCCACGGCCACGCTCCTCCCCCGGGTTGTCTCCACGGTGCGCGACCTCGGTCACGCCGGCATCGCCCCGATTGCGTGAATCGGGTCGGGACGGGGGGCTGGCCGCGATCGGTCGATGTCGGGGTGGGGGCAGCAGCGAAGGGTCGGCCATCGATCTCGGGAGGGATGGGCAGTGGCCATTGACGCAGCCGGCCGGCGGGCGATCCTCGAGACCGTCGTGCACTCGGCCGTGGCCGTCTGCCTGATGGTCACCGCCTACTACCTGGCCCCCCTGGACCGTCCGCTGGGCGCGAGAACCGTCCTGTGGCTCGGCGGGACCCTGGCGCTGTTCGGGGTACTCGTCGCTGTCCAGGTCCGGGGCATCCTGCGCTCGCGACGGCCGAGACTCCGGGCGATCCGGGCCCTCATCGTGGGCGTACCACTCCTGATCGTGGTGTTCGCCGCGACGTACTGCACGGTGTCCGGCCAGCAAGCGGATGCTTTCAGCGAACCGCTGAGCCGGACGGACGGGCTGTACTTCACGGTGACCGTGTTCGCGACGGTCGGGTTCGGGGACATCTCTCCGGTCACGGAGCTGGCGCGTGTCCTCGTCACCGTCCAGATGCTCGTCGGCCTGCTCACCGTGGGCGTGATCGCGAAGGTCGTGGTGGGGGCCGTGCAGGTGGCGCAGTCCCGGCAGACTCCGCTGCCCACCTCGACCGGCGTGGAGCCGGCCGAGCGGCCGTGAAGCCCCTCGGGGCCGCGCTCATCGCGCGGGGTCGGCCGGCACGGCCGGCCGCCTCGACCGCCCGGGCGATGTGTGCCGCGCCGCTCGTGGCGGCGCGGCGCCACGGTGCGACCCCTTCGATCTCGATCACCAGAGAGAAGCTGAGGACCGTCCTGATCAGGATGATCACGCCCAGGATCACCACGTTGTCCCACGTCGGTTCCACCGCGACGGTCCGGACGAGGTCGGCGGCCACCAGGACCTCCAGGCCGAGGAGGATGACACCGGCGAAGGCCTGGCGAAGGACCTGGAAGGCACGCGTTCCGTCTCCCGACCGGCGCAGAACCCGGACGGCCAGACCCACGGCCACGACCAGTCCTGCCAGCAGAACGGCCGCGCCGATGGCCTCGAAGACCTGCGCCACGTGCTCCATCGCCTCGGCGAACGTCATGTCAGACGCAGGTCGCTAGACGGCACTCATGCCGGGATCCGCGCGCCCGTGTCGGGTGGGCGACGGCGATCCGCATGGGAAGCACGGGGCTTCTTCTCGATGCTTCCCCCCAGGGCGATGGCCCAGCGTGCCGTTGGATCGACGTCGACCAGCAGGGCCTTGACCAGGAGCGTGAGCGGGATCGCCAGCAAGGCTCCGAGCGGCCCGAGCAGCCAGGCCCAGAAGATCAGCGCCAGGAAGGTCGTGGTGGCCGCGAGGCCGACCGAGTCGCCGACGAACCGCGGCTGGATGAGCGACTGGATGACGACGTTGAGCACGCAGTACACCCCGATCACCAGCAGCATCTCGGACACCCCCCCGTCCAGCAGGGCCAGCAGCGCCGGCGGGACGAGACCGATGACGAAGCCGATATTGGGGATGAAGTTGGTCAGGAAGCTGAGCACCCCCCACAGCACGGGCAGCGGGATCCCGATCACCGCCAGTGCCACTCCGTCGAGGACGCCGACGATGAGCCCGAAGACGGTGGTCACGAGCAGGTAGGTCCTGGTTCCCCCCGCGAAGGTGCGCAGCGCACGCTCGAGGCCCGGGCGGTCACCGGCGATCGCGGCGAGCCGCTGGTCCATGCCGCCGGACTCGACGCTGAGGAACAACAGCAGGCAGAGCAGGAACACCAGGGACGACACCGCTCCTGACAGGCCGGCCAGGAAGGCGCCGATCAGAGCCACGAGCTTTGCCGGATCGATGGAGCTGACCGCCTCCTGCAACTGCCCGGGTGCGACGCCGAACTGGCTCAGACTGCCCGCCAGCGACTGCAGGAGGTCGTCGGACCGGTCGGCGTACTGCGGGAGGAGCGCGGCGAGCTGGGCGATGGACACGACGGTCACGACCGCGAAGAGGAGCAGCAGCCCGACCACGAGGATCACCAGCACCAGAGTGGTCAGCCACCCCGGCCAGCCGCGTCGGCGCAGCAAGGACTGCACGGGACTGATCGCGATGACGATGATCAGCGCCAGGAAGACCGGGCCGACGAGCCAGGCGGTGAAGTGGACGCCGGCGAGGACGAGGAAGGCCGAGGCGCAACCGACGAGCATGACGAACGCCCTGGGCAGCCCCGGCCGCACGCGCAGCGGGGGCGCCTCCGCTGCTTCCGCCTCGGCCCGCGGCGGGCGATCCACGACCGGTGGGCCGTCGACGCCATCGACCTCGGCGACACCATCGACCTCGGCGTGCTCGCCCCGCCCCGACCCCGGGCCGGCCGTCAGAGGTGTCGTCATGCGGCGACGCTATGAGCGGAACGACCGATCCGGCTCACCCCCGGAAGGTGGCCCCCCACGGACGTTCCGCGGCAACGGGCGGTCAGCTCACCTGCGGAAGGGGAGGTGGGGAACTGGTCCGGCGTCGACGCTGGGCACACGTCCACGCAGGAGGAGCCATGTCCGTCGCGCCGAGCGTCGAGCCCCGATCCGACCCGGTCGTCGACCGGCTGACCGACATCGGCCGCTCCCCCGTCCTGCTCGTCGCCGAGGGGATGCTCGGCGCGCTGCTCGGCATCCTCGTGCTCACCTGGCCGGGCCCGACCGCCGCCGTCCTCGCCTGGCTGTTCGGCATCCTGCTGATCGTCACCGGCGTCCTGCAGTTCGTCTCGGCGGCCTCGGACCTCGCCGGAACGGGCGGCCGCGCGCTCTCGTGCGGGCTGGGGACCCTGTCCGTCCTCGCGGGCCTGTTGTGCCTGCGCACCCCTCTGCAGACCGCACTGGTGCTGGCCCTGCTGATCGGCATCACCTGGGTCATCGGCGGCGTCATCCGCATCGTGCAGGGGATCGTCGCCGGCCGAGGCGCAGCCCGGTGGTGGCGGATCGCGGCCGGGGTGCTCTGGGTCGTCGCAGGTGGGCTGGTGCTCGATCTCCCGGGTGCGAGCCTCGTCGCACTGGCGTCCATCCTCGGCATCGTGCTGCTCGTCGAGGGGGCGTGCCTCATCGCCGTCGGGCTCACGACCCGTCGCTCACGAGGGGCGGTTCCCCCCGCGGCATCCGACTCGCCACGCCCGTTGACGACCGTCCCCCCGGTACCGCCGAAAGCGGCGGTCTGATCCCATCCCGCGGCACCGATGGTTCCTGTGCTCCTCAGGCGCTCTCCCGCGGGTGCACCTCCGCAGTCGCGGTCTCCACATAGGGATGGGAGTCGTAGACCACCACCGACCGGAACAGGATGTCCTGGAGAGAGGCGCGCACCGGGCTGATCCCGCTCCAGAGCAGTCCCACGGGCCAGAGCACACAGGCCAGGGCCCGGAGGAACGATCGGCCCCACCCCAGCAGTCGACCGCGCCGCGACAGCACGCGCAGGCCGAGCAGCCTGCCGCCGTAGGTGCGCCCGGTCATGGCCCATGCGAGGGTCAGGTACAGCACCGCGACGGCCAGCAGGACGACGACCGCCGTCGCGGTCTCCGGCCGGGGCCACCGGAAGTCCACCGGCGACCACACGAACCGGACGCCCGCGGCCGCGAGGTCGAGCGCGACGGTCAGCAGGACGACGGCCACGAAGTCCACTCCCGCTGCGAGCAGTCGTGTCACGACGCCCGCGTGCGTCGTCGGGAGCGCGTACACGTCAGGCCCCGGCTCGGGGCCCCGGAACCGGCACGACATCGACCGTGCCCTCGTCCGTGCCGGCGTCCACGGCGTCGTCCCCGCCCACGTCGACAGGTGACGTCTCCGGACGGCCGCCCAGGAACTCGATGACGCCGAGGACGACGAGGAGCACTGCCGCGATGATCAGGATGGTGGCGCCTGTGGGCTGCTCGACGAACACGAAAGCGAGGACGGTGAGCAGCACGGCACCGATGCGCAGGACACGGATGTGCGTCCGCACCCACGTGGACACCGGCCCGCCGGCCCGGCCGCCGCGGAGGTCGTGCAGGCGGCCCGACGACCACCGGCGGATACGGACGGCACTGTCCGACCGGCCGGCCAGGAAGCCGGCCAGCGCGAGGACGAGACCCAGCACGAGCAGCGCCCGCAGGCCGAGCCGCAGGTAGGTCACGACGATGTCGAAGCCCGACGCCGTCGCCGGTGCCGCGCCGGCAGGCACCGCGCCCACCAGCAGGCTCCGGGCGACCAGCAACCCCGCGGCCAGGACGAACATCGCGAGAACCAACCCGAGCCCCGTGCCGACCATGGCGCGGAACCTGTTGCGGGCCAGGTAGACGCCCACCACGAAGAGCCCGAGGACGATCCACGGGAGCACGCCGGCGACGGTGTTGAGCGTGGTGTAGGCGGACTGGGCGCGCACCAGGGTGTCGGCCTTCGCCAGCTCGACGGTCGGATGCACCTCGGGCACCAGGTCGACCGCGGTCAGTCCCGCGGCACTGAGCCGTTCCTTCGCCAGGTCGATGAACGGCGCCATGTCGAGGAAGCACGCTGTCACCGCGGATGACGACGGCTTCGCTGTCACCCGACAGGACGGCGTTCATCTGGCGGTGGGCCACCGTGAGGGCCTGGTTCCACGCGCCCACGAACGCCGGGCTCGCCACCAGTTCGGCGACCTTGTCGTGGACGAACCCCGTCACCGCCGACGCGAGGGTCGGGGTGAGGTTCTCCAGTCGCGTGGCCAGTTGCTGCCGGAAGGCCCTGCGCGACCAGGGCGTCGATGCCCTCGTCGGCGATCCCCTGGACGTCGACGTACTGGAAGATCGTGTCGGTGACCCGCTCGGTGAGCCTGGCCTGCACGTCGGGGTCCTCGATCAGCGGACTGATGCTGCGCACGAAGCGGTCGGTGTCCGAGACCTGGTTGTTGCTCCAGACCGCGAGGCCCGCTACCGGGGCGAGGACACAGCCGAGCACGATCAGGATCGTCGAGAACAGCGAGCGCCAGCGGAGCTTCCGGCGGGGCGGCCGAGCGGTCGTCCGCAGACTGTCGACCTCGCGCCGCAGCCGTTCGAGCTCGAGTCGTTCGTCGGCGGTCAGCGGTGTCCCGGGCACGGGTTGGATCTCCGGATGGTCCAGCTGGGTCATCGTCGGCACCTCTCTGACAGCCGGGTGTGCCGACAGACTCGTGCGGGGCACCGCGCGCGCCATCGCCTCCCGGGGATGAATCCGCGCCGGGCGGCGAACGACCGCGTCGCGTCGGTCGGTTCCCCTGGCAGGAGGCCATTCCTGCGAGGCGCGCGGGCGGCCGGACACTCATCCCTTCCGGGCGGCGCGCCGGAACGACGACCGCTGCTCTCCTGGCAGGGCTCTACTCCCCACGGCCTGGAGACCGACATGGCACTGAACGAGTACCCGGCGGGCGCCGCGTTCTCCGGCGTGATCGGGCGGACGACCGACGAGTCCAGTCCCGCGTGGCCGCAGCCCACCCGGCCCGTGCCCGGTTCGCCGAACGTCCTGATGGTCGTGCTCGACGACACCGGCTTCGGGCAGCTCGGCTGCTACGGCAGCCCGATCGCGACGCCGAACTTCGACGCGCTCGCCGCGAACGGCCTGCGCTACAGCAACATGCACACGACGGCGCTGTGCTCGCCGAGCCGGTCCTGCATCGTCACCGGCCGCAACCACCACAGCAACGGCATGGCCGCCATCACCGAGCTGGCCTCCGGCTACCCCGGCTACAACGGCGTCATCCCGTTCGAGAACGGCTTCCTCTCGGAGATGCTGCTCGGGCACGGCTACAACACGTACATGGTCGGCAAGTGGCACCTGACGCCCGAGCAACCACGAGACCGCCGCAGGGCCGTACGACCGCTGGCCGCTGGCGCGCGGCTTCGAGCGCTTCTACGGCTTCCTCGGCGGCGACACCAGCCAGTGGTATCCGGAGCTGGTGTACGACAACCACCAGGTCGAGCCGCCGGCGACGCCGGAAGAGGGCTATCACCTCACCGAGGACCTGGTCGACAAGTCCATGCAGTTCATCGCGGACGCCAAGCAGATCGACCCCGACAAGCCGTTCTACCTCCACCTCTGCTTCGGTGCCGCACACGCCCCCCACCACGTGGCCAAGGAATGGGCGGACCGGTACGCGGGGCAGTTCGACGACGGCTGGGACGCCTACCGGGAGAAGGTCTTCGCCGCGCAGAAGAAGCTGGGAATCGTCCCCCCCGACACCGAGCTCTCCCGGCACGACCCCGACGTCCCGGAGTGGGACTCGCTACCCGAGACGTCACGCAGGCTGTTCAGCCGCATGATGGAGGTCTTCGCCGGCTTCCTCAGCCACACCGACCACCACCTCGGGCGGCTGCTGGACTTCCTCCGTGCGCGCGGAGACCTGGACAACACCATCGTCATGGTGATCTCCGACAACGGCGCCAGCGCAGAGGGTGGTCCCACCGGCACCACCAACGAGGCGCAGTTCTTCAACAACGCCCCGGAGGCCCTCGAGGACAGCCTCGCGCGCATCGACGAGATCGGTGGCCCGACGACCTTCAACCACTATCCGTGGGGCTGGACGTGGGCCGGGAACACGCCGTTCCGGCGGTGGAAGCGGGAGACCTACCGAGGTGGCGCCTCCGACCCGTTCATCGTCTCCTGGCCGCAGGGCATCGCCGCCAAGGGCGAGGTCCGCACGCAGTACGCCCACATCATCGACATGGTGCCGACCGTGCTGGACGTGCTGGGCATCGAGCCGCCGGCCACGATCAGGGGCGTCACCCAGTCGCCGCTGCAGGGGGTCAGCTTCGCGAAGAGCTTCGACGACGCCGCCGCGACGAGCGACCACCACACGCAGTACTTCGAGATGCTCGGCAGCCGGGCGATCTACCACGACGGCTGGCGCGCGGTCTGCCCCTGGCCCGGACCATCGTTCGCCGAGGCAGGCATGGGGTTCGGACAGCCCATCTCCGCCGACAAGCTCACCGAGCTCGATTCCACCGCCTGGGAGCTCTACCACGTCGACGAGGACTTCGCGGAGAACAGGAACGTCGCGGCGGACAACCGCGCCAAGCTCATCGCGCTCATCGGCACCTGGTACGTGGAAGCCGGCAGGTACGGCGTCATGCCCGTCGACGGCAGCGGCCTGCAGCGCATGATCGCCGAGAAACCACAGGCCGCCGCGCCTCGCGACAGCTACACGTTCATCCCGGGCACGCAGTCGATGCCGTTCTTCGCCGGTCCGCGGGTGCTCAACCGCCCCCACAGCATCACGGCGACCGTCGAGATCCCCGAGGGCGGCGCCGAAGGCGTCCTGCTCTCCCAGGGCTCGGCAGCCGGGGGGTACTCGCTCTACATGAAGGACGGCGCGCTGCACTACGTCCACAACTACGTCTCCCGCAGTCTCCACGGGGTGTCCTCCCCGGAGCCCGTCCCGGCCGGCGCGCACGAACTCCGCTTCGAGTTCGAGCCGACCGGTGAACCGGACCTCCCGAAGGGGCGAGGGGCGCCCGGACGGCTGCAGCTCTACGTCGACGGGACCCTCGTGGCTGAGGGGGAAGCGCCGGTGACCATCCCGTTCGCGATCAACCCAGGGGCACTCACGTGCGGCTCCAACCCGGGTTCGCCGGTGACCCCCGACTACGCCTCGCCCTTCCCGTTCACCGGCACGTTGCACAGCGTGACCGTCGACGTCTCCGGGGACCTCATCCACGACAGCGAGAGCGAGATGCGGATGGCGATGGCCCGGCAGTAGGTCGCTTCGCGGCGGCTCGCCCGGGTGCCGCAGTGCCCCGGGCGAGCTCGCCCGTCCTAGTGGCCCTCGAGCAGCCGGCGCAGGTCCGACTCGAGCGACTCCCGCTCCGCGTGCCACGCGTCCAACGCGGCGCACGAGGTCGGCGCACAACCGGGCGAGCGACCATCCGCGCCACTGCCGACCGTCCAGCGCCCAGCACCAGCGCATCGACGCGTTCGTCGCCGGCCTCCGCCGGCTCGCACCGGCGCGTACGACGCCGACGTCCGTCCCCGGGAGTCCGGCGAGGAAGCCGAGGACGACGTGCCGGTCCACCGCGCCCACGACGCGCCGCGCGAGCATGCGGTCGGTGAACTCCCGCCAGGCATAGGGCGCCAGCGCCGCGGCCACCGCTGCGGCTGCCTCGTCGGCCGACCGTCCGGTCACGCTTGACCCCGTGCCTTCCATCGGCTCGCCCGCGGTTCGAGCTGGAGCGCAGATCCATCTCAGGCCCCGCCGCCGATTACCCAGCACCCACCCGGGTGGAACCATCCGGCGCGGGTGAGGCCGCGTCGGCGCCCGGCGGACGAACGTCCGGGCGTGCGCGCCGCGGTCGAAGCCCACCTCGGCTCCCGGCAGGTCGCCCGGGTCGTGTACGGCGCGATCATCGGACTCACGCTCGTCGTCGCGGTCGAGGACCATCCGCCCGGGGCCGCCGTGATCGCCGCCTGGCTGGTGCTGACCGGGGTGACGGTCGCGCTGGCCGAGGTCTACAGCGAGGTCATCGGCGTCGAGACCAGCGAGCGCCACCGCGTGACGCGGCAGCAGCTCGCGCACCTGCTCGTCGAGGGATGGGCCGTGACGCTCGGGGTTGCCTTTCCGGCGGTGTTCTTCCTGCTCGCGGTGGTGCACGTGCTCGAGCTCGACACCGCCTTCGCGCTCGCGAAGTGGGGCGGGCTGGGCCTGATCGGGTTCTACGCGTACTGGGCCGCCCGGTTCGCCGGTGCGCCCGTCCCGCGCGCCCTGGCGCAGGCCGCCGCGGTCGCTGTCGCTCGGCGGCTTCGTGATCGCGTTCAAGGCCTTCGTCCACTGACCGCGTCGTCAAGACGGGGTGAGGCGCCCGGGCGCGGATGCGGCCGATGGTGGCCGTGCGACGGGTGCGCTCCGCAGCCCGGACTCGACCGCGCAGCCGTCGGAGGGACGTGCCATGACCGAGACCGCCATCGCCGAACACGGGATCATCGGAGATCTGCAGACCGCCGCGCTGATCACCACCGACGGCTCGGTCGACTGGTTCTGCTGTCCGCGGTTCGACTCGCCCAGCGTCTTCGGGGCGCTGCTCGACGACGAGCGGGGCGGGCACTTCCGGATCCGGCCGGCGGGGATCGACTACACGACGAAGCAGATGTACTTCCCGGACACCGCCGTCCTGGTCACCCGGTTCTTCAGCGAGGCCGGCGTGGGCCAGGTCCTCGACTTCATGCCACCGGCGGGGAGCACGGCCACCGACAACCACCGGCTGGTGCGGATGGTGCAGTGCGTCCGCGGCGAGATGGACTTCGAGATCGACGTGGCGCCGCGGTTCGACTACGGCCGGCACGCCCACCGCCTGCAGACGACCGAGCACGGCGCGGTGTTCACGGCGAACGGATCGACGCTGACCCTGCACGTCGTGCGCGAGCCGGGCGACGAGCGGAAGGCCGTCGTGCGGGTCGAGGACGAGGACCTGCACGCGTCCCTCGAACCTGGTGGCCGGTGAGGTCCGCGGGGTCGTGCTGGAGTCGGCGGCGGACGGTCCGCCGCGCGAGATCCGCGTCGCCGAGATCCGGGGGCTCTTCGACGAGACGGTGCGGCTTCTGGCGGTCGTGGCTGGCCGGGTCGACCTACACCGGCCGGTGGCGCGAGGCGGTGCAGCGGTCGGCGATCACGCTCAAGCTGATGACCTACGCCCCGACCGGCGGGCTGGTCGCCGCCCCGACCGCCGCCCTCCCCGAGCAGGTCGGCGGCGAGCGCAACTGGGACTACCGCTACACCTGGGTGCGCGACGCCTCGTTCTCGGTGCACGCCCTGCTCCGGCTGGGCTTCGTCGAGGAGGCCGGCCAGTTCGCGCACTGGCTGGGCGACCGGGTCCGGGAGCGGGTCGGCAGCGACAGCGGCCCGATGAACATCATGTACCGCATCGACGGATCCTCCGACCTCAAGGAGGACGTCCTCGACCACTGGGCGGGCTACCGCGGTTCGGCTCCCGTGCGCATCGGCAACGGCGCCGCCGAGCAACTGCAGCTCGACATCTACGGCGAGGCGCTGGACAGCATCCATGCCGCGGTGGAAGCCGGGCTGGCCCTCCCCTACCAGGGCTGGTCGGCGCTGACCGGCGTCCTGAACTGGCTCGCGGACAACTGGGACCAGCCCGAGGAGGGCATCTGGGAGACCCGTGGCGGGCGGCAGTCGTTCACCTACGGGCGGGTCATGTGCTGGGTGGCCTTCGACCGGGGCATCCGCATGGCCGTCGAGCACGGCCGCCCTGCCCCGCTGGAGCGCTGGACGGCCGAACGGGACCGGATCTACGAGCAGGTGATGGAGCGGGGCTTCCACACGTCCCGGCAGGCGTTCGTCCAGCACTACGACACCGACGTCCTGGACGCGGCGCTGCTGCGGATGCCCACCGTCGGCTTCATCGACGGCCGCGATCCCGCTCTGGCAGTCGACGCTGACCGCGATGGACGAGGAGCTGGTCACCGACAGCCTGGTGTACCGCTACAACCCGGAGGCGTCCCCCGACGGACTGCGGGGTTCGGAGGGCACCTTCTCCCTCTGCACGTTCGCCTACGTCGACGCGCTCACCCGGGCCGGTCGGCTCGACGACGCGCGGACGGCCTTCGAGAAGATGCTCACCTACGCCAACCACGCCGGGCTGTACTCCGAGGAGATCGCCCTGACCGGCGAGCAGATCGGCAACTTCCCGCAGGCGTTCACGCACCTGGCGCTGATCGACGCCGCGGTCACCCTCGACGCCGCGCTGGACGGGGCGGGCGAGCGCTCGGGCGTGACCTCCGTCCCGGACCGGGGGCATGCCTGACAGCACCACCGACGTCTCCCGCCGGCCTGCTCGACGCCGTTCCAGCAGGAAGGTCGTGTGATGCGAACGCGGTGGTCGCGGGTCGTCGCATCCATGGCCCTGACGGTCTGGATGGCGGCGCCGGCCGTCCCCGCCGCCGCCTTCGGCACGATCGACGGCGGCGGCCAGCATCGGGAGCACGAACGGATCACCCGTGCCGCCCTGGCCTGTGCCGGCGACGCTGGTTCGGATGTGAATTGTCTGGAGCCGGTGTCCATCGACTTCCTGGCCGGACACGACCGCCAATTCGGGGCCGTGGGGGCGCCCGACAGCGACGAGATCTCCGACCCGGCCGCGCATTGCGACAATGCCGACTTCCTCGAGACGGGCTATCCCCGCACCCGCGAACTGGCTACGGCAGGACTCGTCGACTGCGTCGAACACCTGCGCATGCGTCTCGGAGAAGCGGTGGACGCCGCCGGCGGGCTGCTCGACGTCGATGGACACATCATCGAGGAGGAGGTCGACTTCGCCTCGGAGTGCAGGCCGTTCGAGCCGGCCGAGCAGCGCGCCAAGTGCACCTCCCTGGAGGCGTTCGGACGGGTCCTGCACGGGACCCAGGACTTCTACGCGCACAGCAACTGGGCGGACGAATCAGACCCGAGCCGCCCGATCGGAGCGGACAACCCGCCCGGCCTGAACCTTTCCGGCCCGAGTCCGGTGCTCGACCTGCGGAGCGACAGTGTCGCCACCGTGCCTGCCGAGCTCAGCACCGGATGCTTCGTCCTGCGGGACGAGGTTCCCGGCGTCGGTGAATGCTCGGACCGGGTCACTCACGCAGCCCTGAACAAGGACAACGGGCTCGTCGACCCCGGGACGGGCGAAGCCACCGGTCCGACGACGCCACGCGGCATGGTCGGCGAGAACTTCGCGAAGGCCGTGGCGGGAGCCATCGCCGAGAGCCGCCGACAGTGGCAGGACTTCCAGTCGGAACTGGACATCCGTTACGGGGAAGACGATGCGGCGCTCATGACGTGCGCACTCACACATGACCATCCCGTGGACGACTGCCGCGACCGCGCCTGGATCCGGGTTCTCGTCGGAGTTCTCGCTGTGGTCGCCGCGCTGTCGGTGGTCTCGATCTTCCTGCTCCGTACGCGCCGGCGCCGCTCCGAGGACCTGCCCTCCGCCGATCGAGTCGCACAGCGCGGGTGAGGTGCCCAGGCGCCGAGCCGGTCAACGGTGGCCGGGCGACGGGTGCAGCTCTGCCGCGGCCGACGCGATCGAGGGGCCGCGACAGCCGTGGAGGGACGCGCCATGACCAGTTCCCGTACCGACGGCGTCAGCGCCAGGGCAGCAGCGGGCGCCCTCGTTGTGCCCTTGGCGCTCGCCCAGTTCATCTGCAGCTTCGCCGGGTCCAACATGAACGTGGCGATCAGCACGATCGCCGACGACCTGGACACCTCGGTGACGGGGATCCAGACCACCATCACGCTGTTCACGCTCACGATGGCCGCTCTGATGATCCCCGGGAGCAAGCTGACCGACATCTGGGGTCGCAAGGTCTGCTTCATCGCCGGCCTCGTGGTCTACGGCGCGGGAGCCCTGCTGGCGGCCCTCGCGCAGAACCTGACCACCTTGACGATCGGCTACTCGCTGCTGGAGGGCATCGGCTCGGCCCTGCTGATCCCGCCCATCTACATCCTGGTCACGGTGCTGTTCGACGACCTCTCCACCCGCGCCAAGTACTTCGGCGTGGTCAGCGGGGCCGGGGGCATCGGCGCCGCCGCCGGACCGTTGATCGGCGGGCTGATCACCAGCTACATCAGCTGGCGGGCCTCGTTCCTGCTGCAGGTTCTGGTCGTGGCAGCGATCGCGTTCCTCGCGCGGCGGCTCGTCGACCCGCCCCTGCCCGCACATCGGCCGAGCTTCGACGTGCTCGGCGCCGTCCTGTCGGCGGTCGGCCTGTTCTTCGTCGTGTACGGGATCCTGCAGACCGGGACGTACGGCTGGTTCACCGCCAAGGCGGACTTCAGCATCGGCGGCACCGTCGTGATCTCCCAGGGCGGGGTCTCACCCGTGTGGCTGTTCGTGGCGATCGGCATCGTCATCCTGCTCGTCTTCTTCGTCCACGTGCGCTCGCGCGAGAAGGCCGGCAGGACCCCGCTCGTGTCGGTCAGCCTGCTCCGCAACCGGACGTCGAACCTCGGCCTGCTCACGCAGAACCTCCAGTGGCTGGTGCTCATGGGCTCGTCGTTCGTGATCTCGGTCTACCTCCAGCAGGAACGGGGCTACTCCGCGATCGAGACCGGGCTGGTGCTCCTACCGGCGACGATGGGCGTCCTGCTGGCCTCGGCAGCTGCGCAGCGGATGGCCGGCCGGCACTCCCAGCGGCGCCTCATCCGGATGGGTTTCGCAGGCACTGTCATCGGCCTCGCCCTCCTCGCGTTGGTCCGCGTGGACCCGACGGCCGTCTGGACCTTCGTCCCGGGCCTGTTCGTGATGGGTGTGGGCGTCGGCATCATGCTCACGGCGTCGGTGAACCTGGTGCAGTCGGCCTGGCCCGAGGCGGTTCAGGGCGACATCTCGGGCGTCTCACGCAGCGTCTCGAACCTCGGGTCGTCGCTGGGTGTGGCCGTCGCGGGGTCGCTCGTCGCCGGCGCTGCGGTGGCCTTCGGCACCTCCTTCGCGCTGGCCATCCTGGTGCTGGGCGTCCTCGCAATGGTCGGATGGGTCGCCGCCCTGCTCATCCCCCGTGCGCCGGAGCCGGCGGACGCCACAGCCGCGTGACAGTCCGGGTCGATGCAGCGATGGTGCGCCGGTCCGGCGTCAGGCCGTCCGCTCCGAGTCGGCCGCCCGGCCCTCGGCGCGAAGTCTGGCGCGCACCTCTCGTTCGACCAGGATGGGGACGAACTGGCGGACACGGGCCGTCGCGAACCGGGCGCAGGACTCGGCGAGGTAGCTGCTGACCACGCGCTCGAGCGCCGGGTCCCCACCGGCTTCGGCAACCATCCGCACCTGCAACCGCTGCAATTGGACCTCCACGGCGGCGGCGCCGACGAGGGTGCCCACAGGCGACGACGGGCCGGGGTGCTGTCTGTCAGCCTCCCGGCGAGGGGCGGGAATCGCGTCGTCGACGATGACGACGTCCGAGCCGTGGATCCGCATCTCCGCAGTGTCGGAGGCGGCTGCCGGACGGGGATCACCCGGCTGATGTGACCCGGGCGCGGGGGTCGCGTGCGGCTCATCTGACCGAGGTGACGTGGCTGCCGCCGAACGCGGCAACTGTAGAGAGCGACCCTCCGGACAGCCGGGCGGCGACCAGCGAGCCACGGCAAGGACGAGAATCATGCCGACGCGGCGATACGAGATCCGAATTGCGGGACGGCTGTCCGCCCGTGCCCGCGACGCTTTCGTCGACATGGACGTGCATGCGGTTCCCACGGAGACCGTCATCGCCGGCACTGTCGGCGATGACGAAGAGTTTCACCGCCTCCTTGCGCTCATCCAGTCCCTCGGCCTCAGCGTCGTGTCCATCGACCAGGTCACCCCGGGTCCCGGGGCGCCGGCATCGACGCGCGGCCGGGATTCCGGCACCTCAGCTGCCGGTTCGGCCGGCTGACCAGCTGGGGACGCCGGCGGGACTCTGCTGTGCCGTACTCGCGCCTCCCCTACCGGACAGCGCCGGCGGCCACCCGGTGAACGGAGACGATGAACAGCCCCAGCGTCCGGCACTGGGCCATGATGCCGAGCAGATGGGATTCGTCGATGACATCGCCGGACAGCGTCGCGGATCCCGCGCGCTCCTCGATGCGCATGTCGCAGAACGCCTCCCGCCCCTGCTCGGAGAGCTGTCCGTCGACGCGGAACTCGTACGTCGAAGTCGTCATGACCGTGCCCCTTCCTCCCTGCCCCACTCTTCAGCGCTTCGAGGTGGCGGACATCGCCCGGTTGGCGTTGTCCCCGCACCCGACGAGTCGTCCGCCGGCGGGAGTTCCCGACGTCGGGACCACGCGCGGGGCACGAGAACATCCGGAGGCGCGGATCAGCAGGGGTCGATTCACCCCAACCGAATGACGCGCTCGTCCGGGACGAGACCGACGCTGGGCCCTCCGGGCGGCCGGCCCGGGCCCCTGTCGTCGAGGAGCACCCATGTCCGCAACCCGTTCATCGCGCTCCGACGAGCACACGTCCGGCAGTGCCTACCCGGCACGGACGGGCTGGACCGGATGGATCGCCTTCGCGAGTTCGTTGATGGTCGTGCTCGGTCTGTTCGAGGCGATCCAAGGTCTGGTCGCGATCTTCGATGACGGCTATTACCGCGTGACCGAGAGCGGGCTCGCCGTGAACGTCGACTTCACCGCCTGGGGGTGGACGCACCTGCTGCTCGGCCTCCTGATCGTCGCCTGTGGCGTCGGTGTGCTGGGCGGCAACCTGGTGGCCCGGACCGGCGCGGTGATCCTGGCCGCACTCAGTGCGATCGTGAACCTGCTCTTCATCGAGGCCTACCCCATCTGGAGCATCATCGTCATCACCGTCGACGTCCTGGTGATCTACGCCCTGACCGTCCACGGCCGCGAGATGCGCCGGATGTGACAGCCGTCTCGTCGCGCCACCACTCGGTGACCACCGGGAAGCCAGGTCGCGGCCGCCCGATCAGCCGAGGGTCGTTCCTTCGAGTGAGGCAGTCGGAGTGATGTCCGGCAAGCGCCTCATGCGGAACGAGTTGAGCAGCCCGATCAGGCTGGCGAGGACGGACACGAGCATCGCGAACTGGAGTGAGAGGTTTCGTGCGCCTGTGTTGATCGAGAGGATCTCGGCTCGGACGTCGTCGGGCACGTCCTCGAGAAGCGCGTCGAGTTGGGTGTTGCTCAACACTTGGGCGTCCTCTTCCAGGACCTGCGCGATCTGCTCCTGCTGATCGGGCGGGATCACGGTGCTCGCCTCGGTCTGGGTCGTGAAGTTCAGGGACAGGACCGCCAGCATCACGCCGCCCGCCACCGCCAGGCCGAACGACAGTCCGAACGACCCGCCGGCCGAGTTCACGCCGGCGGCCTCGCTGGCCCGCTCCTCCTCGACGGGGGCCAGCGTGTAGTTGTTGAGCTGCGAGACCAGGAGCCCCAGGCCGGAGCCGGCCAGCAGCAAGGGTCCGCTGAGCCACCAACCGAAGTCCGCTCGAGGGACGAGCGGGATGACGAGCAGCAGTCCCACGGTGGTGAGCGCGAACCCGGTCAGGACGATGGTGCTCGCGCGCCGCTTGGTCTTCATCCGACCGGCGAGCATCGCCACCGCGAACATGCTCAGCGACAGCGGGGCGAGGGAGAGCCCTGCCTGCATCGCGTTGTACTCGAGGGTCATCTGCAGGAAGAGCGGAAGCACGATCATGGCGCCGCCGAGGGTGATCTGCTGGAGCGTCTGCTGGGTGATCCCGAGCCGGAAGTGCGGGAGGCGGAACAGGTCGGGGTCGATCAACGACGGCTTCCCCTGGCGCTTGCGGCGCACCAGCCAGTACCCGAGCGAACCGAGCCCGACGACACCGACCGCGATGAGCGCGCCGACAAACCCGCCCCCCTCCTGCCAGACCAGGATCCCCAGGACGACGCCGCCCATGCCCACGACGGAGAGCGCCGCGCCCACCAGGTCGATGTGGCGCGGCCCGGTGTAGGCCACGTCCTTCACGAGCTTGATGTTGGCGAGCACCAGCGCGATGATCACGACCTCGAGGCCGAAGCCCACCCGCCATGACAGGAACGTCGTGACGAAGCCTCCGAGCAGTGGCCCGACCGCGGCCGCGATGGCGGCGGCGGCCCCCACGAGGGCATAGGTCTTCTTCCGGTCGGCACCCTCGAAGTTCCCGTGGATGAGCGACTGCATGGCGGGCAGCAACAGCGACGCACCCAGGCCCCCCACGATGGCCCAGAAGATGATGATCGCCGTCAGGCTCTGGGCCATCGTCATCGCCAGCGCGCCGATCGCGTAGGCGAGCAGCCCCAGCACGTACGCCTTCTTGCGGCCGATGAGGTCGCCCACCTTGCTGCTGATCAGGATGAACGCGGCGGAGACCAGCGCCTCGAGCGCGATCGCGGACTGGACGCCGCTCACCGTCGTGTCGAGATCATCGACGACCGCCGAGATCGAGACGTTCATCAGCGACGTGTCGACGACGAGCACGAACATCGCCGCCGCCAACAGCACGGCCAAGCGCGAACTGTGCGGCTTCTGGTCAGGAGGCGGGGAACTGCCTGCTCTGCTCACCGAACCTCCACCAGCAGCGTCGCGGACGCGGATGCCCAGGGCCGCCATGCGTACGTTTCCCTGGCGCGGCGCCGTCCCGCCTCACCCACGACGGGTGGCTCAGTCACCGATCGGGTCGAAGGCAGACCTCCAGGGCCGGGAAGCGGTGCCGGAAGAACCGAGGTCAGCGCAGCCAGCGGTGCAGGGACTTGCGGCCGGCTGCCTTCCACGCGGCATCGAAGCGCTGCTGCGACTTCTTTCCCCGGGACTCCTCGAGGGCATGCAGGCGCCCGTAGAGGAAGGCAGCGCCGGTGCTGGAGGTGTGCAGGGCGAGGTCGCGCAACCGTTCGCGCGTGAGGACGGAGTCCTGGTGCTCCCCCAGCGCCTCCTGCACGTCCTCCATGGCCTTCGCGAAGGCGACCGCATCCGCCCCGAAGATCCCGCTGACCGATTCGCCGGCGTAGCGGGCGCGCTTGGCGTCCTTGCGGGCGTCGTGCAGCAACTCCTCCCGCTCGGCACCTGGAGGTGTCGCGTCCGCCTCCTCGACGATGCGGCGCACGCTCGCATAACTGCGCGCGACCAGGCCGGGAAGGACCTTGCGGGCAGGGGCAGCGGCCCGCTTCCTCAACGGTGGGACGGTGACCAGCCCGTCGAGGGCCGCCAGGAGCGCGTGGTAGCGCTCACCGTCCAGTTCGGCCAGCACCCGGTCATGGGCCGCGCGGTAGGCCTGGTCGAGCTCCTCGTCCGACACAGCGGCGCCCGGGCCCACCTCGACGAGCTCGCCCTCCGCCTCGACGGCCGTTCTCACCCGGTCGCGCATGACCTCGGCATCCCGCGCCGCTCCCAGCTCCCCGGCCAGCCACTTGAGCTCTCCGCGCACCGGGCGGACCACGTCGGCGGCGAAGAGCGTCCTGAACGTGGTCAGGGCGCTGCGCAGCCGGCGCGTGGCCACGCGCATCTTGTGCACCGCGTCGGGAGCGTCGAAGCGCACCGGCAGGTCGTACGCCTGGACCTGCTCCACCTGCTCGCGGATGTGGGCGAGCAAGGCCTCCCCAGCCGACGACCTGGCCGTCAGCTTCGGGCCGTCGCTCGTCGCGGGTGCGTCGCCGGGGCGGAGGTCGAGCACGGCGGACAGCTCCGCGGTGCTGGCCGCCGCGTGCAGACCGCGCTCGCGAAGGCGGGCGGTGACCTCCGACAGGAGGTCCGCGTCGCTGTCGGCGAGTTGCACCCCGATCTCGCGCCACGATGTCGCGGGCGACACCGCACGCGCCGGCCCGTCCGTGGGCAGCACCCTGCGGGCCGTGACCCGGTCGTCGGCCACCATCGCAACGACATGTCCCGTCGCATCCACGAGCCGGGTCACTGTCCGGTCCGTGACGATCTCGGCGACCGGCTGCAGCGCCGCCCCCAGACTGCGGGCCCACACCATCTGTTGCAGTTTCGTCGGCACCGTCCGTCGGCCGCGCCCCGCCGGCAGACGTACCTCCGAGCGTGCGTCCGAACCCGCCGGGACGTTCAGCTGCCAGCCGGCATCGTCGCCGCCGGTCCTCCGGCGGAGGGTCAGTCCGGCCGCTGCCAAGCGCCGATCGGCGGTGTCGAAGTACGTCGCCGTCAGCCGTTGCCGAACGGGCTCGCCCGCGACGGCCGGGGCGATCTCCCCGTCCCGCCGGCGGTCCGTGCCCGCCATCAGGTCCGTCAATGGCGGCAGCTCGAAGCCGTCGTCGGCGACGAACCTTCTCTCCACGTCCCTGTGCACGGTGAGCATCCATCACTTCTACGCCGAGGAGTCCGGCGGGTGACCATCCCGGCGGGGTGATGCCCCACTTCGCCGGGATGGCGAACATCGGCACGACCCGAATGCCGACGCTGGGAGGTGGGCATGGAGTCGTTGCGTAGTCGGCGGTGGTGGGCCCGCGCTTCCCTGGCACTGGCCGTGCTCGCGGCGGTCGTGCTCCTGGCATTCGCCGGCCGTCGCGGCGTGTGGCTGGTGCTGTTGACCGCCGCGGCCGTCGTCGTCGTGGTGGCCGCCGGCTACTGGTTCCTGCTGCAACGTGGGGCGCTGCGCTGGCTGGCGTTTGCCCTGGCGATCGGCGCTCCCGTCGCGGTGCTCGTCGTTTTCGCCGCGGCCCGGCTGCTCTGGGTGGCCCTGCTGGCGGGCGCGCTGCTTGCGATCGCGGTGCTGACCGCGCGTTTCGCGCTGCGTCCGGATCGCTCGGCGTGGGCGTTGCCGGTCGTCGATGCTTCGCCCCCTCGGCACCCATTCGTGATCATGAATCCGCGCTCGGGAGGCGGCAAGGTCACCAAGTTCGGCCTGCAGGAGAGGGCGGCGGCCCTCGGCGCGGAGGTGGCCCTGATCGACCGGCCCGGCACCGACGTGCAGCAGCTCGCTCGCGACGCCGTCGCCCGGGGTGCGGACCTGCTCGGCGTGGCCGGCGGGGACGGCACCCAGGCGCTGGTGGCGCAGGTCGCCGCCGAGCACGACCTGCCCTTCCTGGTGATCAGCGCCGGTACCCGCAACCACTTCGCCCTCGACCTCGGCCTGGACCGCGAGGACCCGGCCCGCTGCCTCGACGCGCTGCGCGACGGGGTGGAGGCGCGGATCGACCTCGGCGACATCAACGGGCGTCCGTTCGTGAACAACGCCTCGTTCGGCGCGTACGCCGAGATCGTCGAGAATCCTGCCTACCGCGACGACAAGCGCGGCACCACCCTGGACACACTGCCCGACCTGCTGCGTGGGCGGCGCGGTGCCCACCTGGTGGCCGATGCGGCAGGAGTGGTCGTCGACCGGCCGCAGGCGCTGCTGGTCAGCAACGACCCGTATGAGGACTCCGACCTCGCGGGGATGGGTCGGCGCGCCCGGCTCGACCGCGGGGTGCTGGGGGTGATCGCTGTCCGGGTGGACAGCGCGCGGCAGGCCGTCGGGCTGCTGCACGGCGCCCATCGGCGGGGGCTGCTCCGGACCGAGTCGTCGGAGGTGCTGGTGAGCTCCGACGAACCCACCGTCGCGGTAGGCATCGACGGCGAGACGGTGCACCTGACCAGCCCCGTGCGCTGCACGGTTCGCCCCGGCGCGCTCCGCGTGCGGCTACCCCGTGAGCGACCCGGCATCCGGCCCCCGCGGGGCCAGGTGGACTGGGCGTCGCTGTGGCGTCTGGCGGTCGGCCGGTCGCCGTCCGCCGATCCCCTCCCCGACCGGGGTTCTCTGGCCCCGCAGCCGCCTGGCCCGTCCGCGCCGACGGCCGACCGCGACGCCTGACCTGGCCTCCAGGTACCTGAGCGGTCGGCGGCTCTCACCGCAGCAGCAGCCCCAGGTCGCGCGCGTGCACGACGGCCTGCTGCCGCGAGGTGACGCCCAACTTGGCGTAGATGGACCGGATGTGGCTCTTCACGGTGTTGACCGAGACGGTGAACTCGGCGGCGATCTCCCCGGCGGTGAGCAACGACGGCAGCAGCGCGAGCACCGCCAGCTCCCGTTCGCTGAGAAGGGCCGGGGGGTCGGGCACCACCGTGGCGCGGGCGGCAGCTACCCGGGCTGCGAAGGGTCCCCTCCCGGAGCCGGCCCGCTCACCGAGCAGCTCCTGGGTCGACGGGCCGGCCAGGGCGAAGGGCCGGACGACGCCGAGAGGCTCGGCCGTCGCCAACGCCGCCTCCAGCGCCGCGTGGCCGGCCGCCCGGTCGCCCGCCTGCACCGCGGCCTCCGCGTCGACCAGGTGCGCCTCGACCACGGTGTGCGGCAGCAGGACCTGCCGGTCCGGCTCGTACACCGGCGCGACGACGTCGCTGGCCGCATCGTGGTGGCCGGCTGCGGCCTCGGTCCAGGCCTGCAGGAGGAGGGTCTCGCCGGTCGGGGCGACCCGGGCGGCGAGCCAGCCGGCCACCTGCGCCGCCGCCGGCAGGTTTCCTGTCAGCAGCGCCACCCGGTGCTCGAGAACCGCCAGGGCGGCGACCATAGGCGGGGGCAGCCATCCCTCTCCGAACTCGGCTCGCGCCGCGCGCATCTCGGCCAGCCCGGCCGCGCGTCGGCCCTGGTCGGCCAGGGCGGCGCCGTGCACCGCGTGCAGCATGTGCGCCGCTTCCGGCGGCGGCGGATCAGCCGCGCCGAGGGCTTCCTCCGTGCGGGCGGCCGCGGCTGCCGGCTCGCCGCGCAGGAGTTCGGCGTAGGCGAGCAGACCCATCGGGCCCGCCGACCACGCCGACGGGTGCCGGCCGTGGCGCACCGCCGTGTCCACGGCCTGCTCGGCCGCGGCCGACACGCCCGCCAGGTCGCCGCGCACGGTGGCCAGGGAGGCCAGCATCCACAGGCACTGCACCTCCAGATAGCCGAGCTCGTGGGCCCGCGCCAACTCCAGGGCCCTGCTCCAGCTCGGTCCGCGCGAGGTCGAGGTCCGGACCGCCGGGATTGCGGTACTCGGCGACCCCGCGGCTCACGTGCAGCAGCGCCTCCATCTCCGGATTCGCCCGCTCCGCGTCCCGGGCCAGGGTGGACGTGGTGTCGTCGGTGAACGACTCGGCGGCGAGGCCCAGCGTCGCGGCCAGCAGCTCGGCGCTGGCACGAAGCGCCTCCAGGCCGGCGTCCGGCGTCGCGGGCCATGCGCGACGGGCGTTCTGCAGCTCGGCGGCGGCCTCCGGCAGCGCCCGCGCCTCCAGGTGGGTGATCGCCGCGGTGAGCGCCAGCCACGGGTCCGCCGTCCGTGCGGCACGGGCCCACGGCCGCCAGCGCCCGCTGCAGCGGGCCCAGATCCCCGCCCAGCAGCAGGTCCACACCGGCGTCGCTGCACCACCTCGGTGACCAGTTCGCGGTCGCCGGCCCGCTCGGCGTGGCGCAGCGCGTGCACCGGCTGGTCCTGGTCGAGCCACCAGCGGGCCGCGGTCGCCTCCAGGTCCCGGTGGAACTCCGGCCGGACCGCGGGCCAGATCGGCAGCCAGGTAGGAGCGCAGCAGCGGGTGGATCCGGTAGATGCCGGGGGACGCAGGTTCGACCAGCGCGAGCTCCTGCCGCAGCTCGTCGAGCATTCGCTCGGCGTCGGCGCGGCCCGACAGCCGGATGGCCAGCCCGGCCGGCAGCGGCGAGCACAGGCTGACCGCCCGCAGGAAGTCGCGGGTGTACGGGCTCAGGTAGTCGAGGATCTCGCCGGTCAGGTAGTCGGCGACTGCGCGCTCGTCCCCGGAGAACTGGGCGAGAAAGGCGGCGGGATCCTCGGTGCGGCGCAGGGCGATCGCGGCCAGCCGTAGCCCGGCGGCCCAGCCGTCGGTGCGCGCGTGCAGACCGGCCACCTGCCCCGGCGTCAGCTCCAGGCCGGTGGCCCTCAGCAGCGCCGCGGTGTCGTCCAGGGCGAAGCGCAGGACGTCGACCCGAAGTTCGTGCAACCGGCCTTCCAGCCGGAGTCGGGGAACCGAGATCGGCGGGTCGGACCGGCTGGCGAGGACCAGTCGTAGGCCCGCCGGCCGTCGCCGGACCAGCCGGCCGAGGTCGTGCAGGACCTCACGAGTCGTCAGCTCGTGCACGTCGTCGAGGACCAGTCGCACGGGCGGGTCGAGGGTGTCCAGCGTCTCGACGAGTTCGCCGACTGCGTCCGTGTCGCGGGTTCTCCCCGGGCCTGCAGTCAGCAGCCTCGTCAGGCGGCTGTCGGAGGCCACGGATGACGTCGCGAGCAGCGCGGTGGCCACCGCCGCCCACAGTCGCCGGGCGTCGTTGTCGTCGACGTCCAGGGAGACCCACGCCGTCTCCGGCCCCTCGCCGCTGCGCACCCAGTCGGCCAGCATCAGTGTCTTCCCGGAGCCGGGCGGGGCGATGACCACGATGACCTGGGCAGCGCCCGCCCGGTCCAGAAGCCGGCGGAGCCTGGGTCGCGGCGTGAACTCGTCGGGGAGCTCAGGCACGACGATCTTGCTGGACGGAATGCGCAGAGGAACGGTCGGATGAGGGGCCAACGCTGCTCCTTGCCGTCCGCCGGAAGGCGCCACGACGCACGTGACACCGTCCGTCGATCCGTCTCATCGACGAGCGACGAGACCTGGGCGGGCAGTATGGACCGCTTGTCAGCGCTCGAGCACGTCCGCGCGTGCGCCGCGAGACCGGGTCGGCCCCTGGCGGACCCACCGAACCGACGAGGTCATCACCCTCGGTGGGTCATCGAGTGGGTCGAGCCCCTCCCGGACGGCGGCGGCCCGGCGGCGCGCGCTCCCGCGTCGGCCGGTCCACGACAGTTGTCCGATTCCGAGGAGGACGAGCGTTCATTCGTCGGGGATGAGGTCGCGGCCTGTCGATGACAGGAACCTGGGGCGTGTCCCGGCCCGGGACGCGGCAGTGCTGTCGTGCAGCAACCCACGAGGAGAAGTCATGACGTCCGGAACCGTGCCCCAGCCCAGGTCGGAGTCCCCGTCGGAGTCGGCGCTGACCAGTGTCGCCGCAGGAGACGCTCCCGTGCTGGAGCGCCTCATCGCCATGAATCTCGACTCGATGGAGCACTCGGGACTCGACGCGCAGACGTACCTCCTCGTCCGGGTCGCGGCGCTCGTCGCGATGGACGGCGCCCCGGTCAGCTACCTCATGAATCTCAGCATGGCCGCGGACGCCGGGGTCACGCTGGAGGACGTGCAGAACACGCTCATCGCCATCGCGCCCGTCGTCGGTACCGCGAGGGTGGCGTCGGCCGCCGGCAAGGTGCTGCGCGCGTTCGGCCTGGCGGTCGCGGTCGCGGAGGCAGACGAGTTGGTCTGACCGCCCGCCCCGCGGACGTGGGCGCGTCCTCCCGTCCCACGTCCCGGGCCGGCCCCCGGGAGAGGAGCCCACCATGACAGCCCCACCTCTTTCCGGGCTGGACGGCCTGGACCGCGACATCACCCTCGCCCTCGCTGCTCTCCGGCGGGCCCGCTGGGCATGTGGCCGATCGACTGATCCGGACATCGCCGGCCTGGAACGGGAAGCGGAGTGGCGGCTCAACCGGCTGCTGGATCGCCGGATCACAGCCACCAGGACATGATCGGGGATCGCGAGCGCTCCCCCGCCAGGACAGAACACGCCATGCCGCTGTGGGACGTCGCGCCGGGGCTCCGACTGCTGACGACGTACCGGCGTCACTGGCTGACCAAGGACGTCATCGCGGGCGTCGTCCTGACAACCCTCCTCGTTCCGCAGGGCATGGCCTACGCGGAGCTCGCCGGACTGCCTCCGATCACGGGCCTGTACACGACGATCACCTGTCTGCTCGCCTATGCCGTGTTCGGGCCCTCGAGGATCCTCGTGCTGGGTCCCGACTCGTCCCTCGGGCCGATGATCGCGGCGACCATCGTGCCCCTGGTCGCCGCCGACGGGGACCCGGAGCGTGCGGTCGCATTGGCGTCGCTGCTCGCGCTGATGGTCGGGGTGATCATGGTCCTGGCATCGGTGGCCAAGCTGGGATTCATCGCCGACCTGCTGTCGAAGCCCACGATGATCGGCTACATGAACGGGTTGGCGCTGACCATCCTGGTCGGCCAGCTGCCCAAGCTGCTCGGCTTCGGGGTCGATGCCGACGGATTGCTCGCCGAGCTGGCCGGCTTCGTCCGCGGCGTGGCCGCCGGCGAGGTCGTGCCCGCCGCGGCGGCAGTCGGTGTGGTCGGCGTCGCCGTCGTCCTGGTGCTCCAGCGCTGGCTGCCCAAGGTGCCCGCGGTGCTGGTCATGGTCGTCCTGGCCATCGGCGCCAGCAGCATCTTCCGGCTCGGCGAGCGGGGCGTGAGCCTGGTCGGTGAGCTGCCCCAGGGCTTTCCGCCGCTGACCATCCCGACGGTCCGGTGGTCGGACCTCGCACCGCTCGCCGCGGGCGCACTGGCCATCGCCGTCGTGTCGCTGGCCGACACCATCTCGACCGCGTCGTCGTTCGCCGCGCGTACCGGGCAGGAGATCAACGGCAATCAGGAGATGGTCGGCATCGGCGCCGCCAACGTGGCCGCCGGGATGTTCCAGGGATTCCCGGTCAGCACGAGTGCCTCACGCACCGCGGTGGCCGAACGCGCAGGAGCGCGCACGCAGCTGACCGGTGTCATCGGGGCCGCGCTGATCGTGTTGATGCTCGTGCTGCTGCCCGGTCTGTTCCGCGACCTCCCCCAGGCCGCACTCGCCGCCGTGGTGATCACGGCCTCCCTGTCACTGGCCGACCTGCCGGGGACCCGCAGGCTGTGGCGGCAGCGCAGGATCGAGTTCACGCTGTCGATGGTCGCCTTCGCCGGGGTCGCCGTGCTCGGTGTGCTGCCCGGCATCCTCATCGCGGTCGGCCTGTCCATCCTCAACGTCTTCCGCCACGCCTGGCGCCCGTACTCGACCGTCCTGGGGTTGGTCGACAACCTCGCCGGCTACCACGACCTCCGGTCCTATCCGGACGCGAGACAACTCCCCGGCCTGGTCATCTACCGGTTCGATGCGCCGCTGTTGTTCGCCAACGCCAAGACGTTCCGGGACGAGGTCCTCCATCTCGCCCGTGCCGAGCCGGCTCCCCGGTGGATCGTCGTCGCCGCCGAGCCGATCACCGACGTGGACACGACCGCCTCCGACGTCCTCTTCGAACTCCACCACGTTCTGGAGGAGCGAGGCCAGAACCTGGTGTTCGCCGAGTTGAAGGACCCCGTGCTGCGCAAGATCGAGCGGTACGGGCTCACCCCCGCGATCGAGCAGCGGCATTTCTTCCCCACCGCGGAGACCGCCGTCGAAGCTTTCCGGGCCGAGACCGGTGCGGAGTGGACGCCCATCGGGGAGGACCGCCTGCCGAACAGCCCCGCATGACCCTGAGGGAACCCGGTCAACCGCCGGCGGCGCGGACGTCGGCGCTGAACAACCGCTCGCGGACGGTCTCGCGCACCCGCAGCGCCTCCTCGATCCGGGTGAGCTGCTCGGCGGCTGCCGGTAGCGCGTACACGTCGCTGATGAAGCGCGGCAGGTCTGCGCGATAGTCGTGGGCCCAGGCCCGGTACTCGCCGGGCGACTGCGCGTTCTTCATGTCGACGAGGGTCTGGAAGAACGTCGTGATGGGTCGCCAGCGCATCCCCGGCGGGATGCCGCGCGGGCTCCCCCCGTCGACCCGTTCGGGACGGGGCCGGTCGGGGCCCAGCCAGCCGGGAGGCGACCACAGCAGGTCGAGACCGAACTTCGTCACCCCGTCGTTGTCGTGGCTCAGGAGCACGAAGCGCGGCCGGGCTCGCTCATCGCCCAACCGCTCGAGCTGTCCGAGATCGTTGACCACGGCGACCGCGTCCCGGTCGACGTCCAGCCGGTCCCCGACGGTGACCTGCCGCATCCACTTGCTGCCGTACGGCGTCCCGAGCCACAGGGCGCGATCGATGCCGAAGGCGTCCAGGCCCAGAGTTCCCCAGTGGAGGAACACGTCCTGGCTGGTGTGCGCACCGAGGCTCTCGCCGAAGAGCACCACCCGCGGCCGGGGCCCGGAGCGCTCCCGGACGCGCTGGAGCACCCGCGACCACAGCAACCTGTTCTGCTCGCGCGCGGCCCCGACCATCCGCAGCGACAACGGCGAGGGCCGCCGGGAGTACTGCAGCGTCACGGTGGCCACGTCGCCCAACGCCAGGTACTGCACCGCAGCCATGGCCACGTAGTTCACGTAGCCCGTACCGGTCGGTGAGACGAGGACCAACAGGGACCGGTCGAAGGCCCCGGTCCGCTCCATCTCGGCCAGGGCGAGGTCCACCCGGTCGCGGGCGCTGCCCGCGCTGTCGAGTCCGACGTAGACCTGCACGGGGGCGGCCCGGGCAGGCTCGCCCATCACCGTCTCGATGGACAGGTCCGGCACGCCTCGCGGACGGTCCGCGATCGGCTGTGGCCGGACGAAGACGAGGGCGTGCCGGCGGCCTTCCCGTCCCAGGGACGCCCAGGGCACCAGACTCCCGGGGCCGCCGCTGACGGTCGACGGCACCCAGCGGGCCGCCTCACCGGATTCGATCACCGGGGCGTCGGTGACCGTGCCGGCCTCGATCCGCTGCATGGCCCGGTGCCACAGCGTGGAGACGCCGACCGCGGACGCCGTCAGGACCGCGCCGTGCCCCACGGTCCTCCAGAGCTCGGGAGGGCCTGGCAGCCGCTCCGACACCTGCCGGCCGGCCAGGTCGGCGAGCAGGTGTTCGCCGTACGCACCCCCGGCCAGGCTGCCGACCGTCCCGGCCGCCACCGCCAGCGATCGCAGCGCCGACGGCGAACTGAACTCGGTGCCGCCGGTGCCGTCCGGCCGCACCCGGCGGCGGTCCATGACGTAGGAGAAGCTCAGGCCGACGGGCACCGCCAGGGGGATCCTGGTGAGACGTCCACGCGTCGCCAGGCGGGCGTCGAGCGTGCGGACGCCCTCCTCGGCCGCGAGCAGCAGCGCGCCACACAGTCCGGTTGCCCCCAACCGCCACGCGACCTGGCGAGCCGCTCCGCGCAGCACCGACTCCCCCGCCTGCGGCGGCAGGCGTCGGGTGACGGCCAGGCCGAGGGGAACCGCCGCGCAGTCGACCAGGAACGTCCGGCTCCGCCGCCGGGTCGCGGACGGCGCATCCCCACCGCCGGATCCGTCCGCCAGGAACCGGCCCACCGCCTCGAGCAGGTCCTGGGTGCTCGCGGACAAGAGGTAGTGCAGCGCCGTCGTCAGCCCGGTGACGATGCCCTGGTCGACCGCGCTCCGGGCCGACAGGGAGGACGTGAACGTGCCGGGTGCCGTCGCCGTGGCGACGAGCAGCCCGACGCCGGGCGCCGAGTGCGCCGGCGCAGGAACGGACGACGGCGTCGCTGCCCGGCGTCCCGCGGGCCACCGGGCGGCTCGGCTCATGGGCGAATGTTGCGCCCCGATCCGGCGCCGTGGATCACCCTCCGGGTAGGAGGTTCTCAGCTCGTCGGCTCCCTAGCCTCGGGGTCTCCTGAGGGGTGAGCGGCATGACGACGGAACCGGCGACGAGCCCCCCTCGCGATGAGGACGCATCCGACCGGCCACGGTCGGCCGCGGTGCCCAGACCGCGCGCCACGACGGAGCACGAGCCGTCCGGGGCGCCACCGGCCCGCAGGCGCCTGAGGTGGTTGCCGCGCTACACCTGGAGCGGCACCCTCGGCGCGCTGCTGCTGGGCTACAGCTCCTTCACTCCCTCGCTGCTGCCGCGTGGCTGGTTGATCCAGGGCCTGATCGCGGGGATCACAGCGGCGATCGGGTACGGACTCGGGACCACCGTGGCGTGGTTCGTGCGATCCCTCACCGACCGACGCCCCTCCCCCGCCGTCCGCCGTCGCGCCTGGCAGGTGCTCGCCGGCCTCGGGACGGTGCTCGGCTTCGTGATGCTCTGGCTGGGGTACCGCTGGCAGGCCGAGATCCACCGGCTCATGGGCCTGGAGGAGCCGGCGGCGTACACGGTCGGCGGGATCGTCGTCGTCGCCCTGCTCGCGTTCGCCGCCTTCGTGGGGATCGGGCGACTGGTCCGGCGCGTCGCCCGCGGGCTCACCCGGCTGGCCGGGCGCATCCTGCCGCCGAAACTGGCCCGTCCGCTCGCCGTCGTCGTGTCGACGGTCCTGGTGATCTTCGTGGTGAACGGGCTGCTGTTCCAGGGGCTGGTCGAGGCCGTCAACTCCGCCTTCAGCGTCAAGGACAGCGGCACCGAGGACGGCGCCGTGCGGCCGACGGCGTCCGAGCGGTCGGGCGGCCCCGACTCGCTCGTGCCCTGGGACGACCTGGGCCTGCAGGGGCGGAACTTCGTCGGTAAGGGCCCGACCCCCGAGGAACTCAGCGACTTCACCGGGCGCCCGGCGCAGGAGCCGGTCCGGGTCTACACCGGCCTGGCGTCCGCCGACGACGTGGCGGAGCGTGCCGCCCTCGCCGTCCGCGACCTCGAGCGGGCCGGCGGATTCGACCGCGAGGTTCTCGTCATCGCCACCACGACCGGGACGGGCTGGGTCGACCCGGCGGCCAGCGACTCGCTCGAGTACGTGATGAACGGCGACAGCGCCATGGTGGCCATGCAGTACTCGTACCTGCCCAGCTGGATGTCGTTCCTCGTCGACCAGGCCAAGGCGCGTGACGCGGGCCGCGCACTCTTCGACGCGGTGTACGGGGCCTGGGCCGACCTGCCGGCCGCCGGACGACCCCGGCTCCTCGTCTTCGGCGAGAGCCTCGGCACGTTCGGCGGCGAGGCCGCCTTCAGCGGTGAGGGCGACATCCGGAACCGCACCGACGGGGTGCTGTGGGCCGGGCCGCCGAACTTCAACGAGCTGTGGCGGGGTTTCGTCGCCGACCGAGCGTCCGGCAGCCCGGAGTGGCTCCCCGTCTACGACGACGGGCGGACAGTGCGGTTCGCCGACGAGGCCCCCGACCTGGACCAGCCCGCCGGCCCCTGGGACGACCCGCGGGTCGCGTACCTGCAGAACGCCTCGGACCCGATCGTCTGGTGGTCGCCCCGGCTCATCCTGAATCACCCGGACTGGCTCAGGGGCGAGCGCGGCCGGGACGTGTCGCCGGACATGTTCTGGATCCCCTTCGTCAGCTTCTGGCAGGTCAGCGCCGACCTGGTGTTCTCCACGGGCGTGCCGGACGGTCACGGGCACAAGTACGCAAGCGACTACGCCGACGGCTGGGCGAGCGTCATCCAGCCGCCCGCCTGGACGGATGCCGACACCGAGCGCCTTCGGCAGTTGATCGGCTCACCCTGACGTGGGCAGTGGCGGACGGCGGTGGTGAGGCGGTGCCCGCTGCCGGACTCCGGCTCGGCTGGCCGGTGCGGTCGCTCCCGCGGGAGGTTCGCCGGTCGTGCACCCGGATCCTCCGTAGACGACGCGGGGTCATGACCGGGACAGCGGCACGCCGCCTGCCGGACCTCGTGGCCTCCGGCGCGACCGTGGTCGCGCTGGTGGGCATCAACGTGACCGACCACCTGCTGTCCCCGCCGTGGTGGGTCCGGGCGGGCGAGGGAGTCGCCCTGCTCGTGTTCGCCCGGCTCAGCGGGCTGACCTGGGCCCAGCTGGGGCTGAGCCGGGAACGCGCCGCGTCGGGACTCCGGTGGGCGCTCGGAACGATCGGGCTGGTCGCCACCGTGTACCTGGTGGGCGTGCTGGTGCCGGGCATCCGCCCGGCGTTCCAGGACGCCCGGTATCACCTGAGCCTGCCGGATTCGCTGTTCGCAGCCTTCGTCGTCATACCGGCCGGCACCGTGGTGCTCGAGGAGATCGCCTTTCGCTCGGTGCTCTGGGGGATGCTGTCGCGACACCTCAGGACCTGGCAGGTGCTCGCGACGACGTCGGTGCTCTTCGGCCTGTGGCACGTCCTTCCCTCGCAGCACCTCGCGGCCGGCAATAAAGGGATCTCCGGCGCGACCGGCGGTGAGCAGGGTGCGCTGGTCGTGGCCGCGACGGTCGTCTTCACCACCCTGGGTGGCCTGGTCTTCGGTGAGCTGCGCCGCCGCAGTGGCAGCGTGCTGGCCTCCGCGGGCGCGCACTGGGCCACCAACGCCCTGGGCGTGCTCTTCGGGTTGGTGGCCTGGCGCCTGGACGGTGAGCCCGCGCCCCCGACATGACCGGGGATCAGCCGAGGTAGGGCGGATCGCCCACCGCGATGGCATGGTTCACCCAGAACCGGACCGACGGCTCCATGGCGAATCCGGGGAGGTCCGCGACCGCGACCCACGCTGCATCGCTCGTCTCGTGCTGGTCGCCGCGGGGAACACCACCCATCGCCCGGGCCTGGAACAGCACCGCGAACTGCTGGCGGACCCTTCCGTCCGGATCGCGGATGACATGGCCGGGGTCGGTGAACAGACCGAGGAAACCGGTGACCCGCACCTGGACCCCGGCTTCCTCCCCGGTCTCCCGAACGGCAGCCTGGACGGCGTTCTCACCGACGTCGACGCGGCCCCCGGGCAACTCCCAAGCCCCGCTGTCACAGCGGCGCACCATGAGCAGTCGGCCACCGAGCCACCTCACCGCGACGAACACCGACGGCACGACCACTGTGGCCCTCGGCGCCGCCGTGTCATGGAAGTAGACCTCACGCGCCGGGACCGTTCGATCGATGGTGGTCATGACCGTGCCGCCTCGAAGTCGGGATGTACCTTTCCCACGGTCCCGGCGCCGTGGGCCGGCGGCCTCCCCCGGACGGGATGACCGATCCACCGACAGCGACGATGCGCGCCCTCCCGGGGTCCCGGCCGCAGTCCCCCTGGCCCAGGGACGCCGGGCCCCGGCTCATGCCGACGAGGTGACGAGGCCGCGACGCCGGACCGTCCCGCGAACCACGCGCGGAAGCCCCTGTCCGGCAGGGAGCACCTACGGACGGCACGCGGGGGATTCACCCCCGCTGGGTGAGACGGGCCGGTACCGAGTGGCTGACGGTGATGCACATGACAGTGCCGCCGCCCACGGAGCGTTCCAGCGCAACGGGTCGAGCACCGGCCCTGCTCACCCGCGAATGATCATCCGACACGGACCTTCGACCCTTGTCCTCGAGCGACCGGACCGGAAGCTTCGGAACCCACGGGAACACGTCTCCCTCACCGCGGTGGGCTGGAGGGAGTGAAGCTGTCGTGACGCATGTGTCGCGATCCAAGATCGCTGTGCCCGGTCTCCCGGCGGAGTTCGTCGCCCGGCCAGCCCTCCTGGCCGCCCTCGACCGGGGCGAGGACAGCGCTCTCACACTCGTCTGCGCGCCACCCGGCTATGGGAAGAGTCTGCTGCTCGCCGACTGGGCCCGTCGGCACGACGGGCCGTGCGCCTGGGTGGCCCTGGACGAGGAGGACGACGACCCTCGACGGCTGTGGGACTCGATCCTCGCGGCCCTCCTGGGTTGCTCGGGGGTTCCGACGGCGAGCCTGCTGCACGACCTGGTCGTGCCGCGAACCACAGTGGGCATCGACTTCCTGACCGATCTGCTCGACGCGCTCGAGACGCTGCCCGCTCGTGTCGTCCTCGTTCTCGACGACGCCCATCATCTGCGCAGCCCGGAGACCTTGCACGGTCTCCGCCTTCTCGTTCGCAACCGCCGGAGCACGATCCGGCTGATTCTGGGCAGCCGGTTCGACCCGGCGCTGCCGATGGCGCGGCTCCGTCTGGAAGAGCGCCTCTGCGAGCTTCGGACGGCGCAGCTGAGGTTCTCGACCGATGAGACGGCGACCCTCGCGATGCGGTGCGGCCTTCGCCTCACCAGCGATCAGACCGCTCTCCTCCACGCGCGGACCGACGGCTGGGTGGCGGGAATCCGGCTCGCCGCCCTGCCGCTGCGCGACCACCCGTCGCCCGAGGAATTCCTCGCCGCGTTCTCCGGGGACGAGCGACCGGTCGCGGACTACGTCGCAGGCGAGGTCCTGTCCCGCATGTCGGATGCGGAGGCGGACTTCCTCAGACGGACGAGCATCTGTGATCCGCTTCCAACAGCACTCGCCGCGGAACTCTCCGGGCGGAGCGATGCCGCCGACGTCCTCGCTGCCTTGGAGCGCAACACCGGACTCGTGGTGGCCTCGGGTCCGCACCGGACGGAGTTCCGCATCCAGGAGTTGATGCGCTCGTACCTGACCGCCGACCTGTATCGCCACGGCCCTGCCCTGGCGGCCCAGTTGCACGAGCAGGCGGCCACCTGGTGGGCAGCCGAGGAGCGACCCGTCGAGGCACTGCGTCACGCCGCCCGGGCAGCCGACGGCTCCGTTCTGACCGGCTACCTCCACCGGTGGGCACCGGATCTGGTCGCGCGCGGCGAACACACCGAGCTGCGCCGTGCCCTCGTCGCGGTGGAGCCGGAGCGGGCCTCCACCGACGCCTGGCTGCCGCTGGTGTCGGCCCAGATCCTCGTCGGGACCGGCGACCGCGCCGCGGCCCGGGCCGAGGTCCGCCGCGCCCGTGAACTGTCCACCGGACCCGACGCGCGGGACCTCGCGCAGTTCAGGGCCGCGACGCAAGAGCTTGCCGGGTTGGGCGGCCAGGGCCCCGACGACGGCCCCGTTCCGGAGAACCTGGCGCTGGCCGCGCTGACGTTCCTGGGGCGTGGGGCCGACCAACTCTTCGCCGCGGAGGCCGGCACACCCATCGACGAGGCGACGACCCTGGAGGACCTGGAAGCAGCCCTCGCCGTTGCCCGCGACCAGCAACTGGGACTGCTCGAGGTCCAGTGTCTCTGCCTCATCGGCACGGCGGCCCTGGACGCAGGAGATCACCGTCGCGCAGCGGCGGCCTCCGAGGCCGCGATCACGGCGGCGTCCGCGCACGGGTGGCACGACTCGCCGTGGACGGCCGGCGCCCATGCGACGTTGGCCCACGCCTGTCTGGTGCGCTCCACCCCGGCGAAGGCGCTGCAAGTCGCGGTCGAGGGGCTGCAGATCGCCCCGACCCCGACGGACCCCGCACTCCGGTTCTCGCTCCGCTCCGCCCGCGGCGGCGCGCTGTTCGATCTCGGGCACCGGCCGGCCGGGCTCCTCGAGTTGCAGGAGGCCCACGCCGAGGTGGGCGGGATGCCGCTCCCGGTACCCCTGGCCACCGCCGCCGCGCTGCTGGAGCACCGAGCCGCGCTCTTCCTCGACCTGCCCGCCGCCGCGACGACGTCGATGGGCCGATTGGCGGCCCGTGGCCACGGCGAGGCCGAGCTGACTCTCATGCGGGCCTGGTCCGAGGCGGCCGCCGGCTCCTCGCGATCGGCCCGCGCCACGGTTGCGCCGCTGCTCGACGGGACCCAGAAGTCGGTCCTGCAGTCGACCGTCGTCGAGGCGTGGCTGGTCGAGGTGTGGGGCGCCCTCCGGTCGGGCGACCGACCCGGCGCCAGACATGCGCTGCAGTCCGCCCTGCTGCTCGCAGAGCCGCTGGACGCGCTGCGCCCCTTCGCGCTCGCCGGCCAGGGCCTCCGTGTCCTGCTGGTCGACCAGCTCGGCGGTGCCAGGGATCCAGCCGCCTTCGCCTACCGCTGCCTGGCCGCTCGCCAACGGGTGCAGCAGCCCCTGACACCGCAACTGAGCGCTCGGGAGCGGGATGTACTGGCTCAGCTCGTCTCGTTGAGCAACCTCGGCGAGATCGCCGAGGATCTCGACGTATCGGTGAACACGATCAAGAGCCACGTCCGGGCGATCTACGGCAAGCTCGGCGTCAACTCCCGCCGCAATGCCGTCCTGACGGCGCTCGAGCACGGGCTGCTGACATGACCGGGAGCCCGTGCACGTCGGCACGTGCCTCGCCGGCGACGGTCCCTCGAGGGGCCCGAGACCGTTCTCCCTCGTCATGAAGCGATCCATACTGTCCCTACCGAGCGCCGCCCCAGACCCTGCGTCCGCTCGGTCGAGCGTGTTGGCAAGCGCAGCCTTGCCGAACCGGTCGACTGGAAGAGGCAGCGGATGGTCAATCGCCTGACGGCGCGCCATCGGGTGCACAGCGTCAAGATCGTCGTTCCTGAGCTGCCGGTCGAGTTCATCCCCCGGCCGTATCTCCGGCAACGACTGGAGCAGGCAACTGCGGCACAGGTCGTCGTGGTCAGTGCTCCGGCCGGATCCGGCAAGACGCTGCTGCTGGCGGATTGGGTCCGGAACTGCGAGGACACGGAGACCGCCTGGATCTCCCTGGACGGCGACGACAACGATCCGGGGCGGCTCTGGTCCGCGGTGCTGGCGTCGCTGCACGCGCTCCCGTCGATGCGCCGGACCGGGCTTGCTGGGGACGTTGCGGAGGGATCCGCATTCCTGACGGTTGACACCGACCTCGTCGAGTCGCTGGCCGAAGCCTTGGACGCCCTCGACTCGCCTGTCCGTGTCCTCCTCGACGACGTGCACGAGCTGACCGGGCGGGAGGTCCTGCGGGACCTCGGCCGGCTGATCCGCCGCCGGCCGGAGGGCGTGCAGTTCGTCCTCTCGAGCCGGTCGGATCCACCGATCTCGATCCCTCGGCTGAGGCTGGAGGGCCGGTTGCACGAGCTCCGCGCCGACGTCCTACGGTTCAGCCTCGAGGACACCACTGCGCTGTTGGCCGCCAGCGGGCTCACGCTGGACCCGGCCCAGGTGGCGGTTCTGCACCAGCGCACGGAGGGCTGGGCAGCCGGCCTACGGCTTGCCGCGCTCGCGATGCGCCGGACCGACGACGCGGTCGCCTTCCTGACCCAGTTCTCGGGGGACGAGCGCTCGGTCGCCGAGTACCTGACCGGGGAGATCCTCGACGGCCTCAAGCCGGAGAACCAGGATTTCCTGCGCGTCGTCAGCGTCTGCTCCCCGATGCCCGCCGTGCTCGCTGCCGAACTGTCCGGACGTGTCGACGCCGATCGACTGCTCGACCGGCTCCGGTCCGAGACCGCGCTCGTGGAACGGACCTCGCCCGGCGAGTACCGCATCCACCCGCTGCTGCGTTCCTACCTGGCCGCCGATCTCGCACGAACGCGTCCGGAGGTCCACCGACAGCTGCAGGCCGACACCGCACGATGGTGGCTCGCCCATGCCGAACCTGTGCATGCCCTGCGCCACGCAGAACGGGCCGGCGACCGCGAACTGATCACTCAACTGGTACACGGCTCGGGCGTGACGCTGCTGCTCGGCGGGGACCTGGGTCCGCTGCGCCGTGCGCTCGCCGCCGTGGGCCCGGACGCACGCGCAGCGGATCCATGGCTCGCCCTCATGGCGGCGATCACGCAGCTCGAAGCCCGGGCATTGCCCGCCGCGGCCGCCGAGCTGAGGAACGCGCGCATCGCCTGGCCGCAGGAGCCGGAGGCCGGCCTCGACGCGCTGCGCTCCAGCGCCGAGCTTCTCGCCGCGGGACTGGGTCTCGTCGGCGAGTTCCCTCCTGGCGAGCCGGATGACGGTCGCGCGGCACCCGAGCTGGAGGCCCTGCTGCACGTCAGCCGCGGGGCGGCCGAGTTCGGCAAGCCCGACGGTGCGGACGTCGATCTGGCCACCCGCGAACTGCATCAGGCCCTGGAACTGGCGCAGTCCCACGACCTCGGGTACCTGGAGGTTCAGAGCCTGTCGATGCTGGCCACGCTGGCCGCGATGAGCGGCGACTACCCGGGCATGGTGGTGATGGCCGAACATGCCGTGGCCGTCGCGTCCCGCCGCGGTCGAACCCCGTCGGCGTGGTCCGCCGGGCCGATGGGAATGCTCGCGTACGCCGATCTGACGGCCGGCGATCCGGTGGCCGCGGCAGCGCGCTGCGAGGAGGCGCTCAGCACGTGGGACACGCTGCCCCCGGAATCGGCGTACACGCTGCGCGCGGTGCACGGAGCCGCCCTTGCCGACCAGGGGCAACGCGCAGCCGGGCTCGCCGAGATCCGGTCTGCGCGTGCCGAGTGCGCGGACACGCCGGCGCCGCCGTCCATGCTCGCCGCGCTCGGGGTGCTCGAGCATCGGGCTGCTCTGCTGAACGGCAACCTGGAGGCGGCACGCCAGGTCGAGCAATGGCTTGCCCCGCGGATCGGCGAGACGGGCGAAACCCTGCTGCTGCAGGCCTGGACCGAGGCAGCCAGCGGGCGGCACGAGGCGGCGCGCACGATCGTGGCGCCGGTGTTCGAGCCCGGCGTACCGAACCTCCTGCCGTCCACGGTGGTCGAGGCGCACCTCGTCGAGGCGGAGGCAGCACTGCAGGCGGACGACATGAGCGCGGGCCGGAACGCGCTGGAGCTCGGCCCTGGCGCAGGCCGAGACCGTCGGCGTGGTCCGGCCGTTCGCCCTCGCCGGGCCGTGCACCCAGAAGTTGCTGAGCACTCGAGCGGCCGGCATCGGGAGGGGACCGTTCGCCGCCCGTGTGGCCGCCGCCCGCGCCGCAATCGTGCCGGACGCCGCTGCGCTGCTCAGCGAGCGGGAGCTCGACGTTCTGGCGATGCTGCCGTCCTTGCTCAGCGCGAGGGAGATCGCCGATGAGTTCACGGTGTCGGTCAACACCGTGAAGAGCCACATCCGGTCCATCTACGCGAAGCTGGGTGTCACGTCCCGGCGGGACGCCGTGCTCCACGCACACGATCGCGGCCTGCTGCCGTGAGGCGGCGCCGGCCCCCGACGTGCAGCGCGGAACGCCCCGGGGCTGCGAAACCCGTGGAACGGATCCATCCGTGCCGCTAGGTTGATCGCGCACCACCCGGCGGAACACGAGGTTGTGATGTCCACCCGACCCGACGGCGGAAGAGCGGTGCTCCGGCGAACGCTGCCCACCGGAAAGGTGCCGATCCCCGCGCAACCAACCCACCCGGTTATCTCGACACGACACCTTCCCTCATGGCGAGGTACAGGCACTCTAGGAGGCCGCGTGCCTTCCGACGACGAACTGCTCGAACGCACGCTCGCCTTCTCCGGCACGTACGTGTCCGACGACGGTCACCTGACCATCAGGCGATTCGCGGGTTCGCTCGAGTACTCCGGGAGCCGCTACCTGGGCTACTGCCGCAGCTGCGCCCGCGCACGGCTCATCCCGGCAACCGGCGAACCGCTCCCCGACCTCTCCTCGGCTGTTCGGTTCGCCGCGACCCACCGCCACGGTGACGCCGACTGACCGGATCGCGCCCTGACCCGGTGACGTGGCCTGGTGCTTCGCCCACACCACGGGGGTGATGTCCGGAGCCGGTCGTCCGCCTAGCTTGAAGATCCGCCCCTCGCCGTCGGGCCGCACGCTGCGACACGTCGGCACCCGGGTGCGAGGGCGCTGCCCCGTGGGTGCATGCCCCCGCCGTCCGGGATCTCCCGCGGCGATGAGAGAAGGACGCATGCGCGCGCAGGACGATCCGCCCTCCGAGTCCGGCGAGGAGTCCGACGAGTCGGGGGGCGGCGGGCTCTTCGATGCATCGGCAGCAGTTCTCTCGGCGGAGTCGCGGGGGGAGACCGTCGACCAGGTGCTCGACCGCAATGTCGCCGAACTCCTGCAGGAGCTGCGGGTCGCCTTCACCGGCGTGCAGATCCTGTTCGCGTTCCTCCTCGGCCTGTCCTTCACCCAGCGCTTCCAGGAGATCGGCGGGTTCGGCCTCGCCGTCTACACGACGGCGCTGATGTCCACCGCAGTCGCGACGATGGTGCTGATCGCCCCGGTGTCCTTCCACCGGCTCGTCTTCCGCCGGCGCCAGAAGGCGGCACTCGTGGTCGTCGCCGACCGATTGCTCATCATCGGCCTCGCCCTGCTCGTCCCCGCGATCTGCAGCTCTGTCCTGCTGATCCTGGACGTCACTCTCGGCAGATGGCAGGCGATCCTCGGTAGCTCGATCACAGCCTTCGTCGGAGCGCTCACCTGGTACGCGCTCCCGCTGGCGATCCGCCGCTCCGGCCAGGGCGTGAGCCCGGTCCACCACCGGCACCGGACCCAGCGGGTGGAGGTCTGACATCCGCCGGGGCCGATCATCGGTCCTGTCGCGAACAACGCGCGCCCGGGAGAGCTCGCCGCGACCGCGGACCTGCTGGTCGAGGGCACTGTCAGCCCAGGTACGGCGGCTGTCCATCGGCAATGGCTTGGGCGACCTGGAGCCGCGTCGGCAGGTCCATCGGCAGGCCCGGGAGATCCGCGCCCGGCACCCACGCGGCATCGCTGGTCTCGTGCTCGTCACGGTGAGGGGTCCCACTCACAGCACGGGCGCGACAGAGCAGCGTGAACGGCTGCCGCACCCGGCCGCCGGCGGCGCGGACCACGTGACCGGGGTCGGAATGCGCTCGGCACGTGGCCGTGCACTGTCAGCGGCAGCACCGGGCCGAGGACTCTCATCCCACCCGGGTGAGGGCGACCGGCCCGTCAGAGCACCATGGCGGGACGACGCGGGTCGAACAGACCGATCGGATGACGCGTCGCCCCCTCCGTGGCGAGGTCGGCCAGGATCTCGCCGATCACGGGCACGAACTTGAAGCCGTGGCCGGAGAAGCCGCAGGCGATGGTGACCTGGTCGTGGGAGGGGTGCGTCGCGACCACGAAGTGCTCGTCCGGCGTGGTGGTGTACATGCACGCCGCGGCGGTCAGGAACCGACCCGGCAGGGTCGGGAGTATCCGGCGGACGTCCGCGGCGATGACGTCGACCTCGTCGGGGTGCACGTCGCGGTCGAGGGTCGCCGGCGTGGTGACGACCCCATGCCGGAAGAACGCGACCTTCACGCCGCCGTCCGGGCCGTCGATGGCCGGGAAGCCGTAGAGCTGACGCTCCGGCCCGCCGTGGATCCAGACCGGATGACGATCAGGGGCGAAGGGGCCGACGCCGCCCTCGGGCTGGAACCAGTACATGACCTGCCGCTCGACGGTCAGCGGAAGGCCGAGGCCGGCGAGCAGCTCGGGCGCCCACGCGCCAGGGCAGACGATCAGCCTGCCGGCGGTGTAGGTGGCCGCCGCGGTGGTCACCTGCACGCCGCCGTCCGTCGTCGTCGCCCACTGCAGCGCCGGCTCGTCGAAGTGCAGGTCGGCCCCCCGCTGCGCAGCGAGTGACAGGTGGGCGGTCACGGTCGCCTCCGGCCGGACGAACCCGGCGGCGTCCTCGTACACCCCCACCTCCTCGTCCGACGGGGACAGCGTCGGGAACCTCCGGCGCATCTCGGTCGCGTCGAGGACCTCGTGCGGCAGGTCCCACTGCCGGGCGGAGCGCAGGCTGCCCGCCACCGTGACGGAGTCCGGCCGGCCGAAGTAGAGCCCGCCGGTGAGGGTCATCAGGTCGGCACCCGAGTCGGTCTCCAGCTGGTCCCAGAGCTCGTAGGCCCGCAGCAGCAGCGGCACGTAGCCGGGATCCTCGAAGTAGGACTGCCGGATGATCCGCGATCCGCCGTGGCTCGACCCGAAGGAATGCGCCGCGCCGAAGCGCTCCAGACCGAGCACCCGCTGCCCGCGGGCGGCCAGGTGCGCGGCGGCCGCGCTGCCCATCCCACCGAGCCCGATGACGATGACGTCGTGCGTCATGGCACTCCCCCGGTCTCGGACGATTCGGACGCACAGCCGGCGGAAGCCCGGCCCTTGTTCCGGAACCTAGTCACGTGGCCGCCGCGGGGTCACCGGCACGGCGCCGCGCGGGCAACGGGTAGACCGGGAAGGCGGCGTAGCAGAGCATGCAGTTGATGGACATGCTGAACTGCCGGTAGGAGTCCAGCTGCCCGGGCGTCCAGTTCGTCGGGTTGGAGGAAGGCACTGCGACCGGGAGGACGTGCTGGTTGCTCGTCGCATGGTTGCTCCACTGCCAGAGCCGGGTCCGGAGATCGACCCGAACGAGCCGGTGCCGGACGATCTGGGTGAGCTACTCCCTGATGCACCGGAGCCCCTCCCAGCCGCGCCGATCGAGCCGACAACGGACGATCCCGGCGGCGACCCCGGGGGCGTGCCGGAGCCTGCCTGACGAGCATCAGCAGAGGGCCGGGGGCGGTCTTTCGACGCCTGCTGAAAGAGCGGGCGCAGCCGACGGGGAGCGCCGTCGGTGACGCCGGCGACGCCGCCGACGCGATGGGAGGGCTACCGGGTCGGTGAGGCCGGCTACCGGCGCATCACGGTCGCATTGTTCGCCGCGGGGGTGACGACCTTCGCGCTGGTGTACAGCACCCAGGCGCTGCTGCCGGAGTTCACCCGCGAGTTCTCCGTCTCGGCCACGCAGAGCACGTTGTCCGTCTCGCTGACGACGATCGGCCTCGGCATCGCGCTGCTCATAGCGGGGCCGCTCTCGGAGGTGGTGGGTCGGACGCGGCTGATCCACATTTCGCTTGCTGCGTCCGCAGTGGTGGCGGTCGCCTGCGCGGTCGCGCCGACCTGGGAAGTGCTCCTGGGCCTGCGCCTTCTCGTGGGCGTCACCCTGGCCGGACTGCCTGCGGTCGCCACCGCCTACCTGCGCGAGGAACTGCACCCAGGTACGCACGCCCGGGCCGCCGGCGTCTACATCGGCGGCAACGCCATCGGTGGGATGACCGGCCGCCTGGTCACCGGCCCCATCGCCGACCTCGCGGACTGGCGGTGGGCGCTGGCCGCCGTCGCCGGCGTCGGCCTCATCTGCGCCGTCGCCGTCGGGCTGCTGCTTCCGGCCTCGCGCAACTTCACCCCCGCGCCGGCCCGCCTCGGCCATCTCGCATCCATGACACGGCGGGCCCTCGCTGACCGGGCGCTACTGGCGCTCTACGCCGTCGGCGCCTGCTCGTGCGGAGCGTTCGTGGCCGTCTACAACGCGATGGGCTTCCGGCTGACCTCGGCGCCGTTCGACCTGCCCCTGGGCGTCGCCGGGCTCATCTTCCTGCTCTACCCCGTCGGCACCCTCGGCTCGATCGTCGCCGGCCGCCTGGCCGACCGCTTCTCCCGCCGCGCCGTCGTGCCGATCGGCTGCCTCGTCACCGTCGCGGGCGTCCTGCTCACGCTTCCCGACGTGCTGCGCCTGGTGGTCGTCGGCCTGGCGGTGATGACCGCGGGCTTCTTCGCCGTTCACGGGGTCGCCAGCGGGTGGGTGCCCGCCCGCGCCCACGCCGGCGGGGTGGCCTCGGGACAGGCGGCGTCCCTCTACCTGTTCGCCTACTACCTGGGGTCTTCCGTCTTCGGCACCGTCACCGGTCGCGCGTGGACCGCGGGCGCCTGGACCGGCGTGGTTCTGCTGTCCTCCGGGCTCCTCCTCGTCACCGGTCTGCTGGCCGTCTGGCTGCGACGCACGCCGCCACTGGACGCTCTGCGTCGCTGATCCCGGCCGCCCCTGTGGCCGGCAACCTGAGGCTCGACGCCGTCGCCGGTCGGGCAGCCCCGAGGCTAGGGTCAGGACGGCACCGGGACCGGTGGCGCCGGGCCGTTTTCCGGGAGAGGTCGCGTCCGTGCGCATCGTCGACATCCGCGAGAAGACCGTTCCGATCGAAGCGGACATGTCCAACGCGTTCATCAACTTCTCGAAGATGAACGTCAGCGTTCTCGCGATCGTCACCGACGAGACGCGCGACGGGAAGCCGGTGATCGGGTACGGCTTCAACTCCAATGGGCGGTACGCGCAGGGCGGGCTGCTGCGCGAGCGGATCATCCCGCGGGTCCTCGAGACTGAGCCGGACAGCCTGATCGGCGAGCACGGTGACCTGGACCCGGAGCTGATCTGGCGGGCGGGGATGCGGGACGAGAAGCCCGGCGGTCACGGCGACCGGGCGGTCGCGATGGGCATTCTGGACATGGCGTCCTGGGACCTCGCCGCCAAGCTCGCGGGAGTTCCGCTCTACCGGTTGCTGAGTTCCCGTGCCCGGGATCCGCGTACACCGGAGACACCGGCGGAGAAGGTCTGGGTCTACGCGGCGGGCGGCTACTACTACCCCGGCCGCGGGATCGAGGCCCTCCAGGCGGAGATGCGTTCTTACGTGGACATGGGCTACCGCACGGTCAAGATGAAGGTCGGCGGCGCTCCGCTGGACGACGATGTGCGGCGCATCGAGGCCGTCCTCACGGTCTTGCCCGAGGGGTGCGACCTCGCGGTGGACGCGAACGGGCGCTTCGACCTCGACCAGGCCCTGGCATACGCCGACGCGCTCAGCGCCTATCCCCTGCACTGGTACGAGGAGGCCGGGGACCCGCTGGACTACGAGTCGCTGCGCCTGCTGGCCGAGCGGTACGAGGGCCCGCTGGCGACGGGCGAGAACCTGCTGTCCTTCCACGAGGCCCGCAACCTCATCCGCTACGGCGGGCTGCGTCCCGACCGGGACATCCTGCAGATGGACCCGGCGCTGAGCTACGGGCTCACCGAGTTCCGCCGGATCGTGGCGATGCTGTTCGACTCGGGCTGGAACCCCGACCGGTGCGTTCCGCACGGTGGCCATCAGTTCAACCTGTCCATCGCGTCGGCATTCCACCTGCACGGCTGCGAGTCCTACCCGGGCATCTTCGAGCCGTTCGGCGGTTTCGCCGACGGCTATCCCATCGAGGACGGGCACGTGCGGCTCCCCGATGCGCCCGGCATCGGGCTCGAGCTGAAGGCGTCTCTCGCGCCCGTCCTGAAGGGCGTCCTGGCCTAGCGGCGACCGCGGATCTGGTCCGTCAGATCTCTTCCTCGAACACCACTTCGCGCTTGCGGCGGATCGTCGGCAGCACCGCGACCACGAACGCGATCACCGCCAGGATCAGCAGCGTCAAGGAGACGGGTCGGGTCAGGAAGACTGTCGGGTCCCCGCGGGAGATGATCAGGGCGCGGCGGAGGTTTTCCTCGAGCAACGGGCCGAGGACGAATCCCAGCAGCAGCGGCGTCGGCTCGCAGCCGAGTTTGATCAGGAAGTAGCCGAGGACCCCGAAGAACGCGATCGCGTACACGTGGAACGCGTTGAGGCCCAGCGAATAGGTGCCAATGGAGGCGAAAGCGATGATCGCCGGGAACAGCACCCGGTACGGGATGGTCAGCAACTTCACCCACAGGCCGATGAGCGGAAGATTGAGCATCACCAGGAAGAGGTTGCCGATCCACATCGACACGATGAGGCCCCAGACGAGATCGGGTCGCTCGGTGATGACGTTCGGGCCGGGGGTGATTCCCTGGATGATGAAAGCGCCGGCCAGCAGCGCCATGATCGAGTTTGAGGGCAGGCCTAGGGTGAGCAGCGGGATGAACGAGGTCTGGGCGGCGGCGTTGTTGGCCGACTCCGGTCCCGCGACGCCTTCGATCGCGCCCTTCCCGAACTCCTCGGGATGCTTGGACACGCGCTTCTCGACCGAGTAGGACACGAACGAGGCGAGAACGTGTCCGGCCCCGGGGAGCACCCCCAGCGCCGATCCGAGGCCCGTGCCGCGCAGCACGGGTGCTGTGATCCTCTTGAAGTCCGCCTTGGACAGCCACAGGTTCTTGACCTTCTTCACCATGACCGTCCGCTTCGTCTCGCTCTCGAGATTGCGGAGGATCTCGGCCACGCCGAACAGGCCGACGGCCAAGGAGACGAAGTTCAGACCCTGGAAGAGCTCGCGCTGCCCGAAGGTGAAGCGCGGCATGCCGGAGAACTGGTCCTGGCCCACCGTGCCGAGCAGCAGCCCCAGGACGATCATGGCCAGCGCCTTCAGCGTCGAGCCGCTGGCCAGGGTGATCGACGCGATGAGGCCCAGGACGACCAGCGAGAAGTACTCCGCCGGCCCGAACTCGAGCGCCAGGCGGGCGAGCGGCGCGGCGAACAGGGCCAGGACGACCGTGCCGACGGTTCCGGCGAAGAACGACCCCAGCGCGGCCGTGGCCAGCGCCGGCCCGGCGCGGCCGCGCTTGGCCATCTCGTGCCCGTCGATCGCCGTCACGGCCGCCGACGACTCGCCGGGAAGGTTGATCAAGATCGCGGTGGTCGACCCGCCGTACTGGGCCCCGTAGTAGATGCCCGCCAGCATGATCAGGGACGTGACCGGCTCGAAGCCGAAGGTGATCGGCAGGAGCATGGCGATGGTGGCCGTGGGCCCGATGCCAGGCAGCACTCCTACCGAGGTGCCGAGGGCGACGCCGATGAGGCAGAACAGCAGGTTCGTCGGCGTGAATGCCGTCTCGAAGCCGAGCGCGAGACTCTCTAACACCCCCATCGACGCGCTACCCCTGCAGCCAGGGCCCGAAGTACGGCAGCCGGAGCTGCAGCACGATCACGAAGATCAGGACGCTGAGAGCGGTGAGGCAGCCGGCGATCACGACGGCAGGGATCACGCGGGCTCGGTGCCCCGCCATCGCGGCCAGGAACACCGTCCCGAACAGCGCCGGGACCAGCCCCAGTCCCCGGACCGTGAAACCGAAGAAGAGGAAGGCGGTCACGAGCAGTGCGAGCGCCTTCCAGGGGACCGGCCCGATCTCGTCGCTGTCGGCGGCGACGAATCCCTTGACGGCGATGGAGATCCCGAGGAGGACGAGCAGGCTGCCCAGGACCAGGGGGAAATACCCCGGTCCCATCCGCAGTGCGGTACCGACCTCGTAGGTCGACGACGTGATGGCGAACGCCAGCCCGAAGACCACGAACGTCCCGCCCGCGAGCAGGTCCTTGCGGGCATCGTGCAGGTTCACCGGTCACGACCCCCACGTTTCGAGGAGAGCGCTGGGGCGATCGACACCCCAGCGCTGCCGATGGTCAGTTGGCCGCGACTCCGGCTTCCTCGATGATCGGGCGCCAGAGTTCGATCTGTTCCTCGAGCCGCTGGGTGAGTGCCTCCGGCGTCGCCTCGTCCTCGGAGGCCGGCGTGCTCCCGAGCTTGGCCAGCTCATCGATCACGTTCTGGTCGGCCAGAGCCACCTTGAGTGCCTCCGTGAGCTTCTGGACGATCTCATCCGGCGTCTCGACCGGGACGTAGAGGCCGTGCCACACGCCGACCTGGAGATCCTCCAGGCCTTCTTCCTCGGTGGTCGGCAGATCGGGAAGCGTCTCGACACGCTCCGGAGTCGTCACGGCGTAGGCCTTGATCTCGCCGCCCTGGATCTGCCCGGTGGTGTTCGTGCTCTGATCGCACATGATGTCGACCTGTCCGCCGACGAGGTCGGTCAGCGCGGGGCCGGTTCCGTCGTAGGGCACCTCGGTGAGCTTCACGCCGAGGGCCTCCTGGAGGAGCAGCCCGCACAGATGCGAGGCGGCGCCGATACCGGCGTTGGCCAGGGTGACGGCGTCGGAATTCTCCGTGACGTAGTCGACGAACTCCTCCATCGTCTCCGGCTCGAAGTCGCTCCGCGCGACGATCGTCATCGGCACCTCGGTGACCAGCCCGACCGTCTTGAAGTCCTCCAGCGGGTTGTACGCAAGATCGGGGTACAGCGACGGCGCGGTCGACATGCCGATGTGGTGCATCAGCACCGTGTAGCCGTCCGGGTTTGCCGCGGAGACCTCACCGGCCGCGACGGTGCCGCCGGCGCCCTCGACGTTCTGGACGACGATGGTCCCGCCGAGTTCCTCGGCCATCGGTTCCGAGACGAGCCGGGTCACCGTGTCCGTGGGCCCGCCGGCCGAGAACGGCACGACGAATGTGATGTCTCCGTCCGGATAACCCTCCGCGGCGTCGCCACCGCCACCGCCGCCGCCGCCACCGCCGCCACCGCATGCGGTGAGCGCCAACGTGCCCGCGGCCAAGCCGATCGCCAGTCGAGATCTGGCCCGAGGACGGTCGGCCGAGCGCGTGCGGGCGCTGGCTTCGTTCACATGGCCCTGTCGCATGAAGGGACCCCCGAATCACGAGCAGGCTCGGATCGCGACGCTATCACTCGTGTGATCTTCGACACAGTGCCATCGACGCAGGCCGCAGCGCCGGTGGACACCGCCACGGGGCCGGCTCGGGAGAAAGACTCAGGTGCGCTCATCCAGGGCAGCCATGGTCACCGGCGAAGTCGCACCCGTTGGGCTACCTATCACGTCGCCCCTCGGACGCCACACGTGGCACACGCGTCGGCGGTGCCTTCCCCGGCCGGACCCGGGGAAGACGCCCGCTGCCCTCCTGGCAGGGACGGGCGCGGCGGCTGTCAGCCGCCGCGCCCGTCCCTGCCCGCCGTCCGTTCGTCCGTGAACAGCACGGCTCGGGCAGACCACTGGTCAGGCGGCGAGGCTGATCTCCAGCCCTGCGGTCGAGAACGCCGCCAGCAGCCGGTCCGCCCGCTCGCGGAGCAGCATGGCGGCTCCTGCGTCGAGGCCCTCGACGCCGTCGACCAGGCACTGCGCGAGCAGCTCCAGCACCTCGGGCGGGGGCTCCCCGTCGGAAACGGGGAGGCGGGTGACCATCCCGCACGGACAGGACCCGCCGGTCTTCGGGGCGACGTGGTTGCCGCCGGAGCACCTACCGGATACGGACATCGTGGACCTCAACTCCTCCATGAGCCTGGCCCTCGGCCGTCCGTGGGGCCATGGCACAAGAGTCCCGGCAGTCCCACCCGCAACACGGCGCGGCGCGCCACACCGTATCCATCTCGTGACGTTGGCCACACGTCACGTGAGGAGGGGCGTCCCCGTCAGCCGGCCACCGGCGAGGCACCCTGCCGCAGCGCGTCGGTGAGCAGCGCGACCAGCGCCTCGAGCTGCACGTCGGCCGACGACGCGACCTCGTCGTCCGACCCGTCCAGCGCCCTGGCGGCCAGCCCGGCCTTGCTGTCGATCAGCTCGGCGATCCGGGCATCGATGGTCTGGGCCGCGATGATGCGCCACGCCGTGACCGGCTCGGTCTGGCCGATGCGGTGTGCGCGGTCGATGGCCTGGGTCTGCTCCGCATCGGTCCAGGACAGCTCCGCGAGCACGATGTTCGAGGCGACCTGCAGGTTCAGCCCCACACCGGCAGCAGTCAGGGAGCAGACCGCGATGTGGACGTCGGGGTCGCCCACGAACGCGTCGATGTTCCTCTGCCGCGACGCCGGCGTCTGGTCGCCACGGATCGAGGAGAAGCCCACCCCCTGCCGGGTGAAGGTCTCCTCGGCGGCGTCCATCACGTCCACGTGCTTGGCGAAGAACACCACCTTGCCCGCGCTGCGGGCCAGCTGCGCCGCGTAGTCGGCGGCCAGGCCGGCCTTCGCCCGGCCGATGCGCCGCATCATGGCGAACACGTTGTCGCCGGTCGTCGTGGCCGCGTCCTTGAGCTCGGCCCTGGCCACCCGGCGCACCAGCTCGTGGTCGATGCCCTCGGCGCCGCCCGACGAGCGGCTCGCGAGCGCGGTCTCGTACCGCGCCACCATCCGGCGGGCGAGGTCCTGCTCGGCCGCCCGGATCGACCGGCCGGCGGCTCCGTCCAGCTCCACAGGGAGGTCTGCGATGCGCCGCGCCGGGATGTCGGCGGCTACGTCGACCTTGCGGCGCCGGACGATGCCGAGGTCGATCACGCACCGGCGCGCGGCCGCGTAGAAGCCCGGGTCGGCGGGCGTGAGACCGACGTCCTCGAGCGCGTGCATCAGCTCGCCGAGGGGCTTGGTGTCGTCGATCCAGCCGAGGAACTGCCAGATGGCCCGGAAGTCGTCGATGTCGTTGATCAGCGGGGTACCGGTCAGGGCCATCAGCAGGGGTCGCGCGCTTCGCGACCGGATGCGCTCCGAGAGCTCCAGGACGTGCTGGGAGCGCTGGGAGCTCTTGTTCTTGATGAAGTGCGCCTCGTCGATGACCATGCCGCGGAAGCCGAAATCGCCGATCCAGCCCACATGGCGGTCGAGCACCTCGTAGTTGACGACGACGATGTCGGCGAAGCCGTCGATGGTCTCGCCGTCGCCGTGGATCACGGTCGCCGAGCGGTGGGGCGTCCAGAGGCCGGCCTCGCGGGCCCAGTTGGTCTTGACGACGTTCGGCACGACCGCCAGCAGCGGGTAGGCGTTCGCTGCCTCCGCGGCCAGCAGTGCCTGAGCGGTCTTGCCCAGGCCCGGCTCGTCGGCGAGCAGGAAGGTCCGGTGGCCGGACGCGGCAGCGGCGACCACCTGCGCCTGGTGCGGCATCAGCTCCAGAGCCGTCGGCGCGCGCCGCGAGGACGGCGCAGGTAGCGGCATGCACGCCGAATCCCCGCCACCCGCGCGCTCGAACGAGCTGAAGAGCGGGCCGAGCAGCTCCCAGCCGGACAGGCGGCCCGCACGGGGGGCGGGCCGCGGCGCGGCCGAGAAGTCGGGGGCGAGGAAGGGGTTGGCCAGCTGTCGGGAGAGCACCGACTGCGGCAGGACCCGGCGCTCGGGAGCAGCGGGGGTGGCCGCGGCCGGCGGCGCAGCCTCCTCGGCGGGCGGCTCGATGCCGACGGACAGCAGCATCTCCCGCGTGAGCGACCGTGCCGCGTCGGAGACGACGGCGTCCTCGGAGAGCAGCGCCAGCAGGCCGGCGTCCCGGACGGCGCTCGTCGCCAGGATGGTCGCGACGCCGTCCAGCCGCTTCAGCTGCTCGGCCCGACGACTCACGCTCCCCGCTGCCGCCTGTATGCGGGCGCGCTCGTCGCGCAGCAGCAGGGCGACGGCCTGGAACTTCGTGCGGACGGCGGGCGTCACGCGGCCGCGCTGGGCGGCCGCCTCGACCTCGCGGACGGCACGGGCGAGCATCGAGATGATGTCGTCGGGGCCGCGTCCGCGCCGCTGCTTGGGCGGGGCGGGCCGGCGAGAGCGCGCCTGGCTCTGGCCTCGTCGAGCCAAGGACTCCTCCTCTGCAATGCCCGGCAGGGCTGCTGCGGCGGAGTGCCGCGCACAGTCCCGCGTCCGGGCGGTGGGTGTCGCGAGGAGAGGCCGTGGACGGCCGCTCCGCGACACGACTGGGCGCCCTGATCTCCGAGAGATCGACGCCCGGGGCTGGTCGGCCCGCCACGGTGGAACTTCGGGCACCAGTCGATGGCCGCCGGATGAGCGAAGGCCCTGCCTGAGGCCGGTGCTGCACTCATGCTAGCGCCCGCCGGCCCGCGCGGCCCTGCGGCCGGGAATGACGCAAGATGGGAGCGTGGTCTCGATCGCCCTGGCTCGCGCCCTGCGCGACGCCGGGCTGCAGTGGACACCCGCCCGCGGCGACGGCTTCGTCATCTCCGACCGAGGCATGGACTCCGACGTCTTCGTGCTCTCGGACATGACGATCGAGGTCCACCAGTTCCCCGCGGGCCCGGTGATCGGCTTCAACGGCACGACCGAGTGGGCGCTGGACTCGGTCGACCAGTCCCAGACGCTGTGGGTGCCGGCCGAGCACCAGCTCCGTGAGCTGCTCGGCGACGCGTTCGCGGGGCTCGCGCCGACCGGCGACGGCTACCGGGTCACGCTCCGGGTCGACGGCGCGACGAGCGGCTACGACGGTCCGGACCCGGCCGAGGCCTACGCCCTGGCGCTGCTCCACCTGCTGAGGTCGCGCCCCGTCTGATCCGCCGGGGAGAAGACATCTCCTTGCCGGGTAGCGCCCGGTTAGGAGGGTGAGCACGGGTGACGGGGCCGATCCGGCCGGTCGTGGCTGAGGCTCCGCACGGTCAGCGGCGGGCGAGCACGGCCATCGCCATCGCGCAGCTCCACCCACTCGCCACGATCGGTGTCTCCAGGAGGTCGAAGCCGCTGGGGCGGACCCGATCGCGTACCAAGCGCTCGCTGAGATAGCCCAGGGTCAGGCCGGTGCCCAGCCAGTGGAGCTCCCAGCGCGCGCGGTCATCCGGCCCGCGGAGCAGTCGGGCGGTGGCCCAGATCTGTGGCGCGAGCAGGTACGGAGGTGCGCTGTAGGCCGTGCCGAACCAGAGCCAGTCCCGGACGAGGTGCTCAGGGCTTCCGGTCATGAAGGGAACGTCGAAGTGCCGGCGCCGCCGCAGGGCGACGAGGTGACCGGCCAGCTGAGCGGCCAGTTGGATCGAGGACACCGCTGCCAACGTCGATGGGTGCGCCATGTCGCCGGACCGTAGGGCCAATGGCCCCGCTGTGAGCCCACGGTGCTACCCCTCCCGGCGAAGCGGCCCGGACGGCAGGCTGCACCGATGCGCATCGTTCTGCTGGGACCGCCGGGATCCGGCAAGGGCACCCAGGCTGCGTTGCTCGCCGCCGCACTGCGGCGTACCGGCCGTGTCGACGGGCGAACTGTTCCGCGCCCACGTCGCCGGCGGGACGGAGCTCGGTCGGACGGCCGCGGCCTTCGCGGCCGCCGGTGATCTCGTTCCGGACGACGTCACCACGGCGATGGTGGCGGAGCGACTCGCACAGGCCGACTGCCGCGGGGGCTACCTCCTCGACGGGTTCCCACGGACGATCGGCCAGGCCGAGAGGCTTCGTGACGAGCTCGCCGCCCGTGGCACGACGCTGGACGCGGTGCTCGAGCTGGCGGTCGACGACGCCGAGCTGATCCGGCGGATGGCCGCGCGCCGGGTCCTCGTGGACGGCGAGTGGGTCGTGCGCGACGACGACCGGCCCGAGACGGTGCGCCACAGGCTCGAGGTCTACCGCGCACAGACAGCTCCGCTGGTGGAGTTCTACGCCGCCGACGGACTCGTGCGCAGGGTCGACGCCGACGGCGAGGTCGCCGCCGTCGCCGCCCGGGTCCTCGCGGTCCTGGACCGCCCGGCGCCCGAGCTCGACACGGGGCCCGGGAACTGAGTCGCCAGCTCGCGTCAGACGATGCGCAGCTGGACGTGCACGTCCTGCGGGGCGGTGTGGGTCATCGCCGTGACGAGAGTGACCGCCGTCTCCTCGATGTCGTCGACGGAGTCGGCCTGAGTCGTTCCGACACCCGGCACATCGATCACCCAGTGGTCGCCCTCGCAGATCGCGGTCGCGGTGTACTCGGCCATCCGTCCTCCCGGGTTGATCCATCAGGAGCATCCCGCTCAGGCGGCCGGCAGTCCACGCCGACCGGGTCAGGCGCGCTCCCAGAACGACTCGGGCAGGGCTTCCACCTCGTCGGCGGAATCTGCCAGGTCGGCGGCGAGGGGGCGCAGCGCGACGTAGATGGGATCGCCTGTCGCGGCGCGTTCTTCGATCACCGCGGCGCTGACGCGCGCCCGGCCGGCGACGGCGGCACGAAACAGGTGCCGGTCGGAGCCGAAGCCGTACGCGTCCAGGAGCAGGTGCAGCCTGCGCGCACGGTCCTCGAAGGCCGTGAAACCGGTGGCGGCGACGGCTCGGCGCGCGAAGAGGGGCACCCACGACAGCGCGACGAACGCCAGGTCGAACTCACGCGACGACGGACCCGCGGTGTCCCAGTCGAAGAACCCGCCCAGCCGGTCGTCCAGCCAGACCGCGTTGAACGGTGCGGCGTCGTGGTGACCGATGACGAGCCCCGGCCGCCAGGTCTGACCGGCGAACCAGGGCAGCCCTGGCGGAGGCTCGAAGTCGGCCGTGACGTCGTGCAGTCGCCGGAGCCATGCCCCGACCTGCCGCAAGGCATCGTCCGACCGCGTCCACTCCGGCCAGGGACGACGGTTCCCGACCGTCTCCCCGGGGAGATGCGTCAGGACCTCCCTGCCCTGCTCGTCGAAGCCGAGCACACGAGGAGCCCCCTCGAAGCCCACCGCCTCGAGATGGCGGAGCACCGCGTGCACCGCCGGCGTCCACGGCTGCACCGGCCGGTGCACCGTGTCCCCGATCCGCACGGCCCCAGCGGTCCGACCGCCCGGCAACTGCTCCTCCGTCACAACCCGTTCCTACCGCCCCCGGGGCGCACAATGGTGCGGCACACCCGACCCGATGGGATCGCCATGGACACCGTCAAGAAATGGACTGTTCAGGTCGACATCGACGAGCACGAGGACCGGACCCGCGCAGTCGCCCGTCTGCACGCGGGCGACCAGACACTGGCCGGCACAGGGCTCGCGCGGCTCAATCCCACCGACCGTGACGTACCCGAGATCGGGGACGAACTGGCGGTGGCCCGAGCGCTCTCGGAGCTGAGCCACCAGCTGCTCGACATCGCCGCCCGGGACATCGAGCAGAGCAGCGGCGTACCCGCCCATCCCGTTCTCTGACGCCGGATCGGGAGGCCCTCGGTGGCCGCATCGACGGGGCAGGCCGCATGCTGCCGGGAGACCACGCCGAAGGAGCCCGATGACCCCGCTGGCCGACCGGACGATCGACGCCGACCACCGCACCTACGAACGACTGGCCCGTCTCGTCGGCGGCCTGACCGACGACCAGCTCACCCGGCCATCGGGCGCGTCGGAGTGGACCGTGGCCCAAGTGGTCTCCCACCTCGGCAGCGGCGCCGAGATCACCCTGGACACGCTGCGCGCCGCGCAGGACGGTCGCGAACGGGCCGGGGACGCCAACGAGGCGGTGTGGGCGCGGTGGAACGCGATGAGCCCGCGCGAGCAGGCCGACGGCTACCTGCGTGCCGGCCGCGACCTGGACCGCGCGTTTGCCGACCTGGACCCGGCACAGCGCGCCGAGTTGCGCGTCCCCATGGGCTTCCTGCCGGAGCCTGCGGAAATAGACCTGTTCACCGGCATGCGCCTCCAGGAGGCGGCCCTCCACGCATGGGACGTCGAGGTCGCCGTCGACCCATCGGCGACCGTGCCGGCCGACGTCGCGGACGTGCTCGTCGACCAGTACCTCGGTCCCCTCGGGTTCATGCTCGGCTTCACCGCCAAGCCCGATCAGCTCAGCGACCGCCCGGTGTCGCTCGTCGTCCGGACGACGTCACCTGACCGGACACTGGGCCTGCGGCTCGCCGAGCAGGCGCAACTGACCGACGGCCCGGCGAGGCCGACGGTGAGGTCCGGCTGCCCTGGAGACGCTGCCCCGCCTGCTCACCGGCCGGCTGCGCGAGTCGGACACCCTCGTGGTGGACGGGCCGGTGTCCCTGGCGGACCTCCGTCAGGTGTTCCCGGGTACTGAGCAGACCCGACCGTCCGATGGCGGAGGAGTCGAGGAGGTCGCGTGAGAGCAGCCGTCTACGACCGGTACGGAGGCCCCGACGTCCTGCGCATCGACGACGTGCCCGTGCCGGCTCCCGGCCCCGGCCAGGTGCTGGTCGAGGTCGCCGCGACCTCGGTCAACCTCAGCGACTGGGAGGGCCTGCGCGGGTCGCCGTTCTACGCGCGCCTGGGTGGGCTGAGGTCCCCGTCCCGTCGGACGCTGGGGTCCGACATCGCGGGCCGCGTGACGGACATCGGCGAGGGCGTCACCCGGTTCCGGCCGGGCGACGAGGTGTACGGCGACAACCTCGCGCTCCTGGGCGGCTTCGCCGAACAGGCGGTCGCAGCCGAGTCCGCGCTGGCCCCCAAGCCGGCCGGCTTGACGTTCGCCCAGGCGTCCACCCTCCCCCAGGCCGGCGCGATCGCCCTGCAGGGGACCGCCGGTGCCGCCGCAGGTCGCCGGGTGCTGATCAACGGCGGCGGCGGGGGGTCCGGCTCGTTCGCTATCCAGCTGGCCAAGCGACTGGGCGCACACGTGACCGGCGTCGACAACGCCCTGAAACTCGACTTCATGCGGTCGCTCGGCGCGGACGACGTCCTCGACCACCGCCGCGACGACTTCACCCGGCAGGAGCCGTACGACCTCGTCCTGGACCTGGTCGCCTACCGGTCGGTGTTCGCCTACCGACGGGCCCTCGTCCGCGGTGGCCGGTACCGCTGCGTCGGCGGGCCCGTGCGTGCACTGCTGCGCGTGGTGACCGTCGGCTGGCTGGCCGGCCGGCTCACCGGTCGCCGGCTGGGCGTCCTCGTGGTGCGACCGGGACCGGCCGCGTTCACTCCGCTGGCCGACCTCTGCGTCTCGGGCGAGATCGACATCCACGTCGACCGCACGTTCGGACTGGACGACGTGGCGGAGGCCCTGGCCCACGTCGGCGAGGGGCGCGCCCTCGGCAAGGTCGTCGTCCAGATCAGCTGATGGCCACGTCCGACGTCAGTTCGGGTCGCGCCCCGTGTAGGCGAGGAGTCGCTGCTGGGGGGTCGCGTCGTCCCCGACGGGGATCTCGGCCGCGAAGACACCTGTGCGCTGCTCGTCGGTGAATCGACCGTGGATGCAGTCGTACGCCGCCTGGGCCAGGCCGTCGGGCATGGTCGGGTCCTGATCCGTCGCGCGCGCCAGGTCCCAGCCGTGGAGCAACTGGTCGCTGAACGCGATACCCAGCGCGGGACCGGTCTTCTCGACGGCGCCGTCCTGTCCGTAGGCGTCCAGCACCTCGGCAGTGGCGCGGTCGAAGTCGACCACGGGGTCGTCCGTGAGCAGGGACGGCGGGGTCGGGGACGGCGGCGCCGCCTTCTCGCCACGAGCCGCCCCGGCGAAGTAGCGCTGGGTGTCGAGCATGTGGTTGATCAGGTCGCGGACCTGCCAGTCCGGGCACGGGGTCGGCGCATCCAGGTCGTGCGCTCCGGCAACCTTCTCGGCGGTCCATCGGCTGGCCCGGCCGTAGAGATCACGAAGATCTGACTCCATCAGAGGGCTCCTCTCCGGTCGGAGGAGCAGCTACCCGTGTCGGACGTCCTCGAAGCCGCCCCGGGGTGACGGATGCGCTGGATGCCACGGATGGGACGAGGCGCACCCCTGCGTCGGCTTCCGGCGATGAAGGGTGTGAGATGGCCGCGTCAGCGACCGTCCCGGGTCTTCCCCCGTGGGCCCGGGCCGGCTCGTCTGACGCGGTCATCTCCCTGCGCTCGTCGGGCTGCTCGTCGAGCTCCATTCCGTCCCACCGCTTGCCACCTGCCGGACCCGATCCGGCAGGGCGACGACGTCGGCCTTGGACATCCACCCCACCGCCCCCGGAGGCCGCGCCTCCTGGAACGAGTCCGCGCTGGACGACGCGGTGAGCAGCAGGACGCGCGACCGGGGCCGCACGGCCAGGAGCCGGCGCGTGGCCTCGATCCCGTCCGTGCCGGGCATGCTCACGTCCATCAGGACGACATCGGGACGGGTACGGAGGACGGCGTCCACCACCTCGCCGCCGTCGCAGCACTCCCCCACCACCGTGATGCCCTCCGCCTCGCTGAGCACGTCGACCATGAGCCTCCGCAGGGGCGCGTGGTCATCGACCACCAGAACCCTCGTCATGACGTCGAAGACGCCGTCCATCGCCCTGCATGACGCGAGGACGTCCGCCTCGCCGGGGGTGCCGCTCGGGAAATCGTTACCGATTCGGCATCTGGCCCGCGCACCCCTGCGCCGCCGATCGGCGATGACGAGGATGTGATGACTCCGCCGTCGGCTTCTCCGCTACTGCTCCCGGCACCCGCCCCGACGACGGCACTCGCCGTGTGCCCGGCACCGTGGAGGCGGCCGTGAACCTGAGGAGGGTCGTCTACTCGCTGGTCGTCGGTCTTCTCGTCCTGTACGTGATCCAGTTCCCGGAGCAGGCCGGGCGGATGGTCCGCACGGCCGCCGACGGCCTCGTCGTCGCCGGCGCCTCGCTGGTCTCCTTCGTCGGCTCCATGGTCTAGCGTGCCGCCGGTGGCGGGCCCATCGATCCGGCTGGTCGTGCCCTACTACGGCGAGCGCCCGTCGTACCTGCCCCTCGTGGTCAGGAGCATGGCCCACAACCCCGACGTGCACTGGCTGCTGATCACCGACGAGCCGGTCGTGGACGCGCCGCCCAACGTCAGCGTGGTCGTCTGCGAGTTCGAGGACCTCGTCGCCCGCGTCCAGCACCACTTCGACTTCGAGATCTCCCTGGAACGGCCGTACAAGCTGTGCGACTACCGTCCCGCCTTCGGCGAGATCTTCCGCGAGGAGCTCTCCGGCTTCGACTTCTGGGGTCATTGCGACCTCGACCTGGTCTTCGGGCGGATTCGCGACCACCTGCCCCTCGAGGCCTTCGAGGCCGACAAGGTGCTGATCCAGGGCAACTTCGCGCTGTACCGGAACACCGCCGAGGCGGCCGGATGGTTCCGCCACGAGATCGACGGCATCAGCTACCGAGAGGTGATGACCGACCCGGCTGCCCGGCACTTCGACGAGGGAGCCGGCATCTACTACATCCTCCGCGACCTGGGCGTGCCGATGTGGAACGAGCGGAGGATCTTCGACCTCTCGTTCCACCGGTACCGCACGCGAGCGGAAGACCTTGAAGTCCGCAACCCTCGCCGCTACGCGTGGGAGAAGGGCGAGGTTTGCGAGTACCGGCTCGAGGGCGGGGACATCGTGCGGCGCACCGCGCTGCTGATCCACCTCCAGAAGCGGACGATGCGACCACCCTCGGCGCAGGTACTGGCGGCTGACCGGTACTGGATCACGGCCAACGGCTTCGCGGTCCAGGACACGGTGTCGAAGTGGGCCATCCGTGCGGCGAGGATTCCGGCCGGCCCCGAACTTCTCCCGTTCTACGTGCGCAGGATCCAGCGGAGCATCCGTCGCCGCGCGGCTCGGAAGAAGGCGGCCCGCGAGCGGTCCGCGGCTGCGCGGTCGTAGCCGAGGACCGACGGGCATGCCGGGCTCGCGCAGGAACGGGCCTCAGTCTGCCCCGGCGGGGTGGCCGTCGGCGTCGGTGCGCGTGGCCTGGGTCGAGAACTTCGACAGGAAGACCTCGAACCGGCCGTCGGGCCGCTCGGACAGTGTCGCGCCGTCCTGCCAGATCCCGTTGTCGTCCCACCACTGGCTGCCGGCGGGGTCGCCCTGGTTCTGATGGATGTTGTGCATGCCCAGACCGGTCGTGAAGGGCTCGCCGAAGACGAGCAGCCGGCGTCCCGGGACCAGGATCGGCTCCAGCGCCTCGGCGGCCTGGACGTGCGACCCCGACGTCCACTCCGGGGTCCGGCTCCCGCCGAGCCACCCCAGCAGGCAGCCGAGTCGCGGCGAGAGCGCCGGGTGCCGCTGGAAGTCCAGCGCGCCGGAATCCGGCGCGCGGGCCAGGTCGTGCGTCCCGGGCGGGAGGCCAGGAACCGTTCCGAGCGCCGAGGCCGACAGGGTCAGAAGCCGCCACTCGACGCCGACCGCGGACATCTTGCTGTCCACGTCCACCGCGCACCGGTGGCGGCCCGCCGGGGCGTCGACCTCCAGGTTGACGTGGAACCACCGGCCCTGGTCGTCCGGCCGGTCACGGAAGGAGCGGTGCAGGACGCCGACGAGCACTCCGTAGCGGTCCAGCGGCACGACCCGCAGCGTAGGACCGTCGCCGCCGTCCGGGGAGGCCGAACGCCGCGCTCGACGGGGCCGGCTCAGCCGTGGACGGGGACGTCGTCCTCCCGCGTGCCCGCATCCGGCTCGGCCCCACGCCGGCTCGACCGGGCACCCAGGTACTCCTGCCACTCCGACCGCCCGTTCAGCGAGGCCGCGGCAGCTCCGATCACGAAGAACGCCACGGCGACGATGCTCACGACGAGCAGCACGGTGGCGATGTTCTCCCAGCCGAACGTCGGCGGGACGGTCAGGTTGCCGGGCGGCGGCGGGGTCGGGACGGGCGCCATGGCACAACGGTGCGCTCGATCGTGCGCGGGAGAACGTCCGGCGCCGCTGCGGTCACCCTGCCGAGCGAGGTGACGCACCGCGTGCGTCGTCCGGGCACGGCCCCCGTCCGGGCGGCGCAACCCTCCATAAGGGTGACGCCCGTCCGGCATCCGGAGCCGCACGCGATGCTGCGCCGTAGCGTTTCGAGACTCGGACCAGGACTGCGTGGGGAGACAGGTGGGATGAGCGTCGAGCTGCATGCCGACGGCGAGGCCGGCCGGCTCCCGAGAGCGCTCGAGCTGGTGCTGGGAGACGAGCCGGAGGATCGCGAGCGGCCCAACGTCTCCGGCGACCTGCCGACCGTCCTCGAGGTTGCCCCGATGTTCCGCCGCGCCGTCGTCGGCTACGACCGGTTCCAGGTCGACACCTACGTCCGGTGGGCGGAGGACGAGCTCGCGACGGCCGACCGCGAGCGCCGGCACCTCGAGGGGCGTCACCTGCGTGCGCAGACCGCGCTCGAGGAGGCGCAGCAGCTGCTGTCCCACTCCTCCACCGGTGGCGAGTTCATCCAGCTGTCCTCAAGGATCGGGTCGATGCTCGCCGCCGCGGCCGACCAGGCCGAGAGCATGCACGCCGACGCGGCGGCCGACCGCGCCGCCGCCTCGGCCGAGGCCGAGCGGACCGTCGCCGAGGCCGAGCAGCGGCTGGCCGATGCTCGCGCCGAGGCAGAACGGATGGTCACCGAGGCGACCACCGAGGCAGGGCAGGTTCTCGCCCATGCCGATCACATGGTGGACGAGGCCGAACGCGCGCTCGAGGCGGCCCACGCGGAGATCGCGGTCCGGCTCGCGGAGATCTCCGCGGCCGAGCTGCGCGCCGCCGAGGCCGCCGACCTGGTACGGCAACTGGCCGTGGACGACGCGACGGCCGCCCGGCTGCAGGCCCGCTCCGAGATCGTCGCGATGCTCGGCACCGCGCGCGAGGAGCGCCGGCGGGCGGACGCCGCGGCGGCCGCGACGCGCGAGCGTCTGGACCGCGAGGCGGCAGCGCGCTACGTCGCCCTCGTCGCCGAGGTCGAGACGCTCGAGCACCGCCGTGCCGCCCTCCGCGCGGAGATCGAGCTGCTGAGCGGCCCGGTCCCGGGTCCGCAGCGCGAGGGGCTCGACGTCCACCTGCGCCGCTTCCTCGACCGGTTCCACCTGCGGCCCCGCTCGCTGCGCGCGCCCTGACGGTCCGCCGCGCGGCGGGCCGGCACGCACTCGGCGATTCGCAGCGTTCCGCGTCGCTCGACGCACTCCGATCCGCTCGACGGGTGAAGACTCCGACGCCTTCAGTGCATCCGCTCTCGGAGGCCGTCATGTTCCCCACCACACGCCGAACCGTCCGTTCCGGGCCCGCCCGCCTCGCCGGAGCGGCCGTCATCGTCGCTGCTCGCCGCGTGCGGCGGCGGAGGGAACGACGCCGACTCGTCCGCCGCCGCCGGCGAGGACGACTTCTGCACCCAGGCCGCGGAGCTCGACCAGCGGGTCGAGTCGGCGCTGTCCGATCTGGAGGGCGACGACCCGTCGGTGGCCGACGCATTCGAGCAGCTGTCGCAGGAGCTGCGCGCCATGGACCCGCCCGACGAGATCGCCGCCGACTGGGATGCGATGGCGGGCGGCCTGGATCGGCTGGCCGCCGCGTTCGCGGACTTCGACCTCACCGATCCCGACTCGCTCGAGGCCCTCGAGGAGGCCGAGGGCGAGCTCACGACGGCGAGCGAGAACGTGGAGACCTACCTCCGCGACGAGTGCGGCATCGATCCCTGACCTGCGCCGCGCGACCGGAGGATCCGCTCGACGATTTCCCGCGTTGCCACTTCCCCCGAGACCGTCGTCCGTGATCGACTGCGCTCGTGCCGTGACGGCGATCACACGGATCAAGGGGCAGGGATGTCACTGGAAGACGACGTGTCGGCGGCTCGTGATGCCGTCGACGAGGTGGAACGGGCCTGCGCCCGCGTGTACGGGCACTTCCGGGACGGCGTCGACGTGCGCCGCCTGCGCCTCGACGTGGGCCGGCTCCGCGAGGACCTGGATCTGCTCTGCGGCGCACGACCGGCCGCCGTGCAGGGCCAGCAGTTCAGCTCCGCCGCCTGGGACGACGGCATGGACAACCTCGGCGCCCCGGGCCGGATGACGCGTTGACCACCACCGCTCCACGCACGGGGGCGGTCACCGCCGGGGGCGGGAACGGTGGAGCGGCCCCGCGTCGCGCCTCGATCTCCGAACGGCACCTGCGGACCGACCGGTGGTGGGTCCAGCCGCTGATCACCGTCCTGGTGCTCGTCGCGTTCATCGCCTACGCGACCTTCCGCGCGTTCCAGAACGCCTACTACTTCTCCGAGCCCTACATCTCGCCGTTCTACTCGCCGTGCCTCACCACCGCGTGCGAGGGCGACACCTTTCCGAAGCTCTTCACCGGCCCCGCCTGGATCTCCCCGGCGCTCTACATCCTGATCTTCCCGCTGGGCATCCGGCTCACCTGCTACTACTACCGCAAGGCGTACTACCGGTCGTTCTGGCTCTCGCCCCCGGCCTGCGCCGTGGCCGAGCCGCACCGCCGCTACACCGGTGAGACGCGGCTCCCTCTGATCGGGCAGAACATCCACCGGTACGCGCTCTACGCCGCGCTGGTCATCAACGTGATCCTGTTCTACGACGCCGTCCTCGCCTTCCGCGACGAGACCGGCGCGTGGGGACACATGGGCCTCGGCACGCTGATCCTGCTGGCCAACGCCGTGCTGCTCTTCCTCTACTCGGTGTCGTGCCACTCGTGCCGGCACATCGTCGGCGGCCGGATCAACTCCTTCTCCCGGCATCCGCTGCGGTACAAGGCGTGGACCCAGGTGTCGAAGCTGAACGGCCGGCACATGCAGTTCGCCTGGGCCTCGCTGCTGAGCGTCGCGTTCGCCGACTTCTACGTCTTCCTCCTGGCCACCGGCACGATCTCGGATCTCCGCTTCTTCTGACTGATGGGGCCCTTCTGATGGAGCTCGAACGGCACGACTACGACGTCGTGGTCGTCGGGGCGGGGGGTGCCGGCCTGCGGGCCGCCATCGAAGCCTCCGAGAACGGCGCGCGGACGGCGGTCGTCTGCAAGTCGCTGCTCGGCAAGGCGCACACCGTCATGGCCGAGGGCGGCATCGCCGCGGCCATGGCGAACCTCTGGCCCGAGGACAACTGGCGGGTGCACTTCCGCGACACCATGCGCGGCGGAAAGATGCTCAACCACTGGCGGATGGCGCAGCTGCACGCCCAGGAGGCGCCGGACCGGGTCCGCGAGCTCGAGGACTGGGGCGCCCTGTTCGACCGCACCCCCGACGGGCTGATCAGCCAGCGCGACTTCGGCGGCCACCGCTACGCCCGGCTCGCCCACGTCGGCGACCGCACCGGGCTCGAGCTGATCCGCACGCTGCAGCAGCGCACGGTGGCGCTCGGCATCGACGTCTACATGGAGTGCACGGTCACCCGCCTCCTGACCGACGCCGAGGGCGTCACCGGGGCGTTCGGCTACTGGCGCGAGTCCGGCCGCTTCGTCGCCTGGCAGGCGCCCTCGGTCGTGCTGGCCACCGGCGGCATCGGCAAGTCCTACAAGGTCACCTCGAACTCGTGGGAGTACACGGGTGACGGGCACTCCCTCGCGCTGCAGGCCGGCGCCACGCTCGTGAACATGGAGTTCGTCCAGTTCCACCCCACCGGAATGGTCTGGCCGCCGTCCGTGCGCGGCATCCTCGTCACCGAGAGCGTCCGCGGCGACGGCGGCGTCCTGCGGAACTCGGCCGGCAACCGCTTCATGTTCGACTACATCCCCGACTTCTTCCGCAAGGAGACGGCGGAGACCGAGGACGAGGCCGACCGCTGGTACGACGACAAGAAGAACAACCGTCGTCCGCCCGAGCTGCTCCCCCGCGACGAGGTCGCCCGCGCGATCAACAGCGAGGTGAAGGCCGGCCGCGGAACCCCGCACGGCGGCGTGTTCCTCGACATCGCGTCGCGCCGGTCCGCCGAGTACATCCGCAAGCGGCTGCCCTCGATGTACCACCAGTTCAAGGAACTGGCGGAGGTCGACATCACCGCCGAGGCGATGGAGGTGGGCCCCACCTGCCACTACGTCATGGGCGGCGTGGAGGTCGACCCCGACACCGAGGCCGCGCGCGTGCCGGGCCTGTTCGCCGCCGGCGAGGTGGCCGGCGGCATGCACGGGTCCAACCGGCTCGGCGGCAACTCGCTGTCCGACCTGCTGGTCTTCGGACGACGGGCCGGGCTGGCCGCGGCCGAGCACGGCCTCACGCGCACCGGCCGGATCGCCTTGGACGACGACGTGCTCGCCGACGCCGCCCGCGCGGCCCTGGCACCGTTCGAGCGGGAGGGCGGCGAGAACCCGTACACGGTGCAGCACGACCTGCAGCAGACGATGCACGACCTCGTCGGCATCATCCGCACGGCGCCGGAGATGGAGCAGGCGCTCGAGCGGATCGCCGCGCTCAAGGAGCGGGTCGCGAACCTGTCGGTCGAGGGACACCGGCAGTACAACCCGGGCTGGCACCTGGCCCTGGACCTGCCGCACATGCTGCTGGTCAGCGAGTGCATCGCGAAGGCCGCCCTCGAACGGGAGGAGAGCCGCGGCGGGCACACCCGCGACGACTTCCCCGCCACCGATTCGGAGTGGGCGAAGACGAACCTGGTCTGCTCGCTCGGGCCGGACGGCAGGGTCGCGCTGACCCGCCAGCCCCTCCCCCAGATGCCCGGCGAGCTCGCCGAGATCTTCGAGGAGGTCTCATGAGCTACGACGCGCGGTTCCGGGTCTGGCGCGGGGACGCTGCGGGCGGTGACCTGCAGGACTTCACCGTGGAGGTCAACGAGGGCGAGGTGGTCCTCGACGTCATCCACCGGCTGCAGGCCACCCAGGCCGGCGACCTCGCCGTCCGGTGGAACTGCAAGGCGGGCAAGTGCGGCTCGTGCAGCGCCGAGATCAACGGCCGGCCGCGGCTGATGTGCATGACCCGGATGAGCACCTTCGGCGAGGACGAGACGGTCACCGTCACGCCGCTGCGCACGTTCCCGGTCGTCCGCGACCTGGTCACCGACGTCTCGTACAACTACGAGGTGGCGTCGCGGATCCCGGCCTTCACCCCCCGCCCGCGGGAGGCCGACGGCACGCACCGCATGCAGCAGGTGGACGTCGAGCGCTCGCAGGAGTTCCGCAAGTGCATCGAGTGCTTCCTCTGCCAGGACACCTGCCACGTCATCCGTGACCACGAGGAGAACAAGGCCGCCTTCGCCGGCCCGCGCTTCCTGATCCGGCTGGCCGAGCTCGACATGCACCCGCTGGACGTCGTCGACCGCAAGCACGCCGCGCAGGACGAGTTCGGCCTGGGCTACTGCAACATCACCAAGTGCTGCAGCGAGGTCTGCCCGGAGGGCATCCACCTCACCGACAACGGGATCATCCCGCTGAAGGAACGCGTGGTGGACCGCAAGTTCGACCCGCTCACGTTCCTCGGCTCGAAGATCGGGCGGCGCCGCAAGGACTGAGACCCGGCTCAGCCGTCCTCCTGCTCGGCCGCCCGCCGCTCGGCGCCGGTCTCCCCCGCGTAGCCGACGTCCTGGCCCGAGACGCGTCCGACGAACGTCTCGGAGATGCCGGTGCCCGTCGTGGTCGCGGCGTCGTCGGCATCGCTGTCGCCACCTCCGGTCGCGCGGGACAGCGCCTGGGCGTCGTCGCGATCGACGTCGTCCTCACCGGGGCGCGAGTCGTGGTCCATGTCAGCCTCCGTGTCGGTCGTGCGGGGGCGGTGCGACGAGCGCGCGGAGCCGCTCGAGGGACTCGGTCCAGCCGTTGCGGTGCAGCTCCCGACGCTCCTGCGTCGCGAACGGCCCCTGCGACAGCGTGATCTCCGTGCCGTCGTCCACGCCGGCGAGGTCGAGGACGACGACGGTCTCACGATCGTCCGGATCCGGCTCCTCGTAGCGGAACGTGTACGACAGCCGCCTCGGCGGATCGATCTCGAGGAACTCGCCGGTGACGTGGAAGGCGTCCCCGTCCGGGGGTTGCATGGTCAGCCGGTACCGACCGCCCGGGCCGGGATCGAGCGCCACTTCGGGCGTCGAGAACCCGTGGGGCCCCCACCACCGGGCCAGCTCGTCGGGCGAGACGAGGGCGGCGAAGACCCGCTCCGGCGGCTGCGGAACGACGGTCGCCATCTCCAGCCGCGACTCCGGGGACGTCGCCGGGACGTGAACGAGGCCGGCCGCCGCCAGGGGCGTGAGCCAGTCCGCCACCATCCAGATCGCGCTCACCCGCCCGTCCGTGACGGTCAGGACGTCGATGATGCGGACGTCGATCCGTGCGCCGCTCGCCGGCAGCCGGCCGGCCGGGGTGTCCAGTGGACCCACGTGCCGGCCCGCGAGACGGAACACCACCGCGACCACCGCGCCCGCGTCAGCCACGGCCAGCACCTCGCGCTCGGGGCTCGCCAGGGCCGCCTGCATCCGCCGCGCACGGGAGACCAGGTCGGCCGCGGTCAGCGGTGCGCCGTTGACCGTGACCGGGTCGGCGTACAGCCGGCGGAAGGCCTCGGCCGCGGCCGTGTCGTCCTCGGGGAGCGCGTCCGTCCACAGCCGCAGCAGCCGCTCGACGTCGAAGGGCACCGGCTCATGCTCGTCCCGATCGAACCCGGTGTCGCCCCCTGGCACGCTCTCGGCGTGACGGCGCGCAGGGCGGTCTGATGGACGTCGTCCTGTGGGTGGTCGCCGTCGGCCTCGCGGGGGTCTTCCTCGTCGTCGGGACGCTCAAGCTCGTCCGGCCGCTCCCGGTCCTCCATCGGATGGGGATGACCTGGGTCGAGGACTGGGGACCCGCCAAGGTCCGGCTCGTCGGTGCCGCCGAGGTGCTGGGTGCCCTCGGGCTCGTCCTGCCGGCCGCGACGGGCGTGGCTCCCTGGCTCACCCCCACCGCCGCGGCCGGCCTGGTCGTCGTCATGGCCGGAGCCGGAGTCGTCCGGGCCCACCGCTCCGAGTCCGTCGCACCGCCTCTGGTCCTGCTCGTCCTGGCCGCGGCGCTCGCCGTCCTCCGGTTCGGCCCGTACGCCTTCTGAGCCGCCGGCACCGCTCGCTCTGGCCCGGCCGGACGTTCACCACGATGCTGACCCGATGAGGGTGACCGTGCTCGGGGCAGGCTCCTGGGGGACGACCGTGGCCGCGCTGCTGTGCCGACGCGACCACGAGGTCCTGCTGTGGGCGCGCAATCCCGAGGTGGCCGCGGAGGTCGAGGGGCAGCGCAGCAACACCGCCTACCTGCCGGGTGCGCGGTTGCCCGCGCGGTTGGGAGCGACGGCGGATCTCGAGCAGGCCGGCCGGCACGCCGAACTGCTGGTGGTGGGTGTCCCGACCGCCGCGTTCCGCGACACCTTGGAACAGGTGCGCCCGTTCCTCGCGCCGTGGTTCCCGGTCGTCAGCCTCAGCAAGGGCCTCGAGCGCGACACCCACCTGCGCATGACCGAGGTGGTGAAGCAGGTGCTGCCCGGACGGCCGGCCGCGGCGCTCACCGGGCCCAACCTGGCGCGGGAGATCATCGCCGGCCAGGCCGCGGGGAGCGTGATCGCCACCGAGGACCTGACCGTGGCGGCCGCGCTGCAGCGCGAGGTGGAGCGCGGGATGTTCCGCGTCTACACCCACCACGACGTCGTCGGCTGCGAGATCGGCGGCGCGCTCAAGAACGTCATCGCCATCGCCACGGGCATGGCCCAGGGCCTCGGCGTCGGCGACAACACCCGTGCCGCGGTGATGTCGCGCGGCCTCGCCGAGCTGACCACGCTGGCCGTGGCGATGGGCGGCGAGGCGGCCACTCTGGCGGGATTGGCCGGCATGGGCGATCTGGTCGCCACCTGCATGAGCCCGCACAGTCGCAACCGCCACGTCGGCGAGCAGCTCGGGCTCGGCCGAGGGCTCGACGAGGTGCTGGGCGAGATGCGCATGGTCGCCGAGGGCGTCAAGACGGCCGCCACGGTGGTCGAACTGGCCGACCGGCACGGGCTCCAGATGCCGATCGCGCGCACCATCAACGACGTCGTCGCCGGCCGGATCCGCGCCGCGGACGCCTACCGCGGCCTCATCCGTGCCGTCCCGGCCGGGCACGAGTCGCAACCCGGGTGAGGACGGTCCGGCCCTCCGACGCCGAACCGCGGGCGCCGCGAGCGGAGTACGGTCCGGTGCTGTGCGGCCCTCCCGCTCCGTGGTCTCCCCCACCCTGCAGCGGTGGCTGGACACCTCCCCGGACGACGACCGCCGCACCGTCGTGGTGCGGCTGCGCTCCTCCGCCGATGCGGAGGAGGTCGGCATGCGCCTGACGGAGCTGGGTGCGGAGTACGAGCCCCCGGCCGCGGGTGCGCTGGTCGTCACGGTCACCCCGCCGGTGGTGCGCGAGCTGGCCGGCCAGCCGTGGGTCGTGGCGGTCGACGCTCCCCGGCCACTGTTCCCGCGCACCAGGGGCTGATGACCCTCCCGTCGGGCCGTCGATCCCGATAGCTTCGGCGCCTCGCGACGGAACCGGGGGGTACCGATGGCCACGCCCAGACGGACGACACTCGACGGCGCGCTCACGCTCAAGGCCCGCATGGGCGCCGATCCCGATCTGGGTCAGCAGGAGACCGTCCGCGCGTTCGCCGAGCAGTCGCTGTCCGGGTCGGACTCGCCCGCCACCCGGCCCGGCGAGCGGCTGACCGTCAAGCTCCTCGTCCGCAACGGGGAGATGGCGCGCGCCCGGGAGGCGGTCGAGTCGCAGGGCGGCGAGGTGCTCGCAGGGAACGCGCCCCGGCCCGACGGACCGGGCCTGCCGGTCCTGCTGGCGACGGTCCCGCTCGACGCCCTGGTGGCGATGGACGACAGCGATGCCATCCTCCGCATCGAGGCGGCGCGGCCCCTCCACCTCCTGCTCGACCAGGCTCGGGGCCCGGCCACGGGGCTCGACGTGGCGCTGGGCCGCCATCCGCTGACCGGTGCGGGCGTCGTGATCGGCGTCGTCGACACCGGGGTGGACTGGCGGCATCCGGACTTCCAGGGGCCCGCCGGGGGAACGCGCATCGAGCGGTTCGTCCACGCCCACCTCGTCGCGGGCACCGAGGAGTCCCGCTTCGACGTCTACTCCCGGGAACAGATCGATCAGGCACTGGGCGGGACCGGCGTCGTCCCGGCCGGTGACCCGCAGGGCCACGGCACCCACTGCGCGTCGATCGCGGCCGGCACCGGCGCCGGCTCCGGCGGGCTGCTCCGCGGCGTCGCTCCCGGGGCCGCTCTCGTCGCCACCCGCGCCGAACCGCTGCTCGACACCCACATCATCCGCGGCATCCGGGAGACCTTCGACGCCGCCGGCGACCGCCCGGCCGTGGTCAACCTCAGCCTCGGCGGACACGTCGGTCCGCACGACGGGACATCGGCCATCGAGAACGAGATCGCCCGGCTGAGCGGGCCGGGGCGGATCGTCGTCGTCGCGGCGGGCAACGAGGGCACCGACCAGATCCACGCCTCCGGCCGGCTGGTGCCGGGCACCGACCTGGTGATCCCGTTCCGCATCGACGGGACCGAGGTCCAGTTCGCCGACGTCTGGATCCCCCGCGGCGACGATGTCGACGTCTTCGTCGAGACCCCGGACGGCACCCTGACGGTCCCCGACGGCACGGTCCACCAGACCCCGTTCGGCCTCTTCCAGGCCGACTTCGTCGAGGACCAGGGCAACCGCGACCAGAACCTCTTCCTGGCCGTGGCGCAGGCCCGCGCGAACGACCTCTGGGCACTGCGCATCCGCCCCCTCCAGGTGCTGCACGGCGAGGTGCACGCATGGGCCGGGCCGAGCGCCTTCCTGTTCCCGGGGGCGTCCTCGCCGCAGTACTCGCTGGGCATGCCCGGCACCGAGGAGCGGGCGGTCGTCGTCGGCTCGTGCGTGAGCCGCAACCGCTTCGCCACGGTGGGCGGTGAGGTCGTCAGCGACCTCCGCGTCGGCCAGCTCTCGCCGTTCTCGAGTCATGGCCCGGGGCGCTACGGCGCCCAGAAGCCCGACATCGCGGCACCCGGGCAGTTCATCACCGCGGCGCTGGCCGCGGGCAGCGAATTCGACACGAACCCCCGCTACGCCGCACGCCGCAGCCCGGTCGGGCCCGGTGCCTACATCACCATCCAGGGCACGAGCATGGCCACGCCGTTCGTCGCCGGCGTCGTGGCGCTGCTGCTCGAGCGTGAACCGCTGCTGACCCCGGAGGAGATCCACCAGCGGCTGCGCATCACCGCAGGCCGGGACGCCGAGACCGGGACGGTCTGGAACAGCGGCTTCGGGTTCGGCCGCCTCGACGTCGAGGCGCTGCTGGACTACTGACCGTTCTGGGGCCGTTCGACCCTTGACTTCGAGTCGACTCGAAGTTCGACGATGGGCCGCGCCCGCTCGACGAAGATTTGCTCGCCTCCGATGACTTCGGAGCGGAGATTTCGTCAGAGGGTGCAGAGACGCTTCGCGGATCATCGGACGAGGAGCCCCCATGACAGATGCCGCGCTCGCCATCGAAGCCACCGGCCTGACGAAGTCGTTCGGGACGACGCGCGCTGTCGACGGGGTCGACCTCGCGGTGCCGGCCGGCACCATCTACGCGGTGCTCGGCCCGAACGGCGCCGGCAAGACCACCGTCATCCGGATGCTCGCCACGCTGATCCCGGCGGACGGGGGCACCGCGCGCGTGTTCGGGCACGACGTCCGCACCGAGGGCGACGAGGTGCGGGGACTGGTCAGCCTGACCGGCCAGCTCGCGTCGGTCGACGAGGAGCTCACCGGCCGGGAGAACCTGGTGCTGCTGGGCCGCCTGCTCGGACTCTCCCGCCCCGCGGCCCGGTCGCGCGCGGACGAACTCCTCCAGGCGTTCGGGATCGCCGAGGCCTCGGCACGGCTGGTCAAGCACTACTCGGGTGGCATGCGCCGACGGCTGGACATCGCCGCGAGCATCGTCGTCACCCCGCGTCTGATGTTCCTCGACGAGCCGACGACGGGCCTGGATCCGCGGTCGCGCAACCAGGTCTGGGAGATCGCCCGTGCGCTCGTGGCCGGCGGCACGACGATCCTGCTCTGCACCCAGTACCTGGAGGAGGCCGACCAGCTGGCCGACGGGATCGCCGTCATCGACCGCGGCAAGGTGATCGCGGAGGGAACGCCGGGGCAGCTCAAGGCATCGGTCGGCAGCGGTGCGCTGCACGTGCGGCTGCTGCAGTCCGACCGCCGTGCCGACGCCGCCGCGATCCTGGAGCGGTCCGTCGGCATGGTCGTGCTCGAGCCGGACCCGGCCGCGCTGTCGGCCGCCTGTCCCGACCCGGTGCGCGCGTCGGCCGGTGTGGCCGAGCTCGCGCGCGCCGGCATCGGCATCGCCGAGTTCGCGCTCGCCCAGCCCAGCCTGGACGAGGTCTTCCTGGCACTGACCGGCCACATCGCCGAGGAGTCCGACCGAGCGCTCGAGGAGCAGGCGTCATGACCACGACCACCCGGCCCGTCGGCACGGCCGACACGGCCGCCGTCCGCCAGGCCATCGCGACGACCGCGCGGCCACCGCGGCCGGGCCGGCTGTCCACGGCCCTGACCTTCGGCTGGCGCGGGATGCTCAAGGTCAAGCACGTCCCCGAGCAGTTGCTCGACGTCACGGTGACCCCGGTGATGTTCGTCCTGCTGTTCACGTATCTGTTCGGCGGGGCCATCGCCGGCTCGACGAGCATCTACCTGCAGTACGTCCTGCCGGGGATGCTCGTGATGTCGGTGCTGTTCACCACCGTCTACTCGGGAGTCTCGCTCAACACCGACCTCACCAAGGGCGTCGTGGACCGGTTCCGCTCACTGCCGATCTGGCGACCGGCCCCGCTGCTGGGCGCACTGCTGGGCGACAGCGTGCGGTACGTCCTCGCCGGCACGGTGATCATCGTCCTGGGGCTCGCCCTGGGCTACCGGCCCGAGGGCGGAGCGCTCGGCACGCTCGCCGCACTCGGCCTCGTGGTGGTCTTCTCGTTCGGTCTCTCGTGGGTGTTCTCGGTGCTCGGCCTGCTGCTGCGCTCCCCGAACGCGGTCATGAACGCCGGGTTCATGGCCATCTTCCCGCTGACGTTCCTGTCCAACGTCTTCGTCGACCCAGCGACCCTGCCCGCCCCACTGGAGGCGTTCGTCCGGGTCAACCCGATCTCGGTGCTGGCGACCGCGTGCCGCTCGCTGATGGCCGGTCAACCCGACGGCGTCGCGATCGTGGTCTCGCTCGCCGTGGCTGCGGGTCTGGCCGTGGTCTTCCTGCCCCTGACCACCCGGCTCTACCGCAGCCGCTGAGGGTGGGCTATTCGCACAATCAGCCAAACGGCCACCCATTTCTCCACCGGTTTCTGCCAGTGCCAGATCGCAGCAGGTCTCCGTAACGTCACGGCAAGCAACCGAGCGGTACCGGTCCGTCACGCGGATCGCCGCACGCAACCGAGGAGCTTCCCGTGCCTTCCTACTCGCGCCCGTCCCTGACCCTCCTGACCGATCCGTACGCGGCACCCGTCGCCGTGCAGCCGTTCGGGGCCACCGACTGGTACGAGGACACGGCCTGGGACGACGAGCCCGCGTGGAACAGCACGCCGGCGTGGGAGGAGCCCGAGCCGACCGCCGAGGCGTGGCGGCTCGACGCGCTGTGCGCCGAGACCGACCCCGAGGCGTTCTTCCCGGAGAAGGGCGGCTCCACCCGCGACGCCAAGCGCGTGTGCACCGGCTGCCCGGTCCGCGCCCAGTGCCTCGAGTTCGCCCTCGAGAACGACGAGCGCTTCGGCATCTGGGGCGGCCTGTCCGAGCGCGAGCGGCGCCGCGTGCGCCTGCAGCGCAGCGGCCGGCTCAGCGCCTGACCTTCCGCGTCCCGGACGGGGCGCCGCCGGCGCTCGTAGTCTCGGCGGGGTGAGCCTCGCCCCGCCGCCGACCGTCGTCCTCGGCGACCGCTTCGCGCGGGAGCTCCCCGAGATGGCCGTGCCGTGGCGGGCTGACGAGGCTCCGGACCCGCGACTGCTGGTGCTCAACGAGCCCCTCGCCGCCGAGCTCGGCCTCGCGCCGGAGGCGCTGCGCAGCCCCGAGGGCGTGCGGCTGCTCGTCGGCAACGCCGTCCCGGACGACGCCCGCCCCGTGGCGCAGGCCTACGCCGGCCACCAGTTCGGCGGGTTCGTGCCGCGGCTCGGGGACGGCCGCGCCCTGCTGCTCGGCGAGCTCCCCGACACCACGGGCCGGCTCCGCGACCTCCACCTGAAGGGCTCCGGGCGCACGCCGTTCGCCCGCGGCGGCGACGGCCTGGCCACGGTCGGGCCGATGCTGCGCGAGTACGTCGTCAGCGAGGCCATGCACGCCCTCGGCATCCCCACGACCCGGTCGCTCGCGGTCGTGGCCACCGGCCGGACGGTGCGCCGCGAGTCCCTGCTCCCCGGCGCCGTGCTCGCGCGGGTCGCGAGCAGCCACCTGCGGGTGGGCAGCTTCCAGTACGCCGCCCTCACCGGCGATCCCGACCTGCTGCGCCGGCTCGCCGACCACGCGATCGACCGGCACCACCCGGCCGCCGCCGACGCCGAGCAGCCGTACCTCGCCCTCTTCGAGGCGGTCGTCGCCGCGCAGGCCCGCCTCGTCGCGCAGTGGATGCTGGTCGGCTTCGTCCACGGCGTCATGAACACCGACAACACGACGATCTCCGGCGAGACCATCGACTACGGGCCCTGCGCCTTCCTCGAGGCCTACGACCCGGCGACGGTCTACAGCTCCATCGACTCCGGTGGCCGGTACGCGTACGGCAATCAGCCGCTGGTCGCCGAGTGGAACCTGGCCCGGTTCGCCGAGGCGCTGCTCCCCCTGTTCTCCGACGACCAGGAGAAGGCGATCACCTCCGCCGTGGACGCCCTCGGCGGGTTCCGCCCGCAGTACGAGGCTGCCTGGTCGTCAGGCATGCGCGCCAAGCTCGGCCTGCCCGCGGGCCTCGACGACGTCGTCGCCACGGCTCTCGCCGACGATCTGCTCGCCCTGCTGCAGGCCGGCCGCGTGGACCTCACGTCCTTCCTCCGCGCCCTGGGCAGGGCGGCGCGCGGCGACTCGGGCCCGGCGCGCAACCTGTTCCTCGACCTCGCGGGCTTCGACGGCTGGGCGGAGCGCTGGCGGGCGCTCGGCCCCGACCCCGACGCGATGGACCGGGTCAACCCCCTCTACATCCCGCGCAACCACCTCGTCGAGGAGGCGCTCGACGCGGCGACGGCCGGCGACCTGGGTCCGCTGGAGCGGCTGCTCGCCGCCGTGACGTCGCCCTTCGACGAGCGTCCCGGGCTCGAGCGCTACGCGGCTCCGGGGCCCGAGGACTTCGGCGCCACGTACCGCACCTTCTGCGGCACCTGACGCTGCCGCGAGACGGTTCCGTCCTTGAACTGGCAGCGCGATCGGCGCGCCCCTAGGGTGACGCGCGTCACAACGTTGTAAGGACCATGACAGGACATCGCCGGCAGGTGCGGACGACGGGGGCGGTTCTCCACCCGGAGGTGGAGGACGTGGTCCGCGCCGGCGTCGGCGAGGCCGTCGGCGCGGACCCGACCGTGGTCCGTGCCGACGTGCTCGCCGGCGAGCCGGGCCGCGCCGTCGTCCGCGTGACCGTGGCCGGCCTGCCGGACCCGCTCGTGGTCAAGGTCGCCGCCGGCTCGGATCTGCGCGGACGCGGCGCGGACTTCGAGCGGACGGCGGCCGCGGCGGCGCTGGCGGCCGCCGCGGGAGTGCCCACCGCCGAGGTCCTCGCGGCGCGCAGCGGATCGCCGGACGGATTCGGCTACCTCGTGCAGCGCTCCGTCGACGGCGTCGAGTGGCGACGGCTGCGCCCGCGGCTGGACCCGGACGACGTCCGCGCGGTGCACCGGCGGATCGCGGACGTCGTCCTCGCGCTGCAGTCGATCCGGCTGACCCGCTTCGGCGACCTGGACGCCGCCGGCCGTCCGGGCGGAGGCGATCTGCTGACGGCGCTGCACGGGCGCACCGACCAGCTGGTCGCCGACCCGGCGGCGCGCGACGAAGTGCACGCGCTGCTCGAGCGGGACGCCGACCTGTTCGACGACTCCCGGCCCACCCTGTGCCACGACGACCTGCACTCCGACAACCTGCTGCTCGCCCGGGCCGACGGCGAGTGGCGGGTCGCCGCCCTGCTCGACTGGGACAAGGCGTGGTCCGGTCCGGCGGAGTCCGACATCGCCCGGCTGGCCTTCTGGGACGACATGACGGGTCCGGGCTTCTGGGAGGTCTACCGCTCCGCCGTGCCGGAGGCGGACGGCTGGCCGCGCCGTGCGCTGGTGCACCAGCTGCTCTGGTGCCTCGAGTACGACGCCCCGACCGAGCGGCACCGCGCCGATACGGCGGCCGTCCGAGCAGCCCTCGGGGTGCGACGCGAGGCGTAACGTGAGGGTGTCGGTCCTCCCCGCACCCCGCCCGATGGATGGGGGTGCGGACCGCACGCTCCGCAATCCCGCCGCAGTGCGGCGGAGTCAGGCCGTTGCCGCCGTGACCTCGTCCTCGATGCCCGTCCTGACGCCCGCAGTCCGCGCCGCCCGCCCGTCCCGCCGCCTGCGACGTCTGCCCCCATGACCTCGACAGCCACGACGCGATCGGCCGAAGGTTCTGCCAGGCAACCCTGGACCGCGCTCTCACGCGCGGCTGCGCCTGCCGTTCGGCCGCGACATGACCACCATCCGCGTCACCCGCACGGCACGGCCGCCCACCCGGCCACCCGAGGCCGGCGCACCCGCGACGCCGCCCGAGGCCGTTCCGGGCGACGTTCCGCCTCCCGTAGCCGCCGAGTCGGAGGCGCACCGACGACGTCGCTGACCTCGGTCACGCCTCCTCGGGGTGGCAGCGGACGGCCAGGATCGCGACGTCGTCGTCGATCGGCCCGGTGAGGATGCGGTCCAGCAGCCGGTCGCAGAGCGCGTCGACGGGATCCCCGGCCAGCCCGGCGAGCACCTCGCGGAGCCGGTCCAGACCGCTGTCGATGTCGATCCGCCCGTGCTCGACCAGACCGTCGGTCACGAGCAGCACGGTGTCCCCGACGCGCAGGGTCGCGGTGTGGTCGGTGCGACTGCTGGGCTCGTCGACGCCGAGCAGCCGCTCCGGGGCGCTGTCGAGCATCTCCACCCCGCCGTCCGCACGCAGCAGGAGCGGAGGGAGGTGGCCGGCCGACGACCAGCGCAGGATCCGCACGCCGCTCTCGGCAGCCTCCTCGGGCTGCTCGATCCGGGCGACGAGCGCGGTCGCCAAGGTGCCGAAGTCCAGGCCGGTCAGCACCCGGTCGACCCGGGTCAGCGTCTGGGCGGGGCTGTCGGGCCGGTCGTAGGCGATCGTGCGCACCGTGCTGCGCAACTGGGACATGGCCGCGGCGGCCTCGACCGAGTGCCCGGCGACGTCGCCGACGACGAGCAGCGTGGCGCCGTCCGGCTGGGTGAACGCGTCGTAGAAGTCGCCACCGACGAGCGCGTGGGCGCTCGCCGGTCGGTAGCGCACGGCGATCTCGAGGTGGTTCGGCTGCGGCGCCGGTGTGAGCAGGTTGCGCTGCAGGGTCTCGGCGAGCTTGAGCTGTCGTTCGTAGAGGCGTGCGTTGTCGAGCGCGAGGGCCCCGCGTCGGGCCACCTCGACCGCGGTGGCGATCTCCAACTCGGTGTGGAGCGGCCGGCCGTCGGTGTTCATGAGGGCCAGGGCCCCGAAGGTCTCGCCCCGGGCGCGCAGCGGCACGATCGTGCACGACGTGGTGTCCAGCCGCTCCCAGGCCGCCCGCACCTCGTCGGTCGTCAGCGACGGCGCGACGCGTTCGTGGTGGATGACGGGCACCTGCACCGGCTCCCCGGTGAGCAGCGCGTCGACCAGGGCGGTGTCGCCGCCGCTGATCCGCAGCCGGCCGCCGAGGTAGGTGGCCAGGTCCACGCGGCGCCGGGCGTCCCGGTGTGCCCAGGCCTCTTCGCCGGGTCCGCCGCCCTCGCCGATCAGAGCGACGACCGCCCAGTCGGCCAGCCGCGACACCGCCCGTTCCGCCAGCTGCTCCGCCGTCTCGCCACGGTCCAGGGTCGTGATCAGCGCCTCGCTGACCTCGGCCAGGAAGCGGAGCCGGTCCACGTCGTCGCTCTCGTCGAGCGCGTTGGGCAGGACATCCGCGTCGGAAGCGACGAGCCCCTCGACGTGCTCGCCGGTCTCCCGGAAGAACACCTGCAGCAGTTCGTCGACCGTCTGCGCCGTCGCCGACAGCCACCGGCCCGCGGGCGCGTAGAAGCCGCGCCAGGTGACCGGCGCGCCGATCGTCCGCGCGTGCAGCAGGAAGCTGTGGAACATGCTGCCGGCGAGCTCCGGAAGGGCGATCCACAGGTTCTGCTGCCCCAAATCCTCCGTGCGCGCGCCGAGCAGCCGGGTCGCCGCGGGGTTGGCGTAGCAGATGGTCCAGTCCGCGTCGAAGACCGCGACGCCGTCCGGCAGCCGGTGGACCGCACCGGCCAGCCACGCCTGGTCGATCCGCTCCGCAGCGGGCTGTGTTCCCACGACTCCCTCTCCCGGTCGGACGTGTACCACGGCGCAGGACGGGGCCAGAGGTTACCCGTGGCGTCCCACGGCGGCATGATGCGGCGCGACACGAGGAGACTCCGATGCCCGTCACGCTGAACCACACGATCGTCGCGGCCCGCGACCGGTGGGAGTCCGCGCGGTTCCTCGCCGGGCTGCTCGACCGCCCGGAGCCGACGCCCTACGGCCCGTTCGCCGTCGTGGAGCTCGACAACGACGTCTCGCTGGACTACATGGACGAGGACCCGGTCGTCCCCCGCCACTACGCCTTCCTGGTGTCTGAGGACGACTTCGACCGGATCCTCGGGCGGATCCGCGACCGCGGCCTGCCGTTCTGGGCCGACCCGTTCGACCGGCACCCCGGGGAGATCAACACGAACGACGGAGGCCGCGGCGTGTACTGGAAGGACCCGGACGGCCACGTGCTGGAGATCATCACGCGTCCGTACGGGGGCTGACCGCCGTTCGCCGGCGCAGCGCGCCTCAACCGGCGTCCGCCCACGACCGCACGATCGCGACGTCCAGCGGGAAGTCGACCGGGAATCCGCCGAACAGCAGCCGGCCCGCCGCGGCCGCCGCGGCGCGGACCTCCTCGGCGACGGTGTCGACCAGGTGCTCCGGCGCGTGGACGACCACCTCGTCGTGCAGGAAGAAGACCAGGTGCGGGCGGTCCTCGAACCGGCCGTCGCCGCCGAGCCGCCACAGCCGGTTGCGCAGGTCGGCCAGCCAGCACAGCGCCCACTCGGCGGCGGTGCCCTGGACGACGAAGTTGCGGGTGAACCGCCCCCAGGCACGGCGGCGCCGGTCGGAGTCGGTCGCGGCGGCGTCGCCCTCGGGTGGCTCGCCGAGGTCGACCGGTCGTTCGGCCCACTCCCCCGACGGGAGCGGCGAGCCGCGGCCGAGCAGGGTGTGCACGACCTCGCCCCGCTCCCCCGCCCGCGCCGCCTCCTCGACGAGCCCGACCGCCCGGGGATAGCGCCGGGCCAGTCGCGGCAGCATGCGCCCGCTCTCGCCGCGGGTGCCCCCGTACATCGCGCCGAGGATGCCGACCTTGGCCTCCGCCCGGGTCGCGACGACCCCGGCGGTGACCATGCCCTGGTACAGGTCCGACGACCGCGCCGCCTCGGCCATCGCCGTGTCGCCGCTCATGCCGGCCAGCACGCGCGGCTCCAGTTGAGCGACGTCCGCGACGACGAAGCGCCAGCCCTCGTCGGCCACCGCGGCCGCGCGCACCTGCGTCGGCACCGAGAGCGCCCCGCCGCCGCTCGTGGCCCACCGACCCGGTGACGACGCCGCCGGGCACGAACTGCGGGCGGAACCGTCCGCCGCGCACCCAGGTCGCCAGCCAGGCCCAGCCGTTGGCCTGGTGCAGCCGGGCGAGCTTCTTGTACTCGAGCAGGGGTGCGACGGCAGGGTGGTCGAGCTGCTCGAGCGTCCAGGACCGGGTGTCCTCGACCGGCAGTCCCGCGGCCTGCAGGGCCTTGAGCACGGCACCGGGCGAGTCGGCGTTCAGGTCCGGCGCCCGCAGCGCCGTCCGCACCTCGGCGAGCAGCCCCTCGAGCACCGCCGGCCGCTGCCCGGCGACCGGCCGGGGTCCGAGCACCGCGGTGAGCAGCTGCTCGTGGACGTCGGGTCGCCACGGCAGCCCGGCGGCGGTCATCTCCGCGGCCACGAGGGCGCCGGAGGACTCCGCGGCCAGCAGCAGCCCGAGGCGCCCGCCGGCGGGGGACGCGGCCAGGACGGCCTGCTGGCGCTCGTGCTCGGCTCCGGGATCGAGCCGGTCGGCCGGGTCGTCGAGCGGGAACAGCGCCGGCTCCCCGGCCGTGACCGGCGCCAGGGCGGCCCACCCGCCGGCGTCGTCCGAGGCCAGCAGCGACCGGTCCGCGAACGGCGACCGCCGGAGGACGGCGTGCGCGAGCCGGAGGTCGGAGCAGCGGGCCACGCGGACCCCGGCCTGCAGCAGTGCGGGGTACCAGCGGGTGGTGTCGTCCCAGACCCAGCGCACCGGCGTCCGCTCGCGGTCGCGCACGTAGGCGGGGAAATCGTCGGCGGACAGCCTGCGGACGTCGGCGCGTCCCGTCGTCCCCGCAGTCGCGCGCCTCGACGACGCCGTCGCCGCAGCGCCGCAGGACGACCCGGTTCACCCGAGCAGTCTCACCCCGGGCTACGACAGGTCGTGCGGCCCCTACCGGGTCAGCGGTAGTTCACGTGCACGTGGTCGTAGTGGTTCGCGGTCGTGCTGCCGCGGTCCTCCATGGACGACCACGAGCCGCCGGGCGAGGACAGCATCCGCTGCTGCCAGATGATGTATTCGACGCCGAGCTCGTCCCAGTGGTCGATGTGGTACTGCGCGATCGCGTCGCCGAGCGCGGCGTCGGACATGACCATGTAGTCCAGGGCCTTGCCCGACGGGTGGCCGCCCGGGTCGGCCGCGCTGGCACGGGTGCCGCCGAGGGTGATGCCCGAGGCACCGGGGACGTTGCTGACCACCGCGTTGGCGGCCGCCTGCACCTGCGACGGCGACCGGTCCGGCGCTGTTGGTGATCTGCGCGATCGCGGCCACTGCGGTGCTGCTCGGCGCGGCGGCCTCCTCGGCCTCCGCGGCCTCCGCGGCCTCCTGCTCCTCTTCCTCGGCGGCCTCCGCGGCGGCTGCCTTCTCGGCCTCCGCCTCGGCAGCCGCCTCGGCGGCGGCCTCGGCCTTCTTCGCCTTCTCGGCCTTCTGCCGCTCGAGCTCGGCGCGGTCCGCCTTCGCCTGGACCTGGCGGGCGGCGGTCTCGGCGGCCTCGCGCGAGCTGCGGCTGGCCACCAGGTCCTCGAGCGGGTCGAGGTCGGCGGTCACGTCGACCGCCTCCGACTGCGAGGTGAGCCCGAGCTCCTCGGCCACGCTGACCGACGCGGTCTCGGCCTGTGCGGCCGGCTCCGTGCCGATGACGACGTTCACGACGACCGCGCCGGCTGCGGCGGCTGCCAGCAGCAGACCGGGGCGCCCGGCTGCGAGCGATGGACGGCGCGGGGCGGCGGCCCGGCCGTGGCGGGAGGCGGCGCGACCGGAGGTAGTGGTGCGGAGATGCATGAAGAAGAGGTGCTCCAGGGCTGTGGACCGGCGCGACCCACGCATGCGCGGGTGCGGCGGAACCGGCGTTCTTCCGACAGCCGCCTACCGAGTTAGCTGACGGATTCGGGCGGGAAGCAGCCCTACCCGCCCCGGACTCAGGCCCGCGGGCGCGATTCACCCCAGTACTGCGGTGGGTCCCCGGCTCGCCCGGAGGGCGATTCGGCGGCGTCCGAACGCCCGCCCCGTCGGGGACGAGGCGGTCGGTCGGACCCGGCAACCGTACGGGCGTTATCGAGTCGTGACAATCGGGAGCCCGGATTCCGCGGGGTGACGCTCGTCGCGGCCCCCGGCTCCCCCGTCCGAGCGGTCGGTGCGACGAGGAGGCGTGACTCCGCGCGGAACGGGCACATGAGCAGGGTGAACTTCCCGCCCCGACCAGCGTCTTCCGAGGCCGGATGAGCGCGCACGGGTGGAAACGGGGGGCTCCTCCCGAGCTGGGTTCCGGCGCCGGGGAGTCGTGGGGCTGGGAGATCCGCCGTCCGGCGGAGCTGACGCGAGGCACGCAGGGACCTGCGCGCCCGGCTCGTGGGGACAGGCCTCCCCGACCGCGCCGGGACCGAGGACGTCGACCGGCTGCTGCTGATGTTCGAGGAGCTGGCGTCCAACGGGCTGCGGCACGGCGGCGCGCCGATCCGCGTGTGCGTGACGGCGACCGACGACGGCTGGCTGGTCGACGTCAGCGACGCCCGCCCCGACGCGCCCCCGGTGCCGGCCGTGAACCGCGACCCCGCACACGGTGGCCTCGGCCTGCACCTCGTCGCGCGCCTCGCGGGCCGGTACGGGTGGACGGTCGTCGGCAGGCGCAAGCACGTCTGGGCGGCGCTGGGTCGTGGTCGCGGATGACCGACCCGATCGACCCCAAGGACCCCGACACCCTCTACGCGGAGGGACCGGTCGCGCCGGAGCCTCCGGACGACGACGTCCCCGACGAATCGCCGCTCCCCGACTCCGGCGGCGCCGACCCCGGCCCGGACGATCTTGACTGAGCGTTCTTCCTCCACGGGGGCACGTTCTGCCGTCGTCCCCCCGCAGCCCGGTCGGCGCGCGTAACCTGGACACCGCGGGGCCGGCCCGCACGAACTTCCTGCTCCGTACGGCGCGTCGGGCGCCCGGGCAGTGCGGCGCCGCACCGGCGCCACCCCACCGCGGAGCGGCGAGACGCCCCCGCTTTCGACAGGACGTGCATGAGCGCACCCGAACTGACCTTCCTCGCTCCGCCGTCGACCGGCGCAGCACCCGATCACGACGCCGCCGACGACCGGCTGTTCGACCTCACCCCTCCCCGTCAGGGCGGCTCGGCTCCCGCACGGGCGGCCGGCGGAATGCGGATGACCCGCGGCGCCCGCGAGGCGGCCACCGGCATGAACGTGTCCGACGCCGACATCCAGCGCTGCCTCGACGAGCCGGACGACGTCTCCCCCGACGAGACGACGCCGTCGCGGACCCGGTTCCGCCGCGGCACCCTGGTGGTCCTGTCCGGCGCAGACGGCATGGTCCTGCGGGTGGAGCGACGCGGCGGCACCGCCCGCCCGGCGCCCCGGCGCTCGCGCAAGGGGTGAGTCGCCCACCGGGTGGCCCCACGACCGGGCACGTACACGTACAGTGGTCCCCGGTCGCTGTTGTGCCTCTGCTTCGTTCTCGGACGTCCGCAGTCGTTACTGCCTGACGTTCCTCTCGGTCCTGCCGGTGGTGCGGCGGCCCGGGAGTCGGCGCCTTGTCGCTCCCGTCACCCCAGCACGGAGAAAGAGAACGACATGGCTCAGGGCACTGTGAAGTGGTTCAACGCGGAAAAGGGCTTCGGCTTCATCGAGCAGGACGGCGGAGGCCCCGACGTCTTCTGCCACTTCTCGGCGATCACCGGCACCGGCTACAAGTCCCTCGACGAGGCCCAGCGGGTCGAGTTCGACGTGACGCAGGGCCAGAAGGGCCCCCAGGCGGAGAACGTCCGCGCCATCTGATTTCGGCGCAGGGAGGGGGTCACGGCATCCGCCGTGGCCCCCTCTCGTCGTTCCCGGGCAGGATCGCCGACATGACGACCTCCGCCCCGACGGCTCCCGGGACGAACTGGGCCGGCAACCTGGCCTACCGCGCCGCCCGCCTGCACCGGCCGGGCAGCGTCGCCGAGGTGCAGGAGATCGTGTCCGGTAGCGAGCGGGTCAAGGCCCTCGGCTCGCGGCACTGCTTCAACGACATCGCCGACACGCCGGCCGACCTGATCTCCCTCGACGGGCTGCCGGCCGACGTCGCCTTCGACGACGGCGACGACAGCCGCACGGTGTGGGTCGCCGCCGGCCTGCCGTACAGCGACCTGGTCCCGCGGCTGGCCGAGCGCGGGCTGGCCCTGCCGAACCTCGCCTCCCTGCCGCACATCACCGTCGTCGGCGCGACCGCGACCGCGACGCACGGCTCCGGCGGCCGTAACGGCTCGCTCAGCACCTCGGTCGTGGGTCTCGAGCTCGTCCGCTCCGACGGCGAGCTCGTCGCCCTCTCCCCCGACGACGACGAGTTCCCCGGGGCCGTCGTCCACCTCGGCGCCCTCGGCGTCGTCACCCGGATCGGCCTGCGCGTCCTGCCCACCTTCGACGTCCGGACGACGGTCTACGTCGGCCTGACCTGGCCGCGGCTGCTGGCCGACCTCGACGCGGTGGCCGACGCCGCGTACAGCGTCAGCGTCTTCACCGACTGGCACGAGGTGACGCAGGTGTGGGTCAAGAGCACCGAGCCGGCCGACGCCGACCCCGCGGACTTCTTCGGGGCCCGCGCGGTGACGGAGCCGACGCACATGCTGCCGGGCATGGCCGTCGAGAACCTCAACGAGCAGCTGGGGCTCCCGGGCGCGTGGCACGAGCGGCTGCCGCACTTCCGGGCCGGCTTCACGCCGAGCCGCGGCGACGAGCTGCAGACCGAGTACTTCGTGCCGCGCGAGCACGGCGCGGCCGCCTGCGAGGCGCTGCGCTCGCTGGCCTCCCGGATCGCGCCGCTGCTGCAGGTCAGCGAGATCCGCACCGTGGCCGCCGACGACCTGTGGCTGAGCCCGGCATCCGGCGGCGACGTGATGGCCCTGCACTTCACCTGGCTGCCGGACGAGCCCGGTGTCCGGGCCGTCCTGCCGGAGATCGAGGCGGCCCTGCGCCCCTTCGGTGCCCGCCCGCACTGGGGCAAGCTGTTCACCACCGGCGCGGACGAACTCGAGCGCCTCTACCCGCGGATGTCGGACTTCCGGTCGCTGGTCCGCCGCTTCGACCCGCGCGGCGCCTTTCGCAACGACTACCTCGACCGGACGGTCGCCGCCTTCGGCTGAGCGCGCCCCGCATCCGGGGACGCCGCCCGCCGCGAATGACCGCGGAGGGAGGCCGCGTGTTCGTCCTGATGTTCGCCGTCCCGGCGCTGCTCGTCGTCGTGCTCGGCTACGCCGCCGGCTACGCGATGTGGGCCTGGCTCGGGAGCCTCATCGATGCGGCCGCCGGCACGTCGCTGGAGCCGCACGCCGAGGTTGCCGGGTGGATCACCGGCGTGCTGCTGCTCGCCGGCGCGACCCGGGTCGCCGTCGTCCGGTGGCGCCGGCGAAGGCTGCCACCTCGCTAGACCCGCGACCCTCGACCTCGCCCTGAGGGCGGCGTCAGGGACACGCTCGAGCCGGCGACGTCGTTCAGGCAGCGAGCAGCTCGCTCAGACGTCTCGTGACCGGCCAGGCGCCCGACGTCGTGTTGGACAGCACGGTGTGGGTCACGCCGGTGGAGGGAGAGTGGACCGTCCGGAACGAGACCCCCGCGTCAGCGCCCTCCAGGATCACCGCATCGCCCGTCGGGTGCAGCCAGAACCCCAGTCCGCAGCGCATCGACTCCGACGGCACGTCGCTCCGGGGACGGACCATCTCCGCCACCCGTTCCAGCGGCACGATCCGGCCGGCGTACAGGGCGGACCAGAGGGCGTGGATGTCCGCCGCCGTGGAGTAGACACCGCCGTCCCCGCTGCCACGGACCGGCAGATGCAGGACGTTGGTCCGCAGGCCGTCGCCGTCGAGGTAGCCGACGGCGGCGCGCTCACCGGGCTCGTCCGAGCGCAGGAACTCGGTGTCGCGCATGCCGGCTGGTTCGCACACCCGCGTCCGCACCAGCTCGGAGAAGGGCATCTCGCCCGCGCGTTCTCCGATCAGCGCGAGGACGACGAAGGCGCCGTTGTTGTACGTGAACCGCTCGCCAGGTGCGAACCGCTGGGCGTGCCCGTCCAGCACGGCGAGGTAGTCCGAGGTCGTCGCCAACCGGTGCACGGGAACGGGCAGCACGTAGTCGGTCATCGACTCGACGGCGTCCTCGTCGAAGTAGTCGCCGATGCCCGACCGGTGGGCCAGGAGGTGCTCGACCGTCACGTCGTCGTGGATCAGCGGCAGGTCCTTCCCGAGCACCGAGCGAGCCGTCGTGTCGAGGTCGAGTCGGCCTTCCTCGATGAGGCTCACGATGCTCAGGGCGGTGAGCCCCTTCGTTCCGCTTGCGAGACCGAACCTCGTGTCGACCGCATTGGGGATCCCGTAGCCGCGGTGCGCCGAACCGTAGGCCTTGGCGAGCTCCACCCGGTCGCCCCTGTCGACGCGAACCACACCGGAGAACCCGGTCGTAGTTGCGACACGGTCGACCGAGCTCTCGAGGTCATCCACGGACCGACCGTAGCCGCGATCCGTGCGTCGATCCGGCCCGTGACGGCAGCCGGGGTCAGCTGAGCTGCTCAGCCAACGCGACGATGATGCCCGCGGGGCCGCGGACGTAGCAGAGCCGGTAGCTGTCGTGGTACTGCACCACCTCTCCGACGAGTTCCGCGCCGTGGGCACGCAGGCCCGCGACGGTGGCGTCGACGTCGTCGACGGCGAACATGACGCTCCGCAGACCCAGCGTGTTCGGCGGTGCGTTCTCCGGCTCTGCGCTGACCGCCGTCGGGGAATGGAACTTCGTCAGCTCGAGCCGGCCGTGGCCGTCCGGGGTACGCATCATCGCGATGTCGACCCGGATGCCGTCGAGCCCGTTGACGCGGTCCACCGAACGTCCCTCGATCGGCGCCTGGCCCTCCAGCTCCATGCCGAGCTCGACGAAGAACGCCTTGGCGGCCTCGAGGTCGTCGACGACGACGCTGACGTGGTCCATCCGCTGAATCGTCATGGTGGCTCTCCTCCTTCACGACGGCTTGGGCCGCTCGCGACGCTGCTACCGTCCGCACGACCGCTTGCACGTCGCCATCACTCAAGAGGTTCGCGGTGCCGGACACCACCTGCCACATGTCGATCTCGCTGGACGGCTTCGTGGCCGGGCCGGACCAGAGCCGCGAGGACCCCCTCGGCAAGCGGGGGCTGGAGCTGCACGCCTGGCACATCGGCGACCCGCGAGCCAACGACGCCGACAAGGTCGCGAACGAGTGGCTCATGCGCCCGCGGGGCGCCTATGTGATGGGTCGGAACATGTTCGGCCCGATCCGCGGGGACTGGGATGAGGAATGGACTGGGTGGTGGGGCCCCGAACCGCCGTATCACGCGCCGGTGTTCGTGCTGACCCATCACGGACATGACCCGATCCAGATGGACGGCGGGACGACCTTCCACTTCGTCACCGAGGGCTTCGACGCGGCCTACTCCGCAGCGTGCCAGGCCGCCGGGGACAGCGGCGTCGACATCGCCGGTGGGGCCTCGACCGTCCGACAGGCACTGATCGCCGGCGTGATCGACGAGCTCACCCTCGACATCGCACCGGTCCTGCTCGGTTCGGGCGAGCGCATTTTCGACGGGGTTGAATCCTTCGGCTTCGAACCCGCCGAGGTGCTTCACTCACCGCTGACCACGCACATCCGCTATCGCCGCGTCAGCTGACTCCGCAGGCGCTACCGGCCCCCCTGCGCAACAGGACGGCGATTCACTTGCGCCGTCCTGGGCCGACAGACGACAGCCGCGGGTCGACGTGGATCTTCGGTCCGGGACCGGCGCCGGCCGGCCGCTCCCCCGCCAGGACGGCGGCGACGTCGTGCAGGCCGACGGTCGCGGCGACCAGCGGCCGCGGGTCGACCGCCCCGGTGGCGAAGGCCTCGATCGCGCGCGCCAGCCCCGGGGACGCCGACAGGATGCCGACGGCGGTGACGTCCTCGAGCACCAGCGTGCGGGTGTCGATCCGGCTCGGCTCGCCGGCGAGGCCGATGTAGACGACGCGGCCGGCGGGCTCGACGAGGTCGAGGGCGAGCGCCGGGAGCTCGCGCGGCGTTCGAGGCGTCGACGACGGCGTCGAACGGCAGGTGCGGGAGGTCCGCCTCCGTCCAGGCGTCGGCGAAGCCGAGGCGCGCGGGCGAACTGCGAGCGACTCGGCGCTGCGGCCCATCACGTGCACCTCGGCGCCCGCGGCGCGCAGGAACATCGCCACGAGCAGGCCGATGGTCCCGGGTCCGAGCACGAGCGCCCGGTCGCCGGCACCGACCGCGGCGGCCTCCGCCGCGCGCAGCGCGTTGCCGCCCGGCTCGACCAGCGCGCCGAGCACCGGGTCCACGGCGTAGGGCAGCACGTGCAGCGAGGAGGCCGGCACGGCCAGCTGCTCGGCCAGCGCGCCCGGCGCGACCGCCGCGGATGCCGACCTCCTGCCGGTTCTCGCACACGTGCTGGGCGCCGCGCCGGCAGCGGCGGCAGGTGCCGTCGCCCAGCATCGTGTCGCCGGTGACCCGCCGTCCGGTCCAGGCGGGGTCGACGCCCTGGCCCGACGGCGGCGACGGTGCCGGCCCACTCGTGGCCGAGCCGCATCGGATAGGCGGCGTGCCCCTGGTGCAGGTAGGCCATCTCGCCGGTGAAGAACTCGACGTCGGTGCCGCACACGCCGACCCGCTCCACGTCGACGACGACCTCACCGGCGGCGGCGACGGGCCGCGGCACCTCCTGCACCGACGCACTCGCCCGGGCCCGGTCACGACGAGCGCGCGCATCGGCCCGGGCTCACCGGGACGGCGGTCGGCGCCCGACCACGGGGCCACGGGCAGCCCCGGGGACGTCGACGCGGGTGGTGAACAGCCGGCCCGACTCCGGGTGCGCGCGCCGCTCCTCCTCGGCGCAGCTCCCCGTACGCGGTCGTGATCGACCAGCGTGCGCAGGTCGTCGCCGGCGAAGGCGACGCTGGTGGTGTGCGGGGCCGGCACGTCGAGGCGGTCGGCCAGAGCGCCGTCCGGAGCGAACCGCCGCACCTGCCCGGCCCCGTGGACGGCCACCCAGAGGTGCTCCTCGGCGTCGAGCGCGATGCCGTCCGGGACGCCGTCGTCGAGCCGCAGGTGCACCCGGCGCTCCCCCACCGCTCCGGTCGTCCGGGTCGTACGTCGCGGGCGAAGACCGTGCTCCGCAGCGGTGTCGACGCTGTACATGGTCCGGCCGTCTGCCGACCAGGCCAGCCCGTTGGAGAGCGTCAGGTCGTCGTCGATCTGCGTCAGGCGGCCGTCGTCCTCGAGCCGCACGAGCACCTCGCGCTCCGACTCGCCCGTCCAGCGGCATCGTGCCGACGAGGAAGCGGCCGGCCGGGTCGGTCTTGCCGTCGTTGAGCCGGCGCCGCTCGCCCGCGGGCACGACGCGCGGGCCGTCGATGCGCGTGCCCGTCGGTGCGGACGACGACGAGCCCCTCCTGCGCCGGCCACGAGCAGCGTGCCGTCGTCGGCGACCGTGACCGCGCCGACCATGCCGTCGAAGTCCTGCCGCCCGGTGACCTCGATCCGGTTCCCGTCCAGCGACGCCCTCGAGGACGGTCCCGGCCAGGATGTCGACCCAGAGCAGGCGCCGGCGGGCGGCGTCCCACACCGGCCCCTCGGCCAGCCGGAACGTCTCGCGGGTCGCGAGCGACGGGGGCGGGTGTCATCGCCCCGGAAGCTAGACCAGCGCCTCGAGCTCGTTGGAAGGGTGGCTCGACGTGACGCTCCGCAGTGCGCAGTGGTACGCGGGCGAGGACCGCAACGCCTACATCCACCGGGCCTGGATGCGCCGCGGCGTGCCCGGCGACGCCTTCGACCGGCCGCAGATCGCCATCGCCAACACCGCCTCCGACCTCACGCCGTGCAACGCGCACCTGACCGAGGTGGCGGCGTCGGTGCAGAACGGCATCTACGAGGCCGGCGGCATCCCGCTCGACCTGCCGGTCGTGTCGCTGGGCGAGACGCAGGTCCGGCCCACCGCGATGCTCTGGCGCAACATGGCCGCGATGGCCACGGAGGAGATGCTCCGGGCCAACCCGATCGACGGCGTCGTGCTGCTCGGCGGCTGCGACAAGACGATCCCGTCGCTGCTGATGGCCGCCGCGTCGGTCGACCTGCCCGCCGTCGTGGTGCCCGGGCGGGCCGATGCTCACCGGCACCTTCCGCGGCGTGCCGCTCGGCTGCGGCACCGACGTCTGGCGGCTGTCGGAGGAGGTGCGGGCCGGCACGCTGTCGCAGGAGGCGTTCACCCGGTCCGAGTCGTCGATGATCCGCAGCCGCGGGCACTGCAACACGATGGGCACCGCGTCGACGATGGCGCTGGTCGCCGAGGCGCTCGGCACGGTCGCTGCCCGGCGTCGCCGGCACCCCGGCGCCGGACAGCCGGCTGCTCGAGGCGGCCCACGCGACCGGCCGGCTGGCCGTGGAGATGGTCGCCGCGGACCGGCGCCCGCGCACCCTCCTCACGAAGGCGTCGTTCGCCAACGCGATCGTGGCGCTGGCCGCGATCGGCGGGTCGACCAACGCCGTCGTCCACCTGCTGGCGATCGCCGGCCGGCTCGGGCATCGACCTGACGCTCGACGACTTCGACCGGATCGGCTCGCGCGTGCCGGTGCTGGTCGACCTGCTGCCGGCCGGGCGGTTCCTCATGGACGACCTGCACCGCGCCGGCGGGCTGCTCGCCGTGCTCGCGCGAGGTCCGCGACCTGCTCGACCCGACCGCGCTGACCGTCACCGGGCGAGCCGCTCGTCGACTACCTCGACGACGCGCCCGATCTGGGACCCCGAGGTGATCCGCCCGCGCTCCGCGCCGCTGGTCGCCGAGGGCGGCATCGCGGTGCTGCGCGGCAACCTCGCGCCGGACGGCGCGCTGATCAAGCCCGCCGCCGCGTCGCCGCACCTGCTGCGGCACCGCGGCCGGGCGGTCGTCTTCGACTCGATCGAGGACTTCCACGCCCGCATCGACGACCCGGACCTCGACGTCGACGCCGACTCGGTGCTGGTGCTGCGCGGCTGCGGGCCGAAGGGCTACCCCGGGATGCCCGAGGTCGCCAACATGCCGCTGCCCGCGCAAGCTGCTCGAGCAGGGCGTGCGCGACATGGTGCGGGTCTGCGACGGCCGGATGAGCGGCACCGCCTACGGCACCGTCGTCCTGCACGTCGCCCCGGAGGCGGCCGCCGGCGGCCCGCTGGCGCTGGTCCGCACCGGCGACGTCATCAGCCTCGACGTCGCCGCCCGCCGCATCGACGTCGAGGTCCCGGACGACGAGCTCGCCCGGCGCACGCCCGACGCGGCCATGGTCGCGGGCTTCGCGCACCCGCGCCGCGGCTGGGAACGGCTCTACGTCGACACGTCCAGCAGGCCGACACCGGCGCCGACCTCGACTTCCTCGTCGGCTCCAGCGGCTCGGCGGTCAGCCGGGAGTCGCACTGATCGACGTGTGAGCAAGCGCACCGACCGGAACGGTCGGTCTACCGACCGGATCGGTCGGTGGTGCCGTACCGTCGCCTCGTGTCCCGCCCGTTCCGCCGGCAGATCGACGACGGCATCCTCGACGTCGCCGCCGGGCTCTTCGCCCGCCGGGGCTTCGCCAAGACCTCCGTGCAGGACGTCGCCGACGCCGTCGGGCTGTCCAAGGCCGGCCTGCTGCACCACTTCCCGAGCAAGGAGGCGCTGCACGTCGCCGTGCTCGCGCAGGCCGAAGCGCTCGGCGTCCGCGTCCTCGACGCGGGTGCGCGACCTGCCCCTCGGCCCGGCCCGCGACCGGCGCGCCGTCGAGGTCATGGTCGACGTCGCACTCGCGCACCCCGGGCTGGTGGCCCTGCTGCTCGCACCGGTCACCCAGGGCGGGGCCGACGCGATCCACGACTCCGACGTCGCTCCGGCCGCCGCCGCGGCGCTCCAGGCGTTCGGCCTCGAGGTGGGTGCGCCCGTCTCGGAGCGCGCCGTCCGGGTCGCCGGCGCACTCGCGGCCGTCGCCGTCCTGAGCATCGCCGCGCACTTCGACGACGAGACCACCGCGTGGCGCCCGCACATCGTCGCCACCTGCATCGACGCGCTGGGCTCCCGCCGGCCCGACGCCCCTCCGTCCGTTCCTCACCAGGAAGAGGCCTGATCCCGCATGGCTGTTCTGTTGTCCCGACTCGGTGCGGCCGCGCACCGGCACCGGCTGGCGGTGGCCGCCGTCTGGCTGCTCGTCCTCGTGGGCGGCGGTGTGGGTGCGGTCACCCTCGCCGGAGAGACCGCGACCAGCTTCTCCATCCCCGGCCAGGAGTCCTCGACGGCGCTCGAGCGGATCGACGAGGAGTTCGGCAGCGGCGGCGGCACCTCGGCCCGCGTCGTGCTCGCGGCGCCCGAGGGCCAGACGCTGACCAGCCCGGAGAACGCGGCGGCCGTCCAGCAGGTGGTCACCGAACTGGCCGGCCTGCCGGGCGTGGCCTCGGCGAGCAACCCGCTCGACCCCGCGGCCCCGGCCGTGAACCAGGCCCAGACCACCGGCTACAGCACCGTGGGCTACGACGTCCCGTCCGGCGGGGTCACCCCCGAGGAGCAGGAGGCGCTGCTCGACGCCGTCGACGACGCCCGCGCCACCGGTCTCACGGTCGAGGTCACCGGCGACGCGGTGCAGGAGGTGCCCGGCGTCGGCGGACCCGCGGAGGCCCTGGGCGTGGTCGTCGCGGTGGTCGTCCTGGCCGTGACCTACGGCTCGCTGCTCGCCGCGGGCATGAACCTGCTCACCGCCTCGGTGGGCGTGGGCATCGGCGTCCTCGGCATCACCATCGCCACCGGGTTCACCGACCTGTCGTCGACCACGCCGATCCTGGCCGCGATGCTCGGCCTGGCCGTCGGGATCGACTACACGCTGTTCATCGTCACCCGCTTCCGCCAGGAGCTGCGGCACGGCGCGGACGTCGGCACCGCCGTCGCGACGGCGGTCGGTACCGCGGGCTCGGCGGTCGTCACCGCCGGCCTGACGGTGGTCATCGCGCTGGCCGGCCTGTTCGTCGTCGGCATCCCGTTCCTGACCCAGATGGGCATCGCCGCGGCCGCGACCATCGTCGTCGCCGTGCTCATCGCGATCACCCTCGTGCCCGCCGCGCTCGGCTGGCTCGGCGTCCGGGCGCTGCCCCGCCGCGAGCGGACGGCACTGTCCGCGGGCCCGATCAGCGAGCCGACGCACGCGCGCAGCCGCGGGTTCCTCGCCCGCTGGGTCGGCACGGTGACCCGCTTCCGCGTGGTCTCGCTGCTGCTGGCGGTGCTGGCCCTGGCCGTCGTCGCCGTCCCGGCCTTCTCCATGCAGACGACGCTCGTGCAGGCGCCGCCCGCCGGCACCACCCAGGCACGCGCCGAGCAGCTGCTCGCGCACGGCTTCGGCGAGGGCTCCACGGTCCGCTCGTCGTGCTCGTCGAGGGCGACGGCGCCGCGCAGGCCGCCACGGCCGCGAGCCCGGGGATCATGTCGCGCTGGACGACGTCGTCGCCGTCACCCCGGCCGTGCCGAACGCCGACGGCACCGCGGCGCTGCTCACCGTGATCCCCGAGTCCGGCCCGGCCACCCCGGCCACCGAGCAGCTCGTCGCCGACCTGCGCACCGAGCTGGCCGACCTGGACGGCGTCGAGGCGTCGGTGACCGGCGCGACCGCGGTCAGCGTCGACGTGGCGCAGGCGCTCGACGAGGCGCTGCCGGTCTACCTCGCCCTGGTCGTCGGCCTCGCGCTGGTGCTGCTCGTGCTCGTGTTCCGGTCGCTGCTGGTGCCGCTGGTCGGCGTGCTCGGCTTCCTGCTCACCATCGGCGCCTCGCTCGGCGCCACGGTCGCGGTGTTCCAGTGGGGCTGGCTGGCCGACGTGGTCAACCTCGACCGCAGCGGCCCGCTGATCAGCCTCACGCCGATCCTGGTGATCGGCATCCTGTTCGGCCTGGCGATGGACTACCAGATCTTCCTGGTGTCGCGGATGCACGAGGCGCACAGCCATGGCGCCTCGCCGCTGCAGGCGATCCGCACCGGCTTCCGGCAGGCGGCCCCGGTGGTCGTCGCGGCCGCGCTGATCATGTTCTCGGTGTTCGCGGGCTTCGTGCCCGCGGGCGAGGCCACGGTGAAGGCGATCGCGTTCGCCCTGGCCATCGGGATCCTGTTCGACGCGTTCGTCGTCCGCATGGTGCTGGTGCCCGCCGCGCTCGCACTGCTGGGCGAGAAGGCCTGGTGGCTGCCCCGCTGGCTGCGCCGGCTCCCGGTCCTCGACGTCGAGGGCGCCGCCCTCGACAAGGCCGGCCAGGCGCATGCGCGGAAGGAGCCGGCGCCCGTGGCCGTCCGCTGAGCTTGACTCCGACGCGGCGCCCGCCGATACCCGGAGCGGAGGCCTTGGCTCCCGTTCCGCGGACCGGGACCCTGGCTCCCACCGCCGCCGCCGGTCCCGGAGGAGCCCGCAGATGAGCACCGACGTCCTGACGCCGGCGCCGCCGCGCCCCCGGACCGGCCTGGTCCGGGTCGCGGTCGGCCTGTTCGTCGGGACGGTCGGCTACATGCTCCCGTTCAGCGCGGCGTCGACCGTGCTGCTGCCGGCGCGGATCGCCGACCTCGACCCCGACGCCAAGGTCCCGCTGCTCGCCGTGCTGACCGCCGCGGCGGCCGTCGCGGGTCTCGTCGCCAACGTCGTCTTCGGCGCACTCTCCGACCTGACCCGCACCCGGATCGGCGCCCGTACGCCCTGGATCGTCGGCGGGGCCGTGGTCACCGCGCTGCTGATGGTCCCGATCTCACGGGCGGACACGTTCGGCGAACTGCTCGTGTGGTGGTGCCTGGCGGCCGCCGCCCTCAACGCCACCCTCGCGACGCTGTCCGCGATCCTCCCGGACCGCGTGCCGGTCGCCCGGCGGGCCACCCTGTCGGCCGTCGTCGGCGTGGGCATCCTGCTGGGCAGCGCCCTCGGCGCGCTGACGGGTGCGGCGTTCCTCGACGACACCGAGCGCGGGATCCAGGTGACCGCCGTGCTGCTGGTCGTCCTGACGGGAACGGCGGTCCTGATTGCGCCGGACGCCGACAACCGGGACGTCGCGGGCGGTCGCTTCGACGGCCGCGCCCTGGCGGCGACGTTCCGCTTCCCGCGCGGGGCGCCGGACTTCTACTGGGCGCTGTGGGGCCGGCTGCTGCTGGTGCTCGGTTACTTCATGATCAACGGCTTCCAGCTCTACATCTTCACCGACTACATCGGCCTGGACGACGAGGCGACGGCGCGTGCCCTCGGCGTGAACGCGGTCGTGTTCCTGCTCACCGCGCTGGCCGGCTCGGCGGTGGCGGGTCCCCTGTCGGACCGGATGGACAGACGCAAGGTCTTCGTCGTGACCGCCTCGCTGCTGGCGATGACGGCCGTGGCAATCCCGTTCTTCGTCGCCACGACCGGCGGCATGCTCGGCTTCGCGGTCGTCGGCGGCTTCGCGTTCGGCGTCTACTACGCGGTGGACGCGGCGCTGATGAGCGAGGTGCTGCCGAGCTCCGAGTCGCGGGCGCGGGACCTCGGCATCCTCAACATGGCCAACACCGGCGGTCAGGTGCTGGCCCCCGCGGCGAGCTCGCTGCTGGTCGGGCTCGGGATCGGTTTCTCCCCCGTGTTCTTCGGCGCCATCGTCCTGGCCGCGGTCGGCGCCGCGTGCGTGACGCCGATCCGGTCGGTGAGGTGAACCGGACGCGGAACGTACGGCGAGCCCTGCCGGAACGGGTCCGGGACGCCCTGGTCCGGACGGAGGCGATGGGGTCCAGGGAACGCCTGCGGGAGCGCCTCGAGCGGCGATGGCGTCCGGCGGCGCGGGTTGTCGGTCGCGACGGCTCTGCTCCGCCTGCGTGAGGTGCTCGCGGTGACGGCGCGGCGATCTCCTCATCGACTCTGTCGGCACGGGGCACTTCGGATCGAGCAGCCGCTGAGCGTCAGCTCGACGAGTACCAGTTCACCTTCGGTGAGGGTCCCTGCCTGGACGCGGTACGACTCGGTGGTCCGATCCTGGTACCGGACTCGGCGGAGCGGGTGGACGGCGGTGGCCGGCGTTCAGCGACGCTGCCATCGACTCCGGGGTGCGGGCGATCTTCGCCTGCGGTGCGATGCTCGGCGCGGTGGCGCCTGGACCTGTTGCAGCGGACGGCACGCTCGACGACGACGACCTCGACGGCGGGCTGCTGGCGGCGAGTTCGCGACCTGCACTGCTCGACTCATGACGCGGATGTCGACTGGCGGCACGGCGAGGGCGGCACGGGATGGGAGGAGCTGGGTCGATCGACGGGTCGAGGTCTACCAGGCGACGGGAATGATCATGGCGCAATTGGACGTCGGACGGCGAGGCACTGGCCGCCTGCGGGCGCGCGCCTTCGCCGACGGCCAGTCCGCGAGCGAGACGGCGTGGGCGTGGTGGAACGGCGACTGAGCTTCGTCGAGGACGACGAGGGCGGTCTGAGCGCGTGCGGCTCCGAGCCACCAGCCGACGACGCTGGGAGAAGCACATGAGCGTCGACGCGAGCGGCGGGTCACCGATGCGTTCGTCGCGCTGACAACAGCCTGGTCGACGACTTCGACCTCGTGGACCTGCTCAAGGAGCTCACCGCCGACTGCGCACGGCTGCTCGACATCGAGTCCGCCGGTCTGCTCTGGCGGACCCGGCGGGCGTCTGCACGTCTCGCCGCCTCCACGGAGCGCGCCGGAGCCTGGAGCTCTTCCAGCTCCAGCGCGCGAGGGTCCGTGTCTGGACTGCTTCCGCACGGGGAGGCCGGTGAGCGTCCGGACCTCGCGCGCCACCGACCGGTGGCCACAGTTGTCGCCCCGGGCGGCCGAGGTCGGGTATGCGAGCGTGCACGCGGTGCATGCGTTTCAGGACGACGTCTGGGCGCGCTCGGTCTCTTCGGCTCTCCCGGGGCGCTCGGTGCGGACGACGTGTCCTCGCGCAGGCCTGGCGCAGTGGATGCGTGGCGATGTGCAGCACGGATGCTGACGCGGGCGGTAACGCGCAGCTGCAGACCGCATTGGACAGCCGGCGTGGTGATAGAGCAGGAAGGGGATCTCTCGCAGGTGGCGATCTCGAATGACGACGCGTTCGCGCGCTGCGCCGCTACGCGCGCAACACAATCAGCGGCTGACCGACGTGCCGCGACTGGTCAGCGCGCCTGTCGCGCACCAGGTGCTCGAGCGCCCGCGCGCGACGCGGTCGCCGCGGAGGCGGTCTGGCAATCGGTCCAACTCGGCGTACGGAGGCGCGGCGGATGCTCGGCTTCGCGGTCCGGATGCAGTGGTTGTCCTCTCCTTCGGCGAACGCAGGGCGTGACCTGCGCGTCGCGGCCGGCGCGGGCGGGCGTACGGTTCGGGCACGAGGCCGCCCAGGCTTCCGATGAGGGAGTGCCGCATGGCCGACAAGTCGCCTCGACACACGATGTCGAAGAAATCCGGCAAATCGCTCAAGGAGAAGCGGGTCGAGAAGAAGGCGAAGGCCGATCCGACCTCGCAGATGGACCGCCTGGCCCACGACAAGAAGCACTGAGGCCCCAGCGATCCCGGCTCCGTCCGTACGGCGGAGTAGCGTCGACCGCCACGGAGGTGCTCCATTCCCGATCGACCTGACGAACGCGCCGACGCCGGTGCCGGCGACCCCCTCGACGGCGACCAACAGGTCCCCGAGGGGACGGCCGGCGATGCCCCGGACGGACCCCTCGAGCGTCCGGCGGGCGCGGGGCTCGTCGAGTGCCCCGAGTGCGGCGCACCCGCGACCGCAGCGTCCGTCGAGACCTGGGGAAACTGCCGCGTCTGTCGTACCGCCCAGTCGCGCACCACGCATCCCCTGCGCTGGTAGGCGCATCAGCCGGTCCGGCCCCCGACCTCGCGCAGGCGGCCGGCCAGGAAGCGCTGCTCGACCGTGTTCTCGGTGAGCAGCAGCGCCTCCTCGTAGGCCTCGCGCGCCTCGTCGAGGCGGCCGAGCCGCCGCAGGAAGTCCGCGCGGGCGGCCGGCAGGTAGCCGTAGCCCGCCAGCTGGGGTTCACCGCCGAGTGCGTCGAGCGCGGCGAGGCCGGCCTCGGCACCGCGGGCGAAGCCGACGGCGACCGCCCGGTTCAGCGCCACCACGGGTGAGGGCCACAGGTCGGTGAGGACGTCGTAGAGCGTGACGATCTCCCGCCAGTCCGTCTCGTTCCAGGACGGCGCCTCCGCGTGCACGGCGGCGATCGCCGCCTGCAGGGCGTAGCGGCTCGGCGGCCGCCCGCGCAGTGCCTCGCGCACGAGGGCCACACCCTCGGCGATGGCCCCGCCGTCCCAGCGCGAGCGGTCCTGCTCCTCGAGCAGCAGCAGCCGCCCGTCGGCGGCGGTGCGCGTCTCGCGCCGCGCGTCGGTGAGCAGCAGCAGCGCGAGGAGCCCGGCCACGGCCGCGTCCCGTGGCAGCAGCCGACGCAGCATCCGGCACAGCTGCACCGACCGCTCGACCAGGTCGCGGCGCACCAGCTCGTCGCCGGCCGGCGTCGTGTGCCCGGTGGTGAAGAGCAGATGGACCACCGAGAGCACGGCGTCCACCCGCTCCGGTAGCTCCGCCGCCGACGGCACCCGGTACGGGATCCGGGCGACGGCGATCTTCTTCTTCGCCCTCGTGATGCGCGCCGCCATGGTCGACTCGCTGACCAGGAAGGCCCGGGCGACCTCGGCGGTGGACAGGCCGCACATCAGCCGCAGCGTCAGCGCGACCTGGGCCGACCGGTCCAGTGCGGGGTGGCAGCAGGTCACGACCAGCCGCAGCCGGTCGTCGGGAATGGGCCGCTCCCCGGTGCCGTCGTCGGATGCCTCGCCGGGGCCGGGCACGGTGTCCTCCTCGACCAGGAGCGGCAGGTAGCGGCGCTCCACGCCCCGGTGGCGAAGGACGTTCAGCGCGCGCCGCCGGGCGGCCGTGGTCAGCCACGCGCCCGGCCGTGCCGGGACGCCGGACGTGCTCCAGTCGGTGAGCGCGGCGGCGAAGGCGTCCTGGGCGCACTCCTCGGCCACGTCGAGATCGCGCGTGACGCGCACCGTCGCGGCGAGCACGAAGGCCCACTCGCGACGGTGCGCGTCGGCGACGGCGGCCGCGACTGCGGAGCCGTCCTGGACGGCCATCCCGCTCCGGGTCCGGTCGGCTCAGTCGAAGACCATGACGGGGCGGACCTCGACGCCGCCGAAGCGGGCCGGGACGGTCTTGGCCACCGCCAGCGCGGTGTCGAGGTCGGGGGCGTCGATCAGGTAGTAGCCACCGAGCACCTCCTTGGTCTCGGCGAACGGGCCGTCGGTCACCTCGGAGCCGCCGCTCCGCAGCGAGGTCGCCGTCGTCACCGGCTGCAGGGCTTCCCCGCCCAGCAGCTTGGCACCGAGCGACTCGACCCCGGCCGAGAACTGGTTGTGCGCCTGCATGACCTCTCCGAGGATCTCGGGCGTGGCGCTCTCGTAGCCGGCCTCGTCCTCGTAGATCAGGATCATGTACTGGGACATGTGGTTCCTCTCGGTGTGAGGCCCGCCTCTCGGGCCCTCATTCCCTCCGACACGCACCGCGGGGCCGGATCGACAGACGGGCGAGAACTTTCTCGCGGACGAATCGGGATCAGCGGGCGGCCGCGCGCCCGCGTGCGATCGGCGGGTGGACGACGCGGGGACCGGGCCCCGTGCGCTCCTCGGCCTCCCAGCGGGCCGTCGCGGGCAGGGCCAACGCGATCACGAGTGCCGTCGCCATGACGAAACCGGCAGCGGTCACCGCCAACCACCACACGACGGCATTCCCCCTCCGAGCGGACCCGCCGGGTCGACGCGGGTCCACTGCGGCGCCGACGATCCCGCCGACGGCATGCCCTGCCCAGGGTCTCCGGTCCCTCGCGACCCAACCGTTACCGAAGCCGGCCGACGCGGGACAGGTCCTCGGCGTCCGCCCGCTGCCCCGCGGAGAGCGGACGGGGACGGGGAGGCCGTGCCGGCCGGGCGGCCGCACGGTCACCCCCAGGCTCGATGCGGGACGTCCTCCGGATGCCCCCGGGAGCCTCGAAGGCGGACAGCCAGGCCATGTCCTGCTCGCGCGCGGTCGGCAGCCACGGCCGACCGATCGCCGCCTGATCGCTGACCAGCCAGAGGAGGCGGGCCGTGTCGTCGCCGGGGACAGGCGCCTCTGGCGCGCGGTCGTACGGCAGGCCGGGCGCGGAGAAGACGAGCGGGTCCTGGAAGAACGCGAAGAGGTCCCGGGAATCGTGCCGCGGTGGGTGCCCGGCCAGCACGTTGACCGCCTCGAGGGCATCGCGGATCGCTCGGTGGCGGCGGACCAGATCCGGGAGGGCGGCATAGGCGCGGCGAACCCTCCCGCTCGCGGCGACGATCCCCCTCGTGTCCAGCTCGAAGCGGTCGTCGGTGTAGCGGGCGAGCCGTGCGGCCACGCGCTTCGCCCCCCGCAGAACCTCGCGGTGAGCGGGACGCAGGTGCTCCCCGACGATGCGCTCGCTCATGTCTCCGGCCACGGCGGCGGCGGCGTCCCGCCCCTGCTCCGCCGCCATGGCCACGACCTCCTGTGCCTCGACGAAGAGCTGCATCTGGGAACGGGAGCGGTCGATCCGGGCGGCCAGTGCCATGGGGTCGAGCGGCCTCCCCGCCGCCGCCTCGGACAGCAGGTGCGCCGCGGCGTCGGCCCGCCCGAAACGGCGGGGGGCGCGGAGCTCCAGTCCGCGCAGACGATGGGAACCCGCGGAGGCCCCGGCGACGGCCTCGGGCAGCGTGTAGTCCCCGGCACGCGCACCCGCGAGCAACCGTTCCAGGGCCTTCGACCGCACCTCGCCGCCCGCTCGCCCTCCGTCGACGAGCGGCCGCAGGTACTCCAGCGGCTGGGTCGAGGAACCGGTCGACGGCGGCTCCTCGGGCTCTGCCGCCGACAGTGCGGGCGAGGCGGGTCGTGCGCCCCTCGGGACGGCGGGCCGGCCGAGGCCCGTCCGTCGCCGTCGGATCCGGCACATGACGGCCAGCCAGAGGACCCCTGCCGAGGCGAGCAGGGACCAGCCGATGAGGCCCCACGTCCACCAGATCATGACCGTCTCCCAGTCCGTGACCCCGTTCGGTCGACGATGCGGCGAGACGGCGGACGCCGCACCGGTGCAGGCCGCCTTCTCACTCGTCAGTGGCGATCGCGGAGCCCGTGCAGGGGTCGCGCCACGTCCTCGGTCACGCTCCGTGCGCGCACCCGCGGTTCCTCGGCCGCTGCTGAGGGAGAACCGATGCCTGGGGTCCGTGTGACCGGTGGGCAGGCAGTAGCCGCGATGGACCGGGGTGCACCCCCCGTGCCGTTCGTCGGCGATGTAGGAGACGACGTGCTCGCCGACAGCAAGGGATGCGATGACCTCCAGCGACGAGGACGCCGACCGCGTCGGCGCCCACCACCGCGCGACCGTGCCGGCCCGGCGGAGGACGGCGCGGGCCCTGGCCGCCGGAGCCGCGGGAGTGCTGGTCACGGCCGGGCTCGGCTGGGTCACCGCGGCCGCCGTCGGCCTCACCGGACCGTCCGGGGACCCGGTGGTCGACGCCCTGCCGTCGTTCGCGCCACAGGTCGAACCGCCGCATCCGACCTACGGACAGGTCCTCGACCTCGGCGGTGCGCACGCGGACCGGGCCCGGAGGTCCTCGACCGCGGCGCCTTCTCCGGCGCCCGGCTCCACCTCCGCTGCGACGCCGACCCCCACCCGGGCGTCGCGCCCCGGCCCGGAGCGATCGAGCGAGCCCACCGCGGCCGCCGTCCCTCCCGTGCGGCAGGGCGATCCCTGCCGGGCCGAGGGTGCCGCCGGCGTGACCAAGTCGGGGAGTGCGGCCGTCTGCACGCCGGCTCCGGGCCACGGCGGACTGCGCTGGCGGCGCGTCTGAACCGTCGACCGCATTCGCGACGGCACCACCGGAGCGGACCGCGCAGTACGCTGCGGCGCCTCGCACGGGGCAGGCGGCGGCGGGGGACGCGCGGGACCGGGGGAAGGCTGTGCGCATGACCGACCCGATCACGTCGGCTCCCGACGGGGCCGCGTACCTCGACGAGGTGCGCGGCCTCGGTCTCTTCCAGGGACTGGCCGACGAGCAGCTGCACGACCTGGTGGCCGCGGGGACGTACGTCCGGTTCACCGCCGGCGAGGAGCTGTTCTGCGAGGGCCGCCCGGCGGACCTCTGGTGGGTGCTGCTCGAGGGCCGGATCGACCTCGTCCGCCACGTCGGCCGACAGGAGAACCTGCTCGGCAGGATGGACGTCCCCGGCCGGTGGGCCGGCGGCTTCCGCGCCTGGGACGAGAACGGCGTCTACCTCGCCACCGGCCGGGCCTCGACCGACGGTCGTGTCCTCCAGGTGCCGGCACAGGCTCTGCGGGCGTGGTCGAACCGATGGTTCCCCTTCGGCGACCGCATCCTCGAGGGCCTGTTCCGGACCGCCCGCAACTTCGAGGCGCTCACCCGCCAGAAGGAGGCCCTGGTCGCCCTCGGCACCCTCGCCGCGGGGCTCGCGCACGAGATCAACAACCCCGCCTCGGCGGCGACCCGTGCGGCGGGTGCCCTGACCCAGGCCTGCGACGCCCTGCTCGAGTCGCTCCGGCGGCTGGCGGCGAGCGCCATCACGGCCGAGCAGTACGCCGCGCTCGACGAGCTCCGCCGCGGCCTGGCCCAAGGCCCGGGCTCGTCGGACCCCATCGAGGCAGCGGAGCGGGAGGAGGAGCTGGCCGACTGGATGGGCGGCCACGGGACCACCCGGCCCTGGACCCTCGCCCCGGTGCTCGCCCGGGCGGGAGCGGATCCGGCCTGGTGCGAGGCGGTCGTCGCCGAGGTCGGCACCGGCCCGCTCGAGCCCGCCCTCGAGTGGGTGGCGACCACGCTCACCGTCACGAGCCTGCTGGCGGAGGTCACGGCCTCGACCCGCCGGGTCTCCGGACTCGTCGCCGCCGTCAGCCACTATTCGCAGCTCGATCGCGCGCCGGTCCAGCCGACCGACGTGGCCGAGGGCGTCGAGAGCACCCTCGTCGTGCTGCGCCACCGCATGCCGGAGGGCGTGACGGTGGTGCGCGACTACGCCCCGGGTCTCCCCCGCATCGAGGCGGCGACCGCCGAGCTGAACCAGCTGTGGACCCACCTCGTCACGAACGCGCTCGACGCCATGGGCGAGCGGGGGACGCTGCGGTTGTCCACCCGCCCGGACGCCGACGGCGGCGTCCTCGTCGAGGTCGGCGACACCGGCCCGGGCATGTCCCCCGACGTCCAGAAGCACGCCTTCGAGCCGTTCTTCACCACCAAGGCCGTCGGCCAGGGCACCGGACTCGGCCTGGACATCGCGCGCCGCATCGTGGACCGGCACGGCGGCGACATCGAGATCGACAGCCGGCCGGACGAGACGGTGCTGCAGGTCCGCCTGCCCGCGACCGGTGCCCGACCCCCTGCCCGTTAGCCGGGCCGGTTCCCCGGCTCCCGTCCCGGCGTACCGGGGCCGGACGGCGCCGAGCCCGCCTGCGGCGGCGGCTGCCCCCAGAACTCCTGGCTGCCCGGGCTCCGCGGGGAGGGAACGGCGCCCGGAGTCGACGGTGGAGACGGTCGACGGTCCTGCGGGGTCCGGATCCCGATCGTGAGCAGGAGGAGGGCGATCGCGGTCAGGAGCAGTCCGCCGATCAGCACCCCCCAGCCGATGCCGGCCAGCGCGGGGAACTCGGCGCCGACCCGGGCCTCCACCTGCAGGCCGGCCGAGCCGTCGGCGTTCATCACGACGAGCATCCAGTCGCCCTCGGCCGGCTCCCAGGACAGCTGCTGCATACCCGGACCGGAGGTCTGTGCGGTCCAGATGTCCTGCTCCGCCGGGGGTCCGGAGGGCTCCCCGCCCGCCAGCTCGTCCGCCCGGCTCGCCGGCTGGTCGAAGCCGAGGTCGTCGATGACCGTCCGCTGCACGTCGCCGAGGTAGGCGGTGGCGTCGGCCACCGGTGCGATCCCGACGAAGACCTCGTCCTGCCCCGGTCCGGTCACCTCGACCCGTGCCGTGCCGAGTGCGGCCGAGATCGGGAGCCAGTCGGCGTCGGTCTGCAGCTCGATCCGTTCGCTCACGAGCGCGTAGCCCTGGGAGGTGAACACCTCGTCCGGCGAGACGACGAAGCCGTCGGAACGTCCCGTCCAGTCCGCCCACAGCAGCGCTCCGCCCGCGAGCAGGAGCCCGAGCCCGGGCAGCAGCAGGAGCACCCCGAGGACGAGCGCGACGATCCGTCCGGCGCCCCGGGACCGGCGCGGAGGCGCGGCCGGAGCCGACCAGGTGGAGGGAACGGGAGCGGTCATGGCGACACCTCCGGACGATGGCCGGGGCCGCGCGGCCGCAGGGCTCGGGCCGGCGGACCGTCCGAGCCTGGCACCAGGGCGCAGCGGCGCGCCCGGCTCCGTTCCGCTCGGTGTCGCCGCTGCGGCCGCTCCGGCGCGTCGGGCCTCCGCGTGAGCAGAGACGACGCTCCGCGATCACGGTTCCGCTCCGTTCCGATCGACCCGCGCCATCGGGACGACGAGGCTACTTTCGGAGCATGTCCGCGACGCCGCGTACCGAACGACCCCTCCCCCGCCGGCTGCTGCGGACGCAGGGCGCCCTCGCGCGGGACCGGAACGACGACCTGCTCGAGCCCGACGCCGACCTCGTGGCGGCGCTCGACGCGGCGGCGCCGGGGATGGTGGCCGCCCGCGCGTCCGACCGGCTCGGCTTCGCCCACGACGCGTCGCACTACCTGCTCGTGCCGCAGGCCGTCGTCGCGCCGTGGGACGCCGATCAGGTGGCCGCGCTGCTGCGGGTCAGCGCCGAGCGGGGCGTTCCGCTGACCTTCCGGTCCGGCGGCACGAGCCTGTCCGGCCAGGCGACGGCCGACGGCGTCCTCGTCGACACCCGGCGCAACTTCCGGCAGATCGAGGTGCTCGACGACGGCGCCCGGGTGCGGGTCCAGCCCGGTGCCACGGTGCGCGCGGTCAACACGCGGCTGGCGCGGTACGGCCGCAAGCTCGGCCCCGACCCGGCCAGCGAGTCGGCCTGCACGATCGGCGGGGTCGTCGCCAACAACTCCAGCGGCATGGCCTGCGGCACCGAGTTCAACACCTACCGCACGCTCGAGTCCGCCGTCCTGGTGCTGCCCAGCGGCACGGTGCTCGACACCGGCGCCCGCGACGCCGACGACCGGCTGCGCACGCTCGAACCGGAGATCTACGAGGGCCTGGCCCGGCTGCGCGACCGCGTCCGCGGCGACGCCGCGTCGGTCGACCGCATCCGGACGCTGTTCTCCATCAAGAACACGATGGGCTACGGCGTGAACTCCTACGTCGACCACGACCGCCCCGTCGACGTGCTCGCTGCACCTCGTCGTGGGCAGCGAGGGCACGCTGGCGTTCGTCGCCTCGGCGACGTTCCGCACCGTCCCGGCGCACCCGCACGCCGCCACCGCCCTGCTGATGTTCCCCGACCTCGCCGCGGCCACCGGCTCGCTGCCCGGCCCTGGTCGGCGCCGGCTTCGCCACGATCGAGCTGCTCGACGCCACCAGCCTGCGGGTCGGGCAGACCGATCCGGGGGCGACGGCGGAGCTGCGCGCGCTCGAGGTGCGCGACCACGCCGCCCTGCTCGTCGAGCACCAGCAGCCGACGGCCGAGGAGCTCGAGGACCGTGTCGCGGCGCCTCGCTGCGGGTCTTCGGCGACCTGCCGCTCACCGGCCCGGGTGCGCTGAGCACCGACGCGGCGACCCGGGCGGCGCTGTGGCACATCCGCAAGGGCCTCTACACCGCGGTCGCCGGCGCCCGGCCGTCCGGGACGACCGCGCTGCTCGAGGACGTCGCCGTCCCGGTCGAGCGGCTGCTGCCGACCTGCTCCGAGCTGATCCGGCTGTTCGACCGGCACGGCTACTCGGGCAGCGTGATCTTCGGGCACGCCAAGGACGGCAACATCCACTTCATGCTCAACGAGGACTTCGACGCCCCGGACAACGTCGAGCGCTACCTGAGCGTTCACCGACGACATGGTCGACCTCGTGCTCGGCCACGACGGCACGCTCAAGGCCGAGCACGGCACCGGGCGGATCATGGCGCCGTTCGTGCGCCGGCAGTACGGCGACGAGCTGTACGAGGTCATGCAGGAGATCAAGCGGCTGCTCGACCCGCACGGCCTGCTCAACCCCGGCGTCCTGCTCGACGAGGACCCGGCGGCGCACATCACGCCACCTCAAGTCCACGCCGACGGTCGAGGTCGGAGGTCGACCGCTGCGTGGAGTGCGGCTACTGCGAGCCGGTCTGCCCGAGCAAGGACCTCACCACCACGCCGCGGCGGCGGATCGTGCTGCGCCGCGAGATGGCCCGCGCGCGCGACGCCGGCGACGCCGACCTGCTGTGCCGCGCTGGAGGACGAGTACCAGTACGACGCGATCGACACGTGCGCGGTCGACGGCATGTGCCAGACGGCCTGCCCCGTGCTCATCGACACCGGCGACCTCACCCGCCGGCTGCGGGGCGAGCAGAACGGGCGGATCGAGCAGCGGGTCTGGCGCACGGCGGCGCGCCACTGGGCCGGCGCCACGCGGGCCGCCGCGACCGCGCTCACCGTGGCCGAGGCCGTTCCCGCTCCCCTGCCCCGCGCCGCGACCGCCGCCGGCCGGGCGCTGCTCGGCCACGACGTCGTCCCGGCCTGGACGCCGGAGCTGCCCGCGCGGGGGCAGCGCCGCGCCGGCCGCGTGCCGCGGACGCCCCGGCAGCGGTCTACTTCCCGGCCTGCATCTCCTCGATGTTCGGCCCGGCCGACTCGGGCACCGGGGTGCAGGACGCGTTCCTGGCGCTGTGCGAACGGGCCGGCGTCGACGTCCGCGTGCCCGAGGGCATCGGCTCGCTGTGCTGCGGCACGCCGTGGAAGTCGAAGGGGCTCACCGCCGGGTACGACGCCATGCGCGGGCAGGTCGTCCCGGCGCTGCGGACGGCGACCGACGACGGCGCGCTGCCCGTCGTGGTGGACGCGGCGTCCTGCACGGAGGGGCTGATCCGACTGCTCGAGGACGAGGGCGTCGCCGTGGTCGACGCCGTGGCGTTCGTCGACGCCGCGGTCCTGCCGTCGCTGCCGGAGGCACGCAGGCTGCCGTCGGTCGCCGTCCACCCCACCTGCTCGTCGACCCAGCTCGGCCTGAACCCGGCGCTGCTCCGGGTCGCGGCCGCCGCCGCGGAGGAGGTCGTCCAGCCCGACGACTGGAGCTGTTGCGCCTTCGCCGGCGACCGCGGCCTGCTGCACCCCGAGCTGACCGCCACGGCCACCGCTGCGGAGGCGCGGTCGGTCGCGCAGCACCCGGCGGCGGCGTACGCGTCGGTCAACCGCACCTGCGAGCTCGGCATGACGCGGGCGACCGGCTCCCCCTACCGGCACCTGCTCGAGGTGCTCGAGGAGGCGACCCGCCCGTAGCACCTGCCGCGATTTCGCAGGGACTTCGGGCCCTACGAACGGCACACGACGTGCGACGATCCTGGTCATCCCCGTACCGGAGACGTGACGGCGAGGCGACCGATGGGCGAACCAGTTCCCCCGGACGACGGCATCGAGCCCCACGTTCGGGCACTCATCGCGCTCCACGCGCTCTCGCCGGACTACCGCGTGGAGCGGGAGAAGCTGCCGGAGCACTACCGCGGGCGGGACATCGGCGCCGACCTCCGACAGGTGGCAGAGGCCGACCCCGAGCAGATTCCGCCGTCCGCACGGCTGGCCGTTCTCTACGACCTGGCGAAGGCCGGCTACCCCGGCCGGGCCGACGACCCGGACGGGTACCGGGAACTGGCCGACAGCGCAGTCCGCTTCCGAGCCCTGCGGGAGGAGGACGCGGAGGTCGCCGGTGACGACCTGCTGGAGGAGATCAAGGCAGCGGCCGATGCGGGCGCGCCGCTCTCGAGTCGGCCCCGAGTCGCGGAGCGGACCTTCCGGCACCACGAGGTCGCCTTCATCGGCAAGCGCGTCTGCACCATCGAGCGGGTCCAGGTCGACGGCATCGAGGCCAACTGGATCTACTCGGAGTTCGAGACCGACGCGCCGTTCCAGGGCATCGCCGACGGGTTCGATCCCCACCACTGGCCGAACCTCGGGCCGATGTTCTTCAAGCGGATGGAACTGGTCGGGTCGGCCGCGCCGCTCCCCCTGCAGCCGCCCCCGGAGGGCGATCCGCACTGGCACGGGGTCTTCCTCGAGGAGGTGCAGCTCGTCCGACGGTTGAGGACGACGCTGAGCTGCTCTCACTGGCGCGACGCCCAGACGGCCGCGACGACCTACGACCTGAAGGACAGCCTGGACGGCGAGATCGACGTCGACCGCGGGTACCTGCTCGTCACCACCGACGGGCAGAAGTGCAGGGTGCAGGTGCTGAAGATCGTCAGTTTCACCGACGACTTCTGGGACGCGGTGGCGCTGTTCGTCTGTCCGTTCTGGACCGACTGGATCCGGGGCGCCGTGGAGGGCGGGCAGACCACCGACGTGCTCCCCCCGTCCCAGCGCCCCGACTCCGACTCCTCTCCGCTCGGGCGGAGCATCGAGGCCTGGGTCGAGTTCTTCGGCGACGCGGTCAAGCCCTACCTCGAGGTCTGCGGCCGTGCGGAGTCCCGGATCTCGTCGGGCTCCTACTCGTCGGCCCAGCTGGTCGCCGACGGCGCCCAGTGGTGGTCCCGGTTCGCCAGGGACTGGGCGCGCGCGTGGACCAACGTGTCGGAGACGGTCGAGGACGTGGCCAGGGAGGGCCTGGACGCCGGCGTCACCCCGCCCGGCACCCCGCGAGAACGCGGTCGCGGCGCCGTGCGCGTGCTCACCGAGACCGTGACCGCGGCGCCGTCGGACGCGGGGAGGCGCGTGCCCGTCGCCGGACTCGCTGCGGATGACCGGCCTGCGTGCTCGAAGCTGGTCTCCATCGGCCGTGGGGCCGCGACGATCCCCCCGGACGAGATCTCGGTGACCGTCGAGGAGGACGGCCGGGTGCGCGTGCGGACGACGAACCCGTCGGCCGAGCACGGCCTGTACGTCGGGCAGCTGCAGAACGCCGCGAAGCAGGTGCTCGCGCCGGTGCAGGTGTACGTCTCCCGGGCCACGAGAGCCTGACGCCGTGCCCGGCACCGTGACCTCGGCCGAGACACGGTTGGCCCGGCTGCTCGAGCGGCTCCTGACGGCGGCCGAGACCTCGCTGGCCGCGGGTGACCTGGAGCCTGCGCGGGTCGCCGCCGAAGAGGTCCGCGCCGTCGACCCGGACAACGAGCGGGCCGCGGGCATCCTGCGGCGGGTGGCGACCCGCCACCTCGGCCCGTCCGGCGAGCGGGCACTGATGACCCTGCTCTTCTCCGACCTCGTCGGCTCCACCCTGCTCTCCGAGCAGACCGAGCCCGAGCAGTTACGGGACCTGTACGCGTTCTACCGGGCCGCGGCACGGACGGCGGTGCAGCGGTACCGCGGGTACGTGCTGCAGTACGCCGGCGACGGCATCCTGGCCGGATTCGGCTACCCCGAGCCGCACGAGGACGACCCGCGTCGCGCCGTCCTCGCCGGTCTCGACCTCGTGGTGGCGCTGCGCGACGCCGACGCGGAGATGCATCGGCGGTTCGGCGTGGCCCCCCGGGTCCGCGTGGGCATCCACACCGGCCGGGTGGTGGTCACGGACCTGAGCAGCGACAGCACCGTCGGCGACCGGGACTCGATCGTCGGGCTCGTGCCCAACCTCGCCGCCCGCATCCAGCAGGCCGCCGCGCCGGGCACCGTGGTGATCAGCGATGTCACGCAGGAACTCGTGGACGTCGACTTCCACGTCCGCTCGCTCGGCGAGCACCGGCTCAAGGGGATCAGCCGGCCGGTCGAGGTCTTCGCCGTCGAGCGGCCCCGCTACGCTGCCGCGCGATTCGAGGCCGAGCGCTACCGCAAGTCGGGGCTGGTCGGCCGGGACGAGCCTCGCGACCGCCTCCTGAGCGCCTGGAAGGCGCTGAGCGACGTCCCCCGCCGGCGCTACGTTCCTCGTCGTCGGCGAGGCGGGCATCGGCAAGTCGCGGCTCGTGGTCGAGGTGCTCGACCGCATCGAGGCCGGCGGCGGCCGGGTGCACGGTGCGGGCTGCCTGCCCTACTACTCCAGCGTCTCCCTCTGGCCGGTCGGACGGATGCTGGAGCGTGCCCTCGGCGTCACCGGCGAGGACGGCGACCGGCTCGGTCGGCTCGTGGCGGAGCTCCGCTCCGTGGGGCTCGACCCGGCGCGCTCCGTGCCCTTCCTCGGCCCGCTCGTCGGCGTCGACCGACGCCCCCGGCTACCCCGCACCCGAACTCGATCCCGCGGCCTTCCTCGAGGAGACCCTCACCCGGCTGGTCGAGTGGCTCGCCGCCCTGGGCCGACGCGGTCCGCACCTGCTCGTCGTGGAGGATCTGCACTGGGCGGACCCCTCGACGCTCGATCTCCTCGGCCGGCTCGTGGAGCGGCCGCCGCCCGGCATCCTGACGTTGGCCACGACCCGCGACGCGTCGCCGATCGCCTGGACCGCGGTCCGCCTCGGTCGTCGGAGCTCGGCCGACTCGACGACGTCGGCAGCGGCGCGTCTGGTCGAGAACGTGGCTGCCGGCAAGGACCTGCCCGAGGATCGACGGGCCACCGTGCTGCGCGTGGCGGAGGGCGTGCCGCTGTTCGTGGAGGAGCTGACCCGGTCCTCCCTGGACCCGAGCCGCGACGGGTCGATGCCGCTGCGGTTGCAGGAGCTGTTCACCTGGCGACTCAAGGCGCCCGACGTCGACCTCCGCGTCGTCCAGGTCGCGGCGACCCTGGGGCCGACGTTCGACGCCGCCACGGTGACCGACGTGGTCGGGGACCTGGCCGCCGTGACCGAGCAGCTGCGTGTCCTGGCCGACCACGGCATCGTCGAGCCCATCGGCCCCACGGGCACCTACCGGTTCCGGCACGCACTCATGCGGGACGCCGCGTACGAGACGCAGGTGCTCGACGTGCGCCGCGAGACCCACGCTCGGGTCGGCGAGGTGCTCGCCCGGCACGGCGCGGAGCCGGCGCTCGTCGCGCAGCACCTGGACGTCGCCGGGAGAGGGCGAGCGCGCCGCCGGCCTGTACCTGGAGGCCGCACAGCGCGAGCAGGAACGCGGCGCGCACCCCGAGGCCACCCGCCTGCTGTCCCGGGCGATCGACCTGCTCGGCGAAGCTCCCCGCCTCGGACGACCGCGACCTCCGCGAGCTCACCGCGCGCATGCTGCGCGGGCTGAGCGTCAGTTCGAGCCAGGGGTACGCCTCTCCCGCTGTGCAGGCCGACCAACGCCGGGCCGGGGAACTGGCGACCCGGCTCGGGCCGCAGGCCCGAGGTGCTGCCGTCACTCATCGCCATCTGGTCCTACTGGCTGATCAACGGGGAACGGCGCCACCGCCCGCGGGCTCATCGAGCAGCTGACCGGGATGGTGCGCTCGGACGCGTTCGCCTGGTTCGGGCCGGAGGTGGCCGCCTGCGCCGGCTGGCAGGAGTTCTTCGCCGGCAACCTGCTGTCCGCGCAGGAGCACCTCGAGCGGGCCGTCGTCGGGCTTCGCCGCCCGCCCCGCCGACCGGAGCGTCTCCCCGTTCTGGCCGCTGCCCAACGACCCGGTGGCGGTGTCGCACATCGCGCTCGCGTGCATCAACGGCCTGCGCGGCGAGGTCGCCGAGTCGGCGCGCCAGGAGCTGGCGGCGTTCCGGCGTGCGCGGGACATCGGCTTTCCCCTGGGACCCTTCAGCACCGCCTTCGTCACGGTGTTCGCCGCGTGGCTGCGCCGGTTCGCCGGTGAGGTCGAGGAGTCCTGGCGGCTCGGCGCCCAGGTCGTCGCCATCGGCAGGGAGCACGGCTACGTGTTCTGGACGACGCTCGGCTCGTGCTACAGCGCCGTGGACCCGGCCGGCGGGCCGGCGCACCGGGAGCAGCTGCGGCGGTCGGTCGAGGCGCTCCGCGCGATGGGTCAGGAGTCGTTCACCGCCGCCCACTTCGCCTATCTCGGCCGGCTCGAGGCGGCCGCCGGGGATCACGAGGAGGCCCTGCAGCTGGTCGACGAGGCCCTCGACGTCGTCGCACCGGACCGGTGAGTACCTGCACCTCCCGGAGCTGCTCCGGCAGCGGGCGGAGACCCGGCTCGCCCTCGGGGCCGATCCGGGCGACGTCGTCGCGGACCTGAGCCGAGGCCGCCCGCCTCGCGGCCGAGCAGGGTGCCCTCGTCGCGCGGCTGCGCGCCGTCCTGGCGCTGGCCCACCTGCCCGAGCCGCACCGGCCGCCGGACTGGCGCGCCGACCTGGCACGGGCGCGGGCGGACACTGCCGGCCGATGCCCCGGCGACGGAGGACGTGCTGGCCGCCGACCGGCTCCTGGCCGCACTGACGTGTCCCGTCCGCGGGTCGTCGTCCTCGGGGGCGGGATGGCGGGGCTGGCCGCCGCCTGGGAGCTCAGCTCCGGCGACTGGCGGGAGCGGCTGGAGTCGATCACCGTCTACCAGCGCGGATGGCGGCTCGGCGGCAAGGGCGCCAGCAGCCGCGGGCGGCACGGCCGGATCGAGGAGCACGGCCTGCATCTCCTGCTGGGCTGCTACGACAGCACCTTCCGCGTCCTGCGTCAGGTGTACGCGGAGCTGGACCGGCCCGCCACGGACCCGGACTGCCCCATCCGGACGTGGCAGGAGGCGCTGGAACCGGCGGGGGACGTCGGCCTCGCCGAGCGCGACGGGGCGGGCTGGACGTCGTTCGTGACCCGGTTCTCCGGCAACGCGGCCCTTCCGGGTGAGCCCGGCGCCGAGGACCGCGTGCTGACGCCGCTGGACGTCGCCACGCGCGGGCTCCGGCTGCTGGCCGACTTCCACCGCGGGCTGGCCCAGCCGCGGGCAGGCGTCTTCCTCAGCACCTCGCCGGTGCCGGGGCCGACGGCGATCCGAGGTCGGGACGGTGCTGCGGGCCGCGGGCCTCACCGCGCTGGCCGGCCTGCTCGAGGCGGTCGAGCGCGGGTCGCGGATGGCGGCCGACGGCGTCCTGCCCCCGGACCTGGCGGCGGCGCTGCTCCCCGTGCTGGACGCCTCGCGCAACGGTCTGCGCGCCGCCGTGTCGGCCGACCCCGCGATGCGGCGCACCTGGCAGCTGGTCGACCTGGTCGTCACCAGCCTGCAGGGGATGGCGGCGGACGGGCTGCTGTCGGGGCAGGGCTGGGAGCGCATCGACCACCTGGCCTACCGCGACTGGCTCGCCCGGCACGGGGCGACGCGGGAGACCCTCGACTCCCCCGTCGTCCGTGGCATGCAGGACCTGACCTTCGCCTACGAGGGCGGGGACCGCTCGCGACCGCGGTTCGCCGCCGGCCTGGGGCTGCAGCTCTCCGGCCGCATGCTCTTCGACCACAAGGGTGCCGTCTTCTGGCGGATGCAGGCCGGCATGGGCGAGGTCGTGTTCGCACCGCTCTACCAGGCGCTGCGCCGGCGGGGCGTGGAGTTCCGGTTCTTCTCCCGGCTGGTCGACATCGGGCTGGCCGGACGCGACTCCGTGGGCTCGATCAGCCTCGCCCGACAGGCCGACCTGGCCCCGGGCCGGAGCCACTACGAGCCCCTGGTCCGCGTCGGCGGGCTGCCCTGCTGGCCGGCCTCGCCCGCTGACCGACCAGCTCGTCGACCGATCCCGGGGATGCGTCGGAGACGCACGGAGCACCGACGCCCGACGCCGGCGTCGAGCGGCTCGTCGCCGGCAGGGACTTCGACGCCGTCGTGCTGGCCGTCTCGCTCGGCATGGTTCCGCACGTCGCCGGCGAACTGCTGCACGCCTCCCCCGAGTGGCGGAACATGGTCGACGCCGTCGGCACGGTCGCCACCCGGTCGGCCCAGCTGTGGCTGCGCGCTCCCGAGTCCGAGCTGGGATGGACCGGCGGTCCCGGCGTGACGCTCAGCGGCTTCGGCGACACCTTCGACACGTGGGCCTCGATGGGCCACCTGCTGCCCCGGGAGGAGTGGCCCTCCCCCGGCGCCCCGCGGGCCATCGCGTACCTCTGCGGGGCCATGCCCGACGCCGACGGCGCGGGCCAGGACGCTGTCCGGGCGTCGCTGCGGCGCTTCCTCGACGAGGAGGTTCCCGCGCTCTGGCCCGGAGCCCGGGACGGGTCGGGTTTCCGGTGGGACCTGCTCTGGGACGACGAGGGGCGCACCGGACCCGGACGGCTGGCCGCCCAGCACGTGCGGGCCAACCTCGACCCGTCCGACCGCTACGTCCAGTCGTTGCCCGGATCGGGGAAGTACCGGCTCGCGCCGGGTCGCACCGGTTTCGGCAACCTGGCCGTCGCCGGCGACTGGACCGCCTGCGGATTCGACGCCGGCTGCCTGGAGGCGGCCACGCGGTCCGGGGTCCTCGCCGCCCGTGCCGTGCTGTCCGGGGACGTCGGGCGGGCGGCCGCGGGGCGGCCGCGGTGACCGCCGCCCCGGATGCGCGGGGCCGCTCCCCCGTCGAGGACGTGCGGCTGTTCGGGCTGGTGTCGGCGGATCTGGTCGTCGCCCGCTACGTCCGGCTGACGCAGCGGGCGATCGACGGGGATGCCGCGGGCGCCGGCGGTCCAGCGGACCGCGTGCCCCCGCCGCCGGTCGCCGGGCTCGCCGACGGCGCCACCACGCTCGCCGTGGCGTGGCTGCGACTGATCGAGATGACCGCGTCGCTGGCCGACAGCGCCGCCGGCGACGGGGCGGTCCGGAGGGGCGCTCGAGCTGCCGCCCACTCCGGCCGGGGGCATCGCCGAGGGCTCGCTGTGGGTGCACAACACCACGGCGTCCCCGGCGCCGGTGGAGCTCGCCGCGACCTCGCTGGCCGGTCCGGACGGACTCGCCGTACCCGCCGACGCCGTGTCCGTCGGCCCGCCCCGACCGGACCCGCTGCCGGCGCGGGCCAGCACCGAGGTCCGGCTGCGGGTGCACGTCCCGGACGGGCAGGGTCCCGGCCGCTATCAGGGCCTGGTGCTGACCCCGGTGGCCGACCAGCCGCTCCTGCTCCGGCTCGACGTGACAGCCCTCGGAGGTGCCGGTTCGTGAGCGCTCCCCCGGACGGCTTCCTCGAGCAGTTGGAGCGGTACGGCACGACAGCGCGCCGCACCGCCGCCGGCTACCTGCCCGACGAGGAGATGTCGGAGCACCTGCGCAGCCCCGCCGCCGAGTACCTGGGGCGCGGCGGCAAGGGACTGCGGCCCGCGCTGTGCCTGGCGACGTGCGAGGCGTTCGGCGGGCACCTCGAGACGGCCCTGCCGTCGGCGGCGGCGCTCGAGCTGCTGCACACCGCCTTCCTCGTCCACGACGACGTCGAGGACGACAGCGAGCTGCGCCGCGGTGCCCCGACGCTGCACGAGCAGTACGGCCGCGCGCTCGCGGTCAACGCCGGGGACGGCCTCGCCGTGCTCGCGCTCGGCGCGCTGCGCGACAACGAGCGGACGCTGGGCGCTCCGCTCGCGGCCCGGATCTGGTCGGAGTTCGAGTTCATGGCCCGGCTCACCGTCGACGGGCAGGCGCGGGAGCTGGGCTGGCAGCGCGAGGCTCGACTGGATCTCACGCCCGACGACTACCTCGACATGATCATGCGGAAGACCTGCTGGTACACCACCTTGCTGCCGCTGCGGGTGGGGGCGCTGATCGGGTCACGGCAGCGGATCGACCTGGATCCTCTGCTGCGGTTCGGCTTCCACCTGGGGGCGGCGTTCCAGATCCGCGACGACGTCCTCAACCTCACCGGTTCGCCGGAGGTCTACGGCAAGGAGCCCCTCGGCGACCTCCGGGAGGGCAAGCGCACGCTGATGCTCATCCACCTCGCCGCCGCGGCCTCGCCGCGCGATCGCGCCCGCGTCGCTGCGTACCTCGCGATGGACCCGGCCGAGCGCACCCCCGACGTCCGAACGGCGATCCTGGCGATGATGCGCGACCACGGCAGCCTGGCGTTCGCCGACGAATTCGCACGCGGCATCGCGCGGTCGGCATCCGTGGCCTTCGAGGAGGCGTTCGCAGGCGTGCCGGACTCGCCGGCGCGGCGCTTCGTGCGCGATCTCGTCCCCTACATGGTCGACCGCGACCGCTGAACCCGGGCCTCGGCTCAGCTGCGGCGCCCTCGGTGCGGGATGCGGAGGGGCACGCGCCGTCGCCGGCGCGACGCCGGATCAGGTGGCTTCGGGCCCATCGTCGGTCCTGGACGCCGGCGACGGCCGCCAGGCCGGCCCCGTCCCAGGGAACGGACCGCCCCGACCACCCGTCGCCACGGCTCCGGACCGGATGCCGGTTGTTCCGTGGCGGGGCCTGGACCGGTCACGACCCTCGCGCGGTCCCGCAGGACGCCGGCGTAGTGCAGTCCGGCGGCCGCCGACCGGACCGCGGCACCACGCAGCCGGGCAGCGGCGCGTCGCCAGGGGGGCGGTGGAGGGGCCGGCTTCGGCCGGCGCCGTCGCGCCACGGCTCTCCGCCGCGCCGCTGCCTTCTGGCGCTCCCAACGCGCCGTGGACGCGCGCGCCATGACGATCACCAGCGTCGTCGTGAGCGCGAAACCGGCGGTGACGACCGCAGGCCACGGGTCCATCGACCCTCCCCCTGTGCGGCCGCGGACGTTCGAGTCCGGGATCGTCCGTTCCCGCACCGATCACGGTCCTCCGGCGGAGTTCCCGCAGCAAGGAGTCGATGGTCCCGGTACCCCAACCGTTATCAGCGCTGTGACGGAGTCGGCAGCCGTCCTGCTCACCCCGTCGCCGGACTGCCGGGACACTGGAGACGTGAACACGACGATGACCGAGATGCACGACCACTACGTGCGGCGGGTCGACGAGGCCGTCGCCGCCGACCGGACCGACGTGATCCGCGAGCTGAACGAGGACTACGTCGAGGAGGCGCTGCGCCTGATCCTCGCCACCGCCTGACGCCCGGCGTCAGCCCTGGAACACCTGCCAGGCCAGCCGGACGATCAGCACGCCGACGACGACCAGGAAGACGATCCGCACGAACCGGCTGCCGGCGCTCACCGCCGTGCGGGCACCGAGGTAGCCGCCGGCGAGGTTCGCCAGCCCCATGGCCAGGCCCAGCGCCCACAGCACCGAGCCGTCGATGGCGAACACGACGAGCGCACCGACGTTCGTGGCCAGGTTGATGATCTTCGCGGTGGCGCTCGCCTCGAGGAAGGCGTAGCCGAGCAGCCCCACCAGGGCGAAGACGAGGAACGCCCCGGTGCCCGGGCCGGCGATCCCGTCGTAGAAGCCGATGACCGCACCGGTGAGCGTGGCGACGACCGTGTGCCGGTGCCCGCTGAACCGCAGGGCGGTCTCGCCGCCGACGGACGGCCGCAGGATCGTGTAGCCGGCCACGAGCACCAGGGCGACCAGGATCACCGGCTCCAGCACGCCATCGGGTACCGCCGCTGCGGACAGAGCTCCGCCCGCCGACCCGATCGCCGCCACGGCGGCCATGGGCAACGCCGTGGCCAGTCCCGGCCGCACCCGCCGGTAGTAGGTGGCCGCGCTCGTCGCCGTCCCCATGGCACCGGAGAGCTTGTTGGTGGCCAGGGCCTGCACGGTCTCCATGCCCGGCACGAGCAGCAGGGCGGGCAGCTGGATGAGGCCTCCGCCACCGACCACGGCGTCCACCCAGCCGGCCGCGAAGGCGGCCAGGACCAGCAGCACCACCGTCGTCGCACCGAGGGAGACCAGGGTGGTCGAGGTCATGCGGCTCCCCCGGGGACGATCGGCTGCGGTGCCCGGAGTTTCTCACTGCCGTCTGCGCACCCCCTGCCCGCCCGGCCGTGGAACAGGAGTGACGGGTGGGACTGGTGGGGTGACTGCGCACCCCTGTGCCTCGTCGGGACGATGACACGGATGAGATGACTGAACCGGACCGGGACGCCGCCCTGCCCCCGCACCCCCGGCGGCCGCTGCCGGCCGACGCCGCGGGAGGCCCCGCAGCGGGACCGGGCTGGAGCCGGGTCTTCGCCGCCGCGCCCGCGCCGCTGCTGATCCTCACGCCCGACCTGGTGGTGGCACGTGCGAGCGACGAGTGGCTCGTGGCCACGGGCACGACCCCGCAGCGCGCGGTCGGCCGGCCGCTGTCGGACGTGCTCCCCCTCACGGACGACGCCGCGGACCTCCGCGCATGCCTGCACCGGGCACGGAAGACGGGGTGGCCCACCGTCGCCGCGGCGGTGCGCGCCGACGTCCTGCACCCCGACGGCACCGCGTCGGAGCGCTGGTGGGACGTCCGGGTCGTTCCCGTCCCGGACGAGCGGGGCTGCGTCGCGCTGCTCGTGGTCCGCACCGACGACGTCACGGCCGGACCCCGGGAAAGCGCCGGAACCCGGGAACTGGAGCAGGCCAACACGGAGCTCCGGGCCCTCGGCGAGCGACAGCAGCGGACGGCCGACGCGCTCGCCGGGCTGGCCACGACCGTCTCTGCCCTGGCCGGCGCGGAGACACGGGCGGACCTGCTGCGCCAGCTGTTCGGGCACGGCCGCGCCGCCCTGCGCGCCGACCTGCTCGCCGTCGCGCTGCTGGAACAGGGCGGCACCCAGCTGGCCGTCGTGGACACCCGCGGGCCGGCCGGCCGAGAGCCCCGCCGGCTGCCGCTGCGCTCCCCGTTGCCGATGGCCGTGGCCGCGGCCGGCGAGACGGTCCTCGAGAAGGACGTCCGAGCGGGCGCACCGGCACCCTTCCCCGGGCTGCGGGCGTGGGCCGCGCTGCCGCTGCGCACCGGACGCCGGCCGCTCGGCTCGGTCCTGGTCGGCTGGGACACCGCCCAGGAGCTCGGTGCGGACGACGTCCGGGTGCTCGAGGCGTTCGCCGTCCAGTGCTCCCAGGCGGTCGCTCGGGTCGCCCGGCTGGAGGCCGAGCGCCGGCGGGCGCACGCGACCCGCGGCCTGGCCGAGACCCTCCAGCGCTCGCTGCTCAGCGAGCCACCCCGCCGCCCCCAGCTGGAGATCGCCGTGCGGTACCGGCCGGCGGCGCGCGAGGCCGAGGTCGGCGGGGACTGGTACGACGCCTTCGTCACCGCACCCGGTGAGACGACGCTGGTCGTCGGAGACGTCACCGGGCACGACTGGACCGCCGCGGCGGTCGCCGGTCAACTGCGCAGCATGCTCCGCGGGATCGCCTTCGCCCTCGAGGGCAGGGACCTCGGATCGGTGCTCGGTTCGCTCGACCGGGCGCTGCGCGACACGGGCATGGCCACCCTGGCGACCGCCGTCGTCGCCCGGGTGGTCGAGCCGCCGGCGGGATCGCCCTCGCGGCCGGGGCAGCTGCGCTGGTCCAACGCCGGGCACCCGCCGCCGCTGCTGGTCGAGCCGGACGGGACGGCGCGCCTGCTCGACCGGCCCAGCGACCTGCTGCTCGGGGTGGACCCGGACGCGCCGCGGCACCAGCACGCGGTGGACCTCCGCCCCGGCGCCACGCTCGTCCTCTACACGGACGGCCTCGTGGAGCACCGGGACGCGACCCTGGACGACGGGCTGGACCGCCTCCTCGCCGCTGCGGCGGATCTCGCGACGCGCCCCGTCGACGAGGTCTGCGACGAGATCATCGCCCGGCTGCACCCGGAGCTCACCGACGACATCGCACTGCTGGCGCTCCGGGTCCGGGACGGAATCGATCCGCGACCCTGAGCGATTCCCGCACCGGCCGGCGCGGCCGCTTCAGACGTCGTCCTCGACCGGACCGTCGAGGAAATCCGTCAGCAGCGGCAGCAGCCACTCGTGCCGGTCGAGCATCCCGGAACCCGGCGGCATGAAGTGCGTGGTGCCCGGGAGGACCGCCAGGCGTGCCCTGGTGAGGCCGGCGAGGTCCCCCATCGCGCCGCCGCCCAGCAGGCGGAAGAGCTCCACCGCGGACTCGACGGTGAGGGCGTCCGCGTCGCCGGCGACCACGAACGAGGGCACCGAGATGCCGGGCACGTCGGCGGTCCAGTCGAACGGCGTCTCGTCCAGGGTCTTGAGCTTCTGCACGAGGACCGGAAAGCGGTCCGGGTCGGGCGCGACCTCCCGGTAGGTGGCCTCGAACGGCGATCCGGCGAACATCTCCGGCGTGATCGTCGGGATCATCTCGAGCAGCTCCGGTTGCATCCCGGCGCTGGCGTGCGACGCCGAGACCACCGTGAGGCTGCGGACCAGGTCCGGATGCCGGACGGCGAGTTGCAGGGCTGCCGCGCCGCCCATGCTGAACCCGACCACGTGGACGCTCGGGATGCCGAGGTGGGCCACCAGTGCGGCCGCGTCGTCCGCGAGGTTCTCGTAGGTGATGGGCCGGTCGGCGTCCCCGGTCCGGCCGTGCGCCTGCTGGTCCGCCACGACGACGGTGCGGTCGGCGGCGAGACCGGGCAGCAGCGGTCCGAAGTCGGCGGTGGTCATGTAGGCGCCGTGCAGGAGGAGGACCGGGCTGTGGTCCGCACCGCGGTCGCTGCCGTGGATCTCGTAGTACATCCGCAGGCCGTTGACCGCGGCGTACCCGGTCGTCGGCTCCGCGCCCGTGCGCTCGGCGATGTCGGTCACGTCGCTGCTCCCCATCCGTCGGCCGGCTGGATCCTTCCGCAGCCCGCTCCGTGCGGACAGACCTTCTGTCGCAGGTCGCTGCCAGGATGGCGCCGTGCTGCTCGCCGACGTCGTCGCCGCCTCCGCCGAGGTCGCGGCCACGCGCTCGCGCACCGCCAAGGCCCAGGCGATCGCGTCGGTGCTGCGACGGGCGGAGCCCGGCGAGGTCGAACCGGTCACCGCCTGGCTCGCGGGCGACACGCTGCAGGGCCGGCTCGGGGTCGGCTGGCGCACGCTGGCGGCTCGGGCCACCGAGCCCGCGGACGCCGCGACGCTCACGGTCGGTGACGTCGACGCCGCGCTGACCGAGCTCGCCGGGGCGAGCGGCCGGGCTCGGTCGCCCGGCGGGACGCCGTCCTCAGCCGGGTGCTCGCCGCCGCCACCGCCGACGAGCAGCGCTTCCTCGTCCGGCTGCTCACGGGCGAGCTGCGCCAGGGTGCGCTCGAGGGCGTGGTGCTCGACGCGGTCGCCGGGGCGGCCGAGGTCCCCGCCGCGAGCGTCCGGCGGGCCTTCATGCTCTCCGGCCGGTTGCCGCTCACCGCGACGACCGCGCTGTCCGGTGGCCGGGAGGCCCTCGACGCCGTCCGGCTCGAGGTGGGCCGGCCCGTCCAGCCGATGCTGGCCAGCCCCGGCTCGTCGCTGAGCACGGCGCTCGACGACCTCGGCACCGACGTCACGGTCGAGTTCAAGCTCGACGGGGCCCGCATCCAGGTGCATCGCGAAGGCGACGACGTCCGGGTGTGGACCCGCAGCCTGCGCGAGATCACCGACGGCGTGCCGGAGCTCGTGGCACGGATCCGGGCGCTGCCGTGCCGCACCGCCGTGCTCGACGGCGAGACCCTGGCGCTGGACGACGACGGCCGGCCGCGCGCCTTCCAGGACACGATGAGCCGCTTCGGCAGCTACGGGACGGGTGGGGAGGAGAGAGCCGACGTCGTGCTGAGCCCGTTCCTGTTCGACGTGCTGCACCTCGACGGCCGCGACCTGCTCGACGAGCCGCTGTCGGTCCGGCTCGACGCGCTGGCCGGGCTGCTGGCCGACGAGGAGCACGCGGCGCTGCGCATGCCCGGCCTGCGCTCGCCCACGCCGGAGCAGGCCGACGACGTGCTGGCCGACGCGCTCGCCGCGGGCCACGAGGGCGTCGTGGTCAAGGCGCTCGACGCCCTGTACGCGGCCGGTCGGCGCGGACGCGCGTGGCAGAAGGTCAAGCCGGTGCACACCCTCGACCTGGTCGTGCTCGGCGCCGAGTGGGGGTACGGACGGCGCACCGGCACGCTGTCGAACATCCACCTCGGCGCCCGCGACCCCGACGGCGGCGAGCCGGTGATGGTGGGCAAGACGTTCAAGGGCATGACCGACGAGCTGCTGGCCTGGCAGACCCGCACCTTCCCCGGGCACGCGGCCGCCTCCGAGCAGTGGGGCGTCCGGCTCCGGCCCGAGCTCGTGGTCGAGATCGCCGTGGACGGCGTCCAGCGCAGTCCGCGCTATCCGGGTGGGGTCGCGCTGCGCTTCGCCCGCGTCGTCCGCTACCGCCCCGACAAGACGGCCGCCGAGGCCGACACGATCGACGCCGTCCGGGGGCTCGTGGTGGGCGCCTGAGGTGCGGGCCGGCGCGACCCCGTCCGCCGTGGGATCGACGGACGGGGTCTTGACGCCGGCCACACCCGGGACAGGACGACGCCCGTTCCGGGATTACCTCGCCGGCGCCCTGGCCAACCGGCCGGTCACCGCTGGGGTTGCGGGGGCGGCAGCGGCACGTCGCCCGTCTCGACGAGCTGCACCGCGACGTCCCGCAGCTTGCGGTTGGTCCGCTGGCTGCTGACGGCGAGCAGGCCGAACGCCTCGTCCCTGCTGACCTTGTAGCGCTCCATCAGGATGCCCTGCGCCGCGCCGATGTCCCGGCTGCTGGTCAGCGCCGCCTCGACGGAGCGGGCGTGATCGGCGAGGCTGCCGCCCCAGATCGCCAGGGCGCAGAACGACGCGAGCACCTGCAGGAGCGGCAGGACCCGGTCCAGGTCGAAGGCCTCCGGCTGCCGCGCGTAGAGGTTCATGCCGCCGAGGACGTGCCGCCCGTCGTCGTCCCCGTCGTCCTCCAGGTGCAGGCGGTACGACAGCATCGACAGCACGCCCAGCTCAGCGGCGCGCGGGCCGAAGTCCGGCCACGACGCGGAGTGCCGCAGATCGTCGGCGACGAGGGGCGACTCCGAGTGCAGCGCGTCGACGCACGGCCCCGACCCGAGCTCGTACTGCACCCGGTCCACCCGATCGACCAGAGGGTCGGTCGCACCGAGCGTCGACAGCGCGCCGCCGGGCCGGACCCGCGTCATCCCGGCCAACTCCGCCCCCGGCACCATCTCCGCGGCGACGGACATCATGGCCGTCGCGGCGTCGGCCTCACTGCCGAACAGGCGGAGTCTGGAGGTCACCGACGCGTAGACGCCGATGAGCTGTTCGGCCGAGACGGCAGCCGGTTCCGAGAGCACGAGAGCAGGCCTCACCCAACATGGAGGGTCGAGCCGCGCACCGGATCGGCACGCGGGGTGAGGCCGCTGTCTGACCTGGGTGGAGCCTACGCGTTCAGCAGGCGGAATCGACGGCTCTAGGCCGATGCCTCGGCGCGGGTCCGCTCGATGCAGGCCCAGGCGGTCTTGCGGCCGTCCCGCGTCGTCCACCCGTGCGCTCCGCACAGCCGCGCCACGAGGTGCAGGCCCAGCCCGCCCAGGGCGGCGTCCCGGCCGAAGGCAGGCACCGGCGGCACGTCAGCGGCCTCATCGCTGACCTCGAGCAGCCACGAGTCGGCGTCCACGGTCACCCGGACCCGGACGGGCAGCCGGCCGTGCCGCAGCGCGTTGGAGCCGAGCTCCTCGAAGGCGAGCAGGAGGCGTTCGACGGCGGCCTCGTCGATGCCGGTGGGGCCGACGTCGTCGGCCAGCATCGACGCGAGGAGCCGACGGTCCACGGTCAGCTCCGCGATGGTCGCCGGTTGCCAGGTGCCGAGCACGCTGGCCCGCGGACTGCTCGGCGGCGGTGAACGGTGCGCCCACAGCGAGTGGCTCATCTGGCGCTCCCGGGGCCTCGGACCGGCTGCGCACGCGCTCGGCCATCGGTCCCGGGCGACAGGGCACCCTGGAGCAGACCGGACCCGTGCTGTTACAGCTCCGTGGGGGGAACCTTACGCGCCCCCTGCGAAGACGGCTGCGTCTCGCCGGGGAACGCGCCCGAGAACTCCGCCGTCGCACCGTCCGGGCGTAGGCTCGGATGTTCCCGTTCCGCATGCTCGCTCGTGAGCTGCGGGTACGGCCTCTTCCAGGACTGCCGCGAGGTTCGACCCTCAGTCCTCCCGCCGCTGGGACGAGGACCGACCATGGACATCCAGAACGAGGCGCGCCCGGGTCTTCCGCCCGACCGGTACGTCGCCTTCGCCGAGCTGAGCCGGATCATGCTCACCACGCAGTCGCTGGACAGCACGCTCCTGCGCATCGCCGATCTGGCCCGTGAGACGGTCGCCGGCGCCCTCGAGGTCTCGGTGACGATGCTGGACGGCGAGCGGCCGGTCACCGTGGTGTTCACCGGGCAGCTCGCGGCCTTCCTCGACGAGCGCCAGTACGACGTCGGCTTCGGCCCCTGCGTCGAGGCCGCGCTGACCGGCGCGACGATCACGATCCCCGACACGTCGGACAGCGCCGTCCACCCGGACTTCGCCCGGTCGGCGTTCCGGCACGGCGTGACCCACACGGTCTCGGTCGGCCTGCCGGTCGAGCACCACTGCATCGGCGCGCTCAACGTCTACGGCGCCGGTGGCGGAGGCTTCGACGACGAGGCGGTCGAGGCCGTGACCGCGTTCGCCGGGTACGCCGCCGTCGCCGCGACGAACGCCAACATCCACGCGTCCACGGCGACCCTCGCCCGCAACCTCGAGCGCGCGCTCGACTCCCGGGCGGTCATCGACCAGGCGAAGGGCGTCCTGATGGCCCGGCACGGCCTCGCACCCGGCGCCGCGTTCGACCTGCTCTCCGAGCAGTCGCAGCGCAGCAACCGCAAGCTCCGGGAGATCGCGGAGGAGCTGGTGGCCGGCACGCAGCGGCCGGCGGACACCTGATCCGGCCGGTCAGAGCTCGGCCACGCGCGGGGCCACCTCGGTGCCGAGCAGCTCGATGCCGCGCAGCAGGTCGGCGTGCGCGAGCCGCGGATTGGTCATCTGGATGGAGACGCGGTCGACGCCGCCGAGCTGCTCCGAGACCCGCACGAGCTTCGTGGCCACGGTCTCCGGGTCGCCCATGAAGAAGGCGCCGTCCGGGCCGCTGGTGGCGTCGAACTGCGCGCGGGACGGCGGGGCGAAGCCCGCGCTCCCGGGAGACCTTGGCGAACAACTCGTGCCAGCCCGGGTAGATCGTGTCGGCGGCTTCCTCGGTGCTGCCGGCGACGAAGCCGAACACGTGCAGGCCGACCTGCAGCGCCTCCGGCGGGTGCCCGGCCTGGGCGCCGGCCCTGCGGTAGAGGTCGACCAGCGGCGCGAACCGGCGCGGCTCGCCACCGATGATCGCCACCATGAGCGGCAGGCCGAGCAGCCCGGCGCGGACGAAGGACTCCGGTGTGCCACCCACGCCGACCCAGATCGGCAGCGGGTCCTGCAGCGGTCGGGGGTACACGCCCTGGCCGGTGAGCGCCGGCCGGTGCCGCCCCGACCAGACCACGTGCTCGGACTCGCGGATCCGCAGCAGCAGGTCGAGCTTCTCCTCGAAGAGCTCGTCGTAGTCGGCCAGGTCCAGGCCGAACAGCGGGAACGCCTCGATGAACGAGCCCCGGCCGACCACCAGGTCGATCCGTCCCCGCGAGATCAGGTCCAGGGTCGCGAACTGCTGGAAGACCCGCACCGGGTCGGCGGCGCTGAGCACGGCGACGGCGCTGCCGAGCCGGATGCGGGACGGTCCGCGCGGCCGCTGCGGCCAGGATGATCGGCGGCGCGGAGTCGTAGTACTCCTCGCGGTGGTGCTCGCCGATGCCGAACGAGTAGAGGCCGACCCGGTCGGCGAGCTCGATCTCCTCGAGCAGGTGCGCCATCCGCTCCTCGGGCCGGACCACCTGCGCCGGTCGACGGGTCGGTCACCGCTGCGACGAAGCTGTCGATGCCCAGGTGCACGGCGCGAGTCAACCAGCGGGCGACCGAGAGCCTTCGCGCGCGGGCCCGCCGCGCGGCGTAGCGTCCCGCGCGTGCCCCTCCCCACGGGAACCGTCACCTTCTGCATGACGGACATCGAGGGCTCGACGCGGTTGCTGGCCGAGCTCGGGGACGGGTACGCCCCCGTCCTGGAGGCCCACCGCGCCATCGTTCGCACCGAGCTGGCCCGGCACTCCGGCGTCGAGGTCGAGACCGAGGGCGACGCCTTCTTCTGCGTCTTCGCGCGCGCCGTCGACGCGGTGAGCTGGGCGGTCGCGGTGCAGCGCTGCCTGGCGGCCCACGCGTGGCCCGCCGGAGGTCCGGTGCGGGTGCGGATGGGCGTGCACACCGGCGAGGGAGTGCTCAGCGGCGGTGGCTACGTCGGCATGGACGTGCACGAGGTCGCGCGGGTGACCGCGGCGGGCCACGGGGGCCAGATCCTGCTGACGGCCTCGACGCACGCGCTGCTCGAGGGGCACTGGCCTCCGGGCGTCGGGGACGTGCCGCTGGGTTCGCACCGGCTCAAGGACCTGCCGTCCCCGGTCGCGCTGCACCAGGTCGTCGCCGAGGGGCTGGAGCAACGCTTCGCGCCGCTGCGCACGCTGGAGCGACCCGAGTACGACCTGCCGGTCCCCGCGACCCCGATCTTCGGTCGCGACCGCGACACCGAGCGCGTCCGCGAGCTGCTGGACCGACAGCGCCTCGTCACCCTCACCGGCCCCGGCGGGGTCGGCAAGACGCGGCTGGCCCTGCACCTGGCCGCCCTGGCCGGCGGCGCGTTCCCCGACGGCGTCGTCTTCGTCCCGCTGGCCGAGGTGCGCGACCCCGATCTGGTGCCGGACGAGATCGCCCGGGCGCTGGCCCTGCCGCCGGCGTCGTACGGCGGCGAGGGCATGGCCCGGCTGACCGGGTACCTCCGGGACCGTCGGATGCTCCTGGTCCTCGACAACGTCGAGCAGCTCGGCGAGGGCGCCGAGGTCATCGGCCGGGTCCTGGCCGGGGCCACCGGCCGTGCGGATCCTCGCGACCTCCCGCGGTCCCCTCCGGCTGCGGGAGGAGCAGCAGTACCCGGTCGGGCCGCTGGACCCGCGGGCGGCGGTGGACCAGTTCGTCGAGCGGGCGCAGGCCGTGCGTCCCGACCTCCTGCTGGGGCCGGCCGAGCTGGACGCCGTCGCCAGGATCGTGGACGGCGTCGACGGGCTCCCGCTGGCCGTGGAGCTCGCCGCCGCCCGTGTCCAGCACGCTGAGCCCCGCGCACATCGCCGACCGCCTGGGCTCCCAGCTGCGCCTGCTGAGCGGCGGGCCACGCGACCTGCCGCGCCGTCAGCAGACCATCCGGTCGACGCTGGTGTGGAGCTACGACCTGCTCGACGACCCTGCTCGACGCACCTTCGCCGCGTTCGCCGTCTTCCCGGGTGGGGCGACCCTCGAGGCGCTGGAGGAGGTCGCCGCCCCCGACCCGCGCGGTCCCGACGTCCTCGGCTGCCTCGACGCGCTGGTCGACCAGGGTCTCGTCCGCCGGGCGCTCGACGGCTCGGACCGGTTCACGACCCTCCAGGTGGTGCGCGAGCTGGCCGACGGAGGTGCTCGAGGACCGGGGCGAGGAGCCGGCGGTGTGGCGGCGGGCCGCCGAGCGGCTGGCCACGCTCGCCGAGCGGACCGCTCCCCTGCTGCTCACCGAGCACCCGGCCGGGCACCTCGACCGGCTCCAGGCCGAGCACGACAACATCCGGGCCGCCCTGGCGTGGGCCACCGAGCAGGACCCGCTGCTCGCGGCGCGCCATCGCGGCGCCGATGTGGCGCTTCTGGCAGATGCGTGGCTACCTCCGGGAGGGTCGCGCCGCCCTGGAGGCCGTCCGCGACCGGCTGCCGGACGACGCGGTCGACGCCCGCTTCGACGTCCTCACCGCGATCGGCGGCGTGGCCTACTGGCAGCGCGACCTGGCGGCCGGCGAGGCCGCCTACGGCGCGGCCCTCGCCCTGGCCGAGGGCACCGGCAACCGGGCGGCGACCGCCGAGGCGCTCTTCAACCTGGCCTTCCCCGTGTGGCAGCAGGGTCGCCTCGGCGGAGGCCGCCGACCTGGCCACGCGCAGCGGTGATCTCTTCGCGGAGCTCGGCGACGACGACGGGACGGGGCGCGTGCTGTGGCTGCGCGGCGACCTGGCGCTGCTGATGGGCTACCTGGCCGAGGCCGAGCGGCTGCAGCGCGAGTCGGTGGCGCGCCACCGCGGCGGCCCGAACGCCTTCCAGCTCGGCTGGTCGCTGCGCATGCTCGGCCGGACGGTGCTTCTCCAGGGCCGCGCCGAGGAGGCGCGGACGATCCTCGACGAGAGCCTGCGGCTGTTCGCGCCGTCCGGTGACGTGTCGGCGCTCGTGCTGCACGTCGCGGACTTCGCGATGCTGGCGGGGCTCGAGGGCGACGTCGAGCGGCAGGTCCGGCTGGTCGGCGCCATGCGCCGGATCAAGGAGCTGACCGGCACCGAGCTGGTCGACCACCCGGTCAACGAGGTGCCCGGGATCGACCGGACGCTGGCGGACCTGGGAGCCGACGCCGAGCGGCTGCTCGCGGAGGGCGCCGCGATGACCGACGACGAGGTCGTGCGGTACGCCCTGCGGGAGCAGGTCTCCGCCGGTTCCGGATCGCAGGGCACCATCGGGGCGTGACCCCGCTCGTGACCCTGCACCTGTGGGGCGTTCCGCCGCGCGCGATCCCGCGTGCCGTGCTGCACATGGCGACCGACCGGCCGCGGTTGCGCCGCACGCCGGGCCTGCGGTTCGCCAAGCTGCTGGGCACCGGCAGCGGCCGCACCTTCACCGTCCGGGACGCCGACCCGCTCCGCTGGGGCCTGCTCGCGGTCTGGGACGACGACGCCGCGGCGACCGCGTTCGAGCGCGGTCCGCTGCCGGCAGCCTGGCGGCGCTTCGCCGACGAGGAGTGGGTCGCCCGCCTCGAGCCGCTGGCGACGCGGGGGCTGTGGTCGCGACGGGAGCCGTTCGGCCGGCCGGAGCCGAAGCCGTGGTCCGGGCCGGTCGCCGCGGTGACCCGGGCGCGGCTGGTCCTCCGGCGGGCGGCGACGTTCTGGGCCGCCGTCCCGCCCGTCTCGGCCGACCTGCACCGGGCGCCCGGCCTGCGGCTGGCGCTGGGCATCGGCGAGGCGCCGATCGGCCTGCAGGGCACCTTCAGCGTCTGGGACTCGACGTCGGCGCTCAACGCCTTCGCCTACCGCGGCGCACCGCACGCCGCGGTGATCGAGCGGACGCGCCGCGAGGGCTGGTACGCCGAGGAGCTGTTCGCCCGGTTCGCCGTCCGGTCGGCGTCGGGCACGGTCGCCGGGGTCGATCCGCTGCCCTGAGGGGCTCGCCGAACGCCGCGCCGGGCCGCCGGGGAGGATGACCCGGTGACCCGAGCGACCGACGAGCCGGAGGGCGGCAGCTTCGCCGACCTCGGACTGCGCGACGAGCTGCTGACCACGCTGTCCGGCCTCGGCTACGAGGAGCCCACCCCCATCCAGCGCGAGGCCGTCCCGCCGCTGGTCGAGGGCCGCGACCTGCAGGGGCAGGCCGCCACCGGCACCGGTAAGACGGCGGCCTACGCGCTGCCGATCCTCCAGCGGCTGCCGGGCGGACGGCGGGGGCCGGAACCGTCGGCGCTGGTGCTCGTGCCCACCCGCGAGCTCTGCATCCAGGTGTCCGAGGCCCTCTACCGCTACGGCAAGGAGCTCGGTGCCCGGGTCGTGCCGGTCTACGGCGGTCAGCCGATCGGCCGCCAGCTGCGCGCGCTCGACGCCGGGGCCGACGTCGTCGTCGCCACCCCCGGGCGGGCGCTGGACCACCTGCAGCGCGGCACGCTGCGCCTGGGCAGCGTCGGCACCGTCGTCCTCGACGAGTCCGACGAGATGCTCGACATGGGCTTCGCCGAGGACATCGAGGCGATCCTCGACGAGACGCCCGAGGACCGGCAGACCGTCCTGTTCTCCGCGACCATGCCGCGGCGGCTCGACGCCCTGGCCCGGCAGTACCTGCGCGACCCCGTGCGCCTGCAGATCGCCCGGCCCAGCGCCGAGGCCGGCGTCGCGCCGCAGGTGCGGCAGACCGCCTACATCGTCCCGCGGGCGGCCAAGCCCGCGGCGCTCGGGCGGGTGCTGGACCTGGAGGCGCCCACCGCGGCGATCGTCTTCTGCCGCACCCGGGACGAGGTGGACTCGCTCACCGAGACGCTCAACGCCCGCGGCTACCGCGCCGAGGCGCTGCACGGCGGGATGAGCCAGGAGCAGCGCGACCGCGTGATGGGCCGGCTGCGCGGCGGGACGGCGGAGCTGCTGGTCGCCACCGACGTCGCGGCCCGCGGGCTGGACGTCGAGCAGCTCACCCACGTCGTCAACTACGACATCCCCGCGGCCCCGGAGACGTACGTGCACCGCATCGGCCGGGTCGGCCGGGCGGGGCGGGAGGGCGTGGCGATCACGCTCGTCGAGCCCCGCGGGCACCGCATGCTCAAGACGATCGAGCGGGTCGCCAAGGCGCCGATCCACGTCGAGAAGCTGCCCACGGTGGCCGACCTGCGCGCCCGCCGGCTCGAGCTCACCCGGGCGGCGCTGCGGGAGAGCCTGCTGGAGGACGAGGTCGACCTCGACCGGTTCCGCGCGGTCGTCGACGCACTCACCGACGAGTTCGACGTCGTCGACGTGGCCCTGGCGGCGGTCAAGCTCGCGCACGAGGCCGGCGGTCCGGCCGACGACGACGAGGAGATCCCCGACGTGCGGATCCCCTCGGACAGCGGCCGCCCGGCTGCGCGACGGCGGCCGGGACGCCGGCCGCGGCCCGCGCCGCGACGGACCGGGCCGCGACCGTCCCCGCCGCTCGGGCGGCGGCGACACGACCCGGCTCTACATCGGCCTGGGCCGCAGCGCCGGCGTCCGTCCCGGGGATCTCGTCGGCGCCATCACGGGCGAGGCGGGGCTGAGCGGGCGCGACATCGGCGCCATCGAGATCGCCCAGCGGTTCTCGCTCGTGGAGGTGCCGTCGCCCGCCGCGGACGACGTCATGGCGGCCCTGCGCTCCTCGACGATCAAGGGACGACGGCCCACCGTGCGCCTCGACCGCGGCTTCGACGGCTGACCTGCACTCGGCTCACGGCGCGGTCGCCGCGTCGTGCCCGTGGTCGGCGGCGTAGGCGGCGCAGACCTCGCGGGCCGACCCGCCGACCCCGAGGAAGATCCGGTCGATGACCCGCAGGTAGTCCTCGGCGGCCAGCGTCAGGAGGCCGCCCGCGTAGCGGAGGTCCGGGTCGGCGGACGCCCGCGCCTCGTCGGCCAGCTCGAGGGTCACCGAGAACATGGCCGGCAGGGAGGCCTCGGGATCCCGGTCCTGGAAGAAGTAGGTCTCGGAGTACTGGGTGAGGTCGGCCCTGAGCTGCGCGACGACGTTCGACAGGTCGAGCAGCAGCCCCGGAGCGATCGACGAGTCCCCGCCGCGCAGCAGCTCACGGGTGCCGCGCCGCCTTCAGGTGCGCCAGCCGGACGGCCAGCGACCGGCGCCGGGTGATCGCCGGATAGACCTCCAGCACCCAGGAGACGGCAGCCGTGATGAGGCCGAAGCCGATCAGCGACTCGATCGGCACGGCGATCCGCATCCAGGTGTCGACGGCCGCGATGTCACCGACCCCGAGCGTCCCCAGCGTGACCGCCGACAGGTACAGGGCGTCGGACAGTCCGTCGTGCGAGGCCGGGTCCAGCCCGGTGCTGTACAGGAATCCGGTCTCCAGGTGCGGCCAGTAGACCAGCGCCCAGCCGAGCAGGATCATCGCCAGCCAGACGAAGACCACGGCCACCATGGCCAGCGGCCCCGACAGGTGGTGCAGCCACCGGCGGCGCCGTCCGCTCCGGCCGATCATCCAGACGCCGGCCATGAGCCGCCGCGTCAGCCCGCCGCGCCCGCCGGGGTGCCAGATGGTGGAGAAGATGTCGCGGAGCGCGACCAGGACCAGCACCGCGCCGGCAGCCGTCACGACCCAGCCGAGGACTCCGCTCACCCGTGGAGCGTGCCATCGGCCCCCACCGGCGCGGGCGGCCGGTCAGCGCAGCGACCAGCGCACCTCCGCGGTGACCGTCACGGCGGCCGAGCCCGGCTCGAGCGCCATCGCGCGACCCCCGGCCGCCGCCTCGTCGGCCGCGTACGGCAGCGGCGCCGGCGTGGACACGTTCTCGCGCACCCACAGCACCTCGCCGAGCTCCCGGTCGACCAGCTCCGCGTACTGCTGCGCGCGCCGCCGCGCGTCGGCGAACGCCGCGGAGCGGGCCTCGGCGCGCACGGCCTCGTCGTCCTCGAGCGCGTACGAGACGCCCTCGATGCGGGCGGCGTCGCCACCGGCGTCGGCGACCGACGCGATGACCGCGCCGGCGGCGCCGATGTCGCGCAGGGTGACCGAGAGGTCGTGCCGGGCGGTGTACCCGGTGATGCGCTCGCCCTCGTCGCCGTAGCGGGGGTACACGGAGACGTTCGCCGTCTGGACGTCGGCCTTCGGCACGTCCGCGTCGGCCAGCGCCGCGATCACCCCTCGGGCCGCGTCGTCCGCGCCGGAGAGCGCGTCGTCGACGCCGTCGGCGGTCACCTCGACCCCGACGGTGAACCGCAGGACGTCGGGGGTGCCGGTCGCCGTCCCGACGCCGCCGACCTCGACGCCGGTCGCCACCGCGGGAGTCTCGGGGGCCGGATCCTCGGGAGCCGCGCGGACGGCGTCGGGGCGGAGGACGAGGACCAGTGCGGCCGCCACCCCGAGGACGGAGACGGCGGCGAGCAGGACGCGGATCGGGCGGGACGCGGGCACGGGGACCTCCGGGAGGTGGGGACCTGTGCCGGGACGACGGGTCGACGGCGCCGGTCGGTTCCACCGTGGGAGCGCGTCTGTCAGCCGGCGCGGTAGAACTCCGCCAGTGCGGGCGCGAGGGAGGCGACCGGCACCTCGTGGAAGCCGCCGTCGAGCCGCACCCACTCCCCCGCGGGCAGCGCCGCCGCCACGGGCTCGACGCTCTGCCCGAGCCACCCGGCGGTGCCGCTGCTCGTGACGGCCAGCACGGGCACGCGCACCGACGCCAGCAGCTCGTCCGGCAGCGAGTGGTCGTCGCCGCCGAGGGCGAGTCCGTCGTGGACCAGGGTCGGGGCCAGCGCGCAGAGCGACGCCCACATCGGGTCGCCGCGGAAGCCCTGCACCATGGCCTCGGGCAGGCCGATCACCTGCGTCTGGAAGTAGGCGACCAACCCGTCGCGGTCGCCGGCGTCGACGTAGCGCTGGAGCGTGGCGATGTAGTTCGCGGGCGGCGGCGGCGAACCCTCGACGCGGTACGGCGGCTCGAACACCGAGAAGCGCTCGACCGGCAGCCCGGCCGCGACGGCGCGCAGCAGCAGCGCGGCGCCCGAGGAGACGCCGTGGGCGTACACCGGTCCGCCGCCGGCGGCCGCGACCACCGCGGCCAGGTCCTCGAACTCCCGCTCCACGGCGTAGGGCTCGGTGTTGCCGCTGTCGCCCCGGCCGCGGCGGTCGTACGAGACGCCGGTGAACCCCTGCTCGGCCAGCGCGCCGGCCAACTCCGCCCACGTGTTCCGGTCGTTGAACGCCCCGCCCACGATCACCGCGAGCGGCCCGCTCCCCCAGCTGTCGTAGGCGATCGCCGTGCCGTCGGCCGAGGTGGCCTTCTCCATGTCGTCCTCCTGTTGTCCGTCGCACTCTTGCGGTCGTGTTCGCACCTCTGCGGTCGTGCATCGGCGCAAGACAGGCAACAGGACCGCAAGAGTGCCCGCTCACGCCGCCGTCCCCGGCAGCAGGCCGCGTTCGGCGCACCAGGCCCGGGCGTCACGCACGCCGGCGTCCACCTGCTGCCGGAAGCGCCTCGGCGCGGAAGTTGAACAGGTAGTGCAGCGGCACCTCCGCCTGCAGCATCCGCACCTCGACGTGCCGGCCGTACGCGCCGGGCTCCCCGCGGGCGACCGCGGCGTTGCTGCGCTCGATCCGGTCGAGGTCGGCGCGCAGCCGGCTGTTCGCGGCGAGCTCGAAGACGCCGAAGTACTCGCCCAGCGGGCCGTTGCGCCAGCGCCCGGCGGTGCTCGTCGTCCAGATGATCCAGAGCTCGTCGGCACCGCGCGCGATCGCGTGCTCCAGGTTGGCGGCGCCGGCCTGGACGGCGTCGACGTAGACGTGCCCGTCGATCTCGACCGGCGGGAAGAAGATCGGCAGCGCGCCGGCCGCCTCGAGCATCCGCTCGCTCATGCCCGCCGGCGGGACGACGACGGCGCGCTGCTCGGTGAAGTCGTAGACGTTGAAGCTGGCCTCGCGGTCGCTGGCCCGGATCGCGTCCCAGTCCAGCCCCCAGCGGGCGAACACGTTCTTCCGGATCCGCCGGTAGGTCAGCAGCGACTCGGCGACCGGCAGCCGCAGCAGGGCGCGGCCGTTGAGCGCGATGGCCTTCAACGGGTCGAAGGCCCGCCAGTTGTCGGCGATCCGCCGTCCGGACATGCCCTGCGTCCACATCGCGAGCGTGAAGCAGGCGGCGCTGGTGCCGTCGGCGTGCTCGAACTCGATGCCGGCCTCGTCGAGCCAGACCTGCAGCACCCCTGCCTGATAGGCGATCTTCAGCCCGCCACCGGCCAGGATCAGCGATCGACGGGTCATGCGTCCCCCACCCCCTACTGTCCCGCAGCATGACGTTCTCCATCGTCGGCCGCAGCCCCGACGGCAGCGCCCTCGGCGTCGCCGTGGCCAGCAAGTTCCTCGCCGCGGGGGCGTACGTGCCGGCCGCGGCGGCCGACGCCGGAGCTCTCGCCACCCAGGCGCACGTGAACCTCGAGCTCAAGACCCGCGGCCTGGCGATGCTGCGCGAGGGCGTCGGCGCCGCGGAGCTGCTCGATCGCTTCTTCGGCGACGACCCCGATCGTGCCGAGCGGCAGGCCGGCGTGGTCGACCGGCACGGCGCCGCCGCCACCTTCACCGGCGAGCGCGCCCAGTCCTGGGCGGGCGGGCGCACCGGTGAGGGACCGGAGGGGTCGTTCGCGGCGCAGGGCAACCTGCTCGCCGGCCCCGAGGTGGTCGACGCCATGGTCGATGTCTGGCTGATCGACCGCGGACGAACCGGACCTCGCCCGTCGGCTGGTGGCTGCGCTGGCCGCCGGCCAGGAGAAGGGCGGCGACCCCCGCGGCAAGCAGGCCGCCGCGGTCCTGGTCGTGTCCGCCGGCGGCGGGCTACGGCGGCCTGAGCGACGTCGTCGTCGACCTGCGCAGCGACGACTCCCCGGAGCCGATCGGCGAACTTCAGCGGATGCTCGACCTGCACGACCTCTACTTCGGCAGCACGCCGGACGAGGAGCTGCTCGACGTCGACCCCGCGCTCGAGCAGGAGCTCACCCGGCGCCTCGCCGTCCACCGGCTACGCGGTCCGGCGACCTGCGCCGCGACCTCTACGACTGGATGGGCCGGGAGAACTTCGAGGAGCGCTGGCGCGGCGACAAGCTCGACCCCGTCGTCCTCCAGCACCTGCGGGCGACGACGTCCTGAGTCAGAGCGGCGACCAGGCGTAGCGGACGTCGGGCTCGCGCTCCTCGTTGCCCTCGCCGTCGGTCCGCTCGACGGCGACGAAGCCGTGCCTCTCGTAGAAGCGCGCAGCAGCGTGGTTGACCTCGAACGTCCACAGCGAGAGCCCGCTCGGGAACAGCTCCTTCGCCAATGCGACGAAGCGGTCGCCGAGGCCGCGGCCCCGCCAGTCCGGCTCGAGGTACAGCTGGTCGATCTCGCCCGGGCCGAGCACCATCAGCCCGACCACGACGCCCTCGGCGTCGGCGACCCAGGTCTCCCGCTGCGGGACGACGACGTCGCGGAACCAGCGCGCGCACCTCGTCGTCGGTGTGCGCCCGGCGCACGCTCGGCAGTGCGGCGGCGTACGACCGGAGCCAGACGTCGGCCAGCGCGGCGGCGTCGGCCGCCGTCGCGCGGCGCAGGACCACCTCGTCGGGCACCGCTGCGGTCATTGCTCCACCATGGCACGGCTCAGGGCGCCAGCGCCTCGACGAGTGCGGCGTCCACCCCGAGCGTGCCGGCCGGCCTCGACGTCCGCCCGCCACCGGTCGGGGTCGATCCGGTCCCGAGCGGGGCCGACACCCCGCTCCAGGAGAGCGGCGTCCGGCGGGTCGAGCGGCAGCTCCAGGGTGTCGCGCATCGCGGTGGCGGCGCCGAGCATGTGCGCCGCGCGCACGGGGTCGTCGAGCCCGGCGAACGCCACCGCGAAGAGCTCGAGGAGCGACACCGACATGTCCGGGTCGCCCAGACCGGCCGCGGTCGCGGAGACGTCGCGCAGGCCGGCCGAGTGCCTCGGCGGGGCGGGCGTCCTCGAGCAGCGCGCCGGCGATGTTCACGTGGTCGGCCACGACCCCCCAGGTGTCCCCGCGCGCGCGGTCCAGCGCCAGGGCCTCCTGCAGCCGCACCAGCGCCGCGTCCGTCCGGCCCTCGTCGATGTCCAGCATCGCCAGGTTCGAGAGTGCGGCGGCCAGCCGATCGGTGGCACCCGCCCGGCGGGCGAGCTCGACCGCCTCGGTCAGCATCTCCCGCGCGACTCCCGGCTCCCCGAGGGCCCGGTGCGCGACCGCGAGGCTGGACAGCTCGCGGGCGATCCGCTCCTCGTCCCCCTGCGCACGCCAGTAGGCCAGCGACCGGCGCAGCACGTCGCGGCCCTGCTCGAGCCTCGCCGTGCTGGGCGAGCAGGACGCCGAGCCCGTGCAGCGCCGTCATCAGCTCGCGGGCTGTCCATGTCGCCCGCGGACTCGACGACCCGGGACAGCCACCGCCGGCCCTCCGCCTGGTAGCCGCCCACGTACCAGTACCAGTGCAGCGCCTGGCACAGCCGCAGCCCGATCCCGAGCGCCTCCGACACGCCACCGGACGGCGGGCCGTCGGGGACCGCCCAGTCCAGTGCCGCGCGGACGTTGTCGAGCTCCTGCTCGAGCCGGTCCTTCGCGGTCAGGAACATGCCGGTGCGCAGCTGCGGGGCCACCTCCTCGACGAAGGCGAGGTAGTGCTCCGCGTGCCGCTTGCTGGCCGGCTCCAGCTCCTGGGCCTCCGCCAGCAGCTCCCGCGCGTAGACGGAGATGGTGCGCAGCAGGCGGACCCGCGGCTCGCCGCCCCAGCCCTCGCCCACGGCGGCCAGGCTGACGTCGACCAGGTCCTCGACCGCCTGGAGCGGGTCGAGGTCGCCGTCCACGACCGCGGCCACCGCGTCGAGCCCGAAGTCCCCGGCGAACACGCCCAGCGCCCGGAATACCCGCTGCTGCTCCGGGGTCAGCAGGCCGTAGCTCCACGTCACCGCGCCCCGCAGCGTGCGGTGCCGCTCGGGCCGGGCGGTCTGGCTGACGGCGACGTCGAGGTCCGCGGCCAGCCGGGTGCGCAGCGCCCTCGGGGAGAGCAGTTTCGTGCGCGCCGCCACCAGCTCGATCGCCAGCGGCAGGCCGTCGAGGAGCCGGCAGATCTCGGCCACGTCCTCGGCGACGTCCGGCGTCACCTCGAAGCCGGGCCGCACCAGCCGGGCCCGCTCGGCGAACAGCGCGACCGCTCCGGAGCCCTCCACCCGGTCGCGCATCGGCAGGGTGAGCGGCGGCACCGCGTGCTCGCGCTCGCCGTAGACGTGCAGCGGCCGCCGCGACGTCGCGACGACGGCCACCCCCGGGGCCGCCGCGAGCAGCTGCTCGACGACGGCGCCCGCCTCGGGCAGCTGCTCGAGGTTGTCGAGCACCAGTATCAACCGCAGGTCGGCGAGGAAGCGGAGCACGTCGGCACGGGGACCGCGCATCGGCGGGCAGGCCGAGAGTCTCGGCGAGCGTGGACTCCATGACGTCGCGGGTGCGTGCGGCCTCCAGGGCGACGAAGAACACGCCGTCCGGAAAGGCGTCGGAGAGGGACTCGGCCACCGCGACCGCCAGCCGGGTCTTCCCGGACCCGCCGGGACCGGTGAGCGTCACCAGCCGGCAGCGGTCCTCGGCGAGCATCCGGTGCAGCTCGGCGAGCTCGCCGTCCCGGCCGACGATCGCCGTCGCCTGGGGCGGGAGGTGGGTGCGCCCACCCGGCGTCCGCAGCGGCGGGAACTGCTCGGCCGAGCCCGGCCGGGCTCAGCTGGGCCAGGGTCACCGGCTGCGGAAAGTCCTTGAGCCGGTGCCGTCCGAGGTCGGTGAGGACGGCGCCGTCCGGCAGGTGTCCGGCGACGAGCTGCCGGGTGGCCTCGGTCAGCACGATCTGTCCGCCGTGCGCGGCGGCGGCGACGCGGGCGGCGAGGTGGACGTCGATGCCGACGTAGCCGTCGTCGTGCGGGGTCGGCTCGCCCGGTGTGCAGCCCCATGCGGACACGGAGCCGCCCACCCGGCGGCCACGGGTGCCCGGCCAGACCGCGCTGCGCCGTCGAGCGCCGCCGTCACCCCGTCCAGCGCCGACGGGAAGACGACGAAGAAGCTGTCGCCCTCCGTGCCGAGCTCCCGGCCGCCGCACCGCGCGAAGGCCTCGCGCAGGATCCGCCGCTGCGCGTCGAGCACGTCGGCGTACCCCTCGCCCAGGGCGCGCAGCACCGACGTCGACCCCTCGATGTCGCTGAAGAGCAGCGTCAGCGTCCCGGTGGGCAGCGCATCCGGCACGCGGCGACCGTAGGGCACCGGGCCCGGCCGGAGGCCGCCGTCGGTCGCGGCGGCGTCAGCCTTCCGTCGTCAGGCTGATCGCCCCGGTCGGGCAGGCGTAGGCGGCCCGCTGCAACACGCCCGGGTCGGTGACCCCGACGCCGGGCAGGACGCGGGCCTGCGCGGTGTCCTCGTCCACCTCGAAGGCCTCCGGGGCGGTGAGCGCGCAGTCGCCGGACCCGACGCAGCGCCCGGGATCGATGCTGACCCGGACGCTCACCGGGCACCCGCCGCGTCGCCCTCCCCGAAGACCACCGGGAAGTGCATCCACCGCGAGCCACGCGAGGTGCGGTCGTCGCGCTGCGGCGGCCGCGCCGGGTCCGGGCGGACGCCGCGCGCGGCGAACTCCTGCACCATCAGGGCGATCAGCCCGTAGAGGTGCGACTCCCCCACCCCGTCGCGCAGCATCGCGCCGGTCAGGGGCAGACCGCCGGCGACGCTGCGGCCGATGCAGATGTGCGGTCCGGCGCCGAAGGAGTGGCCCCACAGCGGCACGTCGTCCCGCACGCGCCGGTCGGGGTCGAACTCGTCCGGGTGCTCGCCGAACAGCTCCGGGTCGCGGTTCGCGGTGCGCGCGTCGAGCGCCACGGTCGCGCCCCGCGACACCGGGCAGCCGACGACCTCGGCGTCCTCCTCCGCGAAGCGCTTGAACTCCGGCGTCGTCGGGATCAGCCGCAGCGTCTCGTGCACCACCTTCTGCGCGTCCAGCCGGCCGGCGGCCACCCGCTCGAGCCATTCCGTGCGCGGGCCGGCGCCGTCCAGGCCGAGGAGGAAGAAGAAGACGTTGCACACCGTCTGCGCGCTCGTGTGGCTGCCGCCGTGCAGGAACAGCGCGACCTCGCGCACCAGCAGGTCGTGGTCGGCGAACATCGGGTCGCCGGCGCGCAGCCTGCGCACGGCCTCGGTGAGCAGGTCGTACGGCGCCTCCTCGCCGGCGTCGAGCAGCGCCTCCCGGCGGCGACGGGACGGCGTGACGTAGGCGCGGTCGAAGGCGTGCAGGAGCGCGATCGTCTCCTCCTGCACCTTGCGCTTGTCGCCGACGATGTCGTGGATCGCGGCGGCCTGGGCGATCACCTTCACGTGCTCGAACAGGTCGGCCAGCTGCTCCGCGCTGCCGTCGTGGTCGACACCTGCCCGCCGCGCGGCGAGGACGACGGTGATCGAGCCGGCCAGGTCGAACAGGTCGACCGCCCCGACGGCCCCGCGGTCGAGCACGTCGGCGAGGATCTTCGGGAAGAGCACCTGCTCGTACTCGTCCAGCGCGGACCGCCGGAACAGCGCGTTCTCGAGCCGCCGCCGCTCCCGGTGCTCGTCGCCGTGCAGCAGGCTCAGGATCCCGGCGCGCGGATTGCCCTCCTCGAACGACTTGCGGTCCAGCGTCCGCGACAGCGCCGGGTGGTACAGCGCCTTGCGGATCTCGTCGAAGTCGTCGAATCGGAGCAGTTCCTGCGCGGCGTCCTGCGGCATACGGCGTCCCCTCGTGTCCTGGCGGCCCGTGGTCGGCGGCACGCGGGGTGTCGCCGACCACAGTCTGCCAAGAGAAGGGTCTGAAGGTAAGACCAAACCTCAGTCCAGTGCGGCGCCTCCCGAGCCGGATGCCCCGACGGCCGCACCGTCGGCGGCCGCGCCGGCCAGTCCCTCGGCACCGCCCATGCCCTGCGCACCGCCCCTGCCGTCCGGTCCCCCGGCCGTATTGCCGGTCAGGACGACGCGCTCGTCGGTCTGCGCCCCGCCGTAGCCGTCGGCCGACTCCGCGGCCGGCGCGGTGGCGGCGATGATCCCGCCGAACTCCTCCGGCAGGTCCTCCGCCGCCCCGACACCGGCGTCGGCGCCGTCGAGCAGCACGCCGGCCGGCGGGTTGACGAACTCGTAGTCGACCAGCCGCAACCCCTGCCCGGCGAGCTCCTGCCACTTGGCCACGAAGCTCTCCCACGTCACGTTGGCCCACAGCGCGTAGCCGTCGGCGCCCGCGAGGAAGGCTCCGGTGTACCGGTTCTCGGTACCGACCCGGTGCACGTTGAGGTCGACCAGCCGCAACCCCTGCCCCGCCCACTCCTGCCACTTGGCCACGAAGCTCGGCCAGGTCGCGTTGGCCCACAGCGCGTGCCCGCCGCTGCCGGGGAGGAAGACACCGGTGTAGCGGTCCTGCCCGCCGACCGAGTGCACGTGGACGTCGTGCAGCCGCAGGCCCTGGCCCGACCACTCCTGCCACTTCGCGACGAAGCTGTCGAACGTCGCGCCCGCCCAGAGCGCGTGCCCGCCGCCGCCGGCGAGGAACACGCCGGTGTACCGGTCCTGGCCGCCCTCGGAGTGCACGTGGACGTCGTGCAGCCGCAGACCCGAGTTCGAGAACTCCTGCCACTTGGTCCGGAAGCTGTCCCAGGAGGCGTTGGCCCACAGCGCGTGCCCACCGCTGCCGGGCAGGAACACGCCCGAGAACCGGGGGCCGGCCCCGGTCGCCCGCACGTGCACGTCGACCAGCCGGAGCCCGTCTGCGCTCCACTGTTCCCACTTGGTGCGGAAGCTGTCCCACGTGGCGTTGGCCCACAGCGCGTAGCGACCGGTGCCCGCCCGCCAGACCCCGGAGTAGCCCTTCTCGAAGAAGCGCTCGTAGATCTTCGCGACCGTCTGCCGGTCGCCGAAGCTCATCCCGTTGCGCTGGCCGATGGTCACGCCGGCCCGCTTCGGGACGATCGTCGGCTTCGACGAGTCCTTGGCGAAGCTGGTGCCGTGGTAATGCATGATCGAGCCGAAGTCGTAGTCGAAGTAGTCGACCGACCCCGGCTTGGTCTGGAAGTTGCCCCGTGCGTCGGTCTCGCCGGCCGGGGCGGCCCGTCCTGGATGTTGTCCCACTTGATCTCGACGAAGCTGTCGCGGTCCGACCGCGACTGCTCGTGGTAGACGCCGAGGGCATGCAGGAACTCGTGGACGAGGATCGGCCACGGGTGCGCGTCGGCGAGCATCAGGTTCTGCTGCCCGCCGCGCATCCCGATCGCCGACGAGCTGAACGTCGCCGTCCCGTTGCTGCGGATCTGGATCCAGTTCGGCCACGAGGCCTGGTTGGCCGATGTCCGCTGCGTGAAGCGGATGCCGGTGTTCTGCTGCAGGTGGGTGATCGCGTCGGTGATCCGCTGCTGGTTCGGCACCCCGGCGTCGACGGCCCACGCCACCCGCCCGTTGGTCCACAGGAAGTCGGAGTCGCCGGGCAGCCCGAGGCCGTGCGATACCTCGTCGGGGATCGTGCCGTCCCGACCGCTGCCCGGGCCCTCGCTGCCGGCGTACGCGACGGTCTGCCGGACGGCCCGGCGCCGCGAGATCTCCTCGGCGTCGGCCCGCACCTGCTCGACAGGGCCCATGTCGATGCAGCCCTCGTGGATGGCCCGCCCGTCGACCACGACGTACTGGACGGGGAACTCCACCAGTCCGGGGCCGCTCAGGTACCCCTGTCCCGTCTCGCTGCCGTGCGCCATGTGGTCGATGAGGCCGAGCTGCTGGTCGTCCATGTCCTGCCCTTTCGATAGGTCCTGCGGAGTCAGCGGATGCGCGAGAGCGCCACGGAGACCGTCCGGTCGCCGGTGACGGAAAGCCGGGTCGCCGCGGTGTTGAGGAACTCGACGGGCCGCCCGTCCGCGGTGCGGCCCCGCACGGAGACGACCACGCCGGGCTCGTAGGAGCCGGCCCGGTCGCTGACGTCGACCGACAGCCGGACCGAGGGCCGGTCGGCCGACACGGTGAAGGGAGCGGAGGTCGTCCGGTCGGGGCCCGACGGGGCGTCGGCCATCGCGAGGTCGTCGATCTGGACGTCGGCGACCGCGTCGAGCACGTCCTCGGTCAAGCCGTCGAAGCGCAGGTCGAGATCCATCCCGCTGCTCCCGCCGTCCGGTCCCCGATCCGGGCGGATGCTCGCGCCCGCGGCGTCACACGGGCGTCACGGGCGGGGCAGGTCAGCCCACGAGCTCCCGCAGGGAGAGCCGGTCGGCCTCGTCGCGGCGGACGACGACGGTCCACTCCGCTCCCCGGACGCCGCCCGCCGCCCGGGCCGTCGCCAGCAGCGACCGCCAGCCGCAGTCGTGCCGCGCCATGCTGCGCGCGCTCACGGTGCGGTGCCGCCGCTCCTGACCCCGGACGGCCGCCTCGGGCCGGACGTCGAGCAGCAGCAGCCGGACCTCGCGCCCGGAGCGCCGTCCCGCCGCGACCAGTGCCTCGCGACGGCGGGAGCTCGTCAGCGGGTCGGTCACCACCACCACCGGGGCGGCTCCGCGGACGACGCGCCGCACGGTCAGCCGGTGCCAGGCGTGCACGGCGGGCCGCAGCCACCGGTAGGGCAGCCGCACCCCGGCGGCGCGCAGCCGCTCGGCCACGTACTCGGAGTCCAGCCCGCAGACCCCGGTCCCGTCGCCGGCAAGCAACCGGGTGAGCAGGCGGGTCTTGCCCGCGCCGGGCAGTCCTCCGATGAGCAGCAGAAGGTGTTGCGACCGGGCCGGATCCACGGTGTCGGCCGCGCGCGCCTCCCCTGCCGTCCTGGTCACGGGGTCATCGTCCCCCGCCGACCTGGACGGTCCCTGTGCGCGAGCTGCTCAGAAGTCGTGCGCCTCGTCGTACCCGTAGTCGCCCGAGCGGTCCTCCGGGCGGGCGACCGGAGGCACGTCGCCGCCGTCCCCCTCGGGCCGGCGGGCGGCCAGGACCTCCTCGTGGACCAGGTCGTAGCCGTAGTCGCCGCCCGGATCCTGCTCCCTGCCCATTCCGGCCTCCTCCGTCGTACGCCCGTGACCTGCATGTTCCTCGGCAGGGGTGTCCCCCACAAGAGTGCTGCGGTGGTGACGCGGGCGATCCCGGGGCAGGGTGGAGGGGTCCACGATTCGCGGGGGAACGACCGTCACGGCCACCGGGCCGGCTCTTACAGGGCCGCCCCGAACGCTGACGGCGAGCGAGCGAGGAGAACGCCTGTGCTGTCCGACCGTTCCCGCCCGGTGATCGAGGCGACCCTCCCGGTCGTCGCCGACCACATCCAGGAGATCGCCCGGCGGTTCTACGTCCACCTGTTCGAGCAGCACCCCGAGCTCAACGACGGGGTGTTCAACCGGGGCAACCAGAGCGAGGGCACCCAGCAGGTGGCCCTGGCCGGCTCGGTGGCCGTCTTCGCCAGCGCCCTGGTGAAGACCCCCGAGCAGCTGCCGGAGACCCTGTTGTCGCGCATCGCGCACAAGCACGCGTCCCTGGGCATCACGCCGGCGCAGTACGACGTCGTCCACGACAACCTCTTCTGGGCGATCGTCGACGTGCTCGGCGACGCGGTCACGCCCGACGTGGCCGCCGCCTGGGACGAGGTCTACTGGCTGATGGCCTACGCCCTGATCCACACCGAGCGCGGGCTCTACAGCGCCCGCGGCGTCCGCCCGGAGACGGTGTGGCGGGACTGGCGGGTGGTCGAGAAGACCGCCGAGACCGACGAGGTGGTGACCTTCCGGCTGCAGCGCACCGACGACCGGCTGGTCAAGACGTCGCTGCCCGGCCAGTACGTGACCGTGCAGGTGCCCATGCCGGACGGCGTCCGTCAGCCGCGGCAGTACAGCCTGACCAGGGCCGACGACGGCGAGCACCGCCAGTTCGCGGTCAAGCGGGTGCGCGGCGAGGGCAAGCCCGACGGCGAGGTCTCCAACTTCCTCTGCGACAAGGTCGACGTCGGCGACGTCCTCACGCTGTCGCTGCCGTTCGGCGACGTCGTCCTCGACGACGCCCGGCCGGCGGTCTTCGCCAGCGCCGGGATCGGGATCACCCCGATGGCCGGGATGCTCTCGCACCTGGCCGCGGCGGGTTCGCACCTGCCGGTCACCCTGCTGCACGCCGACACCGACGAGGACTCCTTCGCGCTGCGACGGCAGGTGCTCGAGGACGCCCGCCGCATCCCCGGCGCGACGGTGCACGTCTGGTACGAGAACGGCGCCCAGAGCAGCCTGCCGGTGGACGGCGTCCACGAGGGCGTCATGGCGCTGGACGACGTGGTCTTCCAGGACGGCGCCATGTACTACCTGTGCGGTCCACTGCCGTTCATGCAGGCCGTGCGCAGCACGCTGATCGACCGCGGCGTGGCACCCCGGGACATCCAGTACGAGGTCTTCGGCCCCGACCTCTGGCAGGCGGACTTCGTCACGGAGGACGCCCCGGGCGCCGAGGCCGCCGTCGCTCCGGCCTGATCCGACACGCCGCCCCGAGCAGGATCTTCGTCTCCGCGGGAGCGGACGGCGCGTGACGGGAGCGGGACGCTGCGTCGAACCCTGAGTGGCACCGGGTGGTGCTGGTGCGCCAGACTGCGAACCAGTCACCGAGGCACGGGGGAAGCGGAGGTGCCCTGCATGACGTCCTGCCCACGCCCGCCCGTTCGAGCTCCCGCAGAGCCGGGTCCTGCGCACTGACCAGCCACTTCCCGACCCCGTCAGCAGGAGGACCCCGCGTGGACATCCCCGCGATGCGGGCCAACTTCGCCAAGGCCGCGGCCGTCGGCGACGAGGCCCCGCTGTACTTCTACTCGCACCTGTTCCTGAGCCACCCCGAGACGCGGGCGATGTTCCCCGTCTCGATGGCCCATCAGCGCGACCGGTTGTTCCGGGCCCTCGGCGACGTCGTCGCGATGGTCGACGACCTGGACTCGGTGGTGCCCATCCTGCAGCAGCTCGGGCGCGACCATCGGAAGTTCGGCGCCGTGGCCGCCCACTACCCCGCAGTCGGCGCCAGCCTGCTGGCCACCCTCGAGCACTTCGACGACGAGTGGACGCCGGAGCTCGCCAAGAGCTGGAGCGAGGCCTACACGGTGGTCGCGCAGGTGATGGTCGAGGCGGCGGAGTCCGACGCCGACCGCCCGCCGTGGTGGGACGCCGACGTGCTGGACAACGAGCGCCGCACGATGGACCACGCCGTCCTGCGGGTGCGGCCGCGCGAGCCGCTGAACCACCTGCCGGGTCAGTCGATCTCGCTGGAGACCGACGTGCGCCCGAGGCTCTGGCGCTACTACACCCCCGCCAACGCGCCGCGTACCGACGGCGTGCTGGAGCTGCACGTCGAGGCGCGCGACGGCGGTCCGGTGAGCACCGCGCTGGTCCGGCTGGTCGGCAAGGGCGACGTGCTGCGGCTCGGGCCGCCGATCGGCCACTTCGGGCTGGACGCCGGCTCCGACCGCGACCTGCTGCTCGTCGGGGGCGGCACCGGCTGGGCCCCTCTCAAGGCCCTGGTCGACCAGGTGGCGCGGCAGGGTCCGCCGCGGCGCGTCGACCTCTTCCTGGGAGCGCGTACCGAGGAGCGGTTCTACGACCTCGCGGACATCCGGCGCATGGAGCAGGAGCACCCCTGGCTGACGGTGGTCCTCGCGGTCTCCGAGGACAAGATGTCGTACCTGGAGCAGGGGAACATCGGCGACGTCATGATGCGCCACGGCCCCTGGCTGAGCCGCGACGTGTACGTCGCCGGCAGTCATCCCATGGTCGACGACACGGTGGCCCGGCTGGCCCAGCACGGCCTGCCCCGGGAGCGCATCCACACCGAGGTCTTCGCCCCGAGCCGACAGTCCCCCAGTCTTGACGGAGAGGTGACCGACGAATGAGCACCGAGCAGGCGGCCGCGAACGAGGACCGGCGGCTCAGCCCGGCCGACGTCCAGAACGTGCGGTTCACCCGAGGATCGATGATGCGTCCGGGCTATGCGGAGGTGGAGGTCGACCGCTTCCTCGCCCGCGTGGCGCAGGAGCTGTCCCACTCCATGACCGAGCGGGCCGAGCTCCGCGACCAGGTGCGCGCGCTGCGCGAGCAGCTGAGCGGCGCCATGGAGGAGCAGGCAGCACAGGTGGCCCCGACCGACCAGGCGGTCCGCATCCTCGCCTCGGCGCAGCTGACCGCGGACAACTATGTCGCGGAGGCCGAGGAGTTCAGCCGGCAGATGACCACCGAGGCGCGGCACCAGTACGAGGAGCTGACCCGCCAGGCGCGCGAGAACGCCGGCGGGATCATCCAGGCGGCGCAGGAGGCGGCGTCGAAGGTCGGCCGCGGGCACGCGGCTCCCACCGGGGCCGCCGCTCCGGACGAGGTCACCGCGCAGCAGCTCAAGGAGCAGATCGCCTACCTTCGTGCGTTCGGCCAGGCAACCCGCACCCAGCTGCGGGCCTACCTCGAGGCGCTGCTCGCGGACGTCGAGCGCGAGTGGGGGGCCGCGGACCCGGCCGCCGTGGTGGTGCCGGAGCCCTACCGGACCCCGGCCCAGCGCTCGGACTCCGGCCCGGTCGACCGGTCGCCGACGACGTTCGTCGGCAACAGCGCCGGTGGGACCACCGACGTGGACGACGTGGCCACCGCGGGCGCCCGCTCGTCCTGACGGCACCCGAACACCCCGACTTCGCGCTGACCCGTTGCCGTCCGCCAGTACGGATGTGACAGCAATGTAAGGAATCGGCGGCGTAACGCGATCGAGACGACTCGATCCCTTGTCAGCAGCGAGTTGAACTGTGAGAGTCAGCCTCCAGTCGATCAGAGGGCACGGATTCCGGTCCCGGGGACGAGGAGGTGGGATGGGGGTTCTCGAGCGGGTCGGCACGCCGGCTCCCGCCCTCCTCTCCGAGCCGCCGCACCGCAGCCGGCAGGCCCCACGCCGAGAGGAAGCGCCACCATGCCCCGAGACCTCCCTCCGCTGACCCTGCCGCTGCTGCGGGGCACCCTGAGCCGCCGGACGCTGTTCCGCGGCGCATCAGCCGTCGCGCTGGGCAGCCTGCTCGCCGCCTGCGGCACCGAGGCCCAGACGCCGCGGTCCCAGGCAGAGCGGTCCGCCGAGGACCTGTCGGACCAGGAGAAGGAGGTCATCTGGTCCAACTGGCCCGAGTACATCGACGTCGACGAGGACAGCGGCAAGCACCCGAGCCTCGAGGCGTTCACGGCCGCCACGGGCATCGCGGTGACCTACAACGAGGACTACAACGACAACGACGAGTTCTTCGCCAAGGTGCAGCCGCAGCTGTCGGCCGGCCAGGACACCGGCCGCGACCTGTGGTGCAGCACCGACTGGCTGGTGGCGCGGTTCATCCGCCTCGGCTGGGTGCAGGAGCTGGACAAGGGCAACATGCCCAACGTCGAGAAGAACCTCGAGGACAGCCTCGCCGACGTGCAGTTCGACCCGGGCCGCGCGTTCTCGATCCCATGGCAGAGCGGTTTCGCCGGCATCGGCTACAACCCCGACGCCACCGACGGCAAGAAGATCGAGAGCATGGACCAGCTGCTCACCGACCCCGCGCTCAAGGGCCGGGTCACGCTGCTCACCGAGATGCGCGACACCATGGGCCTGGTGCTGCTGGCGCTGGGCAAGGATCCGGCCGACTTCACCGACGCCGACTTCGAGGAGGCGATCGGCGAGCTGCAGAAGGCCCGCGACGCCGGCCAGATCCGCGGGTTCACCGGCAACGACTACACCAGCGGCCTGGCGTCCGGCGAGATCGCCGCGTGCGTCGCGTGGACCGGCGACGTCGTCCAGCTGAAGGCGGACAACCCGAAGCTCGGCTACGCCCTGCCCTCGACCGGACACATGCTCTGGTCGGACAACTTCGTCATCCCGAACCTGGCGAAGCACAAGAAGAACGCCGAGAAGCTGATCGACTTCTACTACGACCCGGCCGTCTTCGCCGACGTCGCGGCGTACGTCAACTACATCCCGCCGGTCAAGGGTACGAAGGACGCGCTCACGGCCGACGACCCGGAGACCGCCGACAACGAGCTGATCTTCCCGAACGAGGAGGTGCGCGGCCGGTCGCACGTCTTCCGGGGCCTGTCGGAGGAAGAGGAGACCAACTACAACAAGCAGTTCCAGTCACTCATCGGAGCGTGACCCGCGTGACGACCTCGGCCCTCCCCGGACCGACGATGACAGAGACACAGCCTCCCCCCACCGGCGACGGCAACCTCCGCCTCGTCGGCGTCACGAAGCGGTTCGGCCGCTTCACCGCCGTCGACGACCTCGACCTGACGGTGCCGCAGGGCTCGTTCTTCGCGTTGCTGGGCCCGTCGGGGTGCGGCAAGACGACGACGCTGCGGATGGTCGCGGGCCTCGAGCAGCCCACCGAGGGGCGGGTGCTGCTCGGCGACCGGGACGTGACGGGGACCAAGCCCTACCAGCGGCCGGTCAACACGGTGTTCCAGAGCTACGCGCTCTTCCCGCACCTCGACGTCTTCGAGAACGTCGCCTTCGGGCTGCGCCGCCGGCGGACCAAGGAGGTCAAGCGCGAGGTCGAGGCCGTCCTCGAGCTCGTGCAGCTGGGGCACCTCGCGCGCAGCAAGCCGGCGCTGCTCTCGGGTGGTCAGCAGCAGCGCGTCGCGCTGGCCCGGGCGATCGTCAACCGCCCGAGCGTCCTGCTGCTCGACGAGCCGCTCGGCGCGCTCGACCTGAAGCTGCGCCGGCAGATGCAGGTGGAGCTCAAGCGGATCCAGACCGAGGTCGGCCTCACGTTCGTGCACGTCACGCACGACCAGGAGGAGGCCATGACCATGGCCGACACGATCGCGGTGATGAACGGCGGCCGGATCGAGCAGATGGGCTCCCCCACCGAGCTGTACGAGGTGCCGCGGACGACGTTCACCGCCAACTTCCTCGGCCAGAGCAACCTGCTCGAGGCCACCGTCACCGGCACGGGCGGCGAGGACCTGCAACTCGACGTCCACGGGAACCGGATCGCGCTGCCGCGGTCGCGGTCGACCGTCGCCGACGGCCGGGTGTGGCTCGGCGTCCGCCCGGAGAAGCTGCGGGTGGCCGCGCCCGACGGCCCCGGCAACCGGCTCACCGGCATCGTCACCGACGCGTCGTTCATCGGCGTGGCCACGTACTACCTCGTGCGGATGCCCTGGGGTCAGGAGCTCACCGTCGTCCAGCAGAACGACGGGACGCCGCCGCTCCCGCCCGGCGAGCCGGTCACCGTGACCTGGCTGCCCGACCACGGCTTCGGCCTCGACGCGACGCAGGACGAGCACGCCGGCGCCGAGGAGATCGACCCCGACGCACCGGCGCCCGGCGGTGCAGCCCGGTGAGTGTGCTCGCCGTCCACCCCGTCCCAGGGGCCGACGACGACGCACCGGACGAGGCGCGGGCGGTCGGGAAGCGCCGGTCGACGCCCTACTTCCTCCTGCTGCCGGCGGCGGTCTGGCTGATCATCTTCTTCGCCGTTCCCTTGGTCTTCCTGGTCTCGCAGTCGCTGCAGACCGGATCACTGACCACCGGGTACGCGGTGTCGTGGAACTTCGCGATCTACCCCGAGGTGATCGCGCAGTACTCCGAGCAGCTGATCCGGTCGCTGCTGTACGCCGGCACGGCGACCGTGCTGGCGCTGCTGATCGCCTACCCGCTGGCGTACACGATCGCCTTCCGCGCCGGCCGGTGGCGCAACCTGCTGCTGGTCCTGGTGATCGCGCCGTTCCTGACGAGCTTCCTGATCCGCACGCTGGCCTGGCAGAACATCCTGGCCACCGAGGGGCCGGTCACCGGCGCGCTGCAGGCGGTCGGGATCACCGACCTGCTCAACGCGGTCGGCCTGATCGACGGCGACAAGTTGCTCGGGACGCCGCTGGCGGTGATCACCGGGCTGACCTACAACTTCCTGCCGTTCATGACGCTGCCGCTGTACGCGAGCCTCGAGCGGATCGACCCGCGGCTGCACGAGGCGGCGGGTGACCTCTACTCGACGCCGTGGACCGGCTTCCGCAAGGTGACCCTGCCGCTGTCGATGCCGGGCGTCGTCGCCGGCACGCTGCTCACCTTCATCCCGGCGGCGGGCGACTACATCAACTCGCAGCTGCTCGGCAGCCCGAGCACGACGATGATCGGCCAGGTCGTGGCCGGCCAGTTCCTCCGGGTGCTCGACTACCCGACCGCCGCGGCGCTGTCGGTGGTGCTCATGCTGACGATCGTCACGATGGTGACTCTCTACGTCCGCCGGACCGGCACGGAGGAACTCCTGTGACCGCGACCGTCTCCCGGCCCGCGTCGACGGCCGCCGCCGACCGTCCGCCGGCGCGCCCGGTGCGGCGGGGACCGCTGCGGTGGGTACGCGAGCACATCGTGCCGATCGCCGCCGCGCTGGCCTTCGTCTACATGCTGCTGCCGAACGTGGTCGTCGTGCTGTTCAGCTTCAACAACCCCGCCGGGCCGCTACAACTACACGTGGCAGGAGTTCTCGCTCGACGCGTGGCTCGACCCGTGTGCCCCGACGGGGCTGTGCTCGTCGCTCGGCCTGAGCCTGCGGATCGGGCTGCTGGCCACGCTGCTGTCGACGGTGCTGGGCACCCTGGCGGCCTTCGCGATGTCGCGGCACCGCTACCGCGGTCGGGCCACGACCAACGTGCTGGTGTTCCTGCCGATGGCCACGCCCGAGGTCGTCATGGGCTCGTCGCTGCTGACCCTGTTCGTCAGCACCCAGATCCCGCTGGGCGCGACGACGATCTTCATCGCGCACGTGATGTTCTCGATCAGCTTCGTGATCGTGACGGTCAAGGCGCGCATCGCCGGGCTCGACCCGCGCCTCGAGCAGGCGGCCATGGACCTCTACGCCAACGAGCGGCAGACCTTCATGCGGGTCACGTTCCCGCTCGTCGCGCCCGGCATCATCGCGGCCTCGCTGCTGGCCTTCGCGCTGTCGTTCGACGACTACATCATCACGAACTTCACCGCGTCGGCCTCGTCGGTCACGTTCCCGATGTACGTGTGGGGCACGGCCAGCCGCGGGACGCCGGTGCAGATCAACGTCGTCGGCACGGTCATGTTCCTGCTGGCGCTGGCCGCGGTCGGGGTCGGTCAGCTGGTCGGCCGGCGGAACCGGCGCCGCGCGGCGCGCTGACGCGCCGGGCCAGTAGCGACGCCCAGGCGAAGAAGCCGCTCACGAAGACGTACCAGCCCGGAGTACGGCCCCCGGCTGCTGCGGCGGCGAGCAGAGCGGCCAGGGCGACGTCCTCGCGCCGCCGGGAGGCGCCGACCGCCAGGATCCCGGCGGCCCCGGCCACGGCGAACCCGCCGGCGTGCACGCCGGCGTGCCACGAACGGATCCACGACCCGATGGCCGCCGGGTCGCCGTCGGGGAGGTCGAGCGGACAGGCCGCCGCGACGAGCCCGGCGCCACAGGTGGCGAGCAGTGCCGGTCGCGGCCCGCGGGGCAGCGCGGCCGCCAGCGCGATCAGCGACGCCCCGGTGCCGGCGAAGCTCAGCGCCTGCAGACGGCCGCCCGGCAGGAGGGCCAGGCTGCTCGGCCACGGCACGTCGTGGTGATCGAGCGGCGTCCAGCCCCACTCGCGCAGCGCATCCGGTTGGCGGCGCTCAGCGCCGCGGCGGTGGGCACGAACAGCGGCGGGAGCACCCGGGCCGGCAGCGCGAGCGCACGCGCCGTCGGTGTCATCGCCGGTCCCACGGTGGAGCGTCCCGCTGCGCCGAGTTCCGTTCGAAGCTGCCGACGAAGCCGCCCCAGCCGCGGACGCCGTCGTCCGGCGCAGGCGCCGTGAGGACGAGAAGCCTCGCGTCGCCGGCGCCGAGGATCTCGTACCCGTGCGGGACCCCGCGGGGCAGGAACGCGCAGCCGCCGTCGGCGAGCTCGAACCGCCGGCCGCCGCAGCGGAACGCCACCTGGCCCTCGAGGACGTAGAAGATCTCGTCCTCCGTGGCGTGCGTGTGCTCCGGCGGCTCCTCGCCCGCCCGGGTCGTGAGCTCGAAGACGGCCAGCCGCCTGCCCTGGCCCTCCTCCCCCACCTTGACCACGAAGTCGACGCCGAGTTCGGCGAAGGAGTACGTCCAGCCCTCCCCGGCCTGCAGTGCGTACGGGGAGATCGGCGTCTGGTCCATGGATGCCGATCGTGCTGCTAGCGGCGCAGCGGATCAACGCATGGGGATCTCAACCGGCCTTCTGCGCCACGTAGAGCGAGTCCGTCGGGTCGTCGGGCACCTCGTGCACGGTGACGTCGACGAACCCTGCCTCGGCCAGCATCCGCAGGGCCACCTGCTCGCCCCACACGGTGCCGAGCCCGGCACCACCGCCCGCGAGCGACACGGTGAGGCAGTGCAGGGTGCTGATGCCGTACAGCCAGGGGGCGAACGGGTTGCCGATGTTGTCCTCGAGCGCACTCGCCGCCCGGATGTCGAACATCAGGAACCATCCGCCCGGCCGCAGCGCCTCGTGCACGCCGGCGAGCACGCGTGCGGGATCGACCTGGTCATGGATGGCGTCGAAGGCCGTGATGACGTCGAACCGCTGGTCGACCGGCAGCCGGGCGACGTCGAGCACCTCGAAGGTCACGTTCGACAGCCCCCACCGGATCGCCTCGGCCCGGGCCCGCGCGATCGCGTCCTCGGCGAAGTCGTAGCCGACGAACGTCGAGCGGGGAAAGGCCCTGGCCATCAGGTTGACGGCGTGCCCCGTGCCGCATCCGACGTCCGCCACCCTGGCGCCCGCGGACAGCAGATCCGGGACGTGGGGAGCCAGCGGCAGGATGCCGTCGATCAGCTGGCCGTCGAAGAGGCCGCGGGAGGCCTGGTCCATGACGTCGGTGAACTCGGGGCGGAACGCCGAGTACGGCACACCTCCGCCTTCCCGGACGGCGCGGGCCACACCGGCGACGTGCCCGGCCAGCAGGGTGTCGACCCTGCTGAACGGCGCCAGGTTCGCCGAGCCGGGACCGCTCAGGCACAGCGCGTGCTCGGGCGGCAGCGTGTAGCGACGGGTGACCGGGTCGTAGTCGGCGATGCCGGCGGTGACCATCGCGCCAAGCCACTCGCGCACGTACCGCTCGGTCGCCCCGGCCCGCTCGGCCAGTTCGGCGCTGCTGCCCCCGCCGGCGGCCAGGGTGTCCAGCAACCCGGTTCGATGCCCCAGGTCGATCATCAGGGTCACCATGCCCTCGGCGTACGCGCCGAACAGCCGCTCGCCGAACGCCTGCGCGCGGGCCTCGTCGATGGCCGGGGCCTGCGGAGTCTGCGTACCGGTGGTCATCTCCTGCTCCTCCCGTCGGATCGGACGGGGGAACGCTAGGAGCGCGGAATGGGGCCCCTCATCGGGCGAGCGAACCATCCGCGCGCGCCGGCGCATGGGCACTTCTACCCACGGACGCCGTGCCGGTGCCCCCAGGCCGCGGCGGCTGTGCGCGAGCCGACGCCGAGCTTGGTGAAGATGTTGGACAGGTGGCGGGCGACCGTCTTCTCGCTGATCACGAGCGCCGCGGCGATCTCCCGGTTGCTGCTGCCGGCCGCCAGGCAGGCGAGCACCTCGCTCTCCCGCTCGGTGAGCCCGCCGGGCCGGGACGGCGTGCCCCGCAGAGCGGCGACGTCGTTCTCCTCCGGCACCGCGCCCAGCCGCCGGAAGACCTCCGCGGCCGCCGCGAGCTCCAGTTCGGCCCCGTCCGCATCGCCCAGCCGTCGGCAGGCATCGGCCAGCAGCACCCGCGCGCGTGCGCACTCGTACGGCGCCTGCAGGTCCTGCCAGGCGCGGCACGCCTCGTGCAGCACGGGAACCGCCTCGCCGACGCGCTCCTCGCTGAGCAGCACGGCGCCCCGCCACTGGCGGGCGGCGGCGGTGAACCCGGGGCTCCCGTACCGCTGCGCGATCTCCGCGAGCTCCGCCACCGCGGCGCCGGCGTCCTCGACCTCCCGGGCGGCCAGGGCGATCTCTGCCGCCGCGGCGAGCAGCCGGGCTCTGAGCAGCTGGTTGGTGACCTCGGCCAGCAGCGCGGTGCGCACGCAGGCACGGGCCGCCTCGACCCGGCCCTGGGCCAGGCGCAGGAGCGCCAGCCCCGGCTGCGGATTGCGGCCGAGGCGGTGTGCCCGCTGGTACGCGCGCTCCGCGCCCGCGAGGTCGCCCCGCAGCCGGGCCAGCTCGCCCAGCTGGTAGTGACCTTCGGCCGCGGTGAGACCGGCGATGTCGGACAGGTCGGCGCAGACCCGGGTGGCCTCCTGCTCGCTCTCGGCCCAGCGGCCGGCGTCCTGGAGCACCTGCGACCGGTGGACCCGGCAGATGCCGGTGAACAGCACCGCCGCCGGCAGGGTCTGCAGCCACGACGTGGTCGCCTCGACCCAGAGCCGCGCGCGCCGCAGGTCGCCGAGCTCGTGACAGGCGTCCATCAGGTGGCAGTAGATGTTCCCGGCCCAGTCCGGCACCACCTCGCCGGCGAGCACGTGCGCCATGGCCTCGTCCATGAGCGCCATGCCGTCGCTCACCCGGCTCTCGCGCACCAGGACCCGGCCCTCGCCGAGGAGGCTGATCGCCACCAGGTTGGGGTCTCCGTGGCGCCGTCCGATCTCGCGCACCCGGTGCGCCGCCGCCACGACGGCTGCCCGGTCGGGGCCGTCCAGCGCCGCCTCCACCTGCAGCATGTAGATCAGGTAGCCGTGCTCGGGGCAGTCCGGTTCGTCGGCGAGCAGCCCTGACGCCCGGGCCACCCATTCGGAACCCGCGTCGCCGTCGCCGCGCAGGAGGTGGCAGATCGCCACCTCGAGCGCCGTCATGGCCGCCTCCCGGGTGCGCCCCTCCGCGAGGAAGGCGGCGAACGCAGCCGATCCGGCGGCGACGGTCTCGTCCACCCGGCCGAGCCACCAGGCCGCGTCGGCGAAGGCGGCGTCGTCGTCCGAGGTCAGCGCAGCCGACCGCCGGACGGCGGCGTACGCAGCGTGCGCCTCGGGCCAGCGGCGCTCGCTATACGCGACACGAGCGACGGTCAGCAGGTTGTCGGGCTGACTCATCCCGGCCTCCGCGAGATGTGGTGACCCAGCCTAGAGCGCCATCCCCCGGTGTCAGCCCGTTCCCAGCGCCCCAGCCACCTCGTCGAAGGCGGCGGTGTGCGCGTCGACGTCGGCGGACGTCGTCGTCGGGGCCATGAGCGCCATGTTGTGGAACGGCGTCAGCAGCAGCCGGCGGTTGAGCGCGTGCAGGTGGAGCAGCGTCTGCAGCCCGAAGTCGTCGGCCTCGGCCGCGTCGTGCCCGGTGCGCGGCGACTGCGGCGCGAAGGCGTACTCGGCCCGTGCACCGAGGCGGGTCACGTGCCACGGCAGCCCGTGCCGCTCGAGCACCTCGGCGACGCCGTCGGCCCAGCGCCGGCCCAGCGGCAGCATGTGCGCGTAGGCGTCGTCGGTGAGCACCTCGGTGAGCGTCGCGCGCATCGCGGCCAGCGACAGCGCGTTGCCGGCCAGCGTGCCGCCGATGCCGCCGACGTCGATGTCCTCGAGCTCGATCGACGTCCTGATCCGGTCGGCCAGCTCGGCAGTGAGCCCGAAGGCACCGCACGGGATGCCGCCGCCGATCGCCTTGCCCATCGTCACGACGTCCGGCTCCAGGCCGTCGGCGACGGTCATGCCGCCGGGCCCGGCGCACAGCGTGTGCGTCTCGTCGATGACCAGCAGCGTGCCGGTCTCGCGGGTCAGCCGGCGGAGCGCCTCGTGGTAGCCCGGCTCGGGCAGCACGATGCCGATGTTGGTCATCGCCGGCTCGAGCAGCACGCAGGCGACGTCGCCGCGGCGCAGCTCGCGCTCGAGCGCATCGACGTCGTTGAACTGCACGACCGCGGTCGTGACGGCGGGGTCGACCGGCGGGCCGATGTTGCCGCGGCGCGGGACCACGCGACCCGACGGGTCCAGCGTCGCGAACGCCTCGTCGACGCTGCCGTGGTAGCTGTAGTCCATCACCAGCACGCGGGGCCGGCCGGTGAGATGCCGGGCGTAGCGCAGCACGTGCCGGTTGGCGTCGGTGGCCGACAGCGTGAACTGCCACTGCGGCAGGCCGAACCGCCGGCCGAGCTCCTCGGCGACGACGGCGGCATCGCCGGTCGGCAGCATGACCGTGATCCCGCGGGCGACCTGCTCCTGCACGGCGGCGACCGTCGGTGCCGGCGAGTGGCCGGTCATGGCGCCGGTGTCGCCGAGGCAGAGGTCGATGTGCTCGATGCCGTCGGCGCAGGTGAACCGCGACCCCTGGGCCTCGGTGACGTGCAGCGGGAACGGGCCCGCCCACTTGGCCATCCAGCTCATCGGCACGCCGCCGGGCATGCTCGCGCGGGCGCGCTCGTGGAGGGCGGCGCAGCGCGGGTGCTCGTCGGCCAGGCGACGCGACTCCTCCTCGGTCAGCCGGGCGACGACCGCCGGGTCGGCGGCGGTGCTCAGGGCGGTCATGCAGATCTCCCGTTCGGTCAGTGCCCGGTCAGCCGGGTCAGGGCCCGGTCGAGCAGCGCGGCGGGCCGGCCGGTGCGGCGCTCCCGCTCGTCGATCGTCGCGGCCAGGTGCAGACCGGTGTTCACGCCCAGCCAGCGCAGTGGCTCGGGCTCGAAGCGCCTCGACCGGTGGCCGACCCAGGGCAGCCGGGTCAGCTCCGTGTCCTCGCCGGTGATCAGGTCGGCGAGCGTCCGGCCGGCCAGGTTGGTCAGCGCGACGCCGTCGCCGGCGTAGCCGCCGGCGCGGGCCAGCCCGGTGACGGCGTCGTGGTGGACCGACGGCCACCAGTCACGAGGAACGCCGAGCACCCCGCCCCACCGGTGCGTGATCGCGGCGTCGGCGAGCTGCGGAAAGAGCTCGACCAGGCTGTGGCGGATCATGTCGTGCACGCCGCGCGCCAGCTCGTGCGCCCGGTTGATCCGCGACCCCAGGCGGTACGGCGCGCCACGGCCGCCCATCGCGATCCGGCCGTCGGCGGTGCGCTGCAGGTAGATGATCAGTCGCCGGTCGTCGCTGAGCGTCTCGCGGCCCGACCAGTCGACCTCCTTCCAGAAGTCGTCCGGCAGCGGCTCCGTGGCCAGCATCAGGGAGTACAGCGGCAGCAGGTCGCGGCGAGCGTTCGGCAGCGTGCGGGTGTAGCCCTCGAGCGCGCGGACGACGACCTTCGCCGTCACGTCGCCGAACGGAGTCCGGGCCGTGTGCGGCGTGATCTCGGTGACCGGGGTGCTCTCGTGGATGGTGACGCCGAGCCGCTCCACGGCCTCGGCGAGCCCGCGGACCAGCCGGGCGGGGTGGACGGCGGCGCAGTGCGGCGACCACGTGCCGCCGTACACGCGGTCGGCGGCGACCCGTTCACGGGCCTCCGACCGCGACAGCCAGCGCAGGTCGTCGTCCGCGAAGCCCCACTCGCGGGCCCGGTCGACCGACTCCCGCAGCCGAGCCGCCTGGAGCTCGGTGGTGGCCACGCACAGGAAGCCGCCCTTGGCCGCCTGCGCGTCGATGCCCTCGGCCTCCGCGACGGCGAGCACCTCGTCGACGGTGGCGTCGGCCGCCCGCTGCCAGGCGACGGCCCCCTCGCGGGAGCTCTGGGCGGCGATCGCCTCCCAGCTCAGCGGCAGCAGGTTGGACAGCCACCCGCCGTTGCGCCCCGAGGCACCGAAGCCGGCGAAGTCCCGTTCCAGGACGACGATCCGCAGGCCCGGATCGCGGCGGGCGAGGTAGTACGCCGTCCACAGGCCGGTGTAACCGCCTCCGACGATGGCGACGTCGGCCTCGGTCGAGCCGCGCAGCTGCGGGCGCTGCCGCAGCAGGTCGCCGTCCGGCAGCGTGTCGTGCCAGAGCGACCGCGGAGCGGGCGCGATCACGACAGCACGTCGGCCAGGTCCGCCCCCGCGAGTCCGTGCGCGGCCGCCACCGGTGCGGACACGACCGAGCCGGCCACGACGTTGACGCCGGCTGCGAGCGCCGGATCCGCCCGGACCGCGGTCCCCCAGCCGAGGTCGGCGATGCGGGCGGCGTAGGGCAGCGTGACGTTGGTCAGCGCCCAGGTGCTGGTGTGCGGCACGGCGCCGGGCATGTTGGCGACGCAGTAGAACATCGACTCCGCGACGCGGAAGGTCGGGTCGGAGTGGGTCGTCGGCCGGGTCGACTCGAAGCAGCCGCCCTGGTCGACCGAGATGTCGACCAGGACGCTGCCCGGCTTCATCCGGCTCACCAGGTCGTCGGTCACCAGCACCGGCGCCTTGGCGCCGGCCACCAGTACCGCCCCGATGACCAGGTCGGCGCCGAGCACCGCCCGCTCCACCTCGTAGGCGTTGGACGTGACCGTCTGCAGGTGGCCCTGGTAGATGCGGTCGGCCTCGCGCAGCCGGTCGACGTTCGTGTCGAGCAGGATCACCTCGGCCTGCATGCCCAGCGCGATGGCCGCCGCGTTCATCCCCGCCACGCCGGCGCCGAGGACGACGACCGTCGACGGGTAGACGCCGGGCACGCCGCCGAGCAGCACGCCGCGCCCGCCGTTGGCGCGGAGCAGCGTCGCCGCGCCGACCTGCGGGGCGAGCCGGCCGGCCACCTCGCTCATCGGCGCGAGCAGCGGCAGCGACCGGTCGGGCAGCTGCACCGTCTCGTAGGCGATGGCCGTGGTGCCGGCGTCGGCGAGCGCCTCGGTGAGCGGCCGGTCGGCGGCCAGGTGCAGGTAGGTGAACAGCACCAGGTCCGGCCGGAGGAAGGGGTACTCCGAAGCCACCGGCTCCTTGACCTTGAGCAGCAGCTCGGCGTGCTCCCACACCTCGTCGGCGGTGCCGAGCACCTTCGCGCCGGCGGCCGCGTACTCGCCGTCCGGCAGCGACGAGCCCGTGCCCGCCCCCGACTGCACGAACACGTCGTGCCCCCGGCCGACCAGCTCGTGCACGCCGGCCGGGGTGATGGCCACCCGGTACTCGTGGTCCTTGACCTCGGTCGGGATCCCGATCCGCATCGTCGCTTCTCTCCGTCGACCGCTACAGGATCTGCCAGGCCCGCTGCAGGACGTCGCGCAGGATCTGCTCGATCTCGTCGAAGTGGGTCTGGTCGCAGGTCAGCGGCGGGGCGACCTGGACGACGGGGTCGCCGCGGTCGTCGGCGCGGCAGTAGAGGCCGGCCTCGAACAGCGCCTTGGACAGGAATCCGCGGAGCAGCCGCTCGGACTCGTCGTCGTCGAAGGTCTCCTTGGTCGCCTTGTCCTTGACCAGCTCGATCCCGTAGAAGTACCCGTCGCCGCGGACGTCACCGACGATCGGCAGGTCGAGCAGCTGCTCGAGGGTCGCGCGGAAGGCGCCCTCGTTGTCGAGCACGTTCTGGTTGAGCTTCTCGCGGTCGAAGATGTCGAGGTTGGCCATGGCCACCGCCGACGAGACCGGGTGGCCGCCGAACGTGTAGCCGTGCGCGAAGCTCGTGGTGCCGTGCAGGAACGGCTCCATCACGCGGTCGGTGGCGACCATCGCGCCGATCGGCGAGTAGCCCGAGGTGAGCCCCTTGGCGCAGGTGATCAGGTCGGGCACGTAGTCGTACCGGTCGGCGGCGAAGGTGTGCCCGAGCCGGCCGAAGGCGCAGATGACCTCGTCGGAGACGAGCAGCACGTCGTAGCGGTCGCAGATCTCGCGCACCCGCTCGAAGTAGCCGGGCGGCGGCGGGAAGCAGCCGCCGGAGTTCTGCACCGGCTCGAGGAAGACCGCCGCGACCGTGTCGGGGCCCTCGGTCTCGATGGCGATGGCGATCTGGTCGGCGGCCCAGCGGCCGAAGGCCTCGAGGTCGGAGCCGTACTCGGGGGCCCGGTAGAAGTTGGTGTTGGCCACCTTGAAGGCGCCGGGCACCAGCGGCTCGAACATCTCCTTGGCGGCGGGGATGCCGGTGATGGAGAGCGCGCCGTGCGGAGTGCCGTGATAGGCGACGGCGCGGCTGATCACCTTGTGCTTGAGCGGCTTGCCCTGCAGCTTCCAGTACTGCTTGGCCACCTTCCACGCGGTCTCGACGGCCTCGCCGCCGCCGGTGGTGAAGAAGACGCGGTTGAGGTCGCCGGGGGCGAGCTCGGCGAGGCGCTCGGCCAGCTCCACCGCCCGCGGGTGCGCGTAGGACCAGAGCGGGAAGAAGGCGAGCTCGCTCGCCTGGCGGGCGGCGGCCTCGGCCAGCTCGCGGCGGCCGTGGCCGGCCTGGACGACGAAGAGCCCCGAGAGCGCATCGAGGTAGCGGCGACCCTTGTCGTCCCAGATGTAGGGGCCCTCGCCCTTGACGATCACCGGCACCGCTCCCCCGCCCTCGGCATACGTCGAGTGGCGGGTGAAGTGCATCCACAGGTGGTCGCTGGCCCGCTGCGACAGGGAGCTCGTCGGCTGCTGCTCCGTGGCCAGTTGCGGGGTGGTGGTCATTCTCGGTCCCTCGGTCGGGTCGACGGAGCCGCTGGGTGTCCCGCGCCGGACGCGCGGATCCGATGGTCGGCTCCGGGAACGACTCCCAGCATCGTGGGTCAGGGGGCCCTTTGGCAACCGTATCCGTCATCTGAGCGCGCAACAGCTACTGCATCCGTTGACATACGTGCGCCTGCTGGATGGAATGCTGCACAGGACGGCCGACCCGGAGGAGAGCACGCGTGAGCGACAAGACGGTACTGCGCAACGTCGTGGGCGGAGAGCACGTCGACGCGGTCGACGGGCGGTCGATGGACCTCGTCGACCCGACCACCGGCGAGGTGTTCGGGTCCGCGCCGATGTCCGGCGCGGAGGACGTCGATCGCGCGTACGCCGCAGCGTCGACGGCCTTCGAGACGTGGCGGGACACCACGCCGTCCGAGCGCCAGCGTGCGCTGCTGCGCTTCGCCGACCTGGTCGAGGAGCACGCCGACGAGCTGGTCGCGCTGGAGAGCCGCAACACCGGCAAGCCGGTCGCGCTGACCACGTCGGAGGAGATCCCGCCGATGGTCGACCAGATCCGCTTCTTCGCCGGCGCCGCCCGCGTGCTCGAGGGCAAGGGCGCGGCCGAGTACATGGCCGGGCACACCTCGTTCGTCCGGCGCGAGCCGATCGGCGTCGTCGGCCAGGTCACGCCGTGGAACTACCCGATGATGATGGCGGTCTGGAAGTTCGCTCCCGCGATCGCTGCGGGCAATGCCGTCGTCCTCAAGCCCAGCGACACCACCCCCGTGACCACCGTGCGGCTGGCCGAGCTCGCTGCCGAGGTGCTGCCGCCCGGCGTGCTGAACGTCATCTGCGGCGACCGCGACACCGGCCGGGCGCTGGTCGAGCACCCCACCCCGCAGCTGGTCGCCATCACCGGGTCGGTCGGCGCCGGCATGCAGGTGGCCGAGTCGGCGGCGCGCGACCTCAAGCGGGTCCACCTGGAGCTGGGCGGCAAGGCACCGGTCGTCGTCTTCGACGACGCCGACCTCGAGTCGGCGGCGGAGAACATCGCGATCGCCGGCTACTTCAACGCCGGGCAGGACTGCACCGCGGCCACGCGCGTCCTCGCCTCGCCGGGCATCCACGACGACTTCGTCGCGGCGCTGACCGAGCAGGCCCGCAACACCACCACGACCTACGCGAACGGCCCCGGCGACGAGGACGCCCTCGTGCCGCCGGTGAACAACGCCAACCAGCTGGCCCACGTCACCGGGTTCCTCGACCGTGCGCCGACGCACGCGGAGGTCACCACGGGTGGCCGCCGCCAGGGCGACCACGGCTTCTTCGTGGAGCCGACCGTCGTGGCCGGGTTGCGGCAGGACGACGAGATGATCCAGCGCGAGGTGTTCGGGCCGGTCATCACCGTGCAGCGGTTCACCGACGAGGACGAGGCGCTGCGCTGGGCCAACGGCGTCCAGTACGGACTGGCGTCCAGCGTGTGGACGAAGGACTTCGGCCGGGCCATGCGGATGAGCAAGCGCCTGGACTTCGGCTGCGTGTGGATCAACACGCACATCCCGCTGGTCGCCGAGATGCCGCACGGCGGGTTCAAGCACTCCGGGTACGGCAAGGACCTGTCGATGTACGGGTTCGAGGACTACACCCGCGTCAAGCACGTCATGGCGAACATCGAGTCGTGAGGTACGGCGCCCAGTACGGACCGGACGTCACGTTCCTGGGCGTCGATCGCTGCGACGTCGCTGACCCCGCCTCGATGGCGGGTGCGGACGTCGTCGTCCTCGGGGCGCCGTTCGACGGCGGCACGTCGCACCGGCCGGGCACCCGGTTCGGGCCGCAGGCGATCCGGACGACGGACTACCTGCCGCACGACGGGTCGCGGCCCAGCCTGGCGCTGCGCACCGACGGGCTGCGCGACCTGCGGGTGCTGGACGCCGGGGATGTCGAGATGTTCTCGGGCGACATCGTGAAGGCCCTCGGCGCGCTGCGGTCGGCCGTGGCGGCCGTCGTGCGGGCGGGGGCGATCCCGGTGGTGCTGGGTGGCGACCACTCGGTGACGTACGCGGACGCGTCCGGCGTGGCCGACGTGCTCGGCGAGGGCCGGGTGTCGATGCTGCACTTCGACGCGCACGCCGACACCGGCAACATCGAGTTCGGGTCGCTGTGGGGGCACGGACAGCCGATGCGCCGGCTGATCGAGTCGGGGTCGCTGCGCGGCGACCGGTTCCTGCAGATCGGGCTGCGGGGCTACTGGCCGGGGCCGGAGACGCTGGACTGGATGGCCGGGCAGCGGATGCGGTCGTACGAGATGACCGAGATCGGGCACCGCGGGCTGGAGGCGTGCCTCACCGAGGCGTTCGGCATCGCGACGGACGGCTGCGACGGGGTGTTCCTGTCGGTCGACATCGACGTGTGCGACCCGGGGCACGCGCCCGGTACCGGGACGCCGGAGCCGGGCGGGCTGACCGCGCGCGAGCTGCTGGACTCGGTGCGCCGGATCTGCCTGGAGCTGCCGGTCGTGGGCGTCGACGTGGTGGAGGTCAGCCCGCCGTACGACCACGCCGACGTGACGGCGGCGCTGGCGAACCGGGTGGTGCTGGAGGCGTTGTCGGCGATCGCGCGGCGGCGCCGGGACGCGGCCGAGGGGACGTCGTGGGATCCGGCGCTGCCCCTGCTCGCTGACCGCGGCGGTACCGGCCGGACTCAGGCCTCGGCGGCCAGCTCCGACTCCGCCGACCCGGATCCGCGGTCGGTGCGCCGGGTGCCCCAGGCGTAGGTCTGCTTGCGCAGGCCCAGGTAGACGAAGGTCTCGGTCGACTCGACACCTTCGACGGAACGGATGCGTGCGACCGTGTCGAGCAGGCGTTCGTCGTCCTCGCAGACGATCTCCAGGATGACGTCGAAGGACCCGGCGGTGACGACGACGTAGTCGACCTCAGGCAGGGCGGCCAGCTGGTCTGCCGCGGCTCGGACGTCGCCCTTCGCGCGGACGCCGACCATGGCCTGCCGCGGAAACCCGACCTGCATCGGGTCGGTGACGGCGACGATCTGCATGACCCCCGCGTCGAGCAGGCGCTGCACCCGCTGGCGGACCGCGGCCTCGGAGAGCCCGACGGCGCTCGCGATGCGGGCGTACGAGCGGCGACCGTCCTGCTGGAGCTGCTCGATGATCGCGCGGGAGACGTCGTCGAGCACGATCTGCCGGCTGCCGTTGCGTCACCCGCACCTCCTCGATTCCCCGATCTGGGCCTCGCCGAAGCGTAATGGGCGGACGACACCGCGTACGCATCCGCGGTCACGGCGTTCACCCCTCCGGGAGGCGCCCCGGAGTCGAGCGCTACGCGCCCACCGTTCCCGCGAAGGTCACCTGGCCGGTATCCGGATCGTCGTCGTCGAACCTGGCCACCATCGAGCCGCCGCCGCGCAGACCTTCGAAGCTGCCGGTGCCGGTCACGACCTCCCACAGGGCGCCCTGCACCAGGCTGTTCTGCTTCGGTGCGAATCGGACCACCAGCGTGCCGCCCGGACAGTGGAACGTCTCGGTGATCGCCGCACCCTCGCTGCCTCCGGTCGTCGTGCCGCCCCGGCAGAACGCCGACTCGCCGATGACGGACGTCTCGAGGACGACACCCGTGTGGAGCCGGGCGTCGGTGATGCGCTCCTCGATCAGGATCGCGTCACCGCTCACCGGAGCTGACGTCGAGGCCTCTGGGGCTGCGGTATCAGCGCCCGTGGTCGTCGCCGTTCGGACGTCTCCGCCGTTGTCACCGGCGCAGGCGACCAGGGAGCTCGTCGCGATCGTCACGGCGATCGTCAGCCTCAACGTGGCCATGCCCGGGATGCTGTCGTCTCGCCGAACCCGTGCACAGTGCCTGCTGCACGCGCCGTGCCATCGGGGGGGCGGGAACGTTCCCGCGGGAACGCCTCCTCCGGTCGGTCAGAGGGCGAGGCACGGGTCGGCCGGCCGGCGGGCGACGTCATGCCTCGGGGCTCCTCCAACGGCATGAGCGGGCGCTCGGGGTCAGGCCCGAAAAGGCGGTCGCCCGCCATAAGGTGTTCTTGTGACGATCGCCCTCCGGGAGATCACCGAGGACAACGCCTCGGCCGTTCTCGCGCTGCGTCTGGCACCGGGTCAGGAGCGGTTCGTCACCTCGGTGGCCGACTCGTTGACGGAAGCCGACGAGTATCCGCAGGGGAACCCGTGGTTCCGCGCCGTCTATGCCGACGGACTCCCGGTCGGGTTCGTCATGCTGAGCTGGAACGTCGAACCTCAGCCGCCCGAGATCAACGGCCCCTGGTTCCTCTGGAAGCTGCTCATCGACCACCCGCAGCAGGGCAAGGGCTACGGCCGGGAGGTCGTGCGGCAGATCGTGGAGCTGGTGCGCGGCCAGGGCGCCACCGAGCTGCTCACCAGCCATGTGCCCGGCGAGGGGGGCCCGGCCGGCTTCTACGCCCGGCTCGGATTCGTTCCGACAGGAGAACTCGACCCGGACGGAGAAATCATCCTGCGGCGATCCGTGTACGAATAAGTCCGCCGAGGCGCTTGGTCGTCGGTGTCCTTCTCGTCGTCCCAGCACGATGCACGTTCCCGCGGGAACGTCCACTCGATCGGTCAGAGGGCGAGGCCCGGATCCGCGGCCAGCCGGCGAGCGACGTTCCGGTTGTCCATCAACACGCTGACCGCCCAGGCCATGTTCATGCGCTCCCCACCCGACTCCAGTGTCTCCGGCAGCTCCGACGGCTCGCCGTCCGGAAACAGCACGCGGGACAGGTCGGAACACCCGAGCGTGGCCGCGCGACCGGTCCCGAACCGCCGGCGGCGTCGGCGGGACGGATCGAGCGGCTTCACCGCACAGCTCCCCCGCCCTGTCGCAGGCCAGGTCGGCGACCGGCGCTCTCGTCGAGCGGCTGCACGCCCACGAACGCGACGTCGTCGTCGCCGTCCAGGCCCTCGACGAAGGCGGCGTCGGCGCGTCCCCAGACCCGCCGTCCGTCCTGGTCGAGCACGATCAGTTCGCCGTCGCGACGGGTCATCACCAGGCCGAGGTCGTGCACCAGCCCGTGGTCGGCGTCGCAGAGCAGCACCAGGTTGGCCAGATCGGTGCGTCCGCCGAAGAGCCAGTGCCGCATGTGGTGCGCGTGCAGCCGTTCGAGCCGGTTCTCCGGGCAGCCCGGACGCGCGCAGCCCCCGTCCCGGCGCAGCAGCGCCCGGCGCTGCGCCCGCGTGGCGCGCCGTCGCTGGCGACCGAGGGCGAGGGGTTCGCGTCCGTTCTCCAGCATCGTGATGACGGTGGCCTCGCACAGGATCCGACGGATGTCGGCTCCGGACAGTGCCGGGCCGCCCTCGACGTAGGCCTTGCCGGCCGCGGCGTCGTCCGCGAGCACGGCGGCGTCGGCGTGGATCACCACGTCTCGGCGAGGCGGGTCGCCGGCCCGTCGCCCCACGTGCGCCGCGTCGCGGGCCAGCGAGGCCAGAGCCGCGCACTGCCGCGCCGTCGACTGCTGCGCGGCCAGCCGACCCTCCGGCTCCTCGTACCGCCGCGCGATGTCGGGATCAACCGAGCTCAGGTCGGTCGTCGCGGCGACTCGCTTCGCCTCGGCCCGCTCCCGACGCCCGTCGCGCTCGGCGCGGCCCTGCACAGCCGCGAGGAGGTCGGCACCCTCCTCCGGTGACAGCCGTGCGCGGAGGACGAGCATCCCGTCGTCGTCCCACCAGTGGTCGAACTGGCGCCGCTCGGCGACGGTGTCCGGGTCGACCCGGTCAGCGCGGCGGATCTCCCTCAGGGTCCGCTCGGTCTGCGACGCCGTGACCGTGACGGCGAAGTCGAGCAGGGTGGCCTCGGTGGCCGGCTCCGCGACCCGTGTCAGTGCACGGGCCTTCGCAAACGAGATGCGGCCCTCGAGGAAGGCCGCAGCGGTGAGCGGCAAGGTGCGGAGCGCCCGCGCGACCCGCACGTGCTCGCGCGCTGTCCCCATCCCGAGGCCGCACTGCCAGGACAGCCAGTGCGCGCACGACTTGATGCCGGGGCCGCCCCAGCCCGCCCGCTCGTCGAACTCGGCGACGAGCATCAGCCACGCTGCCGTGGCCGCCGACAGCCGGACGGCCCCGGACGTGATGTGCCGGGCCAACTGAGCGAGGGACCGCTGGTACGACGGTGCTGACATGGATGCCTCCTGATCGATCGTGTGTTCGAACAGTAGGAGGCGGTACTGACAGTTCTTGCAGGTCAGCGGCGGTGCGAGACGGAAGAGGTTCCCGCGGGAACGTTCCCGCGGGAACGCCGGCGGACCGGCGTGCGAGCATCGAGGGCGTGCGACGACCGGGGCGAGGTGAACTCCCCCGCGAGGTCCACGTCCTCGCCGTCATCGCCTTCGTCGTGGCGCTCGGCTTCGGCATCGTCGCGCCGGCCATCCCGCTGTTCGCACGGTCCTTCGGCGTCGGCACGACCGCCGTCGGGCTCGCGGTCAGCGCCTTCGCGTTCTTCCGCTTCGTCTCCGCGTTCGGCGGCGGGTCGCTGGTCGAGCGGTTCGGCGAGCGCACGGTGCTGTCGGCCGGGCTGGCGATCGTCGCCACCACCACCGGCCTGGCCGGGCTGGCCGGCAACTTCCCGCTCTTCCTCGCGCTGAGGGCGCTCGGCGGCATCGGCAGCGCCATGTTCACCGTCTCGGCGCTCTCGCTGCTGCTCCGTGTCGCGCCGCCGACCCACCGCGGCCGAGCGGCCGCGACCTGGCAGGGCGGCTTCATCCTGGGCGGCATCGCCGGTCCGGCCATCGGCGGCCTGCTCGCCACACTGAACCCGCGGCTGCCGTTCTTCCTCTACGCCGGCTTCCTGCTCGTCGCCGGCGCGGTCGCGATGGTGCTGCTCCGGCCGTCCGCGACGACGCCGGGAGTCGACGGCCGCCGTCCCCGTCGGACAGACCCTCGACGCCGACCCCGTCGGCCTGCATGCGGCCTTCCGCCAGCGCGCCTACATCGCCGCCCTGGTGGCCAACCTCGGCGTCGGCTGGATGCTCTTCGGCGTCCGCAACTCCCTGGTGCCGCTCTACGTCACCGAGGAGCTCGGCCGCACCGTCGCCTGGGCCGGCGCCGGCCTGCTGGCGGGCTCGCTGGCGCAGGCCGTCGGGCTGCTGCGCTCCGGCCGGCTCGCCGACACCTGGGGACGGCGCCCGACGCTCGTGCTGGGCGCCGCCCTGGCGACGGCGTCCACCGCCGTCCTCGTCCTGCCGCCCGCGCTGTGGATCTTCCTGATCTCCATGGCCGTGTTCGGCCTGGCGGCGTCGTTCCTCGCCAGCGTCCCGGCCGCGCTCGTCGCCGATGTCAGCCCGGCCCGCGGCGGCCGCGTGGTGGCGGTCTTCCAGATGTCGGCCGACCTGGGCGCGATCGTCGGCCCGCTCGCCGCGGGCTGGCTGACGGACGCGTTCTCGTACCAGGCGGCGTTCGCCCTGACGACGGCGGTGTTCGCCGCCGGCCTGGCCACCGCCCTGACCCTTCCCCGGCGCAAAGCCCGCGAGGCCGCAGCGGCTTAGGCCTGGACGAGCGCGGCCCGCGCCCGGACGGCGGCCTGCGCGTCCTCGGCGATCAGGTCCATGTTGACGCCGGCGCCCGCGACGACGCCCTGGGCCGCCGACGCACCGACCATCGCCGACAGGTCGCCCGCGTTGCCGGCGACGAAGACGCCCGGGATGTCGGTGCGCCCTCCGAGGCCGGACTCGATGAACGCGCCCATCGGGTTCTCGGTCAGCGTGCCGCCGAGCTGCGACCACAGGTCGGAGCGGGACACGAACCGCGGCGCCACGGTCACGGCGTCCACAGGGAACGACCGGCCGTCGGCGAGGACGACGGCCGTCAGCCGGTCGCCCTCGACGGCGAGCCGCTCCACCGGCCCGCGGACCACCGGCACGCCGAGTGCGTCCAGCTGTTCGGCGGCCTCGTCCTCGAGCTCGGGCGCCGAGTGCAGGAACACCGTCACGTCGTCGCTGAGCTGCCGGAACAGCAGTGCCTGGTGCGCGGTCATCGGCCCCGTGCCGAGCACGCCGATCCGCCGGCCGCGCACCTCCCAGCCGTGGCAGAACGGGCAGTGCAGGACGTCGCGCCCCCACAGCTCCCGGACGCCGGGGACGTCGGGCAGCTCGTCGACCAGTCCCGTCGCCAGCAGCAGCCGCCGGGCGCGCAGCGAGCCGCCGTCGGCCAGGTCCAGCTCGAACCCGGTCTCCGTGCGGCGCACCGCGACGGCCCGCCCGGAGCGGATCTCGGCCCCGTAGGCCTCCGCCTCACGGCGACCGGTGGCGAGCAGCTCGAGCGGGGCGATGCCCTCGCGCCCGAGCAGGTTGTGCGCGCCGGCCGCGGGCGCGTTGCGCGGCTCGCCGGCGTCGACCACGACGACCGAGCGCAGGGAACGGGCCAGGGTGACGGCGGCGCTCAGACCGGCGGCGCCGCCGCCGACGACAGCGACGTCGTAGCTCATCGGGAACCTCCGAGATCGAGGAAGAGAACGGGACGGCGGGCGGCCCAGGCGGTGCGGCTGCCGCGCACGACGAGGTCGGCCCGGTCGAGGACCGCGTCCGGGCCACGGTCGGCGAGCAGGCGATCGAGCGTGGACAGGTCGTCGGCGCCCACGCGACCGTCGAGGGTCCGGCGCACGTGCCCCAGCCAGGCGCGGGCGTAGCGGGCGGTCGTGGTCGGATCGGCGGACGACGCGCTCGCGACGGTGCGCTGCTCGACCACCTCGAACCCGGCCCGCTGCACGTGCGGCCGCCAGTCGGGGTGCGCGTTCCAGCCTGCCTCGACGAGGGCCGCCGTGCAGCGGTCGCCGAGACCAGCACCCACGTCGTCCGGGAGCACCCGCGGCAGCGCGTCCATCTCGACGACGACCAGCAGGCCGCCGGGGCGCAGCGCGGCCAGGACGTCGCGCAGGAGCCGGTCCGGGTCGGCGACCTCGTGCAGCGACGACGATGCCCAGACGACGTCCGCACGGTCGACCTCCGCGGGCCAGGCCTCGTCCAGGTCGGCCTGGACGATCCGCAGCCGGTCCGCGAGGCCGGCGGCGCGAGCCGCCGCGAGCGTGCGGTGCAGCATCTCGGCCGACCGGTCGACGGCGACCACCTCTGCGGGCGCGAACCGGCGGGCCAGCGCGAGGCTGCCGACGCCGGTGCCGGCGCCGAGGTCCACGACCGTGCGTACGTCGTCCGGCGCCAGGGCGGCTGCCCATCCGACCAGCGCGTCGAGGTAGCCGCCGAGCACCTGCGCATCCAGAGCCAGCAGCTCGGCGAGGTCGTCGGTGGCGTGGTCGTGGCCGTGGGTGGCGTGCGTGTGCGTCACGGCTCCGACCCTAGCCACGGCATGCGTCCGGCGCATACTGTCTTGCGCATGACGCAAGAAGAGGCGCTGGAGGCCGTCGTCCGCCAGCGGATCCGCGGGCTGCGCCTCGCCCGCGGCTGGTCCCTCGACGCGCTGGCCGCGCGCTGCTACCTCAGCCCGTCGACGCTGAGCCGGATCGAGACCGGCCACCGCCGCGTGGCCCTCGACCAGCTCGTCCCCATCGCCCGCGCGCTCGGCACCACGCTCGACCAGCTCGTCGAGTCGTCGGAGGACGACGACGTCGTCATCCGCCCCGAGCCCGACCACGCGCACGGCCGCACCATCTGGCTGCTCTCCCGCGAACGGGCCATGCACGGCGTGACCGTCGCCAAGATGCGCCTCCCGGTCGAGCCGCCCCCCGACGAGCTGCGGGTCCACCCCGGCCGCGAGTGGTTCACCGTCCTGACCGGCACGGCCCGGCTGCAGCTCGGCGAGCGGGTCCTGCTCGTCCGGCCCGGCGAGGCGGCCGAGTTCTCGACGATGGTGCCGCACGCGATCACCGCCGAGGACGGTCCGGCGGAGATCCTGACCATCTACGACCAGGACGGCGAGCGCGCCCACCTGCACTCGACGGACGGCGGGGCCTAGGCCCCGACGAGCCGGCGCAGCCCCTCGGCGTCGCGGACGGCGTGGCCGTGCCCGTCGTTGTTGAAGTAGACGTACACGTCGCGGCCGTCGCCGGACCACTCCCCGATCCGGTCGGCCCACCACCGCAGGTCGGACTCGGGGTACGACCCGGCGTAGAGGTGCTCGCGGTCGGGTCCGTGCATGCGCACGTAGACGAACGGTGCGGTCGCCCGCAGGACGCACGGCAGCTGCGCGCCGCTCATCACGCAGTACGCCGCGCCCCGCCGCTCGAGGAGCCGGAAGACGTCCTCCACGTGCCAGCTCGGATGGCGGAACTCGACGGCCACCCGCATCCACTCCGGCAGCAGCGAGAGGAAGAAGTCGAGCCGCGCGTCGTCCCGTCGGTGCGCGGGGTGCATCTGCACGAGCAGCACCGCGCGGCGGTCGCCGAGCTCGTGCCAGCACGACACCATCCGCTGCACCCACACCTCGGGCGCGTACAGCTTCTTCGCGTGCGTCAGGCCCCGCGGCGCCTTCACCGACAGCCCGAAGCCCGGCGGCAGTCGGCGGTGCCAGCTCGCGAAGGTCGCCGTCCGCGGCCAGCGGTAGAAGCTCGCGTTCAGCTCGACGGTGTCGAAGCGCCGGACGTAGTGGGCCAGCCGGTCGCGCGGCGGCGTCCCGGGCGGGTACAGCACGCCGTCCCAGTGGTCGTAGCTCCACCCGGACGTCCCGATGGAGACGCTCACGCGATCTACGGTAGAGACGGACGGGTGAGCGCCGACCTGCGCAGCACCCGCGACGGATGGCACCGCGTGGCCGAGCACGTCCTGGCCGCCGGCCAGTTCGCGGCCTCGGGCACGATCCGGCTGCGCGTCGCCCCCGGTGGCTTCCGGACGACGGCCGGCATCGCGGGCCGGCAGCTCGCCGTCGAGGGCGACCGGCTGGTCGTCGAGGACGGCGCCCTCCGGCGCGGGACGCCGCTGACCACGCTGCGGCGCGTCGCCGCATTCGCCGGCGTGGTGCCGGGCCTGCGGGGCAGCTACTCCCCCGCGACCGACGCCGACCTCGACACCCCGCTGGACGTCGACCCGGCGGCTGCGGGCGACCTCGCCGCGTGGTTCGCCCTCGGCGACGCCGCGCTGCGCCGCTTCGTCCCCGGCGTCGAGCCGGTGCTCTGGCCCGAGCACTTCGACGTCGCGATCACCGTCGACGCCGTCAACTACGGCTGCTCCCCCGGCGACGAGTACCTCGCCGTCCCCTACCTGTACGTCGGGCCGCACGAGCCACCGGCGCCGGACCGGTTCTGGAACCAGCCCTTCGGCGCGGCCCTGCCGCGCGACCGGGTGCCGTACGTGGACACGGCGGTGGCCTTCTTCGCCGAGGGTCGGGACCGCGCGGGCCGGTGAGTCAGCCGTCGTGGAGGGCGGTCCAGACCTTCTCGGACGTCAGCGGGAGCTCATGCAGCCGGACGCCGACCGCGTCGGCCACCGCGTTGCCGATCGCCGGCGCGACGCCGAGGTTGCCGAACTCGCCCACCGCCTTGGCACCGAACGGACCCGCGCCCTGGTCGTCGCCGACGTTCACGATGGTCAGCGGCGGCATGTCGGGCGCGGTGGGCAGCTTGTAGTCGCCGAGGCTGCCGGCCAGCACCTGACCGTCCTCGACGGGCAGCTCCTCCATGAGCGCCGCGCCGAGGCCGAAGGCGAAGCCGCCCTCGAGCTGACCGCGGTGCGAGATCGGGCTGATGATCGTGCCCGTGTCGGCGGCCATGGTCGCCCGCAGCACCCGGATCGCCCCGGTGAGCTCGTCGACCTCCACCTCGACCGCGACCGCGCCGAAGGCGTCGCTCTGCTCACCGCGCGGCGCCTCGGCCTCGCCGGTCACCGACACAGGGAAGTCCGACGGGTTCTCCGCCAGCTTCTCCCGCATCGCCTCGCCGGCCACGCGGGCCGCCTCGCCGAGCACGCGGGTCACCCGGCTGGCGCCGGCACCCTGGTCGAAGAGCGCCTCGGCCGTCGGCTTCTGGACCACCGTCACGCAGTCCTCGTCCACACCCAGGGCCGCCGCGGCCACGCGGGCGATCATGGTGACCGTCCCGGCACCCTGGTCGACCGCGCCGGTGACGACCTCGAAGCGGTCCGGCGCCAGCGCGCGCAGCACCACGCCGCCGTTGCCGGCGCCGCCCTTGCGCCGGTACACGGCGATCCCGGCGCCCCGTGCCTCGCGGGCGTGCGTCGCCGAGGCCGATCCCCTCCGCCGCCCGGACGAGCACCTCCTCGGCGGGGTTCTCGGTGCGGAGCAGGTTGCGGCGGCGCAGCTCCACCGGGTCGATGCCGAGCTCGGCGGCGATCAGGTCGACGTGCGTCTCGCCGGCGAAGACCGCCTGCACCTCGCCCGGGGCCCGCATGTGCCCGCCGGGGACCGAGTTCGTGTAGACGGTGCGCAGCCGGTGGCGGGTGGTCGGGATCGCGTAGGCCGACATGGTGTCCAGGCCGCCGTGCGGCACCAGGTCGGGGGCGGCCTTGCCCGCCGCGTAGGCGCCGCCGTCGAAGACGACGTCCGCCGCGTGCGCGAGGAACCGCCCGTCGGCGTCGACCGCCGTCCGCAGGGTGATCTCGGCGGCGTGCCGGGGACCGGCGCCGCTGAGTTCCTCGACGTAGGACATGACCGACCGGACCGGCCGGCCGGTGGCCCGTGCGAGGTAGAAGCAGACGAACTCGTCGAGCGAGAAGCCCTTGCCGCCGAAGTCGCCACCGATGAACCGGTTGTTGATGACGATCTTCTCGGCCGGGTGGCCGGTGACGGCGGACAGGTGCGCCCGCAGGGTGAACGGCGCCTTGTTGGTGCTGATCACGTGGCAGACGTCGTCCTCGAACCAGACGAGGGCGCCGTGCGGCTCGATGAAGCCCTGGTGCTGCCGCGGGGTGCGGAACATGTGCTCGAAGACCCGGTGGGCATCAGCGAAGGCCGCCTCGACCTCGGCCGGCTCCGCGCCCTTGACCAGGTCGCCCTGGAGATTGGGGTGCTCGGGCGGCGTCCGCGGGCCCCGCATGGTCAGGTAGCCGGCCGCCTCGGGGTGCAGCACCGGCGCGTCCGGCTCCAGCGCCGCGCGCGGGTCGAAGACCGTCGGCCGGTCCTCGTACTCGACGTCGATGAGCCGGACCGCCTCCTCGGCCGCCTCGCGGGTCTCGGCCGCGACGGCGGCCACGCGCTGGCCGATGAACCGGACCCCGTCGATGGCCAGCACGGGCAGGTCGCGCAGGTGCCGGCCGAAGCGGACGTCGCCGATGTCCGCCCCGGTGAGGACGGCGACGACTCCGGGCAGCGCCCGCGCCGCAGACGTGTCGATCGACGTGATCGTGGCGTGCGGCACCGGGCTGGCCAGGCAGGCGACGTGCAGGACGCCGTCCGGGTAGTGGTCTCCGGTGTAACGGGCCTGGCCGGTGACCTTGAGGGCGCCCTCGTGGCGGATCTCGGGACGGGCGAACGGCGGTCGCATGGTCGTGCGCGTCATCGGGCTGCCTCCTGGAGCAGTCGGTCCAGCAGCCGGCGGGTGCTGACGCGGGCCATCTCGGTCTTGTAGCGGGCCGAGCCCCGGCCGTCGCTGATCGGCGCCAGCTCGCCGGCGAGCGCGTCGGCGGCCGCGGCCACGGCGTCGGCACCCGCGTCGCTGCCGAGCAGCACCGCCTCGGCCGCGCGGCAGCGCAGCGGCGTCGCGCCGCCACCGGCGACCGCGAGGCGGGCGTCGCTGACCCGACCGTCGTCGACGACCAGGCCGGCGGCGACCGACACCGTCGGGTAGTCGTCCTGGGTGCGCGGCAGGAACTTCAGGTAGCCGGTGCGCAGCCCGGCCGGCAACGGCGGCACGTGCACCGCCTCGAGGATCTCGCCCTCCTCGAGCACGGTCTCGAAGAAGCCGAGGAACAGGTCGGTGACCGGCACCTCGCGCACTCCTTCGGGGCCGCGCACGCGGGCGACGGCGTCGTGGACCATCAGCATCGGCGGCAGGTCCTGGTTCGGGTCGGCGTGCACCAGGTTGCCGCCCACGGTGGCCTGGTTGCGGATCCGCACGGTGGCCACGTGCGACGCCGCCTCCGCCAGCCCGGGCGCGACCTCGCGCACCAGCGCGGCCGTCTCGACGTCCCGGATCGTCGCCATCGCGCCGAAGGTGAGCCCCTCGCCCGCCGAGCCGCGCAGCCCCTGGAGCTCCGGAACGCCGGCGAGCGCGATCACGTGCTCGGGCTCGGCCAGCCCGAGCTTGGCCATGTTCATCAGCGAGGTGCCCCCGGCCAGCAACTCCGCCTCGTCGCCGAGCTCGGCGATCAGGTCGAGCGTCTCGGGCAGCGTGGTCGGCCGGTGGTAGTCGAAGAGCCGCATCAGGCCGGCTCCCCCGCGGCCGCGTCGGCCGTCGCGTCGGCGGCCTGGAGCACCGCGTTGACGATCGAGTAGTAGCCGGTGCAGCGGCAGATGTTGCCCATCATCCAGTTCCGCACCTGGTCCGGAGCGGGGCGCGGGCACTCGCGCAGCAGGGCCGTCGCGGCCACGACCTGCCCGGGCGTGCAGATGCCGCACTGGAAGCCGCCGCACTCGAGGAAGGCCTGCTGCACGGCCGACAGCCGGCCGTCGTCGTCGGCCAGCCCCTCGACCGTGGTCACCTCGCGGCCCTCGACCGCGCCGACCGGCAGAAGGCAGGCGCTCATGAGCGTGCCGTCGACCAGGATGCTGCAGGCGCCGCAGACACCGACGCTGCAGCCCTCCTTGGTCCCGGTGAGGCCCAGGTCCTCGCGCAGCACCTCGAGGACGGGCCGGGCCGCCGCCGTGACGACGGCCCGTTCCTCCCCGTTCACTCGGAATGCGATCGGCTCGCTGTTGTCCGGCACCCGGGCCCACTCCCCTTCGAGTTCGCACACGTCGGGTGCGATCCTCACCTGTGGACTAATGGTCTGACAACTACGCTTCCAGGATCAGTCGGCGCCGGGGGCCATCCAGGACGGCGAGAGCTGCGAACGAACGCCGCCGCCCTGAGTGCAGCCGGGCATCTGCCAGGGCACCGCGACAGTGAGGGCCACCGGGATCGAGCAGGGAGCGGTTCCTACCGGTACTGGTCTCAGCAGCTCGGCGACGACACTGCGGCCCTCGCTCGTGCGCGGCGAGAGGAGTGTCCCGTCCCCGCCGTACGGCAGCACGGCCAGGCGGACGGGGCGGGCGGCAGACCTCAGCGCCTCGGCATAGCGGCGGGCGTCCGGCAGCAGCAGATCCCCCTCGCCAACGAGCAGCGTCGTCGGAACCATCCTCCCGTCGGTCAGCCACGCGTACGGCGTCGCCGTCCTCCAGGCGTCCGGACGCTGCCTCGGAGGGCTTCCGAAGAATCTGACCCCGCGGGGGGTGACGTAGCGGTCGGGCACCGGGAGCGGCCAGCCATAGAAGCCGGCGATCCCGACGACGGCGTCTGGCCACGGCTCCTCGTGCGGATATCGACACCGTGCGCTGTCGAAACGTGCACCGACGGCGCCGACCACCGCAGCGGCGAGTGCCCCGTCGGACCATCCTGCGAGCACGACGGGGCGAGCGCCTCCCCCGAGCGACGCGGCATGCGCGTTCGCGAATCGCACCGCACAGGCCACATCGGCGTAGGCGCCGGGAAACCGCGCGTCGGCATCCATCCCGGCCCAGTCGGCGTTGAGAACGACGGAGCCGGCAGCGACAAGGGCCTCGGCCAGCCTGTTCAGGTCCGATCGGTCGCCGCAGCAGCCATGCACGAGCACGACGACCGGACGCCGGAGGTCACCGTCGGTCGGAGGCGTGGCAGTCGGGCGGTAGACCGCCAGACTGCGCCCGGACGCGTAGTCCTCCACCGTGACCTCGAGCGTTGGCGTGCGGAGATCCGGACCGACGGGAGCCGGCGCCACTGCCGCAGGCCAGGCGAGCAGCAGCAGGAGCACGACCGCCGCAGCACCGGATCCGACCCGCCGCTCAGCCACCGGGCAGGCCCGGACACGTCACCGGTGGTTCGTCGAACCCGTAGGGCGCGGCCTCCTGTGCGGTCAGATTGCGCCCGGCCACGTCGCACGCGATGGCGATCCACCGGTCGACGTCCAGCGTCCACAGCGCGGGTCCGCCCACTCCCGTGGTGAAGACAGCATCTGCGCCCGGGACAGCGGAGACCGCGTGGATCTCCCCCCGTCGCCCGAGTTCGCCCAGGGACTCCAACCGCGAGCCGGCATCCCAGAGCCGCACCGTCCCGGCCTCGTCCGTGGTCACCAGCCGACCGCCGGACGGGTCGAACGCGACACCCGTGACCATGCCTTCATGACCGGCGAGTACCGCGCGGACCGCACGCCCGGCGTCCGACTCGAGGGTGTCGTACAGCACGACCTCACCGTCGGCGTTGCCCGCGGCGATCACTCGTCCGTCCGGGCTCACCGTCAGGGAGCCGAACGGGCTCGTCTCGTCGAACAACGTCCGTCGCCGGTCGTCGGACAAGGCCGTCCACAGGTGCATGGCTCCGTCCGCACCCACGGAGAGGAGGGCCCCGTCGGACGCTCGGAACGCCAGGTCCTCGACCCAGTTCTCGTGTGCGAGCAGACGTGTGTGGACCACCTCGAGGTCCGGATCGAGCAACTCGACCACTCCCCGGTGACCGCCCGCTGCGATGGTTCGGCCGTCGGGTGACACTGCAACCCGTACCGACTCCTGCTCGAGCCGGGTCTCGGCCGACGGCTGCTCCCCGTTGTCCAGATCCCAGACGAGCAGTCGCCCGTCGAAGGTCGCGGCGACGAGCATGCCGCCGGGACCGAAGGCCATGTCGCTGACGGGCCCTTGCGCGTCCAGGAGCATGTCCGTCGGCGCCCCGTCCGATGCCTGTCGGATCACCACCAGGCCGCTGTCGTCCCCGGTCGCCACCAATCCCGCGGACGGGTCGACTGCGACTGCGTAGCCGGACGCCGGCTGGTCGCTCAACGCAGTGGCGATCCGGTTTGCTGCGAGGTCGCCGACGTCCCAGAGAACGAGCCGTCCCCCTCCGCCGACCGAGAGCAGTCGATCGGCTGCGGCGAAGGCGACCCCCCGCACCGAGTCGCCGTGTCCCAGCAAGGGCTCGCCCACCGAGCGACCCGCTGCGGCGTCCCAGAGCCGTACGCTCTGATCTCGCCCGGCCGACGCCACGCGAGCTCCGTCGGGCGAGAAGTCGACATCGAAGATGCGCTCGGAGTGGCCAGGCATGTCGTGCAGCAACCGGCCGTCCGGCAGTGCCCAGATCCGGACCGAGCCTTCTGCGCCTCCGGATGCCAGGAGCTGACCGTCCGGACTGACGGCCAACGCGCGAACGGCGCCTTCGTGCCCGGGGAGTTCGCTGCGGAGAGCTCTGGTGGACACGTCCCAGAGGAGGATCCGCGTGTCCTCGCTCCGGTCCTCCGTGCGCCCGCCCGCCCCGATCAGCGTCGCGCCGTCCGGTGTGAATGCGAGGTCGTTGATCCAGTCGCCGTAGCCGCGGAACTCCCCGCGCAGGACTCCTGACCCGGCGTCGTGCAGGAGGACTCGCCCATCGTCGCCGCCGGTCGCGATGAGCCGCCCGTCGGGACTGTAGGCAGCCGCCCGAACCGGACCTTCGTGACCCGTGCCAGACGGCCCCGGCCCGGCAAGCCGGAGGACCGCCCCTCCCGTGAGGGACCACTGGACGACCTCCCCCAGAGACGAGGTCGCCGTGACGGCGCCGCCGTCACGGCTGACGGCGACGCCGCGGAGCTCGCCCTCGAGCCGACCCAGGGCACGGGGCGGGTCGCTCTTCGCCGGATCAAGGACGAGCACCGTGCCGTCCTCCCCTCCGATCACCGCGAGGCTGCCATCCGTGGTCGCGTCGACGGCCCGTTGCACGTCGGGGACGGGCCAGATCCTCGCCAGACTCGGGTTCGACCGCAGGGCAGTGAGCATCCCGGAGACGGTGGTGGCCTGCCGGCGCAGCCGCAGCCCTTCGGTCGCGAGGAGAAGGGCGCGATCCACCTGCTCCGGGGGAAGTGCGGATGCGGCCAGGCCCAACTCTCCGGACCGGGCTCGATCACGTTCCGCGCGCGCGTCGCCGCGCTGGTCGACGGCGATCAATGCCGCGACCAGGACCGCAGCCAGGAGGACGGCCAGCGCGGCCGTCAGTCCGCGGAACAGGAGGTCGAGCCGGCGCTTGTGCCGCCGTACGTCCTCGATCGCCGCCCGACTCGCCGCTACCTGAGCGAGCAGGTCCGAGCTGGCCCCCAACTCGTCCGCGTCAGGTCCGTCGAGCCACGCCTTCGCCTGGCCGAGCTCGGCTTCGTCGAGCAGGCCCCCGCGACCGCGCCCGAGCCGCACCCAGTTCTGCGCTCCCGCCTCCAGCTGGCGCCGTACGTATTCGGCAGCCCGACGCTCCGCGATCCACCCCCGCAGCGCGGGCCATCCGGCGATGATCGCTTCGTGGGCCAGGTCGATCCGGGCCGCCTCCGGGTCCTCGGTCGACTCGTCCATGGTGCAGATGACCAGACGTGCATCGATGAGGCGCTGCAACACCCGGTCGAAGACGGCCGGATCGCTGTCCTCGCTGTAGAGGTCACTGCGTCGTTGCTGACGCCGGACATCGTCCCTCCCGTCGAGCAGCTGGACCAGTCGTAGGAAGATCCGGCGCGCAACCATGCGCTCGTCCTCGCCGGCGAGGCCGGCCATCGCCTCGTCCGCCCGGCGTGCGAGAGCGACCTGCAGACCCGTTCGCGGCGGCTCGCCGTACGCGCTGCCCGGCAGGACCAGAGCGTCGTAGGCGCTGATCGGGAGGTACCGACGGCGCAGCCGGCCCCACAGCAGCACCAGGGTCTCCTGGATGAGTGGCAGGCTGCCCGGCTGCCCCGCGGCGTCGTGGACGATCGCTTGGACCAAAGCCGCCTCGATGTGCACGTTCACCCGCTGCGCCGGCGCGACGATGGCCTCCCGCAGCCGATTGCCAGTCAGGGGGAGGATCTCAAGACGGTGGCCGCTGACCATCTCCCACAGCGGGGAGCCCATCACCTGCGGGTAGTAGTCCGCCCGGAAGGCCACGATGCAGATCGCGGCTCCGGAACTCACGATCCGCAAGAGTTCCGCGCAGAAGCCGTCCCGCTGCACCGCGTCGACCGCGGCGTCGCCCGTTCCGTGGGTGAACAGTTCCTCCAGCTGGTCGACGATGAGGACCGTGCTCGCCGCGCCTCCCGAGCCCACCGAGTCCCGCGCGGCGATCAGCGAGTCGAGCGGCCGGGAGCCGGGACGGACGGTGACGACGTCGGACACCGACTCCGGCAGCGCGGGGACGACCCCCGCGTACAGCAAGGACGACTTACCGCACCCTGAGGGGCCTACCAGAGCGAGAAAAGGGTGCAGACGGAGCCGAGCGAGCACCTCGTCGATCTCGGCGCGACGCCCGAAGAAGCGATCGTGCTGGTCCTCACGGTAGGGCGACATCCCGGGATACGGACACTCCGGCGTGAGCTCCTCGGCGGGGATGCCCCGGCGCATGTCGAGCAGGAGCCGCTCGAGGACGGAGTCCCAGTTGGCCTCGTCCGTCGCGTCCAACCCGGTCAGCATGCTCAGGGAGAGCGGCAGCTTCGGCACCGGATGCAGCCGGATGGGGACGACCGGCCAGGTGGAGTGCTCGAGACCGAACTGCTCGGCGAGCACCTGCACCCGTCGCGTGCCCTCGTCGGCCAGGAATGCCGGCGAGATGATCAGAAGCACGCGATCAGAGCCCTCGACCGCAGCGGTGAAGTGGTCGAGCTCGGGCGTGCCCAGGCGCGATTGGCGCTCCATGGCGACGGTGACCCCGGCCGCCTCCAGCCCCGGAACCAGGAATCCCTCGACCCAGTCCCGGTCGTCGTCGGCGAAGGAGATGTAGACGTCCGCGCGGCCGGCCGGTACCAGCGCCGCGGCGGTGCCCTTGACCCGGCCGGTCACGGTCGCGCCCACCTCGGGAACGGGCTCCGCACCATCCGCTGAATCTCCGCGATTCCGTCGTCGAAGCGCGCATCGTCGATCATGTCGACCGAGGGCAGTCCGAGGTCGAGCGGCGGCAGAGCCTCCCGTAGGACGACGATGAGCCGCGGCTGTGACTCGACGAGGCCCAGCCGGTAGGCCATCTCGAACTCCGCGGCGGTGAACGTGCTGCGCAGGTACCTCGACGTCCGCACCGCCACGGTGAACCGACTGGCTTCCACGCCCAGCTCCATGTTCGGCATCACGGGCGGACCGAGCCGGAAGTCGCCATGGTCCAGGAAGACCGACATCTCCTGTGCGCACAGGGCGGGGACGAACCGCTTGGTGACCCAGGAGGCGTCCGGCTCTTCGTGCCGGTAGCTCACGAAGAGGTCGTGGGTCCAGGCCGGACCGCGCGGCCTTCTCACGTCGGCCCCCCGCGCGCTCGGCCGGTCAGGAAGCTGTCCAGGACCTGCGTGGCCGATGGTTCGTCGCGCACCCGGTAACCGACGCTGCCCGGATGCGCTGGCGGGAACGGCGAGACCGCGTCGTCGGGAGGTCGCTGGGTTCGCGTGGGGAGCGTGCTCATCCGGATGCTCGCAGGATCCTGCCGGAGAGCACTGACGAGCCGCCGGATCTCCTCGGCCCGGATCCCGGTGTCCAGCGATAGCGAGTTCCGGATGCCGATCACGGCGTCCACGCAGTTCACCAGGCCGCACTTGCTCGCCGCCCTCGCGACGAGACTGCGCACCAATAGCTGTTGGCGGCGCACGCGACCGAGGTCACCCTCCTCGACCACCCAGCCACCGTCGATCAGCTGTGCGTAATGGCGGGACCGGACGTACGCCAGTGCAGTCGTCCCGTCGAGCTCCTGACGACCGGGGCGTAGGTCGAGGCCGGCCGAGGGGTCGCGCGCTGGGTACGGGACGGTGATCGGCACACCCCCCAAACCGTCGACGACCCCGACCAGAGCAGCAAACTCGAGCTCCAGGTAGTGGTGCACGGGCAGGCCGGTGCTGGCCCGGACTGCGGACACCAAGGCCTCGGGACCGTATTCGAGAACGCCCCCGAGCTTGCCGTCCCCGTGCCCCGGCACGTGCACACGGAGGTCCCGCGGCAAGCTCAGGATCCTGGTCGGACCGGCCGACGGAACGGCCCAGAGCATGAGCGAGTCGGCCCGCTCACCGAGGACCGGCGCCGGCGCGTCGATGGATCCGTCCCGCCGATCGCTTCCGACGACGAGGAGCACTGCGACGTCGCCGCGACGGTCGTCGAGAGCGGGCACGACGACGCCGGCCGGAGCGAGCAGATCAGCGATGGCCGCGCTCCAGCCGTGCTCGGTCCCGAGGGTGAGAGCACAAGCGACGACCACGGCGGCGGCGGCCGCCCGGTGCGCGGCGCGCCGCCGGGTCACCCCGGATCACCCCGAGATCTCGGTCGGCGTGGGCTCGGTGAAGGTGGAGGAAGCGCCCTCCGAGGATTGCGAGCCGGTGGACGGCGGAGGGCTCGACGAGGTGGCCCCCCTGTCGTCGTGCCCGCGGAGACCGTCGGCGGGCCGGTGTCGGAGGTTGTCGGCGTGCTGGTGCCTGATGTCTCCGGCTCGCACGCGCATACACAACCGAGCATCAGGAAGAGCAGTACGCGGGCGGTCGTACACCGCCGAACGTGGCTCCCGGACATGCGATGCACCTCCTGACGTGCGGCCCGCCGGTCGCGAGCCGTTCGACAGTCCGCGACACGATATGGCCGGAGAGTCACAACACCCAGATGCCTTCGACCCTGTTCATGTCCGACTGTGCGCAAGGGTTGCGTCCTGGCGAGGGAGTTCCTTCTCTTGCCCGGGCGTGCGAGCCATGCTGGTCATCGGCTACCTGACGCTGGGGAGACGTGATGCGACCAGACCACCAGGCATCACAGGGTCAGCTGCCCACGTCAGTGACTGACCCCACCTGGGATCGGCTCGAGGACCAGCTGCGCTGGTACGACAGGAAGAGCCAGCGGGCGCAGCAGGCGTTCAAGCGGGTGAAGGTCGCACAGCTGGTACTCGCCGCAGGGGTACCGCTCGCCGTCGCCGGCAACGGGCCCGACGCCCTGACTGCGCTGCTGGGCGCCCTCGTCGTCGTTCTCGAGGGCGTCCAGCAGCTGTACCAGTGGCAGTCGAATTGGCTCCTTTACCGCTCCACCCACGAGGCGTTGCAGCACGAGAAGTACCTGTACCTCGCCTCGGCGGGCCCCTACGCGGTGCCGGACCGCCACCGCGTCCTGGCCGCGCGGATCGAAGGGCTGGTGTCGCAAGAGCACGCCAAGTGGACGGAGAGCCGCCACCAGGAAGTGACGGGAGCAGAGAGAACACCCGATACGGCCCGGTAGCGACGACCGGCCGCCCCCTCGCCCAGCCGTTCGGCGCGCCGGCTCGCACGACCCGGAGATGGGATCGATGCTCGGCAGCGGTTGGCACGCGCGCAGACTCGGGGGGCCGACCGGGGAGGGTCCATGCGCGATGCGGAGCAGGTGCGCCGCTTCCTGCGCGCCGAGCATCCGGCCCTGCTCGGCACCGCCCTGCTGCTCACCGGCGACCGGACCTCAGCCGAATACCTGGTCGTCGCCGCCACGTCCCGCGTGTTGCGGCGGGCCGGCGCCGGCGGGCTGACCGCGGCCGCCGTGCGGGACGGGATGGCGCGGCTCGCCGCCGCGGGCCGCGCACGTCCCGGGCAGGAATTCGACGCCGGCCCGCTCGCGGCCGTCGAGGACGACCTCGGCCCGCTGGCCGCGGCGCTCGACGACCTGTCGCCGCGCATCCGGACGGTCGCGGTGCTCGTGCTCGCCGAGGACGTGCCGGTCGACGACGTCGCCGGGATCCTCGCCCTCTCCTCGGCCGAGGTGCGCGCGGCCGAGAGCGAGGCGCTCACCCGCCTGGGCACCGCGGACGGCGACACCGACCGCCTGCCCTGGCGGCTCGACGCGCTCGCCGCCGTTCCGCCGGACGACGGAGCCGCCGAGCGCGCGGCCGAGAGCGTGCTCGCCCGCCGCCGGCACCGGAGGACGGCAGCAGCGCTCGTCGCCGCCGGCCTGGTCGCGGCGGTGCCGCTGACGACGGCCGTGGCCGACCGCCCCGCGGCGGCTCCGGTTCCGGCCGCCGGAGCAGCGGGCGAGCCGACCGAGGGCCCGCGTCCGCCCGCGGTCGAGGTGCTGCCCGGCCCGTCCCGGGGCTCGTTGGCGGGCGACGAGGAGTTCCTCGAGGCGGCCCGCCGCGTGCCGTGGGGCACCGACGACGAACCGCCGGCCGCAGCCCGGCACGTGGCCTTCGCCGCCGACACCGTCGGCGGCCGGGTGGCGCTGGTGGTCGGCGCGACCCCGAGCGGGCTCGAGGGTGCGTGGCTGCTCGGCCCGCCCGGCGCGCCCGCCGACGAGCTGGAGGTGGAGATTCCGGAGCGGATCGGCCGCACCCGCCCGGCCGCCGTGCTGGTCGAGGGCGCCGACGCCGCGGCCGTCGTGGTCGTCGCCGCGCCGGGCGACGCCGTGGAGATCTCCGCCCGCCTGCGCTCGGAGCCATCGGGCGCGGTCGCCCGTACCTGGTCGGCCGTGCCGGTCGACGACGGCACCGCCGTCGTCGAGCTCCGCAGTCGCGCGGACGGCCCTGCCGTCGCCGTGCGGATCGTCCGCGACGGTCAGGTGGTCGCCCGGCCCGCCGTGACCGACCCGGACCGGGACGACCGGGACCCGCCCCCGCTGACCCTGGAGCCGGTGCGGCGCGGCACGACCGACGCCGATCCGGTGCTCGTCGCCGAGGCCCTCGCCCGGGTGGCCCGGCCCTTCGGGGTCGAGCCGGGCGCGCTCTCGCCCCACCTGCTCTGGTCCGCCGAGCTGACGCGCACCGGCGGGCTGGGCAGGGTCGTCGTGCTCGCGGCGCGGGTGCCGGGCAACGCGCACGTCGTCACGGCTCTCGGCCGGCTGGGCGAGGTCCCTGGCGGGCTCGAGGTCCCGTGCGGCACCACGTCGTTCCCCGCGGAGCTGCCGCCCTCGACCATGTCGGTGGCCATGGTGTGCAGCGTGTACGCCGGCAGCGAGGTCGACCGCACCTGGCTGGTGGTCACCGCCCCGGCCGCCGTCGAGACGGCAGAGGTGCTCGACGACGGCGGCGGGGTGCTGGACGTGCTCTCCTTCGAGGCGGGCGGGGCGATGACCCGCACGCCGGACGGCGCCGCGCTGATCCGCGTCCTGGACGGCGAGGGCCGGACGTTCGACGTCATCCCGATCACGCCGTCGCCCGAGGCGCCGTTCGGCGACTACGGCGACGGCTGATCGACGGCTCGCGCCGGGGACGGAACCCGTGCCAGCATCCGCGCGTGAGTCAGACCCGCGAGCCCTCCGGACCGCAGCCGATCCGGAGGATCGTGACCGGTCACGACGAGACGGGCCGCGCGACGGTCCTCGTGGACGGCCCGGCACCCTCGGTGAAGAACGCCCGGCCGGGGCAGTTCTCCACGCTGCTGTGGTGCACGGAGGGCTCCCCCGCCCCGATGCCGGTCGGGCTCGACGCCGAGGACATGGGCACCCGGGTGCTCGGCACCTACCCGCCCGTGGGCGGAACCCGGTTCATGATCGCGGAGTACCCGCCCGGCAACGTGCCGCGCCGGCATCGCACCGAGACCCTCGACTACATCGTCGTGCTGTCCGGTCGCATCGAGATGACGCTCGACGACGACGAGACGGTCGCCATGGGCCCGGGCGACGTCATGGTCCAGCGCGGCACGTACCACGCCTGGCGCAACCCCGGCCCGGACGTCTGCCGGATGGTGTTCGTCCTCGTCGACGCCGTTCCCCTCGGGATCGGCGAGCCGCTGCCGCGCGACGCCGGCCTGCCGGAGCGCTGAGCGGATCAGTCCCGGATCCGCTCCACCAGCGCCGGGACCACCTCGGCGCCCGCGGTTCCGGCCGCGGCCGACGCCAGCACGACGCCCCAGGCGAGCGGGTCGAGCGGCGTGCAGCCGAAGAACCTGCTCACCCCGGGCGTCTGCACGACGGCGACGAGGACGGCGAGCGAGCCCACCGTGGTGGCCAGGACGAGCGGGCTGCGGCGGCCCATCCAGGCGGTCTGCCCGAGCTGGGTGGTGATGAGCGCGGCGAGGCCCATGGTCCCGGCCCGGCCCCGGGGCCCGGTCAGCCGCCCGGTGGCCCACGCACCGGTGGCGCCCGCCGTGGTCGCGATCCCGCGGATCACGACGAGCCGGCGCACCGACGAGGTGAAGCCGCGCTGCGGGCCGGCGAGCAGCACCTCCTGCAGCGGGTGCTCGGCCAGCGGTCCCTCGCCGTCCGACGCCGGGGTGCGCCGCGGTGCGGCGACCGCCATGGCCAGCGCGGGGAACATGTCGGTGAGCAGGTTGACCAGCAGCAGCTGACGGGTGCCGAGCGGCGCCCGGCCGCCGAACGCCGTCCCGAGCACCGTGAAGGCCACCTCGCCGGCGTTGCCGCCGACGAGCACCGAGACGGCGTCGCGCACCCGCGACCACATGGCCCGGCCCTCGCCGATCGCGTCGACCAGCCGGGTCAGGTCCTGGTCGGTGAGCACCAGGTCGGCGGCGGCCCGCGCGGCCGGCGACTCCGCGCCCGAGACGCCGACGCCGACGTCGGCCAGGCGGATCGCCGCGGCGTCGTTGACCCCGTCGCCGGTCATCGCCAGGGTCGCGCCGGCGCGGCGCAGCGCGGCCACGAGCGACACCTTCTGCTCGGGCGAGAGGCGGGCGAACACCGCGGACTCGGACGCCATCCGGGTGCGCTCGGCGTCGGACGCGCGGGCGAACTCGGCACCGGTGACCACGCGGTCGGCGTCGGGAATGCCGGCCTGCGCGGCGATGGCGGCGGCGGTCTCGGGGTGGTCGCCGGTGGCGACGACGACCCGCACGCCGGAGGCGATGAGCTGCTCGACGGCGGCCACCGACGAGTCGCGGACGGTGTCGGCCAGGGCCACGAGGCCCCGGATGGTCAGGTCGCCGGCGGCCTCCTCCAGGTCGTCCGGCGTCCCGTCGACCTCCCGCTCGGCGACCGCGAGCACCCGCAGCCCCTGCCCGGCCAGCTCCTGCACGGTGCCGGACAGGTCGCCGTCGGCGCCGCAGCGCGGCAGCACGACCTCGGGTGCGCCCTTGACCACCAGCCGGCCGTCGCGGACGGCGGCGGAGAAGCCCCGGCCCGCGGCGAACGGGAGGGAGCTCTCCGGCTCACCGTCGGCGGCGACGCCCTGCTCGGTCGCGGCCTCGACCACGGCGCGGTCGGTCTCGTGCGCCTGCTCGTCGCCGTTGCCCACGGCCGCCGCGGCCAGGCGGAGCAGCGCCTCCTCGGCGTCCTCTCCCTCGGCGCCGACCGGCACGAGGCGGACCACCCGCAGGCGGTTCTCCGTCAGCGTGCCGGTCTTGTCGAAGCAGACGGTGTCGACCCGGCCGAGGGCCTCGAGCACGCGGGCGCTGCGGACGACCGCGCCCCGCTTGGAGAGCCGCCGCGCAGCAGCCTGCTGGGCCACGGTCGCGACCAGCGGCAGCCCCTCGGGCACGGCGGCCACCGCCACGGCGGTACCGGCCGCGACCGCCTCGCGCAGCGGACGGCGCCACAGCACGCCGAGCACGGTCACCGCCGCGCCACCGGCCAGCGTCACCGGGAGCACCGATCGGGTCAGCTCCCCGAGGCGCGCCTGGACGCCGGCGGGTGGGGCAGCCGTGCCCGCCGCGCGGCTGGCCCGGCCGGCCTGGGTGGCGTCGCCGACCGCGACCACGACGGCCCGGGCGGTGCCGGCGACCACCGTCGTCCCGTCGTGGAGCATGCAGGTGCGGTCGGCCAGCTCGGCGCCGGGCGTGGCCGGCACCGACTTGCCGACGGCGAGCGACTCACCGGTCAGGCTGGACTCGTCGACCTCGAGGTCGGTGGCCTCCAGCAGCCGGGCATCGGCGGCGACGACGTCCCCGGCCTCGAACAGCAGCACGTCGCCGATCCGCAGGTCGCCGGAGCCGACCTCCTCGGAGCCGCCGTCGGTCTCCCGGCGCACCGGCACGTCCTGCTCCAGGAGCAGTGCCTCCAGCGCGGTCTCGGCCCGCAGCCGCTGGAAACCGCCGAGCAGCGCGTTGGCCACGGTCACGCTGCCGACGAGGACCGCGTCGGTGGCCTCGCCGAGCATGGCGGTGGCCGCGGCGCCGGTGCCGAGGATCGGCGTGAGCGGGTCGGAGAGCTCCGCGGCGACCGTGCGGACGAAACGCACCGGCGTCCGCACGACCCAGATCCCGGAGACCTGCCGGAGCAGCTGCCGCCCGCCGGTCTCCTCCTCCTCGGGCCGGTCGGAGACCCGGCGGAGCACCTCGTCGGGGTCGAGCGCGTGCCACGGGGTGTGCACCGACGGCGAGGGCTCCGGCCGTCCGGCGACGCGGACGGCGGTCCAGGTGCCCGACGCGATCGTGGTGACGGTGGCGTACTTGCCCGGTGTCGTGGCCTTCTTCTGGCCGTACCGCGCGCTGCCGACCGCCGCGAGCAGCGCACCCAGGACGTTGCCGGTCAACGCCGTGGAGACCGAACGCCGGCTGACCGCCCGGGCATCGACCGTGGCGCTCACCAGGCGGCAGGCGTCGCTCAGCCGGGCGCCGGTGACCAGGTCGGCGCCCCACGCCGGGGCCCGACCATGGCGCACGGGCGCGACGCCCACGTCCGCCGCGAGCAGCGCCGGACCGTCGGTGGCCGACACGACGAGGACGCCCCGGCCCTCCTTCTGCAACCGGCGGACGGTGTCGACGAGCGGGCCGTCCGCGGGGACGACCTCGTCGGCGGCGCCGGCGATCTCGCGGGTGCCGACGGAGTCGGTCAGCACCAGCTGGTGGCCGGCCTCGGTGACGACGCGCAGCAGCGCCTCGGCGTGCGGGTCGAGTTCGGGCGCGATCGTGACCGTGCCGACGCGTCGGCGTCCCTCCAGCAGGGTGCGCAGCTCCCCGCCCGGGACGGCGTCGCTGATCCGCGGCGGCCTCAGCCGCAGCCGCGGATCGCCGTCGTCGCGAAGGAGCCGCGCGGCCGCCGACCACACCCGGGCGGTGTCCCAGCCGTCGGCCTCCGCGGTCGCCTCGAGGACGACGGGCGGGCCGGTGCACAGCGCTGCCGCGTCGACGACCACGGCGTCCACGCGGTCCAGCCGGCGGTAGGCCTCGCCGTCCATGGGGAGGATGCCGTGCCGGCACAGCAGCAGGTCGAGGGCGGCCGCGAAGGATTCCCGCCCCTGCACGGCGGCCTTCGGTGTGAGCGCCTTCATCAGGTCCGCGGACCGGGACGGGCGGCGGGTGAGCGGGAGGAGGCCGAGTGCCGAGACGAACTCCGTGGGGCCGAGTCGCGAGCGGTAGGTCTCGATCGGGCCGTCGGGCAGCGGGGCGGGCCGCTCCCCCGGCGGGGCCAGCGGCTCGGCGGGATCGTCCTCCGGCTCCGGCCGGCACAGCTCCGACTCGCGCCGCCGCCAGACCTGCCGGCGGGCCCGCATCTCGAGCGCCACCTGCAGCGCGGCCGCGGCGTTGATCGCCGGCACGGTGGGGCTCTGCGTCATCGCGTGCAGCACCGCACTGGTGCCGCTGAGCACCAGGTCGGTGCCGATCGGCCCGATGCGGGCCTGCAGCCCGTCCTTGAGCCACTTCTGCGCGTCCAGCAGCGCGACGAGGAGCGTGGCGTGCCGGGTGAGCGCCGGCAGCGGGGAGTACTTCGCCGCCAGCGCGACGCCGAGGGCGGCGGCGTCGACCGCCGCGTCGACGACCGCGGCGAGGAACGGCTCGAGGTCACCGGGGTGGTCGGTGCGCTGCGGGAAGACCTGCTGACCGCCGCGGGCCTGCTCGACGGCGGTGACGACGCCGACGACGTCCTCGACGCCGATGCGCCGCTCGTCGAAGGCGACCAGCACCCGGCCGACGACGTCGTTGACGGTGGCCCACTGGACGCCGTCGATCCGCTCGAGGTGGCGGCGCAGGGCGCTGCGGACCTCGGCGCTGTCCTCCGTGGCGGGCGCGGCGAGCTCCACGTGCGCATGGCCGGAGTCGGCCCACACCCGGCGGGTGTGCCGGGCGAGGGGCGGCTCGACCATTCCCTTGGCGACGTCGACGAGCCCCCGCGGCGATCCGTCCGGGATCGGGTCGGAGCCGGTGATCACGGTGCCGGCGACGCGGGCGCTCTGCACGGCCGCGACCTTCGCCAGCTCGACGGAGCCCTTCGCCAGCTCGACCGAGCCGCGCAGCGCCCGCCCCGTCGCACGGGTGGTGGGGCCGACCAGCCCGACGGCGAGGACGGCGGGCGCAGCGGCCAGCCCGGCACCCACGACACCGACGCGCACCGCCGTGTCGACGGTGTCACGGACCGACGGGATCCGGCCCAGCACGCTCATGCAGTCCCCCCGGGACGACTGCCCGGACGGTACCCCCGGGCGGCGTCGCCCGCCCCGTCAGGAAGCTCGGGCCGGCTCGGCCAGCGGCAGCCGCACCTGGAAGCGGGTGTCCCCCGGCTCGGAGACGACCCGCAGGTCACCCCCGTGCCGCTGGACGACGATCCGCCACGACACGTCCAGGCCGAGGCCGGTGCCCTGGCCCACCGGCTTGGTCGTGAAGAACGGCTCGAAGATCCGCCGCCGCAGCTCCTCGGGGATGCCCGGCCCGGTGTCGGCGACCTCGACCAGCGCGCACTCGCCGTCGCGGGCGGTGCGCAGGGTGAGGGTGCCCTCCCCCGCCATCGCGTCGAGGGCGTTGACGACGAGATTGGTCCACACCTGGTTCAGCTCGCCCGCGTAGGCGGGCACCGGGGGCAGCGACCGGTCGTAGTCCTTGACCACCCGGACGCCGGACCCGACCTTGGCGCTCAGCATCACCAGCGTCGCGTCCAGGCCGACGTGCAGGTCGGTCGGCTGGTGGGGTGAGCGGTCCAGCTGCGAGTACTGGCGGGCTGCCTCGACCAGCGACGAGATGCGGCCGGTGCTCTCGGCGATCTCGGCGAGCAGGGTCTCGGTCTCCACCGTGTACGCCAGCCAGCGGACCGCCGGCTCCAGGAAGGACGGCGGGACCGTGTCGGCCACCTTGTCCAGGTCGGCCACGCCGGAGCCGGCAGCCACAAAAACGCCCGCGAGGTCCCACGCCCCGGCGATGCCCCGCTCCTCGAACCAGTCCGCCAGCTCGTCCTCGAGGTCGGCGCGCTCCAGCGCCGCAAGGTCGCGCGCCCCCGGCACCCTGCCGACGAAGTCCTCCTGCAGGTCGGTGAGCGCCCGCAGCATCGCGCCGTCGAACCGCCCGTCCGAGAGCAGCGCCAGCTTGTGCCGCATGCCGGCGAACCGGTCCCGCAGTGAGGCGGTCGCTCGCGCGGCCGCGGCGGCGGGGTTGTTCAGCTCGTGGGTGAGCCCGGCGGTCAGCTTGCCGAGCGCGAGCAACCGCTCCCGCTGCCCGACCAGCTCGGCGGCGTTGCGCTGGCCGACGAACATGCCCTCGAGCAGGTGGACCGCCATCGGGTACCAGGCGCGGAAGACCTCGGCGAACTCCTCGGCGGGCAGCGCGAGGAAGCGGCAGTCGGTCACCGCGCGCACCGTCGCCGGGTAGGTCTGCGCGATGCGGTCGCCCATGTAGAACTGGACCGCGCCCGAGTAGACGCCGCGGTGCGACGTCCGCACGGTCTCGACCTCGGCGCCGCCGACCAGCCGCACCATGCTCAGCTCGCCGTCCAGCAGCACGTAGAAGCACTCGGCCGGCTGCCCCTCGACGGAGACGTCGGAGCCCGCCGCGAAGGCGACGAGGTCGCCGTGCGCGGAGACCCAGTCCAACTGGTCGTCGTCGAGGTCCTCGAAGAGGAACAACGGACGCAGCTCGTCGCGGCTCAGCCGCGGGTCCGGGCCGGTCACCGCTCCTCCAGGTACCGGTGCACGAGCGTGACCGCCATGGCGCCCTCGCCCACCGCGGAGGCGACCCGCTTCACCGACTCCGACCGCACGTCGCCGGCCACGAAGACGCCCGGCACGCTCGACTCCAGGAACCACGGGTCGCGGTCCGGCGCCCAGCCCGACGGACGCTCGCCGTCCACCATCAGGCCCGGGCCCGGTCGGTACGAACCCCCGCTCGTCGCGGACGACGGTGCCGTCGAGCCAGTCGGTGCGTGGTGCGCCACCGATGAAGACGAACAGGTGGCCGGCGGGCACGGTCCGTCGTTCGCCCGTGGTCGCGTCGGCCAGGGTGAGCGCCTCGAGGTGGTCGGTGCCGTGCGCCTCGGCCACCGTCGTGCAGGTGTGCACGGTGACCGCCGGGATGCCGGCCAGCTGCTCGATGAGGTACTGCGACATCGAGGCCTCCAGCGACGGCCCGCGCACCAGCAGGTGCACCGCGCGGGCGTATCGGGCGAAGAACGCGGCGGCCTGACCGGCCGAGTTGGCGCCGCCGACGATGTAGACCTCGCGGTCGGCGCACTCGGCGGCCTCGGTCAGGGCCGAGCCGTAGAACACGCCGGCGCCGGTGAGCTCGTCGCAGCCGGGCACGCCCAGGCTGCGGTAGGAGACGCCGGTGGCGAGGACGACGGCGTGCGCGCCGATGCTGTTGCCGTCGTCCAGCTTCAGCACCCGTTTGGGCCCGTGGATCTCGAGTCCGACGACGTCGCGGGCCAGCAGCAGCTCGGCGCCGAACTTGCTCGCCTGCCGCCGCGGCGCGCTCGGCGAGCTGGCCGCCGGAGACGCCGTCCGGAAAGCCGAGGTAGTTCTCGATCCGGCTGCTCTGCCCGGCCTGCCCGCCGGTCGCCTGCCGCTCGACGAGCACCGTCTTGAGCCCCTCCGAGGCCCCGTAGACGGCCGCGCCCAGGCCGGCCGGGCCACCGCCGACCACGACCAGGTCGTAGAAGTCGGCGGCCGGCTCGACGGAGAGGCCGACGACCGCGGCGAGCTCCGCCTCGCCCGGCGAGAGCAGCACCTGCGCGTCGGGGGTGATGACCACGGGGACGTCGTCCGGGCGACGCACCGGCCGCCTCGAGCAGGCGACGGCCTTCCGGCTCGTCGGCGCTGAACCACCGGTACGGGACGGCGTTGCGGGCGAGGAAGTCACGGGCCGCGAAGGACGGCGCCGACCAGCGGTGCCCGACGAGCTTGATCTCCTGGATCTCCGGGTCGGGGCTGTCCTTCCACGCCTTGAGCATGGCGTCGACCGTCGGGTAGAGCTTCTCCTCCGGCGGGTCCCAGGGCTTGAGCAGGTAGGCGTCGACGTCGACGTCGTTGATGGCCCGGATGGCGGCGTCGGTGTCGGCGTAAGCGGTGAGCAGGCAGCGGCGGGCACGCGGCACGACGTCCATCGCCTGCTCGAGGAACTCGATACCGTCCATGCCGGGCATCCGGTAGTCGGCCAGCAGCACGGCGACCGGCTCGCCGCGGAGCTTGAGCTCCCGCAGGGCGTCCAGGGCCTCCGTGCCGGACGACGCCCGCAGCACCCGGTGGTCTCCGCCGTAGCGTCGGCGCAGGTCGCGGGCGACGGCGCGGGACACGCCGGGGTCGTCGTCCACGCTCAGCAGGACCGGTCTGCCCACCGCGTCTCCTTCGTCGTTGCGGAGCGCCCAACGCTAGCCCCGCCCGGGAGACGGGGGGTGTCCCCGAGCGCGCGCTGCAGGCGAGGATCTCCAGGCATGACGACCGCGCCCGGCATCGACCCGACCGTTCCGCCCAGCGGCGAGGGCTGCGCGGACTGCGACGCCTCCGGCGGCTGGTGGTTCCACCTGCGCCGGTGCGCGCAGTGCGGCCACATCGGCTGCTGCGACTCGTCTCCCGCCCAGCACGCCCGCGCACACGCCGGGGCGACCGGCCACCGGATCATCCGCAGCTTCGAGCCGGGCGAGGACTGGTTCTGGGACTTCGTAGCCGAGCAGCCGCTCGACGGCCCGGAGCTGGCCCCGCCGCAGCACCATCCGGTCGAGCAGCCGGCGCCGGGACCGCGCGGCCGGGTGCCCGCCGACTGGCAGCGGCACCTGCATTGAGTCAGCCGGACGTGGCCCCGACGGTGACGCACCGTGGTCGGCGACCAGCCAACCCGCGAGGACAGGCCGTCGCCGGCCGTCTCGGGTGGTGACCGGCGCCACCGCCGTCCTAGCGTGACGCGGTCCGGACGGGCCCGTCCCGCCCCCACCCCGGGGAGCGACCGCCCGGACGCCGCCGAACCACCCGCTGGTGCCCGACCCCCTGCACCGGCGACCGGACCGGGGACCCATCGTCCCTCCGGGGTGAAGCGGCCGGAGGACCCCTCGGGGCGACCGGCCGCCGGGCAACTCTTCCCGCCCGAACCCGTCAGCTCACCCGGTAGGCGGCCGTGGAAGAGAGGACCCCCGGCCGAGCATGGCGCGTCCGTACCGCCCTGTCCGTCGTCCGCTGACCGCGTCCCGTGCGCTGCTGACCCTGGCCGTCGCCGCCGGGGTCGCGCTCACGGCCGTGCCGGCCTCGGCCGACCCCGAGACCCCGTTGACCTCGAGCGAGGCGGCCGCTCTCGTCGCGAAGAAGGGCCGCGAACTCGAGATCGTGAGCGAGCGGGTCAACGAGGCCCGCGAGCGACTCACGTCCCAGCAGGCGGCTGCCGAGAAGGCCGCCACGGAGGTGGCCGAGGCGGTCGCCGCCCTCGACGACGCCCGCGAGCAGGTGCGCACCGTCGCCCGCGGCGCGTGGACCGGCAGCCAGCTGACCACCCTCGAGGTGATGCTCGCCGCCGAGTCGCCGGAGGACCTCCTCGACCGCGTCGGCACGCTGAACACCATCGCCCGCTACAACGGCGGCGTCCTGGACGAGGCGACCGACGCCGGCGAGCAGGCCCGTCGCGCCCGCGCGGCCGCCGACGAGGCCGCGGCCGAGGCGGCGACGCTGGTGCGCCGGGTGACGACGCAGCAGGCCCGGCTCGACGAGCAGGTGGCCGACGTACAAGGCCGACTACCGGCGGCTGCTGGCCGAGGAGCGCGCCGCCCGCGAGGCAGCGGAGCGGGCCGCGCGGGAGGCCGCCGAGCGGGCGGCGGAGGTGCGCGCCTCGCGCGCGTCGCGCCCGGCCCCTGCCGCCACCGTCGCCTCGGCACCGTCGGTCTCTGCCGGGTCCGGCGGCAGCGCGGCTGCCCGGACGGCGGTCAGCACGGCGCTCGCCCAGGTCGGCGACCCGTACGTCTGGGGTGCGGCCGGGCCGAGCTCGTTCGACTGCTCCGGCCTGACGCAGTACGCCTACGCCGCGGCGGGGGTCTCGCTGCCGCACTCGAGCAGCATGCAGTCGGGCATGGGGGCGTCGGTGTCGACCTCGGCGATGGCGCCCGGCGACCTGCTCTTCTACTACAGCCCGGTCAGCCACGTGGCCATGTACATCGGCAACGGGCAGATGGTGCACGCGTCGACGTACGGCCAGCCGGTCAAGGTCGTGCCGGTGTCGTCGATGCCGGGGCTGGTGTCGGTCCGCCGCGTCGCCTGACGACAGCCCCGGGAGCATCGCAGCGAGGAACGAGCGAGGAGCGGACCGGGGCGCGGAGTCAGGCCAGAGCGATGGCGTGAGAGTGACCAGTCCTGCTCGCTGAGTGACGGCGGGCTCGGAGTGGGCGTCGGGGCGTCGCTGATTCCCACCCGCTGAGTCACGGCGCGCCACGATCCTCCCGCTGCGGCGACGCACGCCGTCCGCACGGTGGGGGGAGATCGGCATGAACGCGCCCGCGGGAGCCCGGAAGACGCCCGACACCGAGCTGCGGATCGCCATGGGGATGCGCGGCGGGGTGAGCCTGGCGGTCTGGATGGGCGGGGCCTGCAGCGAGGTCGACCGGTTGCGGCACTCCCTGGACGACGACGCGCCGGCGGACTCGGTCTACCGCCGGCTGCTCGAGGCGGGTGGACACGCGTCGGTCGCGGTCGACGTGCTGGCCGGGGCGAGTGCCGGCGGCCTCAACAGCGTGCTGATGAGCTGCAGCGTCGTCCACGGGATGCGCTTCGACGACCGCATCCGCGACCTGTGGCTGCGGTTCGGCGACCTCGGATCCCTCCTGCGCAAGAACGGAGGAACCCGGCCGGCCTCACTGCTCGACGGCGACGCCGCGTTCTACGGCGCGCTGCTCCGGGAGTTGCAGGATCTGGTTCCGAAGCCCGGTCAGGGATCCCGGCCACCGCGGCTGGACACCATCCTCACCTGCACGCTGTTCGCGGGGGCGCCACGCACCCGGTATCCGGACCTCGGTCCCCCCATCGTGGAACGGCGGAACCGGGCGTGGTTCCGGTTCCGCAGCCGGCCCGACGAGAACCCCGACGCGTCGGCGGACTTCGGCTCGCGGGCCAACCTGCGTGAGGCGCTCGGGCAGCTGGCCTACGCGGCCCGCGCCACCTCGTCCTTCCCGGGAGCGTTCGAGCCGGCCAGCATCGGTTTCGCACCGGACAGCACGGCGCCTCCGGACGCCGTCGTCGCGCTGCCGCCGCACCACCACGGCGTCTACAGCGAGTCGCGGTTGCGCACGCCGACGGACGTGGAGGCGAAGATCGACCGCGACCACGTCATCGACGGCGGGGTGCTGGACAACATCCCGCTCGCCTGGGCCGTGCGGTCGATCGCCGCGGCGCCGGCCGACTGCCCCGTCGACCGCTGGCTGCTCTACCTCCAGCCGATCCCGTTCGCACCGCCGCCCCCGGCCAGCCCCGAGCGGCCGCGGACCTTCGACACGGTTTCTCGCGCCCGGGAACTCAAGGGCGGGACCGAGGCCCTCGCGGACGACCTGGACGAGCTCGAGAAGCTGCGCCGCGAGGGAGGGCGGAGGCACGGCTTCCAGCAGGTCCTGGAGTACGCGCTCGGGCAGGTGCCGGAGGGCACCTCGAAGCCGGAGTTCCTCGCAGAGCTCTGCGAGCGCGCGCTCGCCGCCCGGGGCAAGTACCGCGAACGCGCCGGTGCGATGGAGGCCGGCCGCATCCGGGAACTCTGGATCGATCCGCTGTCCGTCCTCGGCGCCGACCCGCTCGGCTTCGCCGACGCCACCCGGGTACCGCTGCCGCGGACGCACGCCGGCATGCTGGCGCTCCTGCCCGTCGCGGGCCCCGAGCTGGTCCTGCCGCCGCCCCCGGATGACGGGGACGTGCCGTCCGGAGCAGCGGCGATCGCGGCGCTCGCCGGTGAGGTGTCCGCCTTCCGGTCGCCCCAGGTCCTCGCCCGCACGGTCTCCGTCCTGCTCGACGCGGCACGCTCGCTCGGCGACGCCGGGCTCGCGCTGAAGGACGAGCTGTACAAGGTCAGGCGCGACGTCGAGCTGCTCGTGGCCCACGCCGACCGCGCACTCGCCGCCGCACCCCGGAAGCTCGCCGACCCGGCGGCCACACCGACCGAACTCGTCCGGATCGTCGAATCCGCACTGCTCGAGGCAGGGGCGGGCAGGCCGTCCCCCTCGACGCTGTGGGAGCGGCTGGTCGAGAAGGCTCAGGACCTGGCCGCGACGGCCTCGAAGCAGGCTGCCGAGGCAGGGCGGACGGAGTCGCGTGCCTTCGTCGGCTGCCTGGTGCGGGCCGCGGAGGACACCAAGGACCCGGCCCGCGCGACGCGGGCGGTCCTGGGCGCGGTGGAACTGCTCACCGGACCCCTGCGTCCGGACCCCCTCGCGGAGACGACTCCGGTCCGCTTCCACATGATCTCGGCCCTCAACAAGAGTCCGCTGGTGCCTGGCTCGTCCGGCGCCAGCAACCGCCCGTCGGCGGACAAGCTGGCCGGCAACCAGCTGAGCAACTTCGGCGCCTTCCTCAGCGCCCGGTGGCGGCTCAACGACTGGATCTGGGGGCGCCTCGACGCGTCCGCCTCCCTCGTCGACGTGCTCCTGCAAGGCCTCGAGACGGACGTCGATGCGGCCACGCGCCTGCGCCGCGATCTGGGGCTGCAGCCGACCACCCCGCTCGACGAGGTCCGCGACGAGTGCGTCCGCCGGCTGCACGACGCCGTCCTCCGCGAGGAGCTGCCGCTGCTGGAGACGGTGCGCGACGAGCCGCCCCCGGCGGGTGCCCCAGCCGTCCCCCCGCTCCGCCCCGAGGACGACCTGGACACCACAGCGCTGCAGCAGATCGGCACGGAGAAGCTTCGCGACGTGGCGATGCGCGCCGGCGGGCGGCTGCCGGACGTCGCCCGCCTCGCCGGCGTGGCCGGCCTGGCGCTCGCGGATGGGGCCGGACAGCGGGCCGGCCGCCAGATCGTCGACCTCGGCCGCTGGTTCGGTCGTCGGACCTCGGCCCGCATGCGCGCCCTCGTGGGCGGTAGGAAGGTCGAATGACCGATCCCGACCCGACGCTCGACCAGCTGGCCGCCGAGGAGGCGGAGCTGCAGTTCTCCGCCTTCACCGAGGACGACGCCTGGGCCCTGGGCAGCGCGATGGTCGCCACCGCACGGGCGGCCGGGGCGCCGGTGGCGATCGACATCCGGCGGCACGGGCACCAGCTCTTCCACGCCGCGCTGCCGGGGAGCAGCCCCGACAACGACCGGTGGATCGAGCGGAAGATCCGCGTCGTCGACCGGTTCGGGCACAGCAGCCTCTACATGCGGGTGGTGTGCGAGCAGGCCGGCTCGACCCTCGAGGAGAAGTTCCTCCTCGACGAGCGCGAGTTCGCCGCCCACGGCGGCGCGTTCCCGCTGCTCGTCCGCGGGGTCGGCCCGATCGGCACGGTCGTCGTCTCCGGGCTGCCCCAGGTCGAGGACCACCGCATGGTGGTGGCCGCGCTGCGGGATCACCTCGCCCGCGGCTGAGACCCGCCTCGTTACGGAAGCGGGGGTTGCGGTCGCTGGGCGAGCCGGTCCAGCAGGGCTCGCCATCGGCCGGCCGACTCACCGGGGGCGAGACTCCGCAGCCGGAGATCCCCGAAGAGCGCATGGGCCCGGACGACGACCCGCGGAGTGCCGGCGAGACGCGGCACCGGCGCCAGATCGATCACCCGGTTGCCCAGCACCGTCCAGCCGTCGAGCTCGGCGTCGACGCCCTCGGGGACGATCACCTCGATGTCGCCGAGCACCGTGGACAGGTCCAGCTCGACGGACCCCGCGTTCGTGCGCAGGTCCCGCAGGTCGATCTTGATGTCCCCGAGCACCGTGCCGATCCTCGTGGGCACCGGGGTGCTGCCGTTCAGCCGGACGTCGCCCATGACGTTGAACAGCGACGCAGGAGGGCGACTGCCCACGATCTCGACCGAGGACGACGGGGTGGCCGGCAGGTCGGCGAACAGCGGCGAGAGTTCGCGGGTCAGCACCGCGGAGTAGGCCGCCTCCGTCCGCTGCCGGAACTCGTCGACGGTGATCCGCCCCTCGGCGAGGGCCTCCTCCAGTCGAGCCACCGCGGCCTCGCGGTCGGCGTCGGACGCGCGGGTCGGGGGCCGCTGGGCCGGGTCGTCGGTCATGCCAGCGGTCCCGTGCTGCCGCGGACGCTGTCCGGGATGCCGATGCCGATGTCCATCGTGCTCTCCTCCCGTCAGGGCGAGGCCGCCCAGCCGGTCCACCGGTGGACGGTGACCACGAGGAGCGGTCCCGCCGGCGGATCGTCGATGTACTGGCGGAACCGCTGGACCAGCGCCTGGATTCCGGGGTGCGTGACGAGATGGTTCGTCGACGATCTCGCAGCGCCCGTCGGCGCGGACCCACCACAGCCGCCGCCAGTCGTCGTCGTAGTGGTCGACGAGCAGCGCGCACCGGGGATCCGCCCGGAGGTTCGCCACGCGCTGCAGGTTGCGGGAACGCTTGGGCTTGGCGTCGACGGCCGAGTACACCGTGTCGTCGACCAGCGCGAACACCACCGGGACGACGTGCGGCTGCCCGCCCGGGCGCACCGTGGCGAGGCGGGCGACCGGGCCGGCGGCGAAGCGCCTGCGCAGTTCTGCTGTCTGCACCGGCCAGTCCTACCGCCGGCCCGGCGGTCGCACCAGGGCCGCGGCGACTCCTCCGGGCGGTAGGAAGGTCGCCGTGGATTTCCGGTTCACGCTCCGCCGGCCCCGCGGCCGGCTGGGCCGGTACGTGGAGTCGGTCTGGCACGCGAGCGGGCAGATCCCGTATCCGCGTGAGCGGATCGCGCCGACCGGCTCCACTGTCGCGGGCATCGTGCTGGGCCCGCCGATCCGACAGACCCCGGCCGGCGGCGAGCCGTTCACGGCGGACCGCGGCTTCCTGATCGGCCCGCACGACCGCCCGATCGTCAACGAGCCGACCGGTCGCACCGAGTGCGTCGGCATCGTGACCACGCCGATCGGCTGCCGCGCGGTCCTCGGTATCGCGCCGGCCCCGCTGCGCGGCCGGATCGTCGACCTCCTCGCGGCGTGGTCCGCGGCCGGCTCGCTCCACGCACGGCTCCCGGTGGACGGGAGCCCCGAGGAGCTGCTCGACCGCGTCGAGAGCGAGTTGCGGATGGACCTCGACGAGTCCGACCGTGGGCTGGACCGCTGCGCGGCCGCCGTTGCGGCGCTCCAGGCCGACCCGACCCGACCGGTGGGCGACATCGCCGCCGAGCTGGGGCTCTCCCACGGGCACCTGGACCGCGAGTTCGCCCGCATCGTCGGGATGGGCCCCCGCACTCTCGCCCGCGTGCTGCGCGTGCGGCGGCTGCTCGAACTGGTCGACGTGCACGGCCCGGTGGCGTGGACACGGCTGGCCGCCGACCTCGGCTGGTACGACCAGTCGCACCTCGTGCGCGACGTCGTCCGGCACACGGGCGACCCGCCGTCGGTGTACCTCTCGGCCCAGCGGGAGGTCGCACCTGTGGCCGAGCCGATCGCGGGATTCGTGCCGCTGCCGCGGACGTGAAATCCGTCCAAGACCCGCCTGCGCCGACCGGTCAGTCTGGGCGCCCCCGACCTCCGGAGCCGTCCGATGACCCGCGCCTTCACGTCGTCCCGCACCGTCGACCTCCCGCCGGAGGAGGTCTGGCGGCAGTTGACGGACTGGCCGTCCGCGGCCGGGTGGCTCGGGGTCGAGGACCTGCGCGCCGACGGCAGCACCGCGGTCGGCACGCGACTCACCTTCCGGGCCCGCGGCCGTGAGCAGCACAGCGAGATCACCGCGGTCGACCCGGGCCGGTTCGTCGTGCTGCGCTCGGTCCAGGGTGGCGTGACCGCCGACTACCGGTACTCGGTCGAGCCGGCCGGAGCCGGGAGCACGATCATTCTCGACGCCGACGTGAGCACCAGCGGCGCCGTCCGCCTCCTCGCCCCGGTGATCCGGGCGGCCATCCGCAGGGCCGACCGGTCTCAGCTGGACCGCCTGGCGGAGGCTCTGCGCACCGGCTGACCCGCGCTGGGAGAGGATGTGCGCCCGATGGCACAGCACGAGAACACGTCCCCCGGCCGGATGCTCGACGCGTCGAGGCGCATCGCCGATGCCCTGCTGGACGTGCAGCGTCGGGTGAACGCGCAGATCGACGCCACGCAGTCGGAGCTGCTCCCCGATGTCCGGCGGCAGCTCGGCTTTCCGGACGTGGAAGCGGTCGACCTGGCCGGGCTGACGAACGTCCGGATCGACGACCTCAGCATCGTCGTCACGCCGGAGGCGGTGGCGACCGTCCTGCCGCTCTCGGCCGCGTCCGCCACGACGACGCGGGCGGGGCGTCGCGCCATGACCGAGATCGTCGGCGGTGTCGACGACCGCGTGGCCGTCATCGCCGGGCCGTGTTCGATCCACGACCCGGCAGCGACGCTGGAGTACGCCGGCTTCCTCAGCCGGATGCGGACCAGGTTCGGCGACGACCTGGAGATCGTCATGCGCACCTACACGGAGAAGCCGCGGACGGAGGTCGACTGGAAGGGATTCGCCTACGACCCCTACCTCGACGGTTCGAGTCAGATCAGCGTCGGTCTGGTCGCGACCCGGATGCTCATGGGCGCCATCACCGGGATGGGTGTCCCGGTGGCCGCCGAGCCGCTGAACGCCCTGACGCCCCAGTACGTCGACGGCCTGGTCACCTACAACGGCGTCGGCGCGCGCAACGTGACCGACCAGACCGCGCGCGAGCGGGTGTCCGGCTTCTCGTCCGTCGTCGGTTTCAAGAACTCACCGGAAGGCAGCATCGAAACCGCGATCCAGGCCGTCATCGCGGCCCGGGCGGGGCACGAGTTCCTGGGCGTCGACCGCCACGGGATGACCGCCCAGCTCTCGACCACCGGCAACGAGACCGGTCACGTGATCCTGCGGGGCACCAAGGACGGCCCTAACTACTCGGCGGCCCACATCGCCGACACCACGGCCGAGCTGCGCCGGCGCGGCCTGCCCGACGTGGTCGTGGTCGACGCCTCGCACGGCAACAGCCAGAAGAACCACCTGCGCCAGAGGGACGTCGTGCACGACCTCGCCGGCCAGATCGCCGGAGGCCAGACGGCGATCCGCGGCGTGATGTTGGAGAGCAACCTCGCCGCCGGCCGACAGCACCTGGATCAGCGGCGACCCGGCGCACTGGAGTACGGCAAGAGCGTCACCGACGCCTGCGTCGACCTCGACATGACCGAGGCGATGCTGGAGGAACTGGCCGCCGCGTCCCGCGCGCGGCGCGGGTCGAGGACGTAGGAACTCGACGGTGACGTCCGCCGATCTCCGGCCGGCGCGGGTGGAGGACGTGCACGAGCTGGCGCTCGGCATGCCGCACGTGACGGTCGTCCGCGGCGGGAGCGGGAACCCGGTCTACCAGGTAGGCGGCAAGTCGTTCGTCTTCTTCCGCACGCCGAGGCCGGACGCCGTCGACCCGGAGACCGGGCAGCGCTTTTCGGACGTCATCGTCCTGTGGGTGGAGTCGGAGTCCGAGAAGCAGGGGCTCCTGCAGGATCCCGGCTCGCCGTTCTTCACCACGCCGCACTTCGACGGTCACAACTCGGTGCTCGTCCGGGCCGGCCGGCTGCCCGAGATCACGCTCCGGGAGCTGACGGAGGTGGTCCAGGACGCGTGGCTGGCTCAGGCGTCACCGCGACGGCGGGACGCGTGGCTGGCGGGCCGGCCCGCCCGCTGAAAAGGGCGGCTTGACCTGGGGAAACAGGTGGTGAGGAGGCGTCCTGTCCGGTATCCTTCGTACATGTGTTCGACTGCTGCCGATGATGCGCTGGCCGCGCTGGAGGCGGCCTTGGACGTGGTCGCGGCGGAAGAGCCGCCGGTCGGTGATGACGCCCGGTTGGACCGGGTCCGCCGGCTGACCACGGCGGCGAACCGGATGGCGGCGCTGCAGGCGCAGGCAGTGCGCGACGCGGAGTGCCACGGTTCGTCGGAGCACGACGGGCTGAAGACGATGAAGTCGTGGCTACGCACGCACACCCGCCTTTCGGGTGCGGCGATCACCGGGTTGGTGAAGCAGGGCCGGGCGACGGGCCTCCTGCCCGCGGTGGAGGCGGCGTTCCTGGCCGGAGATTTGACGCCAGACCAGGTGGACACGATCGCGGTCATCGCCGCGCCCGAGAACGTGGAGCGGGCCGCGGCGCAGGACGTCGACCTCGCGGTGATCGCGGACGCGCTGGTGACCATGGCGACCACCCAGCCCTACACGAAGCTGCAGGTCGCCGTGGGCACCTACCTGGCCCGCCTCGACCCCGACGGCCGGGAACCCGACCCCACCGAGCAGCGTGCGCTGACCCTGGTGCAGCACCCCGACGGGCAGGTCACCTTCGGCGGCGCCCTGGACCAGTTCGGCGGGGAGACCGTGATGACCGCGCTGGAGGCCACCGCGGCCAAGTCCCGGTGTGCCGGTGACACCCGCACCCGCGCGCAGCGGATGGCCGACGCGCTGGTCCAGGTCTGCGCCAACGCCCTGGCCACCGGCAACGTGCCGCAGCTGCGCACCGTGCCCGCCCAGGTCGTGGTGATGATCGACGAGGCCGACCTCGTCGCCGCCGGCAACGACGCGGCCGCCGCCACCAGCGGCACCGGCGCCCTGGTCTCCACCGCCCGGGCTCAGCGGATCGCCTGCGACTCGGAGGTCTCCCGGATCGTGTTCGGCCCGGGCAGCGTCCCCAAGGATCTCGGGCGCAAGCAGCGCGTCGTCTCCCCCGCCCAGCGTCGGGCTCTGGATGCTCGCGACGGATCGTGCGTCTTCGCCGGCTGCGAAGCCCCCAACTGGTGGTGCGAAGCCCATCACGTCCTCGAATGGACGTCCCAGAACGGGCCGACCGACCTGGACAACCTCGGCCTGCTCTGCGAACGCCACCACACGAAGGTCCACCACGGCTTCGTCGTCGAACGAAGAACCGACGGCACCTGGCACACCTACCGACCGGACGGCACCGAGATCGTCGTCTCGTCCGCGCGCGCCGCCTGACCGCGGGCCGGAACAGGTGTCCCTAAGCGGCCCACCCAGGGACACCTCCTCGGCCCGGTGGAACTCAGGGCACGGTCAAACTGCAGCGCGTCGAGGCGGCGGGCGATGCGGGCGCGGGCCTTGACGTCGCACTTGTATTTTGCAAGTGTTGGCCGCATGAGCCTCTTCATCACCTGCCCCGTCGAGAGCGTCGAGCGCGCGACCGCCTTCTACACAGCCCTCGGCTGGACCCTCAACGCCGAGATGTCCGATCACAACGTGTCGTGCTTCGCGATCGCGCCCGAGCAGTACGTCATGCTCGGCAGCCGCGAGATGTACGCGAGCGTCGGCGGCGTTGAGGAGTTGGTCGGTGGACCCCACACGCCCTCGAAAGTCACGGTCTCGTTCGACCTCGGCAGCCGCGAGGCGGTCGACGAGCTCGCCGAGCGCGCCGGCGCCGCCGGCGGGCGAATCGGTGAGACCGACGACTACCCCTTCATGTACCAGCGCCAGTTCGACGACCCCGACGGCTACCACTACTCGCCGTTCTGGATGAAGCCGGACGCCGATCCGACCGCATGAGCGACCTCGCCGCGGCCCTCAACATCGTCGGAGCACGGTGGGCCCTGCTCGTCGTGGAGCGGCTGCTCGACGGGCCGCAGCGCTACGGCGATCTTCAGCGCGACCTCGGAGTGCCGACGAACATGCTCGCGACCCGCCTGCGCGAGCTCGAAGCGGCCGGCGTACTGACCCGTCTGCCGCTCCGGCACAACACCCGGGCCTACGCGCTGACCGATCGCGGCCTTGCCTTGCGCGAGGCGATCGTCGCGCTCGGACGCTGGGGCGCCGAGGAGGCCTAAGCCTCGCGCGGAATCACGGGTCGCTCCGACTGGTCGAGCCCGGCCTGCACCGACGTTCGCGCTCAGGCAAGGCGACGACTGTCCCATCGGCCGCCCTCCGGGCGGCGTCCGCAACAGGGCCAGCAAGCTCGCCAGCTTGGTTTCGCTTGCGGCTCGGGCGCGACGAAGCCGGTAACCGCGTCCCTACGACTGCGCCCAGCTCGCGAGGCGGGACCGGGCTATCGCCGCCGCGCTGAGACCCAGGACGGCGCCGTTCGGGTCGGCGGCCACAGTCATGCGGCCGTAGGGCGTGTCGAACGGTGGGACGACGACCGTGCCACCAGCTGTGGTGACGCGATCCGCGGCGCGGTCGGCGTCCTCGACGTTGACATAGATCATCCAGTGCGCCGGGACGTCGCCGAAGTCCGCGGTCATGGCGAGCCGACCGCAGAGCATCGGCCCGCCGTCCGCCCCGCTGTAGACGACGTAGTCCATGCCCGTCTGCTCTGCCGGGGCGTCACCGGGAAACTCCTCGGGAATGTCGCGCCACGCCACGGGCTCGATCCCGAACAGGCTGCGGTAGAACGCGTCCACGGTCACCGGGTCGCGGGTGTTGACCTCGGCCCAGGTGATCGCTCCCGGCTCGCCGTACAGCTGCGCACCGATCGCGCCGTGTGGCTCCCAGAGGCCGAACGCCGCACCACCCGGATCCGACGCCAGCAGAGTGCGGCCGCCGTTCGGCGTCTCGGTCGCGGCCGTCAGCAGCCGGCCCCCCGCCGGCTCGATGCGCTCCGCGGTGGTGAGGGCGTCAGATGTCTTCAGGTAGGTGGTCCACACCGGCGGTCCGGCATCGGACATCGGCGGAGCGAGGGCTGCGACCGGCTGGTCGTTCTCGAGGCAGAGGACGTAGTCGCCCAGCTCGCGCCGGGTGACGACGAACGTCCAGCCGAGCACCTCGCCGTAGAAGCGCTTCGCGGTGTCCATGTCGGGAGCCACGGCGTCCGCCCAGCACGGCTCCCCGTCGAAATAGCGGCTCCGTACGACCATGAGGCGACCCCCAGTCGATCTCGTCGCGGCGCAGAGCGTCAGCCTGCCACCGCTCCGCGACCGACGGCGGGGTCACCGTCGCGTCCTCCGGAGCCGTGCGACAGGGTGGAGGTCTGCCGACCGAGAGGTGCATCCGTTGCCGTACGAGGTGAAGGGCGTCGTCGCCCGCAGCAAGGGCGCTCCCGTGAGCGTCGAGACCGTCGTCGTCCCGGACCCCGGCCCTGGCGAGGCGGTCGTGGACGTGCAGGCCTGCGGGGTCTGCCACACCGACCTGCACTACCGCGAGGGCGGCATCAACGACGACTTCCCGTTCCTGCTCGGGCACGAGGCGGCGGGCGTCGTCTCCGCGGTCGGCGAGGGCGTCACCAACGTCGCGGTCGGCGACTTCGTGATCCTCAACTGGCGCGCCGTCTGCGGGCAGTGCCGCGCGTGCCTGCGCGGCGACCTGCACTACTGCTTCAACACGCACAACGCCGCGCAGAAGATGACCCTGGCCGACGGCACCGAGCTCTCCCCCGCCCTGGGCATCGGCGCGTTCGTGGAGAAGACGCTGGTGCACTCGGGCCAGTGCACGAAGGTCGACCCACAGGTGCCGGCCACCGCCGCCGGCCTGCTCGGCTGCGGCGTCATGGCCGGCGTCGGCGCGGCGATGAACACCGGCGCGGTGAAGCGCGGCGAGAGCGTCGCCGTGTTCGGCTGCGGGGGCGTCGGCGACGCCGCCATCGCCGGCGCACGGCTGGCCGGCGCCACCACGATCGTCGCCGTCGACATCGACGACCGGAAGCTCGAGTGGGCGAGGAAGTTCGGCGCCACCCACACGGTCAACTCCCGCGAGACCGACCCGGTCGAGGCGGTCAAGGCGGCCACCGGCGGCTTCGGCGCCGACGTCGCCATCGACGCCGTCGGCAACCCGAAGGTCTTCGAGCAGGCCTTCTACGCCCGCGACCTCGCCGGCCGCGTCGTGATGGTCGGCGTCCCGACTCCGGACATGCGGATCGAGCTGCCGCTGATCGAGGTCTTCGGCCGCGGCGGCGCGATCAAGTCGTCCTGGTACGGCGACTGCCTGCCCAGCCGCGACTTCCCGATGCTGGTCGACCTGTACCTGCAGGGCCGCTTCCCGCTCGAGGACTTCGTGTCGGAGACCATCGGCATCGAGGGCGTCGAGGAGGCCTTCGAGAAGATGCACCGCGGCGAGGTGCTGCGCAGCGTGGTGGTCTTCTGATGGCCGCGCGCATCGACAAGGTCGTCGTCAGCGGCGTCTTCTCCCTCGACGGGCAGGACTTCGACGTCGACAACAACGTCTGGCTGGTCGGCGACGACGACGAGGTGCTGGTGATCGACGCCCCGCACGACGCGGCGCCGATCATCGAGGCGATCGGCGGTCGGACCGTGACGGCGATCGTGCTCACCCACGGGCACAACGACCACCTCACCGCCGCCGTCGACCTGCGGCAGGCGACCGGCGCCCCGATCTGGTTCCACCCCGCCGACCGGATGCTCTGGGACGTCGTCCACCCCGGCGCGGCGCCGGACGCCGAGCTCGACGAGGGCGGAGAGTTCCCGGTCGCCGGCGTGACGTTGCAGGCGCTGCACACCCCCGGCCACTCCCCCGGCAGCACCTGCCTGTACGCGCCCGACCTCGGCACCGTCTTCACCGGCGACACGCTCTTCTGCGGCGGGCCCGGCGCCACGGGCCGCTCCTACAGCGACGAGCCGACGATCCTCGAGTCGATCCGTACGCGACTGCTGACCCTGCCGCCGGACACCGTCGTCCGCACCGGGCACGGCGACGACACGACCGTCGCCGACGAGGTCGGCAACGTGCCCTGAGGGTCAGAGCCCGCGCTTCCGCAGCCAGCCGAGCATCGCGTCGAGGGGCTCGCGCCAGCGGGCGTCGAGCATGAGGTCGTGCCCCATGCCGGGGAACTCCCGCACGTCGGCGCCGTAGCGCGCCGCGGTGGACCGGATGCCGCGCACCGGGACCAGCCCGTCGTCCGGGGTGGCGAGCACCAGCACCGGCGGGCGGCCCAGCGGCCGGCGCGGCGGCGCGTGCATCACCAGCTGGTACTGCACGAGCGCCGACTCGCCGTGGCAGCGGTCGGTGTGCCGCTCGGCCTCGGCGGCCGGCAGCTCGCGGAACAGGTACTCCGGGCGCAGCGGCAGCGAGCCGCCGGCCAGGATGCGCAGCGCGTCGGTCGGGTGCTGCCGGGCGATCCCCATCAGCGCGCCGACCGCCGGGTGGGCCGGCACGGGCGAGACGAGCACGGCGGCGGGGGCGGCGTAGCGGGCCAGCGCCCGCTGCACGACCAGCCCGCCCATCGAGTGGCCGACCAGCACGGCGGGGCGGCCCAGCGACATCGCCGTCCGGACGACGTCGTCGACGTAGTGAGCCGAGCAGCGCCGTCCGCAGCCGTCCCGCACTGCCCGCGTGGCCGCGCAGCGACACCGCGTACGCCGGGTGACCCGCCTCCGCCGTGCCGTCCAGCCAGTGCTCCCAGCACCAGGCGCCGTGCCCGAGGCCGTGCACGAACAGCACCGGCGCCCGGCCCTCGTCCCGCGCCGGCTGCCGCTCGACGAGCTCGAGCTCGTGCTGCGCCCCCGTGCGCGCTCCGCCGGTCATGCGTCCTCCCTGGTCATCCGGGGCTCGTGCGGTCCCGGCGTCGCCGAAGTGGTGAGATCAGGACCATGCGTGCTGTCGTGTTCGAGCGCAACGGTGGTCCCGACGTCCTGGTCCCGGGCGAGCGCCCGGACCCCGCCCCCGGCGACGGTGAGGTGCTGGTGCGCGTCGAGGCGGCCGGCGTCAACTACATGGACGTCTACGAGCGCGAGGGCAAGCCCGGCTACGGCTCGACACCACCGGCCGTGCCGGGCGCGGAGGGCGCGGGCACGATCGCCGAGACCGGCGAGCGGGTGGCCTGGATGAACGTCCCGGGCAGCTACGCCGAGCTGCTCGCCGCCCCGCGCGACCGGCTGGTGCCGGTGCCCGACGGGGTGGCGTCCGACGTCGCGGCAGCCACGCTGCTGCAGGGCATGACCGCCCACTACCTGGTCAACGACTCCTATCCGGTGCAGCCCGGCGACTGGGCCGTCGTGCACGCCGCCGCGGGCGGGGTCGGCCTGCTGCTCACGCAGCTGGTCAAGCAGCGCGGCGGCCGGGTGGTCGCGACGACCTCGAGCCCGGACAAGGCGGAGCTGGCGCGCGCCGCCGGTGCCGACGAGGTGATCGAGCTACGAGGGCTTCGGCGCGCGGGCGCGGGAGATCAGCGGTGGGGACGGCGTCGCGGTGGTCTACGACGGCATCGGCCGCGCGACCTTCGCCGAGGGCCTCGACGCGCTGCGCCCGACCGGCAGCATGATCGTCTACGGCGCGGCCAGCGGGGCGCCCGAACCGCTCGAGGTGGCCACGCTGGCGGCCAAGGGATCGCTCTACGTGCAGCGTCCGACGGTGAAGACCTACGCCCGGACGCCGGACCTGCTGCAGATCCGGGCCCGGCAGGTGCTCGACCTCGTCGCGCGCGGCACGCTCGACATCCGGATCGGCGCCACGTACCCGCTGGCCGAGGCGCGGCGGGCGCACGAGGACCTGGAGGCGCGGCGGACCACCGGCAAGCTGCTGCTGCTCCCCTGACCGCGGGAGCCCCGCCGGTCCGCTTCGACGACCTGCGCGCGGGCCGCGCCTTCGCCTGTCCGGAGCCGGAGGCGGTCGTGCAGGCCGCCACGGTCGGCGAGGTGCTGCCGGTGCTGGAGGAGATCGAGCGGGCGACCGCGGCCGGGCGGTGGGCCTACGGCTACCTCGCCTACGAGGCCGCGCCCGGCCTGGACGCCGACCTCGTCGGCGCACGACCCGCGGCCCGGCGACCCGCCCCTGGCCTGGTTCGCGGTGGGCGGACCACCCGTCGCGGTGGAGCCGGTGCGCCCGGGACCGCCGCCCGCCGGCCGCTGGCGACCCGACTGGACCGACGCGGAGCACGCCGACGCGGTGGACGCCGTCCGCGCCCGCATCGCCGCCGGCGACACCTACCAGTGCAACCTCACCGACCGGCTGCGCACCACGCTGACCGGGTACGCCGGAGCAGCTGTACGCGGGGCTGGCCGCCCGGCAGTCCGGGGCCTTCCACGCCTGGCTCGACCTCGGCGAGCACGTGCTGGTCAGCGCGAGCCCCGAGCTCTTCGTGGACTGGACGGGCGACGCACTGGTCACCCGGCCGATGAAGGGCACGGCGGCCCGCGGGCGCACACCCGCGGAGGACGCCGCCGCGGCCGACCGGCTGCGAGCGAGCGCCAAGGACCGCGCCGAGAACCTGATGATCGTCGACCTGCTGCGCAACGACCTGTCCCGGATCGCGCAGCACCGGCAGCGTCGCCGTCCGCTCGCTGTTCGACCTCGAGGCCTACCCGACCGTCTGGCAGCTGACGTCGGAGGTGGTCGCGACGGCCCGGCCCGGCACCACCCTGGTCGACCTGCTGCGGGCGCTGTTCCCCAGCGGATCGGTGACCGGCGCCCCCAAGGTGAGCACGATGCGGCTGATCCGCGACCTGGAGCCGACCCCGCGTGGCGTCTACTGCGGCGCGATCGGGTTCGTCGGACCGCCGGAGTCCGGCGTCCGGGCGCGGTTCAGCGTGCCGATCCGCACGGCGGTCGTGCACCGCGCCACGGGCGAGGCGGTCTACGGAGCCGGCGGCGGCATCGTGTGGGACTCCGACCCCGCCGCCGAGCGGGCGGAGCTGCTGGCCAAGGCCGCCGTGCTCGGCGCTCCGTGACCCGGCCATCGGGGCAGACTGGCCGGGATGACGGCGATCGAGGTGGCGTCCGGGGCGGCCCGGCTGGTGGGGGACGTCGAGGGCGCGGGCGAGACCGTCGTCCTGGTCCACGCCGGCATCACCGACGCCCGCATGTGGGAGCCGTTCGCCCGCCTCCTCGCCGAGGAACGGCGGGTGGTCCGGTACGACCTCCGCGGCTACGGCCGCTCCGCGCTGCCCGCCGGCCCGTTCAGCCACGTCGACGACCTGGCCGCGGTCGTCGCGGCGACGGCCGACGCGCCCGTCCACCTGGTCGGCGCCAGCATGGGCGGACGGATCTCGCTCGACCTGGCGCTGGACCGGCCGGACGTCGTCCGGAGTCTGGTGCTGCTGGGCACCGTCGTGTCGGGCTTCGATCCCGATGTGCCGCCCCCGCCGCTCTGGGAGCAGGTGGTGGCGGCCGACCGGGCCGACGACCTGGAGGCCCTCGCCGACGCCGAGACCCGCTTGTGGCTCGCCGACCCGGACGGCACCCGCCTGCCCGCCGCACTGCTGGACCTGGTCCGCGAGATGGACCGGATCGCGCTGCGCAACGAGCGCTCCGGCGTCGCCACCGAGCGTCCCGTCGAACGGCCGGCGGTCGACCGCCTGCAGACGTTGGACCGCCCGGCGCTGGTCGTGGACGGGGACCTCGACATCGAGGACGTCAGGCTCGCCGCCGACCTGCTGGGCGACCGGCTGCCTCGGGTCGAGCGCGTCCGCCTGCCCGGCGTCGCGCACCTGCCGGCGCTCGAGCGCCCCGAGGAGGTCGCCGCACTGGTGCGCCGGTTCCTCTCCGCCGTCGAGCGGCGCCGTGGGCAGGGGTTCCCTGGCTAGGTCGTTCGCTCAGCAGCAGCGCGACGGCCGGCGAAGAGGACTGCCGGACGACCGCCGGGTCGGCGAGCATGCACCCGTGCTCTGTTCCCGCACGCGGCCCCGGCTGATCACGGCCGTCGCGGTCGTGTGCGCGCTCGGAGTCGGAGTCACCGTCGGCCTGGGTGGGGAGCTGTCGCCGGCGGCGCACGTCGCCGTCCTGACCGCCGGTGCCGTAGTGGTCGGGATCGGGCTCACCCGCCGCACGGGCGCCGGCGGTGCTGCCGGGGGCCGCCGGGGTGCCGCGTGGTTCTCCGTGCTCGCGCTCGCGCTGGCCTGGGAGGCGGTCGCCCTGGCCAGGGGCGAGCTGCCGACGATCAGCGACCTGCTCGACCCCGTGCTGGCACCGTCCCGTCGCCCGGGCGACGGCGACGCTGGCCTGGCTGGCCGCCGGCGCCTGGCTCGTGACCCGGCCGGGGGCGACGGTCGGCGCGGCCATGCGCACGACGGCCGGGCGCGTGCTGGTGCTCACCGCCTGGCTGTGGGTGGGCCTGCACTTCCTCGCCCGGTGAGCGGTCAGCTCTTGGGCTGCAGCACGAAGTCGTAGCGCGCCTCGAACCAGGGCTCGTCGATCGTGCCGCCGTCCGGGGTCGGCCCCGGCTCGCGCTTCTCGTACCGGACGACGAGCTCCTCCTTGACCCCGAAGACGACGTCGCTGTCGAGGTAGTCGGCGCCCTCCTCGAACAGGTGCGTGATCAGCGGCTCGTAGCCCGGCACGTTGATCAGGAAGTGCACGTGCGCCGGCCGGAAGTGGCTGATCTCCGTGCGCGAGATCAGGTTCCCGACCGGGCCGTCCATCGGGATCGTGTAGCCGAGCGGGGCCACGGTCCGCACGGAGTAGCTGCCGTCCTCGCGGGTCGTGTACTTGGCGCGCAGCCGGGCCTCGTCGACGTCGGCGTGCTGCGACTCGTAGAGCCCGTCGTTGTCGGCCTGCCAGAGGTCGAGCACCGCACCGGGCACCGGCTTGCCGTCGAGGTCGGTCACGGTGCCGTAGAGCACGAGGGGCGTGCCGGTCAGGCCCTGCGACATGTCGTCGCCGTACTCGAGCTCGGGCGAGCCCTCGATGTGGAACGGTCCGAGCACCGTGGCCGGCGTCGCCCGCGGATCCAGCCGGTGGTTCATCTGCACGACGAGCATCGACAGGCCGAGCACGTCGGAGGTGAGGATGAACTCCTCCCGCTTCTCGTTGCTGATCTGGCCGCTGCGGTTGAGCCACTGGATCGCGGCCATCCACTCGTCCTCGGTCAGCCGCACCTCGCGGGCGAAGTCGTGCAGGTGCCGTACGAGCGCGGTCATCAGCTCGGCCAGCGCGGGGGTCGCGCGCGGTCGCCCACCGCTGCACGGCCAGGTCGGTGATGTTGTCCTCGGTGACGAGCTGCACGGATGCCTCCAGGGTGCGCAGGTTCAGGGGGTGAGCACCAGCCGAACCCCGGGGTCGGACACCTGCCGGCGCCAGGCCTCGGCGACGGCCTCGAACGGGACGCGCTCGTGCGCGACGGCGAGGGAGCCGGCGGCGAGCGCCCGGGCGACCTCGGCGACGGCCGTCCGCCGCTGCTCGGGGGTCAGGGCGTTGTTCGTGTAGCCGAGCACCTCCGCCGATCGGCTGCGCAGCACCGCGGAGGAGAACTCGGCGACGTCGCCCGACGCACCGCCGAGGTTGACCAGCCGGCCGCCCGGGGCGAGCACCCGGGCCGCCGCGGTCGCCGCCGTCCCGAACACCGGGTCGACGACGACGTCCGCGCCGTCGGGGCAGGCGTCGTGCAGCGCCCGGTCATCGCGTCGACGTCCCCTCGAGCGGCAGGACGTCATCGGCACCGCGCTGCGAGCGCGCGCTGTCGCGGCGCGGTTCCGAGCGAGCACACCGCGACCACCCGGCGCGGCGCCGAGGAGCTTGGCCGCGCCCACCGCGGCCTGCCCACCGCGCCGCCTGCGCCCAGCACGAGCACCTGCTCCCCCGGCTGCATCCGGGCGCGTGCGTCAGGATCATCCAGGCGGCGACCCCGGAGAGCCCGAGCGCGGCGAAGGCGACGTCCGCGACGCCGTCCGGGCAGCGGGACGACGTCGCGCGTCGGGCACCGACGCAGCGCTCCGCCATGCTGCCGTCGCCGGGCGGCCATGCCGGCCGATCGTGGCTGAAGAAGACCCGGGTGCCCGGCGCGACCGCCGCGGACCCTCCACGACGCCGACGCCCTGCACGCCGGGCACGTAGGGCGTGGCCGGCTCGCCCGAAGTACGAGGTGCCCGAGGCGCACAGCAGGTCCAGCGGGACGACCGGCGGCGGCGGTGACCGCGCACGACCGTCCGGCCGGGCGCGTGCGCCGGGTCCGGATGCCGGACGCCACTGCGGAGGCATGCCCGGGGCGGTGCAGGACGGCGGCGCGCACGGCTCAGCCCTCCGCCGACGGGTCGACGTAGACGGCGTTGCGGTCGACGGCCAGGTAGGCGTCCATCCCGATCGGCCTGCGGCGCTCCTCGGCGATCTGGCCGAGCAGGCCGGCGGCGCGGGCCAGCAGCGCGAACCCGCGCAGCAGCTCGACCGGCAGTCCGAGGTCGGCGAGGGCCGCGCCGCAGACCCCGGCGCCGTTGAGCGGCAGCCGCCGTCCGAGCACCTGGTCGTGCACCCGCCCGATCGCCTCGAACAGCCGCAGGTGGGGTCCGCGCAGGCCCTCCTCCTCGGCGATGCGGATGAGAACGTCGGTGCGCGGGTCGCGGACCTTGTGCACGGGGTGCCCGAGACCGGGGACGAACCGGCGGGCCTCCCGGGTCCTCGTCACGGCCTGCAGGGCGAGCGCGTCCCAGCCCGCGTCGTCGGGAGGCAGGTCGTCGCCGACGTCGGCGAGCACCGCGGCCAGGTACGCGCCGCAGTCCTCGGTGACGCCGAGGAACCGCGATCCGCCGCCGAGCAGGCCCGCGGCGAGCGCGCCCTGCAGGGAGTCCGGCGCGGACAGGTAGGTCAGCCGGGCGGCGATGGCTGTGGGCGTGAACCCGTGGTCGGCCAGCGCCACGAGCACGGCCTCGAAGACGCGGGTCTCCGACGGGGTGGGCCGGCGCAGCGCCACGAGCCAGAACGCCAGCTCACCGAAGCCGACCTTGCCCATGAGGTCGGCGGTCAGGTCCTGGCCGAGCAGCCGGATCTCGTCGGCCGTCGACGTGCCGAGCGACGTCGGGAAGGACAGCGGCTCGCTCACGAGGCCACCTCCCGCGCCGGGGCGCCCAGCCACCGGCGGATCTCCTCGCCGTGCTCGTCCAGGGACGGCGGCGGCAGGCGGTAGTCCGGCGGCGTCTCGGAGAACCGGATCGGGTTGCGCACCGACGGCACCGCGGCATCGCCCTCCCCCACCGTCACCACCGGGTCGAGGCCGACATCCTCGGCGAAGGCGACGCCGCCGTCGACGGTGTTGATCGGCCCGCACGGCACCCCGGCCGCGATGATGTCGCGGAACCAGTGGAGCTTGGGCCGGGTGCGCAGCCGCTCGACGAGCAGCGGCCGGAGCTCCTCCCGGTTGGCCGTGCGGTCCTGGTTGCGCGCGAACCGGGGGTCGTCGGGCAGCGCGGGCAGGCCGAGCACCTCGCAGAGCTTGCGGAACTGGCCGTCGTTGCCCGCGGTGACGATCAGGTCCCCGTCGGCGCACGGCAGCGGCTCGTACGGGAACAGGCTCGGGTGGCTGTTGCCCATCCGGTGCGGGACGACGCCGCCGGCCACGAACGCGCTCGTCTGGTTGACCAGCCCGGACAACGCCGAGGACAGCAGGTTGACCTCCACGTGCTGGCCGCGGCCGGTCTCGTGCCGGCGGTTGAGCGCCGCGAGGACGCCGATGGTCGCGTGCAGCCCGGCCATCACGTCGAACACCGAGATCCCGGCGCGGTACGGCTCGCCGTCCGGGCTCCCGGTGAGGCTCATCAGTCCGGAGATCGCCTGGACGATCAGGTCGTAGCCGGGCAGCCTCGCGCCCTCCGGACCGCTGCCGAACCCGCTGATGGACGCGTAGACGACGCCCGGGTTGCCCTCGGCGACGGTGTCGTAGTCCAGGCCGAAACGGGCCAGGCCACCGGGCCGGAAGTTCTCGATGAGCACGTCGGCCCGCCGCGCCAGCTCGAGTGCGGCGGCGCGGTCGGCGGGGTCCTTGAGGTCCAGCGCCACCGACCGCTTGTTGCGGTTGACGCCCAGGTAGTACGTCGAGACGCCGTCGCGGACCGGCGGCTGCCAGGTGCGGGTGTCGTCGCCGCCCGGGCCCTCGACCTTGATCACCTCGGCGCCGAGGTCGGCCAGCAGCATGGTGGCGTAGGGCCCGGCGAGGATGCGCGAGAAGTCGGCGACGAGCAGTCCGGCGAGCGGGCCGGTACGGGGCGCGGCGCCCGGGACGGGCTCGGTCGTCGACATGATGTGCGCCTCCCTCACCCGACGGCGTCGGGCCGCCACGGACAGTCGTCCGGGAGCCCCCGCGGATGAACCTTGGCGAGCGGTCCCGACCGTGTCAACCGCAGGCCGGGCGCCGTTCACCGCATCAGCGAGGCTGCTCTTGACAGGCGATCGGCCGCGCTCCAAGGTGGCCGCCATCCCCTAGCCAGCCGCTATGCGGACAACCGTCCGTACCGGTCCGACGACGTTCCGGAGGCAACCATGACCGAGCCGAGCTCCGAGGTTCCGCAGGCAGGACGGCCCGTCGTCCTGCGGGGCGGCACGGTGCTGACGATGGACGACAGCTGCACCGTCCTGAACGACGCCGACGTCCTCGTCGTCGGCGACCGCATCGAGGCCGTCGGTCCGCAGCTGGACGTCCCCGAGGGCACCGCCGAGATCGACGCGCGCGGCGGCATCGTGATGCCCGGGATGATCGACACCCACCGGCACATGTGGCAGACGGCGATGCGCGGCTACGGCGCCGACTGGACGCTCACCCAGTACTTCGTCTGGTACTACCTGGAGCACGGCAAGAAGTTCCGGCCGGAGGACATCGCGGCCGGCAACCGGCTCGCCGCCATCGAGTCGCTCGACGCCGGCGTCACCACCACCGTCGACTGGTCGCACAACCTGCACACCATCGACCACGGCGAGGCCGCCCTCGACGCGCTCCGGTCGGTGCCCGGCCGGTTCGTCCTCGCCTACGGCAACATCCAGGCCGGGCCCTGGGAGTGGAGTGCCGACCCGGCCGTCCGCTCGCTGCTGGAGCGGCTCCGCGACGCCGGCGACGACAGGATGGGCGTGCAGATGGCGTTCGACGTCACCGGCGACCCCGCCTTCCCCGAGAAGGCGGCCTTCGAGGTGGCCCGCGAGCTCGGCATCCCGGTCACCACGCACGCCGGCGTGTGGGGCGCCACCAACGACGACGGCATCCGGCTGATGCACGAGAACGGGTTCATGACCCCCGAGACGGTCTACGTGCACGCGTCGACCCTGACCCGCGACAGCTACCAGCGGATCGCCGCGACCGGAGGCTCGATCTCGGTCGCCACCGAGTCGGAGTGCAGCGCCGGCCAGGGGCACGCGCCCACCGAGCAGGTGCTGCAGTACGGCATCCCGGTGTCGCTGTCGATGGACACCAGCGTCTGGTGGAGCGGCGACATGTTCTCGGCGATGCGCGCCACGCTCAACGCCGACCGCATGGCCGAGCACATGGACGCCCACATGAAGGGCGAGACCATCACCCAGCTGCGGCTGCGGGCCAAGCAGGTCGTCGAGTGGACCACCCGCGGCGGGGCCCAGGCGCTCGGCCGCGACGACCTCGGCAGCCTGCAGCCGGGCAAGAAGGCCGACGTCGTGCTGATCAAGAACGACGCGTCCCCCGTCTCGTTCCCGCTGCTCAACCCGCTCGGGCACGTGGCCTTCCAGGCCCAGCGCGGCGACGTGCACACGGTGCTCGTCGACGGCCGCGTCGTGAAGCACGAGGGCCGACTGGTGGGCATCGACCTCGCGCCGGTGCGGCAGGAGATCGAGTCGACGATCGAGTACCTGAAGGGCGCCTGCGGCGAGGAGGTCTGGCAGCAGGGCATGTTCCCCCAGATGCCCGAGGCCGAGGCCTCGATCCTCGACAACCCGTACCAGTACACGGACTACGTGGACGAGGGAAAGCGCGCCGGGGGCGAGGAGCGCGTCCTCGGCCGCTGAAGCAGGGACACCGTGGCAGGACGCGGCACCGGCCCGGACTTCGTCGAGGCCCTCGCCCGGGGGCTCGACGTGCTGGCCGGCTTCGGGCCGGCGCACCGGACGATGTCGCTCAGCGAGGTCGCCGAGACGACCGGCCTGGCCCGCCCGACGGCTCGCCGGCTGCTGCTGACCCTGGAGGAGCTCGGCTACGTGCGGTCGGGGGCCGCCGGCTTCGCGCTGACGCCGAAGGTCCTCGACCTCGGCATGGCCTACGTCGGCTCGCTCGGCCTGTGGGACGTCGCGCGTCCGCACCTCGAGGCCCTCGTCGCACGCACCGGCGAGTCGTCGTCGATGGCGCAGCTCGACGGCTCGGACATCGTCTACGTCGCCCGCGTGGCGGTGCCGAAGATCATCGCGCTGCGGGTGGAGATCGGAACGCGGTTCCCCGCCGTCCAGACCAGCCAGGGCAAGGTGCTGCTCGCCGCCCTCGACCCCGAGCGCGTCGAGGCGACCCTCGCCGTCCCCAGCCGGTCAGGCCTGCCGCCCTCCATCGGCCGCTCCCCCGAGCAGCTGCGCGACGAGCTGACCGAGGTGCGGGCGCGCGGGTGGGCGATCGCCGACGAGGAGCTCGCCCCCGGGGTCCGCTCGGTCGCCGTGCCGGTGCGCGACCGGGACGGCGCCGTGCGGGCCGCGATGAACGTGACGGTGCACGCCGCCGAGACGTCGCGGGAGACGCTGCTGCACGACCACCTGCCGCTGCTCCTCCGGACGGCGGGCGAGGTCAGCGCGGACTGGGCCCGGTGGCAGTCCCGGCCGCACGTGGAGCTGGGGCAGGGCGAGGCGGGCTCGGCGACCGCCTGAGCCGCGCCGGCGGTCAGGCCCCGTCGCGGCGCGGCTCGCGGCGCAGCACGGCCGTGGTGGCCGCTGCCATCAGGACGGCGCTGCCGACGAACACCCCGCCGCTGCCGGACCCGGCGGCCGCGAAGGCCACCGTGGCCGGCACGACGGTCTGGGCCAGCCGGTTCGCCGACAGCCGCAGCCCCACCGCGGCCCCGCGCATCTCCGGCGGGGCCAGCGTCGAGACCCAGGAGAGGGTGAGCGGCTGGGACAGCCCGAGGCCGAGGCCCAGCAGCAGCATCGCGACCACCGCACCCGGGAGATCGACCATGGGCAGCAGCGCCAGGCCGGCGACCCCGCTGGTCAGCGAGCCGACGAAGGTCCAGCGCCGGGTGAAGGTACGGATGAGCCACGGCACGGCCAGCCGGATCACCACGGTGACCAGCCCGCGCAGGCCGAGCAGCCACCCGACCATGGCGACGGACACGCCCCGCTCCTCCGCCCACTTGGGGAGGAACGTCATGAGGATGTCGATGCTCGCCATGACGGTGCCGCTCGTCAGCAGTGCCCGCCACATGCCGTCCGCGCGGAGCAGCTCGGAGACGGTCTGCCGCGAGGTCGGCCGGGGCCCGCTCGGCCGGGCCCGGTGCCGCGTCAGGGAGCAGAACAGCCCGAGCGGGGCGGCGGCCAGCGAGAGGCCGGCGGCCATGGCCAGGCCGACGACCGCGACCGATCCGCTGCCGGCCGCGAGCCAGCCGGCGAGCGAGAGCACCACAGTGGGGCCCAGCATCTGACCCACGGACGACGCCGAGGTGAGCGCGCCGAATCCCTTGTCCCGCTCGCCCTGGGAGACCGCCAGTGCGACGGCGGACTGCTGGCCCACCATGAGCAGCAGGTGCGCCAGACCCAGCGCCGAGGCGGCCGAGAACAGCGCCCACAGACCCGGCGCCAGCATGGCCGCGACGCTCCCGACCACCGCGAGTCCACCGCCGAGGAGCAGCAGCCGCCCGGAGCCCCAGACGTCCGCCCGCCGGCCCACGGCGAAGGCGAGCAGCAGCGGGAGCACGCCCCAGGCCGTGGCGATCAGCCCGAGCTGGGCGTTGCCGGCGCCGAGTTCGAGCGCCCGGTAACTGACCATGGGGCGGACGACGGCCGAGGCGGCGTGCACGAGCGCCGCCTGCAACAGCAGCCAGCGCAGGCCCGGGTGCGCTCACCGTTGCCGCGACCGTCGCACGACCATGATGTTAGCCAGGCGCACGACTTTGCCGGGCGTCCCGCGCGGATCAGCGCGCCGGCAGCACCCGGCCGGTCACCTCGCCGAAGCCGATGCGGCTCCCCCCGGGGCCGGGGGCCGACGCGGTGATGGTCACCTCGTCGCCGTCGTCGAGGAAGGTGCGGGCGCTGCCGTCGGCCAGCCGCACCGGGTCGGTGCCGTTCCAGGACAGCTCGAGCAGCGATCCCCACTGCTCGCGGTCCCGGCCGCTCACCGTGCCCGACGCGTAGAGGTCGCCGGTCCGCAGCGACGCCCCGTTCGAGGTCAGGTGGGCCAGCTGCTGTGCCGCCGTCCAGTACATGTCGCGGAACGGCGGGCGGCTGACGAGATGCCCGTTGATCCGCACCTCGAGCGTGATGTCCAGGGCCCACGGCTGGTTCGCGTCGTCCAGGTACGGCAGCAGCGGGACGTCGCGCTCCGGCGGCGGGACGCGGGCCGCCTCGAGGGCGGCGAGCGGCACCACCCAGGGCGACACCGAGGTCAGGAACGACTTGCCGAGGAAGGGCCCGAGCGGCACGTACTCCCAGGCCTGCAGGTCGCGGGCCGACCAGTCGTTGACCAGGCAGACGCCGAAGACGTGGTCGGGGAAGGCGCCCAGCGGCACCCGCGTGCCCGGCTCGCTCGGGACGCCGACGACGAAGCCGACCTCGGCCTCGAGGTCGAGCCGCAGGGACGGGCCGAACGCCGGGCGATCGGCGTCCGGCCTCCTTGCGCTGGCCGCAGGGCCGGACGACGGGGGTGCCCGAGACCGCCACCGTGCCGGCCCGGCCGTGGTAGCCGATCGGCAGGTGCCGCCAGTTGGGCGTCAGCGGCTCGGCGTCGGGCCGGAAGATGCGGCCGACGTTCTCGGCGTGGGCCTTCGAGCTGTAGAAGTCGACGTAGTCGGCGACCTCGAGCGGCAGGTGCATCTCGACGTCGTCGACCGGCACGAGGTGCGGCTCGACGGCGGAACGCTGCGCCTCGTCGGTCAGGAGCGTGCGCAGGTCGTCGCGCAGTCGCGCCCAGGCACCGGGACCTCGCGACAGGAACGCGTTCAGCGATCCGGTTCGGTGCTCCTCCGCGTGGTCGAGCTCCCACAGGCCCAGCACGGAGTCGCCGATCCGCACGCCGGTGCGAGGTGCCGTGCCGTCGGTCGAGAAGATCCCGAGGGGCAGGTTGTCCAGGCCGAAGCCGGTGCCTCCAGGAAGGTCGAGCCAGGTCAGCGCCGAGGGCCCGCGACCCGACCAGGACCAGGCGTACGTGCCGTCGTCCACGGCGGTGCCGCCCTCGCCGAGGGCCAGCGGCCGGAACGTGTCGACCATGACGGCGAGCTCGTCGAAGTAGTCCGCGCCGAGCGAGCGCTCCACCGCGCCGGGCTGCGGCCCGTGCGAGTGACCGCCCGGGTGCAGGCTGATCGAGCCCTTGCCGATGCCCGAGCCCTTGCGCGCCTCGTAGTCGCCGTCGACGTAGAACATGACCTCGTCGCTGTCGACGTTCGAGTGGTAGTACGGGCACCGGCACGGCCAGCGGGTGGTAGTCGACCTTGCGCGGCACGAAGTTGCAGATCACGAAGTTGGTGCCCTCGAAGACCTGGTGCACCGGCGGCGGCTGGTGCACCCGCCCGGTGATCGGCTCGAAGTCGCTCACGTTGAAGACGTACGGGTAGAGGCAGCCGTCCCAGCCGACGACGTCGAACGGGTGCTCCGGCAGCACGTGCACCGTGCCCGCCAGCCCCCCGGGGCCGTCGCCGCGGTGCTTGACGAACACCTCGACGTCGGTGTCCGTCGGCGAGCAGCGGCTCGTCGGGCGCGCGCAGGTCGCGCTCGCAGTACGGCGCGTGCTCCAGCAGCTGCCCGTACCTGCTCAGGTAGCGCTTCGGCGGCGTGATGTGGCTGTTCGCCTCGATCGCGTAGGTGCGCAGCGGCTCCTCCCCGTCGGGCAGCCACCGGTGCGTGGTGGCGCGCGGCAGGATCACGTAGTCGCCGGGGCCGACGTCCAGCGCCCCGAAGACCGTCTCGACCGTCGCCGTCCCGCGCTCGACGAACACGCACTCGTCGCCGACGGCGTTGCGGTAGTACGGCGACGGCAGCGACGAGACCGCGTAGGAGATGCGGACGTCGGCGTTGCCGAGCACCAGCCGCCGGCCGGTGACGGCGTCGACCGACTTGTGCTCCTCGCCCGGGAACAGGTCGTGCAGCTTGAGGTGCCGGGGCACGAGCGGGCTGTTCGTCGTCAGCGACTGGTCGGGCAGCTCCCACGGCCGGGCGTCGACGAGCGCCGAGGGCAGGCCGCGGTGGTAGAGCAGCGCGGAGTCGGCGGAGAAGCCCTCCTCCCCCATCAGCTCCTCGGCGTACAGGCCGCCGTCCGGACGGCGGTGCTGGGTGTGCCGCTTGGGCGGGACGTCGCCCACCCGCCGGTAGTACGCCATGCGTTTCTCCTCCCGCCCGACCGCACCCTCAGAAGTTGCCGCGCTTCTCCTGCTCGCGCTCGATCGCCTCGAAGAGTGCCTTGAAGTTGCCCTTGCCGAAACCGAGCGAGCCGTGCCGCTCGATCAGCTCGAAGAACACCGTCGGCCGGTCGCCGGTGGGCTTGGTGAAGATCTGCAGCAGGTAGCCGTCCTCGTCGCGGTCGACCAGGATGCCCGCGCTGCTGCAGCTCCTCGATCGGCACGCGCACGTTGCCGATGCGGGCCCGCAGCTCCGGGTCCTCGTAGTAGGAGTCCGGCGTCGCGAGGAACTCGATGCCCTCGGCGCGCATCGCGTCGACGGTGGCGAGGATGTCGTTGGTGGCCAGCGCGACGTGCTGCGCGCCGGGGCCGCGGTAGAACTCGAGGTACTCGTCGATCTGCGACTTCTTCTTGCCGACGGCCGGCTCGTTGAGCGGGAACTTGACCCGGTGGTTGCCGTTGGCCACGACCTTGCTCATCAGCGCCGAGTAGTCGGTGGCGATGTCGTCGCCGATGAACTCGGCCATGTTCGTGAAGCCCATGACGCGGTTGTAGAAGTCGACCCAGGCGTCCATCGCGCCGAGCTCGACGTTGCCGACGACGTGGTCGATCGCCTGGAAGAGCCGCTTCGGCCGGCCCGGGCGCGGCTCGAAGGACGACGTCCGCGCGACGTAGCCGGGCAGGTAGGGGCCGGTGTAGCGGGACCGGTCGACCAGCGTGTGCCGGGTGTCGCCGTACGCCGCGATCGACGCCAGCCGCACGGTGCCGTGCTCGTCGGTGACGTCGCGCGGCTCCTCGAGCACGGTCGCGCCCATGGCGCGGGCGTGCGCGATGCACCGGTCGACGTCCGGGACCGCGAGCGCGATGTCGACGATGCCGTCGCCGTGGATGCGGTGGTGGTCGGCCAGCGGGCTGCCGGGGTCGTAGGCGCCCTGGACGACGAAGCGCGCGGCGCCCGAGCGGAGCACGAAGGCGTGGTGGTCGCGGTTGCCGGTCTCGGGACCGGAGTAGGCGACGAGCTCCATGCCGAAGGCCGACTGGAAGAAGTGCGCGGTCTGCACGGCGTTGCCGACGACCCAGACCAGCGAGTCCCAGCCGCTGACCGGGAACGGGTCGGCGCGACTCGTCGTACTCCACGAGGCCCGACCAGCTGCTCGAGCTGGTGCAGGTCGAGGCCCGCCAGGCGCTCGTCGTCGTTCAGGGTCTGCTCGAGGCTCATGCGGAGGCTCCTCGTCCGGCGGACAGCGCTGTCGGACGTACTGCACCAGCCGGCGGAGGGACTGCGCAACCGGCCCGCCCGAAGTGGTCATCCTGCCTCGACCGCCTAGCAGCGATGGCGGTTCCGCTGTGCAGACTGCACAGCAACGACCGAGGAGGACGGATGCGACTCGACGACCTGGACGTCGCCCTGCTGGCGCGCGCTGCGCGAGCGTCCGCGGGCGGGCGACCTGGAGCTGTCCCGCGTCACCGGCGTCGCCCGCGGCACGGTGACCGCCCGGCTGCGCCGGATGGAGGACGCCGGCGTCATCACCGGTCACGGCCCGGAGGTCGACGTCGGCGCCGCGGGCTTCGGCGTCCAGGCGTTCGTGACCCTGGAGATCGCGCAGGGCGACCTGGAGGCGGTGCGCGACGACCTGGAGCGCATCCCCGGCGTCCTGGAGGCGCACGCGACGACCGGCAGCGGCGACGTGCTGTGCCGGGTCGCGGCCGGCTCGCACGACGCCCTGCAGGAGACGCTGCTGGCGATCGACCGCTCGCCGTCCGTGCGCCGCTCGACCAGCGTGATCGCGCTGTCCTGCCTGGTGCCGTGGCGGACCCTGCCGCTGCTGCGCTCGCAGGCCGCGCCCGGCAGCGGTCGGGCGGCACCGGCGCGCTGACCGCCAGTGGGCAGGATCCGCCATGTCGACCGACGACGACGCCGCCGAGGTGCTCGCCGCCGAGGACGCGCGCTACCGCGCGATGCTCGACGCCGACCTGGAGACCCTCGACCGGCTCTGCGCCGACGAGGTGAGCTACGCGCACTCCAGCGGCGTCCGCGACACCAAGCAGGAGTACTTCGCCAAGGTCCGCTCGGGCTACTACGTCTACCACCGGATCGACCACCCGGTGGAGCGCGTCGAGGTGCTCGGCGACACCGCCATCGTGGTCGGCCGGATGACCGCGGACCTGTCCGTCGACGGCACGCCGAAGACGATCGACAACCTGTCGCTGGCCGTGTGGACCCGCACCGCCGAGGGCTGGCGGCTGCTGGCCTACGCCCCCACCCGGCTGCCCGACTGACACCGGCGCTCACTCGACGGAGGGTTCACCCCGGCCGAGGTCGTCGTCGACCGTCGTCTCGCCGCTGGTGCGCCCGCCGCCCGGGCGCGCCGGATCGCTCGGGGCACCGGTGTCCGGCTGCTGGTCGTCCGGCTGGGGCGGAGTCGTCGGCTCGCTCATCACAGACCTCCTCGCGGTCGCTCCCATCGTCCGGCCGGGGAGCGGATCGCGCATCCAGCGGTCCAGCCAGCCGGTCGCGGCGACGACGACCTGCTCGAGCGCGCCCGGCTCCGGAAAGAGGTGGGTGGCGCCCGGTACGACGGCGAGCTCGACCGGCCCCGCCAGCCGGGCCGCCGCGGCGCGGTTGAGCCGGAGCACCTGGGTGTCGGCACTCCCGACGACGAGCAGTGTCGGCGCGCGGACACGACCCAGCGCCTCGCCGGCCAGGTCCGGCCGGCCGCCGCGGGAGATCACGGCGACGACGACGTCCGGGCGTTCGGCCGCGGTGAGGACCGCGGCCGCGGCGCCGGTGCTCGCGCCGAACGTGGCCAGCGGGAGACCGCCGGTCTCCGGCCGCTCGGCCAGCCAGTCGGCCGCCGCCGTCAGCCGTTCCCCCAGCAGGGCGATGTCGAAGCGGTGCTTCCGCGAGCGCGCGTCGACGCGCTCCTCGTCCGGGGTGAGCAGGTCCAGCAGCAGGGTGCCGTAACCGGCGGTGTTCAGCGCCGCGGCCACCTGGCGGTTGCGCGGGCTGTGCCGGCTGCTGCCGCTGCCGTGCGCGAACAGCACGACACCCCGCGCGCCGGGCGGCACGACGAGGTCGCCGTCCAGGAGCACCGACGCCGCGGGGACGATCACGGCGTTGCCCGGGATCAGCCGAACAGGTCGCTCAGGAACGACTCCTTGCGCTTCTTCTGGTAGCCGTGCCCGTACGAGCCGTGCGACGACGACTTGCTCTTGCTCACCTGCGAGAGCACCTCGCCGACCACCGACCCCAGTCCCCCGGCCGAGCCGGTGCCGGCATAGCCGGAGCCGTGCTGCTGCTGCGGTGGCGCTGCGTGCTGCGACGCGGCCGCCGGCCGGCTCCCGGAGTCACGCTCGTGCCAGTCGTTCTCCGCGTCGATCAGCCGCTCCAGCTCACCGCGGTCGAGGAAGATCCCCCGGCACTCGGTGCACTGGTCGACGTGGACGCCGTTGCGCTCGTAGGTGCGCATCGGGCCGTGGCACTTCGGACAGGTCAGCTCCATACCCGGCCAACGACGCCGGTACCGGTTGCGGTTCCCGGTTCAGCCCAGGGCCAGCAGCCGGACGAACAGCCGCGCCGCCTCTCCGCCGTCCTGCTCGGCCACCGCACGCGCCCGCGGCACGTCGAGGTCGTCGAACAGGGCGGCGAGCACCTCGTCGCGGCTGCTCGGCGAGCGCGCGGGACGGGCCGCCGCGGTGTACAGGCGGTCGAGCGCCGCGGCCGCGTCGTCCAGGAGCCCTGGGGTGTAGTCCCACGGCTCCTGCCAGCGCCGGTCCAGCGTCATGAGCCGGATGGCGGCCGGCGACCGGGCGGCGAGCAGGTCGGCGATGAGCACCAGGTTGCCGGTCGACTTGGCCATCTTCACGCCGCCCAGGTCCACGGCGCCGACGTGCATCTCCTGCCGCGCGAAGGGCACCACGGACGTCGCCGCCTCGACCATCGCCGTTTGGTAGGCGTGGTGCGGGTAGGTGAGGTCCGTCCCGCCCACCAGGACGTCCACGCTCGCCCCCAGTGCCGCGGCTGCCATGGCGGCGCACTCGGCATGCCACCCGGGTCGCCCCCACCCCCAGGGGCTGGGCCAGGCGGGGTCCTGCTCACCCGACGGCTGCCACACGGGCACGTCGAAGGGGTCGTCGCGGGCCGGGTCGTCGGGTCGGTCGCCGTAGCGGTCGGACAGCAGCAGCGCGTCGTCCCGGGCCAGCCCCGCACGCAGCGGCACCTCGGCGCCGCGGAAGTACACGGTGCCGTCCCGCTCGTACGCCGCGCCGGCCGCGAGGAGTGCGGCGGCCAGCTGACGGACCTGCGGAACGTGATGCCGCGCCCGCGGGGCCAGCACCGGCCGGTGCACGCGCAGCGCGTGCATGTCCTGCTCGAACAGGTACTCCTGGGACAGCGCGAACTGGTCGTAGTGCCGGCCGCGGGCGAGCGCGGCACGGGTCAGCACGTCGTCGACGTCGGTCACGTTGCGGCAGGTCAGGACGTCGACGCCGGCGGCGCCGAGGACCGTGGCGAGCACGTCGGCCCAGATGAAGGTGGCCGCGTGCCCGAGGTGGGTCACGTCGTACGGCGTGATGCCGCAGATGTAGACCCGCGCGGTGCCGAGGACCGGCAGGAGCTCACCGCCGAGCCGGACCCTGGCGCTGCGCACGTCGGCGTCGCCGGCATCGGCTACCCGACCTCCGGAGCCGACGACGCCGGACGAGGCGAGCGGGTGCTGCACCATGCCCGGCATCCTGCTCCGGAGGGGCGTCCTACGGCACCGTCATTCCGACGCCGTCGCGGTATCGCCGCTCCCCTGCGCGGCGCTCGGCGGGCCGACCCACACCGTCTTGGCGTTCATGAACGCGTGCATGCCCAGCTCGGTCAGCTCCCGGCCGTAGCCGCTCTGCTTGATCCCGCCGAAGGGCAGCTCGGGATAGCTGGTGACCATCCCGTTGATGAACGCCATGCCGGCGTGCACGTCGCGGACGAACTGCGCGCGCTCGCCCTCGTCCTCGCTCCAGAGGTTGGCGCCGAGCGCATACGGGTGGCTGTTCGAGATCTCGATCGCCTCGTCGAGGCTGCCCACGGTGAACAGCGCGGCCACGGGGCCGAAGACCTCCTCGGCGTACAGGTCCATCTCGGGCGTGATGCCGGTGAGCAGCGTCGGTGGATAGAACCAGCCGGGCCCGTCGGGCCGCTCGCCACCGGTCACCACGGTGGCGCCCTTGTCGACGGCGTCCTGCACGTACTTCTCGACGTCCTCGCGGCCCTGCTCCGTGGCCAGCGGGCCGATCTTGGTGTCCTCGGCCATCGGGTCGCCGACCTTCTGCGCGGCCAGCTTCTCGGCGAACAGCCGGGTGAACTCCTCGGCGACGTCGGCGTGCACGAAGAACCGCTTGGCCGCGATGCAGCTCTGCCCGTTGTTCTGGCACCGCGCGGTCGTGGCGACCTCGGCGGCCTTCGCGAGGTCGGCCGACGGCATGACGATGAACGGGTCGCTGCCGCCCAGTTCGAGGACGGTCGGCTTGAGGGCGTCTCCGGCGATCGAGGCCACGGACTGCCCGGCCGGCGCGCTGCCGGTCAGCGTCGCCGCGACGACCCGGTCGTCGCGCAGCACCCGCTCGACGGCGGACGAGCCGATCAGCAGCGTCTGGAAGACGTCGTCCGGGAAGCCGGCCTTCTTGAAGAGCTCCTCGAGGTAGAGCGCGGTCTGCGGCACGTTGCTCGCGTGCTTGAGCAGGCCGACGTTGCCGGCCATCAGGGCCGGGGCGGCGAAGCGCATCGCCTGCCAGAGCGGGAAGTTCCACGGCATGATCGCCAGGACGACGCCGAGCGGCTGGTACTCGACGTAGGCCTCGGTGGCGCCGACGGCGTCGGCGTCGGCCGGCCGCCGCTCCAGGTACTCGGGGCCGTGGTCGGCGTAGAACCGCAGCGCCTTCGCGCACTTGGCCGCCTCGGCCTTGGCCGCGGCGAGGGTCTTGCCCATCTCGGTGGTCATCAGCTCGGCGACCGTGTCTGCGTCGGCGTCCAGGACGTCGGCGGCGGCGCGCAACCAGCCGGCGCGCTGCTCGACCGTCGTACGCCGGTAGCTCTCGAAGGCAGCGGCGGCGCGGGCGATCTTGTCCTCGAGCGCCTCGTCGGTGAGCGGTTCGTAGGTCTTGAGCGTCTCCCCGGTGGCCGGGTTGACCGTCGCGATCGCCATGGGTTCCTCCCGTCGTGCGGCCGGACGGCGCCCTTCGCGCAGCGAGCCGGCGGATCGATCCTGCCGTGCCCGCGCCGATCGCGGTCAAACGATGCGCCCCAGGCTGGGTCGGGGACCAAGGATCCGTGGAGCGGGGCACACGTCCGCGCGTCAGTCTGAGACGGCTGGCGGGAAGGCCCAGGCCAGCAGGTCGGCGATCCGGGCCCGCTGATTCTGAGGGAGCAGGCCGGGCAAGGTGATCACGTGGGACACCGTTTCCGGCGTGGTGAGCAGGACATCTGCGGCGAATTGCACACCGGCCGGCCTCGCGGTGCCGGTCAGGCAGAGCACCGCGCGAATCGGAGCCGTGACGCCCATACGGTTGAGGGACGCCGCGACCTCGTCGGCCTGGCGCCTCACGCCGTCGAGCAACTGGGCGCGGTCGCGGCCGCTGACTCGCAGCTGGTCGCCGGTCGTGGTCAGGGATCCGGCGAGGTTCTTGGCGTCGATGACGTAGACCGCGTCGGCGGCGATGACCAGATGGTCGATGTTGGCGACCGAGCCGCCTCGCAGCCGTCGGTCGTGCAGAACCGGCAGGCCGGTGCCGTCCAGCGCGGCACCGACGGCGTGCTCGCCGCGCACACCCTTAACCCAGTTGTCCTCGGCTCCGGTGACGCGCACCCGTCCGCCTCCGTGGGTTGGGCGTCGTGGGGACGACGCACCGCCTGCGATCTCCGACGGGCCCACCTGCCACCGGGTCTGCGGCAGCTGCCGACGAGATCTCCGGGCGCGCCGCAGCACGGTGACGAGCAGACCGACCACGCACACCCAGAACAGCACGGCCGCGGGGCCGCCGATCAACAGCGCGAGTACCTGCCCGCCCCGGCCGGCCGTGGCCAGCGGCGAGGACGCAAACACCACGATCAGACTCACGACCAGCCACCGGCCCCACCGTCGAGCACCCGTCGGCGCCGGTGTCGGCGGCACTCGGACTCCTGGCGCTGATCGTTGCGGCGTCGCAGGGCCGAGCCCCACGCGTGATGCACTCAGCGGGCGGGCCGCCTCGACCATCAGTTCCTCGCGCATTCGGCGCATCGCCTCTAGCTCCGCCGACCGCCCCGGCCAGCCGGTGGCGAACGGGCGACCGCATGACAGGCACAGCCAGCTGGGGTCCTCCTTTCCCACGGTGGCCCGCCACGCGCGGTCGCCGGCAGCGAGCATCGTCCGGCAACGGTGACAGGCCGAAGGGACGGTCATCGCGGTCGGATTCAGCGCGCGGTACATCTGCGGCATTGTGGGCTACACCTGCGCTGTTGCCACGGAGTGCACACCGTTTCGGAGGTCCCTTCCGGTACCGCGCCACGGAATGCGGGGCACAGAAGTTGAACTCGCCGGCGCGATGAGAAGCCGCCTTCGGCGGAGTCCTATCCCGCGACGAGAGGGACGAGAGGAAGGAGCCGAGCGATGGCACAGGATGCAGCGGTTCGCGGCCATGTGGTCGTGGTGCGGGAGATCGACGCGTCGCCGGACGCCGTCTGGCGGGCGTGGCGCGATCCCGACCGGATCCGGCAGTGGTGGGGCCCCGCCGGCTTCACCTGCCCCCGCGCCGACGTCGACTTCCGCGTGGGCGGCACGACGGTGGTCGCCATGCAGGCGCCGCCCGAGTACGGGGGCTTCCTGATGCACAACCGATGGACCTACACCGTGCTCGCCGAGCCGACCCGGATCGAGTTCGTCAGCGAGTTCGCCGACGCCGACGGGCAGCCGATCGAACCCGCCGCCGCCGGGATCCCGCCGGGCGTTCCCGCGCAGGTGCCGCACGTGGTGGACCTGGAGCCGCTGCCCGACGGCCGCACGCGCGTGACGGTCACCGAGACCGGCTACACCAGCGAGGAGGCGCGGCTGCAGTCACAGCTGGGTCAGGAGCAGGTCATGGACAAGATGCGGGCGCTGTTCGCCCCGGCCTGACCGAGGGGTGAACCGGCCCACCTGGCGACGGCGTGGAACCAAGAGACTTCCCGGTGCCGTCTACCGGTTCATGGACACCTCCTTCACCCGTACGGTGCGGCGCTTCCTCGGCACGACTGCCGTGGTGCTGGCCGCGGCGGTGCTCGTCAGCTGCAGCGCGGACTCGGGCTCGGACTCGGGTGGCGGGGGCAGCACTGCCGATGGTGCGGTCGCTCCCGCGGCCGAAGCCCCGGGGGATCCCGCCGTCGCCGACGCAGACCGGCAGGTGGTCACGACCGCCCGCGCCTCCCTCGCCGTCGAGGACCCGGCCGAGAGCGCCCAGCGGGTCAGCGAGCTGGTCGAGTCGGCCGGTGGCCGGATCGACGAGCGCACCGAGCACGCGGCGTCCGGGGAGAACGGGGTCGAGGGCGCGGTCGCCGACCTCGTGGTGCGGGTGCCGGCGACAGAGCTGACCGGCGTCCTGGCCGACCTCGAGGACCTCGGCGACGTCGAGAGCGTGTCGGTGTCCCGCTCCGACGTGACCAGCACGGCCGTCGACCTGGACGCGCGGATCTCGGCGCTGCGGACCTCGGTGGCGCGCCTGCAGACCCTGATGGACGACGCGTCCAGCACCGACGCCCTGCTGGACGCCGAGAAGGCCCTCTCCGCGCGGCAGGCGGACCTGGAGTCGCTGCAGTCCCAGCGGGCGCTGCTGGCCGATCAGGTCGAGCTCTCGACGCTCACCGTGCACCTGGAGCCGTTCGGGGTGGCACCGGCCGGCGGACCGGACGGCTTCGTCGACGGGCTCGGCACCGGATGGCGGGCCCTCACCTCGGCCGTGGGCGCGGCCGTCGTCGTCCTCGGTGTCCTCCTGCCGTGGCTGGCACTCGCCGCGCTCGTGGGCGCGGCGGTGCTGGTGCCGATCCGCCTGACGCGTCGCCGGGCGGCGGTCGCGGCCACTCCGGCGGCGCCGGAGGGGTGAGCTCGACTCAGAGCAGTTCGAGGATGGTCGCGTTGGCCTGACCGCCGCCCTCGCACATCGTCTGCAGCCCGTAGCGGATGCCGTGCTCGCGCATGTGGTGCACCAGGGTGGTCATCAGGCGCGCGCCGGAGCCGCCGAGCGGGTGGCCCAGCGCGATCGCGCCGCCGTTCGGGTTGACCGCCTTGGGGTCGGCGTCGAACTCCGCGAGCCAGGCCAGCGGTACCGGCGCGAACGCCTCGTTGACCTCGAAGGCGCCGATCTGGTCGAGGGACAGGCCGCTGCGCTGCAGCGCCTTGGCGGTGGCCGGGATGGGCGCGGTCAGCATCATGACCGGGTCGTCCCCCGCCAGGACGGCGGTGTGCACCCGCGCGATCGGCGTCAGCCCCAGCTCGCCGGCCTTGTCGGACGTCGTCATCAGCAGCGCGGCCGAGCCGTCGGAGATCTGCGAGGAGTTGCCGGCGGTGATGACGCCGCCCTCCGGCTTGAACACCGTCTTGAGCCCGGCGAGCGTCTCGACCGTCGTGCCCGGCCGGATGCCCTCGTCGTGCTCGACCACGGTGCCGTCGGGCAGCGTCACCGGGGCGATCTGGCCGGCGAATCGGCCGTCCGCGCGGGCGGCGGCGGCCTTCTCGTGCGAGGCGGCCGAGAACTCGTCGAGCTGGGTGCGGCCGAAGCCCCAGCGCTCGGCGATCATCTCGGCGCCGACGCCCTGGTTGGGAAACACGCCGTCGTAGCGCTCCAGGAACGGCGCCGGGAACGGGTTGGCCCCCGCCAGCGAGGAGCCCATGGGCACCCGGCTCATCGACTCGACGCCGCCGGCCACCACCACGTCGTACTGCCCGGCGATCAGCCCGGCCGCCGCGAAGTGCACGGACTGCTGGGAGGAGCCGCACTGCCGGTCGACCGTCACGCCGGTCACCGACTCCGGCCAGCCCGCGGTGAGCACGGCGGTGCGGGCGATGTCGAAGGTCTGCTCACCCACCTGGCCGACGCAGCCCCAGATGACGTCGTCGACGACACCCGGCTCCACGCCCGCCCGCTCGGCCAGGGCGTTGAGCACGTGCGCCGACAGCTCCGCCGGGTGGACGCCGGACAGCCCTCCGTTGCGGCGCCCCACCGGGGTGCGCACCGCCTCGACGATCACCGCGTCGCGCATGGTCCCTCGCTCCTCACGCCGATTACTACTCGCGAGTAACTCTAGGTCACGCGTCGCCGTACACCGGGATCCGCGCGCCGCTGACCGGCGCCGACTCGGGCCCGAGCAGGAAGGCGATCACCGGCGCGATCACCGACGGCGGCACCGCCCGGGCCGCGAGATCTGCCGACATCCAGCTGCGGTTGGCCGGGCTGTCGATCACCGACGGCAGCACGCAGTTGACCCGGATGCGCTGCGGGCGCAGCTCGTCGGCCAGCACCTCGGTCGCGCGGACGACGGCCGCCTTGCTCACGCCGTAGGCGACCGGTGCGGTACCGCTGACCGCGGACCGGGAGCCGACCGTGACCACCGAACCCCCACCCGCGGCCGCCATGCGCGGGGCGCCCGCCTGGACGCACCACAGCAGCGCCACGACGTTGGTGCCCCACATCGCGTCGAGCAGGCCCTCGTCGAGGTCGGCCAGCGACGACGCCCGGAAGGCGCCGGCGAGGGCCACGAGCGCGGTGGGGCTGCCGATGGCGTCGACCTGCTCCCAGGCAGCCCGCACCGAGGCGCGGTCCAGCAGGTCCACCGGCACGGGGACGACGCCGTCCCGCTGCCCGACGGCGTCGAGGCGCTCCCCCGGGCGGTCGAAGGCGGCCACGGTCCAGCCGCGACCGGTCAGGTCGTCGAGCACCGCGCGGCCGAGGGCACCGGCCGCGCCGGTCACCACGGCGAGACTCACAACCCCAGCTCCCGCCCGATGACCTCTTTCATGATCTCGGTCGTGCCGCCGTAGATGCGGGTCACCCGGGCGTCGGCCCACGCCCGCGCGATCGGGTACTCGGTCATGTAGCCGTAGCCCCCGAACAGCTGCAGGCAGGTGTCCAGCGCCCGCCCCTGCAGCTCGGTGCACCACCACTTGGCCTTGGCGGCGTCCTCGGCGGTCAGCGCGCCGTCGTTGAGCGCGAGCACGCAGGCGTCCACGAACGCCTGCGCGACGTCCACCTCGGTGGACACCTCGGCCAGCCGGAAGCGGGTGTTCTGGAACGAGCCGATCGGCTGCCCGAACGCCGTCCGGGTGCGCACGTGCTCGAGCGTCCAGCCCAGCGCCGCCGCGGCACCGGCCACGCCGCCCACCGCGATGCCGAGCCGCTCCTGCGGCAGCCGGTCGACCAGGTGCGCGAACGCGCGGCCCTCCTCGCCCAGCAGGTTCGCCGCCGGCACGCGGACGCCGGTGAACGACAGCTCGGCGGTGTCCTGCGCGTGCTGGCCGAGCTTGTCGAGGTTGCGGCCGCGCTCGAAGCCCGGCATCCCGCGCTCGAGCACCAGCAGGCTCAGCCCGCGGTGCCGCTGCGCCGGGTCGGTGCGCACCACCGTGACCACCAGGTCGGCGTTGATGCCGTTGGTGATGAACGTCTTGGCGCCGTCCACCACCCACTCGTCGCCGTCGCGGACGGCGGTCGTGGCGATCGCGGAGAGGTCCGATCCGGCGCCCGGCTCGGTCATCGCGATGGCGGGGATCAGCTCGCCGGAGACGATGCCGGGCAGCCAGCGCGCCCGCTGCTCGTCGGTGGCCAGGTCGAGGAAGTACGGCAGGCAGACGTCGTTGACCAGGCAGAGACCGGCACCGGGACCGGCGACCCCGGCCCGCATGACCTCCTCGCCGAGCACCGCGTTGAACCGGAAGTCCGGCGCCCCGCCCCCGCCGAGCTCCTCGGGCACCGCCATGCCGAGCAGGCCCTGCGCCCCGGCGGCCGCGAACAGCTCGCGCGGCACGATGCCCGCGCGGTCCCACTCGGCGGCGTGCGGCACGACCTCCTTGGCCAGGAAGGTGCGCACCGTGTCGCGGAACGCCTCGTGGTCGGCGTCGTAGAGCGTCCTGCGCATCAGCGCTCCCTCGCTCGGGACCGGTCCTCGGCGGACCAGTCGGCCAGCACGGCGCGCGGGTCCCCGCCGCGGCCACCCGACGGCGCCGGCGGGTCGGCCGGCGTGCGGGAGAACCGCGGCGCCGGCGCGGCCTGCAGCACGCCGTCGACCTCCACGAGCGATCCGCGGGCGGCGAGATGCGGGTGGCCGGCGACCTCGCCGGGCGCCAGCACGGGGGTGACGCAGGCGTCGGTGCCCTCGAAGGATGCCACCCAGTCGTCCCGGTCCCGGCCCGCGAACGCGGCGGTGAACGCCGCGCGCAGCGCCGGCCAGCCGCTCCGGTCGTGCTGGGCCGGCAACCCGGCGTCGGTCAGGCCGAGTCCGGCGAGGAGCGCCGCGTAGAACTGCGGCTCCAGCGCGCCCACGGCCACGTACCGGCCGTCGGCACAGGGGTAGACGTCGTAGAACGGGGCGCCGCCGTCGAGCAGGTTGGTGCCGCGCTCGTCGGACCACGCGCCCTGGCCGCGCAGCGACCAGAGCATCTGCGACAGCAGGCCGACGCCGTCCACCATCGCGGCGTCCACCACCTGCCCGCGCCCGGACCGCTCGCGCTCCACGAGCGCCGCGAGGATGCCGACCAGCACGAGCATCGAGCCGCCGCCGAAGTCGGCGACCAGGTTGACCGGGAAGACCGGGGGGCCGCCGGCCCGCCCGAAGGAGTGCAGGGCGCCGGTGAGCGCCAGGTAGTTGAGGTCGTGCCCGGCGTGCTGGGCCCACGGCCCGTCCTGGCCCCAGCCGGTCATCCGCGCGTAGACCAGCCGCGGCGCTCGTGCCAGGCACGCGTCGGGGCCGATGCCCAGCCGCTCGGCGACCCCGGGCCGGAACACCTCGATGAGGACGTCGGCCCGCTCGACCAGGTCGAGGACGACGGCCAGGCCCTCGGGCGTCTTGACGTCGGCTGCGACCGAGCGCCGATTGCGCAGCAGGGCGTCGCGGCCGGCGTCCCCGATCTGGAGGCCGCGGGACGGGCGCTCCACCCGGACGACGTCGGCGCCCAGGTCGGCGAGCACCATCGCGGCGTGCGGGCCGGGCCCGATCCCCCCGAGCTCCACGACCCGCAGTCCCGCGAGCGGACCGCCGCGCCGTGGTCGTCCCGCTGCCTCCACGTGACCTCCCCGTCCGGGACCTCCGCCCCTCGGCAGCAGCCTGCCACGCCGGGCCGCCCTTGGTTACTCGCCGGTAGCAGGTGTGGCATGGTCGGACGGAGGACGTCGACAGGAAGAGGATCCGATGCGGTTGCAGCTGTCGCCGGAGCTGGCCGAGTTCCGGCAGGAGATGCGCTCCTTCTTCACCACGCAGATCCCGCAGGAGATCCGCGACGCGGTGGCCGCCCGGCGTGAGCCGTCCCGCGAGGACTACGTCCGCACGCAGCGGATCCTCAACGCCGCAGGTCTCGCCGTGCCGCACTGGCCCGAGGAGTGGGGCGGCCGCGGCTGGGACCCGCTGCAGCGGCACATCTGGCACGAGGAGATGCAGCTGGCGTTCGTGCCGCCGCCGCTGGCGTTCAACACCAGCATGGTCGGCCCGGTCATCTACACCTTCGGCTCGCAGGAGCAGAAGGAGCGGTTCCTGCCCGCCACGGCCAACCTCGACATCTGGTGGTGCCAGGGGTTCTCCGAGCCCGACGCCGGTTCCGACCTCGCCTCGCTGCGCACCACCGCCGTCCGGGACGGCGACGACTGGGTGGTCAACGGCCAGAAGACCTGGACGACGCTCGGCCAGCACGCCGACTGGATCTTCTGCCTGGTGCGCACCGACCCGACGGCCGAGAAGAAGCAGCGCGGCATCTCGTTCCTGCTCGTCCCGATGGACTCCCCCGGCGTCACGCTGCGGCCGATCGAGCTGATCGACGGCGGCTTCGAGGTCAACGAGGTCTTCTTCGAGGACGTCCGCGTGCCCGCCGAGAACCTGGTCGGCGAGGAGAACCGCGGCTGGGACTACGCCAAGTTCCTGCTCGGCAACGAGCGCGTCGGCGTCGCTCCGGTCGGCTGGATCAAGCGGCTCATCGCGCAGGCCAAGCGGCACGCCGCCGAGGTGCAGGTCGGCGGGGCGCCGCTGCTGTCCGACCCGCGGATCGCCGGGCGGATCGCGGAGCTGGAGAACGATCTGCTCGCGCTGGAGCTGACCGCGCTGCGGGTGGTCGCGCACTCGGCCGACGGCAAGCCGCACCCGGCGTCCTCGGTGCTGAAGCTGCGCGGCACGGAGCTGCAGCAGGCGGCCACCGAGCTGCTGGTCGACATCGCCGGGCCGCTGTCGCTGGCCTCCGGTGCGGGCGAGGGCTCGGACGTGCCGGCGTGGGCGCGCACGGCCGCGCCGACGTTCCTGAACTTCCGCAAGGCCTCGATCTACGGGGGTTCCAACGAGGTGCAGCGCACCATCATCGCCGGCGCGATCCTGGGGTTGTGAGGCAACGGTGGACTTCGACGTACGACGACGAGCAGGACGCCCTCCGCGAGGCCGTGGGCGGTCTGCTCGGCCGGGCCTACGGCCCCAGCGGCGAGCAGCGCCGCACGGTCACCTCCGCCGATCCGGGCTTCGACGAGAAGACCTGGGCCCGCCTCGCCGAGATGGGCGTGCTCGGCCTGCCGTTCGCCGAGGACGACGGCGGCATGGGCGCCGGTCCGGTCGAGGTCGCCATCGTGGCCGAGCAGATCGGCCGGGTGCTCGCGCCCGAGCCCTTCGTCGAGGTCGTCGTGCTGGCCGGCGGGCTGGTGTCCGCGCTCGGCACCGACGCGCAGCGCGGCGAGGTGCTGGCCGCGATCGCCGAGGGCAGCTGCGTGGCCGCCCTCGCGCACGCCGAGCCCGGCACGCGCTGGTCGGCGTCGGCGTCCGGCGTGACCGCGAGCGAGGACGGCGGCACCTGGCGGCTGACCGGCGTCAAGGAGCCGGTCCTCGCCGGTGCCCGCGCCGACCTGCTGGTCGTGACCGCCGCCGTCGACGGCGGCACCGCGGCCTTCGTCGTCCGGCCGGACGCCGAGGGCCTGACCCGCACCGGCTACCGCACCCACGACGGCGGCCGCGCCGCGCGCGTCGCGTTCGCCGGCACCCCCGCCGAGCTGCTGGGCGACGCCGCGACCGACCGCACCGCGGTCATCGAGCAGGTGCTGGCCGCGGGGCGGATCGCCTACGCGCACGAGGCGGTCGGCGCGATGGACACCGCGCTGCGCACGACGTCGGAGTACCTGAAGACGCGCAAGCAGTTCGGCGTCCCGTTGGCCCGGTTCCAGGCGCTGACCTTCCGCGCGGCCGACATGTACGTGTCGCTGGAGCTCGCCCGCAGCACCGCGCTCTGGGCGACGATGGTGCTCGACGCCGGCGGCGACGCCGTCACGGCCGCCGACCGGGCCCGGCTGCAGACCAGCCGCGCCGGCCGGCACGTCGGCACGGAGGCCATCCAGCTGCACGGCGGGATCGGCATGACCGCCGAGTACTCGGTCGGGCACTACACCAGCCGGCTCACCGCGATCGACCACGTGCTGGGCGACGGCGACTTCGCCCTCGCCCGGCTGGCGGCCGGCGTCGACTCGGCCTACGACGACCGTCGATCCCGTGGGCGCCCCCTACGTCCGTGGGAGCGGGGCCTTCAGTCGCCGAGGATGGCCCGGCGCAGCTCGTCGGCGTCGTTGCGCACCTGGTAGAGCACCGGCGGCAGGTCCTCCTCGCGGAGCCGGCCGCAGCTGATCGGGCCGATCGGCTGCCGCTCGTAGTCCGGCACGGTCAGCCGCGCGGCCGCCTCGTAGCCGGCGCGGAGCAGGCCGCCCTCGAGCGAGCCCAGGTCCTCGATGCGCTGCATGGGCAGCACCATCGTCGACGGGAAGCCCCAGTTCTCCAGGGCGACCGAGGTCAGCCGCACCGCGGAGATGCCGTAGCGGCGCACCTCGGCGCGGCGGCGGGAGGCGAAGGTCGGGTGCTCGGCCATCAGCTCGCGGTAGCCGTCCTGGTCGTTGTGGTGCAGCAGCGCCGCGCCCATCTGGGCGAGCAGGCCGATGCACAGCCCGTCCTGCGGCCGCTCGCCGAAGCGCGGCGCGAGAGCGGAGGCGGCCAGCGCGAGGCTGGTCGTCACCGTCCAGAAGTCGTCGGGCAGGCGCGACTCGTCGTCCAGGTCGGTCAGCGCGACCGTGGCCATGGTGCGCACCGTGGTGAAGCCGACGACCGTGACGGCGAACTGCAGCGAGGTGACCCGGCCGCGCATGCCGAAGTAGGCCGAGTTGGCCAGCTTCATGACCCGGCTGGCCAGGGCGACGTCGGTGGCCAGGATCCGCGACAGCGCCTTGGCGCTGGTGTCGTCGGAGTTGGCGACCGAGACGATCTGCGCCGCGACCGGCCGCTGGGCGGCCATCGTGTCGATGCTGGCGAGGATCTTCTCGATGTCGTACGCCGGGGCCATCACCGGCTGGAGGCCGACGACGGAGTCCTCGGGCGCGGCGGTGGGTCGAGGCGCCGGCGGCGGGAAGGGACTGACGGTCATCGGATCAGCTCTCCCTGACGGGTGGCGAAGAAGGTCGCCGCGGACCGGCCGTCCATCGGCCGGGCGAGGGTGAAGCCCTGCAGGTAGGTGGCGCCCAGGTCGCTGAGCGCCTGCGACCTGCTCCTCGGTCTCCACGCCCTCGGCGACGGTGCAGAGGTTCGAGCGTGCCGGCGAGGTCGATGACCGCAGTCGCGATCTCGGCGTGGCCGGCGGCCAGCTCGGCCACGAAGGACCGGTCGACCTTCAGGCAGTCGACCGGCAGCCGGCGCAGGTAGGCCAGCGACGAGTAGCCGGTGCCGAAGTCGTCGATGGCCAGCTGGACGCCGAGGGCGCGCAGCTGGTCGAGCACGCTCACGGGCCGACTCCGGGTCCTTCATCAGCGCCGACTCGGTGATCTCCACCGAGAGGCGCGCCGGGTCCAGCGAGTGCCGGGCCAGGGCCGAGGCGACCTGCTCGGGCAGCCCCTCGTCGAGCTCCAGCGCCGAGACGTTGACGTTGGCCCGCGCCGGAGCAGCGGGGCCGAGCTCGGCGTCCCACGCAGCGAGCTGGCGGCAGGTCTCGTCCAGGACGAGCTGCGCCCAGCGCGCCGATCAGGCCGCTCTCCTCGGCGAGCGCGACGAAGGTGACCGGGCTGATCGTGCCGCGTTCGGCGGTGCTCCCAGCGGGCGAGGGACTCGACGGCCACGGCGTCGCGGGTCTCGGCGCTGAAGATGGGCTGGTAGAAGAGCGCGGATCTCGCGCCTCTCGATCGCGTCGCGCAGCTCCGCGACCAGCAGCAGCTTGTCGCGCGCCTCGATCCGGCCCTGGTGGTCGAGCACGGTGATCCGCCGCTTGCCACCGGCCTTGGCCTGGTACATGGCGATGTCGCAGTCACGGACGAGCTCGTCGGCCTGCCGGTGCTCGGCGGTCTGCACGGTCACGCCGATGCTGGCGTGCGGGCGGATGTCCACCCCGCCGAGGCGCACCGGCGAGGCGAGCGAGGTGACGATCCGCTCGGCCAGGGCGACGGCGCCGGCCTCGTCGACGTGCTCGCACACGACCACGAACTCGTCGCCGCCGAAGCGGGCGACCAGGTCACCGGGGCGCACCGTGGCCCGCAGCCGGCAGGCCACCTCGGAGAGCAGCTCGTCGCCGGCCGCGTGGCCGAGCGAGTCGTTGACGACCTTGAAGTTGTCCAGGTCCAGGAAGAGGCACGCCAGGCCGCTGCCGCCCGGGACGAAGCGGCCGGCGATGTACTCCGCCAGCTTGGTCCGGTTGGGCAGCCCGGTCAGCGGGTCGTGGTTGGCCTGGTGCTCCAGCTGCGCCTCGAAGGCCAGCCGGTCGGTGACGTCCTCGATCGTGCCGACGAAACCGGCGCCGACGCCGGGGGTGAACAGGTGGGCGAAGCGGATGACGGTCGTCCGGGCCTCGCCGTCTTCCCGGACGAGACGGGCGCGGAGTCTCGACGTCGCCGCCCTCGAGGACGTCGGCGACCCGCTCGATCAGGTCGTCGAGGTCGTCGGGGTGCACGAAGGTCATCCAGCCGGTGCCCAGCAGCTGCTCGGCCTGGCGGCCGACCAGCGAGCAGAACGCGTCGTTGACGTGCGCCAGCCGCATGCCCTGCTCGGACAGCAGCGTGGGCACCGGCGAGCGCTCGGTGAGGGTGGCGAACCGGCGCTCGTGGGCGTCGGCGGTCGCGCGCAGCGCACGCTCGTGGGCGTTCGTGGTCGCCGGCGAGACGCGCAGCGTCCACATCCGGCCGCCCGGGGACGGGCGTCGCCGCGATGGATGCCTCGATGAGCTCGCCGGAGGCGGAACGCACGGGCACGGTCATCTGCGTGGAGCGCTCACGGCGCAGCAGGAGGCCGAGCTCGCCGCCGCGCAGGGTCGGGAAGAGCTGCTGCACGGAGACCTTGCGCAGATCCTCGATGGCGTATCCGAGCAGCGAGACGGCGCCCTGGTTGCCCCAGCTGAGGCGGGGCGAGCCGCCGCTGGTCTCGGCGACGAGGATGGCGAGGTGTTCGCTCACGGTGGCGCTGTGGAAGACCGACGAGACGATCTCCGGCGGCACGCGGCCGTCGAGCTGAAGACTGGTCGCTGCGGTCACGTTCCCCCCTCCATGGCGGGTCCGGGGGCATCCGTGCCCCCGGTCGTTCCATCGGGACCATCCGTGACCCCGGTGCCGTGCAGAGGGATCCTCGGCCCCCGGAGGGCAGTTCTGTCACCCGGTCGTGCGTCGGATCCCCCCAAGGGGGGAGGTCACGGACGATGCGGAACCGCTCGGACCATTACCTCAGTCCTCGGAGAACATCCCGCGCATCGCCGTCGACTCGACGCGGACGTCGTAGAGGACCGGCGGCATGTCCGGTTCGCCGACCATGCCGCAACTGATCAGACCCACCGGCACCGGCTGACGGTCGGGCAGCGACAGCCGGGCCACGACCTCGTAGGCCGTACGCAGGAGCCCGCCCCGGGGCGACGTCCGGTCCTCCACCCGCTCGAATGGGAAAACCATCGCCTCGGGGAAGTTCCAGCGCACCAGTGCGGCGGCGCTGAGCTGCAGGCTCGAGATCCCGTATCGCTGCTTCTCGGCGATGCGCCGGCGGGTGAAGTCGGGCTTCTCCTCGATGAGGCTGCTGTAGCCGACGGGGTCGTGGTGGTGCAGCAGGGCAGCCCCCACCTGCGACAACAGACCGATGCACAACGCGTCTGGCTGATACTCCCGGAAGCGCGGCGCCAGCCGCGACGCGGCGAGAGCCAGGCCCGTGCCGAGGTCCCAGAAATCGTCGGGCAGTTCGGTGTCGGCCGCGGAGTCGGTGAGCGACATCGTCGCCAAGGTTCTCACCGTCGAGAAGCCGACGACGGTGATCGCGAACTGCAGCGAGGAGACCCGGCCGCTCATGCCGTAGTGCGCCGAATTCGCAAGTTTCATCACGCGTCCTGCCAGCCGGGCGTCACCCATCAGCACCTGTGCAAGGGCCCTGGAATCGCTGCGCTCCGATGAGGTCACGGATACGATCTGCGCTGCGACAGGCCGCCGCGTGGCCATGTCGTCGATGCCGGCCAGCAGGGCGGCGGTCTCATCCTGAACCTCTTGGTCGGTGTCGGGCACCGGCGCGACAGTGACGTTGTCGGACATGCGTGGACACTCCAGAGTCGGTAGGGATCGGCGGCAGGGCGCTGAACCGGTCCCGGCCCCACCCCCGGGATCGACTGCCTCCGCCTGTCGAAGCGAAGATCACTGTAGTGACTCAAAGTTCGGGCGGGCGGACATTCCACATATGACACGCCCTGCGTTTCCGAGCACGAGTGAGCGTAATTGTTCCGGAATTGAATCGGTTCCTGGATGGACGGCATATCAAGCCAGGACCAAAGTCCCTGATTTCCGCCGGGCGTTTCCAGGATGGTCGGATCTCAGCGGCCGTCAGCGCGGCGACGAACGGCGCTTCTCGGCGTAGGTGAAGGCAGCAACGGCGTCGGCGGGATGCGGGATGTTGCGGGCCAGGATCTGTCGCAGCGACCGCGTGCCGGCGATGATCCCGAGACCCGTGCGCGTGAACGTCGACTCGGTGAACACCTGCGAGGACAGCAGCGGATTGGTCAGCGCCTGGGTGAAGGCGTCGTAGCCCACCATCGCCGTCAGCAGCTCCCCCATCATCCCGTCGTCCAGGTGGTCCTCGGCGAAGATGCCGACGTACCACTCCAGCGCGTCGACGTCGCCGTAGAGCTCCTCGAGCCGCCGGAGGACCTCCGGGTCGCTGGTGACGTCGGCCAGCGAAGCCTTGGGCGCCAGGCCGAAGCGCTCCCGGTAGGCGTTGTAGGACTGCAGCCGGGCGAAGCGCATGAGCGCGATCGAGCGCTCCTCGACCGCCGGGTGGTCCGGACGGCGACGCTCGGTGAGGAAGTCCGGCGTGTTCAGCAGCCCGACCCGCGACGCCCGCGACCGCGAGCACTGCGCCAAGACCCACTCGATGCCCTTGCCGACCACGGCCTCGTTGTTGTCCCGCAGGAACTCCTTGGCCGACACCTCGCCCGCATCGGTGGTCACCGTGTCGGGCACCAGCGAGTGCCACCGGTAGAGCAGGTTGAACTCGACGGCGATCCAGTTGGACCGGTTCCACCGCTTGCCGTCGGCCGTGCCCGGGCGCACCTTCAGCGGCGGGTCGTACGGGGCGATGTGCCGGATGTACTCCTCGACCACGAGCTTGAGCTCCAGGACGATCATGATCATCCGGGTGGTCTGGAAGATGCGTTCGTCGAGCTCCTCCGGCGTCATGCCCGCGGGCCAGGCGGGCACGGTCCGCCCGGCGGCGTGGTCGTCGGCGAGGATCCGGGCGATCCGGTTGTGCTCCCGCAGGAAGAGGACGTCGAAGGCGGTGCTCCCGACCGTGGAGTTGCCGTGCTCCAGGCCGACGGCGAAGAACAGGTCCTTCTGCCGGTCCGGGACGTCGGCGAGGAGCACGTCGAGCAGCCAGGACTCGTCGTGCAGCCCCTTGAACTCCGGCCGTACGGCGTAGGCGCCGCTCGGGGTGCGCTCGAGCAGGAACGGCGGGAAGTCCTGTCCGTCGATCTGCTTCGTCGCCAGCCGCCCGCCCTCCATCGCGCGCAGCAGCCGGGTGCGCGACTCGCTGATCCCGTAGATCTGGCAGAGGTCGATCTCCTGCGTCGAGGTGTTGCGGCGCCAGTCGCTGCGCTCGGTGCGCAGGAAGCTGTCGGTGAACCACTGCGCGAAGAGCATGAACAGCACGGTGGTGTCCGACGACGGCCGTGCCCGGCCGGCCGGACGCCGGAACAGGTCGAGCACCTGGGCCTCGCTCGGCAGGGCGCGGGGATCGGCCACGGGCAGGTGGCGGCCGGTGTAGCGGGGATCGGTGAGGCTGATCCAGGACGTGTAGTCCGACACCAGCGTGTGGGGCCGCGGGCGGGGCTCGGTCGCGTTGGCCAGCAGCCCGACGAGGGCGTCGGTGGCCAGCCGGCTCCCGAACGGCACCCACCGCAGCAGGTCGGTCGCCTTGGCGATCGGTCCGGTGAGCGACGACGGGATGAGCATGCTGCGCACTCGCCTGGCGCGGGCCATGGCGCGGATGCTTCGCAGGGAGGGCATCGGCGTCAATCGCTGCGGTCGCGGCGCGCGGGCCACGGGAATCGACGCGCTCCGGCCACGACGATGCGCGATCGCGCGGTGACGCACCGGGGCCGGCGACGGTTCCGGTCGACTGCCGTCGGAGCCCTGTCCAGCCGGCGGGGTGCGGCGTACGGTCGATCCGTGCGCGACTCCGGCGTGCTGGACGAACGGGACCCGCTGACTGACGCCGACCACCTGTGCTGGGTGTACGACGACCCCGAGTCGTTCGTGGACGCGGCGCAGCGCTATCTGGCCGTGGGCCTCGCGAAGGGCGAGCGGCTCCTGTGCGTGGGCGACGGGATGGCCGCCGACCTGCGTGCCGCCGGCGAGCCGTTCGGCTCCCTCGAGGCGCTGGCGGCCCGTGGCGCCCTGACCTTCGACTCGATCGGCCAGGCCTACGCCGACGGCCAGGTGCTCGACCCGGCGGACCAGTGGACGTTCTACGACGCCGCCGTGCGCGACGCGCGCGATGCCGGGTTCAGCGGACTCCGCGTGGTCGCCGACGTCACGCCGCTGGCCCGGACCTCGGCCGGCCGGGCCGGTCTCGTCCAGTGGGAGCACCTGGCCGACGAGTTCATCGCCTCGGGGTCCGGGATGGTCGCCATGTGCGCCTACCGCCGCGGCGCGCTGGACGCCCGCGCCGTGGCCGACGTGACCGCCGTCCACCCGCAGGTGCACGCGCCGCTGGACCGGCCGTCGTTCCGCATCTGGTTCGACGACACCCACGTGATCCTGTCCGGAACGGTCGACACGTTCGCCGCCGACCGGCTGGCGCGCGTGCTCGCCACCTCGCCGGTGACCGGATCGACGGCCGTCCTCGACCTGTCGCGGCTCGAGACCGTCGACGTGGCCGGCTGCCGGACCCTCGCCGCGTGGGCCCGCACGCTGACCGATCGGGGCGTCCGGCTGCGGATCCAGGCTGCCCCGCGCGCCGTCGTCGGCATCTGGCGGGTGCTCGGCATGGACGCGTCCGCGCCGGTGACGTTCGTGGGGGCGGTGCGATGACGGCGCCCGCAGCTGCGGAGTACCGGCACGAGGCGTTCTTCTACCGGGACGACGACGAGTTCGTCGCGGAGGTGACGGCCTATCTACGCGAAGGGCTCGAGCGCGACGAGGCCCTGATCGTCGTCGAGCCGACGGCGCACCTCGACCTGCTGCGCGACGCGCTCGGGGCCGACGCCGCCGCCGTTCACTGGCTGGACATGGCCGACGTCGGCCCCAACCCGGCGCGCCTCATCCCGCTCTGGCTCGACCTGGTGACCCGGGGGAGCAGCGAACGACCGGTCCGGGGCGTGGGCGAGCCGGCGTTCCCGGGCCGCAGGCCGGCGGAACTCGTCGAGTGCGAGGTGCACGAGGCGCTCGTCGACACCGCCTTCTCCCCCACACGGGCGGGGCAGCTGCTGTGTCCCTACAACCGCGAGCTGCCCGGCGCGGTGCAGGCGGGTGCGCTGCGCACCCACGCCACCTGGCGGGACGCCGAGGGCCGCGGCACCAGCCCGCACTACGTGCCGCCCGGCGACGCGATCGACCTCGCGACCCTCCCGGCATGCGCACCGCTCCCCCCGCCCACGGACGTCGTCCTGCGCGGCGACTTCGGGCTGCGCGACGTGCCCGCCGTCCGCCGCACCGTGCGCGCCTACGCCCGCTCCTGCGGCCTGGACAGCGAGCAGGTGGAGAACCTGGAGCTGGCCGCCTCCGAGCTCGCGTCCAACTGCATCCGCCACGGCGGCGGCACGGGCTCGGTCGCGATGTGGCGTGAGCCTGACGCCACGATCGTCGAGTTCACCTGCCCGGGCCGGCTCACCGACCCGCTGGCCGGGAGGCGCCGTCCGGATCCCCTCGGGCGCGGCGGGATGGGGCTCTACCTCGTGCAGCAGCTCTGCGATCTGGTGCAGACGCGCACCGGCCCGGCCGGCACGACGGTGCGGGTGAGCACCTGGGCATCGCAGTCCCGGTGACCGGTCGCGAGCCCCCCGGCCGCTGACACAGGTCCGGACCACGTCACGTTGCAGACCTTCGAACGTCACCAGGCATGATCCCCTCCTGGCCACCGTCCCGGCGGAACGGAGAGCGACGTGCTGATCGGCATCCCGCGCGAGGTGCGGCCGCGCGAGACGCGCGTGGCCGCCACGCCCATCACGGCCGGGCGGCTGCTGCGCCTGGGCTACGACGTGGTCGTCGAGAGCGGAGCCGGCGCGGCCAGCACCTTTCCCGACGAGGCCTACGCCGAGGCCGGCGCCCGGATCGGCACGGCGGGCGAGGCGTGGGGCGCCGACGTGGTTCTGTGCGTCGAGGCGCCCCCGGACGACGAGTTCGCGCGGCTGCGCGACGGTGCGACCCTGATCAGCCCGTTGGCGCCCGCCCTGAACCCCGACCGCGTGGCCGCGCTGGGCCGGCGGCCGGTCACGGCGCTGGCCATGGACGCCGTTCCGCGGATCTCCCGGGCGCAGTCCCTCGACGTGCTGAGCTCCATGGCCAACATCGCCGGCTACCGCGCCGTCATCGAGGCCGCGCACACCTTCGGTCGCTTCTTCACCGGCCAGGTCACCGCCGCGGGCAAGGTGCCACCGGCCACGGTGCTGGTCGCCGGGGCGGGCGTGGCCGGGTTGGCGGCGATCGGGGCGGCCAGCAGCCTCGGGGCGATCGTGCGGGCGACCGACGTGCGGCCAGAGGTCGCGGAGCAGGTGCGCTCGCTGGGCGGCGAGTACGTCGCCGTCCCGGCCGCCGAGCAGGACGCCGGAACCACCGGCAGCAACACGGGATATGCGACCGAGATGAGCGAGGACTTCAACCGGCGGGCCGCCGAGATGTACGCCGAGCAGGTGCGCGAGGTGGACATCGTCATCACCACCGCGCTCATCCCCGGCCGGCCCGCGCCGCGGCTGATCACCGAGGAGATGGTCGCCTCGATGCGCTCGGGCAGCGTCATCGTCGACATGGCCGCGGCCCAGGGCGGCAACGTCGCGGGCTCGGTGCCCGACGAGGTGGTCGTCACCCCGAACGGCGTCTCGATCGTCGGCTACACCGACCTGCCCGGCCGGCTGCCGGCCCAGGCCTCGCAGCTCTACGGCACCAACCTGGTCAACCTGCTCACCCTGCTCACCCCGGGCAAGGACGGCGAGCTGGTGCTCGATCTGGACGACGTGGTCGTGCGGTCGATGACCGTGGTCCACCGCGGCGAGGTCCTGTGGCCGCCGCCGCCGGTGGCCGTCTCCGCGGCGCCGGCGCCGGTGCCCGCGGCCGCCGCCGCGCCGGCCAAGGCACCACCGGCTCCCCCACCGCCGTCCCGGCGGTTCGTGGTGGTCGGACTGGCCGCCGCCGCGCTGTTCCTGGTGACCGCCTTCTCCCCCGGCGAGTTCATCGGCCACGTCACCGTCTTCGCGCTGGCGATCGTCATCGGCTTCTACGTGATCGGCGCCGTGCACCACGCGCTGCACACCCCGCTGATGTCGGTGACCAATGCGATCTCCGGGATCATCGTGGTCGGCGCACTGCTGCAGATCGGGGCCGAGGACGCCGTCGTCCAGACGCTGGCCTTCGTCGCGGTGCTGGTCGCGAGCATCAACGTCGTCGGCGGGTTCGCGGTGACGCGGCGGATGCTCGGCATGTTCGCCAAGGGCCCGGCCGCGGAGCGCCGGGCATGACCGTCGGCAGCGCCGCCGCCGCGGCCTACATCGTCGCGGCCCTGCTGTTCATCCTGAGCCTGGCCGGGCTGTCGCGGCACGAGAGCGCGAAGGCCGGCAACAGCTTCGGCATCGCCGGCATGGCGCTGGCGCTCGCCGCCACGATCGCGCTGGCCGTCGACGGCGAACTGTCCGGCCTCGACGCCGTGCTGCTCGCGGCCGCGGTGGCGGTCGGCGGCAGCATCGGCCTCTGGCGGGCGCGGCGCGTGGCGATGACCGGCATGCCCGAGCTGATCGCGATCCTGCACAGCTTCGTCGGCCTCGCCGCCGTCCTGGTGGGCTGGAACGGCTACCTGTCGGTCGAGGGCGCGGCGGCCGACGACGGCGCTCGCACCGCTGCAGGGCGCCGAGGCCGGCATCCACTCCGCCGAGGTGGCGATCGGGGTCTTCATCGGCGCGGTGACGTTCACCGGATCGATCGTGGCGTTCCTCAAGCTGTCGGCCCGCATCAAGTCCTCGCCGCTCGTGCTGCCGGCGAAGAACGCCCTCAATCTGGGCGCGCTGGTCGCCTTCGCCGTCCTCACCGTGGTGTTCGTCGTGGCACCGAGCCTGCCGGTCCTGGGCGTGATCACCGCCCTCGCGCTCGCTCTCGGCTGGCACCTGGTCGCCTCGATCGGCGGCGGCGACATGCCGGTGGTCGTCTCGATGCTCAACAGCTACTCGGGCTGGGCCGCGGCGGCCTCGGGCTTCCTGCTCGGCAACGACCTGCTGATCGTCACCGGCGCGCTCGTCGGCTCCTCCGGCGCCTACCTCTCCTACATCATGTGCCGGGCGATGAACCGCTCGTTCCTGTCGGTCATCGCCGGTGGCTTCGGCATCGAGGCGTCGACGTCGGGCGACACCGACTACGGCGAGCACCGGGAGATCGGCGCCGAGGAGGCGGCCGAGCTGCTGCGCGAGGCCGAGTCGGTGATCATCACGCCCGGTTACGGCATGGCCGTGGCCCAGGCGCAGTACCCGGTGGCCGAGCTGACCCGGCACCTGCGCGACAAGGGCGTCGACGTCCGCTTCGGCATCCACCCGGTCGCCGGACGGCTGCCCGGCCACATGAACGTGCTGCTGGCCGAGGCCAAGGTGCCCTACGACATCGTCCTGGAGATGGACGAGGTCAACGACGACTTCCCGAAGACGTCGGTGGTCCTGGTCATCGGGGCCAACGACACGGTCAACCCGGCGGCCATCGACGACCCCGGCAGCCCGATCGCAGGCATGCCGGTGCTGCACGTCTGGGAGGCCGAGCACGTCATCGTGTTCAAGCGCTCCATGGCGGCGGGCTACGCCGGTGTGCAGAACCCACTGTTCTTCCGGGAGAACAGCCGCATGCTGTTCGGGGACGCCCGCGAGCGGGTGGAGGACATCCTCCGGGCCTTGTAGGGCCGGATCGACCCGGATGGGAAGCTGTGGGCTCCCGCCGAGGAACGGAGCAGACGTGGACAAGGTGGTCGCGAGCGCCCGCGAGGCGGTCGCCGACATCCCGGACGGCGCGACGCTCGCCGTCGGCGGCTTCGGGCTGTGCGGGGTGCCGATCAAGCTGATCGACGCGCTGCTGGAGCAGGGGACGTCGGGGCTGACGACGGTCTCGAACAACTGCGGCGTCGACGACCAGGCCCTGGGCGTGCTGCTCTACGCCGGCCGGATCGTGAAGACCATCAGCTCGTTCGTCGGCGGCAACAAGGAGCTCGCGCGGCTCTACCTGTCCGGCGAGCTCGAGGTCGAGCTGACCCCGCAGGGCACCCTCGCCGAGCGGCTGCGCGCCGGCGGCGCCGGCATCCCGGCGTTCTACACCCCGACCGGCGTGGGCACGATGGTCGCCGAGGGCGGCATCCCGGTGAAGTACGACGCCGAGGGCAACGTGGTCAAGACCAGCGAGCCCAAGGAGGTGCGTGTCTTCGACGGCGGGCAGTACGTGCTGGAGACCGCGCTGACCACCGACTTCGCCCTCGTCCGCGCCGAGGTGGGCGACCGGCAGGGCAACCTGCGGTTCCACGAGTCGGCCCGCAACTTCAACCCGCTGGCCGGCATGGCTGCGACGATCACGATCGCCGAGGTCGAGGAGCTCGTCGAGCCGGGCGACATCCGCCCCGAGGACGTGCACCTGCCCGGGATCTTCGTCGACCGCGTCGTCGTGGTCGGCAGTGAGGGCAAGAACATCGAGAAGCGGACGACGCGACCGCGGTCGGCCCGGAGCGAGGAGACCTCCTGATGGCGCTGACCCGCGACCAGCTCGCCGCCCGCGTGGCCCTCGACCTCGAGGACGGCGCCTACGTCAACCTCGGCATCGGCATGCCCACCCTGGTGCCCAACTTCGTACCGGACGGCGTCCACGTGGTGCTGCACAGCGAGAACGGCATCCTCGGCGTCGGCCCCTACCCGTTCGAGGGCGAGGAGGACGCCGACCTGATCAACGCCGGCAAGGAGACGGTGACGATCCTGCCCGGCGCCAGCTTCTTCGACTCGGCGATGAGCTTCGGCATGATCCGCGGCAAGCACCTCGACCTCGCCGTCCTCGGGGCCATGCAGGTCAATCCCCGCGGCGACCTCGCGAACTGGCTGATCCCCGGCAAGATGGTCAACGGCATGGGCGGCGCGATGGACCTCGTCCACGGCGCCAAGCGCGTGATCATCATGATGGAGCACGTCGCCCGCGACGGGTCGCCGAAGATCGTCGAGGAGTGCACCCTGCCGCTGACCGGCAAGGGCTGCGTCGACCGGATCATCACCGACCTGGCGGTCATCGACGTCACCGCGGACGGGCTGGTGCTCCGCGAGGTCGCCCCCGGCGTCACGGCCGACGAGGTCGTGGCCGCCACCGGCGCCCCGCTGACCGTGGCCGACGACGTCGTCGAGATGCGGGTGCCCGCGGGCGTCTGAACGCCCTGCGACCACGGTTCGTGCACGTTCCGTGGTCTCGCGGGCCCGGAGACCACGGTTCGTGCACATTCCGTGGGCGGGCGCTGACGGCACACTGGTGTCGTGCTGGTCGCGGCGTGGGTCATGGCGGCGCTGCACGTCGCCCTGATCGGCTTCATGCTCACCGGGTCGCTGCTGGCGCTCCGGTGGCCGCGCCTGCTCTGGGTGCACGCCCCCGTCGCCCTCGCCGTGCTGGCCGTCAACGTGGCCGGCGCGCCGTGCCCGCTGACGGTCTGGGAACTCGACCTGCGCGCGGCCGCCGGCGCTGCCTGGCTACCCCGACGGGTTCATCGACCACTACCTCCTCGAGCCCTTCGGGGCCCCGGACGTGCACACGACCCCCGCCCAGGTCGGCATCTACACCGTCGCGCTGCTCCCGAACCTCGTCGGCTACACGCTCCATGCCGCGCGCGCCGGCGGCCGCCGGATCGGTGACGCCGCGGTGACGCCCCGGCGATGAGGGTGGGCGCTCCCCGGCGCCGTCACGAGGAGTTGGCCCCATGCACACGCTGTCCTCGGAGGACGAGGTCCTCGGCCTGCTGCGCGACCGTCCTCAGGAGACCCGCACCTACCAGGTGGCGCCCGACTTCTCGGGCCGGATCCCGCTCGACGCGGTGGGGCTCCGCCGGATGGACGACCGCGGAGGTCCGCGAGCTCGCCGACTACCTGCAGGTCGAGGTCCGGGCGCTCCGCGGCCCGTTCCGGGTGGTCGACGCCGACTGCCCGCGCTGCGGACGTCGGACCACCTTCCTCGACTTCGTGAAGACGGCGGTCACCGACGGAGCGCACGAGCTCTCCCGGCTCAGCGACATCCTGACCGGTCGGGCCGGCAATTGGCTGACCATCCGAGGACGTGACGGCGGGCGCGCCGTCCGATGCGCCGACTGCGACCAGGCCCTGCTCATGCCGGGCACCTACTCCGAGTACTCGTCGAGCAGCTACGCCTACGCGTGAGCCTCCTGGCACGTCGAGGTCGCCGTCGAGGCCGGGGTCGCACCCGCCGGACCCGTGCGCCAGGGTGGACACAGACACCGGTGCGGAGCAGGAGGACCACGTGGGGATCAGCGAGACCGCGGAGTGGCAGGCGCTGGCCGAGCACCACCGGGAGCTCCGCGACCGCCACCTGCGGGACCTGTTCGCCGAGGACCCGTCGCGCGGCGAGCAGCTGACCGCGCGCGCCGGCGACCTGGTGCTCGACTACTCCAAGAACCGGCTCACCCGCGAGACCGTGCGCCTGCTCGCCGCGCTGGCCGAGCGGGCCGGGCTGCGCGAGCGCACCGAGGCGATGTTCACCGGCGAGCACATCAACACCACCGAGGACCGCGCCGTCCTGCACGTCGCCCTGCGCGACCGCTCGAGGAGCGGCCTGGAGGTCGACGGGCAGGACGTGCGGCACGACGTGCACGAGGTGCTCGACCGCATGGGCGACTTCGCCGACCGGGTGCGCGGCGGCGAGTGGACGGGGCACACCGGCGAGCGGATCCGCGCGGTGGTCAACATCGGCATCGGCGGCTCCGACCTCGGCCCGGCGATGGCGTACCTGGCGCTGCGCGACTACTCCGACCGGTCGCTGACCTTCCGGTTCGTGTCGAACATCGACCCGACCGACCTGGCCGAGGCCGTCCGCGACCTCGACCCGGCGACCACGCTGTTCATCGTCGCCTCGAAGACCTTCACGACCCAGGAGACGCTGACCAACGCCAAGGAGGCCCGCCGCTGGCTGGTCGAGGGCCTGGAGCTGAGGGGCAGGGCGGCGACGAGTCGGCCGTGGCCAAGCACTTCGTCGCCGTCTCGACCAACGCCGAGAAGGTCGCCGCCTTCGGCATCGACACCGAGAACATGTTCGGCTTCTGGGACTGGGTCGGCGGCCGGTACTCGTTCACCTCGGCGATCGGGCTCTCGCTCATGGTCGCGATCGGCCGCGACCACTACCGGAAGATGCTCGACGGGTTCCTGACCATGGACGTGCACTTCCGCACGGCGCCCTACGAGGAGAACCTGCCGGCGCTGCTCGGGCTCATCTCGCTCTGGTACGTCGACTTCTTCGGGGCGCAGTCGCAGGCGGTGCTCCCCTACTCGCAGTACCTCGCCCGCTTCCCGGCCTACCTGCAGCAGCTGTGCATGGAGTCCAACGGCAAGTCGGTCACCCTCGACGGCTCACCGGTCGACGTCGCGACCGGCGAGATCGTCTGGGGCGAGCCGGGCACCAACGGCCAGCACGCCTTCTACCAGCTGCTGCACCAGGGCACCGTGCTCGTGCCGGCCGACTTCATCGCCTTCGCCGAGCCGAACCACGACCTGGACGACATGCACGACCTCCTCCTCGCGAACTTCCTCGCCCAGCCGCGCGCGCTGGCCTTCGGCCGCACCGCCGAGGAGGTGGCCGCCGACGGCACCCCGGCGGAGGTCGTGCCGCACAAGGTGATGCCGGGCAACCACCCCTCCAACGCGATCGTCGCGCCGAAGCTGACGCCGTCCACCCTCGGCCAGCTCGTCGCCGCCTACGAGCACCGCGTCTTCACCCAGGGCGTCATCTGGGGCATCAACTCGTTCGACCAGTGGGGCGTCGAGCTGGGCAAGGTCATGGCCGCCCAGCTCGCGCCGAAGCTGCAGAGCGAGCAGGCGCCGGAGTACGACTCCGACTCCTCGACCAACGCGCTGGTCCGCTACCTGCGGCAGGGCCGCAGCCGGCCGGCGTGAGTCACGACCTGCCCGCGCAGCTCCTCGAGGATCGGCGCGGCGACCTTGAACGCGTGGTTGGCGGCGGGCACGCCCGCGTAGATCGCCGCGTGCTGGCAGACCTCGCCGATCTCCTCGTCGGAGAGCCCGTTGTTCTTCGCCGCGCGCACGTGCAGGGCGAACTCCTCCCAGTGCCGCAGCGCGATGGTGATCGACAGCGTCATCAGGCTGCGGTCGCGGCGGGCCAGCCCCGGGCCGCTGCCACAGGTCGCCCCAGGCCGTGCGGGTGATGAAGTCCTGGAAGTCGGCCGTGAACGGCGTCGTCCCGGCCACCGCCTTGTCGACCCACGCGTCGCCGAGCACCTCGCGGCGGGTGCGCATGCCGGCTTCGCGGCGTTCGTCGTCCGTGCTGGGGTCGTGCTCATGCAGTGGCCTCCGGCGTCGAGGTGGGCGAGCAGCGCCCCGGTGACCTCGAGCGTGCGCTCCAGGTTGGCGAGGTGGGCCGCGGGGCCGACGGTCAGCAGCTCGGCGCCCGGGATGCCGTCGGCGATGAGCTTCTGGTGCTCGGGCGGCAGGGCGAGGTCGTCGGCGCCGGACACGACCAGCGTGGGTGCGGCGATCCGGCCGAGGTCGTCGCGCAGGTCCACGCGCGGCCACGACCTCGCAGCAGGCCGCGTAGCCCTCGTCGTCCGCGCCGACGATCATCGCCTCGAGCCGGGCGACGAGGTCGGGGTGCTCGGCGGCGAACGGCGGGGTGAGCCAGCGGCCCACGACCGCGGGCGCGATCGGCGCCGTGCCACCGGAGCGGACCGCGGCCGCGCGGTCGAGGAAGCCCTGCGGCTCGGGCTTCGGCCGACGTGCACATCACCGCGAGCCGGTCGACGCGGTCGGGCTCGCGCGCGGCCAGCCGCATCGCCGTCATGCCGCCGAGCGACAGTCCCACGACGTGCGCCCGGCGGCGCACCCACCTCGTCGAGCAGCGCGACCAGGTCGTCGACCAGGTCGTCGAGCGAGTACGGGCCCGCGGGCGCCGGCGACTCCCCGTGCCCGCGGGTGTCGTAGGTGACCACGCGGTACCGCTCGGCGAGCGGCGGCACCTGCGGGTCCCACATGCCGCGGGTGGCCCCGAGCGAGTTGGACAGGACGACGACCGGCGCGCCGGCCGGCCCGTCGACGGTGTACGAGACGGCGACTGCGGTCACGGGTTCCCCTCGGTCAGCGTGCGGTGGGCGGCGAGGACGGCGTCGACCTGGGCGGCTGCCTCGCCGACGTCGGGCGCGACGGTCGAGGGACGACGGGTCGAGGCCGGTGCGCTCGGCGAGGACCTCGGCCAGCGGGCGGCCCTCTGCGTGCGCCGTCCGCACGGCCTCGGCGACCTGCCTCGTGCGCCTGGCCGCGGCCCATCGACCCGGCCAGCGCCTCGGTGGCGGCCGAGGCGAGCTGCGGCTCCGCGGCGGCGGCGACCGTGGCGGCCATCCGGGCGGTGTCGACCTGGAGGGAGTCCAGCGACTCCTGCAGCCAGGCCGCGGCCGATCCGACGGTGCGCAGCAGGTCGGTGAGCGTCGGCCACTCGCTGTGCCAGGCACCGGCGGCCCGCTCGTGCTCCTGCTCCATCGCGGCGAAGAGCGTGGCGACCATCCCCGGCGCGCGGCGGGCGCAGGCGCGGGCCGAGATCGCCGCGACCGGGTTCTGCTTGTGCGGCATCGCCGACGACCCGCCGCGCGTCTCGCTCACCTCGGCGACCTCGGCGACCTCGGTCTGCGCCAGCAGGACGACGTCCACCGCGATCGTGGCGACGACGCCGGCCACCGCGCCGAGCAGGCCGGCGAGGTCGGCGATCGGCAGCCGGATCGTGTGCCAGGCGACCGGGGTGGTCTCCAGGCCCAGCTCCTCGGCGAGCGCCGAGCGCAGGGCCACGCCGGAGCCGCCGCGACCGGCCAGCGTGCCGACCGCTCCCCCGTACTGGACGGGCAGCAGTGCCCGGACCTCGGCGACCCGCTCGCGGGCGCCGTCCAGGCCGGCTGCCCAGCCCGCGGCCTTGAGCCCGAAGGTGGTCGGCAGCGCCTGCTGCATCAGCGTGCGCCCCATGACCACGTCGTCGCGGTGCCGCTCGGCCAGGTGGACGGCGGTGTCGCCGGCGCCCGCGAGCAGCCCGTCCAGCTCCTCGAGCGCGGCGCGGGCGAGCAGCACGAGCGCCGTGTCGAGGACGTCCTGGCTGGTGGCCCCGACGTGGACGGCGACCGAGTCGCGCGGACCGACCGCGTCCTGCAGCACCTTCACCAGCGCCGGCACCGGATTGCCGGCGTCCGCGGCCTCGCGCACGACCCGGGCCAGGTCGAGCCCGGACGGGTCCGCGCAGGCGGCCGCGACGGCGTCGGCGGCCGTGGTGGGCACGAGCCCGAGGCGCGCCGCGGCGCGGGCGAGCGCGGCCTCCACCTCCAGCAGCGCGCGCAGCCACGCCTCGTCGGTGAGCACGCGGGCCACCGGGCCGCGCGCGAAGGTCCCGTCGAAGAGGCCGGTCACCCGCCCGATCCTGCCGGACCCGCTCAGACCGCGAAGAAGACGGTCTCGCCGTCCCCCTGCAGCCGGATGTCGAGCCGGTACCCGTCGTCCGTCGGCTGAGCGACGAGGGTGGCCCGCCGCTCCTCGGGGACCGAGCGCAGGACCGGGTCCTCGGCGTTGGCCTCGGCCTCGTCGGCGAAGTAGATGCGGGTGACGACGCGGTCGAGCAGGCCGCGGGCGAACACCGAGACGTCGACGTGCGGCGCCTGCAGTCCGCCCACGCCGTCCGGGACCCGGCCGGGCTTCAGCGTGCAGATCGCGTACTCGCCGGCGTCGACCGTCTGCGAGCGGCCGAAGGCACGGAACCCCGGCCGTGCCGCCGCACCCCGCGGGTCGTCGGGGTGGGCGAACCGGCCGTCCGGGTCGGCCTGCCAGGTCTCGATCAGCGCGTCCGGGACCGGGTCGCCGTTGCCGTCGTGGACCGTGCCGCGCAGCCAGATCGCGCCGGGGGTGCCGGGCTCCACCGCGTACGGACCGTCGTCCCAGGCCAGACCGATCGACAGGTAGGGGCCGACGGTGGCGCTGGGGGTCGTCAGGCGGCTCATGCCGTGCCCCCTGTGCGATTCCGCGCCTCGTTCCGCTCCTCGCTCGTTCCTCGCTGCGATGCTCGCTCGGTTGTCATCACGCGATATCCCCGTCGTCGTCGGTCTCGAACGGCGTCTGCCCGGTCCCCCGCAGGACGATGTCCCACTCGAACGCCAGCGCCCAGCTCGGCATCGTCCGCTCGTGGTCGAACCGGCTGATCGCCAGGGGCCGCGCGCTCTCGGGGATCGAGTTGAAGATCGGGTCCTGGAAGAACAGCGGGTCGTCCGGGAAGTACATCTGGGTGACCAGGCGCTGGGTGAACGCACGCCCGAACAGCGAGAAGTGGATGTGCGCCGGCCGCCAGGCGTTGTCGTGGTTGCCCCAGGGGTAGGCGCCCGGCTTGATCGTCACGAACTCGTAGCGGCCCTCGCTGTCGGTCAGTGTGCGACCGAGGCCCGAGAAGTTCGGGTCGACGGGCGAGGGCCAGTTGTCCACCACGTGCCGGTACCGGCCGCCCGCGTTGGCCTGCCACACCTCGACGAGGGTGTCCGGCACCGGGCGGCCGTCGCTGTCGAGCACCCGCCCGTGCACGATGATCCGCTGCCCCTGGGGCTCGCCCTCGTGCTGGCGGGTCAGATCGGCGTCGTCGGCGGAGATGCGGCCCTCGCCCAGGAGCGGACCGGTGACCTCGGTGAGCCGCTGCGGCAGGTCGATCGGCGTCTGCAGCGGCGCGCGCGACCCGGTGCTGCGGTAGCCGTCGAAGCCGACCGGAGTCAGGGTCTCGGCGTCCGGACGGGGGTACTGGGGCAGGACGAGCCCGCTCGAGGTTGTGGTGCCGGTCATACCGGGAAAGGTAGGACCGCGATTACCGTCCGCCAAGGCGCTGCTTCCGCTGGACGGAAGTGGATCGATGGCGAACGACGGAAGGTGGGGATGGCGGGCAACAGCGGCGCGTCGGGTCGAGCGGTCGCCGCGCGGGCGCTGGCCATGCTCGACGCCTTCTCGTCCGAGGCCCCCCGCCTGACCCTCTCGGAGATCGCCGACAGGTCCGGTACGCCGCTGACCACGGCCCACCGGCTGGTCGGGGTGCTCTCCGACTGGGGCGCGCTGGTCCGCCGCTCCGACGGCCGCTACGAGATCGGCCGCAAGATCTGGGACCTCGGGCTGCTGGCCGCCGTCCAGCTGGAACTGCGGCAGGTCGCTTCGCCGTTCCTGCTCGACGTCCACACCGCCACCCGCGACACGGTGCACCTCGCTGTGCGGGACGGACTGTCGGCCCTCTACGTCGAGCGGATCTCCGGGCGGGAGTCGGCGCCGGTCGTCAGCCAGGTGGGCAGCCGCCTGCCGCTGCACGCCACGGGCGTGGGCAAGGTGCTGCTCGCCGCCGCGCCGGCCGACGTCCTCGACCGCATGCTCGGCGCTCTGTCGCGCGAGACGCCGCACACGGTCGTCGACCCGGGCCGGCTCCGGCGGGAGGTCGCTGAGGTGCACCGCCGGGGCTTCGCCCGGACGGCCGAGGAGATGAGCGTGGGGGCTTCCTCCGTGGCCGTGCCGGTGCCGGTCGACCGCGGCGGGCTCTCCGGTGGTCGCCGCCGCGCTCGGCATCGTCGTCCCCAGTTCGCGGCGCGACACCGCCCGGCTGGTGCCGGTGCTGGAGGTGGCCGCGCGAGGCATCGGCCGGGAGCTGGCCCGCGCACGGTCCTTCCGCTGACCGGAAGGCTGCGGTTCCCAGCGGTCGTCGTCCGCGTCACACTCTGCGCCGTGCGAACCCAGGTGGGCATCATCGGCGCCGGCCCCGCCGGCCTCCTGCTCTCGCGGCTGCTGTGGCTGCAGGGCATCGACTCGGTCGTGCTGGAGAACCGCTCGCGCGACTACGTGGAGGCGCGGATCCGCGCCGGCATCCTCGAGCAGCACACCGTCGACACGCTGACCGACGCCGGCGTCGGCGACCGGCTGCGCCGCGAGGGCCTCGAGCACTCGGGCATCTACCTGCAGTACCCGGGCCACCGCCAGAAGCTGGACTTCCCGTCGCTGTGCGGCCGCAACGTCTGGGTCTACGGGCAGACCGAGGTGACCAAGGACCTGATCGCCGCGCAGCTCGACGGCGGCCCGCCGCTGCTGTTCGAGGTCTCGGACGTCGTGCCGGAGGACGTCGACGGCGATCGCCCGCGGATCCGGTTCACCGACGCCGACGGCACTCCGCAGGTGCTCGAGTGCGACGTCGTCGCCGGCACCGACGGCTTCCACGGTGTCTCGCGCCCGCTCGTCGTCGCCGGCACCGAGAGCCGGACGTGGGAGCGGGTCTACCCCTTCGCCTGGCTGGGGATCCTCGCCGAGGCGCCGCCCGCGACCGACGACCTGATCTACGCCTGGCACCCCGAGGGCTTCGCGCTGTACTCGATGCGCTCACCGTCGATCTCGCGGCTCTACCTGCAGGTCTCCCCCGACGAGAAGATCGAGGACTGGTCCGACGACCGCATCTGGGACGGGCTGGCCACCCGGTTCGCGCTCGACGGCTGGTCGCTGAACACCGGCCGGGTCATCGAGAAGTCGGTGCTGCCGATGCGGTCCTTCGTCAGCGAGCCGATGCGGCGGGGCCGGCTGTTCCTCGCCGGCGACGCCGCCCACATCGTGCCGCCGACCGGGGCCAAGGGGCTCAACCTCGCGGTCGCCGACGTGACGCTGCTGGCGCAGGCCCTCGTGCGGCTGCTGCAGGAGCAGCAGTCCGACCTCGTCGACGCCTACTCCGACACCGCCCTGCGCCGGGTCTGGCGGTGCACCCACTTCTCCTGGTGGATGACGTCGATGCTGCACCGCCACGGCGACGACTTCGACGCGCGGTTGCAGCTGTCGCAGATCGAGCGGGTGTGCGCGTCGGAGGCGGCGCAGCGGGAGCTGGCGGAGAACTACACCGGGCTCCCGATCGGGTCGTGAGCGCGTGAGCGCCGACGTTGCGGCGGTCTCCGTCGTCCCGGCCACGGCGGACCGGTGGGACGACGTCGTAGCCGTGTTCGAGGGGCCCGGCGACCCCGGTCGATGCTGGTGCCAGTGGTTCTTCCGCGGCGCGTCGGCCGAGCGGGCCGACGCGGAGCCGAACCGGGCCGCGCTGCAGACGCAGCTCGGCGCCGGCCCGCCCGGGGTGCTCGGCTACCTGGACGGCGTGCCGTCGGGCTGGTGCGCCGTCGCGCCGCGGCCGGGCTACACCCGGCTGACCCGCTCGCCGCTGCTCCGCGACCTCCCGGATCCTCCGCTCGACGACCCGTCGGTGTGGGCGGTGACCTGCTTCGTCGTGCGCCGGTCGGCACGGCGTCGCGGGCTGTCGTCGGCGCTGCTGGCCGGCGCGGTGGACCTGGCGCGCGAGGGCGGCGCGGCCCTGGTCGAGGGCTATCCGGTCGACCCCGCCGCCCGTCGACCGAGCGGCGCGGCCGAGCTCTACCACGGGGTGTCGTCCGTCTTCCTGGCCGCGGGCTTCACCGAGGTGGCCCGGCCGCAGCCCGCCCGCCCGGTCGTGCGGCTCTCCCTGGCGCTAGGAGCAGTCGGCGACGGCCTGCCAGAACCAGTCGGCCGCGTCGTCCGGCCCACCCATCAGCCGCTGGGTGAGCAGCACCCCGACGACGTCCCGCCCCGGGTCCACCCAGGCGGACGTGCCGGTGCCGCCGTCCCACCCCCAGCTGCCGCTGCTCATCGGGCGGCCCGAGAGGTGGACGCCCACCTGGTATCCCCAGGTCGTCCCGGGATCGAGCTCGTCCGCGGAGCGGGCGCGCTGCTCGTCGGTCAGTCGGCCCGTGGTCATCGAGGTGACGGACTCGTGGCCGAGCAGCGGCGCACCGCCGTCGGCGAGCGTCGCGAAGACGGTCAGGACGTCGGTCGCCGTGGACACGAGGCCGCTGGCGAGGCCCTCGAATGCCGGCTGCCTCGCGAACCGCCCGTCGGGTGCGTCGAGGACCCGGAGGCCCTGGTCCGTGGGTTCGTACTGGGTGGCCAGCCGATGCGGGTCACCGGTGAAGCCGGTGCCGAGAAGCCCGAGCGGCTCGGTGATCTTCCTCCGCAGCAGATCGCCGAGCGATCGGCCGCTCGCGCGGGCGAGCAGGACCGACAGGACGTCGGTGGCCACGTGGTACAGCCACCGCTCCCCCGGCTGGGCGGCGAGCGGCAGCGCGGTGAACTGCCGGAGGAGCTCGTCGGGCCCGACGGTCGGAGGGAAGGGACCCGGCTCGCCGCCCGTGGCCTCGAGCGCCTCGGCGAGCGGGCAGGGCCGCCAGATGCCTCCGAAGCCGGGGGTGTTCGTGAGCAGGTGCCGGACGGTGATCGACCGCTCGGCGGGGACGGTGTCGTCGAGCGGCCCGTCGAGCCGGCGGAGGACGCTGGGCTCGGCGAACTCGGGCAGCCACCTGCTCACCGGGTCGTCGAGACCGAGGACGCCATCCTCGACCAGCTGCAGGGTGAGGATGCCGGAGAAGGGCTTGGACACCGACGCCAGCCGGAACTGGGTGTCGGCGGTCATCGGCTGGTCGGAGTCGAGGTGTCGTCGTCCCCCGACGAGCACCTCGGGAGCGCCGGCATGGCGGACGGCGGCGACGTAGCCCGGGAACCGGCCCTCCTCGACGCGGCGGTCGAGCAGGCGACGGACGGGCCGGAAGCGGTCGGGCCGCACCGCCCCCGTCACTCCCGCACGTCGGCGGGCGCGGACGACATCGGCAGGCCGGCGGCCAGCCACGCCTCCACCCCGCCCTCGAGATCGGTGGCGCGGTGCAGCCCCACCGCGCGGAGGGACGCCGCCGCCAGGCTCGAGCTGTAGCCCTGCCGGCAGACCACGACGACCTCCAGGTCGGAGCCGATCGCCTCGGGGATGCGGGCGTCGCTCGAGGGGTCGAGCCGCCACTCGAGCACCGTCCGGTCGATGACGACGGCACCCGGCAGCTCGCCCTGCCGGCGCCGCTGCGCCTCCGTCCGGGTGTCGACCACGAGCGCGCCCCGCGCCTGCGCCTCCACCACTTCTGCCGGCGACAGCCGGCTTCCCCCGGACCGGCTGGCGGCGAGCACCGCGTCGATTCCCCCGTGCAGCACCGTCGTCACGGGACGAGCCTCTCAACCACCTGCGCCATCCGCGCGCCGGACGGCGCGGCCTCCGGCGCTCGACCCGGCGGGCAGGGAGACTGGACGGCGACCGGGGCCGTTCGACACCGAGGAGGACCGTGCGCCGCGCCCCCACCCGCACCGCCGCGCTGCTGATCGCCGCCGCCCTCCCCCTCGCCGCGTGCGAGGGGGATGACGCGACGACCGCGCAGACCGCCGCCGAGCCGAGCGGATCGCCGGGCTCGTCGTCCGCGTCCCCCGCACCGACGGGCACCACCGAGCCCACCACCGCCGCCCCGCCGGCGTCCGCCGCCGCGGAGCCGAGCGCGACGCCGTCGTCCGGAGCCCCGCAGTCCGCCGCGCAGCACGTCGAGGCGGCGCTGGCCGGGATGAGCCGGGAGCAGCAGATCGCCCAGCTCTTCCTCGTCGGCGTGCCGCTGGACGACGTGCCCCAGGGCGACGACCTGGCCGACCGCGGCGTCGGCGGCATCTTCCTGGCCGGCCGCTCCCAGCTGCCGGCCGACCAGCTCGCCGGCGTCACCGCGGAGTGGCAGGACGCCGCTGGTCCGACCGGCCTCTGGGTCGCGGTCGACCAGGAGGGCGGCAACGTGCAGACCCTCTCCGGCCCCGGCTTCGGCGAGCTCCCGACGGCGGAGGACCAGGCCCGGCTCCCCGAGGCCGGGCTGGAGGATCTGGCCGACGGCCTCGGCGCCTCGCTGAGCGGCGCCGGCATCAACCTCAACCTCGCCCCGGTCGCCGACGTCGTCCCCGCCGGCACGGAGCAGAGCAACGAGCCGATCGGGGTCTACGGCCGCCAGTACGGCGCGACGGCGGCGGAGGTCTCCGCCGCGGCCGAGGTCGTCATCGACGGGATGGCCGATCACGGGGTGACGGCGGTGCTCAAGCACTTCCCCGGTCTGGGCCGGGTGCGCACGAACACCGACACCAGCGAGGAGGTCGTCGACCCCGCGACCGAGAGCGACGACGCCTCGGTGCAGGTGTTCGCCGACCTCGCCGAGAGCGCCGACACCCCGCCGTTCGTCATGACCTCGTCGGCGGTCTATCCGGCCATCGACGACACCCAGCCGGCCGGTTGGTCCGAGAAGGTCGTCGACGGGCTGCTGCGCGATGAGCTCGGCTTCGAGGGCGTCGTGGTCTCGGACGACGTGGGCGCGGCCGCGGCGGTGCAGGACGTCCCGCCGGGCGAGCGGGCGGTCCGCTGCCTGGACGCCGGGGGCACGCTCGTGCTGACCGTCGACCCCGCGCTGTTCCCGGAAATGCTCGCCGCCGTGAGCGACCGCGACCGCACCGACGACGAGTTCCGCGGGCGGATCGACGCCGCAGTCCGTACCGCGCTGGTAGCCAAGGCGGAGGCCGGACTGCTGACTCCGTGAGGATGCGTCCGACGGGGGCCGAGCAGGCTCAGGCCAGCACCCTTGCCAGTTGGGCGACGGTCGGCGCACCCGACAGGCCCTCGGAGGTCGGGTACATCCGGCACGAGTGGCCGACAGGACTGTCCGGGCCCGCGAACGGGTCCACGTCGTCGATCAGGATCGTGGGCGAACCTGTGAACCGGGCAGCTGCGGCTTCTTCGGGGCTGTTGACCTGGCGGTACTCGACCCGCGCGTCGGATCGGCCGACATGGGCCAGGGCATGACGGAGTCGCTCGTCGGCGATACGCCAGTGCGGGCAGCCGTCGAAGTAGAGCAGTGAGACCTTCGTGCCGCTGGTCATTGCGCCTGACGCTTGGCTCGACGGAGCGTGCGCCCGGCGGCGAACCGGGCACAGTCCCGGCAGATGAAGGTGCCTGGGGTCGCGGCGAGTCGGGTGACCGACCGCGCCCGGTAGACGCCACCGCAGCAGCCACACCGATGCAGCCCGGGCAGAGCCTGGAACGGCGCTGGTAGAGCCCACATGGGCTCATCCTGTCGCGCTCGGCCGCCGCCGACCAGGTCCGGCAACACGACGAGGGGCCGCCCCGCGAACGGGACGGCCCCTCGATCGCCGGTTCTGGCTCAGTACCAGCCGGTGGACTGCGAGTGGCTCCACGCGCCGCAGGGCGAGCCGTACCGGTTCTCGATGTAGATCAGCCCGGCGTCGATCTGGCGGTAGCCGTCCGACGTCTTGGCGATCCCGGTGCCGGCCCAGGTGCTGTCGAGGAACTGCGGGATCCCGTAGGCGGTGCTGGTCGGGTTCTGCGCGTTCGGGTTCCAGCCGCTCTCCTTGCCCCAGAGGGACTCCAGGCAGGAGAACTCCGAGGCGTCGCCGCCGAGCTTGGACAGCGCGTACTCCTGGTACGAGCCGGACGGTGCGGCAGCGGACTCAGCGGGCGCCGCTTCGGCCGCCTCCGCCGCTTCGGCCTCCGCGGCCTCGCGGGCGGCCTCCTCCTCGGCGGCCTGGCGCGCCGCCTCCTCGCGGGCGGCCTCCTCGGCGGCGGCCTTGCGCGCCGCCTCCTTGCGGGCGGCCTCCTTGGCGGCCTTGCGCGCGGCCTCCTCGGCGGCCTCGTCGGCGGCGAGCTGGACCTTCGCGGCCTGGATCTGCTCGGTCTCGCGCTCGCTGCGGCTGGCGGCCAGCTGCTGGAGGGGAGCGATCTGCTCCTCGACCGATGCGCCGGCCTCGGCGGAGATGCCCAGCTGCTCGGCGATGCTGACCGATGCCGCGGGCTCGGCCGCGGCGGTCGGCTCATCCATGGTGGCGGTGCCGAGCAGGACGGCGCCGGCGGCGGCTGCGGCCAGGTAGAGGCTCGGCCGGCGGACGGCCGAAGGGGGGCGGAGACGGGAGCGGAGGGATCGGGTGCTGCGGTGCGACGTGGTGCGGGGGCTCATCAACCATTTCTTCCGTCGGCCGCCTACCGAGTTAGCTGACGGGTTCGGGCGGGAAGCAGCCCTACCGGCCGCGAGCAGCGCTCGACGACAGGATTCACCCCAGTGATGCGGTGGGTCCCCGGCTCGCCCTCGAGAACTGCAGGGCGACTCGGCGGCGTCCGAGCGGCGTCCCCGGTTGGGGACGGATTACTTCCGCGACCGGACCCAGCCAACGTAGCCGTCGTTATCGCGCCGTGACAATCGGAGGGGCACATCTTTCCGCGTGACGAACATCGCGGCCCGGTCAGGGAAGGCGCCAGACGGTTGTCCGACGGATCCCCTCCCCCGCGGTCTCCGGGACGTCGTGCACCGACACCCGCTCCAGCCGGTCGGCCGGCAGGTACGGCCGTCCCGGGTCGCCGACCAGCACCTCGGCACCCGCAGCCCGCGCCGCGGCCAGGAAGGGCAGCACGCGCTCGGTCATCTCGCGGTCGTAGCAGACGTCGCCGGCCAGGACGACGTCCGCGCCCGGGGGATCCGCGCCGAGCAGGTCGCCGACCACGCGGACCGGGCCGACCCCGTTGAGCTCCGCGTTGACGGCCACCGCCGTCCGCCCGTACGGGTCCACCTCGCTCGCCACCACCTCGGCCGCGCCGGCCAGCGCCGCGGCGACGGCCACCAGCCCGCTGCCCGACCCGAGGTCGAGCACCGACCGGCCGGCCGCCAGGGACGGCGAGTCGAGGACGTGCCGGGCCAGGGCCTGACCACCCGGCCAGGCCGCGGCCCAGAACGGCGGATCGCGGACGACGGCGCCACCCTCGTCCTCCATCGCCTCCCAGAGGGCGACGACGTCGTCGGCCACACGCAGCTGTACCTCGGGCACGAGCGAGGGGCGTGCCGTCCGCGTGTGGGCACGGACGAACCCCGCGGGGACGACCGAGGAGGACAGGGCGCGACCGCGCGGATCAGTCGGGCAGCGTGGTCGCGCCCCGCACCAGGGAGGTGCCCGTGCCGGGGCGGAGGACGGTGACCGGGCACGGCGCGTGGTGCACGCACTGGTCACTGACCGAGCCGAGCAGCAGCCCGCCGAAGCCGCCGCGGCCGCGCGCCCCGACGACGAGCAGATCGGCGCCCTCAGCGGTCTCGATGAGTCCCTTGGCCGGCGACCGGTGGACGACGTGGCAGCTGACCCGCACCGACTTGTCCAAGTGGGCCGCCGTCACCTGCTTGTTCAGCTCCTCGAGCACCGCACCGGCCCAGTCCTCCATCGGCGGTACGTACCCGGGCGACCAGGACGCCGGGCGCGGCGCGGAGGTCATGCTCCAGGCGCGCATGACGTGGAGGTCCATGTCGGAGCGGCGGGCCAGTTCCCCGGCCCAGCGCAACGCGTGCTGCGCGCTCTCGGACCCGTCGTGGCCGACAAGGATCCCGCCCTCGATCCGGGCCGACTCGGCGACGTTCCCGTCCACGCGCTGCCACCTCTCGCTCGATCCGACGCCCGCCGCCGGTGCAGTCACACTCTCACTGCCCGGGGAGGGCGCGGAAGAGCACCCCCGACGGCGGGGGCGGTCAGCCGGCGATCGCCTCCCGCTCGGGATCGGGGACCGGCGCCAGGACGCGGGCGTCGTCGGGCAGCACGGCGGTCAGCGACTGCAGCGCCTGCTCGATCTGCCCCGTCAGCCGGCGCAGGTACGCGCGGGCCTCGTCCCGCTGGCGGCGCAGGTCGGCCATCTCCGACTCCAGCGCGGCCAGTTGCAGGGCCGCCGTCGCCTCTGCCTCCTCGCGCGCGGCGTGCGCCTCGGCCAGCGTCGCGGCGGCGGCACGGCGGGCGGCGTCGAGTTCGGCCGCTGCCCGCGCCCGGTCCTGGCGTGCCTCGTCGCGTGCCGCCGTGGCCGCGTCGCGAAGGGCGAGCACGTTGGTCATCCGCGCATCGGCCTCGGCGCGGGCCTGGGCGACGATGTCGCCCGCCCGGTCGTCGGGTCGCTGTCGCGCCTCCACGAGCGCGTCGGAGACCGCGTGGAAGCGGCGGAGGACGGTGTGCAGCTTGCCCCGCAGCCGCTGCAGTTCCTGCTCGGTCGACTCGACGTAGGAGTCGACGGCCAGCCGGTCGTAGCCGCGCCGGACCACCTCGAACAACGGCCCGGTGCGGAGCAGTTCACCGAAACCGTCGCCCTGCTTCCCGACGCCGTCCTCCTCGCGCGCGTCGGCCCGGCCGTCCTGGCCGGCGACGGTGTTGCCCTCGAACTCGTAGACCCGACCGGGCATGCCGTTCCCCCTCCCCACCGATCAGGCGGTCCCCTCAGAAGGGGAGCCGGTGCGACCGGTACTGCTCGATGTCCTGCCGTGACGGTGGCAGACGGGTCCGACGGCCGACGGCGCCGGCTGTGGGCCGTGATCCCCTCGTGATGCGACACGGACGTACTACCGCGCACCGCACCCGGTCGGTCACACGCCGTTGCCGTCGACGGCTCCAGGGCCCCACGGAGGCGGGCATAGATCCGTCCGGCCCGACGTTGGCGTGGGCAAGGTAGTTGCGAGCTCAATCAATTGGAGCGGTCATGCAGTTCGGCATCTTCTCGGTCAGCGACATCACTCCCGACCCGACCACCGGTCGCACGCCGACCGAGGCCGAGCGGCTGCAGGCCGTGGTCACCATCGCCGCGAAGGCCGAGGAGGTCGGTCTCGACGTCTTCGCACTCGGCGAGCACCACAACCCACCCTTCTTCTCGTCCTCGCCGACGACGACGCTGGCCTACATCGCCGCGCGCACGTCGACACTGCAGCTGTCGACGGCGACCACGCTGATCACCACGAACGACCCGGTGAAGATCGCCGAGGACTACGCGATGCTGCAGCACCTGGCCGGCGGCCGGGTCGACCTGATGCTGGGTCGCGGCAACACCGGCCCGGTCTATCCGTGGTTCGGCCAGGACATCCGCAAGGGCATCGAGCTCGCCGTCGAGAACTACGCGCTGCTGCGCCGGCTCTGGCGCGAGGACGTCGTCGACTGGTCCGGGCAGTTCCGCACCCCGTTGCAGGGCTTCACGTCCACGCCGCGACCGCTGGACGGCGTCCCGCCGTTCGTGTGGCACGGGTCGATCCGCTCGCCGCAGATCGCCGAGCAGGCCGCCTACTACGGCGACGGCTTCTTCTCGAACCACATCTTCTGGCCCAAGGAGCACACCCAGAAGATGGTCGAGTTCTACCGGCGCCGCTTCGAGCACTACGGCCACGGCTCCGCCGACCAGGCGATCGTCGGCCTGGGCGGGCAGGTGTTCATGCGCAAGAACTCGCAGGACGCCGTGGACGAGTTCCGGCCGTACTTCGACAACGCCCCGGTCTACGGCCACGGCCCGTCGCTCGAGGACTTCTCCCGCGAGACCCCGCTGACCGTCGGCAGCCCGCAGCAGGTCATCGAGCGCACGCTGGGCTTCCGCGACTACGTCGGGGACTACCAGCGGCAGCTGTTCCTCGTCGACCACGCCGGCCTGCCGCTGAAGACCGTGCTCGAGCAGCTCGACATCCTCGGCGAGGAGGTCGTGCCCGTGCTGCGCCGCGAGTTCGCCGCGCTCAAGCCCGCGCACGTCCCCGACGCCCCGACCCACGCCTCGCTCGTCGAGGCGGCCCACCGGCAGAGCGAGCAGCCCACGGAGGTGAGCGCCCGATGACGACCCGCACCCTCGCTGTCGTCAGCGCCGGACTCGGCGTCCCGTCGTCGACCCGGCTGCTGGCCGACCGGCTGACCGACGCCACGGTCGAGGCGCTGCGGCAGCGTGGCGTCGAGACCACCGTCGAGGTGGTCGAGCTGCGCGAGCACGCCCGCGACCTGGCCGACCACCTGGTCACCGGCTTCCCGAACGAGTCGCTGCGCGGCGCCCTCGACACGGTCACCGGCGCCGACGGCGTCATCGCCGTGACGCCGATCTTCGCCGCCTCCTACAGCGGACTGTTCAAGACCTTCGCCGACGGAATCGACAAGGACGCCCTGACCGGCACCCCGGTGCTGATCGCGGCCACGGCCGGCACGGCCCGGCACTCGCTGGCCCTCGAGCACGCGCTGCGCCCGCTGTTCGCCTACCTGCGCGCCGTCGTCGCCCCGACCGCGGTCTTCGCCGCCTCCGAGGACTGGGCCGGCGGCGACGGCACCAGCGCTCCCCTGGCCGACCGGATCCGTCGGGCCGCCGGCGAGCTCGCCGACCTCGTGGCCGGCCGGCCCCCGAAGGCACCGACGGACCCGTTCGCCGACGCGACGTCGTTCGAGCAGCTGCTGCGCGGCGAGTGACCGAGGGGCCGAACAGGGCAGGAGCCGCTCCGCCGCCTCAGACCGTCGGCGCGGAGACCCCCGAGGTCGGACCCGCACCGGACGGCGACAGCACCGACCCCGGCCGCACCGGAACCCCGTCGACCACGAGTTCCTTCACCTCGAGCCGGCCGATGCTCAACCGGCCGACGACCGCCCGCCCCACGGCCAGGCGACCGACCGCGAGGGCACCCACGGCCAGGGCGCCGACCGCGAGCGCGCCGGTCGCGAGGGCCCCGACCCTGCCTGCGCCGACCGCGGCGGTCGGTAGACGGACGAGGTAAGCGTTCGAGGCCTTGCGCATGACTCCTCCTCGATGGACGCGAGCACCCACCCTGCGGTGAACACGAGGAGCGCCGACAGGGCCGAAGGTCCGCCACCCGCCACCGCGGCGTCCACGCGACGGACGACCGAGATCGGGACCCGCGTCCGCGGCCGGGTACCAAGACCCCTTCCGTGCCGGCCTTCCGGGGGGTGGACTCGACGGCATGGCCACGCCCGTGACGAGCGACCGCGCCCGAGTGCGCCCCGCGGGCGGCCCGCACGCGCGTCCGGGGCAGGCGCCGCAGCGGCACGCCACCGATCTGGTCCGCTTCGTCCTCGGCCTCGCCGTCCTCGGCATCGGCTTCCTGCTCGCCCAGCGCGGCGAGCTCTCGCAGTTCGAGCGCAACCTGTTCCGGCTCGTCAACGACCTGCCCGGCATCGTCTTTCCGGTCGTCTGGGTGGTCATGCAACTGGGCAACGTGGTGGCCGTGCCGGTGGTCGCCGCCCTGGCGGCGGGAACCCGCCGGCTGCGCATGGCTCGCGACCTGCTCGTCTCCGGACTGCTGGCCTACGTCGTCGCGGATCTGGTCAAGGGCGTGGTCGGCCGCGAGCGCCCGGCCGGTTTCGAGTTCGACGCGGTGCTCCGCGACGGCACGGTGAGCGGCATCGGCTTCATCTCCGGGCACTCGGCGGTCGCGGCAGCGCTGGCCGCCGCGGCGGCGCCCTATCTGTCCCGCCGCGGCCGCCGCGTGGTCTGGGGCCTCGCCTGGTCCGTCGCCCTCGCGCGTGTGTACGTCGGCGCGCACCTGCCCCTCGACATCGTGGGTGGGGTGGCCGCCGGTTGGGCGATCGGCTCGCTCGTGCACTGGGTGTTCGGCGTCCCCCGGTGGCACCCGGACCCCGCACGCGTCGGCCGGATGCTGCAGCGGTTCGGGCTGCCGGTGCACCGGCTGCACGAGGCCGACGTCCCGGCCCGCAGCTCGCACCCGTTCGACGGCGTCGACGACACGGGCCGCCGGGTCTACGTCAAGGTGCTCGACCCGGACCGCTTCGAGCGGGACTGGCTCTACCGGCTCTACCGGCTGATCGTCGTCCGCGACATCAAGGACGCCGACGCCGTCGCGCCGCTCGGGCAGCAGGCCGAGCACGAGGCCGTCGCCGCCATGACGGCGCGGGAACGCGGGGTGCGGGTGCCTCCCGTCCTGGTCGCCCGCGGCACCGACCGAGGCGCGGTCGTCGTGCAGGAGTACGTGGTGGGACGACCGCTGGACGAGCTGGCCCCCGAGGAGCTGACCCCGGACCTGCTGGACGCCGTGTGGCAGCAGGTCGCCCTCCTCCGGTCGGCGCGGGTGGCGCACCACGACCTGGTGGCCTCGAGCGTGCTCGTCGACGAGGAGGGCCGGCCGTGGGTCGTCGACTTCGGGAACGCCGAGACCGGCGCCGACGACGACCAGCTCGCCGGTGACGTCGCCGAGCTCATGGCGTCCCTGGCGCTGCGGCTGGACCCGGCCACGGTGGCCGCCTCGGCGATCGACGCGCTCGGCGCGGACGTCGTCGGCGCGGCCCTCCCGGGACTGCAACCTTTGAGCCTGTCCCTGGTCACCCGCACGGGCGTGCGCGCGATGCGCCCACAGCTCAGCAGCCTGCGACGCGAGGTGCGCCGGCTGCTCGACCTGCCGGACCCGGAGCGACCGGAGGTCGCCCGGACCGGCCGGGCGGCTCGGATCCTCGTCGGCGTCGGTGCAGTGGCGAGCATCGTCGGCGTCCCGCTGCTGGCCGGAGCGCCGGCGGTGCTGGAGTCGGTCGAGGACTACGGGTGGCGGTGGCTGGGCGGAGCCGTCGTGGTGGCCGTCCTCGCCCGCGCCGCCATGGGGCTGGCCATGATGGCCACCGTCGAGCGGCGGCTCGCGCTGGGACGCATCTTCGGCGCCTCGATGGTCGCCGACGGTGCGGCGCTGGTGCAGGGGCGTCGGGGCTGGCGCACCGCCGCCGTGCGCTTCCTCCAGCGGGCCGGCGTCATGCCGGAGCCGTCCGAGCGGGCGGTCGACCGGCTGATCGCCGGGAGCGCGGCGGCGGCCGTCGTGCTCGCGGTCGCCATGCTGACGCTGACCCTGGTCGAGGGCGCCCTGACCGACTGGGAGGCGCCGGAGGCGTTCCTGCCGTCGGTGGCCCTGGGGCTCGGCGCGTGGGCCGCGGTCCTCGCCGGTCAGCACCTGGCGCGCCGCCGTCAGACGACGGCGACCGCGGAAGCAGGCGGCTCCCTGACGGCCGTCCGCCGGGCGCTGGCCGGCCGGCGCACCGAGGGCGGCCCCAAGCGCTGGGGCGGTCTGCTCGGATGGTCGGCGGTCGGCATCGCGCTCGAGGCGGCGGCCCTCGGTGCCGCTCTGCACGCGGTCGGGGGCGGCCTGCCCCTGCTCGAGACGGCGAGCGTCTACGCCGTGCTGCACATGGTGTGGACCCTGGTGCCGGTCACGGCGGCCCCCGGGGCCTCGGACGTCGCGCTGCTGCTCGCGCTGACCGCGCTCGGTACTCCGCTGGCCAGCGCCTGCGCGGCCGTGATGGTGTGCCGCCTGCTCACCTTCTGGTTCCCGGCCGCACTGGGGTCGCTCCTCGGAGGCAGGCTCGAGCACCGCCTGGTGCTGTGACGCCGACGACCGGCGCCGCCCGGCCGCGACGACGCCTGCGACGGGTCCTGACCTCGCAGGCCCTGCGGCTGGGGTTGTCCCTCGGGGTGGTCGTCGCGGTCTTCGCCTTCGCGCTGCCGCAGATCGCCGACTACTCCGAGGCGTGGGCGCTCGTGCGGGGCATGTCCCCGACGGAGATCGCCGTCCTCTCCGTCGTCGGCGTCGCGAACCTGCTCTCCTACTCGGCCCTCTGGGTCGCCGCGATGCCCGGCCTGCGCTGGCGTCACGCGGTGATGGTCGAGGAGGCATCGACCGCGGTGTCGAACACGGTGCCCGTGGGCTTCGCCTTCGGCGTCGGCACCATCGCGGCGATGTACTCGTCGCTGGGGCACTCCCCCGGCGCCATCGCCAGGGCGGTGGGGATCACCGGCGTGTGGAACAACCTGGTCAAGCTGGCGGCACCGGTCGTCGCGCTGACCGCCCTCGCGGTGGCCGGCGAGGCGACCGGCGGCCTCGCCCGGGTGGCGCTCGTCGGCGCGGCCGTCCTGGGGGCGGCCGTGGGGCTGCTCGTCCTCGCCGTGCACTCCGCCGGCGTGGCGCGGTGGCTCGGTCGGACCGCACAGCGGCTGGCCACGCCGGTGCTGCGCTCGCTGCGGCACCGGGACCCGCACGACTGGGCCGACCGCGCCGACTCCTTCCGCGCGGACTCCGAGGAGCTCGTCCGCCGCCGCTGGCCGCACCTCACCCTCGCGGCGGTCGTCAGCCACGGCCTGCTCTTCGTCGTCCTGTTCGCCTGCCTGCGCTTCGTCGACGGGGTCGACGAGGACGTGACGTGGCCGCGGGTGCTCGCGGTGTTCGCGATCACCCGGCTGGTCACGATCGTGCCGATCACCCCCGGCGCGGTCGGTGTGGCAGAACTGAGCTACGTCGCAGGCCTCACCGCGGTGGGCGTACCCGCGGCGGCGGCCGCCGGCGCAGTCCTCGTCTTCCGGTTCCTCACCTGGTTCCTGCCGATCCCGGTCGGCGCCGCCTGCTGGTTGCTGTGGCGCCGCGGCGCCGGGCGGCGCCACGTCCCCCCGGCGGCCGACGTGTCCCGGGCTCACCCGTGAACGTCCGCCGCCGGTGGGCCGACGTCGTCACCCTGCTGCTCGCGTCCGGCGTCCTCGCGGCGACCGCCTGGGCGGTGTCCTCCGGGGAGGTGGGCCCGGTGGAGCGGGCGGCCTTCCGCGCGGTCAACGGCTGGCCCGACGCCCTGCAGTGGCCGCTGTGGGTGTTCCAGACCCTGGGCGTGCTGGGCATGCCGCTGGTCGTCGCCGCCGCCGCAGCGGCGGCGCGGCGTTGGCGTCTCGCGATCGCGCTCGTCGCCCTGGTGCCGCTGAAGCTCCTCGTCGAGAAGGAGGTGCTCAAGGAACTCGTCGCCCGAGAGCGCCCCGGCACCACCATCCCGGGTGCGGTGCTGCGGGACGTGCCGTCGGCGGGGGTGTCCTTTCCCTCCGGTCACGCGATCATCGCCTTCGCCATCGTGGTGCTCGTCGCGCCGTACCTGCGTCGTCGCTGGCAGCTCGCGGCGGTCATCGCGCTGGCCGTCCTGAACTCGGTCGCCCGGGTCTACCTCGGCGCCCACTCCCCCTTGGACGTCGTCGGGGGCGCCGCTGCCGGGGCCGCCGTCGGTGCGGTCCTCAACCTGATTCTGGGGATCGACCTCACCCCTCGGCGGCCGCGCCGGTGGTCCACCGGGCGGTGACCCGCCCTGGGCGGGACCTTCGACCCGTCGGCTCCCACCCGCCGACCCTGCGTCGAGCGTCGGCAGGCGCCGTACGTTCCTCGCACGCCGAGCGTTCCTGCTGGAGGAGCACGATGATGCCGTCCTCGACCCTGCGCAGCCGCACGCCGAGCCCGCCCGCCGTCGTCCCGCTCGGGGAGGTGGCCCGGTGACGCCACCGTTGCCCCGTGTCCTGGTGACGGCGGCGAGCAAGCACGGCGCGACGCGCGAGATCGCCGACGCCCTCGCGCGCGGCCTGCGCCAGGCGTCGGGCGAGACGCTGACCGTCGACAGCATCCCGGTGGAGCGCGACCCGTCCCCCGCCTCCTACGTTGCGGTCGTGCTCGGCAGCGCCGTCTACGCCGGGAGCTGGCGCGACGAGGCGCGGCACTGGGCGTCGGCGCACGCCGGCGAGCTCCGCGAGCGTCCGGTGTGGCTGTTCTCCAGCGGACCGATCGGCGAGCCGCCGTTCCCACCCGACGAGCCGAACGACGTGCCACCGCTCCTCCAGGTGACCGGTGCGCGGGGGCACCACGTGTTCCCGGGGCGGCTGGACAAGCACCTGCTGACGTTCCCTGAGCGGGCGATGGTGACGGCGATGCGGGCACCGGTGGGCGACTTCCGGGACTGGGCGGCCGTGGAGCGCTGGGCGGCGCACATCGCCGCCGCGCTTCCCGTCGACGCGCCCTCGGACGCCGGCGGCTGAGTTCCGGGAACCGGTCCGGGAGGACGTCATGGCCACCACCGACGACGAGCTCGTCCAGGAGGCCCTCCCGGACGACGAGTGCCGCCGCCTGCTCCAGGGCGCCTCGATCGGCCGGCTGGCCTTCACCGACGCCGCCCTCCCCGTGATCGCGCCCGTGACATACGGCGTCTCCGCCGGCCACGTCGTCGTGGTCGCCCGCCGCGCGAGCCCGATCGCCCGAGCGCTCCGCGGCGCCGTCGTGGCCCTCGGCGTCGACTGCTGGGACGGGCGGACCCGGACGGGCTGGAGCGTGAATGCGATCGGCCCCGCGCGAGTGGCCGGCACACCGGAGGAGGTGGCCCGCTTCGACGCCCTGTTCGCGACGGACCTGCCGCCCTCCACGAACCGGTGCTACGTGACCGTGCGCATCGAGCTGTTGTCCGGCTGGCGGACGCCCCCCGGACGGGAGGCACGATCGGGAAGCCCGTGACCTGGATCCCAGGAGCCGCATGTCCCACATCCCGGCCGTCGCGTGCCATGGTCGGCCGCGGAGGGGGGTGGAGCCGTGCCGGACGACGGCAGAGGAGAGAGCGGGTCGCCCCTCTCCGGCATGCGGCTGACCGAGCTGATCGGTGAGGAGCAGGAGCGGCTCGCGGCGGTGGCCCGCAGCCAGGAACGGATCCAGCACCTCCTGGACGCCTTCCTCGACGTGTCCGAGCAGCACGGCGGGTTCACCGCCGAGGACGAGGCGGTGCTGACCGCCCTCGCCGGCGCCGCCGGGGCGGCGATCGACAACGCCCGCCTCTACGAGGAGGGCGAGGTGCGGCGCCGCTGGCTGGCCGCGGTCTCCGACGTGCGGGCGACCCTGCTCGAGGCGCCGTCGCCGCAGGACGCGCTGGCCGTCGTCGCCGCCCGGGTGGTCGAGCTGACCGAGGCCGACGCGGCCTGGGTGATGGTCGGGCCGGACCCGACCGAGGGGACGTACGAGATCAGCGTCCAGCAGGGCGACGGCCTGGAGGACGTCCTCGGCGCGCAGGTGCGGCCGTCGGACAGCGTGGTGCTCGGCCCCCTGGAGTCCTCCGGGAGCCGCGTCGTCTTCCTGGACCTCACCGGTGTCGACCACTCCGGCCCGAACGCGCACGCCGACTGGGGTCCCTGTCTCGGCTTCTCCCTGGAGGGCAGCTACGGCCGGGTGGTCGTGAGCGCGGCCCGGCGCGCGGGCCGCCCCGCCTTCGACCAGGCACTGGCACCGCTCGTGACCGCCTTCGCCGACCAGTGCGCGCTCGCCCTCGACACGGCCGCCCGGCAACGGCTGGCCCGGCAGCTGGACGTCTACGAGGACCGCGACCGGATCGCCCGCGACCTGCACGACCTCGTGGTCCAGCGGGTGTTCGCCGCCGGGCTCACGCTGCAGTCGGTGCTCCCCCTGGTGCGCGACGACGACGTGCAGCGCCGGGTCCGGAGCGTCATCGGCCAGCTCGACGACACCGTGCGCGACATCCGGACGACGATCTTCGACCTGCACACGGTCGACGCCGACGAGCACGCCGACAGCACCCGTCGCCGGCTGGCGGACGCCGTCGCAGAGCTCACCGGCGACCGCCTGAGATCCACCGTCCGGATGTCGGGCGCCGTCGACACGTTGCTGACCGGCGCGCTGGCCGCCGACGTCGAGGCGGTGCTCCGCGAGGCGGTCAGCAACGCGACACGGCACTCCGGCGGGAGCCACGTGACCGTCACCCTCGACGTCGCCGACGAGGTCGTCCTCGAGGTCGTCGACGACGGGCGGGGCGTCCCGGACCACGTGGCGCGCAGCGGCCTGCGCAACCTGGAGGAGCGCGCCCAGGCGCGCGGCGGCACGTGCGCGGTGGAGGCCCTGGCCGAGGGAGGCACGCGGCTGCGCTGGTGCGCGCCGCTCGTCGCCTGATCAGCGCCGGGGAGGCGGGGGCGTCGTCCGCAGCTCGGTGGCGAGGACAGCCGCCTGCGTACGCCGCTCGAGGCCGAGCTTGGCGAGCAGGTGGCTGACGTAGTTCTTGACCGTCTTCTCGGCGAGGAACATCCGCTCGCCGATCTGCCGGTTGGTGAGGCCCTCCCCGATGAGCTCGAGCACCGTGCGCTCCTGTTCGCTCAGCTTCGCCAGCGGACCGGCGGGCTCGGCGGCCCGGCGGATCCGGTCCAGCACCGCGGTCGTCGCGGTCGGGTCCAGCAGCGAGCCCCCGGCGGCAACCGTGCGCACGCCGCTGACCAGGTCCTGGCCGAGGATCTGCTTCAGCAGATAGCCGGAGGCCCCGGCCAAGATGGCCTCGAAGAGCGCCTCGTCATCGCTGTAGCTGGTCAGCATGACCACCTTCAGCTCGGGCAGCCGTGAGCGGAGCTCCCGGCAGACGCGAACGCCGTCCCCGTCCGGCAGGCGGACGTCGAGCACCGCGACGTCCGGCCGCAGCGCGGGCACCCGGGCGAGCGCCTCGGCCGCGTTCTTGGCCTCGCCCACCACCCGGATCCCCGGGTCGCCCTCCAGGACGTCGGCGACCCCCCTGCGAACGACCTCGTGGTCGTCGAGCAGGAAGACGCGGATCGGCTGGTCGGAGTCGCTGCCGGTCACCCGGCCAGGTTATGGCGGCCGGACGGCCCGGTGAGCAGGGACGAACGTCCCGATCCCGTCCGGGCTGCGACCGTGACCGTGACGCGCAGCGAGTTCCTCAGGCGGTCCGGAACACCTCGCCGACCGGCCGGCGTCCGCTCGGCGTGCCGCGCTGGGCGGGGTAGCCCAGCCGCAGCAGCATCTGCGGGTGCCCGACGAGCGACAGCCGGCTGGTCAGCTGGCGGCGGGTGGCAGGCCAGTCGAGAGCCTGGGTCAGCGGCGACGCGACCAGGCCGGCCGCCGTGGCCCGCAGGAGCACCCGACCCAGCGCCCGCCCTACCTCCAGCCACGCCCGCCGGTCGTCGTTCATGGTGCCCATGAGCAGGACGGCGGGCCGCTCCACGGGCGGTGGCGGTGCCTCTGGGTCCACCGGTGCGTGCGCTTCCGTCGTCCGGGTGCCGACGACGAAGTCGCGGATGAGCCAGTTCGAGGGCCGGGTCGCCGGGTCCTCGCTCGGGACGGCACCGACCGGCACCCCGTCGGGGGCGGCGGGATCGGTGCGCAGCCACTGCTCGAGTTCCGCGCGATAGGCAGGTTCGCCCTGCTCGAGCTCCTCCGCCCGCGAGATGAGGAAGACCGTCGCGACCTCCTCCTCGGACTCGGTGATCGGCTTGACCCACACGCCGAACGCGCCGGCCTCCGCCTGGAGGGCGTCGAGCACCTCGGACGGCAGGGTACGAGGCTCGAACGCCGCCCGCTCCGTGTGCCGCATCGAAATGGCCGCGACCAGTCCGCGGTCGTCGTCCGACGGGTCCCGCGGGCCGCCGGCGCGGACGGTGGCCACGTGGTCCTGGTCGGCAGGGTCCGGCAGGAGCTCGGCGTCGGCGTCCCGCCCCGCGGCGCGCAACGCCACGACGGCGAACTCCACGGCGACACCGCAGCTGATGATCCGCTGGCGGCCGCTGGGGTCCAGGACCGACAGCGCCCGTTCCGGGTCGGTGTGGACGGCGAGATCGTCGCCGGCGGCCGCGAAGAGCCACGGCTGGGTGTTGTGGATCGACGGAGCTTTGGTGGCCGCCTCGACCACCCGTTCCCAGTCGGCGCGTTCCACGCCGGCTCCTCTCCTCGGTTCGTCGGACGGTCCTCATCCTGGCCCGTGTACGCCCCCAGCGGTAACGCGCCCGGTCCGCACGACCGAGCCGGCACTACGGGCGCGCCGGAGCGCCGTCAGCGCGGGTGGCGCAGGGCCTCCGCGAGGCCGGTGAGGTCCAGCAGCCGGCGCACCGGCCCGGCCTCGGGCAGCAGCACGTCCGCCGGGGAGTCGTCGGGACGCGCACGCGCCGCCTCGAGCAGCAGGCCGAGCCCGCTGCTCGACAGCGAGCCCAGGCGGGTCAGGTCCAGGACGACCGGCCCGGACACGACCACGGCCGCCAGGAGGTGATCGCGCACCGCGGCCACCCCCGCCAGGTCCAGGTCGCCGGTCACCTCCACGCACCGGTCGCCGTCCCGGACCGTGGCGATCACCTCGGCGGGGCGGCCCTCCGGCAGCGGCGTCCTCGACCTGCACCGTACCGCCGGCCGGCCGCAGTGCCAGCCCGAAACGGACGACGGTGCCGTCGCGGGCCGCGGTCGAGGTCGACGGAGGTCCGTCAGCTCGCGCATCAGCGTGAGGCCTCGGCCGCGGAAGCCCGGGTCGGCGGGCACCGGGCGCCATCGTCCCTCGTCGGCCACGGTGCCCTCGACGCGGTCGCCGCCGACCAGCGCGACGGTCACGCAGACCCGGCCCGGTGCCCCGCCGTAGGCGTGCTCGACCGCGTTGGCCGCCGCCTCACCGACGACCAGCAGCAGGTCGTCGGTGGTGTCCTCGTCCAGGGCCGCGTGAGCTGCCCACTGCCGCACGGCCGCACGGACGTCGCGCAACCGGGCGGCGTCCGCGACGCAGTCGAGCTCCAGCGGGGGCGGCACGAGCCGGGCGGCCACCACCGCGACGTCGTCGCTCGGCCCCTCCTCGACCAGTTGCCGCAGCACGGAGTCGAGCAGCCCGTCCACACCGGCGCCGCGGGCCGCCGCCGCCACGTCGGCGAGGTGCTGCATGCCCTCGTCGAGCGATGCATGCCGCCGCTCGACGAGGCCGTCGGTATAGAGCAGCAGCGTCGAGCCGGGCCGCAGGAGCGTCGTCGCCTGTTCGTGCGCCGCGCGCCGGGGCAGGGCCAGCGCGGGCCCTGCCCCGCCGGTGAGGTAGGCCGCCCCCGTGTCGTCCAGGACCAGGGGCGGCGGATGCCCGGCGTGGGCGTGCAGGAGGGCCCCGGTCTCGGGGTCGAGCAGGAGGCAGGTCACCGTGCTCACGGACGCGCCGTCCACGGACCGCGCGAAGCGGTCGAGCAGGTCCAGCGCCCGCGCCGGCTCGTGGCCCTCCAACAGGAAGGCGGCCAGTGCACTGCGCAGCTGGCCCATGACCGCCGCGGCGGGAGCGCCCTCCCCGACGACGTCCCCGACGGCCAGCGCCACTCGGCCGTCCTCCCGGGGCAGCACGTCGTACCAGTCGCCGCCGGCGCGCGTGCCCTCCACCCCGGGGACGTAGCGCGCCGCGACCGACAGCCGCTCCAGGACCGGCAGCGACCGGGGCAGCAGGCTGTGCTGCAGCGTGTCCGCGATGGCACCACGCACGTCGGCGAGCGCGGCGCGTTCGATGGCGACCGCGACCTGCGAGGCCAGGGTGAGCAGGAACGCGCGAGTGTCCGGGTCGAACACCCGCGGCGTGCGGAAGGTGACGCCCACCGCGCCGACCACGCGGTCGCCGGCCACCAGGGGGATGGCGACCCCTGCCTCCGTCCCCGCCTGGAGGGCGTCGGCGATCTCCGGGAACCCGTCCAGCCAGGCCTGCCGGTCCGGCAGCCACTGCGGTGTCCGGGTGCGCGCTGCGACGGTGAGTGGGAAGGGCGCCGACAGCCGCATGCCGGAGAACCGGTCCAGCCTGTCCGAGGGGTAGCCCAGCGTCTCCACCGGGCGGAGCAGTCCGTCGTCACCGATGGCGCAGACGGTCACCACCTCGGCGGCCAGCGCCGTCCGGACGCCCCGGGCCAGCGCCGCAGCGGCCTCGGCGACCGTCCCTGCCCCCGAGAGGGCCACGCTCAGGTCGTGCAGCAGGTGCTGCCGCGCGGCCGCCCGGTCCGCGGCCACCGTGACGGCCACGCGCCGGGCGAGGTCGGTGGCGAGCGTCAGGTCGTCCGGGTCGTAGCGTCGGCTGCCCGCGAGCAGGTCCATGGTCAGGGTCCCGAGCACCGGGCCACCGGTCAGCTTCAGGGGTACGACGAGCAGCGAGCCGGTGCCGACAGCAGCGGCAGCCGCGGCGAAGTGCGCCTCGTCGTCGGTCGAGGACCGGAGCATCTCGTCGGTGACCGCGCTGAGGACGATCGGCTCGCCGCGCTCGTAGGCGTCCGCGAGCTCCGGCGGAGCGGTGACCGGGGCCAGCGGCAGCAGCTGCTCTGCCAGGACCGGCGGAGCCGCGGCCACCGCCTCGTGGCGGCCGTCGTCGTCCCGGAGCCAGACGGCGGCCTGGTCGCACACGTCGCCCACCAGCAGCTCGACCACCTGCTGCAGCCGCGAGGCCAGCGGCTCGGGCCCCGACAGGAGGTGCCGACGGCCGCGGAGAGCCGGACCGCCTGCTCCCGCCGCCGGTCGGCGGTGACGTCGACGATGACGGCGTGCAGCGCATCCGGGCGCCCGGCCGCGTCGAGCGCCACGTGACCGAGGTGGTGCAGCCAGACCAGCCGCCCGTCGGCGGCGATCGCCCGGTACCCGATGGCGAAGTCGCGTGCGGTCGGCCACCGCCCGGCGGACGGCGGCGATCGGCGCCGTCGCGGTCGTCGGGGTGCAGCACGCGTCGCCACAGGTCCGGATCGGCGTACCAGGCCTCCACCGGGTACCCGAGCACCTCGGCGATGCGGTCGTTGACCCAGCGGACGGCCAGGGTCTCCGGGTCGCGCTCCCAGACGACGGCGTTCAGCCCGGCGACCATCGCCGCCAGCCGGCCGGGCTCCTGCTTCCAGCCGCCCACCCCGGGATCGTCCGGCGCAGGGCTCCCGGCGGCGGTCACGGGGGAACGCTAGCGCGGCGTCGGTCCGTCCCGGCGCGCGCCATCCGGTGGCGGGCCACCGGTCCCCCGATCGGGTAGTCGCAGGTCACCCGGTGGCGGTCGGCGACGGCGGCGCGCTGCCGCCCTGCGGAGCCTCGGCGGTCATGATCCGCACGATCTCCGCGCGGTCGTCCGGTGACGGCAGCCCCCAGCCCGGCTCGTAGTCGTAGACCTCGCCGAGCGGGCGGGACGCCGTCCGCCCGGTGAGCACCTCGACGGTGTCGGTGTCGATGAGGCCGGGGTGCTCGACGCCGCAGGCCTCGGCGACCTTCAGCAGGTCGCGGCGCAGCGTCTTGACGTAGGTGGCGGCGCGCACCGACTTCAGCTGCGGGTCCAGCCCGTGGGCGAGCCACGGATTCTGGGTGGCCACGCCGGTCGGGCAGGTGTCGGTGTGGCACTTCTGGGCCTGGATGCAGCCGATGGCGAGCATCGCCTCGCGGGCCACGTTCACCATGTCGCAGCCCAGGGCGAAGGCGACCACGGCGTTGTCCGGCAGCCCGAGCTTGCCCGCGCCGATGAAGGTGACCTGCTCGGCGAGACCGGCGCGGGCGAAGACGGAGTAGACCCGGGCGAAGCCGAGCTGGAACGGCAGGGAGACCGAGTCGGTGAAGATCAGCGGCGCGGCGCCCGTGCCGCCCTCGCCGCCGTCGATCGTCACGAAGTCCACGCCCCGGTCGCCGCGCTCCATGAGCCCGGTGAGGTCGTGCCAGAACTGCATGTCGCCCGACCGCCGACTTGATGCCGACCGGCAGCCCGGTCTCCTCGGCGAGCAGCTCGACCCAGTCGAGCAGGCTGTCCGCGTCGCTGAACTCGGCGTGCCGCGACGGGCTGATGCAGTCGACGCCCTCCGCGGACGCCGCGGGTCTCGGCGATCTCGGCCGACACCTTGGCCGCGGGCAGCACGCCGCCGAGGCCCGGCTTGGCGCCCTGGCTCAGCTTGACCTCCAGCGCGCGGATCGGCGCCGAGGCGACCAGGTCCTTGAGCCGCTGCAGGTCGAAGCGCCCGTGCTCGTCCCGGCAGCCGAAGTAGGCGGTGCCGATCTGGTAGATCAGCTCGCCACCGTGCCGGTGGTGCGGCGAGACGCCGCCCTCCCCCGTGTTGTGCAGGCACCCGGCCAGCGCCGCGCCCCGGTTCAGCGCCTCGATCGCCGCCCCGCTCAGCGAGCCGAAGCTCATCGCCGAGATGTTCACGACCGACTCCGGCCGGAACGCCTGCCGGCGACCGCGGGGGCCGCCCAGCACCTTGGCGCTCGGCAGGGTCACCTCGTGCCCGGCGTGCACGTTGGTCGTGGGCACCGCCCGGCCGAAGGTCCGGTGGTTGATGACCGGATAGCCGGCCGTGTACTCCAGGTCGTTGTCGGTGCCGAAGCCGAAGTAGTTGTTCTGCGCCTTGGCCGAGGCGTACACCCAGCGCCGTTGGTCGCGGGTGAACGGCCGTTCCTCGTTGTTGCCCGCGACCAGGTACTGCCGCAGCTCCGGCCCGATGGACTCGAGCAGGTAGCGGGCGTGCCCGATCACCGGGAAGTTGCGCAGCAGCGTGTGCTCCCGCTGCAGCAGGTCACGGACGGCGACGGCGGCCAGCGCGGACATGCCCGCCGCGGCCGCACGGGTGGTGCGCTTCATCGCGCTCTCCTCCGCAGGAACGAGGTGCTGAGGCCGTCCTACCGGAAATCGCCCGCCCCGGCAGGTGAGGCGACCGCGTCGAGCTCGGTCAGGACGTCGAGGAGCGCGGTGGTCGACCGCTCGACCAGCGGACGCAGCCGGCGGTAGAGCGCGGCGGCGGCCGGGTCGGCCGGGACCGGCTCGTCCACCGCGACGAGCTCGGCCGCGGCGTCCAGGTCGGGCAGCGCGCCCAGGGCGTGCAGTCCGAGCAGGCAGGCGCCCAGGCCGGTGCCCTCCGGGGAGTCGGCCAGCCGCACCGGCACGTCGAGCGCCGCCGCCAGCGTGCCGCTCCACAGCGGCGCCGCCATCGCCCCTCCCGTGGCGCGGACCTCGTCCACCGGCGTGCCGGTGTCCGTCACGCCGTCGCGCACCAGCGCCAGCAGCTGGCAGACGCCCTCGACGGCGGCGCGCACCAGGTGCGGACGCCGGTGGTCGCGGCGCAGTCCCAGGTAGGCACCGGACAGGCCCGACCGCCACCACGGCGCGCGCTCCCCCAGCAGGTACGGCAGGCAGAGCAGCCCGGCGCTGCCCGCCGGCACCGACGCCGCCTCCTCGAGCAGGGCCGCGTCGAGCACGTCGGCGTCCTCGCCCTCGGGGGCCGGGACGGCCGAACCCGGAGGCGAGGGCCTGCGCCGCCCACCGGACGACCGAGCCCCCGTTGCTGACGGCGCCGCCGAGCACCCAGCGGTCGTCGGTGAGCGAGTAGCAGAACAGCCGGTGGCCGGGGTCGACGACCGGCTCGGACACGACCACCCGCAGCGCGCCGCTCGTGCCGATCGACACCGCGGCGACGCCCGGGCGGACCGCGCCGATCCCGAGGTTGGCCAGCACGCCGTCGGCCGCCCCGATCACGACGGGCAGGCCGGCCGGCAGTCCTGCGGCTGCGGCCACCTCCGCACGCAGCCCCGGCAGGACCGTGGTCGTCGGCAGCACCTCGGCGAGCCGGTCGGGACCGACCCCGGCGACGGCGAGCGCCTCGTCGTCCCACCGCCCGGACCGCAGGTCGAGCAGCCCGGTGGCCGACGCGCTCGACCGGTCGACGACGAGCGGGCCACCGCACAGCGCGGCGACCACCAGCTCCTTGACCCCTCCCCAGCGCGGGGTGCTGCGCACCGCCTCGGGGTCGGTGGCGACGAGGTGCGCGAGCTTGGCCAGCGGGGACATCGCGTGCACCGGGGTGCCCGTGCGGTCGTGCAGCGGACCGGCGCGGCCGTCGGCGTCGAGCGCCGTCGCCGCGGCAGCGGCGCGCTGATCGGCCCAGGTGACCAGCGGGCCGAGGGGCTCGCCGTCGGCCGACAGGGGCACCAGCCCGTGCATCGCGGCGCTCAGGGCGACGCCGACGACGCGGTCACCGCGGTCGGCGGCCGCCCGGGCCGTGTCGGTGAGCGCGGTGACGGCGGCCGCGGCGAGGACGGTGGCGTCGAGCTCGGCGCGGCCGGGCGCCGGAACCTGCAGCGGGTAGCCGACGCTGACGACGTCCCGGACCCGGCCGTCGGATCCCGCGGTCACGCCCTTGGTGGCCGTCGTCCCCGAATCGATGCCGATGACGACGTCCATGCGGCGATCGTGCCGCAGCGGATGCCGCGCGGCGACGCCGATCAGCGGGAGATCGGCGCCAGTGGATAGGCCGACCGGCCGCGCAGGCGGGCGAGGACGGCGACGTGCAGCGGGGCGAGGACGGCGCCACCGCTGGCGTAACGCGCACGGACCCGGCGACGGTGGCGCACCACGCCGATCATGCCGAGCGCCCAGAACACGTACTGCACGGCGAACGCCGCCTTGAAGTCGCCCAGCGAGTAGGCGGTCGACCCGCCCGGCGTCAGCACGTCGAGGACGGCGCCGATGCCGAGGATGGTGAGCAGCGAGGCGAGGAAGCCGCCCACGTTGACCACGCCGGTGGCGCGACCGATCCGCTCGGCGGGGTTCTCCGTGCGGGCGAAGTCGAAGGCGATCATCGAGCCGGGGCCGTTGGTGGCCAGCACCAGCACGAGGACGACGAGCAGCCACAGCGGCGCGCGGCCCGGCCACAGCAGGACGACGGTCCAGGCGGCGACGGTGGCCCCGGCGATGGAGAGCACGAGCGTGCTGCGCCGCAGCGGCCAGCGCCCCACCAGTCGGCCGAACACCGGCCCGACACCCATCGCGACCAGCACCATGACGGTGAGCAGGGTCGCCGCCGTCCCGGGGGTCAGGCCCTGCCCGACCACCAGGAACGGATAGCCCCAGAGCAGCGCGAAGACGGTGCCGGAGAACTGGGTGACCAGGTGGGTGTGGAAGCCCAGCTTGTTGCCGGGCTCCTGCCAGGTGTCGACGAGGCCGCGGCGGACCTCGGCCAGACCGACTCCGGGCCCGCGGTCGATCTCGTGGGGGGCGTCCCGGAGGGCGACCGCGACGAGGATCGCCACGAGCAGGCTGACGGCCGCGGCCCCGGCGAAGGTCACCGGCCACGAGACGCCGTGCAGCATCGCGACCAGCGGATAGGCCGCCACGATCTGACCGACCTGGCCGAGGATCCCGGTGAGCTGGGTGACGAGCGGAACGGTGCGGCCGGGGAACCAGTAGGACACGACCCGCAGCACGCTGATGAAGGTCATGGCGTCGCCGGTGCCGACCAGGACGCGGGCGGCCACCGCGGTGGGCACGTCGCCGGCCAGGGCGAGGGTCAGCTGTCCGGCCGCCATCGTGAGCGCCCCGGCGACGAGGAGCCGGCGGGAGCCGAAGCGGTCCAGCGCCAGGCCGACGGGCACCTGCAGCGCCGCGTAGACGGCCAGCTGGAGCACGAGGAAGAGCGAGACGGCCGAGGCGCCGGTCGAGAAGCGCTCCTGCGCGTCGACGGCGGCGACCCCGAGCGACGACCGGTGGAAGACGGCCACGGTGTACGCGGCGAGACCGACCGCCCAGACGACGAGGGCACGGCGCGTCGGGCGCTCGGAGGTCGTCGGCATCACGTATCAGGGTGACAACCGCAGACGCCCGTTCGTTCCCACGGCCGCGGTGACATCCCTCACCGGGTCGGTGGCGGGCCGCCGCGAACGGCGACTATCCGGGCGCTGACCGGGGCAGGACCAGGACCGTGCGCCGTCCGGGCTCCCGGGCGGCCCCGAGTCCGCCGAACGAGAGGAGCGCCGCACATGGCGTCCGTCATCCACTTCTCCATCGCCACCGAGGCCGAGAAGAGCCCCGACTTCCGGCGGGTGCTCTGGACCGGTGAGCACAGCCAGCTGGTGATCATGACGATTCCGCCGGGTGGCGAGATCGGCGAGGAGGTCCACGAGGACACCGACCAGATCCTCACCTTCGTCAGCGGCACCGGCGAGGCGATGGTGTCGGGCACGAAGAAGCAGGTGGCCCAGGGCGACCTCGTCGTCGTCCCGGCCGGCAAGAAGCACAACTTCGTGAACACCGGACCGAACCCGCTGATCCTCTACACGGTCTACGGCCCGCCGGAGCACGCCGACGGCGCGGTGCACAAGACCAAGGAGGAGGCCGACCGGCTGGAGGAGGAAGGCAAGGACGAGCCGCCCACCGAGTGACCGGGGTGGAGTGGATCGGTAGGCGTTACGTCCACCGATCCACTCCACCACCTCACGACGCGGGTTCCTCCAGCGGTCCGCCGCCCGCCGACACCGGCCCCGCCGTGCCCGACCAGGCCCAGTTCCGGATCTCCGGCAGGTCGATGCCGTGGGTGCGCACGTACTGCCGGTGCTCGATGAGCCGGTCGGTGAGCGCCTCCCGAGCATGGGCGGAGACGTCGCGCAGCCGCGGGATCCGGTCGATGGCCAGGATGGCCAGGTGGAACCGGTCGATGCGGTTCATCACGCAGATGTCGAACGGTGTGGTCGTCGTCCCCTCCTCGACGTATCCGCGCACGTGGACGTTCTCGTGGTTGGTCCGCCGGTAGGTCAGCCGGTGGATCAGCCACGGATAGCCGTGGTAGGCGAAGACCACGGGCTTGTCGGCGGTGAACAGGGCGTCGAAGGCGGCGTCGTCCAGCCCGTGCGGGTGCTCGCGCTCGTCCTGCAGCCGCATGAGGTCGACGACGTTGACCACGCGGATGCGCAGGTCGGGGAACCAGCCGCGGAGGATCTCCACCGCGGCGAGGGTCTCCATCGTGGGAACGTCCCCGGCGCAGGCCATGACGACGTCCGGCTCGCCGTCCTCGTCGCTGCTGGCCCAGTCCCAGATGCCGATGCCCTTGGTGCAGTGCACGAGGGCTGCCTGCTGGTCGAGGTACTGCAGCGCGGGCTGCTTGCCCGCGACGATCACGTTGACGTACTGCCGGGTGCGCAGGCAGTGGTCGGCGACCGAGAGCAACGTGTTGGCGTCCGGCGGCAGGTAGACGCGGATGACGTCGGCCTTCTTGTTGACGACGTGGTCGATGAAGCCGGGGTCCTGGTGGGAGAAGCCGTTGTGGTCCTGCCGCCAGACGTGCGAGGTCAGCAGGTAGTTCAGCGACGCGATCGGCCGCCGCCACGGGATGCCGTTGGTCGTCTTCAGCCACTTGGCGTGCTGGTTGACCATCGAGTCGACGATGTGGATGAACGCCTCGTAGCAGGAGAAGAACCCGTGCCGGCCGGTGAGCAGGTAGCCCTCCAGCCAGCCCTGGCAGGTGTGCTCCGAGAGGATCTCCATCACCCGGCCGTCGGGCGCGAGGTGGTCGTCGCCCTCGTGCCGCTCGGCCATCCACGCCCGGTCGGTGACCTCGAGGACGGCGCCGAGCCGGTTGGAGTTGTTCTCGTCGGGCGCGAAGACGCGGAAGTTCGTCATGTTGCGGCGCATCACGTCGCGCAGGAACCCGCCGAGCACCCGCGTGGCCTCGACCGCGCCGGTGCCCGGTGCCGGCACGTCGACGGCGTAGTCGCGCCAGTCGGGCAGGCGCAGGTCGGCCAGGCAGCGCGCCGCCGTTCGTGTGCGGGTTGGCGCTCATCCGGCGGTGCCCGGCCGGGTGCAGGTCCCGGACGGCGGGCACCGGGCGCGCCGGCGTCGTCGAACAGCTCCTCGGGGCGGTAGCTGCGCAGCCAGTCCTCGAGCACCTGCCGGTGCCCGTCGTCGTCCCGGGCGTTGGCGAAGGGCACCTGGTGGGAGCGCCACGAGCCCTCGACGGCGAGGCCGTCCACCTCTCTCGGCCCGGTCCAGCCCTTCGGGCGAGCGCAGCACGATCATCGGCCAGCGCGGCCGGTCGAGGACGCCGTCGCGCCGGGCGCGGCGCTGGATGTCGGCGATCTCGTCGAGGCAGCGGTCGAGGGTGGCGGCGAACTGCTGGTGCATGGTCTCCGGGTCGTAGCCCTCGACGAGGTACGGCGTGTGCCCGTAGCCGCGGAGCAGGTCGAGCAGCTCCTCGCGCGGGATGCGGTCCAGCACCGTCGGGTTGGCGATCTTCCAGCCGTTGAGGTGCAGGATCGGCAGGACGGCGCCGTCCCGGGCGGGGTCGGCGAACTTGTTGGCGTGCCAGCTCGCGGCCAGCGGCCCGGTCTCGGCCTCGCCGTCCCCGATCACCGCGGCGACGACCAGGTCGGGGTTGTCGAAGGCGGCGCCGTAGGCGTGCGACAGCGCGTAGCCGAGCTCGCCGCCCTCGTGGATCGAGCCCGGGGTCTCCGGCGCGACGTGGCTCGGGATGCCGCCGGGGAACGAGAACTGGGTGAACAGCCGGTCCATGCCCTCGAGGTCCTGCGACACCTCCGGGTAGACCTCGCTGTAGGTGCCCTCGAGCCAGGCGGCGGCGACCGGGCCGGGGCCGCCGTGACCGGGGCCCATCACGTAGATCACGTCCAGGTCGCGGGCGGTGATCGCCCGGTTGAGGTGCGCGTAGAGAAAGTTCAGGCCCGGCGTGGTGCCCCAGTGACCCAGCAGCCGCGGCTTGACGTGCTCCGGCCGCAGCGGCTCGCGGAGCAGCGGGTTGCCCATCAGGTAGATCTGCCCGACCGACAGGTAGTTGGCCGCCCGCCACCAGCGGTCGATCGCCGCCAGTTCGTCGGCGGCCAGCGGTCCTGTCGTGTCCGCCGTCGCGGCGGCCTCCTGGGCGACGTCCATGCCGCCGATCCGATCGGACACCGGGCGGGGCTGGCAACAGGTCGAAGGGCGCTCAGCTCAGGTCCGCACGGACCGGAGGAATCGGCGGACCTCGTCGTCGAACGCGTCGGGCGCCTCGAGGGCGACGTCGTGGCCGACGCCCGGAAGGAGGACGAGCCGAGCCCCGGGGATGGCCGCGTGCAGCGCCCCTGCCACCGGCCGCGGGGCGCGCACGTCCTCGGCCCCGTTCAGCAGGAGGGTCGGGACGGCGACGGACGTCAGGACGTTCCGCAGATCGGCGTCGGCGAAGGCTTCCAGCATCCGCCGCGTTCCCGTGGGGTGGACGTCGCGCATCATCGCTCGGACGAGGTCCAGCGTGGCGTCCGGTACCTGCCCGGCGAAGAAGCCGGGCAGGTAGTCGTCGATCCACTCGTCGGGTGGGCGATCGAGTTCCCCTCGCACCTTCGTGATGCGGGCGTGCACCTCCTCCGGAGCCAGGGAGCCCTTCCAGCCCGCGTAGGCGCCGGCCAGGACGAGCGATCGGACCCGCTGCGGATGACGCTCGTACACCGCCAGAGCCAGTCCGCCGCCGAACGACAGCCCGCACAGGTGCACGGACGCGAGGCCGAGCTCGTCGACCAGGCCGGCCACGGCGTCGGCGTACCAGGAGAGGTGGACGCCGTCCGGCGGATCGTCCGAGCCGACCGCACCCGGGGGCGTCCCAGGCGATGACGTCGAACTCGTCGGTGAGATCGCGCAGCTGCGGCGTCCAGGCCCGGCCGTCGCTCCAACCACCGTGCAGCAGCAGCAGTGGCGGGCCTGCGCCGGCACGGCGGTACGCGACCGCGCGGCCTTCCACCTGAACGACGTCCATCGTCCCTCCCGGGGCAGACTCCCAGCGTGCCCGCGAATCCCGAGAGCGTCTTCACCTACGGCGCTCCGCAGCTGAAGTTCGGCACCGGGGCGGCCGACGAGATCGGGCACGACCTCGCGGCGACGGGCGCGCGTCGCGCGCTCGTCGTGACCGACCCCGGCGTGGCCGCCACCGGCTCCCCGCAGCGGGTCGCCGACGCCATCTCGGCCGCGGGCCTGGCGGTGCGGATCTACGACGGCGCGCATGTCGAGCCGACCGACGCCAGTCTGCTCGAGGGCATCGCCTTCGCTCGCGACACCGGCCCGTGGGACGCCGTCGTCGCCGTCGGCGGTGGCTCGAGCATCGACACCGCCAAGGCGGTCGCGCTGCTCACCAGCAACCCGGGCGAGCTCCTGGACTACGTGAACCCGCCGGTCGGCGGCGGGCGGGCGCCGGAGAACCCGCTGCCGCCGCTGGTCGCCGTCCCCACGACGACGGGGACCGGCGCGGAGAGCACGACGATCTGCGTGCTCGACGTGCTGGCGCTGAAGGTGAAGACCGGCATCAGCCACGTGCGGCTGCGGCCGATGCTCGCCGTCGTCGACCCGTCGCTGACGCTGAGCCAGCCCGCCGGGGTCACCGCGGCGTCCGGGATGGACATCCTCTGCCACGCGCTGGAGAGCCTGACCGCGCGGCCGTACACCTCGTTCGAGCGCAAGCGGCCCGAGCAGCGGGTGCCCTACTGCGGCGTCGAACCCGGTCGCCGACATGTGGTCGGAGAAGGCGCTGTCGCTGCTGTCCGGCGCCTTCCGCCGTGCGGTGCGCGACGGCGACGACCTGCAGGCCCGCGAGGACATGGCGCTGGCCGCCACGTTCGCCGGGCTCGGGTTCGGCAACGCCGGCGTGCACATCCCGCACGCGAACGCCTATCCGCTGGCCGGCCGGATCCGCGACTTCCGGCCGGCCGGGTATCCGGACGACGAACCGCTGCTGCCGCACGGCATGGCGGTGTCCCTGACCGCGCCCGAGGCCTTCCGGTTCACCTTCGACGCGTCCCCCGAGCGGCACCTGCGGGCAGCTCGGCTGCTCGCGCCCGAGGCCGCAGGGCCCTCCGATGCCGACCTCCTGCCGGCCGTGCTCATCGACCTGATGCGCGACATCGGCATCCCCGACGGGATCGGGGCGGTGGGCTACTCCGAGGCGGACGTGCCGGATCTCGTCGACGGCGCGATGAAACAGCAGCGGCTGCTGGCGACCGCACCGAAGGACGTCACCGAGGACGACCTCGCCGGCATCCTGATCCGGTCGCTGTCCCTGTGGTGACCGGCCCTCGCCGCCTTCAGCCGTAGAGCGGCGGACCCGCCTGGTCCGCCGCATCGGCGGCTTGGTCGAGCCACGCCGCGAAGCCGCGAGCTTCCATCGGGTTGAGCAGCAGCGTGGCGGCCATGCCGCCGCCGTCGATCGGGCCGTAGAAGCCGTCGGGCACCTGGACGGTCAGCGTGACACCACCATGGGGTTCGCCCTGCACCGGAAAGGCGGCCGCGCGGATCGTCGCTCCGCCGCCCGATTGCACGCCGTCCTGCTCCTGCCACACGGTTCGGGGCTCCATGTGTTCGACGCTAGCGCGCTGAGCCGCCGGGACCGTTCACGCACATTCGCTGGGCGTGCCAATCCGCCGCTGACCTGGGGAAACGGGGTTGTGGGCGTCGTTGCCAAGCCTGTTGTGCGAACGGCACCACACCAAGGTCCACCACGGCTTCCGCATCGAACGCGACGACGGCGCCCCACCCGGCTCGCGATGGCGAACCTTCCGTCCCGACGGCACCGAGATCGTCATTCACCCCCACCTGCTCGCCGCCTGACACAGGCGTGCCCCGGTCAGCGAGCGGGCAGCCGTACCGCGGCCAGTCGTGCTCGGCCGGGTTCCACCTCGTCGAACGGCCCCTCGAGCGTGAAGAGCGCGGCGGTGCCGGGCGGAATGCCGCTCTCGAGCTCGGCGTGCGCGTTGGGGTCGCCCGCCTCGTCGTCGAGCGCCCGGACGAGCTGCCCGATCGACGGATTGTGGCCGACGACGACCAGCGTGGTGACGTCATCCGCCGTCTCGTGGATGACCTCGAGCAGCAGCTCCGGCGTGTTCTCGTAGAGCCGCTCGTCGACGACCGCCTCGGGTGGTGCGGCCAGAGCCTCGGCGGCGCGCTCCCAGGTCTGGCGCGCTCGACGGGCGGACGACACGAGCACAGCGTCGGGCACCACGCCCACCTCGCCGAGCCAGGTGCCGACCGCCGAAGCGTCGTAGGAGCCCCGGGGCGTCAGTTGCCGGTCGGCGTCGACGAGTGCAGAGGCGGCCTCTGCGTGGCGGATCAGGACCAGTCGGCGTTCTGGCATCGGGCGAGTCTGGCAGCCGCCACTGTCCGCACGAGCGGCAGCCGTTCCTCAGCCGTTCCGCACTGCAATTTCGGGGAAGTTGTGGTCATTCAGCGCGCCAGAGCAGCAACGTCCCCGAAGTTGCGGCCTCGGGGCGGGTCAGGCGGCCGACTCGTCCCGCCGCTCACGGGCGGCGTCGAGGACGTACGGCGCGAGCGCCGCGGCGATGCGCGCGTAGCCGGCCGACGACGGGTGGAAGCGATCGTGCGAGAACAGCGCGGGGTCGCTGCCGAACTCGCCGGCGATCACGGAGGCGACGGACGCGACCGTGCAGCCGGCGGCCTCGGCCACGGCCGTCTGCTCGTGCCGCAGCACGCGGCAGGCCGCCTGCACGGCCGGCCGGAAGGCGGGCGGCACGAACGGGACCGTCGACATGTCCGGCGCGGGCACGAGGACGACGTCCGTCCCGAGCGCGCGCAGCTCCCGGAGTGCGCTCGCCAGCGAGCCGACTGCCCGGTCGACCGGCACGAACCGTGCCAGGTCGTTGGCACCGATCACCACGACGGCCAGGTCCGGCCGCAGTCGGCGAGCGCGCTCGACCTGCTTCGGCAGGTCGCGGGACACCGCACCGGGAACGGCGAGGACGTGCAGCGAGACGTCGAACCCCTCGGCGGTGAGCGCGGCGGTCAGCCGCGGTCCGAGGGCGTCGGCGGCCGAGCGCGCACCGGTCCCATAGGCGATCGAGTCGCCGAGGAGGGCGAGGGTCAGCGGAGTCAGGTGCACGTCGGGTGCAACGCCCGACGGCGCTCTGGGACTCCCGCCGTCCGGGATGAGGTCCTTCGTCAGGCCCTGGGACCGCCGGCCGCGTACACGACCTGGCCCGACACGAAGCCGGCGCCCTCGCTGACGAAGAACGACACCAGGTGGGCGATGTCCTCGGGCTGGCCCACTCGACCGACCGGGATCTCCTTGGCGTTGTAGGCGATGAAGTCCTCGAACGAGACGCCCAGTCGCTCGGCGGTCGCCTTCGTCATCTCCGTCTGGATGAAGCCGGGCGCGATCGCGTTGACCGTCACCCCGAACTTGCCGAGCTCGATGGCCAGCGTCTTCGTGAAGCCCTGCAGACCGGCCTTGGCGGCTGCGTAGTTGGCCTGGCCGCGGTTGCCGAGCGCCGAGGTGCTGGACAGGTTGACGATCCGACCCCACCCGGCTTCGGTCATGAACTTCTGGGTCGCCCGGCTCATCAGGAAGGCGCCCCGCAGGTGCACGTTCAAGACCGTGTCCCAGTCGGCCTCGGTCATCTTGAACAGCAGGTTGTCCCGCGTGACGCCGGCGTTGTTGACCAGCACGACCGGCGGGCCGAGCTCGGCGACCACCCGTGAGACGGCGGACTCGACGGCCATCGGGTCGCTCACGTCGGCGGCGATCGCCAGCGCCCGGCCGCCCGCAGCCTCGATCTCCTCGGCCGTGCCCTTCGCCGCGCCCTCGTCGAGGTCCAGCACGGCGACGGCGAAGTCGTCCTCGGCCAGCCGGCGCGCGGTGGCCGCGCCGATCCCCCGGGCCGCGCCGGTCACGATGGCCACGCGGGCGGTGCCCTGCGTCATGGGTGGTTCCCCTCAGCGTCGAGTGCGGTGCACCGGCCACGCTACTGGCCGGTAACCCGGCCGGCGGCTCAGGGCCAGATCGAGGCCACGATGATCGCCGCCACGGCGAGCTCGGCTGCGGCGCTGACCACGGCGGCGGGGTTGAACCGTGGCTCCATCAGGTGCTCGCCGAGCTTTCCGGGCGTGATCAGGTCCAGCAGCACGAACGCGATCGACTGCAGGACGATGCCGAGGATGCCGAAGACGACGGTGTAGAGCAGGGCCAGGCCGAACGCGCTGGTGGCGTTGGTCCAGATGGTGGCGAAGATGATCGCTCCCTGCCCGAGGAAGCCGGCCGCCAGGACGGTGGCCGCGTTCGCCGACCGGTGCTCGTAGATGTGCCGGCCGAGGTGTCCGGGGGTGAGCAGGTCGAGGGCGAAGTAGCCCAGGGCCAGGAGTGCGAGCCCGACCCCGGTGTAGGCGACGGCGTATCCGATGCTGGCCAGCACGGTGGGACCTCCGGGGACGGGAACACGGGCCTGCCAGGTCTACCGCACCGCCCCGGCCCGTGCGCGACCGGCGTGCTCAGCCCGTCAGCGCTCCCCCGCGGTCTTCGCGGCCGGTACCTCCTCGGGTGCCTGCGGGAGCACCTCCTCGACCGGTTCGATCGGCGGCACCGTCCCCTGGGTGGGGGTGTGCGCCGACCGCCGCAGGTGCAGGTGCCGCACATTGGCCAGGGCCGACCGGCGCGCGTGCATGCGCCGTCGCGCGCGGCTCGTCCGCGGCGCGCGAGGTTCCTCGCGCAGCAGGGCGTCGAGCCAGTGGCCGCGCGGGTCGACGTCGACCAGCAGCGCCTTGACCAGCAGGGTCAGCGGGATGGCCAGCAGCGCGCCGAGCGCGCCCAGCACCCAGCCCCAGAACAGCAGCGCCACGAAGGTGACCGTCATCGACAGGCCCACCGAGTCGCCGACGAACCGCGGCTGGATCAGCGTCTGGACGACGAAGTTGAGCAGCGAGTAGACGATCACGATCACCAGCAGCTCGCCCCAGCCACCGGCCAGCAGCCCCAGCAGCGCGGGCGGGATGACGCCGAGGACGAACCCGATCGTCGGCACGTAGTTGGTGATGAAGGCCAGCAGCCCCCACAGCGCGGCCGCCGGCACGCCGATGATGGTCAGGGCGATCCAGTCGCCGACCGCGACGATCGCCCCGAACACCGTGCTGACGAGCAGGTAGCTGCGGGTGCCCTGGGCGAACAGGGTCAGCGCCACCGGCAGGTGCGGCCGCTCCGAGCCGACCAGCGCCATGCGCCGCGCGAAGCCGCTCGACTCGATGGTCACGAAGACCATGGCGGTCAGCAGCAGGACCAGGGTGCTCGCCGTGTCGGTCAGGCTCGACAGGACGCCGCTGGCCACGCCGACCACCGAGCCGTAGTCGATCTGCTGCACGAGATCGGACACGGTGCCCTGGACGACGCGGGCGTCGTTGAGGTCGGCGACCAGGTCGTTGATCAGCCGTTGGGCGTTCTCGGAGTAGTTGGGCAGCAGCGCGGCGAGCTCGGCGGCCGAGACGATCAGCAGGCCGACGAAGAGCAGCAGCACCGTCCAGACGAGCACGAGCAGCACGCACGTCGCCAGCCATCGCGGGACGCCTGCCCGCCGCAGCCGCGTCTGCACCGGCGACAGAGCGATGACGACGACCAGAGCCAGGAACACCGGGCCGACGAGCCACGCGATCGAGCGCAGACCCGCGATCGCGACCGTGGCCGCTGCGAGACCCAGCAGCACGATCAGCCAGCGCGGCAGACCGCCCGGCGCCGGTGCGAGGGAAACCTGTTCCGCCGGCGGTGCGACGGCCGGGTCGGCAACGGTCGAGCCGGTGCGCGGCCGGTCCGGCCGCCGCGGCGTCTGCTCGTTGCCCATCGCGCTCCGTTCCTCCCCCGTCGCGTTCCTACTCTGCGCCGCCCGGGCGTCGACCGCACGGGACCTTCGCGCAGCGGCGGGTCGGGTCAGCCGGGTGGGGGATGGAGCGCCGTCATCGGTGGCAGGAGCGCGCCAGGAATCCGGGCGTTCTGCGCAGAGATCGGTCAGGCGGGCAGGCCTACGCGACCTCGACCCCGGTGACCACCAGTTCGTCGGCCCCGGCGACGTGGACGTCGAGACTGCCGCAGTCACAGCCGAACAGCAGGTCGTCGACGTCGAAGTCGGCGCCGCAGGTCTCGCACTCCGCGACCCCGCGACTCTCGTCGATCACCAGCCGGGCGCCTGCGACGGGCGTGCCCGCCGCGACCGAGTCGAAGCAGAAGCGCACCGCATCGGGCACGACGCCGGCGTCCCTGCCGATGCGAAGGCGGACGGTGCGCACGCGTGCGTCGCCGGCCTTGTCGGCGGCGGCGGCCACGACCGCCTGGGTGATCGCGAGTTCGTCCATGTCTCAGCTCCCCCGGGGTGGCGCGCCGGCGGGCCCCTCCCCCGGTCGGTCAGCCGTCCCTCCGGTCTAGCCCCCTCTCCGGGGCCACGCAACTCGGGGCGGAGGGTCGGCGACGGCCGTCAGACGCGGGCGGCGACCCGGTCGGCGAGGGCCAGGATCCGGCGCCAGGCATCGGCGCACGCCTCCTGCCAGTCGCCGAAGGCGCGGTCGAAGAACGAGTGCGGCGCACCGTCGTAGACGGCCGCCTCGACCTCGGCCCCCGCGGTCCGCATGGTCTCGGCGAGCGCGAGGGACTCCTCGACGGGCGTGGCCCGGTCGGCGCCCGCGATCAGCATGAGCGTGGGCAGAGAGGCGCGTCCGGCCGCGTCGCCCACCCGGGCGGGCCGGCCGTAGAAGCCTGCCGTGGCCTGCACCGGCAGGGAGCCGCCGGACTGCCGCCACGACTGGCTGCCGCCGAAGCAGAAGCCGACCGTGATCACGGGCAGGTCGGGCCGGGTGCGTCCGCGCAGGTAAGTCAGCGCAGCGGTCAGGTCGGCGTCGATGCCCGCGTCGGTGGTCGCGTCGACGTGCGCCCGGAACTCGAAGTCGTCGGCTCGGGTGCCGGTGCTGTCGCAGAGCCCGGCCGTCCGGCCGAAGTAGTCGATGGCGACCGCGGCCAGTCCGGCCTGCGCGAAGCGCTCGGCCAGCGCCACGTAGTACGGGTGCAGGCCCCGGACGTCCGGGAGGATCACCACACCCACCCGGGCCGGCTCGGCGGGGAACGCGACGGCGGCCGAGAACTCCGTGCCGTCGGCGGCGGCGAGCGTCAGGGTGCCGCGCTCGACGACGTTCCCGATGCGGGGCGGGGCCGGGGGTCGGCTGTCGGGGTCGTGGCACATGCTCCTGGTTCTACCGGTAGGAGCCGGACGGCACCCGTCGGGTCAGGCGTCCGGCGTCCGATCGGCCGCCTCCGCGGCGCCCCCGAAGACGTCGGCTGCGACCTCGCGGCGGGTGCGCGTCAGCCACTCGTACTGCCGGTGCGCCTGGTCGATCAGCCGGTCCAGTTCGTCCTTCGGCAGCCGCGGCTCCACCTCGGCCGCGATCCGCAGGGTCTCGAAGCCGCTGCGCTTGGCCCGGACGCCCGAGGCGAGGAACTCGAACTCGATGAGGTCCGACAGCGGGGAGCGTGACAGCAGCCGGCCGTTGAGCTTGCCCCGGGTGATCTTCTCCGCCAGCCAGACGCCCAGCTGCTTGTACTGCCGCACCGGGATGCCGAGCGCGGACATGATCGCCAGGTAGGCCGTCTTCTCCTCGCGCAGCTCGGACAGCAGCTGCTCGAGCGGCTCCTCGTACCGGTCGCCCCTGTGCGTGCTGAGCATCCGGCTGACCAGCTCGATGCCGCCGGTGGCCGAGGCGAGGTGGTCGTTGCAGTAGATGCCGAGCAGCTCGGCGTTGCGCAGGCCGCCGGCCGCGGGGGTGTCGGACACGGCGGAAGCCTACGGGCGGTGCGGTTCCGGCACCGCCTCAGCCGCCGTGGCCTCGTCGGACCTCAGGCGCGGATCAGCACCGCGATGCCGACGCACGCGGTCGCCCAGAGCGAGCTGGCCAGCGTGCCGAGGATGAACCGCTCGGCCGCCGCCGGCGTCTCCCGCAGCTCGTTGTAGCGGCCGAGCCCCTTCACGGCGAGGACGACGGCGAGCCCCTCCGGCCAGTCGGCCAGCAGTGTCCCGGCGATGGCCGCGCGCTCGAGCACGCCGATCCAGGCACCGCCCCGGAGCACGTCCGGATCGCCCGGACCGCCCTTCACCCCGGCGTCCGTCGGGTCCGCCGCCCGCAGCACCGCCGTCGCCACCGGACTGCCGGCGGTGACCGCCGCGAGCACCGCGGCCAGCACGGCGCCCTCGGCGACGCCGTCGGAGGCCGGCCTCGCGGCCCAGGCCACGACCGCCGCGGCGCCGAGCAGCAGGGCCAGCAGGGCTGCGCCCCAGATCGGACGTCGCCGCTCGCCCAGGCCGGTGAACAGGAGCCCGACGGCGGCGACCACGGCCAGCAGGATCAGCGCGGCCACGGTCATGCCGGCTCCTCCCCCGCCGCGCGGGACAGCAGCCGCGCGGCGGTGGGCCGCAGGTCACGCTCGAGATCCCACTGACCGGCCGCGAGCCGTTGCCCGACCGCCTGCCGGGAGATGCCGAGGTCGGCAGCGGCCCGCGCCTGGGTGCGCCCCCTGCTCACCGCGGCGATCGCCTCCCACGCCTGCTCGCTGCGGCGGTCGACCAGCAGGGCCAGCGCGCCGAGCACGGCCTGCGCGTCGCCGGCGTCGGCGGGGACGGCGCCGCGCACGGCCACCCGCAGCGGCCGCTGCTTCGCGGCGTCCACGGCGCGGCGCGCCGCCAGGAACGCCTGGCCGGTCGCCGCACGGGTGCTCGACGGCAGGGGTGTCTGGACCGATCCGGCGCCGATCCCGATGCTCCAGCCGCCCTCGCGAACCAGCCCCAGGACGACGTCGACCACCGTCGCCGGGTCGGCGAGCACGCCCTGGAACTCGTCACCGGCGGTGCGCTCGAACGGCAGCACCGTGCGCACCTCCCGGTTCAGCCGGGGCAGCAGCGCGGCCACCCGGTCCGAGGAGCGTCGGCTGCCCTGCTGGTCGACGGTCAACACGTACGGCACCGCGCAAGCCTGACACCTTTCCTAGCATAATGCAAGGCTCAGTCCTTGTCGGCGATCGACTCGGAGGCGGCAGTCCTCGGCATGGCCCGGACGCTACGTCCCCCCACCGACACGGGTGACCTGGAGCGTGAAGATCGTTTTCCGGCCGGTTCGGTCGGGCATCCTCTCGGCATGAGGCTCCGACTTCCCGGCCGTTCCGCCCCCCAGGCGGACGAGCCCGCCGCCGTGCCGGGCTCGGGTCGCGCCGTCGAGCCCGGCGCCGAGGTGACCCAGGCCCCGGCACCCACGGAGGGCCGCGGCCCCAAACTGGAGCGGGCGTCGCGCAGCCTCGCCATCGCCTCCGGGCAGTTGCTGCTGATCGCCGCCGCGGTCTACCTGCTCTTCTGGGTCCTCGGCAAGCTCTGGTCGATCCTGCTGCCGATCGTGCTCGGCCTGCTCATCGCCACGGTGCTCTGGCCGGCGACACGGTTCCTCCGCCGGCACCGATGGCCCCCGGCGCTGGCCGCGTCCGTCGTCCTGCTGGGCTTCCTCGCAGCCTTCGTGGGCCTCATCGCCGCCATCGCGCCGTCGGTCGCCGACCAGGTCACCCAGCTTGCGGACGCCGCCACGGCGGCGCTGCAGGATGTTCAGGAGTGGCTGCAGGGCCCGCCGTTCAACCTCGGCGAGGACCAGATCGGCAACGCCGTCGACTCGGCGATCAACTCGATCCAGGGCAACGCCCAGGACATCGCCGGCTACGCCCTGACCGGGGTCTCCGCGGTCGGCAGCAGCCTGCTCAACCTGATCCTCGCCCTGGTCCTGGTCTTCTTCTTCCTCAAGGACGGGCCGCGCTGGGTGCCGTGGCTGTCGGCGCAGACCGGTCACCGGGCCGCGCGGCACGTCGCGGCGCTCAACTACAAGGTGTGGGCGACCCTCTCGGAGTTCATCCGGCAGCAGGCCCTGGTCGGGTTCATCGACGCCTTCTTCATCGGCATCGGGCTGTGGATCCTGGGGGTACCCCTGGTCATCCCGCTGGCGGTGCTGACCTTCTTCGGCGGCTTCGTACCGATCATCGGTGCTTTCGTGGCCGGCGCGTTCGCCGTCCTGGTCGCCCTGGTGAGCAACGGCGTCGGCACGGCGCTGATCGTGCTGGCGATCGTCATCGGCGTCCAGCAGATCGAGGGCAACGTCCTCCAGCCGATCATCCAGGGCCGCGGTTTCAACATCCACGCCGCCGTCGTCATCCTCGCCGTCACGGCCGGCAGCAGCCTGGCCGGCATCATCGGCGCCTTCCTGAGCGTCCCGATCGCCGCGATCATCGCGGTGATCTACCGCTACGTCCGTGACGAGCTCGACGAGCGCTCGCCCGAGGTCGCGCCCGACGGCACAGAGGCGCGGATCGAGGGGGACCGGACCGGCGCCGAGCTCACGCGCGAGAAGGTGGCGCCGCCCGGTGAGCGGGAGGCCGCGGTCGCGGCGGACGGCGACTAGCCTCGCTGACCTCCGCGGGGCGGGGCCGGGAATGCCGCACCGTCCCCGGCGGCTGCACTGCACGTCCGCCCGACCGCCAGGAGGTCCGCCCCGTGCCGCAGTCCCCGGAGGAGCTCGTCGAGCTGCTCCCCGAGGCCGAGCCGTTCCTCGCCCGCGAGGCCGCGGTCACGGCCTCCGAACAGCGCCGAGGCCTGGTTCTCGTGCACGCCCTGGCCGGGGACTTCGACGCCGGCCACGCAGCCGCCCTGGCCGCGGGACACCTCCTGTCCGCGCTCGAGTCCGAGGTGATCGCCCGCTTCGACGCAGACGTCCTCGTCGACTACCGCGCGCACCGGCCGCGGATGTCGTTCGACGGCGACCGCTACTCGTCCTACGCCGCGCCGGAGATCCGGCTGCACGCGCTCGAGGACGACGCCGGCCGGCCGTTCCTGCTGCTGCAGGGACCCGAGCCGGATTTCCGGTGGGAGGCGTTCGTCGCCGCCGTCTCCGGCGTGATCGACCGGCTGGGCGTGACCACGGTGGTGGCGCTGCAGGCGATCCCCATGCCCGTGCCGCACACCCGGCCCGTCACCGTGACTGCGCACGCCGTCCGCAGGCAGCTGATCGAGTCCTATCCCGTCTACTGGGGCGAGATGCAGATCCCGGCGAGCGCCGCGGCGCTGCTCGAGCTGCGCCTCGGCGAGGCCGGCGTCGACGCCCTGGGCGTGGCCGCGCACGTGCCGCACTACGTCGCCCAGGCCGCGTATCCCTCGGCGGCCCAGACGCTGGTCGAGCACCTGGCCTCGCTCACCGGGCTGCACCTGCCGACCGACGCGCTGCAGCAGGCCGCGGAGGCCAACCTGTCGGAGATCGACGGGCAGATCGCGCGGTCACCGGAGAACACCGCCGTGGTGGCCGCGCTCGAGCAGCAGTTCGACAGCTTCACCGCCGCGCGCGAGGAGAACGGCCTGCTCGGCGCGAGCGGCGCCATGCCCAGCGGTGAGGAGATCGCCTCGGAGTTCGAGCGCTTCCTCGCCGACCGGGACCGCCGCCGGGACTGATGATCAGGTCACCTGATCGTTAGGGTTCCTGGCTCACCGTCGGCAGTGAGCCAGGACGCCTGTTGACCAGGTCACCTGATCAACATCGGGCTCAGGCGAAGACGATCGTGCGGTCGCCGTCGACGATGACCCGGTCCTCGACGTGCCAGGTCACCGCCTGGGCCAGGACCTGGCGCTCGACGTAGCGGCCGGCGCGGCGCATGTCCTCGACCGTGGCGCGGTGGTCGACCCGGGCGACCTCCTGCTCGATGATCGGCCCGGCGTCGAGGTCCGGCGTGACGTAGTGCGCCGTCGCCCCGATCAGCTTCACCCCGCGGTCGTGCGCCGCCTGGTACGGGTTCGCACCGACGAACGCCGGCAGGAAGCTGTGGTGGATGTTGATCAGCCGCTCCGGGAACCGCGCGCAGAAGTCCTCGGACACGATCTGCATGTACCGGGCGAGGACGACGAGGTCGACGTCGCCGACGAGCTCGAGCATCCGGGCCTCGGCCCGCCCCTTGGTCTCCGGCGTCACCGGGACGTGGTGGTACGGGATGCCGGCCGCGGTCGCCACCGACTCGAGGTCGGGGTGGTTGGAGACGACGGCGGCGATCTCGGCGCGCAGGTCCCCCGCCCGCACCCGGTAGATCAGCTCCTGCAGCACGTGGTCGGTGCGGCTCACGAAGACGGCCAGCCGCGGGCGGTGCGAGGCCTCGGTCAGTCGCCAGCGCATCGACCACTCGGTCGCCAGCGCGGTCAGCTGCCCCTCGAGCTCGTCACGACGCTCGGCCAGCCCGGCGAGCAGGAACTCCAGCCGCAGCGTGAAGGTGCCGCCGCTCGGGTCGGAGCTGTGCTGCTGCGAGTCGATGATGTTCGCCCCGATGCCCGCGAAGAAGCCGCTGACGGCCGCCACGATGCCGGGGCGGTCGGGGCAGCGGACGACGAGCCGGCCGACGTCGGCGAACCGGTCGTCGCGCGGGCCGGCGTGCGAGAGCGCGGGAGCGGACACGGGCGGAAGGATCCCACTCCCGACCTACACCTCGGGCAGGGGCGCCCGGTGGTCCTCGTCGTAGCCGAACAGGTCGCCGTGTTCGTCCACCCGCGCCAGGACGTCGGAGGTGTCGAAGCGCAGGTCCTCGGGGTCGGCGCCCTCGAGCACCGCCTCCACCTCGTCCCAGCCCAGAGGCGTGGAGACCGTCGCCCCCGGGCGGGCACGCAGCGAGTACGGCGCCACCGTCGTCTTGGCCGGGTTGTTCTGGCTCCAGTCGACCAGCACCTTGCCCGGGCGCAGCGCTTTCTCCATGCGCCACACGACGTCGTCCGGCGTCTCGGCGGACAGGGCGTGGGCGAGCTCCTTGGCGTACCGGCTGGGGTGCATCGCGTCGTCGCAGGTGATCGGGGCGTACACCTGCATGCCCTTCGAGCCCGACGTCTTCACGAGCGGCTCGAGCCCGTCGTCGACCAGCCGCGCCCGCAGCCGGTCGGCCACCGCGCAGCACTCGACGATGCCCGCGCCCGGCCCCGGGTCGAGGTCGAGCACCAGCAGGTCGGGCGGCAGCGGGACGCCGTCGTCGTCGACCCGCCACTGCGGGACGTGCAGTTCCAGCGCGGCGAGGTTCGCCGACCAGGCCAGGTCGGGGACGTTCTCCAGGATGACCATCTCGAGCGTCTCCCGGCCCCTGGAGCTGCCCGGGCTCGGGATGGTCACCCGGCGCACCCACTCCGGCGCGTGGCGGGAGGTGTTCTTCTCGAAGAACTGCTGCCCCTCGACGCCGTCCGGCCAGCGGGTGAAGGTGACCGGCCGGCCGGCGAGGTGCGGCAGCAGCGCCGGCGCGACGTGCACGTAGTACTGGATCACCTGGGCCTTGGTGAACCCGACCTCGGGGAAGAGCACCTTCTCCAGGTTCGACACCTGCAGCGTGCGGCCGTCGATCGACACGCGCTGCCGCGCCGGATCGCTCACCATTCCTCCACCACGTCGTCCGGGTCGAGGTCGTCGCGCAGCCCGCGCCACGAGGGGTGCCGCAGCCGGCCCTCCGCCGTCCAGTGCGCGTAGGCGACCTCGCCCACCAGCGTCGGCTCGACCCACTGCGCGTCGCGGGTGACCTCGCGCGGCAGCCGGTCGGCGAACGGCGAGTCGGCCCGCGGCGTCATCGCCTCCCGCAGTTCCCGCAGCATCGCGTCGGTGAACCCGGTGCCCACGTGGCCGGCGAAGACCAGCCGGCCCTCGTCGTCGTTGACCCCGAACAGCAGGGAGCCGAGGGTGTCCGCCCGGCGGCCCTGGCCCGGCCGCCAGCCGCCGATCACCACCGACTGGGTGCGGAAGTGCTTCACCTTGCGCCACTCCGCGCTGCGGACGCCGGGCCGGTAGGGCGAGTCCAGCCGCTTGGCGACGACGCCCTCCAGGTGGTTGTCCCGGCTGGCCGCGAGCACGTCGGCGCCCCCGCCCCGGAACCACGGGGTCACCGCCCAGCGGTGCCCGGACAGCCCGAGCTCGTCCAGCCGCTCCCGCCGCGCGGCGTAGGGCCGCCCGGTCAGGTCCTCGCCGTCCCAGCCGAGCAGGTCGAAGACGAGATAGCGTGACCGGGGCCGCCGCGGCCAGGCGCGGCACCTCGGGACCGGTGCGGTGCATGCGGTTCTGCAGTGCGCCGAAGTCCGGCCGCCCCTGGTCGTCCAGCGCCACGATCTCGCCGTCCACCAGGGCGGAGTGCCCGGCCAGCGCCGCCGGCGCCCGGGTCACCTCCGGGTACCGCACGGTGATGTCGGTGGACTTGCGGGAGAACAGCTCCACCCGGCCGTCGGTGACCCGGGCCAGCGCGCGGACGCCGTCCCACTTGAACTCGTAGCCCCACGCCGCGTCCTCCGCCGCGGGCGGCATCTCCCCCGGCGAGGCGAGCATCGGCGCCGGCGCCGGGACGTCCTCCAGCGGGTGCGCGGGCTGGGCGTCGTCGAGCTTGCGCAGGTTCCAGGTGCCGTCCGCCAGCGGGAACAGCACGTAGCGCCCGGCCAGCCGCCGGCCGTCGAAGGACACGATGATGTGCCGCTCGTCCCACTTCTCGGTCTCGTACCGGCCGGCGTCCCAGATGGTGACCGAGCCGCCGCCGTACTCGCCGGCGGCGATGGTGCCGGAGAACGAGGCGTACTCGAGCGGGTGGTCCTCGGTGGGGACGGCGAGCCGGATGGGCCCGCGACGGGTGGGTGGTCCCTTCGGCACCGCCCAGCTCTTCAGGACGCCGTCGCGCTCCAGCCGCAGGTCCCAGTGCACCCGCTCCCCGGTGCGGCCACGCGGCGTGTGGTGCTCCTGGACGACGAAGGTGTCGTCGGCACCCGTGGGCAGCGGGGCGTCGGCCGCGGGGACCGGCTCGGCGGTGCGCCGGGGATCGCGCTTGGCCCGGTACTCGGCCAGCGGGTCGGTCGATCGTCCACCCGTGCGCCCGCCGGGTCCCGCCCGCGGCACGTCAGGCGCTGCGGCGGGCGCGCTTGGCCGGCTTGGCGTCGTCGGACTTCGCCGTCGTCGTCTTCGCCGCCGCCTTCTTGGCCGGGGCCTTCTTGGCCGCCGCCGTCCGCTTGGCCGGTGTCTTGCTCTCGCCGTCGCCACCGCGGGCGGCGGCCTTCTTCGCCGGCGCCTTCGCAGTGGCCTTCTTCGCCGGCGCCGTGTCCTCGTCGTCCGCTCCGCCGCGGGCCCGCTCGACGCTGCGCCGCAGCGCGCTCATCAGGTCGACGACCGCACCGCCGGTGTCCTCGGGCTCCTCCGGCTGCACGACCTCGCCGCCGGTCTGCTTCGCCTCCAGCAGCGCGGTGAGCGCGGCCCGGTAGCCGTCGGTGAACTCGGACGGGTCGAAGCTTCCGCTCATCGACGAGATCAGCGCCTCGGCCATCTGCAGCTCCTGCGGCCGCACCGAGATGTCCTCGTCGAGGAAGCCGAAGTCCGGCGTCCGGATCTCGTCCGGCCAGCGCATCGTGTGCATCACCAGCACGCCGTCGCGGACCCGCAGGGCGGCGAGCGACTCCCGGTTGCGCAGGGCGATCTTCGTGATGGCGACCTGGCCGGCGTTCTCCAGCGCGTCCCGCAGCAACACGTACGGCCGGGCCGCCGGCCCGTCGGGCTCCAGGTAGTAGGTCTTCTCGAAGTGGATCGGGTCGATCTCGTCCTGGTCGACGAACTCGAGCACCTCGATCTCGCGGCGTGAGTTGAGCGGCAGCTCGTCGAAGTCCTCGTCGGTCAGGATGATCACGTCGCCGTCGGGCAGCTCGTAGCCCTTGGCGATGTCGGCGTACTCGACCTCCTCGCCGTCGATCGAGCAGACCCGCTTGTACTTGATCCGCCCGCCGTCGGCGGCGTGCACCTGGTTGAAGCGGATGTCCTTGTCCTCGGTGGCCGAGTACAGCTTCACGTTGATGCTGACCAACCCGAAGGAGACAGCGCCCTTCCAGATCGACCGCATGCTCTCTGCTCCCGTCCCGCCCGCCCCCGCGTCAAGATCGTCAGGATAGGCGGGTCCGGGCCGCTCCGGCAGATCGGACGGCGCCCCGGCGCCCCTCCCGGGTGAGCGCGGGGCTCCTGGTCAGCCGCCGGCACCCGGCCGGCCCGGCGGGTCCGGCACCGGGGTGTCGTCGGCCGCGTCGTCATCGCCCGGCGTGAACGCGCCGTTCTGGATGGCGTCGTAGACGAACTGCAGGACGTCGGAGCCCGCGACCATCGTCATGGTGAGCGCGGCCAGCCGGGTGGCCCGCGGCGCGGAGACGTACCCGAACACGAGGCCGGTGCCGACCCACTGCGCGAGGCAGAACGGGCACGTCAGCAGCTCCCCCACCGCGTGCTTGACGCCGCCGTGCTCACGCACCTCCTCGGCGACCTCGGCGTGGCCGGACGCACCCTCGAAGCGGGTGAACGGAGCGCGGATCGGGCTGGTGACCGGGTCCTTCGCGATCCGCCGGGCCAGCCGGAAGGTGGCGACGGTCAGCAGGGCCGCGTCGCCGGGCGGGATCCGATCGGGCAGCTGCCTGCCCGAGGCGCGCACGGCGGCCGCCGCCGCCGACACCACGCCGAGGTACAGCCCCATCGCGCCCAGGTCGCCGGCGAGCGGACGCGGCTGCCCGTTCGTGTACTCGCGCTCCTGGACCCGCGCCCACCGCCGCAGCGGCTGTCCCATCCGCTGCACGCCGTCCGCCAGAGCCATGCGCCGCCGCTACCCGCCCGGCCCGTGCGCCACGCCTCGCGGCACCGGCGCCTCCCGAGAAGTGCGTCACGCATGGCACCGCAGGCACCGGGTAGGGCGACCGGGAGACCGCCGCAGGCAGCGGACGACGAACAGCGACGGAGGCTGGCATGACCGACCCCGGCACGACCGACGGCACCACGCAGACCGAGGGCCAGACGGCCCGCGACATCTTCCCCGAGGACGACGGCATCCCCGAGGTGGCGCAGGACGACTCGCCCACCATGCAGCGGGCCGAGGACCCCGAGTTCATGGCCATGCCCGGCGAGAGCCCCACGGCCAGCGTCGACCACGGCACGACGGCGTTCGAGCAGGCCGAGGGCGAGTCGCTCGACAGCCGCCTCGCGCGCGAGATCCCGGACGACACGCCCGACGTCCGCCCGGCCGAGGACCCGTCCCGCGCCGGCGCCCAGCTCGAGCAGGACCTCGACACGACACCCCGCACCGACTCGGGGACCGGCCGCACCGCCGACGACATCGAGGCCACCGCCGACCCGGTCGTCGGCGGCGAGGGGCCGGAACTGGGCGCGGTGCACGTCACCGACGCCTGAGAGTTCCCGCACGACCACCCGGTCGGGGGACTCGCGGAACAGGTTCGTCCCCCGACGGGTGGGTTGGCGGGCCCTGGATCGGTTGTCTACGTTGAGGTGGCGGTTCAGCAAGCAGCCGCCCGTTGCCGGCGTCGATCCGTCGGTACGACACGACCGACACCGGCGCGTGTCCAGGGGCCACCACGTCCCCGGCGTGCGCGGCGGTAGATTGGCCGGGCGGCGCCATCCGGGTCCGCCGCCGAGAGGAGATCTGGTCCGTGACCACTTCCGACCTGCCCGCCGAGGGGCAGCCCGACGTGTCGAACGAGGGCACCGAGGCACCCTTCGACGACGTGATCACCCTCTCGACCTCCACGGGCGAGAACGGCGAGGTCACGGTGACGGTCGTGGGCGAGGTGGACACCTTCACCGCGCCGGTGCTCCGCTCCTCGCTCGACACCCAGCTGGAGCAGTCGCCGTCCGAGCTGGTCATCGACCTGTCGGGCGTGCAGTTCCTCGGGTCGGCCGGCCTGGCCGTGCTCGTCGAGACGCAGAAGTCGGCACGCGCGAAGGACGTCGACCTCCGGCTGATCGCCACCACCCGTGCCGTCACCCGCCCGCTCGAGGTCACCGGCCTCATCGACCTGTTCACGATCGCCGACAGCACCGCTCGCTGAACGGCGCCGGCGCAACGCCGGCCCGACGACGAAGGCCCCGCCACTTCGGCGGGGCCTTCGTCGTTCTCAGGCCGAGAGCAGCCGGCAGACCGCCGCTTCCAGCACCCGCTGCGCCGTCCGGTCGTCGTCCGCGCGCGCCACGTCGTCCAGGGCGTCGGCGACCGTCTCGCCGTCCTCGTACCGGTCGACGACGCGCGGGTCCACGTAGCTGGCCTTGCACACGGCGGGCGTGTTGCCGAGGTGCTCGGCCACCTGCTTGTAGGCCTGCGTGACGACCTTCTTGCGGCCGGTGCGGCTCTTCGGCGGTGGCGCCTCGGCCAGCGCGGCGGCCATCAGCACCGTCGCGTTCCAGGTGCGGAAGTCTTTTGCGGTGATCTCGGCTCCGCTGATCTCCTTGAGGAAGGCGTTGATCTCGTCGCTCGTGACGTCCCGCCAGGTGCCGTCGTCGAGCCGGTAGGCCAGCAGGTCCTCACCGGCGTCGTCGGGCCGCTTGAGCAGGGCCCGGACGACGTCGGCCGTCGGCTTGTCGACGATCTCGACCTCGCGCTCGATGCCGCCCTTCGCGGTGTAGGAGAAGAACGTCTGCTCGCCGCGGACCCGGACGTGCTCGCGGCGCAGGGTGGCCAGCCCGAAGGTGCCGTTCTCCTCCGCGTACTGCTCGCTGCCGACGCGGAACGTGCCGAGGTCGAGCAGCCGGATGGCGCAGGCCAGCACGCGCTCGCGGTTCAGCCCGTCGGTGTGCAGCGCCGCGACCACCGAGTCGCGGACGTCGGGCAGCTGGTGGGCGATCTCCAGCACCCGCTCGTGCTTCTCGGCGTCGCGGCGGGCGCGCCAGGCGTCGTGGTAGCGGTACTGCCGGCGTCCGGCGGCGTCGACACCGGTGGCCTGGATGTGCCCGTTGGGCCACGGGCAGATCCAGACGTCCTTCCACGCGGGCGGGATCGCCAGCCCGCGGATGCGGTCGAGCAGGTCGTCGTCCCTGATCAGCGCGCCGTCGGCGTCGAAGTAGGCGAAGCCCCGGCCGGCGCGACGGCGGCGGAACCCTGGGCCGTGCGCGTCGCTGCGGCGGAGTCTCACCCTGCGTGGATGGGCGGCGGGGCAGTTCCGCAAACCCGTCGGGCGCGCCGGTCACCCTCGGGCGTGGCGGCGCCGGAACCTCAGAGCAGGTCGACCAGGCCGCCGAGGCCGCTGATGAGCAGGATGTGCCGCGTCAGGCCGCCGTCCGGGGCGTGCACGGCCAGCCGCCAGCCCTCGTCGCGGGCGATCCGCGCGATGGCCAGGACCACGCGCACCCCGGCGCTGCTGAACAGGCCGACGTCGGCGAGGTCCAGCCCCACCCGGCCGGTGCCGCCGTGGCTGGCCTCGAGCAGCCGGATCCGCATCTGCTCGGCACCGACCTCGTCCACCGCGCCGCTGACGCGGACCACCGGCGGGTCGACGTCGCGGTCCACGGTCACGGTGGCGGACGACGGGTGGACCGGATGCTCGACGTCGAGCTCGGGCGTCCGGCGCAGCCGCATGCTCATCGTGACCGTGGTCCCCACGCCCTCCTCGAGCGTCACGCCGTCGACGAGCTGGCGCATGATCAGCAGCCCGCGGCCGCGGTCGCCGGGGTCGCGGTCCGGCGGGCGCCAGGTGCCCTGGTCGCGGACGGTCACCGTCAGCAGCCCGTCGACGTCCACGGCCGCGGTCACCGACATGGGCCCGGGCTCGCTGCCGCGGTAGGCGTGCTCGGCGGCGTTCGCGCAGGCCTCCCCGACGGCGACCATCACGCCGACCCGGTCCTGCTCGCTCATCCCCAGGGCGGTGAGCCAGGCGCCGAGCCGGCGCCGCACGCCCGGCAGGGCCGACGGCTGTGCCTGCAGGTCCAGGTGCAGCGGCGGGTGGGTGGTCGCCCGCCGGTGGGCGACGAGGACGGCGACGTCGTCGGGCCGGCCCTCCGGCCCGCGCACGCCCTCGGCGATCGCGTCGGCGAGCCCGGCGACGACCTCGGCGTCCTGGACGTCGGTCTCCCCCACCACCCGGCCGGCGACGGAGGCCAGCCGCTCGAGCCCGTTGCCACGGTCCCCGTCGGCCGCCGGCACCGCCCCGTCGCTGAACAGCACCAGCGTGCCGCCCTGCTCGATCCGGGCGTTGCGCACCGGCCGGCCCGACTGCGGGATCGAGCCCAGCGGCGGCCGCGGCGTCATCGGCAGGAAGGACGTGCGCCCGTCGGCGTGCACGATCAGCGGCGCGGGATGTCCGGCGCCGGTGTAGCTCAGCTCCCCCGTGGCCGCGTCGAGCACGGCGTAGAAGACCGACGCGCCCTCGACGTCGTCCATCTGCGTGGCGAAGTCGTCGAGCGCGGCCAGGACCGAGCCCGGCGCCGGGTCGCGCAGGGCGGTCGAGCGCAGCGCACCGCGCAGCCGGCTCATCGCGCCGGCGGCGGGCACGCCGTGGCCCACGGCGTCGCCGACGACGAGCGCCAGCCGGCCCTTGCCGAGGGGGACGGCGTCGTACCAGTCGCCCCCGGCGGCGGCTGCCGAGGTGGCCGGCTGGTAGCTGCCGGACAGCCGCAGGTCCGGCAGCAGCGGCAGGGACGGCGGCAGCAGCGAGTGCTGCACCTGCTCGACGACCCCGGCGAGCGCCTCCGGCCACAGCGCCGTCTCCGCGCCCGCGCCGTTCCGCTCCAGGACGAGCAGCAGCCCCGGCCCGCCGGCGACGCGCATCGGCCGGAGCACGACGGTGGTGGGCGGCGCGTCGGGGGACGTCCGTCCCCACACCGTCTCGGCGCGCCCGGTCCGCATCGCGACGTCGACCAGGTCGGCGACCGGGCGTCCGTCCAGCACCGGGAGGTCGGCTCGGGCAGTGCCCAGCGACCGGGCCTGGGCGTTGGCCCAGACCGCGTGCTGGGTGGAGGCCGACAGGCAGTAGATCGCCGCGGGGGCGTTCTCCATGGCGTCGAGCAGGGCAGACGGGTCCGCACGTCCGGGGGTGGTCGGCAGAGGTGGCAGACTGCCGTCGGTGGTGCTCATCCTCGGCCAGGAAACAACGGGGTGGGGCACCCGGCAACCGCAGGCGACGACGCCGTGCGCGCGCCGACGTCGTTGACCAGCATCACGTTTGCCGCTGGCGCCACGACGGGTACAGCGCCTCACTGGCCGTCGTCTGGACGGATACCGGGGGCAGCGGAACGAAGGAGCGGACGACGCATGGTCGACTCGGGGGCTTCCCTCGTGCAGGACGGACGACGCGGAGAACGGCTGGAGCTGCGGGTTCCGATCACGCCGACCCAGCTCCCGGCGGTCCGGGCGATGGTGGGCGACCTCGCCATGCGCATGGACTACGACCTGGACTCCGTCGAGGACCTGCGCCTGGCCGTCGACGAGGCCAGCGCGATCCTGTCGCTGGTGTCCACCGGTGACGCGCCCCTGACCGTCGTGTTCGAGACCAGCCGCGCCGGACTGCACATCGAGGCCTGGGTGCCCACGGTGGAGGGCAAGGAGGTCCCGCGCGACGGCTTCGGCTGGGCCGTGCTGGCCACGCTGGTCGACGCCGTCGATGCGACGCGCGCGACGCAGTCGGCCGTGACCGGCGGCGGCGACGGCGACGGTCCGGTCGCCGTCATCACTCTCGACAAGTTCCTCCCCGGGCAGCGACCCGAGGGTCTGACCGGTGGTTCTGGCCAGAACCTCTCCGTCGCCCAGTGACCCGGTCGCCCGCCACTGACGAGAACCCGGTCGTGAACCCGTTGCGTGACGAGGCCTCGGGTGTGCCCGGCGACGCCGAGGCGCCCCCCGTGCGGCCCGACACCCCGCCGATCCCCGCCGCGCGCACGAGCGCCGACGAGATCGAGCCGGCCGAGGAGGTCGACACCCCGCCGGTGTCGGACAACCGCCGGCGGGCCGAGCGCACCGCGCCGCTGTTCGCCGAGCTGGCCACGCTGGAGAAGGACGACCCGCGCCGCGAGCGGCTGCGCGAGATCCTCGTCGAGGAGCACCTGCCGCTGGTCCGGCACTTCGCGCGGCGGTTCAGCAACCGCGGCGAGCCGTTCGACGACCTGCTCCAGGTCGGCACGCTCGGTCTGATCGCGGCGATCGACCGCTTCGACCCGACGCGCGGCGTGGAGTTCCTCTCCTTCGCCGTGCCGACCATCACCGGCGAGATCAAGCGGCACTTCCGCGACCAGGGCTGGTCGGTGCGGGTGCCGCGCCGGCTGCAGGAGCTGCACCTGTCGCTGAACGCCGCGGTCGGCGAGCTCGCGCAGAAGAACGGTCGCGCACCGACGCCGTCCGAGCTGGCCGAGCACCTCGGCATCCCCCGCGCGGAGGTGCTGGAGGGCCTGGCGGTGGCCAACGCCTACCGCAGCAGCTCGCTGGACGAGCGGCTGTCCGGCGACGACGACTCCCCCACCCTCGCCGCCACCCTCGGCGAGGAGGACGCGGCGCTCGAGGGCGTCGAGTACCGGGAGTCGCTGCAGCCGCTGCTGGCCACCATCCCCGCCCGCGAGCGCCGGATCCTGATCCTGCGGTTCTTCGGCAACATGACGCAGTCGCAGATCGCCGCCGACATCGGCATCTCGCAGATGCACGTGTCCCGGCTGCTCAGCCAGACCCTGGCCAAGCTCCGCGAGGGCCTGCTCAAGGACTGATCGTCGCGCGAAAGCCTCAGGGCTTTCGCGCGACGAAGCAAGCCTGTGTCACTGCCCGGGCGGGAGTTCCCGGCCGGGGTAGGCGGCCGTGCTGCCCTCGCGCGACTCGTCCGCCGCCTGGGTCAGCGAGGGCGTGGCCGGGGTCGGAGGCGTCGGAGCCGGTGTGTCCAGGATGCTGGAGAGTTCGATCTTGGCCTCCGGCTGGTCCGCGGCCCGTGGCAACTGCGACTCGAACCAGCCGCTCGTGTCGATCGCCTTCTCCGTGCGGGCACCGTCGGCGGGTGGCGGCACGTCGAGGAAGCTGCGGCTCTCGCCGTCGCCGCCGCCGAGCCGGGACAGGCCCTCGAGCGCCTTGCTGAACTCGCTGGGCACGATCCACATCTTGTTGGCGTCGCCCTGCGCGATCTTCGGCAGCGTCTGCAGGTACTGGTAGGCCAGCAGGCCCTGGTCGGGCTTGCCGTCGTGGATCGCACGGAAGACCGTCTCGATCGACTTGGCCTGGCCCTGCGCCTGGAGGAACAGCGCCGCGCGCTCACCCTCGGCCCGCAGGATCCGGCTCTGTCGCTCGGCCTCCGCCTCCAGGATGGCCGACTGCTTCTTGCCCTCGGCCGACAGGATGGCTGCGGCCTTCTGCCCCTCGGCGGTGGTGATCGCCGACTGGCGGGCGCCCTCGGCCGTCAGGATGATGGCCCGCTTGTCGCGGTCGGCGCGCATCTGCTTCTCCATGGAGTCGCGGATGGAGGCCGGCGGATCGATGGCCTTGATCTCGACCCGAGCCACGCGCAGACCCCAGGGCCCGGTCGTGCCGTCGAGCACCTCGCGCAGCTGGCTGTTGATGCCGTCGCGGCCGGTCAGCGCCCCCTCGAGGTTGAGCCCGCCGACCACGTTGCGCAGCGTCGTCGTCGTCAGCTGCTCCATGCCGGTGATGTAGTTGGCGATCCCGTAGACCGCGAGCCGCGGGTCGGTCACCTGGAAGTAGAGGACCGTGTCGATGCCGACCTGCAGGTTGTCCGACGTGATCACCGGTTGCGGCGGGAAGGAGATGACCTGCTCGCGCAGGTCGATGGTCGCCCGCACGCGGTCGACGAACGGCACCAGGATGTTCAGGCCCGGCGAGAGGGTGCGGCTGTAACGACCCAGGCGCTCGATCACCTTGGCCTGCGCCTGCGGCACGATCGTGACGCTCTTGGCCAGGACGATGATCACGAGCAGGGCGATGATGCCCAGCGCGATGATGGCTTCCACTGCGGGTGTGCTCCTGCCGTCGCCGGATTCCGTTGCCCGGGATCCTGCCCTGCCGGGTCCGCCCAGGTCACCCGCCGCGCCCGGTTCTCACCCGGACGCGCAGTGCCGGCTACTCGAGGGCGTCGCCGACGACGGCGGTGGCGCCGTCCACCTTCATGATCCGCACACGGGAACCGATGGGGAAGGCCTCGCCGTCGTACTGGCTGCGGGCCGTCCACTCGTCGGCACCGATCTTGATCCGCCCACCGTCGTAATCGATGGCCCGGGTGACCGTCGCGGTGCGGCCGATGAGCATGTCGGTTCCGTCGAGCTGCAGCGGCGTCTTGTCGGTGAGGTGCTTCTTGGCGATCGGGCGCACCAGGCCGAGCAGCACGGCGGCCACGCCGATGAACGCGAGCAGCTGGAAGGCGACGTCGCCGCCGAGCAGCGCGACGGTCATGCCGCCGAGCGCGCCGCCGGCGAACATCAGCAGCACGAGATCGAGGCTCACCATCTCGCCGACGCCGAACAGGCCGGCGGCGATCAGCCAGAGCAACCAGGCGGGCACGCGTCCATGATCCCACTCGGAAGCCCTTCATCGGGTCGCCGCCGCGTCGGTGTCGCCCTGTCGACGTAGCCTCGATCGGGTGCACGACTTCCCCGCCGGCCGGTTCGCGGTCTGGGCGACCGCCTGGCTCACCGGTCGCTGTTCCTACGACGAGGCGCTCGACGCGCTGACCGGCAGCGCTGCCCACCGCGTCGCGGGGCTGCCCGGCACCGCCGAGGCCGTGCCGCTCGGCTGGGCGCTGACCGCGCTGCGCGGGCTCGGCGAGATCCGGTTCAGACTGGTGCTCCCCGTGGCCGGCGACGTCCGCGGACTGCCGCTGGTGCCCGGGCTGGCCCCGCTGGCGCTCGAGTCGGGTCAGGTGGCCGTCGGCGACCGGCTGGCGCTGGTGCCCGAGGCGCTCGGCCCCGAGGCGATCGCCTGGACGGCGTTCGACCTCGCCGGCGGCGAGCCGGCCGCCCCGCCGGTCGAGGGCACGCTGCGCGCGGTGTCCGGTCAGCTCGACCTCGCCGTCGCCGACGCGGCCCGGACGCTCGTCGCCCTCGACCTGGCCCGCTGGAACCCCGAGGTGCCGGCGCTGCTGGCCGACCTCGCCAGGTCGACGAAGGCCCCGGGTCTTCCGGCCGACCACGAACCGCTCGCGCTGTCGGTGCTCGGCCGCGCGCAGCGGCTGGCCGCCGTCCTCGACCTGGCCATGGCCGACGCGCCGGGTGGCGCGGTGAACCACGCCCAGGCGGCGGCCCGCGACGACGCGCTGCGGCCGCTGGCGCAGGCGGTGCGCGAGGCGACGGTCGCCGCATTCAACGCGGTTCCGCGATAGCAGCGCTCTCGCTAGCGTGCGCTCGTATGAGCGCCCCCATGTCGATGAACCGGGTCATCCACGGTGCCGTCCGCCGCGACCTGGCCCGCCTGTCGGCGGCGCTGGACCAGCTGCCGGACGGCTCTCGCCCGCGGGCGCAGGAGCTGGAGCGGGCGTACGCCAACCTCCATCAGCAGCTCACCATCCACCACGAGGGCGAGGACACCTACCTCTGGCCGATGCTGGCCGGCGTCGGCGTCGACCCGGAGCTGCTGCACACGATGGAGGCCGAGCACGAGGCGATGTCGGCCGCGCTCGCCGAGAGCCGCACGGCGATGGCCGCCTTCGCGCAGAGCGGGTCGGCCGCGGACGCGGCGGCCGCCCGCGCGAGTCTGGAGCGCACCACCGAGGTGGTGGAGCGTCACCTCCGCCACGAGGAGGACGAGCTCGAGCCCCAGCTCATCCCGCACCTGGAATCCCCCGAGTGGAAGGCGGTCGAGAAGAAGCTCCGCCGTCAGCCACCGGGCGTGGCCGGCCGGTTCTTCGCCTGGGTCACCGACGGGATGGGGGACGCCGAGCGGTCCTACTTCCGCGCCACCGTGCCGCCGCCGGTCGTGTACGTCCTCGCCCACACCTTCGGACGGCGCTACTACCGCGAGGTCGCGCCGGTCTGGCAGAAATAGCCGCCCGTTGTCGACATGTGGCTGCCTCGGCGCTGTCGAGACGACCACATGTCGACATGCGGCGATGTCGTCAGGTCGACGGGCGCCGCGGGGCGACGTAGCAGCAGTGCGCGGGGCAGTTCGTGCCCAGCCGGGGCGGTGTCCCCCCGCGGCGCTCCGCCACCAGCTCGCGCACCATCGCCACGAACGCGGGGTGCGTGCCCGCCGTCGCGGCGCGGGCGAAGGCCATGCCGAGCTTCGCGGCGGTCTCGCGCGCCTCGTTGTCGAGGTCCCAGATCACCTCGACGTGGTCGCTGATGAAGCCGACCGGGAACAGCACGACGGCCTTCTCCCCCGCGTCGGCCAGCGCCCGGAGGTGGTCGTTCACGTCCGGCTCCAGCCACGGCACGGACGGGGGTCCGCTGCGCGACTGCCAGACCAGGTCGAACTCCCGGCCCGGTGCGCCGGCGTCGACGATGAGGCGGGCGGACCGCTGCAGCTCCTCCTGGTACGCGCCGCCGGACGGTCCGGCCACCGCCGCCATCGAGTTCGGGATGCTGTGCGCCGTTGCGACCAGGCGTGCGGTGTCCCGGACGTCGTCCGGTAGTGACGCGAGTGCGGCGGCGAGCGCCTCGGCGTTGGCCTGCACGAAGCCGGGGTGGTCGCCGTAGTGCGGCAGCTTCTCCGCGGTCGGCCCGCCCCCGGGCGCCGCGCCGGTCAGTACCGACCGGGCCCGGGCGACGTCCTCGTGGTACTGCCGGCAGCCCGACCAGGACGCGAATCCCGAGGTCGCGAAGACGTAGACGTGCTCGATGACGTCGTCGGCCATCTGCTGCCAGACGTGCTCGACGTACGGCGCCCAGTTGCGGTTGCCCCAGTAGACCGGCAGATCGATGCCTGCCCCGGCAAGCTCGTCGCGGACGGCCGCCGTCAGCGCGCGGTTCTGCTCGTTGATCGGGCTGACGCCGCCGAAGTGCTGGTAGTGCTCGGCGACGTCCAGCAGCCGCTCGCGCGGGATACCGCGACCGCGGGTGACGTTCTCGAGGAACGGCAGGACGTCGTCCGGGCCCTCGGGACCGCCGAAGCCGAGCACCAGCACCGCCTCGCGGCGTCCGGACGGCGCCGGCTCCGCGAGCGGCTCGCGACCGCCGTTGTTGCGGACGGCGAGGGACGGGTCCTCGTCGGGTCGCTGGCCGGCCGGGGTGATGTCGACATCGGTGGGGAGGGGCACGCGTTCTCTTCTACCCGAGGGGGCGGGTGGATGCGGTCAGACCCCCACCGCGTGGCTCTGGTGACCTCACACGCCTACGGCGTGGAAGCCACCGTCGACGTGCACGATCTCGCCGGTGGTGGACGGGAACCAGTCCGACAGCAGGGCGACGACTCCCTTGCCGGCGGGCTCGGTGTCGGTGACCGACCAGCCCAGCGGCGCGCGGGACTCCCATGCCTCCTCGAACTGCTTGCTGCCGGGGATCGACTTCATCGCCATGCTGCGCAGCGGACCGGCGGCGACGATGTTGACCCGCACGCCCTCGGGCCCGAGCTCGCGGGCGAGGTAGCGCGAGGTCGCCTCGAGCGCGGCCTTGGCCGGGCCCATCCAGCCGTAGACCGGCCAGGCGACGGTGGCGTCGAAGGTCAGTCCGACCACCGAGGAGGTCTCGCCGAACAGCGGGCGGCAGGCCTGGGTGAGCGAGGCCAGCGACCAGGTCGACACCTGGAAGGCGGTGGCCACCGGCTCCCACGGCACCTCGGGAAAGCCGTCGCCCATCGCCTCCTGAGGGGCGAAGCCGATCGAGTGGACGACGCCGTCCAGCCGGTCGCCGACCTGCTCGCGCAACCGGTCGGCCAGCGTCGCGAGGTGCTCGGTGTTGGTGACGTCGAGCTCGACGACCGCGGCCTCCTGGGGCAGCCGCTTGGCGATCCGCTGGCAGAGCGACAGCGCCCGGCCGAAGTTGGAGAGGACGACGGTGGCGCCCTGTTCCTGTGCCAGGCGCGCGGTCGCGTACGCGATCGAGGCCTCGGTGAGGACGCCGGTGATCAGGACCGTCTTGCCCTCGAGGATGCCGCTCATCAGTGCCCCATTCCGAGTCCGCCGTCGACCGGGACGACCGCCCCGGTGATGTAGCCCGCCGCGTCGCCGGCCAGGAACCGGACGACGCCGGCGATCTCGTCCGCGTCGGCGTACCGGCCGAGCGGCACCTGGCCGAGGATCTCCTTCTGCCGCGCCTCGGGCAGTGCCGCGGTCATGTCCGTGGTGACGAAGCCGGGAGCCACCACGTTGGCCGTGATGCCGCGGCTGCCCAGCTCGCGGGCGATCGACCGGGCGAGCCCGACCAGGCCGGCCTTGGACGCCGCGTAGTTGGTCTGACCGGCCGAGCCCAGCAGGCCGACGACCGACGAGACGAAGATCATCCGGCCGGCGCGGGCGCGGACCATCTTGGGGGTCGCCCGCTTGGCCACCCGGTAGGCGGCGGTGAGGTTGGCGTCGAGGACCTCGGTGAAGTCCTCCTCCTTCATGCGCATCAGCAGGCCGTCGCGGGTGATGCCCGCGTTGCTGACCAGCACCTCGACCGGACCCTGGTGTTCCTCGACCTCGGTGAACGCGCGGTCGACCGCGTCGGCGTCCGTGACGTCGCACTGGACGCCGAAGAGGTCGTCGGGTGCGCCGCTGCCGCGGTGCGTCACCGCGACGGAGTCGCCCTGCTCGGCGAAGGACCGGGCGATCGCCAGCCCGATCCCCCGATTGCCGCCGGTCACCAGTACTGACCTGCCCACATGGCCTCCCTCGCCCCGCTGTGCCCCGGTCCGAACCTAGTGCGTCGCGCCGGATTCCCCACCCGGCCAGGATGGGCAGGTGAGCAAGCGCGCACTGATCCGCCGCCCGGGCCCCGGGCTGGCCGACGGACTCGTCACCCACATCGACCGCACCCCGATCGACGGCGACCTCGCGCTGCGCCAGTGGCACGGCTACGTCGACGCCCTGCGGGCCGAGGGCTGGGAGACGATCGAGGTGCCGCCGGCCGACGACTGCCCGGACGCGGTGTTCGTCGAGGACACGGTCGTCGTCTACGGCGACCTCGCGGTGATCGCGCGCCCCGGTGCGGACGAGCGCAAGCCGGAGGTGGCCGGCACCGAGGCCACGCTGGCGCGCCTCGGCTACCGGATCGCGCGGATCGAGGCGCCCGGGACGCTCGACGGCGGCGACGTGCTCAAGCACGGCGGCACGGTGTGGGTCGGCCTGGGCGGGCGCACCAACGAGGCCGGCATGCAGCAGCTGGCCGCGCTGCTCGAGCCCTTCGGTGCCGAGGTGATCGGCGTGCCGGTCAGCCGGGTGCTGCACCTCAAGTCCGGCGTCACGGCGCTGCCGGACGGCACGGTGATCGGCTACGAGCCGCTCGTCGACGACCCGGCGCGGTGGCCCTCGTTCCTCGCCGTCCCGGAGCCGGAGGGGGCGCACGTCGTGCTGCTCGACGGTTCCACCGTGCTCATGTCGTCGAGCGCCCCGGCCACGCGCAGGGCTGTTCGAGTCCCGCGGCCTGCGCGTGGTCGCCGTCGACATCTCCGAGTTCGAGAAGCTCGAGGGCTGCGTGACCTGCCTGTCGGTGCGCCTGCGCGGATAGGCGGCCTCTACAGCGCCTTGCCGCAGGTCGGCCAGGCACCGGGACCCTGGCCGGCCAGCACCTTCTCCGCGACGGCGATCTGTTCCTCCCGCGTGGCCAGGTCGGCCCGCGGCGCATAGGCGAGTCCGCCGTAGGCCTCCCACGTCGACGCGCTGAACTGGAGGCCGCCGTAGTAGCCGTTGCCGGTGTTGATGCTCCAGTTGCCGCCGGACTCGCACAGGGCGACGGCGTCCCAGTCGTGCTGCGACGTGGTGGACGGCGGCGACGGCGGAGACGGCCGGGAGGGACGGGAAGGCCGGTCGCTCACCCGACCTCGTGGGCGGTGGGGTGGGCCGGACGGCAGATGCCCGGGTCTGGAGCGTCACCAGTGCGGTCCGTGCCCGGTCGAGCCGGGCCTGCGCCTCCGCCTGCCGGTCGCGGAGGTCGGCGACCTCCTGCACTGCCCTGGCCCGGGCGGTCTCTGCCGACGTCAGCGCCGCATCCGCGGCCTGCCGCAGCATCTCGGCCCTCGTCTCTGCCTCCCGGGCGGCGGAGCGGGCGGCGTCCGACGCTTCCTTCGCGGCCCTGCTGCCGTCGAGCACGTCCGACCGGTGCTCGCCGACCACGGAGAGCATCACTGCCCGCTCGACGAGATCAGCGGGAGAGGCCGCAGTGAGCAGCCCCTCCAGGGTCGGCGAGGTGCTCCCCGACATGTAGCTGGTGCGGGCGAACGCGGCGACCGACTCCTGTGCCTGGCCGAGGGCCGCCTGCGCCTCCAGGGCCGCTCCTTCCGCCGCCCGCGCATCCCGGCGCGCCTGCTCGAACGCCTGTTGTGCGGCCGTCGCCCCCTCCCGGAGCTCGGCCACCCGCGACTCCGCCTCGTCGACGGCGGTCTGCGCGGCGCCGAGCTCCTCCAGGGACCGGCCCACGGTCGCGGCGGCGTCCTCGGCGGCCTGCTCGGCGGCGCCGCGCTCGTCCGCCGGGTCGGCGGAGGCGGGCGCGGCTGCGCCGGCCAGGACGAGGACGGCGACGCCGACAGCCGCCGTCCGGCACGTCGACCGGCGGCGCAGGACAGCTGCGAAGTGCACGCCTCACCCTCCCCCTTCCCGCGGTCATCCGCCGCACCGGGATGAACATCGTCCGGAACCGCCCGCACCTCGAGGGGCGGGAGCGGTTCGCGGAGCGCGGCCTCCGGGTAGTTCCGGTCGACCTCAGCACGTTCGAGCAGCTCGAGGAGTTCACCGGTGGGCTGAGCCCCTCCGTCAGCCTCGAGACCCTGCGACCAGCCCGGCCGCCCCTGGACCCGTCAGTGGAGGCTCGGGCGGTAGACCAGCTCCTGGACCGACCCGTCGAGCGTCCGGGTCTCCACCAGGTCCAGGTCGAAGTCCGCCGCACCGCGGAAGACGGGGCTCACCCCGGTTCGGCCGGTGATGACCGGGAAGAGCGTCACCTGCACGCGGTCGACCAGGCCGGCCGCCATCAGTGCCCGGTTCAACGACAGGCTGCCGTGCGAGCGCAACGGCACATCGGACTCCTGCTTGAGCCGTGCGACGACGTCGACGGCGTTCCCGCGCACCACGGTCGCGTTCGGCCAGTCGAGTGGCTCGTCCAACGTCGACGACACCACGGTGGCCGGCATGTTCACCATCCGGGTGACCCACGGGTCACGCACCTCGGACTCCTCGGTGCTCGACGCCAACATCCCGATGAAGTCGCGGATTGTGGTGGCCCCAAAGATCATCCGCTGCTCCGTGCTGTACAGATCGAGGCGGTGGTCGAGCAGTTCGGGACCCTGCTTGCCCCAGTAGCCGGCCCAGTCGCCGCTGGTGGCGCCGTAGCCGTCGAGGGTGGAAAAGACGTCGAAGGTGTACGTCGCGGTCACGGTGTTCTCCCCGGGAGTCCGGTCGATCGGTCCAGGTCGAGACCGGGGCGACGGCCAGAACTCATCGCGGTCGACCGAGCAGCCGCCCGAAGCCGGCCAGCTCGATGTCGGCATGCACCTGGGCGAGAACCGACCAGAGCAACACCTGGTTCGACTCGAGCACGGGACGTCCGGTGCGCTGTTCCAGCACCTCGATCGCTCGGGCAGCCCGGCAGCCGGTCCCCCCGATGAACACGGCCTCCGCATCGTCGACGAGATGGCGTGAGACCCACTCGACCACGGCGTCGGGTTCGATGCGCAGCGGGTCGTTCGGGAGGTCGGCCGACTCCGCTGAGACGACCTCGAACCCCTGGCCGCGGAAGTAGGCCGCGCCGAGGTCGTTCAGCTCCTCGTCGAACCACGGCGGGTGCACCAACGCCACCCGCCGGACGTGCAGGGCCGACAAGGCAGCGACCGCCGACGCCGACGCACCGGCGACCGGGAGGCTCCACCGCTCCGACAATCGCTCCAGCATGCTGGTCTCGGCGTCGAAGCCGATCGCGTACCCGGTGCTCGTCGATGCGTAGGCGATGCCATCGACCGATCCGCGCCCGAGGGCTGCGGCCGCCGTGTCCAAGGCCGACGGTGCGGTCAGCGCGCGCAAGCCGAAGGGCGATATGGGCGACGGCGCCGGCGCGGACGCGGTGGCTCCTGGCGCCAGGACGCGCGCGAGCCGGGCGACGACGTGGCCCGGTGCCATCTCGGGCAGCTCGACCTCGGGACCAGGCGCGGCATGCGGCGACAACACCCCGATGGAGATCATGCGGTCGTCAGTCGCGAGTGACCTTGTCGCCGAAATCTGCCTCTGTCATGCCCTCGGGGTGACCGGGCGGCCACTGCACCAGTTCGATCCGGTAGCCGTCGGGATCGGTGATCCACGCGGTCCAGAAGTCCTCGGAGCCGTCGGGCGAACTGGGCGCCTCGACGTGGATTCCTCGAGCGGTGAGATCGGCAACGGACGCGTGCACGGACTCGACCTGGATGACGAGGTGGTTCAGACCACCCGGGTCGACCGCGCCCCCGCGCGGATCGTGGACGAGCTCGAGGGCCACGAACTCATCGCCGGGCAGCTTGAGCATGGTGAGCCTGCCGAACTCGGTCTCGGGCACGCTCCCGAGCACCTCGTACCCGAGCCCGCTGTAGAAGGCGAGCGATCGATCCAGATCCGCGACCCGGAGGCCGACGTGCAACGTCCTCACCGCGGCCAGCCTCCGACCTGGGCGAGCAGTCCGACATCATCCCGGCAGGCCCAGTGCTCGACCAGGCAACCGTCCGCGACCCGCCAGATGTGGATGAACTCCCACGCGATCGTCTTCCCGGTCGGAGGCAGCTCCGCGAGCAGCGGCATCGTCGACGCGACATGGCGCCCGTGCATGGTGAGGTGCACGACGACGAGATCGTCCTGGGCCACGACGCGATGGATCGTCACCGTCGGGTGGTCGAGATCGTGGTCGAGCGTCGCGACGGTCTGTCGGAAGCCGTCGCGGCCCTGTGGCCCTGCCGCGTGCTGGATGAAGTGCTCGGCAACGAGGCCGAACGCGGAGCCGTCTCGAAGTTCCGCGGCCCGGTGGAAGGCCAGCACCGTCTCGGCGGGCGTCATCGCGTCAGTACACACGACCAGGGACGGCCCAGGACCGGTCCGTGGCCCGGCCTAGCCTCACCTCTGTGCGTGCCGTCCAGATCACCCGCTTCGGCGGCCCGGAGGTCCTCGACATCGTCGACCTGCCCGACCCGGAAGCTGGCCCGGGCCAGAAGCTCTACGACGTCAGCACCGCCGGCATCAACTACGCCGACACGCACCAGACCGAGAACAGCTACCTCGCCCCGCAGCAGCTGCCGCTGATCCCGGGCGCCGAGTTCGTGGGCAGCGCCGAGGGCGGCCCGCGGGTGGTCGGCCTGCTGGACGGCGGCGGCTACGCGGAGAAGGTCGCCGCGCACGACCGCCTGACGTGGCCGGTGCCGGAGGGCGTCACCGACGAGCAGGCTCTGGCCGTCGTCCTCCAGGGCGCGACGGCCTGGCACATGCTGCGCACCAGCGCCCACCTCGCCGAGGGCGAGACCGTCGTCGTCATCGCCGGCGCGGGCGGCGTCGGCTCGCTCGCGGTCCAGCTCGCCAAGCGGTGGGGTGCCGGACACGTGATCGCCACGGCGTCCAGCCCCGACAAGCGCGAGCTCGCCGAACGGCTCGGCGCCGACGTCACCGTCGACCCCGCGCTCGCCGACGACGACCCGAAGGCGTTCACCGCCGCCCTGCGCGAGGCGAACGGCGGCAAGCCGGTCGACATCGTGCTGGAGATGACCGGCGGCAGGGTCTTCGACGGCTCGCTGTCGGCGCTCGCGCCGTTCGGCCGGCTGGTCGCCTACGGCCAGGCCGCCCGCACCCAGCCGCAGCCCATCGCCGCCGGCGCGCTGATGGCCAAGAGCCGCGCGGTCATCGGCTTCTGGCTGGCCCACTGCATGGCCCGCCCGCAGATGATGGACGCCGCCGTCGAGGACCTTCTCGCCATGGTCGCGGCGGGCGATCTCGAGCCGGTCGTCGGCGGCCGCTACCCGATGTCCGCCGTCCGCCAGGCGCACCAGGACCTGCTAGCCCGCCGCACCACCGGAAAGCTGGTCCTCGACCCGTCCCGCTGAGCGGAGTGGATTCGTGGGCGTAACGCCCACGAATCCACTCCGCCTACAGCAGCCGGTTGGTGAAGAACAGGCTCAGACCGACACCCAGCAGTGCCAGCACGACGCCCGCCCGCACGAACCAGGGGCTGATGTCCTGCGGCTCGACGGTGTAGCCGATCTGGCTGCCGATGTCGGCGTAGACGTCCTCCAGCTCGGCCGCACTGGCCGCCTCGCTGTAGCTGCCGCCGGTCCCGTCGGCGAGGTCCTCGAGGCTGGCCCGGTCGACCGGCACCGGCACCGTCTCGCCGTCGATGTCCAGCGACCCGTAGTCGGTGCCGAACGCGATGGTGGAGACGGGCACAGCGGCCGCCGTGGCCGCGTCGATGGCCTGCGTCTCGTCGCGGCCGACGGTGTTGAAGCCGTCGGACAGCAGCACGATCCGCGCCGGGGGCAGCTCCTCGCTGGGGACGTCGATGCTCGACTGGTAGTTCTCGATCGCGTTCAGCGACGTGAACACCGCCTCGCCGATCGCCGTCGACTCGGCCAGGTCGAGGTTGTCGATGGCGTTGCGCACCTGCAGCCGGTCGGTCGTCGGCGGGACCACCGTGGTCGCCGTCCCCGCGAACGACACCAGCCCGAGGTTGATCCGCTCCGGCAGGATGTCGACGAACTCCTTGGCCGCGGTCTGCATGGCCTGGAAGCGGCTCGGCTGCACGTCGGTGGCCTGCATCGACAGGGAGACGTCGACCGCCATGATCACCGTCGCCCGTTCCCGCGGCACGCGCACCTCGGTGCTCGGGATCGCCAGCGACGCGACGAGGACGGCGAGCGCCGTGGCCAGCAGCCCGAAGGCGACGTGCCGGCGCCAGCCGGGGCGCTTGGGCACCAGCGAACCGAGCAGGTCCACGTTGGTGAAGCGCGCGGCGTAGGCCTTGCGGCGCAACTGCAGGACGACGTACAGCGCGATCAGCGCCACGACCACGATCAGGCCGAGCAGCCAGAGCGGTGCCTGGAAGGTCATCGGGAGGCTCCCCCGCTGCCGGCGCGACGTCGATTGGCCACGAACCGCACGACGTCCATGAGCCAGTCCCGGTCGGTGCGCAGCTGCAGGTGCCCGGCGCCGCAGCGGCGCAGCGCCGTCGCGACCCGGCCGCGCTGCTCGGCCGCGCCCTGCGCGAAGCGGGCGCGGAACTCGGCGTTGCCGGTGGGCACCTCGAGGGTCCGCCCCGTCTCGGGGTCGACCACGGTGAGCAGGCCGACGTCGGGCAGCTCCAGCTCGCGCGGGTCGACGACCTCGATCGCCAGCAGCTCGTGCCGCGCCGAGAGCCCGCGCAGCGGACGCTCCCAGTCGCTGTCCCCGAGGAAGTCGGAGATGACCACGACCATCCCGCGTCGGCGCTCCGGCCGGCGCAACGTCTCCAGCGCGGCGGCCAGGTCGCCCCGACGTCCGCCGTCGGCCCGCGGCGTGGCGACGACGTCCCGCAGCAGCCGCTCGGCGGCCATCCGCCCCGGCATCGCCGGGTAGCGGTCGACCCGCTCCCCCGTGGTGACGACGGCGCCGAGCCGGTTGCCGCCGTGCACGGTCAGGTGCCCGACGGCGGCCAGCCCGGCGATCGCGAGGTCCCGCTTCTGGCACAGCGCGGTGCCGAAGTCGAGGCTGGCCGAGAGGTCGACGACCGCCCACGTCTCGAGCTCGCGGTCGGCGATGGTCTCCCGGATGTGCGGCACCTGGGTGCGCGCGGTGACCGGCCAGTCCATCCGACGGACGTCGTCGCCCGGGTGGTACGTGCGGGAGTCGCCGGCCTCGCTGCCCGACCCGGGGACCAGCCCCAGGTGGTCCCCCTGCAGCAGCCCGTCGAGCCGGCGGCGGACGGTCAGCTCGAGGCGACGCAGCAGCACGTCGGCCGGCCCGTCGGTGAACCGCGGCGGCGCGCCGTCCCCCGGCTCCTCGGCGCCGACGCCGGATCCCGGCGTCGCCGGGTGGAGCAGCAGCCCGGGGTGGGACGACATCGGCGACGGACCCGCGGCCGCGGGCTCAGGCTTCCGACGGCGACGGATCACGCCGGCTGCGGGCCGTGCCCGTTGTTGTGCGCTCCCGGGTCACCGGCAGGACGACCCTCGGGGCCCTGCGCGGGACCCGGCACCGGCGGCTGCGACGGCGGGCCGAACTGCGGCGCGGGGCCGTAACCCGGCGGCAGCTGCTGCGGAGCCCTGCGGCCACCCCTGGGGCGCACCGTACGGGGGCACCTGCGGACCGCCGGGCGCGCTCGGCCCGGAGCCGCCGGCCCGCTGCCGCGGCGCGACCTGCGGCAGCGGCACCGTCTGCACGATCCGCTTGACGATGTGGTCGGCGGGCACACCGTCGGCCAGCGCGTCGTAGCTGAGCACCAGCCGGTGCCGCAGCACGTCGGCGGTGACGTCGAGGACGTCCTGCGGCAGCACGTAGTCCCGGCCGCGCACCAGCGCGAGGGCCCGGGCTGGCGGCGATCAGGCCGAGGGAGGCGCGCGGGCTGGCGCCGTACGACACCCAGGTCGCGACGTCCTCCATGCCGTGCTCGCGCGGCGTGCGGGTGGCCACGACGAGGCGGACGACGTAGTCGACCAGCGCGTGGTGGACGAACACCGACGTCGCGGTGCGCTGCAGCCGCACGAGCTCCCCCGGGCTCAGCACCGTGTCGGCCTCGGGCGGCTCGGCGCCCATCCGGTAGACGATCTCGCGCTCCTCCTCGGGCGTCGGGTAGTCGACGAGCACCTTCATGAGGAAGCGGTCGCGCTGGGCCTCGGGCAGCGGGTACACGCCCTCGGACTCGATCGGGTTCTGCGTCGCGAGCACCAGGAACGGGTCGGGCAGCGGATGGGTGACGCCGCCGATCGACACCTGCCGCTCGGCCATGACCTCGAGCAGCGCGGACTGCACCTTGGCCGGCGCGCGGTTGATCTCGTCGGTCAGCACGAAGTTGGCGAAGACCGGCCCGAGCTCGGTGTCGAAGGCGTCCTGGCCGGCCTTGTAGATGCGGGTGCCGATGATGTCGGCCGGCACCAGGTCCGGGGTGAACTGCAGGCGGGCGAAGGTGCCGCCGACCGCGCGGGCGAGCGTCTCGACGGCGAGCGTCTTCGCGACGCCGGGGACGCCCTCCAGCAGCACGTGCCCGCGGGCGAGCAGGGCCACGAGCATCCGCTCGACCAGCCGGTCCTGGCCGACGATCACCTTCTTGATCTCGAACAGCACCCGCTCGAGGCGGGCGGCGTCGGCCGAGGGCGGGACGGGGTACGAGGACTGCTCGACGGACGTGCTGGCAGCGCTGCTCACGGAACTCCTCGGTCGCGGCAGTCCACGACCCCCCGGAGCGCCGGAGGCTCGTCGACGGGACGGCGTGCCCGTCCCCCTGGCCAGTGTCCTACAGGTTCCTGGCAGGGGGTCCGCGGCGGGCGAAAAGCCACGCGCGCGGATGGCTGCCCCCGCTCTTCCGGCACTGCTAGCCTGGATGACGCGTCGGGCAGCTCCCCCCGTGGCTGCCCGACGCCCCAACCCCTACCGCCTGCGGGTCACGCCGCGCTCGGACGCACCGCACCCGCGTAGTGGTACCAGCGCATCGACGTGATCTTGACGACGTCACCGCTCTGCGGCGCCTCGATGATCTGCCCGCCGCCCAGGTAGATGGCCACGTGGTGGATCGTCGTCGGGTTGCTCGGCGTGGTCGCCCAGAAGACCAGGTCGCCCGCTCGCAGGTTGCTCGAGCTCACCTTCGGCAGCTGGGCGTACTGCGCCCGGCTGTTGCGCGGGATCGAGATCCCGGCCTGCGCGTACGCGTACTGCGTCAGGCCGCTGCAGTCGAAACCCCAGACACCCTGGTCGATGCCCCAGCCCCAGCCGGGACCGTTGCTGCCGCCACCGCCCCAGGCGTAGGAGAGGCCGAGGTGCTGCTTGGCCGCGTTGATCGCGGTCTGCGCGGCCGAGCTGGAGCCCGGACCGGCCGGCGCCTGGTTGCCGCCCGACGGCTGCTCGCCGCCCTGGTTGTTGCCGCCCTGGTTGCCCGAGGACGGCGGGGCCGCCACCGGCTGGGGCTTCGGCTCAGCGGCCTCGCGCAGCCGGCGCGACCGCTCCTCGGCCTCCTGCCGGCCGACGAGGCCGGCGAGGGTGACCTGGGCATCCTTGAGCTCTGCGGCGAGCTGGGTACGGCGGACCGCCACGTCGGCGGCCTTCTGCCGGGCGGACTGCTCGGCGCTGGTGGCGCGGGCCAGCGCGTCCGCGGCCTGACGCTTCAGCGTCGTGGCCTCCTGGACGGCGACCTTCGCGCGGGCGTCGGCGTTGGCGGCCTGCTGCTGCAGCTCGGTCACCTGGACGAGGACGTCGGACCGGTGCGCGCCGGCCGCCTCCAGCAGGGCCGCGCGCTCGATGAGCTGCGCCGGGTTGGCGGCGGTCAGCAGCGCGGCCGCACCGGGCGAGGTGCTGCCGTCCATGTAGCTCTGGCGGGCGAAGTCGACGACCTCACCGCGGGCGACACCGAGGTCGGCCAGCGCCTTGTCGGCCGCGGCCTCGGCGGCGGTGGCCCGCTGCTCGGCGGCCTGGAGCTCCTCCTGGGTCGCCTGGAACGAGTCGAGCGCGATGGCCGCTTCGGCGCGGGCGGCGTCCACCTGCGCCTGGGCGCGGTCGAGGCGGGCGGCGAGGATGCCGATCCGCTCGGTGAGCGCATCGGCCTGGGAGCGGGCCTCGGCGATCGCGTGGTCGCCCGGCGCGGCCGACGCCGTCGCGGGAGCCAGGCCGGCGAGCACACCGAAGGCGAGCCCGGCGGCGAGCACCGTGCCGACGGCGCGGGAGGTCGTGCGCGTTCGCTTCACGTCCCGGTTGATCGGCCCCGGAGACGTCCGCGTTGAGCGCGCCTCCCCCTACGGGGTGAGACGCGCCGGACGAGTGACCCGTGGGCGCTGGTCCACTCTTGCGGCGGATTGCACAGTCTTGCGCGGATGCAACGGCGCAAGAGCGTGGCCAACACCGCAAGAGTGGCCGTGCGGATGCGCGCTGCTCAGTTGACCTGCCGCTCACCCGAGGACCAGAACGCCTCGCGCAGCTTGAACTTCTGGATCTTGCCGGTGGCCGTCCGCGGGATGGCCTCCCGGAACTCGACCTTCTTCGGGATCTTGTAGCCGGCGATCTTGCCGCGGCAGTGGGCGATGATGTCGGCCTCGCTGATCTGCTCGCCCTCGGCGACCACGACGAGTGCCGTCACCAGTTCGCCCCACTTGTCGTCCGGGATGCCGATGACGGCGACCTCCGCGACGGCGGAGTGGCTGAAGACGGCGTCCTCGACCTCGATCGACGACACGTTCTCCCCGCCGGTGATGATCACGTCCTTCTTGCGGTCGGAGATCGTGAGGTAGCCGCCGTCGTCCATCGAGCCGCCGTCGCCGGTGTGGAACCAGCCGTCGTCCAGGGCCTCGGCGGACGCGTCGGGGTTCTCCCAGTAGCCGGCGAGCACGGTGTTGCTCTGCGCCAGCACCTCGCCGGTGTCGTTGATCGTCAGGCGGGTGCCCAGCGAGGGGACGCCGGCGCGCGACAGCTTCTTGGCCCGCTCCTCGGCGTCGAGGTCGTCGTACTCGGCGCGTGGCCGGTTGATGGTGAGCAGCGGAGCGGTCTCGGTGAGGCCGTAGATCTGGTTGAACTGCCAGCCCAGCTCCTCCTCGACGCGCGCGATCGTCTTCGACGGCGGCGGGGCACCGGCGACGATGATCCGTACGCGGTCGCGCCCGGGGATGGCGCCCTCCCAGCTCGCGGCGGCGTCGAGGACGGCGTTCCAGACGGCGGGTGCCCCGGCCATGACCGTCACCCCGTGCCGCTCGACCCGCCGCAGGATCTCCGCGCCGTCGACCTTGCGCAGCACCACCTGCTTCGCACCCATGCCCGCGAACGAGTAGGGCAGGCCCCAGCCGTTGCAATGGAACATCGGCAGCGTGTGCAGGTAGACGTCGCGGTCGCTGACCTGCATGTGCATCGCGAAGGTGACCGCGTTGACCCAGATGTTGCGGTGCGTCATCTGCACGCCCTTGGGCCGGGCCGTCGTGCCGCTCGTGTAGTTGATCGTCGCGGTGGCGTCCTCGTCGGGCTCGGCCCACGGGCGCGGCTCGGCGTCGAAGCGGAGCAGCTGCTCGTACTCCTCCCCCGTGCCGAACCGGTGCTCGGCCTCCGTGCCGTCGGTGCAGCCCTTGAGCGATGCCTCCAGCTCGGGGTCCACCATCAGCACCCGGGCACCGCTGTGCCCGACGATGTAGCGCACCTCGTCCGGGGAGAGTCGGAAGTTGATCGGGACGACCACCCGCCCGGACGACGGGACGGCGAGCAGAAGCTCGAGCAGGCGTGCGGAGTTGTGGCTGACGATCGCCACGCGCTCGCCCTCGCCGATGCCGAGCTCGTCGAGCCCGGCCTGCATCGCGCGCCCGCGCCGGGCCACCTCGCGGTAGCTCAGCTCGCCGAGCGAGGGCGCCGGCTGGTCCGGCTCGTCGACGACGCCGATCCGTTCGCCGTAGACCAGCTCGGCCCGGTCGAGGAAGTCACGACTGGTCAGGGGGACGCGCATGCCGGCTCCCGGGATCCGCTCGACGTGGTCCCCGTCACGCTAGCCCGTCGATGTTGATCAGGTGACCTGATCGTTCGGCGTCCTGGCTCGCCGTCGACAGTGATCCAGGACCCCACGCGGTGAGCCGGGACCCCACCCGGTGAGCCAGGACGACGGGTCAGGCGGGCGCCGGCTCCGAGGCCCGCCGGGGCACGCGGCGGAGGACGAGCACCACGACCGCGGCGTACAGCGCGCCGAGCAGCGTGTCGACGACGTAGTGCTCGCCGGACCACACCAGCACGACGGGCATCAGCGCGGCGTAGAGCACCAGACCGGTCCGCTGCCACGCCCGGCGGGCCGCCGGCAGCAGGAACAGACAGGTCAGGACGGCGAAGCCGGTGTGCAGCGACGGCACCGCGGCCACCAGGTTGACCTGGGCCTGGCTGTGCTCGAGGAGGGCACCGGCGCGAGGGAGGCCTAGCACCGCCCAGCCCGCGTTGCTGATCCGCTCGACCGGCTCGATCACGCCCTCCTTGGCCGCGAGCCACGGTGGCGCGGCCGGGTAGAGGACGTAGGTGACCAGCCCGGCCAGCGAGAGCGCCAGGACCATCCGGACGTAGCGCGCCCACTGCGGCCGGTTCCGCGACCAGAGCACCGCCAGCACCAGCGGGGTGACGACGAAGTGGCTGCAGTAGACGAGGGTCGCCACGGCCTCCCACGCGCGGGAGTCGACGTGCGCCTGCAGCCACACGGTCGGCAGCACGCCGGCCCCGAGCCAGCGGTCGGCGGCCGCGACGTCGGCCACGTGCACGGTCATGCCGAGCCCGTCGGCGAACCCGCGGCTCGCGTCGTAGGCCAGCAGCACCGCTCCCAGCGGCAGCCAGTCGGCGAGCAGCCGCAGCACCTGGCGCCACCCGTCGGCGACGGCGTGCACCGCGAGACCGGCCAGCACCCAGCCCAGCAGCACCACGCGATCGGTGGGCAGACCGGTCGCCAGCGCGGAGAGGACGAAGACCACGGGCACGCAGACCCAGGCCAGCCGGCGCAGCGGCAGAGCCGTCCGCACCCTCGGGACGGAGGGCGGGAGGCCTTCTGCAGGGAGGAACGCCGGGGTCGGCGCCGTCGGCTCGACCGCGGTCACGTGCCGGGACGCTAGCCGCGCGGAGCCGCCCGCGGGGAGGCCCCACGCGACTCTTCCCCGGATTTCGGGACGGCAGTGACGCGGGAGAAGTGGTGCGATGCAGGTCACGGAGGAGGAAAGGGTCGCCTCACCCGCCCTCCGCGGGACCGTCCTGGGATGATCGGGGCGGACGACAACAGAACACGCGCGAGAACCGACGAGGGGTAGGCGCAGAGCAGTGGCAGCCAGCAAGGACAGCTTCGGGGCGCGGTCGACGCTCACCGTCGACGGCACCGACTACGACATCTACCGGCTCGATGCGGTCGAGGGCGCCGAGAAGCTGCCCTTCAGCCTGAAGGTGCTGCTGGAGAACCAGCTGCGCACCGAGGACGGCGAGAACATCACCGCCGACCACGTCCGCGCGCTGGCGAACTGGGACCCCGACGCCGAGCCGGACCAGGAGATCCAGTTCACGCCGGCGCGCGTCGTCATGCAGGACTTCACCGGCGTCCCGTGCATCGTCGACCTGGCCACCATGCGCGAGGCCATGGCCGAGATCGGCGGCGACCCGCAGAAGATCAACCCGCTCTCCCCGGCGGAGATGGTGATCGACCACTCGGTGATCGCCGACGTGTTCGGCACGCCCGAGTCGTTCGACCGCAACGTCGAGATCGAGTACCAGCGCAACGGCGAGCGCTACCAGTTCCTGCGCTGGGGCCAGGGCGCGTTCCAGGACTTCGTGGTCGTGCCCCCCGGCACGGGCATCGTGCACCAGGTCAACATCGAGCACCTGGCCCGCGTGATCTTCCCGCGCGCCGAGGGTGACCGGACGCTGGCCTACCCCGACACCCTGGTCGGCACCGACTCGCACACCACGATGGTCAACGGCCTCGGCGTCCTGGGCTGGGGCGTCGGCGGCATCGAGGCCGAGGCAGCCATGCTCGGCCAGCCGGTGTCCATGCTCATCCCGCGGGTCGTCGGCTTCAAGCTCACCGGCGAGCTGCCGGACGGCGCCACCGCCACCGACCTCGTGCTGACGATCACCGAGATGCTGCGCCAGCACGGCGTGGTCGGAAAGTTCGTCGAGTTCTACGGGGCCGGCGTCACGGCCGTGCCCCTGGCCAACCGGGCCACGATCGGCAACATGAGCCCGGAGTTCGGCTCGACCGCGGCGATGTTCCCCATCGACGAGGAGACCATCACCTACCTGGAGCTCACCGGCCGCAGCAAGGAGCAGGTCGCCCTCGTCGAGGCCTACGCCAAGGCGCAGGGGCTCTGGCACGACGCGTCGCGCGAGCCCGCCTTCTCCGAGTACCTCGAGCTCGACCTCGCCACCATCGTCCCGTCGATCGCCGGGCCGAAGCGCCCGCAGGACCGCGTGGCGATCACCGAGGCGAAGCAGGCGTTCCGCGAGGCGCTGCCGACCTACGCCCCCGACGGCGACAGCGACCCGGACGACGCCGCCGAGGAAGGCTCCAGCGTCGACGAGTCGGTCGAGGAGACCTTCCCCGCTTCCGACCCGGCCAGTCCCTTCGCCCACGGCAACGGCGCGGCCGGCAAGCCGCACCACGCCGTCACCGGCAATGGCAACGGCAGGCAGCGCGCCTCCAAGCCGACCCGCGTGGTCATGGAGGACGGCACGGAGACCGAGGTCGACCACGGCCACGTGGTGATCGCCGCCATCACCTCGTGCACGAACACCTCGAACCCGCAGGTGATGATCGGTGCGGCGCTGCTGGCCAAGAAGGCCGTCGAGCGCGGGCTGACCTCCAAGCCGTGGGTCAAGACGACGCTGGCCCCTGGGTCCAAGGTCGTCATGGACTACTACGAGAAGGCCGAACTGACGCCGTACCTGGAGAAGCTCGGCTTCTACCTGGTCGGCTACGGCTGCACGACCTGCATCGGCAACTCGGGCCCGCTGCCCGAGCCGGTGTCCGCCGCTGTCAACGAGGCCGACCTGGCCGTGGTGTCGGTGCTCTCGGGCAACCGCAACTTCGAGGGCCGGATCAACCCCGACGTCAAGATGAACTACCTGGCCAGCCCGCCGCTGGTGATCGCGTACGCGCTGGCCGGCTCGATGGACGTCGACCTCAACAACGACCCGCTGGGGCAGGACCCCGACGGCAACGACGTGTTCCTGCACGACATCTGGCCGTCGCCGCAGGAGGTGCAGCGGGTCATCGACCAGGCCGTCTCGGCGGAGATGTTCAGCAAGGACTACGCCGACGTCTTCGCCGGTGACGAGACCTGGCGCTCGCTGCCCACGCCGGAGGGCGACACCTTCGCGTGGGACCCGCAGAGCACCTACGTCCGCAAGCCCCCGTACTTCGACGGCATGCCGGCCGAGCCGGCTCCGGTCGAGGACATCACCGGCGCCCGCACGCTCGCCGTGCTCGGCGACTCGGTGACCACCGACCACATCTCCCCGGCCGGTTCGATCAAGGCCGACAGCCCGGCGGGCCGGTACCTGCAGGAGCACGGCGTCGAGCGCCGTGACTTCAACTCCTACGGTTCCCGCCGCGGCAACCACGAGGTGATGATCCGCGGCACCTTCGCCAACATCCGGCTGCGCAACCTGCTCGTGCCGGGCACCGAGGGCGGCGTCACCAAGAACCACCTCACCGGCGAGACGACGACGATCTACGACGCCTCGCGCGCTTACATCGACGCCGGCATCCCGCTGGTCGTCCTGGCCGGCAAGGAGTACGGCTCCGGTTCGTCGCGCGACTGGGCGGCGAAGGGGACGGCGCTGCTCGGCGTCAAGGCGGTCATCGCCGAGAGCTACGAGCGCATCCACCGGTCGAACCTGATCGGCATGGGCGTGCTGCCGCTGCAGTTCCCGCAGGGCCAGAACAAGGAGTCGCTCGGGCTGACCGGCGACGAGGAGTTCACGATCACCGGGATCACCGCGCTCAACGACGGAGGCATCCCGCGCACCGTGACGGTGCGGGCCGGCGACGTGGAGTTCGACGCCACGGTGCGGATCGACACCCCCGGCGAGGCGAACTACTACCGCAACGGCGGGATCATGCAGTACGTCCTGCGCTCCCTCCGGGACTCCGCCGCCTGATGGACCTGGGCCTGGGTGGTCGCGGCTACCTGCTCACCGGCGCGAGCCGGGGGCTCGGTTTCGCGGCCGCCCAGGCCCTCGTCCCGGACCATGCTGCGCAGCCCGTGAAGGCCCCCCGCCCCCCACCCCTCGCAGGCTCCCGGCGGGCCCCTGCGAGCGGGCCCAGTACTGGTGGCCTGCGCGCACGGCACCCGCAACCCGACCGGCCGGCGGCTGATCGCCGAACTCGCGCTGGCGGCGCGGCGGCTGCGGCCCGGGCTGACCACCACCGCGGCCTTCGTCGACGTCCAGCCGCCCACCGTGGCCGATGTCGTCGCCGAGCTGTCGGCCGGGGGTCGCTCGTCGGTCGTCGTTCCGCTGCTGCTGTCGGGCGGCTACCACGTGCACGTCGACATCGCCCGCGCCGTCGACGGTGCCGCGGGCGCGGTGTCGGCCCGCCCGCTCGGACCTGATCCCCGGCTCGTCGAGGTGCTCGCCGAGCGGCTGGTCGGCGCCGGGGCCGACCCGTCGGACGGCGGCACCGCCGTCGTCCTGGCCGCGGCCGGATCGAGCGACCCGCGTTCGGTGGCCGACGTCGAGGCCACGGCGGCCCTGCTGCAGGAGCGCTGGGCCGGGCCGGTGACGACGGGCTACGGCTCCGCGGCGAAGCCTGCCGTCCCGGACGCCGTGGCCGCGGCCCGCTCGGCCGGCGCCACGCGCGTGGTGCTCGCTTCCTACCTGCTGGCCCCGGGCCACTTCCACGACAAGCTCGTCGCCGCGGGCGCCGACGCGGTCACCGCTCCCCTGCTGCCCGACGACCGCATCGCTGCCGTCCTGCTCGACCGCTACGACGCCGCACTGGGCTAGGCCGTCCAGCCGAGGAAGGCGTCGCCGATCACGGCGGTGAGCACGAGCACCGCCGCGGCGACGACCGGGACGGCCGGGGTCCACCACGAGCGGCGGATGGCCAGCTTGAGCAGGTAGAAGGCGAGCGCGATCCAGAAGATCCACAGCGGCGCCAGCGCATACAGCGGAATCGCGAGCCCGCTGACCGCGTAGAAGAAGCCGACGACGAGGTGCGCTGCTCCCGCGAGGGTCGCGACGATCCAGGGACCGACGGGAGAGCGCTCAACGGACGTGGACGTCATACCGGAAGTGTGGACGGCGGTGATGACCTGCGGATCAGGGATTTCCCCCGACCTTCGCTACAGCCGCTGCAACGAGGTCGATACAGCGACTGCACGAACCATCAGGACGGTGCGAGCAGCCCGCGCAGCTCGCCGAGGAGCGCCTCCCGGGCGTCCTCCCGCTGGTGCCAGGCGGCGGGCGTGGCCTGCAGGAGGGCGATCCGCCAACGACCGCCGTCGTCGACCGCGACCATCGTGTGCACGGTCAGCAGGTCGGGATCGAGGTCGTTGCCGCCCGCCGGGATCATCCCCGCGTGCGCGTGCAGCACGGCGACGCCGGAGGCCATGGGCCGCACCGAGCGGATGAGGGCGAGGTAGAGCGGCGTCTGGTGGGAGCCGAAGATCTTGCGGAACTCCGCCGCGATCGACAGCCGGCCCGCGGTCTGCGAGCCGTCGAAGCCGATGAGCTCGCCGTCGTCCGCGAAGCCCGACGACACCGCCGCTCCGCTGCGCTGGTTCCAGCCGTCGATGAAGGCGGCGTAGAGCGCGCGGATCTGGGCGTCGTGCGGGTGCGCTGCGGTCACGCGGGTCATTCTCCTCTGCGGTGCCTGGGACGGCTGTGACGCTAGTGCCGAGAGACGACGTGGCGTCGGCCACCGCGCCGTCGCATCGTGTCGTCGTTTCCCGTGGGGGACGACCGGGGGGTACGGGACGCCGAGGCGTAGGTCCCAGGTGTGCGAGCCCCGCGCCTCGCCGGGGCAACCCGGCGCGCGACATCCGGCGCTATCAGACAGTCCGGTCGGACTGCTTGCGGACTCGGAAGCGGAGGATGGTGGCGTCGCCCGACCGCGTGCTACTGATCGGTTCCAGGTCTGTCCTCGCAAGGCCCGGGGACGAGAAGCGGATGCCGTCGCCGAGCAGAACCGGCAGGACGTACACCAGGATCTCGTCGACGAGCCCCCGCTGCAGGCACTGGCCGGCCACGTCGGCGCCGAGGATTTCGAGGTTCCTGCCGCCGGCAGCGTCCAGTGCCGTGGCGACCGCTTCGCCGATGTCGCCGGTGAGGATCGTGACGTTCGGGTTCGGCGGCTCCAGCGGCCGATGGGTGAGGAGGAACATGGGTCCGGAGACGGGGTAGTCGGCGCTGCCCGGCTCCTCGGTCTTCATCCGGTCGCCTACCTCCCACGTCCGCCGGCCGACGAGCATGGCGCCGGTGGCCGCTGCGATCTCGGCGACATCGTCCGGTGCCATGAAGTCGGCGAGAGCGCGATCACGCCCCCAGTCCATGGAATGGCCGGGACCGGCGATGAAGCCGTCGAGCGACATGCACCGGTTCACGACAACCTTGCCGCTCATGTCACGACCGCCATCCCTGGGGCATCACCGCACATCCGACCTTTCCCGAGCGGACGCCTGGGAGACCGTAGCGCGCGGTGTCACGGTGCAGATCTTTCGCCGATCGGGCCAGTCGGGAGCCCTTGTTCGGCACAGTCGTCGCGGCTCAGGCGGCGTCGACCGTCGGACGCTCGGTGAACTGGGTGCGGTAGAGATCGGCGTACCGGCCACCGAGCGCCAGCAGTTCGGCGTGCGTGCCCGACTCGGTGATGCGGCCGTCCTCGACCACGAGGATCCGGTCGGCGTCGCGGACGGTCGACAGCCGGTGCGCGATGACCAGCGACGTCCGGCCTTCCAGCGCGGCGTCGAGGGCGTGCTGCACGGCCACCTCGGACTCGCTGTCGAGGTGGGCGGTCGCCTCGTCGAGGATGACGATGCCCGGCGCCTTGAGCAGCACGCGGGCGATGGCCAGGCGCTGCTTCTCGCCGCCGGACATCCGGTAGCCGCGGTCGCCGACGACGGTGTCCAGCCCCTCGGGCAGCGAGCGGACCAGGTCGGCGATGCGGGCACCCGCCAGCGCCTCCCACAGCTGCTCCTCGGTCGCCTCCGGCCGCGCGTACACCAGGTTGGCGCGGATGGAGTCGTGGAACAGGTGCGCGTCCTGGCTGACCACGCCGATCGAGTCGCGCAGCGAGTCCAGCGTCGCGCGGCGGACGTCGACGCCGCCGACCCGCACCGCGCCGCCGGTGGCGTCGTACAGCCGCGGCACCAGGTTGGCGATCGTCGACTTGCCGGCGCCGGAGTGGCCGACGAGCGCGACCAGCTGGCCGGGATCGATGCGGAAGCTGACGTCGTGCAGGACGTCGACCGGGCCGCCGTGCTCGGGCAGCGAGACCTCCTCGAGCGACGGCAGCGAGACGTCCTCGGCCGACGGATAGCTGAAGGAGACGTGCTCGAACTCGATCGACCGGTCGCCCCTGGGCACCGGCTCGGCGTCGGGCGCCTCGCGGATCATCGGCTGCAGGTCGAGCACCTCGAAGACCCGGTCGAAGCTGACCATCGCGCTCATGACGTCGACCCGGATGTTGGACAGCTGGGTGAGCGGCCCGTAGAGCCGCGACAGCAGCAGGGCCAGGGCCACGACGTCACCGGGGCTCAGCGTGCCGGTGAAGGCGAACCAGCCGCCGAGGCCGTAGACCAGCGCGGTCGCCAGCGCCGCGACGAGCGTCAGCGCGGTGAAGAAGGTGCGGCCGTACATCGCGGAGAGGACGCCGATGTCGCGGACGCGGGCGGCGCGGCCGCGGAAGCTGTCGGCCTCGGCCGACGGGCGGCCGAAGAGCTTGACCAGCAGGGCGCCGGCGACGTTGAAGCGCTCGGTCATCGTCGCGTTCATCGACGCGTTGAGCCCGTAGGACTCCCGGGTGATCTCCTGCAGCCGCCGGCCGATCCGTCGTGCGGGCAGCACGAACAGCGGCACCATCACCAGCGACAGCAGCGTGATCTGCCACGACAGCGTCAGCATCACGCCGGTGGTGAGCACCAGGCCGATGATGTTGGAGACGACGCCGGACAGCGTCGAGGTGAACGCCCGCTGCGCGCCGATGACGTCGTTGTTGAGCCGGCTGACCAGCGCGCCGGTCTGCGTGCGGGTGAAGAAGGCCAGCGGCATGCGCTGCACGTGCTCGAACACCCGGCTGCGCAGGTCGTAGATGACGCCCTCGCCGATGCGCGCCGAGTACCAGCGCATCGCCACCGACAGCCCGGCGTCGAGAACGGCCAGTCCCGCGATGAACAGCGCGATGCGGATGACGCCGCCGGCCGTGCCGTCGAGCCGTGCGATCCGGTTGACGATGTCACCGGCGAGCAGCGGCGTCACCACGCCGATCACCGACGAGCCGGTCACCAGGAGCAGGAAGAAGGTGAGGTCGCGCCGGTAGGGCCGCGCGAACGACATGACCCGCTTCACGGTGCCCTTGGGCAGCTTGCGGGTCGCGATCGAGGGGTCGTTGCGCAGCGAACGCATCGCCGCCATCGCGGGATAGCTCACGCGCTCACCTCCTCGAAGCCGGGTCGTCCGGAACCCTTGGCGCCAACGCCGGGACGGACCGGGCTGTTCCGAGGGAGTGTGTCAGCCACCACCGACAAGTTCGCGCAGTCGCTGCACCTGGGCCGCCCGCTCGGCGGCGTCCTGGGCGTCGGCGTCGTTGCGTACGGCGGAGCGCACCAGCGCCGCCGTCGCCCGGCTGGCGGCAACGGACGGTGCGAGCAGCGCGGAGACCAGATCGCCGACGGCGGCCTGCAGCTCGGCCGTGGGGACGACGGCCGTGGCCAGGCCGATCGCCCGGGCCTCCGCCGCGCCCACCGCCCGGCCGGTCAGGCAGATCTCGAGCGCGCGGGAGTAGCCGACCGCCTCGACCAGGGTGCTCGTGCCGGTCAGGTCCGGAACGAGGCCGAGCGTCGTCTCGGGCAGCCGCAGCTGCGCGTCCTCGGCCAGGACGCGCAGGTCGCAGGCGAGCGCCAACTGCGCGCCGGCGCCGATCGCGTGGCCCTGGACCGCCGCCACGGAGACGATCTCGGGCGACCGCAGCCACCGGAACCCGGACTGGTAGCCGCGGATGCGCTCCTGCGCCTCGTCGGCGGGCAGGCGGCCGAGCTCCCCGAGGCCGCCCCGGACGCCGGGCGACGGGTCGAACAGGCTGCGGTCCAGCCCCGCGGAGAACGCCCTGCCCTCGCCGCGCACGACCACCACCCGGACGGCGGGGTCGAGCTCGCGGCCGATGTCGGCCAGCGCCGACCAGGTCTCGGGCGTCTGCGCGTTGAGCCGGTCGGGTCGGTCCAGCGTGAGGGTGAGGACGGCGCCGTCGCGGCTGGTACGCACCCAGCCGCGCGGCTCGTCGGAGGCGAGGTTCCCCGCCGTCACGCCTTCTTGCTGTTCCGGTTCGCACCACCACGGCTGCGCAGCGACGCCCCCGACTCGGACAGCAGCCTGTGCACGAAGCCGTAGGAGCGGTTGGTCGAGGCGGCGAGCGATCGAATGCTCTCTCCGCCGTCGTATCGCTTGCGCAGGTCGTCGGCCAGGTTGCTCCGGTCACCTCCGGTGATGCGCTTTCCCTTGCCGAGATCCGCGGTGCTCGAATCGGCCATGTCTCCCCTCCGGTGGCAGCAGCCGGTTCGGGGCGACGCCGTCCGAGCCGGTGGAGACATGATCACCCACCCGGGTGACCTCGGCCACGCGAAAGAGCGGAACGGCTCAGGCCAGGTTGAAGGCGCGACTCCGCGCCTCGGTCCGCTCCTCGCTCGTTCCTCGCTGCGATGCTCCCGAGGCTGTCGTCACGCGAGCTCGACGAGGTCGGCGAGGTCCTCGCTCCAGGCGTCCTCGGTGCCGTCGGGCAGCAGGATCACCTTGTCCGGGTTGAGGGCCCGCACGGCGCCCTCGTCGTGCGTGACCAGCACGATCGCCCCGCCGTAGGTGCGCAGGGCCTCGAGCACCTGCTCGCGGCTGGCCGGGTCCAGGTTGTTGGTCGGCTCGTCGAGGAGCAGCACGTTGGCGCCGGAGACGACCAGCGTGGCCATGGCCAGCCGCGTCTTCTCACCGCCGGACAGCGTGGCGGCCCGCTGGTCGACCGCCTCGCCGGAGAAGAGGAAGGCGCCGAGGATCCGCCGCAGCTCGGTGTCCGTGCTGTCCGGCGCGGCCGACCGCATGATCTCCAGCAGGCTGCGGTCGAGGTCGAGGGTCTCGTGCTCCTGCGCGTAGTAGCCGATCCGCAGGCCGTGCCCCGGCTGCACCTCGCCGGTGTCGGGGATCTCGGTGCCGGCGAGGATCCGCAGCAGCGTGGTCTTGCCCGCCCCGTTCAGCCCGAGGACGACGACCCGCGTGCCCCGGTCGACGGCCAGGTCGACGTCGGTGAACACCTCGAGCGAGCCGTAGTTCTTCGACAGCCCCTCGGCCATCAGCGGCGTCCGGCCGCAGGCGACCGGCGTCGGGAACCGCAGCTTGGCCACCCGGTCCTGCGCGCGGACGGCGTCCAGGCCGGCGGCGAGGCGCGCGGCCCGCTTGTCCATGCTCTGCGCGGCTTTGGCCTTGGTCGCCTTGGCGCGCATCTTGTCCGCCTGCGCCGAGAGCGCCTCGATCTTGCGCTCGGTGTTCGCCCGCTCCTGACGTCTGCGACGCTCGTCGGTCTCCCGCTGCTGCAGGTAGGCCTTCCAGCCGAGGTTGTAGACGTCGACCTCGGCGCGGTTGGCGTCGAGGTGCCACACCTTGTTGACGACGGCGTCGAGCAGCTCCACGTCGTGGCTGATCACGATCAGCCCGCCCCGGTGCGAGGCGAGGAAGCTCTTCAGCCAGGTGATCGAGTCGGCGTCGAGGTGGTTGGTCGGCTCGTCGAGCAGCAGCGTCTCGGCGTCCGAGAACAGGATGCGGGCGAGCTCGACGCGGCGGCGCTGACCGCCGGACAGCGTCCGCAGCGGCTGACCCATGACCCGGTCGGGCAGGCCCAGCGCGGTGCAGATGCGGGCGGCGTCGCTCTCCGCGGCGTAGCCGCCGAGGGCGGCGAACTGGTCCTCGAGCTGCCCGTACCGGCGGACGGCGCGGTCCTGCTCGGCGTCGTCGGCCGGCTCGGCCATGGCGACCTGCGCCTTGACCAGCTTCGCCTTGAGGACGTCGAGCCCGCGGCCGGACAGCACGCGGTCGGTGGCCGAGATGTCGAGGTCGCCGCTGCGCGGGTCCTGCGGCAGGTAGCCGAGCTCGCCGGTGACGTCGACCTTGCCGCCGTGCGGCAGCCGCTCACCGGCCAGCGTGGTGAGCGTCGTGGTCTTGCCGGCGCCGTTGCGACCGACCAGCCCGATGCGGTCGCCGGGCTGCACGCGGAGGTCCGCATCACTGAGCAGGATGCGGGAGCCGGCGCGGAGCTCGAGGCCGGTGGTCGTGATCACTGGTCCCAGGATAGGCGGCGGGAACCGGTCTCCGGCCCGCAGCGGGGTGCAGCGGGTCACCCGAACGGGACGGAACAGGGAAAACCCCGATCCGCGGGCGGTTGGCGACGATCACGCTTCGCGGCATGACCACGTTCTTCGCCCTGCAGTGCCCGGTGTGCGGCCGGCCCGTCGAGGACCCGCCGCCCTCGGCGTGCCTCACCTGCGGCCTGCCCGCCGTGGGCCAGGCCGCGCGGGTGGTGACCCGGATCGGCGTCACCCTGCGCGAGATCGCTGCGGACCGCGACGCCCTGATCGGCACGCTGCGCGCTGCCGCGCCCGGGCCGGCGCGGCAGCCGGTGCAGACTGCGGCGCCGGCCGCCCCGGCCTGGCAGCCCACCGGCGCGCCGGTGCCCCCGCCGCCGTGGCAGCCGCCCGCCCGGGATCCCGAGCCGATCCCGTGGATGTCCGAGCCGCCGCCCCCGCCGCGTCCGCGCCGCCGGCTCAGCCCGCAGGAGGTCCTGCTCGGCCTCGGCGCGCTGCTGCTGGTCGCGGCCGCCATCGCGTTCGTCGCGGTGGCCTGGACGCGGCTCGGCGTCGGCTTCCAGGCCGGCGTGATGTCCGTGGTCACCGCGCTGGCCTGCGGCGCCTCGGCGTGGACGGCGCGGCGCGGCCTGCGCGCGACCGAGGAGGCGCTGGCCGCCGCCGGGGTCGCCCTGCTGGCGATCGACCTCGCCGCGGCCCGGGCGCTCGGGCTGTTCTCCCTCGAGCAGGTTCCGCTGCGCACGTGGACGGCGATCTCCTGCCTGGTCGTCGTCGCAGCGGGCATCGGGCTCGGCCGGCTGACCCGCAGCACCACCACCTGGCCGCTGGCCGCGCTCCTCGCCGTCCAGCCCGTGCCGTTCCTGCTGCTGCCCGACGCGGCACTGGACGGGCCCGCCGTGGTCGCCGCCGCCCTCGGCCTCGCCGCCGTCGACCTGCTGCTGACCCTCCGCCTGCGCGGTGCGCTCCGGCCGGTCGGGCGGGTGCTCGGCGCCGGTCAGGCGACCATCGGGGTCGGCTTCGGCCTGCTGGTGACCGCGTTGGGGACACCCGGAGAGTCCTGGACGGCCACGGGCCTGCTCGCCGTCGCTAGCGCCGCCGCTGTGGCGATCGCCTCGGCGCGGCCGGACGTGCTGCCGCGACTCGACGTCGTCGCCATCTCCGCCGCGACCATCGCCGCGCTCGGGCTCGGGCTGTCGCTCGAGCGACTCGGCGCGCAGGGTCCGGTCCTCGCTGCGGCCCTCGGGCTCGCCGCGCTGACCGCCGCCGTGCTGCTCGCCGGCCGTCGGACGGCCGAGTTCGCCGCGTGGGCAGGTGGCACGACACTGGCGCTGGTCGGCTCGGCGTTCCTGGCCGACGAGGAGCGCTGGCTGCCGCTCGCCGGGCTCGCGCTGGCCGCCACTGCCGTCAGCGCCCTGGCGGCCGTGCGCCGGACGGAGCTGCGCCCTGTCGCCACCGGCGCGACCGTCCTCTCGGCCGCCGCCTCGGTCGGGCTCGCGCATGCCGGGGACCTGCTCCCCGCGACGACCGCCGGACTGCTGCTCGCGCTGGTGGCAGCGCTCGGCTTCGGCACCGCGGCCCTCCGGTCCGGGCAGCCCGAGGAGCGGGTCGCCGCCGTCGGCGCGGCCCTGGCCGGGCTGGCCGCCGGCGCGACCAGCGCTTCCGTGGGCGCCTGGGGCCAGGTCGGCCTGCAGCTCGCGGTCGTCGGCGCGGCCGCCGCCGGCTACGCCCTCGTGGCCGGACGCCGGGAGGTCGCAGCGCTCGCCGTCGCCGACCTGGTCGTCGCGGCATGGATCGCCCTGGCCGGAGCGGACGTGGTGACGCCCGAGGCGTACACGCTGCCCGCGGCCATCGGGCTGCTGGTCCTCGCCCTGCCCCGCGTCCGGGCCGGCGCACCGTCGTGGACGGCGGAAGGCGTCGGCCTGGCCGTCGCGCTGGCGCCGTCGGCGATGGTGGTCGTGGCCGACCCGTCGGCCCTCCGACTCGTCCTCGTCGTCCTCGCTGCTGCGCTGGTCACCGTGATGGGCACGTCGGTGCACCGGCGGGCGCCGTTCGTCATCGGCGCCACGACGCTGGCCTTCCTCGCCGTCGGACTGCTGGGGCCCGAGGCGCTGGCGCTCCCCCGCTGGCTGACCCTCGGCACCGTCGGTCTGCTCCTGCTGGTCGTCGGCGCGACGTACGAGCAGCGGCGGCAGCAGGCGCGCGAGGCGGTGGCCTGGGTCGCGCAGATGCGCTGACCTGCTGCCGGCCGGCGCCGCTCCCCCTACCGTGAGGAGCGCCTCGGGGGATCGGGAGGGAGGCGGTCATGGGAGCTCCGGCACGGACGACGACGCCGGTGCCGCCGCTGCCCTACCGCACCCGGCCCCCGCAGGTGCTCCTCGCCGTGGGGGCGGTCCTGCTGGTCACCGCGGCGGTGGCGCTGGCCTCGGCCTACGGCGGGGTGCTGGCCCGCCTGCTCCTCCTGCTCGCCACTGCCGGGGTCGCGGCGCTGTCCCTGCGGGCGACCGATGCCCGGCTGCGCAGCTCGGCGGAGACGCTCGCCGCCAGCGCGGCGGGCCTCGGGCTCGCGGCGATCGCGGCAGAGGGACCGTTCCTCGGCGGCGAGCCGGTGAGCCCGCTGGTGCTGGCCGCCGCCTTCGTCGCGCTGCGGGTGCTGGCGCCCGCGGTCGTCATCTGGCCGGTGGCCGCCTGGGCGGCGCTGCAGCTGGCAGTCGTGCGGGGGCTCGACGAGCTGCCGGCGTCGCTCCACACCGAGGTGCAACTGGTCGTCGCGCTCACCGGACTGGGCATCGCGCTGACTGCCCGCCGGTCGGTCGCCCGGATCGCGCTGGTCACGACCGCGCCCTGGTGGCTGGTGGGCGTGGTCGGGGGCACCGCGAGCGCGTGGTCCGGCGGGCAGGCCGGACGCTGGTTCGCCGCGACCCTGATGATCCTCGTCGGCGCCGCGCTGATCCCCGCTCGGCTCCGTCGTGAGCTGGAGCCGCTGCTCGGCCCGCGGCAGCTCGCGCCGCTCGTCGCCGGCGCCGTCTCGGGGGCGGCCATCACCGGTGCCCTCTCCCCCCACGGCGTCGGTGCGCTCGTCGTGGCCGGGTGGATCGGCGTCGTGGTGGCTGCGGTGGCGGACGTCGTCCTCTCGGGCTGGCGGCGCGGGATGCTGCTGCCCGTCGCGGTCGCCGGCGGGGCCACGATGGCGGCGCTCTGCGTCGGTCAGCTGCTCCAGGCCCGGGCGTGGGGTGCGCTGAGCCTGTTGCTGCTGCTGACCGCCCTGCCGCCCGCCGTGGTCACCGTGCTGCGGCCGCGCGACCGGCACGTCACCGCGCCCATCTCGGTGTGGTGCCTGACCGGGGCGGTGCTGCTGGCGCTGCCCGCCGACGTGTTCGGGCCCGGCCTGGCCGCACTGCTGCTGGCGGTGGTCTACACGGTCGCGATGGAGACCGGCGCCGGCCTGGCGTCCGACGTCCGGCGGCCGCTCGCCCGCGCCGCAGCACTCGCGGGGGTGGCCGCGATCGTGCTCGCGGCGGTCACCGGGGAGCGCGTCGAGCTGCTCGCCGTGCTGCTCGTGCAGGGGCTGGCCACGCTCGGCTGGGCGGTGCGGGCCGGCACGAGCACCGGTACCGACGTGGTCACCGCGGCACCCGACGACGAGGTCGCCGAGGAGATCTCGGCCGGCTGGAAGGTGGGCGCGGCGCACCTGACCGCCGCCGGATGGACGGCGGCGGCACTCGCCGACTGGCACGCGCTCGAGGCCTGGACGCTGCCCGTGGCCCTCGGCCTGCTCGTGGCGGCGGGACCGCGGCTGCTGCGCGGGCCGTCGTGGCCCGCCTGGGGGCCGGGCCTGGTCGTCGCGGCGGCGCCGTCGACGGTGGCTGCGGTGCTGGACGCCGACGGCCCGCGGCCGGTGCCGGTGCTGGTCGTCGCCGTGCTCGTGCTGCTCGCGGGCAGCCGCGCGGGCGTTCGGGCGCCGATCGTCGTCGGTGCGGCGACCGCCGTCGTCCTCGTGCTGGGGCTCGCCGTGCCGGCCCTGCCGTGGCCGCTCAGCGCCGCGCTGGTCGGCGGAGCAGGGCTGCTGACGTGGGGCACGCTGCGGGAGCGCCGGCCGGTGGCCGGGCATCGGTTCCGGCTGGCGGAGCTGCGCTGAGGCTCGGCGTCAGCCGGCCGAGCAGCCGCCGCACGAGGCGGAGCGGGACGGCGACCACCGCGCGGCCGATGTGCACGCCCAGGTGCAGCAGATCGGACCACTCGGGTGGCCGGGGCGCGGCCGGTCGTGCCACCGGCACCGGCGCGGGCGGCTCGCCCGGCACGAGGACGTCGACCGGCGAGCGACGGCGCGGCCCGCGCAACGAGTCGAACGACGGGATCGACGGCGCTCGGTCGGACGGATCCCCGTCCAGGTCGATCGGCACGACGGCCCCCCTCTCGTTCGACCGGGTGGGACGACCCTACGTTCCGCGGGCCGGCGCCCTGGCGCGAGGATGCACCCAGCGAACCGAGGCCAGGAGGATCCGATGCCGCCGCAGCTCCCCCCGTTGCCCACGATGGTCGTGGGCAGCCTGCCGCAGCCCGACTGGCTGATCGACCGCGAGCGGCTCGGCAGCCGGTTCCCGCCGCGGGTCCGGGCCCGTGAGCTCTGGCGCATCCCGCCGGAGAACCTGGAGGAGGCGCAGGACGACGCGACCCTGATCGCCATCCGGTCGCAGGAGGAGGCGGGGCTGGACGTCCTCACCGACGGCGAGATCCGGCGGGAGTCCTACTCCAACCACTTCGCCACCGCGCTCGACGGGCTGGACCTCGACTCCCCCGGCACGGTGCTCAACCGGTCGGGCCTGGAGATCCCGGTGCCCCGGGTGGTGAGCGAGGTCCGCCGGCCGGCGCCGGTGCAGGTGGACGACGTCCGCTTCCTGCGGCGGCACACCGACCGCGCGGTCAAGATCACGGTGCCGGGCCCGTTCACGATGGCGCAGCAGGCGCAGGACGAGCACTACCGCGACGACCGCGCGCTCGCCCTCGCCTACGCCGACGTCGTGCGCGAGGAGATCGCCGACCTGTTCGCGGCCGGCGCGGACATCGTGCAGATCGACGAGCCGTGGCTCCAGGCGCGGCCGGACGTCGCCCGCCGGTACGGCGTCGAGGCGCTGACCCGCGCGCTGGAGGGCGCCGCCGGCCCGGTGCACGTGCACCTGTGCTTCGGCTACGCGGCGATGGTGTCGGAGCGCCCGGAGGGCTACTCGTTCCTCCCGGAGCTCGCCGACACCCCGGCCGACGCGATCTCGGTGGAGACCGCGCAGTCGCACCTCGACCCGGCTCAGCTGCGCCCGCTGCGGGGCAAGGGCATCGCGCTGGGCGTCCTCGACCTGTCGACGCCGGAGGTCGAGACGCCGGAGACGATCGCCGACCGGGTCCGGCGGGCGCTGGACGACGTCGACGTCGACACGCTGATGCTGTCCAGCGACTGCGGGCTCAAGTACCTGCCGCGGGCGTCGGCGGACGGCAAGATGCGCTCGCTCGCCGAGGCGGCAGCGATGCTGCGGGCCGAGCTGCGCTGATTCAGGCCGGGGTCTCGCCCAGCAAGTAGCGCACGGCGGTCTCACCGAGGTCGGCGACGAAGGCGTCGTCGTCCACGGGGGACGGCTGGGCGAAGCCGCCTCCGTATGCCATCCGGAACATCAGGGTCGCGAACACCGTGCCGAAGCAGGCTCGGACTGCGGCCTCGTGATCCGCGGTGCGTGATCGCATCCGCCGCCCGGACGACGACGCCCGTGAAGCCGTCGCCGAGCTCCTGGGCGTAGCGGGAGCCCCGGCGTCGCACCTCCGCGTGCGCCGCGGAGATGAGGACGACGGCGCCGAGGAAGCGCTGGTTGCGGAGCGAGATGCCCGCCATCTCGGCGACCGCGGACCGGACCAGCTCGGCCGGGGCCAGCCCGGCCCAGCGCTCGACGTCGGCGAACACCTCCTGCCCGGCCCGCAGGCGGGCGATGCCGTGCTCGTAGACGGCGAGGAACAGCGCGTCCTTGCTCGTGGTCCGCGCGTAGATGGACGGCGGCGCGACCGAGGCACGGTCGCAGACGGCGGCGATGGTGAAGGCGTCGTAGCCGCCGTCCTCGAGGATCGCCACGCCGGCGTCGAGCACTCGGTTCCAGGCCTCGCGGCTGCGCCGCTGCTTGGGCGGCCGCACCTCCAGGTCCGCGAGGGAGGCCGCGCCTGCGTCGCTCATGCCCCGATCCTCCCCGTCCGTCGTCGGTCCTTGCGCGGTTCTTGACAGAACCGTGACGCGCGCTACAGTTCCATCCTAACTGTAGCGCTTGCTACTGTTTAGTCATCCCCCGGACGAGGTGCCCGATGACCGCTCCCCACTCGCCCGCCCGCCGCGGCCGCGTCGCCGTCCTCGGCGCCGGCCCGGCCGGCATGGCCGCCGCCCTCGGCGCCCTCAAGGCCGGCCACGACGTCGTCGTCTACGAGCGGTACCGCGAGGCCCGACCGGCCGGCAACATCCTCAACCTGTGGCCGCCGCCACTGAAGGCGCTGCGCGCACTGGGTGTCGACACCGACGATCTCGGCGCACCTACGGATGCGGAGTTCCGCAACGTCCACGGCAAGGTGCGCGTCCGCGTCAAGCTGGACGAGGACGTCAAGAGGGCCTACGGCGGCGGATTCATCGGGCTGCTCCGCCCGGAGCTCTACGAACGCATGCTCGCCGCGATCCCCGCCGGAGTGATCCGGTTCAACCAGCAGGTGGACCGCATCGAGCAGGACGATCACGCCGTCACGCTCCACTTCGCCGACGGCACGTCAGCGGAGCACGACGTGCTGATCGGGGCCGATGGCATCGACTCGCTGGTGCGGCGCACGCTGTGGGGCGACGAGCCCAAGCGCGAGCACCGGCTGCACATCTTCGGCGGCTTCACCTTCGCCGATGTCGCCGGCACGGCGCCGAACATGTGCGTCCTCACGCACAGCCGCACGACGCAGGGCAGCTGGACGTCGATCCGGCACAAGGGTCGCGACGGTCACCAGTGGTGGGTGCTCACCGCCACCGACCCGGACGCGCCCGGGCCGGCCGACCTCAAGTCCGCCGCGACCGAGCTGGCCGCCGACTTCCCAGCACCGCTCCCGGGCCTGATCGCCGCCACCGACCCGGAGAGCGTGCAGCGCTGGGTGCTGCGCGACCGCACTCCGCTGAAGCAGTGGTCGAAGGGACGGATCACGCTGTGCGGCGACGCCGCGCACGCGACCTCGCCGTACGCGGCGTACGGCGCCGGCATGTCGATCGAAGACGGCTACTTCTTCGGCCGCGCTCTGCGCGGTGTCGACCTGACCGACCTCGCGGCGGTGCAGCTGGCACTGCAGACGTACGAGGACCCGCGCAAACCGCACACCGCCAAGCAGGTCAACATGGCGCGGATGCTCGGCAGGATCTTCCACCACGCACCGGCCCCACTGCGGCCGGTCCGCGACTTCGTCTTCGACCACACGCCGTTCCTGCAGAAGATGGCGGGCGACTCCAACCCCCGCGAGATCAACAAGCAGCTCGCGCTGATCGAGGACTGACCCGTGCTGATCGTTCTCGGAGGCGCCACGGCCGCGCCGGGCCACCGCGACGAGCTCGTCGCGGCCGCCCGGGCGGTCGCCGCCGCCACGCGCGCCGACCGCGGCTGCCTGGCCTATTCGTTCGCCGCGGACGTGGAGGACCCGGACCGGATCCTCAGCATCGAGATCTGGGCGGACCAGGCCGCGCTCGACGAGCACATGAGGCACGAGCACACCCAGGAGTTCCTCCGGACGGCGCCCGGCCTCGTCGCCGGGGACCCGGTCATGTCGTTCCACGAGGTGGCGGCGACCGCCTGATCCCGGCCGGGCGCGCCAGTGTCAGGGCCGCGGCGCTTCCGTATCGACGCTGCTTATGACGGCTCCGGTGCCACCGACGGCCAGTTCGGTCGCGCGCACGACGACGTCGCGCAGGTAGGCGTGCTCGGGGTCGTCGTCGAAGGCCGGGTGCCACCACATGGCCTCGACCAGCTGACCGACCTCGACCGGAGGCGACAGTGCCCGGATCCCCAGATTCAGCGGCAGGAGCTCCACCAGCCGGCGCTGCAGCAGCGCGATGCGCCGGCTGCCGGCGACCAACCCGGGAACGGTCAGGAAGTTCTCGGTGACGACCTGCACGTCCAGCTCGATCCCGCGCATCCGCATCTGACGCGCGGCGGGCGTCGCGGCCGTCGGGCCGTGGAAGGTGACCACCCACGGCAGCGACTCCAGGTCCTCGACGGTCAACTCCTCCCCCACGGCCTCGTTGTCCGCCGCCACGATGCAGACCCACTCGTCCCGGTAGAGGTCGCGGTGCGAGAGGTCCGTGACGAAGCCGTGCGGCAGGACGAGCAGGTCGGTGCTGAGCAGGACCTGCTCGGCGCGGTCCACCGCCGACGGCGAGTTGGCGATGAACCGCAGGCGCGCGTGCGGCGCCTCCTCGGCCAGGAGCGCGGCCAGCATGTCGCCGAGGACGGCGACCCCGTAGTCGCTGATGAGGAGTGAGAACTCGCGCGTCGACGACGCCGGGTCGAAGTCGGTCTGCGCGGTGAACACGCGCTCGATGCCGGTGAGCGCCACCCGTGCCATGTCCCGTAGCTGCACCGCGAGAGGTGTCAGCCGGTACTCGTTGCCGACCCGCGTCAGGAGGTCGTCGCCGAAGTGTCGCCGCAGCCTCGCGAGGGATGCCGAGAGCGCCGGCTGGCTCAGGCCCATCTGCGCCGCAGCCTTGGTCACGCTGCGCTGCTGGAGCAGGGCGTCGAGGGACACCAGCAGGTTCAGATCCAGGCTGGCGAGGTTCACGGGCATCACGCTATCGACCCGACTGATGCCCGTCATCAGACATCTCGTCTTCCCTCACCCCTGTGGGCCACCGCACTGTGGGCGCGTGCCGGGAACTCCAGAACCGCTCGATCGCAGCGACCCCGAGGGGGCCATCGCCGCGGCCGCGAAGCGCGTCTCCAACTGGGGCCGCTGGGGCGCCGACGACGTCCTGGGCACGCTCAACTTCCTCGACGAGGCGAAGCGACGCGAGGGCGCCGCGCTGGTCCACCGCGGCGTCTCGTTCTCCCTCTCGCAGCGCTTTGACGCCGACGGTCCGCAGAAGGGCTGGCGCCGCCGCACGAACCCGGTGCACACGATGCTCGACACCGGCACGGACGCCGAGCGCGGCGTGCAGGGCTTCCCGCACGGCATCGGCGGCGCCGACGACGTGATCTTCATGCCGCTGCAGGCCTCGACCCAGTGGGACGGCCTCGGCCACATCTTCGACCACGGCAACGCCTGGAACGGTCGGCGCGCAGGTGACGTGGTCACCGGGCTCGGCGACTCGGTCACCGGCATCGAGACCGTCGCCGACCGGTTCGCCGGCCGCGGCGTGCTGCTGGACGTCGGCCGGGCGATCGGCACCGACGGCGAGCTGCCGGACGGCTTCGCGATCACCGCGGAGCACCTCGACGCGACCATCGCCGCGCAGGGCGAGTCCTCGCGCGTCGGCCGAGGCGACCTGCTGCTGGTGCGCACCGGCCAGCTCACCCGCGCCCGCCGCGACATCGCCGAGGGCCGCGGCTGGGGCGACTACGCCGGCGGCGCGGCGCCGGGGCTCTCGTTCACCACGGCCGACTGGCTGCACGGCACGGAGATCGCCGGCATCGCCACCGACACCTGGGGCTTCGAGGTGCGACCGAACGAGTTCGACATCGCCTTCCAGCCGCTGCACCAGGTCGCCATCCCGCACATCGGCCTCTTCCTGGGCGAGCTCTGGGACCTCGACGCCCTGGCCGCCGACTGCGCCGACGACGGCCGCTACGACTTCTGGCTCACCGCCGCCCCCCTGCCCGTGACCGGCGCCGTCGGCGCCCCGGTCAACCCCATCGCCGTCAAGTGACGAGGGAGTCCTGAGATGCCCGCCGTGAACAGCGTCCTCGTGGTGGGGGCCGGCCTCGCCGGCGCCGGCACCGCCATCCACCTCGCGTCGCGCGGTCTCGCCGTCGACCTCCTGGAGATCAAGCCGGAGGTCGCGGCCCTGGGGTCCGGCATCACGCTGCAGGGCAACGCGCTGCGCGAGCTCAAGGCGCTCGGCGTCTGGGACCGGGTGCAGGCGGCGGGCTACGCCTTCGACACCACGGGGATCCGCGCCCCCGACCCGAACGGCACGGTCGTGGCCGAGATCGCCGACGCGAAGACCGGCGGACCGGACCTGCCCGCCGTCATGGGCATGCCGCGGCCCGAGCTGGCCACGATCCTGGTCGACCGCGCCACCGAGGTGGGCGTCAAGGTCCGCCTGGGCACCACGTTCACCGAGCTGGCGCAGGACGACGACGGCGTCGACGTCACGTTCGCCGACGGGTCGACCGGCCGCTACGACCTCGTCGTCGGGGCCGACGGCCTCCGCTCGTGGACGCGGCGCGCGCTCGGCATCAACCTGGAGACGACGTCGGTCGGGATGGGGATCTGGCGCGCCTTCGGCCCGCGGCCGGCCAGCGTCACCCGCACCGACCTGTACTACGGCGGACCGTCGTACATCGCCGGCTACTGCCCGACCGGTGAGAACTCCCTCTACGCCTACATCGTCGAGGACGCCCAGGACCGCAGTGCCCTCTCCCCCGACGAGCAGCTGGCCACGATGAAGCAGCTGTCGCAGGCCTATCACGGCCCGTGGGACGAGATCCGCGAGACGCTCACCGACCCGTCCCGCGTCAACTACACGTGGTTCGAGACGCACGTCCTCGAGGCCCCCTGGAACCGTGGCCGGGTCGTCCTGATCGGCGACGCCGCGCACACCTGCCCGCCGACCATCGCGCAGGGTGGCGCGATGGCGCTGGAGGACGCCGTCGTCCTCGCCGAGCTGCTGACCGAGCGCGACGCCCTCGACCAGGACCTGTGGGACGCGTTCATGGCGCGTCGCTTCGAGCGGGCCAAGACCGTCGTCGACGCCTCCAACCAGCTGGCCCAGTGGCAGCTGGAGCACGTCCAGGGCGACATCCCGGGCCTCATGCGCTCGATCGCCATGCTCACCAGCCAGCCCGCCTGAACCCGAGGACATCCCCGTGACACAGCGCCTGATCACCCACCTGCGGCACGTCGACCTGGCGGTGCCGGACCTCCGCAAGCAGGAGGACTTCTTCACCGGCACCTGGGGCCTCAAGGCCGAGCACAGCGACTCCGGCCTGACGTTCCTCGCGGCCGAGGGCTCCCCGGAGCAGTACGTCGTCCGGCTGCGGGAGTCCGCCGACAAGCGCATCGACCTGATCTCCTTCGGGGCCGCGAGCGCCGCGGACGTCGACACCCTGGCGGCGCAGGTCGCCCGGGACGGCGTCCAGCTCGTCACCGAGCCCGGCACCCTGCAGACCCCCGGCGGCGGGCTACGGCTTCCGCTTCTTCGACAACGAGGGCCGCACCGTCGAGGTCAGCTCCGACGTCGGCGTCCGGCAGCACCGCAGGATCGAGGAGGGCGAGTCCATCCCGGTCCGGCTCTCCCACGTGGTCATCAACTCCGCGGACCCCGAGGGCACCCGGGCGTTCTACGAGAAGCACCTGGCCTTCGCCCTCTCGGACACGCTGATGCACCCGCGCATGGGCGAGATGATGTGGTTCATGCGGATCAACGCCTGGCACCACAGCCTGGCGATCGCCCGCGGCCCGCACCCGTCGCTGCACCACGCCTCGTTCGAGCTGCGCGGGATCGACGAGTACATGCGCGGCACCGGCCGGCTGCTCCGCGCCGGCGTGGAGAAGATCTGGGGCCCCGGGCGGCACCTGGCCGGCAACAACACCTTCAGCTACTTCCTCGACCCGCACGGCAACACCGTCGAGTACACGACGGAGCTCGAGCTGATCGACGAGGACGCCTGGCACCCGCACATGTACGACTTCAGCAACCCCGAGGTCAGCGACCAGTGGGGCACCGCGAACGCCATGAACGAGTTCGTCGCCCAGCGCTCGTTCAACGACCCCGACAAGGGCCTGTTCGTCGCGCCTCCGGTCTGATGCGCCGCGCGTCATGAGATTCGCCACCTGGGAGGCCGAGGACCGCGTGCAGGCCGGCGTCGTAGGGACCGCCGGCCTGCACGCACTCCCCGAGGGGACGACGGTGCTCGACCTCGTCCGCGCCGGGCTGCCCGCCGCGCTCGAGGCGGGTGCCGTGGCACTGGCCGGACCCGCCGTCCCGCTCGGCGCCGTCCGGCTGCTGCCCCCGCTGCAGGCCCCGACCGTGCGGGACTTCGTCGCTTTCGAGGAGCACGTCGAGGGCGTCCGCAAGGCCATCGACGGGCAGGCCGGTGTCGTGGCGGAGTGGTACGAGGCGCCGACCTTCTACTTCACCAACCCGTACGCGCTCATCGGGGCGCACGACGACGTCGCGGTGCCCCCGGGCTCGCAGCGGTTCGACTTCGAGCTCGAGGTGGCCGTGGTCGTCGGCCGGGACGGCGCCTCGCTCACCCCGGAGCAGGCCCGCGACGCGATCTTCGGGTACACGATCTTCAACGACTGGTCTGCCCGCGACCTGCAGGCCCGCGAGATGAAGGTCAACCTCGGCCCGGCCAAGGGCAAGGACTCGGCCAGCACGCTCGGCCCGTGGCTGGTGACCGCCGACGAACTCGAGCCGTACCGCGACGACGACGGCTTCCTCGCCCTCGACATGCGGGTGTCGGTCAACGACGGAGAGATCGGCCAGGACCTGCTCTCCAACATGGGCTGGCCGTTCGAGGAGCTGATCTCCTACGCCTCCCGCGGTACTCGGGTCATGGCCGGTGACGTGCTCGGCTCCGGCACCTGCGGCAACGGCGGCTGCCTCGCCGAGCTGTGGGGACGACGCGGCGAGCTCAGCCCTCCACCGCTGCAACCCGGTGACGTCGTCGAGATGACCGTCGAGGGCATCGGCACGATCCGCAACCGCGTCGTGGCGGGCGTCGAGCTGCCGCCGGTCGCTCCGGCGCGTCCCCGGCCGCGGGCGCGGAAGCGCACGACATGAGCGGGCGGGTCACCGGGAAGGTCGTCGTCGTCACGGGCGCCGGCCAGGGGCAAGGCGCTGCCGAGGCCCGCCTGCTTGCCGCGGAGGGCGCGACCGTCATAGCTCTCGACCTCGGGGAGGAGCCGACCGAGGACCTGCCCGGGGTCGAGTACCACCGCCTCGACGTCACGGACGCGGTGGCGTGGAAGGCATTGGCCGACGACCTGGGTCATGTGCGACGGGCTGGTCGCGAACGCCGGTGTCACCTGGCGGGCGCGGCTGGGCGACCTCGACCCGGCCGACCTCGCCCGGGTCACCGAGGTCAACGTCACCGGCACCCTGCTGGGCATCCAGGCGCTCACGCCGCTGATGAGGGACGGCGGATCCGTCGTCGTCGTCGGCTCGGTCGCCGCGCTGACCGGCCACTTCCCCGCCGCCTACACGGCCAGCAAGTGGGCGCTCCGCGGCCTGGCCAAGGTCGCCTGCCTCGAGCTCGGACCGCGCGGCATCCGGGTCAACACCGTGCACCCCGGCTACATCGAGACGCCGATGACCGCCTCGGCGGCGCCGGCCTTCCGCGACGCCAACGTCGCCGAGACGCCGCTCGGCCGCACCGGCACGGTCGACGAGATCGCCCCGCTGGTGCTGTTCCTCGTCAGCGACGAGGCCTCCTTCATCTCCGGCGCGGAGATCCCCGTCGACGGGGGCATGACCGCCCACGGCGGGGTCAAGTCGATCAGCGACGCGATGCGCTCATGACCGGCCGGCTCGACGGCAAGGTCGCGCTGATCACCGGCACGGCCGGTGGCCAGGGGCGTGCCGCAGCGCTGCTGTTCGCCGCCGAGGGCGCGACGGTGGTCGGCACCGACGTCAACGCCGACGGCGCCGAGGAGACGGTCCAGCTCGTGCGCGCGGCCGGCGGCGTCATGGACAGCACGCACCCGCTCGACCTCGCCGACGAGGACGGCGTCCGGGCGTGGGTCGACGACGCCGCTGAGCGGCACGGCGGCATCGACGTCCTCTACAACAACGCCGGCGCCACCCGGTTCTCCCCGATCGCCGAGACGTCGTACGCCGACTGGGCGTTCGTCCTGCGCAACGAGCTGGACATCGTCTTCCTGGCGACCCGTGCCGCGTGGCCGCACCTCGTGGCTCGCGGCGGGGGCTCGGTGCTGCTCGTCGGGTCGACCGCCGGCATCACCGGCTCGATGACGAATGCCCGGATCGCGCACACCGCCACCAAGGGCGGCGTCGTGGCGATGACGAAGCAGCTCGCCGCCGAGGGCGCCGCGCACGGGATCCGGGCCAACTGCATCAGCCCGGGCATGATCCGCACCCCCGCCACCGAGGGCGACCTCCTGGCCCCCGACTCACCCATGCGCACGATCGCCCGGGCCATCCCGCTCGGCCGGATCGGCGCTCCGGAGGAGGTCGCCCGGTGCGCCCTCTTCCTGGCCTCCGACGAGGCCTCCTACGTCACCGGCGCCAACCTCGTGGTGGACGGCGGCTGGTCCGCCGTCCTGCCCGGCGCAGCCTGAGATCGAGAGGAACCGATCGTGTTCGAGTACTTCCCGGACGGCCCGTACACCTACAACCTGAGCGTCGTCGCGACGCTGAACTCCGGCGGGCTGATCGACGAGGTCGACCGCGCCTGCCGTCGCATCACGGAGGCGGCGGCAGCGGGCGAGGACGCGGGAACGCCCGTCTTCCTCGCGGCGTGGGCCGACCTCACCGACCAGCTCGTCGGTCAGGCCGAGGAGGCGGAGAAGGCCGGCCACCTCCGCACCGCCGGGCAGCTGTACTTCCGGGCCAGCAACTACCTGGCCCAGGCGGAGCGGATGCTCGCCCACTCCGACCCGAACCGGGTGCCGACCTACAAGCGGCTGCTGGAGCTGGCGCAGAAGGCGTTCGAGCTGCACAGCCCGCGGGTCAGCCGCGTGGAGATCCCCTACGAGGGCACCACGCTGCCGGCCTACTTCAGCGCAGCGCCGGCCACCGAGCAGGGCCCGGCACCGGTGATCGTGCTGGTCAACGGGCTGGACTCGACCAAGGAGCACATGTACTCCTCCAACCACTGGGAGGAGCTCGCCGCCCGCGGCATCTCCTGCCTGATGCTCGACCAGCCCGGCACCGGCGAGGCGCTGCGGCTGCAGGGGCTGACCGCCCGGATCGACACCGAAGCCTGGGGCGGCGCCGCGATCGACTGGCTGGAGACCCGCGACGACGTCGACGCGAGCCGGATCGGCATCGTCGGCTGGTCGCTCGGGGGCTACTACTCGCCGCGGGCCGCGGCGTTCGAGAAGCGCTTCGCGCTCTGCGTCGCCTGGGGCGCCAACCACGACTGGGGCGCCGTCCAGCGCCGCCGGGCGGAGCGCGAGGGCGAGCGGCCGGTGCCGCACTACTGGGAGCACGTGCTCTGGGTCTGGGGGCAGGAGGGCGACGAGCACCACCTCGACGCGTTCCTCGACTTCGCCGACGACGTCCACCTCGACGGCGTGGTGGAGAACATCACCGTGCCGTTCCTCATCGCCCACGGCGCCAACGACCGCCAGATCCCGGTCGAGATGGCGCACCGCTCCTACGAGCAGGCGGTCAACTCGCCCAAGCGGGAGCTGCGGGTGTTCACGCCCGAGGAGGGCGCGACCGAGCACATCGGCCTGGACCACCTGCCCCACGTCAGCACCTTCGTCGCCGACTGGGTGGCCGACACGTTCGCCGAGCTGAAGCGCTGACATGACTGCGCCGGTGATGCGGCGGGTCGTCGAGCAGTGCCGCGTCGTCGTGGACAACGACTACGCCGGCGACCCCGACGGCCTCGTCGGGCTGGCCCATCACCTGCTGTCGCCTCCCAACCGGGTCACGGCGGTCACAAGCTCGTTCCTGAACCCGCGGTTCGCGGAGTCGGACACGACGGCCGAGGAGGGTGCGCGGCTCGCCGCGGAACTCGTCGACGTGGTGGGGCCGGCACGGCGGCCCCGGGTCGTCAGCGGCGCGGAGGAGGCGTGGAAGCCCGGCGCGCGCTCCGCGGCCGCCGACGCGATCGTCGAGGCGGCCACCGACGACGACGAGCTGCCGCTGTTCGTCGTGTGCGGTGGCCCGCTCACCAACGTCGCCGCCGCGCTCGAGCAGGACCCCGGGATCGCGACGCGCATGTCACTGGTGTGGATCGGTGGCTCGCTCGACGTCGACGCGTTCGAGTACAACCGCGACACCGACCCGGCGGCGGCCGACTACGTGTTCAGCCGACCCGGGCTCGTCGTGCACCAGTTCCCGCTCGAGGCCTACCGGCAGTGCGCCTACTCCGTCCACGAGCTCGCCGAGGACGTCGGGACGAGCGGCCGCATCGGCGCCTGGTTGTGGGAGCACTACCAGACGCCGCCGGACTGGGTGCAGCTCGGCGGTGTGTGGCCGCTCGGCGACAGCCCGCCCGTCCTGGTGACGGCGCTGAGCACCGAGTCGAGCCGGTGGACGACCGTCGAGCACCCGGGCGGGGCGACCGCCCACGTCTGCACCGACGTCGACTTCCGGCTGGTCGTCGGCGACATGCTGGCCAAGCTGCGCGGGCACGAGCGCCTGCGCCCCACCGAGGACGATCGGAGCGAATGACGTGCGGATGATCTTCGTGTCCCTCCCCGTGCAGGACCTGCCGAGGGCCAGGGCCTTCTACGAGGGGCTCGGTTTCCGCATCAACGAGCACTCCTCCGACGAACACACGGCGTCCGTCGTCGTGGACGAGAACATCGTCGTCACCCTGCACACCCGCGACCGGTTCGCCCAGCTCGTGGGTGCCGACGCCGGTGACCCGTCGCATCCCACCGCGATCCCCTGCCTGACCGTGGAGCGCCGCGGGGAGGTGGACGACCTGGTCGCGAAGGCGACGGCAGCCGGAGGCCGTCCGTTGTCCCCCGCCGAGGAACAGGACGCGCGGTACACCGGCAGTTTCACCGACCCGGACGGCAACCTCTGGCAGGTCCTCTGGCTCGACCAGCTGCACGTCGTCAACTGACCGCCGTCAGACGGTGAACTCCACCCCCTGGGCCAGGGGCAGCTCGCCGGAGTAGTTGATCGTGTTCGTCGCGCGGCGCATGTAGCTCTTCCACGCGTCCGAGCCGGACTCGCGTCCGCCGCCGGTCTCCTTCTCGCCGCCGAACGCGCCGCCGATCTCGGCGCCCGACGTCCCGATGTTGACGTTGGCGATGCCGCAGTCCGAGCCGTCGGCCGCGACGAACCGTTCGGCCTCGGCCTGGTCGCCGGTGAAGATGCTCGAGGACAAGCCCTGCGGCACGTCGTTGTTCAGCGCGATCGCCTCGTCGAGCGCGCGGTACGGCACGACGTACAGAATCGGCGCGAACGTCTCCCGCCGGACGACGTCGGTCTGGCCCGGCATCCGGACGACAGCCGGTTCGACGTAGTAGGCGTCAGGCGCCTCGTCCTCGATGCGCCGGCCGCCCCCGACGACGAGCTTTCCGCCCTGCGCCTGCGCCTCCTCGAGCGCCGCCTGCATCGCCTCGTACGCGCGGCGGCCGATGAGCGGCCCGACCAGCGTGCCGTCCTCCACGGGCGAGCCGATCGGCAGCCGCCGGTACGCGGCGGCCACCCGCTCGGTGACCTCGTCGATCACGTCCTCGTGCGCGATGACCCGGCGCATGGTCGTGCAGCGCTGCCCCGCGGTGCCGGCGGCCGAGAAGACGATGCCGCGCGTGGTCAGGTCGAGGTCGGCGGACGGCGTGACGACGGCGGCGTTGTTACCGCCGAGCTCCAGCAGCGAACGGCCGAACCGGTCGGCCACCCGCGGCCCGACGGCACGGCCCATGCGCGTCGACCCGGTGGCGCTCAGCAGCGCGATGCCCCGGTGGGCGACGAGCGCCTCGCCGATCTCCGGACCGCCGACGACGACCTGGCTCAGCCCTTCCGGAGCGTCCACCTCGGCGATCGCCCGGTCGAGCAGTGCGGCCGCCGCGAAGGCGGACAGCGGGGCCAGCTCGGACGGCTTCCAGACCACCGGGTTCCCGCACACCAGTGCCAGCGCGGTGTTCCACGACCAGACCGCCACCGGGAAGTTGAACGCGCTGATCACCCCGACCACGCCGAGCGGATGCCAGATCTCCATGAGCCGGTGCCCGGGCCGCTCGGAGCTGATCGTCCGTCCGTAGAGCTGGCGGGACAGGCCGACGGCGAACTCGCAGATGTCGACCATCTCCTGGACCTCGCCGGCCGCCTCGGAGCGGATCTTGCCGACCTCGAGGCTCACGAGCGTCGCGAGGTCCTGCTTGTGCTCCCGGAGCAGCTCGCCGAACCGGCGGACCAGTCCGCCGCGGACCGGCGCGGGCACGGTGCGCCAGGTCCGGAACGCCTCGCCCGCCCGCGCCACGACGTCGTCCACCTCGGCCGCGTTCCGCCAGCGGACCGAGGCGAGCGGACGGCCGTTGACCGGCGAGGTCACTCGCCGGTCGCCGGCGATCGCGTCCAGGTCGACGCCGCAGCGGAGCAGGGCGTCCTCGGCCTGGGAACGGAGCTCTTCGGCGCTGGGGAGGGTCACCCCGCCGACGCTAGCGGCCTACTTCACAGGTCGGGTGTCACGCGTCGGCCGCGACCGACCGGATGTACTCGACCGACTTCGCCGACTCGACCGCCGGGAAGTACTCCAGCCCGATGGGGCCGTCGTAGCCGGACGCCCGGACGACGGCCAACTGGGCGGCCCAGTCCAGGTCGCCACTGCCGGGCTCGTGGCGGCCGGGGGCATCGGCGATCTGCACGTACTTCACCAGCCCTGCGGCGTTGGCGAGCTCCGTCGCAGGGTCCTCGCCCTGGGTGACCGAGTGGTAGAGGTCGTAGAGGATGCCGAACGAGTCGTCGCCGATCGCCCGGGCGACGACGACCGCGTCCTCGGTGCGGTCGGTGAGCGCGCCGGGGTGGTCGACCCGCGAGTTGACCGGCTCGAGGATGAACTCGATGCCGGAGCCACGGTGCCGCTCGAGGGCCTCGGCGAACATGTCCGTGATCACCTGGAGGTTCTTCTGCCGGTTCATCCCCGGGAAGCCGACACCGGAGGCGAGCACGATGCGGGGGCAGCCGAGCTGACGGGCGTGCTCGACGGCGAGGTCGAGGCCCTCGTGGAACGGCGCGAGATCCGTGCCAGGGAAGGTGTAACCCATCCGCGGCCCGGCGATCATCGAGGTCAGCTGCACGCCGGTGTCGGCGAGCGCCTTGGCCAGGGAGTCGAGGTCCTTGTCGGTCGAGAACCACATCTCGACGGCGTCGAACCCCGCCGCCGCGGCGGCGCGGACCCGGTCGCCGGCGTCGGGGCCGGCCTCGGTGAAGAGCAGTTCGATGTTGGCGGAGAGCTGGTACACGTCAGGAGTCCTTGCTGGTCAGGGCGGCCGTGATCGACCGGCGGATGAGGTCGTGCTGCTTGCGGACGAGGTCGACCGGGTCGGCCTCGTCGAGGTCGGCGAAGGCGTGGCCCTCCCACTCGCTGGAGAAGAAGCCGGCGTAGCCGCCGTTCACGAACTCGCGGACGATCGCCGGGTAGTCGATGGCGGGCTCGTCGCCGTTCTCGTCGATGTCGTAGAACTTGGCGTGCACGTGCTTGATCTGCGGCATGATGTCGGCCCACTCGGCCGGGTCGACGTGCCCGTGCATGTTGAACGCCAGCCGGGCGAAGGAGCCGAGGCTCTCCGGGGCGATGCCGCGGGAGTGCAGGTACTCGACGAACTCGCCGTGCCGGGCGTTGATGTCGGCGTCGGTCGCCCAGATCTCCTGCAGCCGCTCGAGCTCTTCCTGGCCCAGGCCCATCTTCCCGAGCTTGCGCAGGATGGTCGGCGACATCGCGTGCATGGTCGAGCTGAAGTCGGCGACGAAGCCGAGCCGCGGCGAGTCGATCTCGGCGTAGGTCTCCCGGATCTCCAGCACCTTGGGCGAGTTCGGGCCGAGCGGCGCGTGCAGCTCCCAGCCCATCGTCAGGTCGAGCTCCTCGGCCACCGGCAGCAGCCGGCGGATCAGCTCCGGCTTCGCGCTCTGGATGCGCACCAGCGGGAAGCCGAGGGCGTGCGCGCTGCGGAACTGGGTGACCGTGAACTCGTACTCCTCGTCGGGGGTCATGTCGCGGTCACGACGGCGGCCCATGTCGAGGTTGCAGCCGAACGAGCTCGGCACGAAGCCGTGCCGGTCGAACGCGTCCCGCCACGCGCGGACGAACTCGTCGGTCACCTCGGGGTAGGTGCGGATCGTCTGCGAGGCGACGATCTCGATGCCGGGGCCGATGCCCGCGGCGTCGACGACGTCGAGCAGGCCGGGCAGGTCGTACCGGCCGGCGGCCCACTCGCTGGTCAGCGAGTACAGCGTCAGCCCGAGCTTGATGTCGCTCCCCCCGACCGCCGGCGGCGACCGGAGCGGGTGCGGTGGTGGTCATCGGGACTCTCCGTGCGCGACGAGGGAACGACGGTTGCTGGCGTGGTTGGTCACGTACTTCGTGGGCGCGATCTGCATGTAGGGCAGCCGCAGGTCGACGGTCACCTCGACGTCGACCTCCTGGCCCTCGGCCGGCGGCTCGTCGAGCGGCACGACCACGACGAGGCGGTCCTGGATGAACCAGAGGACGTCCCACTGGACCTGCAGCTCGTCGACGCGGTAGGTCCGCTCCCCCAGTTCGACGCGCAGGTCGTCCTTCGGGATCTCCCGGCCCTCCACGCTGACCGCGATGTCGCTGACGCTGGACAGCCAGAGGCTGCGGTACCAGGGCACGGTCAGCGCGATGCCCAGGCCGTCGGGCCGCCGGATCAGGCTGTCCTCGGTGAGGACGGTGTCGCCGGTGGCCATCAGAGCGCCGCCTTCCGCTGCTCGTACATGTCCCGGACCATCGGCTCGAGCGTGGTCGGCCACCAGTCGCCGCCGGGCACGGGCTCGCCGAACCCCTCGGGCAGGTCGAGGGTGACCTTGCCGGTGGCCGCCCACTCGCAGCCGCGGGCGAACAGGCCGCGGAACGATGGGTGCGAGACCGCGTCGGGGCCGTGGCCGATGCCGCTGGCGAACACCCGGCCCTCGCCGTAGCGGTTGGTCCAGACGAGGGCGTGCTCCTCGCCCATGCCGGGCAGCGCGTTCCACTCCGACGGCACCTGGGTGTAGCGCAGCGGGTTGTCCCAGCCGGTGACCAGCACCTCGACGTCGGCGCCCGGTGCCCACTGGAGGTTCACGTACAGGTCGTCGTCGTAGTGCGGCATGAACTCCGGCATGCCCGCGGTGATCGCGTGGTCGGGGGCGACGACATGCAGCCGGAAGTCGTCGATCGGCGCCCGGCGGCTGCAGTGCTCCCGCATCACGCCGCCGGCCATCGTCTCGAAGTCGTCCTCCCAGCCGGCGCCCATCTGCAGCGACGCGTGGTAGACGACGACCCCCTTCCCGGCGGCGACGAAGTCGTACAGCGCCTGCTCGGCACGGCTCCCCCACCGTTTCTCGGGTGCCCGGCTCCACGGCTCGAACCGGCCGAAGTAGTTGAGGACGACGAGGTCGTACTCGTCGAGTGTCTCCGCGCCGGCCCCGCGGAACTCCTCGGTGATCCGGACGTCGAAGAGCCCGGTCTCCTTCAACAGGTCCCGGAGCATCGGCGAGATGGTCCGCCAGTCGTGGTGGATGTCCGTGTGGCCCGTGACGATCAGCGCCTTGAGCTTGTCGTCGTCCTTGAGCACCCGCTGGCCGATGTCAGGCACGCGCGGTCTCCTTCTCGAGGATGGGGCGCAGCTCGCGCTGCACGAGGTAGCCGGCCAGCAGCGCGCTGGCGGCGGGGTGCGGGCTCTGGTCGCTCTCGACGACGATCCAGCCCGAGTAGCCGGCGTCCAGCAGCGCGCGGGTGATCGCCGGGAAGTCGACGAGCCCGCCGTCGGCGCCGGGCTCGGCGAACCAGCGCGGGATCTCGCGGGCGCCGCCGCGCACGCGGACGGTCCAGTGCGCGTGCGGCTGCAGGTACTCCTCCGCGTCGTCGACGGCCAGGGCGTCCTTGAACTGCACGTGCGCGATGCGGTCGCCGTGCGCGGCGATCACGGCGAGCGGGTCGATGCCCCCGACGGTCAGCTCACCGGTGTCGAGGGCGAGGCCGACCAGCGCCGGATCCGTGCGGTCGAGCAGCCGGGGCACGTGGTCGCGCCGCAGCGCGGACAGGAAGTCCACGTGCAGCGCCAGTCGGACGCCGTGCTCGCGCCGTCGCGCGGCCGACCGCGTCCCAGCACGCGGCGAGCCGGCCGATCGCGTCGTCGTCCAGCGGGTCGACGTCACCGGCGCCCGGGGCCGGGCGAACGAGCAGCACCGAGCCACCCAGCTCGGCCAGCGCCTCGGCGTACCAGTTCGCCTTCTCGACGATGGCGGGCACGTCGTCGACCGACAGCGGCGAGAGCGGTCCGGTCAGGTGCTCCATCGAGCGCTCCGCCGGATCCCAGTACCAGCTGCTGACCGCGTCGATCGCGCAGCTGCGCAGGAACTCGCGGAAGCCGGCGACCGAGCCGAAGTTGGCGGCGAGCTGCTGCGGGTTGCCCAGCGGCTCCCACCGGCCGGTGCCCGCGGTGAGCTCGACGCCCTCGAAGCCGGCGATCGACATGGTCTTCAGCGCCCGCTCGTGCTGCTCGCGCCGGACGAAGTCGTCGAACTGGGGCTTCCACTGGTTGATCGCATACGACCATCGGATGCACGCCGCTCACCGGTAGATCTCCTCGAGGACGTTCTTCGCGTACCAGCGGGAGATCGCGGTGCTCTCGGAGTAGTCGCCGCCCTCCTTGTTGGCCTTGTCGTGCTCGACGGAGATCCAGCCGCGGTAGTCGTTGTCGCGGACGGCGGTCATCATCGCCTCGAAGTCGACCAGGCCGTGCGGCGTGCCCATCTCGTAGAACCACTTGCCGGTGGTCGGCGCCATGATCTCGGAGTCGGGCCGGTGCCGGTGGTCGTCGCCGGTGGCGACGTTGCGGGTGTCCTTGAAGTGGAAGCCGCTGACCCGGTGCGCGTGCCGGCGGTACAGCGCGACCGGGTCGAGCCCGGCGATGCAGTGCTGCGCGGTGTCGACGAACAGCGAGACGTACTGCGGGTCGGTGTAGCGAGTAGAAGGTCTCGATGTCCGGCTCGCTCTGGATGCCGCAGAAGAACTCGTGGTGGCAGGTGAGCTTCACCCCGAAGCCGGCGGTGATCTCGCCGACCTTGTTCCAGCAGCTCGGCCGTGTACTTGAGCTTGTCCTCGGTGACCGGCTCCATGTCGTAGTAGAGCGTCGCCGGCATCACGATGATGTTGTCGAGCCGGATCTCCGACCAGCGGCCCATCGTGACCCGGAAGTCCTCGAGGATGTTCTCGTGCGTCTCCGGGATGTGCGGCGCGTAGTTGCGGACGTCGTAGTCGGCGGCGTGGAACGTGTTGACGATCCGCTCGAGCCCGTGGTCCTGGACCATTTCCTGATATTTGGCCGGACCGCCGTAGTCGCCGTACATCTGCCAGATGCGGAAGTCGAACGTGTCGATCGCGTCGAATCCGGTCGCCTTGATCTGCTTGAGGAAGGCCGACATGGTCTTCTGCGAGTGCCACTGGTCGACCGGGCCCGCTCGGCCCGTTGCTGCGCCAGTGGTCCATGTAGGACCACTTGATCGCGCGCTCGTCGCTCACTTGGTGTACCCCCAGCTCGTGCTGCAGGTACCAGCTGTTGAGCATCGCCAGCTCGGCCGGGTTGCCGCCGTGGTCGCTCTCGACGACGACCCAGCCCGGGTAGTTGCGCTCACGCAGCGCCGCGACGAAGCCCGGCACGTCGACCAGCCCGCCCTCGGTGCCGAGCTCGAAGAACCAGCGCTCGATCCGCCGTCCGGCCCCGCCCTTGAGCATGGTCGACTCGGCGCCGGGCATCCGGTACTCCTCGCCGGTGTCCGCGTAGCGGGTGTCCTTGAGGTGCACGTGGGTGACCCGGTCGGCGTGCTCGCGGTAGAAGGCGACCGGGTCGATGCCGCCGACCGTCAGCTCGGCGGTGTCGAGCGCGAACCCGACGGTGGCCGGGTCGGTCGCGTCGAGCAGACCGGTGAGCTCCGCTTCCGTGTGCACCGCGCCCAGACAGTCGTAGTGCAGCGCGAGACCGATTCCGGCGGCCGCGGCGCGCTCGCCGATCCGGTTCCACACGTCGCCGATGACCTTGATCCCGTCCGCGCCCAGCGGCGGCGTCATCCAGGCCGAGCCGACCGGGCGGACGACGAGCTGGTCGGCGCCCACGCCGGCCACGAAGTCGACGAACGGCTTCGACCACTCCACGATCGCGTCGGAGTCCGCTGGGTTGGCCGTGGAGCGGAACGCGTAGCCCTCTTCCTCCTCCGTCGGCTGCTGCGGGTCCCAGAACATGCTGGAGACGCCCTGGACCTTCGCCCGGCCCAGGAAGTCGAGGAACCCCTGGTGGCTGCCGTGGTTGAGCAGGATGACCTCGGGCCGGCTGATGTTGTCCCAGCGACCGGTGCCGGAGGCCAGCTCGATGGTGTCGAAGCCGCAGGCGGAGACGGTCTTGAGCGCGCGCTGCTGGTCCTCGTGCCGCACGAAGACGTCGAGCCGCACGTTCCACTGGTTCAGCGCGTAGGCCCAGCGCAGGGTGTCCCTCATCGTGCCGTCTCCAGCTCGGCGCGCGCCTCGGCCTCGGCCTCGGCGAGGACGTTGTCGATGTACCACTTGGCGACGGCGGTGGCCTCGGCGTAGCTGCCGCCGCCGAGCTCGGCCTTGTCGTGCTCGACGGTCAGCCAGCCGTCGTAGCCGGAGGTGACGATCTCCTTCATCAGCGCCGGGAAGTCGACGAGGCCGCCCTCGCCCATCTCGTAGAACCAGCGCGTCACCTGGGGCGCCATGAGCTCCGGGTCGGGCGGCGTGCGGTAGGCCTCGTGCTCGTCGACGTTCTTCGTGTCCTTGAAGTGGAAGCCGGTGCAGCGGTCCTTGTAGTCGCGGAACAGCTGGACCGGGTCGACGCCGGCGATCGTGTGCTGCGCGGTGTCGCAGAAGAAGTGGACGTAGCTCGGGGTCGGTGTAGCGGAAGAACGTGTCGAGCTGCTCGCGCGTGCGGATCGCGCCCCAGAACTCGAAGTGGCAGGTGGTCTTCATGCCCTGCTCGAGCGTCAGCTTCCCGACCCGGTTCCACAGGTCGGCCACGACCTTGATCGTGTCGTCGGTGACCGGCTCGGTCTGGTAGTAGGTGGACGTCGGCATGACGATGAAGTTCTCGACACCGGTCAGCCCCTCGCACATGCGCAGCGTGTTCGTGCAGTCGGCGACGATCCGGTCGTGCGTCTCCCGCACGTGCGGCGCGGTGTACTTCGTCGCCGACGGATAGGCGGAGAAGATCCCGGTGATCTTGTCGAACCCGTTGTCCTGCAGGAACCGCTCGAAACCGGGCACTCCGCCGTACATGCCGGCGTAGAACGGCAGGTAGAAGAAGAACGTGTCGAAGCCCGTGAAGCCCAGGGCGGAGAGCTGCTTGACGTACCGATCCATGTAGGCGCGGTTGAACGACGGGGGCTGCGGCCCCTGCGGCGTCTCCGTCACCCAATGATCCATGTACGACCACTTGGTCCAGACCACGCTGGCCCCTTCTCTGGTGCGCGACCGGCAGGTCCTGGGAGGTGCCGGTGCGGCGGTCCGAGGACCGCGGGCGGGGCCCGCGGCGGCGGTCGTCGGAGACCACCTGGGGCGGAATCGCCCTGGTCGAACAGAGAGGTGTCGTGCGGCTTTCAGCCGAGTCGATTGTGCTGTGGCGCGGGCCACCCTGACCAGCGCCATCTGCTGATATCGATCATCACTCGTCCTGATGCGCCGACGCGGGCGGGTGCCGCGCCGGCAGCGCGAGCGCGAGGACGGCGGCGAGCGCGAGCATCCCGGCGGCGACGAGGAAGGCGACGCCGAAGCCGGCAGTCAGGGCCTCGTCGCTCTCGGGCGCGCCGTGCTGCGCCGCCCACGCGCTCGCGACCGACACGAGCGCCGCCAGTCCCACCGCGCTGCCCACCTGCCGCGACGTGTTCAGCAGGCCCGACGCCAGACCGGCCCGCTCGGGTGGCAGGCCGGACATCGCCGTCACTGTCAACGGCAGCCCGGCCGCACCGAAGCCCGCCATCGCGAGGGTGAGCGGAACGAGCACGTCCACCGCGTACCGGCCCTCGACATCGATGCCGGAGAGCCACGCCAGCGCCCCCGCCGCGACGAGGCTGCCCAGCATGTAGCTGCCGCGCGGTCCCAGCGCGGCCATCCACCGCGATGCCCCGCGTGCGCCCAGGGCGATGCCCACGGCCCCAGGTGTGAGCGCGAGGCCGGCCTGGAGCGGGTCCATGCCCAGCACGCGCTGCAGGTAGAGCGCCAGGAAGAACATCGTCGTCGGCAGCGCCCCGCCGACCAGTGCACCGAGCCCGTTGGCCACGGTGACCGGGCGGTTCCGGAACACGTCGAGCGGGACGACGGGCTCTTCGGCCCGCCGCTCGACCAGGACGAACACCCCGAACGAGGCGACGGCGAGGCCCGCGCACGCCAGTGTGGCCGCCGACCCGAACCCGCGCTCCTCCCCGAGGATCACCGCCGCGACCAGGGCCGCCGTGCCGGCCGTGACCGCCATCGACCCGGGCAGGTCGAGCCTGCCGCGGACGTGGCCGGGCGGGCGGCTGGGAAGAGCCCACAGCGCGGCCAGCAGCAGGACGGCGCCCAGCGGCACGTTCACGAAGAACACCCAGCGCCAGCTGAGCAGGCCGGTGAGCAGCCCGCCGATCACGCCGCCGAGGGCGCCTCCGGACGCCGCGGCGGCGGTGAACAGGCTCAGCGCCTTCGCCTTCGCCCGTGGCTCGGGGAAGCCGGTGGTGATCAGGCTGAGAGTGGTGGGCACGAGGATCGCGCCGCCGACACCTTGGACGAACCGCGCAGCCACCACGTGCCAGCCCTCCTGGGCCAGGCCCGCGGCCAGGCTGGCGACGGTGAAGAGCACGAGGCCGCCGACGAACGTGCGCCTGCGGCCGAACAGGTCGCCGACGCGTCCGCCGAGCAACAGGAAGCCGGCGAAGGTGAGCGTGTAGCTGCTGATGACCCACTGGAGGCCGGTGGCCGAGAGGGTCAGGCTGTCCTGCATCGGCGGCAGCGCCACGTTGACGATCCCGACGTCCAGCACGCAGATGAACTGGGCCGCGCAGGCGACGGCCAGGAGCACACCCGGCCGCCGCGGCGACGCCTCGTGCGGGCGCCGCCGCGGCAACGGTGTCCGCCATCAGCGGAACGTGTCCTCGAAAGTGTCGTAGGGCTTGGGCGGCTCGGGGTCGAGCACCTGCGCCTTGTCGTTGGCGTAGGGGAAGTAGTTCGTCGTCGTCACCGGCTCGTCGACCGGCGGCAGGAACACCGGCACGCCGTCGTCGCCGAACCAGGCCAGCTGCGAGTCGTGGCTCTCCTGGTTGTCCTTGGCGAAGGAGATCCAGTCCCGGTTGAACGGCGCGCGGGCCACCTCGTAGCAGCGGAAGTGCCAGATCCGCCACTCGCCGTCCTGCTTGAGAAAGTCGACGCCGTACTTGCACCAGACCCAGTGCGCCCACACCGGCTTGCCGTCGACCTCGCCGCCCGAGAACACCCACGGCGGGACGTCCTTCGCGACCTCGGGGTCCATCAGGCCGGACTCGAGGCCCGCCATGATCCAGATGCCCTTGGCGGTCTCGCCGTCGGCGCCGACCTCGATCACCGGCGTGCTCGTGTAGTGGAACAGCAGCTTGCCGACCGGCTTCGGCCGGCCGCGGTGGTAGGCCGTGACCGACTCGTAGGTCGTGTAGACGCCGACGTTGTTGTAGCGCGACCACATGTCGGGCGTGCCGGGCTTGGCCCAGAGCTCCTCGATGATCCGCTCGTCCTGGTAGGCGTTGTGGTAGTGCATGTAGCGGTTGAAGACGTTGTCCACGGCGCCGCGGTCGGCGAGGCGCTCTGGTCGCCGCGAGCTCGTCCTCGAGCGCTGTCAGCCGACGGGCGAGGTCTTCGACGGTCGTCGTCGCCTGCATGGTCATTCCTTCTCCTTCTCGGTCGGGCACGGGAGGTGGAGCAGTCGGATGCGGACGGCGCCGAGGTCGTCGAACGGGAGGAGGAAGAGCCGCTCGTCGCCGTTCAGCGCGCGTCCCGGCACCCAGCGGCCGGAGTCGAAGCGGCCCTCCTCGACGGAGTCGACCTCGACGAGGTCGGCGCCCCGGCTGAAGTCCAGCCCGACGCCCTGACCGACGAGGAGGAACTGGTCCTCGGCCTCGGCGATCACCAGCCCGAACGGCCTGGCGTCGGCCGGCGACGGCCCGTGCGGACTGCCGTCGGTCTCGCTGGGTGGCGGCGGCGGGGGTGGCGGTTCGCCGACTCCGGCGTCGAGCAGCATCCGGCCGAGCAGGGCGCGCGCGTTGCGGGCGACGACGTCGTAGCCGCCCAAGGTGAACGGGTACTCGCTCTCGCCCTCGTCGAGCAGGACGCCGGCGATCCGCCCCTCGGCCTGAGCGGTCGTGATGACGTCCTCCATCTCACCGAGCACCGCGCACGCGCGGCCGAGCTGGCCGTCGGAGCGAGCGTGGTCGACGCCGAACACCGAGAAGCCCAGGGCTCGGTGGTGCCCGAGCGCCCAGAACATCCGGCCGACGGCGAACCGCGACTCCGGGACGAAGACCGGGTTGTCCGGCCGGTCGTAGTCGCGGAGCACCGGCTTGGCGTCGTCGACGTAGATGTCGGGCGCGACGAGGTCGAGGGACGGCGCCGCGGCCTTCCAGACGTCGATCACCCGCCCGACGGGACCGCCGCTCGGATAGTCGCCTGCCTGCGGCTGACCGGGCTGAGGGCCGAGCCAGGCGTTGGCGTACATCGGCAGCGGCTTCGCCGCCTTGCCGGAGGAGGCGAGGGCGCCGCAGTAGCCGGCGAATGCCCATGCCATGAAGATCTCGTCTGCCTGCCAGTCGTCGCCGAAGACCTCCGACCAGGTGCCCGAGGTCCGGTTGCCCTGTCGGGCCCAGAGCGCGGCCAGCTCCGGCCGGAGCTCCGTCCGGTGCTCCACGAGGTGGTCGATCAGCGGCTGCGGCACCGGGCCGCGCCACGCCGTCTCCGCCTCCGGTGACCGGTCCCGGCTGTCGCGCAGCAGGCCCACCTCGTTCTCCACCTGCACCATCACCACGACGTGGTCCGGGTCGACGCCGGCCAGGTGCTCCAGGAACCGGACGAACGCCCGGCGGTCGGCGTCGAGCAGGTTCGGGGAGAACACGGTCAGCACCGGCTTCGGCATCGCGCCCGGGTAGGTGAACAGGGCCTTGTCCGTGCCGGCAGCGACCGCCCGCGGAAAGCGGCCCACATCCCGGCGCACCCACCCCGGCGCGTACGTCGACGCCGCGTTCTTGAACGCGCCGAACCAGATCAGGACCAGGCGCATGCCGCGTGCCCGCGCCTGCTCGATCTGCGCGTCGACGGTGCTGAAGTCGAACGACCCCTCGACCGGCTCGACCTGCGCCCAGCTCGCGGCGCCGATCACCGTGCGGATGCCCATGCCCGCGAGCCGGTCCCAGATCGGCTCCATGTACGCCGAACTCGACGGGCTGGAGTTGTGCAGCTGCCCACCGAGGAGCAGGGCCGGGCGCCCGTCGACGAGCAGCTGCGTCCCCGTTGCCGTCGCGCGCAGCGAGGGCAGTGGCCGCGCCCCGCTCACGGCGTCGATGCCTCGACCGCGCTGCGCAGCCGGGTCACGGCGTCGTCGACAAGGTTGACGCCGAGCGCGTCGGACAGGGCCACGAGGTACACAAGGCAGTCCGCCAGCTCGTCGCGGAGCTCGGGTGTCACGGCGTCCGGCCCGATGTCGGCCTGCCACTGGACGATCGACGCGACTGCGCCCACCCGTCCGGTCAGAGCGAGCAGGAGGTTGCGCGGGGTCTGGAGCGGAGCCCAGCCGTGCAGGGCGGTCAGCCGTGCGAAGGCGTCGCGCAGGTCGTCGAGACCGGCTGTCACGAGAGGACCGCGGGGTCGTCGGCGCCGGTGTACTCGAACGACCGCACCAGCACGACGCCGCTCGTGCAGGTGACACCCAGCATGCGGCCGGTCATGCCACCGGCGACCTCGGTCGACAGGTAGCGCCCGTCGACCGCACCCAGCTCGGTGAGCCCACCGTCCTCGACGACACCGGCCACGATGCGGTCGGGTCCCCGTGGGTCCCAGCCCCCACCCGGGGCCGGCTCCATGCGGAGCTCCAGCACCGCCTCGTCGTCCACGCGGCGCTCCCCCAGCACGTGCCGGACGTCGCCGACCGCCCACACGGCCCGGACGACGCCGTCGGCGCACTCGAGGTCGACGGCGTGGCGGGGGTCGATCCGTACCGACAGGCCACCGACACCGTCGACCGCGAGGCGTGCGCGCACGCGGGCGTGCAGGTGCTCCTGCCGCCGCCCGACGAACACCGGCTCCCCGCCGGCCGCCACTCGCAGCCCGTCCTCCGCGGCGGTCACGAACTCCGACGGGAAGCGCGACGCACCCACCCAGGACGGCGGCAGCGCGCCGCCGTCGAAGGCTTCGCGAACCGGTCGGTCGGCGGCCAGCGGAGGTTCGACGTGTCCGGTGAGCACGGGCCAACCGTCGGTCCAGACGACCTCGTCGGCGAAGGTCTCCCGGCCCAGGACGTGCCACTCCGGGCTCGAGCCGCGGGCGCGGACGCCGTGGTAGACCACCGCCCAGCTGCCGTCCGGCCGCTCGACGAGATCGGCGTGGCCGGTGTTCTGCACCGGCTCGTCGGTGCCGCGGTGGGTCAGGATCGGGTTGCTCGGATTGCCCTCGAACGGCCCGGACGGCGAGTCGCCGCGGGCGATCGTCACCGCGTGTCCGCGTTCGGTGCCGCCCTCGGCGATCAGCAGGTACCAGTGGTCGCCGATCCGGTACAGGTGCGGTCCCTCCGGGAACTTGCCGCCCGTGCCGGCCCACAGCCACCGGGTCTCGCCCAGCACCTCGCCGCTCAGCGGATGGATCGCGGTCTGCCGGATGCCCGCCGGCACGCCGTCCTCGGGCGGTCCGGTCCAGGTCATCAGGCAGGTGCCGTCGTCATCCCACGTGACGTCCGGGTCGATGCCGACGGCCGACGGGATGCGCACCGGCTCCGACCACGGGCCGGCCGGGTCGTCGGCGTGCACCAGCAGCTGCCCGCCGTCGTCGGACCAGTTCGTCGTGATCATCCAGAACCGGCCGTCGTGGTGCCGCAGCGTCGGCGCGAAGATGCCGCCCGACGGCCCGGCCTTCGAGACGTCGAGCTGCGACGGCTCGTGGAGCGCGTGGCCGATCAACTCCCACGACCGCAGGTCGGTGGACCGGAAGATCGGCACTCCGGGCGCGTACTCGAAGCTCGACGTCGCCAGGTAGTACGCGTCGTCGACCCGGCAGATGCTCGGGTCGGGGTGGAAGCCGGGGATCACCGGGCGCTGAGCGCTCACCGCTGT
>CAVZOY010000002.1:0-971011 GCA_963777095.1 uncultured Actinomycetota bacterium
CAGGTAGTTGAGGGTCAGGAAGTCGTCACGTCGGCCCGGCTGCGGCGCGAACATCGCCGGCAGTTCGGCGAGCGCCGCGGCCAGGGCCGGCGACGGCGGCGGGACGACCGGGTGGGCGACGCCATAGACGAAGACCAGGGCGCGCGGCAGCCAGCCCTCCCGGTCGCGCAGCTTCAGGACGGCGCCCGCGGTCAGGTTGGCGCCGGCGCTGGCGCCGCCGATCGAGATCCGGTCGGCATCGATCCCGAGTTCCGCGGCGGAGTCGCGCACCCAGCACACCGCGGCGACGGTGTCGTCGTGCGGCACCGGGTAGCTGACGCCGTCGACGGCGAGTCGGTAGTCGACGCTGACGACGACCGCCCCGGCGCGGACGCACACCTCGCGGGCGGTCCAGTCGGCCTCGCGCATGTCCAGGTCGCCGCCCAGGAAGCCGCCGCCGTGCGCCCAGACGAAGCAGGCCCGCCCGGTCCGCTCCCCCGCCGGCGGCTCGTAGATGCGCACGGGCACCGGCCCGTGCGGTCCGGGCGCCACGTCGTCCCGGATCACGACGACCGGCGGCGCCTCCTCGGGCTCCCACGACTCGTACGCGCGGATCCGCTCGAGCCCGGCCGGGGTGCCGTACGCCTCGCGCATCGAGCTAAGGCCGTCGAGCATCGGGAAGCGGGCGGCGACGTCCGGATGGATCACCGCCGCGCCCGTCTGCAGCGAGCGCAGCAGCGCGTGCTGGCGGCGGACCTGGTCGCGGCCGCGGTAGGGCTCGCGCCGTCCCTCGTACTCGCTGGACAGCCAGCCGTTCCAGCCGGCCTTCTCCAGCGTCGGGACGATGTCGCCCCACGGCACGTGCAGGTCGTGCAGGTCGTCGTCGATCTCGAAGAACTTCGCCTGGATGAAGTGGGTGTGCGGCAGCACCTCGACCAGGTCGGCCATGGGCACCCGCAGCGGGCGCAGCGGCGGCGGGACGTCCTCGTCGTCGTCGGTGCCGAGGACCTCCGCGGCCTCGCGGACGGCGGCCGTCTGGAAGATGCCGGTGTCGATGAGCAGCTTGAAGTGGTCGGTGCCGGTCTTCTCGATGAACGCGACGTAGCTCTGGGTGACCGGGTGCTTGATCGGCGTCGGCGAGTGGATCTCCGGGCAGATGACCACGTCGAGCTCGGCGGCGAGGTCGAGGCACCGCGTGACGACCTCCTCCCAGATCGGGTGCGGGTCGAGGTCCCAGGAGACGACGCCGAACTTCGGCCGGACCGAGGTGAAGCCCAGCTGCTTGGCCAGCCGCAGGTCGAGCTGGAGCTGCTCGGCCCCCTCGTCCGCGGTGAGGTCACGGCCGAAGAACCGCGTGGTGTCGACCCACGAGCCGAAGTTGGTGGGCGTCAGCCCGTACTTCTGCACCAGGCCGTGCCAGCCGTCGATCCACGCGGGGTCGGGCGTCGGGTAGTTCGGCAGGTTGCCCTCGCCGAGGATCTCGATGCCGGTGGCGCCGAGGTCGGCGATGTCGGCGAAGACGTCCTCGAGGGTCATCGACGTGTAGACGTCGCCGGTGTAGCTGTAGGTCGAGACGCAGTACTTCAAGCCACCCTGCGGCACCGGCGGAACGATGACGCCCGAGCCGGCGATGGCGAACTCCGAACGGGAGACGAACGGCGGGAAGTACGACCGGCGCAGGTAGAGCGTGGCCTCGATCCGGTGCACGCCCACCGACAGGCCGCCCGGCTTGGGCACGGTGATCGTGGCCGGCTCGTCGAGCTGCCAGCGGACGTCGGTGGAGGCCCGCAGCTCGTCGAGGGTGAAGGTGCGGCCCTGCAGCGTCCACAGCGGCACGTGGTCGGGGATGCGCTCGCCGTCGACGACCACCTCGATGCCGTCGAGCATGCTGGCCGGGCCGCCGCGGTAGTTGGGGTTGCGCAGCTGGAACGAGAAGCCGGTGACCTGGCCGCCGTCCTCGACGTTGCGGAAGCCGCGGCCCTGGATGATCGGGAAGTCCAGCATCGTCAGTTCTCCTTCGAGAGGTCGGCCGCGAGCGCCGTCGGCGCCGCGGACCGCGAGGGCGACGCTGGTCAGCGTCGGGTTCATCGAGTTGGCGGTCGGGATCAGGCCGTTGCCGGCCAGCACGAGGCCGGGCACGCCCCACACCCGCGAGTACGGAGTCGCAGACGCTGGTGCCGTCGTCGGCCGCGCCCATGCGGACGGTGCCCATGTAGTGCAGCGAGCTGCCGGCCGGCATGACCTTCGGCATCCCGTCGACGAACTCGCCCAGCGCGGCGGCCGCCCGGGCCTGGTGCTTGCGCGCCCGCTCGAAGTCCGCCTCCTCCACGTCGGTGAGCTCGTAGGCGATCCGGATGCCGGGCAGGCCGTTCTCGTCGGGCGCGTCGTCCTCGAAGGTCAGCCGGTCCTCCGGCCGCGGCCGCTTGCGGATCCCCCAGCCCATGCCGACGTAGCCGGCCGGGTTGTCCCGGAACCGGCTGCCCTCGGGCAGCGGCGCCGGGGAGACCGGGCTGAACATCATCTGGGCGGAGTACGGGTGCCGCTCCTCGTCGAACGGGATGGCGACGATGGCCCGGATCGGGTCCACCGGACCGGACGACTCCTCCCGGGGCGGGAGGACGTCGGGACGCACGGCGACCACGCCGAACAGCAGCGGGTGCTCGGTCAGGTAGCGGCCGAGCGCCTCGGGCCGGATGCCCGAGGCCCACAGCAGCTGCGGCGTGCGGAACGCGTCGGCGGCCAGCACGACGGCGTCGGCCCGGACCTCCTCCTCGGCGCCGGTCCGCTGGTCGCGCAGGACGGCGCCGACGACGCGGTCGCCGTCCCGGACGACCCGGACGCACAGCGTCTCCGGCCGCAGCGTGAACCGGTCGGCGTGCGCGCCCTCGGCCAGCGGCCCGAGGACGACGTCCGTGCCGCTCCACCGCAGCGAGCCGTCCTCGCGCGGATCGGCGGCCACGGGCAGGGGCCGGACGGTGATGCCGTCGGGGGCGAACTCGTCGCGGATCCGCTCGAGGATCGCCGTGCGCCTGCGGCGCGCCGTCGAACGAGGGCCGGTAGACGTGCAGCAGCGCCTCGGCGGCGGTGATGTGCTCGCTCCCACTCCGCGTCGTCGATGAACGGGATCCGCTCGGGGCCGGTCGGGCGCGGGCGTGGCGCAGGTCCAGTGCACGCCCTGCCCGCCGACGCAGGTGGCGCCGGCCGCGGCCGGCATGCCCGGGGAGCCCTCGGCGGCACGGCCGATGAGGTGGGTGCCCTGCCGGGCGGTGATGGTGCCCTCGACGACGACGCCGCCGGGGATGCCGGAGACGCCGCTCTCGGTGGCCCGGCCCTGCGAGGCGAGCCGGGCGGCCGCCTGCTCCTCCGGGTCGGGGATGTTCTTCACGTTCATGCCGGGCGGCGTGGTGACCACCGGGCCCGGCCTCGACCATCAGCACGGAGACGTCGTCGAGCGTCTCGAGCAGGCGCCGGGCGTAGGTCGCGCCGGTCGGGCCGCTCCCGACGATCAGGACTCGGGGGGTCATGCGGGCGCTCCTTGGGCGGCGGGGTGTCGGCCAGCGAGGCGGCCAGGGCGCGGGCGGTGAGGACGCCGAGCGCGACGGCGGTCAGGGTCGGGTTGCAGGCGGTGGCGGTCGGGATGACGTTGTTGCCGCCGACGTAGAGGTTGGCGGTGCCCCAGACCCGGCCGGTGGGGTCGCAGACGCTGGTGCCGTCGTCCTCGGTGCCCATCCGGGTGGTCCCCAGGTAGTGCAGCGAGCTGCCCGACGGCATGACGAACGGCTCCCCGAGCGGCCGGCCCAGCGCCTGCGCCGCCTCGGCGATCTCGACCTTCGCCGCCGCGATCGCGGCCTCGTCGGCGGCGCTCAGGGCGTAGTCGATCCGGATCGCCGGCAGGCCGTGCTCGTCGGCCGCGTCGTCGTCGAACCAGACGCGGTTGTCGGGCGAGAGCTCCTTCTTGCAGAACCAGCCGAGGCCGACGACCTGGCCGGGCCGGACGGTGACGCCCGGGTCCAGCGGCACCGGGGAGGCGTCCATCTGCATGACCTGGCCGTGGAACGGGCGGTCGGCGGCGTAGGGCACCCAGGAGACGCCGGAGACCGGCACGATCGCGCCGCCGCCGGGCGCCGCGGCGGCCGTGACCGGCAGGTCGACGTCGACGGGTGCGTCCGCGGGGACGTACTTCTCGTCGAGCACGGACGCCGCCATGATCTGCGGGTGCTCGGTCAGGTACCGGCCGAGCGCCTCGGGCCGGATGCCGGACGCCCACAGCAGCTGCGGGGTGCGCCAGGCGTCGGCGGCGACGACGACCGCGCGGGCGGTGATCGTCGACCGCTCGCCCGTCGCCACGTCGACGACCTCGACCCCGGTCGCCCGGTCGCCGTCGAGCGACGACCCGCCGGGCCAGCGTGCCGGTGCGCAGCTCGACGTCCGGCCGCTCCCACAGGTCGCCGGCGATGATCGCCGGGCCCGGTCCAGTGCAGGGCGCCGTCCTCGCCCACCGTCACGGCGACCGGCATCGGCGCCGACGGGGCGGCGGTTCGGCCGGTCGAACAGCTCGCCCAGCACCTGCTGCACCGCGCCGGTCAGCGGGGCGCGGTCGAAGGCGTGCGTCGTGACGGCCAGCAGCTGCTCGGCCCGGGTCAGCGCCTCGTCGAGGACGGCGGGGTCGATGCAGTCGGGCACCTCGTCGTCCACCGGCCGCGGGCAGGCCGCGGTCCAGTGCGCGCCCATCCCGCCGACGTTCGTGGACATGGCCGCGTTCGGCATGGCCTCCGCACCGACGAGCACCGTGCCGGGACGGGCGGGCGTGCCGCCGGGCAGCGGGCCGGGGCCGGTGGCCAGCTCGGCCAGCATGCGGTCGCGCGCCTCGGCGTCGGCGATGTTCTTGACGTGCCCGCCGGCCGTATCGCCCAGGGCCCGCCCCGCCTCGAGGACGAGGACCTGCAGGCCGGCCTCGAGGTCGGCCAGCTCGCGGGCGATCGCCGTCCCGACCGGGCCGGAGCCGACGATCAGGACGTCGCAGTCGGTGCTCATCTCGCCACTGCCGGCTCGGCCTCGAGGAGCCGCTTGAGCATGTCGTGCTGGGCGCGGATCTGGTCGAAGGCGTTGTAGCGGTCGCTGTAGGCGTGCGCCTCGTACTCGCTGGAGATGAAGCCGGTGTAGTTCTGCTCGCGCAGCACGCGGGCGACGACGGGCCAGTCGATCGACGGGTCCTCCCCGTCGACGATCCCGTAGAACTTGCCGTGCACGTGCACGACGTGGGGGAAGAAGTCGGCCCAGCGCTCGGGCGCCATCTTCCCGTGCATCGTGAACAGCATCTTCAGGTTGCCGACCTGCGGCGGCGTGGCGCCCAGCTCGGCGGCGCGGGCCTCCAGCTCGGGGAACTTGGCCATCGTGGGGCCGGGCTCGGCCCAGATCTGCTTGGTCAGCGCGGTCAGCTCCGGCGAGATGCCGGCGGCCCGGTGGGCGTCGTCGACCGCGTCGGGGACGGCGCGCATGCTCGAGCTCATGTCGGGGATGAACCCCAGCCACTGGGTGTCGAGCCGGGTGAACAGCTCCTTGAGCGCCGCGACCGGCGGGGCCTCGATGGTCAGCGGGGCGTGGATCTCCACGCCGATCTTCACGCCGAGCTCCTCGGCCAGCGGCAGCAGCCGCTCGAGCGTGGCCGGGCTGGTCTCGACGCCCACCCGCGTGACCGGGAAGCCGAGGGCGGCGGCGCCGCGCACCTGGACGGCGACGTACTCGTAGGACTCGTCGTCGCTCAGCAGCCGGCCCGGGTAGAGGCCCGAGGTCGTTGTTGATGGCCAGGCAGGACGGCGTGAGGCCGGAGTCCTCGATGACGCCGCGGACCTCGCGCGACGGCGGCGTCGTCCAGTCGCGGCCAGCCGCGCAGGCTCTGGAAGGCGACCATCTCCAGGCCGGGGCCGAGGTCGCGGGCGGCGACCTCGTTCACCAGGGAGGCGAAGTCGCGGCCGGGCTTGCGCTGCTCCAGCGACAGGCTGAACAGGGTGGTGCCCAGGCGCGGGCAGCCCGGGGGCGGTGTCGGTCATGAGTCAGGCTCCCGCCGCGGTCAGCGTCTTGTCGGTCGAGCTGGGCGCCACCAGGGGCACCCGGTCCGGGCCGGTGAGGATGTAGGGGATCGAGAGGCCCAGCAGCAGCTGGACGCGGTGCTCCCGGCCGGCGGCGGTCTCGACCGGCACGTGCAGCACCACCGGGTCGGTGGTGAACCAGTACTCGTCGCCCTTGTCGGCCAGCTCGGCCCAGCCGTACCGGTGACCGTTGACGGTCACCGACAGCGAGGCCGTGTCGATCCGCTCGCCGTCGACGGTCAGGTCGGCCTTCACCAGCGACGGGCAGCGGCAGCGCCCGGTACCAGTGCGAGTAGACGGCGATGTCGAGGCCGTCGGGGGTGGCGGTGAGCGAGTCGGTGCGCACCACCTGGTCGTCGAGGGGTCCCATGTCTGTTCCTCTCAGGCCGCGAGCGTGAGCCGCTTGGAGTCCCGGCCGCCGCCGGGAACGGGCATGTACGAGATGCGCAGCCGGACGGCGACGGTGACGTCGTGCTCGCCCGGGGTCAGCGGCTCGTCGGTCTCGAAGGCCAGCTGCGCCCGCTCCCCCATCTCCCACCGGTCGTCGGTGGTCTGCGGCAGCTGGTCGAAGGTGTAGGTGTTGCCGTGCACGGTGAACGTGGTGCGCGACGCCGGCACGGGCGTCCCGTCGAGGACGAGGTCGACGGCCTCGACCATCGACAGGGTCAGGCCCCGGTAGTACGGCATCCGGACCTCGACGACGCCGCCGGTGCGGCCGTCGTCCAGGGCGCGGAAGTTCTCCTCGCAGACGATGTACTGGTCGAACATCAGTGGGACCCCGTTCCTGTGGTCTGTGGCCCCGTCCCGGGTCCCACCCCGAGCGTGCGAGGGGTGGGGAGGACGGGGTCCTTCTGCTTCTCGCCGAGCAGGCGGGCGAACATGGCGTGCTGGCGGCGGACCTGCTCGACGCTGTCGACCGGGAAGGCGTCCTGGATGTGCCGGTTGCCCTCGTACTCGCTGGAGAGGTAGCCGTCGAAGCCGCCCTCGATGAGCACCGGGACGATCTCGTCGTAGGGGATCGAGTACTCGTACTCGGCCCCGGTCGTCTCATCCAGGGCCATCTCGTAGAACTTCGCCTGGATGTGCCCGATGCGGGCCATGTGGTCGAGCATGTGCTTGGGCTCGGTCCAGATGTAGTGCGTCGCCTGGCGGGCCAGACCGATGTCGAGCGGCCCACCGTTGCGGTAGTTGACCAGGTCCATCAGGCCGTGGGTGTCGCCCTGGTCGTCGTAGGTCTTCACGATCAGGTCGACCAGGTCGGGCCGGGCGCCGCCCCGCAGTGCCCGCTCGCTGACCACGCGGGGGAATCGCCGGACGTAGGTGCCCATGTCGGGCATGAACCCCAGCGCCGGCGACCCGGTCCGGTCCATGACCTCCAGGTGCTGCAGGATCCACGGGTGCTCGTAGTGGAAGGGCGCGTGCACCTCGAGCAGCAGCCGGACGCCCTGCTCCTCGGCGTACGGAGCCGCGGCCGCCATGACCTCCGGCGGGGTGTTGATGATGGCCCGGACGACCGTGGCGCCGAGGCGCACCGCGATGTCGATGTCGCGGTGGACGGAGGCGACCTGCTCCTCCGGCGTCAGCCAGCGGTGCGGGTAGAGCTTGGTGTCGAGGAAGAGGTCGGTCGCGACCGGCGTGGTCCCGTACTTCTCCATCCACGAGAACCAGGTGTCGACGAACTCGTCGGAGACGGTCGGGAAGCCGGGGATCATCTGCTCCGGGATGATCTCGATCCCGTTCGCGCCGAAGCTCGCGGCGGCGGCGATGCACTCCTCGACGGACAGGGTCCGGAGGAAGTACTCCTCCTGGAACGAGTAGAGGCTGACGCCGCGCTTGACGGTGTGCGCTGCTGTGGTCATGGCCGGGGCTCCTGCTGACGTCGGAAGGGGATCAGGACGCGGTGCGGGTCGGGCGGAAGTCGACCCAGCCGGGGAGCTCCCAGGGACGGACCAGGGCAGCGCGCAGACGTGCCGCGAGGTCGTCGGCGTCGGGCAGCGGTGCGCTGCGACCGTCCGCGCGCTGGTAGACCCGGCACGTCAGGGCCGGCGCGGCGTCGGTCGGGAACAGGTCGCGCCCGCCGACCTGGAACGTGGGCGACCCCGGGAAGCCGAGCCGCTGGGCCTCGGCACGGGTGCGCACCTCGCGGCGGGCGACGAGCACCTCTCCCCTGCCCAGCTCCTCGAGCGTCTGCTGCAGCAGGTCCTCGGCCTCGCCCGTGGGTGGGGCAGCCCTCCCACCAGAGCAGCTCGACCCGCCACTTGATCGAGCACCCCGCGACCGAGGTGGTCGAGCGCCGCACCTCGCGCCCGGCGAGGACGTCGTCCAGCGCCTCACGGACCCATGAGGCGTCCAGCGCAGGGTTGTCGTAGTCGCCGTCCGGGGCACCGTGGTAGCGCACGACGCCTGCACGGTCGATCACGAACACCTCGGGCGTCGCGGTCGCGCCGTACGCCCGGGCGGTCGCCTGGTCGGCGTCCCGCAGGAACGGCCCGGCCACCTCCCCGGCCGCGACCCGCTCGGCCATGGCGGCCGCGGAGTCCTCGACGTGGTCGGTCTCGTCGTTGCTGACCAGCTGCAGGACGGCGACGTCCCGGTCGGCGACGTCGCGGGCGACCTGCTGGATCCGGTCATGCCAGGCACGGGCGTACGGGCAGCCGTTGGCGGTGAAGACCACCACCGTCGCCGCGTGCTGCACCGGCTCGAGCCGCACCAGCGTGCCGTCGGTGTCGGGCAGCTCGAAGAGCGGCGCGGGGTCCCCCACGCTGAGCCGGGGATCGGTCATCGGACGGTTGCCTCCGTTCGGACGGCGGCCCGCTGCACGAGCGGTACGCCGGGGGACTGCTGCATGTAGGGGATGCGGACGGCGACGCCGACCTCGACGGAGACGACGTCACCGGGCCGGCCCGGGGAGTCCAGGGAGACATCGAGCGCGTCGCGCAGGTCCCACCAGGCGTCCGAGTCGCCGGCCTCCGTCACCGTGCCGGCGAAGCCGCCGACGGCGACCGAGCCGACCTCGACCGGCGCACCGTCGACGCGGACCTCGAGCGCCTCGAGGCAGGAGACGGGCAGAGAGCGGTACCAGGGCAGGTGCACGGCCACGGACAACCGGCCGTCCCGGGCGGACAGCCCGTCGGGGCGGACGGTTCCCTCGGTCATGGTCACGAGGCCACCGCCGTCCGGTCGCCGACCAGCTCGCGCAGCAGAGCGACGTGGGCGCGGCTCGTGGCCAGGGCGTCGGCGTCCGCCCGGTCGAGAAATTCGTGCCCGCCCCATTCGCTGACGACGGCGCCGGCGTAGCCGGCGTCCTCGAGCGCGGTGAGCCAGGCGCCGTGCGGTTCCCGGACGGACTCGACGTCCGGGTCCCAGAACTTCGCGTGCGCGTGGCGCACGAGCGGGAGGACGTGCGCCCAGTCCTGCGGCTGCCAGCGGCCGGTGCGGACGAACAGGCCCGCGACGAGGTTCGTCAGCACCGCCTCGGCCGGATGCCCGGCGACCTCCGCGAGTGCTGTTCCGATCCGGGCGCCGAGCGGCGCATCCTCTGCCCAGGCGGCGCGGACGGCGACGATCCGGCCGGCGGACATCCCCAGCCGGTGCAGCGCCGTGTCCAGGGCCGCGGGCAGCGCGGGCGTCGTCAGGCTGAAGTCCACGGTCAGACCCAGGTACGGGTTGCCGGTGGTGGCCTGCAGTTCGAGTAGTTCCACGACGGCCGGCGCGTCCGGCGCCGTCGCGCCCTGGACCTCGAAGGTGAGGACGACGCCGAGTCGCGCCGCCTCGTCCGCCACCCGGCGAAGCAGCGAGGGTGCCATCCCCAGCGTCGCGCGGACGAACGGGAACCCGAGCCGAGCGGCCGCCTCCAGCTGAGGCCGGATGTCCTCGAGGGCCTCGTCCTCGGACATCGGACGGCCCGGCCGGCGAAAGAGGTCGGTGTAGACGCCGAGTGCGGTGGGCCGCAGGTCCAGCCGGTCGACCGCCTCGCGGAACGCCCGCTCGTCGTCGGCCGACAGGTGCGGGAAGCCGCGCCAGGCCTGGTGCCCGATGACCTCCAGCGCCGGGCCGCAGCCGGCCGCCGCCACCCGGTCGAGCACGTCCGGCAGGTCGGCGCCCGCCCGCCAGTCGGGGGTCAGCGAGAAGAGCGTGGTCCCGAGGGTCTGCACGACGGTCGCTCCTCTCGATTCTGATGTGCGGGTGACTGCCACCACATGCTTCTTCCTGCGGACGGAGGAAGTCAACGGACAGCGGACCTGCTCCGGCTGATGCCGTGGATCACGAGTGCTGATGGGGTCCGGCGCCGGCCGGCGCCGGGAGTGGGCTACTTGATGCCGCCGGCGAAGCCCTGGATGAACTTCTTCTGGGCGAACAGGTAGAAGGTCAGGATCGGGATCATCGAGATGATCACGATGGCGAAGATCTTGTTCCACGCGGAGACCAGCGAGCCGACGTAGTAGTACATCGACACCGGCAGGGTCTGGTTCTCCGATCCACCGAGGAAGATCAGCGCGGTGAAGAAGTCGTTCCAGACGATCAGGCCGGTCAGGATGGCCACGGTGCCCGTGGCCGGCGCCATGAGCGGCAGCACGACCCGGAAGAAGACCCGCGCCGGGCTCGCTCCGTCGATCGCCGCCGCCTCCTCGTAGTCCCTGGGCAGGTTGCGGAAGAACCCGGCGTAGAGGAACACCGCCAGCGGCATGAGGGTGCCGACGTAGAGGATGATCATGCCCCAGAGCGAGCCGACGAGACCGACCTCGCGGGCACCGATGTAGAGCGGGATGAGGCCGAGCTGCGTCGGGAGCACGATCGCGGTGAGGAAGAGGTAGAAGGTGATCGCTCCCCACCGTCGCGTGCTCCGGGCCAGCACGTAGGCGGCCAGGGAGCCGAGCACGACCATCCCCAGGATGCTGCCCACGGTGATCACGACGCTGTGCAGCAGACCGAGGAGGATGTTGGAGTCACCGCCGCCGCTGAGCACCTCGGTGAAGTTGTCGACGGTGGGGCGGCCCGGCAGCTCGGAGGAGCCCGTGGTCAGCAGCTCCTCGTCCGGCTTGAGGGCGGTGATGACCAGGAAGAAGAACGGCATCAGCGTCAGCAGTGCGGCGATCCAGACGACGAGTTCGCGGAGCGCGGTGGCCTTCGTGTAGCGGAACATCGAGCGGGCTCCTTTACGAGCGGTCCTTGGCGGCCGCCTGCTGCAGCACCGAGAAGAAGAGCATGATCACGGTCAGGACGAGCGCGAGCGCGGCGCCGAAGCCGAAGTTGCTCAGCGCGAAGGTCTGCTTGTAGACCTGGGTGGCCAGGGTCTCCGTGGCGCCCGCCGGCCCACCGCCGGTGAGGGCCAGGACCTGGTCGAACACGCGCAGTCCCTGGATGAGCATCAACGTGGACGCGATGGCGATCGAGGGACGGATCGAGGGCACCGTGATGTGCCGGAACCGGCGCCAGGTGCCCGCCCCGTCGAGCGCCGCGGCCTCCTCGATCTCGATCGGCACCGTCGCCAGGCCGGCCAGGTAGATCACCATGACCATGCCGGTCGTCTGCCACGACATGACCACGAGCACGGCCCAGAGGGCGAGGTCCGGATCGGCGAGCCAGATGCGCGGCTCCATCCCGATCCAGCCGAGGAACCCGTTGAGCGGGCCCTTGAAGTCGAAGATGAACTTCCAGATGTAGGACACGGCCAGGGGACTGAGGACCACCGGCATGAAGAAGAGCGCGCGGAGGACGTAGCGCGACTTCAGCGTCCGGTTGAGGGCCAGGGCCAGCGCCAGACCGACGACGCTGGTGATGATGAGGAAGCCGAAGGCGAGAAACAGCGTGTTCTTGAGAGAACCGACCATCGCCGGCGTCTCGAAGATGCGCTTGAAGTTGTCCAGTCCGACGAACTCGAAGTCCCCGATGCCGGTCCAGTTGGTGAAGGCGTAGAACGCCCCGCCGGCAGTGGCGATGTAGTGGATGAGCAGCACCATCACGACGGCGGGCAGGGCCCACCACCAGTGGCCGTAGGAGATGAGCGGCCGACCCCGCCGGGGGCGGGCGGTGCGCCCACCCCCGGCGGTCGGGACCGTGCCCCGGACGACCGGACCGGTGTCCTGCGGAGTACCCGTGGTTGCGGTCATCGTTCGTTCCCTGGGGCTCGGTCCGGAAGGGTCGTCTCGGGAGGGTCTTACTGGTCCCAGGCGCTGTCCATCGCCTCCAGCACGGACTGGATATCGCCCTGACCGGCGATCAGACCCTGGGCGCCGGTGGCCAGCGCGTCGTAGACGGCCGGGTTGGGCCACTCGAGGTTCGGCAGCGCCACGTAGGAGTTGCTCTCGAGCAGGTCCGCCACCGGCTCGAACACCGGGTTGAGGTTCTCGTCCGGACCGGTGATGGCGACACCGCCCGAGACCTCGACGAACTCGGCGGCGTGCTCGGGCTCGGCGAGCCAGGTGAGGAAGTCCTGCGCCGCCTGCTTCGTGGCGTCGTCGCTCTCGGCGCTGACCGCCAGGGCGTAGTTGGGGCTGGCGAGCAGGTACGGCTCGCCTCCGCTCGCCGGCGGGAAGGGCTGGATGTTGAGCTCCAAGCCCTCGGTGGCGTTCATCAGCTCGGTGGCCGCGCCGGCCGGCACGAACGCCGAGAGCGACGAGCCCTGCGTGATGCCCTGGGTGATGGCGTCGAAGCCGCCACCGGCCGCGCCCTCCTGGTAGCAACCGCCCTCGTTCATGTCGACGACGGTCTGCAGCGTCTCCTGCCAGCCCTCGTCGTCGGCGAAGGTCACGTCACCGGCGGCGCGCTGCTGATTCCAGTCGGGGTTCTCGGCGTAGACGCGGCTCGCGGAGACGGCCATCGTCATCAGGCCAGGATTCGGCGGCACCGACCCCGCGACCGCGAAGAAGGACTTGCCGTCATCCGCGAGCCCGCTGCAGGAGTCGATCAGCGCGTCGATGTCCTCGGGGACCTCGACGCCGGAATCCGAGGCGGCACCGACGTTCCACAGCATGCCGACGGGGATGATGTCGGTGGGCTGGGCGTAGGTCTTCCCGTCGATCTGGAACAGAGCCTCGTTGCCCTCGGGGATCAGCGCTGTCGACTCGTCGCCGAGCGGCTCGATGTACCCGGCCTCGGCCAGCGGGAGCACGGCGTTGTCCTGGCCGGCGCCCGGCGACACGACGAACACGTCGGGCGCATTACCGCCCTGGACCTGGGTGCGCAGCTGCAGGCCGTAGTTGTCCGGCGGCAGCCCCTGCTGCTCGACCTCGACGCCGGTCTCCTCGGAGTACTTGTCCGCCATGACGATCCAGGGGCTCTCCTGTCCACCGCTGGCATTGCCGAAGGCGAACGAGAAGCTGTCGGCGGCCTCGCCGGAGCTGCTGGAGCTGTCGCCGTCGTCCCCGCCACCGCCGCAGGCGGCGAGCGTGAGGGCGCCGACCGTCGACACGGCGACGACCGTGCCGAGGCGGCGGTACCGACCGGAGCGGAACTGGGTCATGGTGCAGCCTTTCGTGACTGTCCGGCTGACTGGCCGGGTTCCAGGACGCCACGTCCTGGTCAGGTCGTGGCACCCACTACGTGATGACAACCACATGCTTCTGCCTACCGTCGGAGGAAGTCAACGGAACCGGCGCCTACGATGGCTGATGTCCGGCATCAGGCAGACGAATGGGGCGATCGACCTGCAGGGATGCCGGCGGACGACCGGCGAGTCCGACCCGGTTGGCGACGCTGTCGCATCCACGGCATCGATGCGCCTCGGACTCGGATCTCCTCAGCCGTCGAACCGGAGCACGACCGGACCGGTCAGACCCGACGTCCGGACCGGCGCCTCCGGCGAGTAGACGGCGGCGACGGGCTCGAAGACCGTTCCGGAGCGTGCCGCCGCTTCGGCGATCAGCCGGTTCATCCACGCGTTGGCCACCGCGAACTCGATCGTGTTGGTACCGGGACGCAGGGCGACGGTCACGTCCGTGCGGAAGGGGTGCGTCCAGACCACCCCGCAGTCGACGCCGTTGACCCGCACCCGCGCCAGGTCGCCGACGTCCGCGGCCTCGACGACCACCCGGCGTCCGGTGAGCGAGGAGGAGTCCAGGTCGACCGTCGTCCGGTACACGCCGACGCCGGCGAAGCCGGACCCCGCCGGACCCAGTTCGGTCCACGGGCGTGGCCCGGCGGGCAGCGTCGTCTCCACGGCCGCCGGCAGCTCCACGTGCCAGGTGCCGTCGAGCGTCAGCGCGGCGGGAAGGGCCGGCGACGGCTCGTCGCACGGACCGCCGTCGACCAGGACGACCGACCCCAGCGCCGGCAGTGCGAGCCGGAAGCGCCCGCGATCCCCTGCCAACCGCTCTCGGCGCAGGAGCACCGGGTCCCACGCCACAAGCACCGCTCCGGACGCGGCCGTGACCGTCACCTCGACCGCCTCGGGCGCGGGATTGGCCAGGAAGACGACGTTCCCGTCCGCTGTCCGGCGACCGATCCGGAGGAGTTCCGCGCCGTCGACCACGAGGCTCGGGCGCACGCCGAGGGCGTCGAGGGCGGTGGGCAGATCATCGGTGTCCATCACCACGCCGTCGCGCCACAACCGGTCGCTGAGCCGTCGGTGCTCCGTCTCGTCGTCGGCGAGGGACGGAGAGCCCGTGGGGCGGCGGCCGACGATCGCCGCCCCGGCGTCGGCGAGGTCGGCGAAGCGCCGCAGCGCCCGGACGGTCATCCGGGAGCTCGATCCGCCCAGGAACAGGACCCGGTAGCGCGCCGTCCCGGCGACGAGCACGCCGTCGTCCACGGTGATCCGCTGCTCGAGTGCCTCCAGGCCCAGGTAGTCGAAGTCGAGGCCCGGTGGGACCGAGCGGTCCGGGTCGTCCCCGAACAGCGCGGTGAGCGGGCCCTCCTCCCCCACGAAGACCGCCACGTCGACGGCAGGAGCACCCTGGTTGAGCAGCCAGGAGCAGCGGGCCAGGTAGTCGATCCACGGGCCGGCGAACTCGGCCCACGGCTCCGAGCGGATGAACGTCTGGCCGAGGTACGGCGACAGTCCGATGCCCGGCGGCGGGACCTGGGTCGGCTGGTGCGGAGAGGTGTGGATGCAGAACCGCGTGACGCCGAGGGCCAGTTCCAGGTCCGCGACGTGCTTGAGCCGTCGAGGCGTGTAGCTCCACGGGCGGTGGAAGGCGGACATCGACTCCGCCCCCGTGAAGGGCTTGCCGTGGACGTGCGCGACGGAGGACGCGCCCTTCAGATCGGCGACGTAGGTGGGTGCCGGGCTGCCGCTCCCTGCCTCGTACACCCACATCGCGCCCATCGGCACGTCGGCGCGGGCGCGCATCGCCAGGTCGTCGCCCAGCTGGGGGCGGTGGTCCTCGAGCGCCTCCGCGTAGTAGGTGAGGCCGCGCGCGTGCGCCTCCTCCTCGAGCGTTCCGTAGTACTCCCGGGCGAGGAGATCGGCGATCGTCCGCCGGTGGTCGAAGAGGAAGCGGTCGGTGCGCCCCGGGTCACCGACGACGTAGCCGGCCAGGGCAGGGACCCACGGCAGCAGGTCGTAGCCGCGCAGCTCGGCGAAGCGCTCGCGGAGGCCGTCGGTGACGTTCTGCGGTCCGGATTCGATGCTGTCGCTGAGCAGCGCGTCCAGTGGTGCGCCGTCGAACAGGGCGAGGTATGTGTCGAGGTAGCGGCGGACCTTGTCGGCATCGAGCTTGTCCACCTCGAGCCCGGTGGCCTCCGGCGACGCCGGCCCGTTCGTCTGGCCGGTCAGCGACGCGCCGAACCGCAGGATCCGCCAGGCGCCGGGCGGGGCGTCCCAGCGCAGGACCCCGTGCTCGTCGAGACGGCCGGTCAGGTCGACGACCCGGGACGGGTCGATCGCCGAGGGGTCGACCTCCGCACCGGTGTCGAGGGCGTAGTAGTCCGGCGCAGCGGCGAACCCGGCCTTGACCTCGGCGTGGTGGACGCGTCCCCCCGCCCGCAGCGCGAACTCCGAGACGAGGAACCGGTCCACCCGCCGCAGGACGGGGGGCAGCTGCACGCCGGTCGCCAGCTGCGGCAGCGCCTGGGCCGCGCCGATGCCCGTAAGGACGAGCCGGAACCGGCGCGCCCGGACCACCGGGAACGCGATCGTGCGGACGGGTACCGCCTTGACCCCGCCGACCTCCGGGAGCTCCGCGACGCGGCGGTAGTCGGCTCCGTCGTCGCTCACCTCCAGCACGGCGTCCGGCGGAGGTGCGGCGCCGAAGCCGCGCGGGCCCGGCAGGCCGACGGTCACCGAGGAGGCGATGATCGGCTCGTCGAAGACCTGCTCGATCCAGGCCGACGACGGGGCGTCGGGATCTCGGGGCAGCGCGACGCTCGTCGCGAAGCCGCCGTCCACGAGCGCCGACCAGTCGCCGACCGGGCTCGACGCCTCGACCGAACCAGGGACCAGCACCTCCTGCGTCGCGTCGGCGGGGACGGCCACGACGAGCCAGTCCTGCGCGAACCGGTGCGCCGCCGGATCTGCCCCCCACCGCGGGCAGTCCTGGTACGGCCCTGCGACGTCGGGCAGCGGGGCCAGCTCGATCTCCACCCGGCGGCCGCCGTCGACGAGGGTCTCCGACCAGACGACCTTCTTCATCGCGTCGGCCGGCGTCACCCAGGGGCCCCCCGCCGCGCTCCACCCGGCGGAGGTCGCGACCGCGAACTCCATCCCCAGTCGCTGCGCGGTCGAGGCCGCCAGCCGGACGGCATCCCGCCACTCCACCGAGCCGTGCCGTACCGGCTCGGGCACGACGAGGGGCGTGCCCATCCCCCCGTCGAACATCTGCACCCCCCGGACGCCGACCCGGTGCAGCCACTCGAGGTCGAGCCGGATCCCCTCCGGATCGACGTTGCCGTCCATCCAGTGCCACCACGCACGGGGGCGGGCATCGTCCGGCGGCGAGCAGAAGCCGGCCCACAGCGAGTCGAGGTCCACGCCGGCCGCTGTCAGGCCGTGGCGGCGAACGGCCCCGAGCCGGGCACGTCGAGCCGCCCCGACGGCGACCGGTGGTCGAGCCAGGCGGACAGACGGTCGGGCGAGAAGACCTCGTCGACGGCGAACTGGACGGCGCCGATCACCCCGGCGATCTCCATGTCGACGGCCGACGTCTCGATCCGGAGGTCGTGGGTCGCCGCGGGCAGCGCCCGCCGATGGATGGCCTCCCGGATGGCGTCGATCAGGTGAGCGCTCGCGCGCGCCATACCGCCGCCGAGGATCACCAGATCCGGGTTGAAGACGTTGACCAGTGTGGCCAGGCTGCTCCCGAGCAACAGCGCACTCCGGTGGAGCAGCGCCTGAGCGGCCGGGTCCCCCTGGTCGGCGGCCTGGGTGACGTCGACCGGCCGGATGGTGCCGGTGCGGGCCAGGACCGACGCGAGGGCGGGGCTCTGGCCGATCTCGGCGAGGAGACGGCCGTCCCGGACGAGGGCCGCGCGCCCTGCCACCGCGTCGAGGCAGCCCCGATTGCCGCACGGGCAGGTCACGTCACCCGCCTCAGGCACCGGGACGTGCGCGATCTCGCCGGCGAGTCCGTGGGCGCCTCGGTAGATACGGCCATCGACGACGACCGCTGCACCGATCTCCTCACCGCCGCCGAGGTAGACGGTCTGCTGCGACGCGGCGGCCACGGGATTCACCCGTCGCTCCCCCAGCGCCGACAGGTTCACCCGGTTCTCCATCCAGACCGGCGCCGACCACCGCGCCGCGAGCCGGGCCCGCGTCGGGAACCGATCCCAGTCGGGCATCGTGGGCATGGACGTGGTGCCGTCGGCGTCGAAGGCAACCGGACCCGGCATCCCCAGCCCGACGGACCACAGGTTCGCGCGGGCACCGGTCTCGTCCAGCAGCGCATCGGCCATCCGCTCGACGACCGGAAAGACCGCCTCGGGCCCGTCCGAGACGTCGGTCGACTCGTGGCGCGTCTCGAGCAGATTGCCGGCGAGGTCGGCGACGGCGACGAGGAGCTCGTTGGTGGCGATGTCGACGCCGAGCACGTATCCGGCCTCGCCGCGCAGGCGCAGCATCCGCGGCGCGCGACCGCCGGTCGACGGTCCCAGGCCGTGGGACTCGATCAATCCCGCCGCCTCGAGTTCGGCCACCCGCTGCGCCACGACGCTGCGCCCGAGTCCTACCCGGTCGACCAGCACGGGCTGGGTGATGCCGTCGTCACTGCGGATCGCGTCGAGGACCGCGGCCAATCCGGTGAAGCGCTCGCTCGGCACAGCACTCCCTACGTCGGCCTACATGCGGAGCGTCAGCGTAGCGGGCTTTCGCCGCCCTTCGGAAGAAGTGGCGACTCGATTCCACCCTGCGTGCGTCCCGCCTCAATCCATCTGCGTGATCTTGTAGGGCGCGCCGGACCTGTCGTAGGTGGTCCACTCCCCCACTTGGCGTCCGGCCTCGAAGGAGCCCGAGCGGAGCATCGTGCCGTCGAGGCGGAACCACTCCCAGTAGCCCTGCGGCTTGCCGTCGACCACCGGGCCGCGCGCGCGGATGGATCCGTCGCGGTGCCGCTCGACGTGCTGGCCCTCGGTGAACTCGGTCGCGGGCACGGACGGAGCCTAGTGGGGCCCAGGGTCACCCGGTCGGGCTCAAACGACACTCGGACGATGTCACGGAGGAGGCCGATCCCTCACCAGGGAGGACATGCTTGCCGGCATGGCCGAGCAGTCGCCGCCGACGACGACATCCGCAGGAGCCTTGCCGCGCGATCGCACTCCTGCGACGCGCCGGGTCCCCCCGTGGTTCCGTCGCGCCGTCGTCTTCGTGCTGATCGCCGTCGCCTGCTACCAGGCCGCCGTCTGGGCCTTCCTGAACCTGCGCGGCTTCCTGGGGCTGCTCTTCCTGGCCTGGCTCTTCGCGGTCAGCATCGAGCCACTCGTCGAGTGGCTGGAGGAGCGCGGACTCCGCCGCGGCGCCGCGACCGGGTTCGTCCTGCTCGGGATGGTCCTCCTGGGCGCGGGCTTCGTCGCGGCGTTCGGCGCGCTGCTCGTCGACCAGCTCGGCCAGCTCATCGCCTCCCTGCCGGACGTCATCCGCACGGTGGTGGAAGACGCCAACCGCCGGTTCGGCACCGACCTCGAGCCCGGCTCGATCGTCGAGGCGCTGAACCTCTCCCCGGACCGGATCGAGGAACTCGCCGGCCGGCTGGCGCCGGGCGTCCTCGGGGTCGTGACGTCCGTGGCCGGGGTCGTGTTCCAGTTCTTCACATTCCTGCTGTTCGGCTACTACATGTCCGCGCAGGGGCCGGCCCTGCGGAACACCGTCTCCCACCGGTTCCCCCCGAGGCAGCAGCTGGTCATCGCCACGGTCTGGCGCATCGCCGTGGAGAAGACCGGCGGCTACGTCCTCTCCAGGATCGTCCTGGCGGTGATCGCCGCGATCGTCACCGGCGTCACGCTTCTCGTGCTCGGCGTGCCGTACTGGTTGCCGCTGGCGATCTGGACCGGAGTGGTGTCGCAGTTCGTCCCGACGATCGGCACCTACCTGGCCATCCTCCTGCCGGCGATCGTCGCCCTGGCCGCCGATCCCGTCGATGCCTTGTGGGTGGTGATCATCGGCATCGTCTACCAGCAGATCGAGAACTACGTCGTGGCCCCGCGGGTCACCGCCCGGACCGTGGCCATCCATCCGGCGGTGGCCTTCGGCGCGGTCATCGCAGGGGTGGCTCTCTTCGGGCCGCTCGGCGCGCTCGTCGCGATCCCGGTCGTGGCCGCGATCGAGGCGGTCATCGACACGTACGGTCACCGCTACGAACTCGCCCACATCCCGGATCCCGGGTCGGACGAGGACGAACCGGACGTCAGTCCTCGACGCGGAAGCCCAGCTTGACGGTCACCTGGAAATACGCGACGTCGCCGTCGACGACCTGACCTCGGACTTCCTTGGTCTCGAACCACTCGATGTTGCGCACCGTCTCCGACGCCTTGCGGACGGCGGTGCGGATCGCCTCGTCGATGCTGGTCGGGCTGCTGCCCACGACCTCGGTGAGCCGGTACACGTGGTTGCTCATCGCGGCATCGTGCCAGAGCCGACGGGCGGTCGGGGGGCCATGGATGCGGGCACGGCCCCGGCGCGGGGGTTTGACGGCCACGCCGGGGCCGGGTGCGCCCGCAATGCCCGTTGCGCCGCCGGTCAAACCGCACAGCGCGACAAAACGTTTGGCGGGCGGGCTCACCCGAGGGGTCCCGGGGCTCCGCCCGGGGACAGCATCCGGCGGCCGGATCCGTTCCGCAACAGGACGTCAGAGACGTCTGCTCACGGCCCGAAGAGCACCTCGGCGCCGACCGGTCGGTAGCCGGCGGCGAGGAAGGCGCGCAGCGAGGCGACGTTGGCGGGGGCGACCTGCGCCCACAGCGGAGCGCCGTCCGGCACGAGCGCCGGGGCGGCAGCGGCCAGTGCCGTGCCGAGCCCGCGGCAGCGGGCGGCCCGATCGACCTCGAGGCTGGTCTCCCAGCGCCCGGCGACGCCGCGGCCGACGGTGACCAGCCCCGCGCCGTCGGGCGTCGTCCAGACCCGGACGTCGCGACGGTGGTGCAGCGCCCGCTGCACCCTCGGGTGGTCGAGGTCCTCGACCGGGACGAGCTCGAGCGGTCGCCCGGTCCGCGGCGCGACGAGCACGGCATCGAGCGACCCGGGCTCGGCACCGACGCGGTCGGCGAGCGCGCCGAGGAAGCGCGCGCCGAGGGGGGCGGCGATGGGGTCGTCGGCCACCGCTCCGGCCACCCACGCGGGGTCGACGTCGGCCGCGACGACGTGCCAGGCCGTGCCGCCGACGACGACTGCCCGCGCCCCGGAGGGCGCGGGCAGTGCGGTGACGCTCGCGTCGGCCTGCGGGTCCACACCTGCGGCCAGCCCGGCGAGAAGACCGGGCAGATCGGTGCTCAGACGCGGAACCCGAGAGCTCGCAACTGCTCCCGACCGTCGTCGGTGATCTTGTCCGGACCCCACGGCGGCATCCAGACCCAGTTGATCTTGATGTCGTCCACGAGGCCGGGACCGGGGCCGCCGGTCAGCGCCTGGCGCGTCTGGTCCTCGATGACGTCGGTCAGCGGGCAGGCCGCCGAGGTCAGCGTCATGTCCAGGACGGCGACGTCGTCGACGACGTCGATGCCGTAGACGAGGCCCAGGTCGACGACGTTGACGCCCAGCTCGGGGTCGACGACGTCGCGCATGGCCTCCTCGACGTCCTCGATGAGGGCCGACTTGTAGGCGGGCAGCTCGGCCGCAGCCTCGCCGGTGGCCGGCGTCGGGGTCTCGGTGGTCTCGCTCATCAGTGCTGTCCTCCGGTGGGCTGGGATACCGACAGTGCCCGGGCCGAGGCGTCCTTCAACGCCATCCAGCTCATCAGCGCGCACTTGATCCGCGCGGGGTACTTCGACACCCCGGCGAACGCGATGGCGTCCTCGAGCTCGTCCTCGAGCTTCTCGGCGACCGTCGGGTCGCCCTTGGCCTGCATCAGCGTCACGAAGTGCTCCCCGGTCTCCAGGGCCTCGTGCACCGACTTGCCGACGACCAGGTCGTACATGGCCGACACCGACGCCTGGCTGATCGAGCAGCCCATGCTCTCGTAGGAGACGTCGGACACGATCGACTCGCCCGCTGCGTCGTTCTCCAGGTGCACCCGGAGCGTCACCTCGTCGCCGCAGGTCGGGTTGACGTGGTGCACCTCGGCCTCGAACGGCTCGCGCAGTCCGCGGCCGTGCGGGTTGCGGTAGTGGTCCAGGATGATCTCCTGGTACATCGACTCCAGCTGCATCTCAGGCAACACCCCCCGTGGTCGCGACGCCGAAGAAGCGCTGGGCTTCCCGGACGCCGTCGGCGAGCGCGTCGATGTCGTCGTAGCCGGTGTGCACGTAGAACGTGGCGCGCGTCGTCGCCGGGACGCCGTAGCGCCGGACGACCGGCCAGGCGCAGTGGTGCCCCACGCGGACGGCGATGCCCAGGTCGTCGAGCACCTGGCCGACGTCGTGCGGGTGGATGCCCTCGACGGTGAACGAGATCGCTCCCCCACGGGCGACGGTGTCGGGCGGACCGATCACCGTGACGCCGGGGATCTCGGCCAGCTTCTCCAGCGCGTACCCGGTGAGCGCGTGCTCGTGGGCCTCGACGTCGTCCATGCCGAGCGCCTGGAGGTACTCGACGGCGGCGGCCAGGCCGATGACCTGCGCGGTCATCGGGACGCCGGCCTCGAAGCGCTGCGGCGGGGCGGCGAAGGTGCTGCCCTCCATCCGCACGACCTCGATCATCGAGCCGCCGGTGAGGAAGGGCGGCAGCTTGTCGAGCACGTCGTAGCGGCCCCACAGCACGCCGACCCCGGTCGGGCCGAGCATCTTGTGGCCGGAGAAGGTGAGGAAGTCAGCGCCCAGCTCGGCGACGTCGACCGGCGAGTGCGGCACCGACTGGGCGCCGTCGACGAGCACCAGCGCACCGACCGCGTGCGCGCGTTCGGCGATCTCGCGCACCGGGTTGATCGTGCCGAGGAGGTTCGACTGCTGGGTGACCGCGACCAGCTTGGTGCGCTCGTTGACCACCGTGTCGAGGTCCGCGAGGTCGAGCCGGCCGTCGTCGGTGAGACCGAGCCAGCGCAGGGTCGCCCCGGTGCGCTCGCACAGCTGCTGCCACGGCAGGAGGTTGGCGTGGTGCTCCATCTCGGTGACCACGATCTCGTCACCCTGGCCGACCGCGTAGGTGCGGAACTCGGGCTCCTTCGCCGTGGACGCGTTGGACAGCGCGTACGCCACGAGGTTGATCGCCTCGGTGGTGTTGCGGGTGAAGACGATCTCCTCGGCCGGCGCGCCGATGAACCGGCCGATGGTGGCGCGGGCCTCCTCGTAGGCGCCGGTCGCCTCCTCGGCGAGCTGGTGCGCCCCGCGGTGCGGCGCGGCGTTGACGTTCTCGTAGAACCAGCGCTCGGCGTCGAGCACCTGGCGCGGCTTCTGCGAGGTGGCCCCGGAGTCGAGGTAGACCAGCCGCTTCCCGTCCCGCACGGTGCGGGTCAGGATCGGGAAGTCCGCCCGGATCGCCTCGACGTCCAGGGGTAGCGGGGTGCGCGCCCCCGTGCCGGGACGCGAGGCGGTTGCGGTCATGCTGTCGCGCCCTCCGCAGCGGCCTTCTCCAGGCTCGCCTGCTCGTTGGAGTCCTTGACGTAGGCGGCGTAGCCCTCGTTCTCGAGCTTGTCGGCCAACTCGGAGCCACCCTCGTCGACGATCCGGCCCGCCACGAAGACGTGCACGTAGTCGGGCCTGATGTAGCGCAGGATCCGCGTGTAGTGCGTGATCAGCATGACGCCGACGTCGCTGTCCTCGCGGCTGCGGTTGACGCCCTCGGAGACGACGCGCAGGGCGTCGACGTCGAGACCGGAGTCGGTCTCGTCGAGGATCGCGATGCGCGGCTTGAGCAGGCGCATCTGCAGGATCTCGTGGCGCTTCTTCTCACCGCCGGAGAAGCCCTCGTTGACGTTGCGCTCGGCGAAGGCCTGGTCCATCTCCAGCGCCGACATCTCGGTCTTCACGTCCTTGACCCAGGTGCGCAGCTTCGGGGCCTCGCCCTTCACCGCGGTCGCCGCGGTGCGCAGGAAGTTCGACACCGAGACGCCGGGCACCTCGACCGGGTACTGCATGGCCAGGAACAGGCCGGCGCGGGCGCGCTCGTCGACGCTCATCGCGAGCACGTCCTCGCCGTCGAGCGTGACGCTGCCCGAGGTGATCGTGTACTTCGGGTGGCCGGCGATCGAGTAGGCCAGGGTCGACTTGCCCGACCCGTTCGGGCCCATGATCGCGTGGGTCTCGCCCGACCGGACGGTCAGGTCGACGCCACGGAGGATCTCCTTGGCGTCGTTCCCCTCACCGACCGAGACGTGCAGATCGCGGATCTCCAGCACGGACACGTGTCTTCTCGCTCCTCAGTTGCCGATCGGCGCGTCGACGTCGACGAACACGTCGTCGCCGTCCACGCGGACCGGATAGACGGGGACCGGCTCGGTGGCCGGCAGGTTGGTGGGACGGCCGCTGGTCAGGTCGAAGCACGACCCGTGCAGCCAGCACTCGATGGTGGGGGCGCCGTGGAACTCCTCGACGTCACCCTCGGACAGCGGGACCTCGGCGTGCGAGCAGACGTCCTCGATCGCGAAGACCTCGCCCTCGAACCGGACGACGGCGATCGCCTCCGGGGCGGGCACCGTCGAGCTCGACCCGCAGGGAGCCGGGCTCCTTGACGTCGGTCAGCGAGCAGACGCGGGCGAAGGCCATCAGGCCTCCACCGGCTGGTCCTCGAGCGCCGGGAGGGCGCCGAGGCGGGCCTCGATCGTGCCCATCAGCCGGTCCTGCAGCTCCGGGACGCCGATCCGCTGGACGACGTCGGCGAAGAAGCCGCGCACGACCAGGCGGCGGGCGGTCTCGGCGTCGATGCCGCGGGAGCAGAGGTAGAACAGCTGCTCGTCGTCGAACCGGCCGGTGGCGCTGGCGTGGCCGGCGCCGACGATCTCGCCGGTCTCGATCTCCAGGTTCGGCACCGAGTCGGCGCGGGCGCCGTCGGTGAGCACCAGGTTGCGGTTGAGCTCGTAGGTGTCGGTGCCGGTGGCCTCCGGCCGGATGCGGACGTCGCCGATCCAGACCGTGCGCGCGCCCTCGCCCTGCAGCGCGCCCTTGTAGAGCACGTTGCTGCGGCAGTTGGGCACCGCGTGGTCGACCCAGAGCCGGTGCTCCTGGTGCTGCGTCTCGTCGGAGAAGTAGACGCCGAACAGGTCTGCCGAGCCGCCGGGGCCGGAGTACTGCACGTTGCTGACCAGCCGGACCAGGTCGCCGCCCAGGGTGACCACGACCTGCTTGAAGGTTGCGTCGCGGCCGACGACGGCGTCGTACTGCGCGCCGTGGACGGCGCCGGGCGCCCAGTCCTGCACCGAGACGAGCTCGACCTGCGCGCCGTCACCGACGAGCACGGCCACTCCCCCGGCGTACTTCGCCAGGCCGCTGTGGTCGAGCACGATCGTGGCCTGCGCGAAGGCGCCGACCTCGATGACCAGCTGCCCCCACACGACCGCGTCATCAGGGCTGTCGGAACCGGTGCCGGCGAGGCCCAGCGTGACCGGGCGGTCGAGGACCGCCTCCGGCCGCACGCGCAGCACGGCGGCACCGCCGCTGCGCCGGCGGGCCAGCGCGGCCAGCCGGTCGGCCGGCTCGGGCAGGCCCTTGAGCAGCGGGTCGTCGGCCTCGACGCTGGCCAGCACCGTGCCCTCGGGCAGGTCGGTGGTCCACGTCAGGTGCGCGTCGGACGGCGCGCCGTCGAGCAGCGGACGGATCCGCCGCATCGGCGTGAACCGCCACGTCTCCTCGCGACCGGTGGGGACGCCGAAGGCGTCCGGGTCGGTCGACGTGAAGCGCTCGGCCGGCGAGCCGGTGGGGGCCGGACCGCCGTGCGAGTGGGCACCCGGCGCGACACCGGTCGCGTCAGCCGGGGTGGTCGGGGGTCCGGCCTGAGCACCGACGCCGGGCGCGAAGAGCTCTCCTGCCAGTGTGTTGTCGCTGACCGACATCAGCCGACGGCACCTTCCATCTGCAGTTCGATCAGGCGGTTGAGCTCGAGCGCGTACTCCATGGGCAGCTCGCGGGCGATCGGCTCGACGAACCCGCGCACCACCATGGCCATGGCCTCGTCCTCGGTCATGCCGCGGCTCATCAGGTAGAAGAGCTGGTCCTCGCTGACGCGGGAGACGGTCGCCTCATGGCCCATGGACACGTCGTCCTCACGGACGTCGACGTACGGGTAGGTGTCCGACCGGCTGATCGTGTCGACCAGCAGGGCGTCGCACTTCACCGTCGACTTCGAACCGTGGGCGCCCTCGTCGATCTGCACGAGGCCGCGGTACGACGTCCGGCCGCCGCCGCGGGCCACCGACTTCGACACGATGGTCGAGGAGGTGTTCGGCGCGGCGTGCACCATCTTGGCGCCGGCGTCCTGGTGCTGGCCCTCGCCGGCGAAGGCGATCGAGAGCACCTCGCCCTTGGCGTGCTCGCCGGTCATCCAGACGGCCGGGTACTTCATCGTCACCTTGGAGCCGATGTTGCCGTCGACCCACTCCATGGTCGCGCCCTCGTGGGCCACGGCCCGCTTGGTGACCAGGTTGTAGACGTTGTTCGACCAGTTCTGGATGGTCGTGTACCGGCAGCGCGCGTTCTTCTTGACGATGATCTCGACGACCGCGGAGTGCAGCGAGTCGCTCTTGTAGATCGGCGCGGTGCAGCCCTCGACGTAGTGCACGTAGGCGCCCTCGTCGACGATGATCAGCGTCCGCTCGAACTGGCCCATGTTCTCGGTGTTGATCCGGAAGTAGGCCTGCAGCGGGATGTCGACGTGCACGCCCTTCGGCACGTAGATGAACGACCCACCGGACCAGACGGCGGTGTTCAGGGCGGCGAACTTGTTGTCGCCGGACGGGATCACCGAGCCGAAGTACTCCTGGAAGATCTCCGGGTGCTCCTTGAGAGCCGAGTCGGTGTCCAGGAAGATCACGCCCTGGTCCTCCAGCTCCTTCTGGATCTGGTGGTAGACGACCTCGGACTCGTACTGGGCCGCGACACCGGAGACGAGGCGCTGCTTCTCCGCCTCGGGGATCCCGAGCTTGTCGTAGGTGTTCTTGATGTCGTCGGGCAGGTCCTCCCACGAGGCGGCCTGCGCCTCGGTGGAGCGCACGAAGTACTTGATGTTCTGGAAGTCGATGCCGGAGAGGTCCGAGCCCCAGTCGGGCATGGGCTTGCGGCCGAAGAGCTTGAGGGCCTTGAGCCGGCGCTCGAGCATCCACTCGGGCTCGTTCTTGCGGCGCGAGATGTCGGTGACGACGTCCTCGTCGATCCCACGGCGGGCCGAAGCACCGGCGGTGTCGGCGTCCGCCCAGCCGTACTTGTAGCGGCCGAGCTGGTCGATCTGCTCGTCCTGCGTCAGCGGCGTGGTGGTCACCGGCTGCTGGGTGCTCGTCATGCGGGCGTCCTCTCCCGTTCGTTCGTCGCGCGTGGGATGTCAGGTACAGGGCGTGGCGGGGTCGATCTGTTCCCCGCGGGCGTGTGCTCCGTGCCGCTCGTACGCCGCACCGGACCGGGGATGTGCGTGGTGCAGATGCCGTCCCCGTGGGCGATCGTGGCCAGCCGCTGCACGTGGGTGCCCACGAGGCGGCCGATCACCGCGGTCTCGGCCTCGCACAGCTGGGGGAACTCCGCCGCCACGTGCGCCACCGGGCAGTGGTGCTGGCAGAGCTGCCCCCCGCCGGAGATCGCGGAAGCCGTGGCAGCGTAACCCTCGGCCGTGAGGGCGACGGCGAGGGCCTGCGCCCGGTCCACCGGTTCACCGGGGCGCGCGTTGACCGCCTCCTCGACCGCCTCGGAGGCGCGGGCCTCGAGGCCCGCGAGCTGCTGCTCGGCCACGGCCCGGACGGCGTCGGGCCCTCCGGAGGCGGCGACGTACCGGAGAGCGGTCAGCGCGAGGTCGTCATAGGCATGCGGAAGGGCGCTGCGGCCACGCTCGGTGAGCAGGAACCGCCGGGCGGGACGGCCGCGGCCGCGGTGCGCCTCGCGGGTCAGCCGCTCGGCGACCCGTCCGGTGGCGGTGAGGGCGTCGAGATGGCGGCGGACGGCGGCCGGCGAGACCCCCAGCCGGGCGGCGAGCTCGGCGGCGGTCTGCGGGCCGTGCTCGAGGAGCAGGCCGGTGACGCGCTCGCGCGTGCGGCGGTCGTCGGGCGACGCCGACGTCCGGACCTGCACGGCAGTGGATTCCACAACACGAGTGTGCGCTATTTCCGAGGGCTCGCAAGCAAGGTTCACCTAACTCCGGGCGCGGCTCCGACGCGGGTGTGGCGCATGCCACCGCATAGCATCGAATCGTGGCGGTCTCCAGCGCACTCGTCTCCCGCCTCGCACTGGCGAACGCGGTCGCGAACGGGCTGATCGTGGTCACCGGCGGCGCCGTCCGGCTGACCGGGTCCGGGCTCGGCTGCCCGACCTGGCCGCGGTGCACGACGGAGAGCTTCGTGGCGACGCCGGAGCTCGCGGGGCACGGGGTGATCGAGTTCGGCAACCGCCTGCTCACCTTCGTCCTCGCCGCGGTCGCCGTCGCCACCGTGGTCGCGGTCTGGCGCTCCTCGCGGCGCGACCTGCGGCCGCTCGCCCTGATCACCTTCCTCGGCATCCCCGCCCAGGCGCTCCTCGGCGGCGTGACCGTCTTGACCGGGCTGAACCCGTGGACGGTGGCCGCGCACTTCCTCCTGTCGATGGTCCTCGTGGCGCTGTCGACGGTGCTGTGGCTCCGGTCCCGCGAGCCCGGCGTCGGACAATCGCTCGTGCGCCGTCCGCTGGCGCTCCTGATCAGCGGGATCGCGGCCGTGACGGGCCTCGTCCTCGCACTCGGGACCGTCGTCACCGGCAGCGGTCCGCACAGTGGTGACGTCGACGAGAACGACGTGCCCACGGGTGACCGGATGGGATTCGACCCCGAGCTGGTCAGCCAACTGCACGCGGACGTCGTCTTCCTGCTGCTCGGGCTGACCGTCGCGCTGCTGGTGGCGCTGTACGCGACGGACGCCCCGGGCCGGCTGCGGCGGGCCGCGCGCGACCTGCTCCTCGTGCAGCTCGCCCAGGGCGTCGTGGGCTACGTGCAGTACGTCACCGATCTGCCGGTCGCCCTCGTGCTGCTCCACATGCTGGGCGCGGTGCTGATCGCGGCCTTCACCGCGCGGCTCGTGTGGGCGCTCCGCGGCCCGGCGACGGACGCCCCCGTGGCCGAGCCGACCGAGAGCGTCGCCGCTCCGCGCTGACACCGCCCGTACCGGAACGAGGACTTCAGCCTCTGCCGACGGGGGCCTCGTCCCGAGGACGGTGGCCGGGCGCCGTCGTACCAGGGCACATGGAGTCCGCATGTCCGTCCCCACCCGCACGCGTCCGGGGGGCGTGCTCGCCACCGTGGCGCTGCTGCTCGCCGTCCTGCTGGTCGACGGTCCGGTGCGCGCCGCAGAACCGACCCGACCCAACGTCCTGCTGATCGTGCTCGACGACGCCACGTACCGCGGCGCGCTCGACATGCTCGTGGACTCCCGGGCGCGCATCGTCGGCTCCGTCGGCGTCGCCTACCGCCACTCCTATGTGGCCATCCCGTCGTGCTGCCCCGAGCGGGCCACCCTCATGACCGGCCAGTTCCCGCACAACAGCGGCGTCCGGCAGCAGCAGCTGGGCGGCACGCTCGACAAGACCCGCACCCTGCCGGCGGATCTGCACCGCGCGGGCTACCGGACCTACCACGTCGGCAAGTACCTGCACGAGCCGCTGGCCACCAACCCGCCGGCCGGCGTGTACGACCGGTGGCTGATCGGGCTGGACGGCTACGTCGACCCCCAGTTCAACCTCGACGGCACCGTGAGACGGCTCGCCGGGTACACGACCACCATCTCCGGCGACTACGCGCGCCGCTTCCTGACCTCCGCCGAGACCGCCGACGACGCCCAGCCGTGGTACCTGTCCCTGAACTTCAAGGCACCGCACCGGGAGTCCACGCCGGAGGCGCGCTACGCGTCCCTCGCCGTGCCGTCGCTGACCTTTCCGGACGAGCTCGACCGGTCGGACAAGCCGGCCTACGTGCGCGTCATGAACGCGACCGCCGCGGACATGGCCCCCCTGCGCCGCGACATGTGGCGGACGCTCGCCTCGGTGGACGACCAGGTCGTGCTCACCCTCGACTGGCTCGCCGCGCACGGCGAGCTCGCCAACACGCTGGTCGTCCTGACGTCGGACAACGGCTTCCACCACGGCCAGAACCGCCGCCAGGAGAAGTTCGTCCCCTACACGCCGGCGTTGCAGGTACCGCTGTGGCTGCGCGGCCCCCGGGTCGCCGCGGGCGGCACCAACACCACGCGGATGGTGTCGGGCGTCGACGTCGCCGCCACGATCTACGACGCGACGGGCGCCGTGCCGTCCCGCCTGCAGGACGGGCAGAGCCTCCTGCGGACATCGACACGGACGGAGGTGTTCGCCGAGTACTTCCACGACGAGGTCAACCTGCGCACGGTTCCGCACTGGGCGACGGTCCGCGGCGCGACCTGGCAGTACATCGAGACCTACGACATCTCGACCGGGGCGCGGATCTTCCGGGAGTGGTACGACCTGGCCGCGGACCCGCACATGCTCCGCAACGTGCTGGCCGACGGCGACCCGGGCAACGACCCCGCGACCGGCGCGGTGGCCTCGCGGTTGGCCGCGTACCGGACGTGCGCCGGGGCGAGCTGCCCGCGCTGAGTCGGGCGGCTCAGACGAGGACGTCGATGCCGATCGCGATCGACAGCAGCGTCATGTGCGTGATCGACACCGAGAACACCCGCATCGGCCGGTCCGGCACTGCCTTCCGGATGCGGTCGAGCCACAGGTGCGACTCGGCCACGTACCACGCGCCGAGGAGCCCGCCGCCGATGGCGAACGCCCAGCCCAGGACGGGCGTGATCGACCCCATGAGCAACGTGGCCCCGAGGGTGGCCCACGCCCACACGACCGACTGCCGGCCGACGCTGGCCGGCCCGGCCACCACGGACAGCATGGGCACGCCGGCGCGGGCGTAGTCCTCGCGGAACCGGCTGGCCAGAGCCCAGAAGTGCGGCATCTGCCAGCAGAAGACGACGGCGAAGAAGGCGAGCGCCGGCCAGTCCAGCGAGCCGGTCACCGCGGCCCAGCCGATGAGCACCGGCGCCGCGCCCGGGAAGGCACCGAAGACCGTGTTGTGCCGGGTCCGCCGCTTGAGCACCATCGTGTAGACGACGGAGTAGGCCAGGATCGCGACGGCCGCGAGCCCCGTCGCCAGCGGCGTGGTGAACGCCCACAGCAGCAGCAGCGAGGCGGTGGCGAGGGCCGCTCCGAACAGCAGGGCCGCCCGCGGGGACACGACCCCGGCGGGGATCGGCCGGTTGCGCGTGCGGGTCATCAGCCGGTCGATGTCGCGGTCGTACCAGCAGTTGAAGGTGTTGGCTGCGCCCGCGGCGAACATCCCGCCGACCATCGTGGCGCCGACCAGCCGCCATGAGGGCCACCCGTCGGCCGCCATCATCATCGCCGGCAGCGTCGTGACCAGCAGCAGCTCGACGAGCTTCGGCTTGGTCAGGGCCACGTAGGCCCGCACCCGGGCGGCCGGCGCGGACTGCGCACGGCCCGGTGCGAGGGCCCGCTCGGAGAGCGCCGTCACGAAGCTGCCCCGCTCAGGGACACCGCGTACTGGGGCAGCAAGAGGCACCGTTTCGGACCGGGGACGCAGACCGGCCAACTGTAGCCCGCTGACCGGCGGCGGCCCGGCCGGGATGACTAGGGTTCGACACGTTGATCCGCACGCGGATCGGGTAGGGCGGACGGGATGACGCCGACCCTCAGGAGCGAGGAGCACATGGACACACGCAGCACCGGGTCCGAGGCGCCGGCCGAAGCCGCCAGCGACGCACCCACCGGTCGGCCGCCCCAGCCGAACCCCACGTTGCCCGACGGGTTCGGCGAGCTCGACCGCCGCGCGATCGACACCGTCCGGGTGCTGGCGATGGACGCCGTCCAGAAGGTCGGCAACGGCCACCCGGGCACGGCGATGAGCATGGCTCCGACGGCGTACCTGCTCTTCCACAAGTGGCTGCAGCACGACCCCACCGATCCGCAGTGGCCCGCCCGCGACCGCTTCGTGCTGTCGATGGGCCACTCGAGCCTGACCCTCTACATCCAGCTCTACCTGTCCGGCTACGGGCTCGAGCTCGACGACCTGAAGGCGCTCCGCACCTGGGGCTCGAAGACCCCGGGCCACCCCGAGGTGAACCACACGCCGGGCGTCGAGACGACCACCGGCCCGCTGGGCCAGGGCGTCGGCAACGCCGTCGGCATGGCCATGGCCGCGCGCCGCGAACGCGGCCTGCTCGACCCCGACGCCCCCGAGGGCGAGGGCCTCTTCGACCACACGATCTGGTGCTTCGCCTCCGACGGCGACCTCGAGGAGGGCGTCAGCGGCGAGGCCTCGTCCCTGGCCGGCACGCAGCAGCTCGGCAACCTGGTGCTCGTCTACGACGACAACCGGATCTCGATCGAGGACGACACGAACGTCGCCTTCACCGAGGACGTCGGCAAGCGCTACGAGGCCTACGGCTGGCACGTGCAGCGCGTGGACGACGGCGAGGACCTCGCGTCCGTCGACGCCGCCTTCGCCGCGGCCAAGGAGGAGACCACCCGCCCGTCGATGATCGTCGTCCGCACGGTCATCGCCTGGCCGGCGCCGAACAAGCAGAACACCGGCGCCGCGCACGGGTCCGCGCTCGGCGAGGACGAGGTCCGCGCGACCAAGGAGATCCTCGGGTTCGACCCGGACCAGACCTTCCAGGTCGACGACGAGGTCCTGGAGCACGCCCGCTCGGTCGTCGAGACCGGTCGGAAGCGCCGGGCGTCCTGGGACGAGCGGTTCGCCGCGTGGGAGGGCGCCAACCCGGAGCGCGCGGAGCTGCTGACCCGCATGCGGGTGCGCGAGCTGCCCGACGGCTGGGCCGACGACCTGCCGGACTTCCCGGCCGACCCCAAGGGCGTGGCCACCCGCAAGGCCTCCGGCAAGGTGCTCGCGGCGATCTACCCGAAGGTGCCGGAGCTCTGGGGCGGCTCGGCCGACCTCGCCGAGAGCAACAACACCGCCGTCGAGGGCGAACCGTCGTTCGTCCCCGCGAACCGCCAGACCAAGATGTGGTCCGGCGGCCCGTACGGCCGCACGCTGCACTTCGGCGTCCGCGAGCACGCCATGGGCTCGATCATGAACGGCATCGCGCTGCACGGCGGCACCCGCGTCTACGGCGGCACCTTCCTCACCTTCTCCGACTACATGCGCGGGGCGGTGCGGCTGGCCGCACTCATGCAGCTGCCGGTGATCTACGTGTGGACGCACGACTCGATCGGTCTCGGCGAGGACGGTCCGACCCACCAGCCGATCGAGCACTTCGCCGCGCTGCGGGCCATCCCGGGCCTGGACTTCGTGCGACCGGCCGACGCCAACGAGACCGTCGTCGCCTGGCGGACGATCCTCGAGCACAACGACCGGCCGGCCGGCCTGGCGCTGTCGCGGCAGAACCTGCCCGTGTTCGACCGGTCGGAGTTCGGGTCGGCCGACGGCGTGGCCCGCGGCGCGTACGTGCTGGCCGACGCCTCGAACGGCAGCCCGGAGCTGATCCTCCTGGGCAGCGGGTCCGAGGTGCAGATCGCCGTCGCCGCCCGCGAGCGGCTGGAGGCCGACGGCGTCCCGACCCGGGTCGTCTCGGTGCCCTGCGTCGAGTGGTTCGCCGACCAGGACCAGGCCTACAAGGACGAGGTGCTCCCGCCGACGGTCCGCGCCCGGGTCAGCGTCGAGGCCGGCGTCCCCATGGGCTGGCGCGAGTTCGTGGGCGACGCGGGCCGGATCGTCGGCCTCGACCCACTACGGCGCCAGCGCCGCCTACGGCGTGCTCTACGAGGAGTTCGGCCTCACCGACGACGCCGTCGTCGCCGCTGCCCGCGAGAGCCTGGAGGCGGCGCGGTCCGGCACCGCCGTCCCGGCCGGCCCGGTCGCCGCGACCGGCGGCCTCCCCCACCCCACCGGCGACCGATGACGACCGCCGGCCTCATCTCCTGATCAGTCCGAAGGGACGCACTCCCATGGCACAGAACAAGAACCTGGCCGAGCTCTCCGAGGCCGGCGTGGCCGTGTGGCTGGACGACCTGTCCCGCGACCGCATCCGCACCGGCAACCTGCAGTCCCTCGTCGACGAGTACTCCGTCGTCGGCGTGACGACCAACCCGACGATCTTCGCCGCGGCCATCAGCGGCTCCGACTCCTACGACGACCAGCTGCACGCCCTCGCGGTGCGCTCGGTGAGCGTCGAGGAGGCGCTGCGCACGATCACCGCCGCCGACGTCCGCGACGCCTGCGACCTGCTGCGGCCGGTGCACGAGCGGCAGCCCGGTGACGGCCGGGTCTCCCTCGAGGTGGCCCCGGGCCTGGCGCACGACACCGACGCCACGGCCGCCGAGGCCGCGCACCTGTGGTGGCTGGTCGACCGGCCGAACCTGTTCATCAAGATCCCGGCGACCGAGGCCGGCCTGCCGGCGATCACGTCCACGATCGCCAACGGCATCAGCGTCAACGTCACCCTGATCTTCAGCCTCGAGCGGTACCGCGCGGTCATGGACGCCTACATCTCCGGGCTGGAGAAGCGGGTGGCGACGGCGGCGTCGCTCGAGGGCATCGCGTCGGTCGCGTCGTTCTTCGTCTCCCGGGTGGACACCGAGATCGACAAGCGGCTCGACAAGGCCGGCGCCGACCCCTCGCTCAAGGGCAAGGCCGGCATCGCCAACGCCCAGCTCGCCTACCAGGCCTACGAGGAGGTCTTCTCCTCCGACCGCTGGCGGGCGCTGGAGGCCCAGGGCGCGCGCGCCGCAGCGGCCGCTGTGGGCCTCGACCGGCGTCAAGAACCCCGAGTACTCCGACACGATGTACATCTCCGAGCTGATCGCCCCCGGCACGGTCAACACCATGCCGGAGAAGACGATGAAGGCCTACGCCGACCACGGCACGCCCGGCACGCCGGTGCAGAAGGCCTACGACGACGCAGCCTCCGTCATGGCCGCGGTCGCCGACGCCGGCGTCGACCTCGACGACGTCTTCAAGGTTCTCGAGGACGAGGGCGTGCAGAAGTTCGTCGACTCGTGGGACGAGCTCACCGAGTCGGTGCGCAGCGAGCTCGAGGACAAGAAGTGACGGGTCGCTGAGCACCGACCGAGGACGGACGATGATCCTCAACCCGCTGCGGGACCCGCGGGACCGGCGGCTGCCGCGGGTACCGGAGCCGTGCGCGCTGGTCGTGTTCGGCATCACCGGCGACCTCGCCCGCAAGAAGCTGCTGCCCGCGGTGTACGACCTGGCCAACCGCGGCCTGCTGCCGACCAACTTCGCGCTGCTCGGCTTCGCTCGGCGCGACTGGGGCGACACCGAGTTCGCCGAGCTGGCCCGGGAGTCGGCCCGCAAGGCCGCGCGGACGCCGTGGCGCGAGGAGGTCTGGGAGCGGCTGGCCGCGACCGTCCACTTCGTGCAGGGGTCCTTCGACGACGACAACGCGTTCGACGCGCTCGCCGAGGCGCTGGGTGACCTCGAGGGCAACCAGGGGATCAGCGGCAACGCGGCGTTCTACCTGTCGATCCCGCCGAGCCAGTTCCCCGTCGTGCTCAAGCAGATGCAGCGGACCGGCCTGGCCGACAGCACGCCCGACCGCTGGCGGCGGGTGGTCGTCGAGAAGCCGTTCGGCACCGACCTCGCCTCCAGCAAGGAGCTCAACGAGCTCGTCGACTCGGTGTTCACCGCGAACGACGTCTTCCGCATCGACCACTACCTGGGCAAGGAGACGGTCCAGAACCTGCTGGCGCTGCGGTTCGCCAACACCCTGTTCGAGCCGATCTGGAACGGCCACCACGTCGACTCGGTGCAGATCACGATGGCCGAGGACGTCGGCATCGGCGGGCGGGCGGGCTTCTACGAGAAGACCGGCGCGGCCCGCGACGTGCTGCAGAACCACCTGCTGCAGCTGCTCGCACTCACCGCCATGGAGGAGCCGGTCAACTTCTCCGCCGAGGAGATCGCCACCGAGAAGCTCAAGGTGCTGCAGGCCGTGTCGCTGCCCGCCGACCTGGCCACGTTCGCCGTGCGCGGCCAGTACGAGCAGGGCTGGCTCGCCGGCGACCGGGTGAACGGCTACCAGCAGGAGGAGGGCGTCGACCCGAAGTCGCTCACCGAGACCTACACCGCCGTCCGCTTCGGCGTGGAGACCCGCCGCTGGGCCGGGGTGCCGTTCTACCTGCGCACCGGCAAGCGGCTGCCCCGGCGGGTCACCGAGATCGCACTGATCTTCAAGCGCGCGCCGCACCTGCCCTTCAGCCACACCGACACCGAGGAACTGGGGAACAACCAGCTCGTCGTCCGGGTGCAGCCCGACGAGGGGGTCACCCTCAAGTTCGGGTCGAAGGTTCCGGGCAGCGTGATGGAGGTCCGGGACGTGTCCATGGACTTCCTCTACGGCGAGCAGTTCACCGAGGCCTCACCCGAGGCCTACGAACGGCTGCTCCTGGACGTGCTGCTCGGCGACGCGACGCTCTTCCCCCGCAACGCCGAGGTGGAGGCGTCATGGGCCGCCATCGACCCGCTCGAGGAGTTCTGGGCCGGGAGCACGCCGCACGCGTACCGGGCCGGCGAGTGGGGACCGCGGGCGGCCGAGGAGATGCTCGAGGCCGAGGGTAGGAGGTGGCGACGCCCATGACCACGCTGTGGGACACCAACGGCACGGCGGTGGTCAAGGAGCTGGCCGCGCAGCGGCGGACCGGCGGCGCGGTGCTGTCGGGGGTGGCGCTCACCCTGGTGGTCGTCGCCGACGAGAGCCGGGTGGACGAGGCCGAGGAGGCGGCGACGCACGCCGCCGAGATGCACCCCTGCCGGCTGCTCGTGGTCGTGCGCCGGCAGATCGACGCACCGGTCCCGCGACTGGACGCCGAGGTGTCGATCGGCGGGCGGCTCGGTCCGGGCGAGGCCGTCGTCATGCGCATGTACGGCCGGCTCGGCGCTGCACGCGGAGTCCGTCGTGCTGCCGCTGCTGGCCGCCGACGCGCCGGTCGTGGCCTGGTGGCACTCCCCGCCGCCGGACCGGCTCGCCACCGACGCGCTCGCCGTCATCTCCGACCGGCGGATCACCGACGCATCGGTCGCCGAGGACCCGATGAAGGCGCTGCGCACCCGCGCGAAGGACTACGCGCCCGGGGACACCGACCTGGCCTGGACGCGCAGCACCGCCTGGCGCTTCTCGCTCACCTCCACGCTCGACTCGGTCGCCGGTCGCCGCGCTGAGCCGGTGCGCGTGGAGGGGGCGCGGGTGGAGGGCGACCCGCACAACGCGACCGCGCAGCTCATCGCGGGCTGGATCTCGTCGCGCTGCGGCTGCGCCGTGGAGGTCGTGCAGGGCGCCCGGACGCCGGACGTCAGCGGGGTCGACTCCATCACGCTGACGCTCGACCGCAACGAGGAGGTGCGGCTGCAGGCCGACCGCCGCGGCGGGGCGGTCGTGACCCAGCCGAACCGACCGGATTCCACGGTGGCGCTGCCCGCGCGGGCGCTGGGCGATCTGGTCGGCGAGGAGCTCCGCCGACTGGACCGCGACGAGCCCTACGCCGAGGCGCTCGAGGTGGCCACCGGCGTCAGCGGCCTCGCGTCGCGCTCCCCGGTGCGCGAGCACGTCTGGTTCGACCCGGCCGAGGGCAACGGCAACGGCGACGCTCCGGCGCGCGCCCCGCGCAAGGCTGCAGCCAAGAAGGCGTCCGGATCGTGAGCGCCGCCGACGAGCTGCCGACGCCGGACATCGTGGTCGAGGTCGACGCCGACGCGCTGGCCCGCACGGTCGCGGCCGCGCTGGTCGCCCGGCTGGCCGCCGCGCAGGCGGTCCACGGCACCGCGTCGGTGGTGCTCACCGGCGGCGGGGTCGGCATCGCCGTCCTGGAACACATGGCGGGCCTCGCCGAGGAGCCGATCCGCGAGACGGTCGACTGGGAGGACGTCGAGGTCTGGTGGGGGGACGAGCGGTTCGTCCCCGCCGACAGCGACGAGCGCAACGAGAAGGCGGCCCGTGCCGCGCTGCTCGAGCCGGGTCGGCGTCCCCGAGCACCGGATCCACGCGATGCCGCCGGCCGACGGCGACGTCCGGACGCCGGAGGACGGGGCCGCCTGGTACGCCGATCAGCTCGCGGCCGCGGCCGGGGACTCCGGTGGCGTTCCGCGGTTCGACGTGCTCCTGCTCGGCATGGGGCCCGAGGGCCACGTCGCCTCGATCTTCCCCGACTCCCCCGCCGTGCGCGACGAGCGACCGGTCTTCGCCGTCCGCGACTGCCCCAAGCCGCCGCCCACCCGGATCAGCCTCGGCCTCTCGGCGATCAACACCGCCGAGGAGGTCTGGCTCGTCGTGGCGGGCGAGGGCAAGGCCGCGGCTGTCGCGCAGGCGCTGTCGGGCCCCGACCCGGCAGAGCTGCCCGCCGCCGGTGTGCACGGGCGCCGGGCCACCCGGTGGCTGCTCGACGCCGCGGCTGCGGGCAAGCTGCCCGGCCGCTAGCTCAGCTGCGGCGGGCCCGCAGGCGGGTCAGCGCCTCCTCGAGCAGGGCGTCCCCGTCGGCGTCCGTGCGGCGCTCGCGGACGTAGGCCAGGTGGGTCTTGTACGGCTCGGTGCGCGGAGCGGGCGGCGGGGACTCCTGGTTCGCGCCGGCCGGCAGGCCGCAGCGCGGGCAATCCCACAGCTCGGGGATCTCGGCGTCGGTGGCGAAGGCGACACGCGTCTCGTGCCGGTTCTCGCACCAGAAGGACGTGCGAAGCCGGGGGGCGGCCTCGCCGCGCTCCGCCTCGCCCATCGGACCTGCCCCGACCCGGGTCCCCCGGATCGCGTTGCCACCCGCCACGAATGCCCCCAGCTCTGCCGGTGCCCGTGCGACGGGAGCCCGCCGCTGGCGCAGTCTAAGTCAGGGGTGGCCGCGATCCGAGCAATTTCGCCGACGACCTGCGGCGCGGCGCTGCTAGGAGGCGACCTTGACCAGGATTCCCAGGGTCACGATGCAGACCGTCCAGATGAGCGCGGTGAACACGGTCAGCCGGTTGAGGTTCTTCTCGACCACCGAGGAGCCCGAGAGGGACGAGGACACGGCCCCGCCGAACATCGAGGACAGACCACCGCCCTTGCCGCGGTGCAGGAGGATCAGCACCACGAGGATGGCGCTGGTCAGCACCAGCACGATGTTGAGCACGAGCTCGATCATGACCTTCTTCTCCCTGAACGATGTCCGCCGACGAGACTAACCGACGCTCAGCGGACCCCGGCGGTGGCGAGGTCGTAGCTGCCGTACACCGGCATGACGACGCCGTTGCGCAGCCGCTGGCCGGCGACCAGCTGGACTCGCTCTCGACGAGCGGCACGTAGGCCTCGGTGCTCCGCGCGAGCTCGGCGACCTTGCGCCAGACGTCCTGCGCGGCGGCGGGATCAGTCGCCTTGCGGGCGGCGTTGATCGTCGCGTCGACCTGCTTCGACGTCAGCCGGCGTAGTTGGTGTTCGGCCTTGGCCCGGACGCTCCGGCTGTCGACCAACGGCGCCAGGAAGGACGCGGGGGTCGGGAAGTCCGCCGTCCAGCTCGTCAGGATCAGGCCGTAGCCCTTGTCGCGGACGTTGGCGGGCCGGCCGATCTCCTGGCCGTAGAAGAGATTCGGGTCGGTGGGCACGACCTCGACCTGGATGCCGACCTCGGCGAGCTGAGCGGCGATCTCCCGGGCGACCATCACGTTGGGCCCCAGGTCGGCGACGGCCATCGTGGTCGAGAACCCGTCGGGCTGCCCGCACTTCTCGAGCGCCGCCGTCGCCGCGTCCACGTCCGGCCGGGGGTCCGGCTCGTCGGGGCCCCCGGGCAGCGCCCGCGGCCACAGCTGCGAGGTGCGGACGGCGTTGCCGGCGCCGCCGAGCGCCTGCTGCACCCCACGGCGGTCGATGACGGCGGCCACCGCGGTCCGGCAGTCGGCGTTGTCCATCGGGGCCACGTCGGTCGGCATGGCGAGCATGCGCACGGTGCCCGTGGTCACGTCGTCCACCCGGCCGGCGAGCTCGCCGTCGTCCTCGTCGGCCTCGATCCGCACCGTCGTGGGCCGCTGCACCCCGGTCCCGGTGATGTCGACGTCGGCCGAGCCGGCGAGCAGCGCCTGGTCGCGCTGGACTCCCGTGAGCTCGGTGCGGACGACGACCTGGTCGGGCAGCGCCCGGCGGACCGGGTCGGTGGCCGGGTCCCAGTGGGGGTTGCGGTCGAGCACGATCCCGGCCTCCGGGTCGACCGACGTGATCGCGTACGGCCCGGACGAGACCGGGTCCTTCTCGTAGGCGCCCTCGGTGTCGGACTTCGTGGGCACCGGGCTGCTGGAGGGCAGCGCGAGGATGTACGGGAACTCGGGCATCGCGCGTCGCAGCGTGAAGACGATGGTCCGGTCGTCCGGCGTCTGGATCGCCGTGAGGTTCGGGTCGCCCTCCTCACGGTCGTACGGCCCCGGGTACGGGTTCTCGGGGTCGTCGAGCGCGTCGATGATGTGCGTCGGCCCACCGGTGATGACCTGGGCGTCGAACGATCGGGCGATGCCGTAGCGGACGTCCTTCGACGTGATGGGGTCGCCGGTCTCGAAGAGGACGCCCTCGCGGAGGGTGAACGTCCAGGTCTTGCCGCCGTCGTCGGTCGTGCCGAGATCGGTGGCCAGGTCGGGCACGAGCTCGCCGGTGGAGCCCGGTTCGGTCGAGTAGGTGACCAGCGTGCGGGTGTAGAGGCGCATCAGGTTCCACACGCCGGGCGAGTAGGACCGCTGCGGGTCGAGGCTGTCGACCTCGGCGGCGACCACGCGCAGCGTCCCGCCGTCGGCGTCGGACGGCGCGCGCACGCCGTCGATGCCGGCGTTGGGGCCGTCGCTCATGACCGGGACGTCGGCCCGGCCGTCGGAGCCGCCGAGGCAGCTGACCGCGAGGACCGCGACGAGCAGGAGGACGGCCGCGGCGACGAGAACCCGGCGCAGGGGCCACGAGCGGACCGCCCGGGCCCACGGCGGGACCCGTTCGGAGAGCCGATCACGGTTCGTCTGCACGAGCTGCTGTTGCTCCCCCACGGTGCGTGACCGCCGGGGAGCAGCAGCTCTCAGCTGCTCCCTGCGGCGGCCCGACAGATCTGGGCGAACTCGTCGGCGTCCAGGCTCGCGCCGCCGACGAGCGCACCGTCGATGTCCGGGCCGGCCAGGATCCCGGCCGTGTTGGCGGCCTTCACCGACCCGCCGTAGAGGATACGGACTCGCTCGGCGGTCTCCGGGCCGAAGCTCTCGGCGAGCCGTGCCCGGATCGCCGCACAGACCTCTTGCGCATCCTCCGGCGTGGCGACCTCACCGGTGCCGATCGCCCAGACCGGCTCGTAGGCGATGACGATGCCCGCCACGGTCTCGGCCGGCACGCCCTCGAGCGCGGCGTCGAGCTGGGCGACCGTGTGCGGCACGTGCCGGCCCTCGCGGCGGACGTCGAGCCCCTCCCCCACGCAGAGGATGGGCACGAGGCCGTGCCGGAGGGCGGCCTGCACCTTGCCGGCCACGACGCGTGTCGTCCTCGGCGTGCAGCGCCCGGCGCTCGGAGTGGCCGACGACCACGTACTGGCAGGCCAGCGCGGCGAGCATGCCGCCGCTGATCTCACCGGTGTAGGCACCGGAGTCCTGGGCGGAGAGGTCCTGGGCCCCGTACCCGATGGTCAGCTTGTCGCCGGTCACCAGGGTCTGCACGCTGCGCAGCGAGGTGAACGGCGGCAGCACGACGACCTCGGCGGCCTCGAGCTCCTTGTCCTTGAGCGAGAAGGCGACCTTCTGCAGGAGGCCGATGGCCTCCAGGTGCGTCTGGTTCATCTTCCAGTTGCCGGCGATCAGCGGCCGGCGGGCGGGGGCGGTCACGAGGTCTCCGTCAGTCGGCGAGGATCATGAGGCCGGGCAGTTCCCGGCCCTCGAGGAACTCCAGCGAGGCTCCGCCGCCGGTGCTGATGTGCCCGTAGGCGGCCTCGTCGAGCCCGAGCTGCCGGACGGCCGCGGCGGAGTCGCCGCCGCCGACCACCGACAGGCCGTCGACGGCGCCGACGGCCTCGGCCACGCCGCGGGTTCCGGCCTGGAACGGGGCCAGCTCGAACACACCCATCGGGCCGTTCCAGAACACCGTGCGGGCGTTGCCCAGCTCGCGGCCGAACGCCTCGACGGTGCGCGGGCCGACGTCCAGACCCTTCTGGTCGGCGGGGATCTGCTCGGCGGGGACGACGGTCGTCTCGGCGTCGTCGGTGAGGTCGGCGGCGCAGACGATGTCGACGGGCAGGACGATCCGGTCGCCGGCCTCGTCGAGCAGCCGGCGGCAGGTGTCGACCTGGTCGGCCTCCAGCAGCGAGCCGCCGACCTCGGCGCCCTGGGCGGCGAGGAAGGTGAAGCACATCCCGCCGCCGACCAGGAGCCGGTCGACCTTCGGCAGCAGCGCCTCGATGACCGCGAGCTTGTCGCTGACCTTGGAGCCGCCGAGGACGACCACGTAGGGCCGGTCGGGGTCGGTGGTGAGCCGGTTCAGGACGTCGAGCTCGCGCGCCACCAGCCGGCCGGCGTAGTGCGGCAACCGCTCGGCGACGTCGTACACCGACGCGTGCTTGCGGTGCACGGCACCGAACGCGTCGTCGACGTAGACGTCGGCCAGTGCGGCGAACCGGTCGGCCAGTTCTCCGCGGGCGTCGTCGTCCTTGCTGGTCTCCGCCGCCTCGAACCGGACGTTCTCCACCAGCAGCACGTCGCCGTCCCCCAGCGCGCCGGCCCTGGCCTGCGCGTCGGGCCCGGCCACGTCCGCGGCGAGCGGCACCTCCGTACCGAGCAGCTCCGAGAGCCGCGCGGCGACCGGCGCGAGGGAGTACTGCGGGTCCGGCTCGCCCTTCGGCCGGCCGAGGTGCGCGGCGACGACGATCCGGGCGCCGGCGTCGCGGAGCGCCTGCAGGGTGGGCAGGCTGGCCCGGATCCGGCCGTCGTCGGTGATGGCCCCGGTGGTCTTGTCCAGCGGGACGTTCAGGTCGGTGCGCAGGAACACGCGCCGACCCGAGACACCCTCGGCGAGGAGGTCGTCGACGGAGCGCATCGTCAGAGCGAGCGACCCACGAGCGCGGTCAGGTCGACCAGGCGGTTCGAGTAGCCCCACTCGTTGTCGTACCAGCCGAGCACCTTGACCATCGGGCCGAACACCTTGGTCAGCTTCGCGTCGTAGATGCACGACGCCGGGTCGGTGACGATGTCGGACGACACGATCGGCGCGTCGGTGTAGGTGAGGTACGGCGCGAGCGGGCCGGCGGCGGCCTCGCGGTAGGCGGCGTCGATCTCCTCCGCGCTGGCCTCGCGGGTCAGCTGCACGGTGAGGTCGGTCGCCGAGCCGGTGGGCACCGGCACCCGGAGGGCGTAGCCGTCGAGCTTGCCCTTGAGCTCCGGCAGCACGAGGCCGATCGCCTTCGCGGCGCCGGTGGACGTCGGCACGATGTTGAGCGCGGCGCCGCGGGCGCGGCGGAGGTCCTTGTGCGGGCCGTCCTGCAGGTTCTGGTCGGCCGTGTAGGCGTGGATCGTGGTCATCAGACCGCGCTCGATGCCGAACGAGTCCTGGAGGACCTTGGCGAGCGGGGCGAGGCAGTTCGTGGTGCAGGACGCGTTGCTGATGATCGTCTGCGAGCCGTCGTACAGGTTGTCGTTGACGCCCATGACGACCGTGAGGTCGTCGTCGGTGGCCGGCGCCGAGATGATGACCTTCTTGGCGCCACCGGCGTCGACGTGCTTGCGGGCGTCGGCGGCCTTGGTGAAGAAGCCGGTCGACTCGATGACGACGTCGACGCCCAGGTCACCCCACGGGAGGGCGGCCGGGTCGCGCTCCGACAGCACCTTCATCGTGGTCCCGCCGATCTTGATGCCCTCGCCGGAGGCCTCGACGTCCTCGGGCAGGCGGCCCAGGATGCTGTCGTACTTCAGCAGGTGGGCCAGGACCTCGTTGCTGGTCAGGTCGTTGACCGCGACGATCTCGATCTCCTGGTCGCTGGCCGCGGCCGCGCGCCAGAAGTTGCGCCCGATGCGCCCGAATCCGTTGATGCCCACGCGCACGCTCACTGGGGGTCCTCCACTCGTCTGGGGATCTGTTCCAGGGGCCGCGCTCGACAGTGGGCACGACCACACTCGCCGACGACCCTATCGGTCGCCCGGCGCCGTCGCTCCCGCGCGGTTCCGGCCGGTGAGGTACTGGAACGGCCCTCGTGCAGGGCCCCGCCGCGAGCCCGCGAGCGGTGGGGCTGGAGGGTCCTTCGACTACTGGACGAGCATGTCCTCGGTGACGACGGACTCGGTGTCCGGGATGCCGAGGTCCTTCGCGCGCTTGTCGGCCATCGCCAGGAGACGCCTTATGCGGCCCGCGACGGCGTCCTTCGTCATCGGCGGATCGGCCCGCTGGCCGAGCTCCTCCAGCGACGCCTGACCGTGCTCGAGGCGCAGGCGACCGGCGACCAGCAGGTGCTCGGGGGCGTCGTTGCCGAGGATCTCCAGCGCGCGCTCGACGCGGGCGCTGGCGGCAACGGCCGCGCGGGCGGACCGGCGCAGGTTCGCGTCGTCGAAGTTGGCCAGCCGGTTGGCGGTCGCCCGGACCTCGCGGCGCATGCGCCGCTCCTCCCAGGCCATCACGGCGTCGTGCGCGCCCATGCGGGTGAGCAGCGCGCCGATCATGTCGCCGTCCCGGACGACGACGCGGTCCGCGCCGCGCACCTCGCGGGCCTTCGCGGCGATGCCGAGCCGGCGGGCGGCGCCGACCAGCGCCATCGCGGCCTCGGGGCCGGGGCAGGTGACCTCGAGCGACGAGGAGCGGCCGGGCTCGGTCAGCGAGCCGTGGGCGAGGAAGGCCCCGCGCCACGCGGCCTCGGCGTCACCGATGCTGCCGGACACGACCGCCGGCGGCAGTCCCCGCACGGGGCGGCCGCGCTGGTCGACCAGGCCGGTCTGCCGGGCCAGGCCCTCGCCGTGCTTGGCGATGCGGACCAGGTAGCGCACGCCGCGGCGGATGTTGCCGCCGGCCAGCACGCTGACCCCGCTCGTGTAGCCGTAGACCTCGCTGATGTCGCGACGCAGCCGTCGGGCCACCGAGCCGGTGTCGAGTTCCGCCTCGATGACCACGCGGCCCCCGACGATGTGCAGCCCGCCCGAGAAGCGGAGCAGCGCCGTGACCTCCGCCTTGCGTTCGGAGGTCTTGCTGCACTCCACCCGGGACAGCTCGTCCTTGACCATGGCGGTCATCGCCACGCCATCCACCCCCACGCTCCCCCGGGAAACCGAGTCCCCGATCGTGCTGTTCTGGCCCGAGCGTCTCACCGGGCTCCCACCACGGAGGCGAGCGCCTGCGCGAGCCGCGCGGGGTCGTGCCGCGGTGCTCCGTCGAGCGCCACGGGAGCCAGGACGAGCTCCGCGCCGCACTCGTGCACCGCTGACAGCAGACCATGCCGGTCAACAACCGAGTCCGCATCTGCGATCACGGTGTGCAACGCCACACCGCCTAAGTGTGCTTGCAGAACGGTGAGGTGCTCCTCCGGTGAGAAGCCGTCCGTCTCGCCGGGCTGGGGCTCCAGGTTGAGCACCACGACGACCCTCGCGTCGGTGGCCTCCAGGGCCTTGCGCAGCCGGGGAACGAGCAGGTGGGGCAGCACCGACGTGTACCAGGACCCCGGTCCCAGCGACACCACGTCGGCGGTCGCGATGGCGTCGAGCACGGCCGGGCTGACCGGCGGGTCGGCCGGCGAGACGACGATCTCGCGGACCCGTCCGGAGGTGCCGGCGATGGCGACCTGGCCCCGGATGCGGCGCACGCGCGCGGGGTCGTCGGGGTCGACGCTCTCGACCTGCGCGACGAGGTCGAGCGGCACGTCGGCCATCGGCAGCACCCGGCCGCGGGCGCCCAACAGCTGGCAGAGGTCGTCGAGGGCGCGCACGGTGTCGCCGCCGTGCATCTCGGCCAGGCCGGTGAGGACGAGGTTGCCGACGGGATGACCGGCGAGCACACCGGTGCCGCCGAAGCGGTGCTGCAGCAGCTGCGCCATCGCCTGCGTGCGCTCGTTCTCGCTCGCCAGTGCGGCCAGGGCCATGCGGAGGTCACCCGGCGGCAGCACGGGCAGCTCGCGGCGGATGCGGCCGCTGGAGCCGCCGTCGTCGGCCACGGTGACCACCGCGGTCAGCTGCGGGGTGATCCGCCGCCACGCGGCCAGCGACGCGGCCAGCCCGTGGCCGCCGCCGAGCGCGACGACGCGGGGGACGCCGGGAACCGGAGGTGCCAGCACTACTCGCGCCCCAGGTCGCGGTGCCTCGCCTCGGCGGCGATGCCCAGCTCGCGCAGCCGGCGGGCGAACTCCTCGGCGATCGCGACGCTGCGGTGCTTGCCGCCGGTGCAGCCCACGGCCAGGGTCAGGTAGCGCTTGCCCTCGCGCCGGTAGCCGGGGATCAGCAGCTTCAGGACCTCGGTGTAGCGGTCGAGGAACTCGCCGGCGTCCTCCCGCCCGAGCACGTAATCGCGGACGTCGGGGTCGCGGCCGGTGTGCGGACGAAGCTCCGGGATCCAGTGCGGATTGGGCAGGAAGCGGGCGTCGACCACGAGGTCGGCGTCCAGCGGCAGGCCGTACTTGAACCCGAAGCTCAGCACGGTGGCCTTCAGGGGGGCGGCGTCGCCGTCACGGACGAAAGCGTTCTCCAGGGTGGCGCGGAGCTGGTGCACGTTGAGGTCGCTGGTGTCGACCCAGAGGTCGGCCTCGCCGGCGATGCCGGTCAGCAGGGCGCGCTCGGCCGCGATGCCGTCGCTGAGCCGGCCGGATCCCTGCAGCGGGTGCTCGCGGCGGTTGGACTCGTAGCGGCGCACCAGGACGTCGTCCCGGGCGTGCACGTAGATCAGGCGGGGCCGGTGGCCGGCCTCGGCGAGGGCCCGGAGCGCCTCCTGGAGGTCGCTGGAGAAGGCCCGGCTGCGGACGTCGACGGCGGCAGCGAAGCGGCGCAGGTCACCGCGCGCGCCGAGCTCGACCATCGGCAGCAGCAGCGCGGGCGGGAGGTTGTCGACGACGAAGAAGCCGAGGTCCTCGAGCACCCGGCCGACGCTGAGCTTGCCGGCGCCGGACAGCCCGGTGATGACGACGACGTCGAGCGGCTGGATCTCGGTGGACGCCGGGATCGAGCGGGGGCGGGGTCTCGCCGGTGGCGTTCAGGTCGCTCACGACGCCACCCGGCCGACCTCGGCGGTGCTCCCCGAACCGGGCGCGGGCGTGCCGCGCTCGGCGGGACCGTCGGGCGCCAGGACCGACTCCTCGGCTCCCGGCGTCGTGCCGTCCTCCACCGCGGGCTCGGCGATGGCCGCCTGCACCGCCTCGGCGGTCCGCCGTCCGATGCCGGGCACCTCCATGAGCTCCTCGACGGTGGCGGCGCGCAGCCGCTTGAGGGACCCGAACCGCTTCATCAGCGCCTTCCGCCGCGTGTCCCCGAGGCCGGGGACGTCGTCCAGCATCGACACCAGCATGCTGGTCGACCGCTTCTGCCGGTGGTAGGTGATCGCGAACCGGTGGGCCTCGTCGCGCACCCGCTGCAACAGGTACAGCGCCTCGGAGGTGCGCGGCAGGATCACCGGGTCGGTCTCCCCCGGCAGCCACACCTCCTCCATGCGCTTGGCCAGCCCGCAGACGGCGACGTCGACGACGCCGAGCTCGTCGAGCGACCGGCTGGCCGCCGCGACCTGCGGGGCGCCGCCGTCGACGACGAGCAGGTTGGGCGGGTAGGCGAACCGCCGCGGGCGGCCCTCCTCCGCCGCGACACCCTGCGCGTCGCGGCGGTCCTGCTCCTCCTTGAGGTGCCGGGCGAACCGCCGGCGGACCACCTCGGCCATGGCGGCGGTGTCGTCGGTGCCGTGGGTGACCGAGAAGCGGCGGTAGTCGGACTTCTTGGCCAGGCCGTCCTCGAACACGACCATGCTGGCCACGACGTTGGTGCCCTGCACGTGGCTGATGTCGATGCACTCGATCCGCAACGGCGCCTCGGGCAGCTCGAGGGCCTCCTGCAGCTCGGAGAGCGCCATCGACCGGGCGGTGAGGTCGCTGGCGCGCTTGACCCGGTGCCGCGCGAAGGCCTCCTTGGCGTTGCGCTCGACGGTCTCGAGCAGGCTGCGCTTGTCGCCGCGCTGCGGCACGCGCAGGGACACCCGGCTGCCGCGCAGCTCGGAGAGCAGCTCCTCGTAGACGTCGGCGTCGTCCGGGAGCTCGGGGACGAGCACCTCCTTGGGCACCGCCTCCCCCGCCTCGCCGACTCCGGTCTCCTCGTCGACGCCGCCGTAGACCTGGAGCAGGAACTGCTCCACGAGCTCGCCGGTGGTGACCGCCTCGACCTTGTCGACGATCCAGCCGCGCTGGCCGCGCACCCGCCCGCCACGGACGTGGAAGACCTGCACAGCGGCCTCGAGCTCGTCCTGCGCGAAGGCGACGACGTCGGCGTCCGTGCCGTCGCCGAGGACGACGGCCTGCTTCTCCAGGGCCCGCCGCAGCGCGCCCAGGTCGTCGCGGAGGCGGGCCGCCTTCTCGTACTCCATCGCCTCCGCGGCCGCCGCCATCTCGCGCTCGAGGCGCTTGATCATCTGCTCGGTGCGGCCGGCCATGAACTCGACGAAGTCGTCGACGATCGCCCGGTGCTCCTCGGGCGAGACCCGGCCCACGCACGGCGCGGAGCACTTGCCGATGTAGCCGAGCAGGCAGGGCCGGCCGATCTGGCCGGCGCGCTTGAAGACCCCCGCGCTGCAGGTGCGCGCCGGGAAGACGCGGGTGAGGGTGTCGAGCGTCTCGCGGATCGCCCACGCGTGCGCGTAGGGGCCGAAGTAGCGCACGCCCTTGCGCTTCGGGCCGCGCATGACCTGCAGCCGCGGGAACTCCTCGTTGAGCGTCACGGCGAGGCTCGGATAGCTCTTGTCGTCGCGGTAGCGGACGTTGAACCGCGGATCGAACTCCTTGATCCAGTTGTACTCGAGCTGGAGGGCCTCGACCTCGGTGCCGACGACGGTCCAGTCGACGCTCGCCGCGGTGGTGACCATCTGCCGGGTGCGCGGGTGCAGCCCGGCGACGTCGGCGAAGTAGCTGTTCAGCCGCTGGCGGAGGCTCTTGGCCTTGCCGACGTAGATGACCCGGCCGTGCGGGTCGCGGAACCGGTAGACCCCCGGGGACTCGGGGATGCTGCCGACCGCGGGGCGGTACGTGGACGGGTCGGGCACGTGTCCAGGTTAGGTGGCGGCAGTGACTGTCCGGCGGCACGGCTGCTCCCCTGCCCCGGGTGTCACGCCGGGCACCGTTGACACCGGACAGCCCCCGGGAGAAACCTGTGCCGCGCCGCGGGGGACGGACCTTCCTGGAAGTCGCGATGAGCAGCACGCAGCAGCCGACATCCGCGCCCGCCTCCCGGATCCCGACCGCGCGCACGGCCGAGGCCGGAGCTCCGACGCGGCCGGATCCACTGGCCGAGCTGGCCGCCTTCCCGCTGGTGGAGGCCCTGTACGGCCGGCGATCGCGGCGGTTCGCGCTGGGCGACGAGATCGCCGACGGCCCGCTCACCTACCGGTCCCGCCACGAGCCGGTGCCGCTCACCGAACTCGAGCGGATGCTGGTGCTGAGCGCCATGGGCGGGACGACGGGCTGGCACTACTCGATCACCCGGAACGCCCGGTATGCGCCGCACGCGGCCAACTACGCCGGCGCGGCGGCCGGCCGCACGTTCCCCTCCGCGGCCGGCTTCCACACCGCCGAGATCTTCTTCACCGACGACTCCGGCGTGTACTTCTTCCCGACCCGCGACGCCGGCGCCCTGGTCGACCCGTCGGTCGAGGAGGTCACCCCGCAGCTCATGGTGGAGCGGCACCGTGGGCGGGTGCGCCGGCTGTCGGACCGGCGGCTGCACCTCCCCGCCGAGGAGCCCTACATGGAGGGGCACAACACCTGGTGCGTGAACGTGCCCGGCTCCCTGCTGGTCGTCCCGGTCGCCGACATCGCCCAGCACCTGCTGGCGATCCTGTGCTTCCTGGCGCAGAACGGCTACTGCATGTTCGACGACGTGAACGGCCGACCGATCCCCGGGATCGAACGGTTCGGCCGGCTGGTCGACGTGGAGCAGCCGCTGCCGTTGACGTTCACCGAGCAGTACGCCCTCACGGAGGCCACCGCCGAGCTGGCGACCAGCTGCTACGCCGGGGTCCTGATGCTCCAGGCGATGGGCCTGGGCGGCTGGATGTTCGACGGCATCGACCGGTTCACGATGCTCGGGGCGTCCGGCGATCCCGACGTCCCCGGGCTCGGCTTCCGGTACGACGAGGACGAGCGCTGGTCGATACCCAACCCGACCGGCCTGCCGGGCGTCTTCGAGGCCTTCTGCCCGCCGCACCACGCCGACATGGCCGCGGCCGTCGAGGCGTTCGTGGCCCGCAAGTTCGGTGCCGGCGGCCCGTTCAACGCGGGAACGCCGGGTGCGTGGACGGACAGCCCGGGCTTCCGCGGCAGCGCCCAGGTGCACGACGAGGAGTTCAAGGCGCTGATCACCCTCCAGGCGCAGTACGTCTTCGACGCCTTCGGCAAGTTCCCGGGGACCGTGCCGACGCTGTTCGTCCTGAACTACGTCCAGGCCCACCACCTGGACCTGGAGTTCTACGACCGCTTCTTCACGCCGAACGCCTACCTCGGCTCGCACGCCGAGCACATGGACCGGTGGCACGCGGCGCCGGAGGCGTGACGATGGGCGCGCACCTGGCGGCGAAGCGGCGCCGTCAGCTCGCCTTCTTGCGCGGCCGCTTCTTCGGCTCCGCCGCCGCGGCGACCGTGTCCGGGTCGAGGATCTTGGCGAGGTACCGGCCGGTGTGGCTGGCCGGCACGGTGGCCACGAACTCCGGTGGGCCCTCGGCGACGACGGTGCCGCCGCGGAAGCCGCCCTCGGGGCCCATGTCGATCAGCCAGTCGGCGCTCTTGATGACGTCGAGGTTGTGCTCGATGACGATCACCGAGTTGCCCTTGTCGACCAGGCCCTGCAGCACGAGCAGCAGCTTGCGGATGTCCTCGAAGTGCAGGCCGGTGGTCGGCTCGTCGAGGACGTAGATGCTGCGTCCGTTGGAGCGCTTCTGCAGCTCGCTGGCCAGCTTCACCCGCTGCGCCTCGCCGCCGGAGAGCGTGGTCGCCGGCTGGCCGAGCCGGACGTACCCCAGCCCCACCTCGGTGAGCGTGCGCAGGTAGCGGGAGATCGCCGGGATGGCGGCGAAGAACTCGGCGCCCTCGTCGATCGGCATGTTCAGGACCTCGGCGACGGTCTTGCCCTTGTAGTGCACCTCGAGGGTCTCCCGGTTGAACCGGGCGCCCTTGCACACCTCACAGGGGACGTAGACGTCCGGCAGGAAGTTCATCTCGATCTTCAGGGTGCCGTCGCCGGAGCACGCCTCGCAGCGGCCGCCCTTGACGTTGAAGGAGAACCGGCCGGGCAGGTACCCGCGCATCTTCGCCTCGGTCGTGCTGGCGAACAGCTTGCGGACGTGATCCCACACGCCGGTGTAGGTCGCCGGGTTGGACCGCGGCGTCCGGCCGATCGGTGACTGGTCGACGTGCACGACCTTGTCCAGGTGCTCCAGCCCGGTGATCGTCCGGTGCCGGCCGGGCACCTGCCGCGCGCGGTTCAGCTGGTTGGCCAGGGTCGTGTAGAGGATGTCGTTGACCAGGGTGGACTTGCCCGAGCCGGACACGCCGGTGACCCCGACGAAGCACCCCAGCGGGAACGTCACGTCGACGCTCTTGAGGTTGTGCTCGCGGGCGCCCTTGACGACCAGCTCGCGGCCCGGCGCCGGCTGTCGCCGCTCCTTCGGGATCTCGATCGCCTTGCGCCCGGAGAGGTACTGGCCGGTCAGCGACCGCTCGCTCGCCAGCAGGTCGTCCAGCTTCCCGCTGACCACGATCTCGCCGCCGTGCTCGCCGGCGCCGGGCCCGATGTCGACGATCCAGTCGGCGACCTTGATCGTGTCCTCGTCGTGCTCGACGACGATCAGCGTGTTGCCCATGTCGCGGAGCCGCACGAGCGTCTCGATCAGCCGGGTGTTGTCCCGCTGGTGCAGTCCGATCGACGGCTCGTCGAGCACGTACAGGACGCCGACCAGCCCGGACCCGATCTGCGTCGCCAGCCGGATGCGCTGGGCCTCACCGCCGGCGAGCGTCGCGGCCGGACGGTCGAGCGAGAGGTAGTCGAGACCGACGTCGACGAGGAAGGACAGCCGCGCCTGGATCTCGCGCAGGACGCGGTCGGCGATCGCCCTCTCCCGGTCGCCCAGCTCGAGCGCACCGAGCCACTGCGAGGCGTCGCCGATGGACAGGTTGGTCACCTCGGCGATCGACCGCCCGCCCAGCTTGACGGCGAGGATCTCCGGCTTGAGCCGGGTGCCGTGGCAGACGGGACAGGGCACGTCGCGCATGTAGCCCTCGTACTTGTCCCGCATGTAGTCGCTGTCGGTGTCCTCGTGCCGGCGCTCGAGGAACGGCAGCACGCCCTCGAACGCGGCGTAGTAGCTGCGCTCGCGGCCGTACCGGTTGCGGTAGCGCACGTGCACCTGGTCGGGCGAGCCGTGCAGCACGGTCTTCTGCACCCGCGCCGGCAGCCGCTCCCACGGGGTGTCCATGGAGAAGCCGAGCTGGTCGGCGAGGCCGGTGAGCAGCCGGGTGAAGTACTCGTTGCTCATCGAGCCGGCCCACGGGGCGACGGCGCCCTGCGCCAGGCTCTTCCCCGGATCGGGGACGACGAGTTCGGGGTCGACCTCCTTGCGGGTGCCGATGCCCGTGCACTCCGGGCAGGCGCCGAACGGCGAGTTGAAGGAGAACGACCGCGGCTCGAGCGCCTCGAAGGACAGCCCGTCGTCGACGCAGGCGAGGTGCTCGGAGAACGTCCGCTCGCGCAGCGGGTCGTGCTCGTCGAGGTCGACGAAGTCGAGGACGACGAGGCCGCCGGCCAGGCCGAGGGCGGTCTCCACCGAGTCGGTGAGCCGCCGCTTGGCGCTCTCCTTGACGGTGAGCCGGTCGACGATCACCTCGATCGTGTGCTTCTCCTGCTTCTTGAGCTTCGGCGGCTCGGTGAGCGGGTGCACCGTCCCGTCGACCCGCACGCGGGAGAAGCCCTGCGTCTGCAGCGAGCTGAACAGGTCGACGTACTCGCCCTTGCGCTCGCGGACCACCGGCGCCAGCACCTGGAACCGGGTGCCCTCGGGCATGCCGAGCACCTGGTCGACGATCTGCTGCGGCGTCTGGCGGGAGATCGGCTTGCCGCAGTTCGGGCAGTGCGGCTGGCCCGCCCGTGCGTACAGCAGCCGGAGGTAGTCGTAGACCTCGGTGATCGTGCCGACGGTCGACCGCGGGTTCCGGTTGGTCGACTTCTGGTCGATCGAGACGGCCGGCGAGAGCCCCTCGATGAAGTCGACGTCCGGCTTGTCCATCTGCCCGAGGAACTGGCGGGCGTAGGCCGAGAGCGACTCGACGTAGCGCCGCTGGCCCTCCGCGAAGATCGTGTCGAAGGCCAGGCTGGACTTGCCGGAGCCGGAGAGGCCCGTGAACACGATGAGCGCGTCACGGGGCAGGTCCAGGTGGACGTCCTTGAGGTTGTGCTCTCGGGCGCCTCGGACGACGAGCCGGTCCATGTGATCCCTGTCGGTCGGTGCGAGAAGGTGCGGCCGGAGCGGGCGGTGCCCCGGGTCGTGCAGGACGGCTGACGGCGGACGCACCGCCGGCCGGGACGGCTCAAGCGGGCGCCGGGACCGGCGGCGCGGTGGTGGGGTCGAAAGGCGGCGCGTGCCGGCGCCAGGGGGCGCGGCGTTCGAGCTCGCCGGCCAACCAGAGTAGTCGCTGCTCGGCGTCCGGGGGGCCGACGAACTGGACCGCCACGGGGCTCCCGTCGGGCCGCGTGCCGGCCGGCATCACCAGTGCGGGCAGGCCGGCCAGGTTCCACGCGGCGGCCCACGGCGCCCACCGGGCGTTGGCCGTGATGTTCGCCATGAACGAGCGCTCGTGCCATGCGCGCGCGGGCAGCGGCGGCCCGGTCGTGACCGGCGTGAGCAGCACGTCGACGCCGGTGAAGAACCGCGTCATGCGGTCGCGGAAGGCCTCGGCCGTGCTCGGCCGGACCAGGCCGGCGCGACGAGCGAGGCGACCCAAGCGGGCATGGGTCCGACTGCGCGGCTGGAGCTGCGCGGGGTCCAGGCCCAGATGCTCGCTGTCGTCGTGCGCCCCAGCCAGCCAGCGGGCGATCGCGCCCACCGCCGCGCCGGTCGAGATCGGCGGATCACGGCGGAACACGATGTGACCCTCGGCGAGCAGCGCCTCGACGGTCGCGTCGACGGCCTCCCGGGTGGCGGCGTCGATGCGGACGCCCGGGAGCGGGGAGCGGGTGGAGACGGCGATCCGCAGCGGCCGGCCGGGCGCCGACGGCGGGGCCGGATCGACGCCCGCGAGAACCGCGTGCGCGAGAGCGAGGTCGGCCACGGTGGTGGCGAGCACGCCGTTCTCGGCCATGCCCGACCAGCTGTCGGCCCCGATCTCGGCCGGGACGACCCCGCGCCCCGGCTTGAGCGTGACCAGGCCGCAGGCGGCCGCGGGGAGGCGCAGGGAGCCCATGCCGTCGGTGCCGTGGGCGAGGGGGACGCAGCCGGCGGCCACCGCGGCGGCGCTGCCGCCCGAGCTGCCCGCGGACGAGCGCTCGGGGTCCCACGGGTTGCGCGTGGTGGTGCCGGGCCCGTCGGTGGTGGCGTAGAGGCACAGCTCGGGCACGCGCGTGATGCCGACGATGACCGCTCCGGCCTTGCGCAGCCGCTCGACGACCGGGTGGTTGCGGGTCGCCGGCTCGCCCGCCTCGCTGCCGGCGACGCCGTCTGTGGGCACCTCGCCCTTGACGGCCACGTTGTCCTTGACCGCGACGGGGACGCCGGCGAGCGGCAGCGCGAAGCGGGTCAGCGCCGTGTCGACGGCGCGTGCCTCGGCCAGCGCGGCCTCCTCCCGGACGACGCGGAAGGCGTCGATCCGCGGGTCGACGGCGGCGATGCGGTCGAGGAAGGCGCGGGTGACCTCCTCGGCCGAGACCTCGCCCGACCGGACCAGCGCGGCGATCTCGACGGCGGTCAGGCCGACCATCCGCTCGGGGCGCCGAGCACGGGTCGAGGGGCTCGTCAGACCTCCGCTAGCGTCCATGCCAGGACCGTAACGAGGGTCGCCGACAGTTTCAGGTGGAGGTCGGGATGAGCGCGTACACCGGCGACGTCGAGGTGGGCGGACCGGCCGACGTCCGCGAGCTGCCGGGCCTGACGATCCGCAAGCTGGCCGTCAGCGAGATGGCCAACAACGTCTACCTGCTGCGCTGCACGGCCACCGGCGACGCCCTGCTCGTCGACGCGGCGGCCGAGCCGGACGCAGTCCTCGGGCTGATCGGCGACGCGCCGCTGCGCACCGTCGTCACCACGCACGGGCACTGGGACCACCACCGCGCGCTCCCGCAGGTCGTCGATGCCACCGGCGCTCGGACGGTCGCGCACCCCGCCGATGCCGACGACCTGCCGGTGCCGGTCGACTCCCCCGTGCAGCACGGCGACACGGTGACCGTCGGCGAGCAGACCCTCGAGGTCGTGCACCTGCGCGGCCACACGCCGGGCTCGATCGCGCTGGTCTGGCGCGGTCCCGGCGACGCGGGCGTGCACGTCTTCACCGGCGACAGCCTGTTCCCCGGCGGCGTCGGCAACACGCAGAAGGACCCGGCGCGGTTCGCCAGCCTCATCGACGACGTCGAGCAGCGGCTGTTCGCCGTCCTGCCCGACGGGGCCTGGGTCTACCCGGGGCACGGCAAGGACACGACGCTCGGCGCCGAGCGACCGCACCTCGGCGAGTGGCGCGCGCGGGGCTGGTAGCGCCCGGACGTGCGACGGCGGGGCCGGTCCGCAGACCGGCCCCGCCGCCGTTCGATCAGACCGTCAGGCGTTCTCGCCCTCGTGGTCGTGGTCGTGCGCCAGACCACCGCCGCCTCCGGCGAAGGTTCCCTCCGGACCCGCGGGAGCGGGCAGCGGGAACAGCGGGCCGTCGACGGGCTCGCCGACCTCCCCGTTCACCGACTCGGTCGACTGCGCGAAGGTCAGCATCGCGAACGCGATGAGATCGCTGTTGACCGTGAGGAACTCGGCGTTGTTGTTCGCGAACGTGTCGCAGGCCTGGTGGTAGCACGGGTCGAAGGCCGCGCCCGCCGTGCCACCCCAGAGGTCCGGGTCGGCCTGCTCCGCCGTCTTGGGCACCTCGGCACCGGTGAAGAGACCGCCCGACGGGATGCCGCTCTGGATGAACGCCTGGTAGTCGCTGCGACCGGAGTACTCGCTGTCGTCGTACGGCTGCCCGACCTTCGTGTAGTACGACTCGTAGACGGCCTCGATCGCCTCCGAGCCCGCGGGGATCGGCACACCGGCCGGGGCCGGGAAGGTCGACTCGTTGGCGTCGTACACGCCGAGGTACCCGTTGGGCGAGCCGACCATGTCGTAGTTCATGTAGAGCGCGATCTCGTCCTTCTCCGCGGCCGACAGCCCGTTCACGTAGTCGCGGGAGCCGAGCAGGCCGATCTCCTCCGCCGCCCACCAGCCGAAGCGGATGGTGTTCTCGTGCTCGCTGTTGGCCATCAGCAGCGCCGTCTCGAGCAGCGCCGCCGAGCCGGAGCCGTTGTCGTTGATGCCCGGCCCCGAGGTGACGCTGTCGAGGTGGGCGCCGGCCATCACGACGTTGTCCGCGTTCTCCCCGACCTTCTCCGCGATGACGTTGTAGTCGGTGCGGGATTCGAACCGGGAATCCACGATCGCGGTCGAGCCGGGCTGCGCGAGCGCGACACCGTCGGCGAAGGAGGAGCTGATCGACGGGATCGAGTAGACCGCCGGCTGGGTGCCGCCGAGGTCGAGCGTCGAACCGTTACCGGTGTACGGGCCCGAACGGTCGGCACCGTTGCCCTGGTTCATGATCACCACGGCCTCGGCCCCGGCCGCCTGTGCGTTCACGGCCTTCAGCCCGAAGGTGCAGGTTCCACGCCGGATCAGCGCGATGTCGTTCGTGCCGGAGAAGTCCAAACCCTGGAAGTCGGCAGCCTCGCAGCCGCTCGTGGAGTTGGCGACGTCGCCCAGGTTGAGGTCGACCGGGATGACCGCGCCCTCGACCCTGCCCGAGCCGCTGCCGGAGAAGGCGAGGGTGGTGTAGTCAGCCGTGACAGGGGTCAACTGCCGCAGGAGCGGCGGGTAGGAGAACCGGAACGGGACCGGGTCGAGCGTGACCGTGTAGCCGGCGTCCTCCAGAAGGCCCGCGACGTACGCGACGCTGTCGGCGTAGCCGTCGGTGCCGGCGGCGCGGGTGTCCGGGTAGACCAGGTCGTCGCTGTCGTCGGCGATCCGCTGGAAGGCCGCCTGGTGTTCGCGGACCCCGTCGAGGGTCACGCACTCCAGCAGCTTGATGTAGGTGTTGTTGTCCCTGACGTCGCACTTGCTCGGCGCCGCTCCTGCGGTGGCAGGCAGCGACAGCGCCAGCAGCACTCCGCCCGTGGCCGCGGCAGCAACCTTGACGGCCGTTCTCGTAGTCCTCATCCGGACCCCTTCTCGTCATCCGGCGGCGCTCGTGACGCCGTCCCCGGAGGCCGACGCCTCTGTCGACCGAGCGTGACCTTGTCGTGACCCGGACCGGTTGCCTAGAGCAACTTCCGGAAGACACGCTGTGTGCGCCGCCTAGCACACGCAGCGGCCGGAACGTGACCTGGGTCACAGTGATGGGCCCGACCAGTGGTGATCTCGCTCGGTCACGAGGACACGCCACCGGGCGTGACGCTCACCGAAGGCGGAGTCACCCGATCACGGTGAGTTCTGATCCACGACCAGCCGGAGACTCACGGCTCGAGGCACTCCGGGATCGAGTCGACCTGACCCGTCGGCTGCTCGGTGCGGCCCTGCGGGTCGTAGATCTTGACCCACGACACGTTCGGCAGCTGCCGCAGCGTCGGCATGATCTCGTTCGCGATGGTCACGGTGGAGCCACCCGACGTGCACCCGCCGACGAGCTGCACGCGGGCGACCAGGCCGGAGCTGATCGTCAGGTTCCGGTAGTCGGTGGCGCCCGACTTGACGAACCGCAGCCCGCTCGCGCGCTCGCCGGCGGTGGGACCGGCGAAGAGCCGGTCCATCAGCCCGTGGGCCGGCGAGCTGGTCGCGATCGGGCGCAGGACGCTGGCGACGTCCGCAGCCGAGTCGACGAACCAGACCGGGCGGTTCACCCACGTGAAGTCGGTGTCGATGTCGAGGACGACGCGCGGCGGGTTGCTCAGCGTGGAGATCCGGAACGGCTGCCTCACGGCCAGCCCGATGCCGTACGAGACCACGTTCTCGAAGCCGTCACCCGACTGGACGGCGGTGAGGACGTTCGGGAGCGCGAACACGGTCCGGTTCGGTGCCGTGTCGGTTCCGTCGAGCGTGCGGCCACGGGCGTCCTGGAAGCTCACCTCGAGGATGGCCCGCCCGGCGATCTGGATCGGGAATCCGCTGGGGTCGGCCGTCAGGGTGCCGACGTAGCGGGCCGAGGGGGACGTCGGCAGGCCGCCGTAGAAGTCGAAGACGACCCGGTCGAAGCCGGGATGGTGGGACGCGCGGACGCCGGTGAGCAGCGCCGGGAACGGAGCGGCCGCGGACGCCGGCGCCACCGCCGGTATTGCGAGGGCGACCAGGCAGGTCACCACCAGCATTCCGAGTCGACGTGCACGGGTCATGCCGCACCTCCTGGCCGGTTCCGGAACGCAGCACAACGGTCCCGCCGCGGTCCGCGCGGCGACAGGAGCGAAGGACCCTGCCCTACCGTCGGCGCGGTGCTCGAGGTTGCTCCGCCGTCCGTTCACGGCCGACGAGGCCCGGGAGCTCGCGAGCTGGGCCTATCCCCCGCCGTTCGACCTCTACGACTCCCCCGACCCGGAGCTGTTCCTAGGTCGGGCCGAGGACGGCGCCGGCTACTACCCGGCCGTCGACGACGAGGGGCGACTCGTGGCCTTCGCCGTCGTCGGGGTCGAGGCCCGCGTGCGCGGGCAGGAGCCGGCCGAGGGGATCGTGGACGTCGGCATGGGCGTCCGCCCGGATGCCGCCGGCTCAGGGCTGGGGACGGCGCTCGTCGCCCAGGTGGTCGCGCTCGCCGTCGAGCTGGGCGCGGCCACCGGCGTCCGGGCCGCCGTCGCCACCTTCAACGACCGCTCGCTGGCCCTGTGCCGCTCGGCCGGCTTCCGGCCGGTGCGGGACTTCGAAGGCCCGGGCGGGCGCACGTTCCGCGAGCTGGTCCTGCCGCTCGAGCACTGAGCCGGATCGGTCAGGGCCGGGTGAAGCGGAGGTCGTGGGCGCGACCGGGCGCGAGGAAACCGAGCATCGCCCGTCCTTCTTCCTCGACGTCGACGCGCTCCGCCGGCGTCAGCGTGCCGGCGACGCGGACCTCGAGGGACGTCCCCGGGCCGGCGACTCTCGCCGCCCAGGTCGCCCGGACCAGTCCGTCGACCAGCACCGTGCCGACCCACCCTCCGGGGCCTCCCTGCAGCGGCTCGAGAGGGTCGTCCCCCACGACGCGGGAGCGGTCGGCGTGGGACAGCGTGACGTTGTCGTACTCGGCGAGGAAGCGGACCGGCGCGGGGACCGTCGGGTCGGGTAGCGGCGCATCGGGGAGGTCGAGCAGCTCGACGCCGTCGGCGGACCGGAAGCGGCGCAGCTCCATCCGGTCGGTGACCTCGCGCAACCGGGTGAGCCCGCACCACGCCTGGACGTCGCGCACCGACGCCGGGCCGAAGGCGCCCAGGTAGCGGAGGACCAGCCGGTCCAGGGGCAGTGGGCCGGGACCGTCGTTCCCGCCCGCCCACGTGTCGAGCGGGGTCATCACCGGCGGCCCCGAGGCGCCCCACAGTCCGCGCGGCGGTGGTTGCACCCAGGGCACCCAGTAGCTCACGCCGAAGGCGACGGACTCCGCGTCGAGGGTGGGCTGCCGGGCGGCGAGCTCGCGGGTGAGTGCGGCCCGGGTGAGCGGCCGCGTGGCGAGCAGGTCCCGAGCCGTCGCCACAGCCGGACCCACGTCCGTGCCGCGCAGCCGCTGACCCCAGGCGGTCCCGGAGAACACCCGGTCGAGCACCGGTTGCAGGACCGGCCGCAGGGCGAGGGCGTCGCGGGTCGTGACCGTGTGGATCGTCGTCCGCATGAGCTGGGTGCGGACCACCGCCCGCGCGGTCATGAGCCCGTCCAGCTCGGCGGGCGCGTAGTCCGTCAGCCGGCTCCACAGCGCCAGGTGCGGAACCTTGGGCACCTGGCCCTGCAGCCCGACGAGGTGCTCCAGGGTGTCGCTCACCGGGCGCGGCACCCGTTCCAGGAGCAGCTGCCGGGCCAGGGTGGCCCGGCCCAGCTCGCGTCGGCTCAGGATGCGGGGCACGGCCGGTCAGCCGTGGCCCGGGTTCGCCGGCGTCGGCAGCCAGCGCGCCCACCAGCGCAGCACGTGCTCGAAGCGCGCCGTGCGGTGGCACGGTCGTCCCGAGCGGGTCAGCTCGTGCCCCTCGCCGGGGAACAGCAGCAGCTCGGTGGGGACGCCGCGCCGCTTGAGCTCGACGTAGAGCCGGGCGCCCTGCTCCACAGGGCAGCGCCAGTCCTGCTCGGAGTGGATCACCAGCGTCGGCGTGCTGATCCCCGCGGCCCCGGCCATCGCGCTCTGCGCACGCACCCGGTCCGGGTCGGTGCCCAGGTAGCGGTCGGGGAAGAACCAGCCGATGTCGGCCGAGCCGACGAAGGACACCGGGTCCAGGAAGGCCCGCTCGCTGACGGCGGCGGTGAACCGGGTCGTCCGGCCGAGCAGCAGCGTCGTCAGGTAGCCGCCGTAGGAGCCGCCCATGACGCCGACCCGGCCGGCGTCGAGCGCCGGGTCCTCCAGCGCGGCGTCGAGGAACGCGAGGACGTCGGCGGCGTCGAGCTCGCCCCACGACTCCCGGATGGCGCGACCGTGCGCCTGCCCGTAGCCGGACGACCCGCGCGGGTTGCACTGGACGACCGCGTACCCGGCCGACACGTAGACCTGGGTCTCGTCGAACAGCCCCCAGCCGTACTGGTCGTAGGGGCCGCCGTGGATGGTGAGCAGCACGGGGTGCGGCCCCGGACCGTCCGGCGCGGTCACCCAGCCGTGCACGGCGTACCCGTCCGGCGCGGTCGCCGTCCGCTCCTGGAGGCGGTGCAGCCGGCCGGTGGCGCCGAGCCGGCGGCCGAACGACGTGAGCAGGCGGCGGCGCCCGGGCGTGATCGCGACCAGCTCCCCCGCCGACCGGTCGTGCGCCACCGTGGCGACGACGACGCCGGCCGCGGCGCCGACGCCCATGACCGCGTACGGACCGTCGACGAGCGTCGTCGGCTCGCTCCCGTCGAGCGGCACGCGGAGCAGCTCGACGGCTCCGCGCCGCTGCACCCCGAGGACGACGGCGTCGCCGTCGAGCACGGTGGCCGGCGTCTTGTCGCCGCGGTGGCTGTGTTCGGGGTCGAGCAGCGGCCGCAGCGGGCCGCCGTCCGCGTCGACGACGCACGGCACCGGGCTGCGCGCCACGAAGTCCGTGCCGTCCGGGCCGAGGTCGGGCACGGCGGTGACGACGATGGACCGGCCGTCAGGGGCGAACGCCGGGTGCGCGCAGTTCCCGCGCCCCTCGGTGACCCGCCGCGGCGTTCCGCCGCCGGCGGGCACCACGTACACGTCGGCCACGAGATCGCCGTCCGCGCCGTCGTGCCGGGCGGAGACGAAGGCGAGCAGATCGCCGTCCGGGCTCCACGCCGGGTCGGTGTCGTCGACGTCGCCGTCGGTGACCTGGACCGGCTCGGGCAGCGTCTCGGCATCGGGGTCGGCGGGGACGTCGACGACGAACAGGTGGCTGCGGCGGTCGGTCACGAAGCCGACGTCGTCGAGCCGGTACTTCAGCGTCGTGATCAGCCGCGGCGGCTCGGCGTCGGCGTCCACGCCGTCGGTCGTGCCGTAGCGACCCTGCTCCGGCACCCGGGCGGCGTAGGCCAGCCGGCGGGAGTCCGGGCTCCACACCGGCGCCTCGGCACCGAGCCGGTGGTCGGTGAGCCGCCGCGGCGCCCCGCCGGCCGTCGGCATGACCATCACCTGCGGCCTGCCGGCCGGCTCGGCGCGGAGCCAGGCCAGCCAGCGGCCGTCCGGCGAGAACGCGGGCGCGCTGTCCCGGCCGCCGGTGGTCAGCGGCCGCGCCGGGGCGGATCCGTCGGTGGGCACGGCCCACAGCCGGCCGCGGTACTCGTCGACCTCGAGGTCGAGCCGGGTCACCGCGACCACGGCCATGCGGCCGTCCGGCGAGACGGTGGCGGGGCCCGGGGTGCGGAGCAGGGCGAGGTCGTCCGGGCGCATGGCCAGGAACGCTAGCGGCCGGTGCGCGGCCGCCAGGGCGCCGTCAGCGGGGGGTGCGCTGCTCGCCGGGCAGGTCCGCCGGCCGGTCGCGCTCGGTCGGGTCGACGCGGGGCTCCGCCGCGGCCTCCGCCGCCGGGCCGGCCAGCGGGAGGTCCTCGGCCTCCTCCGGCTCGATCACCGGGTCGTCGTGCCCGATCGTCTCGCCGCGCGTCTTGAGCAGGCTGGCGATCGTCGCGAGGACCAGCACGCCCAGGATGATCGTCAGCGAGAGCCAGATCGGGATGCTCGGGACGGCCTCGATGTGCTCGCCACCGTTGATGAACGGCAGCGTGTTCTCGTGCAGCGCCTCCATCACGAGCTTCACGCCGATGAACGCCAGGATGACCGCGAGCCCCAGCGACAGGTACACCAGCCGCTTGAGCAGGCCGCCGAGCAGGAAGTAGAGCTGCCGCAGGCCCATCAGGGCGAAGACGTTGGCGGTGAAGACGATGAACGGCTCACGGGTCAGGCCGAAGATCGCCGGGATGCTGTCGAGCGCGAAGATCAGGTCGGTCGTGCCCAGGGCGATGAAGACGACGACCAGCGGGGTGAAGTACTTCTTGCCGTCCTTGACGACGCGGATCTTGTTCTTCTCGTAGTCGGGCGACAGCGGCAGCACCTTGCGCAGCTGCCGGATGGCGACGTTCTCCTCGTACTCGTCCTCCTCGTCCCGGTGCCGCACCAGGTTGATCGCGGTGTACACGAGGAACGCGCCGAAGATGTAGAAGACCCAGGTGAACCGGCTGATCAGCGCGGCACCGGCCAGGATGAACAGGCCGCGCAGCAGCAGCGCGATGATGATGCCGATCATCAGCACCTCCTGCTGGAGGTACCGGGGCACGCGGAAGCGCGCCATGATGATCACGAAGACGAAGAGGTTGTCGACCGAGAGGCTGTACTCGGTGAGCCAGCCCGCGTAGAACTCCGTCGCGAACTGCCCGTTGGTGACCGCCAGGACCACGAGGCCGAAGATCAGCGCCAGGCTGACGTAGAAGCCGACCCACAGGCCGGCTTCCTTCATCGACGGTTCGTGCGGGCGGCGGACGACGAGGGCGAGGTCGGCGAGCAGCAGGACCGTGAGTCCTACGAACGTCGCGATCTCGAACCAGACGGGCAGTTCCATGCGGTCAGTTCCTCCGGGGACAGGCAGATGTCAGCACCGGAGGTCTCTCCCACCGCGGGTCCACGGACCCGCGATCGGCAGCACCGGAGGCCATGGGACCTCGTGATGACGACACTGCCACGGGGGGATACTCCCCTCCTTCACCGAGCCCCTGAGGAGCGCAGCGTCAGACGCTGCGACCGCCGGGGACAGTGGCGCTCACCGTACCCGCAGACCCGTGGGAGCCATGCGCGGAGTCGGGACCGTCCTGCGCGTCGGGCGGCAGCGCGGCGAGGTCCGTGTCCTCCGCCTCGGCGGGGACCCGCTGACGGTCGTCCCGCCGCGACCTCGCCAGGCTCGCCACGGTGGTCACGACCAGGGTGCCGAGGATCACGAGCAGCGAGAGCCAGATCGGCACCTCGGGGATCAGCGTCACGTGCTCGCCGCCGTTGACGAACGGCAGTTCGTTGGTGTGCAGCGCGTGGATGACCAGCTTGGCGCCGATGAAGCCGAGGATGACGGCCAGGCCGTAGGACAGGTACACGAGCCGGTCGAGCAGTCCGTCGATCAGGAAGAACAGCTGGCGCAGGCCGAGCAGCGAGAAGGCGTTGGCCGCGAACACCAGGTAGGTCTCGGTGGTCAGGCCGAAGATCGCCGGGATCGAGTCGACGGCGAAGATGACGTCGGCCGTGCCGATGGCGATCAGCGCGACGGCCAGCGGCGTCAGGTAGCGCCTACCGTCGAGCCGCACCGCCATGCGGTCGGAGTGGTACTCCTCCGTCGTCCGCAGATGGCGGCGGGCGAACCGCAGGACGGCGTTCTCCGTGTAGTCCTCGTCCGTGCCGTGGCCGCCGCTGCGGGCCTGCACCCACGCGGTGTAGATCAGGATCGCGCCGAAGAGGTAGAAGACCCAGCTGAACTGCTCGATCGCGGCGGCGCCGACGAAGATGAAGATCGTCCGCAGCACCAGCGCGAAGCTGATCCCGAAGAGCAGCACCTTCTGCTGCAGCTCCCGGGGCACGCCGAACGCCGCCATGATCAGCACGAAGACGAAGAGGTTGTCGACCGAGAGGCTCTTCTCGGTGATGTAGCCGGCGAAGTACTCCCCCGCGAACTCGCCGCCGGAGAACAGCAGCACGAGCAGGCCGAAGCCGATGGCGATGCCGACGTAGGCCGCCGACCAGATCGCGGACTCGCGCAGGGTCGGGGCGTGCGGTGTGCGCACGTGTCCGACGAAGTCGAAGACGAGCATGCCCACGATCGCCGCGACCGTGACTGCCCACACCCAGAACGGGACGTCCATGCAGGAACCTCCGGGGACTCAGGGCGGTGCGCGCCGCGCACCGCTCGGTCTGAACCGGAGGTCTCTCCCGCCGCCCGGGGGCGGCCGGCAGCGCCGGAGATCCGCGGGGATCTCGTACTGACGACGGTGCCGTGCGGGGATACTCCCCTCCACTGCGAACCGCTCCGGGGCGCGAGGCATCGCCCGCACGCCGGTGTGGTTCACCTGCTCCAACGGCGGTAGCGGACGGCCGTGTTCCCGCGAGGATCCCGCGGGCGTCAGCCGGGCGGCCGCCGGCTCTTGGGCAGGGCGGCGACCGCGGCGTCGTAGGAGCCGTCCACGAGCTCGCGCACCTCGTCGTCGGGCACCGGGCCGGTGAGGTCGACCGAGTTCCAGCCGTAGCGCCCCACGTAGGAGCTCTGGGTGATGACGCCCGGGTAGCGGTCGCGCCACTCGGCCGCCTCGGCCGCGTCGCGGCCGCACTTGACGCTGACGGACCCGGGGCCGATGAACGCGAAGCCCTTGCCGCCCACCTTGGCGACCAGCTCCTCCTCACCCCAGGGATAGCAGAAGGACCCTCGGCGCCCGACCGCTCGCAGGCTCGCGGCGGGGCCCTGCAGGGGGCCGATGAGGCTACGCGTGCGCCGCGTCGAGCTGGCGCAGTTCCTTCTTGAGCTCGGCGAGCTCGTCGCGCAGCCGCGCGGCGACCTCGAACTGGAGCTCACGGGCGGCGGCCAGCATCTGCTCGTTCATCTGCGTGATGAGGTCGGCCAGCTCGGCGCGCGGCAGGCCGTCGACGTCGATCGCGCCGGCCTTGGCCCGGCCGGCCTTGGACGACAGGCCCGGGACCGGGGACTTGCCGCGGGACTGCTGGCGGCCGGAGCCGCCCAGCAGCTTCGCCGTCGAGCTCTCGGCGTCCTCGGCCTCGCGGTAGATGCCGTCGAGGATGTCGACGATCTTCTTGCGCAGCGGCTGCGGGTCGATGCCGTGCTCGGTGTTGTAGGCGACCTGCTTCTCGCGCCGACGGTTGGTCTCCTCGATCGCCGTCGCCATCGACGGGGTGATCTTGTCGGCGTACATGTGCACCTGGCCGGACACGTTGCGCGCCGCACGACCGATCGTCTGGATGAGCGAGGTGCCCGAGCGGAGGAAGCCCTCCTTGTCGGCGTCGAGGATCGCGACCAGGGACACCTCGGGCAGGTCGAGGCCCTCGCGCAGCAGGTTGATGCCGACCAGGACGTCGTACTCGCCCTGCCGCAGCTCGCGCAGCAGTTCGACCCGGCGCAGGGTGTCGACCTCCGAGTGCAGGTAGCGCACCTTGATGCCCAGCTCGAGCAGGTAGTCGGTGAGGTCCTCGGCCATCTTCTTGGTCAGCGTGGTGACCAGGATCCGCTCGTCCTTCTCGGTGCGGACGCGGATCTCGTCCACCAGGTCGTCGATCTGGCCCTTGGTCGGCTTGACCACGACCTCCGGGTCGACCAGGCCGGTCGGTCGGATGACCTGCTCGACGACGTCGCCGGCGACCCGGCCCAGCTCGTACCCGCCCGGGGTCGCCGAGAGGTACACCGTCTGGCCGATCCGGTCGGTGAACTCCTCCCATTTCAGCGGGCGGTTGTCCATCGCCGACGGCAGCCGGAAGCCGTGCTCGACCAGCGTGCGCTTGCGGCTCATGTCGCCCTCGTACATGCCGCCGATCTGCGGCACGGTCACGTGCGACTCGTCGATCACGAGCAGGAAGTCGTCGGGGAAGTAGTCGATCAGGCACGAGCCGGCGCTGCCCGGCGTCCGGCCGTCGATGTGCCGCGAGTAGTTCTCGATGCCGGAGCAGAAGCCGACCTGGCGCATCATCTCGATGTCGTAGGTGGTGCGCATGCGCAGCCGCTGGGCCTCGAGCAGCTTGCCCTGCCGCTCCAGCTCCCCCAGCCGCTGCTCGAGCTCGGCCTCGATGCCGCGGATCGCCCGCTCCATGCGGTCGGGCCCGGCGACGTAGTGGGTGGCCGGGAAGACGAACAGCTCGTCGACCTCGCGGACCACCTCGCCGGTGAGCGGGTGCAGGTAGTACAGCCGCTCCACCTCGTCGCCGAACATCTCGACCCGGACGGCGAGCTCCTCGTAGACCGGGAAGATCTCGATGGTGTCGCCGCGCACGCGGAAGGTGCCGCGGGTGAACGACAGGTCGTTGCGGGTGTACTGCTCGGTGACCAGCGTGCGCAGCAGGTCGTCGCGGTCGCGCTCCTCCCCCACCCGCAGCCGCAGCGACCGGTCGACGTACTCCTGCGGCGTGCCGAGGCCGTAGATGCACGAGACGGTGGCCACCACCACGACGTCGCGCCGGGTGAGCAGGCTCATCGTCGCCGAGTGGCGCAGCCGCTCGACCTCCTCGTTGATCGAGGAGTCCTTCTCGATGTAGGTGTCGGTCTGCGGGACGTACGCCTCGGGCTGGTAGTAGTCGTAGTACGAGACGAAGTACTCGACGGCGTTGTTCGGCAGCAGCTCCTTGAACTCGTTGGCCAGCTGCGCGGCGAGCGTCTTGTTCGGGGCCATGACCAGAGTCGGCCGCTGCACCTGCTCGACCAGCCACGCCGTGGTGGCCGACTTGCCGGTGCCGGTGGCGCCCAGGAGCACCGAGTCCTTGTCGCCCCGGCGCACCCGGTCGGCCAGCGCGGCGATCGCCGTCGGCTGGTCGCCGGACGGCTGGAAGTCGCTGACGACGCGGAAACGCCCCTGGGTGGGCCGGAGATCGGTCTTCGCACGCACGGGACGACGGTACGTCGGGGCTGTGACAGAACGGGTCCCGTGCGGTTCGGGCGGACATCTGGTGCCTGCGGGAGATCGGGATGCGCCGGCTACTTGTCCCGGACAGGCCGGTCCCCCTAGCGTGCTTCGTCGCAGGAGTGGTCCAACCGCGGGCCAGCGCCACCCGGTCTCCGGGCGAGGTCGGACCGCGGGCGGTCCGCCCTCCGGTCGGCACGCCGCAACGTGTGCCGGCCGCTCTGCGCACGACGCCCCCCGCGGTCCGCCGCGGGGGGCGTCGTCGTCCTCGCGGCGGCGTCGCCTCTCCGCCGACGTCACCAGGGTCACGTGTGAGCCGGCGTCCGGGCGGGCACCCGCCCCCGGTCGCCCCACTGAGCCGTCGTCCGGGAGGATCCCGGGGACGGCTCACGTCCCCCGGCCCTGCCCGGGGGCGCCAACGCAGAAGGAACACCCCCTCATGACCCAGGTATGGCCCGGCACCGCGTACCCGCTCGGCGCGACGTACGACGGCACCGGCACGAACTTCGCGATCTTCAGCGAGGTGGCCGAGAAGGTCGAGCTGTGCCTCTTCGACGACCGCGGCCGGGAGACCGACCGCATCACGCTCCCCGAGATGGACGCGTTCGTCTGGCACGCGTTCCTCCCCGGCATCCAGCCCGGCCAGCGCTACGGCTTCCGCGTGCACGGCCCCTACGACCCCGAGCAGGGGCTGCGCTGCAACCCGAACAAGCTGCTGCTCGACCCGTACGCCAAGGCCGTCGACGGCCAGGTCAAGTGGAACCCGTCGCTGTTCGGCTACCACTTCAAGTCGGGCAAGCGGAACGACCAGGACTCGGCCCGCTACATGCCGAAGTCCGTGGTCACGAACCCCTACTTCGACTGGGGCACCGACCGTCCGCCGCGGACGCCGTACCACAAGACGGTGATCTACGAGGCCCACGTCAAGGGCCTGACGATGACGCACCCCGACGTCCCGGAGGACCTGCGCGGCACCTACGCGGCGATCGCGCACCCGGCGGTCATCGCCCACCTGCAGGACCTGGGGATCACGGCGATCGAGCTCATGCCCGTGCACCAGTTCGTGCAGGACGACACCCTCCAGCAGAAGGGCCTGCGCAACTACTGGGGCTACAACACGATCGGCTTCTTCGCGCCGCACAACGAGTACGCCAGCAACACGAGCAACGGCATGCAGGTGGCCGAGTTCAAGGGCATGGTGCGCACGCTGCACGAGGCCGGCATCGAGGTCATCCTCGACGTCGTCTACAACCACACCGCCGAGGGCAACCACCTCGGCCCCACGCTGTCGTTCAAGGGCATCGACAACCGCGCCTACTACCGGCTGGTCGAGGACGACAAGCAGTACTACATGGACTACACCGGCACCGGGAACTCGCTCAACGCCCGGACGCCGCAGGCCCTGCAGCTGATCATGGACTCGCTGCGCTACTGGGTCACCGAGATGCACGTCGACGGCTTCCGCTTCGACCTCGCCTCGACCCTCGCCCGCGAGCTGCACGACGTCGACCGGCTGTCGGCGTTCTTCGACCTGGTGCACCAGGACCCGGTCGTCAGCCAGGTCAAGCTGATCGCCGAGCCGTGGGACGTCGGCGAGGGCGGCTACCAGGTGGGCAACTTCCCGCCGCTGTGGACCGAGTGGAACGGCAAGTACCGCGACACCGTCCGCGACTTCTGGCGCGGGGAGGGCGGCACGGTCGGCGAGTTCGCCAGCCGGCTCACCGGGTCCTCCGACCTCTACCAGCACTCCGGACGGCGACCGGTCGCGAGCATCAACTTCGTCACCGCGCACGACGGGTTCACCCTCAACGACCTGGTCTCGTACAACGAGAAGCACAACGAGGCCAACGGCGAGGGCAACAACGACGGCGAGAGCCACAACCGCAGCTGGAACCACGGTGTCGAGGGCGAGACCGACGACGCGGAGGTGCGCACGCTGCGCGCCCGGCAGCGGCGGAACTTCCTCGCCACGCTGATGCTCAGCCAGGGCGTGCCGATGCTGCTGCACGGCGACGAACTCGGCCGCACGCAGAAGGGCAACAACAACGGCTACGCCCAGGACAACGAGCTGACCTGGGTCCACTGGGACGACGTGGACAAGGGCCTGCTCGAGTTCACGCGCCTGGTGACGCACCTGCGGCACGACCACCCGACGTTCCGCCGTCGCCGCTTCTTCCACGGTCGCCCGGTCCGCCGCGAGAAGGGCGCACCGGTGCCCGACATCGCCTGGCTGACCCCGGCCGGCGTGCAGATGACCGAGGACGACTGGGACGTCTCGTTCGCCAAGTCGATCGCCGTGTACCTCAACGGGCACGGCATCCGGTCGACCGACGAGCGCGGCGAGGACGTCTCCGACGACCACTTCTACCTGGCCTTCAACGCCTCGAACGAGCCGATCGACTTCACGCTGCCGTCGTCGGAGTACGCCGGCACCTGGACCGTCGTGGTCGACACCGCGGAGATGGGCCAGGTGGACCCGGACGAGGTCAAGCCCGGTGAGGCCGTGTGCGTCGGGGCGCACGCGATGGTCGTGCTGAGCGCTCCGCTGAGGACGGCGTGAGCGACTCTGCTGACCTGGCGGCTCCGCCGCGCGGGAGCGAAGCGAAGGGCACCGTGACCGACGAGGCCCACCGGCGGCGGCGCACGCCGTCCGCCACGTACCGGCTGCAGTTCACCGGCGACTTCCCGCTCCAGCGGGGCGCCGAGCTGGCCGACTACCTGGCCGACCTCGGCGTGACGCACGCCTACGCCTCTCCTCTGCTGCGCTCGGCCGAGGGCAGCACGCACGGCTACGACACCGTCGACCACGCGCACATCGACGAGGCGCGCGGCGGGCGGGCCGGCCTCGACCGGCTCGTCGAGGCCCTGCACGCGCAGGGCCTCGGCCTCGTCCTGGACCTGGTGCCCAACCACATGGGCGTCGCCGACCCGGCGGCCGCCCCGTGGTGGTGGGACGTGCTGAAGAACGGGCGCACCAGTGCTCATGCCGATGCGTTCGACGTGGACTGGGAGTTCGGGGGCGGCAAGGTGCGCCTCCCGGTGCTCGGGTCCGCCGACGACCTGGAGAAGCTCGAGGTCGCCGACGGACCGGACGGGCCGGAGCTGCGGTACTACGACAACCGCTACCCGATCGCGCCCGGCACCGGCGAGGGCGCCCCGCAGGACGTGCACGCCCGCCAGCACTACGAGCTGGTCGACTGGCGGCGGGCCGACACCGACCTCAACTACCGGCGGTTCTTCGCCATCAACACGCTCGCCGGCCTGCGCACCGAGGACCCGGAGATCTTCGAGGCGACCCACCGGCTGGTCACCGAGCTGGTGCGGGACGGCGCCGTCGACGCGCTGCGGATCGACCACCCCGACGGCCTGGCCGACCCCCAGGGCTATCTCGACCGCCTCGCGGCGGCCACCGGCGACCTCTGGACGGTCGTCGAGAAGATCCTCGAGCCCGGCGAGGAGCTGCCGCACGATTGGGCCTGCGCCGGCACCACCGGTTACGACGCCCTCGCCGAGGTGGACGGCGTGCTGGTCGACCCCGCCGCCGAGGCGGCGCTGACCGCACTGGACACCGAGCTGTCAGGGCGGGCCGTCGACTACGCGCAGGCGGTGCACGACGCCAAGCGAGAGATCACCGACGGCATGCTCGGCGCCGAGGTGGCCAGGCTGATGCGGGTGATCGGCGAGCTGCCCGGCCTGGAGCCCGACCAGCAGCGCGAGGCGCTGGCCGAGCTGCTCGCCTGGTTCCCCGTGTACCGCAGCTACCTGCCCGACGGCCACGAGCACCTCACCGCGACGGTGGGCGTCGCGCGCGAGCGCCGACCGGAGCTCGCGCCCGCGCTCGAGGCGCTGCACACGGTGCTGTCGCTGGCCGGCACCGAGGCGGCCACCCGCTTCGAGCAGACCACCGGCCCGGTCATGGCCAAGGGCGTCGAGGACACCACCTACTACCGGTGGGCACGGTTCGTCATGCTCAACGAGGTCGGTGGCGACCCGGCGCACTTCGGCCGGACGGTCGAGGAGTTCCACGCCGCCCAGCAGCACCGTCTCGCCGTCAAGCCGATGTCGATGACGACGCTGTCGACGCACGACACCAAGCGCAGCGAGGACACCCGCGCGCGCCTGGCCGTGCTCGCCGAGCTGCCCACGGAGTGGGCCGGCCTCGTGCGCGGCTGGCTGGACCGGCATCCGCTGCCCGACCGGCCGCTCGCCCACCTGGTCTGGCAGAACCTGATCGGCGCCTGGCCGCTCTCGCGGGAGCGGGCGCACGCCTTCGCCGAGAAGGCCGCCCGCGAGGCCGGCCTGTCGACGCGGTGGACCGACGTCGACGAGGAGTTCGAGCGGTCGCTGCACGCCCTGGTCGACGCCGCGTTCGACGACCCGACCACCGCCGAGGAGATCGACCGCTTCGTCGGCCGGATCGCGCCGCACGGCTGGTCGAACTCGCTGAGCCAGAAGCTGCTGCAGCTGACCATGCCCGGCGTCCCGGACGTCTACCAGGGCACCGAGCTGTGGGACCACTCGCTGGTCGACCCCGACAACCGCCGGCCGGTCGACTACGCGCTGCGGCGCAGCCTCCTGGCGTCGCTGGACGGCGGCACCGTGCCGTCCGTCGACGACACCGGCGCGGCGAAGCTGCTCGTGGTCTCCCGCGCCCTCCGCGCCCGACGGGACCGGCCCGAGCTGTTCGAGGGCTACGAGCCCGTCGAGGTGACCGGCTCCGCCGCCGACCACGTGATCGCCGCCGACCGCGGCGGAGCCGTCCCGGTGGCGACCCGGCTGCCGGTCGGACTCGCCGCGACCGGTTGGGGCGACACCGCGCTGCGGCTGCCGACCGGTTCGTGGCAGGACCTGCTCACCGGCGAACGCGTGGTCTCGACGGCGGACGGCGCTCCGGTCGCGGACGTGCTCAGGCGGCTGCCGGTGGCGCTTCTCGTCCGCAACTAGCGCCGTGCCGCGGTCAATGGTTGGACCATTGACCCGATCCGTGTGAAGGTCGGTGCTGTGGCAGCAGCACCGACGTCGGCGCCGGCGGAGGCCCGACTGTGGTCGGCCTACCTCTCCGGCGGCTTCGGCCTGAGCGTCTCGGCGATGCTCGGCCTGCTGGTCCCACTGCGGGCCGACGAGCTGGGCATCGCCGTGGGCGCGATCGGGGTGATCGTCGCCGCCCGGTCGCTCTCGGAGACGGTGTTCGCCGTGCCGCTGAGCCTGGTGACGGCCAGGCTCGGCACGCGGGGGGCGTTCATCCTCAGCGCCGCGTGGTGCGCGGCGGGCTCGGCGGCGTTCGTGCTCGCCGAGGGATTCTGGCTGCTCCTCCTGCTCAACGTCGTGATCGGGGCCGGGCGGTCACTGGGCTGGGTGGCCTCCCAGGCGTACGTCTCCAGCCAGGGGCTGCCGGAGCACCGCGCGCGCGACACCGGTCGCTTCAGCTTCGTCAGCAACGCCGGCCAGATGGTCGCGCCGCTGATCGTCGGAGCCACCGCGGCCGGCTTCGGCTACCGCGCCGCGTTCCTCGCGATCGCGGCCTTCTGCGCCCTGTTCGTCGCGGTCGGTCTCGCCCTGCCCCGGCCCCGGTCCCGCTCGGGGAGCGACCGCGCCCGGCTCCGCGACGCGGCGGGGCTCTTCCGCCTGCCGCGCATGCAGATGGCGATGCTGCTCACCTTCGTCCGGCTCTGGGTGCCCAACATCTGGACGCCGTTCTTCCCGCTGGTACTGGTGTCGGCGGGTGCCTCGGCCGCCGAGGCCGCGGTGGTGATCTCCTTCTCGGCGGCCGTCGCCACTGTGGTCAACCTGCTCACCGGCCGGCTGACCCGCCGGATCTCCCCCGAGGCGCTGTGCACGGCGGTCCTCGCACTCGCCGTGCTCGGGCTGGTGCTCTCGCCGTTCATGGCGTCCGTGCCCGCGGCGCTGGTCCCCGCCGCGCTGGTCGGCATCGGCAACGGTCTGAGCCTGCCGCTGCTCATCGTGCTGGTGAGCGAGGCGGCCCCGAAGGGGCAGCGGGCGCTGGCCCTGGCCACGCGCAACTCCGTCAACGCGCTGTCGGCCTCGCTGGGACCGCTCGGCACGGGCGCCCTGGTGGCCGCGCTCGGCGCGACGGTCGCGTTCCCCATCGCGGGAGGCGTCGCCGGCGCACTGCTCGTCGGCGTCCTCGCGTTGCGCAGGACGACCTCGCCGACACGCGAGGACAACGGCACAATGGTTTGACCATTGCCTCGTCCGGTGCTTCCATCCCTCCTCGTGGAGAAGCGCTACCAGGTGGTCATCGTCGGCGGCGGTCCGGTCGGGGTGGGGCTCGCGGTGGCTCTCGGGCTGCGCGGCGTCCGCTGCGCCGTCGTCGAGAAGCGGACGCAGCTGTCGGCGATCCCGAAGGGCCAGGGCCTCGCGCAGCGGACCATGGAGCACCTCTGGTCCTGGGGGGTGGCCGACGAGATCCGGGCCGCCCGCACGATGCCCGAGGACCACCCGATCGGCCAGGTCACCCACTACGAGGACCTGCGCAGCGAGTTCTGGCACGCCTCCCCCGACCGCGCCGTCGTCCGGGACTTCTACTTCCAGGAGAACGAGCGGCTGCCGCAGTACCGCACCGAGGAGGTGCTGCGCCGCCGGATGGCCGACCTGCCCGAGGTCGACGCCTTCTGGGGCCGGACGGTCACCGGCGTCGAGCAGGACGCCGACGGCGTCCGCGTGACCATGGAGCAGGACGGCACCCGCGAGGTGGTCGAGGGCGACTACGTCGTCGGCTGCGACGGCGGGCACTCCGTCGTCCGGGAGCAGACCGACATCGCCCGGCACGGGACTGACTGGGACGAGCTGGTCGCGCTGATCGTCTTCCGCTCGCGCGCGCTGCACGAGCACCTCGAGGAGCGGTTCCCGCCCGCGGTCCACCTACCGGGTCATGCACCCCGACCTCCAGGGCTACTGGATGTTCTTCGGCCGGGTCGACGTCGGCGAGGGCTTCTTCTTCCACGCTCCGGTGCCGGCCGGGACCACCCGCGAGAACTTCGACCCGGTGGCCCTGCTGCACCGCGCCGCGGGCTTCCCGTTCGAGCTCGAGATCGACCACGTCGGCTTCTGGGACCTCCGCGTCCAGGTGGCCGACCGGTACCGGGCCGGGCGGGCGTTCATCGCCGGCGACGCGGCGCACACGCACCCGCCGTACGGCGGCTTCGGCCTGAACAACGGCCTGGAGGACGCCGTCAACCTGGCGTGGAAGCTGGCCGCCGTCCTCGAGGGCTGGGGCGGCGACGCGCTGCTGGACTCGTACAGCCTCGAGCGGCAGGCGATCTTCCGGGACGTCGGCGAGGACATCATCGGCGGCTGGATCGCCAGCGACCGCGAAGTTCCTCGAGACCTACTCCCCCGACGCCGACCGCGAGGTGTTCGAGCGCGAGTGGCACGAGGCGACCAAGGAGTACGGCAAGCGGCTGCGCAACTTCGAGCCGCACTACGAGGGCTCCCCCGTCGTCGCCGGTCCGCCCGGCGCGGTGATCAGCGCGCACGGCGAGCACACCTTCACCGCCCGCGCCGGTCACCACCTGCCCCCGCGCACGCTGGCCTCCGGGCGCAATGCGTTCGCCGAGCTCGGCCCGTGGTTCACGCTGCTGGCACTCGACGCCGCCGGAGGCGCCACCGACGGCCTCGAGGCCGCGGCCAAGGAGCTCGGCGTGCCGCTCAGCGTCGTCCGGGACGGCGCCGGGGAGGCCGGCAGACTACGGCGCGCGGCTGATCCTGGTGCGGCCCGACCAGTTCGTCGTCTGGACCGGCGACACGGCGCCGCGCGGATCCGGAGGCGCTGCTGCGCAAGGTGACCGGCCGCGCATAGCCGGGACGGTTGACCGGCCGGGAGGCGGGAAGGATCGCCCCGCCCCTTCCCGTTCCGTCGCCCGGAGGCCGCCGCATGCCCGAGTCCGTCGAGTTCGCCGTCTGGGCGCCCCTGCCCGAGCGCGTGCGCGTGCAGGTGGACGGCGCCCTCCACGACATGCGGCGGGACGACGACGGCTGGTGGCGGGCGTCGGTCGAGGCCGGCCCCGAGGCCGACTACGGCTTCCTGCTGGACGACGGCGACACGCCCGCGGCCGGACCCCCGTCGCCGCCGTCAGCCGGACGGCGTGCACGGGCTGTCCCGCCGCTTCGACCCGACGCCCACGAGTGGGGCGACGACGCGTGGACCGGGCGTCCCCTCGCCGGCGGCGTGGTCTACGAACTGCACGTCGGCACGTTCACCCCCGAGGGCACCCTCGACGCGGCGATCGGCCGGCTGGGGCACCTGGTCCGGCTCGGCGTGGACTTCGTGGAGCTGCTGCCGGTCAACGCCTTCAACGGCACGCACAACTGGGGCTACGACGGCGTCGCGCTGGTACGCCGTCCAGGAGACCTACGGCGGGCCGGCCGCCTACCAGCGGTTCGTCGACGCCTGCCACCAGCAGGGCCTCGGCGTGATCCAGGACGTCGTCTACAACCACCTCGGCCCGTCGGGGAACTACCTGCCGCGAGTTCTTCCCGATCTTCAGCGAGGGCGGCGCGAACACCTGGGGCAACTCGGTCAACCTGTCGGGGCCGGACTCCGACGAGGTGCGCCGCTACATCATCGACAACGCGCTGATGTGGCTGCGGGACATGCACGTCGACGGTCTGCGGCTCGACGCCGTCCACGCGCTGGTCGACGAGCGGGCCACGCACGTGCTCGAGGAGATGGCGCAGGAGGTCGACAAGCTGTCGGTCGCGCTCGGGCGGCCGCTGTCGCTGATCGCCGAGAGCGACCTCAACGACCCGCGGATGGTCACCCCGCGGGTGGCCGGCGGGCTGGGCCTGACCGCGCAGTGGAGCGACGACTTCCACCACGCGCTGCACGCGACGCTCACCGGCGAGGGGCAGGGCTACTACTCCGACTTCGCCGAGGCGGGGCTCGCGCGGGCTCGCCAAGACGCTGACCGGCGCCTACTTCCACGACGGCGCGTGGTCCAGCTTCCGCCGTCGCCACCACGGCCGGCCGGTCGACACCGCGACGCTGCCGGGCTGGAAGTTCCTCGGCTACCTGCAGGACCACGACCAGATCGGCAACCGCGCCGTCGGCGACCGGATCTCCGCCTCGCTCTCCCCCGGCCTGCTCGCCGTCGGCGCGACGCATCGTGCTGACCAGCCCGTTCACGCCGATGCTGTTCATGGGCGAGGAGTGGGGCGCCTCGACGCCGTGGCAGTTCTTCACCAGCCACCCCGAGCCGGAGCTGGGCAAGGCCACGGCCGAGGGCCGGATCGGCGAGTTCGCCGAGCACGGCTGGGACGCCGACGTCGTCCCCGACCCGCAGGACCCGGAGACCTTCACCCGGTCGAAGCTCGACTGGTCGGAGCTGTCGCAGGAGCCGCACGACCGGCTGCTGGCGGTGCACCGCGCGCTGCTGGCGCTGCGGCGCGCGCACCCGGACCTGGTCGACCCCGACCTGTCGGCCGTCCGCGTCGACTGGGACGACGCGGACCGCTGGATGGTCATCCGCCGCGGCTCGCTGCGGGTCGTGGTCAACCTGGCCGACGAGCCGCGCGAGATCGACCTCGACGTCCCCGCCGCCGAGGTGCTGTTCAGCACCGGCGAGCTGCCCGCGCTCGACCGGCGGACCGTCACGGTGCCGCCCGAGAGCGCGGCCGTCCTGAGCACCCGCTGACGTGCGCCGGCTGTTCCCCGCGCCGGGCGAGGTCCCGGACGACGTCGCGCTCGCGGAGGCGTACCGGCTGCCGGCCGGCCGCGCGCTGCGGATGGACTTCATCGCCTCCCTGGACGGCGCCATCGCCGTCGACGGCACGAGCGAGGGGCTGCAGTCGCCCGGGGACCAGCGGGTGTTCCGCACGCTGCGGGCGCTGGCGGACGTCGTCCTCGTCGGGCACGGGACGGCGTCGGCCGAGGGCTACGGGCCGGTCGGACCGGACACCGCCCCTCGGGCGGCTGCGCGTCTCGCTCGGCCGGACGCCGACAGTGCCGATCGCCGTGGTGTCCCGCCGGGCGTCGCTGGCGCCGGGCGACAAGCTCGCCGTCCCGGGCACGCTGCTGATCACCTGCGCCGCGGCGGACGCCGGCCGCCGGGCCGCGCTGGCCGACGCCGGCGTCGACGTGCTGGTGTGCGGCGACGAGGACGTCGACCTGCGGGCCGCCCTGGACGCCCTGGCCGACCGGGGCCTCGAGCAGGTCACCTGCGAGGGCGGGCCCGCAGCTGCTCCGGACGGCGCTGGCCGCCGGCGTCGTCGACGAGCTGGACCTGACGATCGCTCCGGCGCTGGTCGGCGACTCGGCCCGGCTGCTGGACGGCCCGCTGGGCGGCGTCGTCCGCACCGAGCTGCGGCAGCTGCTCGAGGAGGACGGCGTGCTGTTCGCGCGCTACGCGGTCGCTCCGTAGTCACCCACCCGCTTGCACGGGCCGATGCGTTCCCGCGGAAACGTCTGAAGGCGCTGCGACGGATGTCCCCGAGCGCGCAACGGCACCGAACTGTCTACCGGACACCGGACGGAGGCGGCTGATGAGCCGGACCCGACCGCCTCACGGCCAGCCGGTCACGTGCGGAGTCAGCTGACGCGGCGATAGCGGATGTGGGTGGCCAGCGGTGAGTGAAGCACCTCGGCGGGTTCGAAGCCGAAGGATTCAACCCCGTCGAAGATGCGCTCGCCCGAACCGAGCAGGACCGGTGCGATGTCGAGGGTGAGCTCGTCGATCACGCCGGCGATCAGTGCCTGTCGGACGGTCGAGGCCCCACCGGCGATGTCCACGCCATTGTCCCCGGCGGCCTGGCACGCTGCGGAGTAGGCCGCGTCGAAGCCCTCGGTGACGAAGTGGAAGGTCGTCCCGCCGTCCATCTGGATCGGGTCATGTCCGTGATGGGTCAGCACGAACACCGGCGCGTGGTACGGCGGTTCGGGGCCCCACCACCCGGTCCATTCCTCGTCCCAGTCCCCGCGGATCGGGCCGAACATGTTCCGACCCATCACATACGCGCCCCGCGGGCGCATGAGCCACTCGTTCGCGACCTTGTCGGCATCGTTGGCTCGCGGGTCGCCGATGTGCCAGCCGTGCAGCTCCCGCCCCCGCTTGCCCAGGGGGTTCTCGCGGCTCTGGTCCGGCCCGGCGACGAAGCCGTCCAGCGAGATCGACATGTGGCAGGTGGTGTCCGGCACCGCGAACCTCTTGAGTGATTGCGACGTGCAAGCGGTCGTGCGGACGGTAGCAGCCTCGCAAGCGACGCATGCCCTCGTGAAGGAGGGTGGCACCGGCGTGGGGAGCTGTGGGGCTGCTGGTCCTCGATCACGTGGCTGGGAAAGGATTGGACGGGATGATGCTCGGGCTTGTAGCTTGCAGTTGACCGTGACACCGCCCGAGGAGGTGAGACCCATGAACGCTGTATCGATGTGGGTGCTCCCCCTTCCCGTCACGGTCGGGCGATTGACGTAGGTGTCGCCGGGAGCGCCTCGCCAACAAGGCACTCCCGAAAGGCAACACCTATGCACTCTCTGCAGTTCACCGCCGAGCCGTCGTCGAACGCGGTCGAGCGCGATCCGTGGGCGACGTCCCCGGACTCCCGTCGCCGGCCTCCGGCGCCGATCGCGCGCCCCTCATGTTCGACGTGATCATTGCCGGGTGCGGGCCGACCGGTGCGATGCTGGCCGCCGAACTGCGGCTGCACGATGTGCGGGTACTCGTCCTGGAGAAGGAAACCGAGCCCGTGTCGTTCGTCCGCATCGTCGGTCTGCACATTCGCAGTCTCGAGCTGATGGCGATGCGCGGGCTGCTGGAGCGCATTCTCGAACACGGAAGACAGCGTCCGGCCGGCGGCTTCTTCGCCGCCATCACCAAACCCGCGCCCGAGGGCCTGGATTCCGCGCACGCCTATCTGCTGGGCATCCCGCAGCCGGTCATCGTCCACCTGCTCGAAGAACATGCGATCGAACTGGGTGCGCAGGTCCGGCGCGGTTGTGCGGTGGCCGGTCTCGAGCAGGACGACGAGGGTGTGACCGTCGAGCTGGCCGACGGGGAACAGCTGCGTTCGCGCTATCTCGTCGGCTGTGACGGCGGGCGCAGTACGGTGCGCAAACTGCTCGGCGTCGGCTTCCCCGGCGAGCCCTCGCGGACCGAGACGCTGATGGGCGAGATGGAAGTGGGTGTGCCGCAGGAGGAGATCGCCGCCAAGGTGACCGAGATCGGCGAGACCCATCAGCGATTCTGGCTCCGGCCCTTCGGCGAAGGGGTCTATCAGCGTCGTGGTCCCCGCCGCGGGAGTCAGCGACCGCGCGGAACCGCCCACCCTCGAGGATTTCAAACAACAGTTGCGCACCATCGCCGGAACCGATTTCGGCGTGCACTCCCCGCGCTGGTTGTCCCGCTTCGGGGATGCCACCCGGCTGGCCGAACGTTATCGGGTCGGGCGGGTGCTGCTGGCCGGCGATGCGGCACACATCCATCCACCCATCGGCGGACAGGGCCTCAACCTGGGCGTTCAGGACGCCTTCAACCTCGGCTGGAAACTGGCCGCACAGATCCGCGGCTGGGCGCCGGAAACACTGCTGGACACCTACCAGGCCGAACGTCATCCGGTCGCCGAGGACGTGCTGGACAACACCCGCGCCCAGATGGAACTGCTGTCCACCGAACCGGGCCCGCAGGCCGTGCGCAGGCTGCTCACCGAACTGATGGACTTCGACGAGGTGAACCGCTATCTGATCGAGAAGATCACCGCGATCGGCATCCGCTACGACTTCGGCGCAGGCCCCGACCTGCTCGGCCGCCGCCTGCGCGACATCGACGTGAAACAGGGCCACCTCTACGGTCTGCTGCATCGCGGCCGCGGCCTGCTGCTGGACCGCACCGAACGCCTGACCGTCGGCGGCTGGTCGGACCGGGTCGATTACCTCGCGGATCCCACTGCGGTACTGGATGTTCCGTGCGTCCTGCTACGCCCCGACGGCCACGTCGCCTGGATCGGCGACGATCAGCAGGACCTGGACGACCACCTCTCCCGCTGGTTCGGCGGGCCCGCCGACTGACTCCCCTGGCCGACACCGACACCGCGCGGCCAGGGCCGGACTCTTGCCTCCCGGATGGTTCGGGAACCACGCTGTGCCCCATGCCGCCCGCCGCCGTGCGCCGCTCCCCCGTACGCGCCGCGCTCGCCGTGCTCGCCGTCGCCGCGGCGATGCTGGTCGCCACCCCCGCGCCCGCGTCGGCCGGTCCCGGCTTCCCGCCCGGGGAGAGCGTCACCCGCACCTTCACCTACGAGGTGCGCACCCGCGGGACGGTCTACGCCGACCTCAACGTGTTCAAGCGGGTCGCCGCGCAGACCTTGAACGACCGGCGCGGCTGGAGCCTGGGCGGCAGCATCCGCTACCGCGAGGTGGCCTCGGGCGGCTCGTTCACGCTCTGGCTGGCCGCGCCGTCGAGCATGCCGAGCTTCGATCCCATCTGCAGTCCCTCGTACAGCTGCCGGGTCGGCCGCAACGTGATCATCAACGACGCCCGCTGGCGCACCGGCACCTCGGCCTGGCCGGACGTGGCCGAGTACCGGCACTACGTGATCAACCACGAGCTGGGCCACTGGCTCGGCCGCGGCACACGCGACCTGCCCGGCGGCCGGCACCCTCGCCCCGGTCATGCAGCAGCAGTCGATCGGCCTGCAGGGCTGCGGAACCAACACCTGGCCGCTGGCGTCGGAGAAGTCGGCGGTCGCCTCGACCTGGGGCGTGTCCGTGCGCAGCAGCCGGCCAGACCTGTACGCGATCAAGCAGCACGGCGACGCCAGCACCGAGGTGCACGTCATCGACGGCGCGGCCACGTACGCGTCCTTCCAGAGGCAGTTCGACTCGATCGCGGCGCCGACCGCACCCGCGGCCTGGGACTTCGCCGTCGCCGACCGCAACCGGGACGGCGTCGACGACGTCATCGGCATCAAGCGGTGGGGCGAGTCGGGCAAGGTCGAGGTGCACGTCCTCGACGGCGCGAGCAGCTACCGCACGTGGCAGCTGCACGCGGCCACGGTGCTGCCGCGGTCGGCGTCGGGGCTGTGGTCGTTCGACGTCGCCGACACCAACGGCGACGGCCACCTCGACGTCGTCGGCGTCAACCGCTTCGGCACCGAGGGCCGGACGACGGTGCACGTCCTGGACGGCGCCACGAACTACAGCCGCTTCCTGTCGCACGCCGGCACGCCGATGCCGCACAGCGACACCGCCACCTGGGCGTTCGCCACCGGCGACCACGACCGCGACGGCGTCCCCGACCTCTACGCCATCAAGCGGCTCGGCGCCTCCGGCTCCACCGAGGTGCACGTGCTCGACGGCGGCGACGGCTTCCGGTCGTGGAGCACGCACGCGGTCACGCCCATCCCCGCCTCCGACGAGTCGTGGGACTTCACCGTCGACGACCACGACGGCGACGGCTGGGACGAGGTCTACGGGATCAAGCGCGACGGCGCCTCGGGCCGCACGGAGGTGCACGTGCTGGCCGACCGGACGTACACGTCCTTCGCCGCCGGCGCGCAGACCCCGCTGCCGACCACCGACGGCGTCCCGGGCTGGCGGTTCGTCGTCGACTGACCCGGGCGGGTCGGGGGCCACACCGTGTCGGCGGACACTGCTTGACTGACGGCATGGACCTGCCCGTGCTGCCCCCGGTGTCGCCGATGCTGGCCAAGGCCGCGACCAAGCTGCCGACCGGCGAGGGCTTCTTCTACGAGCCGAAGTGGGACGGCTTCCGCTGCATCGTCTTCCGCGACGGCGACGAGGTGGAGCTCGGCAGCCGCAACGAGCGGCCGCTGACCCGCTACTTCCCCGAGGTGGTGGCGGCGGTCAAGGAGGCGCTGCCGGAGAAGTGCGTCGTGGACGGCGAGATCGTCGTCCCCCGCGAGCGACCGGCTGCACTTCGAGTCGCTGCTGCAGCGGATCCACCCGGCCGAGTCGCGGGTGAACCTGCTCGCCGAGCAGACGCCGGCGCACTTCGTCGCCTTCGACCTGCTCGCGCGTCGGCGACGAGTCGCTTGATGGAGCAGCCCTTCGCCGAGCGGCAGGCGCGGCTGCGCACCGTGGTCAGGGACAGCCACGACCGGGTGCACGTCACCGCGCTGACCCAGGACGTCGCGGTGGCCGAGCGCTGGTTCGAGCAGTTCGAGGGCGCCGGGCTCGACGGCGTCGTCGCCAAGGCCGCCGACCTGCCGTACGGGCCCGACCAGCGGCTGATGGTCAAGGTCAAGCACGTGCGCACCGCCGACTGCGTGGTCGCGGGGTTCCGCTGGCACAAGAGCGGGCCGATCGTCGGCTCGCTGCTGCTGGGCCTCTACAACGACGCCGGCGACCTGCAGCACATCGGCGTCTCGGCGTCCTTCCCGATGGCCCGGCGGGCCGAGCTGGTCGAGGAGCTCGCGCCGTACCGGGAGAACGCGGTCGAGAACCACCCATGGCGGGACTGGGCCGACTTCCAGGCCGCCGCCGCTGCCGCCGCGGCGAACGGCGGGGCACCAGAGGGGCCGGAGCGGCGGATGCCGGGCGCCGTCAGCCGGTGGAACGCCAAGAAGGACCTCTCCTGGGTGCCGCTGCGGCCCGAGCTCGTGGTCGAGATCAAGTACGACCAGCTCGAGGGACGTCGACTTCGTCACACCGGCCAGTTCCTGCGGTGGCGGCCCGACAAGAGCCCCGAGCAGTGCACGTACGACCAGCTCGACGTGCCGGTCCGCTACGACCTGGCCGAGGTCTTCGCGGGCTGAGAAGGCGCGGTCCCGCGGACGGCGCCACTCCCAGCGGCACCTGCAAGTCCGGCGAACGGCTCATAACCTCGTGACCCATGCGTCTGCGTCGTGGCCTGCTGGCCGCCTGCTCCGCCGTCCTCGTGACGGCCACCGGCTGCACCTCCTTCGCGGAGACCGCCGCCGATGGTGCCGACGCGGCGGTCGGCGGCCCCGACCGAGGCGCCGGTCGACGAGATCGACTGGACCGACTGCACGACGCAGATCGACGAGCTGATCCCGGACGACGCCGAGGGCGCGGGCCGGGACCTGACGTTCGAGTGCGGCCGCACCGACGTGCCCATCGACTACGACGACCCGACCGGCGACACGCTGCCCCTGTTCCTGGTCCGCGCGACGCTCGGCGAGCAGACCGACCGGATCGGCTCGCTGCTGGTCAACCCCGGCGGCCCGGGCGGCTCCGGCGCGGACTTCGCGATCGGGCAGGCGCTGACCATGCCCGCGGACGTGCTCGAGCGCTTCCAGGTCGTCGGCTTCGACCCACGGGGCGTGGGCCTGTCGACGCCGGTGGAGTGCATCCCGTCGGACGTCAAGGCCGAGATGTTCGCCGCGGAGCCGCGGCCGACGTCGGCCGCGGACATCGACGCCGCCTTCGAGCTGGCCGACCGCGTGGCGACCGGCTGCGAGGACGAGTACGGCGACGCGCTCGGCATCTTCAACACCGTCGACACCGCCCGCGACATGGACCGGCTGCGTGAGGCCCTCGGCGACGAGAAGCTCACCTACCTCGGCTACTCGTACGGGACGACGCTGGGCTCGACGTACGCCGAGCTCTTCCCCGACAAGGTGCGGGCGATGGTCCTGGACGGTGCCACCGACCCGGACGCCGACCCGGTGGCCGACGCCGAGGGTCAGGCGGCCGGCTTCGAGGACGCCTTCGACGCCTTCGCGAAGGGCTGCAAGGCCTTCCGCGCCGGCTGCCCGATGGGCGACGACCCGCGGCTGTACCTCGAGAAGCTGCTCGACGAGGCGGAGGCCGAGCCGATCCCGACCGACGAGGACGGCGACGACCGCGAGGCGACGGCGGGTGACGTCTTCACCGCCGTCGTGGCCGCCCTCTACGACCAGGACGCGTGGCCGCAGCTGAGCCAGGCACTCGTCGCGGCGCGCAAGGGCAACGCGGCCGGCGTCTTCACGCTCGCCGACAGCTACACCGGCCGGCTCGACGACGGCACGTACTCCAACCTCTTCGACGCGAACTACGCGATCAACTGCGCGGACACCGCCGAGGAGGAGCAGGTCCCCGAGGAGGAGATCCGCAGCCTCGTCGCCGAGTGGAGCGAGGAGTACCCGCTCTTCGGCGCCCAGCTCCGCCACCGCACTGCACAACTGCAACGTCTGGGACGCCCAGCGGACGCCGCTGCCGGAGCGCGACGCCGAGGGCAGCCCGCCGATCCTGGTCATCGGCACCGAGGGCGACCCGGCCACGCCGCTGGCGGGGGCGGTCGACATGGCCGAGGACCTGCAGAACGGCGTCCTGCTGACCTGGCAGGGCGAGGGCCACACGGCGTACCCGAAGACCAAGTGCGTCACCGCGGCGGTGGACGCCTACCTCCTCGAGGAGAAGGCGCCGAAGGACGACCTCACCTGTCCGGCGTAAGGCGCGGCGCGCAGGGCGGTCGCTGCGGTAGGAACTGACGCATGGCCAGCAGCAAGGACGCCGTCGTCCTGGACGTCGACGGTCTGGAGGTACGCGTCTCCAACCCGGAGAAGCCGTACTTCGCCGACCGCGGCATCCGCAAGATCGACGTCGTCAACTACTTCGTGTCGGTCGGCCCGGGCATCCTCTTCGCGCTGAGGGACCGGCCGACGACGCTGGAGCGCTGGCCGGGCGGGGTGTTCGAGGGGGCGCGGATCTCGACCCGCGTCGACAACACCGGCGACGCGTTCTACCAGAAGCGGGTGCCCAAGAACGCCCCGCCGTGGGTGCCGACCGCGCACATCACCTTCCCCAGCGGACGGACGGCGGACGAGATCGCGCCGGACTCCGTGGCGGTCGTCGCGTGGTGCGCCAACCTCGGCACGCTCACCTTCCACCCGTGGCCGGTGGACAAGACCGACGTCGAGTCGCCCAACCAGATCCGCATCGACCTGGACCCGCAGCCGGGCACCGACTTCTCCGACGCGGTGTGGGTGGCTCCGCACGTGCGGGAGCTCCTCGCCGAGTTCGGCATGCAGGGGTGGCCGAAGACCTCCGGCGGGCGGGGGGTGCACATCTACGTGCCGATCCAGCCGCGCTGGACCTTCACCGAGGTGCGGCACGCGGTGATCGCCTTCGGCCGCGAGCTGGAACGCCGCCTCCCCGACCGCGTGACGATGTCGTGGTGGAAGGAGGAGCGCGGCGAGAAGATCTTCATCGACTACAACCAGATGGCCCGGGACCGCACGATCGCCTCGGCGTACTCCATCCGGCCCAAGCCGCACGCGCCGGTGTCGGCTCCGCTGGACTGGGACGAGCTGCCCGACGTCACGCCGTTCGACTTCGACGTCCTGACCATGCCCGCGCGGTTCAAGGAGGTCGGCGACAAGCACGCCGGCCTGGCCGACCACGCCTTCGGGATCGAGCCGCTGCTGGAGCTGTTCGAGAAGCAGGCGCGGGACGCGGGCCTGGGAGACCTGCCCTATCCGCCGGACTACCCGAAGATGCCCGGTGAGCCGATGCGGGTGCAGCCGAGCCGGGCGCGGGCCAACAAGGACGTCGACTGACGCGCGGTCAGTCGTTGCAGCGTTCCAGCAGCACGTACGACGGGTCGCCCACCACGGCGACCGCGGACATGGTGCCTCCGCCGGCCGCCGACGTCGAGATACGCAGCACCCCGTCGTCCCCGGTGAGCCCGTCGGCGCTGCCGAAGCCGGCGCCGGTGAACTGCTCCTGGTATCCCCGCAGGACCGGGGTGAGCTCGCCCGTCACCTGGAGCACTGCGACGTAGCCGCCGGTTCCGCACTCGGCCGGGACCGGGGCGGAGATCAGCGCACTGCCCTCGACGACGCGAATGGGCGAATCGGTCTCGGGCGTCAGCTCGCGAGAGACCTCGAAGTGCATGGCCGGCGCCACCGGTCCGTCCGGGATGGGCGGAAGGGCCTGCCCTTCCGGAGGGAGCCGATCGGCGCGGATGTGGACGTAGCCCGTGCCGTCGGGGTCGACGAAGCCCTTCAGGGACAGGGCCAGGGACACGACATCCGGTGGGTGGGTGTAGGCCGTGCAGCCGACCAGGAACGGCCCCGGCGGTTCGTCGTCGTGGTTCTCGTCGCCGGGGTCGCTGCACCACTGTCCCTCGGGGCGGCAACACCATCCCGAGTCCATCGAGAGGCCGAGGTCCTCCGCCTGCCGGACGTAGCCCTCGAAGACCCGACGGGCGTCGCCGGCGATGCGGAGGACCGCCTGCCAGCCCTCCGCCGCGCCGGCGGTATCGCCCGGGGAAACACAGCCCCGATCAGGCCGGACCCTCGCTCGATCTCGAAGCCGTCGGCGAGCGGCCCGCTGGTGCGCACCGGCGCAGCGCTGGTGGACGGGGCGGCAGCCTCGGTGGCGGGTCCGGCGCACCCCCGAGGACGAGCACGATCGCCGTCACCACGGTCGGCACTCGGGCCGCCCGGGCACCGCGGCGGCGCGGTCCTCGGAGCCGGTCGCCGCGACGCACGCGACGATTCCACCGCATCGACGCGGGGCACGGCGGAGTTTCGAGCCCGGAGATTCCCGTCGAACGACACGAGCGGGCCGGACCGTCCGCCCGTGGCACGAAGTGCTCGTGCAGGAACAGGCCGCATAGGACGCCAGGACGCCGCCGAGCAGCGTCCCGGGACTCGTTGACCCTGCTCAGCGGCCCCGAGTAGCTTCGCGCCCCGCACGGGGGTCCACTCTCTGCTCGAGGAGTCACCCATGGTCCGGACGAAGTCGTTCCTCGCCGCCACCTCCTGCGCGTTCGCCCTCGTCGTCGCCGGCGCCGCCCCCGCCCTGGCCGGTGAGGTGAACGGCAACGGCGAGCGGGTCCCGCGATCGACCAGGCCAACTCGATCTGCGTCTTCTCCGGTCTGAACGACGACCCGGACGCTCCGACGACGGGCGAGCTCACCCCGGAGAACGCGCCGAACGGGCCGGGTGGCGTGAGTCCCAGTCCTACGGGCAGGACGTCAGGCTCGGCTTCGGAGACCCCCAGGAGTTCAACCCCGGTGACGCCTGCGGGGCAGGCAGCAACTTCGAGCGGGACTGACCGCTCCCCCGGAAGGATCGAGCTGCGGCTGCCCCGGACGTGCCGGGCAGCCGCGGCTCGGCCGTCTCAGCCGTACGCCGGCGGGCGGAGCCGCACGCGGACGTCGTCGGTCGCCTCGGTGTCGTGGTCCTCGACGGTGTCGTAGGCGCCGAGGTAGACGCCGACGTCGGCCCAGCCGGCGTGGAAGCGTCCCGCCTCGGCCCGCACCCTGACGGCGGTGCGGTGCCAGGCGCCGTCGCAGACGGGGAAGGCGCCGCCGACGGTGCTCGTGCCGCCGAACCGGGTGCCCTGGGTGACACCGACATCCAGCTCGAACGCGTCGAGGTGCGGGGCACACCGCGCCCGCAGCGGGACGACGACGACGCCCCCTGCGGTGAGCCGGACGGAGCGCTCCAGCACGTCGACGGCGAGCGTGCCCTCCGGGTTCGGATCGGCCGACGCGGCGGGGGCGGCGGCCACCAGCACCGCCGTTCCCAGGAGCGCTGCGAGCAGGCTTCTCGGCATCGTCGTCACCAGCGTCGTCGTCCCCGTGCGGCGGCCATGGTGGCCCTCGGCGAACGGCGGCGTCCAGACCTCACCCCATCGGGTGACGCCGAGCGGCCGATGCCCGCGCAGACCTGCAGCACCGGCTGCTCCGCGCCGATCCGAGAGGGTCGGTCGTCGGACGGAGGTGGAGCATGCGGGTCTCGATCCTGGTGTACGTGCTGCTCTACCTCGTCGTGGAGATGATCGGCGCCCAGCTGGCCGCCGTGGAGTGGGCGAAGATCACCCCGCTCATGGTCGCCTCCGCGGTGACCGACGCGATGCTCGTCGTCGCCGTGCTCGCCGCCGTGCTCGTCACCGCCGACCTCACCAAGCACCGGTGGCGGCCGCTGCTGCACACCTGGCTGCACGAGCACGCCCGGCCGCACCGCGGCTGGTGGGGCGGGCACCGCCACCACGACGACGACAACTACGCCGAGGTCGTCGGCGTCACCTCGTGGCGGCCCGAGCCGCTGGCCCTGCCCGTGGGGTCGCCGGCCGTTCCGCCGACGGCCACCTATGCGACGCCCACCTACGCGGTCAGCGGCACCTCTGCCCGCACCGGCCGGCCGTTCCCCGAGGACGACGGCACGCTGCTCTGAACCCGGACCTCCGCCACGTCGACGAGTCACGGCGTCCCACTCGACCATTCGGGGCGGTTGGCGGTTAGGGTTCAGGTGTCGGGAAGGCCCTGCGCACTGGCAGGACCCCGATGCATCACCTCAGCTAGGAGCGAGTGCAATGCCCGAAGGCACAGTCAAGTGGTTCAACGCAGAGAAGGGGTTCGGCTTCGCCACCCCTGACGGTGGCGGACCGGATGTGTTCGTCCACTACTCCGCCATCCAGTCCAGCGGTTACCGCTCACTCGACGAGGGGCAGCGCATCTCGTTCGACATCGAGCAGGGTCAGAAGGGGCCGCAGGCGGCCAACGTCTCGCCGCTCTGACATCCGAACCACCGCACAGCGCCCCCGCCCGGACCTCCGGGCGGGGGCGCTGTCGCATGTGGGCTAGCGGCGCCGCGGCACGTAGCCGCCGACGAGCGCCGACATCAGCAGCGCGCCGTCGTCCGGTCCGACCGCCTGGGCGGCGTCGGCGAAGGCCTGCCATCGCCCGCGCTCGACCTCCGTGGGCGCGTTCTCGGCGCGGGCGGCCAGCTGCTCGAGCAGCCGGTCCCACTCCCCCTGCGGCGTCGGCCACAGCCCCGACAGTCGCCGGGCCTCCGGCGAGATCCCGGTGAACCGCACGATCTCCCCGGAGTAGTTCGTCAGCGCCTCGACGTAGCCGGCCGCCAACAGCGCGCGGGCGGCGGCGACGACGTCGGCCTTGGGCAGCCCACTCGCCGGCACGACCTGGCCGAGGTACGGGGCACCACCCGACGCCGGTTCGTCGACCAGCCGGGCGATCGCGCGCAGCACGGGCAGGTCGCGGGGAAACCAGGCGTCGTCCAGGGGGTCGCTCACCCCACCATCCTCCCCGCACGGCCGAGAGCCCCGGTCACCGACGGGGGCAATACCGTCGACCCGTGGACGAGATGCGGGCGGCGGAGGTGGCCGAGGTGGCCGCCGGCGTCGTGCGGTGGGCGGTCGCGCGGCCCGACGTGCTGGCTGGCGGTCGAGTGCGGATTCGCGCCGCCGACGTGGGCCGCCGTTCCCGTCGACGCCGGAACCGGGCGCGTGGTCGCCGACGGCTTCGTCGTCCTGCACGACCCGTCCGGCCTGCTCGGACGACTCGTCCGGGCGGTGGCGCGGGAGTCGTAGCGTGGACGGCATGACGACGTCCGAGCAGCCCCAGGTGGTCAAGAGCGACGAGGAGTGGCGGGCGGAGCTCTCGCCCGAGGAGTACCGGGTCCTGCGCCAGGCGGGCACCGAGCGGCCGTGGACCGGCGAGTACGTGGACACGAAGACCGTCGGCGTCTACTCGTGCCGGGCGTGCGGCGCCGAGCTGTTCCGCTCGGAGACCAAGTTCGACTCGCACTGCGGCTGGCCGTCGTTCTACGAGGCGTCCGCCGAGGACAACGTGCTGCTGCGCGAGGACCGCAGCCACGGCATGGTCCGCACCGAGGTGCTGTGCAAGAACTGCCACAGCCACCTGGGGCACCTGTTCGACGACGCGCCGCAGACCCCGACCGGCGACCGCTACTGCATCAACTCGGTGTCGATCACGCTGGCGCCCGCGGCGTAGGCGGAGTGGATTCGTCGGCGTGAGGCCGACGGATCTCCTCCACTACGGCAGGTCGGCGACCAGCTCGCGCACCGGCTTGCGGACGCCGGTGTAGAACGGCACCTCCTCGCGGACGTGCCGCCGCGCGGTCGAGGCGCGCAGCTCGCGCATGAGGTCGACGATGCGGTGCAGCTCGTCGGCCTCGAAGGCGAGCATCCACTCGTAGTCGCCGAGGGCGAACGAGGCGACGGTGTTGGCGCGGACGTCCGGGAAGCCGCGGGCCATCTGCCCGTGCTCGGCCAGCATGGCGCGGCGCTCCTCGTCGGGCAGCAGGTACCACTCGTAGCTGCGGACGAAGGGGTAGACGCAGACGTAGCGGCGCGGCTCCTCGTCGGCGAGGAAGGCCGGGATGTGGCTGCGGTTGAACTCGGCGGGGCGGTGCAGGGCCATCTGCGACCAGACCGGCTCGAGGCGCCGGCCCAGCGCGGTGCGGCGCAGCCGGGTGTAGGCCTCCTGCAGGGCCTCGGGCGTCTCGGCGTGCCACCAGACCAGCAGGTCGGCGTCGGCCCGGAGGCCGGAGACGTCGTAGGTGCCGCGGACGACGACGTCCTTGCCGGCGAGCTCGTCGAGCAGGCTCTGCACCTCGTCGGCCGCAGCCTGGCGCTGCTCGTCACCGAAGGGCCGGGCCAGCTTGAACACCGACCACATCGTGTAGCGGATGGTGGCGTTCAGCTCGTTCGCCCGCTTGCCGACGCTGCGCTGCTCGCTCTGCTCGTCGCTCATGAGGTCATTGTCCCGCGCGCCTCGATCGGAGGGATCAGTCGGTGCCGGCCGCCTGCTCACGGGCGCGCTGGAGGAGCTCGGCGCGGGCCGCGCGGCAGTCGTCGCAGCAGGCCATCGAGACCCGTGTGGTGGAGACATCGGGCGGGCCGACGCGCGGCCGGCCGGATGAGGTGGATCGGGTGGTGCACGGTTGTCACCCCGAGCCCAACGGGAACGGGGATGCCCGCAGATGCCCCGGACGAGACGTGTCGTCCGCCACGTCGCAGCGGGGTCAGGCCAGGGCGTCGAGGGCGTGCAGGCCGTCGCGGATGCAGGCCGGGACGCCGACGCCGCGGAACGCCGCCCCCGCGATCGCCAGCCCGGGCACCTCGCTGACGGCCGCGCGCACCGCGTCCACCCGCGCCTGGTGGCCGACCAGGTACTGCGGCAGCCCGCCGCCCCAGCGCACGACCCGCGCGGCCACGGGCTCCGGCCGCGACAGCCCGAGCAGGTCGGCGACGTCGGCGACGACCGCGGCCGTCAGGTCGTCGTCCGAGCGCTGGAGCTCGGCCTCGGCGCCGTAGCGCCCCACCGACGCCCGCACCAGCAGCACGTCGGGCAGGGCCAGGTGCGGCCACTTGGCCGACGACACCGTCACGCCCTTGACGAGCCGCCCGGTCACCGGAGGAACGAGCAGCCCCGACCCGGCGTCGACGTCCTGCGCCGGGAACGCCATCGCCACCACGGCCATCGACGCGTACGGGATCCCCGACAGCGGCTCGACCACGTCCGGCACGGCGTCGCCCAGCAGCCGCGCGGCCTTCGGCGCCGGCGCCGTGACCAGCACGCGGTCGGCCGTCAGCACGGACGGCGCCGCGACCGGTCCCACGGACAGCTCGAACCCGGACGCGGTGCGGCGCAGCGCGTGCGCGGGCGTCCGCAGCCGGACGTCGGCCCCCGAGGCCGCCACCAGCACGGCGGGCAGCGAGCCGAGCCCCGCCCGCACGGTGCGGAACACCGGGCCGTCGGCGTCCCCGCGGCTGCGCGCCCCGGCGTCCCGGGCGGCCGCCGCGGCGGCGAGGACCGACCCGGCACGGGGCAGCTCGGCGAACAGCGCCGGCATCGTGGCTTCGAGCGAGAGCTCGTCCGCCCGACCGGCGTAGACCCCGCCGAGCAGCGGCTCGACCAGCCGGTCGACCACCTCGTCGCCCATCCGCTCGCGCAGCAGGGCGCCCACCGCGACGTCGCCCGACAGCGACACCGGCGGCAGCGCCGCCTCGCCGCGCACCCGCTCGACGCCGGCCGGGGTCAGCGCACCGGCCAGGCCCTCCCCCGACGCGGGCACTCCGAGCACCGTCCCCGCGGGCAGCGGGTGGCGGCCGTCCGGCAGCACCACGGAGGCCTGCAGCGTCGCCGGCGACACCAGCGAGTCGGCCAGGCCCAGCCGCTCGATCAGCGCGACCGCCTCGGGCACGCGGGCGAGCACGGCCTCCGCGCCGGTGTCGTACCAGTGCCCGGCGAGCTCGACGCGGTGCAGCTTGCCGCCGATCCGGTCGCCGGCCTCGAGCACGACGATCTCGTCGTCGGGACGGCGGCGCCGCCACTCGAAGGCGGCCGCCAGGCCGGTGATCCCGGCGCCGACGACGACCAGGCGGGTCATGCCGAGGTCAGCTCGTGCACCAGCTCGACGACCCGGGTGAGCACGTCGCGGGTCGGTCTCCGGCAGAACGCCGTGCCCGAGGTTGAAGATGTGCCCGCGGGCGGCGCGGCCCTGCTCGACCACGCGGCGCACCTCCCGCTCGACGGTGCCGAGGTCGGCGAGGAGCACGGACGGGTCGAGGTTGCCCTGCAGCGAGTAGGAGCGGCCCACCCGGCGGGCGGCCTCGTCCAGCGGCACCCGCCAGTCGACGCCGACGACGTCCGCGCCCGCCAGCCCGATCAGCGGCAGCAGCTCACCGGTGCCGACGCCGAAGTGGATCCGGGGCACGTCCCGGGAGCCGATCGCGTCGAAGACCGCCCGGGAGTGCGGCAGCACCCGCGCCTCGTAGTCGGCCGCCGACAGCACGCCGGCCCACGAGTCGAAGAGCTGCACCGCCGAGGCGCCGGCGTCCATCTGCACCTTCAGGAAGGTGGCCGCGGACAGCGCGAGCCGCTCCATCAGCCGCGCCCACGCCTCGGGCTCGGCGTACATGAAGGCCTTCGTGCGCGCGTGCTCCTTGGAGGGGCCGCCCTCGATCAGGTACGTGGCGAGCGTGAACGGCGCGCCGGCGAAGCCGATCAGCGGCGTCGGGCCCAGCTCGCGGACCAGCGACCGCACGGCCGTGGTCAGGAAGTCGAGGTGCGACGGGTCGAGCAGCGGCAGCGCGTCGACGTCGGCCACGGACCGCACCGGCTGCGCGACGACCGGCCCGACGCCGGGCTTGATCTCGATGTCGACGCCGGCCACGACCAGCGGCAGCACGATGTCGGAGAACAGGATCGCCGCGTCGACACCGTGCCGGCGCACCGGCTGCAGGGTGATCTCGGTGACCAGGTCAGGGTCCTGGCACGACTCGAGCATCGCCGTGCCTGCGCGCAGCGCGCGGTACTCCGGCAGCGACCGGCCGGCCTGCCGCATGAACCACACCGGCGTGCGGCGGACGGGCAGTCCGCGGGCGGCGCGTACCAGGTCGGAGTCGGACGGGGCTCCCGCGTCGGCAGGCATCGGGTCGGCAGCGGGGCTCACGATCGTCGATCCTCCCAGACGCTCCGCGGGCGCTCCGCTGCGTCGTCCGGGGGTGACTCTGCGGCGCGTCGGGACGCGGACTCCGCGCGGCGACCTACCCTGCACGTGTGGAACCGCACACCCTGGCCCCTCCGGGGGCCGGCAGCGGCGGCGGCGACGCGGTCGACGTCCCCGCCCCGTTCCGCGCTGCCCTGGAGTCGTTGGCCCGCATACAGGCCCGTCCGGAGATCGTGCTGGAGCACATACCGGCCCCGACCCGCCTCGCCCCGTTCGCCCACGCGGTCGGCGCGCACGTCGCCGAACTGGACGGCGACGAGGAGGTCGAGATCGCCAGCGCGCGGTTCATCGTGCTCTACGACCCGGCCGGCCACGACGCCTGGCACGGGACGATGCGCTGCGTCGGCTACCTCTCGGCCGAGACCGACGAGCAGATGGTCGACGACACGATGTTCTCCGAGGTCGCCTGGAGCTGGCTGACCGACGCGCTGACCGAGTCCGGTGCCGTGCACCACGCGGTGGGCGGCACGGTCACGCGGACGGCGTCCACCCGCTTCGGCGACCTGGCCGGCCCCGAGCACTCCGTGGACGTCGAGATGCGCGCGTCGTGGACCGCGGGCGACACCGACCTCGACCGGCACCTGTCGGCGTGGCTCGACGTCGTCGGCACCGCGGCCGGACTGCCACCTCCCGGGGTGCGGCTGCTGGGCAGCGACCGGTCCGACGGCGAGACTCTCTAACATCGATACCGACGGCGGCGCCCCGGCGCCGCCGCACCGGCGCCCCCGCTTCCCTCCCGTCGCGGTCCCGTCCGCGCGAGAACGGTCGGACGCCGGCGTCCGAACACTGCGGTCGCGTCCCTCCGGACGCGGCCGTCCGAAGACCTACGAAGGTGGACGGCAACTGAGCACCGAGCCCATCGCGCCGGCCGAGGGAGCCACGCTGCCGGACGACGCCCCGGCCGCGGTTCCGCTGCTGGCCCCGCGCGACGGACTGCCCCCGGTCATCGACACCTCCACCGCGCTGGTCGAGTACGCCGACGCGCTGCGCAGCGGGACCGGCCCGGTCGCCGTCGACGCCGAGCGCGCCTCCGGCTACCGCTACGGGCAGAAGGCCTACCTCGTCCAGCTGCGCCGCGCCGGCTCCGGCACGGGCCTGGTCGACCCCGTCCCGCTGCCCGACCTGTCGGCGATCCAGGAAGCGATCGCCGACGAGGAATGGGTGCTGCACGCGGCCAACCAGGACCTCCCGTGCCTCGCCGAGATCGGGCTGGTGCCCAAGCGCCTCTTCGACACCGAGCTGGCCGCCCGCCTGGCCGGGCTCCCGCGCGTGGGGCTCGGCGCGGTGGTCGAGTCGCTGCTCGGCTTCTCGCTGCAGAAGGGCCACTCGGCGGCCGACTGGAGCACCCGCCCCCTCCCCGAGGAGTGGCTGGTCTACGCCGCACTGGACGTCGAGGTGCTGGTCGAGCTGCGCGACGCACTCGCCGCGATCCTCGAGGAGCAGGGCAAGACCGAGTGGGCGCGGCAGGAGTTCGAGGCGATCCTCGCCGCCGGTCCGCCCGCGCCCAAGGCGGATCCGTGGCGGCGCACCTCCGGCGTCCACGGGCTGCGCAGCCGCCGCCAGCTGGGCATGCTGCGCGCGCTCTGGCAGGCCCGCGACGACATGGCCCGCCGACGCGACGTGGCGCCCGGCCGGGTGCTGCCCGATGCCGCGATGGTCTCCGCCGTCCAGGCCGACCCCCAGACCGAGGGCGCACTGCTCGAGCTGCCGGTCTTCCGCGGCCGGGCCAACCGCAAGCTGGTGGGCACCTGGTTCGCCGCCCTCGCCCGGGGTCGCGCCGTGCCGGAGGGCGACCTGCCGCCGCACAGCCGCACCGGCGACGGCCCGCCCCCGGTCAACCGGTGGGCCGACCGCGACCCCGCCGCGGCGACCCGGCTGCAGAAGGCCCGCACCGGCCTCGCCGCGCTGTCGACGCAGCACGCCGTCCCGGTGGAGAACCTGCTCTCCCCCGATCTGGTCCGCCGGCTGATGTGGTCCCCGCCGGAACCGCGCGACGCCGCGTCGGTCGCCGCCGCGCTCCGCGCCGGGGGTGCCCGCGAATGGCAGGTCGAGCTCACCTGCGACCTGCTCACGGAGGCGGTCACCTCCGCCTGAGGACCACCGCCCGCGGGCCCGTTACCGGTTCGTGACCGTCGCCTGTGACGCTGTACCGCACAGGAACCGCGACGGGGCGGGAGGTGCGCCGTGCCGGACCGCGTGGAACGGCCCTTCGCCGACTTCGTCGCCCGCGAGCGCGACGACCTGCTCCGGCTGGCGGTGCTCCTCGAGGACGACCGGGCCGACGCCGAGGACCTGCTGCGCGGCGTGCTGGTCACGGTGCGGGCGCGCTGGCGCCGGCTGGGGCGCCGGGACGACCCTCTTCCGGAGGCGCGACGGCTGCTGGTGCGCCGGGTCCTCGCCCGTCGGCCGGCCGACGGTCCGCGCACGTCCGGCTGGGTGGACGACCCCTACGCCGGCTGGGACGTCGACCGGAACGACGAGATCCGGCGGGCGCTGTCGGACCTGCCGGTGCCCACCCGGGCCGCCGTCGTCCTCAGCCTGTGGGCCGGGCTGCCCGACCGCGAGGTCGGCGATCTGCTGCGCTCCCCGGAGGACACCGTCCGGGGCGAGGTGGTCGCCGGGCTCGCCCCGCTGCGCGCCGCACTCGCGCCGGTCGCCACGCCCTGGCACCTCGGCGCCAGACTGCCGGACGACGGGGAGCTGCGTGCGGAACTCACCGCCCTGGCCGACGACGGGGGTCCGACGGTCGAGCCGGCGGAGGCCGCTGCTGCCGCCGAGCGTGCGGTGGCCGCGCGACGACGGCGCCGCTGGCCGGTCGCCGTCGCAGCCGCCGCGGCCGCGATCGTGCTGGCCGTGCCCGCGCTCTCCGGAGAGGAACCTGCTCCGGTGCAGGCCACCCAGCCGCGGGACCGGCCCGAGCCGCGACCGGTTCCCGAGGCCGTCGACATCAGCGACCTGCCGACCCGCGGCTCCCTGGCCGGCGACGCCGCGTTCCTCGCCGGCCTCGTCCAACTGCCGTGGGAGAACGAGTACACCGGGGACTACCCGATGGACGTCACCACCGCCGAGGACAGCCGGCGGGTGCTCTACGCGGGCGACGTCCGCGCCGGCCGCTGGGCCCTGGTCGTCGGCCGCCCCGAGCCGGTGGGCCCCGTCGAGGAGGGCATCGGCGGTCCGTACATCACCGACGACCTGTTCATGGCCTGGTTCACCGGCCCGCGCGGGGCCGCGCCCGAGGACATGGCGATGAGCACGTACCCGTACGGGCTGACCCCCGACATGACACCCGCGCTGCTGGACCCGCCGAGCGGAACCCTCGTGATCATCGGCGCGCCCGGCGACACGGCCGAGGTGTCCGAGCGCGTCGAGATCGATGCCGACGGGGTGGACTCCCGCACGTGGACGCCCGTGCCCATGGTGGACGGCATCGCCGAGGCCGAGATCGACCCTGTCGACCTGCCGTGGACGTGGGCGGTCAACTTCAGGATCACCCGCGACGACAGGGTGATCACTCCCTATCCCCCGGACGGCCTCATGACCATGGCGCCGTACGACGAGGTTCCCGACCTGGGCGTCCAGTACCCCGAGGGCCGACCCGACGCGCCGGGACGGCGGGCAGCGCAGTGGGGTGCCTTCATCAGCCTGTCGTCGCTGGGCGCGCCCACCGGCGACACCGAGATCACCGCGCGGCTCGTGGAGCCGGTGCCCGAGCCGGGCGAGGGCACGGTCGCGCTGGTCACGGTCGAGCTGCCCAGTGGCGCCGTCCTGGTCAGCGCGCAGTGGGCGTGGGAGAACCGTGACGACATCCCGGGTGCCGCGGACTGCGGTCTCGAGGTGCGGCCTGCCGCCCCGCCGCCGGAGGAGCGGGTGTTCGTCGCCGGCTGCGAGCTCTTCGACCCCGAGACCGGCATGCCGCTGGGCAAGGTGCTGGCCGTCGCGGCTCCGGCCGAGGTGGCCTCCGTCCGGCTCTACCGGGGTGACGGCACCTTCGTCGGCGAGCACCCGGTCAGCGGCAGCACGCTGATCCAGCCGATGCCCGAGGGCACCCACACGGTCGAGGCCGTGACCGCCGGCGGCGTGTCGCTCGGGCGCAGCGAGCTGCTGGGCCACTGGTCGCCGATGACCGACTGAAGAAACAGCTCACGGGCCCCGAACAGGCCGCCGGCCCCGGAACCGTCAACACGGTCCCGGGGCCGGGGAGATGCTGGAGCGGCCCTTCTTCAGCGCCCCGTCGCCGCCGATCGACGCCGGGCGAGGGCGTCGACGCTCGCGGCCAGCAGCAGGACGCCACCGGTGATGATGAAGTTGAGGTACGCCTGCACACCCAGCAGACCCAGCCCGTTGGCGATGATGGCGATCACCAGGCCGCCGAGCACGGCGTCGCGCACCCGCCCGCGGCCGCCGAAGAGGCTGGTGCCACCGATGACGGCAGCACCCACGGCGTAGAGCAGCGTGTTGCCCGCACCCGACCCCGGCGTCACGGATCCCAGCCGGGACGCGGCCAGGATGCCGCTGACCGCGGCCAGCGTGGAGCCGATGACGAACACCGCCACCTTGATGCGCGTGACGTTGATGCCGGCCCGCCGCGCCGCCTCGGAGTTGCCGCCCACCGCGTAGACGTGCCGGCCGAAACCGGTCCGTCCGAGCACGAAGGTCAGCAGCAGTAGGAGCACCACCACGATCGGGATCGCGTAGGGGATCCCGGCGAGGACGAAGTTCGGGTTGAGTGCCCGGTCCACGCTCAGCAGCGCGGTGACCCCGAAGACGACGACCGCGATGACCGCGATCTTCGCGACGACGACCAGCATCGGCTCGTGCGCCAGCCCCTTGGCGGTCTGCCGCCGGTATTTCAGCAGCTGCAGTGCCGCGTAGGCCAGCACGATGAGCACGGCCAGCACCCAGCCCAGGACCACGGGGAGGGTCTCGTTGCTGATCCCGGCGATGACCTTCTCGCGCACGGGGACCGTGCCACCCTGCCCGATGAGGCGGAGCGTGACCCCCTGCCAGCCGAGGAAGAGTGCCAGCGTCACGACGAACGACGGGATCCCGACGACGCCGACGAGGCTGCCGGTGATCAGCCCGATGAGCGCGCCGACAGCGATCGCAGCGAGGGCGGCGACGTACCACGGTGCGTTGGCGTCGACCAGCAGCTGGGCCATGACGGCGGCGGACACGCCGCTGACCACGCCGGCGGACAGGTCGATCTCGCCGAGCAGCAGGACGAAGACCAGGCCCATGGCGAGCACGGTGATCGGCACGGCCTGGACCAGCAGGTTCGTCAGGTTCAGCGGAGTCGGGAAGGTGTTCGGCCGGAGGATCGTGAACAGGATCCCCAGGACGACGATGCCGAGAACGGCGGGCAGCGCCCCGAGGTCGCCCCCGCGCACCTTGTCGAGATATCCCCGGACGAGGCCGCCGAGCGACGCGTCCTTGGTGTCGCCCTCGAACCCGACGGACGCGCCGCCCGGCTCCTGGCCCGTCGTCAGCGTGTTGCTCGACATGGCTCAGACCTCCACGGCTGCGACTTCGGCGGGCGCGATGCCGAGGTTGCCCGACCGGCCCGCCGTGATCAGCTCGATGACCTGGCTGCGGTCGACCTGGGAAATGGGCACGTCGGCCGCCATGCGACCGAGGTACAGGGCCGCCACGCGGTCGGCCACCTCGAAGACGTCGACCATGTTGTGGCTGATGAAGACGACCGCGTGGCCGGTGTCGGCGAGCCGGCGGACCAGGTCGAGCACCTGCCGGGTCTGCGCGACGCCGAGCGCGGCGGTGGGCTCGTCCAGGATCACCAGCTTGGACTCCCAGAGCACGGCCTTCGCGATCGCCACGGTCTGCCGCTGTCCACCGGACAGGCTCGAGACCATCTGCCGCACGGACTTCAGCGTCCGCACCGAGAGCTTCCTGAGGGTGTCGCGAGCGGACTCCTCCATGGAGGTCTCGTCGAGGAGGACGCCGTTCTTGCGCTCGCGGCCGAGGAACATGTTCTGGACGACGTCCAGGTTGTCGCACAGCGCGAGGTCCTGGTAGACGACCTCGATGCCCAGGTCCGCGGCGTCGCGCGGTCCCGAGACCGTCACGGGGTTGCCCTCGAACAGGACCTCCCCGGAGTCGATGGGGTAGATGCCGGCGATGGACTTGATCATCGTGCTCTTGCCGGCGCCGTTGTCGCCGACCAGGGCGGTGACCTGGCCGGGGAAGACCTTCATGTGCACGTCGTGCAGGACCTGGATCGCGCCGAAGCTCTTGTTGATGCCGCGGAGTTCCAGGGTGGGGGTGCTGCCGTCCACGGGACGGTCGGTCGGTTCGGACACGCCGGGGCCTCTCGGTCGAGCTGGTGCGGACGGGGCAGTGGCTGCCGGGGCGCCCATTCTGGACGCCCCGGCAGCCGTTGACCACTACTCGATGCCCAGCTCCGTGCACGCGTCGGCGAACTCGTCGACGCAGAGGTCCTCGGCCGTCACGAACTCGTCGTCGACGACGTCCTTGACGTTGTCGCGGAAGATCGACTGCGGCTCCAGGAGCACTGCCGGGACCTGTCGACCGCCCTCGGTGTCCTCCACTTCGCCGGTGGTCTCGCCCTCCTCACCGTTGAGGAGCGCCACGGCCAGCTCGGCCATCGCGTTGGCCTCCTCGCGGACCGACTTGTAGACCGTCATGCACTGGTCGCCGGCGAGGATGTTCTGCAGACCCTCGACGGTCGCGTCCTGACCGGTCACGTTCGCCGCACCGGCGGCGTCGTTGCGCTCGAGGACACCGATCACCGAGTTGGCCAGACCGTCGTTCGCCGCCAGGACACCCTGGATGTCGCCGTCGGCCTCGGTGTACATCTGCTCGAAGATCGTGGCTGCCTGCTGGTTGTCCCAGCCGGGCACCGCCTGCTCGGCGACCTGCTTGTAGGTGGTCACCTCGTCGAGCACCTCGTGGGCGCCCTGGGCGAACAGCGTGGCGTTGTTGTCGTCCGGCGACCCGTTGAGGAAGGCGATGTTGGCGTCCTCCTCCCCGAGGCACTGCGCCAGCCCCTCGCCCTGCAGCCGGCCGACCGCGACGTTGTCGAAGGAGACGTAGTACTCCGCCGAGCCACCCAGCGTGAGCCGGTCGTAGTCGATGGTCGACACACCCTGGTTGGCGGCCTGCTGCTGGATCTGCGCGCCGGAGGCCGAGTCGAGGTTGACGATCGCCAGCACGGTGGCGCCGCCAGTGATCATCTGTTCGGCGATGGTCGCCATCCGCTGCGCGTCGCCCTCGGCGTTCTGGATGTCGGCCTCGACGCCGGCCTCCTCGAAGGCCGCCTCGAGGAAGGGGCGGTCGAAGGACTCCCAGCGGACCGAGGACTCGGTGTCGGGAAGGATGACGCCGACCTTGCCCTCCGCCTCGCCACCTCCGCCGTCGCCGCTACCGCTGCCGGTGTCGCCGTCGCCGCTGTCGCCGCCACAGGCGGTCAGCCCGAAGACGAGCGCCGCCGCGATCGCGGTCGCCGCCCGGGTGCTCCGTCGCGCCATCATGTCCCTGCCATTTCGTTGGGGTCGTGAACCAATTCCGGCGGGTCAGTTTGCTCAGGGTCGGCTGTGACCGCAAGCACACTGCGCGTCCGTGACCTGCCCGTGACCCGCCGTCCGCCCGTTCGGGCTCGCCCCGGACATTACCGGCGGGTAACTTGAGCGGGCCGCACCGCACCGACGCGGCGCGTTCGATCGACCGCGGAGGTCCTGTGTCATCAGAACAGCGACGGCCACGCTCGCTGCGCGAGGTCGTCTTCGTCGACGGCGTGCGCACCCCCTTCGGCAAGGCCGGCCCGAAGGGCCTCTACGCCGAGACCCGCGCCGACGACCTGGTGGTCCGCTGCATCCGCGAGCTGGTCCGCCGCAACCCCGGGCTGCCGCCGGAGCGGATCGACGAGGTGGCCATCGCCGCGACGACCCAGATCGGCGACCAGGGCCTGACGATCGGCCGCACCGCGGCACTGCTCGCCGGGCTGCCGAAGTCCGTCCCCGGCTACGCGATCGACCGGATGTGCGCCGGCGCCATGACCGCTGTGACGACGACGGCGTCCGGGATCGCCTTCGGCGCCTACGACGTCGCCATCGCCGGCGGGGTCGAGCACATGGGGCACCACCCGATGGGCGAGGGCGTCGACCCCAACCCCCGGTTCGTCTCCGAGAAGCTCGTCGACGAGTCGGCACTGGTCATGGGCTCGACCGCCGAGAACCTGCACGACCGCTTTCCGCACCTGACCAGGGAGCGGGCCGACGCGTTCGCGCTGGCCAGCCAGCAGAGATACGCCAAGGCGGTCGCCAACGGGCAGATCGGCCCCGAACTGGTGCCGATCGCCACCCGCTCGGCGGAGCAGGGCTGGGGCCTCGCGACGGCGGACGAGCCGCCGCGGCCGGGCACCACGCTCGAGGGCCTCGCCGACCTGAAGACGCCGTTCCGCCCGCACGGCCACGTGACGGCGGGCAACGCTGCGGGCCTGAACGACGGCGCCACCGCGTGCCTGCTGGCCGAGGAGTCCGTCGCCCGTGAACTCGGCCTGACCGCCGGCATGCGGCTGGTCGGCTACGGCTTCGCCGGCGTCGAGCCCGAGGTCATGGGCGTCGGTCCGGTGCCCTCGACGAAGAGGGCGCTCGCCCGCACCGGCCTGTCGATCGACGACATCGGCCTGTTCGAGCTCAACGAGGCCTTCGCCGTCCAGGTGCTGGCGTTCCTCGACTCCTTCGGGATCGCCGACGACGACGAGCGGGTCAACCCGTGGGGCGGCGCGATCGCCGTCGGCCACCCGCTGGCCTCCTCCGGCGTGCGGCTGATGACCCAGCTGTCCCGCCAGTTCGCCGAGCGGCCGGACGTCCGTTACGGCCTCACCGCCATGTGCATCGGCATCGGCATGGGCGGCACCGTGATCTGGGAGAACCCGAACTGGGAAGGGGCAGCCGCATGACCGCGGTCTTCGAGGACGAGGTCGTGACGCAGGCGCACGTCCGGTATCTGCGCGTGCCCGGTCTCGCCGGCGAGCTGGCGCTGATCACCCTGGACAACGGGCACGACCACACCCGCCCGTCGACCTTCGGCCCCGGCGGACTGGCCTCGCTGGACGCCGCGCTCGACGACATCGCGGCGCACTCCCCCGCTCCGGCCGCGGTCGCCGTCACCGGCAAGCCGTTCATCTTCGCCGTCGGCGCCGACCTCTCCGGCGTTCCGTCGATCGCCTCGTCCGAGCAGGCGCGGGAGATCGCCGAGACCGGCCACCGGGTGTTCCGCCGGCTGAAGGACTCCTCCGTCCCGACGTTCGCCTTCGTCAACGGCGCCGCGCTCGGCGGCGGCCTGGAACTGGCCCTGCACTGCCACTACCGGTCGATCGCGACGACCTCGGTGGTCGCCTTTCCCGAGGTCTTCCTCGGCCTGGTGCCCGGCTGGGGCGGCACGCAGCTGCTGCCGAACCTGATCGGCATCGACCCGGCGGTCACGGTGATCGTCGAGAACGCCCTCGCGCAGAACAGGATGCTGCCCGGCCCGAAGGCGGCGAAGCTCGGTATGGCCGACGTGCTCCTCGAGCCCGCCGACTTCCTCGAGCGGTCGCTCGAGTGGGCGGCCGGCGTGGTGTCGGGCGACGTGACCGTCGCGCGGCCGGACGTCGACCGCGCCGGCTGGGACGACGCCATTCCGCGGGCCCGCGATCTCGTGGCGGCCCGCACCCGCAACGCCTCCCCCGGCGCGCTGCGCGCGGTCGAGCTTCTCGACCTCGCGCGGGCCGGCGTCGACGGCGACGCCTTCATCGCGGGCACGGCCGCCGAGGACCAGGCCCTGGCCGACCTGCTGATGAGCGAGGAGCTGCGCGCCTCGCTCTACTCGTTCGACCTGGTCAACAAGCGGGCCAAGCGGCCGGCCGGTGCGCCGGACAAGGCGCTGGCCCGCACGGTCACCAAGGTCGGCGTCGTCGGCGCCGGTCTCATGGCCTCGCAGCTGGCGCTGCTGCTCGTGCGGCAGCTCGCGGTGCCCGTCGTCCTCACCGACATCGACCAGGCACGCGTCGACAAGGGCGTCGCCTACGTGCACGGCGAGCTCGGCAAGCTGGCCTCGCGCGGCCGGCTGAGCCCCGACGCGCTCAACCGGCTCACGGGTCTGGTCACCGGCTCGCTGTCCAAGGACGCCTTCGCCGACGCCGACCTGGTGATCGAGGCCGTGTTCGAGGAGCTGTCGGTCAAGCAGCAGGTGTTCGCCGAGGTCGAGGCGGTCGTCTCGCCGGAGTGCGTGCTGGCCACCAACACCTCGGCGCTGTCGGTGACCGAGATGGCGTCCAAGCTCGAGCACCCCGAGCGGGTCGTCGGCCTGCACTTCTTCAACCCGGTCGCCGTCCTGCCGCTGCTGGAGGTGGTGCGCGCCGAGCGCACGGACGACGCCACCCTGGCCACGGCGTTCGCCGTCGGGCGGTCGCTGAAGAAGTCGTGCGTGCTGGTCGCCGACGCACCCGCGTTCGTGGTCAACCGGCTGCTCACCCGCTTCCTCGGCGAGATCACCTCGTCGGTCGAGCAGGGGACGCCGGTCGCCGTCGCCGACCGGGCGCTGGACCCGCTGGGCCTGCCGATGACGCCGTTCGAGTTGCTCACGCTCGTCGGCCCGCCGGTCGCCCTGCACGTCGCGGAGCGGATGCACGAGGCCTTCCCCGACCGCTTCGCCGTCGGCGAGGGGCTGCGACGGATGGTCGAGCTCGGCAAGTCCTCGGTCTACAGCGAGCCGGGTGTGGTCGACCCCGACCTGGCCGGGATCGATGCGGGCGACTCGCCGCTGACCGAGGCCGAGGTGCGCGAGCGGGCGGAACGGGCCCTGGCCGAGGAGATCCGGCTGATGCTCGACGAGGGCGTCGTCCAGGCGGTGCAGGACGTCGACCTGTGCATGCTGCTCGGTGCCGGCTGGCCGTTCTGGCTGGGCGGGATCTCGCCGCACCTCGACCGCACCGGCGTCTCCGAGGCGGTCACCGGCAGGCGCTTCCTGCCGCCGGGCGTCGCCTCGCTGCCCGTCGACGGTGATCAGGTGAGGCGGATTCAAGGAGCGGTCGCAACACCCGCGGAATGATCGCCGAACAGTAGTGGGCCGATGACTTCGTCGGGCTTGAGCCAGCCGAGGGTCTTGCGGGGGCGGTCGTTGAGCTCGGCGGCGATGGCGGCGAGGTCTTGGGGGCTGTGCACCGAGAGGTCGGTGCCCTTGGGGAGGTACTGGCGGAGCAGTCCGTTGGTGTTCTCGTTGGTGCCGCGCTGCCAGGGGGCGTGCGGATCGCAGAAGTAGATGGGCAGGTCGGCGGCGATGCTGATCTGCTGGTGGTTGCGCATCTCCAGGCCCTGGTCCCAGGTCAGCGAGCGGCGCAGCTGGGCCGGCAGCGCGGTCATGGCCTCGACCACGGCCTGTTCGAAGGCGGGCAGGTCGTGCGGGCCGGGCAGGTGCAGCAGGAGGAGGAACCGAGTACTGCGCTCGACCAGGGTGGCGACCGCCGAGCGGTGGTTCGCGCCGACCACGAGGTCGCCCTCCCAGTGCCCGGGCACGGCCCGGTCGTCGGCTTCGGACGGCCGTTCGGAGATCATGGTCTTGCCCGGGATCCGCCGGTCAGGACCGGAGCGGCCGTCGACCCGCCGGCGTGGCTTGCGGATGGCCCGGCCGGTGCGCAGTCGCCGGGTGAGATCCCTGCGCAGCTCGCCGCGCGCCTGGACGAACAGCGACTGGTAGATCGTCTCGTGGGAGATCCGCATGGACTCATCGTCGGGGAAGTCGACCGTGAGCCGGGCGGCGATCGCCGCCGGTGACCAGTGCTTCTCCAGCCCTTCCTGCACCCGGGCGCGCAGCCGTTCGTCGGCCAGCTTGCGGGGCTTCGGGCGGCGCCGCCGGGACTCGGCGGCAGCCTGTGCGGCCACCGCCCGATAGGGCCGGCCCGCCCGACCGTTGAGGGCGATCTCCCGGCTGATCGAGGACGGCGAGCGGTCGATGCGGCGGCCGATCGCCCGCATCGACTCGCGCCGTTCCAGACCGCAGGCGATCTCCTCCCGCTCGGCCAGGCTCAGATATCGGCCGGTCGGCTCGCTCAGTTCGACAGGTGACACCCCGCCACACTCGCGGAACCATCGAAAGCCACGGTCCTGGGACACACCGGCCCGCTTCGCCGCGGCCACGGTGGGCAGCCCCTCCCGGACCCCTCGCCAGAACGCCCGCCGCAGATGCTGCAGCTCCGCCGTCCTCGCCATGCCCTGACACCTCGCTCAGTCAGGGTGTTGCGACGACCCCTTGAGCCCGGCTGACCTGATCACCAGGGGTCGTGGCTCAGGGTCGACCGTGAGCCAGGACCCCACCAGCTGAGCCAGGACGCCGGGTCACGTGGTCGCGGCCACGCGCACACCATGGCCCGGGCGATGGCCGACGAGTCCAGCGAGGTGCGGGCCCAGATCTGCAGGGCCGCGCGCGGGTGAGCCCGACGCCCAGCCAGCCGCCGAGCAGCGCGGCGACCGGGACCAGCAGGAGGGTGGGCGTCACGGCCCGCATCCTCCCGGCCGGGCCGTCAGGGTGAGCGGAACTTCGAGGTGAGGCTGTCCATCGTCCGGTCGACCGAGGCGACCTTGAGGTGCGAGAGCCCGGACGTCGCCCCGGCGGCGAGCATCGCCTCGTGGGCGGCGCGCAGGGTGGCCCACACGGCGTCGGCGTCGCCCTCGAGCGTGGTGCCCAGCGCCCCCACCTCGTAGCGCAGCCCCGAGGCGGCGATCACCGCGATGGCCGCCTCGACGTGTGCGTGTGGGTCGTCGGCGGTGCCGGGCGGCGAGGGCGCCACCTGGATCTCGGCGATGACGGAACCGGGCACGGGCTCAGGCCTCGGAGACGGGCACGTCCTGCGCGGCGTGCGACGGCTCGCTGCGCTCGGCGACCACGGCCGCCCACTCGGCGATCCGGCGCGCGACGTCCTGCTCGGTGAGCCCGACGTCCGCGAGCACCTGGCCGCGGCTGCCGTGCTCGAGGAAGGCCTGCGGCAGACCGAGCGTCCGCACCGGGACGTCGATCTCGCGGTCCTGCAGCTCCCGGCTCAGCGCCGACCCCACGCCGCCGGCGCGCCCGCCGTCCTCGACGGTGACGACCAGCCGATGATCGGCGGCCAGGCTGACCAGCTCGGCCGGCACCGGCTGCACCCAGCGCGGATCGACCACCGTGACCTCGATGCCGTGGTCGGCGGCCCGCTCGGCCGCCGCGAGACAGACCGGCACCATCGAGCCGACCGCGACCAGCAGCACCTCCGGCCGCTCCGACCGGCGCAGCACGTCGACCGTTCCGCGACGCTCCAGCGCCGGCACGTCCGGCGGCAGCGTGCCCTTGGGGAACCGGACGACGGTCGGCCCGTCGGTGACCTCGACCGCCTCCCGCAGCGCCTGGCGCAGCGTGGCCCCGTCGCGGGGTGCGGCCAGCCGCAGGCCCGGGACGACGGACAGGATCGACATGTCCCACATGCCGTTGTGCGACGCGCCGTCGGTGCCGGTGACGCCGGCCCGGTCCAGGACGACGGTGACCGGCTGGCGGTGCAGCGCGACGTCCATCAGCAGCTGGTCGAACGCCCGGTTCAGGAACGTCGCGTAGATCGCCACGACCGGGTGGAGCCCGGCCATCGCCAGGCCGGCGGCGGAGGTCAGCGCGTGCTGCTCGGCGATGCCGACGTCGAAGGTGCGCTCGGGGAACCGCTCGGCGAACGGCGCCAGGCCGGTCGGGTGCAGCATCGCCGCGGTGATCGCCACGACGTCGGAGCGCTCGGCGCCGATCCGCACCAGCTCCTCGGAGAACGCGTCGGTCCAGTCGGGGCTGGACGCCGGCGAGGACAGGCCGCTGTCGGGGTCGAACACGCCGGTGGCGTGCCAGGCGTCGATCTGGTCGGTCTCGGCCGGCGGGTAGCCGAAGCCCTTGGTGGTGACGGCGTGCACGATCACCGGCCCGCCGAAGGCCCGCGCCCGTCGCAGCGCGGACTCCATCATCTCGACGTCGTGCCCGTCGACCGGGCCGACGTACTTCAGGCCCAGGTCCTCGAACATGCCCTGCGGCGACAGGACGTCCTTGAGGCCCTTCTTGATCGCGTGCAGCGCGTCGTACAGCGTCGAGCCGACCAGCGGCGCCTTCTGCAGCGCCTGGCGGACGGCGAGCAGCGCCTGCTCGTAGCCGGGCCGCAGCCGCAGCGTGGCGAGCGCGTCGGCGACGCCGCCGATCGTCGGCGAGTAGGAGCGGCCGTTGTCGTTGACCACGATGATCACCGGGCGGTCCTTGGCCGCGGCGATGTTGTTCAGCGCCTCCCAGGCCATGCCCCCGGTCAGCGCGCCGTCGCCGACGACCGCGACCACCGGGCGTGAGTCCCCGCGCACGGCGAAGGCCTTGGCCAGCCCGTCGGCGTAGGACAGCGCGGTCGAGGCGTGGCTGTTCTCGACCCAGTCGTGCTCGCTCTCGGTGCGCGACGGATAGCCCGAGAGGCCACCGCGCTGGCGCAGCCGGTCGAAGCCCTCGACCCGGCCGGTGAGCATCTTGTGCACGTACGCCTGGTGGCCGGTGTCGAAGACGATCGGCTCGCGCGGGGACTCGAACACCCGGTGCAGCGCGATGGTGAGCTCGACGCACCCCAGGTTGGGCCCGAGGTGACCGCCGGTGCGCGCGACGCTGCTGACCAGCGCGTCGCGGATCTCGCCGGCGAGGGCCGGCAGCTGGTCGGCGGGCAGCGCCCGGAGATCCGCGGGTCCGGTGAGCGATCGCAACAGTGGCACGGCGGGGCGGAGTCCCTTCTGACGACGGCGGCAGCGCGGCGAGCGGCGCCGCCGATTCACTGTAACCGCGGTCGTGCAGGTCTTCGCCCGCTCGCGGGCCGCCGGATGCACCCGGCAACCCGGACGGGGAGGTCAGAGCCGCGGCACCCAGCGCTCCCCGCGCAGCGCCCCGGCGACCACCTCGACGCCCCGCGCCGCGGCGGCCAGTCGGGTGCCCTCGCGCTCGTAGGCGGTCATCGCGGCCTCGATCGCGTCGGCCGGCAGCTGGTCGGCCAGCTCGACCCGCACCGTGCGCCAGCCCTGCCGGGCCGCCTCGAGCCCGGCTCGGACGTGGTCGGCGGCGAAGCGGGCGAGCAGCACCGGATAGCGGCGCAGCACCTCGTGCGCGCGGTAGTCGGGCGGCACCAGGTCGAACAGCCACGCCACCGCCGTGCGCTCCCAGTCGGGAGCGCCCGGCGGGCGCACCTGCTCGGGCCAGCCGGGCGGGACCACGGCGTCCACCGCGCCAGTCTGCCGCATCTGTCGAACGTGCGTTCGGTCCGACGCGGCCCTCCTGCACGGGCCCGCCGCGAGCTTGCGAGCGGTGGGGGCAGGAGGGCCCTTTCTCTAGCTGTCGACCTGCCGCTTGAGCCAGAACTGCTCGAAGCCCCAGCTACCGGCGCCGCTCGAGTGGTAGCTGACCAGCTCCCAGCCCTCGGCGCCGAGCCCGTTGAGCACCGAGCTCGTGTCGCCTGCCTGCCGCTCCAGCGTGCCGCCGGGCAGCTTGACGCTCACTCCGGCGCGCTGCGACTCCGCGTCGTTGGCGGTGATGACCGAGGCGTACTCCCACGTGGGCACGGCCTGCACGTTATCCGGTCGGCGGGGTCCGGACGGTCAGCCGGCGACGACGTCCCGCAGCACCGGCGCCAGCCGTTCGGCGATCTGCTGCGCCCCGGCGTCGTTCACGTGCCACGGGTCGGCCCAGATCGACGGATCGGCCGGATCGGACCAGACCTCGGCCGCGACGTCGACGAACGGCAGCCCCAGCCGTTCCGCCTCGGCCCGCACGACGTCGTTGACCTCGTCCACCTGCGCCACCGGCTCGCCGGGAACGTGCGAGGCGCCGAGCACGACGACGGCGGTGTCCGGGCCCGCGGTCCGTACCAGGCGGGCGAGGGTGTCCTCGACCGCTGCGGCGAGCTCCGGCGACGGGATGCCGACCTCGTTGATGCTGCCCTGGATCACCACGACGTCCGGGTCGCCCGACACGGCGGGCCGGATCCGCTCGTCGAACGGCACGTTGCCGGAGCCGCCCCGCACGTAGCCGCTGCCTCCGACGCCGAGGACGCGGTGCGTCCAGCCGAGCAGCCGGCCGGTCAGGTACGCGTAGCCGGCCTCGTCGGTGGCGCCGTCGCCGTCCGTCCACGAGTCGCCGATGAAGGAGACGAAGGGCGCGTCGGTCGTCGCCCCGGGCCACGTCGGGTAGTCCGACTCGACGAGGCCGGAGCTCACGAGCAGGGCGGTCGCCGCCGCCGCACCCGTCGCTCCCGCCCAGCGGGCGGCACGTCGTCCGACCCGGGCCACGCGGCGACGCTAGGCACGATGCTTCCGCAGCATCAAGGGGCTCGGCTCCGGTCGACCGACTCGAACAGCGCGACGCACTCCACGTGCTGGGTCATGGGAAAGGCGTCGACCGCCCGCAGCCCGGTCAGCCGCATCCCGGCGCGCACGATCGCGGCGGTGTCCCGGCCGAGCGACGCCGGGTCGCAGGCCACGTACACGACCGCCCGTGCGCCCGACGTCGCCAGCACCTCGCTCACCCGCGACCCGGCACCGGCGCGGGGCGGATCGAGGACGACGACGCCCGGGGCCGTGCCGAGCTCGGCCAGCAGCCCGGTGAGCCCGTCGGCGTCCACCTCGCCCTGCCACACCTCGGCCTGCGGCAGGCCGGCCAGGTTCGCGTCGGCCGCCGCGCACGCGGCGGGGTCGGCCTCGACGCACACGACCCGCCCGCCCTCCCCCACCGCCGGGGCGAGCGCGCCGCCGAACAGCCCGACCCCGGCGTAGAGGTCGAGCACCGTCTCCCCCGGCCGCACGGCCGCCAGCTCCGCCACGGCGGCCACGAGGGCGTCGGCGGCCGCGGGGTGGACCTGCCAGAACCCGGTGCCCTCGACCTCCCAGTCGCGGCCGCCCGCGTGCCGCTCGGCGCGGCCGGCCGGCTCCTCGGGCACGTCGGAACCGGGCCGGAGCACGCGCGTGGTGGTCGGGACGCCGCGCCGGTCCAGCCGCGTGGTGGTCACCGTGCCGGTCGCGTCGACCGCGACGTCCACGGCGCCGGCCCCCGGCCAGCGGCGCGCCAGGACCGCCGCGGCGGCCGGCTCCGCGGTGATCGGGCAGTCGTCGAGCACGACGACGTCGTGCGACCGGTGCCTGCGCAGCCCGGGGGCGCCGGTCCGGTCGACGGCGAACCGTGCACGTGAGCGCCACCGCAGCGGCCCACCCGGCAGCTCCTCCACGACGAGATCGCGCAGCAGCGGGTCGTCGGCGTCCAGCCGGCCGAGCCGGACCAGCTGCTCCCGCACGACGGCGGCCTTGAGCCGCCGCTGCTCGGCCGGGTCGACGTGCTGCCAGTCGCAGCCGCCGCACCGGCCCGGGCCGCTGTAGGGGCACGGGCGGGCCACCCGCGCCGGCGCGGCCTCGAGCACCTCGACGGCGTCGGCCCGGCAGAAGCCGGGGTGCCGGTCCTCGGTCACCCGCACGGTCACCCGCTCGCCGGGCAGCGAGTGGCGGACGAACACCACCCGGCCCTCGTGCCGTGCGACGCAGTGCCCGCCGTGCGCCACCGCCCCGACGGTCACCTCGAACTCGTCGCCCGACCCAGCCGCCGCCCCGATCGGGCCGCTCGGCGGGGCTGCGCCCTGAACGGGGCCGGGACCGGCGGTCAGCCATACGGGGTCGGCTCGGTCTCCTCGGCCAGTCCGCGGCGCAGGTCGCCCGGGCCCGTGGCGATGCCGCGCCGGCCGGCCTCCTCGCGGCCCAGCGAGCTCTCCAGCTGCCAGGGCACCGAAGTGATCATGACGCCGGGCTGGAACTGCAGCCGCGCGCGCAGCCGCAGCGCGCTCTGGTTGTGCAGCACGTTCTCCCACCAGTGCCCGACCACGTACTGCGGCACGAAGACGACGACGATCTCGCGCGGGCTGTCCCGCCGGATGGCCTTGACGTAGTCGACGACCGGCCGGGTGATCTCCCGGTAGGGCGACTCGATCACGGTCAGCGGGATCGGCAGGTCGTAGCGCTGCCAGTCGCTCTGCAGCGCACGGGTCTCCGCGTCGTCGACGTTGACGGTCAGGGCGGTCAGGACGTCGGGCCGGGTGGCGCGGGCGAAGGCGAGCGCCCGCAGCGTCGGCTTGTGCACCTTGGAGACCAGCACGATGGCGTGCACCTTGCTGGGCAGCATCCGGGCGTCGGTGTCGGGGATGAGCTGCTCGGAGACGTTGCTGTAGTGCCGGTGGATCGCCCGCATCAGCAGGAACAGCACCGGCATGACCAGCACGACCAGCCACGCGCCGTGGGTGAACTTGGTGATCAGGATGATCACCAGGACGACGCTGGTCAGCGAGCCCCCGACGGTGTTGATGATCTGGGAACGCCGCATCCGCCGTCGCTCCGCGGGGTCCTGCTGGGTCGCCAGCTCCCTGTTCCAGTGCCGCACCATGCCCCACTGGCCGATCGAGAAGCTCGTGAAGACCCCGAGGATGTACATCTGGATCAGCCGGTTGACGTCGGCCTGGAACGCGAAGATCAGCAGCGCCGCGAACCCGCCGAGCAGCAGGATGCCGTTGCTGTAGACGAGCTTGTCGCCGCGGGTGCGCAACTGGTGCGGCATGAAGCGGTCCTGTGCGAGCACCGAGCCCAGCAGCGGGAAACCGTTGAAGGCGGTGTTGGCGGCGAGGACCAGGACGAGGGCGGTGGCCGCCTGGATGAAGAAGAAGCCGATCGACTGGTAGCCCCCGAACACGGCCGCGGCCAGCTGCGCGATGACCGTGCGCTGCGGCTCCGTCTCGCAGGCGGTGAAGCCGACGAGGTCGCAGGCGTGCTGCGGCTCGACGTACTTGACCTCGGCGAGCAGCGCCAGTGCCGTGACGCCGGCGAACATCGTGGCCGCGATGCCGCCCATCAGCGCCAGCGTCGTCGCGGCGTTGCGGCTCTTCGGCGGGCGGAACGCCGGCACGCCGTTGGCGATCGCCTCCACCCCGGTCAGCGCGGTGCAGCCCGACGCGAAGGCGCGGAGCACGAAGAGCAGCAGCGCGAGGCCGGTGAGACTGTCGTACCCGGCCTCGGGTGTGACGGACCAGCCCGAGCTCTGCGCGACCAGACCCTCGTCGGCGACGAAGTGGCGGACGAGACCGGTGACCACCATGACGAGGACGCCGCTGATGAACAGGTAGGTCGGCACCGCGAACGTCCGGCCCGACTCGCGCACCCCGCGCAGGTTGATCGCCGCGAGCAGCGCCACCAGCCCGACCGCGATCGCGACGCGGTACTCGTCGAGGGCCGGGAAGGCCGAGATGATGTTGTCGGTGCCGGCCGACACCGAGACGGCGACCGTCAGCACGTAGTCGACCAGCAGCGCGCTGGCCACGGTGAGCGCGGCGAACTGGCCGTGGTTCTTGGCGGCCACCTCGTAGTCGCCGCCGCCGGAGGGGTAGGCGCGGACCACCTGCCGGTAGGACAGCACCACGGTGCCGAGCAACAGGACGACGCCGACCGCCAGCCACGGCGCCAGGAAGTAGAAGGCGGTGCCGGCGAGCGTCAGCACGATGAGCACCTCCTGGGTGGCGTAGGCCACCGAGGAGAGCGGGTCGCTGGCGAAGATGGGCAGCGCCAGCCGCTTGGGCAGCAGCGACTCGCCGAGCCGGTCACTGCGGACGGCGCGCCCGAGGATCAGCCGCTTGGGGAGTTGTCCGAGATCGGACATCGTGGGCACGGCTGGCGATGGTACGGAGCGGACGGGGAGGGGCGGCGGCTCCGGTCGGCGTGCCGTGCGTCACCCCGCCGCACCCCCCGGAGGGGCGGGGTCGTCCTGCCGTCCCGGGTGTAGCTTCGCGCCGGGGTACGCGGGGGCGGACGGCGCCGGCGACCCACGACCCGCGGGAGCAGACAGGTGCACGTCGTCGTCATGGGCTGTGGCCGCGTCGGCTCGGCCATCGCGCGACGGCTGGAGGAGGTCGGCCACAGCGTCGCGGTGATCGACCAGGACCCGGAGGCGTTCCGCCGGCTGGGCCCGGAGTTCAACGGCCGCCAGATCACCGGCCTCGGCTTCGACCGCCAGACCCTGCTGGACGCCGGCATCGAGTCGGCCGGCGCGTTCGCCGCGGTGAGCAGCGGCGACAACTCCAACATCATCAGCGCCCGGGTGGCCCGCGAGACGTTCGGAGTCCAGCACGTCGTGGCCCGCATCTACGACTCCAAGCGTGCCGAGGTCTACGAGCGCATGGGCATCCCGAGCGTCGCGACCGTGCCCTGGACGGTGAACCGGCTCCTGCGCGAGTTGTTGTCGGAGAAGGTCAGCGAGATGTGGCGGGAGCCGACCGGTCAGGTGCTGCTCATGCGGGTGACCGTCACCGAGGGCTGGATCGGGCACAAGCTCGCCAAGTTCGAGGCGGCCACCGGCGCCCGCGCCGCCTGGCTGGTGCGGTTCGGCGAGGCCCAGCTGCCCACGCCGTCGACCGTGCTGCAGGACGGCGACCACCTGATCGTCGCCGCCACCGACGAGGTCGCCCCCGTCGTCCACAAGGTCATCGCCCAGGGCTACACGGGAGGCGAGTCCTGATGCGCGTCGCCATCGTCGGAGCCGGCGCCGTCGGTCGCTCGATCGCCGGCGAGCTGCTGCACAACGGGCACGCCGTGATGCTCATCGAGAAGGACGCCCGCAAGGTACGCACCCGGTCGGTACCGGGCGCGGAGTGGGTGCAGGCCGACGCCTGCGAGCTCGCCTCGCTGGAGGAGGCGCAACTCGCCACCTGCGACGTCGTGATCGCCGCGACCGGGGACGACAAGGCGAACCTCGTCGTGTCGCTGCTGGCCAAGACCGAGTTCGCGGTCAACCGCGTGGTCGCCCGCGTGAAGGAGCCCCGCAACGAGTGGCTCTACACCGAGGCGTGGGGCGTCGACGTCGCCGTCTCGACCCCCCGCGTGATGGCCGCGCTCGTCGAGGAGGCGGTCACCGTCGGCGACGTCGTCCGGCTCATGAGCTTCCGCAAGGGTGCGGCCAACCTCGTCGAGATCACCCTCGCCGAGGACACCCCGTGGGTCGGCAAGCCGCTGCGCGACGTGCCGCTGCCGCGGGAGACCGTGCTGACCGCCGTCCTGCGCGGCGAACGGGTGATCACGCCGACCCCCGACGAGCCGCTCGAGGCCGGCGACGAGCTGCTGTTCGTGGCGCACGCCGAGGTCGAGGACCAGCTGCAGCGGGTGCTCGGCCCCCACGGGCACGTCTAAGCGGCGGGGCGCTCGCCGTCCGCGGCGATGCCGGGCCCCGGGCCGGGCTCGCCGTCCGGGTCGCCGGGCTCGGAGCGGTGGCGGTGCAGCCGGGCGACCACCCAGAGGGTGATCGCCAGCGCGAGGCCGGTCAGCGGAAGGCCGAGGACCAGCGAGACGGTGCCCAGCCACTCGACCTCGTTCTCCCGGTACAGCGGCGCCTGGACGACGACGCGCAGCGCGAACGTGGCACCCCAGAGGACCGTCAGCCAGGTGTAGGCCCGGAGCATCCGCGGGTCGTCCCGCCAGTGGTGCTCGGGCTCGGGATCCGCGGGACGCCGCTGGGTGACCGGATCGGTCGCGGGGCGGTGGTGCAGCGCCGCGTCGACGCGGTCGATGCGCTTGCGCATCCCCGGCAGCGAGTGCGACGCCATCGCGCCCAGATGGCTCGGGGCGAGGAACTCCGCCGCGTACCCGACGAGCGGACGGCGCAGCGCGATCGACCCGAACAGCGCCAGGGCGATGGCGGCGTTGCGCACGATCCCGAACACGAAGAAGTCGCGCGCCTGCCCGGTGTAGTACGCGATCGCCACGGCGACCGCGACGGCGAACAGGCCGCTCACCGCCTGCTGGATGCTCTCCCGCCGGACCAGCCGCAGCAGGAACACGAGGAGGGCGGCGACCCCGGCCGCCCAGATGCCCGGGACGAGCCCCCCGAGGGAGTTGCCGACCACGAAGGCGATCGTCGGCAGGGTCGCGTCGACCATGCCGCGCCAGCCACCCAGCTGGTCGAGCACCAGATGGCGGTCGAAGAGCGGCGCGGACACGGGTTCGTCCTCGGCCGGTCGCCCGGCGGGATCCTGCGCTGCGGTCACCGGCGGCTCCCCCTCGGGGTCGGTCGGCAGGTGTCGTGCGGGTGGCCCCGGAGGGCTCACCCGGCGCCCAGCTCGTACCAGGGGTTGTAGATGACGCGCTTGCCCTCGGTGTCGGCGAAGCGGCCGCGCGCGGTCAGGGTGCGCCCGGGCTCGATGCCGGGGATGCGCCGCCGGCCGAGCCAGACGAGAGTGACCGAGCCCGAGCCGTCGAACAGCTGCGCCTCGAGGGTCGGCAGGGTCTCCCGCGGCGTGTAGACCACCGACTTGAGCCGGCCGGTCACGGTCACCACCTTGCCCCGGCGGCAGTCGCTCAGCGGCTCGCAGCCGGCGCTGACCGAGTCGGCGCGCAGCTCCTGCGCGTCGATGGCCTGGTCGTCGGCGGTGAGGCGCTGCAGCGTCCGCGCGAGCCATCCGCGGGTGCTGGTTTCGGTCACGGTCCCCAGGGTATGCCCGCGCGCCGCTCAGAGTGCGGCGGCACCAGCCAGTCGCGCACCACGTGCCACGGTCGTCCCCCGGGGTCGATCAGCACCATGTGGTCCCCCGGCACGACCCGGACATCCACCGCGTCACCGGCCGCCCGGGCTGCGGCCGCGTAGCGCTCGCTCTGCCGCACCGGGACGACGTCGTCGTGCTCCCCGTGCACGCACAGCACCCGGGCGCCGGTCGGCAGCAGCCGCACCGGGTCGGCCACGGCCAGCCGCTCCGGCAGGTCCTCGGCCGGGCCGCCCAGGAACGCCCGCACCGCGCCGCTCCCCAGCTGCTCGCGGTCGGCGTCGACCAGGTCCAGGACGCCCGCCTGCAGGACCGCCGTCCCGACCCGGACGCGCGGCGACGCGCCGGGAGCGCCCGCCGGCAGCCGGCCGCGCCCCGCGGCCCAGGCGGCGAGGTGCCCGCCGGCCGAGTGACCGATCACCGTCACGCCCGAGAGGTCGAGCCGGCCGGCGATCGGCAGGTCGGGCAGCGCATCGAGCGCCGAGGCGACGTCGTCGAGCGTCGCCGGCCAGCCTCCGCCGGCACCTCCCCGCCGGTACTCCACCGCCACCGCGGCCCACCCCGCCGCGACGAGGTCGGCGGCGAGGGGCCGGGCCAGCTCGATGCCGTACGCGGCGCGCCAGAAGCCGCCGTGCAGCACGACGGCCACCGGGGCGGGCCCGGCCGGCGCGTCGGGCAGCGCCACCTCGAGGAACTGGTCGGGGTGCGGCCCGTAGCGGTGCACGACGTCCGGCCGCCACGCGGAACGACGCCCGAGGCGGCGACGGAGGCGGCCGAGCACCCCGGTCAGGCGCCCTCGGCGGGGGGCTCGGGGGCAGGTCGCTGCGCGGCCCGCTCCTGCGCGGCCTGGCGGGCGGCCTGCTGCTGGGCGATCTGGGCCGCCGCCTGCGGCGGCAGCGTCGAGCGGCAACTGCTCGCGCACGGGCATCGGCTCGTGCCCGCGGACGACGACGATGTCGCGGAACACGTCCTCGAGAACGGCCGCGGCCTCGGGGTCGGAGGCGGCGGAGCCGGTGATCATGCGCGCGCAGGAACCACCGCGGCCCGTCGACGCCGAGGAACCGGGCGGGGCGGCGCACCGGCTTGGGCGCGGGCTCCTCCGGCCGCGGCGGCGGCGCGGCCACCACCGTGCCGGCGAGCTCGGTGCCGAACGGGCCCTCGACCTCCTTCAGCGAGGCACCCTGTCCCGAGGCGTTGCGGGCGAGGTCGGCGCGGACCTCGTCCCAGATGCCTCCGGCGCGCGGCGCGGCGAAGGCCGAGACCTGCAGCAGCGAGTCGCCGGAGCGCAGGGTGGCGCCGACGACCTTCTGCTGCTGGTTGAGGTCGACGCGCAGTTCGGTGCCCGGGCGGGCGGGCAGCCGGAGTGCGCCGAGGTCGACCCGCGTCACGCCGTCGTCCGGGGCGTCGGACACGTCCCACGGCCCGCTGGTCTCGATGACCTCGCGGTCCTTGTGCTGGGGCTCCGGCGGGACGCCCCGCTCGCGCAGGCTGCGGTCGATCCGGTTGCGACGTCGTCCGAACGGCATGTCAGGCCCTCTCCCCCGCCGCGACGGCGGCGCCGTGCCCGGTCGACCCGTGACCGCCCTCGCCGCGCTCGCTGCCGGGGAGCTCGGCGACCGGCACGAACCGCGCGCGGACGACCGGCTGCACGACCAGCTGCGCCACCCGGTCCCCGCGCCGCAGCGTCAGCGGCGTCGTGGGGTCGAGGTTGATCAGGTTGACCTTGATCTCGCCCCGGTAGCCGGCGTCGATGGTCCCGGGCGCGTTGACGAGGCTGAGGCCGGCCCGGTGGGCGAGGCCGGAACGCGGATGCACGAACCCGGCGTACCCCTCGGGGATCGCCACCGCCACCCCCGTGCCGACGAGCGCCCGCTGGAACGGCGCGAGCTCGACGTCCTCGGTGACGGACAGGTCGGCTCCGGCGTCGCCGGGCAGCGCGTAGCGGGGGGACTCGGCGTCCGGCGTACTGAGCCGGACGGGCACGTCGATTTCGGGCGGGAAGGGCACGACGGCGACCCTAACGGCGAGTGCGGACGCTCGTGCGCAGCCCGCCGGGCTCAGGCCGACGGTGCGGGACCTGCCGGCGGCCGGGGGCCGTCCAGGTCGTCCCGCAGCCGCCGGGCGAGGGTCTCGGTGGCCTTGCGGTTGCCCCGCCCGCCGAGCGCGGCGCCCAGCAGGAACGGGGCCGCAGACGGGACGGCGCCGGCCAGCCGACGGGTGAGCCGCCGACGGACCTCCCTCAGTCCGACCGCCCCCAGCGAGCCGAGACCGGCGGCGCCGGTGCGGTCGGCCGAACGTCGGGCCGACCAGCTGGCGAGGTAGGCATCCGCCCGCTGGCGCGCGTCACCCGGCGGACGGCGCCCGTACAGCTCGTGCAACTCGCCGACGAGCACGAGCTCGACCGCCGCGACGAGCACGGTCTCGGCGCCGAGCTCGAGCGGCACCGCGAGCAGGCTCGGCGGCGCCATCCAGTGGGCGGCCGCCAGGCCGCCCACTGCCGCGCCGACGCCGGTGGTCAGCTTCGCCGCGCGGACGACGAGGGCGTCGGCGATCTCCTCGTCCGTCGCACCGGCGTAGGCGCGGCGGAGCCGGTCCGCGTCGCGGATCGGCAGCCGCGGCGCGGCGGCGGCCAGCAGGTCGCCGAGCATCGCCGTCGGGGCGCGGTCTCCGTCGGCCGCAGCGGAGCCGGGACGCGCCGAGGCGTTGTCCTCCCGGCGGAACGCCGCGCCCACCGCGCCGGCCACCGCACCGACGACGTCGCGCAGGCCGGTGGCCGCGGACGCACCGCCGGCCGGACGCTCGGCGCCGGCCTCGGTGCGGTTGCCGACGAGCCCGGCGACCGCGTCGGCGACGGCCCGGGCCGCTCGGCCCAGACCGGTCTCCTCGACGTCCGCCGTCGTCACCGGGCGCGGCGGCGGGACGTCCCGCGCCGCGCCCAGCCGGTGGTACTCCGTCATCAGAGCTCCTCCAGTCAGCCCGTCCCGGGTCCGTTTTCTCAGGCGGCGCAGTCCCGGCAGTACAACTGGTCGCCGCGGGTGGCGGCGAGCCGGCTGCGGTGCTGCACGAGGAAGCACCGCGAACAGGTGAACTCGTCCTCCTGCTTGGGCAGGACGCGAACGGTCAGCTCCTCGTTCGACAGGTCGGCGCCGGGAAGCTCGAGGCTCTCGTTGAAGTCGGTCTCGTCGACGTCGACCGACGCGGACTGCGCCTCGGCGCGGCGCGCCTTGAGCTCCTCCAGCGAGTCCTCGCCGAGCTCGTCGGCCTCGTTGCGCCGCGGGGCGTCGTAGTCGGTGGCCATGGGGTGTGCCCCTCCTCCGGGGTCGTTCGCGGGGGGCTCTCCCCCCGCACGTGTCGCCGTGCTGTGTCGCTCCGCCCGCTCGCACCCGGGAGGGGTGCGGTCGAGCGCCCGGCACGATGACCCGAGGGTCACCGCCGGCCTGAGCACCGGACCGTCCGAGGACGGTGCCCGATGCGGAGACCGGCAGCCCGCCAACGCGGACCGGACCGGTTTTGTGCCCGACTTCCGAACAGTCGTCCTCGGCCGCGGTCGGCGGCCTCTTTCCGGGCAGGCGGGCCGCGGAGCGCCAGAGGTTACCCTGCCGCGGTGCCGTCCCCCGTAGGTGCTGATCCAGCCGTCGTCGGGCCGTACCTCGCCGCGACGCTGGGGGACGAGAAGTGGCGGACGCCGTCCGTGGAGCTGATCACCGCGGGCATGTCGAATCTCACGTACGTGGTGACGCCGCAGGGCGCCCCGGATGACGAGGCGGTGATCCTGCGCCGTCCGCCCACCGGCGCCGTGCTGGCCACCGCGCACGACATGGCGCGCGAGCACCGGGTGATCTCCGCCCTCGCGCCGACCGCCGTCCCGGTGCCCCGCACGCTGCACCTCTGCACGGACCCCGCCGTCCTGGGAGCGCCGTTCTACGTCATGGAACGGGTGGTCGGGCTGCACGTCACCCGGGACCTGCCGCCGGGCTACGCGGACGAGCCGCGGCAGCGCCGGGCGATCGCCGACGGCCTGGTCGACGTGCTCGCCGACCTGCACGCGGTCGACCCCGCCGCCGCCGGGTTGGCGGGGTTCGGCCGACCGGAGGGCTTCCTCGCCCGCCAGGTGCGGCGCTGGACGATGCAGTGGGAGGCGACCCGCGATCGCGACCGCCCAGGGCTGGACGCCCTGGCGGCGCGGCTCGCCGAGACCGTTCCGGAGACCCGGCGGACGAGCGTGCTGCACGGCGACTACCGGCTGGACAACTGCCTGCTCGACCCGGCCGAGCCGGGTCGCGTGCGCGCCGTCCTGGACTGGGAGATGTCGACCCTGGGCGATCCCGCTCACCGACCTGGGCCTGATGTTCGTCTACTGGCCGGAGGCCGGCGAGGAGCGGGCGTCGATGCTCAGCCCGGTGACGACGCTGCCCGGCTTCCCGGCCCGCCGCGAGGTGGCCGAGCGGTACGCGGCACGCACCGGCACCGACCTGACCTTCCTGCCCTGGTACGTGGCCTTCGCGTTCTTCAAGTTCGCCGCCATCGTCGCCGGCATCGTGGCCCGGTCGGCGGCCGGGGCGATGGCCGGCAAGGACGCCTCCGGCTTCGCCGACCGCATCGATCCCTGCGTCGACCTCGGACGCGCCGCTCTCGACGACGGTGCGATCTAGCACGGCGGAACGCACCTAGACTCGCGATCGACCGCCTGGACGTGCCGAGGAGCCATGACCGAGACGCAGCAGCGCCCCGAGCGTCCTCCGGTCCGTGCCCGGAGCGGACGGCGGCCGATCCCACCCCTGATCTTCCTGCTCGTGCTGGCGCTGGCCGCCCTCGGCGTGTGGTGGAACGTGCTCCGCACGGACGCCGAGCGCCAGGAGGACGCCGCGGCCGCGTGCAGCTCGGCCGCCGCCGCCATCCCCTCGCTCGACCCGGCCACCGTGACGGTCCGGGTGCTCAACGCCTCCGACCTCGCCGGCCGCGCCGGCCGGGTGGCCGACGCCCTGAAGGAGCGCGGCTTCGTCGTCTCCGAGGTGGGCAACGACGGCACCAGCCGTGACGTCACCGGGACCGGAGAGGTCCGCTACGGCGCCCTCGGCCGGGACGCGGCGCGCTTCCTCTCCCTGCAGCAATCGGGCCTCGAGCTCTACCAGGACACCCGCGCCAACGCGACCGTCGACCTGGTCATCGGACCCGAGTGGGGTCGCCTCGCCTCGCCCGAGTCGATCGAGCAGGCGCTGGCCGCCCAGCCGACCGAGGCCGCCCTCGGCTGCTGATACGGCCCTCCTGCAGGGGCCCGCCGAGCGTGCGAGCGGCAGGAGGGTCCTCACTCAGCGGGCGTGCAGCTCGGCCAGCAGGTCGAGGAAGGCGGCGGACACCGACGGCGCCACCGCCACCGCCATCGGGTCGGCGAACGGCCGGCCGCCCAGACCGGTGACCACGAGCCCTGCCTCGGCGGCGACGAGCGCGCCGGCCGCGTGGTCCCACGGGTTGAGGCCCAGCTCGTAGTAGGCGTCCACCCGGCCGGCGGCGACCGCGCAGAGGTCCAGCGCGGAGCTGCCGAGGCGGCGGATGTCGCGCACGTGCGGCAGCAGGTCGGCGACCACTGCGCCCTGCGCGCGGCGCTGCTCCACCCGGTAGCCGAAGCCGGTGGCGACCAGCGTCTGCTCCAGCGACGCGGGCGCGCTGCCCGACAGCCGGACCTCGTCCTCGCCGGGGACCTGGAGGAACGCCCCGCCGCCGGCCGTGGCGGTGAACAGCTCGCCGGAGCCCACGTTGAGGACCGCCCCGGCGACGACCGTGCCGTCGACCTCGGCGGCGATCGACACCGCGTAGTAGGGCACGCCGTAGAGGAAGTTGACCGTGCCGTCGATCGGGTCGACCACCCACCGGACGCCGCTGGTGCCGGTGCGGGCGGCGCCCTCCTCCCCCAGCACCCCGTCGTCGGGTCGCGCGGCGAGCAACCGGCCGACGATCAGCTCCTCGCTGGCGGTGTCGACGGCCGTCACGACGTCCACCGGGCTGGACTTCACGTCGACCCGGTCCGAGGCCGACGCGCGGCCCGCCGCCACCAGCCCGGCGGCCTCGCGGGCGGTGTCGACGGCGAGCTGGAGCAGCGCTGAGGGCTCCGGCGGAGTGCTCACGGCAGGATCCTGCCGCACCAGCGGGCGACTGCCCTGCCCCCCGTGTGGGACTGATCACTAGCCTGACCCGCATGCAGAGCTTCGGGGTGGACATCGGCGGCAGCGGCATCAAGGGCTGCACGGTCGACCTGGCCGAAGGCCAACTGCTCGGCGAGCGCGTGCGGATCGACACGCCGCAGCCCTCCACTCCCGACGCCGTCTACGCGGTGGTCGCCGACCTCGTCGGCCAGTTCGGCTGGGAGAAGGAGGTGGGCGTGACCTTCCCCGGCGTCATGAAGAAGGGCGTCGCGCACACCGCCGCCAACGTCGACAAGAGCTGGATCGGCACCGACATCGACGTCGACCTCGAGCGACTGCTGCCCGGCGGCCCGGTGCAGACGCTCAACGACGCCGACGCCGCCGGGCTGGCCGAGATGCGCTACGGCGCCGGTCGGGACAAGGACGGCGTGGTCCTGCTGCTCACCTTCGGCACCGGGATCGGCAGCGCGCTGTTCGTCGACGGGCACCTGGTGCCCAACACGGAGTTCGGCCACATCGAGGTCGACGGGGAGGACGGCGAGAAGCGGGCGTCGGCTGCCGCGCGCGAGCGCGAGGACCTGAAGTACCCCGACTGGGCCAAGCGCGTCGACCGCTTCCTCGACGTGCTGGAGCGCAGCGTCTGGCCCGACCTGATCATCGTCGGAGGCGGCGTGAGCAAGAAGGCCGACCGGTGGGTGCCGCTCCTGACCACCCGCACCCCGGTGGTCGCCGCGCAGCTGCGCAACGACGCCGGCATCGTGGGCGCCGCCCTGGCCGCGCACGAGCGCCTCACGCCCTGATCGAGGGCCGAGCGCCCCGTCCGGGCGAGAGCCCCGCCGTGGAACTGCTGGATTCGCGCCGTCACGTCGTTACAATGGCTGTGCCCAGCCCGTCGCCCTCCAGCCGGGAGGGAATCCCACGCTCGCCTGTCGGCCAGTCGCCGCGCCCGGACGACGGGGGTTCCCGCACCTCGGAGGACGACGAGCGGAGCCGCTGCCCGGGAGCCACTCGGCCCCCCGGGGAACGATCCCCAGTACGGGAAGGAACCTGAGTGCCCGACCAGCCAGCACCGGAAGCAGCCTCCGCGAGCACCTCCTCGCGAGGCCGGGCGATCGCCGCCGGTAGCACCACCCCCCGGGCCAGCGCCACCGTTCCTCCGGTCGAGGCCGGGACGTCCGCCCCCGCGAAGCCTGCGAAGGCCCCCGCGCGCAAGAAGGCCGCTCCGGCGGCCGCGAAGGCTGCCGGCAAGCGCGCCACGCCGGGCACCGGTGAGGGCGCCGTGCTGACCGCCGTCGCCACGGGCGACGCTCCCGTCGCGGTCGCCGGTCCGGCTCCCGAGGGCCTCAAGATCGACGAGACCGTCGTCGCCGGCCCGGACGGCGCCGAGGTCGAGGCCACGGCCGCCGAGGAGGAGACCACCACCGAGGGCGGCGAATTCGAGTGGGACGACGAGGAGGAGTCCGAGGCGCTGCGCCAGGCGCGCAAGGACGCCGAGCTCACCGCGTCGGCCGACTCCGTCCGCGCCTACCTCAAGCAGATCGGCAAGGTCGCCCTGCTCAACGCCGAGGAGGAGGTCGACCTCGCCAAGCGGATCGAGGCCGGTCTCTACGCCTCCGAGCGGCTGCGCCAGGTCGAGGAGGAGGGCACCAAGCTCTCCCCGCAGATGCGCCGCGACCTCAACTGGATCGTCCGCGACGGCGAGCGCGCCAAGAACCACCTGCTCGAGGCCAACCTGCGCCTCGTCGTCTCCCTGGCCAAGCGCTACACCGGCCGCGGCATGGCGTTCCTGGACCTGATCCAGGAGGGCAACCTCGGTCTGATCCGCGCGGTCGAGAAGTTCGACTACACCAAGGGCTACAAGTTCTCCACGTACGCCACCTGGTGGATCCGGCAGGCCATCACCCGCGCCATGGCCGACCAGGCCCGCACCATCCGCATCCCGGTGCACATGGTCGAGGTCATCAACAAGCTCGGCCGCATACAGCGCGAGCTGCTCCAGGACCTGGGCCGCGAGCCCACGCCCGAGGAGCTGGCCAAGGAGATGGACATCACCCCGGACAAGGTGCTGGAGATCCAGCAGTACGCCCGGGAGCCGATCAGCCTCGACCAGACCATCGGCGACGAGGGTGACAGCCAGCTCGGCGACTTCATCGAGGACTCCGAGGCCGTCGTCGCGGTCGACGCGGTCAGCTTCACGCTGATGCAGGACCAGCTGACCAGCGTGCTGCAGACCCTCTCGGAGCGGGAGGCCGGCGTCGTCCGGCTGCGGTTCGGCCTCACCGACGGCCAGCCGCGCACACTCGACGAGATCGGCCAGGTCTACGGCGTGACCCGCGAGCGGATCCGCCAGATCGAGTCGAAGACGATGTCCAAGCTGCGCCACCCGAGCCGCTCCCAGGTCCTGCGCGACTACCTCGACTGATCAGGGCCCCCCTCCCGGGCCGCTCCAGACCGTCACCTGTCGCCCTTACGGGTCACAGCTCGGTTGCGATCTCACCCGCAAGCGCGACCCCGTCGGTTCGCGCCGTGCGCCCTCGGGTAGACGGCGTAGCGTGGGTGAGGTCAGAAAAGAGCAGCGGACCCACATCCGGCCGGTGGCCGGCGAACGAAGAACGAGCACGACCCACACCATCCGATCCCGACCGGCACGACACCAGTGACGTCCCCTGCGACCCGCTCCACTCCAGTCCCTCCAGCCCCGGACGAACCGCCCTCGGCGAGTCCTGGGTCACAGAGACCGGATCGGGAATCCGAGGGGCCATCCTGACGCTGTGCAGGAGGCAGATCCGCAGCCGCGGGTCCGTGCGGTAGAGAGCGAGTGATGACCGAGATGACCCCGACGCTGACGACGACCCCCGCCGCCGACGACCTGGTCGTGCCCTTCCACTGCGACCGTTGCGGTGCGCTGGCGAAGGTTCGTGTCGTGCTCGCCAACGGCAGTGACCTGGTGTTCTGCGGTCACCACGCCCGTGAGTACGACGGCAAGCTGCGCGACATCGCCGTCGACATCATCGACACCGACGGCGAGGCGAAGCTCGCCACCTGATCCAGGCGCTATCGTGGCGCCTCGATGCATTGCAACACCCGACGACGCCGCCGTGTCCGGAGCCCGCTCTGCGGGCCGAGGCCGGCGGCACCGTCGTCTCCGGGGGCCTCCCGGTCGACGGCGACCCGACCACGCCGGATGGCCGAGGACTTCGCATGACCCAGCGCCCCCCTGCGCCCGACGAGACGCTGCCCGACGAGACCGTCCGGATGCCCGCCGACGGCCCGGGCGGGCGTCCGCCCGTCGGCGGCCGCCCCGCGCCGACCGCGCCCCCGGCCGGCGCTCCGGCTCCCGCCAGCGACAGCCCCGCTCCGGCCAGTGACGGCCCGGCTCCTGCCGCGGACGGCCGCGCTCCCGAGCCGGAGGTCGACGACACCCGGCCGGTGGGCCGCGAGTGGCTGGAGGGCGCCCCCGACCAGCCCGAGGAGCCGGCGGCTGCGGCACCGTCCGCCTCGGCGGAGGACACCGTCGTCGTCCCGCACGGCGCGGTCCCCGCCTCGGCGCACGACGACCCCGCGCCCGCTGTCCCGGACTCCGGGACGCGGGTGTTGCACCAGGAGGAGGGCGGCGTCCCCGGCGGCCCCGGTGGCCCGGGGGGTCCCGACCTGCCGGACGGCCCGCCGTCCGGTCCCCGCCGCCCGTGGTGGCGCCGTCCGGCACTCGCGGTCCCGGTCGGCCTGCTCCTGCTGCTCGCCGTCGTCTACGGCGTCGACCTGCTGCTCTCGCGGGGCGAGGTGCCCCGCAACACCGTGGTCGCCGGCGTCGAGGTCGGCGGCCTGACGCCGTCGGCCGCCGCCGACACCCTCGAGCGGGAGCTGACCCCGACGTTCGACGCCGAGCACACGCTCGTCGCCGCCGACGTCGAGCTGCCGTTCGCCCCCGCCGAGTCCGGGCTGAGCCTGGACGTCGACGGCACGGTCGACCTCGCCGCGGCCCAGCCGTTCAACCCGTGGACCCGGCTGACCAGCCTCTTCTCCGAGCGGCAGGTCGACCCGGTCATCGCCACCGACGACGCCGCGCTCGACGCCCAGATCGAGCGGGTTGCCGGGCAGGTGGACCAGGCACCGGCCGACGCGACCGTCGCCATCGACGGCACGACGCCGTCCGTCGTCGAGCCGACCGACGGCCGCGCCCTGGACCGGGAGGGCGCCGCCGAGGCGATCGCCACCGCCCTCGCGTCCGGCGCGGACCCCGCCACGCCGATCGAGCTGCCCGTCGAGGTCGACCCGGTGTCGGTCGAGGTGGACGAGGCGCAGCGGGTGCTCGACGAGATCGTCACGCCCGCCCTGGCCGCGCCGATCGAGGTGGTCAGCGCCGACGGCGGCACGTCCGCCGAGGTGCCGGTCGCGGCGATCGGCGCGTCCCTCCGCTTCTCACCGCAGGAGGACGGCGAGCTCGCCGTCGACGTCGACCCGGCGGCGCTCAAGAGCGCCCTCGACGACCGGCTGTCGGCCTTCGGCAAGCCCGCCCGCGACGCGGACTTCAGGGTCTCCGGGGGGAAGGTCGAGATCGTGCCGTCCGTCGACGGCACGGGCGTCGACCCGCAGAAGCTCGCCGACCAGCTGCTGCCCGTGCTCGCCGACCCGGCGCCCCGCTCGGTGACCGCCGAGCTGGGCCCCGTACCCGCCGACCTCACGACCGAGGAGGCCAAGGAGCTGGGCATCCGCGAGGAGATCAGCAGCTTCACGACCAACTTCAGCAACCCCAACAGCGGCACGAACATCCGCGTGGTCGCCGAGGAGGTCGACGGCGCGCTGGTCATGCCCGGCGAGACGTTCAGCCTCAACACCTTCACCGGGCCGCGCGGCACGGCGCAGGGCTACGTCGAGGCCAACGTGATCAGCGGCGGCGAGCTGTCGACGGCGGTCGGTGGCGGCATCAGCCAGTTCGCCACGACCATGTTCAACGCGGTCTTCTTCGCCGGGCTCGAGGACGTCTACCACAAGCCGCACAGCTTCTACATCAGCCGTTATCCGGCCGGTCGCGAGGCGACGGTCTACGAGGGCGCCATCGACCTGCAGTGGAAGAACGACAGCGACACCGGCGTCCTCGTCGACACGAACTGGCAGCCGGGGTCGATCACGGTGACCTTCTACGGCACGAAGCGCTACGAGATCGAGTCGATCAGCGGCGCGCGCACCAACTACCGCCAGCCGGGCGAGCTGGAGAAGCCCGACGACGGTGACTGCATCCCGCAGTCCGGCGTCCAGGGCTTCGACATCACCGTCACCCGGGTGTTCAAGGACCTGCAGTCGGGCTCGGAGGTCAAGCGCGAGAACTTCCACACCAGCTACATGGCCGAGGACGTCGTCCGCTGCGTGCCGAAGAAGTCCGCGGACGACGCGTCGCCGTCCGGCTCCCCTGCCTCGCCGTCGCCGGGCGACTGACCGACCGGTCCCTGACCGGGCGATCCGCGGGCGGACGAGCGGCACGGCTCACCGGCTCCCTGCCCCCGTGCCGTGCACACTGGGCCGGTGAGCACCGTCGCGCCCAGCGGGTACCCGGCACGCGCCGGCGACCCCGGGGACGGCGACTCCGGAGTCGACGCACCGCCGACCGCCGGGGCTCCGGTTCCGGACGAACGCTCCTCCGTCGACCACCCGGAGCGCGGCCTGCTCGCCCCCTGGCCGGCACCGCTGCGTGTGCCGCTGCAGGTGCTCGGCGCCGCACTGGCCAAGGCGTGGCGGGACCGCATCCTGGGGTTGTCGGCCGAGGCCGCGTTCTGGCAGATCCTCTCCGTCCCGCCGCTGCTGATCGGGCTGCTGGGCTCGCTGGGCTACCTGGCCGGCTTCCTCGGCGACAGCTCGGTCGCCGAGATCGAGTCACGGCTCCTCAGCGTCTCGTCCCGGGTGGTGACCTCGGACGTCGTCGACTCGCTGGTGGCCCCGACGCTGGACGACATCCTCGGCTCCGGGCGGCTCGAGCTGGTCAGCGTCGGCTTCCTGCTGTCGCTGTGGGCCGGGTCGTCGGCGACGGCGACGTTCATGAACACGATCGTCATCGCCTACGACCAGCGCGACGTGCGTGGACCGGTGCGCACCCGGCTCAAGGCGCTGTGGCTGTTCGTCGTCGGGCTCGTGCTCGCCGTCCTGATGCTGCCGCTGCTCGTGCTGGGCCGGGAAGTGCTCATCGGCCTGCTGCCCGACGGCTGGCAGAACGTGGGCGCCATGTTGATCAACGGCGTCTACTGGCCGTTGGTGCTGGTCGGGCTGCTGCTGGCGCTGACGACCTTCTACCACGTGGTGCTGGCCGACCGGCTGCCCTGGCGCCGACACCTCCCGGGCGCGGTGCTCGCCGTCGGCTTCTTCCTGCTCGCCGCGGTCCTGCTGCGGACCTACGTCAACGACTTCCTGATCACGTCGCTGCCCTACGGCGCGCTGGCGACCCCGATCGCGGCGCTGCTGTTCTGCTTCTTCTTCGGCATGGCCGTGCTGCTGGGTGCCGAGTCCAACGCCGCCGTCCAGCAGCGCTGGCCGGCCCCGCTGCGCCGGCACGACCGTCGACGCCGGCGCCGCCGCGCGGCGAAGCTGGAAACCGAGGCCCGCCGCCTCGGGCTGCTGTAAACGCCATTCCTCTCAGGCTTGTCGGCCGCCCTTCAGGGACCCGCGCCGAGCCTGCGAGGCGCGGGGGGAAGGGTGGTCCTTTCAATCCTTCGAGAGCTGGTCGTAGATCTCCTTGCACGCCGGGCAGACCGGGCTCCCCGGCTTCGGGGCCTTGGTCACCGGGAACACCTCGCCGCACAGTGCCTCGACCATCGTGCCCATGACCGCGCTCTCGGCGATCTTGTTCTTCTTGACGTAGTGGAAGACCTCGTTCTGGTTCCCCGTGTCGGAGTCGCGGACGTCCGGCCGCTCGAGGATGTCGGTGCTGCTCGTCACGCTGGGCTCCTCCTGTCGTCGGGGGGCGAACTCCCGGCCTCCATGATGGCAGGGTGCAGCCACCCTCCTCGCCGACGACTCCCTCCGCCGACCTCGTCCTCTCCCCCGATGTCGCCGCCGCGCTGGCCGAGGGCCGTCCGGTCGTCGCGCTGGAGAGCACCCTGCTCGCGCACGGACTGCCCCGGCCGGACAACCGCGCCGCCGCCGACGAGGTGGAGAACGCCGTTCGGGCCGGAGGTGCGGTGCCGGCGACCATCGCGGTCCTGGACGGCGTGCCGCACGTCGGCCTGACGGCCGAGCAGGTGGACCGGGTCTGCACCGATCCCGACCTGGCCAAGCTGGGTGTGCGCGACCTGCCGGTGGCGGCGGCGTTGGGGCTCAGCGGTGCCACCACGGTGTCGAGCACGGCGCTGCTCGCCGACGCGGCCGGTATCGGGGTCTTCGCGACCGGCGGGCTCGGCGGGGTGCACCGCGAGGCCGGTGAGACTTTCGACGAGTCGGCGGACCTGACCGCGCTGTCGCGGACGTCGCTGCTGGTCGTGTGCGCGGGCGTGAAGTCGATCCTCGACGTCCCGGCGACGCTGGAGCGGCTCGAATCGCTGTCGGTGACCGTTGTCGGCTACCGGACGACGACCTTTCCGGGGTTCTACGTCGCCGACTCGGGCTCGACGGTCGACTGGGCCGTCTCCTCACCCGGGGAGGCCGCGGCCGTGCTGGCCGCGCGGCGTGCGCTGGTGCCCGGCGCGGTCGTGCTGGCCAATCCCCTGCCGGAGGACCAGCAGCTGGACCGGGATCTCCACGACCGGGTCATCGCCGACGCGCTGGAGGCCGCCTCGGCGGCCGGCGTGCGCGGCAAGTCCGTGACCCCCTTCGTGCTCGACCACCTGCATCGGGCCAGCGCCGGGGCGACCCTCGAGGTCAACGTGAGGCTCGTGCTGCGCAACGCCGAACTCGCCGGGCAGGTGGCCGCGGCGCTGGCCGCCCGGTGACCGCTCCGGTGGTCGTCGTCGGCGACGTCAACAGCGACGTCGTCGCGGTGCTGTCGGGCCGGCCCGCGCCGGGCTCCGACCGCCCGGCGCGCATCCGCACCGGCGGTGGTGGGGCCGGGGCGAACGTCGCGGTCCACCTGGCGCGGTGCGGGATCGACGTCCTGCTGGCCGGGTGCGTCGGCGACGACGCTCCGGGTGCCGGGTTGGTCGCCGAGTTGCGCGCCGAGGGCGTGCGGACGGCGCTGCGTGCCGTACCGGGTGCGGCGACCGGGACGGTCGTGAGCCTCGTCGAGCCGGGTGGCGAGCGCAGCATGCTCGCCGACCGCGGGGCGAACCTCCACCTGCGCCCGGACGACGTGCCGCTCCCGGCGCCGGGCGGCCACCTGCACGTCTCCGGCTACACGCTGCTGGACGACGGCCCGCGCCCGGCCGGTCTGGCCGCGCTCGCGGCGGCGCGGGCGGCCGGCTGCACGGTGTCGGTCGACCCGGCATCCACCGGCCCGCTGGCCGCCGCCGGCGTGGAGCGCTGGCTGGCCGACTCCGACGGCGCCACGCTGCTGCTGCCCAACGCCGACGAGGCGCGCCTGCTCACCGGCTGCGGAGACGCCGCCGACGCGGCACGGGCGCTCGCCGCCCGTTTTCCGCTGGTGGCGGTGAGCCTCGGTGCCGAGGGGGCGCTGTGGGCGGCCGGCACGGTCCTGCTGCACCGCCCGGCACTCCCGGCGCGGGTCGTGGACACGACCGGTGCGGGCGATGCCTTCACCGCCGGGCTGCTGGCCGCCTGGCTGGCCGCGCCCGAGGGCGATCCGGAATCGGCCCTGGATGCCGGACTGGCGCTGGCCGCCGAGGTCGTGGGCCGCCCCGGAGCGCGTTAGTCGGCGTCGATGACGCGGGCCGGACGGGCCTCGAGCACCCGGTCGGGGCGGGCCTCGTAGCCCCGGAACAGCTTGTTCTTGGGCGGCCGGTCGTTGGCCATGACGACGGCGATCCAGGGCAGCACGATGCCGAGGACGGCCAGGATGATCGCCAGCCACAGGGCGGACTGGTAGAAGACCGCGGCGAGTGTGATGGCCACGGCGCGGACGCCCATGGTGATGGCGTAGCGCTTCTTCCTGGCCGCGTGCTGCTCGTTCAGGCTCGGCTCGGCCTCGGTGATGAGCACCGGCTCGGACGAGCGCGCCGGCGGCCTGCCGGAGCCTGCGGGGTGCTGGCTCGTGGCCACGGCATCGTCCCTCCACCGACCGGGGCACGGACGGCGCGGGATCACCGACGTCCACCGGAGGGTCGCCGAGCAGTCGCGCCGTCCCCGGAGCTGTCCCGGGTCCGGGCCCCATCGTGCCACCGGTTCCGACGACATGCCGACGGCCCCACCGGATCGCGCACGGCCGATCCGGTCGCCCTGTTCAGGGCGTCGCGGGCTCCTGCTGCGCCTGCTTCGCCGCCTGCTTCTGCGCCTGCTTGAACCGGCGCACCTCCACCAGCGACTCGGGCCCCGTGATGTCGGCGACCGACCGCGTGGACCCCTCCTCGCCGTAGGCGCCGGCGGCCTCCCGCCAGCCCGGTGGCGTCACGCCGTACTGCTTGCCCAGCAGCGCGACGAAGATCTTCGACTTCTGGGCGCCGAAGCCCGGCAGCTCCCCCACCCGCCGCAGCAGCGTCGTGCCATCGGGCGCGTCGGCCCAGAGGTTCTCCGCGCGGCCGTCGTAGCGCTCGAGGAGCAGCCGGCACAGCGCCTGCGTGCGGGCGGCCATGGAGCCGGGGTAGCGGTGCAGCGCCGGCGGCCCCTGGAAGACGCGGGTGAGCTCGTCCGGGTCGGCACCGGCGAGGGCCGCGGCCGACAGGGTGTCGACGCCGAGCCGGTCGGCGAGCAGTCGGGGCGAGGCGAAAGCGCGCTCCATCGGGAACTGCTGGTCGAGCAGCATCCCGAGCACGAGGGCGAGCGGGTCGCGGCCGAGCAGGTCGTCGGCGGCGGCGTCCTGGGCGATGCGGAGCGTGGGCACACAGAGATGGTGCCCTGTGACCATCCCGGCGCAATCGACGCCGGCGCCGACGCCCGAGCTCGGCACGCCGAGCGCGGCTCTGCCATCCCACCCCGGGCAGGCGCTCGGGAGTGCCCAGGATCACCTGGATCGAGTGACGCCGACGCCCGCGAGAGACCGCATGGTGCAAGCGGGCACTGGCGGCGGACCCGCTCGGTCCCGACCGAGGAGCTGCAATGACCGCCTGCCCGACCTGGAGCGGCATCGCGCTGACGCGGGCGAGAGGAAGCCGACGGTGACGTATTCGATCCTCGGCTGGGACGCGACCAACGGCGACCTCGGCGTGGCCGTCCAGTCGAAGTTCCCGGGAGTGGGCAGCCTCGTCCCGTACGGCGAAGCCGAGGTCGGCGCCGTCGCGACGCAGGCGTTCGCGAACCCTCGCCACGGGTCTGCAGGGCTGAAGCTCCTCGAGTGCGGCGCCACTCCCGGACAGGCGATCGACGTGCTGCTCGACGACGACGCGGATCGGGACAAGCGGCAGTTCGCGCTGGTCGACCGTCGCGGCCGCGTCGCTGCTCACACCGGTGCTGATGTGCACACGTGGGACGGCTGGGCGGGAAGCAGCGAGGGCCGCCACTGCGTGGCGCTTGGAAACGGGCTCACGAGCCGTGACGTCGTTCACCGGATGGTCACGACCCTCGAGGGCTCCCGGGCCCCCCTCGCCGAACGGTTGATGGCCGCCCTCCAGTCGGGCCAGGAAGCCGGCGGTGACATCCGGGGCCAGCAGTCCGCCGCCCTGCTGGTGCTGCGGCGGGACGGTGGCTACGGGTCGCTGGACGACCGCCACGTGGTGATCTCGGTGTACGACCACGCCCACCCGATCGAGGAGCTCGTCCGGTGCTACGCCCTGCACCGGCTCTCCTACTTCCCCAGCGAGCCGTCACAGCTCGTCCCCATCGGACCCGAGCTGGCTCTGGAGCTGGAGGGCCTCATGGCGGTGAGCGGTTTCCCGGGTTCGCCGACGGACGGCACCTGGGACGCGGCCGCCCGGCGGCGGTGGGAACTGTTCCTGGGCAGCGAGAACTACGACAACCGGATCAACGACGGCGGGATGCTCGACCTCGAGGTCCTCGCCGACCTCCGGCGTCGGTACGGGCCACACGCCGGCTGACCACAGAGGACCGACTGCCGGTCGTCGCGGGGGCAGCCGGGTCATCCTCGCCGGGTGACGTCGCAGCCGCCACAGCGTGGTGGATTCGCAGTCCGGTGCCGGATCCCCTGATGAGAGCGTGGTCCCGATGTGCAGGTGGATGGCCTACTCGGGCGAACCGATCCTCGCCCACGATCTGCTGTTCCGGCCACAGCACTCGATCATCGACCAGAGCTTGCACGCCCAGCTCGGGGGCATCACCACGAACGGTGACGGCTTCGGCATCGGCTGGTACGGCCACGGCGACGGAGCGACGCCGGTCGTCTACAAGAGCACCCACCCGGCCTGGAACGACGAGAACCTGCGCGAGCTGGCCACCGTCATCCGCACGCCGCTGCTGTTCGCGCACGTGCGTGCCTCGAGCGGGACGCCGGTCCAGCGCAGCAACTGCCACCCGTTCCGGTACGGGCAGTGGTTGTGGATGCACAACGGGTCGCTCGCCGGCTTCCACGAGGTCAAGCGCGACCTCCTCACCGCAGTGGACGCGTCGCTGTTCCCGGGCATCGAGGGGTCCACCGACACGGAGACCCTGTTCTTCCTCGCCCTCACCTTCGGCCTGACCGACGACCCACCAGCCGCGGTCGCCCGCGCGGTCGGCTTCGTCGAGGACGTCGGCCGGCGTCACGGCGTCGAGTACCCGGTGCACATGACCGTGGCGACGACCGACGGCGAGTCGATCTGGGTGTTCCGCTACTCCAGCGAGAAGGCCACAAGCTCGCTCTACTACTCGACGGACGTCTCCCAGGTGCGCCGGCTGTACCCCGAGGTGGACCTCGACCGCCTGGGGGACGACACCCGTTTCATCGTCTCGGAGCCACTGCGGGACCTTCCCGGCGCGTGGAACGAGGTCCCGGAGGGGTCGTGGGCGCTCGTCCGGCGGGGCTTCCAGGAGATCCAGCCGTTCGAGCCGACGGTTCCTGCGTGAGCCCGCCGGGTGCTGCGAGCGACGTCGAGCACCTGCGCGCACGGGTCGGCGAGCTGATGCCGCAGGCGCGCGAGGAGCTGTCCGAACTCGTCGCCATCCCGTCGGTCGCCGACCCCCGCCTGTTCCCGCCCTCCGAGTGCACGCGAGCCGCGCGATGGGTGGCCGACCGGTTCGCCGGCGTCGGGTTCTACGACGTCGATCTCCTGGAGACACCGGACGGCAGCGCCGCGGTCGTCGGGTCGCGACCGTGTGGCGACCCGGACGCCATGACGGTGCTGCTGTACGCCCACTACGACGTCCAGCCGCCGCTCGACGAGGCGGCCTGGCGCACGCCGCCATTCCGCCTCACCGAGGTCGACGGCCGCTGGTACGGGCGCGGTGCGGCCGACTGCAAGGGCAACGTCCTCGTGCACCTCACGGCTCTGCGCGCGCTCGGCGTCGACGTCCCGGTCGACCTGAAGCTCGTCGTCGAGGGATCGGAAGAACAGGGCACGGGAGGGCTCGAGGCGTTCGTGCCGTCCCACGCCGACGTCCTCCGGGCCGACGCCATCGTGATCGCCGACACCGGCAACGCCGCCGTCGGCCGCCCCGGCGTCACCGTGAGCCTGCGGGGGAACGTCGACGTAGTGGTGACCGTGGAGACGCTCATCGCGGGAGCCCACTCCGGCATCTGCGGTGGCGCGGCGCCCGACGCCCTGGCCGCGCTCGTCGCGATGCTGGCGACACTGCGGGACGCGCAAGGCAACACCACGGTCCACGGCTTGCCGAGCACCGGGGTCTGGGCGGGAAACCCCTACCCGCCCGATCGGTTCCGTCACGACGCCGGCGTCCTGGACGGGGTCTCGCTGCTCGGCGACGGAACGGTCGCCGACATGCTGTGGGCGCGCCCGGCACTCACCATCGTCGGTGTCGACTGCCCTCCCGTGGTCGGGTCGGCCGCGGCCGTCGTGCCGCAGGCCCGGGCGCGGCTGAACCTGCGCATCCCTCCGGGCGTCGTGCCCGAGGACGCCGTCGGGGCCCTCGTCGATCACCTGCACGAGGTGGCACCGTGGCGGGTCCGCGTGTCGGTGGACGTCGAGGCGTCCGGGGCGCCCTTCCGCGCCATGACGGCCGGGCGCGCGCAGGAGGCGATGGAGACGGCCATGCAGCGCGCCTACGGCAGGCCTGCCGTGCATCTGGGCCAAGGGGGCTCCATTCCGCTCTGCAGCGTTCTCGCCGCCACCTATCCCTCGGCGGAGATCGTGCTGGTCGGAGTCGAGGAGCCGCTCTCGTCGATCCACGCCGCGAACGAGAGCGTGGCCCCGGCGGAGATCGCCGACATGGCGCTCACCGAGGCACTGTTCCTGCAGGAGTACGCAGCAGCCCGCAGCTGAGCACCGCTACCCGGCCGCGCCGTCCATAGCAGCCAGCCACTCCCTCGCCGCTCGGACGTCAGTGCTTCGTCGACACACGTGCTGGTCGCGCAGCCTCCCGGGCACGAGGGCGAGCGGGTCGCGGCCGAGCAGGTCGTCGGCGGCGGCGTCCTGGGCGATGGAGACGGTCGGCACCCCGGAGATCTGCCCGACGCGCGGGCGGTGAGGATGAGCCGGTGCGCGCCGTGGTCAGCAGGGTCGGTACAGCGGCTGTAACGGTGGATGGCGAGGTCGTGGGCGAGATCGGCGCCGGACTGCTGTCACTGGTCGGAGTGGCGCGGACCGACGACGTCCACAAGGCGCGGTCGCTGGCGCGCAAGATCCACGAGCTGCGCATCTTTCCCGGCGAGGACGGCGAGGTGTCGGCGGCGGATCTCGGCCTGCCGGTCCTCGTTGTGAGCCAATTCACTCTCTACGCCGACACGCGCAAGGGTCGCCGCCCCTCCTGGCAGGACGCCGCCCCCGGTGAGGTGGCCGAACCGCTGGTCGACGCCGTGGTGGCCGAGCTCCGGGCCCGTGGGGCGACGGTCGCGACGGGCCGGTTCGGCGCGCGGATGGCGGTGTCGTCGGTCAACGACGGGCCCTTCACCCTGCTGCTGGAGGTCTGAGGGTCGCCCGAACGGGGTACAGCAACCCCCGCCTCCCACCCGCCGGTTCCTGAGTAATCGCTGTGAACCTCGTCGCGGCGGAACAGAACTGGCGGTCCGACCCGTTGTGCACGGCGTAACCGCATCGCACACACCGGACCCGACGAGCGGGCCCGGCCCGGTGAACCTGCCGGGCGCTCCACACGTGAGTACCACATGACCCGGGCGCACCGCCGGACCGATCTTTCCGGCCGATGCATCCGACCCGAAGGCAAGGACGAAGACCTACTGTGACGCTGCTCCAGTCTTCCCCCAACAGCACCCTCGAGGTGCGCGCGCCCCGACGCGAGCCCGACACCAGCGGCCTGGTGTCGACCGACCTCGTGCGCGTGTACCTCAACACCATCGGCAAGACCGCCCTGCTGACCGCCGAGCAGGAGGTCGAGCTCGCCAAGCGGATCGAGGCCGGCCTCTACGCCGAGCGCCTGCTGGCCGAGAAGCAGGGCCTCTCCTCGGCCTACAAGCGCGACTACCGGTCGCTGGCGATGGACGGCAAGGCCGCCAAGGCACACCTGCTCGAGGCCAACCTGCGCCTCGTCGTCTCGGTGGCCAAGCGCTACACCGGCCACGGCATGACGTTCCTGGACCTCATCCAGGAGGGCAACGTCGGCCTCATCCGCGCGGTCGAGAAGTTCGACTACACCAAGGGCTTCAAGTTCTCGACGTACGCCACCTGGTGGATCCGTCAGGCGATCACCCGGGCCATGGCCGACTCCGGGCGGACCATCCGGCTGCCCGTCCACCTGGCCGAGCAGGTCAACAAGGTGGTCCGCACCCGCCGGCGCATGCACCAGGAGCTGGAGCGGGAGCCCACCGCCGAGGAGCTCGGTCTCGAGCTGGACCTGCCCGAGGAGCGGATCGTCGAGCTGCTCGAGCACAGCCGCGACCTGGTCAGCCTCGACCAGACGGTCGGCGCCGACGAGGAGTCCCGCCTCGGTGACTTCATCGAGGACGCCGACGCCGCGGTCGCCGAGGACGCGGTCGCCTTCCAGATGATGAAGGGCGACGTCCGCAACGTCCTCAACACGCTGGAGGACCGCGAGCGCGACGTGGTCGTCCTGCGGTTCGGCCTGGACGGCGCGCAGCCGCGGACGCTGGAGCAGATCGGCAAGCAGTTCGGTCTCTCCCGCGAGCGGGTGCGGCAGATCGAGCGGGAGACGATGGCCAAGCTGCGCGACCCGCAGCGCGCCGACGCCCTGCGCGACTACCTCGCCTGAACCCAGTCCTATCGGGAGCCGGTCACCTTCGGGTGGCCGGCTCTCGGCGTCCGTGCGCCCCACGACCGGCCGATCCGCGGCTACGGTGCCCGCCGTGCGCGACTTCACGGAGCAGGACTTGAGCCGTGCGCGGTTCGAGCGGGTGGACCTCCGCGGCGCCCGGTTCACCGCTGTCGACCTGACCGGCGTGGTGATGCGCGGCGTGGAGCTGGTCGACGTCGACATCACCGGCGAACTCCGCAACGTCACGATCAACGGCGTGGACGTCGCGCCGCTCGTCGACGCCGAGCTCGACCGGCGCTTTCCGGACCGGGTCACGATGCGGCCGACCACGCCGGCCGGCTTCCGGGAGGCCTGGGACGTCGTCGAGCGGCTCTGGGCCGGCACCGTCGAGCGCGCGCGCCGGCTCGAGCCGACGCTCCTGCACGAGTCGGTCGACGGGGAGTGGTCGTTCATCGAGACCCTGCGGCACCTGGTCTTCGCCACCGACGCCTGGATCCGGCGGGCGTTGCTCGGAGACCCCTCGCCGTGGGATCCCCTCGACCTGCCCTGGGACGAGATGCGCGACACGCCGGGGATCCCGCGTGACCGGGCGGTCCGGCCGTCGCTGGACGAGGTGCTCGTCCTGCGCCGCGACCGCATGGCGACCGTGCGGAGGGTGGTCGACGGCCTGACCGATGACTCGCTCGACGGCAGCACCGAGCCGGTCGACGGCCCAGGCTGGCCGCCGCCCCGCAGCTTTCCCGTGCGCGAGTGCCTGCTGATCGTGCTCAACGAGGAGTGGGAACACCGGCGCTACGCCGAGCGCGATCTCGACGCCCTGGTCGCCCGGGGCGCCTAGTCAGACCGGGCTGCGCATCCGTCGGGGGCCCGGGTCGACCCGGCCGGTGGGCGGACCGACGGTCGCCGCACCGCCCGCGACCACCAGCGATCGGCCGCCGTGCCACGGGGTGGGCGGACCGACGAGGACGGGCTCCAGGGACAGCGAGAGCACCTCGGGCAGGTCGTCGGCCAGCCGGGCCACGCGCAGCAGCAGATCCTCCACGGCCGCGACGTCGGCGGGCTCGGAGCCCCGGTAGCCGTCGAGCAGCGGCCAGGCGCGCGGTTCGCGGACGAGCTCGGCGGCGTCGAGGTCGGTGAGGGGCAGCGTGCGGAACGCCCGGTCACCCAGCAGATCGGTGGCCACTCCCCCGAGCCCGAAGCTGACGAGGGCGCCGAACGACGGGTCGTCGACGACCTCCACGACGCAGGCGACGCCCGGCGCTGCCATCTCCTGGACCAGCATCGGGTCGCCGGCGGGGATCGCCGCGAAGGCGGACCGGACGTCGTCGGCGTCCCCGAGGTCGAGCCGGGTGCCGCCGAGGTCGGGCCGGTGCCGCAGCCACGGCGCCGTGGACTTGAGCACGACCGGATAGCCGATCTCCTCGGCCGCGGCCACCGCCTGCTCGACATCGGTGACCGTGCGGGTGCGCAGCAGCGGGATGCCGTAGGCCGCGAGCAGTGCGATGAGCTCCCGGCCGTCGAGCTCCCGACCCTCGGGGCTGCCCTGGAGGATCTGCAGCACGAGGTCGCGGGCGCCCGCCTCGTCGACGTCCGCGAGCTCGGGCACCTCTCCGACCGGCCGCCGCCGCCAGCGGGCGTACTGGGCCACCTTGGCGAGCGCGATCACCGCCCGCTCGGGCGTGGAGAACGACGGGACCGAGCCGCGCCCGGGCATGCCGTTCTCGTCCGGGACGGCGAGCTCCGGCGGAATGCCCTCGGTGGACAGGAACGTGGCCACGACCGGCTTCGCCGCGCCGCTGGCGGCCTCGCGGAGTGCCGCACCGAACTCCTCGGAGCCACCCATCAGCGGCGGCAGGAACACCGCGACCACGGCGTCGACGCCGTCGTCCTCGAGGGCCACGCGCAGGGTCGCGGAGAAGTCCTCGGGCGTGCCGGACGCGCCGATGTCGACCGGCGCGGGGAGGGCCGGGATCAGCCGTTCCTCCAGCAGCGAGTCGGTGACCAGCACGCCGAGCGCGGTGGAGTTGCCGACCACGGCCACCCGGTCGCCGCCGGGCAGCGGCTGGTGGGCCAGCACCGTGCCGACGTCGAACAGCTGGGCGACCGTGTCGACGCGGATGACGCCGGCGGAGGCGAAGAGCGCCCCGACCGACTGCTCCGGCACGGTGACCGACGTCGCGGCCAGCCCGGGCGCCACCCCGCCGTGCCGGCCGCTCTTGACCGCCACCACCGGCTTCGTGCGGCCGACCGTGCGGGCCAGGCGGGCGAACTTGCGAGGGTTGCCGAAGCTCTCCAGGTGCAGCAGCACCACCTCCGTGCCGGGGTCGGTGGCCCAGTACTGCAGCAGGTCGTTGCCGCTGACGTCGGCACGGTTGCCCGCGGAGACGAAGCTGGACAGGCCGATGCCGCGGCTGCGCGCCCGCTCGAGGAGGGCGACGCCCAGTGCGCCGGACTGCGCGAAGAAGCCGACCCGCCCGCGGCCGGGGACCATCGGCGCGAGGCTCGCATTCAGCCGCACCTCCGGATCGGTGTTCACGATGCCGAGGCAGTTGGGGCCGACGACCCGCATCCCCGACGCCCGCGCGGCGGCGACCAGGCGGCGCTCGGCCTCGCGACCCTCGGGTCCGACCTCCCCGAAGCCGCCGGAGATGACCACCAGGCCCTTGACCCGCTTGCGGCGGCAGGCCTCCACCACGCCGGCGACCTCGTCGGCCGGCACGGCCAGCACGGCCAGGTCGACGTCGGCCGGCACGGATTCGACGTCCGGCCAGGCCGGCACGCCGCCGACGTGCCGGGCCGTCGGGTTCACCGGGTAGACCGGCCCGGCGAAGCCGTAGTCGAGCAGGTGCCGGAGCACCGCGTTGCCGATCTTCCCCTCGTCGGTGCTCGCCCCGATGACGGCGACGGACGACGGGGTCAGCAACCGGGCGATCGAGCGCGACTCGCTGCGCTGCTCCCGCTCGTGGGCGACCCGGAGGGCGGCGTCGGTCGGCGCGATCGGGAAGGTCAGGTGGACCACGCCGTCCTCGAACGACCGCTCCGCCTGGTAGCCCGCGTCGCGGAACACCCGGACCATCCGGCTGTTCTGCGCTAGCACCTCCGCGACGAACCGCTCGATGCCCCGCTCCCGCGCCGCGGCGGCCAGGTGCTCGAGCAGCACCGATCCCAGCCCGCGACCCTGGTGCGCGTCCTCGACGAGGAAGGCGATCTCGGCGTCGGTGGTGTCGGGCAGCCGGTCGAAGCGGCCGACGGCGATCACCTGCTCGCCGAGCAGCACGACGAACGCCACCCGGGTGTCGTGGTCGACGTGGGTGAAGCGGTGCAGCTCGCGGTCGGACAGCCGCTTCAGCGGGCCGAAGAAGCGGTAGTAGCGGGTCTGGTCGGAGCTGCGCTCCATCAGGCCGTTCAGGCCGTCGGCGTCGTCCGGGGTGATCGGCCGCAGGTGCACCGTGCCGCCGTCGGCGGCCACCACGTCGGCCTCCCAGTGCGCGGGCGGCGGGGGCGGCGTCTCGGCGTCGGTGGGGACGTCGAGGCGGGTGGACCGGGCGGGGTCAGTCACGCGGATCGTCCGGGTCGAGTCCGAAGTACGGGAAGCTGGCGCGCCGGGTGCGCAGCACGGCGCGGTCGATGCGCGAGTCGCCGAGGCTGTCCCAGCGGCTGAAGCCGGTGTAGCCGCCCTCGGTCATGTGCGTGGGCGGCCGGACGCGCAGTCCGCGGCGTTCCACGTCGTCGCGCCACGCCTGCGGGATCTCGGTCGTCGGGTCCACGCGCTCGCCGCTCGCCTCGGCCAGCAGGTGCGTCCAGGAGCGGGGCACGCAGCGCACCAGGCCGTAGCCGCCTCCGCCGAGGACCAGCCAGCGGCCGTCGCAGAGCTCGTGGGCGAGGTCGTGCACGGCCCGGTAGGCCGTCCGCTGGCCGTCGATGGTGAGCGCCAGGTCGGCGAGCGGGTCCTCGTGGTGGGAGTCGCAGCCGCACTGCGTGACCAGGATCTCCGGGCGGAAGGACCGCAGCACCGACGGGACGACGGCGTCGAAGGCCCGCAGCCAGGCCGAGTCGTCGGTGCCGTTGGGCAGGGCGAGGTTGACGGCGGTGCCCAGGGCGTTGTCGGGGTCGCCGGTCTCCTCGGGGAAGCCGGTGCCCGGGAAGAGGGTGAGCGGCGTCTGGTGGACGCTGACCGTCAGGACCCGCGGGTCGTCGTAGAAGGCGGCCTGCACGCCGTCGCCGTGGTGGACGTCGAGGTCGAGGTACGCGATCCGCTCGTGCCCCTGGGCGAGCAGCCAGGCGATGGCGACGGCGGCGTCGTTGAAGACGCAGAACCCCGACGCGCTGTCGCGCATCGCGTGGTGCAGGCCGCCCGCGATGTTCACCGCGTGCTGGGCGGCGCCGCTGTGCAGCTGCTCGGCAGCCAGCACGGAGCCGCCGGTGATCAGGGCGGCCGCGTCGTACATGCCCTCGAAGATCGGGTTGTCGGCAGTGCCGAGGCCGTGGCCCACGGAGGGGTCCTGCGGTGCCCGCCGGACCGCCTCCAGGTAGGCCGGGTCGTGGACGAGCGTGAGCAGGTCCGGCCCGGCGGGGGTCGGCGTGAGCAGCCGCACGCGGTCGCTCGACAGCACGCCCAGGGCGTCGGCCAGCCGCATGGTCAGGTCGAGCCGGACGGGGTGCAGCGGGTGCTCGCCACCCATCGTGTAGCCGAGCAGGGTGTCGTCCCAGACGACGCTGACGGCGTCACTCACGAGGCCTCCCCCTCCCGCGTCCGCGGAAGCGGCCGCCGCTGTCCGCACCGGGGCGGCAGGACGCTGCTCCCCGGCCCGGGACGCTACCGGCTGGGCCCTCGCGCGGCGGACCGTCGACCACCCGTCCGGCTGACCGACCGGTTCGGCGGACGACCGTAGGATCGACCCGACCCCGGAGGAGTGCTTGTGAACGACCTCATCGACACCACCGAGATGTACCTCCGCACGATCTTCGAGCTCGAGGAGGAGGGCATCGTCCCCCTGCGGGCCCGCATCGCCGAGCGGCTGCACCAGAGCGGGCCGACGGTGAGCCAGACGGTGGCCCGCATGGAGCGGGACGGGCTGCTCACCGTCGAGGGCGACCGCCACCTGCAGCTCTCCCCCGCCGGGCGTGACCTGGCCACGGCCGTGATGCGCAAGCACCGGCTGGCCGAGTGCCTGCTCGTGGACGTCATCGGGCTCGACTACGCCGACGTGCACGAGGAGGCGTGCCGCTGGGAGCACGTCATGAGCGAGAACGTCGAGCGCAAGCTGCTGACCCTGCTCGGCAACCCGACCGTCTCCCCGTTCGGCAACCCCATTCCCGGGCTCGACGCGCTGCAGGGCGGCGAGTCCCCCGGCGGCGAGACGTCCGTGGTCCTCGACTCGCTGACCCTGCTCTCCCGCACCGCGACCGCCGACGGGCGGCGGGTGGTCATCCGGCGCATCAGCGAGCAGCTGCAGGAGAACACCGACCTGTTGCGCATCCTCGCCGACCAGGGCGTGCGGCCCGGCGCCACGGCGGTCGCCCGCCTCGTCGGCGACGGCGTGGAGCTCGACGGGGTGGCCGCTGCCCGCCGGCGTTGCCGGCCACCTGTTCGTGACCGCCGAGGACGAGGACCTCAGCCCGCTCGAGGCGGCCACCAGCCGCTGAGCGGCGGCCGGCCCTGCAGCTGCTCCCGTCGCCCGCGCTCCACGACGTCATGGTCCGTCGCCGCGCCGACGGCGAGGAGGTGCTCCGCGTCGACTCGGGCGACCCGTTGCGGGCCGGTGACCTGCTGGCGCTCGTGCGCACCCGGCTGGACGAGGCGGACGAGGCGGACGAGCCTGGCCGAGTGGCAACCGCGCACCACCCCCTGACACCACTGCCCCGGTCGAGCCGAGACGGTCGGCCGGCGCCGCTACGGTGGTCGGGAGCCGCTGCCCGCCACCAGAGAGAAGGTCCCGGTGAGCTCGTCCGCCCCCGAACCGTCCGGGGCCCCGGCCTCTCCGTTCGCGGACCTGTCCGCCTTCGTGGCGCTGCCGCGGCTGGGCAACCTGGCGCTGTCGCCGGACGGCACCCGGCTCGCCGTCGCCGTCCAGACGCTGAATCCCGAGCGCACCAAGTGGCAGTCGGCCGTGTGGGAGATCGACCCGGCCGGTCGGCCGACCACCCCGACGACTCACCCGGAGCGCACCCGGCGAGTCCGCGCCCGGCTGGTCTCCGGACGGCACGCTGCTCTTCACCTCCGCCCGGCCGGACCCGGACGCGACGCCCGGGAACGGGAACGGGGACGAGCCGCGCCCCGCGCTGTGGGCCCTGCCCCCCGGTGGGGGCGAGGCCCGGCGGGTGCTGGCCCGCCCCGGCGGCATCGCCTCGTTCCTGGTCGCCGCCGACAGCGGGGACGTCGTCGTGGTCTCGGACACGCTGACCGGCGGCTCGGCCGACGAGGACGAGGAGCGCCGGCGCAAGGAACGCAAGGACGCCGGCGTGACCGCGGTGCTGCACGACGAGTACCCCGTGCGCTTCTGGGACCACGACCTCGGACCGGCCGCTCCGCACCACTTCTTCGCGGGACCGCTGCCGGAGGAGGTCGCCGCCGCCGAGCGGCCCGACCCGGTGGAGCTTCGCGACCTCACTCCCGACGCCGTCCCGCCCCAGGGAGCCGGTGACGCCTGTGCTCTCTCCCCGGACGGGACCCTCCTGGCCCGCGCGGAGAGCGCCATGGACGGCCCGGCCGGCCGGCGCGCCCGGCTGGTGCTCACGAGCACCGCCGACGGCTCCGACCGGGTGCTGGTCGACGACCCGCTGGCGGAGGTCTACGCGGCGTCCTTCTCCCCCGACGGCACCGCACTGGTGTGCGTGCACGAGACACTGGCGACGTACCAGGAGCCGCCGGAGTACACGCTGCTCCACGTCGACGTCGCTACGGGTCGGGCGACCGAGATCACCGCCGGCTTCGATCGCTGGCCCAGCGCTCCGCAGTTCTCCGCCGACGGCACCGCCGTGTTCTTCCTCGCCGACGACGACGGCCGGCACGCGATCTTCCGGGTGCCGGCCGACGGCGGGGATCCGGTCCGGCTGACCGGCGACGGGGGCTACAGCGATCTGCAGGTGGCCCGGGACGGCACTGCCCTGTACGCGCTCCGGTCGGCGTACGACTCGCCGCCGGTGCCGGTGCGGCTCGATCCCGCCGCACCGATGCAGGAGCCCACCCCGCTGCCGCACCCCGGGGACGTCGGTGCTCTCCCCGGGACGCTGCACGAGCTGGAGGCCACCGCCGCTGACGGCGCCCGCGTGCAGTCGTGGCTGGTCCTGCCCGAGGGCGCCTCCGCGGAGAACCCGGCACCGCTGCTGCTGTGGATCCACGGCGGACCCCGGATGAGCTGGAACTCGTGGTCCTGGCGCTGGTGCCCGTGGCTGATGGCGGCCCGCGGGTACGCCGTGCTGCTGCCCAACCCGGCCCTGTCCCAGGGCTTCGGCCAGGACTTCGTGCGCCGCGGCCACGGCGAGTGGGGTGCGGCCCCCTACACGGACCTGATCGCGGCACTCGACGCCGCCGAGGCCCGTCCCGACATCGACGCCGACCGGACCGCGGCCATGGGCGGGTCGTTCGGTGGCTACATGGCGAACTGGGTGGCCACCCAGACCGACCGGTTCAAGGCGATCGTCACCCACGCGAGCCTGTGGGACCTCGACGCGTTCACCGGCGCCACCGACGCGGCGTACGGGTGGGAGAAGGAGTTCGGCGACCCGCTCCTCGAGCCCAAGCGCTACGAGATGAACTCGCCGCACCGGTACGCCGATGCCATCCGGACACCGATGCTGGTGATCCACGGCGACAAGGACTACCGCGTGCCGATCGGCGAGGCGCTGCGGCTCTGGTACGACCTGCAGAAGCGCGCCGTGCCGTCGCGCTTCCTCTACTTCCCGGACGAGAACCACTGGGTGCTCACTCCGGGGAACGCGGCCGTCTGGTACGAGACCGTGCTCGCTTTTCTCGCCGAGCACGTCCTGGGCGAGGAGTGGCGCCGGCCCGCACTGCTCTGACCCGCTCGGCCGCTGCGGCCCCCTCCTCGGTGACCGAGCGCATCAGGTCGGCCACGAGCTCGTCGAGGTCCTCCGGTGGATCGATCGGGAGACCCAGGTCGGCCTGCGTCCCGGCCACCATGCAGCGGAGGTCACGGGGCCCGAGCCCGGCGTCCATGCCCTGGGAGAGCAGGTCGGCCAGGGTGTAGTCCGGTTGGCCGGCCAGTGCCCGGTCCAGGGCGATGCGGGCCATGGCGCCGTCGCCGCGCAGCCAGGCCGAGACGGCGAGCAGCGTGGCCGGCGCGGCGTCCAGCGGCTCGGGCACCCGCCGGGTGCACTCGGTCCACAGCTGCTCGGCCGCCGCCGCGTCGGGGACCCAGGGCGAAGCCCATCGCGCGGTCCCGGACCCGGACGTCGCGCAGCCCCCAGGCGACGCGGGCCACCTCCTCGTCGGACAACCGGGATCCCGGCACCCCGCACCGCGCCACGGCGCCATCGACCCACTCCGCGTACCGGTCGGCTGCGACGTCCCGGCCGCTGAGAAGGACCAGGTCGGCGAGCTCCTCACCCACTGCGTTGACGGCCTCGGCCATGGCCGCCGCCTGCGATCCGCCGACGGGTGCGATGCGCCGCTCGAGCTCCTCGCGGTCGCGGGCGACGACCTGGCCGGCGGCCACCGAGGCCGCGGCGAGAGCACTCGTGCCGCCGGGCAGGGGCGTCCCGGCTCCGGGCGCACAGCAGATCTCCGGGCAGTCGTAGGACCACCAGCGCCCGGCCCGGACCAGCAGCGCCTCGCGCAGGGGGACGTCGTGCGCGTCGAGCGCCAGCAGCAGCTCGTGGACCAGCGCGCGGTGCGGGAGATCCAGCGGGGAGAACGCGGCCACGGCGGATTCCGGGCCGTCGGGCAGCGCGATCACGTCGGACGCCTCCGACACCACCGCCAGCACGGCTGCTTCCGGGCGCTCGTGGGCGAGGCGGGCGGCGAGCACCTCGGCGAGCCGCCGGTCGTGCTCGGGCGGCGGGATGTCGACGCGGGCGGTGAGCCCGACGCGCCGTCCGGAGTCTCCTCCCAGCGCCACGAGCACGACCGACTCGCGGGGCCGGAAGCCCACGAGCACCGGCAGCGCCGCGGCGAGCTCGCCGGGGTCGTCGATCCGGACCACTCGCTCGGCCCCCACCGGATCGAACGCGTTCGCGAGGGAAGGGCGGGGGCAGGTCGTCGTCGGGGTGCAGCGGAGGCCGTGGGTCCATGTCCGCCGACCCTCGGGACGCGCCGACGCCGGGATCAAGGGCGACGACCGGATCTGTGGACAGACGCCCTCGCCTGTGGACGGATCGGCGCCCTTCGGCGCCGGAGCCGTGTCAGTGTGCCGTCAGCCGAGCTCCTCGGCCTGTACCTCGAAGGCCTGCTCCAGCAGGGACGTGAACGCCGCCACGTCCGGGCTGGAGCCGTCCGTCGCGATCGTCAACAGCGTGATCAGCCGGTCGCCGTCCTGCACGAGCCCGACCAGGGCGGGGACGCTGACCTCCTGCCCGCCCTGGGTGAGCGTCGTCGTGTACCGCACCGCGGCCACGGCGTCGCCGATGGCGGGGGCGTCCAGGCTCTCGAAGGTCAGCGTCGCTTCCCCCAGCTCCGGGGAGCTGATCTGCGCCTCGGGACAGCTCTCGACGGCCCGCGCGAGCGGTCTCCACGGCCTGCGTGGTGACCTCGCCTTCGAGCAGCACCTCCACCGTCGTCGTCTCGCCGACGGTCGCGCCCTGCGCGGCGACGTCCTCGTAGTCGTCGATCGGCGGCTGCGTGCTGGCCAGCACCGCCGTGCACGACTCCGGGGAGACCTCCAGGCTCGCCGGGTCGGCCGCCAGCCCGGCGCTCTGGCGCAGCTGCTCCCGGCTGAGCGGGATGACCCGGGCCTGCTCGCCGAACGCCTCGGCCGGCAGCAGTCCCGCGGCGAGGCGGCTGCTCTCGTCCGTCGGCTCGGCGGGAGCCGACGACGACGTGCTGGCAGGGGCCGACGACGAGGAGGAGCCGGTCGCCTCCGCCGTCGCCTCGTCCCCGCCCCCGCAGGCGGTCAGCAGGACGACGCAGGTGATGCCGCCGACCAGGGCGGCGCGGACGGCGGACGGAGCTGCCGCGGCGGGCGGCATCCCGCGAACCTAACCCCTGATCGGACGCGCGCCCGTCGCAGACGCGGCGCGGGGAGGCCGCGGCCGGCTCAGAGCACGTACTGGACGGCGCTGCGGCCGGCCAGCCACGGCCGCACGTGCTCGGCGATGACGGCCTGGTGCACCGGGTCCTGGGCGTAGCGGCGGAACGACTCCTCGTCGGGGAAGTCGGCGACGAGGATCGTGTGGGCGTTGCCGTCGACGAGCCCGGCGTCGGAGGAGACCGTCAGCGACGACATGCCGCCCGACGTCCTCGCGCAGCCGTCGGAGCGCCTCGACGGCCGCCGCCCGCCGGGCGTCGTCGGCGTCATCGGACCAGGTGAAGAGAACGACGTGGCGCAGCACGGGACCACCCTGCCAGGGCGCCGCTGCGACAGCGGCACGAGCCCCGGCCATCGGCCGGGAGGGCGCCTCTCCGACGCTGGTTAGAGTCCCGGCCATGGGACGGTCGCTGCGCATCGCACTGCTGTCCTATCGGAGCAAGCCGCACAGCGGCGGCCAGGGCATCTACGTCCGGGCCCTCTCACGGGAGCTCAGCGAGCTCGGGCACCGGGTCGAGGTGCTCAGCGGCCAGCCCTACCCGGAGCTCGACCCCGGCGTGCCGCTGACCCGCGTGCCCAGCCTGGACCTCTACCGGGAGCCCGACCCGTTCCGCACTCCGCGCCCCGCGGAGTTCCGGGACTGGGTGGACGTCGCGGAGTGGGCCACGATGTGCACCGCGGGGTTTCCCGAGCCGCTCACGTTCAGCCTGAGGGCTGCCCGCCTGCTCACCCGCCGGACGGCGGACTTCGACGTCGTGCACGACAACCAGTCGCTGGGCTACGGGCTTCTCGCGGATCGCGCGCTCGGGACTGCCGACCGTCGCGACCGTGCACCATCCCGTGGCCATCGACCGCCAGCTGGAACTCGCCGCCGCCCGCGTCGCTGGCGCCGGCGGCTGACCCTGCGCCGCTGGTACGCCTTCACCCGCATGCAGGCGACGGTGGTCCGGCGCCTCGACGCCGTCACCACCGTCTCGGAGAGCTCGCGCCGCGACATCGAGCGGCACATGGGCCGGCCGGCCGGGCGCGGTCGACGTCATCCCCGTCGGCATCGACGCCGAGGTCTTCACCCCGCCTCCGCCGGGCGCACGGCGCGAGCGACGACTCGATCGTGGTCGTCACCAGCGCCGACGTGCCGCTCAAGGGCCTGGTGCACCTGCTGGAGTCGGTCGCCAAGCTGCGCACGGAGCGGTCGGTGCGGCTGACCGTCGTCGGCACGGCGCGGCCGGGCGGCCCGACCGAGGAGGCGCGTCGAGCGGCTGGGCATCGGTGACGCGGTCCGCTTCACCGGGCCCGTTCCGGAGGCGCGAACTGGTCGCGCTGCTGCAGGAGGCGGCCGTCGTCGCGGTGCCATCGCTGTACGAGGGGTTCAGCCTGCCGGCCGTGGAGGCGATGGCCTGCGGCGCTCCGCTGGTCACCACCGATGCGGGCGCCCTGCCCGAGGTGGTCGGCGACGACGGCCGGCCTGCGGGTGCGCGCCGGCGACGTCGGCGAGCTGACCGCCGCACTGCGCCAGGTGCTCGACTCGCCGGAGCTGGGCGAGCGGCTGGGGCGGGCAGGCCGGCAGCGGGTGCTCGAGCGCTACACCTGGCGCACGACCGCGCAGCGCACCGCCGACTGGTACGGCGAGGTGCTGGAGCGGCGGGGCGGCTCGTGCTGACCGTCGACTACGACCGGCTGGACGTGCGCGCCGGCATGACGGTGCTCGACCTCGGCTGCGGCGAGGGCCGGCACGCATTCGAGGCCTACCGGCGGGGCGCGCGGGTCGTCGCCCTCGACCACGGCGCCTCCGAGGTGGCCACCACCCGGCAGTGGCTCGACGCGATCGCCGCGGCCGGGGAGGCGCCCGCCGGTGCGGCCGCCGAGGTGGTCCGCGGCGACCTGCTCGCCCTGCCCGTGCCCGACGCGAGCGTCGACCGGGTCATCGCCGCCGAGGTGCTGGAGCACATCCCGCGACGACGCGACGGCGATCGCCGAGATCGCCCGCGTGCTCAAGCCCGGTGGCCGGGTCGCCGTCACGGTGCCCCGCTACGGACCCGAGCGGGTGTGCTGGGCACTGTCGGACGCCTACCACGCCAACGAGGGCGGCCACGTCCGCATCTACCGGGGTTCGGAGCTGCGGGACCGGCTGGCCGCGGCGGGCCTGCGACCGGCCGGCCGGCACCACGCCCACGCGCTGCACGCGCCGTACTGGTGGCTCAAGTGCGCCGTCGGCGTGGAGCGGGACGCGGCGGTGGTCCGGGCCTACCACCGCTTCCTGGTGTGGGACCTCACCGAGCGGCCGCGGCGTGACCCGCGCGGCGGAGCGGCTGCTCGACCCGCTCATCGGCAAGAGCCTGGTCGTGTACGCCGACAAGCCCGCCGCCGCCGTCGACGCGCGCCCGGTCCGGGACGTCGCAGCGCGGCTGCCGGCGGCCGCTGCAGCCGACGGACGAGGAGCGGACCGCTGCCGCGGGATGACGCGGTGGGAGCTCCCCGATCTCCCCGGCGTCCTCGGAGCGGACGAGCCTGCGTCGCACGGTCGCGGCCATCGCCGCCGAGCAGGCGCGGGACGGCGCTCTGCCGTGGTTCCGCGGTGGGCAGCTGGACCCCTGGGACTCGGTCGAGGCCGCGATGGCGCTGGACGTCGGCGGCGAGCACGCGCGGGCGGCAGCGGCCTACCGGTGGCTGGCCTCGCGCCAGCGCGCCGACGGCTCGTGGGCGAGCGAGTACCGCGACGGAGGGAGACCGCGCCCTCCGCGGAGAGCAACCACGCCGGGTACCTCGCGGTCGGCACCTGGCACACGCTGGCTGTGCTCGGCGACGCCGGGCTGGTCGACGAGTTGTGGCCGACGGTGCGGCGCGGCCTGGACCTGGTCGTCCGGATGCAGCGGGCCGACGGCGCGGTGTCCTGGGCGCTGCGGCCGGACGGCCGGCCCGACGACCTGGCGCTGCTGACCGGCAACGCCAGCCTCTTCCAGGCGCTGCGCTGCGGTATCGCACTCGCCGACCTACCGGCGATCCGCAGCCGGACTGGGACCTGGCGGTCGCCGAGCTCGGAACGGCGCTGCGCGAGCGACCCGACGCGTTCGCCGACCGGTCCCGGTACTCGATGGACTGGTACTACCCCGTGCTGACCGGCGCGGTCACCGGGGAGGCCGCCCGCGCGCGCCTCGCCGCCGAGTGGGACCGCTTCGTCGTGCCCGGCCTGGGTGCGCGGTGCGTCGCCGACCGGCCCTGGGTCACCGGAGCCGAGACCGCCGAGCTGTGCCTCGCCCTCGCCGCCGCCGGACTGCACGAGGCGGCACTCGAGCAGCTCGCCGCCATGCAGCACCTCCGCGCCGACGACGGCTCGTACTGGACCGGCCTGGTCTACGCCGACGACGCGCGCTGGCCGGTGGAGCGGACCACCTGGACCGCGGCCGCGGTCGTGCTGGCCGCCGACGCCCTGGCCGGCACCGGTCCCGCGTCCGGGCTGTTCACCGATCCCGCGGCCCTGCCGCCCGCCGGCACCGCCGACGGCGATCCCGGCCGGCTCCCTGCCGGGCAGCGCGGGCACGGTGACCCGGTGACCGGCAGGCCCACCCCGTCCCGCGCCCCGCAGCCGGGGGCGGATGCGGCCGACCCGCCGCCGGGCGACGTGACGGTCGTGGTCGCCAGCCGCAACCGGCGCACCGACCTGCTGGCCTCGCTCCCGCGGCACGAGGCTCCGGTGATCCTCGTCGACAACGCCTCGACCGACGGCACGGTGGACGCCGTCCGCGCGACGCACCCCGCCGTCACGGTGCTGCCGCAGGCCCGCAACCTCGGTGCGGCGGGGCGCACGCTGGGCGTCGCCCGGGCCGGCACACCCTTCGTGGCCTTCGCCGACGACGACTCCTGGTGGGCGCCCGGCGACCTCGCCCGGGCAGTCGGGATCATGCGGGCGCACCCCCGCCTGGCCGTCCTCAACGCCCGCATCCTGGTCGGTCCCGAGGAACGGCTCGACCCGCTCTGCGCGGAGATGTCCGCCAGCCCCCTGGGCACGCCGCCGGACCTGCCCGGTCCCGCGCTGATGGGCTTCGTCGCCTGCGGGGCGATGGTGCGTGCCGAGGCGTTCACCGCCGTCGGGGGCTTCGACCCCGTGGTGCGCTTCCCAGGGGAGGAGGAGCGACTGGCGCTCGACCTGGCGGCGACCGGCTGGGGCATCGCCTACGTCGACGCGGTCACCGTGCACCACCACCCCTCCCCCGCCCGCCACTCCCCGTCGCAGCGGCAGGTCGCCGTCTGGCGCAGCCGGCTGCTCACGGCGGTCATGCGCCTGCCGGTCCCGCAGGTGGCACGCACCGTGCGCGACGCCCTGGCCGCCGGAGCGCCCGGCCGCGCCGGCATCCGCGGCGCGCTGCCCGACCTCGGCGCCGCGCTGCGACGCCGGCGCGTGGTCCCGCGGCGTGTGCTCGCCGACCTCCGGCGCCTCGCCGACGCCGCCGGCTGATCGCGCGCCGCGACCGGCCGGGGAGGGTGTCCACCGGCGGCGCCGGACCGTGCCGCATGCTGGCGGGGTGACGTTCCCCCGCCCGGTCCGCCGGCTGGTGCAGCTCTACGCCGGGCTCGCCCTCTACGGCGCCTCGATGGCGCTGCTGGTCCGCGCGTCGCTGGGTGTCATGCCGTGGGACGTCCTGCACCAGGGACTGGCCCGGCAGCTGGACTGGTCGCTCGGCGCCGTGACCGTGCTCGTCGGAGCGCTCGTGCTGCTGGCCTGGGTGCCGCTGCGGCAGCGTCCGGGGCTCGGCACGGTGAGCAACGTCGTGGTCATCGGCATCGCGGTCGACGCGACGCTCGCCGTCCTCCCCGAGCTGGACGCGCTGCCCGGACGGATCGGCCTCGCCGTCGCGGGCATCGTGCTCAACGCGGTCGCCACCGCTGCCTACATCGGTGTGCACCTCGGGCCCGGCCCGCGCGACGGCCTGATGACCGGGCTGGTCCGGCGCACCGGCGGCTCCGTACGCGTCGTCCGCACCGCCATCGAGGTCGCCGTCGTCGCGCTGGGCTGGGCCCTGGGCGGCACGCTCGGCCTCGCCACCGCCGCCTACGCCCTGGCCATCGGGCCGCTGGTGCACCTGCTGCTCCCCCGGCTGTCCGTCCGGCTGCCGGAGCCGGCCAGGCCTCAGACCGCGCAGGCCACGCAGGTGCGCGCCGAAGGGCGGGCCGCCAGCCGCTCCGCCGGGATCGGCCGGCCGCAGACCTCGCAGACGCCGTAGCCGCCGGTCTCGCGCCGCTCCAGCGCGGCCTCGACGTCGGCGAGCCGGCGGCGGGCGGCGTCGAGCAGGGCGACGACCTGCTGCCTCTCGAAGGCGATCGTGGCGCCCTCGGGGTCGTGCTCGTCGTCGGCGTTGGACGAGCGGGACGCCGCGACGACGGCGTCGAACTCCCGCGTCAGCGACTCGACCTGTGCGCGGACGGCGTCCCGCTCGGCCAGCAGCGGATCGGTCATCGGTCGCGCCGCAGCAGCCGCAGCGACCCGGTGCCCGGCAGCTCCGTGAAGTCGCCGGAGGCGAGCACGCGGCGGTAGACGCCGAAGGGCGCCTGCCCGCCGTCGGCCGGGTCGGGGAACACGTCGTGGATGGCCAGCGTGCCGCCGACGGCGAGGTGACCCACCCAGGCGTCCTGGTCGCGCCGCGCGGACTCCTCGGTGTGGCTGCCGTCGAGGAAGAGCAGTGCCAGCGGCGTCGACCACAGCCCCGCGACCACCTCGGAGCGGCCGACGACGGCGACGACGAGATCCTCGGCGCCCGCGTCGACGACCGTGCGGCGGAAGCCGGGCAGCGTGTCGATCCGGCCCGAGTGCGGATCGACCAGGGACGGGTCGTGGTACTCCCAGCCCGGCTGGTGCTCCTCCGAGCCCCGGTGGTGGTCGACCGTCACCACCCGCCGACCGGTCTCCCGGGCGGCCGCGGCGAGGTAGAGCGCCGACTTGCCGAGCCAGCTGCCCACCTCCAGCAGCGGTCCGACGACGGTGACCGCCCGCGCGGCGTCGTAGAGGGCACGACCCTCGTCGGCGGGCAGAAAGCCGGGCGCGGCCTCCGCGGCGGACAGCAGGTCGGCCGCCGGCGGGGTCGCCGTCATCGGGCGAACCGCGCGCGCAGCGCGGCGATCCGCCGTTCCGGGGCCGCGCCGGCCTGCGTGCCGGCCGCGGTCGCGAAGAACGCGCCGACCGCGGTCGTCACGGGGACGGCGAGCACGAGCGCGATGGAGCCGACCAGCGTCCGCAGCACCTCCTCGGCCAGCACCGACGACGTGATGGTCACCCACGCAGGCTGCGGGTAGATGTCGAAGAGGATCAGCAGCGGGAGCGCGGCGCCGGCGTAGGCGAAGACCAGCGTGTAGACCGTCGAGGCGATGTGGTCGCGGCCGATCGCCATCCCGCGGGTGTAGAGCTGCCTCCACGTCGTGTCGGGAGACGCTTCGCGCAGCTGCCAGATCGCCGACGCCTGGGTGATCGTCACGTCGTTGAGCACGCCGAGACCCGCGACGACGATCCCTGCCAGCACCAGACCGGAGAAGTTCAGCGTCGGGTCGAACGTGTTCAGCTGCACGGTCTCCTCGCTGGTCAGCCCCGTCAGCCGGGCGGTGTCGACCGAGATCGAACCCAGCACCGCGACAAGGGTGAGTCCGAACAGAGTGCCGATGAGTGCCGTCGTCGTCCGTGCGGAGAAGCCGTGTGCCAGATAGAGGACGACGAACATGATCGCTGACGCCCCGACCAGCGTCACGAGCCCCGGGGACTCACCGGCGAGGATTCCCGGGAGCACGAAACGCAGCAGGATGAAGAAGGCGAAACCGAGCCCCACCAGCGCGGCGAGTCCTCGCAGCCGGGCGACGACGGTGACGACGACGGCGAAGGCGATCGAGAAGCCCAGGATCGGCACGTCGCGCTCGTAGTCGAAGAAGTTGTAGGCCGGACCTCCCTCCGCTCCGGCATCCCGGCTGAGGACGAAGACGTCACCCTCCTCGACGCCCGCCGGCCACGACATCCGGCGACAGCCCGATGAGCGTGAAATCTCCTTCCCCCGGTCCCTCCAGCAGCTCCACGACGGCGCACTGCTCGGCCTGCTGCGCAGGCCTCCAGGGACACGACCCTGGCGTCCGGGTAGGTGATGCCCGGTGGCACCGCCGCCTCGGCGGCAACCTGCGCAGGAGAGTCGTCGTCCCCCGGCCACAGGACGACGAGGCCGATCAGGGTCCCGAGCCCGGCGGGTACCAGGAGCAGCAGCATCAACCAGACGGCCCGGCGCCGGCGGAGGAGGACCTCCGGGCTCGGCGGCGGCGCGTCCGGGTCGGGCCCGTGGACGTGGTCGTGCGCGGGGCGGGAAGGCACCCGGTCAGGCTAGGAGGCGCCGCACCGTCGGCCGCCGCCGACACCAGGACCGCGGGTCAGCCGGCGCTGTCCTGCGTCTCCTGGATGGTGAACCGGTGCCACAGGCCGGTCAGCTGCAGCGGCCGGACGACCGTGGCCGGCGGGGCGACCAGCACCAGCTCGATGGCCCGGGGAGCGGCCAGCTTGAGCAACTGGACCAGGACGGCGACGCCCGCGGAGTTGACGAACGTGATGCCCCGCAGGTCCAGGTCGATGCGGTGGAGGGTCGGCTGGGCCAGCAGCAGGTCGGTGACCTCACGGACCATCGGACGACGCGCCGCGTCCGTGAGCTCCCCGACGACCGTGACCCGGACGGTGTCCCCGTGGAGGTCGACGGCGACGGTCGGGGCGCTGTGCTCGTCCGGGCGATCGGCTGGTGCGTGCCCGGCTGCTGCTCGCTGGACTCCATGACCGCACCGTGCCCGCCACGGACGGAATTCACTCGTTCCGCATCGACTGCTCGCCGGACAGGGTCCGCAGACACGATGTTTACCGGAGTGCCAGATGCGAGGTATTCTCCAGTCGCCGATAGAGGTTCTGCCTCGAGGCGCCACCGCCAACAGCACGACCACAGGAGGTTGGAAGTCATCATGCTGACCGCCTACGACCCGTTCGCCGGCAGCAACGCCGCCTTCCGGGCGCTGGACCAGCTGGTCGGCCGCTCGGGATCCGCGACGGCCCGCCCGCTCTCCGGCATGCCGATGGACGCCTACCGCGTCGGCGACAACTTCGTCGCCCACTTCGACCTGCCCGGCGTCGACCCCGGCTCGATCGACCTGTCGGTGGAGGGCGCCACCCTCACCGTGAGCGCCGAGCGATCCGTACCGCAGCTCGAGAACGCCGAGTGGGCCATCGCCGAGCGGCCGTACGGCAGCTACACCCGACAGCTGGTCCTGGGCAGGAGCCTGGACACCGACCGGCTGGAGGCGAGCTACCACGACGGCGTGCTCACGATCAGCATCCCGGTCGCCGAGAAGGCCCGCGCCCGCAAGATCCAGGTGACCCGCGCCGACGCGCCGGCCGCCGTGGAGGCCCGCACCATCGAGGGCGAGGCGGGGCAGTCCTCGGAGCAGAAGGCTGTCAAGGCCTGACCCGACCCGTCCGACGAGGGGCCGGGCCCGGACGGGTCCGGCCCCTCGCCGTCTCCGCCGCCGTCCCTGGAGGTGTTCCACCGATGAGCACACCGACAACCGACGGCGATCCCCTGCGCCGACTCGACGACCCCGACTTCCCGACCCTCACCATGAGCCAGGCCGCGGAGCTGCTCGGCGTGCAGGCCGCCTTCCTGCGCAGCCTCGACGCGGCCGGGATCCTCGAGCCGTACCGCTCCACGGGCGGCCACCGCCGTTACTCCCGCGCCCAGCTGGAGCTCGCCACACGGCTCCGCGAGCTCCTCGACGACGGGCACACCCTCGCCTCGGCCGGGGTCATCCTCACGCTCCAGGACGAGCTGGCCGACGCCCGCGCGGACGCCGACCGGCTGCGGACCGAGCGGGATCGGCGGACCTGAGAGCCTTGCCGCCATTACCCTAGGGGGGTATGGTGACCGTCGTGCACGACGAGGCGACCCCCACGACCGGCCACGGCTACATCCAGCGCAAGGACGACTACCTCAAGCGGTTGCGCCGCATCGAGGGGCAGGCGCGCGGACTGCAGCGGATGGTCGAGGACGAGAAGTACTGCATCGACATCCTGACCCAGGTCTCGGCCATGACGAAGGCACTCCAGTCGGTCGCGCTGGGGCTGCTCGACGAGCACCTGAGCCACTGCGTCGCCGGAGCCGCGGCCGCCGGCGGCCGGGAGGCCGACGAGAAGATCCGCGAGGCGTCGGAGGCCATCGCCCGCCTCGTCCGTTCCTGACCGTTCCACCGGTCCCCGCCGCTCATTCCGAGGAGTCCCCCATGACCACCAGCACCTACACCGTCACCGGCATGACCTGCGGGCACTGCGTCAACGCGGTGACCGAGGAGGTCACCCAGGTCCCCGGCGTCACCGCCGTGGACGTCGACCTCGCCAGCGGCCGGCTGACGGTCACCAGCGACGCGCCGGTCGACGACGACGCCGTGCGTGCCGCGGTCGACGAGGCCGGGTACGAGCTGGCCGGCTCGGCATGACCACGCCGGTCCGGCTCGTGCTCTTCGTCGCCGCGCTGGCCGCCGTCTTCGGGCTCGCCGTCGGGGTCGGAGCGCTCACCGGACCGGTCGGGCCCGCCGTCGCGGAGGAACCGATGGACCGACCACGCAGCAGATGCCGAGGGCGACCGCACGGCGGAGGCGCGCGCTCCCGCAGCCCACGTCCCGAAGGGGCTGCAGACGTCGCAGGACGGCTACACCCTGGTCCTCGACCGGCCCGCCCTGCCTGCCGGGACGGCGACCGAGGTGTCGTTCCGCGTGCTCGGCCCCGACGGCCGGCCGCATGACCGAGTACGAGACCAGCCACGACGAGGACCTCCACCTCATCGCCGTCCGACGCGACCTGACCGGCTTCCAGCACGTGCACCCGGAGCTGGCCGCCGACGGCACCTGGCGGACCCCGCTGGCGCTGACGCCCGGCGAGTGGCGGGTGTTCGCCGACTTCGTGCCCGCCGGCGGCGAGGGGCTGACGCTCGGCACCGACCTCTCGGTCGCCGGCGCCTACTCCCCCGAGCCGCTGCCCGCCCCGTCACCGATCGCCGAGGTCGACGGCTACACCGTGACGCTCACCGGCGACCTGGTCGCCGGCCAGCAGACGGAGCTGACGCTCTCCGTCGCGAAGGACGGCCGGCCGGTCACCGACCTGCAGCCCTACCTCGCCGCCTACGGCCACCTGGTCGTGCTGCGCGACGGCGACCTGGCGTACCTGCACGTGCACCCGACCGGCGAGCCCGGCGACGGCCGGACGCCGCCCGGCCCGGAGGTCCGGTTCGCCACCACCGCACCGTCGGCGGGTACCTACCGGTTGTTCCTGGACTTCCGGCACGGCGATGTCGTCCGCACGGCGCAGTTCACCGCGTCGTCGAGCGTGGACGGCACCCCGTGACCACAGCCACCGGCGGCCCCGCGGCCGAGGTCGAGCTCGCCATCGGCGGCATGACCTGCGCGTCGTGTGCCGCCCGCATCGAGAAGAAGCTCAACCGGCTCGACGGCGTCACCGCGACCGTCAACTACGCGACCGAGAAGGCGAAGGTCACCTACGCCGACGGCGTGACGACCGACGACCTGATCGCCACGGTCGAGAAGACCGGCTACACCGCCTCCCTGCCCGAGCCCCGCGGCCCGAGTCGGACGACGCCAGCGCGGAGCCGGACCCCACGGCGGCGCTCCGGCAGCGGCTGCTCGTCTCGCTCGCCCTGTCGGTGCCGGTCGTCGCGATGGCCATGGTGCCGGCGCTGCAGTTCACCTACTGGCAGTGGCTCTCCCTGGCACTCGCCGCGCCGGTCGTCGTGTGGGGCGGCCGGCCGTTCCACCGGGCCGCCTGGACCAACCTCCGGCACGGCGCGGCCACCATGGACACGCTCGTCTCGCTCGGCACCCTCGCCGCCTTCGCCTGGTCGCTCTACGCGCTCTTCCTCGGCACGGCCGGCGAGCCCGGCATGGTCGCACCCGTTCGAGCTCACCATCCGGCGCAGCGACGGCGCGGGGAACATCTACCTCGAGGCCGCCGCCGGGGTGACGACGTTCATCCTGGCCGGTCGATTCTTCGAGGCCCGCTCCAAGCGGCGGGCCGGCGCCGCGCTGCGGGCACTGCTCGAGCTCGGCGCCAAGGAGGTCTCGGTGCTGCGCGGCGGCGCCGAGCAGCGGGTGCCGGTCGCCGAGCTGGGCGCCGGGGAGCTGTTCGTCGTCCGGCCGGGCGAGAAGTTCGCCGCGGACGGCGAGGTGGTCGAGGGCTCCTCGGCCGTCGACGCCTCGATGCTCACCGGGGAGTCGGTGCCGGTCGAGGTCGGCCCGGGCGACACCGTGGCCGGGGCGACGGTCAACGCCGGCGGCCGGCTGGTCGTCCGCGCCACCCGCGTCGGGTCGGACACCCAGCTCGCGCAGATGGCCAGGCTGGTCGAGGAGGCCCAGAACGGCAAGGCCGAGGTGCAGCGGCTCGCCGACCGCATCTCCGGCATCTTCGTGCCGGTCGTGCTGGCGCTGGCCGTCGGGACGCTGGGCTTCTGGATCGGCACCGGCGCGGGGCTGCCCGCGGCCTTCACCGCCGCCGTCGCCGTGCTGATCATCGCCTGCCCGTGCGCCCTGGGGCTCGCCACGCCGACGGCGCTCATGGTCGGGACCGGCCGCGGCGCGCAGCTGGGCATCCTCATCAAGGGCCCCGAGGTGCTGGAGAACACCCGCCGCGTCGACACCGTCGTCCTGGACAAGACCGGCACGGTGACCACCGGCGACATGACGCTGCACGACGTGGTGCCGGCCGACGGCGAGGACGCCGCCGAGCTGCTGCGGGTGGCCGGGGCGCTGGAGTCGGCGTCGGAGCACCCGATCGCCCGCGCGGTGGCTCGGGCGGCGGCCGAGGCGGGGGCACTGCCCGCGGTCGAGGACTTCCGGAACCTGGAGGGGCTCGGCGTCCAGGGGGTCGTCGAGGGCCGCTCCGTGGTGGCCGGGCGCCCGCGACTCCTCGCCGAGGAGGCCGTGTCCCTGCCCGGGCGACTCGAGTCGGCGCGGAGCGAGGCGGAGGGGCAGGGCCGCACGGTCGTGGCCGTCGCCTGGGACGGCGCGGCGCGCGGCCTGCTGGTGGTCGGGGACGCGGTCAAGCCGACGTCGGCGACCGCCATCCGGCAGCTGCGCGATCTGGGCATGCACCCGGTGCTGCTGACCGGCGACAACGAGGCCGCGGCGCGCGCCGCCGCGGCCGAGGTCGGCATCGACGAGGTCGTCGCCGAGGTGCTGCCCGCGGAGAAGGTCGACGTGGTCCGACGGCTGCAGGGCGAGGGTCGCGTGGTCGCCATGGTCGGTGACGGCGTCAACGACGCGGCCGCCCTGGCCCAGGCCGACCTCGGCCTGGCGATGGGCACCGGCACGGACGTCGCCATCGAGGCGAGCGACCTCACGCTCGTGAGCGGCGACCTGCGGGTCGCGGCCGACGCGATCCGGCTGGCCCGACGCACGCTGACGGTGATCAAGGGCAACCTGTTCTGGGCGTTCGCGTACAACGTGGCGGCGATCCCGCTGGCCGCGGCCGGGCTGCTCAACCCGATGATCGCCGGCGCCGCGATGGCGTTCAGCTCGGTGTTCGTGGTGACCAACAGCCTGCGGCTGCGCGGGTTCGCACCCCTGCCCGGCAACCGGGACGCCGCGCTCGCCGCCCCGTCGGGTCGCCCCGTGCCGTCGGCCTCGGAGAGCACGCCGGCCCGATCCGGGTCACAGTGACCCGGTGAAGGTGCGCGCCGTGCTGGTGCGGACGACGGCCCTCGCCGGCGCCGGCGCCGGGCTGGTCCTGCTGGCGCGACCGGAGGCGGCGCTGGCCCGGCTGGCTCCCGAGTACCCGCGCGAACGGCGGTGGGTGGTCCGCGTGCTCGGCGCCCGGCTGGTCGGCTCAGCACGCGGCGGTGCTCGCCGCGCCCCGGACACCCCTCCTGCGGGCGTCCGCCGGCGTCGACCTGCTGCACGCGGCGACGATGGTGCCGCTGCTGCGTTCGCCGCGTTACGGCCGCGCCGCACGGATCAGCGGCGCCGCCGCGGCCGTGTACGGGGTCGGCTCCGCGCTCGCCTGAGAGTCAGCCGACGGCGCGGTATCCGCGGACGGCGGCGACGTCGCCCACGCAGGGGATAGGCAGCGGGGTCGCGGTCCGGTCCAGCCGGGAACTCGAACAGGTCCAGCATCAGCTGCAGCGGGTAGGACATGCCCTGGTCGACGGTGCGGACGAGCTCGTCGTCGACGTAGATGCGCGTCTCGTCCGCCGTCCAGGCAGCGGAGTAGGTGTGCCAGTCGGTGGCGTCGAGAGCCAGCGCGACGTCGGCCATGTCCTCGCGCAGCCGGGGGTCGCCGTGCGCCTTGACGCCGGTCCGCACCGACGACCCGCCCGGCCCGATGCGGTCGCCGTAGAGCTCGGCGATGCAGATCTCGCCGGCGTCCTCCGGAGCCGTCTCCTCGAACCCGACCAGCCAGATCGCCAGCATGCCGGTCGGGTCGGCGGAGGCCCGGAGCCGCGCCTCGACCAGGCCCTCGCTCGGGGTGAACAGCCGCCGCGGGGGCTGCGGCGTCCGCACCTCCAGGTCGGACCGGTGGCGATGCGTCCCGCGGTCGGACCCCGCCGGGCCGGAGAACGAGCCGGTCTGCACGTTCGACACCCGCAGCTCGCCGTCCTCCGGCCGCCAGGCGGGCTGATCGGCGTCGATCCGGAGCCGCAGCCACCCAGGCCGGAGCTCGTACCGCGCCGCCGACCGGTCCGGCGTCGTCCACTGCGGGAGGTAGTGCGGCACCCACCGCGCTTCGTCGAGCGCCGGGCCCTCGAAGTCCTCGGCGAACACGAGCTCGTAGTCCGAGCGGTCGAGAGCCGTCACTCCCGACATCTTTCCGGCGCCGGGGCGGCATGGAGTGACGACCTGCGTCGTTGGGCAGGACATGACGCGCTGGACGACGGACGACATCCCTGCCCAGACCGGACGCACCGTGGTGGTGACCGGGGCGACGAGCGGACTCGGCCTCGCCACGGCGCGCGCCCTCGCCGGAGCGGGCGCCCGGGTCGTCCTCGCCGTCCGCGACGTCGACCGCGGCGCCGCCGTCGCGGCGGAGCTGCCCGGCCAGGTGGAGGTACGCCCGCTGGACCTGGCCGACCTCGACTCGGTGCGCAGCTTCGCCGGCGAGTGGGACGGTCCGCTCGACGTCCTGGTGAACAACGCCGGGATCATGATGGTGCCCGCCGGAGTGACCGTGGACGGCTTCGAGCTGCAGTTCGGCACCAACCACCTGGGGCACTTCGCGCTGACCAACCTGCTGCTGCCGCACGTGACCGACCGCGTCGTCACCGTCGCCTCGTCGGCGCACCGGGCGGGGGCCATCGTGCTCGACGACCTCAACTGGCAGCGCCGTCCGTACAACCCGGAGCGGGCCTACGGGCAGTCCAAGCTGGCCAACCTGCTGTTCACGCTCGAGCTGCAGCGCCGGCTGGCCGAGGCCGGCTCCCGCGTGCGCGCCGTCGCGGCGCACCCCGGCTGGTCGGCCACGAACCTGCAGGGCCGCACAGGCAACGCGGTGAAGAACGGCTTCATGGCGGTGGGCAACCGGCTGTGGGGCACCAGCGCCGAGGAAGGCGCCCAGCCGACCCTCTTCGCCGCGACGGCCGACATCCCCGGCGGCAGCTACGTCGGCCCGGGCGCGGCGTTCGGGATGCGCGGCGCCCCGGCGCTGGTGGGCCGCACGGTCGCGGCCAGCGACCCCGACATGGCCCGCAAGCTCTGGGCGGCGTCCGCCGAGCTGACCGGCACGGAGTTCCCCGCCGAGCTCCCCACCCGCGCCTGACCCGGGCGACTCGCTACCGGAAGCCGTCAGGTCAGGGCGGGGGCGAGGAGGAGGGCGGTCGGGAGGAGCAGGAGCAGTGCGGCGCACGCCAGCGCGGTGGCGCGGGCGCCGCCGGCAGCGGGCGGGGCGGCTCGAGCAGACGCCGCACCCGCGGGCCGACGGCGCCGCCGCCCACGGCGAGCGCTCCCCCGGGCACCGCTCCCCCGCTGCCGGCGACCGCGACGATCGCCTGGGCGAGGGTGCGCGTGGCGACGGCCCGTCGAGCGAGGCCAGCGCGACGTCGTCCGCCCGCATCTCGACCAGCGCCCGCACGGCCGCGTGCGCCCCCGCGCCGCCGGCAGCAGCGGCAGCGCCGCCTCCCAGGCCACGAACGGCAGCAGGTACAGGTGGTGCCGCTCGCGCAGGTGCGCCCGCTCGTGCGCGACGACCGCGGCGAGCTGACCGTCGTCCAGCTCGGCGACCATCCCGGACGACAGCACCAGCAGCGGCCGCGCGCCGGGGATGCAGAAGGCCACCGGCGCCGGGTGCTCGAGCACCCGGGTGTCGGGCTCGCGCGGACGGCTGCACGATCAGCTCGAGCAGCTCGCGGTGCCGCTGCCGTGTGCGCGTCGTCCGCACCCACGGAGGCGCAGCACGCCGAGCAGCTCGAACGGCAGCACGACGCCGAGCGTGAGCGCGACCCAGTGGTCGCCGCGCACCTCCTCGCCGGCCGACGGCCGGTGCAGGACCGGCCCAGATCGCCTCGGGCAGCGAGTGCCCCCACGGCGCGAGCCCGTGCACGAGCAGCGCGCCGACGATCGAGAGCCCGCCGGCCAGTCCCACGGCCTGCCAGCACAGCAGCGCCACGACGGGTCGCGCGCCGGCCAGCGCGCGCGCGCGAGCAGTGCCGGCACCGGCCACGCCAGCAGGACGGCAGAGACGGCGAGGACGGCGGCGGTCGCTGGCAGCACTCGCGGGTCAGTCGTCGGTCGGCGGCGGCGAGCAGCTCGCGCAGCAGCCGCGCCTCCTCGGGGTCGACGCTGCCGACGAACCGGGCCAGCACCGCCTGCCGGTCCCGGCCGACCGAGCACCTCGTGCATCAGCTCGGCCGCGTGGTCCTCGCGGCTGGCCGTCGCGGCTGAACCGCCGCGGGCGCGCCGTCGTCGTGGACGACGAAGCCTTTCTGCTCGAGCCGGGTCAGCACCGTGTGCACGGTCGTCAGCGCGAGGTCGCGTCGCCCAGCTCGTCGCGCAGCGTCGTCGCGGCGACCGGCCCGCCGGCGGACCAGAGCCGCTCCATGACCGGCGCGCTCGAGCTCTCCGAGCGAGGCCACGGGTCCTCCTGTCGTCGCGTCTCACACGCACACTCTTCTACGGGTTGTAGAAACTTGCTTCTACGTGGCGTAGAAAAGACGTGATCGTAGCGGTCGCCGACGACGACAGGGAGACGCCGCACGGTGGACGTGCTCGACATCGCCCGCTGGCAGTTCGGCATCACGACCGTCTACCACTTCCTGATGGTCCCGCTGACCATCGGCCTGGGGATGCTGGTCGCGGTCATGCACACGCATGTGGGTGCGCACCGACAGGCCCGAGTGGCTGCGGATGACCCGGTTCTGGGGCCGCATCTACCTGATCAACTTCGCGCTCGGCGTGGCCACCGGCCTGGTGCAGGAGTTCCAGTTCGGCCTCGCCTGGAGCGAGTACTCGATCTTCGTCGGCGACGTCTTCGGCTCGCTGCTGGCGCTGGAGGCGCTGCTCGCCTTCTTCCTCGAGTCGACGTTCCTCGGCCTCTGGATCTTCGGCTGGGGGCGCATCCCGAAGAAGCTGCACCTGGCCGCGCTGTGGGCCGCGGTGATCGGCTCGATGGATCAGCGCGTACTTCATCATCGCGGCGAACTCGTGGATGCAGCACCCGGTCGGGGTCATCGCCGACGACGCCACGGGCCGCCCGCGCCAGGTCGACTTCCTCGCCGTCCTGACCAACAACACCGCGCTGGCCGCCTTCACCCACACGCATCGTCGCCTCGCTGATGGTGGCCGGCGCACTGCTGGTCGGCATCGGGCTGTGGCACCTGCGCCGCCGGAAGCTGGCCGGGCAGCCGACCACGGACGTCGACCACGACGGTCTGGCGCCGCTCGGTGCGGCTCGGCGGCTGGGTGTCGCTCGCCGCGTTCGTGCTCGTCGCGTCACCGGCGACTGGCAGGGCAAGCTCATGTACGCCCAGCAGCCGCTGAAGATGAGCTCGGCCGAGGCGCTGTGCGAGACCGAGGCGCCGGCGTCGTTCTCGATCTTCGCCTGGAACAAGCTCGGGTCGAACGAGTGCGACGACGTCCACTCGATCACCGTCCCGTACATGCTGTCGCTTCCTCGCGCACGGCGACTTCTCCACCGCCGTCCCCGGGCGTGAACGAGCTGCAGGAGGAGTACGCGGCGGTCTACGGGGCGACCTACCCGGACGACCCGTCGTTCGGCGACAAGGCCGGCGAGCCGATCGACTACACGCCGGTCCTCGCCGTCACCTACTGGGGCTTCCGGCTGATGATCGGCATGGGGGCGGTGTCGGCCGGCGGTCGCGGCCTACGCCCTGTGGGCCACCCGGCGCGGCCGGGTGCCGACGTCGCGGATCGGCGTGTACGGCGTCGCTGCTCGCGGTCGCGCGCGCCCTTCGTGGCCAACGCGGCGGGCTGGATCTTCACGGAGATGGGCCGCCAGCCGTTCGTCGTCGTCCCCAACCCCGACGTGCCGGTCGAGCGACCAGGTGTGGTTCTTCACCGCGCAGGCGGTCTCCCCCGGCGTCACGCGCCGCCGAGGTCTGGATCTCGCTGATCGTGCTGACCGCCGTCTACGGCGTCGCTCGCCGTCGTCGAGCTCGTGGCTGATCACCCGCTTCGTCCGCCGCGGGCGTCACCACCGGCGACGGCGCACGCCGCACGCCGGCCGGCGCCGACCCGACCGGACGGCCCGACGACCGCCGACCGCGAGGACGACGTCCTCTCGTTCGCCTACTGAGCCCGGAGCGCCGACCATGGACCTCGCAGACCCTCTGGTTCGCCGCCGTCGCGGTGCTCTGGACCGGCTTCCTGCTGCTCGAGGGCTTCGACTTCGGCGTCGCCGGGCTGCTGCCGGTGCTCGGCCGCCGCGCCGCCGACCGGCACCTGATGCTGCGCACCATCGGCCCGCTCTGGGACGGCAACGAGGTCTGGCTGATCACCGCCGCCGGCGCGGTGTTCGCCGCCTTCCCCGGCTGGTACGCCACCTGGCTGCCGGCGCTCTACCTGCCGTTCGTGGTCGTGCTGCTCGGGCTGATCGTGCGGGCGGTCGCGTTCGAGTGGCGGCACTCGCACCACGACCCGCGGCTGGGACGCGACGCTGGACGCGCGTCATCACCGCCGGCTCGCTGGTCGCCGCCGCTGGGCGTCGGCGCGGCGCTGGGCGCGACCACGCTCGGCCTGCCGATCGACGCCGACGGCATCCGGGTCGGCGGCAGCCTTCGCCGGGGTCGGCTGGACGGCGGTGCTGGGCGCGGTCGCGGTGCTGGCGTTCTCGGTGGTGCACGGCGCGGTGTTCCTCGCGCTGAAGACCGACGGCGACGCTGCGGCTGCGGGCCCGGGCGTTCGCGCTGCGCTGGTCGCCGGTCGCGGCGCTGCCGCTGCTCGCCTGGGCCGGGCGTGGTGCACCTGCGCTACGGGACGCCGGTCACCGCGGTGCTGTGGCTGGTCGCGGCGCTGGCCGTGCGTCGTCACCTGGGCGCGGATGCGGATCGACCGGGAGGGCCAGGCCTTCGCCGCCTGGGCGCGCGATGCTGATCGCCTCGGCGGCGACGATCTTCGGCGCGGCCTACCCGGTCGTCGTCCCCTCGACGATCGACGCCGGCGTTCGACGTCACGATCGCCGACGCGTCGGTCAGCGACTACACGCTGACGGTCATGACCTGGGCCGCCGGCGTCGGGCTGCCGGTCGTGCTCGGCCTACCAGGCCTGGACGTACTGGGTCTTCCGCAAGCGGCTGACCGCCGAGCCGCGAGCACGAGCCGGCGTGCACGCGTGAGCACCGGCGGGGTCCGCTCGGCGCGCTCGCCGGGGTGCCCGGGCTCCGGGCGCCGCTGGTGCGCGCGGCGACTGGCCGCGCTGGCGCAGACGGCCGGGCTGGTGCTGCTCGCGGGCGGGCTCGCGCACGCCGTGGCCCGGGTCGCCGGCTTCGCCGACGGCGGGCTCGTCGGCCCCGCTGGCTGGTGGCCGCCGCCGGCGTCGCGCTGCGGGCCGTGGCCGGGACGCGCGGGCGAGGTGGCTCGCCGCCCGCGACGCCCGGCGGGCCGAGGACGCGCTGCGCGCGCGAGCTGCTGGAGCGGCTGGCCTCCTCCCCGGCCGCGGTCGCCGCCGCGGGCGGCCCGGCGCCCGGCGGCGGTCCTCGCGACGACCCGCCTGCACGACCTCGGGCCGGCGCTGGCGACCTACCTGCCGGCGCTCGCGCAGACGGCTCGTCGTGCCGCCGGTGCTCCTGCTCGTGCTGGCCTGGACCGACCTGCTCTCGGCCGTGCTGGTCGCGGTGACGCTGCCGCTGGTGCCGCTGTTCATGGTGCTGGTCGGGAAGTACACCCAGGACGGCGACCGCGCGACTGCCGCCCGGGCGCTGGACCGGATCGCCGCGCACGTCGCCGAGCTGGTGCGCGGGCTGCCGGTGCTCGTCGGCCTCGGCCGCGCCGCCGAGCAGACCGCGGCGCTGGCCGGGCTGGGTGAGGCGCACGCGCACGCGCACGCTGGCCGACGCTGCGGCTGGCGTTCCTCTCCGCCCTGGTGCTGGAGCTGATCGCCACGCTGTCGGTGGCGCTGGTCGCGGTCACCGTCGGCCTGCGGCTGGTGCGAGGGCCACCTCGGCGCTGGCGGTCGGCCTCACCGCGCTGCTGCTCGCGCCGGAGGCGTTCGCCCGCTGCGCGCGCTGGGCGCGGCCCACCACGCGGCGGAGGACGCCGCGCTGGCCGCCGCGGAGGCGCGGGCGGTGCTCGCCGCGCCGTCGCCGCCGGCCGCCGTCGCCGGCGGACGACGACGACCCGCGCGGCGCCGACGTCGCCGTCCTCGGGGCTGACGGTCGCGCTACCCCGGCCGCGCGGTGCCGGCGCTGCCGCCGGTCGACGCTCGCCGTCCGCCCCGGTGAGCTCGTGGCGCTGCGCGGGGCGAGCGGCTCGGGCAAGTCGACGCTGCTCGCCGCTGCTGGCCGGACCCTGCGGCCCGGACGCCGCGCGTCGGCGGCGTCGGTGGACGGCGTCCCGGACGCGGTCGCCTACGTGCCGCAGCACCCGCGGACCACCGGCGCGACCGTCGCCGACGAGCTGCGCCGGCACGCCGAGGTCGGCCCGGGCGTCGACGCGGTCGTCGGCGAGGCGCTACGTCGTCGAGGCGCTCGCGCGGGTCGGGCGCCACGGACGCTCGCCGGCCGGGCGCCGCACGACCCTCTCCCCCGGCGAGCTGCAGCGGGTGGCGCTGGCCCGGGCGCTGGTGCGGGTGCGCCGCGGCGCGCGGCTGCTGCTGCTCGACGAGCCGACCGCGCACCTGGACGACGACGCCCGCGCGCTGGTGGCCGACGGTGCTCGCTCGGCCTGCGCGGCACGGTGACGACGCTGCTGGTGAGCCACGACCCGACTGCTCGCCGCGCTGGCCGACCGCACCGTCGACCTGCCCCGCCCCCGCGCCCGGCCGCCGGCGCCGCTCCGAGCCGCACGGCGGGCGCCCTCGGGCGCGGAGCACGGCGCCGGCAGTCCCGGTGCCGGCGTCGCGCCGCCGCGCCGGTGCGATCGGGTGGCCGCGGCGGGCGACTGGCGCGGGCGGTGGCGGCGGGCGCCGCTGTCGTCGCGGCGCGGGGATCGCGCTGACGGCGCGTGTCGGGCTGGCTGATCGTCCGGGCCGCGGAGATGCCGCCGGTGCTGACGCTGCTGGTCGCGATCGTGGGCGTGCGCGCCTTCGGCCTGGGCCCGGGCCGTGCCTGCGCTGGGTCGAGCGGATGACCGCGCACGACGCCGCGCTGCGCCTCGCCGCGACGACGCGGGTCCGCGTGTGGGAGGCGCTGGCGGCGCAGGGCATGGCCGCCGACCGGACGCCGGGCTCGGCGCTCGCCCGGGTGGTGGGCGACGTCGGCGTGCGTGCAGGACCTGACGGTGCGGGTGCGGCCCGCCGGTCGCTGGTCGCGGCGGACGGTCACTGACCGGCACGGTCGGCGCGCTCGGCGCTGATCGATCCGCGGCCGCGGCGGCGCGGTCGCCGCTGGTGCTCGCGCTCGCCGTAGGCGCGTGGTCCTGCTGGTGCACCGCCGGCTGGACGCCGGGTGCCGCGCGCGCCGAGAGCGGCGCTGCGGGTCGACGGCGCTGCAGCGAGATCACCACGCGTGCTGCAGGGCGCTGACGGACCTGCGGGCGCACGGGCTGGCCGGCCGGGTCGGCCGCCGACCTGCGCCGCGCTCGCCGACCGGCGCGGGTCGGCCGCCGCCACGGACGGCACCCGCGCGGCCGCCGTCGGCACCGGCGCTGGTCGTCGCTCGGCGACCGGGCTCGCGGCGGTGCTGGCCACCGCCGTCGGCGCGCGACCGGGACCTGGCCGGCCCGGCGCTCGCCGTGCTGGCGCTGGCGCCGCTCGCGCTGGCCGAGCCGCTGGGCGGGCTGGTCGGCGCGCTGCAGCGGCGGGGCGCGCTCGCCGACGCGCAGCGCCCGCCTGGACGCCGTCCTCACCGCGCCGGTGCCGGCGGACCCGGCCGATCCGCTGCCGGTGCCGGCGCCGGTGCGCGAGCTGGCGCTCGACGACCTGACCGCCGGGCTGGCCGGGCGGCCCGGACGTGCTGCGCGGCCTCGACGCGATCGGCGCGCGGCCGGCGACGGCTGGCTGGTGGTGCGCGGGCCGCTCGGGGTCGGGCAAGTCGACGTTGCTCGCCGTGCTGATGGCCGCGCTGCGGCCGCGGGCCGGGCGCTACGACGTCGACGGCGTGCCGGCCGACGCGCGCTCGCCGGGGACGACCTGCGCAGCGCGGATGGCGTGGCTGCCGCAGGAGGCGCACGTGTTCGCCTCGACCATGCGGGCCAACCTGGCGCTGGCCGCGCCGCGCGGCGGCTGGCCGGCACCGGACGGCGAGGCGCGGATGCGCGCGGCGCTCGCCGCGACGGGCCTCGGCGGCCTGCTGGCCGGGCTGCCGGACGGCCTGGACACCCCGGTCGGCGCCGGCGGGCACCGGCGCTGTCGGGCGGCGAGCGGCGCCGGCTGGCCGCGGCCCGGGCGCTGCTGGCCGACCGCGACGTCGTGCTGCTGGACGAGCCGACCGCGCACCTGGACGCGCCGACGGCCGAGGCGCTGGTCGGCGACCTGCGGACGCGCCCTGGCCGGCCGGGTGGTCGTCTGCGTGACCCACGACGACGACCTGAGCCGCCCGGGCGACACCGTCGTCCACCTGGACCGCGTGGCCGAACGGGTCTGAATCGTCGGACCCCTCCGGCACAGTGCGCGGCATGGACGCGTCCTTCAGCGGTTCGGTCTTCCTCGGCATGAGCGTCGACGGGTTCATCGCCCGGCTCGACGGAGATCTCTCCTGGCTCACCGGCAGCAGCGAGAGCCCCGGCGAGGGCGGCAGCGCACCGGAGCCGGACGACGGCGAGGGTGGTGACTTCGGCTTCGGCGAGTTCGTGTCGGGGGTCGACGCCGTCCTCATGGGCCGCTCGACCTACGCGTTCATCCAGCCGTTCGCCGACTGGCCGTACCAGGGCAGGCCGGTGCACGTGCTGAGCACGACGCTGCAGCCGGGCGCCGACGAGCGGATCACGGTGCACCGGTCGCTCGACGAGGCGGTCGCCGCGTTGTCGGCGGCCGGGTACCGCACCGTCTACGTCGACGGCGGCCGCACGGTGCACGACTTCCTGGCCGCCGGGCTGATCGGCGAGCTCACCCTGTCGCGGGTGCCGGTGCTCATCGGCACCGGCCACACGCCCTTTGGCGCGTTCCCGGCCGACATCCCGCTCGAGCACGTCCGCACCCGGAGCTTCCCCGGCGGCATGGTGCAGTCGACCTACCGGGTCGTCCGCCCGTGACTCAGGCGGCCGGGACGTCGACCGGGATCTCCGGGCCGAGGTGCGCGCCCTGCAGCAGCTGCAGGTCGTCGCCGGACCAGAACTTGCCCGGGTCGTACCAGTTGCGCGGCCGATCGCCCCCGAGCAGGCCCATGGCGGTGTAGGTGGTGGCCACCAGCTCGGCGCAGAACACGGCCTCGGACGTCGTCTCGCGTCGCAGCCGGCCCTCGACCCAGCCGCGGGCCAGGTGCCGGGTCGTCGGAAACGGCTTGCCGTCGTAGCGGGCGATGGTCTGCAGGACGGCGTCCTCCATCTCGCGCGTGACCCCGCCGTCCTCGGCCGGGCCGACCAGCTGGCGCAGCCACGCCCGCTGCCCGTAGCGGTGCCGCCAGGTGCGCACGGCGTCGGCCAGGTCGTGCAGCTGCACCCCGCGCTGCCGCTTGCCGGTCCAGGCGTCGGGCAGCGACCGGCCGAGCTCGGCGTGCCACAACAGCGGCGGCAGGTCCTCGAGCACGACGGCCATGCCGACGTGGTTGACCGGGGCATTGGTGATCGCCCGGATGGCACGGTCGGCGATCGACGCGCCCCGGAACACCCACACGTCCCCGGTTCGGGTCAGCTCGACGGCCTCGTCCAGTCCCAGCGTGCGCACGGCGCTACGTTACGGACGTGCGCCCGTGGAAGCTGCTCGGACTGGCCGGCCTCGCCGGCGTCGCCGCGACCGGTGCCGTGCTGGTGCGCAACGAGCGGCAGCGCCGCGCGTACACGCCCGACGACGTCCGGACTCGCTTGCACGCCCGCCACGACGAGGCCGCCGACGAGCCGGAGCCGGCCGCGGTCTCGAACGTGGTCGAGCTCCGACCCGGACGGCGGCAGCGGCTGGCCCGCCTGTTGCGCCGCCGCTAGCCCCCGAGCGGCGTGTCAGGCGCCGTCGAGCCGCAGCATGTCCAGGTCGCGCACGTACACGCCGGTGCCGTGGCCGAACCCGGCGACGACCGGCTGCAGCCGTGCGCCGACCCGCGTCAGGGCCGGCGGCTTGGGCGGCATCCTCACCACGTCGCCGGACACGGTGGTCACCAGTGCGGCGGCGAGCAGGGCGAGCAGCGGAGACCGAGGTGAGCGCCATCGGCAGGCCGACGTGCTCGGACAGCAGGCCGATGGCCGGCGGTCCGGCGAGCAGGCCGGTGTAGCCGACCGTGGTGGCCAGCGCGATACCGGACGCGCCGCCGACCAGCCCGGCGCGGGCGATGGCGAGCGGAAAGACGTTCGCCAGGCCCAGGCCGACGAGGACGAACCCCGCCAGCGCCGACTCCAGCGACGGCGCCGCGACCACGAGCAGCCCTCCCGCCGCGGCCAGCACGGCGCCCCAGACGAGCAGCCGCCGTTCGCCGAAGGCCAGCAGCAGTCGTCCACCGGCCAACCGGCCGCAGGCCATGGCCGACGCGAAGCAGGCGTAGCCGAGTGCGCCCAGCGTGACCGTCGCGCCCATCTCCTCGCGCAGCAGCAGGGCGCCCCAGTCGGTGAGCGCGCCCTCGCCGAAGGCGGTGCAGCCGGCGACGATCCCGAGCACCACCAGGGCGGCCGTGGTGCGGCGCGGCCGCCGTGGTGCGCCGTCGACGCCGGGGAACGGAGCCGCCGGCCGGTGCGGGGCGACGAGCAGCACCGGAAGCAGCCAGGCCATCAGCGCCAGTCCGCCGGCCGCGACGAGGGAGAGGTGCGCGGCGACGTCCAGCAGGGCCGCGGCGGCACCGCCGAGCAGCGCCCCGGCGAGACCGCCCAGGCTGAAACCGGCGTGCAGGGCGGGCAGCAGCGGCCGACCGGCGCGGACCTCCACCTCGACGCCGAGGGAGTTGGCCGCGACGTTGACCATGCCGGTGGCCGCCCCGAAGAGCAGCAGAGCGGCGCAGAGCACCGGAACGGACGTCGCCAGGCCCGGCAGGACGGCCGTGAGGCAGACCGCCACCCCGGCCACGACGCTCACCGGGCCGCTGCCGAACCGCGCGGCCCACCGCCCGGTCGCGTGCATGCAGGCCAGGGCGCCGACCGACAGGCAGAGCAGCGCCACGCCGAGGGCGCTGTGCGACGCGCCGACCTGGGTGGCCACGGCGGGGACACGGGCGGCCCAGCTGCCGAAGACCACGCCGTCCAGGACGAACAGCGCGGCGACGGCGACGCGCAGCCGCTCGACCGACGGGTCGGGCAGCGCGGAGCGGGTGGCCCGCAGCACGGCCCGCGGTGTGCGGGCATGCCTGAGGGAGACAGGAGGGGACATGGGAAGAACCTCGAGAGAAAGGGGGACGCCGGGCTCCCACGAGGGGGACTCCGGAGGTGGGGGACGAGCACACGACCTCGGGCGCCGTCCTCCACGGTGTCAGCCCCTGCGCCTCAGCGCTCCCCTGACACCCCTCGATCGCCGGTGAATCGCGCCACGGTGACCGGCGCCACGGACGCGCAGGTCAGGGCGCCGTGGGGAGCACGATCACGCCGTCCCGGTCGGCGAGCAGCCACTCCCCCTCGCGGAACAGCACCCCGGCGAAGTGCACCGGGATGCCGGCCTGACCGGAGTGCAGTCCCCGCTCGCTGCGCCGCGGATGCAGCGCCAGCGCGCGGACGCCGATCGGCTCGGCGTCGAGCTCGTCGGCGTCCCGCGCGCAGCCGTTGATGACGACGCCGGCCCAGCCGTTGCGCGCCGCGGCGACCGCGAGGTTGCCGCCGAAGAGGCCGCAGCGCAGCGATCCGCCGCCGTCCACGACGAGGACCCGCCCCTCCCCCGGCGTCTGCACGATCTCGCGGACCATGGAGTTGTCCTCGAAGACCTTGAGCGTGGTGATCGGGCCGCTGAAGACCCGCCGGCCACCGAAGGCCTGGAACACCGGATCGCAGACCTGGGCCTCGGGGTGCGCGTCGCTCAGGTCGGTCGTGGTGAAGGTCATCGCTGCTCCTGCCGCTCGGCTCCGTGGGTGCCGTTATAACCTATAAGAGGCCTCGACCGAAGGAGTGGGCATGGCGGAGCAGGCGGCGATCCCTTTCGCCACGAAGGGAGACCTGGCCTACACGCGGGTGCGCGAGCTCATCCTCAGCGGCGACCTCGCCCCCGGCACCGTGCTGCCCCAGGCCTCGCTCGCCGCCACCATCGGGATGAGCACGACCCCGCTCCGGGAAGGGCTGCGCCGGCTGGCGCAGGAGGGCCTGGTGGATCTCGACGCGCATCGCGACGCGCGCGTGCGCACGCTGGACGCCACGGAGGCGCGGGATCTGCTGGAGCTCCGCCGCACGCTCGACCCGATGGCCGCCGCGCTCGCCGCCGAGCGCCGCACCGACGACGACCTGGCCGCCGTCGCCGCGGCTCTCGACGGCCTCGACGCCCTCCCCGACGACCCCACGCCCGCCCAGCTCGAGAGCCACCACCGGTTCCACGCCGCCATCCACGCCGCATCGCACAACAGCCTGCTCGTCGGCATCCTCGACGGCCTCTGGGTGAAGACCGACCGCTACCGGAGGCACGCGCTCGCCTCGGGCCGGACGAACGAGGAGCGCGACGCGCGGGTGACCGAGCACCGGCAGTTGTTCGAGGCGGTCCGGGACGGCGAGGCGCAGGCCGCCGCGCAGCTGATGCACCGTCACGTCGAGTCCAGCCTCGGCGCCCGCGCGGCCGATCGGCTGGCCGGCCCCGAACAGCCCCGGTGAGCGCCGGGAACGATCGGACGGGCGCCCCGGGTCGCCGGCTGCTCGGGCTGCTGCTCCTGCACTCGGCGATCACCCAGGTGATCACCTTCGCCCTCCGTCCCACCTCTGCCTACCGGGCGCTCGAGCTCGACGTCCCGACCGCCTGGCTGGGTGCGCTCACGGCCTCCTTCGCGGTGGTCCCCCTGCTGCTCGCGGTCCCGTCGGGGCAGGCCACCGACCGCTTCGGCGAGCGACGCGTCATGCTCGTCGGCGCCGTGCTGCTGGCCCTGTCCGGCGCCGTCTTCTGGACCGAGCGGGGCGGCGCGGCGGGCCTCGTCCTGGGCAGCGTGGTGCTGGGCACGGGTCATCTGCTCTCGGTCGTCGGCCAGCAGGCCGCCGTCGCCAACACGGCCGGTCCCGGCCGCTTCGACACCGCGTTCGGCTACTACACCTTCGCCGCGTCCCTCGGCCAGGCGGCCGGACCCGCGCTGATCACCGTCCTCGGCGGCGACAGTGCACTCCCGGACACGATGCCGATCTTCGCCACGGCCACCGTCCTGGGCGTCGTCCTGCTCGCGTGCACCGCGTTCCTCCGCATGCCGGCCCGCGAACGGACGAACGGCGGCGCCGCGGCCGGCGGAATGAGGTCGCTGCTCCGCCTGCCGGGGCTGGTCCGAGCACTCGTCATCAGCTGTGTCGTGCTGTCCGCCGTGGACATCACGCTGGTCTACCTGCCGGCGCTCGGCGCCGACCGCGGACTGGCCGCCGGCGTCGTCGGCCTCCTGCTGACGCTGCGGGCAGTGGCGTCCATGACGTCCCGGTTCTTCCTCGGTCGTCTGGTCGCCCTCACCGGCCGGCGCCGCCTGATGATCGTCAGCGTGACGCTCTCGGCCGTGTCCATGGCCGTGGTCGCCGTCCCCCTGCCGACCGCGGTGATGGCCGTGCTGGTGGTCCTGCTCGGCCTCGGTCTGGGAGTCGGCCAGCCGCTCACCATGTCGTGGCTGGCCGAGGTGGCTCCCCCCGGACTGCGAGGGCGGGCGATGTCGCTGCGGCTGACCGGGAACCGGCTGGGGCAGGTGCTGATCCCCAGCGCGGTGGGCCTCGTCGCCGTCGGCGTGGGTGCGGCCGGTGTCCTGGCCGCCACGGCCGCCGCCCTCGCCGCCGTCGGGATCGCGGCACGGAAGCTGGCGGTCGACGGGGGCGCGGGCGCCTAGCCTCCCGAGGCGATGCGCTGCACGACCGCGTCGGTGAACTCGTCGGTGGATGCGGTGCCACCCAGGTCACGGGTGCTGACGCCGTCCCGCACCGCAGCGCGAACACCGGCCTCGACCCGCACCGCCGCGTCGGCCGCCCGGTCGTCGCCGTGCCGCGTGCCCAGCCAGTCGAGCAGCATGCCCGAGGACAGGATCATGGCGATCGGGTTGGCCAGGCCCTGTCCCGCGATGTCCGGCGCGGACCCGTGCGCGGCCTGCGCCATGCACCGGTCGTCCGAGGCGTTGATCGACGGGGCGATACCCAGCGAGCCGGCCAGCTCTCCGGCCATGTCGGACAGGATGTCGCCGAACATGTTCTCGGCCACCACGACGTCGAAGGCCGCCGCCCGGCGGAGCAGGTGCACCGTCATCGCGTCGATGTGGAAGTCGTCGACGGCCACGTCGGGATAGTTCTCGGCCACCTCGAGGCAGACCCGCTTGAAGAGCCCCGAGGTCAGCCGCAGCACGTTGGCCTTGTGCACGATGGTCACCTTCTGCCGCCGGCGTCGCGCCAGCTCGAAGGCCGTCCGCGCGATCCGCTCCACGGCTGGCCGCGTGAAGACGCCGAGCGCGATGGCGACGTCGTCCGTCGGCATGAACTCACCCGTCCCCGCGTACGTGCTCCGGTCGGCGTAGAAGCCCTGGGTGTTCTCCCGGACGACCACCAGGTCCGTATCGGGCGCGATCGCCTGCCCGCCCTCGAAGCTCCGTGCCGGCCGGATGTTCGCGTACAGGTCGAAGTGCTTGCGGATCGTCCCGCTCGGATTGAGCTGCGACCGAAAGGGCTCGGGGTACGCGGCGCTGTCGTGCGGCCCGAGCAGCCAGCCGTCCAGCCCGGCCAGCGCCTCCAGCGTGGCCGCCGGGATGGCGCTGCCGTGCTCGTCGATCGCCGAGGCGCCGACCGGCAGCTCGTGCCAGTCGACCGGCTCGGCGCCGGCCGCGGCGAGGGCGGTGTCGACCACCCGCACCGACGCGGGCACGATCTCGGGCCCGATGCCGTCGCCCAGCAGCACGCCCAGGCGGTAGTTGCGGTTCGTGGACATGGCTCCTACTCGGACGCGGGGGCGGTGACGGCGGGCTCGTCCAGGACCCACCAGGTGCGGACGTTGACGAACTCGCGGATGCCGGCCGCGGCCAGTTCCCGCCCGAAGCCGCTGGCGCGCGTGCCGCCGAACGGCATGCGCACGTCGGACGCGACGACGGCGTTGACGAAGACCGCGCCGGAGCGGATCCGCCGTGCGACGGCGATCCCCCGCTCGGGATCGGTCGTCCAGACGCTGGCGCCGAGACCGAAGCGGGTGTCGTTGGCGATCCGGACGGCCTCGTCGTCCCCGTCGGCGGCGATCACCGTGGCGACCGGCCCGAAGATCTCCTCGTCGTAGGCGAGCGAGCCGGGCGCGACGTCGGCCAGGACGGTCGGCGCGTAGAAGGTTCCCGGACCCTCGAGCCGGGTGCCACCCGCCAGCAGCCGGGCGCCGGCCGCGACGGAGGCCTGCACCTGGCGGTGCACCCCCTCCAGCAGGTCCTCGCGGGCCATCGGCCCGACGTCGGTGCCGGGCGCCTCGGGATCGCCGACGACCAGCGCCTCGACCTCGGCGACCAGCAGCCGGGTGAACTCCTCGGCCACCGACGCGTCGACGACGAAGCGCTTCGGGCGAGATGCAGCTCTGCCCCGCGTTGAGGAAGCGACCCCGGGCGGCCATGTGCGCGACCCGCGGCAGGTCCGCGTCCGCGAGGACGACGAACGGGTCGGAGCCGCCCAGCTCGAGCACCGACTTCTTGATCGCGTTCCCCGCGGCCGAGCCGACCGCCCGACCGGCCCGCTCGCTGCCGGTGATGGTGACCGCGCCGATGCGCGGGTCGTCGATCAGTCGCCGGGTGACGGCGGGGACGTCCGGCTCGGCGACGACGAGGGCAGCGAACAGCCCCTCGGGCGCGCCGGCCTCGACCAGGACCCGCTCGACCGCCAGAGCACAGCCGGTGGTGTTCGGCGAGTGCTTGAGCAGCGCGGCGTTGCCGGCCATGAGCGCGGGGGCGGCGAAGCGCAGCACCTGCCAGAGCGGGAAGTTCCACGGCATGACCGCGAGGACGACGCCGACCGGCTCGTAGCCGATCCAGCTGCGGTCGGCCGAGGTGGCGACCGGTTCGTCGGCGAGGAAGTCGGCGGCGTGCTCGGCGTAGTAGTCGCAGGCGGTGGCGCACTTCTCCACCTCGGCGCGGGACTCGGCCAGCGGCTTGCCCATCTCGCGGGTGACCAGCAGGGCGAGGTCCTCGGCGTCGGCCCGCAGCACCTCGGCCGCGCGGCGGAGGACGGCGGCCCGCTCGGGGAACGACAGCGCGGCCCAGCCGACCTGTGCCGCGGCCGCCCGGTCGAGCGCTACGTCGACGTCCGTGTCGGAGAAGGCGGGGTACTCGGCGAGCCGCTCCCCCGTGGCCGGGTTCACGGTGACGACGGCGCTCACGCGGGGGTCGCCCCGCGATCGGCCTCGGACAGGTGCTCGAACGTCTCGCCGGTCGCGGTGATGGTCCGGGTGACGTCGCGGCCGCCGTAGACCCAGTAGATGGTCATGGGCCCGGTCCCCCGGTTGCGGAAGCAGTGCGGGACGCCGGCCGGCACCCAGGTCGCCTGGCCGGCGACCAGCTCGAACTCGTCGTCGCCGATGACGGCGGTGGCCTCGCCCTCGTACACCAGCACCGACTCCTCGACGTTGTGCGAGTGCAGCGGGATGCCGGTGCCCGGCGAGAAGACGGTCATCCCGGTGGTCACCTGGTTCTCGGCACAGTTCCACTTGCCGACGAACGGAACGGTGACGACGCCGTTGCCGCGGTCGAAGCGCCCGATCTCCTCCGGGCGCAGGACCATCGACGGAGCGACGGGCTGGACGGCGCTCATGCCCGCGCCTCGTCGCTGTTGCTGGCCACGATCGAGCCGCGGGTGTTGACCTGCGAGGCCAGCACCCGGTCGGCCACCTGCCGCCAGGCCGCGAAGTGCGGCGCCTGCTTGTGCGCCTCGAAGGCGGCCGCGTCGTCGTAGAGCTCGTAGAGCACGAAGCGGTTCTCGTCGCCCTCGACGGCGGAGACGTCGAACCGGTGACAGCCCGGCTCGTCGCGCACCGACGCCTCCGCGTTGGCGGTGATCGCCGCCAGGAACTCCTCGCGATCCTCCGATCGCACCTCGAGCTGGACCGTGAGGCTGAACATCGCATCTCCCGTCGACGCCGTTTTGTATGCAACACTGTATACAACGAACGAGCCACCGAGGGAAGGCAGCAGATGGCCGACGACCGCATCTCCCCGGACCGCCTCCGCGCGATCGGCACGGAGATCCTCGGAGCGCTCGGCGTGCCGCGGGACGACGCCGCCCTCGTCGCCGAGAGCCTCGTCCAGGCCGACCTGTGGGGCCACCAGTCGCACGGACTCCTGCGCCTCCCCTGGTACGCCGCCCGCATCCGCAGCGGCGCCATGACCGCGGTGACCGACCCGGCGGTGCTCGTCGACACCGGCCCGCTGGTCCTGCTCGACGGGCGCGACGGCATCGGCCAGGTGCTCACCGACCGGGCGCGCGAGATCGCCGTCGACCGCGCGCGCACGCACGGCGTCGGCGTCGTCGGCGTCCGCAACTCCAACCACTTCGGAACGGCGATGTGGTTCACCCGGCGCGCCGCCCGCGACGGCTGCGTGGCCGTGCTGACCACGAACGCGAGCCCGGCGATGGCGCCGTGGGGCGGCCGGGAGAAGGTGCTCGGCACGAACCCGTGGTCCATCGCGGCCCCCGCACCGGGCGGCCGGGTGGTGGCCGTCGACATCGCGAACACCGCGGTCGCGCGCGGGAAGATCTACCTGGCGAAGAACCGCGGGGAGCCGATCCCCGACACCTGGGCCCTCACGGCGGACGGCGCATCCACCACGGACCCGGCCGAGGGCGTGCTCGGCGTCGTCCTGCCCATGGCCGGCCACAAGGGGTACGCGATCACGTTCCTGATGGACGTGCTGTCCGGCGCCCTCACCGGCAGCGGCGTCGCCACCGAGGTGCACGGCCCGTACGAGCCGACGGCCCGCAGCCGCGCCGGCCACCTCTTCCTCGCGATCGACCCCGCGGCGATGGGCGACCCGGCGGCCTACGAGGCGCAGGTGCAGCGGCTCATCGACGAGGTGAAGGCGGTGCCCCTCGCCCAGGGCTTCGACGAGGTGTTCTACCCCGGCGAGCTCGAGGACCGGACCGAAGCCGCGACGCTGGCGGCCGGGGGTGTCCTGCTGGCGCCCGAGTCGCTCGCCGACCTGCGACGACTGGCCGCGGAGACCGGCGTGGCGTTCGACGAGGCGGTCGGATGATGACCGCAGCGGGTGCCGTGCCCACCGACGGGCCGAGCAAGGCCGAGCTGGTCCACCGCCGGCTCAAGGAGGAGATCGAGCTCGGGGAGCTCGCGCCCGGGACGCCGCTGTCGGAGCTCTGGCTGGTCGAGCGGACCGGCGCGTCGCGCACGCCGGTGCGAGAAGCACTGCGCCGGCTGGCCGCCGACGGGCTCGTGGACCTCGTCCCCCGCCAGGGAGCCCGGGTCTCGCGGGTGTCGCTGCAGAGCGTCCGCGACCTGTTCGAGTTCCGCACGCTGCTCGAGCCCGAGGCCACCCGACAGGCGACCGCGGCGGCCGCGGCCGACGCCGAGGTGCGCCGCACCTTCGTGGCGCTGCGGGCGGAGTTCGTGCGCCTCCAGCGCCGCAGCCCGTCGCATCCGCGGTCACGGGCGTTCTACGACGCGGCCGACCGCTTCGACTGGGCGATCATCCGGGCCACCCGCAACGAGCACCTGCGCCGCACCATCGCCGACCTCCGGCCGCACACGGCGCGGCTGCGCAACCTCTCCCACGCCGATCCCCAGCGCGTGGAGGTCTCCGTCGCCGAGCACCTGCGGATGTGCGACGCCCTGCTGGCGGGGGACGCCGACGAGGCGGCCGCGGCGGCGGCCGACCACCTCACCGGCAGCCTGGCCACCATCTTCCGCAACCTCGGCGACGGCCTCGAGCTGCGCTGAAAGCCTTCAGTACGAGGCCTTCACCGCCAGCACCGGGCACTTCGCGTCCAGCAGGATCCGCTGCGCCTGGCTGCCGGTGATCAGCTTTCCGGTCGCCGTCCGCCGGCGGAGGCCGATCACGATGAGGCTGGCACCGACCCGGTCGGCGGCCGCGACGAGCTCGTCGGAGGCGTCGTGCCCGCGCACCTGCTGCTCGATCTCGTAGACGACGCCCGCGGAGTCGAGCCGGGCGCGCACGCCGTCGAGGGCACCCTCGGAGGCGAACCGCGGGTCGCTCAGCGCGTCGCCGCGCGAGCTGTTCACGACGTGCAGCGGCTGGTCGCGCAGCCGCGACTCGTCGACGGCGGCACGCAGCGCGGCGTCACCCTCGGGGGTCGGCACGTAGCCCACGACGATCGTCATGGCGGCAGCCTGGCGCGGCCTCCATCCGGTGTCAGCATTGCGGAGCTAACGGACGTTCCGGTCGTTGCGGTCAGCCGCGCGGGCGGCGTCCGCGCATGGAGAAGCGGCGCTCCGGCCGGCCCGCCGTTCCGTACCGCTGGCGGACGTCGGCATCGCCGGTCGTGACCAGCTGCTCGAGGTAGCGGCGGGCGCTGACCCGGGCCAGCCCGGTCCGCTCGCTGCACTCCGTGGCGGACAGGCCGGCCTCCCCCGCGGCCTCGAGCGTCGTGCGGACCAGCGCGAGCGTCTCCGGGGCGATGCCCTTGGGGGTGCTCGCCGGCTGCCGCGGCGACCCGCCGCGGGCGGTGCCGAAGACGCGGTCCACGTCGCCCTGCGCCGCCTCGTCGAGTTCGGCCAGCTCGCTGCGGAGGGTCGCGTAGTCGCGCAGCCGGGCCTCGAACGTGCGCCGGTCGAAGGGCTTGACCAGGTAGTTCAGGACACCGGCGTGGAGCGCGCTCCGGATGCTGTCGACGTCGCGGGCGGCGCTGATGACGATCACGTCGACGTCGGATCCTGCGCTCCGCAGCCGGTGGAGGACCTCGAGACCGGTCATGTCCGGCAGGTAGACGTCCAGCAGCACCAGGTCGGGCCGCAGCCGCTCGACCTCCTCCAGCGCGACCGCGCCGGTCGATGCGGTGCCGACCACCTCGAAACCGTCCAGGGCGGCGACGAAGCCGGCGTGCACCTTGGCGACCATGAAGTCGTCGTCGACGATCAGGACGCCGATCACGCGCCGACCAGCTCCCCGTCGACCGTCTGCTGGTCCACCGGCAGCCGGGCGGTGAACACCGAGCCGCCGTCGGACGACGCCGTCGCGTCGCCTCCCCGCCGGGTGCACAGGAGGTGCACCAGCGACAGGCCGATGCCGCGCTCCCCCGCGCCGGCCGCCTTGGTCGAGACGCCCCGGCGGAAGACCTCGCGCTCCATCCCCTCCGGCACGCCCGGACCGGAGTCCCGGACGACGACGTCGACCTCTCCGTCGACCAGGCCGAGGCCGACTTCGACCCAGCGCTGGGGTGCGCCGGCGGCAGCGTCGAGGGCGTTGTCGACGAGATTGCCGACCACCGTGGTGACGTCGCCGCTCAGCTCCTCCGACAGCGCCGGGAGCGACGAGTCCGGCGCGATGCGGAGGTCGACCCCGACCTCCGCGGCCTGGCTGGCCTTGGCGATCAGGAGCGCCGCCACCGAGGGGTCGCGGACCGCCGCCGTGACCGCGCCGCTGAACTCCGACCGGCTGGAGGCCACGCGGTGGACGAAGCGCACCGCCTCGTCCGCCTCGCCGAGCTCGATCAAGCCGGCGATCGTGTGCAGCCGGTTGTCGAACTCGTGCGCCTGGGCGCGGAGCGTGTCGGTGACGTGCTTGGTGAGGTCGAGCTCGCGACGCAGTTCGAGCAGCTCGGTGCGGTCGCGCAGGGTGGTCACCGAGCCGATCGACCGACCCCGGCTGGTCAGCGGCAGGCGGTTGACGACCAGCACCCGGCCGTGGCTGCCCACCGCCCGGTCGCGCTGGACGTCACCGGACACCAGCGCGTCGAGGACCTCGGCGCCGACACCGAGGTCCTCGAGGGTCCGTCCGATGGCGTCGCCCGGGATCCGCAGGAGGCGGATCGCCTCGTCGTTGACCAGGGTCACCCGGCCGCGCGTGTCGAGGCCGACGACGCCCTCGCGGATGCCGTGCAGCATCGCGTCCCGGTGCTCGACGAGCCCGGTGATCTCGACCGGTTCCAGGCCCAGGGTCTGCCGCTTGACCCGCCGCGCGACGAGCAGCGAGCCGGCGATGCCGATCAGGCTCGCGACACCGAGGTAGGTGAGCAGGTTGGGAGCGGCCTCCCGCAGGCCGTCCAGGACCGAGGGCTGGGGACGGCGCACGGCGACGAAACCGAGCACGCCGCCGGTGTCGGACAGGATCGGCGCCATCGCGATCGCGACGGGTCCGGTCGGCCGATCGCGGACACCCGTCCAGCCGCGCCCCTCCAGGACCGTGCTGTCGCCCATGTCGAAGACCTCGCCGAGCTCCGACGGATCGGCGCTGGCGAGCACCGTGCCGTCGGCGGTCCCGATCACAACGGATTGGGCCCCCGAGTCGGTGCGCCGCGCCTCGGCGGTGGTGCGGAAGTAGCTGAGCGCGCCCTCGGACGGTGGGCCGACCTCGCTCTCGAGGGTGGCGCGGACCGTGCGGCTGCCGGCGAGCGACTCGGCCAGTGCCTGCGCGCGGTTGCCCTCGTAGTCCGATGCGCGCTGCGTCGACTGGGCCACCGTGACCGCGGCGACGCCGACGAGGACCACGCAGATGATCACCACCTGCAGCGCCAACAGCTGGCCGGCCAGCGACAGCCGCCTGCTCACGGCGCCTCCTTCCAGCGTCGGGTGGGTGCGGTCGACGTCCGGCAGCCGGACGCGGCGATCAGCAGACCACGCCCGCCGCCGGGTGTGGCCGTGACCACAACGACCACTACGCGCATTGCGCACTCAAGGGTGACATGAGCCACCCGGGTTGCGACCTTCGCTGCAACACGGCGGACCCCGTCGCGACACATAGGAGGAACTCCATGCGTACTGCTTCCGCGCGGAAGCTGACCGTCGGCGCCGTCGCCGCCGGTCTCCTGGTCACCGGGTGCGGCACCACCGCCGACGGCGGCTCCGGCTCCGGCTCCGGCGACGCCGAGGAGGGCCCGATCAGCGGCCTGCAGGCAATGGTCCCCAACTCCCCGGGCAGCGGCTACGACGTCACCGCCCGCGAGTGGGCGCAGGTGATGGAGGACGAGGAGATCACCGAGCGCATCGAGGTGTTCAACCTCGAGGGCGCGGGCGGCACGGTGGGCCTCCAGCGGCTGGTCAACGAGGAGGGCAACGCCGACATGCTCATGCAGATGGGCCTCGGCGTCGTCGGCGCGCAGTACAGCAACCAGTCCGAGGCGACGCTCGACCAGACCACCCCGATCGCCAAGCTCATCGAGGAGGCGGAGGCGATCGTCGTCCTCGCGGACTCCGAGTTCAAGACGCTCGACGACCTCGTGCAGGCCTGGTCAGAGGACCCGGGCGGCACGCCGGTCGGTGGAGCCTCCAACCCGGGTGGGCCCGACCACCTGACCCCGATGCTCCTCGCCGAGGAGGTCGGCGTGACGCCGTCCGACGTCAACTACGTCGCGTACGACGGCGGCGGCGAGCTGCTCGCCGGCATCCTCGGCGGCGACGTCGCGTTCGCCGCGACCGGCATCGGCGAGGTCTCCGAGGCCGCCGCCTCCGGCGACGTCCGCATCCTCGCGGTGACCAGTGAGGAGCCCGTCGAGGGCGTCGAGGCGCCGACCCTGCAGGACGAGGGCGTCGACCTCACCTTCACCAACTGGCGCGGTGTGGTCGCGGCCCCCGGCATCACCGACGAGGAGCGCCAGCGCTTCGTCGACGCCTTCACCGAGATGCACGACAGCGACGCCTGGCAGCAGGTGCTCGAGGACCAGGGCTGGGCCGACTCGTTCGTCACCGGTGACGAGTTCACCGAGTACCTGCAGTCGGAGAGCGAGCGGGTCGAGGGCATCCTGGGCGAGCTGGGCCTGACATGAGCACCGCCGCCTCCACCACCGGGGGCGGCACCCGGGAACAGGGCCGCTCCGAGCTCGGAGTGGCCCTGTTCCTCGGGGCACTCGGCCTCCTCGTGATCGTCTCCGCGTTGCTCCTGCCGGAGAGCCGGATCGCCCGCGGCCCGGTCGGGCCGGCCGCGGTGCCGGTGGTCGTCGGGAGCCTGCTCCTGATCACCTCCGTGTTCCTGGCCGTCGACGTGTGGCGAGGCGGACGGGGCGAGCCGGAGGGCGGCGAGGACATCGAACTCGGCGGCCGCAGCGACTGGAAGACCGTCGCCATGCTGGCCGCCGCGTTCGTCTCCAACGCCGTGCTGATCGAGCCGCTCGGCTGGGTGTTCTCCGGCGCGATCCTGTTCTGGGGCGCGGCGTTCGCCCTCGGCAGCCGGCACTACTTCCGGGACGCGGTCATCGCCTTCGCCCTGTCGTTCGGATCCTGGTACCTCTTCCAGCTCGGGCTCGGCATCACGATGCCGCCCGGCATCCTGGACGGAATCCTCTGATGGACGCCCTCACCGAGCTGGCCGGTGGCTTCGCGACGGCCCTCACGCCGACCAACCTGATGTTCGCGCTGCTCGGCGTTCTGCTGGGCACCGCGATCGGGGTGCTGCCGGGCATCGGCCCGGCCATGACGGTCGCCCTACTGCTGCCGCTCACCCAGGGCCTGGAGGTGACGTCGGCGCTGATCATGTTCGCCGGCATCTACTACGGCGGCATGTACGGCGGTTCGACGACGTCGATCCTGCTCAATACGCCCGGCGAGAGCGCCTCGGTGGTCACCGCCATCGAGGGCAACAAGATGGCCAAAGCCGGGCGGGCGGCCCAGGCGCTGGCCACCGCGGCGATCGGCTCGTTCGTCGCCGGCACGATCGCGACCCTGCTGCTGGCCCTGCTCGCCCCGAGCGTCGCGCGCTGGGCGGTGCAGATCTCACCGGCCGACATGTTCGCGGTGATGCTCCTGGCCTTCATCGCGGTCACGTCCGTGCTCGGCAGCTCCCGGATCCGCGGCCTGGCCTCGCTCGGTCTCGGCCTCACCATCGGCCTGATCGGCATCGACGCCACCTCCGGCCAGCAGCGGCTCACCTTCGGCATCGGGGAACTCGCCGATGGCGTCGACGTCGTCGTGATCGCGGTCGGGCTGTTCGCCGTCGGCGAGGCGCTGTGGACGGCGGCGCACCTGCGGCGGCGGCCTCTCGACGTCATCCCGGTCGGCAACCCGCGCATGAACCGCTCTGACTGGGGTCGCTCGTGGAAGCCGTGGCTGCGCGGCACCGCGATCGGCTTCCCCTTCGGGGCGGTCCCCGCCGGCGGCGCGGAGGTGCCCACGTTCCTCTCCTACGTCACCGAGAAGCGGCTGTCCAAGCACCCCGAGGAGTTCGGCAAGGGGGCGATCGAGGGTGTCGCCGGACCGGAGGCCACCAACAACGCATCTGCCGCCGGTGGCCTGGTGCCCCTGCTCACCCTGGGCATCCCGACGACGGCGACCGCGGCGGTCATGCTCGCCGCGATCGAGAGCTACGGCATTCAGCCGGGCCCCCGGCTCTTCGACACCGAGCCCGAGCTGGTGTGGGGCCTGATCGCCAGCCTCTTCATCGGCAACACGGCCCTGCTGCTGCTCAACCTGCCGCTCGCACCGCTGTGGGCCAAGTTGCTGCGCATTCCGCGCAGTTACCTCTACGCGGGGATCCTCTTCTTCGCCAGCCTGGGCACGTACGCGAACAACGCCAACGTGTTCGACCTCTACCTGCTGCTCGTCGTCGGCGCGCTGGGCTTCATGATGCGGCGCTACGGACTCCCGCTGCTGCCGGCGATCATCGGCGTCATCCTGGGCCCCTTCGCCGAGGAACAGCTCCGGCAGGCGCTGCAGATCAGCAACGGCCAGCTCTCCGGCCTGGTCGACCCCTTCGCGGTGGTCGTCTACGTCATCGTGGCGCTGATCGTGCTGTGGCCGGTGGTCCGCCGGCTGCTGCCCCGCAAGGCCGTGGCGGTCCCGGTGCTCAGCGAGGCCGTGCACGAGATCGAGGAGGCCCACCACCACACCGGGCTCACCGACTCGATCTCGGTGGAGCGGCAGGCCGGGAAGAAGTTCGACCGCTCCCACGAATCGGACAGCGGCGGGCTCTGAGGTCGGGTCAGCGGGCGGGGTGGCTTCCCTCCGACGACAGCCACGGGAGCATCGCAGCGAGGAACGAGCGAGGAGCGGACCGTGGCGCGGAGTCGGAGCGTAGGAAGGCCGCCCCGCCCGTCGGCGTCTACAGGCCCCGCCAGCGACCCCGGGTGGCGTTGTGCTCCGGCCGCGACTCGAAGATGTTGCCGGCCGTCGGCCCTACCCGGTCGCGGGCGATCGCCCCGACCCGCAGCAGCGGGCCGACCAGCGCGTCGTAGACGGCGGGGAGGAACCGGAAGCCCGCGACCACGAACGGGTTCGCGAAGCCGGCGTGCACCTGCCGGCGGGGGCGGTCCAGCGTCGCCACGATCTTCCGGGCCACCCGCTGAGGCGTGTAGACCGGCGGCGGCGGCCGGCCCGTGCTGCCGATCCAGCTGCCGGCCTGGTAGTAGATCGGGGTGTCGACCCCACCCGGCGACACGGCAGAGATGGCGATGCCCGGCATGTCGCGGTTCTCGATCTGCAGCACGCGGACGAGCCCCAGCTGACCCCACTTGGCCGCGATGTAGCTGCCCATCAGCGGCGTGGCCACCGACGCCAGCAGCGAGCTGACGACGACCACGGAGCCCTGCCCCGTCCGGCGGAAGTGCGGGATCACCGCGCGGGCCAGGTTGGCGGTGCCGTGCAGGGCGGTGTCGACGACGGTCTCGTAGGCCTCGGCGGGAACGTCCTCGACCCGGCCGTAGGCCATCACCTGCGCGGCGTGGACGACGGCGTCGAGCCGACCCCAGCGCTCGACCGCGTCGTCCACCACCTTCTGCATGGCGCCCTCGTCGTTCACGTCCGCGGCGGCGACGACCACCTCGCCGGCGCCCGCCGCACGCACCTCCTCGGCCGCCTCCTCCAGCGCCTGCTTGCCGCGGGCGAGCAGCACCAGCCGGTCGCCGCGGCCGGCGAGCTCGATCGCGGTGGCCCGGCCGATGCCGCTGGACGCGCCGGTGACGAGCACGGTGCGGGCACCGTCCGGGGAAGTCATGGATCCCGGCTACCCCGGCGGGCCACGATCATGCGGGGCACAACCGGTCAGTCGGGCAGCGCGGCCAGCAGGGTGCCCGGGCCGACGACGGGCATCCCCTCGGGGAGCCGGGCGCGCAGCCCGCGGTCGGCGGTGACGACGAGGACGTCCTCCCCCGACGCTGCGAGCCGCTCCGCCTCCTCGACCACCGCGTCGTCACCGCTTCCCGCCGCCCGGACGAGCCGCACGCCGTCGGTTCCCGGCACCTCCCGCGCCTGCCCCTCGACGACGGCCACGACCTCCGTGCACACGACCGGCGCGCCGCCCGTACGCGGCACCGACCGGCCGGGCAGCGTGGCCAGCCGGGCCAGCAGCCGGATGGTCGCCCCGGCCCGGTCACGCCACCAGCCGTCGGGCCGCGCGCCGACGACGTTCGCCGCGTCGACCAGCACGATCGTCACCCGTCCAGCGTGCCAGTCGCCCGATCGAGGGACGCCATCCGACGGTTGGCCGGCCGCTCCGGTGGGAAATCTCCGTCCAGCGCAGACCGGCGCACCGCTGCGTCGTGCCCGCCCACGAGGAGGCCCCATGGCAAGCGACCGCACACCGACGAATCCGGACCGCGACGCCACCGTCGTCAGCCCGCCCGTCGCCGCACCCCCCGCGTCCGGACGCGTCGAGGGCTCGCACGCCACGCGGGGCACGGCCCGCGACGCGGTCGCCGTGCAGCGCGCCCGCTTCGGCGGCATCAAGTGGGGCGCCGCCTTCTTCGGCTGGCTGTCGGCCAACGGCCTGGCCGTCGTCCTCGTGGCGCTGCTCTCGGCCGCGGGTGTCGCGCTCGGCCTCGCCAACGGCGTCGACACGGCCGACGAGGCCGCCGACCAGGCCGTCACGCAGGCCGACACGGTGGGTCTCAGCGGCGGGATCGCGGTCCTCGTCGTCCTGTTCCTCGCCTACCTCGCCGGCGGCTACGTCGCCGGGCGCATGGCCCGCTTCGACGGCGCGCGGCAGGGCATGGCCACGTGGCTGATCGGGCTGATCGTGGTGCTGCTGCTCGCGGCGGCCGGGGCGGTCCTGGGCGCGCAGTACAACGTGCTGCAGGACCTCAACCTGCCGCGCATCCCGGTCAACGAGGGCACGGCCACGACCGCCGGCATCATCACGCTGGTCGCCATCCTGCTGGTGACGCTGCTGGGCGCCGTCCTGGGCGGCAAGCTCGGCGAGCGGTACCACCGCAAGATCGACCGCGTCGGCTTCGACGCCTGAACCCGTTCCGCACCAGTCGACCCCCCGGCCGGCGGCATCGCCGCCGGCCGGGGGCGTTCCATGTCCGGCGGCGGGCTCTTACGCTGCGGTCATGTGCCGCAACATCCGCCCGCTGTCGAACTTCGAGCCCCCGGCCACCGATGACGAGGTCACGGCCGCGGCGCTGCAGTACGTGCGCAAGATCAGCGGCAGCACCCGGCCGTCGCAGGCCAACACCGAGGCCTTCGACCGGGCCGTCGCCGAGGTCGCCGCGGCCTCGACGCGGCTGCTCGACGCGCTGGTGACCACCGCTGCGCCCAAGGACCGCGCCGTCGAGGCGGAGAAGGCCCGCGCCCGGGCCGCCGTCCGCTACGGGACGGCGGTCTGAGCGACGCTTCCCCGGGTCGGTCGTGGGCCATCCGGTCGCGGGCAGCGTGACCCGCTGCCGGGCGGGTAGGAGAGGACTCCCCCCGACGACCTGAGGAGTTCTCCCGTGGCTCGCAACACCCTCTCCCGCTCGCTGCACGACCTCGGCCTCTCCGCCTGGTTCGGCGGCACCCTCGCCAACGCCGTCGCCCTCAACGCCGCCGCGTCCGAGGCCGGCCGCGACACGGGCCGCGTGGCCAACGAGGGCTGGAACCGCTGGACGCCGATCAACGCCCTGGCCATCGGCGCCCACCTGGTCGGCAGCGTCGGCCAGCTCAAGGCCAACCGCGGCCGGGTCGCGCAGCAGCAGGGCGTGGCCGGCATGTCGACGCTCAAGACCCTGCTCACCGCCGCCGCGCTCGGCGTCACGACCTACAGCCGCGCGCTCGGGCAGAAGGTCGACTCGGCCGGCAACCCCTCGGCGCGCTCGGGCACCAAGCCCACCAAGCTGACCAAGGCCGAGGTCGCCGCCGCCATGGACCAGCTCGACCGACTGCAGTGGGTCGTCCCCGCACTCACCGGCGCACTCGTCGTCGTCAGCTCCTACGCCGGTGAGCAGCAGCGCGCGTCGGAGGTCGTCACGGGCATCGCCGAGAAGGACTCCGTCGCGGGCGTTCCCGTCGCCTGACGTCGTCCCGGGGTCCGCTCCCGTCGCGGCGTCGGGTCCTCCGGTGCATGATCATCCGCATCCGGAACGCCGCAGGACGGGAGTGGCATGGCCCAGTCAGAGACACGCACGAGCTCCGGCAGCGGATCCTCCGCGGAGACCCGCAAGGAGCGCGTCGACCGCGAGCTCATCGAGCTGCTCAACGAGCTCCGCGTGGCCCTGCCGGGCGTGCAGTTCCTCTTCGCGTTCCTGCTGATCGTCCCGTTCCAGCAGACCCGCGACCAGCTCACCGACTTCCAGAAGGACGTCTACTTCGTCGCGCTCCTGGCCGCCGCGGTCGCGACCGTGCTGCTCATCGCCCCCGCCGCGCAGCACCGGGTGCTGTTCCGGCAGAAGGACAAGGAGCAGCTGCTCAAGCGCAGCAACCGGTACGCCTTCGCCGGGCTGGTGGTGCTGGGCCTGGCCATCTGCACCGCGATCCTGCTGGTGGTCGACGTGCTGTTCAGCCAACACGCTCGCGTGGGTGGCCGCCGGCGTGATCGGCGTGTTGCTGGCGGTCATCTGGATCGCCGTGCCGTACTGGCGGCGGCGCAACACCGAGCAGGACGACCCGGACGACGACGCCGACGTCTGAGCCGCCGGTGCGCCGACCGGCCCCCGGGCAAGGGCTGCCTACCCTGCACAGGTGACTTCCTCGGCGACCCGCGTCCGCGTGCCGCCGTCCGCTCCCCCGGCCGCCCCGTGCTGGTCCCCGGTCGAGCTGCTGCCCGCGGTGCTGTCGCTGGTCCTGGGCACCGTGCTGCTGCTGCGCGGCCATGCGCTGTGGTTCGACGAGCTGTTCACCGCCGAGGTCGCCCGGCTGCCGCTCGCCGACATCCTCGCCGCGGTCGTGCACGGCGAGGGCACCACGAGCTATCTGGCCGGGGTGCCGCCGTCCTACAACGCCCCGTACTACGTCGTCCTGCACCTGCTGACGGCGCTGCCGGGGGTCGGGGGCGACACCTCCCTGCGGGTCGTCTCGCTGCTGGCCACCGCGGGTGGTCTCGCACTGATCAGCCGGGCGGTCACCCGCGCGGCCGGCCGCGCGACCGGGCTGCTCGCCGGCATGGTGCTGGCCGCGAGCCCGCTGGTCGTCGAGCAGTCGGTCGAGGCGCGCAGCTACGGGCTCGCCGTCCTCGCCACGGGCGCGGCCGCGCTCGGCCTGGTCCGGTGGCTGCAGGAACCGCCCCGCGGGCTGCTGCTCTTCGGCCTGGCCGGAGCGGCGATGGGCCTCATGCACTGGTACGCGGTCACGACGCTGGCCGCCTTCGTGGTGGCCGCGCTGGTGCTGCGCCACCGCCGCGCGCTGCCGGTGCTGGCCGTCGGTGCAGTGGCTGTAAGTCCGACCCTGGCGATGATCGCGGTCAACCTGACCAACGGCACCGGTGCGCGCAACGCCGAGCACCTCAAGACCACCGACGGTCGCCTCGCCGGCCTGGCGCTGGACGCCTGGTCGGCCGGCCGGACGTCGCTGCTGGTGGTCCTCGTCGCGTTGATGGTGGTCGGCGTCGTCCGGGCGAGCGGAGCGCGGGTGCTCGCCACCGCCTGGGCCGTCGTCCCCCTGCTGCTGCTGACCGTCGGTGAGCTCGTCCGGCCGCTGTACCTGCCGCGCTACCTGCTCACCGGGCTGCTCGGGATCGGCGTGCTGGCCGCCGTCGGAGCCTGGGCCCTCCCCCGGCTCGCGCGCGGACCCGCGGCCGCGCTCCTGCTGGTGCTCACGCTGGTCGCCACCGCGCCGCTGCTCGAGCGCGGTCCGCGCGAGCGCGGCGACGAGCTGGTCGCCCTGATCGCCGAGCTGCAGGAGCCGGGCGAGCCGGTGGTCGCCGCCGACCAGCGCTCGGCGATGGCGGTGGACCACTACGTACGGCTGCTGCATCCGGAGCTGCGGGCCGACCTCGTGCTCCCGCCGGACGACGCCCCGCCGGACGCCGACCGCGTGTGGATGGTCCGGCGGATCATCGACGGCCTGCCCGAGCCCACGGACGACGACGAGATCCTGCGCGCCGCCGGGCTGACCCAGGCCGAGCAGTGGGATGTCCCGGCGAGCAAGACCGACCTCGTGCTGCAGCTCTGGACCCGCTGACCGGCCTCGATCCACCAGACTGGGCGCGTGGAGACGATCGACGAGTACGTCGCCGGATGCCCCGAGCCGGTGCGGCCGGTGCTGGAGGAGATCCGCCGGCGGATGCACGCGGTCGTCCCCGGCGCCGGTGAGACGATCCGCTACTCGATGCCGACGCTGACCCTCGACGGCTCCTCGCTGGTGCACTTCGCCGCCTGGAAGAAGCACGTGGCCGTCTACCCGGCGCCCGAGCCGACCGACGACGCGGACTTCGAGCGGGCGATCGCCCCGCACCGGGGCGACAAGGGCACCCTGCGCTTTCCGCTCGACCAGCCGATGCCCTACGACCTGATCGCGCAGGTCGTGACGCACCTGGTCCGCCGGCGCGGCTGATGGAGTCGCAGGGCGCGGTTTCCGCGCCCCTGTCACTCCATCAGCGCGGGCGGGTGCGCACCGCCCAGGTCAGCGACCGGACCGACTGCCGCAGCCGCGCGGACGCCGTCCACGACGAGTCGCCCACCGGTCGGACGTCGCGCACCACCGGCAGGCTGACCACCGGGCGACGGGCCCGCGCCACGGCGAGGACGACGCTCGGCGCCCGGCCGGCGAGCACCTCGGCCACGACGGCGGTGCGCACCGTGCGGTCCATCGCGACGAACGCGCCGGCGTCGGGCGGCAGCCCGGTGAGGCGGGCCGCGACCCGGCGATGCAGCGTGCCGCTCGCCCGCCGCAGCGGCGACTCGTAGGCCCCCCGCCGACCGGCGAAGACCGCGCCGACGTCGCCCGCGGCCAGCCGGTCGAGCAGCCCGGGCACGGCCTCGGGCGGATCCTGCAGGTCCGCGTCGAGGCAGACCCACGCGTCGGCGTCCGCCTCGTCGGCCAGCCCTCGGGCCAGCGCGGCGTGCTGGCCGCCGTTGACCGGCAGCTCGGTGACCCGCACGCGGCCGTCGGCCGCGACCAGCCGCCGGGCGACGGCCGCGCTGCCCGCCGGGCAGGCGTCGACGACGAGCCGGAGCGTCCAGTCGCGGCCGGCGAGCGCGTCGGCGAGCCGCTCGGCGAGCGGGCCCAGGGTCTCCGCGTTGCGGTACACCGGGACGACGACAGCGATCCTCACGGGCCCTCCGCCCACGTGCGCGCCAGCCCCTCGGCCAGGTCGAGCGTCGGCGTCCAGCCGAGCGCCTCCCGCGCGGCGCGAGGGTCGCTGACCCAGTCGGCGGTGTCCCACTCGCGGCCCGGGTGCGCGCCGGGCACGGTGGCGATCGGCCGGCCGGTCACGCGGGACGCGGTGGCGACGAGCTCCTCGGTCGAGGTCTGCACGCCCGTGCCGATGTTGAGCACCGTCCCGCCCGGCAGGTCGTCGGCGCGGGCGGCCCGCACGCAGGCGTCCACGACGTCGCCGACCCACACCCAGTCCCGTCGGCTGACCTGCGCCGGGAGCGGCACCGCGGCGCCGGTGCGCGCTGCGTCGAGGACGACCGGCACCAGCCGCGTGGGGTGGTCGCCCGGGCCGTAGACCTGGAACGCGCGCAGCACCACCGACCGCACGCCGCGCTCGGCCGCCGCGGCCTGCAGCAGCAGCGAGCCGGCCGCCTTGGTGGCGCCGAAGAAGCCGCGCGGCCGCAGCGGCGGCGTCCTCCGCGAGGGGGTGCGGTGCGGCGGCGTACTCGGTCGACGAGCCGAGCCGGACGACGGCGCGGCACCGGACGGGCAGCGCGTCGACCAGCCACGGGCTGGTGTTCACCGCGACCGTCGCCGCCCGTTCCTCCGGCGTCGCCTTGCGCCGCGCGGCGGCGAGGGAGAACACGACGTCCGGATCGGCCTTCCGGACGGCGGCGGACGCGGCGACCGGGTCGGCCAGGTCGACGTCCGCGCGGGTCGGTCCCACGACGTCCCACCCGTCGGCGGTCAGCCGGGCGACGAGGTGCCGGCCGACGAAACCACCGGCACCGGTGACCAGTGCCCTCACGCCGGCGCGTGCACCGCGGGCCGGTCGGGCGCACCGGCACGGGTCGCGGTCACCACGTCGACGAACGCCGCCCGGCGCTCGGCGGCGACGTCAGCCGGCGCCGCGCGCAGCGCGTCCACCGCCTTCAGCACGCGCGGAACCTCGACGAACGGATCGCGTCCGGCCATGTCGGCGGTGAAGGCCCGGCGCAGGAAGGTGAATTCGGCACCCAACCGCACCAGCTCCGCGGCGAGCAGGTGGGTCGGTACGGGCACCCCGCCGCCCGGCAGGGTCAGTCCGGCCACGCCGAACGGCCCGGGCACGGCGGCGCGGACGGCGTCGATGGTGCCGTCGATCAGCGGGGCGAAGAGGTTGTCCGACCGGCGGTCGATCCTCAGGTCGTTGAGGCCGACGTACACCCGCGACAGCGGACGGCGAACCAGCTCGCGCGCCCGCGCGACGGCGTCCTGGGTCTCGATCAGGATGCCGAGCCCGCACCGGCCCGCGACGGCGTCGAGGGCGCGGTCCACCTCCTGCGGAGTGCGCACCATCGGGAGCAGCACCTCGTCCGCGCCGCGGGCCACCGCCTCGTCGACCTCCCACGGCGTCCACGGCCCGAAGCCGTTGATCCGGCAGAGCACCCGGCCGTCCGTGGCCGCGCGCATGCGGGACAGGTCGTCCGGGGTGTCGCCGTTGATCTGGGTGCCCTCGCCGGCCTGGCGGCGGTCCTTGCCGCGCCGCTCCCAGTCGACGATGACGCCGGTCGCGCCGGCGGCCACGACGTCGGAGCCGAAGGCCGGGTCGACGGTGAAGAGGAACAGGTCCATCCGGCGTCAGGCGACCGACGTCGCGGTCGGCACGGCAGCGCCTGCGGGGAACGGCAGCGCCGTGCCCGCGACGGCGACGGAGACCTCGTCACCGGCGGCCGGCACGTCCGCACCCTCGAGCCGCGCGCTGACGGTGAGACCGCCGGCGAGGTCGAGCCACACCCGCGAGTCGTGCCCGTAGAAGTCCACGCCGCGCACGCGGGCGGGCACCGCGCCGGGGGCCGAGGACAGCCGCAGCTGCTCGGGCCGCAGCAGCACGCGGGCGGGGCCGTCGTCGACCGGCCGCTCCAGGGCGAGGTCGCCGAGCACGCAGTGCGCCCGACCCGCCCGCACCTCGGCATCGAGCACGACGGCCTCGCCGACGAAGGTGGCGACGTCGAGGTCGCTCGGCCGGCGGTAGAGCGTGCGGGGGTCGGTCAGCTGGACCAGGCGACCGCCGCGCATGACGGCGACCTGGTCGGCCATCGACAGCGCCTCGGCCTGGTCGTGGGTGACCAGCACGGTGGTGGCGCCGGCGGCCGACAGCGCGGCGGCGACGGCGGCGCGGGTCTCCTCGCGCAGCCCGGCGTCCAGCGACGAGAACGGCTCGTCCAGCAGCACCAGGGACGGCTGCGGAGCGAGCGCCCGGGCGAGGGCGACGCGCTGCTGCTGACCGCCGGAGAGCTGGTGCGGAGCGCGCTCGGCGAGGTCGGGCGAGAGGCCGACGAGCTCGAGGAGTCCGGCGATCCGGGCCCGGTCCTTGCGCTGCCGGCGCGGCAGCCCGAAGGCGACGTTGGCCGCGACGGTCAGGTGCGGGAAGAGGCCGCCCTCCTGCGGCACGAAGCCGATGCCCCGGCTGCGGGCGGGGATGCTGCGCCCGGCACCCACGACCGTGCGGTCGTCGACGGCGATCGTGCCGGCGTCCGGCTCGTCGAAGCCGGCGATGAGGCGCAGCAGCGTCGTCTTGCCGCAGCCGGAGGGGCCGAGCAGCGCGGTGAAGCTGCCGGCCGGGACGTGCAGGTCCACGCCGGTCAGGACGGGCGTGGGCCCGAACGACTTGGTGACGCCCTGGACGGTGAGCGCGCTCATGAGGGTGTCTGACTCCGTCGGACGTCGCGGGACAACAAGACAGCGGCAGGTGCGGAGAGCAGGACCATGACGACGGCGTACGGGGCCGCCGCTCCGTACTCCAGCGCGCTGCTCGCCGACCAGAACGCCGTCGCGAGCGTGGTGGTTCCGGTGGGGGCGAGGAGCAGGGTCGCGGTCAGCTCGGTGACGACGGCGAGGAAGACCAGCGCAGCGCCGGCCCCGAGCCCCGGCGCGAGCAGCGGCAGCGTGATCCGGCGCAGCCGGTCCGTCGAGGTGGACCCGAGCGAGGCGGCGACGTCGTCGTAGAGGCGGGGCGACTGCTCGACCGCGGCGCGCACGGTGACCACGGCCCGCGGCAGGAACAGCACCGCGTACGCGGCCAGCAGCACCGGCACGGTCTGGTAGAGCCAGGGCGTCGCCCGGATCGACAGCGTGACCAGGGCGAGGCCGACGACGATGCCGGGGACGGCGCTGCCGAGGTAGGTGCTGCGCTCGAGCAGCGTCGACACCCGGCCACGCGAGCGCACGGCCAGCCAGCCCGGCGGCAGCGCCATGGCGGTGACGGCCGACGGCGGCGACGGCCGCGAGCCCGAGCGTCGTGCCCGTCGTCGTCAGGAGCGCGGACCCGTCCAGCGTCGTCGAGGCGCCGCGGGCCATCCAGTAGCCGAGGCTGACCAGCGGCACGGCCAGGGCCAACCCGACGACGGCGGCCAGCGCGGCCAGCGCGGGCACGGTGAGCCCGCCGAGGCGCACCGGCCGGACGGGGCGGGCGGCGCCGCGTCCGGTGCGGGCGTAGCCGCGCCGGCCGCGCAGCCGCAGCTCGGCGAGCAGCAGGAGCAGGCAGAGCAGCACGAGGACGCCGGCCAGCATCGTGGCGCCGGGGCCGTTGAAGGTGGCCCGGTACTGGTCGTAGATGGCGGTGGTGAAGGTCGGGTAGCGCAGCATCTGGAGCGCCCCGAACTCGGCGAGCAGGTGCAGCGCGACCAGCAGGCTGCCGCCGAGCAGCGCCACCCGCAGCTGCGGCAGCTGCACCCGCCAGAACACCGCGAGGGAGGACAGCCCGAGCCCGCGCGCGGTCTCCTCCAGCGCCGGGTCGAGGCCCCGGTAGGCGGCGACCACGGGCAGGTAGACGAACGGGAAGTACGACAGGCTGACCACGAGCAGCGCCCCGGCGTAGGTGTCCAGGCCGGGCAGCAGCGAGATCCACGCGTAGCTGTTGACGAAGGCCGGCACGGCCAGCGGCGCGACCAGCAGCACGTGCCAGATCCGCCGTCCGGGCACCGACGACCGCTCCACCAGCCAGGCGGCACCGACGCCGATGACTGCGCAGACGGCGACCGTGCCCAGCACCAGCCGGCCGGTGTTCCAGAGCAGCTCGGCCACCCGCGGCCGGAACACCAGCTCCCGGATGCCGGACCAGCCGACGTCCACCGTGTAGCCCGCGATGTAGGCCAGTGGGAGCAGGGAGAGCGCCGCCACCGCCACGGCCAGCGCCACCGTGACCGGCGTCCGCCGGAGCCGGGGCGGAGCCGACCGCCCCGGGGCCGCCGGCCGGGCCGGCGTCTCGGGAAGGACGGGTGCGACGGGCGCGCTCAGAGCAGGCCGACTTCCTGCATCAGCGCGGTGACCTCGGGCGAGCTGAGCTCCCCGGGGTCGACCTCCGGGGCGTCCAGCTCGGCCAGGGGTGGCAGCGCCTCCGCCGAGTCGACGCCGGTGCCGACGGCGTACTCGAGCGCGCTGCTGTCGGCCAGCTTCTCCTGCGCCGCGCGGGCGGTCAGGTAGGCGACCAGGCGCTGGGCGTCCTCGGCGCGGTCGGAGGAGGCGAGCACCCCGGCACCGGAGACGCTCACGAAGGCGCCCGGGTCCTGGTTGCCGAAGTAGTGCAGCTCGGCGTCGTCACCGATGAGGCCGTTCTCGGCCTGGTCGCGGTACCAGTAGTAGTGGTACATGACGCCGACCGGCACCTCGCCCTCGTCGACGGCCTTCATCACCGCGGTGTTGCTGGCGTAGACCTCGGCGTTGCGCTGCAGGCCGGTCAGCCACTCGCGGGTGGCGTCCTCGCCCTCGAGGGCCAGGACGGCGCTGACGATGGCCTGGAAGTCGGCGCCCCCGGCGGCGATGCCGACGCGGCCCTCCCACTCGGGATCCGCGAGATCGAGGATCGATGCGGGCAGGGCTTTCGCTGAACTCGGCCGGGTTCCAGACCAGCACGGTCGAGCGGGCGGCGAAGCCGACCCAGTTGCCCGACGACGGCCGGTAGGGCTCGTCGACCTGGTCGAGCGTCTCCTGGTCGAGCGGCGCGAGCAGCCCCTCGCGGTCGACGACGTCGATGGCCGGGCTGTTCTCGGTGAGAAAGACGTCGGCCGGCGAGGCGTCGCCCTCCTGCACGATCTGGTTGGCCAGCTCGGTGTCGTTGGCGTCGCGGAACTCGAGCTCGATGCCGGTCTCGTCGGTGAAGTCCTCGAGCATCGTGCGGACCAGGCTCTCGTGCTGGGCGCTGTAGACGACCAGCGCGTCGCCGTCCGAGCCGCACGCCGAGAGCACCCCGGCGACGGCGAGCGCGGAGACGACGGCGGCGGGGATCCGCGCGGGCCTGATCACGGAGGAGTCCCCCAGGGGTTCGCAGCAGTTAGGACTGCCTCACCTTAGATGCTCGGGATCTCCGGAGGGAACGTGACCTCCCTCCCGGCCGGGAAGGACGTCGCTCAGACTTCAGGCATGACCGACGCGCAGCCCCTTCTCCGTCGCGCCCGCTTCGCCGAGCTGACCCCCGGCGAGGTCTACGGCCTGTGCCGGCTGCGGGTCGACGTGTTCGTCGTCGAGCAGAAGTGCCCGTATCCGGAGCTCGACGGCCGCGACACCGAACCGGCCACGGAGCACCTGTGGTTCGAGGCCGACGGGGTGCCGGTCGCGACCCTGCGGGTGCTCGACGACGGCGCCGAGCGGGCGATCGGGCGAGTGGCCACCGCGACAGGGTGGCGCGGGCGCGGACTGGCCGCCCGGCTGATGGAGGAGGCGATGGCGAGCTACGGCGACGGCCCGCTGCACCTCGGCGCGCAGGCGTACCTCGAGGGCTGGTACGAGCACTTCGGGTTCCGTCGCAGCGGCGCGGAGTACGTCGACGACGGCATCCCGCACGTGCCGATGCGGCGGGAGCCGGGCGCGTGAGCGACGCCGACGTCCTGCGCGGGGCCGCGGACCGGCTCGAGCGACTGGCGGCGCGGACCACCGGGGGCGACTGGCGGACCTCGGGGCTGCTCGCGAGCCGACCCGAGGTGATCGCGCATCGTCCGGACGGCAGCACCGAGCACGTCGCCGAGGCCCGCGCCGCGAGCGCCGCCTGGATCACGGCCCTCTCCCCCGCGATCGCCGCGCCACTCGTCGGCCTGCTGCGTGCCGAGGCGGGGTCGCCGTCCCCCGCGCCGGATTTCGTCACACTCGCCCAAGTCCTCCTGGCCCGCCTGCCTGGTGATCAGGTCGGCTGATCGTCGAGGTCCTGGCTCACGATCGACGCTGAGCCAGGACCCCTCACGATCAGGTCACCTGATCTGATCAAGCCCCTTAGACGTCTCATCGTTCGACGTCTAAGGTTGCCGGATGCAGTCCGCCGACGACTCGCTCGGGATCCTGGTCAGCCGCTCCGCCCGCTCCCTGGACCGGGCCCTCGACCGGGCGCTGACCGCCGCCGGCGGGTCGCTGGCCACCTGGCTCGTACTCCAGGCGCTCGGCACCGGCGAGCACGCCACCCAGGCGGAGGTGGCCCGCGCGGTCGGCGTGCGGCAGCCGACGCTCACCCATCACCTGGACTCCCTGGAGCGGTCGGGTTTCGTCACACGACACCGGGACGCCGGCGATCGGCGGGCGTCGCAGGTCCGGCTCACCGAGGAGGGGCGGCGACTGTTCGTCCGACTGCGCCGGGTCGCCGCCGCCTTCGACGGGCAGCTCCGCGCCGGGCTGACGTCGTCCGAGGTGGCCGAACTGGAGCGGCTCCTCGCCCAGCTCGTCGAGAACGCACAGCCCGACGACCGCCTCCCTTGACAGCCGCGTCGTTTGGCTACAGCCTCTAGCCGTGGCTACGACTTCAAGCTCCGACCTGTCGCGCGTCTCGCGCCGCCGGGCGGCGGTCGTGGAGCAGGCGCTCGACCAGGCCGTCGCCCTGATCACCGAGGAGGGCGTCGGGGCCCTGAGCGTCAACGAGGTCGCCCGCCGCATGGGCATCCGCGGGCCGTCGCTCTACAAGTACTTCCCGTCGCGGCACGCGGTCTACGACGCCCTCTTCCGCCGCGGCCTCGTGTCCCAGCAGGCGGCCGTGCACGCCGCCGCCGAGGCCGCGCCGCCCGGGGTGGCCCGCATCCGCGCGGGCGGTACGGCCGTCGTCCGCTGGGCGGTGGAGAACCCGGCACTCGCGCAGCTGATGCACTGGCGCCCCGTGCCGGGCTTCGAGCCCTCCGCCGAGACCTTCGACCTCAGCGCGCGCGACATGGTCCTCGTGCGCGAGGTCTTCGCGGAGGCGGTCCGGCTGGGGCAGCTCGGTCCCGCTGCCGCCAGCGACGACGCGCTGCGCCTCTACACGGTCGTCCTCTCCGGCGTCATCTCCCAGCAGCTGGCCAACCAGCCCGGCGTCCCGTTCGACGAGGGCGCCTTCAGCCGGCTGACCGACCAGGCCCTCGACCTCTTCCTCGCCGCCTACTCCCCCGCCTCCTGAGGAGCCCGCCATGCAGACGCTGGACCACGACAGCGCCGAGATCGTCGTCGCCGCATCCCCCGAGGACGTCTACGACCTGGTCGCCGACGTGCTCCGCACGCCCGAGTTCAGCCCCGAGGTGGTCGCCGTCCGGTGGCTCGACGGCGCTCCCGGCCCCGCCGTGGGCGCCCGGTTCGAGTCGGTCAACGCGAGCCCGTCCGGGCGGCGCTGGACGAACCGGCCCGTGGTGCGGGTGGCCGACCGCGGGCGGGAGTTCGCGTTCGAGCGGACGGAGCGCTTCGCCGGGAGCATCGTGTGGCGCTACCGGTTCGAGCCGGTCGAGGGCGGCACCCGCGTCGTCGAGAGCTACGAGGTCGAGCGTCCGGTCAGCCGGCTCGGCTGGTGGGTGATCGAGAAGGTCTTCCAGGGTGGGAACCGGCGGGAGGCGCTGCGCGCCGGCATGCGGACGACGCTGGAGCGGCTGCGCGCCGCCGCCGAGTCCGCCCGCACGGCCGACCAGCGGTGACGGGCCGGCAGACCGGCGTGCATCGCGCCGTCCTCTTCCTCGAAGCCGACGCCGACCGCCGGGCGCCGGGCGGGGCGGTGACGCTGGCGCTCTGCGGCAGCTGGGAGCACCCGCCACCGTGCCCGCTGGCGCCGCACCACACCGCCGTGGACGGCGCGGACGACGCGCTCGACGTCCGGGTCGTCTTCGCGGCGGCACCGGACGACGAGGCCGAGGTGCGGCGCCGGATCGAGGCGGTGCTCGGCGCGGGAGCGACCACCGGCCCGGACGGCACGGTCTCGCGCTGGCGGCTGGTCGAGACCGGCCCCGACGAGCTCCGCGACGGCGAGCGCGACCTGGCCGCCCGCCTGGCCGGTCAGTCGACCGACTGAGCCGCCCGCTCCAGCAGCAGCGCCCGCTCGGGCTCGTTGCGGGTCAGCTCCGCGGCCCGGGCGAACTCCGCGCGCGCCTCCTCGGCACGACCGAGGCGGGATCAGCAGGTCGCCCCGCGCACTCGGCAGCAGGTGGTAGCCGCGCAGGGCCGGCGCCTCCGCGAGCGCATCGATGATCTCCAGCCCCGCCTCCGGGCCGTACGCCCGCGAGACCGCCACCGCGCGGTTGAGCTCGACGACCGGCGACGGCGTGAGCTCGCCGAGCACCTCGTAGAGGGCGGCGATCCGCACCCAGTCGGTCTCCTCCAGCGAGCGGGCGCGGGCGTGGCAGGCGGCGATCGCCGCCTGGACGGCGTACGGCCCGAGCGCCGAGCTTGCCGCGCGGGCGGTGACCTCGGCCAGCTCCAGCGCGGCCAGCCCGCGCGTGATCAGCAGCCGGTCCCACCGGCCGCGGTCCTGGTCGGCCAGCAGCACGGGCTCGCCGCGCCGGTTCATGCGGGCCCGCAGCCGGGACGCCTGCAGCTCCATGAGCGCCACGAGGCCGTGCACCTCGGACTCGCGCGGGGTCAGTGCGGCCAGGATGCGGCCGAGCCGCAGCGCCTCGGCGCACAGGTCGGCGCGTACCCACGACTCGCCGGCCGTGGCGGCGTAGCCCTCGTTGAAGACGAGGTAGAGCACCTCGAGCACCGACGACAGCCGGGCGGTGAGGTCGGGGCCGATCGGCACCTCGAACGGCACCTTGGCGGCGGTGAGGCTGCGCTTGGCCCGCACGATCCGCTGGGCCACCGTCGACTCCGGGACGAGGAACGCGCGCGCGATCTCGTCCGTGGTCAGGCCCCCGACCAGGCGCAGGGTCAGCGCGACCCGCGCCTCGCGGGACAGCACGGGGTGGCACGCGATCAGCATCAGCCGCAGGACGTCGTCCTCGACCGGCTGGTCCAGCGCGGCCGCCCAGTCCGGCTCGGTCTCCTGGTCCTGCTCCGCACCGCGGCCGATCTCGGCCGCCTTGGCGCGGAACCGCTCGGCCCGGCGGAAGCTGTCGATCGCCCGGCGCTTGGCCGCGGTCATCAGCCAGGCGCCGGGTCGGTCGGGGACGCCGTCGGCCGGCCACTGCTCGAGCGCGGCCACCAGCGCGTCCTGCGCCAGTTCCTCCGCGAGGCCGACGTCGCCCACCACGCGCGTGAGCGCGCCGAGCAGCCGTGCGGACTCCATCCGCCACACCGCGTCGACGACGCGGCCGACGTCGGCGGTCATGCCCGCCCCCCGATCGCCCGGGCCGCGCACGGCGGTCCGGGCCGACCGGGGTGGGCCGGCATCAGCCGCGCTGCTGCGCGGCCGTGGCGCGGATCCGGTCCTCCTGCTCGCGGAGCTCGGGGGTGAGGGCGTCGCCGAAGTCCTCCGCCTCGGCGACCCGCCGGACCTCGACCTCGCCCTCGCGGAAGGGCGCCTTGCGGACCCACTCGAGCACCTCCTCGCGGGAGGACACCTGGAGGATCCAGAAGCCGGCGATCAGCTCCTTGGTCTCGGCGAACGGGCCGTCGACCACCGTGCTGCTGCCGTCGGACTCGAACCGGACCCGCGCACCCTCGGAGCTGGCCGCCAGGCCCTCGCCGGCCAGCATGATCCCGGCCTTGGCGAGCTCCTCGTTGTAGGCGCCCATCTCGGCGAACTCCTCGGTCGTCCCCGTGGCGCCCTTCTCCGAGTCCTCCGACGCCTTGACGATCACCATGTAGCGCATCGTTCGCTCCTGTCGCTCAGCCGGTTCGGGGACCGGTCGCTGCGACCGGTGCGGGACCCTCACCACCCGTACGTCGAACGACGAGCGCCCGGATCGACACGGACGACGAACTTTTTCCTGCAGGCCCACACCGGCCCTCGGCCGAGGCGACCCTATCGGCGATCAGGCCGGCTCGGCGCAGAGCACGGTGCCGTCGAGCCCGAACTGGTCGCCGACCCACAGCACGGTGTCCGCGGTCGGGAAGCCCATGCAGGCCGTCGTGTCGGCCTCGTACTCGGGCTGGGTCATCTTCTCCGCCTCGATGCCGACGACGCGGAACTGCGCCTCGTCGCTGCCGCAGTCCACGACCTCGAAGGAGCTCTCGCCGGAGGCCGTGCCGCAGTCCCCGACCTCGGGGTCACCGGGACCGCCGACGCCGAACCACGAGGCCGCGGCCACGCCGGCGGCGACCACCGGGACGCCGACCCGCAGCAGCTTCTTGGCCGTGGACGGCGGCTGCGGCGTGCCCGCGCCCTCGAAGGGCAGGCCCTCCGGCGAGTACGGCTGCGCGGCGGGCTCCTGCGCGGGCTGCGCGGGCGGGACGGAGTGGGACATCGGCGGTGCTCCTCGGGCTGGACGTGTCCGGTCCTTTCCCTTCTCGGCGGCTTCCGCCGTCGTCGGAACGCGGAAGAGGGGATGCTCGGGGCATGACGACCGCAACCTGGAACGGCACCGTGATCGCCGAATCGGACGACATCGTCGTCGTCGAGGGCAACGCCTACTTCCCGCGGGAGGCCGTGCGCGACGACGTGCTCCGCCCGTCCTCGACGCACACCCTGTGCCCCTGGAAGGGAACGGCGTCGTACTACAGCCTCGAGGTGGACGGGCAGACCAACGCCGACGCCGCCTGGTACTACCCCGAGCCCAAGGACGCGGCCAAGGAGATCACCGGCCGCGTCGCCTTCTGGCACGGGGTCCAGGTCAGCTAGCCGTCCCCGGGCGGTCGGGAAGATCTCCCGGCTCCCCGGGAACCCGCCCTCACGACACGGCCGGTCGGGGCAACGACCGTGGAGCCGTCGCCGCGCACCGGGCGCGGCACCGCTCCGCGGAGGCTCCCGATGACCGCTCCAGCACTGACTTCCCCGGCGCAGGCCGCCGCTCCCGAACGAGTTCCCGACCGCGCCGGTGCTGCGGTGGGCGTCGCCGCCGTCGTCCTCGTCGTCGCCGGCTTCGCCCTGGCCGCCGCCACCGAGGCGACGATCACCTCGTCCGAGGCGGAGGTCGCCGCGTTCTACCGCGAGGCACCGCTCCTGCGCACCGTCGTCGGCGGGCTGATCGAGACCACCGGGCTCGTCCTGCTGCTGGCGTTCGGTGCGGCACTGGCCGAGCGTCTGCGCGCCGCGGGCTGGCCGGCGACGGCGGCCCGCAGCGCACTGACCGCCTATGTGGCGATCTGCCTCGCCCCGGGCATGTCCGCCGGTGCCGCCGCGCTCTGGCTGGCGCACACGGGCACGGCCGACCCGGCCGTCCTGACCGCGCTGAACACCCTGCGCTCGCTGAGCTACTTCCTCGCCCTGGTGCCGTTCGCGCTGTTCCTCGCCTGCACCGCGCTCGCCGGACTCCGCACGGCCGCCCTGCCGCGCTGGGCCTGCTGGTCGGCGCTGGTTCTCGCGGCGCTGATGGTGCCGAGCGTCGCGGTGGCCGCCCACGGACCCGCCGACGTCCTCGGCCTGCTCGGTCTCGCCTGGCTGCTCACGGTGGGAGTGGCCCTGCTCCGTTCGCCCGATCCGGCGGCCCGGCACTGATCCGTTTCCACCACCGCGGGCGCTGCGTCACCATGCACCCCATGTCGACGGCGACGGGGATCCTGCCGCGCAGGGCGGCGGTCCCGGTCGCCGTCCGGACGGCGGCCCTCTGGGCGACCGCCCTGGCCGCGGCGGTCGCCGCCGGGATCGCCGCCGTCGTCGCCTGGGACGCGGAGCTGGGGCAGCGGCACGCACGCATCGGCGACGCGCTCGTCGTGACGGCGTGCTGCGCGGTGGGCGCGCTCGTGCTCACCGCGCGCCCGGGCCAGCCGGTGGGGCGTGCCCTGTTCGTCGGAGGCGGCGTGTGGGGACTGGCGTCCCTGCCGGTCGAGCTGCTCGTCGTCCGGCTGCAGGCCGCCCCGGACGACGCCCTGGCCGCGACGCTGCTGCTGATCGCCTTCACGGTGCGCGGCCTGGGCTGGCTGCTGCTGACCGTCGTGCTGCCGCTGGTCTTCCCGGACGGCGCGACCGGCGCCCGCCGCCGGTGGCTGCCGGTCGCGGCCGGGACGCTCGGACTGTTCGTGCTGGTCATGGCCGCGCAACCCCGGCTCATCGACGACCGCGTGCCCGACGTCGACAACCCGGTCGGCCTGCCCGCGGCCCTGAAGCCGGTGGCCGACCTCGGCGCCCTCGGTGTCCTGGCGCTCGGCACCGCCTGCCTGGTCGCCGGCCTCGTCGGCGTCACGCGGGAGTGGCGACGCGGCGACGCGCTGCGCCGCCAGCAGGTCGGCTGGTTCGCCCTGGGCCTGCTGGTCGCCCTTGGCGGCGCCGTCGCGCTCGGTACCGGCCTCGTGGCCGCGCCGGTCTTCGCGGTGGCGGCGGCCGCACTGCCGGTCACGGTCGGCATCGCGGTGCTGCAGCACCGGCTGTACGAGGTCGACGTCCTGGTCAATCGCGCGCTGCTCTACGGCCTGCTCACCGGTGCCGTCGCGACGGTCTACGTCCTCGTGGTCGCCGGCGTCGGCGCCGCGCTCGACGCCCGGGGCGCCGGATGGCTGCCGTGGGTGGCGACCGCCGTGGTGGCGGTGGCGGTGCAGCCGCTGCGGGAGGCGATCCAGGGGGCGGTGAACCGGCTGACCTTCGGGGCGTGGCAGGAACCGCAGGTGCTCATGCGCTCGGTGCACGACCGGCTGGAGCAGGCGGCCACGCCCGACGGGGCGCTGCGCGAGGTGCTGGCCACGGTGCGCGACTCCCTGCGGCTGGACGGTGTCGTGGTGACCGGTGCCGACGGCACCGTCGTCGTCCGCGACGGGGCGGATCCCGGGCCGGACGGCCGCCGGTTCCCGCTCGTCCACGCCGGCACCCCGGTGGGCACGCTGGCCGTCGCGGGCGGACGACGACGGCGCCGGGACGACGCGACACTGACCGGGCTGGCCGCGGCGCTGGCTCCCGCGGTCGCGGCGTCCCGGCTGCAGGCCGACCTGCGGCGGTCCCGGGAGCGGCTCGTCGTGGCGCGCGAGGAGGAGCGGCGGGCACTGCGCCGGGACCTGCACGACGGGCTGGGCTCGGCACTCGCCGGTCTGGGCTTCAAGATCGACGCGGCGCGCAACCGGCTCGGGGACGACGAGCTGCTGCGCGAGCTGCGGAGCGACGTGCAGGCCGCCGTGGCCGACATCCGGCGCATGGTCGAGGGCCTGCGCCCGGTCTCGCTCGACGAGCTCGGGCTCTCCGGCGCGCTGCAGCGGCTGGTCGCCCGCGCGGCCCCGGACGGACCGCGGCTGACCTTCACCACCGACGGGACGGGGTCCCCGGCCGCCGCCGTGGAGGTCGCGGCCTACCGGATCGTCCAGGAGGCGCTCACCAACGTGCTCCGGCACTCCGGCGCGCGCAGCTGCGAGGTGGACGTGCGGGCGGCCGACGGCGCGCTGGTCGTCACCGTGGTCGACGACGGCGCCGGGGCGGCCGGACCGGCACCGACGAGCGGCGGCGGTGCCGGCCTGCCCGGCATGCGCGAGCGGGCCGAGGAGCTGGGCGGCTCGTTCACGCTCGCCCCCCGGGCCGGGGGCGGCACGGTCGTGCGCGCCGTGCTGCCCCGGGAGCCGTCGTGATCCGACTGCTCGTCGTGGACGACCACCCGCTGTTCCGGGCCGGGGTGGGCGCACTGTTCGCCTCGGTCGAGGACACCGAGGTCGTGGCGACCGCAGCCGACGGCGACGGCGCCGTCCGCGAGGCCACCCTCGCCCGCCCGGACGTCGTCCTCATGGACCTTTCCCTGCCCGGGACCGGCGGCCTGGAGGCCACCCGCCGGATCGTCCAGGCCTGCCCCGGGACGGCGGTGCTCGTGCTCACCATGCTCGAGGACGACGACTCCGTGCTGGCCGCGATGCGCGCCGGGGCCAGCGGCTACGTGGTCAAGGGCGCCGGCCAGGAGGAGCTGCTGGCCGCGGTGCGCACGGTGGCCGCCGGCGGTGCGGTGTTCGGCGCCTCGGTGGCGGCCGGCCTGCTGCAGAGCCTCACCGCGCCCCCGCCGGCCAACCCGTTCCCCGAGCTGACCGACCGCGAGGCCGAGGTGCTGTCGCTGATGGCGGAGGGCCGGGACAACCGGGAGATCGCGACCTCGCTCGGGGTGAGCACGAAGACGGTCGCCAACCACGTGTCGCGGGTGCTGGCCAAGCTGCAGGCACGGGACCGCGTCGAGGCGGTGCTGCGGGCGCGGGACCGCCGCTGACCGGTCAGCGCGGGCGGGAGCCGGCCAGCTCGCGGGCGGCGTCGGCGTCCTCGCCCTCGAGGCTCTCGTCGATCAGCGAGAGGTAGGTCTGCCACGCCTCGGCCGGCGTGCGGTCCAGCGCGGCGGCGATCTCTTCCCAGTCGGCGCCCCCGCGCAGCGCGGCACGCAGCCCGATCAGCCGGCTGTCATACGCCTTGCGGGAGATCACCTCGCCGAGAGCCAGCACCTCCAGCGCCTCCGAGACGTCGAGCGACGTGGCGCTGGCGCGGATCGCACTCCAGTCGTCGTCGTCCTCGACCGCCGTGTTCAGCCGGGTGTCGCCGGTGTCGCGGCGGCTCAGGAAGTCCAGTCGGGTGGCGGCCGTCGGGAGGGAGAACTCCTCCTCGAGCACGGCAGGGGTGATGTCCATCGCCCCTGGCTCTCCCCCGCGCTCGGCCGGGCGAAACCCGGACCCGCGTGAGCCGCAACTCACCGACGGCTCAGCCGGCCCCCGCGGGGACCGGCACACGCCGCCCCACCCTGGCCACTGCCGAACGGCCGGCGAGCACGATGCCGACCCCGAGCGCCGCGACGAGCCACCCCGGTGCCCCGAGCCGGATCCCGCTGACGACGGCGAACCCGACGGCCAGCGAGATGAGCGTGAAGCCGACGTGCTCGACGTAGGCGGCGCTCGCCCCGCCGGTCGCTGCAGGAGGACGGCGGCCGGCCAGCTCGGCCCGCACGACCATCGCGGCCGCCAGTCCGAGGAGGCCGGTGAAGGCGATCCGTGCGGCGAGGTCGGTGGCGGCCCAGTCGACCAGCACCGCGGGCACCAGGGCCGCCGCCATGACGGCCACGGCGACCCGGTACGCCGTCAGGAACCTCCCCGAACGCAGCGAGACGAGCCCGGCGGCGAAGGCGACGACCGCGGCCGTCGCGTGGAGGGTGACGAAGACGGTGTTCCACATGACGACTCCTCGGGCGGATGTCGCCAGCCTCGACCCTCCACTGTGGAATGTCAAGATGACCCCGAGACGCCGACGGGCCCGCTCCGCGGCTGCGGAGCGGGCCCGTCGACGGGTGGGGCGGGCGTCAGCTCGGAACGCCGACCGCCTCCTTGGCGACGTCCTTGAGCGCGGTCTGCGCGGCGCTGACCACGCCGGACCGGTTCTTGTGCGTCTCCTCGTACCGGATGATCACGCGGATGTCGCGCGGCTCGGTGAGCTTCTTGACCGCCGTGGCGGCGTCCGTCGTGTTCAGCGAGTCGAAGCCCTTGATCGGCAGCTCGTCGGCGGTCACGTCGCCGAGCTCCTCGCGGGCGCCGCGGGCGATGTCCGCGGCGTCGTCGTTGCCCTCGCGCCGGGCGATGCGCTCGGCGCGGCGCAGCGAGGCGGCCCGGCCGACGGCGAGGGTCTCGCGGACGGCGTCGCTGATCGCGGTGGCGCGGCCGGCGACACTGCGGGCGCTGTCCTCGGCCTCGTCGCCGACGTGCTGGACGCTGTCCACGGCCTTGTTCACCGTGTTGGCGACGAAGCGCACCGGGGCGTTGACCGCGCGGGCGGCGGAGCCGGCGACCTTCTGGAACGGCGTGGCCACGAGCGCGGCCGGACCACCCAGGGCCTCCTCGGCGAGCACCACGGTGAGCCACTCGACGGTGGCCTCGTGCGCGGTGACGAGCCGCTCGGCGAGCGCCTTGACCTTGGTCTGGCCGGCGGACTCGGCGAGCACCTTGAGGTAGGTGGCGCGGTCGTGGAGGTTGTGCTCGAGCTGCAGGTCCTGCAGGAGCGCCTCCTCGATCGGCTCGGCCTGCTCCAGGGCGGCCTTGATCAGGGCGCCGAGGCGGCCCAGCGCGGGGGTGACGACGTCGGGGACGCCGCCCAGCGCGCGGAGCTGGTCGGTGATCGCACGGGTGCGGTCCGCCGCGTTGTCGGCGTTCTGGGTCAGCTCGCGGCGGACGGCGTCGGTACGCGCCTGCGAGACGCGGATACGCGCGATCTGCTCCTCGGTCTGCGTGAGCAGGAGGAGGGCGCGCAGCTGGTTGACGAGCTTGGCGTTGTCGGTCATCAAAGGGAACTCCAGACATCGGGGTGAGACCTGACAGAGGAATGGGTGCCCCGATGCGCCGAGTGCTAACTCCAGCAAGCGAATTGCTAGCCGTGAGCCGCGTCACGCCATCCCCCTCCGACCGTTGATCATCGTCGGGTGGCTGACCCCGTCGGCGTGGCGACCAGCCATCCGACGATGATCAACGCGGTGGGACGGCGTCAGGGACGGCGGTACTCGTTCGCCGATGCCGAGCAGCTCCCCCAGCGCCCGCAGCTCCGACTCGAACATCGGCTCCGGGTCGGTCAGGGCGAACCGCAGGTGGCCGAAGACCTCCATGCAGACCATGCCGTAGAGGCGCACCCAGCAGGTCAGGTAGACGTGGATCACGCCGGGCGGGAGCTCGATCGGGAAGACCTGCGCGCAGACGGTGAGCTGCTCCCGGAGGGCGGGCTCGATCTCGTCCTCCGCGAGGATCGGGAACGGCCGGGTCAGCCAGAGCTCGGCGATCAGCGCCCCGAAGATGCCCCCGAAGCGCATGCCCGCGTCGTGCGCCGGGCCGGACTCGGTCGTCGCGTGACTCGGCACGTCGTCCGCGGGGGCCCCGAAGAGCAGGCCGAACTCCTGCCGGTGGGTGGTCGCCCAGGTGCGGAACGACCGGCTCGCCCGCATCAGCTTCTCGGCCGGCGTCTGCCGCTCGAGCGCTGCCAGGTCCGCTTCCATCAGGTCGCACAGCTCGTCGTACAGGTCCACCACGACCTGCTCGAGCAGGTGCTCACGGCTGTCGAAGTAGCGGTAGAGGGCGGGGGCGGTCATCCCCGTCTCGCGCGCCACCGCCCGCAGGGCGAGGCCCTCGAGCCCCTGCTCGACGAGCACCGTCCGGGCGGCATCGAGGATCTCGCGCGTAGTCGCCGCGCGGACGCGGTCCCGCCGGCTCAGCGGCTCCATGGCCTCGATCGCTGCCACGTGCGCACCTCTCTCCGGATCGTGCGTCGGTCCACCTTGACATCAGTGAACGCCGTATGCAGAGTTAGCGCCGTTCGCTAACACCGTTCACGAACATGATCGACGATAACACCGGAGGACGCGATGTTCGAGGCACTCGGGCGGGTGACCTACCGCCGGCGGCGCTGGGTCGTCGCCGTGGCGGTGGGCTTCCTGGTCTTCGCCGGCGTCTGGGGCACGCAGGTGTTCGGAGCGCTGCAGGGCGGCGGCTTCGAGGACCCGGACGCCGAGAGCAGCCGCGCCGCCGAGGTGGCGGTCCGCGAGCTCGGGCGCGAAGGCACCGACGTCGTCGTCCTCTACTCGAGCGACGAGCTGACCGTCGACGACCCGGCGTTCGCCGACGCGGTCACCGGGACCCTCACCGCGCTCCCCGACGACCTGGTCGACCGGGTGACGACCTTCTACGACACCGGCGCCGAGGCCTTCGTCAGCGAGGACCGGTCGTCGACCTTCGCCGTCCTCACCCTGGCCGGGGACGGCGATGCGCGCGCCGACGCCCTCGACGCGATCGCCGCCGATCTCGACGCGCCGGGGCTGACCACCCAGGTCGGCGGACCGCTGGCGATCGACCGGGACATCAACGAGCGGGTGAGCAGCGACATCGCCCGCGCCGAGACCATCTCGATGCCGATCCTGCTGGTCCTGCTCGTCGTCATCTTCGGCAGCGTCGCCGCGGCCAGCCTGCCGCTGGCCATCGGCGTCACGGCGATCCTCGGCGCGTTCACCGCGCTGCGCGCGCTCACCTACGCCACCGAGGTCTCGATCTTCGCGGTCAACCTGGTCACCATCCTGGGCCTGGGACTGGCGATCGACTACGGCCTGTTCATGGTCAGCCGGTTCCGGGAGGAGATCCGCCGGCGCTCGTCGGTCGAGGACGCCGTCGCCGCCACCATGGCCACCGCCGGGCGCACCGTCGCGGTCTCCGGCGTCACCGTCGCCGTGAGCCTCGCCGGGCTGCTGATCTTTCCGCAGGTGTTCCTGCGCTCGATGGGCTTCGGCGGTGTCGCCGCGGTGCTGATCGCGATGGGCGCCGCCCTCACCCTGCTCCCGGCGCTGCTGGGCATGCTCGGCCCCAAGGTCGACGCGCTCTCGGTACGACCGCTCTTCCGACGACTGTTCCGCCGGCCGCCGCCGGCGGCGGCCACTTCGGACGCGCAGGGCGCCTGGTACCGCATCGCCCAGGCGGTGATGCGCCGTCCGATCGTCATCACGGTGGCGACGGTCGCCGTCCTCCTCGCGCTCGCCGCACCGTTCCTGCGGGCGCAGTTCGGCGGCATCGACGAGCGGGTGCTGCCCGCCGGCACGGAGAGCCGGGTGGTCACCGAGACCATCGACGCCGCGTTCCCGTCGGACGTCGACACCCCCATCACCGCGGTCGTCTCGCTGCCCGACGCCGCGGACTCGCCGGCGGGCGGCCAGGCCCTCCAGGCCTACGTGACGGACGTCGCCGCGCTCCCCGGCGTCGACGGCGTCGAGGTGACCGGTGCGAGCGGCAACACCGCGCGGGTGGCCGTGGCCTACGAGGGCGACCCGATCGGCGGGGAGGCGCAGGACCTCGTGGCCGACGTCCGCGCGGTGCCGGCCCCGGACGGCGGCGAGGTGCTCGTCGGCGGACAGACCGCGACGCTGGTCGACCTGCTCGACAGCCTCGGCGACCTGCTGCCCTGGATGGCGCTGATGGTGGTCGCGGCGACGTTCGTCCTGCTGTTCCTTGCGTTCGGCTCGGTCGTGCTGCCGGTCAAGGCGCTGGTCATGAACGTGCTGTCGCTCGGCGCGTCGTTCGGCGCGCTGGTGTGGATCTTCCAGGACGGCAACCTCTCCGGGTTCCTGGGCTTCACGCCGACCGGCACGGTCGAGGCGACCCAGCCGATCCTGGTGCTGGCGATCATCTTCGGGCTGTCGATGGACTACGAGGTCTTCCTCATGTCCCGCATCCGCGAGCAGTACGACCTGACCGGCGACAACACCACGGCGGTCGCGACCGGCCTGCAGCGCACCGGCGGCATCATCACCAGTGCCGCGTTGCTCCTGATCGTCGTGATCGGGGCGTTCTCGCTGTCGGGCATCACGTTCATCAAGATGATCGGTGTCGCGATGATCATCGCGATCGTGGTCGACGCGACCGTGGTGCGGCTGCTGCTGGTGCCCGCCACCATGCGGCTGCTCGGGCGGGCCAACTGGTGGGCGCCGGGGCCGCTGGGCCGGCTGTACGCGCGGTACGGGATCAAGGAGTCCGACGGCGACGGTGCTCCGACGCCGTCGACCCCGGCAGCTGAGCCGGTGCTCAGCGGCTCCCGCTAGCCCGCGCGACGACGACGTCCGGGCACCCGCAACGGGGTGCCCGGACGTCGGCGTCTGCGGAGGGCGGCAGCCGCGGCCGCGCGGGTCAGGAGGCGGCCACCGCCGGCACGCCGCGGATGCCGAGGCGCAGCACCGGCTGGGTCTCGTCCATGGCGCGCCGTGGGACGACGCGGACGGGTCGGGTGATCGCGGTGGAGAACGGCAACCGCCGTCCGCACCCGACGCAGAAACGGCCGCGCTGCTCGACCGCGGTGCAGTGCGCACACGTCATGTCGGACCTCCTGTGGCCTGGTCGCCCCGTCCGAACGGCTCCTGGCGGAGCACCCGGGGCGAGTTGGGGGGACCATGCCAGATCGACGGCCCCGCCGCAGGCCGAAAAGGGCAGGTGGGACGAGTCGTCACACATCCGTCATCCCGCGCGTCCCACTGGCATCAGTGGGCCAGCACGGCGGCGGGATTCCTGATGGTGAGGATGTCGAACTCCTCGTCCGTCAGCCCGAGCGACATCAGTACGGCCCGGAAGCCGGTCAGGACGTGGGAGTAGCCGAGACCGCCGAATGCCGCCAGATCGCTCCGGAAGCACCGGTCGCTGGATATCAACAGCCGGTCGATCCAGCCCTCCTTGATCAGGGACATCAACGCCGACGCCCGTCGGTGGTCGGGATTCATGTGCCGGCGCCCAGCCGTGTCGAACTGCACCCACGCTCCCCGGTCGAGGAGTTCCCGGTGGTAGCCCGGGTCCAGGTGGGAGTCGCAGTGGCCGATGACGACCTTCGCGAGATCGACGCGTTCCTCCTCCAGGACGTCGAGCTGTGCTGAGCCCACCGGATGCATCGATGCGTGCGTCGTCAAGGCGGCACCGGTGACCGCTGCCGCCCTGCCGGCGGCGCGCAACACCCGCTCCTCGACGGCCGTGAGGTAGCCGCCGTCGCACCCGATCTCACCGATGACGCCTGCGCGGACGCCGAGCACTCCCTCCGTCAACTCGGCGACCATCGCCTCCGCGAGCGCCGCAGTCGGCGTCCTGTCCAGGTGCTCCGGGTAGAAGGCGCGCCGGTACCAGCCGGCACCCATGACGACGTGCACACCGGAACGCCGGCTGATGTCCTGCAGCCGGCCCGGATCCCGGCCGAGATCGGGCGGGGTGACCTCGACGACGGCGCGCCCTCCGGCGGACCGGAAGAGATCCAGCTCGTCGACGGCGAGCTCGACCTCGTTGAGCACGTGGTCGAGGTCGCCCGTGACCGGCGAGAAATCGCACACCAGGTGCTCGTGCGGCAGGCAGCGGCCGAGCTCCTCGGCCGGGATCTCGCCGAGGACCGTCGTCACCTTCCCGGTCACGGAGGGCCAGCACAGAGGACGTCGGCGAGCACGTCCGGCTGACGCGTCGAGCGAGTCCAGGTCGACCCACTCGCCCGGCCCGTAGAAGCCTCCGCCGCGGGCGCCCAGGCCCACAGCGGGAACGCCGAGCACCCGCATCGGGAAACGGATGTCGCTCGCGCTGTGCCAGCTGTACTCGCTGGGCCGGCGGCCGGTGTTGCGCGGCGACGACCTCGGCCACCGATCGGGCGAAGGGGGTGTCGGCGCAGGCGGCCGGATTGGCGCGCACGCCGACGGCCTCGACGGTCGGTAGGATGGTCGCGCTCCCAGTCGTCTCCGCCGGCGATCCGCTCCCGCACGGCCGCGACGACGTCGTCGACGGTGCCGTCGGAGAACCAGCACGACACGTCGATCTCGGCACGGCCGGGCACCTCGTACGGCGACGCCCCCGGCCCGCAACCCGGTGACGCTCCACACCCGGCTCTCGTCGCGCCACTCCCCCACGGCCGCGGCCAGTCGAGCCGCCCGATCAGCGGCGTTCCGGCCCGCATCGGGATCGGCGCTCACCGGAGTGCGCTCCTCGACCGGCTGCGGTGTGAAACCCGGGACCCCGACCCGGCAGGTGACGATGCCGCGGGAGGCGACCTTCAACTGCGTGAGCCCGGCACCGCTCTCAGCGGGGTGGCTGTACAGCGCCGCATGGACGCCGAGGGCGGCCTGGACCCCCAGGGAGCGTGCCGAGGCTGCCCCCTGCTTCCCGGCCGCGAACAGCACCCGCGGTCGCCACCCGGTCCCGCCGCGTTCCTGCCACTCCCGGACGGCGCCCAGCACGGCCACGACACCGCCCTTGTCGTCGGCCGATCCGAGCCCCGCCGCTCGGTCACCCTCGACCCGCAGGTCGAACGGGTCGCTCGTCCACCCGGGGTGGACCCGTTCGGTGTCGGTGTGGGCGAACAGGAGCAGCTCGGGCCCGTCGCCGGGGAAGGCCCCGAGGAGGGCCGGCGGCTGCGGGCCCCGGACCCAGGTCGGCGGGCTGTGTTCCGGTGACCCCGCGGACGCGGACGGGCCCACCGGAACGGTGGTCGGTTCGCAGCCGAGGGCGGTGAGCTCGTCGGCGAGAAGGTCGACAACGGTGCTCGGCTCGCCGGTGACGCTGGGGCAGGCGACGAGCCGGCGCAGAGTGGCCACCAGCTCGGCACGGCGTTCAGCCGGCATCGCGGAGCTCCGATGTGACCAGCCGGTCGACGCCCAGGTCCGCCACGTGCACCTGGGGTGGCCCGCCGACCACCAGGTCGCGCAGCACCCGCGCCCAGAGCGGGGCGAACGTGAACGCGTAGGTCCCGCCGGCGAGAAAGAGCCCGGGCCGTCCGGGAACCTCGCCGATGACGGGCATCTCGTCCGGCGTCGCGGCGAGCGGTCCGGCCCAGGCACGCAGGAGCGGGACGTCGGTCAGGAACGGGAGCAGCCGGGCCGCCTGGGCGAGATTGCCGGTGAGCGAACGAACGCTGATCGGCGAACGCCCCGCCAGATCCAGCCGCGCGGCCGGCCACCCACCGCCGATGAGTACCTGGCCGGCGTGCACCTGCTTGACGGACAAGCCCTCGCTCATGTGCTGCACCAGGTGCGGCAGCAGGGGCGGCAGCCGCACGGTGACGTGCATCTGGATGGCGACGGGGCTCGCCGCCACATCCACGCCGGCCAGCCGGACCACGCGCTGGATCCACGGGCCCGCAGTGACCACGACGGCGGCGGCATCCCACTCGCCGGAGGGCGTGGTCACCCGCCAGCCGGCCCCCTGCCGCCGCAACCCGGTCACGGGGCACCCCTGGTGCAGCTGCGCCCCCGCCCGGGCCGCGGCCGCGAGGTAGGCCGGCGTGACCTTGAGCGGGTTGGCGTACCCGTCGTCGGAGCACCAGGTCGCCGCGAGCACCGTGGGCCCGAGCTGGGGCAGCGCGGCGCGGGCGGCGTCGCCGTCCAGCAGTTCGGTGCGGATCCCGTGCGCGGCCTCGTGCACGAGCTTCTCGCGCAGCTCGTGCTCGTCGTCCGCACTCTCGGCCACCATGAACCCGCCGCTGCGCCGTAGCTCCACGTCGGCGTCCAGCTCCGCGGGCACGCCATCCCACAGCCGCGAGGCGGCGGCCTGCAGCGGCAGGAACCGCACGTTGTCCAGCGGGACCGCCTGGCCGGGTCGCCGAGTGTGCACGGCTTGGATGTGCAGATTGCCGGCCGTCGTGCCGGAGCCTTCGCGATTCGCCGCGCCGCGCTCCAGCACGGCGACCGACCGCCCCGAGACGCTCAGCGCGTGCGCAGTGGCCGCCCCGAGGATCCCGGCACCGACGACGACCACGTCCACCGTCTGTGTCATCGGGGACGCCCGCCCGGCACCGCGACCGCGGACGACTCCCCAGCGGGCTCGAGCGCACCGTTTCCGGAGGGGTCGCCGACCGCTGGGGCGGCCGCGGAATCGGCGGGTGCGGACGGCGGGGCCTGCCCGGACGCCGCGGCGGCGAGGACGCCGATGCGCACCGGGCGGACCGGAACCCGGGCCGGGAAGGCATCGCGCCGGGCGGCAAGGCCGAGCGCGGCGAGCGCCGGCAGGCACTGCCGGCCCTGGCACGGACCCATGCCCAGGCGCGTGGCCTGTTTGAGCGCGTCGGGGTCGGCGGTGCCGGCCGCTCGCACCTCGGCCACCCGCACCGCCTCGCACCGGCAGGCGATGGCGTCGTCGTCGAGCACCGTGGGAGCCGGGGCCGGGCCGAAGCGGGCGAGTGTCCACGCCGCTTCGCGCGTGGCCCTCCGAACGGCGCGGAGGGCGGCCTCCTCGTGGTCGCTCGAGACCTGCTGGCCCAGCCGACGGGCGGCCACGATCGCGGCGAGCGCCCCGCGGCGCAGCGCCACCTCGACCCCGGCGACGCCGGCCACCTCCCCGGCCACCAGGACGTCGTCGCGGTCGGTCGTACCGCGCTCGTCAGCGTGCACGCGACGGTCGCCGCTGAGCGGGTCGAGGCTGACGGCGCAGCCGAGCAGACCGGCGAGCTCGCTGTTGGGCCGGAACCCCCAGCCGAGGGCAACCGCGTCGACCGGCACCCGACGGCGACCGCGCGGTCCCTCGACGGTGACCGCCTCGACGCGCTCGGCGCCGTGCACCGCCACCACCTGGGAGCCCTGCCGAACGGGCACGCGTGCCGCTGCCAGGCGAGCCCGGTGCCCGGCGAACTGAGCGAGCCGCCGGGGGTGCTGCACGCCGCGCAGGCTGGCGGCATCCGGACGGTACGGGTGCCCCGCCTCGAGCACGGCCACCACATCGACGCCGACGTCCACGAGCGCCACGGCCACCTGCAGGAGGAAGGGGCCGCTGCCGGCGACCACGACCCGGCGCCCCACGGGCACGCGGTCGATGGTCGCCAGGTGCAGTGCCAGTCCCGGCGTAACGACGCCGGGCAGCTCCCAGCCTGGCACCGGGAGCACGCGCTCGTGCGCCCCGGTCGCGAGCACGACCACCCGTCCCACCACGCTCCCCGGCGCGTCGTCCCGCGCGGTCAGCAGCGTGCGGCCGTCATCGTCCACGCCCCAGACCAGGGTGCGCGTACGGACGTCGACGCCTGCCGCACGTACCTCTGCCGCCAGCTCCGTGCCGCGGGGGCGGACGTCGCCGGCCTGGGCGAGCACCGCGCCGGAGCGCCGTTTGAAGTACTGCCCCCCGAGATCGGCCTGCTCGTCGACCAGGATGGTGCGTGCACCGGCCCGCGCGAGATCGCGGGCAGCCACCATGCCCGCCGGGCCACCGCCGACGACGACGGCGTCGACCTCCTGGGCTCGGTCATCGACGCTCATGCACCCTCCCCCTGCCGGCCGCCGTGCGCACGCGCATGCCGGCCTCGACCTCCAACCCGCACGCCCGTACGCGCCGACCGTTCGCGACCACCTCGCACGCCTGGCAGGTCCCCATCCCGCAGATGCCGGCCTCGGGTCGCGCCGTGACGGGGTGGCGCCGCTGCGCCCACGACCCTGCGGCGATCAGCACTCCCAGCAGGCTCTGCCCCGAGACCGCCGTCACCGTCCGTCCGTCCACCTCGAGCCGGAGGTCGGGTCGCAGGACCCGGCGGGACGACCGTCTCACCGCGGCACCGGCCAGCCGTCCCGCTCACGCGGATCGGGTCCTCGTGCGGCCAGGGCGTCGACGAGCCCGCTGGCCTCCAGTGCGTCGGCGAGTCCCCGGAGCCGGTCCGGGTCGGTCAGCTCGACGAGCGGTTCGCGCACGCACCCCCCGGGCTGGCCGAGCAGTCGCATCGCGGCCTTCAACTGAGCCGTCGGCGACGCGAACCGTCCGGAGTAGTCCGGGTGCACGAGGCGCGAGGTCAAGGCGGTGTACCGGGCGGCGTGCGCCCGGGCCGCCTCGAAGTCTTCCGCCCAGACCGCTTCGTAGAAGGGCACCGCGAACGGCGCGCCGATGCCCCCGCCGTCGATCGAGCCGTCGCCGCCGATCTCCCGCAGCGCGGCGAGACCGCGGCGGTAGACGAACCGGTTGAACACCCGCACGGTGCCGGCGAGGCGTTCCGTGGTGTCCAGGGCCTTGCCCTCGTCGCCGCTGCTCTCCTTCACCGCGACCACCGCGTCGAGCTCGCACAGCCGCTCGAGCAGGTCGACGGACATGTCGACCGCGGTGCCGCGGGGCCAGTTGTAGACCATGAGGGGAAGGTCGGTCGCCCCGGCGACGTAGCGGTAGTAGGCGACGATCTCGTCGTCGGCGGGGTGCACGTACGGCGGCGGGGTCGTCAGGACGCCGTCCGCACCGGCGGCGGCGACCTCCACCGCCAGCGCGGCGGACTCCCGAGCGGTGAACGCGCCCACGCCGACGACCACGGGCACCCGCCCCGCGACCGCGTCGACCGCCGCCCGGGCCAGCTCGGCGCGCTCGGCCGGGGTCTGCGAGAACCACTCCCCTGTCGTCCCGTTGACGAGCACGCCGTGCACGCCCTGACCGACGTAGAGGTCGAGCAGCTCGCGCCATGCATCGAGGTCCAGCGCGCCGTCCGGCGTGAACGGGGTCGGGGCGGCGGGCCAGTAGCCGCGCCAGACGACGGTCGCAGCCGATGCGGCCATGCGGTGTCCTCCTGTGGGGGTGTGTCCTGTATTTGTCATGAAATCGTTCCCACGATTCGCGATAGGGTCGGTGCGTGGTCACGGCAACTCTCACGGCTGTGGCCCGGCTCGCCGGCGTCTCCACGAGCACGGCCAGCAGGGCGCTCACCGGGCATCCCCGGGTGCTGCCGGAGACGCGGCAACGCGTTCTCGCTGCGGCGGCGAGCCTGCGCTACCAGCCCAACCGGATGGCGATGGCGCTGCGGACGCGGCGCACCGGGCTGATCGGGCTCGTGGTCAACAACCTCTGGAACGGCACCTTCTCCACGATCGCCGAGACGTTGCAGCGCTGGGGGGCCACCGAGGGGTACCAGGTGCTGGTCTGCAGCACCGGTGGCGACGCGGGGCGCGAGGCGGCGTTCCTCGACACCGTGGCCGAGCACCGCTTCGACGGCGTCGTCGTGGCCGGCTCCGGCCAGAACGTCGAGCGGCTGAACCGGCTGCTCGAGACGGGCACCGGCGTGGTCACCATGAACCGCGAGGTGCCCGGTGCGCACGCTCCCTCGGTGCTGCCCGACTACGGCGCCGCCGCCCGGATGGCATCCGAGCACCTGCTCGATCTGGGGCACCGGCGTATCGCCGCTGTAGCAGGTCTCGACCGGTTCACCTCGGGCCGGCTCTCGCACACCGGGTACCTCGAGGCGCTCGGGGCGGCCGGCCTCCCGGTCGACCCCTCCCTGGTCTGTCGCGGGCCGTTCACGCCGGAGTTCGGCCGGGCGGCGGCCGTCGAGCTGCTGTCGCTGTCCCGCCCGCCGACCGCGCTGCTCGTGACCAACCACGAGGCGTCCTTCGGCGTCCTCCCGGTGCTCAGCGAGCGCGGCCTCCGCATCCCCGCCCAGCTGTCGGTGGTGCTGACCGAGGACGAGCCGTTCTTCGGCTGGTGGCACCCAGCACTCAGCGTGGTAGACAACCGAGCCGAGTTCATGGCGCGGACCGCGATCGACCTGCTGCTTCCTCAGCTGCCCGAGTCGGATGCAGCCGAGATTCCCCGCGACGTCGCCCAGCGCGTGGCGCCCGTCCTGATTCACCGTGCCTCCACGGCTGCGCCCGCCTGACTGCGCACGGCCTCCCGGGCTGCCGCCCGTCGGGCGCGTTCCCGCGGAGGGTCGGGGATCGGGACGGCGGCCAGCAGAGACCTCGTGTACGGGTCCTTCGGGTCGCCGTAGACCTCGTCGCGCGAGCCGCTCTCGACCACGCGCCCCTGGTGCATGACGGCGATCCGCTGGCACAGGGACCGCACCACGGCGAGGTCGTGCGCGATGAACAGGATCGCCAGGTCGTGCCGGCGCTGCGTCTCCCGCAGCAGCTCGATGACCTGCGCCTGCACCGACACGTCGAGCGCCGACACCGGCTCGTCGCAGATCAGGGCTGCCGGCCGGAGCACGAGAGCGCGCGCGATCGCGATGCGCTGCCGCTGGCCGCCCGAGAACGCGCGCGGATAGCGGCGCAGCGCATCGGCGGGCAGGCCGACCTCGGCGAGTGCCGCGGCCGCGCGCTCCCGCCGCCCGCCCCCGTCCAGCGACGGCTCGTGCACAGCCAGCCCCTCGCCCACGATCTCCTCGACGGTCATTCGAGGGTTCAGGCTGGAGTACGGATCCTGGAAGACCATCTGGACGCCGCGCCGGTACTGCCGGAGGCTGCCCGCGCTCAACGAGGCGATGTCCGTGCCCCGGAAGGTGACCCGGCCGCCGGCGGGCCGGTTGAGCCGCACGAGCAGCCGCGCGAGCGTCGACTTGCCCGAGCCGGACTCGCCGACGACGCCGAGCACCTCGCCGGGATACAGCTCGAACGACACCGAATCGACGGCACGGACGGCCGGGGCCCCTCGTGCGGCAGGGTGCGAGAAGCTCACGTCCTCGGCGGCGAGCAACGGCCGGGGCGCAACCTCATCAGGCCCGGGTGTGGTCACGCGCGTCCTCCCGATCCATCGGGCAGCACCCCGTCAATCCGCGGCACTGCCGCGAGCAGGTGTGCGGTGTAGTCGCTGGACGGCTTGGTGAACAGCGTGTCGACGTCCGCCGTCTCGACGAGCACGCCGTTGCGCATGACCGCCACCCGATCGGCGAAGCCGGCCACGATGCCGAGGTCGTGCGTGATCAGCAGGACCGCGGTGCCGCGTTCACGGGTGAGGTCGTCGAGCAGGGCCAGCACCTGGGCCTGCACCCGGACGTCGAGCGCCGTCGTCGGCTCGTCGGCCAGCAGGAGCCGCGGACGCGCGACCACCGCCATCGCGATGCCGACGCGCTGGCGCATGCCTCCCGAGAGCTGGTGCGGATAGCCGTCGCCGCCGGGGAGCCGCGCGAGTACGCCGAGGCGATCCAGGACCGCGCGGGCCTGGTCGCGGGCCTCCCGGCGACCAGCACCGTGCACGACCAGCACCTCGGCGACCTGGTCGACCACCCGGATGACGGGGTCCAGCGAGGTCAGCGGATCCTGGAAGACCATGCCCACCTCGGCGCCGCGGATCCTGCGCAACCGTTTGGGCGAGGCGCCGAGCAGCTCCTGGCCGGCCAGCCGGACGGAGCCGCCGAGCCGAGCCTCCGGCATCAGCTGCAGGACGGCGGCCGCACTGACGGACTTCCCAGACCCGGACTCCCCCACCAATGCCACCCGCTCACCGGGCGCCACCGTGAGGTCCAGGCCGTCGACGACTCGGCGCAGGTCGCCGTCCGGCCCCGGAAGATCGACGGTCAGCCCGTGCACGTCCAGGAGCGGCTCGGCCACGGGCTGCTCCGCGCTCAGGGCCGTGACCGAGGCGGTCGCCCCGGTCACCGTCGGCTCCGCAGCGTCGGGTCGAGGCGCACGCGCAAGGCATCACCGAGCAGCTGCGCCGCGATGGCGGTCAGGGCGATGGCCAGGCCCGGCACCACGACGATCCACCAGGCCGTGACGACGTAGGAGCGGCCGTCGGCGACCATCGCGCCCCACTCGGCCGAGGGCACCTGCGCACCGACGCCGATGAACGACAGGCCGGAGATCACCAGGATGATCGCCGCGACGTCGACGGTGGTCTGCACGAGGAGGGTGTCACCGATGCTGGGCAACAGATGCCGCCGCACCAGCCGTGCCCGTGAGACGCCGAGCACCCGTGCGGCAGCCACGTACTCGAACTGGAGGGTGTCGCGCACGACGGAACGGACCAGGCGCGCGTAGCCCGGCCACCACGTGACGGCCAGCGCGATGACGGCCGAGGACAGGGAGGGACCGAGCACCGCCGCGACGCCGAGAGCCAGCACCAGCGACGGCACCGAGAGGAAGACGTCGCAGATCCGCATGAGGATCTCGTCCAGCCAGCGCGGGCCGGCCGCGGAGGCGATGCCGACCGCGGTGCCGACGAGCGCCGCCACGGCGATGACCAGCAGCGTGGACAGCACGGTCTCGCGGCCCCCGGTGAGCACCCGCGACAACACGTCGCGCCCCTCCGCGTCCGTACCGAGCAGGTGGCCGGCGGTGCCGGGCTCGACGAAGGCGTTGGCCACGTCGACGTGATAGGGATCAGCGGGCGCGAGCCACGGACCGAACAGGGTGACGACCACGACGCCGAGGATCACCAGTCCTGCCCAGACCTCCACCGCCCTCGCCGCTATCCGCTTGCCGCGGCTGGTACGTGTGCCGGAGGTCTCCGTCTCCGCGGGTACGGCCGGGGGAAGGGCGACGCTGATCGACGTCGAGGCCTCCTCCGATGCGCCGATCATGCCGTCACCGTCCGGAGACGAGGGTTCAGCCACAGCTGGAGCAGATCGACCGCCAGGCTGGCCAGGCAGAACACGGCGCCGACCACGAGCACCACCCCGATCACGGCGAACGTGTCGGTCTGGATGACGGCGGTGGTCGCGTAGGACCCGATGCCCTGCCGGCCGAAGATGGACTCGATCAGGACCGTGGACCCCAGCATCCAGCCGAGCTGGAGACCGACGATCGTGCTCGTGGGGATGAGGGCGTTGCGCAGTCCGTGCCGAACGACCACCCGGAACGGCGAGGCGCCCTTGGCGCGGACGACGGCGATCGCCTCGGTCTCGAGGACGCCGATCATCGTCGACCTCAGCGTCCGGGTGATCACCGCGATGAAGGGCGCGGCGAGCACGACGGCGGGCAGCACGAGGTGCTCGACCGCGTTGCCGAAGGCCGCCAGATCACCGGCGATCAGCGCGTCCACCGTGCGGGCACCGGTTACGGTGGGCACCCGGTACTCGCGGTCGAGCTGACCGGAGATCGGCAGGAGCCCCCACTTCGCGCCGATGAGGTACTGCAGGACCAGCGCCAGCCAGAACACCGGCACCGCGTTGCCCAGGATGGCCACCATCCGAGCGACCAGGTCGCCGAGCCGGCCCCGGTGCACGGCCGCGAGAACGCCCAGCGGCACGGCGACCACCAGGTTGACGAACATGGCCGCGCCCACGAGTTCGAGCGACGACGGCGCCACGTCGGCGAGGTCGCTGCGGATCGGCTGCGCGGTGAACACCGAGGTGCCGAGATCGCCGCGCACGAGTCGGCCCAGGTAGAGGAGGTACTGCACGCCGAGCGGCTCGTCGAGCCCCAGCCGATCGCGAACCAGGGCCACCTGCTCGACGGACGCGTTGCGGCCGGCGGCGGTCCGCGCCGCGTCACCCGGCAGCAGTTGGATGAGCAGGAAGACCAGCGTCGCCAGTCCCCACAGCACGACCAGGGTCAGTCCGGTCCGGCGGACGACGAAGCGGAGCACCGCAGCACCTCCTCGGGATGTCGGGTCGCGGGTGGAGGGAGCCCCGCCGTCCGGGGCCGCCCACGACAGGGGCGCCCCGGACGGCGGAACCGGTGATCAGCCGACCTTGATCGAGTACACGTCCACGGTGCTGGTGTGCGCCGGCCGGTAGCCGAATCCCTCGAGGCCCGCGCGCATCACCGCGACCGCCTTCGGGTTGGCGACGTTGATCGCCACCATGTCCTCCTCGATCTGCTCCTGGATCTGGCCGTAGATCTCGCAGCGCTCGGCCTCGTCGGTGCTGCCTCCGGCCTGCGCGAGCAGCTCGTCGACCTCGGGGTTCGAGTAACCGGCGAAGTTCTGGCCGCCGATGCTCTCGGTCGCGTAGCCGGTGTAGAGGACCGCGGCCGGGTCCGGATAGGCCGGGAAGGCGTAGATCACGCCAATGTCGGGACGGGTCTCCGCCGCAGCCGCCTGCTCCGCGTAATCGGGGTACGTGACGCTCGTGAGCTCGAGGTCCACGCCGATGTCGCGCAGTGACGACTGCAGCGAGGCCGCCGCGCGGTCCATCTCCTCGATGGCCGACAGGTAGGTGAGCCCCAGCTTGTCGACGCCCGCCTCCTCGAACAGCTGCTGAGCCCGGTCGAGGTCCTGCTCACCTGCGGGGATGTCGGCGTGGCAGTTCATCGCGGTGGGCAGCGGACCCTGCGCGACCTCGCCGTTGCCGGCCAGGATCGACTCGACGTGCGCCGGGTAGTCGTAGGCGAGGCGCAGCGCCTCACGCACCTTCGGGTCCTCGGTCGGCCCGCCCTCCATGTCGAAGTACATGTAGAGCTGGACGAGGGTGTCGGCCTTGTCGACCACGTACTCGCCGTTGGACTCGAAGGCGGCGAGGTCGGCGGTGGCGATGTCCATCGCGATGTCGATCTGGCCGGCGTTGAGCTCGTCGCGCTGGGTGCCCGATTCCGGCAGGTAGGTGAAGACGACCTCCTCCGCCTGTCCGTCGAACCCGTTCCAGTAGTCGGCGTACTGCGCGAACACCGCCTCCTGGTTGGAGGTGTAGCTCTCGAGCGTGTACGGGCCGCTGCCGGCGTCATTGGTGGCCAGCCAGCCCTGTCCGTCGTCGCTGCCCGCGTTCTCCTCCAGAGGGCGGAGTTGAGGATGTAGACCCGGGAGAGCGCCGAGAGGAACGAGGCGTCGGCCGCGGCCAGGTTGATGGTCAGCTCGGTCTCGCTGGTGACATCCGTGGAGTCGTAGGCCGCGAGGTAGCTGTTGACACCGATGCCCAGTCGCTTGGTGCGGTCGAGCGTGTAGGCCACGTCGTCCGCGGTGAGCTGCGCCCCGTCGTGGAAGGTGACGTCGTCGCGGAGCGTCACGTCGATGGACATGCCGTCCTCGGCCACCGTGTAGTCGCTGGCCAGCTCGTTGTAGAGCTCGTTGTTGGCGTCGTAGTCGACCAGCGTGTCGTACATGGGGGTGACGACCTCGTCGACGGTGGAGTTGTCCGCCTGCACGGGATCGAACGTCGCGGGCGGCTCGTTCTCTGCGATGACCAGCGAACCGGAGCCGGAGGACGACGAACCCTCCTCGCCCGAGTCCTCGTCGCTGTCGCCGCACGCGGCGGTGAGCAGCAGTACGGCCATGGTGAGCGCCACGGCGCCGCGGCGCCGGGTTCGGGTGAACGTCACGGGAACTCCTTGCGGGGGACCACGGCCGAGCGGACGTGGAGGGGATGGGTGGAGGTCACTGCGCCTTTGCGGACCGTTGCGCCGGATCGGCAGCGGGCTGTGCAGGAGCGGCGACCCGCCGCTCGGTGAGCGCCCACGAGCCGTCGTCGGCGACGAGCACGCCGTAGACGTCCCGGGCATGCTCGCGGCTGACGTAGCCGTCGAGCACGTCATCGACGACGGCCAGCGGGTCGCGGGCCAGGGGATCGCCCCACCCGCCTCCGCCTGCCGACCTGTTCACGAAGACCTGACCGGCGCGCATGCTGACACGCCGCATCCGCACGTCCCGCTCCTCGGGGGTGCCCGGGAAGACGGTCATCCGGTTCGTCTCCGGCTCGTGCCCGCCGGCCAGTGCCCACGGGCGGGTCTTGGTCTTCTTCTTCACCGACAGGAACTCGCCGTCCTCGGTGAACCGGACCCGGCGCTCCAGACCGACTCCGCCGCGGAACGTCCCGCGCCGGCGGAGTCGGGGAGGATCTCGAGGCGCTCGGAAGAGCATGGCCTTGAGCTCCAGCACCTCGATCGGCGTGTTGCGGACGACGGACTGCGATGGGTTCATCTGCGCGTTCGACCGTCGCGGGTGCGCCCGCCACCCCAGCCGACGCCCTCGTTGTTGCTGATGGCGAAGAACGCGCCGGTGTCGGCTGTCGGAGCCGACGCATCATGAACCCCGGCACGTCGCCGCCGAGGACGCCGGCAGGTCCGGCGCCGCCTGCGAGCGCCTTGTAGATCAGCTCGAGGGCGACGTGCCGGTCCACAGCGTGAACGTCGGCGCCGGGTAGACCGCGTGGAACAGCGTCCCCGGGTCCGCCACGCACGGTGAGGTGGCGTAGTGTGCCGGCGTTCGACGGCTCGTCGGCGAGGTCAGCGCCTTGAACACGACCTTGCACATGCGATCGTCGCGCCGAACGGCATGTTGACCGGGCCGAGCGCCTGCGGCGAGCGCCGTCGAAGTCGACGACGAACGCGCCGTCGTCGATCGTCACGGTGACCTCCATGCGCACCGGGTCCGTCGGTGATGCCGTCGTCGTCGAGCCAGTCCACCGCCGTCCACGACGCCGTGCGGCAGGGCCGCGACGGCGCGCCGGGCGGCCTGCTCGCCGTGGGCCAGATCACCCGCTCGACGGTGGCCTCGACGACATCGCGGCCGAAGCGCTCGCCAGACGGCGGTCAGCTCGCCGCTCGCCCACCCTGCAGCGCGGCGACTGGGCGTGCAAGTCGCCGATCACCAGTTCGGGCAGCCGGGAGTTGAAGCGGATCAGCTCGACGATCTCGTCGGTCGAGCACACCGCCCTCGACGAGCTCGTGCCGGGGAAGAGCAGGCCCTCCTGGTGCACGTCGGTCGAGTCGAGCACGTAGCCCGGGTCCTTGGCGCCGAGATCCATCCAGTGGGCCCGCACGCACACGTACGCGCTGGGCACCGTCCGGTCGGATCCGGGCGCGAACACCGGCAGCGAACAGCGTCGCGTCGTAGGCGTGGGCGGCGTTCCAGTACGGGTAGTTCAGCAGCACCACGTCACCGGGACTGCAGCGCTGCCGGCGCCGACGTACTCGACGCCCTTGGGAGCGAGTAGTCGTTGGCCCCGAGGAACTCGTCAGGCCCGGCGCCTCGGCGATCGAGCCGTCGCTCGGCGTCGTAGATCGAGATGCCGAAGTCGAGCACCTCGTAGATCACCGGGTTGAACGCCGTGCGATCAGGGTGCGCCCGCATCTCCTCGGCGGCGCGACCAGGTAGCTGCGGATCACCTCGACGGTGCCGCCGTCGAGCTCGGTGGGGAGGGTCATCGGGCGCCTCCGGTGATGACGAGATGACCGTGGTCGTCGACGGCGAGCTGCTGGTCGGTGGACACGACGGTGGTGGACGTGCCCTCGTCGACGACGACCGGGCCGACGAGGCGCGTCGCCGGCACCGAGCGAGTCCCGGTCGTAGACCGGCGAACTCCGCATGGTGTCGGTGGACAGGTCGTAGACCGGTCGGTGGCCGACGGGTTCGGGTACGCCCGCGGCGGCGGGCACCGTGGGCAGCGGGGGCCGGCCCAGCCGGCCGACGCCGCGCACCCGCACCGTGACGATCTGCGCGGCTCGTCAGCGTGGCCGTAGCGCGCGGCGTGCAGCTCCTCGAACCGCTCGGACAGCCTCGGCGTCGTCGCCGGGGCGGAGATCGACCGTCAGGGTGTGCTCCTGGCCGCGGTAGCGCAGCTCCAGACGGGCGCACGACCGCTGGTCGTCCTGCGGCACGCCCTGGTCGGCAGCACGTCGGCGACCTGTCCGGCCAGCTCGGCGAACACGGCGTCGAGGGTCGGGTCGGGCCGCGTCGTCGAGCAGTGCCACACGGTGCGCCGCGGTGTCGTCCACGACGTCGGTCACCAGCATCCCCAGGGCCGAGAAGGCCGCCGGGTAGGCGGGACGATGACCTCGGCGATCCCCATCTCGCGCGCCACAGCCGGCGCGAGCAGCGGACCGGCGCCGCCGAAGGCGAGCAGCGAGAACGTGCGCGGGTCGTGGCCTCGCTCGACGGTGATCTCGCGCACGGCGCCGACCGTCCGGGCGACGAGCACGTGGATGACCGCCGCGGCGGCCTGCGTCGCGTCCATGCCGAGCGGCCGCGCGATCCGTTCCGCGACCGCCTTCTCCGCGGCCCCGGCGTCGAGCTGCATCGCCCCGCCGAGGAAGGTAGCCGGCGTCGAGCATGCCGAGCACACGGCGGCGTCGGTGACCGTGGGGTCGCTCGCCGCCGGCGCCGTAGGCGACCGGGCCCGGCCGGCACCGGCGCTCTGCGGGCCGACCTGCAGGAGGCCCCGTCGAGCCAGGCGATCGACCCGCCGCCGGCACCGATCGTGCGGATGTCGAAGATCGGGATCAGCATGGGCAGGCTCGAGCTCCGCCTCGAAGGCGTCGCTGCCCGCGCCGCCCTCGATGACGCAGGCGTCGAGCGACGTGCCGCCGATGTCGAAACTGATCACCCGGTCGCCACCCGAGCTCGCGCGCGAGGTGGCTGGCGCCGACGATCCCGCCGGCCGGGCCCGACAGCACCGTGATCATCGGCGCGTCGCGGCGCCAGCTCGGCGGTCATCGCACCCGCCGCCGGTGCGCATGATCAGGAACGCGCCGCCGAAGCCCGGCCGCCGGAAGGCCGCCTCCAGTCGGATGACGTAGCGTCGAAGATCGGCCGGATGTAAGGCGTCGAGCACGGTCGTGCTGGTGCGCTCGTACTCGCGGTACTCCCGGCCGATGTCGATCGACGTCGACACGGTGACGTGCGGGTGGCGCGCTCGGATGATCGCGGCGGCGCGCTGCTCGTGGTCCGGGTTGCGGTAGGAGTGCAGGAAGCACAGGGCGATCGAGCGTGAGCCCGGAGCTCGACCAGTCGTCGGCGGCTGCGGCGACCGCCGCCTCGTCGAGCGGCTCGACCTCGCACCCTGTGGTCGAGCCGGCCGGGGACGCCGATGCGGTGCCGCCGGCGGACGACAGCGGCGGCTGCGGCACGTAGCGTGAAGTCGTACATGTGGCTCGTCGGGAGTTGCCGCGACCGATCACGAAGATGTCGCGCAACCCCTCGTTGGTGATGATGCCCGATGCGCGCGCCGCGGCGTTCGAGCACGGCGTTGAGGCCGAGCGTCGTGCCGTGGATGAACAGTCTCGACCTCGGCGAGGTCGGTGCCGAAGGCCGTCGACGGCGTCGAGCACGCCCCGGCTGGGCTCGGCCGGCGTGGTCGACGCCTTGTGCAGCGCACCGTCGCGCGGTGCGCTGGTCGAAGCTCCATCGCGTCGACGAACGTGCCGCCGATGTCGACGGCGAGCCGGACGTTCGGTGCCGGAGCGGCCGGAGCGGCAGGAGACGCCGGTCACGCGGCGGCCCCCGCCGGCAGGTCGTCGCGGACGACGCGGCCGCCCTGGACGACCATCCCGATGCGGCGGAGCGCCGAGACGTCGGACGTCGGATCGGCATCGGTGACCACCAGGTCGGCGGCGGCGCCGGTCCGCACCTCCCCCACCTCGCCCCCCAGCCCCAGCAGACGGGCCGCGGTCGACGTTCCGGCCTGCAGGGCCAGCAACGGGTCCAGCCCGGCGTCGGTGAGGAACTCCATCTCGCGGACGGCGCAGACGGTGTCCTCGATCGGCTCACCCGGTGGGTAGTCGGTTCCGGCGACGATGGTCACGCCCGCGTCCACGGCCCGGCGGATGCTCTCGAGGTGCCGGGGCCCGACCTCCATCGCCGTCGCGATCTGCTCGGCGGAGAACGAGTGGTCGGCCATCCATTCCGGGCAGCGGGTCACGCAGAGCGTGGGGGTCAGGAAGACCCGCCGGCGGGCCATCTCGGCCGCCACGTCCGCCGACAGGTCGTAGGCGTGCTCGAAGGAGCGCATGCCGGCGTCCATGGCCATGGCGATGGCGTGCCCCTGGCCGGCGTGGGCGACGACGTAGGTCTCGTACTCCTCGGCCGCGCGCACGACGGCCCGCATCTCCTCGGCGGTCATCTGGTCGCCCAGCCCCTCGTGCGGGTCGGCGATGCCGCCGGTGATGAAGACCTTGATGTGGTCGGCGCCCGCGGCCAGCTCGGCCCGCGCGAGCTCGTAGAACTCCTCCTCGCCGGCGGCGTACACGCAGCCGGAACCCGTGCCGTGGCCACCCTTGGCCGAGACGGCCCGACCGGCGCCGACGATGCGCGGCACGTCCACCCAGCCCTCGCGGGACGCGGTCCGCAGCAGCAGATCGGCCCGGTGGATCTCGTGGACGCTGCGGACCGTCGTCACGCCGGCCTGGAGGGCGTCGCGGGCCCGGCTGAACGCGCGGAGCAGCGTCGTACCGGGGTTCTCCGCCTCGTCGGTGGCACTGAACGGGTACACGACCGACAGGTGGCTGTGCACGCTGACGAGGCCCGGCAGCAGGTACCTGCCACCGAGGCTGCGGACCGCCACCCCCTCGGGCGCCCCCTCGGCGATCGCACCGATCCGGCCGTCGTCGGTCACCTCCACCGCACGGCCTCGGCTGATGGCGCCGGTCAGCACGTCGACCACCGACGCGTCGGTCAGCCACATCCGCATCTCCTCCCGGGCGCCGGGCGTGTCAGGCGCCGTCCATGGAATCGTTCCCACGCGCCACCGTAGGGGTTCTCTCTCGTTTGCACAGACCCGCAACAGTTCCGCGGCCGGGGTTTTTCATGGTGGAAACAGGGCGACCACCGGAGGCCCGGTCCAGCGGGATCAGAAGCGCAGCGGCGCAGCGGCGAGGTGGCGCCCGCGGGGAGCGGCGTCCACGATCTCGGCGTCGTCCACCACAACCCGGCCGCCCACGAGCACCGTCGTCGGCCAGCCGGTCACGTCCCTGCCCTCGAACGGCGTGTAGTCGGTCGCCATGTGCAGGTCCGCGCTGCGGACCGTCCGCTCCGCGCCCGGGTCCCAGATGGCGACATCGGCGTCCGCACCCGGCTGCAGCGTGCCCTTGCGGCCGTAGATGCCATTGAGCCGGGCGGGGTTGGCCGCGCTGACCTCCACGAAGCGCTCCCAGCTGATCCGGCCCGGTGCCGGACGAAGGCGTCGTGCAGCACCGGCAGCCGGGTCTCCACGCCGGGCAGCCCGTTGGGCATCGACCGGACGTCCTCGTCGACCTCTTCCTTCTGGGCCGTGTCGTAGCAGCAGTGATCACTGCCGACCGTCGAAACAGCGCCGCCGGCCAGCCGCACACCTAGAGCGTCGACGGTCGACCGCGGTCGCAGCGGGGGGCAGCAGACGAATCGTTCGGGATGGGGCCCCGAGTACGCCGAGTCATCGAGGGTGAGGTGGTGCGCGACCGTCTCGGTCCACGCCCGCACCCCCCGGCGCCGCGCCGAGGTAACGAGGTCGATCGCCTCGGGGGTCGACTGGTGCACGAAATAGACCGGCGTCCCGAGCGACTCGGCGATGGCGAGGACCTCGGCGACGGAGGCATCCTCGGCGAGCTGGGTCCGGGTCTCGTGGTGGTGCCGCGCCGAGATCCGGCCCTCGGCGGCATGCTCGGCCTGCGTCTCCTCGATGAGGTGGTTGGCCTCGCAGTGCGCGTAGACCATGCCGCCGAGCGGGCCCATGGTCTTCATCACCCGGAGGAACGTGTCCTCGTCGGCCATCGACTCGCCGCGGTAGGTCGTGAACATCTTGACGGTGCGCAGGCCCTCGTCGGCGAGCTGCCGCAACTGCTCCGCGGTCGTGTCGTCCCAGGTCGCGACACTGGCGTGCAGCGCGGAGTCGCAGATCCCCTGGTCGGCTTTGGCGCGCTGGATCGCCGCGGCGTCGGCGGGAGCCTGACCTGGCCGCGGGATGGCGAAGTCGACGATCGTCGTCGTCCCGCCGGCGACCGCCGCTGTCGTGCACTGCAGGTAGTCGTCGAGGCTGGTGTACGCACCCGAGGTGAAGCCGACATGGCAATGCGGGTCGACGCCGCCCGGGCACGACCACGCGACCGGAAGCGTCCAGCTCGTCGGCAGCGGCCTCCCTGCCGGTGACCGCGCCCGGCTCGACCAGCGCGGCCACCCGACCGTCGGCGACGACGACGTCCGCGGGCCCGGACCAGCCGTCGGTCACCACGACACCCCCGCGGATCACCAGATCGGCCCGCATGCCGCTCATCTGGTGCCCCCGGCTGCCTGCCAGCGGCGCCAGGACCCGTGCTCGGTGATGTCGACGGCACCGTCGCCGGCGTCCCGGCGCACGATCATCGACAGCGTGCCGGTGCCGTCGGCCAGTTCGATCACCGACAGCTCGAGCTCGGGCGGCTCGCCCGGTAGCAACCGCTCGCGCATGTGTGCGTAGTCGACGGCGTACAGCTCACCCTCGACGGGGCCGCCCCCCTCGTCCACGGGCTGCAGGCCGGGGAAATCGGCGAAGGCCAGGAACCGGTACCGCGGGGCGGTCACCGCGGGGCCGAGGAAGTCGGCGTCGGAGAGCGCATGGTGCAGGCTGCCCCCTCGCATCGCCTGGCCGTTGACGAACATGCGGACCGTGTCCATGCGCAACCCCTCCGCACCTATGGGAACGTTCCCTCGCACTCTGGCATCCACCCGGCGGGAAGGGAATGGCTGAGAGTCAGACGTCCTGGAGCGCCGCCAGGCATCGGTGGTGGCGTGGCGATCGATCCCGACGCATGACCACACGGATCGCTCTTGTCCGACTCCCCTCCGGAGCGGGACCCTCCCGCTGCCACTGCCAGGGGGAGATCAAAATGGCTGCTGCTCCGTCGTCCCGTCCGCCGGTCGTCCTGATCCACGGGCTGTGGGTGAACGGACGCTCCTGGGAGGAGTGGGTCGAGCACTACACGGCAGCGGGGTACGAGGTGCACGCACCGTCGTGGCCGGGACTCGAGGGCGATCCGGCCGAGCTGCGCCGCAACCCCACCTACGGCGGCGTGGGCATCGGCGAGGTGGCCGACTTGTACGCGGAGCTGGCGGGCCGGCTGTCGAGACCGCCGATCGCGATCGGCCACTCCTACGGCGGCCTGGTCACCCAGCTGCTCGTCGACCGCGGCGTCGCCGCCGCCGGGGTGGCCATCCACTCCGCACCGACGCACGGGGTGATCCTGCCCTTCACCACCATCCGGGCGACCTCGCCGGCGCTGCTGCACCCGAGCAGCTACCGGGGCACGGTGCTGCTGTCGAAGAAGCAGTGGCACTGGCGGTTCTGCAGCACGTTCACGCGCGAGGAGTCCGACGCCCTCTACGACCGCTACTGCATCCCCGCCCCCGGCCGGCCGCTCTACCAGTCGGCTACGGCGTTCTTCCGGCGCAACCCGGTGATCAAGGTCGACCTGAAGAAGACCGACCGCGCGCCCCTGCTGTTCATCGCGACCGACAAGGCCGACAACGTCGTTCCCGGGAGCATGAACGCGCACAACGAACGCCGGTACAAGACCGGCGTGACCGAGTTCAAGGAGTTCCCCGGCCGGCCGCACCTGGTCAGCTCGGCGCCGGGCTGGGAGGAGGTCGCCGACTACGCCGTCGAGTGGGGCGTGGCCAACGCCTCGCCGGTCCCCGTCAGTGGCGGATGACGAGGCCGATCAGCCGGCCCAGCGCCGGGCGGACCGGCGGCTCGGCTCCGTCCTCGCCGTGCGCGGCGTCGGCCCAGCCGCCGGGCAGCGGGATCTCGGTGCGCGCGCCGCGCCGGGCCAGCGGCGCTCTGAGCGCCTGGGCGAAGTCGACGCCGCCGTGCACCTCGACGGTCGTCCCGGGCAGCTCCACCCGGTCGGCGAGCTGGACGACGACCCACTCGGCCCACGCCGCGCGGTAACCGGCCGGCTGGTCGCCGAAGAGGAGGTCGAACGGGCCGACGACGTCGTCCGGATCGAGCAGGCCGTGCTTGGCGCTGAGCACGAACCACGGCCGCCCCGACCGGACGGCGTGCTCGCGGGCGCGGGCGAAGCCGTCGCTCTCGAACAGCTCGCGAGCCGGCCGCGGCGACCCGGCGACCTCGCCGGACGAGGCGACGAGCACCACCCGGCCGGTCTCGTCGACCGGCGGACCCTCCTCGAAGCCGGGCCGGTAGCGGCGGTAGAGCCCGCGCTCGACCCGGTGCAGCAGCGGCGCGCGGCCGGACGGGTGCGCGTGCCCGGCGTTGGCGGTCGCGGCCTGGATGTCCTTGGCGATCGAGGCGACACCGACGTCCGGACGACGGGCGCTGATCCAGTTGATCAGCGCCGCCCGGCTGAACGGCTCCGGCAACGCGCGCGAGGCGTCGTCGAGCAGCGCCCAGATCGTGGGCAGGTCCTGGCTCACCCGGCGGACGCTAGGCGGAGGCGCCCGGCCGCGCCGTGCCCGGCACCGGCCACCACGCCATCGGGCGTACGCGGGCCACCCGCCCGGGGCACCCGCCGCGCGTATGTCGCCGCGTGTGATGCGCGGCATCGCGGTCTCCCACCCGTCACAGGCGCCCCAGCCGTCCGGGGTCCTCACCGACGCCCCACCCGCGAACAGGTAGACAGGACACCGTGGGGAACATGGCATCCGTGCGCCCGGACGACGCCGTCGTCCCGGGGGACGACGCCGCGCCCCCGGTCTCGGTGGTGACCCCGCAGGTCACCGTCGAGGTCACCTCCACCCCGGTGCTGAGCTATGCCCTGGCGCACAACCGCGTGCCGGTGATCTCCCGCCTCGGGCTGACCAACGCCGGCGAACCGGTGCGCGGCGCCGACGTGCGACTGTCGGTCCGCGACGCCGAGGGCCCGATCGCCGCCGGCGTCGAGCTGCTCGTCGACCTCGACGCCGGACGGACGACGGTGCTGACCGACGTCGGCCTGGTCATCGACCCCGCGGCCATGCTCCAGGTGGACGCGCAGCGTCCCGGCGTCCTCGAGGTCGAGGTGACCGACGGCGACCGGCTGCTGGGCAGCGCGCGGGTCGGCCTGCAGGTGCTGGCCGCGCAGCAGTGGCTGGCGACCCCCGTGCCGCTGGCGCTGGAGATGCTCGCCGCGCACGTCCTCCCCCAGCACCCGGCGCTGCCCGCGCTGCTCGACGAGGCCGCCGTCCTGCTCGCCGAGCGCACCGGCTCCGGCTCGATCCAGGGCTACGCCGCGGGACCCGAGCGGGTCGACGAGATCGTGCGTGCCGTCGCCGACACGCTGCACGCCCGGGGCATCCGCTACAGCGAGCCACCGACCAGTTGGGCCGAGACGGGCCAGCAGGTGCGGACGCCGGGCGAGGTGCTCACCTGGCGCGTCGCCACCCCCCTGGACATGACCGTGGTCCTCGCCGCGGCGCTGGAGCGGGCCGGCATCCGGCCGCTGCTGTGGCTCGCCGAGGGCGACGGCGGCCGGCACAGCGAGGGCGCGTCGTTCCTCGGCTACTGGCGCGAGGAGCGCAGCGCCGAGAGCGCCGCCACCACGGACGTCGTCCCGCTGGTCAACCTGGTCGACCTCGGACTGATCGGCCTGGCCGATCCGGCGCTGCTGACCTCCCGCGGCGAGCCCGGCGCCGACCTGCACCGCCCGGTCTACGCGACGTGGCTGTCCGGCCCGCTCGACCGGGTGCTCGGCGTGACCGACGTCCACCGCGCCCGGCGCGACGGCATCCTGCCGCTGCCGGCGCGCGCCCGGGATCCCGAGGGCGTGCTGCAGGTCGTCGAGTACGCGGCCGCGGCGCACGGCGTCGCGACGCCCGGAGCCGCATCCCGCCGTCCGCGCCGACCGGCCCGAGGCGCCGCCTCGGGTGCAGCAGTGGAAGAACGCGCTGCTCGACCTGTCGCTGCGCAACCGGCTGATCAACTACACCGAGCGCTCGGGGCTCTCCCTGGTCGTCCCCGATCCCGCGCTGGGCATCCTCGAGAACTTCGTGCACGACGGCACGCCGATCACCCTGCTGTCCGCGGACACGCTGCCCGCCGTCGCCAGGGAGCGCGGCGCCGACTCGGCCCGCGACCTGCCCGAGGAGCAGCTGACCGAGCAGCTCGTCGAGCGCCGCGAGGTGCACGCCGAGGTGACCACCGGCAACTACCTGCCGCGGCTGCGCGGCCTGGCGCACCGGGCGCGCACCGTGGTCGAGGAGACCGGCGCCAACAACCTGTACCTGGCGATGGGCTCGCTGGTCTGGGAGCTCGACGGCCGGCCGCTGCGCTCGCCGCTCGTGCTCGTGCCGGTGACGCTCACCCCCGCCTCCCGCGAGGGCGCCTACCGCCTGGCGCTGGACGAGTCGGGCAGCAGCACACCGAACTACTGCCTGCTGGAGAAGCTGCGCCAGCTGCACGGCCTCGTCGTCCCCACGCTCACCGAGCCCACCGACGGCGCGCCGCTCGACATCGACGCCGCGCTGGAGGCGGTGCGCCTCGCCATGGTCTCGGCGCAGCTGCCCTACCGGGTCGAGGCGACGGCGGACCTGGCGATCCTGCAGTTCGCCAAGTTCCGGCTCTGGAAGGATCTCGACGAGCACTGGGCCGAGCTGGCGGAGAACCCGCTGGTCGCCCACCTCGTGCACGAGCCGACCGAGGCCTTCGAGGACCCGGCGCCCGACAACGCCGAGGGCATCGACCTCGACGAGCTCGCCGCCCGGTGCCCGGTGCCGGCCGACGCCTCGCAGCTGCGCGCGATCGCCGAGTCGGCGGCCGGGCGCACGTTCGTGCTCGAGGGCCCGCCCGGCACCGGCAAGTCGCAGACGATCACCAACCTGCTCACCCGCGCGGTCGCCGACGGCAAGCGGGTGCTGTTCGTCGCCGAGAAGCGCGCCGCGCTCGACGTGGTCGCCCGCCGGCTCGAGGCCGTCGGCATGGGCCCGTTCGCGCTCGACCTGCACGACAAGGGCTCGCGCTCGTCGGTGGTGCGCGCGCAGGTGCGCGCCGCGCTCGAGCACGCCGTCCAGGTCGACGAGCAGGGCCTGGCCACGGACGGCGAGACGCTGCGCTCGGCCCGCCGCGCGCTGGAGCGCTACACCGACCGGCTGCACACCCCCAACGCGGCGGGGCTGTCGCTGTACGCCGCACGGACGGCGGAGCTCGCGGCCGGCACCGACGTGCCGCCGCTGCCGGTCCCCGGCGACTTCGTGGCCAACGTGACCGTCGCGACGCTCACCACGATCCGCCGGTCGCTCGCGCTGCTGCCCGACATCGCCGACCTGGCCCGGCCGACGCCGCGACACGCGTGGGCCTTCATCGACACCCCGCTGGTCGACCTGCCCGAGACGCAGGCCGCGGCCATCGCGGTCGACCGGGCGGTCCGCGCGCTGCCGGTCGAGGGACCGGTCGCCCAGGCGCTGCGGCACGCGCGGACGCCGGAGCAGCTCGGCGCCCTGGAGCACCTGCTCGCCGGGCCGCCGGTCGGCCTCGACATCCTCGACGAGACGTTCACCGAGATGTGGACCGCCGCGACCTCGGCGGTCGCCGGCGAGGCCGCCACGTTCACCGCGTTCCGCCACCCCGGTCTCGACGTCTGCACGCCCGGCGCGCTGGACCTGCCGCTGGCCGAGATCTACGTCGCCGCGCAGACCGCCGCGGCCTCGGGCTGGCTCGGCCGGCGCGGCCGGCTGGCCGCCGTGGGCGAGCGGCTCGCGCCGTTCGTCCGCCCGGGTGCGGTGCTCAAGCCCGCCGACGTGCCGGCCGTGGTCGAGGCGCTGTGGCGGGTGCAGTCGTCGATGCACCAGGTCAGCGCCCGCGCGGCGACCATCCCCGGCCTCTCCGTGCCCGCCGACTGGAACCCGTTCACCGAGCCGGACCTCGTCGAGCGCCAGGTGCAGTGGCTGCGCCGCGCCGGTGCGTCGGTCGACGGCGACACGCCCGTTCCACGTCGCGCTGCGCCGGCTGGTCGTGGCCGGGGGCGGGGGCGACGCCGAGCGCGCCGAGCTCGTCGGCCGGCTGCACGACGCCGTCCTGGAGCTGCTCGAGGTCTGCCGGACGACGCCACAGGAGTTCGCCGCCTGGGCCGGGGACGACGGCATCGTGCTGCGCTGGTCGATGACCCGCCCGGAGCGCGGCGTCGAGAACAGCGGCCTGATCTCGCTGCGAAGGTGGGTGAGCCTGCTCGACACGCTCCAGCCGCTGCGCGCGGCCGGTCTCGTCGACGCCCGCAAGCTGCTGGTGCGCGGCGAGGTGCACGCCGACGACGCCGTCCGGGCGTTCGACCGCGGGATGGCGGCGGCGTCGGTCGTCGAGCGGCGGGACGCCACCGGGCTGGCCGGCTTCGACGCCGACGTCCACGAGAAGTCGATCCGCCGGTTCACCCGCGCCTCGCGCGCGATGCGGACGCACCTGCGCTCGGCGCTGCCGGCGACGGTGCTGGCCTCGCGCCCGTTCGACGCGACATCGGGCAACGGGCAGGTCGGCAAGCTGACCCGCGAGCTGGCCAAGCAACGGCGGGGTCTGGGGGTGCGGGCGCTGCTCGCGCAGTACGGCGAGCTGATCACCACCGTCATGCCGTGCGTGCTGGTGTCGCCGGACTCGGTGGCGCGGTTCTTCCCGGCGCAGAGCGGGCTGTTCGACCTGGTCGTGTTCGACGAGGCCTCGCAGATCCGGGTCGCCGACGCGGTCGGCGCGCTGGGCCGGGCGACGGCCGCCGTCGTGGTCGGCGACTCCAAGCAGCTGCCGCCCACGGCCTTCTTCGGCGAGCCGACCCTGGACGACGAGGCGGTCGACCTCGACGGGCTCTCCGTCGAGGACGAGGAGTCGATCCTCTCCGAGTGCGTGCAGGCGCGGGTGCCGCGGCAGTGGCTGTCGTGGCACTACCGCAGCCAGGACGAGTCGCTCATCGCGTTCAGCAACGCCGCCTACTACGAGAACCGGCTGTCGTCGTTCCCGGCGCCGTCGCACGGTGCGCCCTCCCCCGAGCCCGACGGCCGCGGCGTCTCGCTGGTGCGCGTGCAGGGCACGTTCCACCGCTCGCACGCCGGGCGGCTGCTGCGCACCAACCCGATGGAGGCGCGGGCGATCGTCGCTGAGATCCGCCGCCGCTTCGACGCCTCGCCGGACGCTCCGCCGTCGATCGGCGTGGTCACCTTCAACGCCCAGCAGCGGTCCTACATCGAGGGCATGCTCCGCGACGCCGACGACGACCGGCTGGCCGAGGCGCTCGACCGCACCGACGGCGAGGGCATCTTCGTCAAGAACCTGGAGAACGTGCAGGGCGACGAGCGCGACGTCGTCTTCTTCTCCACCGGCTTCTCCCCCGACGAGAAGGGGCGGCTGCCGCTGAACTTCGGGCCGCTGAACCGCGTCGGCGGGGAGCGCCGGCTGAACGTGGCCGTCACCCGCGCGCGGCGGCAGGTGGTCGTCTTCTCGTCGTTCGACCCGGACCAGCTGCGGGCCGAGGAGACCTCGTCGGTCGGCATCAAGCACCTGCGCGCCTACCTCGACATGGCCGCCCAGGGCACCGACGTCCTGCCGTCGGACCTGCGCTCGACACCGGTCGTCGACCGGCACCGCGAGGAGATCGCCGCCGCGCTGCGCGACCGCGGCCTGTCGGTGCGCACCGACGTCGGGCTCTCGGACTTCAAGGTCGACCTCGCGGTCGCCGCGGCCGACGAGCCCGACACCCCGGTGATGGCGGTGCTGCTCGACGGGCCGTCGTGGGCCCGGCGTCGCACGGTCGCCGACCGGGACGGCCTGCCGGTCGAGGTGCTCGCCGGGATGCTGCGCTGGCCGGTGGTCGAGCGGGTCTGGCTGCCGTCGTGGCTGTCCGCGCGGAACGAGGTGGTCGAGCGGCTCGTCGCCGCCGTCCAGGCCGGTGCCGAGGGCGTCGAACTGGAGCCGGAGCCCGAACCCCAGCCGCTGGCCACCGTCACGCGCCTGCCGCTGCCGATCGCGACCGCGCCGGAGCCGGGCAAGGTGGCGGCGCTGCGCACCGTGGTGTCGGCCGCCGTGGCCGCTCCCGTGCCGGCGAAGCCGCGCCCGACCCCGAAGAAGCGGCGGCCGACCACGGTCGCCGGCCCGACCGGCCTCGAGGGCGAGGCGCCGTTCAAGGCGTGGGCACCCAAGACCGCCGGCGAGAAGGACGTGCTCGACGCCCTGCCCGAGTCGAAGGCCGCCCGCGCGGTGCGCCGGGTGATGGAGGCCGGCATCCGCGCCGAGGGGCCCATCCACGTCGACCGGCTGACCCGGCTGACCGCCGCGGCGTTCGGGCTGTCGCGGGTCACCGACGCGCGCAAGGCCTCGCTGCTCGCGCTCCTGCCGCCGTCCGCGGTCGAGGGCGACGTGTGCTGGCCCAAGGACCTCGACCGGCCGTGGAGCGGCTTCCGCCGCCAGCCGACGCCGACCGAGCGGCCGCTGGACCACGTGCCCGTCGAGGAGGTCGGCAACGCGATGGTGGCGCTGTGCCGGGCCTCGGCCGGGATGGCGCGCGACGAGCTGCTCACCGCCGCCGCGCAGGTCTTCGGCGCCAAGCGCCGCACGCCGGCGCTGACCCCGGCGCTCGAGCGGGCACTGCACCGGGTGGTCGAGCGCGGCCGCCTCGTCGAGCAGCCGAGCGGGCTCCTCACCGCCCTCTGAGGATCGCGCTGATCTGCACCCGACACGGGCCTCCGGTCGCCGTCCGGCGCCGGGATCGGCAGGGTGGTGCCATGGGTACACCGCACACGACCTGCGAAGAACGGGACTGCACCGCCCCGGCCGTGACGTCGCACGAGCTGCACGCCGGTGACGTGATCGCGACCTTCGAGCTGTGCCAGGCGCACGCCGACCGGATGGACGGCGACCAGACTCCCGAGCTCCAGCCGGACGAGAAGGGGAACCTGATGCTGATCCTGGACAACCCACCCGGCTGAGCCGGCCTGCCGAGGGTCAGGTGCGGGCGACGGCGAGCAGCGTGACGTCGTCGGTGTCCGGCGGGTCCAGGCCCGCGAGCACGTCGTCGAGCAGCCGCTCCGGTTCTGACGCTGCCGCGGCCACCACCGACCGCAGCCGGTCCAGCCCGGCGGCGAGGTCGCTCCCCCGTCGCTCGACCAGGCCGTCGCTGAAGAGCAGCAGCCGGTCGGCGCCGGCGAGGGTGAACCGCGCCTCGGCGTAGCGGGCGTCGTCCAGCATGCCGAGCGCCGGACCGCGGCCCTCCATGACCAGGTCGGCCCCGCCGTCGGTCACGTGCAGCACCGGCAGGTGCCCGGCGCTCGCGACGGCGACCTCGCCGGTGGCGGGGGTGAGCTCCACGATCACGACGGTCGCCAGCTCGCCCGGCAGCAGCGCGGCGACCACGTCGTTGATGCCCTGCAGGGCGGCGGCCGGCCCGGAGTCGCGCAGCAGGTAGCCGCGCAGCGCGTTGCGCACCTGCGAGGTGACGGCGGCGGCGGCGAGCCCGTGGCCGGCGACGTCGCCGAGCACGATCGACAGCCGGCCGTCCGGCAGCGGCACGAGGTCGTACCAGTCACCCCCGACGACGTCGTCCGAGCTCGGCCGGTACCGCGCCGCGAGCGCGACGCCGGGCACCTTGGGCAGCTCCTCCAGCAGCAGGGTGCGCTGCAGGCTGGCGGCGAACCGGTTGTCCTCGACGGCGCGGGTGCGGGCGGCCTCGGCGAGGTGCCCGGCCAGCGCCGCGGCGGCGTCCACCTCGTGCGGCAGCCACGGCACCGAGGTGCCGCGCACCGTCTCCACCCACCGGTCGAACGACCGCCGCGGGCTCAGCCGCGGCCCGGCCGGACCCTCGGCCACCTTCGACGTGTGCGGGTTGCCGCCCCAGCTGACCTCGCGCAGCGTCTCGGGCCGGAACCAGGCGAGGAAGTCACCGGTGCCGGTGCCCACCGGCGCGGCGAGCACGCCGCTGGCGACGTCGGCGAGGTCGGCGTCGTCCGGGACGACGGCCGGTACCCGGTCGGACGCCGCCGCGCCCGCCGCCGCGAGTGCGTGGACGAGGGGGACGACGCGGTCGGCCGGCGGCGTCTCCCCGAGCAGCCGCAGCCGCCCGTCCAGCCGGACGGCGACACCGGCCGCCGGCACCAGGTCGAGCGCGGTGACGTCGCCCTCGGTGAGTGCGGGAAGCGGCGACCGCGGCGAGCGCCCCACTGCGGCGATCAGCTGCGCCTCGCGCTGGGCCACCTCCACGACCCGGTCGCTGTGCCCCTCCGCGACCTTGGTGTGCAGCAGCAGCGACGCCGTCCGGCCGAGGAACTCGGCGGCGACGCGGTCGGTGTACGACGGTCGGTGCGCCCCTCGGTAGGAGTGGCAGGCGATGAGGCCCCAGAGCCGGCCGCGGTCGATCAGCGACACCGACATCGAGGCGACCACGCCCATGTTGGCCAGGTACTCCAGGTGCACCGGCGAGACGCTGCGCAGGATCGAGCCGGACAGGTCCAGCGGCCCGCCGGTGAGCGGGTTGACCGCCGGCACCAGCGGCGAGGGCGTGTACCGGGCGTCGGGGATGAGCCGCAGCCAGTTGGTCGCGTACAGCGCGCGGGCCTGGGCCGGGATGTCGCCGGCCGGATAGCGCAGCCCGAGGAACGGCTCGAGGTCGGGACGGCGGTCCTCGGCGACGACCTCGCCGTTCCACTCGGGGTCGAAGCGGTAGACCATCACCCGGTCGAAGCCGGTCAGCTCGCGGACGTCGCGGGCCAGCACCTCGGTGAGCCCGGCGAGCGTGGTCGTCGCCGACAGCCGCTGCAGCACGGTGGGCAGCCGCCGGTGCCAGGTCGCGCCGGCCTCCTCCGCGCCGTGCACCGGCTCCCACTCGGTGACGAGCAGGCCCTCGCTGCGGTGCAGGACGACGTCGAACGGCGCGCCGCCGAGCCGCACGTGCAGCGGATTCGCCTCGGCGAGGTCGCCGGCGAGCGCCTCGCGCAGCCGGCCGAGGTCGGCCGGGTCGAGCAGGGCGTCGAGGGAGCCCGCGTCGGCTGCCGAGCACGTCGGCGGCGTTCGCCGATCGGACGGCGACGGCGAGGTCGGGCTCGGTGACGGCGAGCAGCGCGCCGTGCGGCTGGATCGCGCCGGGGACGGCGATCGGCTCGGCGGCGCAGTTGGCGAGGGCCTCGTCGCTCAGGGACGTCACCGCCCGGACGTTACGGCGCGTCCTCCCCGCCGACGAGCCCGGACGGACGGCCTGGCACGACCTCGACGATCGGGACGACGCTGCGCAGCTCGAGCAGGTCGATGACCAGGCGGACGGGGGAATTCGCGCGCGGGCAGACGACCTGCAGCGCGGTCCCGTGCTCGGCGGCCCGACGGGCCAGCCGGGCGAGCGTGCGGGCGCCGGAGGAGTCGAGGAACGTCGTCGGCGTCAGGTCGATCACGAGCGACGGCGGCTCGAGGACGAACTCCTCGTCCGCGGCCGTGGCGAGCATCGGGGCGGTGGTGAGGTCGAGTTCGCCGACCGGCCGGAGTACGGGGGTGTCGAAGATCGTCGTCCGTTCGATCTCGAACAGCACGACCACTCCCTCGTCCCGACTTTTCCGGTGCCTGGCAGGGTAGTGCCCACGCGACCTGGGGGTTCGACCAGCCATGAAGATCGAGTTCACCGTCCGCCTTCCGGTGGACTCGCACAGCGTGCCGTTCGTGCGCGGTCTGTGCCGCAAGGCGCTGGACCACCTCAGCGTCGGCACGGACACCGTCGACGAGATCGTGCTCGCGCTGACCGAGGCGTGCGCGAACGTCGTGGAGCACTCCGGGAACGGCGACGACTACGACGTCGCCGTCCGCATCGACGACGACACCTGCCGGATCAGCGTCTGGGACGAGGGCGCCGGCTTCGAGCTGCCGGACCTGTCGCAGCCGGTCGACCCGACGGCCGACGGCGGCGCGGGACTGGTGCTCATGCGCGCCCTGGTCGACGAGCTGGCCTTCGAGCGTGACCCCGACGGCCGGCACCGCGTGACGCTGGAGAAGCGGCTGGAGTCGCGCCCGGCGCTGCGGCTGCTCGAGTAGCTCCTCGCTCAGCCGAGCTGCCGGATCGGCGCGCCGCGCATCCACGCGGCGACGTCCTCCACCGCCTCGCGGAAGAACACCTCGTAGGTCGCCTCGGTGACGTAGCCGAGGTGCGGCGTGGCGACGAGGCGGGGGGCGCTGCGCAGGGGGGAGTCGGCCGGCAGCGGCTCGTGGTCGTAGACGTCGATGCCCGCACCGGCGAGGCGGTGCTCCCGCAGTGCCGCGACGAGTGCCTGGGCGTCGACGATCGGGCCGCGGCTGGTGTTGACCAGGATCGCCGTGGGCTTCATCAGCGCGAGCTCCTCGGCGCCGATCAGTCCGCGGGTCCGGTCGGAGAGCTGCAGGTGGACGGTGACGACGTCCGCCGTCCCGAAGAGCTCCTCCTTGTCCACGCGACGGGCACCGGCCTCCCCGGCGCGCTCGTCGGTGAGGTTCTGGCTCCAGGCGACGACGTCCATGTCGAAGGCCTGGCCGATGCGGGCCACGCGGGTGCCGAGCCGACCCAGGCCGACGATGCCCAGCCGCTTGCCGGCCAGGTCGGTGCCGACGGTGGTCTGCCAGCCGCCCTCGAGCACGTTGGCCATCTCCTCCGGCAGGTGCCGCGCCACCGCGAGGATCAGCGCCCAGGTGAGCTCCGCGGTGCCGCTGGGGTGCGCGCCGGTACCGCAGACCGGGACGCCGCGTTCGGCCGCCGCCGCGACGTCGATGGAGGCGTTCTTCGCGCCGGTGGTCACGAGCAGCCGGAGGTTCGGCAGGCGCTCGATGAGCCGACGCGGAAACGGGGTGCGCTCCCGCATGGCGACGACGACCTCGAAGGGGGCGAGCCGCTCGGCAACGGCGTCCTCGTCGTCGAGGTGGTCGCCGAACACGGTCACCTCGGCCGGCTCGGGAAGGCTCGACCAGTCCGCGTAGTGGCCGGAGACGCCCTGGTAGTCGTCGAGGACGGCGATGTGCAGCACGGCTGCCTGTCTACTCCTCGCGCGCCCTATCACCGGCCCTGCCAGCGCGGCGGACGCTTCTCCAGCCGCGCCGCGATGCCCTCTCGGCGGTCCTCGCTGGTGTACGGATCGGGGCCGACGTCGAGGCGCAGCGCCTGCCACAGCGGCAGGTCGGCGGTCTTGACCGCGGTCTCCTTCATCCGCCGCACGCTCACCGGCGCGTTGGCGGCGATCCGCTCGGCGAGGTCGAGCGCCTCGTCGAGCAGCCGATCGGCCTGGACGACGCGGTTGACCAGCCCCCACCGCTCGGCGTCCTCGGCGGTCAGGTTGTCGCCGGTGAACAGCAGCTCCATCGCCAGGCCGCTCGGCAGCCGCCGGGGCAGCACGACCGAGCCGAAGTTCGCGCCCATGCCGATCCTCGCCTCGGGCAGCCCCATCGGGATGCCGGGCGCGGCCAGCCGGATGTCGCAGGCCAGGGCCAGCTCGAAGCCCGCCGGCGACGGTGGCACCGTTGAGGGCGGCGATCGTCGGCACCCAGGTCTCGGTGACCACCTCGAACAGCGCCCGCGCCGGCCGCTTCATCGGCGCGCGGAACCGCTCGCCGCGCTCGTCCTGCTCGCGGATCTCCTTGAGGTCGAAGCCGGCGCAGAACGCCGGTCCGTTGCCGGTCAGGACGACGGCGCGGACGTCACTGCTCTCCGTGCAGTCGAGCAGCTGCTCGACCAGGTCGGCCTGGAGGTCGGTCGAGAGCGCGTTGCGCCGCTCGGGCCGGTCGAGCGTCAGGATCCTGACGGAGCCGCGGTTCTCGACGACCAGTCCGGAGTCGGTGCGCATGGGCTCACCGTAGGCAGACGACAGGGCCCCGGCCGGGTCGGCCGGGGCCCTGTCGAGGAGCGGCTCAGTACGGACGGCGTCCGGTGGAGCCGCCGCCGCGGCTGCCCTTCGTCTTCGAGGTGGCCTGCGCGAGGTAGGCCTTGATCTTCGCCTGGTTGTGCGGCTTGCGTGCCTCGTCGATCACCTTCTTGGTGATGCCGGCCACGATGGCGGAGCGGAGCAGCTTCATGTCGGTCCTCCTGGGTCGGTCGTGTGTCGTACTTGCCCTTCTCCACGCTGATCAACCGCGTGGGGTTCCGGGAGGGTGAATCCGCCGGACCCAGCGCGGTCGGACCACCGACCACGCAGAGCGCGAGAACCCATCGTCTGACCGCCGTCACCGACGGGCACGACACACTGCCGCACAATGTGACTTCGCGTCACCGGCAGCCGGTCCCGCCGACCGCCGCACGTCACGGACCGCGACCGTCGTCGCTGGTCGGGCCGCGTGTCGACCCGGGACACGCTCGTCACTGATCGCAGTTCGTGACGGTCGTGACCGTGCCGTGATCCACATGCGGGTTCGCGCGGTCGTCCTTACGTTCACCCCGCGTCCGCCGGGCCCCCAAATGCCGCACCCAGGCGACACCCGGTAGATGCCGCCGAACCAGGGCGTCGGCCGCCAGTCGCCGCCCGGACCGGGGACCCACCGAAGTCCCGGGGTGAAGCGCGCGCGTGTCCATGGCCGCGCGCGCCGGGCCACTCCCCTGCCCGAACCCGACAGCTAACCCGGTAGGCGTCGTGTGGAGACAGGAGACCCGTCGTCCATGACGACCATCCGCACTACCCCTGCGCGCCGACTTTCCTTCCTCCGGCGGGCGACCGTCGCGATCGGCCTTGCACTCGGCATCACCGCCACGTCCCTCCCAGCCTCGGAGGCCGCGGCCGCAGATCTCACCTACACCATCGCCGGAGTGACGGTGACCGCTCCGAACTGGGGCTCCAAGGTCGCCGTCTGGACGGCGCTCGCCCAGCGGGGCGATCCGTACGTGTACGGCGGCTCCGGCCCGAGCTCGTTCGACTGCTCCGGGCTGACGTCGTACTCGTGGCGGAAGGCGGGCATCACCATCCCCCGCACCTCGCGCGCGCAGTCGACGTACGGCAGCTACGTGAGCAAGAGCAGCCTCCGCGCCGGTGACCTGGTGTTCTTCTACAGCCCGGTCAGCCACGTCGCCATGTACATCGGCGCCGGCTACATCGTGCACGCGCCGGGCTCGGGCGACGTCGTCCGGACGGCGAAGCTGGCGTACATGCCCAGCTACGCGGGGGCCCGCCGGGTCTGGTGACGCGGGAGCCGGTGCCGCCGGCCGGTTCCGCGCACGACCACCTTGACGCTGCGTGGCCGTAGTGCCGAGGTAGGTGCGTGGCGGAACTCCTCCTGATCGGTGGCACCGGTCTGCTCGGCGGAAAGATCGCCGAGCGGCTCGGGTCCCGCGACGTCGCGTTCCGGGCGCTGGTGCGTCCGCAGACCGACGCGTCCGCGCTGGAGGCGCTCGGCGCGGAGATCGTGCGCGGGGACCTCCGGGACGCCGACAGCGTGACGGCCGCCGTCACCGGCATGACGACGGTCGTCACGACTGCCAACGCGATCGGCCGACTGCTGGCCGGCGCGAAGGACCTGACGATCGAGGACGTCGACCGGCGCGGCAACGAGACGCTGATCCGCGCCGCCGAGCGGGCGGGGGTCGGACGCTTCGTCTTCGTGTCGCTTGGCGGCCTGACGCCGGCGATGGCCGCGCGCGCACCCCTCGCCGCGGCCAAGGTGCAGACGGAGGACCTGCTGCGGGCTTCGTCCATGCCGACGGTGATCGTGCGGCCGGGGCCGTACCAGGAGATCTGGCTGTCGCCCGAGACGGGCATCCGGCCGGCCAAGCGGCTGGCGCTGATCCACGGGCACGGGCGGACGCCGTGGCCGTACGTGGCGGTGGACGACGTCGCCGAGGCCGTCGTGCGGCTGACGCTGGCCGACGACCCGCCAGCGGAGGTCGACTTCGGCGGGCCGCAGCGGCTGACCCGGCACGAGGTGGTCGATGCGTTCGAGCGCGCGACCGGTGTCACGTTCCGTCGGGTGAGCGTGCCGCGTCCGGCGTTGGCGCTGGGCAGCCGCCTGCTGCGACGCCGCAACCCGGCGATCGCGTCGGTGATGGGCATGTCCCTGGCGTCGGACATGACGGAGCTGCCCATCGACGACCGCCCGCTCAAGGACCTCGGGATCGAGCCGCGGTCGACCACCGACGCGATCGACCGGATGGTGCGCGGACCCGCCTGACCTTGCTCATCTGTCGCGGGCGGGCGAGCCTGCTCGGGTGGGCGATCCCTTCGACCTGAGCCGGTTCGTCGACGCGCAGGACGCCGGCGGCACGTACGACCAGGCGCTCGCCGAGCTGCGGGCCGGGCACAAGCGGAGCCACTGGATGTGGTTCGTCTTCCCGCAGGTCGCCGGTCTGGGCCGCAGTTCCACGGCGCAGCACTTCGCCGTCTCCGGGCTCGACGAGGCGCGGGCCTACCTCGCTCACCCGGTCCTGGGACCGCGCCTGGTGCAGGCGGCCCAGGCTCTGCTGGACCAGCCCGCGCGCGACGCCGTGGCCGTGCTCGGGCCGGTCGACGCCCAGAAGCTGCGGTCGTCGATGACGCTGTTCTCCCGGGCCGCAGACGAGGAGCCGGTGTTCGGCCGGGTGCTCGACGAGTTCTTCGGCGGCGAGGCCGACCAAGGGACGATCTCCCGGCTCTGACGGAGGCCCCCGAGCAGCGCTGCGCGCGATCGGCGAGGCTGGGCCGCATGGCAGACGACGACTCCGGATCCGGCTACGTCGAAGAAGGCGGCTTCTCGCGCGACACGAACTACATCCCCGACCGGATCACCGCCGACGGCGCCGACGGCTGGCCGGTCGAGCCCGGCCGCTACCGGCTCGTCGTCGCGCGGGCCTGCCCGTGGGCCAACCGGGCGGTGATCGTGCGCCGGCTGCTCGGCCTGGAGGACGCCTTCTCGATGGGCATCTGCGGGCCGACGCACGACGAGCGCAGCTGGACCTTCGACCTCGACCCCGGCGGCCGCGATCCGGTGCTGGGCTACGAGCGGCTGCAGGAGGCGTTCCTCGCCCGGTTCCCCGATTACGACCGTGGCATCACGGTGCCGGCCATGGTCGACGTCCCGACCAAGCAGGTCGTCACCAACGACTTCGCGCAGATGACGCTGGACTTCTCGACCGAGTGGACGGCGCACCACCGCGACGGCGCGCCCGACCTGTACCCCGAGAAGCTGCGCGACGAGATGGACGACGTCATGCGTCGCGTCTACACCGAGGTCAACAACGGGGTGTACCGGTGCGGCTTCGCCGGCGACCAGAAGAGCTACGACGAGGCCTCCGACCGGCTGTGGACGGCGCTCGACTGGCTCGAGGAGCGGTTGTCAGGTCAGCGGTACCTGGTCGGCGACACGATCACCGAGGCCGACGTCCGGCTGTTCACGACGCTGGTCCGGTTCGACCCCGTCTACCACGGCCACTTCAAGTGCAACCGGCAGAAACTGACCGAGCTGCCGGCCCTGTGGGGCTATGCGCGCGACCTGTTCCAGACGCCCGGGTTCGGCGACACGATCGACTTCCCGCAGATCAAGGAGCACTACTACGTCGTCCACAAGGACATCAACCCGACGCAGATCGTCCCGGCCGGGCCGGACACGTCGAACTGGCTGACGCCGCACGGGCGCGAGGAGCTGGGTGGCGCACCGTTCGGCGACGGGACGCCGCCGGGTCCGCCGGCCGAGCCGGTGACCGCTGACCACGGGCCCGGCGGAGTCGCCCACCGCTGAAGGGGGCGGTCAGGCGGCCCCGCCGCGGCGGTGGACCTGCGCCTTCGTCCAGCCGATCAGGCAGTAGAGGGCGGCGTAGCCCTCGGGCGAGGCGTAGCCCTGCTCGAACCGGGCCGCCTCGATGAGCTCGTCGCTGTCGACGGAGCCGGTGCGGATGAGTCGCTCGAACACCTGGCCGGTCTGCGACGCGCTGCCGAAGATGTGCGCGATCCCGACGGCCACGTTGTCGGAGACGGCCAGGCTGACGGGCGGGTGCTTCATCTCCGAGCGCCGACCCAGGACGGTCTGCACCTCGGTCATGACCTGACTTTGGGGCGCGGCGGACGCCGCCCTGCAACTGATCAGCACTCCGAGACTCCCCCTGTGACCACGTCGACGTCGACGCTTGGTACGCCTGCGAATACGAAGGGTAACCGAACCGGTGCCCTGATCGGGGACACCCGAGCGGGTCCTCTCCCTCGTGCGAGGGAGGCGACCGCACCGTGGCGCTGACGCGCTAGTCAGGCGTCGAGCCCGGAACGGAAACCCGCGTCGCGCAGCCGCTGTGTTGCCACCGTCCTGTCCCGATCGGTGAAGAGCTCCTCGAAGCCGAGCCCGAGGACCGCGTTCTCGACGGAGAGCCGCAGCAGCCGGTGCTCCCACAGCCAGCGGAAGCCGTCGGACACCTGAGGCGCGGCGAGCAGTCGCTTCGCGGTCTCGACGGCGCCGTACTCGGACAGCATCCGCTGGAAGATGGTCGGTCGGTACCCCGCCCTGAGGATGGCGTCGATGTCGGCGCGCAGGCGGGCGTCGAAGGACCGCGCCGCATCGTCAGGGCGATCCGGCGACGGCGGCTCGGTGGGCGGCGACGCGTCCGGCTGGCGGCTGCCGCCGAGGAGCCCGCGCAGCCGGCGAGAGCGCCGAGCGAGCGTCGTCCTTCGGCAGCCCGGCGAGGTTCAGCGGCGGCCGAGCCCGGGCGACGAGGTCGTCCTCGAGCCGGGCCACGTCGGCGCTCGGGACCGGCAGCGGATGGACGCGCAGATGGGCGTGCATCCACGCGGTCAGCTCGTCCTCGGAGTGCGCGACGCCGGCGGCGCCGAGCACCGCGGCCAGGCTCTTGCGAAAGGTGGAGGACCTCGCGTTGCCCCGCGGGTGGTTGCCGGCGATGCGCCCCCAGAGCGTGGCGGACGACGGCGCCGCCTCGCGACGGTGGCCACCCGCCTTCCCCGCGTACAGCAGCCCGGGCGCAACCGGATACCCCATCCCTCGCGAGACGTCCGCGGCACCGGCCTCGTCGATCCACCAGGTGTAGAGCCCGGGGACGTCGAGCCCCTCAGGTCCCCGCTCCAGCAGTGCCGCAGGCGAGACGGCGCGGGCAGGATCCAGGAGGACCTCGACGTCGACCGCCGTTTCGACGTCCGGCGCCTCTGCGCGGTAGCCCGCCCAGGCCAGTTGCTCGCCCTGCCGGAGACCGGCGAGCGGCTCGCTGATCACGGCTCCGGCGGCCCGCAACGGCGCCCGCAGCGGCCCGCAATAGGCGTCGCTCGCGTGCACCTCGACCGTGGTGCCGGTGAGCGGCAGGCGCGCGGCCAACTGTTCGACCACCCAGCGTCCCCACATGTCCCGGTAGGAGTCGGGCTGGTCGCGGAGATAGACGTCGTACGGGGCGATCGGCTCGCCGGGATCGAGCAGGCCGAACTTCGCGCTCAGCACGAACCACGGAGCACCCGTCCGGACGGCGTGGTCGCGGGCCCGGCGGAACAGCGGGCCCTCGAAGAGCTCCATGGCCGGGGCAGCGTTCGGACCCTTCGTGCGCGAACAGCCGACGAGGATGACCCGGCCGTCTGACGGAGCGCGTGCGGTCGGCGTCGGAACCGGCATCTCGGGGGCGAACGTGGGTGTCGCCTCCTGGGGCGCCGACGGCCCGCGGTACCGGCGGTAGAGGCCACGGTCGACGCGCGTGAGGAAGGGCGTGCGTGACGACCACGGCCCGGTTCGCCGGCTCTCCACGAGCGCGTAGTTGAGGTGCGTCCGGATCGACGCCTCGGCGACGTCCGGCCGCCGCTTGCTCACCCACGTGATCAGCGCGTGTGCGCTGAACGGCTCCGGCAGCGTCTCCGACGCCTGACGGAGCACCTCCCAGATGGAGTCGCTTCGTGCCACCGCTCCCCCTTCAGCGTCCGCGCTGGAGCCGCCGGACCACGGCCTCGCCGCCGATCCGCCGGATCAGCTCGAGGTCACCGCAGACCACGAGCAGGTCCCGGGCCCGGGACAGCCCGACGTACAACTTCTCCCGCGCCCGCGACTCGTCGCGGAACCCGTTGACCGCGAGCACGACGGCGGGCCGTTCGAGTCCCTTGAAGCCGAGGACGTGTCCGTAGAACAGGTCCTCGTCGTCCCAGTACGAGGCCCAGTACGCGTCCTGGCCTGCCTGTTGCCGCTCCCTCTGCACTCGTGCCGGCTGCCGGTCGTGAGTAGCGCGACCGCGTCGGCGGGCCAGCCCTCGTCGAGCAGCGCGACGGCGGCGTCGTCCGCGGCGTCGACGGCGTCCTCGGTCGCGCAGGGCACGAACCGCACCGGGACGCCGCTCTCCCCGCGGATCTCCATCTGCGCCGGCGCGAGGCTGGAGAAGGTGCCGGCGATCTGCTTGGTGTTGCGCAGGTTCTCGGTCAGGTCGACCGCGACCAGGTCGACCGTCGGCCGGCCCTGCCGGGCGAAGACCCGCTGCCCCTCGTCGGCGAACACGTAGAGGCACCCGCCGTCCGGGTCGCGCAGCGCCGCCAGGACCGCGGGCCACCAGCTCTCGGCGAAGTCCTGCGCCTCGTCGATGACGACGGCGTCGAAGCGCTGCCCGACCGGCAGCGCCGCCGGCGAGCGACACCATCTCGGCGGGCAGGAACTCCTCCCAGTACGCGCTGTCGTCGTCGCTGCCGGGCGGCACGCCCCAGCCGATGCCGAGGTTGTGGAAGGTGCCGACGTAGGCCGGTCGCTGGTTCGCGGGCAGCGTCGCGACGCGGCGGGTGAGGAACTCGGCCAGGCCGCGCGAGTAGCACATGAGCGCGACCCGCTTGCCGTCCGCGGCCAGCCGGCGGGCCTTCTCGACGGCGAGCCAGGTCTTGCCCGACCCCGCTCCTCCGCGGATCTCGACGCGCGGATCGAGGCCGAGCAGGTCGAGCACCTTCGCCTGCGGCTTGGTGAGCAGCTCGCAGGCGATCTCCCGCTCGGCCAGCGTCGGCGACCAGGTCGGCCTGCGGGATGGCGCGGCCGGCCAGGCAGTCGACGAGCAGCTCGACGTCCTCGACGCCGGGCGGAGGCGGCTGCCCCTCCGACCTGCCGCAGGGCCCGCTCGATCCAGCTCGCCGCGTACGACGTCTGGTCCTTGTCGATGACCAGCCAGCGGGGCGCGTCGGGCGCGGTGAAGTCCTCCGGCAGGACCGTCGTGGGCAGGGCGACGAGGTGCGCCGTCCGCAGCTTGCCGCGCGACCACCGCGGGTGCTGGACAGGTAGGCGTGCAGCAGGTACTTGCACTTCCGTGCCTGTCCGACCGGGTCGATGGCCTTGCTCTTCCCGCCGGTCTGCCACCACTGGCCGTCGCGCAGCGAGACGCTGCCGCCCTTGATCTCGATGACGGCGACGCCGACGCCGGGCCAGGCGACGATGGCGTCGGCCTCGCGGTCCTCGCGCCAGTCGGTGAACCGCTGGTTGCGGAAGACCACCGCCTCGTCGGGCAGCTGCTCGACGAGCGCGTCGACGAACCACTGCTCGGCGTACGACTCGTAGCCGGCCTCCGGCGGGAACACCCGCGCCGCCATCGCACCCCCGTCCACCGACCGTGCCGTTGCGGCACCTGCTGGTGCAGCCTCGCAGGTTCTCTGCGATGTGGCCTCCAGACGCCAACCGTCCGACCCATTCGCACGGATCATCCGGGCCGTACCGGAACGGGTGCCGCTCTCGGCCGTCCCGGCGGTACCCTGCGGCGCCCCGTCTCCTACACCGAGGGCGGCAGATGGTCGACCTCGAGCCCGCCGCAGTACGGCTCCGTCCCTACGTCGCCCGCCTCGCCCTCGCCTGGCCGCCCGATGTGGATCTGCCGCGCGCGACGGTGGTCGAGGGCACGCTCGCGTTCGTCGACATCTCCGGCTTCACGGCGCTCACCGAGGCGCTCTCCCGCAACGGCAAGGCCGGGGCCGAGGAGCTCAGCACGCTGCTCGACAGCACCTTCGCCGGGCTGCTCGACATCGCATTCGCGCAGGACGCGGAGCTGGTCAAGTGGGGCGGGGACGCCGTCCTGCTCCTCTACACCGGACCCCGGCACGCGGTGCGGGCCGTCGTGGCCGCCCGCCAGATGCAGCGCCAGATCACCCGGACGGGAAAGCTGCGCACCTCGGTCGGCACTGCCCGGCTGCGCATGTCGATCGGCATCCACACCGGCGACTTCCTCCTCTTCCTCGTCGGCGAGAGCCACCGCGAGCTCCTCCTGACCGGACCGGCCGCGACGACGACGGCGCGGCTGGAGTCGGTGGCCGAGGCCGGCGAGGTGCTGGTGAGCCCGGAGACCGCCACCGCGCTGCCGCCGTCCGTGCTCGGCGACGCCAAGGGGCCCGGGATCCTCGTGCGCAGCACGCCGCGGCCGCCGATCTGCCCGCCGACGCCGTCGAACCCCCCGGGCGACCCCGCGGACGCGCTCGCACCCGTGCTCCGCGACCACCTCTCGTCGGGAGACGTCGACAGCGAGCACCGCCAGGTCGCCGTCGGCTTCGTCGAGTTCTGCGGCGTCGACGACCTGCTCGCCGCCCAGGGCCAGGACGCCGTCGCGGGTGCACTGCACGACCTCGTCGTCCGCATCCAGCGCGCCTGCACCGCCCGAGGCGTCACGTTCTGGGAGAGCGACATCGGCGAGAACGGCGGCAAGATCATGCTCGTCGCCGGCGCACCCACCAGCACGGACGACGACGCCGGCCACCTGCTGGGTGTCGTGGCCGACGTCGTCGACGGCGGCGGCGCGCTCTCGCTGCGGGCCGGCGTGAACGTCGGCCGGGTGTTCACCGGCGACTTCGGCCCCGCCGGCCGGCGCACCTACTCGGCGAAGGGCGACGCGGTCAACCTCGCCGCCCGGCTCATGGCGCGCGCGGAGCCCGGGCAGGTCTACGCCTCGGTCGAGGCGCTGCGCCGCAGCCGCACCCCGTTCCCCTCCGAGCCGCTGCCGCCCTTCCTCGTCAAGGGCAAGAGCGTGCCCGTCTCCGCCTGCCGGCTGAGCAGCACGGGGACCACGACCGTCCCCGCCGCCGCGGAGGGCCCGCCGTTCGCCGGCCGGGAGGAGGAGCTCGCCCGGCTCGAGGAGATGCTCGACGGCGCCCGGGCCGGCAAGGGCTCCTGCGTCGAGCTGGTCGGGCCGCCGGGCATCGGCAAGTCACGGCTCGTCGACGAGCTGCTCGTGCGTGCGACCCGCTGCGTCGTGCTGCGGACCCGCTGCGCCGACCACCGGGCCGCCGTGCCCTACGCACCGCTGCGCGACCTGCTGCGGCAGGCGCTCGGCCTGGACGACTCGACGCCACCGGTCCTCACCGGGACGACCCTCATCGACCGGCTGCGGACGGCGGCCCCGGACCTGCTGCCCTGGGCGCCGCTGCTGGCCACCGTCCTCGGGGCCGAGGTGCACACGACTCCCGAGGTGCGAGCGCTCGACGACCGCTTCCGCCGCGCTCGGCTCGAGGCCGCCTTTCCGGCCTTCCTGCGCGCGCTGCTCTCCGAGGCCGCCGTCCTCGTGCTCGACGACGCCGAGCTGCTCGACGAGGCCAGCGCCGCGCTCGTCCGCTCGCTGGCCGACGACGTCGGCGACGCGCCGTGGCTCGTGCTGCTCACGGTGCGCCAGGACGCCCCCGATCCGCTCAGCGGCGTCGCCGGGCGGGTCACGAGCATGGAGCTGGCACCGCTCGACGACGACGCGGTCGCCCGGTTGCTGCAGTCGGTGACCGAGGACGCACCGCTGGCTCCGCACCTGCGGGCGGAGGTGGCAGCCACCAGCGCCGGCAACCCGCTGTTCCTCCTCGAGCTCGCGACTGCCGGGGACGCCCTCCGGGGAGGCGGCCTCCCGGACACCGTCGAGCAGGTGATGGCCGCGCAGATCGACCGGCTGCCCCCGGACGACCGCCGGTTGCTGCGGGCGGCCTCCGTGCTGGGTACGCGGGTGCGGGTCGACGTGCTGCGGGAGGTGCTCGGCGAGCCGCTGCCGCCCGAGCGCATCCAGGCGCTGTCCGACCACCTCGTCGCCGACGGGCCGGACACCCTGCGCTTCCGGCACGAACTCATGCGCGAGGCCTCCTACGAGGGGCTGCCCTACGCGCGACGCCGGAGCCTGCACGCCGCCGCGTGCTCCGCGCTCCTGCGGCTGGCGGGCAGCGACACCGACGACGTGGCCCCGCTGCTGGCCGTGCACGCCTCCGCGGCCCGGGACCTGCCCTCGGCCTGGCACTGGTCGCGCATCGCCGCCGACCGCGCCGCCGCGGTGCACGCCACGGTCGACGCGGCGCGGTTGTACGAGCGGGCGCTCGACGCCGGCCGCGACGTCGCGGTCGCCGACCCGACGGAACTGGCGCAGGTCGCCGAGGCCCTCGGTGAGGAGCGCACCCACCTCGGGCAGTTCGACCAGGCCGAAGCGGCCTTCCGGCAGGCGTCGCGCTGGACCACCGCGCCGCTCGACCGCGCACGGCTGGGCTACGCCGTGGCGCTGACCGCCGAGCGGCGCGGCGACTACCGCCGCTGCCTGCAGCGGCTCAGCGCGGTCGAGCGGTTGCTCGCTCAGGCCGGCAGCGAGGACGGCGACGGGACGGCCGCGGCCCGCCTGCTCGCACAGGTGCGGTCCCAGTACGGGCTGGTCCGGTACCGCCAGGGGCGCGGGACGGACGCCGTGCGGCTGCTGCGCGAGGCGGTCGAGCTGGCCGAGGGCATCGGCGCGGCCGAGACCCTGGCCACCGCACTGCTCCTGCTCGACACCGCCGAGCTGACCGTCGGCCTGCCCGGAAAGGGCGAGCACGCGAAGCGTGGCCTGGCCACCGTCTGCGAGGCCGGCGGCAACCCGTGGCTGGAGGCCCGCGCGCTCAACCATCTCGGCGTCCGCGCGTACTTCGACGGCCGGTGGGACGACGCCGTGCGGCACTACGAGAACTCCCGTCGCGCCTGCGAGCGGGCCGGTGACTCGTGGACCGCCGCCGTCGCCTCGGCCAACATCGCCGAGGTCCTCTCCGACCAGGGACACCTCGCCGAGGCCCGCGCACCCCTGGAGCAGGCGCTGCAGACCTACCGCGCGGCCGGCACCCCGGCGTTCGTGGCCGACGGCACCCGCCTGCTCGGCCGGCTGGCGACGCGGCAGGGCGAGCACGACCGGGCCGAGCTGCTGCTCACGACGGCTCGCTCGCATGTTCGCCGAGGAGGGCGAGACGCTGGAGGTGATCCACACCGACGCGATGCTCGCCGAGGCCGCACTCATGGCCGGCGACCACGAGACGGCGCTGGCCCGGAGTGGGGCCGCGCTCGCGGAGGCGGCCGGCCTGCCCGGGCGTGGACTGGTCACCCCCCTGTTGCACCGGGTGCTCGGGCTGGCCTGGTCGGGGTTGGGTGACCGGCGGGCCGCGCTGGACGATCTGCGGACGAGCATCGCCGAGGCGCGCGGCCGCAGCGCCACCTACGAGCTGGCGCTGTCCCTGCGCGCCCTGGCCGAGCTGTCCCCGGATGCCGAGCCGGAGGTCGAGGCGGAGGCGACGGTCCTGGCGGCGCGCCTCGGCCTGGTCGCCGGCGACCCCGCGGCCGCCGACCGCGTGGCCTGAGGCGCCCTGCCGGGTCCGCCGGTGGCCCGCGCCGACTCCCGAAGGAGCCGGCGCGGGTAGTCAGCCGGCAGACGCCGGGCCGGTCACCAGATGCGCGGGTCGACCGTGGATTCCTCGATCAGGACGGTGACGACCAGCTTGCCCGCGCTGCGGGCCCGCGACTTGACGCACATCGGCAGGAAGGCGTCGGGGTCGCGCGAGTCGTCGACCGCCGACCTGTAGGCCGGGTCGGAACAGTTGAGCAGCAGGCCCTCGTAGGGGTGCGTGATTGCGCCCACGGTGGAGCTGCCCGGGAAGGGGTAGTCGCCGCCGGCGCACACGGGATGGTGCGGCGTCCCGTTGTTCGGCACGAGGTTGGCCAGCGCCTTCGGGAAGGTCAGCACGAGGGTCTTGGAGACCGGTGCCGTGGCGAAGGTGGTCTCGACCTGGAAGGGCTCGGGCTTGACCGTCGGGCCGAACGGGATCGTGTCGCAGGACAGCCGGTCGGTCGTGAACCCGGCGAAGTACTGAACGGCGCCGAGGAGGTCAGGGTGAGGTCGGCCAGGACCTTGTTCGTGGTCGACGTGTAGGCCGGCGGAGTGCAGGTCCTCCGCGCAGAAGGCGGGCGTGATGATCGTCAGCGGGGTCGCGCTCGCGGGGTACGAGGGCGAAGTCGTTGTTGGTCCCCTTGAAGTCGTTGGACTGCTTCACCCGCGTCGTGAGGAAGGTCGTCCCGGACGGTTCCCCCGGCATCGCGATCGTCACGTCGAGCGACTCTCCGGGCGGGAGCGGGTTGCGACGACACCGTCGTTGATGACCCGATACCGCACAGCGCCGCCGAGGAGGTCGGCGTCGTGACGCTCCAGCCGCCCGGGCGACCGACACCCCGGCAGGCAGTGGCGTGCCGGTGAAGGTCAGCTCCGCCGAGGCGAACGTCTGCTGGCTGCTTTCCGGATTCGTCAGGACGAGCGTGACGAAGCTCGTCACGTCCGCCGGCCACGGTCACCGTGTCGCAGACCGTCCACGTTGTTGTAGCTCAGTGAGGCGCAGTAGTTCTTGGTGCTCGGTGCCGCGGACGTCGGAAGCGCGGCCGCGAGCAGCCCGACGACGAGCGCGACGACGACGGCCAGCCTGCTGGCCCACGCCCGGGACGACTTGTGCACGGGTCCTCCTGGTCCGCGCTCCGGGCGCGAGTTCGGTCGCGGGCGGCGCGGCGGCCGGTTCTCGGCCGCCGCACGGTGCACGGGAGCGCTGCCACGACCACGACGGTGGCCGCAAGCTACGCACCGGCGTTGCGCCGGGTCAACGGGCTGCCCTCGGGTCTCGGAACTAAATCAGCTGGGACGTCTGAATTGCGCACGGCAGTACCGCCCGTGACCTATCGGCGCCTCTGCGTGCCCTGCCACGGCCCTCCGTCCGCGGGCCCGGTGCGCGGGCCGGGGGCCGACCCGAACGACTCCGATCGGTCGCCGGCGTGGGTTGCCGTGGACCGTCGTCCGTGGCGAGGACCATGCCTGCTCGAGGGAGGACACATGGCCGGCGACGACGTCCCGATCCTGCTGCTGGACGTCGACGGGGTGCTGAACGTCGCCTGCCTCGACCTGCCCGATGGCTGGCGGCGCGGGACGTTCAACGGGTACGTGCTGTCGTGGGACCCGACGGTGACCGCCCGGCTGCGCCGGCTGCACGACGAGGGCCGGGTCGAGATCCAGTGGCTCACGACCTGGACCACGGACGCCGACCGGCTGCTGGCCGAGCCCATGGGCCTGCCGCGCGGCCTGCGGACCCACGCTCGCGCGGACGCGGCGCCGACCGGCTTCCTCGGGCGGCTGGGTCGGCGTCTCCGACTGGTGGAAGCTCGCCGTCGCCCGCGAGGTGGCCGAGGCGGAGCCGGACCGGCGCATCGTGTGGATCGACGACGACCTGGCCGAGCAGGCCGCGGACACCGGCGAGTGGCTCGCCGCCAATCCTCACGTGCTGGTGATCGCGCCGGACCTGTTCGCCGGGCTCACCCACGAGCAGCTGGACGAGGTCGAGGCTTGGCTCTGACGCGTTGCACGCGTGGTATCACGAGCGGTATCGTGACTTCCATGGCCATGACACTCCGTCTCGACGAGCAGGAGAGCGAGGCCCTGCGTCGCCGAGCCGAGCTCGAAGGACGCTCGATGCAGGAAGTCGCCCGTCAGGCGGTGCGGGACTACATCGAGCGCACCAGCAAGCGTGATCTGCTCGACCGGGTGCTGGATGAGGAACTGCCGCGCTACGCGGAGGCCCTCGAGCGCCTCGGCCAGTGATCTACCTCGATCTCGACGACCTGCTGCACGTCGCGCGTCGAACCCTGGACAAGGTCGAGGTCCGCGATGCCGGCTTGTTGGAATCCGCACTGGCCAGGCCGCGAGTCCACGGTCTTCAGGCGAGGACGTCAGCCCTCGATCACACGGTGCAAGGCGGCCGCGCTCCTGCACTCCCTCGCTCGCAACCATCGCACTCTCGTCGACGGCAACAAGCGTCTCGCGCTCGCTGGAACCATCGCCTTCTACGGTTTGAACGGCATCCGGTTGACGTTGACCAACGACGAGGCTTACGAGCTCGTCATGGCCGTCGCCGCCGGGGACATGGACGGGGTCGAGCCGATCTCCGCGCGTCTGGCGGCGGGAACGACCGCCTGGCGCTGAGCTGTCGCTGGATCAGCTTCTCTGGTCGGCAAGGAAGCGGCGCGACGACATCGGCCGGGATGCGCCCGCGGTCGCTGACCTCGATGCCCTGCGCCCGGGCCCAGAGCCTGACCTCGGCGGGCGAGGGCGGCGCGTCCGGCACCGGCCCGCCGGGCGCGAAGGAAGCCTCTACCTCAGCGGTGGACCGGGCGGCGCCCAGCTCCGCCAGGCATGCACCGAGCCAGCGGTAGGTCCACTCCTGGGCCAGCGGTCGGGTCTCGCAGAAGACGACGGGCACGCGTCGGAAACCGGGCCTGCGCCTCGGCCAGTGCCTCGGCGACCCGACTTCCGGACACGTGCGGCAGCTTGAACATCCGGCTGTAGCGGTCCTCGACCACAACCGCGGCACGGGGCAGCGCGGTGAGGTCGGCCATCGCGTAGGTGAGCTTGCCGGAGAGCAGGCTGCCGGCGAGGTCCTCGAGGGTCTTGCGCTCGACGGCGGCGACGACGGCGCCGTCCAGGGCGACGGCGTAGTCGCCGGCGGCCAGCCGCTGTCGCTGGGTGGTGGCCTGCTGCGACCCGAACGCGTACGGGTACTTCTCCCCCGAGTCGACGAGGATCTCGAGCACCTGCCCGTGCGCCCGGGCGGTCGGCAGGTGCACGCCGGGACGCGCCTGCTTCGTCGTCCGTGGCGACTGCCAGAAGATGACCTCGCGGCCCCGCGCACGGGTGATGACCAGCTGCGAGCGGTTCTCCCGCGCCCGCGCCAGCACGAGGTCGATGGCCGGGCCGCGCCGGGAGCAGGACCGGACGGCGTGCCGCTCGACGATCTCCGCGTCGGCCGGCCACTCCGGCGCCCGGTGGCAGTACACCTTGTTCGCTCGCGGCCATGTTTCCCGCGCCTTGACGACGACGCCGGCCGGTCCGAGCGGGATGCGCACCAGATACGGCAGCTGCGACTCCGGGTCGGGGTTGCGCGCCACGATCAGGTCGTCGACCACGGCCTCAGCGTCGCACGACTCGAACGGTCGGACGTGACCACGCCGCCCAGACCACTCGGCACCGGTCCAGTACCGCGGCACGGTCGTCATTCGGCGGGAATATGGCTACAATGCATCGATCTTTGTGGTCACGGAGTGAGGATGACGAGCATCGGCATCCGTGAGCTGAGAGATGGTCTCAGCAACGCATCGCCGCAGTGCGCGACGGCGCGACGATCACCGTGACCGATCACGGCCAGGCGGTGGCCCGCATCAGCCGTCGACGCGCCGACAGGCTCTCGAGCGGTTGATCGCAGAGGGCGTCGTGCAACTCCCGGCTCGTCGCAAGCGCCGGCGCCAGCTCCGGTTGCCGCTGACGTCTCGCTCTCGGAGGCGTGCTCATCGATCGCCGGTGATCCTCTACCTGGACACCTCCGCGCTCGTGCCGCTGCTCGTGACCGAGAGCGTCGACGAGCCGTTGCCGGCAGCTGTGGAATGCCGCGAACCTGACGATGTGCACGGCGATCGGGCGCGTCGAGGCGTCCGCGGCCCTCGCATGCCGCGCGAATGCGCGCCGGACATCGTCTCGTCGGCGTGCCGGCTGACCGACGGCAGCCCGTCTGCTGGACGGGCTGTGGAGCGGATCGCGGTCGTTCCGGCCGGCGGGCCGAGGTTGCGTGCTGCGTCCGCAGCCGCGCTCCGCCCGGCTTGCGCGGTTACGAGGACGTCGCATGCGCCGCCGCCGTGGCCGTAGCCGGTGACGGGTTGGTCGCGGCCAGTGGTGACCAGGATCTGCTCGCCGCCTGGCGCGTCAAGGGACTGGCCGTCGTCGACACGAACGCCTGAGCGTCCGGTGAACTCTCGGTAGCGCTGACCTGCGTTGTCCGAATGCCATCGCGCGGCGTCCACCTCGCCCTGCCGGTCACGGGGGCAGCAGAGCCTGGCCCAATGCGCGCACGACGGCCGGAACGGACCCGCTCCTGCTCCAGTCGCACGTGATCGCCGTGTCGTTACCGATCAGGGCCTGGTAGACAACATGCTGCGGGCGGTCGGCGTGTCTGTCCGGCACCTTCAGCGACTGGTGTCGGACGGGGACCTGGTGGCCATCGGTCCCGACCGCATCGATGCCGAATCCGTCGCTCAGTGGATGGCGCAGCGGCGAGGTAGCCGGGTACGCGCCTGGGAGGAGCCGACCGCCTGGGCCGCCGTCGCCCTGCTCGAAGGCGAGCAGGCGCCCTGGCTGGGGCAGGCACAACGATCCCGGCTCCGGGCGGCCCTCGCCGGCGCCAGCGGGACCGAACTGGCCGTGCGTGCCCGCAACAGGGCCCGGATCCACCGCTATTCCGCCCACCCGCGCGCGCTGCGCCACCTGAGTCGCGACGTCATCGCGTCGGGGGCCGCAGAAGGCGTCGGCGGGCTGAGTGCTGCCCCGGACCTCCTCGACGGGTACGTCGACGACGATGCCCTCCCGCACCTCGTGCGGCGCTACCGGCTGGATCGCGACCCGGCCGGCAGCGTCATCCTGCGCGTGACGGGCATGCCGGCGTCCCTGGTCACCGAACTGGCACGGGGACGGCACCACGTCCTGGCCGGGCTCGATCTGGCCGGCTCCACCGGCGCGCGGGAGCGCGCAGCCGGCCATCGCCTGCTCGAACGCGCGCTGGGCAGATGCGTGGCTGAGGTCCTCCAGAGCGGCATCAGAGCCAGGTGGGCAACGCGGGCGCGTCGCCGCTGAGCCCGTCAGTCCGTGACCGGGTCAGCCACGCGGCCAGCGCGGCCACCGGACCCTCGACCCGCGCGGCGCCCGAACCCCACGTCCGCTCGAGATCGGTGGCCACCAGCGTCACGTCCGGCGTCTGGTCGCGGGAGGCGAAGAGCGCGAGGACGTCGTCGACGAGGGCGGCCAGGAACTCGGCCGGGCGTCGGCGAAGGAGAGGCCGGCGTCGAGGTCGACGCCGTGCACCCACAGCTCCTTGGCGCGCATCCACGGGATCTCGCGTGCGGCGACGGTGCGACCCTGCCCGTTGCGGACCGGCCTCCCCCACGCCTCGGCGGGCAGCACCGCGACGGCCTCGGCGAGCCGGGCCTCGGCGTCCCGGAAGTCGGCGCGCAGCGCATCGGCCGGCACCGCCGCGGTGGCCTCGATGGCCGCGTCGCGGGCCTCGCGCGAGGGGTACATCGGCGTCTCGACACCGGTGCGCGCCCAGGTGCACAGGTTGACGAGGGCGTCGGCGTTGCGGGCGAGGTGGGCGACGACGTGGGCGCGGGTCCAGCCGGGCAGGGCTGACGGCTCGCGCAGGTCGTCGTCCGTCAAGCCGTCGAGCGCACGGACGACGGCGCGGTCGCCGTCGGCCCACCACTGTCGGGCGGTGTCGAGGTCGGGCACCGGGTGATGGTGTCACCCGGTGCGACCCGAGGTTGGTGCGTCGTCGGTCCGCCACGATGATCACGACCGCTGGGAAGACGACGGAGGGACAACCCATGGACGACGCTCCGCCGCCGGTGACCAGGCCGTGCTGGACGACCTGCGGGCGCGGCTGCGGGGCTTCCGCCGCGTCGAGCCGATAGCCGGGTCCGGCTGGGCCCTCGGGACGGATCCTGACTACCTGGCCGACCTGATCCGCTACTGGGCGGAGGACTACGACTGGCGGGTGCACGAGCGGCGGATCCGCTCGCTGCGTGGGTCCGCACCGCCGAGGCGCGGGCGGTCCATGAGCGCGCCGCCGATCCGGACGCGACCGGCCCTCGTGCTGCTGCACGGCTGGCCCGACTCGGTGCTGCGCTACGAGCGGGTGCTGCCGCTGCTCGGCGACGTGCACGTAGTGGTCCCGGCGCTCCCGGGGTACCCGTTCGCCGCACCGGTCGAGCAGGGCGGGATATGTCGGCGGCCGAGATGGCGGACGTCGTCGCCGGCGCGGTGGCGGGGCTGGGATACGACCGGTACGTCGTCTCCGCCGGCGACATCGGCCGCGGCGTGGACGATGGCCCTGGCGTCCGCGCATGCCGACCGGGTGGCGGCTCTCCACCTCACCGATGTGCCGACCGTGCACCTGCTGACGGCGGATCGCGACACGCTGACCGCCGACGAGCGCGACTACCGCAACCGGGTGGAGCACTGGCGGCTCACCGAGGGTGCCTACCTGCTCGAGCAGGCGACCCGGCCGCACACGCTCGCGGCCGCGCTGGGCGACTCCCCGGCGGGCCTGGCCGCCTGGATCGTGGAAAAACTGCGCGGCTGGAGCGACTGCGACGGAGACGTGGAGTCGGTCTTCCCCCGCGACGAGCTGCTGACCTGGGTGACCGCGTACTGGGTCACCGGCACGATCGGCACCTCCTTCGGCCCGTACGCGCGGCCGAGCCCGCCGGTGTCGCGGGTGGCCGTGCCCACGGTGATCACGCAGTTCGCGCACGACACCGTGCTGGCTTCCCGCGGCGTCGCCGAGCGCGTGTTCGACCTGCGCGCGTGGCAGGAGGAGACCGCCGGCGGCCACTTCGCCGCGTGGGAGCGGCCAGAGGCCTTCGTCCGCGGCGTACGCGCCGCGCTGGTCCTGGCTGCGGAATGACGTGCGGCGGGATCCGCCCGGGCCGATCGGTCCGGGCGGATCCCGTAGCTCAGGTGCGGGAGCGGGCCTCCGGGTCGATGTCCTCGACGTCGATCGCCCCGTAGCCCTCGGCCTGCGGGTCGCCGTGCAGGCCGCCGGACATCGCGTACTCCTCCTCCGGCGAGAGCACCAGGCGGTGCCGGCCGAAGGCGGCGAAGCCGACGAGTGCGATCACGTAGATGACGGCGATGGCGATGATCGCCGGCCGGTAGTCCTCGTTGAGCATGACGCCGACGAAGATCAGCGCCGCGATGGCGCCGGCGAACACGGCGCCGCCCACGCCGAACGGGCTGCGGTACGGCCGGCTGGCGTTCGGGAACTTCCGGCGCAGCAGCACGAACGACACCATCTGCAGCAGGTAGGCCAGGACCGCACCCCAGACGGCGATGTTGAGGACGATCGCCCCGGCCGTCTCGCCGCCGGTGTCGACGACGATCAGCGCGACGAAGCCGATGACCGCGCCGACCACGAGGGCGATCCACGGGGTCCGGCGCGCACCGGTGAGCGACAGGGCCTTCGGGTAGTAGCCGGCCCGGCTGAGCGAGTAGATGTTGCGCCCGTAGGCGTACATGATCCCCTGCAGCGAGGCGAACAGGCCGAGGAGAGCGAAGGCCGACAGGATCGCGGCGACGTCGCTGTTGGGCAGGATCGCCCGGAAGCCGTCGAGCAGCGGCTCACCGGACTCGCCGATCGCCGAGGCGCCGACGACGGCCGGGTTGAGCACCAGCACCAGGCCGCCGCTGACGATCAGCGTGGCCAGGCCCCACATGCCCGCACGCGGGATGTCGCGGGCCGGCATGTGCGACTCCTCGGCGGCGAGCGGGAGCTCCTCGATGCCGAGGTAGAGCCACATCGCGAACGGCATCGCGAGCACGACCTGCCACCAGCCGAACGGCACGAAGTCGCTGTTGCCGGCCTCCGGCTCGATGTCGAAGAGGTTGCCGAAGTCGAGGGCGCCGGAGAACAGCGCCATGACGGCGAACAGCGCGATGACCGCCAGCGAGAGGGCGGCGACGATCACGGCGAACCGGAACGAGATCTCCGAGCCGGCGATGTTCAGCAGCAGGAAGATCGCGTAGAGGATCACCCACCAGACCCACGCCGGCATCGACAGCCCGAACAGTTCGTCGGTGATGCTGTCGGCGTAGGCGGCGGAGAAGTAGACGATGACGGCGGTCGTCGCGACGTACTCGATCGTCTCGGCGAGGCCGGTGACGAAGCCGCCCCACGGGCCCATGGCGCTTCTCGCGAACGAGTAGGCGCCGCCGGTGTGCGGCATGGCCGACGCCATCTCGCCGATGCTGCCGATCATCGTGACGTACATCAGCGTGACGATCACCGTGGCGATGAGGAACCCGCCCCAGCCGGCGCCGCCGATGCCGAAGTTCCAGCCGGAGAAGTCGCCGGAGATGACGGCGGCGACGCCGAGTCCCCACAGCCCCCAGAACCCGGCCGCCCGGGTCAGCCCCCGCTTCTCGAAGTAGCCCTCTTGGGCGTGGGTGTAGGTGACGCCCGAGGCGCCACGCGGTGCGGGACTGGACATGGGCGTCTCCTGGAGGACCGGACGACGGCCCACTGGACGCTGAGTGCGACGAACGGCGGCCAGCAGGCTGTCGTGGTGCGGATCGGATCGTCGGCAAGGCTCGGTGCGGCGGAAAGCGTGGTGCGTCGCGCCACCGCTGGTCAAGGGGTGTGCGCCGCCGTCACCGAGCCGTGTCCTGGGCGCAACACGACTTGATCACCGAGGCAGCCGGCAGCGATGCCTGTCAACGCGGCCGGCTGAGCCGCCGGACCACGGCCTCGCCGCCGACCCGCCGGATCAGCTCGAGGTCACCGCAGACCACGAGCAGGTCCCGGGCCCGGGACAGCCCGACGTACAACTTCTCCCGCGCCCGGGACTCGTCGCCGAACCCGTTGACCGCGAGCACGACGGCGGGCCGTTCGAGTCCCTTGAAGCCGAGGACGTGCCCGTAGAACAGGTCCTCGTCGTCCCAGTACGAGGCCCAGTACGCGTCCTGGCCGGCCTGCTGCCGCTCCTTCTGCACGTCGTGCCGGCTGCCGGTCGTGAGCAGCGCGACCGCGTCGGCCGGCCAGCCCTCGTCGAGCAGCGCGACGGCGGCGTCGTCCGCGGCGTCGATGGCGTCCCCGGTCGCGCACGGCACGAACCGCACCGGGACACCGCTCTCCGCGCGGATCTCCATCTGCGCGGGCGCGAGGCTGGAGAACGTGCCGGCGATCTGCTTGGTGTTGCGCAGGTTCTCGGTCAGGTCGGCCGCGACCAGGTCGACCGTCGGCCGGCCCTGCCGGGCGAAGACCCGCTGCCCCTCGTCGGCGAACACGTAGAGGCACCCACTGGGCGTTCCGCAGGGAGCCGCTGCCCCCTTGATCTCGATGACGGCGACGCCGACGCCGGGCCAGGCGACGATCGCGTCGGCCTCGCGATCCTCGTGCCAGTCGGTGAGCCGCTGGTTACGGAAGACCACCGCCTCGTCGGGCAGTTGCTCGACGAGCGCGTCGACGAACCACTGCTCGGCGTAGGACTCGTAGCCGGCCTCCGGCGGGAACACCCGCGCCGTCATCGCTCCTCCTCGTCCGAGCCGTTTCGGCAGCCGATCTTTTTAGGTCCGCCCCTCCCATGAGCCGCATTTTGGTCAAAGCCGGAACTCGGTCGATCGAGCGCGCAACCTGCTGGGACCCTGGAGTGTTAGTCGGCGAGCAGTTGATCCAAAGCGCCAATGACGACGGCGGCTGCATTCGGTTGCCGCAGCGCGGACTCCGGGATGGATGGCCGACGGGCATAGCGCTTTTCGACGAGGTCCCCGTACAGAGCCTGCACTCCCGGCAATGTCCGGAGTCGGTCGGCCAGCACCTCCAGCCGCGGCTCCGGAACCCCTTTCCCCTTCCGATACATTCACTCGAAGTTGACGGCGAAGGACGGCCTTCCGTCTGGCGCCGTGTAGATGGCCCACACGGCGACGTTCTGGTCACCGACGTCGAACCATGCGATCGCCGAGGGGACCCGCCCCTCACCCCAATAGAAGGACGTGAACCGTGGGTGCTGTTGCGCGTGCTGGAAGATCGCCAGCAGAGCGGCCGCGGCTTCGGGTGAGCAGTGCTCGTGGATAGCGGAGAGAAGGCTCTGCTCGTCCCACCGTGTCCGTGCTGCCTCCAGCGACTTTCGGCGTACCGCCTCCTGCCCATAGACGGTCGGAGCGACGATCTCCACGTCTCCGTGCTTGACATACCCCAGCTCCAGCGCCAGCACGTCGAGGCAGCCACCGTGCGGTCGTTCATAAACTCGATAATCCGCTTCAGCTCGTCGGTGATGGCATCCACGGCTATGACGAGGCGCATCGCTCCGGTCGCGAGATTGCGGCTGACCTCGGCGCGGAATGCGTCGGCAAAGAACTCGCCTCCCGCGGTCTCGGCTCGGATTGCCAGCGCCCGGCTCATCGGCTGGCCGGCGCGGGCGGCGAAGGCAACGTCAAGTTCCTCGTACGACAACCGCCAAAGTCCGGCGGCATACGCAAGCACCTGCCCCACGACACTGCGGCGGATCTCGGGGTTGGCCTTGAGCTTGCATTCCACCACCGTGATCTGTCCGGAAGTACTGACGGCGAGAATGTCGACCGGACCGTTTCGTGGCACATACAGCTGGCTGACCACAGTCAAGGGCGAGCCGTCCGCACCCGGAAGCAGACTCGGCGACTCAAGCAGCAGTCTCTCCAAAGCTGCCTCGTCCGCGTAGCTCGTGACCGCAGGCGACTCCCACGACCCACCGGCGTGACGTAGCAACATCAGCGCCATTCCCCCTGTCGCTGTTCAGCCGTCGTCAGTGGCACCGAAGTCTGCCAGCGCGTCAGCGACGTCATCCCACCCGCTGCCGACTGCCCACCGCGGATCGACTCCACCCGTGCAACTACGTCGCGCAGCTCGTCGGCGAGCTCTCCGCCCCTAGTCGGTCCTCAGCAGCGAGCGGGAGCGGGCCAAGCAGGTGGGCCGACGGCGGAGCCGCCAGCAAAAACGACCCCGTCGAGGAGGCTCTCGAGCTCACGAGCGGCCACATCGTCGTCGGTGTCGGCGCCCAGATCGACGTTAATCGGACTCCGGCTGAGGTGGCTGCCGGCTAGGCGCCTCGTCGATAGTCAGGTTGCTACAGGCCCTGCAAGCCCTCACTGTGCGCACGATCCAACAAACGCAGCAGAAGCACACTTTGCTTTTCCGACGGAACTTTGCGAGGGGAGCAGGCTACCCCCAAGAGGTCGCGCTCCAAGGGTGTCGCCATGTTCCTTTGGATGGTGAAGTCCCGAACCGCTGCCCACCCTTGGACGCCGATCGCCATCACGCGTGCCTGCGCTTCGATCCCAGAGTCGATCTTTTGGACGTCCCGCGCGCTGCGCCTCCCCTCAACAACCGCCGCCTTGGAGGCGAGCTCTGAGCGCAGGTCATCGGGTAAAACCCAATGAGACCGCCTAATAGACTCCCAGCACGCCTCGCGCTTGGCCCATTCCGTCACATTGACAACTGGACGATTTGGGTCCGTGAGACCCAGGAAGCACTGGTACGCCACGTCAAGCCCCGCGCGCTCAAGAGCCGGCGACAGCCCCTGCGCCTGCCAGATCGCGTCGAAGTCTAGTTCGAATCCGAGCGCCTGCGTCTCGATGGCGCAAGCCAACTTCGCCATGGCGTACGCGACGATATTGGCCAGGTAGCCACTCTGATACCAGTCAGCTCTTGCAATGATCCTCCGCAGTCGTGCATAGAGGATCGCCTTGGAGACGAGATGCTTGAAATACGCCTCGTTGAAGTCCTCCGGCGAGGCCTCCCAGCGCTTGGCGACATCCTCGGCGAACGCAAGGAAGTTTTTCTGGGCACCCGCGCTAACCACATGAGGCTTTTGCGCCCATGCCGACTCGTAACGCGCCGCATCGGTCTTGGTTAGAACCTGATCGCGCGGATACGTCAGCGCAAACCTTTTCGCCTCGGAAGAGGTCATCTTCCCGGCTTCGTTCAGGTACTGGCCTCGCGTCCTTTCGTAGAACCACTTCGTCTGATAGTTCAGCCCAGCCTTCGCGGGAGCAAGGAGCCTTTGCGATAGATTTTCGAGCCGCACGTGGAAGGGGCTGTTCGAGAAGAAGTCAGCCTCGCTGACGCGGTTTTGACTGTTCGCATACCGAGAGATCCGTGGAACCATCTCCTCGGCAACCGAGGGGGAGACCACGACCAACTTGGCCTGAACGAAGGCGTCGCCCAAAGACCGGTTCTGCCGCCGTTCGCGACGCACATAGAACAGCGATGCTGTCGTTTGGCCACCATTGACGATTTGGAGGTCCTTGATTGCCACAATTGCATTCGTTGCCGGATCGATGGTTACATCCGTCGCTGTCGCGGTGACCCCGTTGTTGTAAGCTAGGAAGCTCCAGGGTTCAGAGAGTAGGGTTGATCGAATACCCCTATTGACGCTCCCCCTCGCGCTAAGGAAGGATCTGACGTTACTCTCCAACAGCCGGCTACCGTAGCGGCCATACAGATCCGCTAGCACCGTTCCAGGCAGAGCCATCAAGTAGGTCGACACGTCTTGCGCCGTGCTTGTTCGAAGCGCGGGTATGCCACCAGGCGCCCATTCACGAAGGTCGATCTCCAGCTCTTCACGACCGAGGCCCGACACATGAACCTGATGGAAGCGACTGAGGTCCCAAATATGATAGTCGACTCGGACCCCGTTGACCTCGGAGCTCTCAAGGGCTCTAGCCCTCCCACTCATCACGGAGTTCGTTAGGAGGTACAGCCTGTACCGGGTCACATTGCGACCTCTAAGTCGAAGGTCTCTAGCCAGCTGGTACTCCGGCGTGCTCTCTTCACGGTCTCGCTCGAAGCTCCCAGATACTGCCTCTACCAAGAACGCCCTAACGGCTCCCAGCGCCCGCTCGGCCTCGGTCTGCGTCATGGTCCTTGGCTGATCATTCCCGGTTTCACCACTAAGACTCACGACAGCGAGCGCGATGGATCCATCCGGATCGCTCAAGTCATAGCCACTCACTGCGAGGCGCCTGTTACGCTCGCCCGCTCCTGAGAAGTGCGCCGGAACGAGCTGATCGACCTCCTCCGCTTCCTCCAATCTCGCGGAGGCCTCCGCGAGGAAAGCCGCGCTCAGGAAGTCGTTATCAACTTCCGCCCGAGCCCTGACGGCGTTCATCAGGTCGACATGAAAGTCGTCAATATTCACTGACTAGACCAGCCTCTCCTCATGCTACGCCGCTCACTCTTATGCCAACCGGTCCAGCTCATATTCACCCAGCGCCTGTAGATCCAGGCAGTAGCGCACCGATGAGACCGCTGGCGACAGACGAGCCCGACGTAGGCGAGGGAAACCCTCCGTCACTGAAAAGCCCCGCAGAGCGACCACAGAGAATCTGGAGTCGTCGTAGGCGGCACCGTCATCCGAGAGACCAAAACGCCTCAGTCGCGAGTCAAGCTCAGAGGCGACATCCGGATCACTCTCGATCTGAGCCCTGGCGTCGCGAATCAGGTCTCGCAGAGTGAAGGAATAATCACCGCCGGCTCCCGCATCCTCCAAGAGGACTAGGCACAGAGTCATTCCATCGATGTCCAGTTGCTCGGCCGAGGAGATTTTCACATCCGTTGCGTCGGGGAAGATGGCCTTGATCTCGAAGACTTCACCCGATGCGAATCGGAAGTCTTGGTCGGCGCCAAGTGGGCCGCGCCACGCATGGACGACCTCTGACGCAGGCCGTCTGCTCGTCAAGTGGTTGAAGGCGAACCACAGCTCCCCGACCAGGCCACGCAGTTCCTCGTGCCCTAGCCGCCGTGCCAAAGTCTGAGAGAAGAGTTGTTTCCACTGACGCAGAGCCTTGTAAAGCCGGCGCATAGCGTCGTCCTCGCGGGCGCTGTCGGACGTGCGTCGCACGATGTCCGAGGCGAATGCGAAGAAGACGTCAAGGTAGCTCGTGTCCATAAGGGTCATGGAGAGTGTCCACTTCCCATCGATGGCTCGAACACCACGCTTGACATCGACGACATCCGATAGCTCTGGCAGCGCCGGCTTATTGTCACAGATCACGAACAAGAGCGGCCGTCCCGCGTCGTCCGAACCATATATGAAACGAAGCGCGTGAGTCGCATCTACTTCGCTCTTGCTCCCCGGCACCGCAAGCAGCTCTTGCCAGCGCGCAGTGAAGGCATCAGTCATCAGCGTCGTCGTCCGATTCGTCACCCGCGAACTCTACGAACCAGAGCCTTTGCGCCACCGTATTGATGACGTATTCAACGTCACCACTCGTGTCCCTCACGTCGCCAGCCTCACCCGGCAAGGCCAACTTGACGGCCAGAAACATGTCTGACGACCTCACGCCCGTCGGCAGCTTGGCTTCTCCTGGACGCAAGGGATAGAGGAGAAGAGCAGGCCGTTCCAAGTACGGATAGTAGGCAGTCTCAGGCACAGCCTTACCCGGCGACTCTCGCCTGAACGCCTCCGCGGCCGCGACGGCGTCCTCTTTTGACAGGAGACCGCTCACATCGTCTGGACCGGCCAGTCTGCTGCTGGCGCCGCTGACTCGGAGCTCGTCCTTCTCACCACGTATCATCGCTCGTACAGGGGGGATGAATTTCCGCCCGCCGAAAGGAGCCGAATCCGTTCTTCTCCGGTCACCGTTTACGACGACGACGTCCCACATGGAGAACTGGGAGTTCTTGACGAAGTCGCCCAAGGCAGACATCGAGAAGATAGCGTCGCCCTTGTACGGCCGGTATTGGTATAGGAAGTCCGCCACAACACCCTTTGGAGTGCCGATCCAACGGAGATACCGCCTGCGGGTCTCTTCGAATTTCGCGCCGGAAGTGCTTACCGAATTGCCGAACTCGGCCAATAGCGCCAAGTTTGCGGCAACGTCACGCTCATCCGCAGACACCTTGGTCGTTTCGATCCGCTGGCCCACGAGAGAGATTGTCCGTCGCCGCGTTTCGGCCGCCTTCATCTTGTTCTTAGCAGTGATCAACAACGCGCCCGGATGCTTCCGAACTGCCAGCCCGAAGTCGGCCGGCGTCAACTTCTGACGAAGCATCAGACGCAGGCTTCGCTTCAGCTCCGCTGTGGATTCCGCCACAAATCGATAGTCGGCTGCCGAGCTTGGATCGATCCAGACTCTGCACAAGTCTTCATAACCGTCTCGGTAACCGAACCAGCGGGCCATCTGCATCAACGTATCCGAGGCTGCGACGCGCCGGTAGAAGTAGCTGACCATAAGTCCATCGAGAGTCAAGCCTCGACTCAGGACGTCTCCACCGACGGCCACCAGTCGAGCTGGGCGATCCCAGCGGCCCTCATCCTCAACGAGCCCACGGTCCCTGTCGGAGTTGAACAACTGGACCCTCACGTCCGCTACGGCGGAAGGTAGCGCGGCCAGAACGTCGCCCCAGTCCTCCTCAAGGCCGGTGAAGTGACGGTAATACGTATCCTCAAGCTCCTTGATGTCGCTATTCGGCACGCCGGTGCGGTATCCCTCGGTGTGCATCTCCACGGCGAGACGGAGTCGCGAGACCTCGGCTTCAACTGCATCGAAGACTTGGGCTTGCACTCGCTTGTATCTCGATACATTGACCAGCATTGAGCGTCCAGCGGCGACTTGACCCCTTAGGTCACGTACCGAGTTGGCGAGGAAGAAGGTGCGAATTGCGTCCTTTAGCGACTGTGGCAGAGGACCAATCTGGTGTGAGGGTCTGTGACCGAGGTGCACGAATGAGTCAACATCGGCGAGGTCGACGGCAACCCCCCACGCGTTATCAGGAGTACCGAATGTTTGCTCACTCCCGACGTAGTTTGATGGGGACTCAAGAGCGTATATAAAGTCCCGTGGGAAGAGGTCGTTCTCCACACCGTGATCGATGAAGATGTTCGCGAATGGCGTGGCCGTGAAGGCGACATAGGAGCTGCGCGCGAACAGTTCTAGGATCCTGCGGATGGCAGCGTTAATAGCCGTCGGGTCATGCTCCGCACGCGTATTGACCGACGCGTAGTCGGATTCGTCGTCCAGGAGGAGCAGAGGGATGCTGAGCTGCGCCCCAGACTTGGGCTGCTCGCTCAGCCACCGGGTGAGTGCGTCCAGGACGCTCTTGTTCTTTTTTACGACAAAGACGTAAGGATCTGACGCATCAGCGTTTAGACTGATATTGGTCGCCTGCAAACTGCTCTTCTTGAAGTCCTGCAGGACGGTTGTCATTCCCGTCGCGTGGGCTAAGGTTTGATCGAGGGCGCCCACACCGATGAGGCGGGTGCGCTTCGGAACGCCGGGCTTGCCGGTGACCAGACTAGAATCCCTGCCGATAAAACCCTCGTCAACGCGCTCTTGGGTTTGCTGCCGCAGTGACTCCGTATTTCCGGCCAAGACGATTATCAGGCGATACCCAGCGTCCGCTGCCTTATTGAAGAGCCCAAGGTACGTGGACGTCTTCCCAGATTGCACTTCGCCAATGACGAGACCCCTCCGCTTCCAAGGACCAACCTCAGTTGGGTCCCCAGCGAAATCAAGGATCTCGTCGGTCAGCTGGTCCATCTTGTCGACGACACGTGGAGGGCGACCAGCGTTGAGCATCCATTGCTTGAAGTTGCGCCAGTGAAGCCAGGCAAGCTCCCTACGCTTCTCTGCCAGCCATGGCCTAAACTCGGCGCTCGTCAATGCAACGCCTTGCTGGACGTCGATAGTTAGGCGCTGGGTAAGTCTACGAGCAAGGGAGGCTATCTGCTCAGAGGTTGCCCCAGGGGCTGAGACAACTCTGAAGCGCTCAATATTGGCGAGCAGGTCCGCTTCAGAATGGATCGCCCCAGCGAGGAGTGCCGCAAGAACGCTCTCTAGCTCAGCGAGCTCCCGATCGCTGGCGCCCATCTTCTGTGCACTCTCCGTCATGCCTCCGCCGCCTTCTTCAGAACTGCGGCAGCTGCTGGGCTCGCCGCGAAGGGTTCTACACGCTCGAACTGGACCACGAATTGCTCACACGTTCGCCCTGGAGCTCGGAAGGCGTCCCACAGGAGCTGGGCATACGCGAGCAACTCCTCATCGGATGCTGTTTGCTTGTCCGGGGCGGCATCCAACGCGAGTCTATTGTGCGCATCCTCCACTGGGAATGCCGCCTGGATGGCTTGCAGCGTGTGGTCGAACATCTTCAACGCCTCTGGTGCCAGCTCGGACGCAAGGGCCTGAAGGGCTGGGTGTTCACGGTTAATCTCGTAGCGGAACGCGTCACGGTCCTCTACTACGTTCCAGAGCGGCACCATGTCGGAGTCAGTTAACAACTTCTTGCCGCGGTACAGGTGAACGGCTCGGCTGGGCGCGACGATTCTATCGACTGTGCGACGGAGCTGGTCTCGTATCGCAACAGGAGGAACCGCGGTTGACTTCTTGATGTCAAGGGACCAGAGATGATCCAGGCTGTTGGGGATGTCTACTCTTACTCGGGCCAGCTTGGCTAGGTCCTGCTTCGGCACCAAGCGGAACCAGGTCCCCCAGATGACCAGCCTCTTGGCCCTATACACATAGAAGCCTTGGCTGTCGCGAAGATGCCCGGACAGTTGTGCTGATTCCCGGTCGGCCCTGCTCAACTTCGAGACATGCGGCAACGTGAACGGTTGCACCGTCACGCTCGCGGTCTCTACAGGAAGAACCTCTACTGGGCCATGCTGTGTAGCCCGATGTGAGAGAAGGAAGGGATCGGCGGATGCCAGAGCCCGACCGTTAATCGTTATGTTCACCGGCTCTCGGCCGGCGTCCCCGGATAGGAAGCGGTGGAACACCAGGCTTAGATGCCGGCGGCTCAAGTCCATCTGTTCGTCTAAGACCCTGCCTAGGGCAGGGCCTGACGGTAACTGATCAAGCCCCTCCCACAAGACAAGTGTCCCCGCGTCGGATTTCGCTATTAGTTCGAAACCTGAGCAGAGTCGGGCTTCGTCGGAGTCCAATTCCAGGAGTGCCCATCTTCCAGTTGCGTGGAGGTGGTCCAGATCCCAGCGGAATGCTGAAATAAGCGATCCTCGCTTACTCAGGACCGTAAGGCGACGGCACTGAGAGAGCGATGCGGTCTTAAGTCCCAGGCCAAAGCGCCCCAGATCCGTCATTGACCTCGTATCCCGAGCACTCCTCCCCGCGAGGCACATCGCCTGTTTCGTTTGCTCGCGAGTCATTCCCGTGCCGTTGTCTGCAATCGCGACGTATGGACTCGGCTCGGCTGCGAATCGGATCTCGACTCGAGTCGAGTCTGCTGCAAGTGAATTATCGATAATGTCTGCGATCGCTGTTCCCATCGAGTAGCCGACAGCCCGCAGGGACTCCATCAGTTGCGGATCGGGCGGCAGCTCCTGTTCATGCATTTCGGACGATAGCCTTTCCCGCCCTTGGGGTGCGAACAGAGTTGGTGGCTACCGTCGGCCGGTCAGTCAGTGCGCGCAGCGCTGCCGTGGCCGTCACCACCTTCGGGAGGCCGAGCCTGAGCCGCTCGTTCCATCGCGGCTCGACGGGCTGGCGCTTGGATGCTGCAGCCAGAATGTTGGCGCGCAGACGAGCGGGAGCTGATTCCGACCTGTACCCGAGCCCCGCAGATAGCCGTATGATGTCAACAGAAGTATGCCCTACCACAGGCAACGTCACCTCGGATGGGCGCCGCACGCCGACGGTTGGGTTGCCCGTTCTTAGTCCTTGCGCCATAGCGCACCGACCCTATCCCGCTCGGACTCGGAACCCAGGCAGACGGATGGCCGATCGCCCCAAAGGGCGACACTGCCACGTCGAGCCTCACCCTTCACGCCCGAAGGCGGCGTCCGACGTCGGAGGAGGGCTCGCTCAAGTTGAGCGCGGCTCGTACGTCCCACGCTGCCTCACCACGTTGGTCAAAAAAGCATTGATGCCCGACGCTCCTCCGCACGAGAGCTCGCGCAGACGTCCTGCAGCGGACACAGGTCACACACTGGATCATTCGGCCGACAGATCGATGCCGCTACCTCGATCAACGCTAGATGGGCCGACCGTGCGTCCGCCCCCCACCGATCATCCTGGCTACGGCCAGCCGGCCGTCGGTCAGCCGGTTCTTGCGATCGACACTGTCGCCGGTCACCCGGGCGGCGACTCGTAGGACGCCCTTTGTGGTGAGCACCGGCTCTTCCGAATCATCAGCCTCGCCCACCGGCACGACAAGGTAGCGAGCTCCCCGACGCTGTGGGGACATTGGGATGGGGCTTGACGCGCTCTCCGCCTCTTCCAGGGCGCCTGGGTGCTCAACGAGCCAGTCGGCGAATTCGAGTAGCTGGGTCGCGCGGCCGCCTCGTCCCATGGGGCCGATCGCTCGCAGCATCTCATCGTTATCTTGCGTCAGCTCCGGCGTCGCCCAGATCTTGAGCATCGGCCAAACCAACTTGACTACATCCGCTGTAGCGCGATCCAGCAACAGCTCCGCCGAAACCACCTGCCACCGTGTCGATGCCTTCAGCCACGGCACGCCGCGCGGCTCGATGTCCCGAACCAAGCGGTCAATCTTGCCGCCACCTCCTGCGTGAGGGCACCCGACTTCTCCGGAAGCTCCAAGGGCGCTGCGGAGGGCCGACCCGAGGTGCTCGGCCAGCAGCGGCGGGACGGCGTTACCGATCTGCTTGAAGGCGGCCGACGGCGGACCGGCGAACCGGTACCAGTCAGGAAAGGTCTGAAACCGCGCCGCCTCTCGGACGGTGATGGTCCGCGCCTGACGAGGATGGATGTACCAGTAGCCGTCCTTCGCGATATGCGCGGTGATTGTCCGCGACAAGTCGTTTTCGTCAAGCCGCTTGTACTTGTCATCGAAGATGTCGTCGCGGTAGCGCTTCACGTCGTCCGGCAGGTCCGAGTATCGCGTCGTCGAGTCCATGAGCTCGAAGGCGCGAGCGTCGTCATCGCGGACCGGCCGCGTGATGTGGTCGATACAGTTTGCTCGGTCGTCGATACGGCGACCCCGTCCCGCATCGCTCCGCTGGAAGGATGTCTGCGGGCCCGTCATAGTCCGCCCACCCGTCGGCACCGCCTCGGGGCGCCAGCCGCCGTCGACCTCAGGCAGATCGCCGATGGCATTCCAGACCGATGACCCGGTCCTCGGACTCCTCCGGCCACGAGAACTCGAAGCGTCTCGCAGCGCCACGAGGATCAGTCGCTGCCGAAACTGCGGGACGCCGTATCGCCACGTGTCGACGATCCGTTCCTCGACGCCGTAGCCGAGGTCCTCCAACTCCTCGACCATCGACCGGAGGATGAACATCTCGCGGTCGAGCGCCATGTCCGGCACGTTCTCCATGAGCACCGCTGGCGGTCGCACCAGTTGGATGACCTCAAGGAAGGAGCGCCACAGGTCTCGTCGCTGATCGTGGGGATCCCGCAGGCCGTTGCGAACGCGGTGTCGAATACCTGACCGGCCGGCCTTGGAGAATGGCTGACAGGGAGGTCCGCCAGCAATAACGTCGACATTGATCGTCGCCAGCATTTCGGCAAGTTCCTCGATGCGGTCGACATCCGACAAGGTCCCAGTCGAGGCTCATCCCGGTGTAGTGGTGGCCGTGCGTCTCGACGGCCTCCTGATAATGGTCAACCGCTACGACAGTAGTGAACCCGGACCGCTCCAAGCCCAAACTGATACCACCGGCACCGGAAAAGAGGTCCGCCGCCAGGCGGAGATCCGGGTCCTGACTTCGCAGGCGAGCTACGAGCGTCAACAGCTCTTCCCGGGTCTCGGATCTGCGGGGTGAGGACCCAACCTCAGGAACGGTCCTCGGACAAGCTTGACGCCATACGGAGTCCGTGGTCTCGCCTCGGTCAATTCTCCCCTTACTTCCGAATAGCTAGCTTCGCCGGCCGTCAACTGATCGGACAATGTCATGACTCAGAGAAGCCCAGGCCCCGCCAAACATCCGGCGCCACATCCTCAAGCCGGGCGGCGATCCGCTTGAGTGCTTCGTACTCCCCCGCTTGCATCGCTGCAGACCTTAGAGCAAGGCCAGCCATGGCTGAGGCTGCGCTAAGAGCGGGGGGCTGTCCAAGAGCGCAGATGGAGTGGGCTTAGAGGCGCGCTCCCGATAGACCTGGTTTGCTGCGATGCACAGGTCGTTGATCGGACGCTCGAGGAGCTGCCTAAGCTGGCTTGGAACGGCGACCCGCATCTTCGCGACATTGATTTGGAAGAGCTCATCGAGTTCTGTATCGAAATCGAGCGAGGCTCGCGCGAGCTTCAGGTGTTCGTCGATGCCGCGGATACCGGCCCAACCGCCCCATTGGACGAGGCGGTTTGCCCGGTAGATGTAGAGGCCCTGCTGCCGGTTCCACTTCAGCGGCCCAGAGAATTCCTCAAATCGAGCCTGGGAACTGAAGTCATCCTTTGCTGGAAGGATGTAGCGCTCCAACCTGACCTTGCCGACGGTTTCTCCGGACGCAAGTTCGAAGGTCTGAGCTCCGAGGCGCTGAGTGGCCGCCTCATCAGTTGCGTAGGGATTCCAAGGGGACAGCTTCTCACCGTTGACGGTGATAGTGAGCGAGCGCTCGTCGATGCCATCCAGAAAGCGGTGGAATACCATCGCCAAGTGCTCGGCGGTCTTCGTGCCAAGGATTCGACGCGCCGCTTGGCCCAGCCCCCATCCGGTCGTCGCTCTGGAAGCACTCTATCCAAGTTGCGCCACGCGACCACGGTGCCGCGGTCCTCGCCCAGCAGGACTCGGGCGGCTTGAACCCTTCGCTTGTCAGGTGCGGTTATCAGCCAGTCGTCGAACTCGATGATGGTGTCCAAGTCGAGCTCGCGCGCCGAGATTGGGCCTTCTGCGATGCGCCGACTTACGACCATTACGCTGCGACATTGGGATAGTGAAGCCGTCTTGAGACCTAGCCCGTACCGACCGAGGTCACCGCTGCTGTATCTCCGACGGCTCCCGAACCGCATAGCCTCAACGAGGCCGTTCGCACTCATCCCGGAGCCGTCGTCGCAGATAAAGACCGTGGAGTTTGTGCCATCGAACCGGATAAGGATGTCGACTCGCTCGGCGCCGGCCATAACACTGTTATCGACCAGATCCGCAATCGCTGACGGAAAGTCGTATCCGATGTCTCGCAGCGACTCCGTCAATCGCGCTGCGGACGGCGCTACGGATCGATGTCGTCTGTCAGCCACAGGTACTCCTCGTCGCTTGGCACTGGTCCAGGCTCTCATGCGCCCAGCTCAAGAGCGCGACGGCTCGCCCAACAGGCTTCGCCACACTGCTTGAATCCGGTCACTCGCGACCTCGACTGGCTCATGCTCCCAGACCCGTACGACAGTCCAGCCCCGCTCCACAAGCGCCTGATCCTGCCGCCGGTCCCGCGCGACGTTGGCCTCCAGCTTCGTCGCCCACCACTGTGCGTTGTTCTTCGGGGGGGTGCCGTGTTCGGGGCATCGATGCCAGAAGCAGCCATCCACGAAGATCGCCAACCGGGCCCGCGTGAAGGCGATGTCCGGTCGGCCCGGCAGCTTGCCATAGTTCTTGCGGAACCTTAGCCCGCGAGCATGGAGCTCTCGGCGCAAGAGAACCTCTGGACCGGTGTCCTTCCGAGGCATCCGCTGCATCTGGCGGCTGACGGCCGCGTCGAGCGGCGGCGGACGCTCAGGCATACAGCCCCTCCACGAGCACGGTTCGAAGCCTAGGCGAGCGACCCGGAGGTGGTCTAGGTCAACCCGGGATATTGACGACCCCTGCAACTCGCAATGCGTTCGCAACCCTACTGGCCGATTACACGGTCCGAGTGCGAACAGGCACATGATGATGGCCGGGTCTCTCTACTCCAGATCGGACAGGGCTCCAACCGAGGGCATGGGCACGTGCAAGCTGGACAAGACTCCGGCGGAGGCTATTAGCCCGAACTCAATAAGATCGCGCGTGTTGCGGTCCGAAAGCTCGTAGAGCTTTCCGACGATTAGGCGAAGTTGGTCCACGTCGGGGCTGTACCCATAAAGCGAGACGAACGCCTGGATATTTGCCACACGCTGAGTGAAGCAGCCACTCGGAAGTCCTAAAGATTCTAAGTGGTGCCTCCATGACCGTCTCCCCTTGCCACGGTTACAGTCCCTGCAGGCAGGAACAATATTTCCCCATGCATGGAGTCCCACACTCTCTCGATTTATCGGCACGACGTGCTCTTCGACTAGGTCCTCATCTTGTCGACCGCAGTAGGCGCACGCCGCGTCGAAGTGTGCTAGGACATCTGCAGTGATACGGCCGTAGGGCGTGAAGCCCCGACTGCGATCATATTGCTCGCCCGCGTGCTCCAAGAAGATTCGGACAACTCGATTTGGTACGTCTGCCTTACTGCGGCGCGCCATGCGGTTAGAGTAGACTCAGATCAGAGGGCGCTTGACGAGCGCAGGAGGCCGATCAACGGCCTTCGGTCGATTCGACAGGGACGCCCACAGCTGAGCCGTCAAGAGCCATGGTCCACCGCCTGCTGGGTTCTTCGGGCGGTCCTAAGCGACGATCCGCACCCGCAACCGCCGGAACCCGCGCCCCTTGTTCTCCATCTTGACCACCTCGACCCGCCCCACCATCGCCGTCGACGCCACGTGCGTCCCGCCGTCCGCCTGGGTGTCCAGGCCGACGATGTCGACGATCCGCACCACCTCGATGTCCGGCGGCAGCAGGTTGGTGGCGGTGCGGATGATGTCCGGGATCGCGAAGGCCTCCTCGCGCGGCAGCACCGACACCTGGATCGGCCGGTCGGCGGCGATCTCGGCGTTCACCGCGGCAGCCACGCGGTCCTTGAAGTCGGCAGGCACCTCGGCCAGGTCGAAGTCCATCCGCGCGGTCAGCGGCTCCATGTTGCCGCCGGTCACCAGCGCGCCGAAGTCGCGGAACACCACGCCGGTCAGCACGTGCAGCCCCGAGTGCGTGCGCATCAGCGCCGTCCGGCGCTCGTCGTCCAGCGCCCCACGCACAGCGGTCCCGACGGGCGGCAGCGGGTCGCCCTCGACCGGGATCAGGTACAGCTCGTCGCCCTTGCGCGTGCCGGCGATCCGCGTCCGCACCCCGCCCCACAGCAGCACGCCCTCGTCCGGCGGCTGCCCGCCGCCGCCCGGGTAGAACGCCGACCGGTCCAGCACGATCCCCTGCTCGGGGTCGGAGGCGACGACCGTCGCGTCCCACTCCCGCACGGTCGCGTCGTCGAGGTCCAGCCGGTGCGTGTGCGCCATGCGCGCCCATGCTGCCGGACGAAAGTCCGTTCCCCGACGGCACCGTTCCGCGCACAGTGAGAAGCACGGCGACGAAGCCGGCACGAGGGGGACACCATGTACGCCCGATCGACCACCTTCCGCGGCGACCCGAGCGCCATCGACGACGGGATCGCCTACGTCCGCGACGAGGTCCTGCCCGCCGTCCGGCAGATGCACGGCTGCCTCGGCCTGTCCCTGCTCGTCGACCGGCACACCGGCCGGTGCATCGCCACCACGCAGCTGGACCGACGCCGACGCCATGCGCCGCAGCGCCGAGGCCATGCGCAGCATCCGCGAAACTGCGGTCCGCACCTTCGAGGGCAAGGACAGCGAGGTCGACGAGTGGTCGATCGACGTCCTGCACCGCGTCCGCACCGCGCCGGACGGCGCCGCCACCCGCGTCATCTGGACCCGCGGCGCCGCCGGCGACATGGACCGCGTCGTCGAGGGCTTCCGCACCATCGTCGTCCCCCGCGCCGAGCACCTGCCCGGCTTCTGCAGCGTCAGCTTCCTGGTCGACCACGACACCGGCCGCAGCGCCATCGCCGCCACCTACGAGAGCCGGCAGACCATGGCCCGGGCCAAGGGTCAGGCGCGTGGCGATCCGCGAGGAGTTCCTCGACCGCATGGGCATGCACGTCGTCGACGTCCACGAGTTCGACCTCGTCCTCGCCCACCTGCACGTCCCCGAGATGGCCTAGCAGCGGCAGGAGTTGCCTCGCCGACCGGCAGGCGAGAGCGTGTGCCCGCGGCGACGCGCCAGGGCGACGCCCGACCCCGAGGAGCGGCATGTACGCACGGTCCACCAGCATCCGCAGCAACCCCGACAAGCTCGACGACGGCATCAAGTACGTCACCGACGAGGTGCTGCCGACGATCGGCCAGTCGGAGGGCTGCCTCGGCCTGTCCATGCTGACGAACCGCGACGACGGCCGCTGCATCGTCACCACGTCGTGGCGGGACGAGCAGTCCATGCGGGCCACCGCCGAGGACGCCCGCACCCTCCGCCACCACCTGGAGCACACCCTCGGCGGCGAGCACTCCGACGTCCAGGAGTGGGAGATCGCGATCGTCCACCGGGACCGTCCGGCCGGGGACGGCGCCGGCGCGCAGGTCACCTGGGCCCGCATCCCCACGAACCACGTCGACGACCTGCTCGCCGCCTACCGCGAGAACCTGATGCCCAAGCTCCAGGAGCTGCCCGGCTTCTGCAGCCTCAGCCTGATGGTCGACCGGCGCATCGGACAGACGGTCAGCGTCACCACCTTCGAGAACCGCGACGCCGCCGGCCTGGTCCGCAGGAACGCCCGCTTCCTGCGCGAGCAGTTCGCCCAGGCCATGGGCGCACGGATCGTCGACGTCGCCGAGATGGACCTCGCCCTCGCCCACCTGCACGTCCCCGAGATGGCCTGAATCAGCCCTTCTGGATCCGCACGTAGTCGACGTCGCCGGCGAAGTAGTCGCAGACCACCGAGACCTGGTCGCACCGCGACTTGCCGCCGAGGGCGACGCCGTAGCTGTTCGACAGCGAGCCGGAGATGCCCGACCGGGTGCTCTGCCAGCGGCCGTCCAGGTACGAGAGACGCCGACGCGCCCGAGCGACCGCAGCGCACCGTGTGCCACCGGCCGTCATCGATGCGCCCGGAAGAACCGACGGCCACGCTCGTGCCGTTGCCCGAGACGAACAGGCACCGCACCTTCCCGCCGTACACCTCGACCTTCCAGTTGCCGCCCGGCGTTCCGCCCTGCCCCTTCTGCAGCACGTTGCTGTAGTCGCGCGCCGTGCGGAACCGCACCGTGACCGCGTAGTCGCTGAGACCCGGGTCGAGCCGGGAGCTGTCCGGGATGGTCACCAGGTGCTGCGGGCGCACGCCGTCCGTGCCCCAGGTCGGGAACCGGTAGCCGGTCGCCCCGTCGTAGCGCACGCCGGTCGAGACGTCCGAGCCCACCGTTCCGTCGAGACCCGAGCCGCTGCTGTCGTTGGCCACCCGCGCGCCCGGACCCTCGTTCAGGTTCCACTGCCCGACCGTCACCGACGCGGCCGACGCCGGCGTCACCAGCGCCAGCACCGTGCCGACCGCGAGTCCGACCACCCCGACCACGCGCCCGATCCGTCGCATCCCGATCCCTTCGTCCGCGGGCGCATGGAGCAGGCGCCCGACCGCCCGAGCAGCCTGCCGCACGCCGGTCGGTCGCGCGAGAGGGACCGTTGTCGCCGAGCCGCGCGAGGAGAACGATGGCCGCTGCGGCGACGCCGCAGGGGCGCCGCCCGCCATCCGGAAGGAGGGCGGCATGTACGCCCGTTCCACCACAATGACCGCCGACCCGCAGCGCATGGACGACGGCATCCGCATGATCAATGACGAGATCATGCCGGCGCTGACCGGCATGCCCGGCTGTATCGGCCTGTCGATGCTGGTCGACCGCGACTCCGGCCGCTGCATCGCCACCTCGAGCTCCTGGGATTCCCAGGAAGTCGATGGCCGCCACCACCGACATGGTCGTCGACATGCGTCAGCGCGTCCTGGACGCCATGGGCGGCCGTGACATGAGCGTCGACGAGTGGGAGATCGCCGCCATGCACCGGCTGCACACCCCCGGCGACGACGCCTGCGCCCGCGTCACCTGGACCCGCGGCGACCCCGCCAACACGGAGCGCGCCCTCGACGGGTTCCGCATGAGCATGATCCCGGAGATGGAGGACGTACCCGGCTTCTGCAGCCTCAGCCTGATGGTCGACCGCAACATGGGCCGGGGCTCGCTCACCGTCGTCTACAAGGACCGCGCCGCCATGGACGACTCCCGCGCCGGGCGCGATGGCCAGGCGCGAGCGGTTCACCAGCGAGACGGGCGCGGAGGTCACCGACGTGGCGGAGTTCGAGCTCGCCATCCACCACCTGCGCGTCCCCGAGATGGCCTGACGGACGACGGCCGGCGCGGGCACTTCCCCGCGTCGGCCCGAACCGGGTTGCCGCCGCCCAGTCACGGGTCGATGCTCCCGACATGGCCGCCCGGAAGCCGTCCACCTCCGTCGAAGAGGCACCTGCGCCGACCCGCAAGGTCGACACCGCGTACTACGACAAGGAACTGGCCCGGCTGCAGGTCGAACTCGTCAAGCAGCAGGAGTACATCCGTGCCCGGGGCCTCAGGGCCGTCGTGATCTTCGAGGGCCGCGACGCCGCCGGCAAGGGCGGGGCGATCCAGCGCATCACCGAGAGCCTCAACCCCCGCGCCGCGTACGTCGTCGCGCTGCCCGCGCCGACCGAGCGCGAGAAGACCCAGTGGTACTTCCAGCGCTACGTGGCCCACCTCCCGGCGGCCGGCGAGATGGTCCTGTTCGACCGGTCCTGGTACAACCGCGCCGGCGTCGAGCGGGTGATGGGCTTCTGCACCGAGGAGGAGTACCAGGAGTTCCTGCGGTTCTGTCCGGAGTTCGAGCGGGCGCTCGTCCGCAGCGGGATCACGGTCATCAAGTACTGGTTCTCGGTCAGCGACACCGAGCAGGAGAAGCGGTTCCAGTCGCGGCTCAAGGACCCGACCAAGCGCTGGAAGCTCAGCCCGATGGACCTCGAGGCGCGCAACCGCTGGGTCGACTTCTCCCGCGCCAAGGACGCCATGTTCGCCGCCACCGACATCCCCGAGGCACCGTGGTGGGTGGTCGAGGCCGAGGTCAAGAAGCGCGCCCGCCTCAACGTGATCAGCCACCTGCTCGGCCAGATCCCCTACGAGGACCTCACCCCCGAGGCGCCCACCCTGCCGCCGCGGCCACCGGTCGAGGACGACTACGTGCGGCCGCCCAAGGAGAGCCAGAACATCATCCCGGACGTCGTTCCGTGACGATCCGGTAGCTCTCACGGGGAAGGGACGCCGACCGACATCGCGGGGCCGGCTGCGCTGACTGGCTACCCTGGCCGGCCGAACGCTCCAGCGCCCGCCGTCGGTCGGTCCGGCCCCTCACTCCGCCTCGGCCGATCCCGGCGGTCGATAGGCGTCGGCGCGGTGCGCCACCCGCACCACGAGGATCCGCCTCGACTGGTCGTCCACCTCGATGAGCACTCGGTAATCGCCACGTCGGGCGCTTCGCAGCCCGCTCAGCTCACCCGTGAGCGGCTTGCTGAGGCGGAGCGGGTTTCCGGGGAGGACGACCGTGACGAACTCGACGATGGCGGCCGCCACCTTGCCGGGGAGCCGATGAAGCTGTCGCCGGGCCGTTGCGGAGACCAGAACCTCGAACGGGTCGGTCACTCGCCCAGCCCGAACTCGCCCCTCAGCTCGTGCCCGGACACGGCGCGCCCCCCGATCGCTTCCACACGTGCGTCCTCGATGTTTTGGCCGACACCCGGCTGCGACAGCCAGAACAAGGTCTCGTGCAGGGAATCGAGATCCGCCTTCGCCATCAGCACCGCCACCTCGCGTCCGTGCCGAGTGATGGTGACGATCTCGTGCGTCGTCTCGGCTGCCTCGACGAGAGCAGACAGTTTGTCCTTGGCCTCGCTGAGCGGAATGCTGGTCACGGCCCTACTCTAGCCGGAATTCTAGCCAGCTCATGTTGAACTCACCCCGGGTGGAGCGGGCCCCGCCCGTGCGGCCCCTCACGTGAACAGCCCGCGGATGTCCTCCGCCGTCAGCGCCCCCGACAACGCGCCGCCGTCGTCGTCCAGCACCCGGGCGAACAGGTCACGCTTGCGCTCCTGCAGCGCCACGACCTTCTGCTCGATGGTCCCGGCCGCCACCAGCCGGTAGACCATGACGGTCTTGTCCTGGCCGATCCGGTGGGTGCGGTCGACCGCCTGTGCCTCCACCGCCGGGTTCCACCACGGGTCCAGCACGAACACGTAGTCGGCCTCGGTCAGGTTCAGCCCGAACCCGCCGGCCTTGAGACTGATCAGGAAGACCGGGGCCCGCCCCTCGCGGAACTCGTCGATGCGCTGCTGCCGGTTGCGCGTGCGGCCGTCCAGGTAGGCGTAGGGCAGCCCCTCGGCGTCCAGCCGCGCGCGGATCGTGCCCAGGAAGCCGGTGAACGAGCTGAACACCAGCGCCCGGTGCCCTTCGGCGACCACCTCCTGGAGGTTCTCCACGAAGGCGTCGGCCTTGCTCGACCTGATGCCGGCGTATGCCTCGTCGACCAGCGACGCGTCGAGCGCCAGCTGCCGCAGCAGGGTCAGCGACCGGAAGATGGTGAACCGGTTGCGCTCCAGGTCGTCGACCAGGCCGAGCACCTTGCGCCGCTCCCGCTGCAGGTGGGTGTCGTACACCTTGCGGTGCCTGGGGTTCAGCACCACCTCGAGCACCTGCTCCTGCTTCGGCGGCAGCTCCGCGGCCACCTGCTCCTTGGTGCGGCGGCGCATCAGCGGCCGGATCCGGCGGCGGAGCGCTGCCAGCACCTCCGGGTCGCCGCCGCGCTCGATCGGCGTCCGGTAGTGCTCGGTGAACTTCTGCGGACTCGGGAAGAGCCCCGGCGCGACGATCGAGAGCATCGACCACAGGTCCATCAGGTTGTTCTCCACCGGGGTGCCGGTGATCGCGAGCTTGAACCGGGCGGGCAGCCGCCGCGCCGCGGCGTAGGTCTTGGCCGCGTGGTTCTTCACGAACTGCGCCTCGTCGAGGACCAGACCGCTCCACGGCAGCTCCCGGTAGTCCTCCTCCCCGAGGCGCAGCAGCGTGTAGGAGGTGACCACCAGGTCGGCGCCGTCGACCATCTCTGCCAGGGACATGCCGAGTTTGCGGCCGGTGGCCTCGACGGTCCGGACGGAGAGGCCGGGCGCGAACCGGGCCGCCTCCCGCGCCCAATTCGACACCACGCTGGTCGGGGCCACCACGAGCACCGGCGCGGTCAGCTCGCCGGCCTCCTGGGCGCGGCACAGCAGGGCCAGGGTCTGCAGCGTCTTGCCCAGCCCCATGTCGTCGGCGAGGACGCCGCCGAGCCCGGCGTCCCAGAGCACCGACAGCCACTGGTAGCCCTCCAGCTGGTACGGACGCAGCTGCGCGTCCAGCCCGGCCGGAGCCGCGGGCGGGGCGCTCTGGTCGACGTCGAGAAGCGCCCGGACGTCGCGGGCCCACCGCTCGCTCTGCTCGGCCACCACCCCGAGCTCTTCCAGCTCCTCCCACAGCCCGGCCTGGTACCGGCTGATCCGCAGCCCCGGCCGCTCCGCGTCCTGCAGCGCCCGCGCCTCCTCGATCAACCGGCGCAGCCGGTCGAACTCCGCACGCCGGATGTCGAACCACGTACCGCTCGGCAACACCAGATGCGAGTCGCCCGCGGCCAGCGCCGTGAAGAGGAGGACGAACGGGATCTCCTCGCCCTCCACGGAGACGGTGACCCCGAGGTCGAACCAGTCGGCGTCCTCCCCCTCGGTGGCCGACACGTGGACCACCGGCGCGGACTCGGTGTGCCGGTAGTCCGGCGGCTCGCCGGTGACCTCCACCAGCACTCCGGCCTCCGTCAGCCGGGGCAGCACCTCTGTCGCCAGGACGACGGTGTCCATGCCCTGCAGCTCGGCGACGGGCGCCGGCCGCTGCGGCCCGTCCTGCCACAACTGGGGCAGTCGGTCGAGGGGTGCGCCCAGCGACCGCAGCAGCCGCTGCTCGGCGGCGATGTCCCGGCCCGCATCGGACGCGTCCAGTGGCAGGCGTCGGACGTCGTCCCCGGTGCGGTACTGCACCGACCAGGCCAGCCGCGCCCGGTGCCCGCCCGCATGGTCGACCCGCAGGTACAGCTCCGGGCCGTGCACCTCCGGCAGTTCGACCGACCCGTCGGAGGAGCGCACCGGCAGCGCCCGCAGCAGCGCGGGAAAGAAGTCGGCCAGGAACCGGCCCCGGTCAGTCGCGGGCACGGCCAGCGGGCCGGCGGCGGCCAGCCCCTCCACCCCTCGGGGGGCGGGCTGCACCGCGGTCAGGAGCATCCCGCCGTCCGGCACGAGACCGGAAGGCAGCCCGGCCACACCGGACAGCAGGACGGCACCGTGCGGCGGCGAGCCGAGCAGCCCGACCGCCTCGGCCGGGACGGCGACGTCGCCCACGTCGACCACGGCCTCGACCAGCAGGTCGTCGACGCCGGCCCGGCGCACGTCCACGGCCAGCTGCGCGGGCTCCCCGGCCAGCCGGACCAGCGCCCCGGTGGCGGTCACCAGGGTCACGCCCGCGTCGACCACCTGGCGCAGCGCCGGCCACAACGCGGGGCCGAACTCCGCCAGCCGCACCTGCACGTCGCCGGATCCGTAGCCGTAGTAGGCGTAGCGGTCCTGGGTCGCCTGGTAGGCCCGGTACAGCGCCCGCAGCGCACCGACCTGGCCGGCATCACGCCCCGAGTAGTGCTCGTACTCCAGCGTGCGCCACGACACCCCGCTGCGGATCCAGCGGGCCTTGGCGCCCGGCACCACCGGGCGCAGCCGCACCGAGGCCTCCGGAGTGGCCGCACGCCTCTCGCTGGGTCCGCGCTCCACCTCGAACTGCAGGCCGATCGGGGTGCCTGTCGGGTGCCCGCCCGGTCCGCCGGGACGGATCAGGTCGTCGAGCGCCCGTTCCCAGCCCGGTCCGCGCGCGGCGGGTGTCGCGGACGACGAGCCCTCCAGCGCTCGCCGGGCCGTGAGCAGGAGCGCGGCGACGTGCTTGCAGTCGACACCGACCGGACAGCTGCACTCGCCCCACCAGCGCGGCCCGTGCTCGTCGAGCTCCGCGACCGTGGTGTAGGCGTGCGTTCCACCGCCGCGCACGGTCGCGGCGAGCGAACCGTCCCGCCGGGAGTAGGAGATGTCGGACACCCGGCCCTGGTCGGCGTAGACCGCGCCGCGCCGAAAGGATTCACCGTCGACGGCCCGGCGGATGACGGTGTCGGTGAGCACCGGCCGCAGCTCGTCGAGCACCCGCCGAGGCTATCCGGACGCCGACGCACCGGACGGCGCCGTCCACAACCGGCGGCCGGTCAGCCCTTCATCACCCGCACGTAGTCGATGTCGCCGGCGAAGAAGTCGCAGCCCACGTCGACCTGGTTGCAGCGCGACTTGCCGCCGATCGCCAGCTCCCACGTGTTGTTGACCGTGCCGCTCAGGCCGGTGCGCACGCTCGTGCGGACGCCGTCGACGGACAGCTGCGTCGTCCCGCCGTCCCGCTCGCACACGGCCGAGTGCCACGAGCCGTCGTCGACCCGCTTCGATCCCGAGGTGACGGTGAGGTGCGACCCGGTGGACGTGCGGAACTGGCACTTCAGCGATCCCGCGCGCGACCTCGATCTTCCAGTAGCCGCCGGTCGTCCCGGCCTGCCCCTTCTGCACGATGTTGCTGTAGTACCGCGCCGTCCGGAACCGCACCGAGACCCGGTAGTCGCTCCGACCGGGGTCCAGCTCGTCGCTCTCGGGAACGACCACCTCGTGCCGCGCCGCGGTCGAGTCCCAGGTCGGGAAGCGGTAGGCCGTCGCCCCGCTGACCTTCACCCCGGTCTGGATGTCGGAGCCGACCACGCCGTTGTTGCCGTAGCCGCTGCTGTCCCAGGCGGTGCGCGCGCCCGGCCCCTCGTTGAAGTGCCACAGCCCGTAGGTCGTGGTCGCCGCGGCCGAGGCCGGCACCCCGGAAGCCACCGAGGCGATCGCCGTCCCTGCGGCGACGGCCGACACGAGCGCAGTGCGGATTCGACGGTGCATCCCGGACTCCGTTCCCCGGCGCCGGGCCCGCCGGTCGCCCGGTGCCCGTGCCTCTCGACGTACGTCCGGCAGACGCTAGGCCCTGCCGCGCCAGGAGTCACCCGGAGCCGTCACGAGACGGGGGGCTACCGACCCTCGGCCATCCGGTCGAAGACCACGTAGATCGCCTCGAGCAGGGTCATCGGCTGCCGCGCCCGCAGCGCATGGGCCTCGGCGGTCACGTCGGACCAGCTCACCTGCGGGGCCACCTCGCGGAGCACCTTGCGGGCCTCGGCGAGCGCGGCCGAGACACCGGTGAGGCACCGTTCGGGGCCGACGAACGAGCGGGCGGCAAGGGCTTCAACGCGCATGCCCCCACGCTAGGAACCGGACCGCAAGCGATCCGCAAGAGAAGTCGCGGAAAGGCTGGAGGCTCAGACCGCCTCGCGCACCCGCTCCGGCGGACGGCGGCGCACCGACCGCACCGTGCGCGCGGCCGGCACTGCGGGCCAGCTCGACGATCGGCCCGGTGTCGAAGATGGCCCGCGGCGGCTCGTCGGACATCACGACGTTGGGTGCCGGCGCCGACACCTCCGCCATCGCCGCCCGGCGGCGGGCCAGGATCGCGTCCTTCTGCCGCTCGAGCCGTTCCTTCTCGGCCAGCACGAGCAGCTCCTCCTTGGCCTGCGCCACCTCGCGGCGCGACCCCTGCTGCAGCTCCTCGATGTCCACGTCGCCGGAGTCGCGCAGCGCCGCGAGCCGGTCGTAGGCCGACGGCGGTCCGAAGTTGAGCAGCAGCTTCATCAGCACGGGCAGGATCTCCACGCACATGAACAGCAGCGCGAGCATGAACTGCGCGGCGGCCAGCGTGGCGTTGCGGTCGCCGAGCCGGTCCAGCGCCTCCAGGCGCAGCAGCAGCCCGCCCGAGCCCTCGTTCTCCGCGTCGAACGCTGCCTGCAGCCGGTCCTGCTCCGCGGTCAGCCGGGTCAGCTGGGCCTGGTCGGCCGCCAGCGACGCCCCGGCCAGCTCGGCGCTGCGGCCCTCGGCCGCCGACACCGCCGCGGTGGCGGCGTCGAGCTCGGACCGGGCGGACGAGACGACGCCGGCCTGCGCATCGGCACGCTCGCGCGCCTGCACGTAGGCCTCCCCCGTGCCGGCGTCGCCGGTGCCGCAGGTGCCGTCCAGCTCGCACTGCGCCTTCGCCTCGAGCTCGCGCGCGGTGGTCACGGCCGCGTCGTACGCCGCCTGGGTCGCCGTCACCTGCGCGCGCAGGGCGTCCAGCCCGGCGTCCGAGCGGCCGCCGCTCGCGACCGACGCCTCCGCCGCCGCGATGCTCGACCGCAGCTCCGGCAGGTCGGCGAACCGCTCGTCGGTCTCCAGCGACGCCCGGTACGAGTCGGCCGCCTCGGCCTGCATCGTCACGATCTCGGTGTCGATCTCCTTGGAGAACACCTGCAGCGTCAGCGGCGTCGCGATCACCACGCCGAGCACCAGGGCCAGCCCGATCCGCGGCACGGCCAGCAGGAGGTTGCGCTTCAGCGACGCGTCGTGCGCCATCCCGACGACCAGCATCCGGTCGAGGTTGACGACGACGAAGCCCCAGCCGAGGCCGGCGAGCAGCGCGAACGGCCACCACACGCCCAGCGCCATGTGGACGGCGAACGCCGCGGACAGCACCGCGAGCCCCCCGGTGCTGAGCAGCACGCCGCCCATCGCGACGAACCGCGGCCGCGCGCCGGGCGCGAGCGCCAGCACGTCGGGCCGGGCGCCGCCGAGCGAAGCCAGTCCGTCGCCGAACCGTCGCCGTCGTCGAGCCATGCGCGTGTCACCTCCGGCGACGGGGGTCGGACGTCGACCGTCACCTCGGTGTGACCATCGGCAGCCCGGACGCCCAACCGCACCGGATCGCGGCCGTCACTCCTTGCCGACGCCGAGGAAATCCACGTCGCCGGAGAAGTAGTCGCACCCGACCCACTTCTGGTCGCAGCGCGGCTTGCCGCCGATCGTCAGCGGCCAGGTGTTCGCGATCGTCCCCGTGGTGCCGGCGACCCGGGCCTCCCGGACGCCGTCGACGTACAGCGTCACGTCGTCGGGAGTCCGCCGGCAGGTCGCCGTGTGCCACTCGCCGTCATCGATGCGCCCGGTGGAGCTCGCGGACACGCCCCGTCGCTCGCCGTCCATGAACAGGCAGCGCAGGATCCCGTCGTCCTGCTCGACCTTCCAGTAGCCGCCCTCGGAGCTGCGCTGCCCCTTCTGCACGATGTTGCTCGGAGCGGTCGTCGTCCGGAAGCGCAGCGTGACGGCGAAGACGCCGGCATCCGGGTCGAGCCGCGGGGCGTCCGGGATGCTCACGAGGTGCTCCGGCCGCACCGGCGGTGAGTTGGGCGCGACGTCGGGGAACCGGTAGGCGGTCGCACCGGCGGCGTCGACCCCCGTGTCGACGTCGGCGCCCACCGTGGCGTCGAGACCGTCGGGGCCGAGGTCGGTCGCCGTCCGCTGCTCCGCCGGCTCGTCGAACGGCCACACACCGGCCACCGTGGTGCCGGGCGACAGCGCGAGCAGCAGCGCGAGCACGCGCCAGATGCGACGCCCCATCTCCGCTCCGTTCGCTCGTCCACCCCGACCGTCACTCTAGGTGAGCGATATTCGTGACGCAGCGCCATCAGCCGCCGTCAGCGGGCACAGGAGCGGGCCGCTGATCCGCCGACTACATTCCTTCCATGAGCGCAGAATTGACGCTCGGCGCCGAGGAAGAATTGCACCTGATCGACCTCGAGCATTGGGAACTCTCAGCCCGAGCACCGCAGGTGCTGTCAAGACTTCCTGCGCAATTTTACTCGGCCGAAATACAACGGACGACGGTCGAAACAAATACCGCCGTCGTCCGCACGCTCGACGACCTGCGGCGAGAACTCGTCCGCCTGCGCGCCGGCCTCGTCGAGGTCGCCGACAAGGAGGGCCTCGGGGTCGCGGCCGTCGGCACCGCCCCGCGCTCCACCTTCGCGGACTTCGAGCTCACCAGCACCGGCCGCTACAGCCGCATGCAGGAGCAGTACCGCATGCTCGTCGACGAGCAGCTCATCTGCGGCACCCAGATCCACGTCGGCATCGCCGACCGCGACCTCGCCGTCCAGGTCGGCCAGCGGATCTCCCCCGACCTGCCGGTGCTGCTCGCCCTGTCGGCCAGCTCGCCCTACTGGAACGGCGCCGACACCGGCTACGCCAGCATCCGCACGATCATCTGGCAGCGCTGGCCCACCGCCGGCTCCTTCGGCCGGCTCACCTCGGCCGCCGACTACGACCAGCTGATCGCCGACCTCATCGGCTCCGGCGTCATCGCCGACGCCAAGATGGCCTACTTCGACGTCCGCCCGTCGTCGCACGCACCCACCCTCGAGCTCCGCGTCTGCGACGCCTGCCCGCTGGTCGACGACGCCGTCCTCATCGCCGGTCTCTTCCGCGCCATGGCCCGCGCCGCCGAGCTCGACATCGAGGCGGGCAAACCCTTCGCCACCCCACCCGCTCCCCTGCACCGCGCCGCCATGTGGCAGGCCGCCCGCAGCGGACTGTCCCGCTCGCTCGTCGACACGCATGCACTGCCGCGCCCGGCGAACGAGGTGGTCCGCGACCTGGTCGGCCGGCTGCGCCCGCAGCTCGAGGAGGCCGGCGACTGGGACACCGTCTCCGATCTCGCCGAGGCGGTGCTGGCCCGCGGCAACTCGGCGGACCGCCAGCGCGCCGCCTTCGCCGAGGGCGGCCGGCTCGAGGACGTCATGGGCCTCGTCGTCGACGAGACCCACGGCACCGCCGTCCCGGCCGCAGACACTCCCCCGCCGCTGTCCCGCTACCGCGCCCGCGCCGGCGACGAGGCCGTCGGCCGCGGCGCCGTCGCCCGTCCGGCCTACCGGGAGATCGTCGGCGCGCTGCTCGCCCTCGGCCCGGACGGGCTCGCCGCCCGCGAGGCGCAGCGCGACGAGGAGGTCCGGTCGCAGGGCCTCGTCTTCGGCGTCGGCGACGAGCAGCGCCCGTTCGCCGTCGACCTCGTCCCCCGGGTCCTCGGCGGACACGAATGGGAGGAACTCGAGGTCGGCCTCACCCAGCGCGCCTGGGCAATCGAGTCGTTCCTCCGCGACGTCTACGGCCCGCAGCGGATCCTCGACGACGGCGTGCTGCCGCGCGACGTCGTCCTCCGCTCCCCCGGCTGGCGGGACGAGGCGCTGCGACTGCCGCAGGACGCCGTCCGTGCGCCGGTCATGGGCTTCGACGTCGTCCGCAACGAGTACGGCGGCTGGCGGGTGCTCGAGGACAACGTCCGCTCCCCCAGCGGCCTGGCCTACGCGGTCGCCGTCCGCCGGATCGTCGACGCCGTCATGCCCGACCTCCCGCGCCCCGACGGGCTCGCCCACCCGGCCTCCGGCCACGAGCTGCTCCGGGGCACGCTGCTCGCGCAGGCCGAGCCCGGCACGCGAGCCGCGCTGCTGTCCAGCGGCCCGGACTGCTCCGCGTGGTTCGAGCACCACCGGCTCGCGGAAGGCGCCGGTCTGCTGCTCGTGACCGCCGACGACCTGGAGGTCGCCGGCGGCCGGGTCGTGCACCGGGACGGCGGCGAGACGATCGGCGTCCTCTACCTGCGACTCGACGACGAGCTGGCCGACCTCTCCGACTCCGAGGGCCGGCCGCTCGGCAAGGAGATCCTGGACGTCGCCGCCGACGGCCGGGTCGCCCTGGCCAACGCACCCGGCAACGGCGTCGCGGACGACAAGTCGACGTATCCCTTCGTGCCCGAGCTCATCACCTACTACCTGGGCGAGCGCCCGGAGCTGGAGTCGGTGCCCACCTACCGGCCCGGCGAGCCGAGCGAGCGGCGGGGCGTCCTCGAGCGCGTCGGCGAGCTGGTGACCAAGCCGGTCGACGGCTACGGCGGCGCCGGCGTGCTCATCGGCCCGGCCGCCACAGCCGCCGAGGTGGCGCAGCGGCGGGTCGAGATCGCCATTCAACCGGCCGACTGGGTGGCCCAGGAGGTGGTCGCGCTGTCGTCCCTGCCCTGCGTGGACGGCGGGCGGCTCGAGCCGCGCCGGGTCGACCTGCGCGCCTTCGTCTACCTGACCGGCCCCGACCGCGAGGACGCCCGGCTCGCCCCCCTCGCGCTGACGCGGGTCGCGCCGGCGGGCAGTCTGATCGTCAACAGCTCCCGCGGGGGCGGCGCCAAGGACACCTGGATCGTCCCCCGACCTCGACCCGGAGACGGAGGGCAGTCGCGTGTGCGGACTGGCCGGTGAACTGCGCCTCGACGGCACCGCCGCCGAGGTCTCGACGCTGGAGCGGATGACCGGCTGCCTCGAGCACCGCGGCCCCGACGGGTCGGGGGTCTGGGCCCGCGGGCCGGTCGCGCTCGGGCACCGGCGGCTGTCGATCATCGACCTGTCGGAGATGGGCGCCCAGCCGATGGTCGACCCGCACGAGGGCCTGACCGTGGCCTTCAACGGGATCATCTACAACTACAAGCAGTTGCGCGCGGAGCTGCAGGCGAAGGGCCACCGCTTCTTCTCCACCTCCGACACCGAGGTGGTGCTCAAGGGCTACGCCGAGTGGGGCGCGGAGTGCGTGCAGCACTTCCTCGGCATGTTCGCCTTCGCCGTCGTCGAGCACCGCAGCGGCCGGATGGTGCTGGCCCGCGACCGGCTCGGCATCAAGCCGCTCTACATCGACGCCCGCCCCGACCGCATCCGGTTCGCCTCGACGCTGCCCGCGCTGCTCGCCGGGGGTGGGGTCGACACCTCGATCGACCGCACCGCGCTGGCGTACTACATGACCTTCCACTCGGTCGTGCCGGCGCCGCACACGATCTACGCCGGCGTCCGCAAGCTGCCGCCGGCCACGGTGCGGGTGATCGAGCCCGACGGCGCGAGCCGCGACATCGGCTACTGGTCGCCGTCGTTCACCCGCGACCCCGACCGCGCCGACTGGACCTCCCGCGACTGGGAGGAGGCGCTGCTGGAGTCGCTGCGCGTCGCCGTCGACCGGCGGATGGTCGCCGACGTCCCGGTGGGCGTGCTGCTGTCGGGCGGCATCGACTCCAGCCTGGTCGTCGCGCTGCTCGCGGAGGCCGGGCAGACCGGGCTGGAGACGTTCAGCATCGGGTTCGAGTCGGCCGGCGGGGAGTCCGGCGACGAGTTCGAGTACTCGCGGCTGGTGGCGCAGCGGTTCGGCACCCGGCACCACGAGATCCCGATCGACAGCCGGCGGCTGCTGCCCGGGGTCGACGCGGCGATCGGCGCGATGAGCGAGCCGATGGTCAGCCACGACTGCGTCGCGTTCTACCTGCTCAGCGAGGACGTCTCGAAGCACGTCAAGGTCGTGCAGTCCGGCCAGGGCGCCGACGAGGTGCTCGGCGGCTACAGCTGGTACCCGCCGCTGGCGGACGTCCCCCGGGCCGATGCGGTCGAGGCGTACTCGAAGGTCTTCTTCGACCGGCGCTGGCCGGCGATGTCGTCGCTGCTCGAGCCGGACTGGCTGCTCGACACCGACGCGCCGACGGCGTTCATCCGCTCGCAGTTCGGGCGTCCGGGTGCGGAGACCTCCGTCGACGCCGCGCTGCGCAACGACACCACGATCATGCTGGTCGACGACCCGGTGAAGCGGGTCGACAACATGACGATGGCGTGGGGGCTCGAGGCGCGCGTGCCGTTCCTCGACCACGAGCTGGTCGAGCTGGCCGGTCGCATCCCGCCGGAGCTGAAGCTCGCCGACGGCGGCAAGGGCGTGCTCAAGCGGGCCGCGCGCGGCGTCGTCCCCGACGAGGTGATCGACCGGACCAAGGGCTACTTCCCGGTGCCGGCCATCCGGCAGCTCGAGGGTCCGGTACCTGGATCGGGTGCGCGAGGCGCTGACCGACCCGGCGGCGAAGCGGCGTGGCCTGTTCCGTCCGGACGCCGTCGAGGCGATGCTGCGGGAGCCCAACGCGACCCGCACCGTCCTGGGGTCCAACGCGCTGTGGCAGCTTGCTCTCCTGGAGATGTGGCTGCAGAAGATGGAGGACTCGGCGCGGTGACTGCAGACGTCGGGGAGGAGGTGAGGCCCGGCACGGAGTCGACCGACGGCTTGGGGGCAGGCGATCGACAAGTCGAGTCGACCGTCGAGGAGGCGATCGCGCTCGCCGACGAGCTGGTCGACGCCTGGGGCAGCTGGGGCCCCAACATGACGCCGGACGCCCGGCAGGTCGCGTTCATCAGCGACCGCTCCGGCGCTCCCGCAGCTGTGGGTCCAGGACGTCGTCCTCGACGGCCCGCCCCCGCCCGCCCGTCACATCCCGCTGTCCGACGACCCGGTCGTCGCCGTCCGCTGGGCGGCCGACAGCGGCTGGCTCAGCCTGCGCCGTCGCCACGGACGGGGGCGTGCGTCAGCAGGTGTGGGTCGTGCGGCCCGACGGCTCCGACGCCCGCCGCATCGCCGGCGACGCCTCGACCCACGTCGAGCTCGGCCCGTGGACCCGCAGCGGGCACCGGTTCGTGGTGACCTTCCCGGGCACCGGCGTCGGGCAACCGACGCGGTCGTACCTCGCCGACCCGCTGACCGGCCGGCTCGACCCGCTGGCCGAGGGCAACCTCATCCACGTCCTGGACATCTCGCTCGAGGAGCGCTTCCTCGTGCTGCAGCGACGGCGAGCGCGGGCAGCAGTACGTCTCCGTCATCGACCGCCTGATGGACGAGGACTTCAGCGCCCTGACGCACGGCGCCACGGGGTCGACGGACATCGGCGCTGATCCGGCCGGCCCCCGAGGACCACGCCGGCCCGGTGTACGTCTACCTGGCCTCCGACGTCGGCCTGCAGCGCAACGTGCTCATCGGACTGCCGTTCGGGCCCAACGGCTGGCGCGGCGAGCCCCGCACCCTGGCCGCCCGGGACGACGCGGACCTCGAGTGGGTGGACGCCGACGACGCCGGCCGGCTGCTGCTGCTGGTCTGGAACGTGGCCGGGGCCAGCGAGCTGGAGCTGTTCGACACCGCGACGCGCACGAGCACGCCGATTCCCGGCCTGCCCGGGCTGGTCGCCTCGACGCCCGTCCTCTCCCGTGACGGGACGTCGGTGATCCTCGGCGTCGAGGGACCCGAGCGGCCGCGCGAGCTGTGGCACCTCGACACCGGCACGCACGCCTGGCACCGGGTCACCGACGGACCCAAGGTGCCCGACCGCCCGCTCGTCGTGCCCGACCCTCGAGCAGTTCGCCGGCCGGGACGGGCTGCCGCTCACCGGCTGGCTCTACCGCGCGCCGGACCCGACCGGCGCGGCGGCGCCTGAGCCCTGCACGGCGGTCCGGAGGGCAGGAGCGGCCCGGTGTTCGACCCGCAGCACCAGGCGCTCGCCGCCGCCGGCATCACCGTGTTCGCACCGAACATCCGCGGCTCGTCCGGGTTCGGCCGGGAGTTCGTGCCACGCCGACGACGTGCACGGCCGGTACGACGCCTTCGCCGACGTCCTCGCCTGCGCGGACCACCTGGTGTCGCTCGGCCTGGACGAGAAGCGGATCGCGGTGACCGGCCGGTCCTACGGCGGGTACCTGACCCTGGCCTCGCTCACCTTCTCCCCCGGCGTGTTCGCCGCCGGGGTCGACATCTGCGGGATGTCGGACCTGGTCACCTTCTACCGCGACACCGAGCCGTGGATCGCCGCGGCGGCCGTGACCAAGTACGGGCACCCCGAGCGGGACCGCGCACTGCTCGAGGACATCTCGCCGCTGGCGTCGGCCGACCGCATCGACGTCCCCCTGCTCGTCGTGCACGGCGAGCACGACACCAACGTGCCGATCGGCGAGGCGCACCAGATCGTCGCGCGGCTGCGGGATCTCGGCCGTCCGGTGGAGTACCTGGAGCTGGCGGGCGAGGGGCACGACTACCGGCGGGCGGAGTCGCGCAAGGCGCTGGCCGAGCGGATGGTGCGCTTCCTCGACGCGCACCTGCGGTCGGGCTAGGCGATCCGCTCCGGCATCGGGCGTCGGGTCGGCGGAGATCGTCGTCCGGCTCGGGACGCGCGGTGCCGTGGAGAAGGGCACGACGGTGCACGTGACGACGGATCCGCGCAACGTGCACTGTTCGACACGGACACCGGAGAGCGGCTGTCGGCGTAATGATTTCTCTACTCTGACCTGGGCGGACGGCCCCGGAACTGTCGTACCTGGTCGGTAGTTTTCGGGCATGTCGACGGAGCCGGTGCCGCAGCTGCCCGACGTCGTCGCGGACGGGTTCTCGGAGCGGGACTTCGTCGCCTACATCGGTGCCGCCGACGCCATCGAGGCGAAGAACCACGCGGCGCGGTTGCTCTCGATCGCCCGGCTGGCCCGCCGCCGGAGCTGCCTGGGTGAGCTCGCCACGGCTGACGGCCGAGGCGGCCCGGGCGTCGATGCGCGGGCACTGGCCGACGCCGTGCTGGCCGGCGTGCGGGAGGACTTCGTCTCCGAGCTGGCGCTGACCCGCGGTTGCTCGGAGGGCGAGGCGCACGCCCTGCTGCGCGAGGCGGTGCTCGCAACGACGGTGATGGCGCCGACGTGGTCGGCGCTGCACGACTCGCGGATCGGGCCGCGCCACATGCGCGCCTGCGTCGACCTGCTGGGCGACGCCCCGGCCCGCGTCGCGGCGGAGGTGCAGCGGCGCGTGCTGCCGAAGGTTGATGGGATGACGGTGGCCGTGTTCCGCGAGCGGCTGCGCTACCACCTCTACCGGCTCGACGCCGAGGCCCGGGAGCGCCGTCGGCAGGAGGCCGCGAAGCGGGCCGACGTGCGGGTGTGGCCGAAGGACGAGGGGCTGAGCACGCTCGGCATCGACATGTCGACGCCCCGGTGCCTCGCCATGCGCGGCGCCATCGACCAGTACGCCAAGTGGATGCGGGCCGACGGCGACGAGCGGCCGATGGGTGTGCTCCGCTGCGAGGCGGCGTGGGCGCTGCTGATGCGGCCGTGGGATACCTCGCGGCCGCCGGTCACGGCGCTGCTGACCATCCACGCGGCCCTGCCGGCGCTGCGGCCGGACGGCGACGCCGCGGCAGTCGCAGCAGCCGGCGGAGGTCGAGGGGCAGGTCGTCTCGGCCGCCGCAGTGCCGCGAGCTGCTACGCGAGCTCGACGTCCTCCAGCTCGGCGACCCGCCGCTCGGCGGATCGATCCAGATCGCGGTCACCGATCCGGCCACCGGTGAGGTGCTCGTCGTCGCGACGCGGGCGGAGCTGAAGCGAGGGGCCGGCGGTGGGTACCGCCGCCGGATCCGGCGCCGCGGTGGCGGGGCACGCTCGGCCGTCGCCGACGGACCGGGCCTGGCAATGCCCAAGGATGCACCCGGTTACAGCCCGACCGCTGCGCAGAAGCGGCATGTGAAGACGCGCGACCGGCACTGCCGGATGCCGGGCTGCCGTCGCCGCCCGGGGCGCTGCGACCTCGACCACGGTCAGCGCCTACCGGGACGGCGGACCGACCGCGTGCTGGAACCTGTGCTGCCTCTGCCGGCGGCATCACCGGATCAAGACCTTCGCTCGCGGCTGGCACTTCGAGCTGCTGCCCGACGGACGGCTCATCGTCCGCACTCCCTCCGGCGTCTACCGCACGACCGTTCCACCCGGCTGGTGCTTCGACGCCGAGCCGGACCCGCCGTGGCTCGAGGAACTCGCACCGCCGGAACCGATGCTGACCTGATCGGCGGACGGTCCGGGCACTGCCTGTCCAGCCTGTGGATAACTTCCGGGGCGGTCGACCGAGTTCTGAGACGGTTCGCCACATGACGACACCTGCTCTCGCCCAGGCCCCGGTCCGATCGGCACTGGCGCTCACCCGTCGCTGGGTCGCGCTCCTCCAGCCACCGACGTTCGGTGCGCGGTCCCTCTGGCTGGCGTGGTTCGACGCCGACGGCATGCAGTCGCCGGTGCTCGTGCCGGTCGACGACCTGCCGGTGACGCCCGACCCGTCGATGTTCGACGGGCTGCGGCTGCTCAACGAGACGGTCGTCGGGGCACAGCTCGGCGACGGCGCCCACCTGGCCATGGCGCTCTGCCGTCCCGGTGAGGCGGTGGTCAGCGACAGCGACGACGAGTGGGTCGATGCGCTCGGCGAGGTCTTCGACGGGCTGGTCGGGCAGACGTGGAGCCTGCACCTGGCTGCCGGCGGCCGGGTCGAGCAGCTGGTGGAGCCCCCGAACTCGGCCTTTTCCACCCGATGAACCCTCGCGATCACGAGGCGATGAGCCAACCCGGCTCGCTGCCGCTCTTCCCCTCGACGACGGACGGGCTGCGCCAGCAGCAGCAGGTTCTCGTCGCCGACCACGTCGCCAGCCTGCGTCCGCGCCGGGGTCGCCCGGGCGTCATCCTCGGCGTCCTTGGCGCCATCAGCGCGCTCGCGACGGTTCTGCTGGGGGTGTCGCTCGGCGGTCCGTGGTCTCCCGAAGAGGCAGTCCTCGACTACGCCGACGCCATGGCCGACGGAGACCTCGAGGATGCGTGGGAGCTTCTCTGCCACGAGCAGCACGAACGGTATGACTCGTCGCTCATAAGTTTCATGGCCAGCAACAGCTATGTCCCGGGTGAGGGTCCGAGTGTCGGTGGCGTCGAGATTGCGGATGACGCGACGTGGGACGAGCGCCGAGACGCATTCGTCGTCCCGACGCGCTCGACATGGCCCGCCGAGCCGTTCGAGGCGGACTTCCTCGTCGTGAAGGAGGACGGGCACTTCCGCGTCTGCGGGGCGCTACTTCCCGCCGGCCAGTGACGGACCGGCGCAGAGTCTGCATCGCTCGAACGGTGGGTTGTCCACAGGCGGGCGAGCGGCCGGAGGCAGCGAGTGACTACCCTCCGGCCGTGCGTCGACTGCGGATCCGGGCAGGTCAGCAACCTGTTCGGTCGACCGTGCTCGCCGTCGCGGCGATCGCGCTGGCCACCGGATGCACTCCTGAGGCAGAGCAGCAGCCGAGTGCCGAGCTGCCACCGGCGTCGAGCTCGTCCGCCGAGCCGACTCCGGAGCTGCCGCCGCTCGGGCCAGAGGATTTCCCGGTTCCAGACGAAGCGCGCACGCAGGACGAAGCGGGTGCTGAGGCCTTCCTGCGTTACTACGTCGACTTGATCAACCATCAGCAGGCGCTTCCGGAAGGTGAGCCACTCCGGGTCTTGGGGCCGGATTGCAACGACTGTCAGCGCATCGCCCACCTTTATGACGAGACATCGGCGTCGGGAGAGACGATCCGCGGGGGCCAGTTGAGCATCACGACTAGGCCAGGTGTGACCGTGGAAGGCGATGAAGCCCGGATCTCGTTCATTGCTCGAGTCGAAGCTGTAACGACCGTCGACACGGCCGGCGACGTGGTGCCTGAGTCGGAATACGAAGCCGAACCGCGCTTGCCCTCGGGCATGAACCTGATCTGGTCGCCGGAGAAGCTGTCGTGGCTGGCCACGGCACTGACCATCGGATGATCCGCGTCCTTGCCGGCGTGTTCGCCGCACTCCTGCTTGCATTGCAGGTCGTCACCTCGACCCCAGCGATTGCCTGCCCCTACCTTCAGCAATGCCCGAGTCCGGGATTGAGTGACGGCAATGCGACTGTCAGCTTGACCACGGAGCAGGCCGGGGAATTTGTCCGTGGCGATATAGCGGTGGCCGACTACCAATGGCAGTTACGCACGCTCTGTGAAATCAGCAATGAGATCGACGGAACATGCTCCCCCTCCGACTTCCGCCCATGCCCTGAGGAACCAGACAGGGTCATCCGGTTACCTTGTTCTGGAGCAGCGTGCTGTCGTGCGTGCGGACGGCACAGTCGTCGATGGCTCCTCGGCTGAGGGCCTGCAGCCCGGTGACCCGGCTGGACCGTGGCAGGAGGTCCGGCGGAGCTGCTTCGACATCACGTCACTCAACCCACCGCCGTCGCCGGGCGAGGTCTTCAGCTACTTCGAGCGCCTGCCCCTCCCCGAACTGACAGCCCAGCACCAACCGCCCGGCAACGGCCTCTCCGGCCTGCCGGTGATCTTCTACACCGACGAGCCGACGACCGAGACGTTCACCGTCGACATCCGCGGCTTCGAGGTGGTGATCGACGCCGCGGCGACCGCGTTCACCTGGAACACCGGCGATCCGGCCGAGCCGACGATCTCCACCGACGACCCGGGCGCGCCGTATCCGAACGAGACGATCACCCACGAGTACGCGTCCGGCACCTACACGGCCAGCCTGACCGTCACGTGGGGCGCGACCTTCACCGTCGACGGCAGCGCGCCGGCCGACGTCCCGGGCACCACCACGACGACCGGACCACCCGAGACCTTCCAGGTTCTCCAGGCCCGGCCCGTCCTGGTCAGCCCGAACTAGGCCTCGTCGCGCCGACGCTGCGACCACATCTGGGTCGCCCGCTCGAAGTGCAGCGCCGCCTCCCAGCCGATCCCCGGCGGGCCCGCCTCCGTCCGGAACGACCGCGCCGCCTCGCGGGCCAGCTCGGGATCACGAGCCGCGCGACCGGCCAGCTCCAGCGCCAGCGGCTCGACCTCGTCGTCCGGCGACGGCGCGCCAGGCCAGCCCGAGCGTCTCGGCGCGCGCACCGTCGATCTCCTCGCTGAACAACCCCATCGCCGCCGTCGCCTCCCGGCCGGCCGTCCGCGTCGACAGCGTGAAGTAGCCGCCTCCCGGGTGCAGACCGATGCGCAGGAAGCCCGCGAGCAGCCGCGCCGAGGTCGAGACGATCCGCAGGTCCGTCGACAGCGCCAGGTTCAGCCCCGCCCCTACCGCCGAGCCCCGCACGGCGGCGATCGTCGGCACGGACAGCGTCCCGATCCGCCGGAACGCCGTGTAGACCGCGCCGAGCTCCTTGTAGACCGTGTCCTCCGCCTGGTCGGCGCCGGCGGTCCACCGGCGGCGGTCGGCACCCGAGCAGAACGTGCCGCCGGCCCCCCGGACGACGGCTGCCCCGAGCGACGAGTCCGCGTCGATCTCGTCGCACAGCTCCGAGATCGCGAAGCCCATCTCCGGCGTCAGCCCGTTCTTCACGTCCGGGTTGTCGACCGTCAGCACGGCGACGGCTCCGTCGCGCTCCAGGCGCACCTGTCCCATGGCGGTCACCCTGCCATCCCGCGCGAGACGCTCCCGCGCTGACCTGCACGGTCGACAAGTCCCCGAGTCGACGAGCCGACAAGCCGACTACGGCCGCCAGCCCGGATCCCGGCCGGTCAGGCCCAGCAGCCGGTCGAAGACGGGCGCGTCCGCAGGAACGGCCACCCGCGGTCCGTACAGTCCCGCGCGCTCGTCGGGCGACTCCCCCACCGCCCCGGCGAACGACGTGCACGCCTCCGCGTCCGCGTCGGACACCGAGTACGGCTGCCCCGTCGCGACCGCCAGGTCCCAGCCGTGGATGACGAGCTCGTCCAGCGCCACGGCCGCCATCGCCGGCGCCGGCATCTCCACGCCACCCGCCGTCGCCATCCCCTCCCAGGCCGACGGAGCGCGCCACGCCTCGGCCAGCGAGGACAGCTGCGCCGGCAGGCGCGTGCGCCAGTCGGCGACCAGCGAGTCCGGCGAGGCCGGCGCCGGGCCGGGCATCGGCGACTTCTCGGCCGCCCAGCGGAACGCGAGGGTCAGCCCGACCAGGTGGTCGAGCAGCCCCGCGACGGGCGTCCCCGTGCACGGCGTCGGATCGCCGAGCTGCTCGTCGCGGATGCCGGCGACCACGCGCGCCACCTCGTCCGCGGCCGGGCCCAGGTCAACGGTGTTCGACTCCATGCCAGCGATGACCGGCGAGGCGACGCGAACTCAGCGGTCGGGCTCGTCCGAACCCCGGGTCAGCTGCCGGAACTCCTGGACGACGTCGGTCGCCGCGACCGTCAGCGACGACAGCGCCCCGCTGACCAGCCGGCGCACTCCCCCGCCGTCGAGGCCGAGCACCGAGCCGAGCCCTGCGGCGACGTCCATTCCGGCCAGCACCCCCGGCGGCGGCATCGACTCGGGGCCGCGCTCGGCCAGCGTCGGCGACCAGCGCATCGCGTCCCCGGACACCGACCAGTCGCCGATCGAACCGTCGATCGACGCGGCCACGGGGTCGGGATCGAGCTGCATCGGCGGGATGGCAGGGTCGATCGCGGTATCGACGACGGCGGGGTCTCCCGAGTTCGGCATCGCGCGCCTCCCGACACGGGCGGACGGATAGATGCATGGTCGCGCGTCGAGCGCCCGAGCGACAGCCCCGGCGGCACACGAACTGAGCGCCTACGCGCGGGTCAGCGCCAGCAGCGCGACGTCGTCCCCACGGTGCCCCAGAGGCGAGAGAGCCGAGCAGTCGGTCGCACAGCTCGTCCGGCGACCCGAACGGCTCCGACACGGCCGCGAGCAGCGACGCCGAGGCCGACGTCGAGGTCGGCACTGCGGCTCTCGATCAGCCCGTCGGTGTAGAGCACGACCGTCGCGCCCGGCGGCAACACGCCGGCCCACTCCACGGCCGGCGACGGCGCCGGCGGCGCGCCGAGCATCCGCGCGGGCACCACGGGCAGCAACGACGCCGTGCCGTCCACGATCAAGCACGGGCGGTGGGTGTCCGGCGGAGGCGATCCGCAGCTGGCCGGTCTCCGGGATCCAGCGTCGCGAACAGCGCCGTCGCCATCCGCCGCAGCCCGAGGAACGGCCAGGACGCCTGCAGTCGGTCGATGACCGCCGACGGGTCCGGCCGCTCGACGAGCAGCGCCCGGTACACCGCCCGCAGCTGGCCCATCGTCGCCGCCGCCGTGATGTCGTGCCCGACCACGTCGCCCACGGCCACGGCGACCGTGCCGCCCGGCATCGCGGCGACGTCGTAGAAGTCGCCGCCGATGTCGACGCCACGGGACGCCGCCAGGTAGCGGGTCGCCACCGACAGCCCCGCTATGGACGGCGGCTCCGGCGGCAGCAGGTTGGCCTGCAGCGTGTGCGACGTGCGCGCCTCGAACTCGTAGCGCTGCGCCTTGTCGACCACCTGCGACACCTGCAGCGCCAGCTGCTCGGCCACCTCGACGTCGGCCGCCGTCATCTGCCCGTGGCCGGAGTCGCTGCCCATGGTGATCGCGCCCAGCGCCCGGCCGCCCGCGCGCAACGGCACGCTGATGACGCTCACCAGCGCCAGCTCCCGCACGATGTCCGCGTGCCGTGGGCCGGCCGTCACCCGCTGGATCCACGCGTCGTCGACCTGGGGCATGAACTGGGTCCGCCCCTCGGCCAGCGCCCGCATGCTCGGGTGCGGCATCCGCCGCCCGGGCAGGTGCTTCTCCCGCAGCTCGTCGACCAGGTGCTGCCGCGCCGGATCACGGTGCCGCGCCGCCGGCCGGCTCATCCCGTGCTCGGTGATCAGGTCGATCACGCAGACGTCGGCCAGCCGCCGCACCGCGAGGTCGGCCAGCCGCTCCACCGTCTCGTCGACGCCGTAGGACGCCGCCATCAGCCGCGCCGCCTCGAGCAGGAACGCCGCCCGCTCGGCCTGCCGCGCCGTCTGCTCGTGCAGCCGCGCCCGCTCCAGCGCCTGTCCGGCCTGCCGGCCCAGCGTCGTCACGAGCTCCAGGTCGGTGGCGGCGACGGGCGCCTCCTCGGGCCCGGAGAGGTCGATCAGCGCCCCGGGCAGCGGCCCCAGCCCGAGCACGAGGATGCCGAGGTACCGGCTGTCCGCGGCCACCGGCACGACCACGAGCGCGGTCAGCCCCCCGGCCGCCATCACCGCCGCCACGCCCGGCTGCCGAGCCCAGAGCTGGTCGTCCAGCCGCACCGTGCGCACGCCCTCGGCGAGCTCCAGGGTCAGCCGGCCGCGCGCGGCCTGCTCCAGCTCGCGGAGCAGCTGGGCGTCCAGCCCGGTGGACCGCGCCACCCGGAACGCGGGATCACCGCCGCCCTCGGAATCCGACAGCAGCGCCAGCGCGGCGCCCTTGGCCCGCAGCGCCTTGCCGGCCCGCTCCACGACCACCTGCGCGACGTCGTCCACGGTCACCGCCGCGGCGAGTGCGGACACGATCTGGTGCAGGATCCGCGACCGGCCCTCCGACTGCTCGGCCGCCTGCCGAGCGGCCAGCAGCTCGGTCTCGTAGCGACGCCGCGCGGTGGCGTCGAACAGCGTCGCCCGCACCAGCACCGGCTTGCCGTCGTCGTCGCGCAGCTCCACCGCGTTGAGCAGGCACGGCAGCGCCGTCCCGTCGACCCGGACGACGTCGACGGCGATCTCCCGCACCGCGCCCTGCATCCGCAGCAGCGGTGCGTAGTGCGTCTCGTGGAAGATCCGCCCGCCGACGCTCAGCAGGTCGGGAAAGCGCGCGCCGACGAGCTCGTCGGCCGTCCGGCCGGTCCACAGGCACATCGTCCGGTTGACCTTGACGATCGTCCCGTCGGGCGTGGTGGACAGGTAGCCGCAGGGTGCGTTCTCGTACAGGTCCGCGGGGTCGTCCTCGAGCAGTGCGTCGAGGCGGCGCCGCTCGTCGTCGGGCATCTCCGCCGTCGCCATCCGCCGCCTCAGTCGAGGAACGCCCGGATCGCCGCGACGGTCTCCTCCGGCGCGGAGAGATGCGGGCAGTGCCCGCTGGCGGCGAGCCGGGTGAGGACGCTGCCGGGCACGTGCTCGTGCACGTACGTGCCCACGGCGTCCGGCGCGATGACGTCCTGGCTGCACTGCAGAACCAGCGTCGGGACGGCGACCGACGCCAGGTCGTCGCGGTTGTCGGACAGGAACGTGACCCGCGCGAACTGCCGGGCGATCGCCGGGTCGGTGCGGCAGAAGCTGTTGGTCAACTCCGCGCCCAGCTCCGGCCGGTCCGGGTTGCCCATGATCAGCGGCGCCATGGTGGTCGACCAGCCCAGGTGATTGGCCTCGAGCGAGTCGAGGAGGCCCTGGATGTCGGCGCGGGAGAAGCCGCCGGTGTACCCGTCGTCGTCGACGTAGCGCGGGCTCGGGCCGACCATGATCAGCGCGCCGAACAGCTCCGGCGCCTTCTGCGCGGCGAGGACGCCGGTCATCGCGCTCACCGAGTGCCCGACGAAGACGACGTCCGTGAGGTCGAGAGCGCGGCAGATCTCGACGACGTCCTCGGCGTAGCCGTGCAGGCTCTCGTACCGAGCCGGGTCGTACGCCGACAGGTCGGAGCCGCCGTGCCCGACCTGGTCGAAGGTGATCACCCGGTGGTCGACCTCGAGGTCGGGCGTGACCAGTCGCCACATGGTCGAGTCGCAGCCGAACCCGTGCGCGAACAGCAACGGCCGCCCGGTGGGCACGCCGGTCACGCGCACGTTGTTGCGGGTCAGCACGTCCACCGCCTGACCGTACGTGACCCGGATCCCCACGGGGAGGGCGTCGACTCGACGCGTTCGCCCGGCATCCCCCGGCCGGGTGTGCCGGCTCCGCCACGCGGCGGATGCGCGCTCCGACTCCGGGACGAAAACATGTGCGTCCGGGACGAACAGGGACGGAAATCCCTGTCGCCCGGGACATCCCGGCCCCTACTCTTCCCGCGTTCCGGAACCCCGGCCGCCGAAAATCGAGGTACCCCGCATGGCCGCGACCGCGGTGCTCCCCCGCCACTCCCGTTCGAGCTCCGACCGGCCCGCGCCCGCCAGGGGTGTCCGGGCGGCGGCCTACGAGCGCGTCCTCCACCAGCTGGTGCGCCGGGAGCTGCGCATGCTCGCCGAGCTGGTCACCTGGGCCGACCCGGCCGACGCCGAGCACACCTCCGCCCTGACCCGGCACGCCGACCTCGTCGGCCGGGTGCTGCTGCACCACCACGCCGTCGAGCGGGACCTGCTGTGGCCCGCACTGCTCCGGGCGCTCCCCGAGGACTCGCGATCCGCCGCCCGCGCGCGGGTCGACGACTGGACGGCGCGGTGCGCCCGCGTCGACGCCGAGCTGCGCGACGTGGCCACCGCCGCCCGTCAGTGGGCGGTCGCCGGCACCGCGGCCGCCCGCGACGCCTTCGCCCTCGCCTGTCTCGACGTGGCCGACGCCGTGGACGCGCAGGTCGACGAGGAGGAGGCGCAGCTGCTGCCGCTGCTCGCCGCCCACCTGTCCGAGGACGGACTGGCGCGCCGTCGCCCGCGCGGCCCGGTGCCCGCTGCCGGCGCGCGAGCAGCTGCTCGTGCTCGGCATGGCGCTGGAGGACCTCGGCCCGACGAACCGCTCGCGGCTGCTGGCGGGGCTGTCCCCGGCCGTGCGGCTGGCGTGGCGGCTGCGTGGCCGTTCCGCCTACCGCGCCACCGTCGTCCGGCTGCGAGGAGCCCCGCCGGCGCGCTGACGCCCGTACGACACGGAGGCCCGGGGAGCGACTGCTCCCCGGGCCTCGTGCGTCGGTGCCGAGCTCAGTAGCGCGAGGTCCCGCAGTCGCGGCAGCGCTTGCGCGGCTCGTTCGTGACGTGCCGGCAGTTCGGGCAGGTCCACACCGACCACTCGGTGCTGGCCTGGGGTGCCGCGCTGATCGTCTGGGGCTTCGTCGCCGTCATGGTGCTCATGCGTCCTCCTCTCGACCGGAATGCGGCCCGGGTCACGGCCGCACGCCGACGACGGTAGGGAGGCCGCGTGACGGGACGGTGACGCCGAGGTTGCTATACGGAACCGGGCAGTCAGCGATGCGGGACGTCGAGCACCACGGTGCCGGACGCCAGGTCGATCCGCCCCCACGGCGGGGCGCCGTCGCGCACGTCCTCCCGGGTCACCGCACGCGAACGCTGCTCCTCGAGGTCGGCGGACCGGCCCGGGTCGAGCGCCGCGGAGAAGACGTCCATGCCGCTCGCCGACAATGCGGAGCGCCGCCGCCGGGAGATCGGGCCGCGCCGGCCGAGCCGCGACCACGCCTGCTCGGCAGCGGCCACGACGACCAGCAGCAGCACCACGCCCGGCAGCGTGAGCGAGACGAGCAGGCCGACGCCCATGCCGGCGAGCGTAGGAGGTCAGCCGCCGCCGCAGCCGCCCGCGCCGCATGCACAGCCCGCGCAGGCTGCCGGCCGGGCCGGTGCCGGCCGCGAGGCGACCTCGCGCAGGTTGGCGGCGGCCACGAGCATCGGCACACCGAGGACGGCGACCCCGAACGCCGCGACGATCCGCGCGACGTCGGCCGCACGGTCCCAGTCCTGACCGACGCCGGTGGCGACCAGCACGCCGGTGACGAGCACCGACCAGACCAGGAGCGCCCAGCCACCCTTGCGGGCGGTGCCGCCTCGGCCGAGCAGCGCGAGCGCCGTCCCGAGCAGCAGCACCGGGACGCCGATCAGCAGCACCCAGCCGGCGAGCGAGCCGGGCACGAGGGCGGCGACGAGCGCCAGTGCGCCCGCACCGGCGGCCACCGGGCCGAGCCGTCCGGCCCGCTCCCCCAGCTCGCCCTCGAGCGCCCCGGTGCGCGCGCCGCGCAGCAGGACGACGCCGCGGCCGACGAGGAACAGGCCGGTCGCGCCGAGCAGGAGGCGCGCTCCGCCGGCCGACCAGAAGGCGCCTGCGACGGCGACGGCGATGAGCGCGAGGCCGAGCGCGGCGTACCGCGGCCACGTCCGGCGGGCGACGTCGGGAGCGGGCTGCGCGGCGAGGAGGGCGCTGGTCACGGCGACCAGTGTCCCTCATGCGGAGGACAGGACGACGGCCGTCCAGCAGGGACGGCGAGGCCGTGTCAGGCTCAATCGTTTGCAGCATCTGACCAGCAGGAGGACCCGTCGTGAGCGCACCCCATTCCCCCTCGGGGGCTGTGCACCAGGCCGCGCACAGCGACACCCTTGAGAACCTCGCCCGCATCGGCTTCATCGCCTACGGGCTGGTGCACGTCCTGATCGGCTGGCTGGCACTGCAGCTGGCGTGGTTCGCCGGTGGCGGCGAGTCGGCCGACCAGTCCGGCGCTCTGAGCACCCTCGCGGACACCCCGGTCGGGGGCCCCCTGCTGTGGATCCTGGGCCTCGGCCTGTTCGCCCTGGCCCTCTGGCAGGCGACCGAGGTGCTGCGGTGGCGGCAGGCGCTGTCGGCGACCGGGGACCAGCGGCGCAAGGCGATCGTCAGCATCGTCAAGGCCGTGGCCAAGGCCATCCTGTACGTGCTCCTCGGAGTGCTGGCCCTGCAGACCGCCAACGGGACCTCGAAGTCCAGCGAGCAGTCGGCCGACCAGACCGCCCAGGGCGTGATGGCGCTGCCCGCCGGGCGCTTCCTCGTCGGCATCGCGGCGCTCGTCATCATCGGGGTCGCGGTCTACCTCATGCACAAGGGCTGGACGAAGAAGTTCCTCAAGGGCGTCGACACCTCGCAGGCCACCCCCGCGCAGCGCCGCTGGATCGAACGGCTCGGCCAGGTCGGCTACCCGGCCAAGGGCGTGGCGCTGCTCGTCGTCGGCGGGCTGCTGGGCTGGGCGGCGATCACCTTCGACGCCGACAAGGCCGCCGGTCTGGACGGCGCGCTCCACACGGTGCTCGAGGCTCCGTTCGGCAAGGTGCTGCTCACGCTCATCGCCGTCGGACTGGTCGCCTTCGGGCTGTTCTGCTTCGCCCGCGCCCGCTACCCCGAGCACAGCTGACCGTCAGGCGCGCGGCCCGCCGGCGACGTAGACGACCTGCCCGCTGACGAAGCCCGCGCCCTCGCTGACCAGGAACGACACCGTGTGCGCGATGTCCTCCGGCTGCCCGGCGCGGCCGACGGGGATCGCGGCGGCACGCTGCTGCACGTACTCGTCCCAGTCGGCGCCGATCCGCGCGGCGGTCGCGCGCGTCATGTCGGTGACGACGAACCCGGGCGCCACCGCGTTCGCCGTGACGCCGAACCGGCCCAGCTCGATGGCCAGCGTCTTGGTGAAGCCCTGCAGACCGGCCTTGGCGGTCGCGTAGTTCGCCTGCCCGCGGTTGCCGAGCGCCGAGGTGCTCGACAGGTTGACGATCCGGCCCCAGCCGGCGTCGACCATGTGCTCCTGGACGGCGCGGGTCATCAGGAACGAGCCGCGCAGGTGCACCGCCATCACGGTGTCCCAGTCGGCGTCGCTCATCCTGAACAGCAGGTTGTCGCGGGTGACCCCGGCGTTGTTGACCAGCACCGTCGGCGGGCCCAGCTCGGCGGCCACCCTCTGGACCGCGGCGGCCACGGCGTCGGCGTCGCTCACGTCGGCGCCGACCGCCAAGCGCCCGTCCCCCGGCGTCGGTGATCGCGGCGACCGTGCCGGCGCAGTCGTCGGCCGAGAGGTCGAGCACCGCGACGGCCAGGCCGTCGGCCGCCAGCCGTGCGGCGACGGCGGCACCGATCCCCCGCGCTGCGCCGGTGACGAGCGGCGACCCGGCTCATCGCCACCCGCTCGAACACCGCGGCCAGGCCCTGCCCTCCGCCGATGCACATCGTCTCGAGCCCGTACCGGGCCTGGCGGCGGTCCATCTCGCGCAGCAGGGTCGCGCAGGATCCGGCCGCCGGTCGCGCCCACCGGGTGGCCCAGCGAGATGCCGGAGCCGTTGACGTTCACCCGGTCGAAGTCGGACTCGGCCAGCCCCCACTCCTGGGCGACCGCGAGCACCTGCGAGGCGAACGCCTCGTTGAGCTCGATCAGGTCGATGTCCGACAGCTTCAGGTCGGCCTGCGCCAGCGCCTTCGCGGTCGCCGGCACCGGGCCGATGCCCATGGTCTTCGGCGGAACCCCGCCGATCCCCCACGACACGAGCCGGGCCAGCGGCCGCAGCCCGAGCTCGGCCGCCTTCTCCGGAGACGTCACCACGCAGACCGCGGCACCGTCGTTCTGCCCGCTGGCGTTGCCGGCGGTGACGGTGGCGTCGGGGTCGTCCTTGCCGAGGATCGGCTTGAGCCGAGCCAGCGTCTCGACCGACGAGTCGGGCCGGATGTGCTCGTCCCGGTCGACGACGACGTCGCCCTTGCGCGACGACACGGTCACCGGCACGAGCTCGTCGGCGAACCGACCGGACTCGGTGGCGGCCGCCGCCCGCTGGTGCGAGCGGACGGCGTACTCGTCCTGCGCCTGCCGGGAGATGCCGTAGTCGCGGCGCACGTTCTCCGCGGTCTCGAGCATGCCGCCCGGCACCGGGTGGTTCCTGCCGCCGGCGGTCACCCGGCCGCGGGCCAGTCCGTCGTGCAGCATCACGCCGGGCCCGGCCTTGACGCCCCAGCGCATGCCGGTCGAATAGAACGGCGCGTTGCTCATCGACTCGGCGCCGCCGGCGAGGACGACGTCCGAGGCACCGGTCTGCACCTGCATCGCGGCGTAGAGCACGGCCTGCAGGCCGGAGCCGCAGCGGCGGTCGATCTGGATGCCGGTCGCCGTCACCGGGAGGCCGGCGTCGAGGGCGGCCACGCGGCCGATGGCCGGGGCGTCCATCGTCGGGTAGCAGTGACCGAGGACGACGTCGTCCACCGCTTCGGGGGCCAGGCCGGTGCGCTCCATCAGCGCGCGGATGACGGTGGCGGCGAGGTCGACGGCGGGCACGTCCCGCAGGGACCCACCGAACCCGCCGACCGGCGTCCGCAGCGGCTCGCAGATGACGGCAGTGCGTACGTCGGGGCGCACCCAAGACCTCCAGGCCTCCCGGACCCGACCCCGCGCCGGATCGCCGGGCCCAGTCTCCCCCGGACGCTCGCGCGCCCGGGAACCGGGAGGTCAGGCGGCGCCGGACTCCTGGGCGACGACGTCGAGGAGGTCGTACAGGCCGGTGATCTGCATCGGCCGGATGACCGCGCGGGAGGACGCCAGCACCCGCAGGTGGACGTCGGTGCGCACGGCGCGGCGGTGCGCCGCGGCCAGCACGCACAGACCGGCCGAGTCGAGGAAGGAGACGCCGGTCAGGTCGACCGTCAGCTCGGTAGCGCCCCTGTCGAGGACCTCGTCGAGGCGGGCGCGCAGGGCCGGAGCGGACGACGAGTCGATCTCACCGGACACGGTGAGACGGGCGGTGGGGGTGTCTCCGGTGACCTCGACGGTGAGGAGTTCGGTGTCTCCGGAGTCGAGAGATGTGGCGGTCATGTCGTGCCTCTCAGCCGGTGCTGTACCAGGCGGGCGGTGCTTTTCTCCCGACGAAGCGGTACGGCTGGATGTTGAACCGCATGACTGACAGTAGGGACCGAAGACCCTGAGGGCAAGGTCCATGACCCTTCGTGATCGAGGTCGTCACACCCCGCTCCACGGGACGACGGATACTCGTCTCCGTGCCGAAGCGCCTCCTCTTCCCTGCCCTGGCTGCCGCCCTCGCCGTGTCGCTGCTGGCGTTCCTGACGCTCAGCCCGGTGCTCGCCGCGGCCGTCCTGATCGGCAGCCTGACCGTGGTCGCCGTGGCGGGCCTGTCCGCCGACTGGGAGAAGCACCCGAGCTTCGAGGAGCGCGAGAAGACCCGCGCGCAGCGGCGCAGGGAGAAGTGGGAGCGCAACGCGGACGCCCGCGCCAAGGACCGCGCCCGGTTCGAGGCCTACCAGGAGGGCAGGGCGAAGAAGGAGGCCCGCTGAGCGGGCTACCGGTCCCCCACGCCGTCCTCCGCGGCCAGCTCTTCCGCACGGCCGGGCTCGGCGAACGCCTCGGCCAGCGCCTGCCGGAGGTGCCACGCGCCGTGCGCCCAGGCCAGCGCGCGGCCGAGGGCCGCTGCGCTCCCGTCGACCGCCGGGCTGCCGCCGTCCGCCCACCAGGCCACCGCGCGGCCGCCGACGACGAGCGGCTCGTGCACGGCGACCTCGCCGTCCAGCCGCTCGATGCCGAGTCGTGCGGCGGCCAGGGTCGCGCCGGGCAGGTCGGCCCAGGCGGCCACCCGCGCCGGCCGGCTGTCCACGGCCGCCGCCACGACCTCGCCGGCCAGCGGCAGGTCGAGCAGGTCGGCCACGGGGCCGGGGGCGCCTCCGGCGGGCACCTGCGGCCGATCGACCAGTGGCTGCAACCACGGCAGGTCCAGGACGACGGCGTCGTCGGCGACGCGGTCCGGGCCCACTCGCACCGCGTCCGGCGGGTCGGCGTCCACCCCGTCGAGAGCGGTCGCGAGCTGCGCGTACACGGTGCGCAGCACCTCCGGGCGCACCCGCAGCGCCGGGTCGCCGAGCCGGTCCAGCAGGTCGAGGGCGCCGTCGACGTCGGCCAGGACGTCGGCGATCGACGCCGGAGGCGCCAGCAGGTCGAGGACGTCGTCGGGCGCCTCGGCCGGTTCGTACAGTCCCTGTAACTCCGTGCCGTCCGGGGACCGCAGCCGGTCGGGACGCCGGCCGCCGAGCACCGGGTGCGTGCGCAGCCACCAGCGCAGATAGCCCGGTGCCCGCACGCCGCCGACTCCGACGTCGTCCCGGGCCTCGGCCGGCAGCGCGGCCAGCAGCGGCAGCGCCCGCGGCCAGTCCACGACCAGTTCCAGGTCCCGGACGGCGACGAGCTCGGGCCACCGCGGCGGCGGGGCGTCGGCCGGCAGCCGGTCCACCACCGCGTCGGCCCACTCGGCGGCCCCGTCGACGTCGAGGTCGTCCGGGTCGTCGGCGCGGACGAGCGCGAAGGTCTCCAGCACTCCGACGGCGCGCAGCGCGTCGCGGTCGGCGGCGAGCGGGCTGTGCGCGTCGAGCACGCCGAGGGCGTCGGGCGCCAGCACCTCGGCCAGCGGCGACCCGGGCAGCACCAGCTCGCCGGCCGGCGCCCATCCGCCGTCGGCGTCGGGCAGCGCGAGCTCGGCCAGCCACGGCAGCTCCCCCGGCCGCACGCCGGCGGCCGACACCAGCGCCAGCACGGCCGCGGCGAGATTCCCCGGCGGCGCGGCATCCAGCTCGTCGAGCGCGTCCATCGAGCCCTCGACGGCGGCCCGCACCGCGTCGTCGGCGAGCACCGCCGCCGCGCTCGCCGGGCGGGCGCCGAGCCGCTCGAGCACCCGTCGGGCGCCGGGGACCGCGACCGCGTCGGGGTGCGCCAGCCGGAGGTGCAGCGGGCCCAGCCGCTCGACGGGCAGGTCCGGGTCGGGCAGCAGCACCCCTCCCGGGCCCTGCGCGGTGCGCCCGTCGGCGAGCGGCACCGGCAGGCCGCCCAGCTCCTCGCGGTCGGCGGCGTCCAGGGCGGCGTAGAGCCCCGCCCACCACGACGGCGGACGGTCGACGCCGCGCACCGCCTCGACGACGTCCGCGGTCGACAGCCGCCGTACGCCGAGCGCGGTAAGCGCCGGCCGTCCGGAGGCCGCCGACCACTCCGCGGGCAGCAGCCCCGGGACGACACCGGTCAGGGCGGCGACGAGCCGGTCGTCGCCGACCTCCAGCACGGCCGCCCGCTCGGGCAGCAGCTCCCCCGGCAGCCACGGCGTCGTCCGCAGCCGGTCGAGCACCGCCGTCCCGAGGGCCGCGTCGAGCTCGGCGCCGGCCAGGCCGATGCGCGGGACCAGTGCCAGCACCGACGGGTCGTCCGGCAGCCCGTCGAGCAGCTCGGCGTAGGTGGCGGCGGCCTCCTCGACCAGCGCGTCGGTGACCGGGCCGGGCAGCACGTGCCGCCGGTCGGGGCCGAGGGGGAACGGCGCGATCAGCCGCACCGGCAGCGACAGCGGCTCGTCGCTCGGGGTCGGCGCGTGCACGGACTGCGGCACCGGGAGCGGCCGCGGGCGGCCGTCGTCGTCGAGCGGAACCGCCCAGGTGAGCGTCCAGCCGCGTCGCTCGCGCTCCTCGACCGGGCGGTCGGCGACGAGCTCGGCGGGCAGCTCGCCGGACCGTCGGGCCACCTGCCACGTCGTCGCCGTGCCGTCGTCGACGAGGAGGACGGTCCGCTTCGACAGCTCCTCGCGCCGGAGGGCGCGGACGGCGCCGTCGACGGCGATCTCGACGACCGCCAGGCCGTCGAGGGCCAGGAGGAGCTCGGGGGTCAGCGACTCCAGGGCCTCGGAGACGGCTGCGCGAGTCCCCTCGCGCAGCGGCAGCACGACCTCGGTCGCGACGCCCTCCCGCACGTCGCCCCGGACGGGCCAGGGCAGCCGCAGCACCGGCACCGCGCCGTCCCGGCGGGCCAGCTCACCGGCGAGCGAGCCGATCCCCGCCACCTCGGTGCGGGTGTCCGACGCGCTGAACCGCACCCCGCCGGACGCCGACAGCACGACCGGCTCGTCGCTCACCGCCAGCACCGCGGCGAAGCCGACGCCGAACCGGCCGACCGTCGCCGGCTCGTCGCGCTTGGCCGAGGCGCGGAGGGTGGCGAGCGCCTGGACGCCGTTCGCGGTCAGCGGCGCACCGGTGTTCTCCGCGCGCAGGACGTCGTCCTCGAGCGTCAACCGCAGCCGTCCCGGCTCGCCCGCGCGGACGGCGGCGTCCGCGGCGTTCTGCGCGAGCTCGACCAGGAGCCGGTCGCGGTACCCGCCGCGGACCAGGTCCTCCTCGGCGTTGGCGTCCTCGCGGAAGCGGGCCGGGGAGGCGGTCCACGCCTCGAGCACCCGCCGGCGGATCGCCGCGGTGGCGAACGGGTCGTCGCCGGAGGGGTCGGTCACGGGCGCCATCGTGGCAGCGCGGGTGTGCCGTTCATCGCTCGAGGGCACGGACTCCCGATGTGAGCACCACCAAGCCGCCCCTGGCCTCCGTCCTGGACCTGTCGAAGTACCACCTCAACGAGCTCCCCGACGAGCACTCCGACGAGGACTGGGACGACGACCGGGAGCTGTACGGGCCCGACGACAAGCGGCTGGACACCTGGCGCGAGGGCTATCCGTACGCCGAGCGCATGGAGCGCCGGGAGTACGAGATCGAGAAGCGCCGGCTGCAGATCCAGCTGCTGCGCCTGCAGCACTGGGTCAAGGCGGAGGGCCGCAAGGTGGCCATCCTGTTCGAGGGCCGGGACGCGGCCGGCAAGGGCGGGACGATCAAGCGGTTCACCGAGCACCTGAACCCGCGCGGCGCCCGCATCGTGGCCCTGGAGAAGCCGTCCGAGCGCGAGCAGACGCAGTGGTACTTCCAGCGCTACGCGGAGCACCTGCCGGCCGGCGGCGAGATCGTGTTCTTCGACCGGTCCTGGTACAACCGCGCCGGCGTCGAACGGGTCATGGACTACTGCACCGAGGACGAGTACCTGGAGTTCATGCGCGCGGTGCCCGAGTTCGAGCGGATGCTGGTCAACAGCGGCGTCCACCTGATCAAGTTCTGGTTCTCGGTGTCCCGCCGCGAGCAGCGCACCCGCTTCATCGTCCGGCAGATCGACCCCGTGCGGCAGTGGAAGCTGTCCCCCACCGACCTCGCCTCGCTGGACCGGTGGGACGACTACACCGCGGCGAAGGAGGCGATGTTCGCCGCCACGGACACCGAGCACGCGCCGTGGACCGTGATCAAGAGCAACGACAAGAAGCGGGCCCGTCTCGAGGCACTGCGCGTCGTGCTGCACCGCCTGCCGTACCAGGACAAGGACGACCGCATGGTCGGCGAGCCGGATCCGAACGTCGTGGTCGCGGCCGCGGACCTCCTGGAGAGCGACCGCGAGGCGCTGGACCCGACGGCCTGACCACGTCGGGCGACGGCAGGCTACGCGTGAGTAACATCTCGCCATGCCCGAGACCTTCGAGTCGAAGGACCCGGCCACCGGCGCCGTGGTCGGTGTCTTCCCGGTGCACGACGCGGAGGCCGTGGCCAGCACCGTGAAGAGGGCACGGGAGGCCGCCGAGCACTGGCGCGACCTCGGCTTCGACGGGCGCAGGACGAGGCTGGCCGCGTGGCGCGGCTACCTGGCCCGGCGCATGCACGAGCTGGCCGACCTGGTGCACCGCGAGAACGGCAAGCCGCACGGCGACGCGCTGCTCGAGATCACCCTCGCCGTCGACCACCTGGCCTGGGCCGGCGCGCACGCGAAGAAGGTGCTCGGCCTGCGCACGGTGCATGCCGGGATGCTCGCCGCCAACCACGCCGCGTACGTCGAGTACCAGCCGATGGGCGTCGTCGGCGTCATCGGGCCGTGGAACTACCCCGTCTTCACGCCGATGGGCTCGATCGCCTACGCGCTGGCCGCGGGCAACGCCGTCGTCTTCAAGCCGTCGGAGCACACGCCCGCGATCGGCGCCTGGCTGGCCGCCTCGTGGCGGGCGGCCGTCCCCGATGCCGCCGACGCCTTCCAGGTCGTCACCGGCTTCGGCGACACCGGCGCCGCGCTGTGCCGCGTCCCCGTCGACAAGCTGGCCTTCACCGGCTCGGCCCCCACCGGGCGCAGGGTCATGGCCGCCTGCGCCGAGACGCTCACCCCGGTGCTCCTGGAGCTCGGCGGCAAGGACGCGATGATCGTCGACGAGGACGCCGACGTCGTCTCCGCCGCCGACGGCGCCGTCTGGGGCGCGATGAGCAACGCCGGGCAGACCTGCATCGGCATCGAGCGGGTGTACGTGGCCGAGAAGGTCTTCGACCGGTTCGTCGCCGAGGCCAGGTCGCTGGCCGAGAAGCTGCGCCCCGGCTCGGACGAGAGCGCCTCGTACGGCCCCATGACGATGGCCTCGCAGGGCGACGTCGTCCGCCGGCACCTGGACGACGCGCGGGAGCACGGCGGCCGGGCGCTCACCGGCGGCAGCGTGGACACCGACGCCGCCGGCGCGGTCTGGGTGGCCCCGACCGTTCTCGTCGACGTCCCCGAGCACTCGGACGCCGTCCGCGAGGAGACCTTCGGGCCGACGCTGACCATCACCAAGGTGCGCGACGCCGAGGAGGGGCTCCGCCTGGCCAACGCGTCGGTCCACGGGCTGGCCGGCTCCGTCTACTCCGGCAGCAAGGAGCGGGCGATGGGCCTGGCACGCCGGCTGCGGAGCGGGATGACGTCGATCAACTCGGTGCTCACCTTCGCCTCGGTGCCGGCGCTGCCCTTCGGCGGCGTCGGCGAGAGCGGCTTCGGCCGGATCCACGGCGAGGACGGGCTCAAGGAGTTCACCCGCGCCAAGTCGATCACCCGGCAGCGCTTTCCCCTGCCGGTCGATCTGTCGAGCTTCACCCGGCCGGCCACGGCCTTCGACGCCGTCGCCCGGGTGATGGGCCTGGTGCACGGGCGGCACCGGTGAGTAGGGGCGGGTCGGGTCGGGTGGATGGGTCGGACGAGTTCGACGTCGTCGTGGTGGGCGCCGGCTCGGCCGGCTGCGCGCTGGCCGGACGGCTCACCGAGGACCCGTCGCTGCGCGTGCTGCTGCTCGAGGCCGGCGGCTCGGACGACCTGCTCGAGGTCCGGATCCCGGCCGCGATGTACAAGGTGTTCCGCACCCGGCGCGACTGGAACTACACGACCGAGCCGCAGCCGGGCCTCGACGGCCGGCGGCTGTTCTGGCCGCGGGGCAAGCTGCTCGGCGGCTCCTCGTCGATCAACGCGATGATCTACATCCGCGGGGCGGCCGCCGACTACGACGAGTGGGCGAAGCTCACCGGCGACCCCACCTGGTCCTACGAGCACGTGCTGCCACTGTTCCTGCGCACGGAGGACAACGCCCGCGGTTCCGACCGGTTCCACAGCGTGGGCGGGCCGCTGCGGGTCGAGGACCTGCGCTCCCCGCACCCATGGACGAAGGCGGTCGTCGAGTCGGCGGTCGCCGCCGGCTACCCCCGCAACGACGACTTCAACGGCCCGACCCAGGAGGGCGTCGGCCAGTACCAGGTGACGCAGAAGCGCGGACGGCGCTGGTCGGCCGCCGATGCCTACCTGCACCCCGCCGAGGGCCGGCCCAACCTCGACGTGCGCACCGGTGCGCTCACCACCCGCGTGCTGGTCGAGGGCGGCCGGGCGACCGGCGTCGAGTACCGGCAGGACGGGCGCGTGCACACCGTCCGGGCCACCCGCGAGGTCGTGCTCTCCGGCGGCGCGATCAACTCGCCTCAGCTGCTGATGCTCTCGGGCATCGGTCCGGCCGAGCACCTGCGGTCGGTCGGGGTCGACGTCGTCCACGACCTGCCCGGTGTCGGCGAGGGCCTGCAGGACCATCCGCTGGTGCCGGTCATCTGGAACGTGCGGTCGGGGAAGTCGCTGTTCCGGGCCGAGTCGCCGTCGGGCTACGCGCAGTGGTTCGGCGCCCGCCGCGGGATGCTCACCTCCAACATCGCCGAGTCGGGTCTGTTCACCCGCTCGTCGCCCGACCTGGCCGAGGTCGACCTGCAGTACCACTTCGTCCCCGCGAAGTTCTGGCGGCAGGCGGAGGTCGACCCGGACGTCGACGCCTTCACCGCCTGCGCCGTCCTCGTGCACGTCGCCTCGCGGGGGTCGGTGCGACTGCGCTCGGCCGACCCGGGTTGGGCGCCGGCCATCGACGCCGGCTACCTCACCGAGCCACGGGACGTCGACGCCCTGGTCAGCGGCGTCGAGAAGGCCCGCGAGATCGCCGCAGGAGGACCGCTGGCCGGCGTGCTCGCCGACGAGTTCTCCCCGGGCGGCACGGTGCACCGGCCCGACGAGCTGCGGCGCAGCGTGCGGCAGACCCTCGAGTCGCTCTACCACCCGGTGTCGTCCTGCCGGATGGGAACCGACGACCTCGCCGTCGTCGACCCGCAGCTGCGGGTGCGCGGGATCGAGGGGCTGCGGGTGGTCGACGCGTCGGTCATGCCGACGCTCATCCGCGGCAACACCAACGCGCCGACGATCATGATCGCCGAGCGGGCGGCCGACCTGATCAGCGGCCGGACGGTCGATCCGGAGCTCGCCGCCGCCGGCTGAGCCCGGACACGGGAAGAGCCGGGGCCCGTGGGCCCCGGCTCTCCGGTTCTAGCGGCCTTCCGTTCCGATCACGGGCCGGTGATGAGGACAGCCGGGCTCGTCGAACCCTGCGAAGGTCAGCGAGTAGCTGAAGCTCTCCAGCGTCAGGCTGCCCTCACGGATCTGCGGGTCCCAGTTCGGGTTCGGGCAGGACGCGTCGTCGAGCCCGGTCTCCGGCGAGACCGTCGCGGGCTCCGACCCTCAGCTGCCCGTTCCGCGACGGGGTCAGAGTCGCCGCGTCGCTGTCGGCGAACGACGTCTCGTGCGACTCGATCGGGTTGTTCGGTTGGCGCCCGGGTTGTAGCAGTCGACGATCGCCGAGTAGCTGGCGGTCAGCAGCAGCGTCGGCGTTGGTGTTGCCGACGCCGCCGAGCGTGTACGCGTTGCAGTCGACGCTGAGGTCTGCGTTGACGGTGCAGGTCGGCGTCGCCGAGCGGTTCGCGAGGTGCGTGCCGGACGGGGCGTTGCTCGAAGTCGACCGTCGTCACGATGGCGGCCTGTGCCGTGGTCGAGGTGACGAAGAACGCCAGAAGTGCTGACGCGAGTACGAACAACAGTCGCTTCATGTCGTGCCTTTCCGATGTGGCTCGTGGCCGCGGTGCCGTGCACCGGCACGTCGCGGCGAGTCCCCCGAACGGGCGGGTCCGTCTGGACGCGCGCCCGCGAAGAGCGCACGGAGTTACGCTGACGCAACCCCGGGCCGTTCACGCATGTCGTGATCGCAGAGTGGTGAGCCCTGTAGTACCGGCAGAGCGGGGCGGCTCGGGGGCCCACGTGGCCGGCAGGGTGGGCGCGGGCCGGCAGGACGCCGTCGGGCCCGTCGGTTCGGAGCATCGCGACCTTCTTCCCCTGACTCAGGGTGAGCGGCTCGCTTCCTGGTCCGGGTCCCCCCGACGCCCAGAGGAAGCCTCGGGGTGCCGGGACGCGCCGTCAAGGGACTTTCGCCCGTGTCTGAATCGCGGATCTGCCGAAGAATCGCGCGCGGCCGACGATGCTCGCAGGTCCGGATCTCGTTACATCACGGTGACGCCGAGCACCCGATTCAGCTCCCGGACTCGGCAGAATGGGCGCATGCCGAGGACCAGCGCGGGCGATCCTGCTGCACCGCCGCGGGCCGGCCGGGACCGAGGTGCTGATCGGGCACATGGGCGGGCCGTTCTGGGCGCGCAAGGACGACGCGGCCTGGTCGATCCCCAAGGGCGAGCACGGCCCCGACGAGGACCCGTTCGCGGTGGCGCTGCGCGAGTTCGAGGAGGAGATGGGCTCGCCGGTGCCGGCGGCCGACTTCGTGCCGCTCGGTGCGGTGCGGCAGTCCGGCGGCAAGGTGCTCACCGTCTGGGCCGCCGAGGGCGACCTGGACGCCGACGCGACGACGAGCAACACGTTCGAGCTCGAGTGGCCGCCGCGGTCGGGGCGGGTGCAGGAGTTCCCGGAGATCGACCGCGCGGCCTGGGTGCCGGTCGACGTCGCGCGCACGAAGCTGGTGAAGGGCCAGGTGCCGCTGCTCGACCGCCTCCTCGCGGCCCTCGACGGCGCGTAGTCAGGCGCGCCGGAGGCGCTGGCCAGGGCCGAGCCGGCGTCGCTCCAGCGGTAGAGCACCTCGCGGCCGGCGCGGCGGCGCTCGAGCAACCCGGCGTCGAGCAGCACCCGCAGATGTCCTCCGACGCTGCCGATCGGCAGCTCGAGCTCGGCGGCCAGCGTGCTGGTTCCCGCCGGTGACCCGAGGCGGGTGAGGATCCGCGCGCGGGTGCGGCCGAGCAGCCGCACGAGCGGCTCCGGCAGCGGCCGGGGAGCACCCGCGAACACCCCCATGACCGGGTAGACCAGCGCGTACCGGTCCGGCAGGTGCCAGCTCAGCGAGCTGCCCCGGCTGTGCGCGGCGATGAGCATCAGGTCGCAGCCGCGGATGTCGCGCGGCGGGTACGGCTGCGGATTGACCTGCAGCCGGCCGTTGTCGAGCCAGCGGACGCCGGACGCCAGCCCGTCCAGCACGCCCGACCACCCCTCGGTGGACAGCCGCGCCGTGCGGGCGAGCACGTCGGCGTGCAGCACCCGCCGCCGGCGCGGCCACTCGGGCCGGATCGTCGTCGCCCACGTCCACCGGAGCAGCTCTGCCGCGGTGCCGGCCAGCCCGGGAGCACCGAGCTCGGCGGGGAGCGGCCCGGACACGAACTCCAGGTCGGCACGGATCCGCGCGTCGTCGAGCGACTCGAGGTAGGCCAGCTCCTCGTCGAGGGTCAGGTCCGGCGCCTGCGGCGGCACGGTCAGGAAGTCCGCCGTCCAGGTGCGGCCGAAGGCGGCGCGGAGCAGCGCCTCCCCCACCGGGTCCTCGGCCAGCCGGGCGCGGAACGCCGGCCGGTGGGTGCGCTGCCAGTCCAGGTGCCACGGCTGCACCTGCGCCGCCCACAGCATCTGCAGCCCGGCGAGCGTCTCCGCCAGCTGCGACGTGCCGAAGCGGGTGCGCGCCAGGACGTCGGCGTCGACGATCAGCTCACCCACGTTTCGACGGTAGCCGAAAAGCTCGTGGTCAGGACGGCGGTGCGACGACGGTTTCCCCATGAGGACCTACCGCGATCTGTTCGCCGTGCGGGAGTTCCGCGCGCTGTGGACGAGCAGCGCGCTGACCACCGCCGCGATGACGATGTCGGGCCTCGCGCTGGCGACGGTGGTGCACGCCGAGACCGGTTCCGCGCTGCTGGCCGCACTCGCGATGTTCGGCCCCTCGGTCGCTCAGGTGGTGGGCGCCACGACCCTCATGTCGGCGGCCGACGCGAGCCCGCCGCGGCGGGCGCTCACCACCGTCGGACTGGTCTCCACCGCGGTCCTGGCGCTCCAGGCGACGCTCCCGCTGGGCACTCCGGCCCGCCTGGCGCTCGTGCTGGGCGCCGCGTACGTGACGAGCATCGGCAGCGGAGTGCGCTGGGGGCTGCTCAGCGACGTGGTGCCGCACGACGGCTACGCACTGGCCCGCTCGACGATGAACGTCGCGGTGGGCGCCTTCCAGATCGTCGGGTTCGCTGCCGGCGGGGTGCTGCTGGTGGTGCTCGACGCCCCGCAGGTCTTCGTCCTCGCCGCGCTGCTCTCGGCTGCCGCCGTGCCGGTGCTCCGCCGCGGCGTGGCCGAGCGCCCGCCTCGGCGCTCCGCCCGCGTCGGGGTGCGCGAGACGCTCCGCGCGAACCGTCTGCTGCTCGCCGACCGCGACACCCGCGCGCTGCTGCTGGCGCTGAGCGTGCCCAACGGCCTGGTGGTCGGCTGCGAGGCGCTGTTCGTGCCCTACGCCGGCGAGTCCGCGGGGTGGCTGCTCGCCGGTGCGGCCGCCGGGATGATGGCCGGCGACCTGCTCGTGGGGCGCGCGCTGACCCCGGCCGGACGTCGTCGGGCCAGCACGCCGCTGCGCTACCTGCTGGCCGCCCCGTACCTGCTCTTCGCGGTCCAGCCGGGAGTGCCGCTCGCCGTCGCCGTCGCCGCGGTCGCCTCCGTCGGCTACGCGGCGACGCTGGCGCAGCAGGAGTGGCTCGTGACGCTCACCCCGACCGGGCTGCGGGGACAGGTGCTCGGCGGCGAGTCCTCGGTCCGCATGACGCTGCAGGGCATCTGCGCCGCGACCGCGGGGCTGCTCGCCGACCTGCTCTCCCCCGCCACCGCCGTCGTCCTCCTCGCCGGAACGTCGATCCTGGTCTCGCTGGCGCTCACCCGACCGCTGTCCCGCGCCGGCGCCCGCGCGGCCGCGGCCTTCTCGAGCCCACCCCTGGTTTGACGACCCCCGGTCGCTCCGGTCGACTCGTCGGGTGGCCTTCTCCTCCCTGTCCCACCTGGAGTGCTCCCGGGACGGCTCCGCCCACGACGCCGACGTCGTCCAGGGCACCTCTCCGCTGGCGCCCCGCTGCTGGCCCGGTACGACCTCGACCGGGTGACCGTCACCCGCGACGAGATCGCCTCCCGGGCTCCCGACCTGTGGCGGTACCACGAGCTGCTGCCGGTGCGGGATCCGGCGCGGGTGGTGAGCCTGGGCGAGGGCATGACGCCGCTGCTCGACCTGCCGCGGCACGGTGCCCGGCTCGGCGTCCCGAACCTGCGGATGAAGGACGAGGGCCTGGTGCCCACCGGAGCGTTCAAGGCCCGGGGGGCGGCCGTCGGCGTCTCGCGGGCCGCCGAGCTGGGCGTCACGGGCATCGCGATGCCCACGAACGGCAACGCCGGCGCGGCGTGGGCCGCCTACGCGGCGCGGGCGGGGCTCGACGCGCTGATCGCGATGCCGGTCGACGCGCCGGAGATCACCCGCCGGGAGTGCGTGGTGACCGGCGCCGAGCTCTATCTGGTCGACGGGCTCATCGGCGACGCCGGCGCGCTGATCAAGCAGGCCGTCGCGAGCCGCCCCGGCTACCAGGACACCTCGACCCTGCGCGAGCCGTACCGCATCGAGGGCAAGAAGACGATGGGCTACGAGATCGCCGAGCAGCTGGGGTGGCGCTGCCCCGACGTGATCCTCTACCCGACCGGCGGCGGGGTCGGGATCATCGCCATCCACAAGGCGCTGCTGGAGCTGCGCGAGCTGGGCTGGATCACCGGCGACCTGCCCCGTCTGGTCGCCGTCCAGGCCGCCGGCTGCGCCCCGATCGTCGACGCGTTCGAGGCGGGGCTGGACGAGAGCACGGCGCCGGCCGACCCGCACACCGTCGCCTTCGGCATCACGGTGCCCAAGGCGCTCGGCGACTTCCTCGTGCTCGACGCCGTGCGGTCCACCGGCGGCACCGCGATCGCCGTCACCGACGACGCGCTGCTGGCCGCGCAGCGGCAGCTCGCCCGCGACGAGGGCACCTGGGTCTGCCCGGAGGGGGCAGCCTGCTTCGCCGCCGTCGGGCAGTTGCGCGAGTCGGGCTGGCTCGCCGGCAGCGAGGACGTCGTCGTGCTCAACACCGGCACCGGCCTGCTCTACCCGGACACCGTGCCGGTCGATGTCGCGACACTGGCCCGGGACGGGGCGATCCCCGACCCCGGCTGACCGCCGCCGGTCGGACGGCGCCGGATGGAGATCGACATGACCGCGGCCGCCATGCACAGCCCGCCGGCCAGCAGCCAGGCCAGGTCGTAGGAGCCGGTGACGTCACGGATCACGCCGCCGCCGAACGCGGCGATCGCCGACCCGACCTGGTGGGCGGCGAACACCCAGCCGAAGACCACCGGCGCCCGCGCCCCGAAGTGCGCGCGGCACAGCGCGAGGGTCGGCGGCACGGTGGCCACCCAGTCCAGGCCGTAGAAGACGATGAAGGCGACCATGCTGATGTGCAGGTCCGGCCCGAAGAGGACCGGCAGCCCGAACAGCGACAGGCCGCGCAGTCCGTAGTAGGCCAGCAGCAGCACCCGCGGGTCGTACCGGTCGGTCAGCCAGCCGGACAGCACCGTGCCGGCGATGTCGAAGATGCCGACGACGGCGAGCAGCCCGGCCGCCGTGGTCACCGGCATGCCGTGGTCGTGCGCGGCCGGGATGAAGTGCGGCTGGACCAGCCCGTTGGTCGACAGGCCGCAGATCAGGAAGCCGCCGGCCAGCAGCCAGAAGGTGCGCGAGCGGGAGCCCTCGACCAGACCGCGGACGGCGGCACGGGCCGCGCCCGAGCGCACCGGTTCGGCGTCGTCCTCGGCGGTGCCGCCGTAGGGCACGGCGCCGACGTCCCGCGGCCGGTCGCGCAGCAGCCAGGCCACCAACGGGACGACGGCGAGCGCGGCCGCGGTGGTGCCGAGCGACGCCGCGCGCCATCCCCACTGCGCGTCCACGACGGCGACCAGCGGCAGGAAGACGAGCTGACCGGTCGCGCTGCCGGCCGTGAGGATGCCCGACACCAGCCCCCGCCGGGCCACGAACCACCGACCGGTCACCGTGGCGACCAGCGACAGCGCCATCGACCCGGTGCCCAGGCCCACCAGCACGCCCCACAGCAGCACCAGCTGCCAGCTCGCCGTCATGAAGACGGTGAGCCCGCTGCCGAGCGCGGTCAGCAGGAGTGCGCAGACGACCACGCGGCGGATGCCGAACCGCTCCATCAGCGCCGCCGCGAACGGGGCGGTCAGCCCGTAGAGCGCCATGTTGACCGCCACCGCGGCCGAGATGGTCGACACCGACCAGCCGAACTCCTCGCGGAGCGGGTCGATCAGCACACCGGGCACCGCGCGGAAGGCCGCGGCGCCGACCAACGCCAGGAAGGTCACGGCCGCGACCCACCAGGCGGGGTGGATCCGCCGGGACGTGGCCGGGCGGGCGCGGTCGAGGACGGTCACGACCGGAGAGCATGACGGACGGCGAACGTCCGGACGAGTGGCCGGACCGACACGGACCGCAGCGATCCCGCCACACCCCGATGTGACGATCGACTCCCCGCGCCGCGGTACGGATACCGGCGCACTCTGGTTGAGTAGAGGTACCGGCGCCGTCCGGTGCCCGTCCGGGCACACGGAGCGACGTCGGGCCGAGGCAGCGCCACCGCGGCGCGCCCGGCTGCCGACGTCGCCGACCGCGACGGCGCCCGCCTGCTCCCTGCAGGTCGACGGCGCCCGCCGGTTCGCGATGGCAGCCACCGAGACTTCTCGAGGACGTATGACGCCCCCTGGCTCCAACCCGTTCAGCGCCGGCTCCGAGCGGCCCCGCCGCCGCGGCAGCCGCGGTCGCGGCCGCCCCGCCGCCACCACTCCCGACTCCGCCGCTCCCGCGGCGGCCCCGCAGCCGCCGGTCGTGCCGACCGGCGACGCCCCCACGGTTCTGCCGACCGACACCACGTTCGACGCGCTCGGGGTCCCGGCCCCGCTCGTCGAGGTCCTCTCCGGCAGCGGCATCACCGCGCCCTTCCCCATCCAGGTCGCCACGCTGCCCGACAGCCTCGGCGGCCGTGACGTGCTCGGCCGCGGCCGCACCGGCTCGGGCAAGACCCTCGCCTTCGCGCTGCCGCTCGTCGCGCGGCTCTCCGCCTCCGACAGCCGTCGGCAGGCCCGCCGCCCGCGCGGCCTGATCGTGGTGCCGACCCGCGAGCTGGCCAACCAGGTCGCCGCGGTCGTGGACCCGCTGGCCCGCGCGCTGGGCCTGAGCACCACGACGATCTTCGGCGGCGTCGGCCAGAACCCGCAGGTGCAGGCGCTGTCCCGCGGCGTCGACATCGTCATCGCCTGCCCGGGCCGGCTCGAGGACCTCATCGGTCAGGGCCACGCCGACCTCGGCGCGGTCGAGGTCACCATCCTCGACGAGGCCGACCACATGGCCGACCTGGGCTTCCTGCCCGGCGTCAAGCGGCTGATGGACCGGACGCCGAAGGTCGGTCAGCGGTTGCTGTTCTCGGCCACGCTGGACAACGGCGTCGACGTCCTCGTCCGCCGGTACCTCACCAACCCGGTCACGCACAGCGTCGACCCGGCCGTGGCGCCGGTGTCGACCATGACCCACCACGTCCTGCACGTGACCAACGGCGACAAGGCCGAGGTCGTCCGGCAGCTGGCCGGCGGGATGGGCCGCAGCGTGCTGTTCACCCGCACCAAGCACCAGGCCAAGAAGCTGGCCCGCCAGCTCACCGCGGCCGGCATCCCCGCCGTCGACCTGCACGGCAACCTCAGCCAGAACGCCCGCGAGCGCAACCTCGAGGCGTTCAGCAACGGCACCACCCGGGTGATGTGCGCGACCGACATCGCCGCCCGCGGCATCCACGTCGACGACGTGGCGCTGGTCGTGCACGTCGACCCGCCGACCGAGCACAAGGCCTACCTGCACCGCTCGGGCCGCACCGCTCGCGCCGGCGCCGGCGGCACCGTGGTCACCGTGGTCACGCCCGACCAGACCGGCGAGGTACGCACCCTGGCCCGCCAGGCCGGCATCTCCCCGACCGTGACGCCGGTCCAGCCGGGTGCGCAGCTGCTGGAGGAGCTCGCCGGTCCGGCGGCGCCCTTCGTGGAGCCCGCTCCGGCCCCCGCGCCGCAGCAGCAGCAGTCGTCCGGCTCCGGCCGTCGCCGCCGCGGCGGTTCCGGCGGCGGCTCGGCCAAGGCCGGCACGTCGGCCAAGAGCACCGGGTCCGGCGGAACGTCGTCCGGGCGGACGGCGAAGCCGGCCGGTCCGGCGCGCACCCGCGCCGAGCTCGCCGCGCGCGCCGGGTCGCACTCGGCGGCGTCGTTCTCGGGTCGAGGCCGCCGGGGCCGCTGACGCGGTTGACCTCGCGACAGCTGGGCAGGAGGGTCGGCGCACGGTGCGAGCCGCGCGCCGGCCCTCTCCCGTCGAGCGAGGTTTCCATGCTGGGTCTGCCCATCACCCTGCCCGAGATCGCACCGCGCATCTCGGCCGGTGCCTTCATCCTCAACAGCGGCCTCGGCAAGCGGGACGTCCCCGCCGAGGCCGCCGCCGGCATGCACGGCTTCGCCGCGGGCACGTACCCGTTCCTGAAGTCGGTGCCGCCCGATCAGTTCGTCAAGGGGCTGTCGACCGCGGAGATCGCCATCGGCGGCGCGCTGCTGACCCCGTTCGTGCCCACGGCCGTGGCCGGCGCCCTGCTCACCGGCTTCTCCGGCGGACTGCTCGGCCTGTACCTGAAGACGCCCGGCATGCGGAAGCCCGGCAGCCTCGCCCCGACGGAGCAGGGGCTGAGCCTGGCGAAGGACAGCTGGCTCGTGGGCATCGGCATCGGCCTGCTCACCCGCGGCTTCATCGAGCGCAAGCCACGCGTCACGGTGAAGAAGGCGGAGAAGCTGGCCGAGAAGCAGTCCCGAGGGGCGGCACGCGAGGCACGGCGAGCCGCCAAGCGCTGAGCGGGCCGCGCTCGGGCTGAACCGCACGGGGCCGGTGGACGTATGCAGGGAGAAGACCACCCCCGTCGCGAGGAGATCCGTCGTGCCCCGATCTGCGCCCCTGCTCCGCCGTCGGTCCACCGCCCTGGTGTTCGCCGCAGCGCTCGCCGCGCTGAGCGCGTGCGGCGGGTCCGACGACGGCGACGACACCGCCGCATCGCCCACCTCGTCGTCCTCGGCGACCTCGTCGGCCGCCGAGGACAGCCCGTCGGAGTCCTCGTCGTCGGCGCCCGCCGACGAGGGCGGCGGCACCGTCACGGTCACCGGTATGGACTTCGAGTTCGACCTCGCCGAGTCCGAACTGGCCGCCGGTGAGTACGAGATCGAGTTCGTCAACGACGGCGGCGCGAGCCACGACGTCCGTGTCGAGCAGGACGGCGAGGACATCGCCCAGAGCGATGTCATCCCGCCCGGCGAGACGACGACGTTCACGGTGACGCTCGAGCCCGGCGAGTACGTCTTCTACTGCTCCGTGGGCAATCACCGCGGTATGGGCATGGAGACGACGGTGACGGTGACATGAACGGGACGTCGTCGGTGCAGGAGCGCCGGCGCTCGACCGCCGGCCTGTGGCTGCTCCGCGCCCTCGGCGCGGCGCTGCTGCTCGCGATCGCGGGGATCCACCTCTACCTCTGGCAGGACGGCTACCGCGACATCGACGTCATCGGACCGGCGTTCCTGCTCCAGTCGGTCATCGGGGTCGGTGGTGCGCTCCTGGTGCTGATCGCACCGCTGCGGCTGCTGCCCGTGGCCGCGATCCTGGGCGCCCTGTTCTCCCTCGGCTCCCTCGGCGCCCTGATCGTGGCCACCACCGTGGGGCTGTTCGGCTTCGTCGAGTCGACGCAGGCCGAGCTGTGGTGGGAGACGTTCTGGGTGGAGATCGCCGGGACGGTCGTGCTCGCGGCGCTGGCCTGGCCGCCCTGGCCGCCCGGCGCCGCTGACGGAGTGGATTCGTGGGCGTTCCGCCCACGAATCCACTCCGACCGCTCAGCCCTTCGAGGAGAAGGCGGCGTCGAACGCGGCGGCCGGCGGGTCGAACGCCAGCCGGCGGACGAACGCCAGCGCCTCGGGGGCGCCGACGAGGCGGTCCATGCCGGCGTCCTCCCACTCCACCGAGATCGGCCCGTCGTAGCCGATCGTGTTGAGCATCCGGAAGCACGCCTCCCACGGGACGTCGCCGTGCCCGGTGGAGACGAAGTCCCAGCCGCGCCGCGGGTCGGCCCACGGCAGGTGCGAGCCCAGCCGGCCGTTACGGCCGTTGCCCACCTGGCGCTTCGCGTCCTTGCAGTCGACGTGGTAGATCCGGTCCTTGAAGTCCCAGATGAACGAGACCGGGTCGAGGTCCTGCCACACGAAGTGGCTCGGGTCCCAGTTCAGCCCGAACGCCTCGCGGTGGCCGATGGCCTCCATCGTGGCAACCGTCGTCCAGTAGTCGTAGGCGATCTCCGACGGGTGCACCTCGTGCGCGAAGCGGACGCCGACCTCGTCGAAGACGTCGAGGATCGGGTTCCACCGCGCGGCGAAGTCGGCGTAGCCGTCCTCGATCATCGAGGCCGGGGCCGGCGGGAACATCGCGACGGCCTTCCAGATCTTCGACCCGGTGAAGCCGACGACGGTCTTCACGCCCAGCTTGGCGGCGGCGCGCGCGGTCAGCTTCATCTCCTCGGCCGCCCGCTGCCGGACGCCCTCGGGGTCGCCGTCGCCCCACACCCGCGGATGGACGATGTCCTGGTGCCGCGCGTCGATCGGGTCGTCGCAGACGGCCTGGCCGTTGAGGTGGTTGGAGATGGCCCAGACCTTGAGGCCGTACTTGTCGAGCAGCGCGAGGCGCTCCTGCACGTACGAGTCGTCCTCCGCGGCGCGCTTCACGTCGAGGTGGTCGCCCCAGCAGGCGATCTCCAGGCCGTCGTAGCCCCACTCGGAGGCGAGCCGGGCCACCTCCTCGAACGGCAGGTCGGCCCACTGGCCGGTGAACAGGGTGACGGGACGGGGCATCGGACGTTCCTCTCAGATCCTGGTCCAGAGCGAGTCGGCCGAGGCGCTGCGCTCGACCGCGTCGAGCACGCGCTGCACCTGCAGGCCGTCGGCGAACGACGGCGTGGGGTCCTCGCCCTTGGCGATGGCGGTCAGCAGGTCGACCACCTGGTGGGTGAAGCCGTGCTCGTAGCCGAGGCCGTGACCGGCCGGCCACCAGGAGCCGACGTAGGGGTGGCCCGGCTCGGTGACGACGATCCGGCGGAAGCCGGCGGTCTCGGCGGGCTCGGTGGCGTCGTGGAAGTGCAGGACGTTCATGTCCTCGAAGTCGAACGCCAGGCTGCCGGCCGAGCCGTTGATCTCGATGCGGATCGCGTTCTTGCGGCCGGTCGCGAAGCGGGTGGCCTCGAAGACGCCGAACGCGCCGCCGTCGAACCGGGCGAGGAAGGCCGCGGCGTCGTCCACGGTGACCTGGCCGACGCCCTCGCCGCCGACGCCGCCGAGCGCGCCGCCCTCGGCGGCCAGCGGCCGCTCCTTGACGAAGGTCTCGAGCATCCCGCTGACGCCGGAGATCGACTGCCCGGTGATGAACTGGGTCATGTCGACGATGTGCGCGCCGATGTCGCCGAGCGCGCCCGAGCCGGCCTTCTCCTTGTCCAGCCGCCAGGACATCGGCGCGGCCGGGTCGGCGATCCAGTCCTGCAGGTACTGGGCGCGCACGTGCCGGATCTCGCCGAGGCGTCCCTCGGCCACCAGCTGACGGGCGAAGGAGATCGCCGGCACCCGGCGGTAGGTGAAGCCGACCATCGAGCGGATGCCCTTGGCGGCGGCGCGGGCGGCCGCCTCGGTCATCGCCTCGGCCTCGGCCACGGTGTTGGCCAGCGGCTTCTCGCAGAGCACGTGCTTGCCCGCCTCGAGCGCGGCGATCGCGATCTCGGCGTGCGTGTCACCCGGGGTGCAGACGTCGACGAGCTGCACGTCGTCCCGCTCCAGGACGCGACGCCAGTCGGTCTCGGTCTCCTGCCAGCCGAGCTTGGCGGCGGCCGCCTCCAGGCGCGCCTTGTCCCGGCCCACCAGCACGGTGAGCTCGGGGTGCAGCGGCAGGTCGAAGAAGTGCGGGGCGGTGCGGAATGCCTGCGAGTGCGCGGCGCCCATGAAGGCGTAGCCGATGAGGCCGACGCCGATGGAGGGGGTCATGTCTGGGGGCTCTCCCGGGGTTGTGGAGTCGCAGGGGAGCGGAATCCGCTCCCCTGCGACTCCGGTCAGCGGATCAGGACTCGAACGCGTTGTCGATGAACTGGTCGACGTTGTCGGCGGTGACCACCGGGGCGTCGAGCACGATCCGCCGAGGGACGCCCTGCGAGGTCAGGTCCGACATGTTCTTCTGCTGGGCCACGAGGCGGGCGAGCTTGATGCCGTCGGCAGCCTGCGTGTGCGGGTAGATGACCGTCGCCTCGAGCACCGACTCACCGGACTCGATCTCCCGCATCGCGTTCGCCGAGCCGGCGCCGCCGACCATGATGAACTCGTCGCGGCCGGCGTTCTCGATCGCCGCCAGGACGCCGACGCCCTGGTCGTCGTCGTGGTTCCACAGCGCGTCGATCTGCGGCGCGGCCTGGAGCAGGTTGGCCGCGGCCTCCTCGCCACCCTCGACGGTGAAGTCGGCGGCGACGCGGTTGTCGACGTCCAGGCCACACGTCTCGAGCGCGTCGGCGAAGCCATCGCTGCGGTCCTGGGTCAGCGGCAGCGAGTCGATGCCGGCGATCTCGGCGACCACGGCGTCGGGGTTGTCGCCCACCTGCTCGCAGACGTACGTGCCGGCCGAGACTCCCATGCCGTAGTTGTCGCCCAGGATCGTGGCGCGGGAGGCGGCCGGGTCGTTGAACTCGCGGTCGACGTTGATGACCGGGATTCCCGCCTCCATCGCCTGCATGGCGACCGGTGTCAGGGCGGCGCCGTCGAAGGGCAGCAGCACGATGGCGTCGACACCGTCGTTGATGAAGGTCTCGACCTGGCTGATCTGGGTGGACACGTCGTTGGTGCCCTCCGTGATCTGGAACTCGACGTCCTCGTACTTGTCGGCCTCGGCCTGGGCGGACTCGGTGATGCCGGCGATCCAGCCGTGGTCGGCCGCCGGGGCCGAGAAGCCGATGGTGACGGTGTCGCCGGGGTCGTCGTTGGCGCTGACCGCGCCGCCGCCTCGCCCTCGCTCGGTCCCGCTGCTCTCGGGCTCGTTGCTGGTACACCCCGTCACGAGGGCGCCGGCGCCCACGAGGGCGACCGCGGTGGTCATCAGGCGGCGGTAGGGGCGCTGCCTCGCTGCAGACATCGTTTCTCTCCTCGGTGTGGCACCCGGCCGGCGGCCGGGACGTCCGTTCAGTGGTGCGCCCGACGGACCGGCGGCCCTACGGGATGGTGCTGGTCCGCGGCCCTCACGCGGCGCGACTCGACGCGAGGGACCGCGGCCCAGGTCAGGTGGTGTCGGTGTGCCCGCCCGGGCGGTCGCCGCCCGGCGCGCCGGGGACGCTGGTGCCGCCGGACACGTCGCCCGACGCGGCCCCGGTGGAGACGGGTCCGCCTGCGGACGCCGGTGACCCGTCGTCGGCCGAACCAGGAGCCGGCGCTGCCGCCCGCGGCCAGGCGCGTCTGCAGCAGCACGGCGAGCACGATGATCACGCCCTTGGCGACCGCCTGCGCGGAGCTCGACAGGTTGTTCAGCACGAAGACGTTGCTCAGCGTCTGGAAGATGAGGACGCCGAGGACGGTGCCGACGATCGTGCCGCGGCCGCCGATGAGCAGCGTGCCGCCGATGACGACCGCGGCGATCGCGTCGAGCTCGTAGAGCGTGCCGTGGGTCGAGGTGCCGGTCGTGGTCCGCCCCATGAGCATGGCGGCGGCGATGCCGCAGGCGATGCCGGACAGGACGTAGATCTTCAGCGTGTGCCGCTGTACGCGGATGCCGGCCAGGCGGGCGGCCTCGGCGTTGCCGCCGACGGCGAAGGTGTGCCGGCCGAACGTCGTCCGGTTGAGCAGGACCCACCCGCCGACCGAGACCAGGGCCCAGATGATGACCAGCGTCGGGACGCCGGCGACGTCGCCGGAGAAGAAGGACACGAAGTCGCGGTCCTGCACGATCTGGGTGCGCTTGTTGGCCAGGATCTCGGCCAGGCCACGGGCGGCGGCGAGCATGGCCAGGGTGGCGATGAAGGCCACGATGCGGCCGTAGGCGATGACGATGCCGTTGACGAGGCCGGCGCCGGCGCCCACCGCGATCGCGGTGACGACCATGACGATCCAGTGCGTGTCCTCGGCCATCCGCTGGGTGGCCAGCGTGGTCGCCCAGACCGACGACAGCGCCACCAGCGCGCCGACCGACAGGTCGATGCCACCGGCGATGATCACGAACGTCATGCCGATGCTGACCACACCGATCACGGCGCACAGCCGCAGGATGGTGAGCACGTTGTCGATGTCGACGAACCGGTCGCCCGCCGTGATGACGCCGACGATGCACAGGATCGCCAGCGCGATGACGAGACCGAGCAGCCGGCCGGCGGGGCCGGCCATGAATCCCTGGCCCTTGCGCTTGCCGTCGCCGTTCCGGCCGCCGCTGGCGACCGCTCCGCCCGTCGTCGCGGTGCTGCTCGCGCTCATGCCACGTCCCCTTCGTGCGTTGCTCCGGCGACGGGCACGCCGCGGTGCCCCGTTCCCTCCATGACCAGGTCGAGCACCCGGTGCTCGTCGAGCGCGTCGGCCGGTTCCTCGGCGAGCACGCGCCCCTCGGCGACGACCAGGACGCGGTCGGCGAGGCCGAGCACCTCCGGGATCTCGCTGGAGACCACGACGACGGCGACGCCGCGGTCGGCCAGTGCGCGGACCAGCGCGTAGATCTCCGACCGCGCGCCGACGTCGACGCCGCGGGTCGGCTCGTCGAGCAGCAGCACCCGGCAGTCGCGCAGCAGCCAGCGGGCCAGCACGACCTTCTGCTGGTTGCCGCCCGAGAGGGTCCGGACCTCGCGGTCGACGTCCGTGGGACGGACCTCCAGCGCGGTCACCTGCTCCTGCGCGGCGGCCCTCTCCGCGCCCCGGGCGACGAACCCACCCCGGGCGAAGCGGGCCAGGCTCGCGATGCTGATGTTGCGCGTCACCGACTCGCCGAGCAGCAGGCCCTGGCTCTTGCGCTCCTCGGGCGCGAGGCCCACGCCGGCGGCGACCGCGGCAGCGACGTCGCCGCGCTTGAGCGCCTTGCCCGCCACCCGGACGGTGCCCGACGTCGCACGGCGGGCGCCGTAGACGGTCTCCAGGATCTCGGAACGGCCGGAGCCCACGAGCCCGGCCAGGCCCACGACCTCGCCCGGGCGCACGGTGAACGAGACGCCCGAGAAGGTGCCGAGCAGACCGAGGTCCTCGACGGCGAGCAGCGGCTCCCCCTCGGGGACCGTGTGCCGCTCCGGGAAGACGTACTCGATCGTCCGGCCGGTCATCAGCGTGATGACGTCGCGGGTCGAGGTCTCGCGGGCCGGCAGGCCCGTGGCGACCGTGCGGCCGTCCTTGAGCACGGTGATCCGGTCGCCGATCTGGCGGATCTCCTCGAGCCGGTGCGAGATGTAGACGACGGCGACGTCGTGGCGGGTGAGGTCGCGGATGACCTCGAACAGCCGCTCGACCTCCTCGTTGTCGAGCACGGCCGACGGCTCGTCCATGACGATCAGCTGCGCGTCCTGGGACAGCGCGCGCGCCATGCTGACCATCTGCTGCGAGGCGGCCGACAGCGACCCGACCTCGGCCGTCGGCCGGATCTCCGGGTGGCCGAGACGGGTGAGCAGGGCGCCGGCGGCCTTGTTCGCGGCGGCGGGCCGGGCGATGCCGAACCGGGAGCGCTCGCGGCCGAGGAAGATGTTGTCGGCGACGCTGAGCCCGGGGACGAGGTCGAGCTCCTGGTAGATCGTCGCGATGCCCCGCGCGAGGGCGGCCTGCGGACCGGTGAGGGCGACCTGCTCGCCCCGCCAGGTGATCGTGCCGGCGTCGGGCTGGTGCGCCCCGGCGAGCACCTTGATGAGCGTGGACTTGCCGGCACCGTTCTGGCCGAGGAGGCAGTGCACCTCGCCGGGGCGGACGTCGAGGTCGACGCCGTCCAGGGCACGGACGCCCGGGAACTGCTTGACGATGCCGTGCATCTCGAGCAGCGGAGCGGTCACGGCGCCTCCCGACTTTTGCTCAACTCTGACCATTAGTCCTGTCGTGGCAGAACCTAAGCCCAGTCCGGGAGTGTGGTCAAGGTCGCACCGGCCGGTTACCGAACCGAGATGCGACGCGACGACGCCGCCGCGGAGCGGCGGCGGTCGATCAGGCGGAAGAGGTGCGCAGCTCAGCCGTTGAGCGTGCGGTGCAGCGCGTCCTCGTCGAGGTAGCCCTCGATGGCCATGAGCGCGGCACCGAGCCGGCCGGAGAGGTCCGGCCGGGCGCTGACGGTGATGTCGAGGGCGCGCGCCGCCAGCGGGAGCGTGCGGCCGTAGACCGCCTCGCGGATGCCGGCGAGCAGCGGCGCACCGGCCTGGGCCACGCCGCCGGTCATGACGATGCGGTGCGGGTTGAAGAAGTTGACCAGCGAGGCGAGCACCCGGCCGATCGTGCGGCCGGCGTCCCGGACCAGCTCCAGCGCGGGACCGGAACCGTGGGCGGCCAGTTCGACGACCTCGCGGGTCGAGTGCACGTCCAGCCCGAGGGCCTTCGCGTCGCGCAGCAGCGCGCCCCCGCCGGCCAGGGCCTCGAGGCAGTTCTCCATGCCGCAGTGGCAGATGACCACGCGGCCGTCGGCTGGGGTGGCCTGGATGTGCCCGATGTCGCCGGCGCTGCCGGTGGCGCCGCGGTAGACGCGACCGTTGACGATCACGCCGCAGCCGATGCCGGTGCCGACCTTGACGACCAGCACGTCCTCGGTCGAGCCGCCGACGCCCATCTCCCCCAGTGCCATCACGTTCACGTCGTTGTCGACGAACACCGGGCAGCCGAACCGGCCGAACGCCTCGGGGATCGGGTGGTCGTGCCAGCCGGGCATGATCGGCGGGTGCGACGGCCGGCCGGTCGAGAACTCCACCGGCCCCGGGACTCCGACGCCGACGGCGCGCACGTCGGCCACGGTGAGCCCGGCCTCGGTCAGCACCTTGTCGGCCAGCCGGTCGACCTCGGCCAGCACGGGCCCGGGACCCTCGGCGATGTCGATCGGGTGGCCGACGGTGGCGAGGATCCGCGCGGACAGGTCGGTGACGGCGACGTCGACGCTGGTGACGCCGAGATCCACCGCGAGCACGCAGCCGGCCCGGCTGTTGAACTGCAGCAGCGTGGGCGGCCGACCTCCGGTGCTGTCGCCCCGGCCGCCCTCCTCGAGCAGGTTCGCGGCGATCAGCTGGTCGACCCGCGCGCTCACCGTGTTGCGCGACGCCCCGGTCAGCGCGACCAGGTCGGCCCGGCTGCGGGCGCGCCCGGTGCGCACGTGGCGCAGCAGCGCGCCGGCCGAGGCTGATGTCTGCGCCATGGCGTCATGGTGACACGCCGGGTGATCTGGTCGGAGTGGATCGGCAGGGGTCACGCCCGCCGATCCACTCCGACGGGGCAGGGTCAGCGGACGCCGAGCAGGTGCTCCATCGCCAGCTGGTCGACCCGCTCGAAGTGCAGCCCGCGCTCGCCCAGGGCCTTCGGGTCGTGCGCCTCGGCCCGCAGGTCGTCGAGCGACTCGCCCTCGCCGAGCGTGGGCACGGCGAGCTCGGCGACCCGGGCGACGTCCAGCGCCTCGGCCACCTCCGGGTCGGCCCGGAAGGCCTGCACCTTCTCCCGGAGGATCAGGTAGTTGCGCATGCAGGCGCGGGCGGTCTCCCAGACGCCCTCGATGTTCTCGGTCCGCGGCGGCTTGTAGTCGAAGTGCAGGTAGCCGTCGTACGACACTGCCGGTGCCCGCGCCGAGCAGGGCGTCGACGGTCCAGAACGCGCCGCGCAGGTTGCCCGCGCCGAAGCGGAGGTCCTGGTCGAAGCGCGGACCGTGCTGGCCGTTGAGGTCGACGTGGAAGAGCTTGCCGTGCCACAGCGCCTGCGAGATGCCCTGGGCGAAGTTCAGCCCGGCCATCTCCTCGTGCCCGACCTCGGGGTTGAGGCCGACGCGCTCCGGCTCGTCGAGCTCGTTGATGAAGGCGAGCGCGTGGCCGATGGTCGGCAGCAGGATGTCGCCGCGCGGCTCGTTCGGCTTGGGCTCCAGCGCGAAGCGGATGTCGTAGCCCTTGTCCCGCACGTAGGCGCAGAGCAGGTCCAGCCCCTCCTTGTACCGGTCGAGCGCCGCGGCGACGTCCTTGCTGCCGCCGGACTCCGCGCCCTCGCGGCCGCCCCACAGCACGTAGGTGCGCGCGCCGAGCTCGGCGGCCAGGTCGATGTTGCGCAGCACCTTGGCGACCGCGTACCGGCGGACGGCGCGGTCGTTGGCCGTCAGGCCGCCGTCCTTGAACACCGGGGCGCCGAACAGGTTCGTCGTGGCCATCTCGACGCCCATGCCGGTCTCGGCCAGCGCCTTCGTGAACCGCTCGAGGGTCGCCTCGCGCGTCGCGTCGTCCGGAACCAGGTCGTCGTCGTGGAACGTGATGGCGGCGGCGCCCAGCTCGGCGAGGCGGTGCACCGCCTCCACCGGGTCCAGCGGCGGGCGCACCGCGTCCGCCGAAGACGTCGACGCCCTGCCAGCCCACGGTCCACAGACCGAAGCTGAACCTGTCGTCCTTGCCGGGGGTGTAGCTGTCGGTCACTTCTGCGCCATCCACTTCATCGTCGGGCGGGAGGGGTCGGGGTTGCAGGGACGAGGCCCGCGGGGGTCGCGGGCACGAGGGTGGGGTCGGCGAACACCGAGTCGAGGGCGACGTGGGCGCCGCCCCGCACGGCGGCGGTGAAGCCCATCCGGGACAGCGTGACGCGCGCGCCGCCGAGGCCGGGCCCGAAGACCCGCGCGGCCAGCTCGCCGTTCAGCGGCGTCATCAGGAACCGGCCGAGGACGGCGAAGTAGCCGCCCAGGACGACGACGCGCGGGATTGAAGACGTTGATGAGCAGGGCGACGCCGATGCCGAGGGAGACACCCACCCGGTGCAGGGCGTCCAGGGTGCGCCGGTCCCCCGCCACGGCCCGCCGCTCGATCTCCGCGAGCCGCGCCTCGAGGTCGCGCTCGGGGTCGTGCACCGGGTCGTCGTCGTCCGCGGCGTCGCGCAGCAGCGCGTTCAGGCCGACGGTGGTCTCCCAGCAGCCGCGACGTCCGCAGCCGCAGACCTGGTCCGGGTCGCCCAGGGACACGTGACCGACCTCGCCGGAGAAGCCGTTGGCCCCGCGCAGCAGCGTGCCCGCGACGATGACGCCGCCGCCGACGCCCACCTCGCCGGTCACGTAGACCAGGTCGGTCGCCCCGGCCTCGTCGCCCATGGCCCACTCGGCGATGGCGGCCAGGTTCGCGTCGTTCTCGACGCGGATCGCGAAGGCGGCGTCGGGCAGCCGGCGGCGCAGCCCGGTGACGACGTCGACGCCCTCCCAGTGCAGGTTGGGCGCCAGGGTGGCGACGCCGATGGCGCTCTCGACCAGGCCGGGCACCGCGACGGTGAGCCCCACGGGGGTGGCACCGGTGGCGGTGGTGGCGTCCATCGCGGCGCCGACCAGACAGGCCACCTCGTCCAGCGTCCCCTCGGCGCCGAGCGCAGGGACGTCGTGGGCCACCATCCGCTCGAAGAGCACCTCGCCGCGCAGGTCGAGCACGATGCACGCGAGGAAGTCGACGTTCAGCTCGACGCCGATCCCGCAGGCACCGCAGCCGGCCAGTTCGACGATCACTCCGGGCCGCCCGACCGACCCGGCCCGCTCGACGCCGCCCTCGGTCACCAGACCGCGGGCGACCAGCTCGGTGACCAGACTGGAGACGGTGGCCTTGTTCAGGCCGGTGTCCTGGGCGATGCGGGCCCGCGACCGCGGGCCGGCCGCGCGCAGGTGGCGCAGGACGAGCCCGAGATTGCTCCGCCGGACGGTGGCCTGGTCGGCAGGTCCGGCCGGGGCGTGCGCGTGCACCGCCGCGGGGGCGGGCGATTCGGACATGCACGCTCCCGACATCGATGGGCGGCTCATTCGTCGGCCGGGCCAACAAACTAGGGAGACCCGCGTCACTGGTCAACCGCTACGCACAGCCTCCTCCTCAGACCGCTCGTCGGGGCGATGTTGCCCGCACCACACCGAGGGCCATACGTTGCGGCTCCCGACGAACGACCTGGAGGCTCCGTGCGCCCGCCTTCCTGCCCGTCCGGTTCGCGCCGATGAGTCTGGTGGCGGGCGTCGACACGTCCACCCAGGGCTGCAAGGTCGTCGTCCGCGACGCCGACTCGGGCGAGCTGGTGCGCGAGGGCCGCGCGCCCCACCCGCCGGGCACCGAGGTCGACCCGCAGGCGTGGTCCGACGCGCTCGACGCGGCCGTGCGGCTCGCCGGCGGTCTCGACGACGTGGCCGCGGTCGTCCGTCGGCGGGCAGCAGCACGGCATGGTCTGCCTCGACGACGACGGCCGCATCGTCCGCCCGGCGCTGCTCTGGAACGACGTCCGCTCGGCCGGAGCCGCGGCCGACCTGGTCGCCGAGCTCGGCGACGGCGACGTGACCGCGGGCGCGCAGGCGTGGGCGGACGCCGTCGGCGTCGTCCCGGTCGCCTCGTTCACCGGGTCCAAGCTGCGCTGGCTGGCCGACGCCGAGCCGCACTCCGCCGACCGCACGGCGGCGGTCTGCCTCCCCCACGACTGGCTGACCTGGCGGCTGGCCGGGGCCCCCGGCCTCGACGCGCTCACCACCGACCGCGGCGACGCCAGCGGCACCGCGTACTGGTCGGCGCGCACCGGCGAGTACCGCTTCGACCTGCTGGAGCTGGCGCTGCGCGGACGCCGTCCGCACGTGCCCCGGGTGGCCGGGCCGGCCGAGGTCGTGGGCACGCTGGCGGGGTCGGACGCCGTGCTCGGCCCGGGCTCCGGCGACAACGCGGCCGCGGCTCTGGGCGTCGCGGCACAGGAGGGCGACGTCGTCGTCTCGATCGGCACCTCCGGCGTCGTCTCGGCGGTCACCACCACCGCGGTGGCCGACCCGACCGGGATCGTCGCCGGCTTCGCCGACGCCACCGGCCGGCACCTGCCGCTGGTGGCCACCCTGAACGCGGCGCGCGTGCTCGACGCCGCCGTGATGCTGCTCGGCGTCGACCACCACACGCTGTCGGAGCTGGCGCTGGCGGCGCCCCCCGGCGCCGAAGGACTGGTCCTGGTGCCCTACCTGGAGGGCGAGCGGACGCCGAACCTGCCCGCCGCGACCGGCTCGGTGCACGGGCTGACGATCCGCACCTCCACCCCGGCGCACTGGGCGCGGGCCGCGGTCGAGGGGCTGCTCTGCGGGCTGGCCGACGGCGTCGACGCGCTGGTGTCGAACGGCGTCGAGGTGCGGCGGATCGTGCTCGTCGGCGGCGGCGCGCGCTCCGAGGCGGTGCAGCGGCTGGCCCCCGCGGTGCTGGGCCGGCCGGTCGTCGTCCCGCCGCCCGGCGAGTACGTCGCCGACGGCGCGGCCCGGCAGGCCGCGTGGGCGCTGTCCGGGGAGGCGGCGCCGCCGGAGTGGGCGCAGCCGGGTGTCCGGCTGGTGGAGGCCGATCCGACGCCGCAGGTGCGCGCGCGCTACGCGGAGGTGCGCGGGCGAACCGACGGCCAGTAGAAGGACCACCCTTCCCCCCACGCCTCGCACGCTCGGCGCGGGCCCCTGAAGGGTGGCCGTTTCATCACGTCGCGAGGCAGCGCGGGACGTCCTCGGCCCAGCGGGCCCAGGGAGGCAGGTCGGCGCGGTAGGCCTCGGCGAGCGGGGCCGTGCGCAGGGCCCGCCAGTCGACGGCGGGCAGGTCGCGGTCCGGCGGCAGCTCGCGCTCGACCCAGGCGACCATGCCCAGCCGGGGCAGCCGCTCGGTCAGCGACGGGTCGAAGGCCTGCCGCCACCAGGAGCGCTTGATCGCCCGTTCCGACGAGCCGACGGCGGCGGGTGCCCACAGCGCTCCGGTCTCGGGCAGCGCGAAGGGCTTGTCGTAGCCGTCGGCGTAGGTGGCGTAGAAGTCCGGCAGCCCGCGGTCGTCGCCGCCCAGGCCGTCGTAGGTGCCGGTCAGCTGCGCGACCAGCTTGCCCGGCTCGGGAACGGCGTTCTCGCCCCACGGCCAGGTGCTGCCCCAGTGGAACAGCGACAGCCCGACCCAGTCGACGACGTCGGCGCCCGGCCAGTACGGCGAGTACGGATCGTCGGCGCGGGTGACCGCGCCGTCGCCGTCGACGTCGAGCACCGCCTCGTCGCGGGGATCCTGCAGGTCGGCGACGAACGGGTAGCCGCCGCCGTAGGCCGGCGCCCACAGGGTCGCGGTGCCCGGCGCCTCCCGCTCCAGGGCGTCGGCGATCCGGCGGAACGCGGCGACGAAGGCGGTGGGCTGCTGGCCCCAGCGGTACCAGTGACCGTTCATCTCGGGGCCGAAGCGGACGACCACGGGCACGCCGCGGCGGTTGTAGCCGTCGAGCCGGATGGCCAGCTCCTCGGCGACGTCGTCGGTGACGACGTCGAGGCCCCGGTACGGCTCGAGGGTGAGCAGCAGGATGCCGCGGGCGTCGACGAGCCGGTCGACCAGCGCGTTGACCTGCCGCCGGTCGTCGGTGCGCATCGGCACCTCGACGGCGGTCCCGACGACGGCCGGTCGCCGGCCGAGCGTGGAGGCGTAGGAGTCGAGCGTCGCGCCCTCGGCGTCCAGATGTGCGCCCACCCAGGCACCGTCGTCCGGCACCAGAGCGGCGGCCGGGACCGGCGCGCAGACGGCGCCGTCGTCCCCGGAGGCCGCCCCGCCACAGCCGGCCAGCAGCAGGCCGGTCAGGGTCAGCGGAACGGTCAGCAGACGCAGTCGACGACGGTGCACGCAACGACGGTCCCCGCTCGTAGCGTTGTGTAGTACGTCCCGCGGACGGGCGTCACCCGGGAGAGGGAGTGCCGCCGCCGACCAGCGAACCCGCCTGAGTCCGGGTGTGGCGGGGATCGCGCTCGTCCGCCGAGGTCAGCGCGCCGGTCCGATGGGAGACTGAAGTCATTATGACGACATCACCAACGCAGGCGACGGACACGAGGACCACCGGCCGACCCCGCGTGGTGATCGTCGGCTCCGGATTCGGCGGTCTGTTCGCCGCCCAGGCGCTGCGCAAGGCGCCGGTCGACGTCACGCTGATCGGCAAGACCAGTCACCACCTGTTCCAGCCCCTGCTCTACCAGGTGGCCACCGGCATCCTGTCCGAGGGCGAGATCGCCCCGGCGACCCGCGAGATCCTGCGCCGGCACGAGAACACCCGCGTGGTCCTCGGTGAGGTCACCGACATCGACCTGGCCGCCCGCACGGTCACCTCGACGATCCTGGGCCGCACCACGATCTACCCGTACGACGAGCTGATCGTGGCCGCGGGCGCGGGGCAGTCCTACTTCGGCAACGACCGGTTCGCCGAGTTCGCGCCCGGCATGAAGTCCATCGACGACGCCCTCGAGCTGCGCGGCCGCATCTTCGGCGCCTTCGAGCTCGCCGAGCTGGCCACCGACCAGGAGGAGATCGACCGGCTGATGACCTTCGTGGTCGTCGGCGCCGGCCCGACCGGCGTGGAGATGGCCGGTCAGATCGCCGAGCTCGCGCACCGCACCCTGAAGAAGGACTTCCGGAACATCGACCCCCGGACCAGCCGCATCATCCTGCTCGACGCGGCGCCGTACGTGCTGCCGTCGTTCGGGGAGCGGCTCGGCGGACGCGCCCGGCGGCAGCTCAACGAGATCGGCGTCGAGGTGCAGCTCGGGGCGATGGTGACCGATGTCGACGCCGACGGCCTGGACATCAAGGATTCCGACGGCCAGGTCCGCCGGATCAACGCGGCCACCAAGATCTGGGCGGCCGGCGTGCAGGCCAGCCCGCTGGGGAAGATGCTCGGCGAGCAGTCCGGCGCCGAGGTGGACCGGGCCGGCCGCGTGTCGGTGCTGCCGGACCTCACGCTGCCCGGGCACCCCGAGGTGCACGTCGTGGGCGACATGATGTCGCTGGACAAGCTGCCCGGCGTCGCCCAGGTGGCGATCCAGGGCGGCCGGTACGCCGCCGACCAGATCAAGCGGCGGGTGGCCGGCAAGGAGCCCACGGGCCCGTTCAGCTACTTCGACAAGGGCTCGATGGCCACGATCTCGCGGTTCCACGCGGTGGCCGACATCGGGAAGTTCAAGTTCGAGGGCTTCATCGCCTGGATGATCTGGCTGGTCATCCACCTCTTCTACATCGTCGGGTTCAAGAGCCGGATCACCACGGTGCTGCACTGGCTGGTGAGCTTCCTCGGCCGCGGACGGTCGCAGCGGGTGGCCACCCAGCAGCAGGTCTACGGCCGGCTGGCGCTCGAGCACGCCGGGCCGGAGTTCGCCGAGTCGAAGACCGGCGGGCTCAAGGACACCGTCGTCGCCGGTGACGAGCGCAGCGGACGTCAGTCCGCCTGACGCTCAGGGCGCCCTGACCAGCCCCTCGCGGACGACCTCCTCGGCGACGGCCCGGGTATCCCCGGTCCGCAGCCAGGTGCGGCGCTGCCTGCTCGCCGAGGTGCCACGGACGAAGAGCTGCTGCACGAGGGCGCAGACCTCCTCCCACTCGCCGTGCGCGTCCAGGTCGTCCTCGAGCTCGGCGATCAGGCGGTGCACGGCCAGTCGGGCGTCGACCAGGGAGCCGAGCACCGGGTCGAACAGCTCGCCCGAGAGGCCGTGCCGGGCGGCCCGCCACCGGGCGGCGCGGAGCAGTTCGGCCCGCGGCCGCGGGCACGCCACGCCCCGGGCCGCGCGCTCGGCGAGGACCCGCACCAGCGAGCGCACCAGGGCGGCGTGCAGGACGGCGGCGTCGACGTCGGTGCACACGTCGGCCAGCCGGAACTCCAGCGTCGGCAGGTGCCACGAGGGCCGCACGTCCCAGTAGAGGTTCGAGGAGTCGGCGACGACCCCGGAGACGACCATGCCCTCGACCACCTCGCGGAAGCGGTCGGCGCTGCCGAAGTGCTCCGGGATGCCGGTGACCGGCCACCGCGACCACCAGACCGTCCGGTAGCTCTCGTACCCGGTCTCGATGCCGCCGTGGAACGGCGAGCTGCCGGTCATGGCCAGCAGCACCGGCAGGTACGGCCGCGCGCGGTCCATGACGGCGACGGCGGTCTCCAGGTCGGGGACGCCGACGTGCACGTGGCAGCCGCAGATGTCCTGCTGCAGCGCCAGGGCCGCCCAGCGCTCGACCATCGCCTCGTAGCGCGGGTCGTGGGTGATCGACTGCTGCTGCCAGGTGCCGAACGGGTGGGTCGACGCGGCGAGGATCGCCACCCCTGCCGACTCCGCCGCGGCGACCGCCTCGAGCCGGGCACCGGTGATCTCGGCGCGGACGTCGGCCAGGGTCCGGCAGATGCCGGTCACCGTCTCCAGCTGGGAGGTGGTGATCTCGGCGTGGATGCGGCTGCCGAACTCGCGGCGCACCGCGGCCTCCGCGAGCGCCGGCCTGGGCGCCAGGGCGAAGGTGGACGGATCGACGAGGTGGAACTCCTCCTCGACCCCGATCGTGGCACCGGCGGGCTCGCGAGGTACGGCGGGTTCGCCGTCGACGGGCAGCACCGGAGACGTCGCCACGCGCCCTCCACTGGGCTCGGCGGTGCACCGGTGCACCGCCCGGGTCCCCGCGACCGGGGACGGCTGAGGCCGTGCGGCACACGGTAGAGCCTGCGGCCCTGCCCCGCACCGCCCGTCCGTCCGGGGTCGAGATGGTGACGATCCGGCCGTGCCCGCGGCTTCCCGGTGGGGCTACCGCTCCGCGTACCAGGCGAAGCCGAGCCCCGGTACGACGAGGCGGGAGTACTTCACCTCGAAGGCCTCGTCGCTGGCGAGCACGCGCTCGTAGGTGCCGAAGCCGGTGGCCGCGTCGGCGTCGACGCCCTGCATGTACGGCGAGAAGTTGGCCAGCCCCACGAAGGTCCCACCGCGCGGCGAGCGGCGGCGCCAGGCCAGCACGAAGTCGTTGCCGACGTCCAGCAGCTCCGACTCCGACCCGCCCCGCAGCGCCACCAGCGAACGGCGCACCTCGCCCAGCCGGCGCATCCAGCCGAACATCCGGCCCTCGATCGTGGTCGGGTCGGAGCGGCGCCCGGCCGCCGCCCAGTCCATGGGCGGGCGGTGCATCCAGCGGTTGTCCGGCGCCCGCTCGGGGTCGGCCACATAGCCGGTGTCGTTGCGCAGGGCCAGCTCGTCGCCCATGTAGAGCAGCGGGATGCCGCCGTAGGCGTAGGTGACCGAGTAGAGCAGCACCAACCGCCGCACGGCGGCGTCGACGGCCGCCTCGTCGCCGTCCTCGAGCGCGGCCTCGAGCCCGCACAGGGACGCCGCCGTGCCGGAGACCCGGGCGTCGCCGGTCGCCTCGTTCTCCTGGAACAGCGCGCCACGGGCGAAGGAGCCCGGGAAGCGGCCGGAGAAGAAGTCGTTGAGGAAGCGCCGGTGGCCGAAGCCGTCGCTGCCCACGGCCGCGGCGTCCACGTCGCTGACCGCCCAGCCGATGTCGTCGTGCCCGCGCACGTAGGTGACCCACGACGTGACCGGCGGGATCGGCCGCATCCGGCTCAGCGCCGCCCGCGGGAGCCGGGCGTCCTGGGTGGCCAGGCTGCTCCAGAGCAGCACCATGAGCTGGTTGTGGTAGGCCAGCTCGCACTCCGGCCGGTACCGCTCGTGGCCGCCGAGGTAGGGCACCAGGTCGTCGGGCGGCACGATCGCCTCGGCCTTGAAGATGACGCCCGGCGCCGCCAGCCGGGTCAGCGCGTGCATCAGTTGCAGCAGGGTGTGGCCCTCGGGCTGGTTCTGGCAGTTGGTGCCGAGCCGCTTCCACATGAACGGGACGGCGTCCATCCGGAAGACGTCGACGCCGCGGTTGGCCAGCCAGGTGATCTCGCCGAGCATCGCCAGCGGAACGGCGGGGTTGGTGTAGTCGAGGTCCCACTGGTAGGGCCAGAACGTCGTCCAGACCCAGCCGCCGGCGCCGTCGCGCGCCTCCGGCACCCAGGTGAACGACCCCGGCGCCCGGTCGGGGAAGACCTCGGGGATGGTCGCGTCGTACGCGTCGGGCAGCTGGCGGTCCGGGAACGCGGTGTAGAAGCCGGCGAAGGCCGGGTCGCCGGCCAGCCAGCCCTGCGCCCACGGGTGCTCGCGGGCGGTGTGGTTGAGCACGAGGTCGATGCACAGGCTGATGTCCCGCTCGTGCAGCACGGAGGCGACCCGCTCGAGGTCGTCCATCGTGCCGAGCCGCGGGTCGACCTGGCGGTAGTCGGCCACGGCGTAGCCGCCGTCGTTCTCGCCCTCGCGCGGCCGGAGCAGCGGCATCAGGTGCAGGTAGGTGGTGCCGAGCTCGGCGAGGTAGTCGACGTGGTCGGGCAGCCGGTCGAGCGTGCCGCAGAAGCGGTCGACGTAGCAGACGTAGCCCTGCATGCGCGCCCGCTGGAACCAGGCGGGGTCGATCTCGCGGCGCCGGTCCAGCCGGCGCAGCTGCTCCGGCCGCTCGGCCGCGGCCGCCAGCACGAGGCGCAGCGCCCGCTCGAACAGCTCGTCCACGTCGGCGCGCTCGCCGTACAGCACGGCCAGCGGCTCGTGGACGTCGAAGAGCGCGACGTCCACGCGGGTGAGGAAGGCGTCGGCGTCGGCCTCCCCCAGGAGGTCGACCGCGTCCTTGGCCAGCACCGGCCGGAGGTCCTGCCATGCCGCCCGCGCGGCCTGCCGCCGCATCGCGTCCGAGACCGTCACGGCAGCAGTATCGCGGCATCGGTGTTCGCCCACGGCGTGACGGCTGCCGCAGATCACCCGGACGGCGTTCACTGGGCGGTGCAAGCGTGTAATCGCACCCAGGAGGTGCTCGTGAGCCTCGCCCCCGGAGAGCCGGACACCGGCGCGCTGGACGCCTACTCCCGCGTGGTCACGGCGGTGGCCACCGAGGTCACCCCGCACGTCGCGGCGCTGCAGGTCACCGACGGCTACGGCCGGTCCGGCGCCGGCTCCGCCGTCGTGTTCACCGATGACGGCCTGCTCCTCACGAACGCCCACGTCGTCGGCGGCACCCGCTCCGGGCGGGCGGTCTTCGCCGACGGCAGCGAGGCCGACGTCGCCGTCGTCGGCGCCGATCCGCTGTCCGACCTCGCCGTCGTCCGGGCGCGCACCGCCACTCCCCCGCCGGCCGAGCTGGGCGACGCCGCGTCGCTCCGGGTGGGGCAGCTCGTGGTCGCGGTCGGCAATCCGCTGGGCCTCGCCGGCTCGGTCACGGCCGGGGTGGTCAGCGGCCTGGGCCGGTCGCTGCCCACGCGGGAAGGGCGGACGGCCCGGGTCGTCGAGGACGTCATCCAGACCGACGCCGCCCTGAACCCCGGCAACTCCGGCGGCGCACTGGCCGACTCCGCCTGCCGGGTGGTCGGCATCAACACCGCCGTCGCCGGATGGGGCCTGGGTCTCGCCGTCCCGATCAACGACACCACCCGCCGGATCATCGGCTCGCTGGTGCGCGACGGCCGGGTGCGGCGGGCGTTCCTCGGGCTGGTCAGCACGCCGGCCCCGCTGCCCGGCCCGCTCGCCGAGCGGGTCGGCCGGCGGCGGGGACTCCGGATCGTCGACGTGGTCGCCGGCAGCCCGGCGGACCGCGCCGGGCTCAAGCCCGGCGACCTGGTGCTGGAGGCCGGGCGGGCACCCGTGGCCGAGGCGCAGAGCCTGCAGCGGCAGCTCTTCGCCGAGGCCATCGGCACGTCCCTGCCGATCACCGTGTACCGCCGCGGCGCGATGGTCGACGTCATCACCGTGCCGACCGAGCTCACCGGGGCGTGAGGCGGGCCACCGACCCGCCGACCCGGGGGGCGTGACAACCGGGGCAGGGTCCGCGCAGAATGGGAGATTGCCGTGAAAGCCATTTGTGCTCGATCGGCAAAACCATTCTAGTGGAGGAAGAACCATTTTGTCGACAGCTTTCCGGGACTCCGCGGCCGACGACGCCGCGGTGGCCGAGGAGCAGACGTACGTCTCCGGCCTGCACGAGCGGCTCGAGGAGGTGCGCCGCCACGTCGTCCGTCGCCTGGCCGACGCGCTGGCCGCCCCGGCCGTGAACAATCCGCAGGCCATCGGCGAGCGCGAGGCCGCGGTCCGCCTGCACACCCAGCGGCTGACCTCGATCGACGCCGCCGACAGCGGCCTGTGCTTCGGCCGCCTCGACCGCCGCGAGGCCGAGGTGCCGCGCTACGTCGGGCGGATCGGGCTGCTCGCCGAGGACGGCGACGACGAGCCGCTGCTGGTCGACTGGCGCGCACCGGCGGCCCAGCCGTTCTACACGGCCACCCCGGCGCACGACCTCGGCATCCGGCGCCGGCGGCACATCCGCACCCGCGGGCGGCGGGTCGTCGGCGTCGTCGACGAGGTGCTCGACCTGACCGACCCGGCGGCCGCCGGCTCGGGCCTGACCGGTGAGGCGGCGCTGCTGGCGGCGCTGAACACCTCCCGCACGGGCCGGATGACCGACATCGTCCGCACCATCCAGGCCGAGCAGGACCGGATCATCCGGGCCGACGCCCGCGGCGTCCTCGTCGTCCAGGGCGGACCGGGTACCGGCAAGACGGCGGTGGCCCTGCACCGCGCCGCCTACCTGCTCTACACGCACCGCGAGCGGCTGTCCCGCAGCGGGCTGCTGATCGTGGGCCCGAACCCCACGTTCCTGCGCTACATCGCCGAGGTGCTGCCCTCCCTGGGCGAGACCGGCGTGGTGCTCACCGACGTCGGCGGCCTGCGGCCCGGCCTGGAGGCGCGCGCGGCCGAAGCGCCCGAGGTCGCCGAGATCAAGGGCCGCCTCGCGATGGCCGAGGTCGTCGAGGCGGCCGTGCGCGACCGGCAGGAGGTGCCGGCGGCGCCGGTGGACCTGGACGTCGACGGCACGCTGCTCCGGTTCACCCCCGCGGACGGCGAGCGGGCGCGCCGGCGCGGGCGGTCGGCGTCGCGGCTGCACAACGAGGGACGCCCCGCCTTCGCGCGTGCCGTGGTGGACCGGCTGACCCGCAAGTACGCCGACCGCCTGGCCGCCGGCATCCGCGACGGTGCCGACCTGCTGGAACGGGACGACCTGACCGCGCTGCGCCGCGAGGTCGCCGACTCTCCCGCGGTGCGGGCGCTGGTCGACCGGCTGTGGCCGCGGCTCACCCCGGAGCGGCTGCTGCGCGAGCTCTTCGCCTCGCCCGAGCGGATCGCGGCGGCGACCCCCGGCTGGACCGACGCCGACCGCGAGCTGCTGACGCGTCCGCCGTCGGCCCCCTGGACGCCGGCCGACGTCCCGCTGCTCGAGGAGGCCGACGAGCTGCTCGGCACCGACACCCGCGCGGAGCAGGAGGCGGCCCGGCGGGAGCGGCAGCGCCGGGAGCGGCACGCGCAGGAGACGCTCGACCTGCTGCACGGCTCCCGCTCGGTCGACAACGAGACCGAGGACGAGGCCGAGGAGCTCACCGCGGCCGACCTCCTCGACGCCGAGGGTCTGGCCGAGCGGCAGGAGGTCGCCGACACCCGGACGGCGGCCGAGCGCGCGGCAGCGGACCGGACGTGGACGTACGGCCACGTCATCGTCGACGAGGCGCAGGAGCTCTCGGCCATGGCCTGGCGGGTGCTGATGCGCCGCTGCCCGACCCGGTCGATGACCGTGGTGGGCGACGTCGCGCAGACCGGCTCGGCCGCCGGGGCCTCGAGCTGGGCCGACGCGCTGCGGCCGCACCTGCGCGACGCCTGGCGGCTGGCGGAGCTGACCGTCAACTACCGCACCCCGTCGGAGGTCATGGCGGTCGCGGCCGAGGTGCTGGCGGCGAGCGGCGCGGAGGCCGACCGCCCCGCGATCGGTGCGCTCGACCGGCGAGGAGCCGTGGCAGCTGCCGGTGGACGACGCCGGAGCTCGCCGAAGCGGGTCGCCGAGGAGGCGGCCGGCTCTCGCCGAGCTGCCCGGCACCACCGCCGTCGTCGTCCCGCCGAGCCGGCTGGACGCGGTCGCCGGGCGCCGTGCCGCTCGGCGCTGCCCGGCACCGGCGCGGGCGGCACCGCGGAGCTGACCGAGCGCGTCGTCGTCCTGACCCCGGCCGGGACCAAGGGGCTGGAGTTCGACTCGGTCCTCGTCGTCGACCCGGTCGCGATCGTGGCGGAGGGCGTGCGCGGTCAGCACGACCTGTACGTCGCGCTGACCCGGGCCACCCAGCGGCTCGGCGTCGTGCACCCCGGCGAGCTCCCGGCGGAGCTGGGCGGTCTGGCCTCCCGCCCGTAACGGCTCCTGCGGTTGACTGGCGCGATGCTGCCGCTGGCCGAGCTCCACCTGCACGTCGAGGGCACCCTCGAGGCCGACCTGCTGGTGGAGCTCGCCCGCCGCAACGACGTCCCGCTGCCCTCGTACGACCCGGTCGAGCTGACCGCCCGGTACGCCGACTTCGCCGACCTGCAGGCGTTCCTCGACGTCTACTACGCCAACCTCGCGGTGCTGCGGACGGCGCAGGACTTCGCCGACCTGGCCTCGGCCTACCTGCGCCGGGCGCGGGCCGCCGGGGTGCGGCGCGCGGAGATCTTCTGCGACCCGCAGACGCACCTGGCCAACGGCGTTCCGCTGGAGGCGGTCTTCGAGGGGCTCGGCGCGGCGGTCCGGGCCGCCCCGCTCGCCGGACTTCTCCGCCGACCTCATCGTCTGCTTCCTCCGCGACCTCGGCGGGGAGGCGGCCGAGGACCTGCTGCGGCGGGCGCTGCCGTTCCGGGAGCACTTCATCGGGGTGGGCCTGGACTCGGCCGAGGTCGGCTGGCCGCCGCGGCTGTTCGCCCGCGCCTACGAGATGGCCGCCGCCGAGGGGCTGCACCGGGTGGCGCACGCCGGCGAGGAGGGCGGGCCGGAGTACGTGCGCGAGGCGCTGGACGTGCTCGGCGTCGAGCGCATCGACCACGGCAACCGGGCGCTGGAGGACCCGGAGCTCGTGGCCCGCCTGCGCGACGAGCAGGTGCCGCTGACCGTCTGCCCGCTGTCGAACGTCGCGCTCAAGGGCGTGCCGCGCCTCGAGGAGCACCCGCTGCCGCGGATGCTCGAGCTCGGCCTGCTGGCGACCGTCAACAGCGACGACCCGGCGTACTTCGGCGGCTACGTCGACGACAACCTGGCGGCGCTGCGGACGTCGCTCGGGATGACCGACGACGACCTGACCGTGCTGGCCCGCAACAGCTTCACCGCCGCGTTCGTCCCGGACGACGACCGCGCGCGGTGGCTGGCCGAGGTCGACCGGGAGGGCGGCGCCTCCCGGTGACCTCGGCGGTCGTCACTCCTGCGTCAGCCAGGCGTCGACGACGATCGACACCTGATGCCCGATGAGCAGGCGCGGAGCGCGGATGCCCAGGGCGGTCCGGTCCAGCACGGCGGTGCCGACCAGGTGGAGGTCGTCGTCGGCCGTGGCGGGGACGCCCAGGACGGTCAGCGGGCAGTTGGTCCCCCGCGCGGAGAGGCGCCCGAGGGCCCGCCACCCCTGCGGACCGGCCTCGAAGGCATCCGCCTCGAACACCAGGCGCGGATGGGCGTCGAGATCGAGCAGGTGCGGCTTGCGCAGGTCGGCGTCCCTCCGGCGGTTCCCGGTCGTGACGGCCGCGAGGTCCAGCTCGGCACGGACACGTCCGCGGGGGCCGTCGACGGCGACGTCGACCGTCCCGGCCACGACCGGGACCGTGCCGTGGACGGTGCGGAACCCGAGGTTGCCGACCGAGAACTGGCGGTCGAGCGATCCGGGTCGACGACCCAACGTCCGACGGCGACGGCGCGTCGTCCGGTGGTGGCGGTCATGCCGGCTGCTCCGCCCGCGCGGTGTCGGGCAGGCGGGCGGCGAGCACCCGGTGGACCTGGACGCGGTCGGGCTCCGACAGCAGCGCCGGGTCCTCGTCCGGCAGCAGCTTGGTGCTCATGATCGCTTTCTGGCCGGCCTCCAGCACCTCCAGTGACGTCGCCAGGCTGATCACCACGATGCCGTTGTCCTCGTCGCGGAGCACGTGCACGCCCACGAGCCCGGGCACGTCCCGCACGGCGGGCCACAGCCGTTCGCGGCCCGCGCGCTCCGAGGCAGCGGATTGGGCCTCGCTGCGCGGCCCGTCGAAGGCCATCAGCTGCGCCACTGCGGGCCGCTCCCCTGAAGCGACACCCGCGTCGCGCTCGATCACCTCGTACACGGTGACGTCGAGCGCCAGCACGCCGCCGTCGATGCTCCGCGACGCCGCTCGCGAGGCCGCCTCGCGGGTCGGCCAGTAGGACACCGCCACGCCCTCGCGGCCACCGAACTCGGTGAGGACGCCGAAGCCGGCCGGGGCGTCGCCGTCGTAGAGCCGGGCGGCCAGGTCGGCGCCCCAGCCGGGCGCCTGTTCGACGGACCGGCGGTGGAAGTGGTGGACGGTCGCGTACACGAGGTCCCTCCTCGGGATCGGGCCGGCTCCGATCGCCGGCTGCGGATCCGACCCTCGCCGCGCCGGGAACCGGGGCCATCCGTGGCACCACGGACGTGGGGTACGCAATTCCGGTACGCAGCCGCCGTTCGTCGGCCACACTCCCCGGCGTGGTGGGTGACCCGTACGTCGGACGGCGCCCCGAGCTGGCCGAGATCGCCGCCGCGATGTCCGACGCGCGGACGGGGCACGGAAGCCTCGTGCTGGTCAGCGGACCGGCGGGCATCGGCAAGACACGGCTCCTCGAGGAGGCGACCCGCGACGTCCCCGTCCGCGTCGTCGAGGGCCGCTGTGTCGACGACCCCGGCGCGCCGCCGCTGTGGCCGTGGCGGACCGTCGCCCGGGCGCTACCCGCCCTGGGTCCGCTGCTCGCCGACCGGGCGGGCCAGGACGAGGGCGACCCCGCCGCGGCACGCTTCCGGCTCGTGGTCGAGGCCGTCGAGGCCCTCGTGGCGACGGCCGAGCCCGAGGGACTGGTCGTCGTCCTGGAGGACCTGCACTGGGCGGACGAGGCGTCGCTGCGACTGCTCCAGCACCTCAGCGGGGAGGTCAACCGGTCCCGGCTCCTCGTGCTGGCCACCCACCGCGACCCGCCCGGCGCCGCGGTCGACCGGCTCCTGCACGACCTGGTTCGGGTCAGGTCGACCCGGCTGCTGCCGCTAGGCCCGCTCTCGGAGGCCGAGGTGGGCGACTACCTGCGCGGTCGCACCGGCGGGCACGTGCCTCCGCCGACCGTCGGTGCCGCCCTCCGGCGCAGCGGAGGCAATCCGCTGTACCTGCGAGCCGTCGCACGCACGCCCGACGACGGACGCGGGACCGAGGACCCCGACGGCGCGGCAGGTGGCGAGGACGTGCGCTCCCTCGTCCGGGCTGCGCTGCGGACGCTGCCCGAGGAGGTGGCGGCACTGGTCTCGACGGCCGCGGTGCTCGGTGAGGACGTCGATGCCGGCGTGCTGACCGCTATGTCCGGCCGGCCGCAGGACGACGTGACGGCCGCGCTCGACGTCGCCGTCCGGTCGGGCCTGCTGGTCGCGGTGCCCGCCCTCCCCGGTCGTCGCCGGTTCGCCCACGCCGTCGTCCGCGAGGGCATCTACGGCGACCTCGGCCCGGGCGCCCGGGAGCGTCTGCACCGCCGGGCGGCCGAGGCCCTCGAGCCGGCCGCGGCGGCCGATCCGTCGCTGGCCGGGGTGGTCGCCGGGCACTGGCTGCGCACGGCGGCCGACGCGGCGGCCGCCCGCCGCGCCGCCGACTGGGCGCGACGCGCCGCCGCGGCGGCCGGGCGGGCCCTCGCGCTCGACGAGGCGGCACGTTTCCTGGAGACGGCGTGGGCCGCGCTGCAGCGGACGCCGTCATCGGACCGGGAGGACGCCGAACTGCTGCTGGAGCTGGCCACCGCCGAGTACCACGCGGGCCGCGTGGCACAGAGCCTGCGCCACGCGCAGCAGTCGGCGGCGGCCGCGGCCGCGGCGGGGCTGCCCGAGCTGGTCGGCCGGGCCGCGCTGGTGGTGCACGACGTCACGGCGCCCGGTATCGCAGGCGGCACAGGTCGGCCTCTGCGAGGACGCGCTGGCCGAGCGAGACGCACTGCCGGCCGCGCTGCGGGCGCGGGTGCTGGCCCAGCTGGCCTCCGTGCTGGCCGACAACGCCGAGATCGAGCGTGCGGCCGAGGTCTCGTCCGCAGCGCTGCTCGAGGCCCGGTCGAGCGGGGACGAGGAAGCGCTCATCGACGCGGCCCGGGCGCGCGCCAAGGCGATGCTCGAGCCGCTCGAGGTGTCCGAGCAGCTGGAACTGGGCCGGCTCGCCGTCGAGCACGGCCGGCGCACCGGCCGCCCGCTGGTCGCGCTGTGGGGTCACAAGTGGCGCATCGACGCATCGCTGATCGCCGGGGTCATCGGACCGGTCGACACGGAGATGGCGCACGTCGCGGAGCTGTCGGCCACGACCCGGCTGCCCGTCGTGCGGTGGCACGACCTCCGGCTCCGCGCCTCGCTGGAGGCGATGCGCGGCTCGTTCGCCGCCGCCTTCGAGCACAACGAGGACGCCCGCCGGCTGGCCGGGACGGAGCTGGCGGAGGACAGCTCCGCGGTCGGCATGTCGCAGGCGTTCGTGCTGCAGCACGCCGTGCTCACCGGCCGGCTCGAGCGGTGGGACGACGGGTCCTGGGCGAATCTGGAGAGCGCCCCGCCGATCCCGATCGTGCGGGTCTCCCGGGCGCTGATCCTGCTGCTCCACGGGCGGCGCGACGAGGCCGCGGCGCTCTACGAGGAGCTGCGGGCGCACGTCGGTGAGCCGGCCTTCACGTCCGTGCTGCAGGGCGTCCCGACGAACCTGGTGCCCCTCGTGGAGACGTTCGGCGACGTCGAGACGGCGCGCGCCCTGCTGCCGCGCCTGGCCGCGCACCGGTTCGTCGTCGGCGGCGCGGGCGTCTACTGCGGCGAACCGTCGTCGACGTACGTCGCCCGGCTGGCACGGGTGATCGGTGACCTCGACACCGCGGCGTCGTCCTTCGAGGACGCCGTGACCGCGTCGGCCCGCATCGGGGCGCGGCCGAACGTCGTCGCCGCGCGGGTGGGGCTGGCCGGCGTCCTGCTGGACCGCGGCACTCCGGCGGATCTGGGCCGCGCCCAGGTGTTGGCTCGTCAGGCAGCCGAGGAGGCACGCCGCCTCGACATGCCCGGGCCGCTGGCGACGGCGGCCGGTCTGCTGGAGACGGCACGCGCGGCGGTCCGCGCCGCGGACCGGCTCACGCCACGCGAGCGGGAGATCGCCGAGCTGGTGTCCGCGGCCCTCAGCAACCGCCGGATCGCCGAGCGCCTGGTCCTGTCCGAGCGCACGGTCGAGAGCCACGTCAGCAGCATCCTGGCCAAGCTCGGCCTGTCGAACCGGACGGAGATCGCCACCTCCGTGCTGTCGGGACCCGGCTGAGGGTTCGCGGACGGGGTCAGGGACGGCCGGCGACGAGCCGCTCGTCGAGCAGGCGGTCGACGTCGGCGGCCGCCCGGTCGAGCACCCGCGCGTTCTCGGAGGACGGGCACCGGGCGTAGGAGGTGCGGGCGACGCCGAGCGCGATGGCCGCGATCGAGATGTCGGAGTCGATGCGGTCGAGAGGACTGACGGTCGTGCTCATGGCGACCTCCGGGCTGTTCGGCGTCTGCACCCTGGACGCTAGGTCGTAGGTATGACGGTTCCTGGACGCTGATGTCATCGCCGCGTTCCGATCCGTCCCGACCGTCACCCCCGGGGCCTAGCGTCCGGATCCGTCCCAGGAGTTCGACGGAAGGACATGCGATGGCCGACTCGACCACGACCCTGACCCGCGAACGCGCCGACCTCATCGAATCGCTGCGACGGCACCGGGCCTTCCTGCGATTCACGGTCCGCAACCTGACCGAGGAGCAAGCGCGCCTGCGGCCGACCGTCAGCGCGCTCTACCTCGGCGGGCTCATCAAGCACGTGTCCGCCCAGGAGGCTTCGTGGGTGCGGTTCGCCGAGGGCGGCGCCGCGGCGATGAACCGCAACTGGGGCCCGGACGTCTACATGCGTCACTGGCACCTCCAGCAGGGCGAGACGCTGGAGGGCGTCCTGGCCGACTACGAGAAGGTCGCGGCGCACACCGACGAGGTCGTCGCCACGATCCCCGACCTGGACGCCGACCACGCCCTGCCGGAGGCACCCTGGTTCGAGGCGGGCGCCCGCTGGTCGGTGCGACGGGTCTTCCTCCACGTCATCGCCGAGATCTCCCAGCACGCGGGCCACGCCGACATCCTGCGGGAGTCGATCGACGGTCAGAAGACGATGGGCTGAGGGGCAGCGGCCCGGCATCAGGCAGGTCGCCGGACGCCATCCCGGACGGCGGCGGCGACCTCCTCCAGCGCGGCCACGCTGTGGCCGCTGACGAAGGCGTCGCAGAACGGGAGCGCGGCGGCCATCCCGCCGACCAGGGGTTCGTACCCCGGGGCCGCCCGCCGCGGATTCACCCAGACGATCCGGTGGGCCAGCCGCCGCAGCCGGCCCATCGCCTCCGCCACGGCGGCCGGGTCGTCCTGCGACCAGCCGTCAGACAGCACGAGCACCACCGCTCCGCGGGCCGGCCCCCGCCGTCCGTGGTCGGCCACGAACCGGCTGACGGCCGCGGCGAGGCGGGTGCCTCCTGCCCAGTCCGGGGACGCGGCGGCGGCCTGCGCGAGGGCGAGGTCCGGATCGCGGACCGCCAGCTGCCGGGTCAGCCGGGTCAGCCGGGTCGCGAACACGAACGCCTCCGCCCGAGCGCCGGTGACGGCGGTCTGCAGCAGCGTCAGGTAGACGCGGGTGAACGCCTCCATCGACCCCGACACGTCGCACAGCAGCACCAGCCGCCGCGGCGTGGTCCGCCGGCGGCGGTGCACCAGGCGGGCAGGGTCACCACCGGATCGCTGCGCCGCACGCACGGTCCGTCGCAGGTCCAGGCGCTCCCCCGCCCGGCGGGTCGGCACGGTGCGCCGCGAGGTCCGCTCGGGAGTGCTCAGCACCAGCCGGCGCACCAGCCGGCGAGCCGCCTCGACCTCCTCGTCGGTGAGCTCCGCGAACGAGGTGCCGGCCAGCCGCTCCTCGGCGGAGGCCGCGGCGAGCACCACCTCCCGTCCGTCGTCCTCCGTACGGCAGGTGCCGCCGGGCAGCGCGGCGCCCCCGGCCGACGGGCCCGGGACGTCGCTCCCGGCAGGGCGGCGGTCGGGCGGCACCGGACGCAGCCGCGGCTCCGAGCCGATCGCCGGCGGAGCGGCCGGGTCGCCCCGGCTGTCCGCCGGGTCGAGCCGGCCGTCGAAGACGGCGGAGAAGACCGCGTCGAACACCGGGAGTTGGGCCCGGTCCGTGACCAGCGCGATCCGGCAGGTCCAGTACAGCGCCGCGCGGTCGGCCGGGGGGACCAGGCGCAGCGCCCGGGTCAGCAGCACCGCGCGCTGGGGCGTGGTCGGCAGACCCGCCCGGTGCAGCGCCGCGGTGAGGGCGACGGCGAGCGGCCCGGGGGCGACCTCAGCCATCGGCGGCCAGCCAGGCCGCGCCGCGACCGCGGACGAGGTCGAGGTCCTCCCGGTTCTTGACCACCGCCCCCCAGCTCGCCTCGACCGCCGGCGGGTCCAGCCGCCGCACCCCGAGCAGGCTGAGCGCGGCGACCCAGTCGATCGCCTCCGCGATCCCCGGCGGCTTGACCATGTCGAGCGAGCGCAGCCGGGTGACCGCACCCGCGGCGTCCAAAGCCAGCGGCTCGGCGCTACCGGGCACCCGGCGCCGCACGATCTCGGCGACCCGTTCGGGGCTCGGGTAGTCGATCCAGTGGTAGAGGCAGCGCCGGGTGAGCGCGTCGTGGAGGTCCCGTGTGCGGTTGGAGGTGAGGACGATGACCGGTGGGTGCGTCGAGCGGACCGTGCCCAGTTCGGGCACGGTGACGGCGGACTCGGCGAGCACCTCGAACGTGAACGCCTCGAACTCGGCGTCGGCCCGGTCGATCTCGTCGAGCAGGAGCACGGCCGGTCGCGGTCCGGCGTGCTCGATGGCTTGGAGCAGCGGGCGGCGGAGCAGGTAGTCGGGGCCGAACAGGTCCTCCTCGTCGAGCCGGGTGCCCGACGCCTCGGCCAGCCGGATGCCCAGCAGCTGCCGCGGGTGGTTCCACTCGTAGAGCGCCTCGGCCGCGTCGATGCCCTCGTAGCACTGCAGCCGGAACAACGGAGTGCCCAGCACGCGCGCCAGCGCCTTGGCCGCCTCGGTCTTGCCCACGCCCGGCTCGCCCTCCAGCAACAGCGGCTGGGGCAGCCGGACGGCGAGGAAGAGCGCCGTCACCAGACCGTCGTCGGCGAGGTAGTCGACGCCGTCGAGCGCCGCGGCCAGGGCACCCGCGTCCGGCAGCCGCTCCCGCACCTCCTCCTCCGCCCCCGGGCGAGGGACCTCCGGAACCGGAAGTCCCTCAGGAGGCTGCGGCATAGCGCGCCGGGTCCTTCTCGAAGGCCTTCCGGCAGCCCTCGCAGCAGAACCAGGTCGTCGTCCCGTCGATCGTCACGTGCGGAGAGGCGTCGACCGCGGCAACGCTCATGCCGCACACGGGGTCGACCGCGCGGGCCGGCTCCGCGGTGGCGGCGGTCGCCGGCGGCGCCGCGTGCCGCTCCGCGGTTCGGCGTTCCTGCACGACCTGGGCGAGCACCGACAGGGCGATCTCGGCCGCCGTCCGGCCGCCGATGTCGAGGCCGGCCGGGCTGTGCACCCGGGCACGCTGGTCGTCGGGGACGTCGAGCGCCGCGAGCACCGCCGCCCCACGGATGCGGCTGGCGATCAGCCCCACGTACGGGACGCCGAGCCGCAGGGCGGCCTCCAGCGCCGGCTCCTCGCCCCGGCCGTGGGAGGCGACCACGACCGCCGCGTCGGCGGCCGCCGGTGCGGCGTCCTCACCGCTCACCAGGTCGACGTCGAGGCCGAGCGGCCGGCCGAGCGCGGCCAGGGCCTCGGCGATCGGGCTCTCCCCCACGACCAGCATCCGGGCCGCGGGCACGTGCGGCTCGAGGAAGATCTCCACGGAGCCGCCGGACAGGCACGGGTTGGCCACGGTGACCGCGCCCTCCTCCGCGGCCTGCGGCACCTGCTCCCCGGGCACGATCCGCAGCAGCAGCGGCTCCCGGGTGGCGAGCGTCATCAGGCCGTACTCGCGCACCGACGACTCCGCGCAGGTGCCTCCCACGAAGCCGTCGATGACGCCGTCCGGGCGGATCAGAGCGGTGTCGCCGGCGTGCGCACTGGCCGGGCGCTGCGCCCGGACCACGGTGGCGTGCACGAACGGCACCCGTGACCGGATGAGCTCCTCGGCGGTGTCGGTCACCGACATGGGCGTCTCCTCAGATCGGCGGGGTGGGCCGACCCTGCAGCGCCTCCCAGACGCGGGCCGGGGTGCAGGGCATGTCCATGTGGGTGACGCCGAAGGGGGCCAGGGCGTCGACCACGGCGTTGACGACCGCCGGCGGAGAGCCCACCGTCGCGGACTCGCCGATGCCCTTGGCGCCGATCGGGTGGTGCGGCGACGGGGTCACGGTGTACCCGGTCTCCCAGTCCGGCACCTCCATCGAGGTCGGGATCAGGTAGTCCATGAACGACCCGCCCAGGCAGTTGCCCTGCTCGTCGAAGCCGATGAACTCCATGAGCGCCATGCCGACGCCGTCGGCGAGCCCGCCGTGGATCTGCCCCTCGACGATCATCGGATTGATCCGAGTGCCGCAGTCGTCGACGGCGACGAACCGCCGCACCTTCACCTTGCCGGTGCCGGGGTCGACGTCCACGACGCAGATGTAGGCGCCGAACGGGAAGGTCAGGTTCGGCGGGTCGTAGGTGACCTCCGCGTCGAGGTTGCCGTCGATCCCCTCGGGCAGGGCGACCGTGCCGTGCGCGCCCAACGCGATCTCGGAGATGGTCTTGGCAGCCGTCGGGTCACCCTTCACGAAGAAGCGGCCCTTCTCCCACTCCAGGTCCTCCGGCCGGGTCTCGAGCATCGCCGCCGCGATGGCCCTCGCCTTGTCCCGCACCTTGCGCGCGGCCAGCGCCACCGCTCCTCCGCTCACCGGCGTGGACCGGCTCCCGTACGTCCCGAGCCCGAAGGGCGTCTGGTCGGTGTCGCCGTGCACCACCTCGATGTCCTCGGGCGGGATGCCGAGCTCCTCGGCGACGATCTGCGCGAACGTCGTCTCGTGCCCCTGCCCCTGGGTCTGCACCGACAGCCGGACGACGGCCTTGCCGGTGGGGTGCACGCGCACCTCGGCGCCGTCGGCCATGCCGAGACCGACGATGTCCATGTGCTTGCGCGGCCCGGCACCCACGGTCTCCGTGAAGAACGAGACGCCGATACCCATCAGCTCGCCGCGGGCGCGCTTCTCCTCCTGCTCGCGCCGCAGGTCGGCGTAGCCGATCTGCTCCATGCACATGCGCAGCGCCGGCTCGTAGTCGCCGGAGTCGTACTCCCACCCGGTCTTGTTCTTGTACGGGAACTGCTCGGGGCGGATGAAGTTCTTCAGGCGCAGCTCGGCCGGGTCCATCTCCAGCTCCCGCGCCAGGACGTCGACCATCCGCTCGACCAGGTAGACCGCCTCGGTCACCCGGAACGAGCAGGCGTAGGCAACCCCGCCCGGCGCCTTGTTGGTGTAGACGCCGGTGACCGAGCAGTGCGCGGCCTCGAGGTCGTAGCTGCCGGTGAAGATGGAGAAGAAGCCGGCCGGGTACTTCGTCGGCTGGGCGGTGGCGTTGAACGCGCCGTGGTCGGCGAGCACGTGCGTGCGGACGGCGAGGATCTTGCCCTCGCGCGTCGCCGCCACCTCGCCGGTCATGATGTAGTCGCGGGCGAACGAGGTGCTCATCAGGTTCTCGGAGCGGTCCTCGACCCACTTCACCGGCTTGCCGGTCACGATCGACCCGACGACGGCGCAGACGTAGCCCGGGTAGATGCCGACCTTGTTGCCGAAGCCGCCGCCGATGTCGCCGGCGATGATGCGGATCTTGTGCTCCGGGATCCCGGCGACCATCGCGTAGAGCGTGCGGTGGGCGTGCGGCGCCTGCGTCGTCTCGTAGAGCGTGAGCTTGCCGTCGATCGGGTCGTAGTCGGCGATCGCGCCGCAGGTCTCCATCGGGGCCGGGTGCACCCGCGGGTAGACGACCTCCTGCTTCACGACGACGTCGGCGCGCGCGAAGACCGCGTCGGTCTCGGCCTTGTCGCCGGCCTCCCAGTCGAAGATGTGGTTGTCGGTCTTGCCCTCCTTGTCGTCGCGGATGACCGCGGTGCCCGGTTCCAGGGCGCGGCGGGCGTCGATGACGACCGGCAGCTCCTCGTACTCGACGTCGATCAGCTCGAGCGCGTCGCGGGCGGAGTACCGGTCCTCGGCGACGACGAAGGCCACCTCCTGGCCCTGGAAGCGCACCTTGTCGGTGGCGAGGACCGCCATGGTGTCGGCCGACAGCGTCGGCGCCCAGGCGAGGTTGAGCCCCTCGAGGTCCTTGCCGGTGATGACCGCGAGCACCTTCGGGTGCGCGAGCGCCTCGGTGGTGTCGATCGAGACCAGGCGGGCGTGCGCCATCGGCGAGCGCAGGATCGCGCCGTGCAGCATGCCGGGCAGCACGACGTCGTCGAGGTAGCGGCCCTTGCCCCGGATGAACCGAGGGTCCTCCTTGCGCTGGATGCGCCCGAAGCCGATCGGGCGGTCCGCGCGCGGTCGACGCGGGGTTCGGCTCGCGCTCCTGCGGCATCGGCGAGCGTTCCTGCACGGTCGTCATGCCGGCACCTCCTGCTCCGTGGTGGCGGCGGCCGGGTGGGCGGCTGCCCACTGGATCGAGCGGACGATGGTGGCGTAGCCGGTGCACCGGCAGATCTGGCCGGAGATGGCCTCGCGGATCGTCGTCTCGTCCGGGTCCGGGTCGCGGTCCAGCAGGGCACGGGCGGTCAGCATCATCCCGGGAGTGCAGAAGCCGCACTGCAGGCCGTGCTCCTCCATGAAGCCCTGCTGCACCGGGTCGAGGGTGCCGTCCTGCGCCATGCCCTCGACGGTGCGGATCTCGTGCCCGCCGGCCATGGCGGCCAGCACCGTGCACGACTTGGCCGGCTTCCCGTCGATCAGGACGACGCAGACCCCGCAGTTGCTGGTGTCGCAGCCCCAGTGCGTACCGGTGAGACCGAGGGTCTCGCGGAGGAAGTGCACGAGCAGCAGCCGCGGCTCGACGTCCTCCGTGACCTCGGTGCCGTTGACCGTCATCGTCACCTGCACGGTTCAGCCCTCCACGAGCGCAGTGGCGCGGTCGGTGGCCCGGCGCAGCACGCGCCGGGTGAGTTCGTCGGCGAGGTGCCGCTTGTAGTCGACCGGTCCGCGTTGGTCCTCGACCGGTGAGCTCGCCGCCGCCGCCCGCCGTCCGGCCTCGGCGAACAGCTCCTCGCTCGGCCGCTCGCCCTGGAGCACGGCCATCGCGTCGTGGGCGCAGCCCCAGAGGCCGAGGGCGGTCAGGCCGACGGCGGCGTCCTCGATGGTGCCGTCGGGCGCGAGGGTGACCGCGGCGCCGGCGGCGCCGACCGCCCAGTCCCCCACCCGCCGCTCGACCTTCTCGTAGGCGCTGCTGGTGCGCGCTCGGATCGGCAGCCGGATCTCGGTGATCAGCTCGTGCTGCGCGCACGCGGTCTCGTACGGACCCATGTGCAGGTCCTCGATGCTGATGACCCGCGAGCCCGTGGCGCCGGTGATGACGATGCTCGGCGTGCAGCACGTCGCACACCGTGGTGAGGTCCTCGGCGGGGTCGGCCTGGCCGAGCGACCCGCCGATCGTGCCCCGGTTGCGGACGACGGGGTCGGCGATCACCCGCTCGGCGTCGTGGACGATCGGGAACAGCCGCCCCACGACCTCCGAGGCGAGCAGGCCGGCGTGCCGGGTGAGGGCGCCGATGCGCAGCTCGTCGGGGGTCTCGGTGATGTGGTCGAGCTCGGCGACGTCGTTGATGTCGATCAGCCACTCGGGGCGGGCCAGCCGGATCTTCATCATCGGCAGCAGGCTGTGCCCGCCGGCGATGACCCGCGCCTCGGGGCCGTGTCGTTCGAGGAGCTCCAGCGCATTTCCGACGCTGCTCGCGCGGACGTAGTCGAACGGGGCCGGCACCTGCACGGCGCACCTCCGCAGGGAGCGGGAGCCCCGACGCCGGGGCCCCGGTGCGCGGAGCCTTGTCCCGGCCGTGAAGCGGTGTCAACATGCCGATAACCGACCGCTTATGAGGGTGCGGACCATGACGTTCACCCAGCTCCGGACCTTCGCGATGGTGGCCGAGCTGGGGTCACTGCGCGCCGCAGCCGCGGCACTCGGGGTCAGCGAGCCGGCGGTGTCGACGGCCGTCTCCGCACTGCGGTCCGACCTCGGTGACCCGCTCTTCGTGCGGACGGCGACCGGCATCGCGCTCACCCCCGGGGGCCGCGCTCTGGCGGCCCGGGCGCGCGAGCTGGTCCGTCTCGCCGACCGCACACGGCGGGAGGTCGGCGAGGCGTCCGCGACGGTCGACCGGCTGCCGGTGCTGGCGACGGCGGCCTGCGCCGAGCACGTGGTGAGCCCGATGGTGGCCGCGTACGAGCGCAACGCACCGCGGGCGCGGGTGGAGGTGACCGTCGGCTCGACCGACTGCGCGTCCGGTGCGCTCGCCGAGGGGTCGGCGGACCTGGCGCTGGGCGTGCGACCGGCTCCTCCGGAGGGGCAGGTGGTCGACTCGGTCCCGTTCCTGCGCTACGCGCGCGTCGCTGTCGCGGCACCCGGCACGACGTCTGCCCCCGGGCCGTGGCTCACCGGGCCGGTCGGGTTCGAGGCGGGCAGCGCGGAGGAGCGCTGGGCGGCCGAGACAGGCCGGCTTCCCGTCGAGCGCTGCGCCGGCGAGGCCGAGGCGCTCGACCGGGTGCGCGCGGGCGAGGGCGCGATGCTGGCGCTCGGCCACGCCGTCCGGGAGGACCTGCGGCGCGGCTCGCTCGTGCGCCTGCCCGTGCCGGGCACGCCGGTGACCGGGCTGTGGTGGGCCAGCGTGCCGGGCGACGGCCGCGCGACCTCCGCGGCGCGGGCCCTGCAGCGGTTCCTGACCACGCCCGAGGCGACGACGGCGCTCATGGCCCGGCCGGGCCGGACCGACCGGGCCCGTCCGCGCGTGCGCGTGGAGCTGTGGAGCTGACCGCCTAGGGTTGCTCGCCGGCCGCGCGGAGGTCCGAGGCCCGGGCGCCGCGGACGGACTGCGCGGCGCCGGAGCTCGCCGGCTCCGGGCGATCTCCTCCGGCGTCGTCCCGACCACCGTCGTCCGGGCCGTACACGACCTGGCCCTGGGTCATCTCCGGATCGCCGCCCGCCTGCTCGACCGGCGCCTCCCCCGACTTCGTGCCCTCGGCGTCGGTGTGCAGGTCGTCGAGGGCCGAGCCGCGCTCGGCCACCTCGATGGCCTCCGCGACGTCGGCGCCGCTCCGGGAGGAGTCCGGCTCGCTGACGGGCGGCTGATCGGACGAGGGTGTGGTCATGGTCGCCTCCTGGCGATCCGTGGGATGGCTGACCGGAGTCTCGGCCCGCCGGGCGACCGCGACAAGAGGTCACCGGTGCGCGGTCGACTCCAGCCGCTCGAGCGTGTGCTGCGCCCGGTCGCGTGCGCGGTCGGCCTCGACGCGGCGGCGCTCGGCCGCCTCGCGGCGGCGCTCGGCGCGGGAGCGCTCCGACCCGACGCGGGTGGCCTCGTCCCGGATGCGGGAGAGCTCGAGGGTGAGCTCTTCGGCGCGGTCGACGAGCGTGTCGTGCCGTGCCGCCAGCTCGGCGGCGGCCCGCCGCTCGTCGTCGGCGGCGTCGGCCGCCTCCTCCGCGGCCGCGGTGGCCTCCTCGAGCGTCTGTCGGGCGTCCTCGATCTCTCGGCGCAGCCGCTCCTCGGCGGCCCGGCGGGCTTCCTCCCGCCGGGCCTCGGCGCTGCTGCGGGCCTTGTCGGTCGTCCGAGCGGGCTCCTTCGCCGGCTTCTTCTCGCGGGGCGGGGGGACGACGCGCAGCGTCGGCCGCACCACGGTGCCCATGCCGCTGTACGACATCGGCGCGGTGAGCCGGCCCTCGAGCAGCGCCTCCCCCGCCTCCGGGTCGGACATCGCCGCACGGAGGGTCTCCTCGACCTGCTGTCCCACTTGGCTGCTCACCGGGTGGCCCGCCTGGTTCGCCAGCGACCGGGCCTGCCGGGTGAGCGCGCTGACCAGCTGGCGGCGCTGCACGTCCAGCGCGCGGAGCTGGTCGCCCTCGAGGTTCTCCTGCGCCTCGCGGAGCAGTCCGCCGAGCTCGACGAGGTTCTCGATCTCCTCGCGGTGGTGGCGCACGAGGAGATTGGCGACCCAGGCCGGGGTGGACGGCTTGCCCAGCGCCTTGATCTCGGCAGCCAGGGCGCGGTCTCCGTCCGCACGGGCCTGCTGCTCGTACGTGGTGCGCGCCGGCATGAACTCCTCGGGCGGCAGGCCGTAGAGCTCGTCGGCGACCTCGTCGAAGTCCACGTCGCGACTCTGCCACGCAGAGTGAGCGGACGCGCGGGTCGGCGCCCGGTCCGGGAGCACGGGACCGAGCGCCGGTGACCACACGGTCAGTGGTCGAGGAACTCGAGCACGTGCCCGCGCTCCTCCGGCGGCAGCATGTAGCCGCGCCAGCCGGGGAAGATCAGCCACGGCTGGGGGGCCCCGTAGCTCGGGGTCGTCGCGGCGCTCTGTCCGGGTTCCGGCCCGGGGTCGGGGCTGGCCTGGACGACGGCGTAGGAGCCCAGGAGCAGCACGAGTGCGGCGACGAGGACGGCGAGGAGGCGGGCGGTGCTGCGGGTGGCGGACATGGCGTTCTCCTGAGCGAGTGACCGGTTTTCCTGTCGCCGACGACGCTCGTGCCGGCCGCTCAACTGCGAGTCCACGGACGCTCCACCGCTGCTGTACGGCGTTCTCACCCGGTGGGACCATGCGGACCCGGGAGCCGGGGAGGCGCCATGGACACGCGACTCCGCGTGGACCTGCTGGGTCCGCTGCAGGTCACCGTGGCCGGCGAGCGGGTCGGCGCAGGAGGATCGCTGCGCCGGTCCCTGCTCGCCCTCCTCGCGCTGCGCCCGGGCGAGGTCATCGGGGTCGACACCCTCGTGGACGGGCTCTGGGGCGACGACCCGCCGCAGTCGGCGACCGGCGTGCTCCAGACCTACGTCTCCACGTGGCGAAAGGCCTTCGCCGTCGCCGACGAGGGCCTCCGGATCGCCACGGTCGGCGCCGGTTACCGCCTGCACCTGGGAGTGGACGAGAGCGACCTGTCACAGTTCGTCCGCCTGGCCGGGGACGGGCAGCGGCTGGTCGAGCAGGGCCACCCGCACGAGGCCCGGGAGGTCCTGGAGCAGGCGCTGGCGCTGTGGCGCGGACCGGCTCTCGCCGACCTGGCGCGACCGGCCCGTTCCACGCCTCCGCCGTCCGGCCCGTCGAGGAGCGCCGCGACCGGATCGTCGAGGACTGGGCCGAGCTGGTCCTCCGTACCGGAACGGACGACGACCTGGCGGCGGTCGACGGCGAGACTCCAGGAACTGTCGGCAGCGCGGCCGTGGCGTGAGCGCACGAGCGAGCTGCTGATGTGGGCGCTGTTCCGCCAGTCCCGTCAGCGTGACGCCCTGGAGCTGTTCGACCAGACCCGCCGACGGCTCGGGGAGGAGCTCGGCATCGACCCTGGTCCGGCCCTCCGCGCGATGCACGAGCGGGTGCTGCGCCAGGACCCCGGGCTCGGCGCGGCCCCCGCCGTGTCACATCGGACCCGCCGGTCCCCCCGCCTGGACTCCTTCGTGGGCCGGGACCGCGAGCTCGGCGAGGTTCGCCACCTGCTGCACGGGGCGCGCCTGGTGACGCTCACCGGCCCGGGCGGGTCGGGCAAGACCCGGCTGGCCGAGGAGGTGGCCGCCGACGTCGCGAGCGCCGGGGCCGACACGGCCGTGGTCGAACTGGCCCCGGTCGAGGACGTCGCGCTGGTTCCGGGTGCCGATCTCGTCGCGGCTCGAGCTCGGCGTCGCGGAGTCGGTGGAGGTGCTGGCCTCCGAGCTGGCGGATCGCCCGCTGCTGCTCGTCCTCGACAACCTCGAGCAGATTCCGGGTGTCGGCGCCGCGGTCGCCGCTCTGCTGCACGGGACGACGGCACTGCGGGTGCTGGCCACGTCCCGGGAGCCGCTGCGCGTCGCAGGCGAGCACGTCTACCCGGTCGACCCGCTGCCCGTCCCGCCTGCCGGCGAGCGCGATCCGCAGCGGGTGGCCGCCACGCCCTCCGTGGCGCTGCTGCTGGACCGTGCGCGCGACCGCGGGCGGGTCGACGAGGTCGATCCAGCAGCTCTGCGCGACGTCGTCCGGTCGCTCGACGGACTGCCGCTGGCGCTGGAGATCGTGGCCCCGTGGGTAGGCCTCCTGGGGGCCGCGGCAGTCCTCGGCGAGCTGCCCCGGTCCCTGGACCTGACCACTCGGCGGTCGGACGCCGACGAGCGGCACCGCACCCTGCGCGCGGCCGTCGCCTGGAGCCACGACCGCCTCTCGGGCGATGAGCAACGGCTGCTGCGGCGGCTGGCGGTCCTCCGGGGCGGCGGTGACCTCGACGCCGTGCGCGCGCTCGCCGGGGACGACCTCGGTCGGCCCGCCCTGGACGTGCTGATGGACCTGCTCGACCGCAACCTCGTCGGGCGCGCCGAGCCGGTCGACGGTGCACCGCGGTTCCGGCTGCTGGAGACGGTGCGGCAGTTCGCCGGCGAGCGGCTGGACGAGGCCGGCGAGCGGGAGGCGACCGAGCTGCGGGCGGCGGAACACTTCGCCGCGTGGGCGGTGCAGCTCGCGAAGCACAGCGAAGGTGTCGACTCGGAGCCGTGGGTCGTCCGCGCGGTCGCGGATGCCGACAATCTGCGCGCGGCCATGGATGTCCTCGACCGGGAAGGCCGTGCCGACGAGCACCTGCAACTGGTGGTCGACACCGTGGCCCTGTGGTTCAGCGCGGGCCTCGAAGGTGAGGGTCTGCGTCGTCTGACCCGAGCGGTCGAGAAGGCCTCAGCAGACGCCCCGGCACGCGCCAGTGGGCCTGACGTTCCAGTCGTGGTTCACCGGCCCCTACGACCTGGGTGCCGCCCTACGGCTGGCCGAGGAAGCCACCGCGCTGGCCCGCGCGGCCGGTGATGACGAGGCACTCGCCATCGCACTGTCCTGGCTGGGAGACATCGCTCCGGACGCCGAGATCGCCCGATCGGCGAACGAGGAGCTGTTCGCCCTGACGGAGCGCCTCCGCGGCCGGCCCGTCCGCTATGCGCAGGGCTCCCCGGACTTCCTGGCGACGGAGGCGGCGGCCAACCTGGGAATGCACGCCCGCTACCGATCCATGGCGACGGCGATCGAGTGGCAGCGGCGGGCCGTCACGTGGGCCGAACGCTGGGGAGACCGACGGGGTGTCGCTGCCCAGCTGGCGGAACTGAGTCGCTACCACCTGTACGCAGGCGATCCCGGAACGGCCGCCACGGTGTTCGGTCAGGTGGAGGGCATGCAGCGGAGTGGACTGCCCGGTCGGACGGAGGACGTCATCGCGGTGATCTCGGCCCAGCTGCACCAGTACGCCGGCCGAGCACGCGAGGCAGAGGAGGCGGCCCGGATGATCATCGAGAAGGGACTCGAGGCCGGCCGCTTGCTGCACCCCCACTACGCCTCGTGCCTATTGGCCGACCTGCTCGTCGACCGCGGTGCGGTCGACGAGGTCGACGCAGTCCTCCGGCGGGCAGAACGGCTGCTGCCCGAGAGCCCGGATCTCCGGCACGTCGTCCGACTCCGCGCCCGCCGGGCCCGATTGCTGCGACTCACGGGAAGCCGGGACGAAGCCGCTTCGATGCTCGAAGAGCCCGAGAAGGGTCTCGACCCCGAGGCACTCCCACCCGAGCACATGATCTGCTTGGTCGAGCATGCGCGCTCGCCGACGACCCCGCCGAGGTCAGGAGCTGGGTGGCCCGGCTCGAGGAACTGTCGCGAGCGCACCGGCATCGCGGTCCCGCCGTGGGAGCGGCGCCTGCTGGCCGGATGCGGGTGCTGAGGCCGCACGCGCGTCGGCGCCCGGCTGGTATGCAGCCGGGCGCCGACGCCGTCTCGGTGGTTCAGCCGGCCTGCCGTTCCAGCGAATCCGCGCTGCCGAAGTTGTAGTCCTGCAGCCACTCGGGGGCGGTTCCGCCGACGCTGGCCGGCTCGTCGCTGACGAGGGTCGGGGCGGTCGTACCGGACTGCAGCAGAACCACCGTGGTGATCACGGCCGCGGCCACGGCCAGGATGACGATCGCCAGGCCGATGATCATGCGCCTGGGCGTGCCCAGCAGGCCGTGGACAACTGCCGGGTGCACCGGTGTGGCCATGGGGAGTCCTCCTCGAACGGGCCGCGGATCCGCGGCGTGCACCGGAAGGTTCCCGACCCGCGCTCCAACCCCGCTGTAACGAGAAGCCAACGCCGCTAGCATCCGACCGGTTCGACACAGCGCCGTGCCGAGGGATGGCCGGATACGCCGGCCGCCCGTGGAGGCGGACATGGCAGGAGACCTGCGGATCCGCCTGTTGGGCCCGCTGGAGGTCACGCGCGCGGGAGCGCCCGTGGGTCCGGCCGGGACGCGGCGGCGGTCTCTGCTGGCACTGCTCGCGCTACGCGCGAACGAGGTGGTCAGCACCGACGAGCTGGTCGCCGGGATCTGGGGCGAACACCCTCCCGCCAGTGCGACGGCGGTCGTGCAGACGTACGTGTCGACCTGGCGCAAGGCCTTCGAGGCCGCCGGCGTACCGGGGCCGTCCCGGATCACGACCGAGAACGGCGGCTACCGGCTCACCCTGGCCGCCGAGGAGTGCGACCTGCTGCTGTTCCGGCACCTGGCCGATCGGGGTCGCCGGGCCGTCGCGGAGCGGCGCCACGCCGCGGGCAGGATCCTGCTCGAGGAGGCACTGGCCCTGTGGCGCGGAGCCGTGCTGCCGGAGCTCGGCATCGACCCGTTCCACGGCGACGCCGTCCGCTCGATCCAGGACCTGCGCGTGCAGGTGATCGAGGACTGGGCCAGGTCGGTGCTCGAGAGCGGCACCGACGCCGACCTGCCGGCCGTTCTCCAGGCGGTGCAGGAGCTGCGCACCGAACACCCGTGGCGGGAACGCCCGACCGAGCTGTTGCTGTGGACGCTGTTCCGCCAGGGCCGTCAGCGGGATGCGCTCGCGGCGTTCGACGTCACCCGCCGCGAACTGGCCGACGAACTCGGGGTCGACCCCGGTCCGGAGCTCCGCCGCATGCACGAGCGAGTGCTTCGACAGGACCCGGGCCTGCTGCCATCCGCACCAGCTCGTCCGGCGCGCGTGACGGTCCGGCCGGATGCCTTCGTAGGGCGGGAGCGGGAGCTGCACGAGGTCGCCGAGCTGTTACGAGGTCACCGCCTCGTCACGCTCACCGGCCCGGCGGGGGCCGGCAAGACCCGGCTCGCCGAGGAGGTTGCCGCCCGGGCCGGCCTGGACGCCGTCCTCGTCGACCTGGCGTCGGTCGACGACCCCGGCCTGGTCCCGGCACGGATCGCGGCTCGGCTCGGGCTGGCCACCGGGGAGCCACTCGACGTGCTCGTCGCGATGCTGGCTCATCGGCCGTTGCTCCTGGTACTGGACAACCTGGAGCACCTCACGGGGGTGGCCACGACGGTCTCCTCCCTCCTGCGCAGCACCACCGAGCTGCGCATCCTCGCCACATCCCGGGACCCGGTCCACGTCACCGGGGAACAGCAGTACGCCGTGTCCCCACTGCCCGTACCCGGTCCGGACGAGCGCGATGCCCGACGGCTGGCCGCCTCCGCCGCGGTGCAACTGCTCGTCGCGCGTGCGCGGGAGAGCGATCCGGGATTCCGCGTGCACGACGGCAACGCAGCTGCGACGGCCCAGATCGTCCGGGCGCTCGACGGACTGCCGCTCGCGCTGGAGATCGTGGCACCGTGGCTCCGTCCACTCGGCCCCGAGGGCGTGCTCCACCAGCTGCACAGCCCCCTGGACATCCAGGACCGGCGCACCGACGCCGACCGGCGGCACCGCACGCTGCGGGACGCCATGTCCTGGAGCTACGAGCGACTGTCCCGCGACGAGCAGACGCTGCTGGCCCGCCTGTCCGTCCTCCGCGGGGGCGGCGACCTGGAAGCGGTTCGGGCAGTGGGCGGGTCCGACCTGGCCGTGCCGGTCGTCGATGTCCTGGTCGACCTCGTCGACCGCCACCTCGTGCAGCCGCCCGGCACCCTCGACGGGCCCCCACGCTTCCGCCTCCTGGAGACCGTCCGGCAGTTCGCCGCCGAACGCCTCGCCGCGGACGACGACCAGGAGGCGCCGGAGGCCCGGGCCGCCGCGTGGTTCGGGCGGTGGGCGGTGTGGCTCGCCGCGAACAGCGAGGGACCGGACACGGGCTCCTGGCAGGCCCAGGCGGTCGCCGATGCCGACAACCTGCGCGCGGCGATGGACTTCCTCGAGCGGACGGGGCAGGCCGACGCCCATCTGCAACTCGTCGTGGACACCATGGTGCTGTGGTTCGAGGCCGGGCACGAGGACGAGGGCGAGGAGCGCCTGGAGCGGGCTCTGTCCTCGGCCCCGGCGGACACACCCGCCGTCCCGATGGCCCTGGCATACCTCGCGTGGCTCGTTGCTGGGCACGACCGGACCCGGGCCGCGGAGTTGGCGGACAGGGCGGCCGCCGTGGCCCGACGCGCCGGCGACGAACCGGTGCTCGCCTTCGCGCTCCAGGCACTCGGTGAATCCTCGGACGACGCCGACGTCGCCCGGGCGGTCAGTCTCGAAGCCCTCGAGCTGGCGCACCGGCTGAACGGCCGAGCGGTCGCCTACGGCCCCACGGCGGGCGAGGCGATCGCCTGCGGCGCGACCCACAATCTCGCCGCAGTAGAGGCCTACCGCTCCCTGCCGACAGCGATCGAGTGGCAGCGGCGGGCGCTCCTCCTCTGCGAGGAGGAGGGAGATCGCCGGATCACCGCCGCCAACAGCGCGCGCCTCGGCATGCTGCACCTGCTGGCCGGCGATGTGCCGGCGGCGACCGGCCCCATCCGGCGGGCCGCGGCGATGCTCACCGGGCCTCTCACCGCGCGGTGGGAGGACATCGTCGCCCTCGCCCAGGCGCAGCTGCTGCATCACCAGGGCCGCACCGGCGAGGCCCGCGCCGCCTACGGGGCCCTGATCACCTCGGCCATGGCCGGTGGGCGGGTCCTGCACGTCTCGTTGGGCTCCTCCGGGCTCGTCGACGTGCTGACCGACGTCGGGCTGGTGGAGGACGCTGCCGAGGCGCTCCGCAGGGCGGACGTGGTTCTCAGGGGCCGCGTCGACACCCGCCACGCCGCCCGGTTCCAGGTGCGCAAGGCCCGGTTGTTGCGGCTCGACGACCGGGCGGCCGAGGCCGCCGTCCTGCTGCAGCAGGCGCGGGGCGGCATGGACGAGGACGCCCTGGCTCCCGAGCGGATCGTCTGGCTGGTCGAGCAGGCACTGCTGGCCGACGACCCGGACGAGGCCCGCCGTTGGGTGCACCGGTTGGAGGCTCTGTCGCGACGGACCGAGGTCGCGATCCCGCCGTGGGAACGGCGAATGCTCACGTCGCTCGGCTGATTCCCTATGGCCGCTGTGGGGTCAAGTGGTTGCCTTGACCGGGGTTCGGGCGGCGAGCACGCTGGTATCGCGGGGAAGGTCGCCTCGTTTGTCGACCCTTCGGGTGTCTGACCTGTCATGTCCTGCGTGGACTTGCTGAGGGGCCTTCCCCGCCTTGCCGCGCGGTGGAGTGGGTTTACGGCTGCGTCGGCGGGCTCGGACCTCGGGCGGGACGGTCCACTGCTCGGTGATGATCTTCTTGGCCGTGGTGTGGTCGACCGGGGTGCCGTCGGTGTCGCAGATGACGTAGGGCATGCCGCGGACCAAGACGGCGTGCAGCCGTTCGGCGAGGTGGGCGGCGACCACGCAGCAGGCCTTGAGGTGTCCGGCACCGCGTTCGACCATTTGCATGTAGTAGATCCGCGCCAGCTGGGGGTCCTGGCGGCGGGCGTTGTCGGCGGCGCGGATGAGTGTGGTGCGCAACAGTCGGTTGCCGGCCTTGCTCATCGGCTCGCCCTTCCGGTCGGTGTTCCCGGTCTCGCTGGCCTTGGGGGCAAGGCCGGTAAAGGAGCGGAACTGCTTACCGGTCCGAAAGCGGCCGGGGCGACCGATGATCGCGGTCACCGTCGGTGCGCCGATCTCGGCCAGCCCGGGCAGGCTGGCAGCCAGGGCACTGGGATCGGTGAACCGGTATGCCTCCGCGCGAGCAGTGGCATGTCCGGTCAGCTCGGCCCGCACGGCCTGCAGCAGCCGCACCTCGGTGGCGACTTCGGCGGCCAGGTCGGTGAAGGAGACGGCCGGATGGTCGGCGTAGAGCTCGAGCGCGGCCGCCGCGGCGATCCGCCAGGCGTCGGCGCGGGCAGTGCCCTGCTGACCGTGGGAAGCCTTGCGGATCACCGCCAGCAGCCGGGTCCGCCCGGCGGCCAGCAGCGCCCGTGGATCGGCCCAGCGTTCCAGAACCGCCAGGTCGGCCTTGGACAGGTCACCGGTCAGTGGGCTGTCGGGCAGCAGTTGGCGGACCAGGTCCTTGATCCGCCGCTGGTGCAGCGCCCCCTGCTGGGTCAGCCGGTCACAGGCCCGCACCCGCCGGTCCAGCGCAGCAGCCTCCGGGCCGGGCAGCTCCAGCGGCTGGAGGCCGTCAGGTGCGATCAGCGGCAGCCGGGCCAAGGTGTCGGCGTCGATGCCGTTGCTCTTGGCGTGCCGGGACAAGAACCGGCGCAGATCGGCGGCCTTGGCGCTGGCCACCCGGAACACCAGGTGCCCCCGGTTGAGGAAGAACACCGCGACCGGCAGCCAGGCCGGCCCGGTCGGCTCCAGCACCACCTCCAGGTGGGTGCCCGGCGGGGCACCGGCCAGCGCCGCGGCCTCCACTGCGACCAGGCTTTCCACCCTCGGGCGGGCCCGTCGGCGGCAGACCTCGCTGCCATCACCGCGAAGTACGCGGACGGTGTGGTCACTGGCGATGCCCAGATCCACTCCGACCAGGCGACGTTCCTCTGACATGGGCTGCTCCTCGCTGCCGACCAGGATCGATGCCTCCGGTCGGCCGCGACGAGCGACGTGAAGATCAACGGTCACGGCCCCACGCGCAACGAGTGCCGGCCGAGACGATCCCGATCGCGGCACCCACTCATGTGCTGCAAGCGGGCCCGACCTCGACGGGCCGGCCCACTTCCCTCATCCGGGACTCCGTGACCGGGCCAGCGGTGGCAATCAGACGAACGAGACCCCACGCCGTTCGACGACGCGGCTCCCAGAGCTCCATTCGACGCCACCCACCGGACCAGCCGGGCCGCTCATGCAACCCGAGACCACCAGCGCGATCAACACCGGAGGTCCTTACATGAGCTCACGTCCGCCGTCAGGCAGGCACGCCGGGCCGTCTCGCCCCCGCCGGCACCGGCACGGGCACGGGCGGCAGCAGCCCCCGCTCCGGAGCGGGCTGCAGCGCGGGCAGCTGCGTGACGACGTTGCCCCAGCGCGCTGAGCCGGCCCCGAAGGCGGTGGCCGACAACTGGGCCAGGGGCACCCACTGGCGGCCGATGAACTGCAACCGGTGGATCAGCCCGCTGCGCGACCGGACCACGGCGCGGAGCACGACCGGTTCCGGCCGGTCCGGCACCGCGATGGCCAGCTCCACGTCGCAGCCCGGCTCAATGCCGTCGCCGGTCACCCACACCTCGGCGCCGCCGAGCGACACGTTGAACAGCCGGCCGGGCGCGCCGTCGAGGGCGGCGGCCATCCGCGTCGGGAACCGGTGCGCCTCGCGCCGCTCGGCGGAGAACCGGGGATCCCGGATCCGCCGCACCGCCGCTGCCACGGTGACGAAGGTGACCGCGACCCAGAACATCGGCACGAGCAGGGCAGTGCCGTCGCGCTGGTGGGTCGGCGTCCAGCCGGCGATGCCGGCGAGCCCGTACCCGATCGCTCCGACCAGCACCGCGCCGAGCACGAGGAGAAGCCGCGGCACCCTCGCCCGCGTCCGGTCCTCCCCCGTCCGGCCCTTCGCCGTGACGGCGAAACGGCCGGTGCCGGCCAGGAACAGGGAGAGCGTGGCGGCCAGGTTGGACGGCATCCGCACGACCTCGAACAGCAGCGAGGCCCAGATCGGCGCGAAACCCCGGGCGAGCAGCGCGATGGCCAACTGCTGCAGGACGAAGCTCGCTCCCGCGGCGATGGCGAACTGCTCGGGCCGCGCGTCGACCGGGAAGACGCCGGTGAGCAACACCGCGACGGGGACGAGTGCCAGGCCGAGGGTGCGCCAGGAGTCGAACCAGGCCGCCAGTGAGTACAGGTAGCCCAGCCGCTGTCGCAGCGTCAGCCCGCCGACCGTGAACGGATTGTCGTTCCGGAGTACCTGCATGGCTCCGCGACCCCAGCGGCGGCGCTGGGCGTAGAACGTGTCCGGACTCCCGGCGGCCAGCCCCCGGGCCAGTACCTCGTTGTGGTACGCGGAGCGCCAGCCGGCCTGGTGCAGCTTCATCGTGGTGTGGAAGTCCTCGGTCAAGGACTCGGTCGCGACGCCGCCGATGTCGCGCAGCGCCCGCACCCGGAGCACCGCGTTGGTGCCGCACCAGAACGACGCCCCGGCCCGGTGCTTGCCGGGCTGGATCACCCGGTAGAACAGCGACTCCTCGTGCAGGTCGGCACCCGGGCGCAGGTGCTCGAACGAGTCGGTGTTGTAGAAGTGCTGCGGCGTCTGCACCAACGCGATCTGCGAGTCCGCGAAGTAGGGCAGCGTGCGGGTGAGGAAGTGCCGGTCCGGCACGTGGTCGGCGTCGAAGACGGCGACGAGGTCGGTGCGCACCATGGCCAGGGCGTGGTTGAGATTGCCGGCCTTGGCGTGGTCGTGGACCGGCCGGCTGATGTACCGGGCACCGAGGGCGGTCACCATCTCGGCGACCTCGAGCCGATCACCGTCGTCCAGCACCCAGGTCTCGTGGTCGCCCTCGAGGTCGAGGCACGCGGCGACGGTGGGCAGCAGGACGTCGAGGTGCTCGTTGTAGGTCGGCACCAGAACGGTGACCGTGGGCCGACGTTGCCCGGGAGGCCAGGGACGCGCGGGCGACGGGTCGACTCGCCACGCGGTCACGACGAACAACAGGAGCGCCGTGGCTCCGTAGACCTCGAGCGCCACGAACGGCACGCCGAGCCACAGCGCCGCTCCGTCCGGGAGGGTGGCGACGAGGCGCCATCCGACGTAGGTCCAGGTCACCAGGACGGCGAGGACGGCGACCGTCTGGACGAAGGCACGGCGGGACCGGCTCTCCGGGGCCGGCAACGCGTCTCGCCGCCCGGTCGCACGGACGACACCGTCGGAGGTACCGACGCGGCTCGTCGCCTCGAAGCCTTGTGTGGTCACACAGAGGCATCGGCCTCGACGGAGCTCCAGCCGATCGCCTGGTCGGATGAAATATTGCCCTCAACCGGATCGGGACCGTCCGAATCACTTCGGCGGCCGCTCCCGCGCCAGCACGTCCATCAGGCCGAGGACGACGTCGTCGACGACGCGCCGGAACACGTCGACGATCGGCCGCGCGTCGTACAGCGGTGCGGCCGTGGCGACGCCGCGGGGGGTGACGACCCGCATTCGGGCGGCGGGCCGGGAGGTCGCGAGCAGCGGCCGGACGGCGCGGCCGAGACGACGCACGACCGCTCCCTGCGCCAGGGCCGGCCGCCCCCGCCACCGGGCGACCATCGGCTCCGGCGCGACTGCCGGGAGGCCGTCGAAGTAGGCCAGGACCTCGTCAGGCGTCAGGCAATCGCCCGCTCGAACGTGACGAGGAGGCCCTCGACGCCGCCCGGTCCGACGCGTCCCTTCACTTCGGTCGAGGTGATCGCCCTGAGCTGCCAACCCTCGGCGGCGTAGTCGTTGAGCAGCTTCTCCAGCTTGTCGCCGGACATCTTGCCGCCGATCATCCCCTCGCGGAGTTCCTCGACCTTGTACTGGTAGCGGGCCATCTGCGCCGTCCTCCTCGGTTCGCCGTCCCGCCAGCCTGCCCGCCCGGCGCACCCAGGGCGACCCCTTCGGCCGCGGCGCCGGTCTAGGTTGCCCGGCATGCGCTACGGCCCGCCGGTGTGCTTCACCCGGAACGCCGCCGGGACGGCGATCGCGTACCAGGTGCTGGGCGACGGCCCGATCGACCTGCTGTTCTTCCTGGGGTGGCCGACCCACCTCGCGCTGCAGTGGGAGCACCCCGCGTTCGCGAGCTTCCTCCGCAGGCTGGCGTCGTTCAGCCGGCTGATCCTCTTCGACCGGCCCGGCACCGGGCTGTCCGACCGCGGGCCGACCGGGCACCCGTTCGAGGAGTGGATGGACGACACCCGGACCGTCATGGACGCGGTCGGTTCCGAGCGCGCCGCGCTCTTCGGCTGCCACCTCGGCGGCCGGCTCGCCCTGTTGTTCGCCGCCACGCACCCCGAGCGCACGAGCGCGGTGGTCAGCTTCGCCGGTCACCCGGCCACCCTGCGGGACGACGACTACCCGTGGGGCAGCTCGGCGGAGGAGCGCGCGTGGGTGGTCGACGCGCATGCGCGACGGCACGCTCGCCCTCGACGACCTGCTCCAGGACATCGCCCCGCGGGACGCCGAGGACCCGGCCACCCGCCGCTGGTGGTCGACCTACTTCCTCTCGGGGGCCAGCCCGCGGGAGACCGTCGACGAGCTGCTCTCCCTGGGCCCGGTCGACATCCGCGGCCTCCTGCCCGCCGTCCGGGTGCCGGTGCTGCTGCTGCACCGCACCGACGACCGGCTCGCCGACGTGCACGCGAGCCGGTACATGGCCGAGCGGCTGCCCGACGCAACCCTGCGGGAGCTGCCCGGCGACGACCACCTGCCGTTCTTCGGCGACCAGGACACCGTGCTGGCCCTCACCGAGCAGTTCCTCACCGGCACGGCGCCGGCCGCGGAGCCGGACCGCGTCGTGGTCACGGTGATGTTCACCGACATCGTCGACTCGACCGCGACCGCGACGCGGATGGGCGACCGCCGGTGGGAGCACCTGCTGGCCGAGCACGACGAGGTGGTCCGCGGGGCGCTCGCGCGCTTCCGCGGGCGGGAGGTCGAGACCACCGGGGACGGGTTCCTGGCCACCTTCGACGGGCCGGCGCGCGCGATCCGCGCGGCCGCCTCGATGCACGCGGAGCTGGCCGAGCAGGGCCTACGGGTCCGCGTCGGCCTGCACACCGGGGAGTGCGAGATCGTCGGCGACCACGTCAAGGGCATCGCGGTGCACATCGCGGCGCGCGTGATGGCGCAGGCCGGACCGGGCGAGATCCTGTGCTCGCGCACCGTGAAGGACCTCGTGGCCGGCTCGGGATTCCGCTTCACCGACCGCGGCACCCAACGGCTCAAGGGCGTCGCCGACGACTGGCAGCTCTACGCGGCGGAGCTCACCCCCCGCTGACGCGGCTCACGCGGTGCGGGGGCCCTCCCAGAGGTCGATCCCGCTGTCGACGGCGTGCCGGTCGATGCGGGCGAGCTCGTCGTCCTCGAAGGCCAGGTTCTGCAGCGCCCCGACGTTCTGCTCAAGCTGCCGGACACTGCTGGCGCCGACCAGCACGCTGGTCACGCGGGAGTCGCGCAGCGCCCAGGCCAGGGCCATCTGCGCCAGGCTCTGGCCGCGGTCGCGGGCGACGTCGTTCAACGAGCGGACGTGCGCCAGCGCGTCCTCGGTGAGCAGGTCGGTGGACAGCGACTTGTCCTGGCTGGCCCGCGAGCCCTCGGGGATCCCGTGCAGGTACTTGTCGGTGAGCATGCCCTGGGCCAGGGGCGAGAAGGCGATGCAGCCGGCGCCGACGTCCTCGAGGGTGTCCAGCAGCCCCTCGGTCTCCACCCAGCGGTTGAGCATCGAGTACGACGGCTGGTGGATGAGCAGCGGCGTCCCGAGGTCGGCCAGGATCGCGGCCGCCTTGGCGGTGTCCTGCGGCGAGTAGGACGAGATGCCGGCGTAGAGCGCCCGCCCGGACCGGACGGCGGTGTCGAGGGCGCCCATCGTCTCCTCGAGCGGCGTCGTGGGGTCGGGCCGGTGCGAGTAGAAGATGTCGACGTAGTCCACCCCCATGCGGCGCAGCGACTGGTCGAGGCTGGCCAGCACGTACTTGCGGCCGCCGCCGCCCTGGCCGTACGGGCCCGGCCACATGTCGTAGCCGGCCTTGGACGAGAGCACCAGCTCGTCCCGGTACGGCCGGAAGTCGTCGGCCAGGTGACGGCCGAAGTTGGTCTCGGCCGAGCCGTAGGGCGGGCCGTAGTTGTTCGCCAGGTCGAAGTGGGTGATGCCGAGGTCGAAGGCCCGCCGCAGGATGTCGCGCTGCCGGTCGAACGGGACGTCGTCCCCGAAGTTGTGCCACAGCCCGAGGCTGACCGCCGGGAGGTCCAGGCCGCTGCGGCCGGTCCGCCGGTACTGCATGTCGTCGTAGCGGTTCTCGGATGCAGGGAAGGTCATGGCGGGGATCGTTCCAGCCGTCCGTGCGGGCCGCGCCGTCGGCAACCGAGGGACGGCGACCGGAGGCCTACGCTGGGCGTCGTCCCTTCGGCCGGCGATCGGAGACCACCGTGTGGCGCCTCTTCGGGATCCTGCTCGTCGTCTGGCTCGCCATCACGGTGATCGGCGCCGTGGTCGAGGGCCTGTTCTGGCTGGCCGTCGCGGGCCTGCTGTTCTTCGCCGCCACCGCTGCGCTGGGCATGCGCCGGCGCAGCCGGGAGCTGCCCGGCAGCCGTCGCTGACCTTCGGTCAGCTGCGGCCCAGCGCCGCCAGCCGCTCCTGCCGCGCGGTCCGCAGCAGCGGGGCCAGCCGCGGGTCGTCCAGGACGTCGGTGCTGCGGACGGTCATCTTGCGCATCGACGCGCCGGTGCCCTCGAGCAGACCGCCGTCGTCGAGATGTGCGCCGTAGTTGCACCCGAGGTTCACGTGCCGCTCGTGGACGGTCACGTAGGCGTAGTGCTCGGACATCTTCTTCGGGCCGACGCCGTAGCCGATGGTGCGCTGGTGCGGCCACACCACCCGGACGACGTCGGGATCCACCCGGTGGACCAGGTCGTCGACCGCGGTGACCAGAGCGGCCACCTCGGGTGACAGCTGCTCGAGAAGCGGTTGGAGATCCGGCGTCGACGCGCTCGCTGGCATGCCCGGATTTTGGCGTGCCGGCCTCCCGGCAGGTGCGACCGCCGCCGTCCGGACCGTGACCTCCGACCTGCCGGCGCCACGGGTGGCCAGTTCACCCGACACCCGCGCGCGGGGTGTCGCCGGGTGCGCGTGTCGGTGCCGCCCGACCTCTACCCCGGCTCCTGGGCGGACTCGACAGGGATCCGACGCCCCGGCAGGCCATAGAACTGAGCTACCTCGTCGAGACCCACCTGGCAGCCGGCCGTGCAGTCGAACTCGACCGGACGGCTCCCTGGCCGCGCCCGGTCGATCCGGAGGACGCAGACCCAGCCGACCGCCGCGAGGTGGCCGCACCGGAAGCAGACCACCCACGTCACGTGTTCGCTCATCGTTCGTTCCTCGAGCGGCGTGATTCCGACGGCACGCGCTGGGGCGAGGGCTCCGCTTCGACTTCGTCGACGAGGTCCGCACCGACCTGGAAGACGATCGCCTCGGCGGTCTGGACGGACGGCGGGGAGTCCCCACGCCGTCGCCTGCGCGCGCCCCATCCCGCGGCGACCTGTTCAGTGGCGACCGGCACAGTCATGGTGTCGGACTCGGCCAGCACCGACAGGATCTCCCGTCGGATGGCGACCGTCAGAGGGGTGGGCCGGAGGTGCACAGCTGTCTCCATCGGCGAGAAGGTCATGGCCGACAACGGTGCCAACCCGCGCGTCCGGACGCAGTACCGATACGGACAAGGGGCTTATCCTCTGTGGACCTCGGCGAAGGTGGCCCGATGCGTCCCTGCATCCGCTCCGCGGCCCTCGACGGATACGTCGATCTGGCGCGGTCCCTCGGTCTGGATCCGGCACGCCAGGTTGCCCAGGCTGGGCTTGACATGGCCGACCTCGCCTTCCCCGACAGGTGGATCCCCGCCGCCGGAGCCGCATGGCTGCTGGAGATGTCGGCCGGCGTGTCCGGCTGCGAGGACTTCGGCCTGCGGCTGTCGGAGCGGCGGCGGCTGGCAACGCTGGGCCCGTTGAGCGTGGTCCTCCGGGAGGAGCCCGACCTGCGCAGCGCGCTCCGTCTGCTGATCCGCTACGAGTACAGCTACAACGAAGCCATCTCACTGGAGCTGACCGAGGCGAACGGGCTGGCCACGATCCGGGTGTGGCTCGGCTTCGGCGAGCCCGCCCCCGCCCGGCAGGGTCTCGAGTTGGCCGTCGCCGGGCTCCTCGGGATCATTCGGCTCCTGGTGCGCACCGACTGGCAGGCGCAGGCGGTGTGCTTCACGCACCCGGCGCCCGAACGGCTCACCTCGCACCGCAGACTGTTCGGCCCGCGGCTGACGTTCGATCACGAGTTCACCGGACTCGTGTTCCGCGTCGGCGAACTGGCGGACACGAACGTGTTGGCCGACCCGTTGCTTCGGCCCTACCGCCCGCAACTGCTGAAGGCGGTGCCGCCGCCGCGTGCCCGGACCCTGGTCGACCAGGTCCGGGAGCTGGTCGAGACCCTGCTTCCCGTGGGGCGCCACTCGATGCGGCAGGTCGCCCTCGGCCTCGGTCTCACGACCCGCACCCTGAGTCGTCACCTCGAGAAGGAGCACGAGAGCTTCTCGTCGATCGTGGACAGCGCGCGGACCGCGCTGGCCGAGCGGTACCTCTCGAACGACCGCCTCTCACTGACCGACATCTCCCACCAACTCGGCTTCGCCGCCCCCAGTGCCTTCTCCCGCTGGTTCCGGCACCGGTTCGGGATCAGCCCGACCGCGTGGAGGCAGGCGACCCACGGCCCCCGCCTCGCAACGCGTGAACCCCTGTCCGCGGCTGCACGCTGACCGTTGCTGAGACGGCCGTCGGGTCGGGTCCCTGGCGACGGGCCCCCCGGCAGGCCCGACCGCACGCCGGCGCCCCGGCCCCGCAGCTGCGGGACCGGGGCGCCGGTCGGTCGGGTTCGCCGAGGATCAGCTGCAGCCGCTGGTCGAGCCGCAGCCCTCGCAGACGTAGCAGCTGCCGGCGGGGCGCATCTTCGTGCCGCAGGTCATGCACAGCGGCGCGTCGGTGGCAGTGCCGGTGACCAGCTCGAGCAGCTCGGCCGAGGAGTGGGCCTCCTTGACCGGCTTCTCCGCGGCCTTCGCGACCTCCGGCTTGGTCGGCGCCTCGGTCGGCGCCGAGCTGCGCAGCGTCTCGAGGTCGACCTCGTCCTCCTCGACGACCGAGGCCGTCGAGGCGGAGGTGCCGTAGCCGGCGACCTGGGCCGCCCGCTCCGCGGCGGTGAAGATGCCGAGCGTCGCTCGCTTGTCGACGGGCAGGTGGTCGAGCGCCAGGCGACGGAAGATGTAGTCCATCACCGACTGCGCGATCCGGATGTCCGGGTCATCGGTCATGCCGGCCGGCTCGAACCGCATGTTGGTGAACTTCTGGATGTAGGTCTCCAGCGGCACACCGTGCTGCAGCGCGATCGACAGCGAGATCGAGAAGGCGTCCATCACGCCGGCCAGGGTCGAGCCCTGCTTGCCGAGCTTGAGGAACACCTCACCGAGGCTGCCGTCCTCGTACATCCCCGCGGTCATGTAGCCCTCGGCGCCCGCGACGCTGAACGAGGTGGTGACGCTCGTCCGCTTCTTCGGCAGCCGCTTGCGCACCGGGTGCGACATCCCCGCGGGAGCCGCCTCGACGACCGCGTCCTTCTTCGACCCGTCGCTCTTGTTCATGGCGTCGGAGAGCGGCTGGCCGACCTTGCAGTTGTCGCGGTAGATCGCCAGCGCCTTGAGGCCGAGCTTCCAGCCCTGGAAGTAGATGTGCTCCACCTCTTCGACGGTCGCCGCCTCCGGCATGTTGACCGTCTTGCTGATCGCGCCGGAGATGAACGGCTGCACCGCGGCCATCATGCGCACGTGGCCCATCGGGCTGATCGCCCGCTCGCCCATCGCGCAGTCGAAGACCTCGTAGTGCTCCGGGCGCAGGGACGGCGCGTTCACGACGTGCCCGTGCTCGGCGATGAACTCGACGATCGCCTCGACCTGCTCGTCCTGGTAACCAAGGCTCTTGAGCGCCCGCGGCACCGTCTGGTTGACGATCTGCATCGAGCCGCCGCCGACCAGCTTCTTGAACTTGACCAGCGAGAAGTCCGGCTCGATGCCGGTCGTGTCGCAGTCCATCATGAAGCCGATGGTGCCGGTGGGGGCCAGCACCGAGGCCTGGGCGTTGCGCCAGCCGTTGTCGGCGCCGACCTCCAGGCACGCCTGCCACTCGGCGGTCGCGGCCTTGAGTACGTCGGCGTCGTCGGCACCGACCGGACGGATCGCGTCGTTCGCCGCGGCGTGCTTGCGCATCACCCGGGCGTGCGCATCGGCGTTGCGGGCGTAGCCGTCGTACGCACCGACGATTCCGGCCAGCTCGGCCGAGCGCCGGTAGGCGGTGCCGGTCATCAGCGAGGTGATCGCCGCGGCCAGCGTCTGACCACCGCGCGAGTCGTACGCGTGGCCGGTGGCCATGAGCAGCGCACCCAGGTTCGCGTAGCCGATGCCGAGCTGCCGGTAGGCCCGGGTCGTCTCGCCGATCGGCGCGGTCGGGAAGTCGGCGAAGCAGATCGAGATGTCCATCGCGGTGATGACCAGCTCGACGGACTTCACGAAGTTCTTCGAGTCGAACGTGCCGTCGGCCTTGAGGAACTTCATGAGGTTCAGCGACGCCAGGTTGCACGAGCTGTTGTCGAGGCTCATGTACTCCGAGCACGGGTTGGACGCGTTGATCCGACCGGTCTCGGGGTTGGTGTGCCAGTCGTTGATCGTGTCGTCGTACTGGATGCCCGGGTCGGCGCACTCCCACGCGGCCTGGGTGACCTTGCGGAACAGGGTCTTGGCGTCGACGGTCTCGATGACCGATCCGTCGATGCGCGCCCGCAGGCCGAACTCGCCAGCGTCCTCGACGGCGCGCATGAACTCGTCGGAGACGCGGACCGAGTTGTTGGCGTTCTGGTACTGGACGCTGGTGATGTCCTTGCCGCCGAGGTCCATGTCGTACCCGGCGTCGCGCAGCGCGCGGATCTTGTTCTCCTCGCGCGCCTTGGTCTCGATGAACTCCTCGATGTCGGGGTGGTCGATGTCGAGGACGACCATCTTGGCGGCGCGGCGCGTGGCCCCACCGGACTTGATGGTGCCGGCGGACGCGTCGGCGCCGCGCATGAAGCTGACCGGGCCCGATGCGGTGCCGCCGGAGGACAGCAGCTCCTTCGAAGAGCGGATGCGGGAGAGGTTGAGGCCGGCACCGGAGCCGCCCTTGAAGATCAGGCCCTCCTCGCGGTACCAGTTCAGGATCGAGTCCATCTCGTCGTCGACGGCCAGGATGAAGCAGGCGCTGACCTGCTGCGGCGCGCTCGTGCCGACGTTGAACCAGACGGGCGAGTTGAAGCTGAAGTACTGGTGCATGAGCATCCAGGTCAGCTCGTGCTCGAAGATCTCGGCGTCGCCCTCGGTCGCGAAGTAGCCGTACTCGCGGCCGGCCGCGCCGTAGGTCAGCACGACCCGGTCGATGAGCTGCCGCAGGCTGCTCTCGCGCTGCGGGGTGCCCACCGCGCCACGGAAGTACTTCGTCGTGACGATGTTGGTGGCGTTGATGCTCCACTCGGCGGGGAACTCCACGCCGCGCTGCTCGAAGTTGATCGAGCCGTCACGCCAGTTGGTCATGACGACGTCACGGCGCTCCCAGGTGACCTCGTCGTACGGGTGCACACCGGCAGTCGTGAAGACCCGCTTGATCTTCAGGCCCTTCCCCCTGGTCGACGCCTTGGCGGCGCGACGCGTGCGGCCCGACAAGCGGTCCTCGGTCTCGGTCACGGAGCTCTCCCTCGATGTGTCGTCCGGCGGCTGGGGAAGAGCCGCTGTCCGGTACTGCTCGGATGTATGTGTAGCGGTGGGTGCTGACAGTTCTCAGGTGCCGGAGGGGACGTCGGCGGCCGCCGAGGACCGCCCTCCGCCCCTGCGGCGGGGTGCCGGCGGGCTCATGCCCGGCAGCGTCGGCGTCCCGGCGACGACGTGCCGCTCACGCAGTTCGCCGATCTCCTTCTCGAAGTCCTCCAGCGAGGTGAAGGACCGGTACACGCTGGCGAAGCGCAGGTAGGCGACCTCGTCCAGCTCGCGGAGCGGTCGGAGGATCGCCAGGCCGACCTCGTGGCTGGGGACCTCCGCGGCGCCGGAGGCGCGGATGGCGTCCTCCACCTGCTGGGCCAGCAGCTGGAACTGGTCCTCGTCGACCGGCCGGCCCTGACAGGCCCGCCGGACGCCGGCGACGACCTTGCTGCGATTGAACGGCTCGACCACCCCGCTGCGCTTGACGACGGCGAGCACGGCCTCCTCGACCGTGGTGAACCGTCGCCCGCAGGCGGGGCACGAACGGCGGCGCCGCGTGGTGGCGCCCTCATCGGCCTCGCGCGAGTCGATGACGCGGCTGTCGGCGTTGTGGCAGAACGGGCACCGCACCGCGATCACCTCCTCCGGTCATGAATCGTCCGAACGGGTCCTGTGGACCTCTCTGGGGACATCCGGTGGATGTCCTCGGGAGAACCTGAGGATGAGCCTGTGGACGGGCTTACAGCTCTGTAACTACTAGATGTAGGGGAACCCTAGGCCGGGCTCCACAAGATGTGCAAGCGATACGGGCCTCGGCGTGTTCCGTTCCGGCACGCCCGTCACCAGCCGGAACACCCCGCACCAACCGTCACACGACACGCCGCGACGACGCGCCGGACCCGTCTCCGGGCACCGCGCCCGGGACCTTGCCGGCGGCCGCGCACGCACCATCGGTGCGGCCCGGACGACGACAGGCGAAGACCGCCGGCGGCGGGCGGCTGCCGATGCGGCGGCGCGAGGCCGCCGTGGCGATCAGACGCCGGTGAGCGTGTCCCGACGTGAGCGCCGGACCGAGCCCACGCCGTCCTCCAGCCGCATCGGCCGGGTGAGGAGGTCGGGCTGGGCCGGCCGCTGGGATGCGGTCGAGCGCACCGCCGGACCGGCGGGTGGGAGCTCCGTCCGCGACGGCGCCGGGGCCCATCGGTCGGTCGACCGGCCGGACGTGGACACCGGTGCGGGATCGGCGGGGACCGCGCTCAGCACGCCCGTGTCGGCCGCGCGGTGGCGCCCGGGGTCCGCGGGGGCCGGCGCGCGGTGCCGGCCCAGCGACTGGTCGGCCGCAGCCGGGAGCGCGCTCGGCGGTGCGGCGGGCGCCGACTGCTCCCCGGTCTCCGGTGCTCGACGGCGACCGCCGGTCGGGGGAACCCGCCGGCCTGCAGCGGGGGCGCCGCCCTCGCGGACCAGCGGCAGGTGCTGGGTCTGCGTGACGTCGGAGGTGCGGGCCGGCGTCCCACCCCGGGCGTCGCCGCGCGAGGCGGTCGAGGCGCCCCTCGGCTCGCGGGCCAGGGCGAGGTGCCGGTCGGCGCGCGACTCGGGGAGACGGAGAAGAGTCAGGTCCACCCAGGCGTCCTCCACGACGCCGGCGAACTCCACCCGCACCCAGGCCTGGCAGGAACCGTTGTTGTCGTGGCGCCAGCCCAGCATCGAGCCCGGCCACCAGGCGCCCCGCTCGTAGATCTCGACGGACTGCGGGGAACTGGTGAACACCGCTGCGCGGGAGTGGGAAGCGCCAGACACGGGAGCGACCGTATGCGGCCGAACGACCACAGAGCGTGAACGCGCCCGGACTGAGGGTTGACGAAGTCACCGGTCGACCTTGAGGACCTCTTGCCGTGGCGGCCGACGCTCCACCGGCACCCCGCAGGTCCGCGAGCGCGAGACGGCGTGTCGGACCAGGGTCACGGCAGGCGGAGCACCTGACCGGGCTGGAGCGTGGCGTCCGACAGGTCGTTGAGCTCCCGGATCGCGTCGACGACCGCCCGGACGTCCTGGTGGTCGCCGGCGACCGAGCCGGCGATCGACCACAGCGTGTCGCCCTGCCGCACCACGACACTGCTGTCGCTCACGAGGACCAGCCCCTCGTCGCCTCCGCTCACGACCGACCCGACCCACACGCCCAGCAGCACCGCGACGGCGGCGCCGAGGACGGCGAGGAGCCGACGGGCGCGCGCGGTGAGCCGGACCTCGGGAGTGGCCCGGTCGCCCCCGGCGCAGCGGACGCACGAGTGGCCGACAGCCGTCGAGCCACCCGGAACGCGAGACACCGGCGTGCGGCGGTCCGGCGGCAGGGACGGCGGGACGGTCAGCCGAGCCACTCGTGCCGCACGCGGCCGACGACTGCTGGGAAGCGCGAGCACGTGCACCCCGGTCGAGGGATCGGCAGGACGAGCGGCTTCCGCGAGACGCGGTCGCCACGGCACCTGGACCGCCTCGTCGAACTCCAGGACCGCCTCCGCGACGCTGCCCATGACCCTCTCCTCCCGACGACACCCATCCGCGGTCGAGGACCGCCGGCCCTCGAACGCACGTTCGAATCGAACGTCTGTGCGATGTCTACCGCACCCCGCCGACACAAACCACCCGACACGGCCACTGCTTCGAACACGTGTTTGAAATGCGGCGACCGGACCGCTACCGTCCGGTGCACGGACCGAGGAACGCCGGAGCCATCGGAGCGACGGCGTGCGACGAGGTCCCGGGCACCGGCCGGAGCACCGGCCGACGAGGAGGAGACGTGGCGGGGACGACGAGCGGGACCACGGGCCGCCGGCGCACGCGCACAACCGGAGAGGCCGCCGAGCCGGAGGGCACCGGCGCGGTCCGGTCCTTTCCCGACCGGGGCGAGAGCGGTGACGGACTGACCCAGCGGCAGCGCCGCGTCCTGGAGGTCATCCGCGACTCGATCGAGCGTCGGGGCTATCCGCCCTCGGTGCGGGAGATCGGCGAGGCGGTCGGGCTGTCCTCGGCCTCGTCCGTCGCGCACCAGCTGACCGTGCTGCAGCGCAAGGGGTGGCTGCGTCGCGATCCGAACCGTCCCCGGGCGCTCGACGTCCGACTGCCCGGGGAGGCAGCCGTCCGCAGCGCCGTCCCCGCCGCCGATCTGGTCGGCGTGCCGGAGGACGGGTCGGCACCCGTTCCGGCCTACGTGCCGCTCGTCGGGCGGATCGCCGCAGGTGGTCCGGTGCTGGCCGAGCAGGCGGTCGAGGACGTGTTCCCGCTGCCCCGCGAGCTGGTCGGCGAGGGCACCGTCTTCATGCTCAAGGTGGCGGGGGACTCGATGGTCGAGGCGGCGATCTGCGACGGCGACTGGGTCGTCGTCCGCCAGCAGCCCACCGCGGAGAACGGTGAGATCGTGGCCGCGATGATCGACGGCGAGGCCACCGTCAAGACCTACAAGCGGCGCGACGGCCATGTGTGGCTGCTGCCGCACAACCCGGCGTACGAGCCGATCCCCGGTGACGAGGCCACGATCCTCGGGCGCGTGGTCAGCGTCCTCCGCCGGGTCTGACCCTCACCGGCGGTCCCGCGGCGGTATGCGCCCGGGGCCGCCGGTTCAGTCGCCGGCGGCGCCGCAGCAGGCCGCCGAGCCACACGACCACGGTGGCCACGGCGGCGGCGATGATGCCTGAGGTGATCGGCGAGCGGTCGCCGTCGAGCACGCCGGAGGTCGCATCCGCGGGAGCGGCCAGCTCCTCGGCCACCGGGGCCAACGGCTCGTCGGTGGGCACGACGACCACGGCGCTGGGCGAGCCCTCGCTGGCGATCACGACGCTGCGGTTGTCGGTGCCGAAGCTGATCGCCTCGCCCTGCGGCGACTGGGGCAGCGGGATGCGGATCGGCTCCGCCTCCAGGGCCGCCGGCACGTCCGAGCCGGCGAGTGGCCACAGGTAGGCGTCGGTGTAGGTCCGCAGCGCGATGAGCCGCCCGTCCCCGGACACGGCCCCGCCGGTGACCAGCAGCTGGCCGGCCCGGCCGACCGGGCCGCCGGGAGTTCCGGTGAGCGTGAGGTTCACGGTTCCGACCTGCTCGAGTGCCACCGTGCTGCCGTCCACCAGGTCCGCGGAAGGCCGGAAGACCTGGCTCGCGCCGAGCACCTCCTTGGTGACCAGGTGCGGCGTCCCGTCCGGCGCGAGGACCAGTGCCTCGGCGTCGTGCGGGCCGTCGGGGTAGCTGAGCCGGTAGAGGGAGGTCCTGCCGTCGGCGTGCAGCGCGTGCAGGGCGACCGTCGGGCGGTCGCCGGCGTTGTCCCCGGTGTCGGCGATCCAGATGGTGCCGTCGGCCGAGACGGCGAGGTCCTCCGGGTCGTAGGGGTCCACCGGGGCGGTGCGCACGTCGGTGACCGCGCAGGAGTCGTCGAGGACCAGGACGCTCACCTCGTCGCCGCCGTCGGCGATGGCCAGCATCTTGTCGCCCAGGACGACGAGCCCCGAGAGCTCCGCCAGCCGGGCGTCGGTGATGGTGCAGGAGACCGTGCCGGTCGGGACGGCGCCGGAGGCGGCCGTCTCCTCCGCGCCGGCCGGCGCGGCGTCCGCGAGCAGCATCGTCGGAGCGGTCAGCGTCCCGAGGGCCAGAATGCCGGCCCGACGTCGGCGCCGCCGCACGTCAGACGGAGGGGCGGCCTGCGCGGGCACGTGCGAAGCGTGACAGAACGTGTGCGTCGAGTGTGTGAACCACGCCCAGCAGCAACACGCCGACCGCGCCGCCCACCACGGCGTCGGTGACCCAGTGGAAGTCGAGGGCGACCATCGACACTCCGGTCGCGACCGGGCCCGCCACGGCCAGCCACCAGAAGGTCCGCTGGACGTGCGGCGGCAGCCCGTATTCCACGGCCAGCCAGCGGGCGACCCCCCACATGAGGACGGCGTTGGCGACGTGTCCGGAGGGATAGGACTCGCCGTCGGCGAAGAAGTACGAGCCGGGGTACGCGGGCGCGGTGCGGCCGGTGGCGTACTTCGCGGCATACACCGCCGCCGTGAGGACGACGAGCGCCAGCAGCACGCGGCGCAGCGGCACCCAGGTGCGCCGGCGCCACGCGAGCCAGCCCACCAGCCCGGTGAGGACGAGCAGGATCGCGCCTCGCCCACCGATCTGCGTCACGAGCCAGATCGCTGGATAGGCGGCCGAGTCGGACAGCTCCCAGTCGCTGACGACCTCGGAGACCCGCAGGTCCAGCCGCTCGAGGAAGCCGTGGGACAGCAGGTCGGCGGTCACCAACCCCGCGACGACCAGTGCGAGCACGAGCACCCACCACGGCGGGCGACCGGGCGAGACGACGGCGGGGTGCTCGCGCACGTCGCCACGCTCCACCACGCCCCTGGTCACGGCGTGAACGGTACCGGCCCGTGACCTCGCCGTGACCTCGCCGACCGGGTCGAGCCGCCCCGCCGCGCTCAGCCGGCGGTCGGGGCGGGGGCGGCGTAGCCGGCCAGCGTGGCCGCCAGGGCGCCGTCCACCCGGGCGGTCAGGTGCGTGCCGCCCTCCCCGTGCGTCTCCGCGAGGACCTCGCCGTCCCGGTGCACCCGGGCCACGAGGTCGCCGCGGTCGTAGGGCACCAGCACCTCGACCTCGACGTCCGGGTGCGGCAGCCGCTCGGCCACCACCCGGCGCAGCTCGTCGATGCCCTCTCCGGTGCGGGCCGAGACCCACGCCGCGCCGGGCAGCGCCCGGCGCAGCGCGAGGACGTCGTCCTCGGTCATGGCGTCGACCTTGTTGACGACGATGAGCTCGGGCACGGCGAGGGCGTCGATCTCGGCGAGCACCACCCGGACCGCCTCGATCTGGCCGAGCGGGTCGGGATCGGAGCCGTCGACGACGTGCAGGAGCAGGTCCGAGGCGGCGACCTCCTCCAGCGTGGAGCGGAAGGCGTCGACCAGCTGGTGCGGCAGGTGCCGGACGAAGCCGACGGTGTCGGTGAGCGTGTACTCCCGCCCCTCGGCCGTCTCGGCGCGCCGGACCGTCGGGTCCAGGGTGGCGAACAGCGCGTTCTCCACCAGCACGCCGGCGCCGGTGAGCTGGTTGAGCAGGCTGGACTTGCCGGCATTGGTGTAGCCGGCGATCGCCACGCTCGGGACGGCGTTGCGGTCGCGACCGGCCCGCTGCGTGGCCCGTGCGGTCGCCATGCCGGCGATCTCGCGGCGCAGCTTGGACACGCGGGCGCGGATCCGCCGACGATCGGTCTCGATCTTCGTCTCACCCGGGCCACGGGTACCGATGCCGCCACCGCCGGCGACACGGCCACCGGCCTGCCGGGACAGCGACTCACCCCAGCCGCGCAGCCGCGGCAGCATGTACTGCATCTGGGCCAGCTCCACCTGGGCCTTGCCCTCCCGGCTGCTGGCGTGCTGGGCGAAGATGTCGAGGATCAGCGCGGTCCGGTCGACGACCTTGACCTTGAGGATCTTCTCCAGCGCGTTGAGCTGGCCGGGGGTGAGCTCGCCGTCGCAGATGACGGTGTCGGCGCCCGTCGTCGCGACGATGTCGCGGATCTCGGCGGCCTTCCCCGACCCGACGTACGTGCCGGCGTCCGGCTTGTCGCGGCGCTGCGTCACCGCCTCGAGGACCACGGACCCGGCCGTCTCGGCCAGCGCCGCCAGCTCGGCGAGCGACCGGTCGGCGTCCGCGACCGTTCCCTGAGTCCACACGCCGACGAGCACGACGCGCTCCAGACGCAGCTGCCGGTACTCGACCTCGGTGATGTCGGTGAGCTCGGTGGAGAGCCCCGCGACGCGGCGCAGGGCCCCACGTTCCTCGCGCGCAAAGGCGCCGGTGCTGTCCTCGTCGATCTCGTCCCAGCCGCTCTCGGCGGCCCGGCTGAGGGCGGCGGCGTCCGCACGCTCCTGCGCGTCGGCGAGCACGGCCCTGTTCGGTGCGGTTGTCATCGTCTCCCAGCGTGTCACGCCCCGGCCGTCCGGGGCACGTCGTTATCCGATGACGACAACGCTCCGGGGGCAGGGATCCATCCCGACGGCGAAGGGTCAGACCGCGGAGAGCCACTCCGGCGCCAGGGTGCCCGCCGCCACGAGGACCGCGGGACCGCTGAGCACGGTGGTCGCCTCGTCGACCCGGACCGACAGCCGACCGCCGGGGACGTCGACGACGACGGTGCCGGACCGGCTGCCCTGGGCGTCCAGAGCGGCGAACGCGGCGGCGCAGGCGCCCGTGCCGCACGAACGCGTCTCCCCCACCCCCCGCTCGACGACCCGGAGGCGGACGTGCGCGTCGGCCCCCTCTCCCCCGGCGCGGAGCACGTTCACCAGCTCGACGTTCACGCCGTCCGGGAAGAGCTCGTCGTCGACCTCGGGCGTGCCGGAGAGGTCGAGCGCGTCCAGGTCGGCGTCGGTGAGGCTCACCAGGTGGGGATTGCCCATCGACACGGCGACGCCGGGGAAGTCGCGGCCGCCGACGTGCGCGGTGCCCGTGCCGAACGGCCTCGCCGGCCCCATGTCGACCCAGTAGCCACCGTCGGTCAGCGCGCCGACCGTCCGGGGTCCGCCCCGGGTTCCGACGACGACGCCGTCCGTGCAGGCGCTCCGGTCGAGGAGCCCCTCCTCGACCAGGACGTGCAGGAAGAGCCGGATGCCGTTGCCGCACATCTCGGCGTAGGACCCGTCGGCGTTGCGGTGATCCATGAACCACTCGCAGCGGTCCAGCTCGGCGCCCAGCGCGTCGGCGGCGTCGGGGACGTGCACGCTGCGGACGATCCGCAGCACGCCGTCGCCACCGAGGCCGGCCCGGCGATCGCACAGCCGCCGCACGGTGGCCGCGTCCAGGCGGTCGCCGGCCCAGACCGTGCCGTCGGGGTCGGGCAGGACGACGAAGTCGTTCTCCGTGCCGTGCCCCTTCAGCACGCGGCGTCCGGTCGAGGTCACGCCCCGATCGTACGGACCTCGACTGCGCGGACGACGTCCTCGAGCAGGTCGGGGGCACCGGCGTCGAACCACCGGACGGCCGGGTCGCGCCGGAACCACGACCGCTGCCGTCGCACGAACCGCCGCGTGGCGCGCACCGTCGCCTCACGCGCCTCCTCGGGGCCGAGCCCGCCGGCGAGCTGGCCGAGCACCTGTGCGTACCCGAGCGCGCGCGAGGCGGTGGGCCCCTCGCGCAGGCCGTCGGCGGCCAGCGCCTCGACCTCGGCGACGAAGCCCGCCGCCCACATCCGGTCCACCCGGGCGTGGACGCGGCCGTCCAGTTCGGCGGTGTCCCGGTCGAGGCCGACCGCGACCGCGGGGTAGTGCGGCCGCGGCTCGGGCAGCGTGGCGCGGAACGGGCCGCCGGTCAGCTCGACGACCTCCAGCGCCCGCACGATGCGCCGCCCGTTGCTGGGCAGCACGGCGGCGGCCGCGGCCGGGTCCACGCCGGCCAGGCGGGCGTGCAGTGCGGCCGAGCCCTCCGCAGCGAGCTCGGCCTCGAGCCGGGCGCGCACGTTCGGGTCGGTTCCCGGGAAGTCCAGGTCGTCGAGCACCGCCCGCACGTACAGCCCCGAGCCCCCCACCAGCAGCGGCACGACCCCGTCGGCCCGCAGCCGGTCGATCACCGCGCGCGCCGAGCGCGCGTACTCGGCGACCGAGGCCGGCTCGCGGACGTGCCACAGGTCGAGCAGGTGGTGGGGGACGCCGCCCCGCTCCGCCACCGTGGGCTTGGCGGTGCCGATGTCCATGCCGCGGTACAGCTGCATGGAGTCGGCGTTCACCACCTCGCCGCCCAGCCGGTGCGCGAGCTCCACCGCGAGCGCCGTCTTGCCCGTCGCGGTCGGGCCCACGACGGCGACCACCGGCGGCGTCATCCGACCGCCCAGTCGGCGACCAGGTAGCCGACGCCGAAGGGGGCGTCGGCGTAGCGGAGCGACGCGGCCGCCGGACGGTCCCCGACCAGCCGGCCGACCGCGCGCCAGGTGGGCACGCCGGCGGCCAGGAGCCGCTCGCCCTCGGCGGCGTCGAGTGCGGCGAGGGCCGCCGCGTCGCCGGCGCGCAGGGCCGCCGCCACGCGCGGCGTCGAAGGGCTCCGCCGCGGGGTCGAGGTGGCCGGGCGCCTTCAGGGTGCGGCGCGCGGAGCCGTCGCCCATGGCGACCACCGCGACGCGGCCGCGCACCTCGGCCACGACCTGAGGGAGATCGTCGGGCGCCACGCCGAGCCGCGGCCCGGTCCACCCGGCCCGGTCCAGCAGCCAGGCGCCGACGGTGTGCGCGAGCGGGAGCCGCTGACCGCCGGGCCGGGCCGGGCCGGCGAAGGGGACGTCGAGATCGACTCCGAAGCCGCGCAGCGTGCCGACGTCCCCGGGCCCGTACCGCACCCCCGGCTCGCCCGCGCCGACCACCACGACCACGGCCGGACCGGGCGCGAGCGCGGCCGCGAGCGCGTCGGCGCAGGCACCCAGGAGGTCGGCGGTCTCGGCGGCGGCGCGGCCGGCCACCGCGGGCAGCAGCAGCGGCGGCGACGGGCAGAAGGCGATCGACAGGCGCTCCCGCCCGGGATCGGCCGTCGACGACGGAGAGACGGTCACGCGAGCAGTCTCGCCGATGCCACGTGGGAGGATGCCGATCGTGTCGAGCACGGAGATCCCCCGGGACGCGGTCCCTGTCCCTGAGGCCGCCCCCGAGGCCACCGCCGAGGAGGCCGCCGCGCAGGCGGCCGGCGACGAGGCGACGGCCGAACTGACGGCGGAGGCGACGCAGACCGTCGCGGTGACGCCGGAGGCCGGGACGCCGGACGCGCCGGCCCCCGAGGAGGCCCAGCTCGCCGACCCGACGGCCGAGGGAGCAGCCGACGTGGACGGAGCGCTCAGCGGCGCCGCCACCGATCCGGCCGAGGCCGCCGTCGAGGCGCCGCCCGCCACTACCGACGCCGGCACCGAGTCGATCGAGGCCGCGCCCGCCGAGGTCGCCGTCGACGCGCCGGATGGGGAGCCCGCCGCTGCCGAGGCCGTCGCCGAGCCCGCGGAGGCCGTTCCCGCCGAGTCCTCGCCCGCTCCTTCCGCACCGCACGTGGTGCCGGGTCCCGGCCAGATGCCGGCCCACGTGCCCGCGCCCGCCGCTGCCGCGCCGACGCCCCCGGTCGTGGAGGAGGTCGTCGAGGACCCGTCCCTCTGGGGCCGCGTCGACGACGACGGCACCGTCTACGTCCGCACCGCCGACGGCGAGCGCCCCGTCGGCAGCTGGCAGGCCGGCGAACCGGCCGAGGGCCTCGCCCACTACGCCCGCCGCTACGCCGACCTGGCCACCGAGGTGGGCCTGCTCGAGGCGCGGCTCAAGGCGCACACCGGCAACCCGGCCGAGCTGAAGAAGAAGGCGCAGACCCTCGCCGAGGCCATCCCCGGCGCCGCTGCCGTGGGCGACCTCGACGGGCTGGCCGCCCGCGCGCGCGCCATGGTGGGGACGGCCGACGAGGCCGCGGCCGAGTCGCGGGCCGAGAAGGCCGCCGCCCGCGCCGCCCAGGTGGCCCGCAAGGAGGCCCTGGCCGCCGAGGCGGAGCAGATCGCGGCCGAGTCGACCTCCTGGAAGGCCGCCGGCGACCGGCTCAAGGCGATCGTCGAGGAGTGGAAGACGATCCGCGGGATCGACCGCAAGACCGACGAGGCGCTGTGGTCGCGGTTCGCCGCCGCCCGCGACGCGTTCGGCCGCCGGCGCGGCGCGCACTTCGCGTCGCTCGACGCGCAGCGCGGCGAGGCGCGCGCGGCCAAGCAGGAGCTGATCGCCGAGGCGCAGAAGCTGTCGACGTCCACGGACTGGGGCGCGACCAGCGCCGCCATGCGCTCGCTGATGGACCGCTGGAAGGCGGTGCCGCGGACCGGCCGCGACGGCGACGACGACCTGTGGAAGCAGTTCCGCGCCGCCCAGGACGCCTTCTTCACCGCTCGGACGGAGTCGGACAAGGTCCGCAACGTCGAGCAGCTGGCCAACCAGCAGCAGAAGGAGGAGATCCTCGCCGAGGCGGAGAAGCTCGACCCGTCGACGGATCTGCGGGGCGCGCAGAACGCGCTGCGCAAGCTGCAGGACCGCTACGACGCCATCGGTCACGTGCCGCGCGGCGCGATGCGGTCCCTCGAGGACCGGATGCAGGCCGTCGAGCAGAAGGTCCGCGGCGCGGCCGACTCCTCCCGCGCCCGGACGGCGCCGGAGAACCCGATGGTCGCCTCCATGCGTGCCGCGGTCACCAAGGCCGAGGAACAGCTGACCAAGGCCGAGGCGGCCGCTGACGAGCAGCCGGATCGACGAGGCGAAGGCCAATCTCGCGACCCGTCGGGAGTGGCTGGCCGAGGCAGAGAAGTCCGCCGGCCGCCGATGACGCCGTCTCGCCCGTAGGGGCGAGGGGACCGGGCTCAGCCGCAGCCGGTCGTGACCGGCTGCGGCGCCGGGACACCGATCCGCGGCATGCCCAGCAGGGTGCCCGGCGTCGACGGCGTGCGACCGGCCTCGCTCGCGTCGCCGGCCCGCGTCCGCCGGTGCGAGAGCAGCGCGCCGTCGGCGACGAGGAAGTGCGGCTTGGCGTCGGTCACGACTGTCTCGACGACGTCGCCGGGCCGGACGCCGTCCGCCGCGGTGAAGTGCACCAGCCGGCCGTCGCGCGCCCGCCCGGAGAGCCGGCCGGTCGCCGCGTCCTTGCTGCCCTCCCCCGCCGCCACCAGCAGCTCCACCGTCCGGCCGACCTGCGCCCGGTTCTCCGCCCAGCTGATCTCGTCCTGCAGCGCGGTCAGGCGCAGGTAGCGCTCCTGGACGACGTCCTTGGGCAGCTGGCCGTCCATGTCGGCCGCCGGCGTGCCCGGCCGCTTGGAGTACTGGAAGGTGAAGGCGCTGGCGAACCGGGCGGTGCGGACGACGTCGAGGGTCTGCTGGAAGTCGGCCTCGGTCTCGCCCGGGAAGCCCACGATGATGTCGGTGGTGATCGCCGCGTCGGGCATGGCCGCCCGCACCCGGTCGATGATCCCGAGGTAGCGCTCCTGCCGGTAGCCGCGGCGCATCCGGCGCAGCACGTCGTCCGAACCCGACTGCAGCGGCATGTGCAGCTGGTGGCAGACCACCGGTGTCTCGGCCATCGCGGCGATGACGTCGTCGGTGAACTCGCGGGGGTGCGGGCTGGTGAACCGCACGCGCTCGAGCCCCTCGATGCGGCCGGTCGCGCGCAGCAGGTCGGCGAAGGCGCCGCGGTCGCGGAACTCGACTCCGTAGGCGTTGACGTTCTGGCCGAGCAGGGTCACCTCGAGCACGCCCTGGTCGACCAGCGCCTGCACCTCGGCGAGGATCTCGCCCGGCCGGCGGTCCTTCTCGGTGCCGCGCAGCGACGGAACGATGCAGAACGTGCAGGTGTTGTTGCACCCGACGCTGATCGAGACCCAGCCCGAGTAGGCGGAGTCCCGCTTGGCGGGCAGGGTCGACGGGAAGACCTCGAGCGACTCGACGATCTCGACCTGCGCCTCGGCGTTGTGCCGGGCCCGGTCGAGCAGCGCCGGCAGCGAGCCGACGTTGTGGGTGCCGAAGACGACGTCGACCCAGGGCGCGCGCCGCACGATCTCGCCGCGGTCCTTCTGCGCGAGGCAGCCGCCGACGGCGATCTGCATGCCGGGGCGCGCGTCCTTGACCGGCCGCAGGTGGCCGAGGTTCCCGTAGAGCCGGTTGTCGGCGTTCTCGCGCACGGCGCAGGTGTTGAGGACGACGACGTCGGCGTCGGCGCCGTCGTCCGCGGGCGCGTATCCGGCGGCCTCGAGCAGGCCGGCGAGCCGCTCGGAGTCGTGCACGTTCATCTGGCAGCCGTACGTGCGGACCCGGTAGGTCCGTGGCGCGGCGTCGGTCGGGAAGCTCGTCATGACAGCAGCGAGGGTACGGCGGTCCGACCGCCGTACCCTCGTCTGCTGTCAAGCGGCGATCAGTCCTCGCCCCAGGCGTCCGTCGGCTGGTTGGTCTCGACGACCTCGACCGTGTCGACGACCACGATCTCCTCGTCGGGCGCGTCGACGTCGGCCGGCAGGACGCGCTCCTCGGTCCCGCCCGACGACTTCGCGGCCACGGCGGCCGCGGCGGCGCCGGCAGCCACGACCGCAGCGGCCCCGGCCGCCACCGCCGTCGGGGACACACCGGCCTTGCCGCTGTCGCCCTGGGACATGGCGGCCGCCTCGACGCCGGGCGTCCCGACACCGATGCCCTCGTTGACGGTGCCGCGCCACGCACCGCTGGCGTAGCCCTGGTCCTCGACGAGCGCCTTGAAGCGGTCGAGGTCCGAGGTGACCTGCCGCTCGACGATGCCGAGCTTGTCGCCCACCTTCTCGACGAGTCCCTCCGGCTCGTACTCGAGCGTCAGGTACACGACGGTGGAGTCCGCGCCCGCGGGTTCGAAGCGCACCGCACCGGCGTTGGTGGCGCCGCTGGTCGCGGCCCAGGCGACCGTGACGTCGGGGACCTGCTCGAGGATCGACGCCTCCCACTCGCGGCGGACGCCGGCGATCTCGGCGACCCAGTGCAGCCGCCGCTCGTCGAGCTGGCGGACCTCCTTGACGCCGCCCATGAAGTGGGGGAAGTCCTCGAACTGGGTCCACTGGTTGTAGGCGGTGGACAGCGGTACGTCGACCTGGATGGACTTCTCGACCTTCGTGGTCATCTCGTGGACCTCCGTCGTCGCGGGACATGGCTCTGACCTGCAGCCGCTACCCCGCCCGTCGGTGGATACGCACGCCTTCGTTACGCCTTCGTGATGGCACGGCCGACCGGTCGTGACCGGTGAGCCCTAGGGTCGGGCGGGTGACCAGCCGCGCGAATGGCGAGCCGCTCGTCCGGCTCTCGCACGTCGAGAAGTGGTTCGGCGACCTGCACGTGCTCCAGGACATCGACCTGACGATCGACCGCGGCGAGGTGGTCGTCGTCATCGGGCCCTCCGGGTCCGGCAAGTCGACGCTCTGCCGGGCGATCAACCGGCTGGAGCCGATCGACAAGGGCGAGATCGCCATCGACGGCCAGCGGCTCCCGGACGAGGGCAAGGACCTCGCCCGGCTGCGCGCCGACGTCGGCATGGTGTTCCAGAACTTCAACCTCTTCGCGCACAAGACGGTGCTCGAGAACGTCACCCTGGGCCCGACCAAGGTGCGGCGGAAGTCCGGGGCCGACGCCGAGAAGCGCGCCCTGCGAGCTGCTGGACCGCGTCGGGGTGGGCAACCAGGCCGACAAGTACCCGGCGCAGCTGTCGGGCGGACAGCAGCAGCGCGTGGCGATCGCCCGCGCGCTGGCGATGGACCCGAAGGTCATGCTCTTCGACGAGCCGACGTCGGCCCTCGACCCCGAGATGATCAACGAGGTCCTGGACGTCATGACCGCGCTGGCGCACGACGGCATGACCATGGTCGTCGTCACGCACGAGATGGGCTTCGCCCGCCGCGCGGCCAACCGCGTCGTCTTCATGGACGGCGGCCGGATCGTCGAGTCCGCCGATCCCGAGACGTTCTTCACGAAGCCGACGTCCGACCGGGCGAAGGACTTCCTGTCCAAGATCCTCGCCCACTGACCGAGTCACTACCGAGAGGACCGCACATGTCCCGACGCACGACCCTGGCCGCCCTGTTCGCCGCCGGCTCCCTGGTGCTGGCCGCATGCGGCGGAGGAGGTGAGGAGGAGGACGCCGCCGAGCCCTCCGTGGCCGAGACCCCCGAGTTCGACGCGGGCACGACGATGGCCGAGATCGCCGAGGCGGGCACGATCCGCGTGGGCACCAAGTACGACCAGCCGGGCTTCGGCCTCGAGAACCTCGAGGGCGAGGTCGAGGGCTTCGACGTCGAGGTCGCGAAGATCATCGCCGGAGCGCTGGGGATCGAACCCGACGGCATCGAGTGGGAGGAGACGCCGTCGGCGGTCCGCGAGGAGGTGCTGGAGGGCGACGAGGTCGACATGGTCGTCGCCACCTACACGATCAACGACGAGCGCAAGGAGCGGATCTCCTTCGCCGGCCCGTATTACACGGCCGGTCAGATGATCATGGTGGCTGCCGACAACGACACGATCACCGGCCCGGAGTCCTTCACGGAGAACCCCGACGCCAAGGTCTGCTCGGTGACCGGCTCGACGCCGTCGGAGAACATCCGCGAGTACCTGGAGAACGAGCGGGAGCAGCTGGTGCTCTTCGAGGAGTACTCGCAGTGCGCCGACTCGCTGGAGAACGGTCAGGTCGACGCCGTCACCACTGACAACGTCATCCTGCTCGGCTTCGTCTCCGAGTCCGACGGCGCCTTCAAGCTCGTCGGCGAGCAGTTCACCGAGGAGCCGTACGGCATCGGCGTCCAGAAGGGCGACGTCGAGTTCTGCGAGTTCATCAACCAGACGCTGCAGGACAACGAGGACGCCTACGTCGCGGCCTGGGAGGCGACGGCCGGCCAGGTGGAGGGCACCGAGACTCCGCAGCTGCCCGAGCCGGACGAGTGCTCCTGACCGACTGAGATCCCGCGGCCGGCCGGCACCCCGTCGGCCGGTCGCGGGCCACTCGTCCGACATCGCCGTCCGGGAGGAGGAGACGCGTGGACGTCATCACCGAGAACTTCGACGACTACGTCCGCGGGTTCGTGACGTCGCTGACCATCATCGCCGTGGCACTGGTCGGTTCCCTGCTGCTCGGTGTGCTGATCGCCGCCTGTCGGGTGTCCCCCGTGCCGCCGTTGCGCGCATTCGGGGCCTTCTGGGTGACCACCCTGCGCAACACGCCGCTGTCGGTGGTGCTGTTCTTCTGCGCGTTCGGCCTGCCGGAACTCGGCATCAACCGCAGCTTCTACTTCTTCGGCGTGCTGGGGCTGGTCCTCTACACGTCCGCGTTCGTCTGCGAGGCCGTGCGGTCGGGCATCAACTCCGTTGCCGCCGGGCAGGCCGAGGCGGCCCGGTCCATCGGGCTGGGCTTCCTGCCCACGCTGCGCTTCGTGGTCCTCCCCCAGGCACTCCGGACGGTCGTCCCCCCGCTCGGCAGCGTCCTCATCGCCATGTTCAAGAACTCGGCCGTGGTCGGCGCCTTCGGCGTCGGCGGCGACCTGTGGAGCACCGGGCAGACCCTGACCAGTGCCCGCGGATACGCAGCACTGCCGACCTTCATCGGCGTCGCGCTCGGCTATCTGGCGATCACCCTGCCGGCGGGCGCACTGCTCCAGGTCATCGAGCGGCGGGTGGCGATCGCCCGATGAGTGCGCAGACCGTCCTCTACGACGCCCAGGGACCGCAGGCGCGCCGGCGCACGCGGATCGGCACCGTCATCGCCGTGCTGCTCCTCGCCGCGCTGGCCTACCTCGTGATCCGGCGTCTGGCCGACCAGGGCGAGTTCTCCATGGAGAAGTGGGGCCCGCTGATCGACCCCTCGAACGAGGCGTTCGACGCCGTCTGGGGCCTCCTGGGCGAGGGCCTGGTCAACACGATCAAGGCCGCCGTGGTGGCCATGACGCTGTCCGTGGTGCTCGGCACGCTCATCGCCGTGGCGCGGCTGTCGCTCGGCAAGGTAGGCCGGATCCCGCTGATCGGCCTCGTCGAGATCCTCCGCGGCCTGCCGGTGGTCGTGCTCGTGTACCTGTCCGTGCAGGTGCTGCCCGACATCGGCGTGGACCTGCGGGACTGGCCGGGGGGTCAGGTCTTCTGGGGCCTGGTCATCGGGCTGACCGCCTACAACATGGTGATCTTCGCCGAGGTGGTGCGCGCGGGTGTGGCGTCGCTGCCCAGGGGCCAGCGGGAGGCGGCGCTGGCCACGGGCCTCACCAACGGACAGACGATGCGGATGGTGCTGCTGCCTCAGGCCTTCCGCGTGATGCTGCCGGCGATCATCAGCCAACTGGTCGTGGTGCTCAAGGACACCTCTCTGGTGACCTTCGTGGCCAACTACGACGAGCTGCTCAGCAACGGCGAGAGCATCCGCCGCAACCTGGACAACCCGATCCAGACCTTCACCGTGGTCGCGCTGATCTACATCGCGGTCAACTACACCCTCGACCGCCTGGCGCGCTACATCCAGGCGCGGCAGGGCCGGGCGTCGAGCCGGCGCGTGGCCGCCACCGTGGACGCCGGACCGGAGGTGGGGGTCGGCGGCGGAGCCTGACGGCTCCCATCCGACCCAGTCGTCACACGTCGGCGCGGCGTGCCCGTGTCGACATGTCGTCGCAGCGACACTGCTCGCACCATGGAGACGATGCATGCCTCCGGGCGCCGCAACCTGCCGCCCGTGCCCCGCCCCGCCGCTGACGCCGCCGCCGAGGCGGCCGCCGTCCCCGGGGAGCTCCCGGAGGAGTCGCCGATGGAGCGCACCATGGAACTGCGCCGGCGCGATTCGGAGCAGCCCCGCGGCGAGGAGCCGGGCGACGACGACACCGCGGTGCTGGAGACGACGGACGACGCCCCGGCGGACCCGCACGTGGACCCCCAGCGACTGGCTGCGGCCGACGAGCCCGAGTACGCCCTGGACGACGACGACCCGGCGCAGGACTTCGTGAGCCGGCTGCGCGCCGCCGCGGCAGACTTCGCTGCCGCGGCCGGAGCCGACACGGCGGTGGTCCGCGAGGCGGTGCCGCCGGCCCGTCACCGCCGCTCACGCTGCCGCGTGGTGCTCCGCTACCCCGACGGCGACGAGGCCGACCTCACCTTCCTCGGCGCGGTCGGCCGGCCCGGCACACCGGCCTGGCAGGGCTTCGACCTGCAGATCCAGCGCTGGCTGGGCACCGGCCAGCAGCGGCAGTCCGCGTGGCTGGTCGCGGACGTCGAGGCTCCGGACGGCGTCGCCGTCGACGTGCCGGCGTGGCTCGCCGCGGGCTGATCCCCGCCCGATTTCCGCCCTGATCCCGGGCTGACCTCGGAATCAGGGCCGCGGGTCTGGTGGTCCGCCCTCCCCGGGCGCAGCATGGACCCGTCGCTCGGAGCAGACGAGCGTCCCCGTCGTGCCCCGGCGGAGGTTCCCGTGACGGCGCTCGCCCCTCAACCGATCGTCAGCCGACCGGGTCCCGCGCTCGTGCCCCACAAGGGTGCGCGACTGTCGAACCTCCTGCGCACGACCGACCACAAGACGATCGGCCTGATGTACCTGGTGACGTCGTTCGTCTGGTTCGTCGCGGGCGGGTTCATGGCCATGCTCATGCGCGCGGAGCTGGCCCGGCCCGAGATGCAGTACCTCTCGCCGGAGCAGTACAACCAGCTGTTCACGATGCACGGCACGATCATGCTGCTGTTCTTCGCGACGCCGCTGTTCTTCGCCTTCGGCAACCTGATCATGCCGATCCAGATCGGCTCGCCGGACGTCGCGTTCCCGCGGCTGAACGCCCTGTCGTACTGGCTGTTCCTCTTCGGCTCGATCACGGCAGGCTCGGGCTTCATCGCCCCGGGCGGCGCGGCGGACTTCGGCTGGTACGCGTACACGCCGCTGTCCACCGTCGTCCACACGCCGGGCGCCGGGCCGAATCTGTGGATCGCCGGGCTCGCGGTCAGTGGCCTCGGCACGATCCTTGGCGCGGTCAACTTCGCCACCACGATCGTCTGCCTGCGCGCGCCCGGCATGACGATGTTCCGGATGCCCATCTTCGTGTGGAACTCGCTGGTCACGAGCCTTCTCGTGCTGGTCGCGTTCCCCATCCTCACGGCTGCGCTGATGGGCCTGCTGGCCGAACGGCACCTGGGGGCCACCATCTACACCCGCGCCAACGGCGGGGCGATGCTGTGGCAGCACTTGTTCTGGTACTTCGGGCACCCCGAGGTGTACATCATCGCGCTGCCGTTCTTCGGGATCATCACCGAGGTCATCCCGGTGTTCAGCCGCAAGCCGCTGTTCGGCTACAAGGGCATGGTCTTCGCGACGATCGCCATCGGCTTCCTGTCCATCGCCGTCTGGGCACACCACATGTTCGCCACGGGCGCGGTGCTGCTGCCGTTCTTCTCGTTCATGACCTACCTGATCGCGGTGCCCACCGGGATCAAGTTCGCGAACTGGATCGGCACCATGTGGCGCGGCCGGATCACGTTCGAGACCCCGATGCTGTGGTGCGTCGGCTTCCTGGTCACCTTCCTGCTCGGCGGGCTGACCGGGGTGCTGCTCGCCTCACCGCCGCTGGACTGGCACCTCAACGACAGCTACTTCGTCGTCGCGCACTTCCACTACGTCGTCTTCGGCACCGTGGTCTTCGCTGCGAACGCCGGCATCGCCTTCTGGTTCCCGAAGATGTGCGGCCGGATGCTGGACGAGCCCCTGGGCAAGCTGCAGTTCTGGATGACCTTCATCGGCTTCCACGGCACGTTCCTGATCCAGCACTGGCTGGGCAACGAGGGCATGCCGCGGCGCTACGTCGACTACGCGGCGAACGACGGGTTCACGACGCTGAACACGATCTCGACGATCTTCTCGTTCGTCCTGGGCGCCTCGATCATCCCGTTCCTGTACAACGTCGTCCGGTCCTGGCGGTCCGGGCGTCTCGCCCTGCGGGACGACCCGTGGGGGCACGGCAACTCGCTGGAGTGGGCGACCTCGTCACCGCCGCCGCGGCACAACTTCGTGGCGATCCCTCGGATCCGCTCCGAGCGCCCCGCCTTCGAGATGCACTATCCGCACCTGCTCGACCGGCTCCAGGCCGAGGCGCACGCCGGGCGGGTCCACCTGCCGCTCGAGGGGGCCGAGGCCGGCATCGGTACCGGACCGCGGCAGGGACCGAACGACCCCGACGCCACCTGAAGAAGGACCCCCTCCTCCCCACCCCTCGCAGGCTCGGGGCGGTGCCTTGGAGTGGGCCGTCCAGGACGACCCGGACGCGGCCCGGTCAGAGCGGCTCGTACTCGCCCTCGTCGTGCTCCGCGCCGGCGGCGTCGAACACGTCGCGGATCACGGCGGCGGCCAGCCCGCCGCCGTATCCCTTGCGCGCGAGCATGCCCATGAGCCGCCGGGTGGCGGTGGCGCGGTCCAGTCGCTGCATGGAGCGCAGCCGGCGCTCCACGAGCTGACGGGCGGCGGCGCGTTCGTCGTCGTCGTCGACCACCTCGACCGCCTCGGCGGCCACCTCGGATGCGACGCCCTTGGCCCGCAGTTCGGCCTGCAGCGCCCGGCGAGCCAGGCCGCGACCGGCCTGCCGCGAGCTGACCCACATCCGCGCGAAGGCGGCGTCGTCGATGAGGCCGACCTCGCCGAACCGGTCGAGCACCGCGGTGGCCGCGTGCTCGGGGACGCCCTTGCGGGCCAGCAGGTCGGCGAGCTGTTGGCGGGTCTTCGGCGCACCGGTCAGCGCCCGCAGGCAGACGGCCCGGGCCACTGCCTCCGGGTCGCCGGGGTCGTCCTCGGCCGCGCCGGGCGGCTGGTCCAGATCGTCGGCCGGCCCGTGCACGGCCGGCCGCCCGCTACCCCACCCGGAGGCACGACCGCCCCGTCCGAAACGGTCCGGCCGGCCGCCGCGCGACGCGGCGGGGCGGCGGCCGGATCCACCGGACGGAGTGGTCATGGACGTGCTCAGAAGTCGACCGGATCGGCCTGGACCGGCGGCGCGTCGAGCGTGACGCCGATGCCGAGCTTCTCCTTGATCTTCTTCTCGAGCTCGTCGGCGAGGTCGGGGTTGTCCTTCAGGAAGTTGCGCGAGTTCTCCTTGCCCTGGCCGAGCTGGTCGCCGTCGTACGTGTACCAGGCGCCGGACTTCTTGACGAAGCCCTGCTCGACCCCGACGTCGATGAGCCCGCCCTCACGGCTGAAGCCCTGACCCCAGAGGATGTCGAGCTCCGCCTGCTTGAACGGCGCGGCTACCTTGTTCTTGACCACCTTGACGCGCGTGCGGCTGCCGACCGCGTCGGTGCCCTGCTTGAGCGTCTCGATGCGGCGGACGTCGAGCCGCACCGACGAGTAGAACTTGAGCGCACGGCCACCGGTGGTGACCTCCGGCGAGCCGTAGACCACGCCGACCTTCTCACGCAGCTGGTTGATGAAGATCGCGGTGGTGCCGGAGTTGCTGAGCGCGCCGGTGATCTTGCGCAGGGCCTGGCTCATCAGACGGGCCTGCAGACCGACGTGGCTGTCACCCATCTCGCCCTCGATCTCGGCACGCGGCACGAGGGCGGCGACCGAGTCGATGACGATGACGTCGAGCGCGCCGGAGCGGATCAGCATGTCGGCGATCTCGAGCGCCTGCTCACCGGTGTCGGGCTGGCTGACCAGCAGCGCGTCGGTGTCGACGCCGATCGCCCGGGCGTACTCCGGGTCGAGCGCGTGCTCGGCGTCGATGAACGCCGCGATGCCGCCGGCGGCCTGCGCGTTGGCCACCGCGTGCAGGGCGACCGTGGTCTTGCCGGAGGACTCCGGGCCGTAGACCTCGACGACCCGGCCGCGCGGCAGGCCTCCGATGCCCAGCGCGATGTCGAGGGCGATCGAGCCGGTCGGGATGACCTTGATGGCCTGGGCTGGGTTGTCGCCCAGCCGCATGACCGAGCCCTTGCCGAACTGCTTGTCGATCTGGGACAGAGCCATGTCGAGGGCCTTGTCGCGGTCGAGCGTTGCCATGGTGCTCACCTTCGGGAGGTCTGGGGAAGTTGTCGGGATCGACGCTAGGGCGGGGGTCCGACATTTCCGGGACGCCGGCGGATCTGTGGAGAACGGTGCGGCCTGTGGAAGACACACTAGGCCGAACGTGTGTTCGATCGCCAGGGCGACACGCCGCGGCATCGTGTCCGCGCCGTCAGCGCTCCCTCGCGGGCACCTCGTACTCCTCGCAGATGGCCAGCCACACCTTGCGCACCGGCAGTCCGACGTCGATCGCCTGCACCGCGGTGCGGCCGCCCAGGGCCGCGAAGACGTGGTCACGAGCGACGCTCTGGGCGCGCATCGAACCGAACTGGCCGTCCAACCGGCTCCAGAACTCCTGCAGTCGCACGACCCGACGCTAACCCGCCGCACCCGGGCCGGCGCCGCCCCCGGTCCCCGGGGGGTCCCGCGTCCTACGCTCGATGCATGCTCCCCGGCACCGGCAACGCCACCCTCGACGTGGTCCTCCAGATCGGCGTCGTCGCGGCGATCCTCGTGGGCATCGTGCTGCTGATCAAGAACTACCGGGGCCGCTGACCGCCGTCGCCGGGCGCCGCAGGGTCAGGACCCACACCGCCGCCAGCGGCAGCACGAGGACGGCCGACACGGCCGAGACCAGGCCGAAGCCACCGACGGCCAGCAACGGGCCACCGACGACGCCGGCCAGCGCGGCACCCAGGCCCATGAGCAGGTCGGTGCCGCCCTGCGCCGCGGGGCGCACGTCCGCGCCGACGGCCTCGGTGACCAGAGTCGACCCGGCGACCAGACCGCAGGACCACCCGAGGCCGAGCAGGAACAGGCCGACACCGAGCTGGAAAGCCGCGCCGGGCTGTGCCGTACCGGCGATCGCCGCGGCGGTCAGCAGCAGCGCGCCACCGAGACCCACCGTCGGGATCCGGCCGAGGCGGTCGGCGAGCAGGCCGACCAGCGGCGAGAAGAGGTACATGCCGGCCACGTGGACGCTGATGACCAGGCCGATCAGGCGCAGCGTCGTCCCCTCCGTGCCGCCGGCGTGGCCCATGTGCACCGGGGTCATCACCATCACGCCGACCATCACCGAGTGCGAGACGATCACGGCGGTCGTTCCGAGCCGGCCGCCCGTCGTCGACCACACCGCGCGCAGCGCCGCCCCCGTCGCCCGTCGCGGCCGCGGCGCGCCGTCCCCGCCGCCGATCCGGCGCGCCAGGAGCAGCGGGTCCGGCCGCAGCAGCAGCACCAGCGCGGCGCCGACCACCGCGAAGACCACTGCGGACAGGGCCACCGCGCCGCCCAGGGCGGGCAGGCCGAGTGCCCGACCCAGGTCGTCCCCCGGGCCCGCCAGGTTGGGCCCGAGTACTGATCCGACCGTCGTCGCCCAGACGACGAGCGACAGGTCGCGACCGCGCCGCTCCGGCGTCGCCAGGTCCGCCGCCGCGTAGCGCGCCTGCAGGCCGCACGCCGTGGCCGCGCCGAAGAGGAACAAGCCGATCAGCAGCACCGGCAGGGAGGACAACGCCGCGGCGACCACGGTCACCACCGACCCGACCACGGCGATCGCGAAGCCGGCCGCCAGGCCCGCGCGACGGCCGCCACGGTCACTGATCGCCGACAGCGGGACGGCGAGGACCGCCGCGCCCAGCACGCCGGCGGTGCTGCCGAGCCCTGCAGCGGTGTCGCTGCCGGCGACGTCGCGGGCCAGCAGGCCGCCGACGGTGATGCCGACCGTGATGCCCAGCCCGCCGAGGGCGACGCCGCCGCCGAGCACCGCGACGGTGCGTCGCTGCACCGCTCCGACGTCGACGCCGGCGGCCACCTGGTCCATGCATCCGCTCCCGTCCGCCGCGCCCGTCCGGCGCGGAGTCTGCCCCACCGGCCGGTCCTCCCGACAGGGACGTGCGGTCCCTCGTCCCGTCACGCACGGCGGAGTGTCGTACCCGCCAGGGACACTTGACCGCGTGGCTCCCCGACCGTCCGCGCTCGACCGGTTCACCGAGCCGACCCGCGCCTGGTTCACCGGCGCCTTCGAGCGACCCACCCCGGCCCAGGAGGGCGCCTGGACGGCGATCAGCCACGGCGGGCACGCCCTCGTCGTCGCCCCGACGGGATCCGGCAAGACCCTCGCCGCGTTCCTGTGGTCCCTCGACCGGCTGGCCGCCGCTCCCCCGGTCGACGCGCAGCGGGCGTGCCGCGTGCTCTACGTGTCGCCGCTCAAGGCGCTGGCGGTCGACGTCGAGCGCAACCTGCGCGCCCCGCTGACCGGCATCGGCCAGGCCGCCGCCCGGCTCGGCCTGCCCCGGCCGGAGATCCGGGTCGGCATCCGCTCCGGCGACACCCCGGCCGACGAGCGGCGCGCCTTCGCCCGCCGCCCGACCGACATCCTGATCACGACGCCCGAGTCGCTGTTCCTTCTCCTCACCAGCTCCGCGCGCGAGGCGTTGCGCGGGGTCGAGACGGTGATCGTCGACGAGGTGCACGCGGTGGCCGACAGCAAGCGCGGCGCCCACCTCGCGGTGTCCCTCGACCGGCTCGACGAGCTGCTCGAGCGCCCGGCGCAGCGCATCGGCCTGTCCGCGACCGTCCGGCCGATCGAGGAGGTGGCCACCTACCTCGCCGGCGGGCGACCGGTCGAGATCGTCGCGCCCCCGGCCGAGAAGCGGTGGGACCTCTCCGTCGTCGTCCCGGTCGAGGACATGAGCACCCTGGGCCAGCCGACGGGCGAGCTCGAGGGCTCGGCCGCCGGCAACCAGCCGCGCTCGTCGATCTGGCCGGCGGTCGAGGAGCGGGTGCTCGACCTCGTGCAGGCGCACCGGTCGACGATCGTCTTCGCCAACTCACGCCGGCTGGCCGAGCGGTTGACCAGCCGGCTCAACGAGCTGGCGTACGAGCGCGAGACCGGCGAGCCGGTGCCGCCCGGCACCAACGCCGCGGCCCTCATGGCACAGGCCGGCTCCGGCGGCGGCATCCCCGTCGACGTCCAGCCGGTCGCCGCGGCCCACCACGGCTCCGTCTCCCGCGAGCAGCGCGCGATCGTCGAGGAGGCGCTCAAGTCCGGCCGGCTGCCCGCCGTCGTCGCCACCTCCAGCCTCGAGCTGGGCATCGACATGGGCGCGGTCGATCTCGTCGTCCAGGTCGAGGCGCCACCCACCGTCGCGGCCGGCCTGCAGCGCGTCGGCCGCGCCGGGCACCAGGTGGGCGCGGTCAGCCGCGGCGTCCTGTTCCCCAAGTACCGCGGCGACCTGGTGCAGTGCGCCCTGGTCGCCGAGCGGATGAAGGCCGGTGCGATCGAGTCGATCCGCTACCTGCGCAACCCGCTCGACGTGCTGGCCCAGCAGATCGTCGCCATGGTCTCCGAGCGGCCGCGCACGGTCGACGAGGTCGCCGCCGTCATCCGGCGGTCGGCCGCCTTCGCCTCGCTGCCCGACTCCGCGCTGCACGCCGTCCTCGACATGCTCGCCGGCCGCTACCCCTCCGACGCGTTCGCCGAGCTGCGCCCGCGGCTGACCTGGGACCGGGTCACCGACACCCTCACGCCGCGCAGCGGCGCCCAGCGGCTGGCGGTGACGAGTGGCGGCACCATCCCCGATCGGGGCCTCTTCGGGGTCTTCCTCGTCTCGGGCTCCGGCGAGGCCGGCGGACGGCGGGTCGGCGAGCTCGACGAGGAGATGGTCTACGAGTCGCGGGTCGGCGACGTCTTCCTGCTCGGCTCCTCGTCGTGGCGCATCGAGGACATCACCCACGACCGCGTCCTGGTCACGCCGGCCCCCGGCCTGCCCGGCAAGATGCCGTTCTGGAAGGGCGACGCCCCGGGCCGGCCGCTGGAGCTCGGCCGCGCGCTCGGCGCCTTCCTCCGCGAGGTCGGCTCCGCGACGCCCGAGGCCGGGCTCGCGCGGGCCCGCGCCGCAGGTCTCGACGAGTGGGGCGCGGCGAACCTGCAGTCCTACCTGGTGGAGCAGAAGGCAGCCACCGGCCACCTCCCCGACGACCGGACCCTGCTGGTCGAGCGATTCCGCGACGAGCTCGGCGACTGGCGGCTGGTCGTGCACTCGCCCTTCGGCGCCCAGGTCAACGCCCCGTGGGCACTGGTGCTGGGGGCGCGGCTGCGCGAGCGGTACGGGGTGGACGTCGCGTCCATGCACTCCGACGACGGCATCGTGCTGCGGCTGCCCGACACCACCGGAGAGCCGCCCGAGGCCGACCTCGCCGTCCTCGACCCGGACGACGTCGAGCGCGAGGTGACCGCCGAGGTCGGCAGCTCGGCGCTGTTCGCCGCCCGGTTCCGCGAGTGCGCGGCCCGGGCACTGCTGCTCCCGCGGCGTGACCCGCGCAAGCGCACCCCGCTGTGGCAGCAGCGCCAGCGCGCCGCGCAGCTGCTGTCGGTGGCCAGCGAGTTCTCCTCCTTCCCCATCACGCTCGAGGCGGCCCGCGAGGTGCTGCAGGACGTCTACGACGTTCCGGGGCTGGTCGAGCTCATGCGCGACGTCCGGTCCCGGCGGGTGCGGGTCGTCGACGTGCAGACGCAGACGGCGTCGCCGTTCGCGCAGTCGCTGCTGTTCGGCTACGTCGGCCAGTTCCTCTACGAGGACGACGCCCCGCTGGCCGAGCGCCGTGCGCAGGCGCTCGCCCTCGACACGGGTCTGCTGGCCGAGCTGCTCGGCCGTTCCGAGCTGCGCGAGCTGCTCGACGCCGAGGCGCTCGCGGAGATCGAGGCGGAGCTGCAGCGGCTCCCCGCCGAGCGGCACCCGCGGGACGTGGACGGCGCCACCGACCTGCTGCGGTTCGTCGGCGATCTGACGTCGGCCGAGGCGGCGGCGCGCGGCGTGCGGCAGGAGTGGCTCGACGAGCTGGTCGCCTCGCGCCGGGCGATCGTCGTCCGCGTCGCGGGCGAGGAGCGCTCCGTCGCCATCGAGGACGCCGGCCGGCTGCGCGACGCCCTCGGCACGGCCCTGCCGGTGGGCGTGCCCGAGGTATTCACCGAGCCCGTGGCCGATCCGCTCGGCGACCTCGTCGGTCGGTACGCCCGCACCCACGGCCCCTTCCAGCCGGCCGAGGTCGCGACCCGGCTGGGTCTCGGGCATCGCCGTCGTCACCGCCACGCTGCAGCGGCTCACGAGCACCGGGCGGCTGGTCACCGGCGAGTTCCGGCCCGGTGGCAGCGGGCAGGAGTGGTGCGACGCCGAGGTGCTGCGCGCCATCCGCCGGCGCAGCCTGGCCAAGCTGCGCCAGGAGGTCGAGCCGGTGCCGATCGGAACGCTGGCCCGCTTCACGCCGTCCTGGCAGTCGGTGGGCAGCCGGCTGCGCGGTCCGGACGGCGTCCTCGGCGGTGGTCGAGCAACTGGCCGGTGCCCTCGTGCCGGCCAGCGCGTTGGAGTCGCTCGTGCTGCCGGCCCGCGTCCGCGACTACTCCCCCGCGATGCTCGACGAGCTGACCAGCGCCGGCGAGGTGCTCTGGGCGGGGGCCGGCGGGCTGCCCGGCGGGGACGGGTGGATCAGCCTGGTCCCGGCCGACATCGCACCCCTGCTGCTGCCCGAGCCGCTCGAGCTCGACGAGGAGGGCGGCGCGGGGTCGGTCATCCTCGAGCAGCTCGGCGAGGGGCAGGCGCTGTTCTTCCGGGGCCTCTCCGACCTGGTGGGGTCGACCGACGACACCGCGCTGGCCGAGCTGGTCTGGGACCTCGTGTGGTCGGGCCGGCTGACCAACGACACCCTCGCGCCGCTGCGCACCCGGCTCGCCGGCGGCGGCACGCACAAGCGCGCCCCGGCTCCGCCGCGGGCCCGCCTCGACCGCACCCGCTACGGCCGCACGCGGCTGGGCCGCCCGGCGATGCCCACGCGGACCGGGCCGCCCACGGTCGCCGGCCGGTGGTCGTCGCTGCCGCAGCGCGAGGGCAATCCGACCAAGCGCACGACCGCGCGGGCCGAGGCGCTGCTCGAGCGGCACGGCGTGCTCACCCGCGGAGCCGTCATGGCCGAGCAGGTCAGCGGCGGCTTCTCCGCGGTCTACCCGGTGCTGCGGGCCTTCGAGGAGAACGGCCGGGCCCGACGCGGCTACTTCGTCGAGACGCTGGGAGCGGCCCAGTTCGGCACGCCGGGATCGGTCGACCGGCTGCGGAGCTTCGCCGCTCCCGACCGCCCGACCGCCGGCGCCGTCGTGCTCGCCGCGACCGACCCGGCCAACGTCTACGGGGCGGCGCTGCCGTGGCCGGAACGTCCGGGCGGCGGCGACGGCGAGGCGGTCGACCTGGGTGAGGGCACCGGGGCGGGACGGCGGTCCACCGGCCACCGCGCGGGCCGCAAGGCCGGCGCCCTCGTGGTGCTCGTCGACGGCGACCTGGTGCTCTACGTGGAGCGGGGCGGCAAGACGCTGCTGTCGTGGACCGAGGACGAGCAGGTGCTCAAGGAGGCGGCCACGGCGCTGTCCGGCGCCGTCGCGGCGGGGGCCCTGGGTCGCATGGTGGTCCAGAAGGCCGACGGCGCCTCGGTGCACGAGTCGACGCCGCTGTCGGCGGCGCTGCAGGCGGCCGGATTCGCCGCCACGCCGCGGGGGCTGCGCATCCGGCACTGAGCCCGCCCGCCCCCGCGTGCGGCGTCAGCGGCGCGGGTGCAGCCAGCCGCGGAAGATCCTGGTCAGCGCCGGCATGAGCACGTGGCCCAGCAGGATCACCACGACGGTCGCCGACAGCAGCAGCCGCACCTCGAGCGGCCAGCCGTCCAGGAACGGCATCACGAACCGCTGCAGCACGCTGGTCACCGCGAACACCGCGGCGATGGTCAGCACGGTCAGCCGCCAGCGCGGACCGGGCTGCGCCGGCCGGGTGAAGAAGCTCTCCAGGCCCGAGACGCGGGCGTAGCGCTCCTCGTCGACCATCTCCGCGAGCTGGTCGAGCATCCGGCGGCGCTCGGGCGAGCGCTCCCAGCCGGCGAGGGACTCGTCGTCGGCGAAGCGGTACACGAGGTGGTACTCGCTGCTCCCGGCGCCGGGACGCAGCAGCGTGGCACCGAGGTTGCCGGGAAACGCGGCGGCCATCGACAGCGCGTCGTCCGCCCACCGCTCGAACGCATCTCGCCGGTCCGGGCGCACCACCCGCGCGACGGTGACGGTGACCGGCTCGGACGTGGGCACGGGGGGCTCCTCGGCACCCCGGCGGGGGCGGATGCGGGTCGCGATCGGCACGGCCAGTCCAGCGTACGGACGACGCCGTCGCTTCCCTGCTGTCAGCGGGCTCACAGCACCCGTGACCTGGGCGGACGACGGCGCTCCCGCCCAGTGCCTGGGACCATGGACGACGTGCCCGAGGGAGACACCGTCTGGCTGGCGGCGCAGCGGATGAACACCGCGCTCGCCGGCGCGACGCTGCGCCGCGGCGAGCTGCGGGTGCCCCAGCTGGCCGCCGTCGACCTCGCCGGCGCGACCGTGCGCGAGGTGGTGCCCCGCGGCAAGCACATGCTCATCCGGTTCGCCGACGGGCGGACGCTGCGCACCCACTACCGCATGGACGGCAGCTGGCACATCTACCGGCCGGGCACGAAGTGGCGGGGCGGGCCGGCGTTCGCGATCCGCGCGGTCCTGACCACCGACGCCTGGGAGTGCGTCGGCTACCGGCTGCACGACATGGCCCTGATCCGCACCGACGACGAGGACCAGCTCGTCGGCCACCTCGGTCCCGACGTCCTCGGCCCCGACTGGGACATGGACGAGGCGCTGCGCCGGCTGCGCAGCTCCCCCGACGAGCAGATCGGCGTCGCGATCCTCGACCAGCGCAACCTCGCCGGCATCGGCAACCTCTACAAGGTCGAGTCGCTGTTCCTCTGCGGCGTCCACCCGTGGGCCCGGGTGGCCGACGTCGCCGACCTGGAGGCCCTGGTGGACCGGGCCCGCACGCTGATGCTGGTCAACCGCGACCGGCCCGAGCAGACCACCACCGGCAGCCTGCGCCGCGGCGAGGACCACTGGGTCGCCGGGCGCAAGGGACGTCCCTGCCGCCGCTGCGGAACGACGATCCTGCTCGGCGACCAGGGTCCGGACCTGCAGGAACGGGTGACCTGGTGGTGCCCGCGCTGCCAGGCGGCGACGTCCCCGATCGCACCCGACGCCCGCACCGGCGAGCCGGACCGTCCCCGCCCGATCCTGACCGGTGACCCGGGCTACGTCCGCAAGGTCTAGCCGCCGTCCACCCAGAAGGTGTCGTGGCGGAGGAAGAACGCCGCCCGCGCCTCGTCGTCCATCGCGTCCCGCCGGGCCGCGTCGGCGAGGGTCTCGAAGTAGTCCTCGCGCGGCGCACCGGGGGTGAAGAGGATCAGCATCTCCGCCGGCTCCCCCGACTCGTTGCGGAAGCCGTGCACGCCCCCGGCGGCACGTGCAGGAAGTCGCCGGGGCCGGCGTCGAGCCATCCGCGCCCGTCGTGCAGCCGCACCGACCCGGTCAGCACGTAGAACGACTCGGTGATGCTGCGGTGGAAGTGCGGGTCGGGCCCCGACCGCCCCGGACCCATGACCCACCGGTACAGGCCGAAGTCACCGCCGGTCTGCTCGCCGGTGGCCAGGTAGTGCGTCGCGTTGCCCGACGGGGAGGCCAGCTCGGGCGGCGTCGACGCAGGGCGCACCCACGCGGCGGCCTCGCCCTCCGGGCCGGCGTACCGGTCCGGAGGGTAGGCCGCGAACGCGGCCCCGTCCCGGGTCCCGCCCTGAGCTTGCGAAGGGTGGGGAGGACGGGGTCCTTTCACTGTTCCGGGCGCTCGGCCGGCTGCGGCTGGGCGGCGGACTCGCCGACCTGCTGTCCGGGCACCGGCGCGGCGGGCTCGCCGGCCTCGATCGCACCGGCGGCCTTGCTGCCTTCGACGGCCTGCGTCCCGCCGCCCATCGTGGCGCGGATCTGGTCCAGCCGAGAGGCGCCCGCGATGTCGAGCGTCGCCTTCTGCACCTCGAGCATGCGGCCCTCGACCGAGCTCTGCGCCAGCTCGGCCTGACCGAGCGCGTTGGCGTAGCGGGCCTCGATCTTGTCGCGCACCTCCTGCAGGCTGGGCGTGTTGCCCGGCGCGGAGAGCTCGTTGACCTGCCGCATCGAGGCGGCCACGTGCTCCTGCATCTTGGCCTGCTCGAGCTGGCTCATCAGCTTGGTGCGCTCGGCCAGCGTCGTCTGCAGCCGCATGCGGCTCTGCTCGACGGCGCCGCGCGCCTGCTCGGCGGCCTGCAGCGCCTCGTCGTGACTGCGCTTCAGGTCCTCCATGGACTGCTCGGCCGCGACCAGCTGGGTGGCGAAGGCCTGGGCGGCGTTCTCGTACTCCCCCGCCTTCGGCTCGTCGCCCGCCGCGCGGCTCTTGTCGGCCAGCACCAGGGCCTGGCGCGCCGAGGCCTGCAGCCGTTCGACCTCACCGAGCTGCCGGTTGAGCCGCATCTCCAGCTGCCGCTGGTTGCCCAGCACCGCCGCGGCCTGGTTGGCGAGCGCCTGGTGGCGCTGCTGTTCGGCCTCGATCGCCTGCGCGATCTGGATCTTCGGGTCGGCCTTCTCGTCGATCTTGGCGTTGGCGGACGCCGTGAGGTAACGCCACAGCTTGACGAACGGGTTGGGCATGGCTCCTCCTGCTCCGGTGCGGTCCGGCACCGGCTGCGGCTCATCGTCGTCTTCCATCGTCGCAGGTGACCGCCCGCGACTGCGAACCGATCCGCCGCGGCCCCCACATGCCCTCTAGGGTGCGCCTCGTGACCTCGGGAGATGCGGGCCGCGGCGGCGCGGTGCTCGCGGTGCTCGGTGAGCTGGTCGTCGACCTGCTCCCGGTGCCGTCGGCCGGTGCGGGACCAGAGGGGACGGCACCGCAGTACGTCGCGCGGCCGGGCGGCAACGCGCTGAACGTCGCCGTCGCGGCGGGTCGGCTCGGGCACCCCGGTGCGGCTGCTCGCGCGGCTGGGCACCGGTCCGCTGGCGGTCAACCTCCGACGGCACGCCGAGCTGTCCGGCGTCGACCCGGCCGGCTTCGTCGCCGGCCGACGAGCCGGTCAGCGTCGCGGTGGTCGGGCTGGGCGCCGACGGCTCCCCCGCCTACGGGTTCCACGTCGCGGGGGCGGCCGACTGGCAGTGGACGGACGACGAGCTCGACCGGGTGCTGCCCGGGGGCACCGCGCTGCTGCACGTCGGCTCCATCTCGTCGTGGACGGCGCCGGGCAGCGAGGCCATCGCCCGCCTCGTCGAGCGGCTGTCGTCCGACGGGTCGGCGCTGATCAGCGTCGACCCGAACATCCGGCCCGCCCTGGCCGACGGGCCCGCCGCCCGGCTGATCGGCAACACCGCCGCCGACGTCCGCACGCGGCTGGACCGGCTGCTGGAACGCGCCGACATCGTCAAGGTCAGCAGCGAGGACCTCGCCTGGCTCGAGCCGGACACGGCCCAGGACGAGGCCGGGCTCGACGACGCCGCCCGCCGCTGGGCCGAGCGCGGCCCCGCCCTGGTCGTGCTGACCGACGGCGGCGCACCCCTGCGGGTGGCGCGCCCCGGCCGCGAGCTGGTGCGCCGGGCGCCGCCGCGGGTGGAGGTGGCCGACACGGTGGGTGCCGGCGACTCGCTGGCGGCCGGCCTGTTCTCCGGCCTGCTCGGGCGCGGGATCACCGACCGTGCGGCGCTGGAGCAGCTGACCGACGACGAACTCCTGGCGGTGGTGGACGACGCCGCGCTGGTGGCGGCGGTCAACTGCACGCGGGTCGGTGCCGACCCGCCCACCCGCGAGGACCTGGACGCCGCCCGGCAGACGCTGCCCGCGGCCCGGTGAGCGCACCCGGCCCCGGCGACGCGACCGTCGTCGGCATCGCCGAGCTGTCCGCGACCGCCCTGCGGGCCCGCCTGCTCGCCGAGCACGACCGCTTCTGGGACACCGACACCCGAGGCCTGCACCACCCCGTGTGGTTCCACCAGTTCGGCGGGTTCGGCGCGGTCGCCCGCAGCGACGAAGGCGAGGACGTCGGCTACGTGCTCGGCGTCGTCACCGCCGACCGGCTGGCCTACCTGCACCTGCTCGCGGTGCGCGACGACCGCCGCGGCCGCGGGCTCGGCCGCCGGCTGTGCGCGTGGTTCGACGACGTCGCGGTCAGCACGGGCGCCCGAGCCGTCCAGGCGGTCACGCGGCCCGACGATGCCGCTGCCGTGGCCTTCCACACCGCGCTCGGCGCATCGGCGCACCTCTCGCGCGAACACGCCGGCCCTGGCGAGGACCGCCTGGTCCTCACCCGCTGGCTGCCACCACGGAGTTGATCATCGTCCGCGTGCACGAGGACGCGCCGTCCACGGCGTGTCGGCGGGCATCCAGCCGATGATCAACTCGGCGGGAGCGGTAGGACGGCGGCGGCGAGGCGCGCGGCCGCCCGGTGCCGCGCCGACGAGCGCGGCGGCTGCAGCAGCACTCCGAGCAGCCAGCGGACGGCGATCCCCGCGCCGTCCTCGTCGGTGCCCAGCGCCGCCGCGAGCCGGGCGGTCAGCTCCGCGAAGACCTCGGGGTCCACGTCGACCAGCGCGGTGAGCGTCTCCGGCTCGACGTCCGCGAGCCGCCGCACGACCGGGTGCTCCCCCAGCTCGTCGGCCAGGGCGGCGAGAGCCTGCTCCGGCGGCAGCGACGCGGCCACCGCCGTCAGGCGCGCGAGCTCGGCGGCCAGCAGGGCCCGGGCCAGCTCGTCCTTGGTTCGGAAGTAGTTGTAGAGCGTGGCCTTCGAGACCCCCGCGGCGGCGGCGACCGCCTGCATGGTGCAGGCGCGCACGCCCTGCTGGGCGAAGGCCCGGGCGGCCCCGGCGACCAGGACGGCACGGGTGCCGCCGATCCCCGGTCGGGGCGGGGCACCCACCAGGAGCCGAGCGTCAGGCGGCGAGCGACACCGCGCCGCGGCGCAGCACCGATCGGGCCGGCTGCCCCGACCCGACGAGGGCCAGGGCCGGCTCCGCAGCGGACGGCGCGGCCGCAGGCACCGCCGCGGCCGGCGTCTCCTCGGAACGGGACGGCGCCGGACGCGACCCCTCGCCGGCCGAGCGCATGCCATGGCTGACCTCGGCCAGCAGGTCGGCGAGCTCGAGCTCGAGGGCGTCGCAGATCGAGGCGAGCAGCTCGGAGGAGGCTTCCTTCTGGCCCCGCTCCACCTCGGACAGGTAGCCGAGGCTCACGCGGGCGGCGCCGGAGACGTCGCGCAGGGTGCGGCGCTGGCTCAGGCGGTGGCTCCGCAGCGAATTGCCGAGCTGGGTCCGCAGCAGCGTCATGGCCGTCTCCTGTCCTGCGAGCGCCGGGGTGCGACGGAGCCGATACGGCACCGTGCGCTCACGGTACGCGGCCCCCGGGATGGGCTGCCGCGCGACCGGCGGGCGTTTGCTCATGGCGTAACGCCGAGGCCGATCCCGCCGTTCCCGGCTACCCCGGCTCGCCGCAGCGGAGCGCCTTCCGGATCGGACGCAGCGTCACTAGCATCCGCAGGGTTCATCCCCTGGGGGAAGCGACTCCCGCCCGGGAGGCACGGGATGCACGACGGAACATCGGCCCTGCTCTCTGGCGTTGTCGTGCGCCTGCTCGGCGGCCTGTCCCTCACCTGCGATGCGCTGCCCGTCGAGGTGCCGCCCGGCAGCCGGCGGCTGCTGGCCTACCTTGCCCTGCACCCGAGTGGGGTCGACCGTCGGTACGCGGCCGGCGTCCTCTGGCCGACCGTCGGAGACGCCCGGGCGGCCGGCAATCTGCGCTCGGCGCTGTGGCGGCTGCAGCAGGTCGGCTGCCCCGTCGTCCGGGCCGAGCACACCCGGCTGTCCCTGCACGACGGCGTGGCCGTCGACGTCCTCGACCTGGAGAGCTGGGCGGGGCGGGTGCTCGCCGGCACCGCGTCCTGCGCCGATCTCGCCGTCGACCCCGGGCCCGTGGTCGAGTCGGAGCTGCTGCCCGGCTGGTACGACGACTGGGTGCTCGCGGTGCGCGACCGGCTGCGCATGCGGCTCCTGCATGCGCTCGAGGCGCTCAGCACGCTGCTGCGCGATGCGGGCCGGCAGCGCGAGGCGGTCGAGGCGGTGCAGGCGGCGGTGCTGGCCGAGCCGCTGCGCGAGAGCGGGCAGCGGGCGCTGATCGAGGCCCACCAGGCGGCGGGCGACTGGGTGTCCGCCCGGCGGCAGTTCGACGCATTCCGCATCCTGTTGCGCCGGGAGATCGGCGTCGAGCCCAGCGCCGAGCTGACCGCGGTGGCCACGGCCCGCCGGACCGGCCCGACCGCACCCTGGAGACCGGCGCCGTCGGGCCTCCGCTGAGCCCCCGGCCGCGACGGCGGTGACGCCCGCGTGACGCATCCGTGACGGCTGCGGTGGGAGCGTGCCGGAGCACCCGTCGGGTGCGCGCCCGCAGTCGGCGGCGGTCCGGCCGCGCCGGCGCGAGCCGTTATCGAGGAGCTGATCAGCGTGACCGTTGTCGAGCCCAACGCAGCACCCGCCGGCAGCTGTCGCCCGGCGACACGGGGGCGGCGACCGGCACCATTCCCCCGGGGCGAGTCGGTGACGTCCAACGTGGTCGCGTCGCATCCGACCGACCAGAGCGCGACGACGACCGCTGACGGGCAGTCCCTGAGCGACACGATGGACCAGGTCGAGTCCTACCTCGCCGAGCACGCCCGGGACGCCGCCGGCGCCGGACCGCTCGCCCCTCCCCTACCGGGCGCGATCGAGCCGACTCCGCCGGGGCACTTCCGTCCCGCGCAGCGGCCGCTACCGCTCCCCCGCGGCCGGCTACCAGCTCGAGATGCGCGTCGACATCGACGGTCGCCGCCCGCTGATGAAGCTCAGCGGCGACTACTACACCGTCAGCGGTGGGACGACGACGTACTTCGGCTCCTGGACCGTCGACGCCGTCACCACCGGCAAGGGCCCGAACTCGGTGGTCGCCGTCGGCACCGCCCGCACCACGTGGCAGACGACCTTCACCGTCGCGCGGGTGACCGTTCCGCGCCGGAACTTCCACCGCCCGGCGGCGCCCGCCACCATCCAGTGGTCCACCCCGACCGGGGCCACCGGCGCCACGTACGTCTGCAACCACGAGAGCGGCAGCCTGCGGGTCGTCGAGCTCGAGCAGGACGTCGAGGCCGGCGTCACCCCGTTCCCCGCGTACGACACCGGATCACTGCCGAGCGGCAGCCCGGCGCGCAACCTCACCGTCGCCGCTGCCTACGGCGAGGCCGGCATCCAGGTGCTCGACACGGGCGGCACGAACACCATCAACACCTCCAGCGGGCACATCTGGAACAACGCCAGCCTGCACGGCGCGATGATGACGCCACTTCTCCCGGTACGCCGAGCAGCCGCAGTACAAGGTCTGGCTGCTGCACGCCATGCGGCACGAGATCGGCCAGGGGCTGCGCGGGATCATGTTCGACCAGCAGGGGCTGCAGCGGCAGGGCGCCGCCACCTTCTACCAGGTCATCCAGGCCGCCACCCCGCAGAACCTGCGGGAACAGCTGTACGTGAACGTGCACGAGCTGGGCCACGCCTTCAACCTGTTCCACTCGTTCCACAAGCAGTTCATGACCCCGCCGCTGCCGAACCGGCCCGGCGCCCTGTCGTGGATGAACTATCCGCAGAACTACAACCCCGGTGGCGGCGCACCCAGCGGAGCCGCGGCGTTCTGGGGGGCCTTCGGCTTCGAGTTCGACGACCTCGAGCTCGCCCACGTGCGGCACGGCTTCCGGGACAACGTGATCATGGGCGGTACGCCGTTCGGCACCGGCGCGGCCCTGGAGATGCCGGTTCAGCCCGCCGCACCGATCGAGGATCGCAGCGGCCTTCTGCTCGAGGTACGCACCTCGCCGGCCCGGCCCGTCGTCGGCACGCCGATCGTGCTCGAGCTCGCCCTCACGGCCGAGCGCGGGCAGCTCGTGCACCCGGCCGAGATGCTGCACCCGAAGTACGGCGTCGTGCAGGTGACGATCAGCCGCCCGCGCGGCGACGTCGTCGTCCACCGGCCGCCGGTGCTGCACTGCGCGGAGATGCCGCTGGTGCAGGCCTCCTCCGGCGAGACGTTGCCCGCCAGCGCCTACATCGGCTACGACGCGTCCGTCGGGCACGTCTTCGAGGACCCGGGCACCTACCGGATCCGCGCCTCCTACACCGCGCCGGACGGGTCGGTGATCACCTCCGAGCCGGCGACCATGCGGGTCTGGGGTCCGACGGGTGACGAGGACGCCACCGTCGCCGAGCTCATGCTGGGCGAGGACGTCGGCATGGTCATGACCCTGCTCGGGAGCGACTCACCCTCGCTGGCCGGCGGCATGGCCGCGATGCAGGAGATCGCCGAGGAGCACGAAGGCTCCCCGATGGCCGTCTACGCCCGGTTGGCGCTCGGCATGAACGCGGCCCGGCCGTACACGGCCGTGGAGCCCGACGGCTCGGTCCGCGAGCGGCCGCGGGACATGGACCGTGCCGACGCGCTGCTGACGCCGACCATCGACGCCTCCCGGGGCGACGAGGGCCTCGACGACCTCAGCCTCGTGCAGGTCGTCGCGTACCTGTCCCACAGCCACGCGGAGGAGGGCAACGAGGCCCGCGCCCGGGAGCTGCGGGAGGACGCCGGTCGGCTCGCCTCCGAGAAGGGCATCCCGCCGGCGGGACTGGACATGCTCCGGGAGGACGACGGCCGGGCGTGACCGGCTGACGGTCGGGCAGGGTGTCGGCGTGACCGACGCGAGCACGCCCGTCCTGGAACTGGGCACCGGCTTCCGGGACGACGACGTGACCGTTCTGCTCGACGGCCGCGAGGTGTGGCACGGCCGCGGGGTCTCCACCGACTACTCGGTGGGCCTCGCGGCCGTCGTCCCGCTGCCGGCCGGGGCCACCGGCGAGGTGGAGATCCGGGTGGGCACGCGGGCGACGGGGGCGGGGGCGTTGATCGGCCCGGCGGCGGCCGGTGAGACGAGGCTGCGCGCCGACCTCGATCCGGCCGGGGCGATGACGGTGGGGCCGGCGCCCGAGGGGCCGATCTTCTGAGCGGTCGGGGCGACAACGCGTTCCTGGCTCACCATGAGGGGTCCTGGCTCACTGTCGACGGTGAGCCAGGACCCCTGATGATCAGCCCACCTGATCATCAGGGGGCGGCCAGGGAGAAGCTCAGGCGGCGGTGGTGTCCGGTCGCGGCGCCGGGTCCGGCGACGGCTCGGGCACCGCCCGGGCCGCCCGTCGGGCCGCCGCCTGGCGCATCGCGCGGGCGCTGGTGCGGCGCAGCTCGAGGGCCCGGTAGACGTAGTCGAATCCGGTCGCCACGGTCAGCACGACCGCGGCCGCCATGACCCACCACCGAGCGCTGGCCAGCAGCCCGGTGACGGGCAGCAGGTACAGGAAGATCGCCAGCGACTGCGCGACGGTCTTCATCTTGCCGCCGCGGCTGGCCGCGATGACCCCGTGCCGGATCACCCACACGCGCAGCAGGGTGACGGCCAGCTCGCGGACGAGGATCACCACGGTGACCCACCAGGGCAGCAGGTCGAGGATCGACAGCCCGATCAGCGCCATACCGGTCAGCGCCTTGTCGGCGATGGGGTCGGCGAGCTTGCCGAACTCGGTGATCTGGCCGGTGCGCCGGGCGATGATCCCGTCGTAGCGGTCGGTCAGGATCGCCAGGGCGAAGGCGAGCGCGGCCCACCAGCGGCCGGCGTCGTCCTGACCGCCGTCGCGCAGCAGCAGCACCGCGAACACCGGCACCGCGGCCAGCCGGAGCACGGTCAGCGAGTTCGGCAGGTTCAGCAGCCGCGCCGTCGGCTGCGGGAGCGTCGGGTCGGGTGCCATCGGGGTCACCGCTGCGCCGTCAGCGCCGGTACGGCCGCGCGGGCGACGAGGTCCACGCCCTCGCTGGCGACGACGTCCGCGACGAGCAGCTGCCCGGCCTCGGCGTCGTCCGGGACGCCGGTCACCGTGGTGGTGCCGTCGGCGTCCGGGTCCTGGTGCGCGGCGGAACCGGCCCACTCGCCCCTCCCGAGCGGCTCGGTGAGGAGCATCTCGACGCGCGTGCCGATCCGGTCCTCGGCGCGCTGGGCGGTGAGCTCCTCGACCAGGTCGGTGATGCGGCGCACCCGCGCGTCGATCTCCACCTGCTCCAGCTTGCCCGGCAGGGTCATCGCCTCGGTGCCCTCCTCGTCGGAGTAGCCGAAGACGCCGACCGCGTCGAGGCGGCCCTCGGTGAGGAAGCGCTCCAGCTCCGCGACGTCGTCCTCGGTCTCCCCGGGGAAGCCCAGGATGACGTTGGTGCGGAACCCGGCCTCGGGGGCGAGGGACCGCGCCCGCTCGATCAGGGTCAGGAAGTCGTCGGTGCCGCCGAACCGGCGCATCCGCCGCAGCAGACCGGGCGAGGAGTGCTGGAAGGACAGGTCGAAGTACGGCGCGATCCCGTCGGTGCCGGCGATGACCTCGAGCAGTCCGGGCCGCAGCTCGGCCGGCTGCAGGTAGGCCACCCGCACGCGGACGATGCCCTCGACGGCGGCCAGCTCGGGCAGCAGCCTCTCCAGCGAGCGGAGGTCGCCGAGGTCCTTGCCGTAGGAGGTCGAGTTCTCGCTGACCAGCACGAGCTCGGTGACTCCCTGGGACGCCAGCCACTGCGCCTCGCCGAGCACCTCGGCCGGCGGGCGGGACACGAACGCCCCGCGGAAGGTGGGGATGGCGCAGAAGGAGCACCGCCGGTCGCAGCCGGAGGCGAGCTTGAGCGCCGCGGAGGGCCCGGACGCCAGGCGCTTGCGCCGCAGCCAGCCGTGGCCGGGGATGGCCGGCGCGTCGACCGCCGCGGTGGCCGCGGTGCGCTGCACCGGGCTGATCGGCAGCAGCGTGCGCCGGTCGCGGGGCGTGTGCGGCACGAGGGGGCGGCCGGTGAGGACGTCGTCGAGCCGGTCGCCGATGGCGGCGTAGTCGTCGAAGCCGAGCACGGTCGCCTCGGGCAGCGCCCCCGCGAGCTCGGTCCCGTAGCGCTCGGCCATGCAGCCGACGGCGACCACGTTCGCGCCGGAGTCGGTGGCGGCGAGGATGGCGTCGACCGAGTCCTTCTTCGCCGACTCGATGAAGCCGCAGGTGTTCACCAGCACGGCGTCGGCCCCGTCGGCGTCGTCCACCAGCCGGTAACCGTCGGCCGCGAGGCGGCCGGCCAGCTCCTCGGAGTCGACCTCGTTGCGGGCGCAGCCCAGGGTCACCACCGCCACGGTGCGGGCAGGGCGGGGCGCGTCATTCACCGGGCCATCGTAGTCGCCGGACGGCGTCCGGCCGCGGCGAGCGGACCGACCGCTCAGCCCGCCCCGCCGCGCAGAGTGAACAACACGCTCTCCAGCTCGTCGGGCTTGATCAGCACGTCGCGGGCCTTGGATCCCTCGGACGGGCCGACGATGCCGCGGCTCTCCATGAGGTCCATGAGCCGGCCGGCCTTGGCGAAGCCGACCCGGAGCTTGCGCTGCAGCATCGAGGTGGAGCCGAACTGGCTGGTGACGATGAGCTCCACGGCCTGCACGAGCAGGTCGAGGTCGCCGCCGATGTCCTCGTCGATCTCCTTCTTCTCACCGCTGCTGCCGACCGAGAAGACCTCCTCGCGGTACTCGGGCTCGGCCTGCCGCTTCGTGAACTCGACGACCGCCTCGATCTCCTTGTCGGTGACGAAGGCGCCCTGCACACGGATGGGCTTGCCGGCGCCGATCGGCATGAAGAGCGCGTCGCCCATGCCGATCAGCTTCTCCGCGCCCGGCTGGTCGAGGATGACCCGGCTGTCGGTGAGGCTGGAGGTCGAGAACGCCAGCCGCGACGGCACATTGGCCTTGATCAGGCCGGTGACGACGTCGACCGACGGCCGCTGCGTGGCCAGGATCAGGTGGATGCCGGCGGCGCGGGCCTTCTGGGTGATGCGGACGATGTAGTCCTCGACGTCGCGCGGGGCGACCATCATCAGGTCGGCGAGCTCGTCGACCACGGCCAGGATGTAGGGGTAGGGCCGGTAGACCCGCTCGCTGCCGGGGGGTGCGGTGATCTCGCCGCGCTCGACCTTGCGGTTGAAGTCGTCGATGTGCCGGACGGCGGTGGAGCGCATGTCCTGGTAGCGCTGCTCCATCTCCTCGACCAGCCAGGCCAGCGCCGTGGCCGCCTTCTTCGGGTCGGTGATGATCGGCGTGATCAGGTGCGGGATGCCGTCGTACGGCGTGAGCTCGACCATCTTCGGGTCGACCAGGATCATCCGCAGCTGCTCCGGCGTCGACCGGAGCAGCAGCGAGGTCAGGATCGAGTTCACGCAGCTCGACTTGCCGGCACCGGTGGCCCCGGCCACGAGGAGGTGCGGCATCTTCGCCAGGTTCGCGCAGACGAACCCACCCTCGATGTCCTTGCCCAGCCCGACCAGCATCGGGTGCATGTCCTGCTTGGCCGCCTGAGAGCGCAGCACGTCGCCGAGGCTGACCTTCTCGCGGTCGGTGTTGGGCACCTCGATGCCCACGGCGGACTTGCCCGGGATGGGCGCGAGGATGCGGATGTTGTCGTTGGCCACCGCGTAGGCCATGTTCTTGGTCAGCTGGGTGATCTTCTCGACCTTGACGCCCTGCCCGAGCTCGACCTCGTAGCGGGTGACCGTCGGGCCGCGGGTGAAGCCGGTGACGGCGGCGTCGATGTTGAACTGGTCGAGGACGCCGCTGATCGCCTCGATGGCCACGTCGTTGGCCTTCGACCGCGCCCGCGGCGGGTCGCCCGGCCGCAGCATGGTCAGCGACGGGAGCACGTAGTTGCCCTCGACCGGCTGGATGGACAGCTGTTCCGGCTCGGTGATCGGCGGCAGGTCTTCCGGCGGATTGGTGCGGTCGACCACCGGACGCACGGGCGGGCGCAGCTGGACGTGCTCCGGCTCGGTGGTGAGGGTGGCGTCCGCGGCGGCGTCGAGTGCGCCGAGGTCGATCGGCCCGGTGGTCGTCAGGTCCTCGTCGGGCGCCCCGCGGCCGCGGCGGAACCGGCCGCGCTTCTCCGGCTCCGGCTGCTCCTCGACGTCGTCGTACTCGTCGTAGGCGTCGTCCTCGTCGTAGGGCTCGCGGCCCAGCAGCCGGTCCCCGAGGTCGCGCAGCCGCTCCGGGATCTGGTGCACCGGCGTCGCGGTGATGACCAGGACGCCGAAGAACGCCATGAGGGACAGCAGGACGACGGTGACGATCGCGCCGAGCCCGGCCGACAACGGGGTGCCGACCGCCCAGCCCACGAGGCCGCCGGCGCCGTGCTCGCCCTCCTTGGGGTCGGCAGCCGTGCCGAGCACCTGGGCCATGCCGAGCACCGCGGCGACCGTGCACAGCCAGCCGATGGCCAGCCGGCCCCGCGCCTCCGGCCGCGGGCCCCGGCGCAGGAGCCGCAGCGCGGCGAAGAACAGGACGACCGGCAGCACCAGGACCAGCGAGCCGACGATCCAGCTGACGGCGTCGGCGATGCCCCGGCCGACCGGGCCGATGCCGTCGCTCCAGACGGCGGCACCGAGCACGATCGCCAGGCCGAGGACGGCGAGGCCGACCCCGTCGCGACGGTGCTCGGGCGCGAGCGGCTCGGCCTCCTCCGGCTTGGCCACCGAGCGGGCCAGGCCGCCGGTGCCCCGGGCGAGCAGCGACCAGCCACCGCTGATGACGCCGAACAGGCCGGTCGACTGCTTGCGCGCCGGGGGCCTGCGGGCAGGGGCACGCTTGGCGGGCGGTCGCTTGCGGGAGGCGGTCGACCCGGATCGGCCCCGGGCGGACGGCTTGCCCGCCGGCCGACGCGGGGTCGTGGTGCGGGCAGGCATGCGTCAGACCGTAATCCTGGGGGACCGCCGAACCGGGCAGGCGGACGGACGTGTCCCGCCCCTAGTCGACATGACGGTCGACGTCGGCACTCAGGCCTCCCCGTCGTTCCCGGACTGCACCGGGTTCGCCGCGGACGACAACCTCTACACCGGAGACCTGAGCGATTTCCAGACCACCTACGGGGCGGCCGGCTCCGGACTCGACTACAGCCCCAACGGGCTGAGCCCGTGGACCAACGGTGACACGGTGGTCTACCGGGTCACCCTCACCCTGCAGAGCCACGCCTCGCGCGACCGGGGAGAACTTCTCCGGCGTCCACACCTACACCTGGCGTGCGGACAGCGTCTGAGCCGGAGGCCCAGGCCGGTACGGGCGGCACCGAGTCGGCTCGGCGGCGCGAGTTCGCGCCGCCGAGCCGACTGCAGGGCCTCGTGGCCCGGCTCCTCGGCGTGGCCCTCGGCCTGGCGCTCGCCGGGTACGCGCTGCCCGGGCTGCGAGATCCCGGACGGGCCACGGTCCTACCGCTGGAGGTGAGCGTCACCGTCGTCCGCAGCGGCGAGGTGGGCTTCGTCCGAGGGAGGACAGCTTCTCGTCGACGCCGAGGTCACGGCCGGGGACGACGGCACGGCCCATGGCCGGCTGGCGCTCGCGTCGGAGACCGCCGTACCCATCGACATATCCGTGCACGACGTCGGGTCACCCATCGGATTGGAGGACCAGCTATGGCTGCGCGTCATGCTCGGCGGCGACGCTGGTGTTCGAGGGCACACAGGCACAGTTACGACGGTCCTCGTCCCGGTCCCTGAGGGTTTCCCCCGGGGCAACGGTGCCCATCGACGTGACGGTGGGCCTCCTGCCGGGGGCGGACGCCCAGGGCGCAGGCAGACGTACGGAGATCAAGCTGCAGCTCGTGTCCCCCGCCGCCGGCGCTCCCGCCGGAGACTCCAGGTGAACCTGGCCATCACCACGGCGCTGGTCGTCGGCATGTGGTCGGCGGCGGACACGGGTGCGCAGACCTGGGCGGCGCTGTCCGGGAGCACGGCGAACACGGGCAACGCCTTCTCCGCCGGCACGGTGGCGCTCACCGACAACGACGGCGGCAGCACCCCGATGTTCACCTTCACCAACCAGCGACCGGGAGTGGTGGACAACAGCTGCATCCGCGTCAACTACGCCGGCACGCTGTCGGCAACGGTGAAGCTGTACGGCTCGATCGCCGGGACGCTCGCTCCGTACGTCAACGTGACGGTGACCCGGGGGACGGACTCCTCCCCCGCGTTCGACAGCTGCACGAGCTTCATCGCCGGACGCGATCAACTACAGCGGCCTGGGCAACGGGGTGCTCTACTCCGGGCCGCTGTCGTCGTTCCCGACCAGCTACGCGGCCGCGCTGACGGACCCGGCGGCCTCCTGGACCTCCAGCACCACGCCTCCTACCGCATCAGCGTCCAGATCGCCGACGACAACGCCGCCCAGGGCCTGAGCTCCACGGCGACGTTCACCTGGGAGGCACGGAGTTGACTGCGCAGGCGAGGGGCGACCACCGGCACGGCAGGAACTGTGCTGGCCCTGCTCGGGGCCGCTGCAGGCTGGGTGGCAGTCGGCTTCCTGGTCGGCCTGGTCCTGCTGGTCTCGGGCGGCCACGTCCAGAGGTACCAGCTCATGTCGGTGCTCTCCGGGAGCATGGCGCCGACGGTGGACGTCGGCGACCTGGTCGTGGCGAGGGTCGTCACGCCTGACCAGCTGGGTGCCGGCGAGCTCGCCACGTTCCGCGAGCCAGAGACCGGCAAGCTGATCACGCACCGGGTGCAGAGCATCATCTGGCACGGCGAACTGGCCGATGTCGTCACCCGCGGGGACGCCAACGAGGTCGGCGAGAACTGGTCGGTCAGCGCCTCCGACCACGTTGGCGAAGTGGTCCTGAGGGTGCCTCGCGCGGGTTACGTAGTCGGCCTTCTGGCCACCGCTGCAGGCCAGCTGGCGCTCGCGGGCCTGGCACTCGTTCTCGGCGTGTGCATTCTCGTCGTCCTCTGGCGCCCGCAACGGTCCAGGGAGGACGGAACCCCCGAGGCTCCGGCATCCGCCGCGGCACCTGCCGTCGCCGCGGCTCGCTGACTCAGAGACGGCCTCCTCCGAGGGCTCGCCGGCGCTTGCGGCGTCGTTGGAGTCACTCAAGCGACCGGGCTTGACATCGACCTCGACCTGCCGAAATACGACACAGCGGCCGCTGACCGCCGCCGGGTCCGCCGGTGCAGAGCATCCCGTCGGACGGGACCGGACAAGGAACGAGTTCTCATGACCAAGACGCGGACGGGTGGCCGGGCGGCACCAAAGTCGGGCACCGGCAGGCTCTTCGTATCGCTGGTCGCCGTGGTCCTCGTGGGACTCGTCGGCTTCGTCGGCACGCGAGCCGCGATCAGCGACACGACCGACAACCCGGGCAACCAGTTCAACGCCGGCGCGATCGACCTCGTCGACAACGACGCCGGCCAATACATGTACCAGGTCAACAACGTGCAACCGGGCGATTCGGTCAGCCAGTGCATCCGGGTGAGCTACACCGGAACGCTCGACAGCGCGTGTCGAGCTTCGGTGGACAGACGTACACGCACCGAAGCGCCACTGCCACGTTCCGTCGGCTTCGCCGCGAGCTCGTACGCAGGAAGCATCACGAGCACCGACTCGGTCGTTCCGCCCAACTCCGGCACGTCGAACTTCAGCACGGTCGTGGACAACACCGCACCGACCCGCACCAGCGCCTCGATCGCGAACGGCGGAGTAGCCGGTCGTATGGACGCCGGCGACACGATCGCCTACGTCTGGAGCGAGATCGTGGACCCGCAGTCGGTGCTCTCGGGCTGGACCGGCACGTCCACGCCCGTGACGGTGCAGATCTCGAACGTCGCCGGTACACGGGGCGACACGATCGCGGTCCGGGACTCGGCCAACTCCACACAACTCCCCTCGGCACGGTCGAGACGAAGGTCCGCGATTACGTCACGGCGGTCACGACCTTCGGCGGGCCGGCGAACGCGACCCGCTCCACGATGTCGTGGAACGCGGCGACCGGTGCGATCACCGTCACCCTGGGACCGGCCGACACTCCGGGACGGTCACCACGACCGGCACGAACACGGCGAACTTCGAATGGTTCCCCGAAGCGGTCTACGACAGAGCGGGCAACTTGTCCACCACCACGACGTACACCGAGACCGGCGCCCTCGACCGCGAGTTCTGAGCGGACACGACCCGCGGCTCCAGGGCCGCGGGGTCCTCTAGCGTCGGGACATGCCACCGAAACCTCCCCACGGCAGCTGGCCCACCCCGATCACCTCCGAGCTCGTCGTCCGCGCGGCGGCACGGCTCGGGGAGGTGGTCGTCGACGGCCCTCCCGGCAGCCAGGACGTCTGGTGGTCCGAGGGCCGTCCCGCCGAGGGCGGCCGCTCGGTGATCGTCCGGCGCTCGGCCGACGGGACGACCACCGACGTGCTCCCCGCGCCGTTCAACGCCCGTACCCGCGTGCACGAGTACGGCGGCGGCTCGTGGACGGTCTCCGGCGGCGTCCTGTGGTTCACGAACTTCGCCGACCAGCGGCTGTACCGGCTCGACCCCGGCGGTGACGCACCCGTCCCGGTCACCCCCGAGCCGACGATCCGCGCCGGGGCGCGGCACGCCGACCTGGTGGTCACCGGCGACGGGCTGCTCGCCGTCCGGGAGACCCACGCCGAGGGCGGCCGCGCCGCCGACGTCGTCAACGAGATCGTGCGGGTCGGCCCGGACGGCAGCGCCGAGGTGCTCGTCTCCGGGCCCGACTTCGTGTCCGACCCTCGACCCGGGCCCGACGGTGCGCTGGCCTGGCTGCAGTGGGACCACCCCGACATGCCGTGGGACGCCGCCCAGCTCGTCGTCCGGGCCGCCGACGGCACCGAGACGGTCGTCGCCGGCGGCGCCGGCGAGTCGGTCGTGCAGCCGCAGTGGACTCCCGACGGGAGCCTGCTGTTCCTGTCGGACCGCACCGACCTGTGGTGCCTCTACCGCTGGCGGCCGGGCGGCGAGGTCGAGGTCGTGGTCGACGCCGGGTGCGACATCGCCGGCCCGCAGTGGATCTTCGGGCAGAGCCGGTACGCGCTGCTGCCGGACGGCCGGCTGGTGCTCGCCTACGCCCGAGCCGGCGCCGACCGGCTCGCCGTGCGCGAGGACGGCGGGCTGCGTGAGCTGGACCTGCCGTACGCCGTGTTCCGGTACGTCAGGGCCGCCGACGACGGCGTGGTCTGCGTGGCCGCGGGGCCGTCGTCCGAGCCGGTGGTGCTGCGCGTGCACGGGGACGGCGGCGACCACGAGGTGCTGCGCCCCGCCCGGGACCTCGGACTCGACCCCGCCTGGTTCTCCGCCCCCGAGCACGTCACCTTTCCGACCGAGGACCGCGGTACCGGCATCGCCGAGGCGCACGCGCTGGTCTACCCGCCGACGAATCCCGAGGCGACGGCGCCGGAGGGTGAACGGCCGCCGCTGCTGGTGGTCGTGCACGGCGGCCCGACGGCCGCGGCGACCGCCGCGCTCAACCTCGAGGTCCAGTACTGGACCTCCCGGGGCTTCTGCGTCGCCGACGTCGACTACCGCGGCTCGACCGGCTACGGCCGCCGCTACCGGGACGCGCTGCAGGGCCGCTGGGGGATCCTGGACCTGGACGACGTCGTCGCCTGCGCGCGCTTCCTCGCCGACGCGGGACGGGTGGACCCGTCCCGCATGGCCATCCGCGGCGGCTCGGCCGGCGGCTACACGACGCTGGCCGCCCTCTGCATGCGTCCCGGTGTGTTCACCGCCGGCGCCAGCCACTTCGGCGTCGCCGACCTGGGTGCGCTGGCCTCGGAGACGCACAAGTTCGAGTCGCGGTACCTCGACGGGCTGGTCGCGCCCTGGCCGAAGGGCCGTGCCGTGTACGACGAGCGCTCCCCCATCAACCACGTCGACGCCCTCGACACCCCGCTGGCGGTGTTCCAGGGCGACGAGGACGAGGTCGTGCCGCCGGAACAGGCCGAGATGATCGTCGCCGCCCTGCGCGAGAAGGGCGTGCCGCACGCCTACCTGTTGTTCGAGGGCGAGCAGCACGGCTTCCGCAAGGCCGAGAACATCCGGGCGGCCCTGGACGGCGAGCTCTCGTTCTACGCGCAGGTGTGGGGCTTCGGACTGCCGGAGGCCGAGGGGATCGCCCCCATCGAGGTCACGGAGGAGGATCGCGGCGTAACGCCGACGATCTCCTCCACCTCACCAGCGGAGGTCGGCCGTCGCCTCGCCGGTGCCCTCCCAGAACTCGACGCGGACGGCGTGGGAGCCGGTCGTCACCGAGCGCGTCGTGCTCGCGGTCCCGGTCACGCCCCAGCGGTCGAGGATCGCGACGCCGTCCAACCAGACCCGCATGCCGTTGTTGTGCGTGGCCGTGAACGTCTCGGTGCCGCCGGGGAAGCCGAACGTGCCGGTCCATCGGGCCGAGAAGTCGTCCACGCCCACGGCGGTACCCGGCGGCCCGCCGCTGCCCATCCAGCGGGCCAGCGGCGCGGCCTCGCACCACACCGTGTACGCCGGCGCGGTGAGCGTCCGGTTCGGGTAGTACTCCGCCCGGTACTGGCCGGCCGGGCACGACGTCGCGTAGAGCACGGCGGTCAGCGTCGTTGCCGACGTCCCCACGGTGATGTTGTGCGCCCGGGCGCCGCCGTCCGACCAGCGCTGGAACGCATACGAGCCGCCGGACAGCGTCTGGGGCGAGGGTGCCGCCACGGTCACCGTCCCGCCGGCGATGACCGTCCCGGTGAACGGCGTCGCCGCGGTCCGGGAGCCGAGCGTCAACTGGAGGCCGGCCGGGCGGGAGGTCATCGTCACGGCGACCGTCCGCGGGTCCAGCCGCCGGGTGACCGTGGCGGCCTGCCCGTCGGAGTCGGTCGCGGTCAGCCGGAGCTCGAGATGGGCGGGGTACTCGTGGTCCTCCGCGACGAAGGTCCCGGACGAGCCGGTCAGCGTCCGCACCGGGTGGGCGTGACAGGCGGAAGGGCAGTGCTGGAGGACGATCTCCCACGACAGGGCCGACGGGGGCAGCGTCCCGTCCTGGGGGTCGGTCGCCGAGCCGGCGAACGAGATCGTGTCCCCGACCCGCCACGTCGTGCCGACCGCCGGTGCGGTGATCTGCGGCTGTGGCACGTCCTCGGCGCCCGCCGCCGCCCAGCTCAGCCCGGCCACCGCCTCGCCGGTGGCCTCGTACCACTCGACCCGCACCTCGTGCGGACCGGCGCTGAGCACCCTGGACGCCGAGAACGTGCTCCGGGCCTGGTCCCGCCACTGGTCGACGAGCAGGGTTCCGTCGACCCACACCCGCATCCCGTCGCTGGTGTCCGCGCGGAACGTGTACGTGCCCGCCGCGAAGTCGAAGGTCCCCGACCAACGCGCGGAGAAGCCGTCGACGGGCAGCCCGGCCGGGGACGACGTGCCGAACTCGTGGTCCAGCGGCCCGGCCTCGCACGCGGAGCGCGCCGGTGTGCCGGTCAGCGTCCGGTTCGGGAAGTACTGGGCCAGGTACTGCCCGACCGGGCAGGACGCCGGCCGGTGGACGACGCGACGGATCGTGCCGCCGGCCATGTCGACGTAGAAGAGCTCGCCGGCCGGGGACATCTCCAGGTCGACCGGCCCGGCCGCGTTCGAGACGAACGGCCGCACGCCGTCCCGGTTCAGCAGGCCGTCGGCGCCGCGGGTGATCGACCAGATGCAGCGGCGCGTGTAGTCGGCGAAGAACAGCGCGCCGTCGTACTCCGGCGGGTAGGCCCCACCCGAGGAGAACGCGAAGGACACCCCCGACCCGGACGACCCCGCCGCGAACGCGCAGGTGTCCGCGCCGTTGATCGGCTGGTCGTGCCGGTAGGCGAAGTACGGACCGGTGTGCGCGCCGGCCTGGGCGTAGAGGTTCTCGCAGATCGACAGGTCGGCCGCGTCGAACGCCGGCTGCCGCCCGGCACCCTCGTAGCAGGGCCAGCCGTAGTTGCGCAGCGCCCCGGCGGGCGAGGGGATGCGGTTGATCTCCTCCCAGGTGCCCGCACCGACGTCACCGAGCCAGATGTCGTCGGTGCCGGGGCGCGCGGTGATGCGGAACGGGTTGCGGAACCCGTAGGCGACGATCCGCCGCGCATTCGCGGTGGTGGCGCCGGCGTTCGGGTTGGTGGGCAGGGCCGCGCCGGTGTCCGGGTCGACCCGGATGACCGTGCCGTCGAGCGTGACCGGGTCGGTGGCGGTACGGAGGTCCTGCGAGCGCAGGGCGCCACCCTGGGCGGTCGGCGGTGTCATGCTCCCGCCCACGCCGCCCGGCGGGTCGCCGCAGGGGTTGACCGGGCTGCCGTCCTGGCCCCAGTCGGTGAAGGTGAAGCTGGCCCCGTCCCCGCCGGACACGTACAGCGCCCCGTCCCGGCCGAAGACGAGGTCACCGACGGTGTGGCTGGGGTACTGCCCGCACCAGTCGTGGATGAGGTCGCGCTTGACGGTGGTGGCCCGGTCGGGGTGCGCCGGGGCGACCGTCAGCCGGGCGAGTTTGCCGCTGACCACGCAGCCGTCGGCGTTCGCCCCCGGCGGCGTCGGACAGGGATCGCTGTCGGTGTTCGCGGTGCCCCACCGGGGCGCGCTGCCGCCGATCGGCCCGTCGAAGGTGTAGAGGACGTACAGGTAGGGCCGCGCGGGGTAACCCGGGTCGACGGCCAGGCCGAGCATGCCGCGGTCCCAGAAGTTGTGGACCTCGGTGCGCAGGTCGACGACCACCGTCGGGCTCGTGTCGCCGAGCCCCTCGAAGACCTTGACCACGCCGCGCTTCTCGGCCACGAAGATCCGGCCGTCGGGTGCGAACCGGATGCTGGTCGGCTGGATCAGCCCGCTGAAGGCGGTCACCTCGATGAACCCGGCGGGCACCGCGGCGGCCGCGGGCGCGGCGCGCGAGACCACGGCGGCGAGCGAGCAGACGACGACGGCCACCACGACCGCGGCCACCGAACGGGCACGCCGGGACGAACCCCGTCCCCGCGCGCCCCCGGTTCGCTGCGTCAGGCCGGCGTCCACGTCAGCCGGGCGAAGGCGGTGTCCGGACTTCTCGAAGTAGTCCACCCGGACGACGTGGTCCCCGGGTGTGAGCGTCCGCGTGGCCGTGCTGGTGCCCGATCCACCCCAGCGGTCGACCAGTGGGACGCCGTCCACCCAGACCCGGATCCCGTCGTCACTGGCCGCGGTGAAGGTCGTGGACCCGCCCGTGAACGGGATCACTCCGGTCCAGCGGGCCGAGAAGTTGTTCGTCCCGACGCCGGCCGGGCCGCCGCTGCCCCAGCTGCGGTCCAGCTGCGGGCCCGCCTCGCACGCGGTCCTCGCCGCGGCGCCGGACAGGGTCTTGTTGCCGAAGTACTCCGCCCGGTACTGGCCGGCCGGGCACGAGCCGGTCGCGGTGTACGTCGCGGTGTACGTCGCCGGAGTGCTGCCCACGGCGATGTTGTGCGACTGGCCCAGGTCGTCCGACCAGCGGCTGAACTGGTACGTGATACCGGATCCCGTCTGGGGCGAGGGCGCCGAGAGACTGGCCGTCGACCCGACTATCAGCGTCCGGGTGAACGGCGTGACGGCGGTCTGCGACCCCAGCGCCACCTGCAGCCCCGCCGGCTGCGACTCGATCCGCACCGTCGTCGTCTGCGGGTCCAGCCGCCGGCTGACGGTCGTCGCCTGCCCCTTCGAGTCGGTGGCGGTCAGCCGGAGCTCGACGTGGGACGGGTACTCGTGGTCGGGAGCGGTGAACGAGCCGTCGGCCACCCCGGGCCACGATTCGAGCGGGTGGGAGTGGCAGGCCGACGGGCAGTGCTGCAGAACCGTCTGCCACGTCAGCCTGCCCGCATCGAGGACGCCGTCCTCCGGATCGGTGGCGGAGCCGGAGAAGGGAATGGTGTCCCCGACCTTCCACGTCGTCCCCGCGAGCGGGCCGGCGATGGTGGGCTGGGGCGCCGCGTTCGTGACGCCGCCGGTCCAGGAGAGCGAGGACACCGCCCCCTGATTGGTCTCGAAGTAGTCGACCCGCACCTCGTGCGGGCCCGCGGTCAGCGCGCGCGTCCTGGTGAACGTCGCCAACTGGTTGCGCCACTCGTCGAGCAGCAGGACGCCGTCGATCCACACCCGCATGCCGTCGTCGGTGCGGGCGGTGAAGGTGTAGGTGGCGTCCGACGGGAAGGTGAAGGTGCCGGTCCAGCGCGCGGAGAAGTAGTCGATCCCGACCCCCGGCGCACCGCCGGCGCCCCACTGGTGGTTCAGCGGCCCCGGCTCGCAGACGCGCGTGACGGGGGTGCCGCTGAGCGTCGTATTGGGGAAGTACTCCGCGAGGTACTGCTCGCTCGGGCAGGTCGTGCCGCTGGTGCTGTAGACGATGCGGCGCACGGTCCCGCCGTTGAAGTCGGCGTAGAAGAGCTCGCCGCTGGGAGAGAGCTCGACGTCGACCGGCCCCGCGGCTCCCGAGACGAACGGCTTGACCTTCAGCCGGTCGGGCAACCCGTCGGTGCCCTTGGTCATGACCCAGATGCAGTTGCGCGAGAAGTCCGAGAAGAACAGCGCGCCGTCGTACTCGGCCGGGTACGGGCCGCCGGAGTAGAACTCGAACGCGAGCCCTGACGTGGACGACCCCTTCGCCACGTTGCAGTTGTCCGAGGCGTTCAACGGCTGGCCGTGCCGGTACGAGAAGTACGGCTTGGTGTCCGCGGTCGCCTGCGCGTACAGGTCCTCGCAGATCCGGAGGTCCGCGGCGTCGTAGCCGGTCTGCCGCGGGTCACCCTCGTAGCAGGGCCAGCCGAAGTTCGCGGGCCCGCTGGTCGGGACCGCGAGACGGTTGATCTCCTCGTACGTGCTCCATCCGACGTCGCCGATCCACAATTCGTCGGTGCCGGGCCGGGTCGTCATCCGGAACGGGTTGCGGAGCCCGGAGGCGACGATGCGGGCGGCGTTGAGGTCGGGAGAGGTCGCGTTCGGGTTGTCCGGCATGGCCAGGCCGGTCTCCGGCGACACCCGGATGACCGTGCCCTCCAGGCCGACCGGGTCACCCGAGGTCCGGAGGTCCTGCGCGCGCAGCGCGCCTCCCTCGGCCGTCGGCGCCGTCATCGCCCCGCCGACGCCGCCCGGGGGGTCGCCGCAGGGATTGACCGGGCTGCCGTCCTGGCCGTAGTCGACCCAGTCGAAGCTCGCGCCGTCCCCGCCGGAGGCGTAGAGCGCGCCGTCCCGCCCGAAGACCAGGTCGCCGACGCTGTGGCTGGGGTACTGCTGGCACCAGTCGTGGACCAGGTCCGTCTTCCCCGTCGTACCCGCGGACGGGGCCGCCAGGTCGACGGCGAGCCGCACCAGCTTGCCGCTGACGACGCAGCCGTCGGTGGTCGGGCCCGGCGGCGTCGGGCAGGGATCGCTGTCCGCGCCGGGAGTGCCCCAGCGGGGCGCCGTTCCGCCGATCGGACCGTCGAAGGTGTACGACGCGTACAGGTAGGGCCGGGCGGGGAACGACGGGTCGACCGCCAGACCGAGCAGCCCGCGGTCCCAGTAGTTGTGGACCTCCGTGCGCAGGTCGGCCACCACGGTGGGCGTCGTGTCGTCGACGGTGTCGAACATCTTGATCAGCCCGCGCTTCTCCGCCACGAACACCTTGCCGTCGGGCGCGAAGCGCACCGCCGTGGGGTTCTGCAGGCCGCTCCAGACCGTCACCTCGGTGAACCCGGTGGGGACGGCGGCCGCGGCGGGCCTGGCGGCCTGGAACTGGACGGCCAGCGTCACGGACGTCAGGAGGAGGACCGCGAGGGCGAGCACCAGGGGACGACGGATGGCAATCGCCATGTGACCGGCTCCCGCGGTCGAGGGCTGCGCCCGGCGGCGTTGTTTCACCGGGAGCCGGAGGTTATCCCCGCTCGGGCCGCAACGGGCCCCTTTTCGGCCCGCTTCCCGGGCGAGCGCCGATCAGACCTCGAGGACCGTCGGGATGATCATCGGACGCCGGCGGTGCTTGTCGCTGACCCACTTGCCGACCGTCCGCCGGATGATCTGCGAGAGCCGGTGCGGATCGGTCACGCCGTCCTGCAGCTCGTCCTTGAGGTTCCGCTCCACCAGCGCGAGCACGTCGTCGAAGGCCGACGGGTCGTCGGAGAAGCCCTTCGTGGACAGGTGCACCGGCCGCACGATGGTGGCCGTCGACGGCTCGATGACCACGGTCAGGGCGACGAAGCCCTCGTCGCCGAGGATCCGCCGCGCCTGCAGCGACTCCTCCCCCACGTCGCCGACGTTGAGCCCGTCGACGTAGACGTCGCCCACGGGCACCGACCCCACGAGGGCCGCCTTGCCGTCGACCAGGTCCACGACGACGCCGTTGTCGGCCAGGATCACCCGGTCGGCGCTCATGCCGGTCTCCAGGGCAAGAGCGGCGTGCGCCCGCAGGTGCCGCCATTCGCCGTGCACCGGCATCAGGTAGTTCGGCTTGGCCACGTTGAGCAGGGTGCGCAGCTCGCCGGCGGGCGCGTGCCCGGAGACGTGCACCCGGGCGGTCTCCTTGTGCACCACCGTCGCGCCGAGGCGCGCCAGGCCGTTGATCACCTTGTAGACGGCGGTCTCGTTGCCCGGCACCAGCGACGACGCCAGGACGACCGTGTCGCCGGACTCGATGGTGATCTGGTGGTGCTCCCCGCGGGCCATGCGACCCAGCGCCGACAGCGGCTCACCCTGGGAGCCGGTCGAGATGAGCACGACCTGGTCCGGCGGCATCGAGGCGGCCTCGTCCAGCGCGACCATCAGCCCGGGCGCCACGTGCAGCAGCCCGAGGTCGCGGGCGACGCCCATGTTGCGGACCATCGAGCGGCCGACGAAGGCGACCTTGCGGCGGTGCTTCTGGGCGCAGTCGAGCACCTGCTGGATCCGGTGCACGTGGCTGGCGAAGCTGGACACGATCAGCCGCTGCGTGGCCCGCGCGAACACGTCGTCCAGCACGGGGCCGATCGAGCGTTCGGACGTGACGAACCCGGGGATCTCGGCGTTGGTCGAGTCGGCCAGCAGCAGGTCGATGCCCTCGACGCCGAGCCGGGCGAACGCGCCCAGGTCGGTGAGGACGCCGTCCAGCGGCAGCTGGTCCATCTTGAAGTCGCCGGTGTGCACGAGCAGCCCGGCAGGCGTGTGGACGGCGACCGCGAGCGCGTCGGGGATCGAGTGGTTGACCGAGATGAACTCGCAGTGGAACGGCCCGGCCAGGTGGTCGTCGCCGGCGGCGACCTCGACGAGCCGAGGGTCCAGGCGGTGCTCGCGCAGCTTGGCGGCGACCAGCGCCAGGGTGAACCGGGACCCGACCAGCGGGATGTCGCCGCGGAGGCGGAGCAGGTAGGGGATCGCGCCGATGTGGTCCTCGTGCCCGTGGGTGAGCACGACGGCGGCGATGTCGCCGAGGCGGTGCTCGATGACGCCGAAGTCGGGCAGGATCAGGTCGACGCCCGGCTGCTCGGCCTCGGGGAAGAGCACGCCGCAGTCGATGACGAGCAGGGCGCCGTCGTACTCGAGGACGGCCATGTTGCGGCCGATCTCCCCGAGCCCGCCGAGCGCCATGACGCGCAGTGCGCCGACGGGCATCGGCGGCGGGGCCTTCAGGTCGAGGTGCGGCTGGGCGAGGTCCGCCGTCACGGTTGATTGCTCACAGGGGAACGCCTCCAGCGGCGAGGTCGGTGCGCAGCTGCGCGAGCTGCTCGGGGGTGGCGTCGACCAGGGGCGGCCGGACGGGGCCGGCCGGCAGGCCCAGCGCGTTCAGCGCGGCCTTGACCAGGATGACGCCCTGGGTGCGGAAGATGCCGGTGTAGACCGGCAGCAGGCTCTCGTTGACGGCACGCGCCTTGACCAGGTCGCCGGACTCGACAGCCGAGATGAGCTCGGCCAGTCGGGGGCCGACCAGGTGGCCGACGACGCTCACCACGCCGGCGGCGCCGAGAGCGAGCAGCGGGAAGTTGAGCATGTCCTCGCCGCTGTAGTAGGCGAGGTCGGTACGGGCGAGCGTCCAGGCGACCGCGCCGAGGTCGCCCTTGGCGTCCTTGACCGCGACGATCCGCGGGTGCTCCGCAGCGCGGACCAGCGTCTCGACCTCGATCGGCACGACCGAGCGCGGCGGGATGTCGTAGAGCATCACCGGCAGGTCGGTGCTGTCGGCGACGGTGGTGAAGTGCCGCAGCAGGCCCGCCTGCGGGGGCTTGTTGTAGTACGGGGTGACGACGAGCAGGCCGTGGACGCCGAGCCGCTCGGCCGAGCGTGCCCGGTCCACGGAGTGCGCGGTGTCGTTGGTCCCCACGCCGGCGATCACGATCGCCCGGTCGCCCACGGCGTCCATCACGGCCTCGAGGACGGCGTGCTGCTCGCCGTCGCTCATCGTCGGGGCCTCCCCCGTCGTCCCGAGGACGACCAGGCCGTCGTGCGCCTGCCGGTCGACCAGGTGCGCGGCGAGCTCCTGCGCGCCGGTGAGGTCGATCGACCCGTCCTCGGCCAGTGGGGTGACCATGGCCGTCAGCACGCGACCGAAGGGCCGTGCGGGATCGGAGGTCATGCCGAGAATCTACCCAGCACGGCCCGGAGCCGATCCCCGCGCGTAGGTGGTGACCGCGTACCGCGGACCGGACGACGAGGCGCTCCACCCCTCGACAGGGACGCGGCGGACCGGCGACCACTCCGGGCCGATCGCGGGAGCCCACGTGTCGCCGTCGACGTCGAGGTCCACGTCGGTGACCACCAGCCGGTCGGCGTGCGGGAGAAAGGCGGTGTACACAGCACCACCGCCGATCACCCACAGCGGACCGGGCCGGTCGAGCACCTCGGCGACCGACGCGGCGCGCACGGCGCCGTCGGCCGACCAGTCGGCCTGCGTCGTCAGGACCACGTTCGCGCGGCCGGGCAGCGGGCGGAACCGCTCGGGCAGCGACTCCCAGGTGCGCCGTCCCATGACGACCGTCGACCCGGTGGTCAGCTCGCGGAAGAGCGCGAGGTCCTCCGGCAGGTGCCACGGAAGCCGCCCGGCGACGCCGATGACCCCACCGCGCGCCTGCGCCCAGATGAGGTTGACGCTGCTGTGCACCCGTGAACTCGCGAGCTCGTTCACACCGCGACAGCGGCCCGGATCGCCGGGTGGTGCTGGTAGTCGCGGAGGGTGAAGTGCTCGTAGGTGTAGTCGAACAGCGACGGCGCCGGGGCGATGTCGAGCTGCGGAAAGGGCAGCACCTCGCGGGACAGCTGCTCGCGCACCTGATCGACGTGGTTGCTGTAGACGTGGCAGTCGCCGCCCACCCAGATGAACTCACCGGGCAGCAGCCCGACCTGCTCGGCGACCATGCGGGTCAGCAGCGCGTAGCTGGCGATGTTGAACGGCACGCCGAGGAACATGTCGGCGCTGCGCTGGTAGAGCTGGCACGAGAGCCGGCCGTCGGCCACGTAGAACTGGAAGAACGCGTGGCACGGCGCCAGGGCCATCTCGGGCAGCGCCGCGACGTTCCACGCCGAGACGATCATCCGGCGCGAGTCCGGGTCGGTGCGCAGGGTCTCCAGCAGGTTCGACACCTGGTCGATCTGCTCGCCGGAGGGCGTCGGCCAGGAGCGCCACTGGACGCCGTAGACCGGCCCCAGGTCGCCGTCCGGGCCGGCCCACTCGTCCCAGATGGTGACGCCGTTGTCCCGCAACCAGCCCACGTTGCTGTCGCCGCGCAGGAACCACAGCAGCTCGACGGCGATGGACCGGAAGTGCACCCTCTTCGTCGTCACCAGCGGAAAGCGCTCGGACAGGTCGTAGCGCAGCCGCTCGCCGAAGGTGCTGACGGTGCCGGTGCCGGTGCGGTCCTCCTTCGGCGCCCCGGTCTCGAGCACGCGCCGGAGGAGGTCCTCGTACTGGCTGTCGATCGGTGCGGTGCCGTCCACGAGGTCGAGCCTACGAGCACCTACGACAGTTCCCGGAGGCCGCCGCCCCACCCGCCCCAGCCGCGGTCGAGCGCCTCAGCCGGCGTCCACGTACGGGCTGGCGGCCACCTCCGTGCCGTCGGCCAGCGGACTGATCCGGAAGTCGTCGAAGACGTTGCCCGCGAGCTGCTGGAGCTCGCGCAGGCAGGCCAGGGCCACCTCCCGGATCTCCGGGTCCGCGGACTCGCTGCCGCGCATGCCGACGAAGTGCCGCCAGGCGCGGTAGTTGCCGGTGACGACCAGGTGCGTCTCCAGAGCACCGGGGAGCACCGCACGCGCCGCCTGCCGCGCCTGCTTGCGGCGCAGCGGGGCGTTCGGGGCGTCGGCGAAGCGGTCCTCGAGGCCCTCGAGCAGCTCGGAGTAGGCCGCCAGCGCCGTATCGGCCGCGGCGAGGAACCGCTCGTGCAGGACGGGATCGCCCGCAACGGCCGCGGGCTCGACGACGGTGGCGGGCTCGGTCACGTGCCGGGGCGAGAGCTGGCTGAACGACAGGTGCCGGTGCCGGACCAGCTCGGCGGCGACCGCGCGGGACAGGCCGGTCAGGTACACCGTCACCGAGCTGTGCTCGAGCAGCGCCAGGTGCCCGACCTGCAGGACGTGCTGGACGTAGCCGCGATTGGTCGCGGTGGCCGGGTTGGGCTTGTCCCACGCCTCGTAGCAGGCCCGCCCGGCGAACTCGACCAGCGCCTGCCCGCCGTCGGCGTCGGTCTCCCAGGGGACGTCGGGGGGCGGGCTGAACTCGGTCCGGCCGATGACCTGCACGCGGAGGGAGGCAGTCGCTGGCACGGCGTCGAGGTTACGGCCGGGTCCGCGGGCACACTGGGCCCGTGGACTGGTGGCGGGTGCTGCTCGGCGTGCTCGGCGGCCTCGTCCTGCTGGAGCTGGTCCTGCTGGCGGTGCTGTGGCGGGTGCGCCCCGACGGGATGACCACGACAGCGGCGCTGCGCCTGCTGCCCGACCTCGTCCGCCTCGTCCGCCGACTCGCCGCCGACCGGAGCCTGCCGCGGGGGGTTCGGATCCGGCTGTGGCTGCTCCTGGGGTACCTGCTCCTGCCGATCGACCTGGTTCCCGACTTCGTGCCCGTGCTCGGTTACGCCGACGACGCCGTCGTCGTGGCGCTGGCCCTGCGCGCGGTGGTGCGCCGGGCCGGGGCCGACGCCCTGGAGCGGCACTGGCCCGGCGACCCGGCCGGGCTCGAGGTGGTCAGCCGGCTGGCCGGTCTGCCGCGAGCGGTACCGCCCGTCCGACCACCCGGCTGAGGTCGGCGGCCAGGTCGCCGCGCTCGGCGACCGCGACGTCGTCCAGCTGCAGCCAGTCGGCCATGAGCCGCAGCTCGTCGGCCAGGGCGGAGGAGACGAGGGCCCGCTCGGCGCCCTCCTCGGCGTGCGCCGCCTGCACCCGCAGCACGCCCGCCTGCCGGTCGGCCTTGAGGTCGACCCGGGCGACCAGCTGGTCGCCGAGCAGGAACGGCAGCACGTAGTACCCATGCACCCGCTTGGCCGCGGGCGTGTAGATCTCGATGCGGTACCGGAAGCCGAAGATGCGCTCGACCCGCGGCCGCTCCCACACCAGGGAGTCGAACGGGCTGACCAGGGCTCGTGCCCGCACGCGCCGCGGCCGCCGGGCGTCGGGGTCGAGCCAGCCGGGCGCGCCCCAGCCGGCCACCTCGACCGGCAGGAGCTCCCCGGCGTCCGCCAGTTCGGCGATCGCGGTGCGCGCCTGCTGCGGTCGCAGCCGGAAGTAGTCGCGCAGGTCGCGCTCGGTGGCCACGCCCAGGGCACGCGCGGCGGTGCGGACCAGCTCGCGGACGGCCTCGGGCTCGTCGGGCGTGGGCGCGTGCACGATCTCCGGCGGCAGGACCCGTTCGGTGAGGTCGTAGACCCGCTCGAAGGACGTCGTCCGGCCGCGGGCGCTGAGCGCGCCGCTGTAGAAGAGCCACTCGAGCGCCACCTTGCCGGCGTGCCAGTTCCACATGCTCCCGGGCCGGTCGGGGCGCGGCTCGGCCAGGTCGCTGGCCTTGAGCGGCCCGTCGGCGCGCACCCGGTCGAGCACCTCGGCCACGTAGTGCGGCCGCTCGCGCTGGATGCGGACCATCGATCCCCACGCGTGCTCCTCGGCGGCGTGCATGCGCCAGCGCAGGTGCGGGTGCAGCCGCACGGGGAGGAACGACGCCTCGTGCGCCCAGTACTCGAACAGCGCACGGCGCCGTTCGCACAGGCCGTCGAGCAGCTCCCGTGGATAGGGCCCCAGCCGGCTGAAGGCCGGCACGTAGTGCGCCCGGCTGAGCACGTTGACCGAGTCGATCTGCAGCACCGCGAGCCGCTCGGCCAGGCGCCTGAGCTGCCGTGTGCCGACCGGCCCGGAGGGCCGCGGGTCGGCGAAGCCCTGCGCGGCCAGCGCGATCCGGCGCGCCAGGCCGGCCGGCAGCCGCTCGACGGACGTCACGGGCGCATCCTGCACCGGAGGTACGACGGTCCGCCCGGAGGTTCTCCGTCAGGCGGGTTCGGCGGGGACGGCGTCGGCCCGCGCCGGACGCCGCCGGCTGCGCGACTCCGCGGTGATCACCACGGCCACCGCGACGATGATGACCGCCCCGCCGACCAGCACGCTGGGCGTCAGCGGCTCGGCCAGGAAGAGCGCGCCCAGCGCGACCGCCACGGCGGGGTTCACGTACGCGTAGGTGGTGGCCAGCGACAGCGGTGCCCGGGCCAGGAGCCAGACGTAGGCGCTGTAGCCGGCGAGGCTGCCGACCAGGACGAGGTAGCCGAAGGCGATCCACGCGGCGGAGCCGACGGCATCGAGGTCGAGCCGGGACCACTCACCGCCCAGCGAGCCGAGCAGCACCATCGCGGCGCCGCCGACGGCCATCTCCACCACCGTGGTGGCGAAGGGGTCGGCCGGCATCGGCCGCCGGGTCGCCAGCACCGTGCCGCAGGACCAGAGCAGCGACGACAGGCAGACCAGCAGCAGCGGCCCGAGCGCCGCCGCCCCGCGGATGCCCGGCAGGAGCAGGACGGCGACCCCCGCCATGCCGAGCAGGAGCCCGAGGACCGTGGCCGTCGACGGGCGGTCCCGCAGCAGCGCGCGCAGCACCACCACCCACAGCGGCGTGCCGGCGATGAGCAGGGCGGCGAGGCCGGAGTCGACGTCCTGCTCCGCGATCGCGACCAGTCCGTTGCCGCCGACGAGGAGGAACAGGCCGCACAGCGCTGCGGTGACCAGCTGCGGCCGCGACATCCGGAAGGCCTCGCGGCCGCGGATCAACCGCACCGCGGCGGCGATCAGCGCTCCGGCGAGGAGGAACCGGACGCCCATCGCCAGCAGCGGTGGCAGGTCGGCGACGGTGTACCGGATTCCGAGGTAGGTCGAGCCCCAGACCAGGTAGACGGTGAGCAGGGCCACCACGACGCCGCCGGTGACGGGTCGCTCCGCGTCGGCCGGGACGACCGTGCCGGTGCGGGAGTCCGGCACGGAGGTCACACCGGCCATTGGAGCAGTCCGGCCGACCCCTCCCCGCACCCGGACTCCGCCCGCCTAGTCTCGCGCCGTGGAGTCCTCCCCCCCGTTCCCCCGGCTGACCGGGACGGCCGACGTCTCGGTCCGGCCGGCCCGGCCGGACGACGCCGCCGCGATCGCGCGGGTGCAGACGGTCGCCTGGCGCGCTGCCTACCGCGCGGTGCTCCCGCCGGCCGTCCTGGACGAGTGGGACGAGTCGGCGGCCGCGGCGGCCTGGCGGGCGGCCGTCACCTCCCCGCCGACGCCGGCGCACGGGGTGCTGGTGGCGATCGAGCACGACGAGGTGGTCGGCTTCGCGGCCTACGGCCCGGCCGAGGCCTCGCCGGACGACCCGCCGTCCCCCGACGGCCCGGCGACGGAGGTCGCCCCCCTGCTGGTCGAGCCGCGCTGGGGCCGGCGCGGCCACGGCAGCCGGCTGCTCGCCGCCGTCAGCGACCTCGCGCTGGCGACGGGTGCCGGCCGACTGGTGACCTGGTTGCCCGAGGCCGACGACGTGTCCGCGCGCTTCCTCGAGTCGGCCGGCTGGGACCGCGACGGCTGGGCCCGCACGCTGGACACCGGCGGCGAGCCGCTGCGGGAGGTCCGCTGGCACGCCGTGCTGGACGACCCGACGGGGCAGGAGGACGCGTGAGCTTCACCGGCTTCCCCGACGAGGGGCTGGTCTTCTACGAGGGCCTGGAGGCCGACAACTCCAAGACCTACTGGACGCAGCACAAGGCCGACTACGAGGCGCACGTCCGCGCGCCGTTCCAGGCGCTGCTCGACGAGGTGGCTCCGGAGTTCGGCACGCCGAAGGTGTTCCGGCCCTACCGCGACGTCCGGTTCAGTGCCGACAAGACGCCGTACAAGAACCACCAGGGCGCCGTCGTCCGGCCCGAGGAGGGCGTCCTCGGCGCCTGGTACGTGCAGATCTCCGCCGAGGGGCTGATGGTCGGCGGCGGCGTGTGGCGGCTGGAGTCCGACCAGGTGGCCCGCTACCGGCGCGCGGTGGCCGACGGCGTGCAGGGCCCGCGACTGGTGGCCGAGGTGGAGCGGCTGACGGCGGCCGGATACGGGATCGGCGGCGATCGGCTGACCCGCCCCCCGAAGGGGTTCGAGGTCGACGACGAGGTCCGGGCCGACCTGCTGCTGCACAAGGCGCTGACCACCTCCCGGCGCTGGGACCCCGCCGACTGGCTGCACGAGCGGGCGGCCCTCGACCGCGTCCGGACGGCGTGGCGCGACTTCGTGCCGCTCAATCGCTGGCTGGCCGACAACGTCGGCGTCACCACCAAGGAGATCCGCCGCCGCTGACCCGCGGGTCAACTGCGCGTCGCCGCGCCCTCGACCGTCGCACGCGGATCGACCAGCGTGCCGTCGCGGTAGACGACCCGCCGCAGCCCCGGGGACCGCCACGCGATGAGGGCGGCACCGGCGACGCACGCGAGGCCGCCGGTGACGATGGAGACGCCGGCCGACGTCAGCGTCGCCTGGACGCCGGCGCGGGTGTCACCGAGCAGCGGACCGCCGGACACCACGGCCTTGTTCACCGAGGCGACGCGGCCGCGCAGGGCGTCGGGAGTGCTCACCGTGATCAGCGTGTTCCGCAGGGTCGCCGAGATCATGTCCGCGGCGCCGGAGAGGACGAGGCAGGCCAGCGACAGCGCGAGCCACTGCGACGTCCCGAACCCCACGATCGCCAGCCCGTAGACGGCGACCCAGATCATGATCACGCGGCCGATCCGCTGCACCCGCGCCATCCAGCCGGACGTGAGCGCGCCGAGGAGGGCGCCCGCACCGGGGGCCGAGTAGAGGAGACCCACCGTCGCGGCGTCGCCGCCGAGCACGTCGGTGCCGATCGCCGGGAAGAGCGCTCGGGGCAGCCCGAAGATCATCGCGCTCAGGTCCAGCAGGAAGATGGCTTTGATCATCGGCTGGGTGCCGACGTAGCCCAGTCCCTCGCGCAGTGACGACCAGCCCGCCTTGCGTCCGCCACCCTCGGGTCGCATGGACGGCAGGCGCTGCGTGGTGAGGGCACCGGCCAGGAAGGTGCCCGCGTAGATCCAGAAGACCGGCTCGAGGCCGAAGGCGGCGATGAGGACGCCCGTACCCGCGGGGACGAGCAGCTTGCCCAGGTTGCTGAGGATCTGCTGCAGGGCCAGCCCCGACGGCAGCAGGCTCAGCGGGACGACCTGCGGCAGTGCCGCGCGCCGGGCGGGCGCGTCGAAGCCCGAGGCGAAGGCCTGCAGCATGGCCAGCACGAAGATCGACCAGATACGGGGCGCCTCCAGTGACGCATTGACCGCCAGGCCGGCGGCGATGACCAGCAGGGACAGCTGCGTGGCCATGAGGACCCGGCGCCGGTCGAACGCGTCGACCACGACGCCGCCGACGAGGGACCCCACGATGAGCGGGGCAACCTGGGCGAGGCTGACCAGCCCGACGACGAGCGACGACCCGGTCAGCGCGTAGATCTGCAACGGGATCGCGACGAGCGGGATCTGGCGGCCGAGGGTTCCGAAGACGTCGCCCGCCCACAGCCACCGGAACGCCACGGACCGCCGCAGCGGCGTGAGGTCGACGGCCATCCCCCGGGCGCGGGACAGGGCCCCGCGGCGGGCCGGTGGCGGCTCCGGGTCCGGCTCCATGCTCGCCCCCCGCGTCCGTCGCACCCTGTCGGCCGGCGAGGGGCCGGCACCGTCCCTTGCCGGGTGCAAACTATCGCGACCGACCGACGTGGTCCGCCGCGGCCGCCGACGTCAGGCCGCGGTCGGCTGCACCGGCAGGGCGCTGCACGTGGCGGGGTCGTAGCCACCGTCGGAGCGCCACGCAGCCGGGGTGATCCGGCACAGCTCCTGGAGGGTGAACAGCGCGCCGTCGTAGCGGAGCACCGCCTGCACCTCGGACACCGGGAGCGAGGCCACGGTGCGTCCGCTCGTCGACGCCAGGGCGGCCGCGATCCCGGCCGCCTCTCCCAGCGCCACGTACTGCGGCTCCATGCGCAGGGAGCCGTAGGCCGTGGGCGAGGCGGACAGTCCGACGGGCGCCAGCAGGTTCGTCACGCTGCCCTCCCGCGGCAGCATGATCTCGAACGGGATCTCGTACGCGGGAGCGGTGTAGAGCATGTCCGGATCCATGACGAGTCGGCCGTCCGCGAACACGAAGCGACTCGTCTTCACGTCGACGTCGTAGGAGCCGAGCGCGACGGTGGACGCCTTCTCGCGGCTGTCGTAGATGTCGGCCTGCGTGAACGTGTACCGGCCCTCGATGCGCGGCCCCTCGCGCACGTACGGCTCGAGCGGCCAGTTGCCGTTGTCGGCGAACTCGTCGGCGCACAGGCCGAAGGGCGCGAACGTCGTGCGCAGCTCGGCGGGAACGGCCGGGTCGGTGCCCAGGAAGTGGAAGAACGACTCGACGTACTCGCGCAGCGTGCGGTCGTGGGCCGCGCGTGCCGTCGGGTCGGCGAAGTAGTCGGCCGGCGCCGGCAGGTTCGTCAGCTTGGTCAGGCCGGCGTTCAGGTCGTACTTGCCCCCCGGGATCACCGCGAGCTGGAAGACGTCGCTGACCAGCGTGCCGTTGGACTTGTGCTCGACGTGCCCGTCGAGTCCGCGGGCGATCAGCCGGAAGGACGGCAGGAACTCCTCGTACCGCGCGCCGGCCCGGAACGGCACGCCGTTCGCCGGGACGTCGGTCACGCAGAGCCGGTAGGCGAGCGACGGGGTGCCGGCCTGGTACGCCTCCGAGTACGGCGGAAGGCTGTCCGAGACGGTGACGAAGGGGTTGCCGGCGAACGCCGCTCGCGCCACCGCCGCCTCCTCCGGTCCGACGCGGACCACCTCGCGCCAGTCCCGCTGTTCGGCGAGCGACTCGTCGTAGGCGAGGAAGTCGCTCATGCCGAGGCGGTGCGGAACTCCCGCGCCGGTGATCAGGTCACCGGTGTAGCTGGCGTCGACGAAGGTGTCCGCGCAGAGATCCGATCCGCCGGCCACGCCGATGCAGTCGACCTCTCCGCCCGTGGTGCGGACCGAGGTCAGCGGCGACCCGAGTCGCACGTCCACGGCCGCCTCGTCGAGCATGCGGCGCAGGATCCGCTCGGCGATGCGGGGTTCGAAGCGCCAGGTCGTGGCATCGCCGTAGTAGCTGCGGACCCGCTCGAAGAAGTCCAGCATCACGCCGTGGACGGCGAGCGGTGAGCCGATGTCGGATGCGCTGATGCCGTTGGACATCAGCCCACCGACCGTGGAACCCGCCGCCACCAGCGTCACGTCGGCGCGGTGCCGGGCCGCCGCGATGGCCGCGGCCACCCCCGCGGGCGTGCCTCCGTAGACGACTACGTCGCGGCGCTCCACCGGGCGGGAGGGCACGGGCTCCTCCGGCGCTTCCGTGGCGATCACCGGTGCGGACGCGGGGACGGCGGGCACGGACGGCGGCGACGAAGCTCGTCCCGCGATGGCGAGCACCGCGACGGTGACCGCCACTATTCCGACACGTACAGCGAAGCCCACGATCATCCCCCGTCAGGCTGCCCTCGGGCGGCCGCCTCCACACCGCCGGTCGTCGTCCGCGCTGGCAGCGCTCCCCGGCGTATCGGTGTTTCTGCTCCGACTGTGACCGTCCGTGAGCACCGGAGTCCCCATCGGACGGGGAGGAACACCCGTTCGGGCGACCGGCCTGCGGCGGAGGTTCACCCGCAGGGGGCGGATCCGGTGACCGAGCGCAGTCGCGCGGACGCCGATGAGGGATGGACGCCGGAGTCGCCGGCGCCGAGCGTCCGGGTCAGTCCGGCTCGGCGGGCGCGAGTGCGCACCCTGCGGTGAACCCGCCGGACGCCCGCAGCGCCACCGGCGTCCGCCCGCACACGGCGCGGGCGGTGTAGGCGACGTCGTCGGAGCGGAGGGCGGCCTGCACGCGGCCCGCCGGGACCGCGGCGACCGACAGCGCGTCGTCGGAGGCGAGGGCGGCGGCGATACCGGCGGCCTGGCCCAGGGCCATGTACTGCGGCTCCATGCGCACCGAGCCGTAGGCCGTCGGCGAGGCGGACAGCCCGACGGGTGCGAGCAGGTTGGTCACGCTGCCGCGCCGCGGCACCATCGCCGAGAACGGGATCTCGTACACCGGTGCGGGCGCGTGGACGCCCAGGTCGCGGTAGAGCGTGCCGTCGACGAACACGAGCTGGCTGAGCTTGCCGTCGAGGTGGTACGAGCCGACCGCGACCGCGTCGGGCTTGCGCCGGTCGGTGTAGATGTCGGCGACGGTGAGGGTGCTGCGTCCGACGATGCGGCGCCCCTCCCGCACGTACGGCTCGTAGGGCCAGTTGCCGTTGTCGGCGAACTCGTCGGCGCAGAGCCCGAACGGCCGGAACGCCCGCCGCACCGACGGCGGCACCGTCGGGTCGGTCTGCACGAAGTGGAAGAACGACGAGACGTAGTTCCGCAGCGTCCGGTCGACCCGCTCCCGCTCCGCCGGGTCGTCGAAGTAGCCGGCCGGCGCGGGCACGTTGGTGTAGCTCAGCAGGCCGGCGTTGAGGTCGTACTTGCCGCCGGGGAGCTCGGCGAGGTGGAACAGGTCGCTCATGAGCGTGCCGTTGGCCCTGCGCTCGACGACGTCGTCGGCACTGCGGGCCAGCACGCGCAGCGCGGGGAGGAGTTCCGCGTAGCCGGGCCCGGCGCGGAACGGCGTCCGGTTCCCGGGGTCCGGCGTCACACACAGTCGGTAGGTCAGGGACGGCATGCCGTCGGCCAGGGCGTCGGGGTAGTCGGGCAGGTCGTCCTCGACGCGGACGAACGGGTGCTGCTCGAACGCACGGGACGCGGCCCGCACCTCGTCGCGCGGGACGCGCAGCGCCTCGACCCAGCCGCGCCGGACGGCGGTGTACTCGCCGTGGGCCCGCAGGTCCGCCATGCCGAGGCGGGTGGGCACACCCGCGGCGTCGAGCAGATCGCCGGTGTAGCTCGCGTCGACGAAGTTGGGCGCGCACACGTCGCCGTCCGGTACCTCGACGCAGGTGATCCGCCGTCCGTCGGTCCGGACGTCCTCGAGCGGCTGCTCGAGGCGGACCTCGACGCCGGCCTCGTCGAGCATGCGGACGAAGATGCGCTCGGCGATGCGCGGCTCGAAGCGCCAGGTGGAGGAGCCGCCGTAGTACGTGCTCACGCGGTCGAAGAAGCGCCGGGCGACGCCCTGCACAGCCGCCGCCGACCCGATGTCCGAGGCGCTGATGCCGTTGGACATCAGGCCGCCGACGGTCCGCCCATCGGCCAGCAGCGTGACGGCCGCCCCGTGCTCGGCGGCCGCCACGGCGGCCGCGACCCCGGCCGGCGTCCCGCCGTAGACGACGACGTCCGCCTCGGCCGGGCCGGAGAGCCGGTCGACGGGCCGTAGTGCGGCGTCGGCACGCCCGGCCGGCACGATCGAGGAACCCCACGCCGCCGCCACCAGCGCCAACGAGAACAGCAGTCGACGACGCGACGACGGCACGAACGATCCCCCAGGTGCAGAACGAGAAGACGGGTCGCCCTCCGGGCGGGCCCGGTCGTGCCGGTACCCGGCCGATCCGGATACATGTGTGACACGCCCGTCATCCGCCGTTGCCCAGCTCCGTGGGCGGCCGCGCGAACGCCGCGGACCTCGCGGCCGTCGTCGAGTCGGGCGAGGTGGCGATCAGCGCGCAGGTGCTCGAGAAGCCGTAGGCGCTCCGGGCGGCGACCGGGGTCCGCAGGCACACCGAGCGCGCCGTGTACGCGACGCCGTCGTAGCGGAGCAGCGACTGCACGCGGGATGCCGGCAGGGCCGCGACCGAGAGGGCCTCCCGCGAGGCCAGCGACGCCGCCAGTCCCGCTGCCTGCCCGAGCGCCATGTACTGCGGCTCCATCCGCACCGAGCCGTAGGCGGTCGGCGAGGCGGACAGACCCACGGGCGCCAGGAGGTTCGTGACGCTGCCGAAGGTCGGCACCATCGCGGCGAACGGGATCTCGTAGACCGGGGCGCCGGAGAAGACGCCGACGTCGCGGTAGAGCGCACCGCTGGTGAAGACCCACTGACTCGTCTTGCTGTCCACGGGGTACGAGCCGACGGCGACCGTGTCGGCCTTGAGCCGGTTGATGTAGATGTCCCCGACGGTCAGGACGTCGCGGCCGACGATCCGCCGGCCCTCGCGCACGTGGGGCTGGTCCGGCCAGCCGCCGTTGTCGACGAACTCGTCGCCGCAGAGACCGAACGGCCGGAACTTCTCCCGCACCGCCGACGGAACCGTCGGGTCGTTCTGCACGAACCAGAAGAAGGTCTGGATGTAGTCGCGCATCAGCTGGTTCGCCGCGACCCGATTGCCGGCGCTCGTGAAGTAGCCGGCCGGTGCCGGCAGGTTCGTGAAGCTGGCGTAGCCGGCGTTCACGTCGTACTTGCCGCCCGGGATCTTCGCCATGGTGTACATCTCGCTGGCGATGGTGCCGTTGCTCCGCACGGTCACGATCGGGTTCGACGCCCGGGCCATGACGCGGAACGACGCGAGCCAGGCGTCCGAACCCGCGGCCCGGGTGAACGGGATCCGCTCGGCCGGGTCCGACGTGACGCAGAGCCGGTAGGTCAGCGAGGGGGTTCCCCGCGCGAAGACGGCGTCGTAGTCGGGCAGGCTCCGCTCGACGCGTACGTACGGGTTGGTGCGGAAGGCCGCCGCCGCGATGCTCCACTGGTCCTGCGTCACCCGCAGTACCTCGGCCCAGTCGCGCTGCAGGGCCATGTTCTCGCCATGGGCGCGGAGGTCGGTCATGCTCAGCCGGAACGGGACCCCGGCGGCACCGACGAGGTCACCGGTGTAACTGGCGTCGACGAAGTTGGGCGCACACAGCTCGCCGCTGGCGACCTGCACGCAGACGATCCGTCGCCCGTCCATGCGGACGCCCAGCAGCGGCTGCGCGCGACGGACCTCGACGCCCGCCTCGCTGAGCATGCGCACGAGCACCCGCTCGGCGATGCGCGGCTCGAACTGCCATTCCGATGTCCCGCGGTAGTAGCTCTTGACGCGGTCGAAGAACGTGCGCGCGATGCCGGTGACGGCGTACCGGGAGCCCACGTCGGACGCGCTGATGCCGTTCGACATCATTCCGCCGACGGTGCTGCCCTCGGCCAGGAGGACGACCGTGGCGCGGTGGTCGGCCGCCGCGATGGCCGCCGCCACGCCCGCCGGCGTCCCGCCGTAGACGACGACGTGCGGGTCACCCGGCGCGAGGGCGGCGGCGAGAGCCGGCTCCGGGGCATGAGCGAGCGGAGTTCGGTCCGGGCCCGCCAGGACGAGCTGGGCGCACATCGCCAGGGCCAGGCCGAGTGCCGGCAGCACCCGCGTTCTCGAGCCCATGGCCGACCCCTCCCGCTGCGCGGGCGCCCGCCGGACGGCCCCCGCGGCGGCGAGAGTGGCGGAACCGGATCGTCCCCGGCAGGGCATTCGGTCCCGCCGGTATCCGGCAGGGGAATTCTGCCGGGCTCCGGATCGCACCGCGCCCGTTCCGACACGCAGCGCAACCAGGCAGGGCCCATCAGACGGGCCGGCGGGCCCGGGCATGACGAAGGGCCCCCACCGGATTGGTGGGGGCCCTTCGTTGAATGGTTGTCCGGCGGCGTCCTACTCTCCCACCCCGTCTCCAGGGCAGTACCATCGGCGCTGAGAGGCTTAGCTTCCGGGTTCGGAATGTTGCCGGGCGTTTCCCTCTCGCCATGGCCGCCGTAACGCTGTGAACCTGTACGCACCTCCGGTGTGCGTGGTTGTTGGTTCAGATACCGCACAGTGGACGCGAGACATCAAGTCTTCTTCGTGTTTGCCGGGCCGCCACCCCGGGGGGTGGTGTGTGGCAAGTCCTCGGCCTGTTAGTACCGGTCAGCTCCAACACCTTGCGGTGCTTCCACTTCCGGCCTATCAACCCGCTGGTCTGGGCGGGGGCCTTACCCGACTAGGTCGGTGAGAGACCTCATCTTGAAGCGAGCTTCCCGCTTAGATGCTTTCAGCGGTTATCCCTGCCGAACGTAGCCAACCAGCAGTGCACCTGGCGGTACAACTGGCACACCAGAGGTTCGTCCGTCCCGGTCCTCTCGTACTAGGGACAGCTCTTCTCAAGTCTCTTACGCGCACGGCGGATAGGGACCGAACTGTCTCACGACGTTCTAAACCCAGCTCGCGTACCGCTTTAATGGGCGAACAGCCCAACCCTTGGGACCTACTCCAGCCCCAGGATGCGACGAGCCGACATCGAGGTGCCAAACCATCCCGTCGATATGGACTCTTGGGGAAGATCAGCCTGTTATCCCCGGGGTACCTTTTATCCGTTGAGCGACACCGCTTCCACATGCCGGTGCCGGGTCACTAGTCCCAGCTTTCGCTCCTGCTCGACCCGTCGGTCTCACAGTCAAGCTCCCTTGTGCACTTGCACTCGACACCTGATTGCCAACCAGGCTGAGGGAACCTTTGGGCGCCTCCGTTACATTTTGGGAGGCAACCGCCCCAGTTAAACTACCCACCTGACACTGTCCCTGATCCGGATCACGGACCGAGGTTAGACATCCAATTCGACCAGAGTGGTATTTCAACGACGACTCCACGGACACTGGCGTGCCCGCTTCACAGTCTCCCACCTATCCTACACAAGCCGAACCGAACACCAATATCAAGCTGTAGTGAAGGTCCCGGGGTCTTTCCGTCCTGCCGCGCGTAACGAGCATCTTTACTCGTAGTGCAATTTCGCCGAGCCTGTGGTTGAGACAGCTGAGAAGTCGTTACGCCATTCGTGCAGGTCGGAACTTACCCGACAAGGAATTTCGCTACCTTAGGATGGTTATAGTTACCACCGCCGTTTACTGGCGCTTGAGTTCTGAGCTTCGCCCCGAAGGACTAACCCGTCCCCTTAACGTTCCAGCACCGGGCAGGCGTCAGTCCGTATACATCGTCTTACGACTTCGCACGGACCTGTGTTTTTAGTAAACAGTCGCTTCTCACTGGTCTCTGCGGCCACCCCCCGCTGCCCCGCAGCACGTGGGTTCACGGGAAGCGGCCCCCCTTCTCCCGAAGTTACGGGGGCATTTTGCCGAGTTCCTTAACCACAGTTCGCTCGATCGCCTCGGTATTCTCTACCTGACCACCTGAGTTGGTTTGGGGTACGGGCCGCTCGGAACTCGCTAGAGGCTTTTCTCGGCAGCATAGGATCATCCCATTCGCCTCATTCGGCTATGCGTCAGGCCTCACCCTGCATGTCCGACGGATTTACCTATCGGACGGGCCACACCCTTGCACCGGTACTACCACTCACCGGTAGGACTACCTTCCTGCGTCACCCCATCGCTTGCCTACTACCAGTCCGGGTCCCGCGCTCCACCACGCTTGCTCCGAAGAGTCTCGGTGGTTTCGGGCGGTTAGCATCGCTGGGTCCGGCATGGGCGTTCCTTCGCGGGTACGGGAATATCAACCCGTTGTCCATCGACTACGCCTGTCGGCCTCGCCTTAGGTCCCGACTCACCCTGGGCGGATTAGCCTGGCCCAGGAACCCTTGGTCTTCCGGCGGGGGAGGTTCTCACTCCCCTCTCGCTACTCATGCCTGCATTCTCACTCGCATGGCGTCCACGGCTGGATCACTCCGCCGCTTCACCCGCCACACGACGCTCCCCTACCCATCCACACCCCTGGCCGGCCCCTCGAAGGGAACGACAGGGTGATGTGTGAATGCCACGGCTTCGGCGGTGTGCTTGAGCCCCGCTACATTGTCGGCGCGGAACCACTTGACCAGTGAGCTATTACGCACTCTTTCAAGGGTGGCTGCTTCTAAGCCAACCTCCTGGTTGTCTCTGCGACTCCACATCCTTTTCCACTTAGCACACGCTTAGGGGCCTTAGCCGATGATCTGGGCTGTTTCCCTCTCGACTACGAACCTTATCGCCCGCAGTCTCACTGCCACGCTCTCACTTACCGGCATTCGGAGTTTGGTTGACGTCAGTAACCTTGTGGGGCCCATCGGCCATCCAGTGCTCTACCTCCGGCAAGAAACACGCGACGCTGCACCTAAATGCATTTCGGGGAGAACCAGCTATCACCGAGTTTGATTGGCCTTTCACCCCTACCCACAGCTCATCCCCCAGGTTTTCAACCCTGGTGGGTTCGGTCCTCCACGCGGTCTTACCCGCGCTTCAACCTGGCCATGGGTAGATCACTCGGCTTCGGGTCTAGAGCACGCGACTGAAGGTCGCCCTGTTCGGACTCGCTTTCGCTACGGCTACCCCACACGGGTTAACCTCGCCACGTACCGCTAACTCGCAGGCTCATTCTTCAAAAGGCACGCAATCACCCCTCCACCCGAAGGGCGGATAAGGCTCTCACGGCTTGTAGGCACACGGTTTCAGGTACTATTTCACTCCCCTCCCGGGGTACTTTTCACCTTTCCCTCACGGTACTCGTCCGCTATCGGTCACCAGGGAGTATTCAGGCTTAGCGGGTGGTCCCGCCAGATTCACACCGAATTTCACGGGCTCGGTGCTACTTGGGATACAACTCGGGAGGTGCAACGTTTTCGGGTACGGGGCTCTCACCCTCTCCGGCGACCCCTTCCAGAGGCCTTCCCCTAACGACTGCACTTTCTCACTCCCCGCCGGTCCGGCAGAACCAACTGAGTCGTCCCACGACCCCGCCCCCACAACCCCTGCCGGGTATCACATGGAAACGGTTTAGCCTTCGTCCGCTTTCGCTCGCCACTACTCACGGAATCACGGTTGTTTTCTCTTCCTGTGGGTACTGAGATGTTTCACTTCCCCACGTTCCCTCCACACGCCCTATGTGTTCAGGCGCGGGTCACACCACATGACTGGTGCGGGGTTCCCCCATTCGGACATCCTCGGATCAACGCTCGGTTGGCAGCTCCCCGAGGCATAACGCAGCCTCCCACGTCCTTCATCGGCTCCTGGTGCCCAGGCATCCACCGTGTGCCCTTAACAACTTGGCCACACAAAAAAACCGCCCCACACGCCCCCGGAAGGAAACGATCAGGGCGGGCCTACAACTCTGCAAAACAGAGAAAGAAGATGCTCGCGTCCACTGTGCAGTTCTCAACCAACAACCAGGACTCCCGGCCATCCGACCCCGCCAAGCCCCACCCCCCACGCACGGGGAGACGGCGGTACGAGATCCAGCCGGCCCTGCAAGACAACAACCCACCCACCGGGATGGCCCGCTCCCTCAGGACCCAACAGCGTGCCTACGGACCGGCCAGCCACCCCCACCCCGTTCCACGCCACCCCGCCGAAACGGGAAGGCCGTACTAGGAGCAGCAACAGCTGCCGGCCGAACTGGTCAGCGTTCCACCCTCGAGCACCACCCCACACGCCCGCCGGTACCCGGTGATGGGCACCGATCACGGTGTGGGCGCGGCTCTGGACCAACCGGTTCCCCAGCGGAGCTGAGTTGGTTGGCCAGGTGCTCCTTAGAAAGGAGGTGATCCAGCCGCACCTTCCGGTACGGCTACCTTGTTACGACTTCGTCCCAATCGCCGATCCCGCCTTCGACGGCTCCCTCCCACAAGGGGTTGGGCCACCGGCTTCGGGCGTTACCGACTTTCGTGACGTGACGGGCGGTGTGTACAAGGCCCGGGAACGTATTCACCGCAGCGTTGCTGATCTGCGATTACTAGCGACTCCAACTTCATGGGGTCGAGTTGCAGACCCCAATCCGAACTGAGACCGGCTTTTTGGGATTCGCTCCACCTCACGGTATCGCAGCCCTTTGTACCGGCCATTGTAGCATGTTTGCAGCCCTAGACATAAGGGGCATGATGATTTGACGTCATCCCCACCTTCCTCCGAGTTGACCCCGGCAGTCTCCCATGAGTCCCCGCCATTACGCGCTGGCAACATGGAACGAGGGTTGCGCTCGTTGCGGGACTTAACCCAACATCTCACGACACGAGCTGACGACAACCATGCACCACCTGTGCACGGCCCTTACGGACCCCGCATCTCTGCGAGATTTCCGTGCATGTCAAGCCTAGGTAAGGTTCTTCGCGTTGCATCGAATTAAGCAACATGCTCCGCCGCTTGTGCGGGCCCCCGTCAATTCCTTTGAGTTTTAGCCTTGCGGCCGTACTCCCCAGGCGGGGCGCTTAATGCGTTAGCTGCGGCACGGAGACCGTGGAATGGCCCCCACACCTAGCGCCCAACGTTTACGGCGTGGACTACCAGGGTATCTAATCCTGTTCGCTCCCCACGCTTTCGCTCCTCAGCGTCAGTAGTTGCCCAGAGACCCGCCTTCGCCACCGGTGTTCCTCCTGATATCTGCGCATTTCACCGCTACACCAGGAATTCCAGTCTCCCCTGCAACACTCAAGTCCGCCCGTATCGACTGCAGGCCCGGAGTTGAGCTCCGGGTTTTCACAGCCGACGCGACGAACCGCCTACGAGCTCTTTACGCCCAATAATTCCGGACAACGCTTGCACCCTACGTATTACCGCGGCTGCTGGCACGTAGTTGGCCGGTGCTTCTTCTGCAGGTACCGTCACTTGCGCTTCGTCCCTGCTGAAAGAGGTTTACAACCCGAAGGCCGTCATCCCCCACGCGGCGTCGCTGCGTCAGGCTTCCGCCCATTGCGCAATATTCCCCACTGCTGCCTCCCGTAGGAGTCTGGGCCGTGTCTCAGTCCCAGTGTGGCCGGTCACCCTCTCAGGCCGGCTACCCGTCGTCGCCTTGGTAGGCCACTACCCCACCAACAAGCTGATAGGCCGCGGGCCCATCCCCAGCCGAAAAACTTTCCACCACCAGACCATGCGGTCAGCGGTCATATCCGGTATTAGCCCCAATTTCTTGGAGTTATCCCAGAGCCGGGGGCAGGTTGCCCACGTGTTACTCACCCGTTCGCCACTAGAACACCCCACCCGAAGGCGAGGGCCTCGTTCGACTTGCATGTGTTAAGCACGCCGCCAGCGTTCGTCCTGAGCCAGGATCAAACTCTCCGTAGATGATCTGATACCGGCTGAGAACCGCGAGCTGACACTCGCGGAATCAATCAACCAAAGGAATCCCAGCCCGAGAACCAAAGGCCCGGGCACGGGGTATTACTTGGCACTGACTTTCGGCACGCTGTTGAGTTCTCAAAGAGCGGACGCACAACAACTCCACCCTCTCGGGCTTCATCGTCAGCGGCTTGTCCACCTTACGCCGTGCGGTGCGACGGTCGGACCCGGGGGTCAGACCGGCCGGGCCTCTCGGCCCCGCGCGGCGCATCGACGACCATACACCAACTCGAAGGCCGTGTGCCAGCGGGCCAGGGGCCGCTGGCAACCGCCCAGGCCGGCGCCGGTCAGAGCCCGAGGAAGGGCTCGATGCCGACGGTGAGCCCCGGGTGCGCGGCGATCTGACGGACGGCGAGCAGCACGCCCGGCATGAACGAGGCCCGGTCGAAGGAGTCGTGGCGCAGGGTCAGGGTCTCGCCCGCGGCACCCATGAGCACCTCCTGGTGGGCCACCAGGCCGGTCAGGCGGACGGCGTGCACCGGGACGCCCTCCACGTCGGCGCCCCGGGCTCCCGGAAGGGCGTCCGTGGTCGCGTCCGGCGCCGGCGGAAGTCCGGCGGCGCGGCGGGCCGCCGCGATCAGCCGGGCCGTGCGGGCGGCGGTCCCCGACGGTGCGTCCACCTTGTTCGGGTGGTGCAGTTCGATGATCTCGACGGACGGGAAGAACCGTGCTGCCTCCTCGGCGAAGCGCATCATCAGGATGGCGCCGATCCCGAAGTTGGGGGCGATGACCACGCCCACCTCGGGGTGGGGGCCGAGCCACTCGGCCACGGTCGCCAGCCGCTCCTCGTCGAAGCCCGTGGTGCCGACGACGCAGTGGATGTTCTGGTCGATGCAGAAGCGGATGTTGTCCATGACGACGTCCGGCCGGGTGAAGTCGACGACCACCTGGGCGCCGGCGTCTGCGACGTTGAACAGCCACTCCCCTGCGTCGACCATCGCGACGAGCTCGAGGTCGTCGGCGGCGTTGATCGCCCGCACCACCTCGGTGCCCATCCGGCCGCGCGCGCCGAGCACCCCGACGGTGATGAGCGGAGCGTCCCCGGCGGGGTCGTCGAAGGTGGAGGTGTCGGCAGCGGAAGCGGTCACCCGGTCAGGCTTCCCGACAGCGCCACCGGGGCGCAACACAGCGCCCGGTCAGGCTCGCGGTCGGCCGCGGCGAGAGCGCCCGCCGAGCGACCAGGCGGTGAGGCCGAGCGCCACTCCGACGACGTCCGCCAGCAGGTCGGCGACCGACCCGGACCGCTCCAGCGGCGTGACGGCCTGCAGCACCTCGCTGACCGCCCCGTAGCCGACGAGCAGGCTGCCCAGGACGACGGCGCGCACCCCCGCCCACCGACCGGTGACAGCGAGCGCCAGGAAGAGCGCGGCGTGCACGACCTTGTCGACGCCGGGCGGCGCGTCGGGCACCTGACCGGCGGGTGAGAACAGCACCGCCAGCGACACCAGGACGGCGACGGCGAACGCGCCGCGGGCCAGTGCGCCGTGGACCTGGAGAGCGGGGTGCACCGGAGCTCAGAGCCGGTCGAGGTCCGACTCGCGGTACGGCCCGACGACCGCGAGGCAGCTGTCGCGGGCGAGCAGTTCGCCGGCGAGCTCGCGGACCTGCGCCTCGTCGACGGCGTCCAGCCGGCCGAGCACCTCGCGCACGGAGAGGTACTCGCCGAAGGACAGCTCGCTCTTGCCGAGCCGGCTCATGCGCGAGCCGGTGTCCTCGAGCCCGAGCACCATGCCGCCCTTGAGCTGACCCCGGCCGCGGGCGACCTCCTCGGCGGTGATGCCCTCGGCCGCCACCCGCGCCAGCTCCTCGCGGACCAGACGGAGCACCTCGGGTACCCGCTTCGGCGAGCAGCCGGCATACACGGAGAAGGACCCGGTCCCGGCGTAGTGCGTCAGCGAGGAGCCGACGCTGTAGACCAGGCCTCGCTTCTCGCGGATCTCCTGGAACAGCCGTGAGCTCATGCCGCCGCCGACGGCGGTGTCGAGCACCGCGGCGGCGTAGCGGCGCTCGTCGAGCCGGGCCAGACCCAGCGTGCCGAGCAGCAGGTGTGCCTGCTCGGTGTGCCGCTGGATCAGCCCGGTGGGCCGCGCCGGCCGGTCGAACAGCACGTCCTCGCCCGCACGCAGGGGCGCGGGCGGAACGTCGCCCGACAACCGGTCACCGAAGGCCGTCGTCACCAGGTCCAGCACCTGCTGGTGCTCGACCCGGCCTGCCGCCGTCACCACGATCGACGGCAGCCGGTACCGCCCGCGGTACCAGCCGTCGACGTCGTCGCGCGACAGGTTCTCGATCGACTCGACGCTGCCCAGCACCGAACGGCCCAGCGGTGTCCCGCCGAAGAGCGTCTCGGCGAACAGGTCGTGGACGGCGTCACCGGGCTCGTCGTCGCGCATGGCGATCTCCTCGAGCACCACCGTGCGCTCCGACTCCATGTCGTCGGCCGTGTTGCAGGCGTCGGTGACGAGGTCGGTCAGCAGGGTGATGGCCAGCGGGAGGTCGCTGGCGAGCACGTTCGCGTAGTAGCAGGTGTGCTCCTTGGCGGTGAAGGCGTTCATCTCACCGCCGACGGCGTCCATCGCCGTCGCGATCTCCAGGGCGCTGCGCGACGTCGTGCCCTTGAACAGCAGGTGCTCGAGGAAGTGCGACGAGCCGGCCAGCCGGTCGTCCTCGTCGCGCGAGCCGACGCCGACCCAGATGCCGAGCGTCGCCGAGAGGACGCCGGGCATCGTCTCGGTGAGCACCCGCAGGCCGCCGGGCAGCTCGGTGCGCTCCACCCGGCCGCCGACCTCGTCGACGTCGAGCAACTGCGTGCGCCCGACGGGAACGGCGACCGGGGTGGACGCCGCAGCGTCCACCCCGGTACCGGTCATGCCTGTCGGGCGCGGCTCAGCGCTGTTCACTCACCCGCGGGCGCGGCCGCGGCCTCGGCCGGCTCGGCGGCCTGATCGGCGCCGCCGCCGCCGGCGTCGGCGGCCACGGGCACCAGGCTGATCTTGCCGCGGGCGTCGATGTCGGTGATCTCGACCTGCATCTTGTCCCCGACGTTCGCGACGTCCTCGACCTTGCCGATGCGCTTGCCGCCACCGAGCTTGCTGATGTGGACGAGACCGTCCTTGCCCGGCAGCAGCGAGACGAAGGCGCCGAACGGGGTGGTCTTGACGACCGTGCCGAGGAAGCGCTCCCCGACCTTCGGCATCTGCGGGTTGGCGATCGCGTTGATGCGGTCGACCGCCGCCTGCGCCGAGGGACCGTCGGAGGCGCCGACGTAGATGGTGCCGTCGTCCTCGATGGTGATGTCGGCGCCGGTCTCGTCCTGGATCGCGTTGATCATCTGGCCCTTGGGGCCGATCACCGCGCCGATCTTGTCGACCGGGATGCGCACCGTGGTCACCCGCGGGGCGTACGGGCTCATCTCGTCGGGGCCGTCGATGGCCTCGTTCATCACGTCGAGGATGTGCAGCCGGGCGGCGCGGGCCTGGGTCAGCGCTTGTGCGAGCACGTCGGACGGGATGCCGTCGAGCTTGGTGTCCAGCTGCAGCGCGGTGACGAAGTTGCGCGTGCCGGCGACCTTGAAGTCCATGTCACCGAACGCGTCCTCGGCACCGAGGATGTCGGTCAGCGCGACGTACTCGGTCTTGCCGTCGACCTCATCGGAGACCAGACCCATGGCGATGCCGGCGACCGGGGCCTTCAGCGGCACACCGGCGTTGAGCAGGGCCAGCGTCGAGGCGCAGACCGAGCCCATGGACGTCGAGCCGTTGGAGCCCAGCGCCTCGGAGACCTGCCGGATCGCGTAGGGGAACTCCTCGCGGTTCGGCAGCACCGGCACGAGCGCCCGCTCGGCGAGCGCGCCGTGGCCGATCTCGCGGCGCTTCGGCGAGCCGACGCGGCCGGTCTCACCGGTCGAGTACGGCGGGAAGTTGTAGTTGTGCATGTAGCGCTTGCGGTTGACCGGCGACAGCGTGTCCAGCTGCTGCTCCATGCGGAGCATGTTCAGCGTGGTGACGCCGAGGATCTGGGTCTCCCCGCGCTCGAACAGCGCCGAGCCGTGCACCCGCGGCAGGACCTCGACCTCGGCCGACAGCGGCCGGATGTCGGTGACGCCACGGCCGTCGATGCGCACCTTGTCGCGCAGGATGCGCTGCCGGACGATCTTCTTGGTGAGGGCGCGGAAGGCGGCCGACACCTCCTTCTCGCGGCCCTCGAACTGGCCGGCGAGCGCGGCCTTGGCCTCGTCCTTGAGCGCGTCGGTGGCGTCCTCGCGCTCGTGCTTGGCGGCGATCTGCTGGGCCTGAGCCAGCCGGTCGCCGACGAAGGACTCGACGGCTGCGTAGACGTCGTCCTGGTAGTCGAGGAAGCGGGGGAACTCCTGGACGGGCTTGGCGGCCTTCTCGGCCACCGCCGCCTGCGCCTCGCACAGCGCCTTGATGAACGGCTTGGCCGCCTCGAGGCCCTGGGCGACGACCTCCTCGGTCGGCGCGGTGACCCCACCGGCGACGAGCTCGACGGTCTTCTCGGTGGCCTCGGCCTCGACCATCATGATCGCGACGTCACCGTCGGGGAGGGTGCGGCCCGCGACGACCATGTCGAAGACGGCGTCCTCGAGCTCGGCGTGGGTCGGGAAGCCGACCCACTGACCGTTGATCAGGGCGACCCGCGTGCCGCCGACCGGGCCGGAGAACGGCAGGCCGGACAGCTGGGTGGACGCAGATGCGCCGTTGATGGCCAGCACGTCGTACAGGTGGTCGGGGTCCAGCGACAGGACCGTGATGACGACCTGGACCTCGTTGCGCAGGCCCTTGGCGAAGGTCGGCCGCAGCGGGCGGTCGATCAGCCGGCAGGTGAGGATCGCGTCCTCGGAGGGCCGGCCCTCACGGCGGAAGAACGAGCCGGGGATGCGCCCGGCGGCGTACATCCGCTCCTCGACGTCGACCGTCAGCGGGAAGAAGTCGAAGTGTTCCTTGGGCTGGCGGCCGGCCGTCGTGGCCGAGAGCAGCATGGTGTCGCCCATGGTGACGACGACGGAGCCGGCGGCCTGGCGGGCCAGCCGGCCGGTCTCGAAGGTGACGCTGCGGCTGCCGAAGCTGCCGTTGTCGATGACCGCGGTGGCGGTGGTGACCCCGTCCTCGGGGTCGAACTCGGCGGTGATGCTGCCGGTGGTGGTGGGTGCGGACACGTGTCCTTCTCTCTTCTCGTCGCATCCGGCCTCGTGCCGCGGTGCGACTTCCTCTTGGGTGGCGGCGGTGCACGCCGTCCGTGGGGGCCGGGGCGACCGGTCTTCGATCGAAGCCCTCGGGCTGTGCGGTTCCCCGTCTGAGGGGGAACCACTCTCCTGACTCGGAGTGTCCCGGGGGCCACTACCGAGGACCGGCCCGTCGCGGCGCGCGTGGGGCGGGTACTGCCAGTGGCCCGTGCGGCGGGTGCCGCACGAGGAAGGGGACCGTCCCGGATGCCCGGGAGCGGTCCCCTCGACGTACTAGCGGCGCAGGCCGAGCCGCTCGATGAGCGAGCGGTACCGGGTGATGTCGGTCTTCGCCAGGTAGTTCAGCAGCCGCCGACGGCGGCCGACCAGCAGGAGCAGGCCCCGCCGGCTGTGGTGGTCGTGCTTGTGCATCTTGAGGTGCTCGGTGAGGTCGCTGATCCGGCGGGTCAGCATCGCGACCTGCACCTCGGGCGAACCGGTGTCGTTCTCGACCGTGGCGTACTCGGTCATGATCTGCTTCTTCAACGCGCTCTCGAGCGCCATCGGTCGCCTCCAGGGCTGGTCACGTGTGGCCCCCGGTCTGTGTCACGGGGGCAGCTCTCACACTCGTCGATCGCATGATCGACCCGCCCAGGCTACCAGCGCGGGCGCAGCGACCCTCAGGGCCGTCCGGGCGGCCCGAGCAGGGCCCTCGTCCGCTCGACGTCGTCGGCCATCGCGGCGACCAGCTCGTCGACCCCGGCGAACGCCCGCATCGGCCGCAGCCGGGCCGCGAACTCCACGCCGACGTGCTCGCCGTAGAGATCGCCGTCGAAGTCCAGCACGAAGGCCTCGACGGTCCGCCGGCTGCCCTGGAAGGTCGGGTTGGTGCCGACCGACATCGCGGCCGGCCGCCGCTCCAGGCTCGCCCCGCTGCGCGGGTCGCGGGTGACCAGGTGCCCGGCGTAGACGCCGTCGGCCGGGATGGCGGTGAACGGCGGCGTCTCGACGTTGGCGGTCGGGTAGCCGAGGTCCTTACCCCGCCGGTCCCCGCGGACGACGACGCCGTCGACGCGGTGCGGCCGGCCGAGCGCCGCGGCCGCCGACTCCATGTCACCCCCGGCCACGCAGGCACGCACGTAGGTCGAGGAGATCGTGACGTCGCCGTCGGCCAGCTGGGCCAGGGGGACGCCCTCGACGCCGAAGCCGAACCGCCGTCCCTCGACGGTCAGCGAGGCGACCGTGCCGGCGGCGCGGTGCCCGTAGGTGAAGTTCTCCCCCACCACCACGTGCGCCGCGTGCAGCTGCTCGACGAGGACCGTGTGCGTGAACGTCTCGGGTGACAGCCGCATGAACTCCGGCGTGAACGGCAGCACGCACATCGCGTCGACGCCGAGCGCCGCGACCAGCTCCGCCTTGCGGTCCAGCGACGTCAGGATCGCCGGGTGGGAACCGGGACGGATCACCTCGGCGGGGTGCGGGTCGAAGGTGAGCAGCAGGCAGGGCCGCCCCTGCTCCCGCGCCCGGGCGACGGCGGCGCCGATCAGCGCCTGGTGGCCGCGGTGGACGCCGTCGTACATGCCGACGGTGACCACCGTGCGCCCGAGATCACCGGGCGTGGCCTCCAGGCCGCGCCAGCGCTGCACCCCGCCTCCGCCGATCAGGCGATCCGGTGCAGCCAGCCGCGGGTGTCGGGCACCCGGCCGTGCTGGATGTCGAGCAGCGCCTCGCGCAGCCCCATCGTGATCGGGCCGGGCGTGCCGTCGCCGACGGTGAAGTCGCCGGTGCGCGCCTTGACCTCGCCGACCGGCGTGATGACGGCGGCGGTGCCGCAGGCGAAGGTCTCGGTGACCGAACCGTCGGCCACGCCCCGCCGCCACTCGTCGACGGAGAACCGGCGCTCGGTGACCGTGTGCCCCCGCTCGCGCGCCAGGGTGATGAGCGAGTCGCGGGTGATGCCCGGCAGCAGCGTGCCGGTGAGCTCCGGCGTGACGAGCTCGGCGTCGTCGCCCGAGCCGAGGACGAAGAACAGGTTCATCCCGCCCATCTCCTCGACCCAGCGCTTCTCGAGCGCGTCGAGCCACACGACCTGGTCGCAGCCGGCCTCGATCGCCTGCTCCTGGGCGAGCAGGCTGGCGGCGTAGTTGCCGGCGCACTTGACCTCGCCGGTGCCGCCGGGCGCGGCCCGGATGTAGTCCTCGGAGAGGTACACCGACACGGGCTGGACGCCGCGCGGGAAGTACGCCCCGGCCGGGCTGGCGATGACGAGGAACAGGTACTCGTGCGCCGGGCGGACGCCGAGGAACGGCTCGGACGCCAGCTGGTACGGCCGCAGGTAGAGGGTCTGGTCGGGGCCGGTGGGCACCCAGTCGCGGTCGGCGTCGACGAGCGCGTCGACCGCGGCGAGGAAGGCCTCCTCGGGCACCGGCGGCATCGCCAGCCGCTTCGCGCCGCGCACGAACCGGGCGGCGTTGGCCTCGGGCCGGAAGGTGGCGACCGTGCCGTCGGGCTGGGCGTAGGCCTTGAGCCCCTCGAAGATCGACTGGGCGTAGTGCAGCGCGGCGGTGGCCGGGTCGAGCTGCAGCGGCGCGTAGGAGGTCAGCCGCGCGTCGTACCAGCCCTCGCCGGCGCGGTAGCGCGCCACGAACATGCTGTCGGTGAAGTGCCGGCCGAAGCCGGGGTCGGCCAGCACGGCCTCGCGCTCGGACGCGGCCCGGCGCGTCACGTCCTCGACGACCACCGGCACGCCCTCGGCGAAGACGCGCGAGGTCGGACGGCTGTCGGCGAGCGTGTCGGTCATGTCTCCCACCCTGGGCATGCGGAATCGGCGCGGCCGGCAGGAACCCGGCCGTCCGCCCACAGTAGCGCCGGGGCCGGGAGCGGTCGGCCGCCCACCGCCCCCGGTTCCGCCGTCCGTGTCACGGCCGGGAGGGCGCCGCGCTCTCGATCACCTCGTAGCTCCACAGGTGGTGCGAGTCGCTGGCCGCGGGCGCGAGGCTGTCGCCGCCGCCCTCGTGCGACCGGGCGAAGTCCTGTCCCTGCTCCCACGTGCGGTAGGCCTCCTCGCTCGCCCAGCGCGTGTAGACCAGGTACTGGTCGGTGCCCTCCAGCGGCCGCAGCAGCTCGAACCACTCGAAACCGGGGGTCTTCTCCACCTCGCCCGCCCGGCCGCGGAAGCGCTCCTCGAAGCGGTCCTGCTTGTCCTTGGGCACGACGATCGCGTTGATCTTGACGATGCTCATCGCTCGACTCCGGACTCGTTCCGCTCCTCGCTCGTTCCTCGCTGCGATGCTCGCTCGCCCGTCGTTCTCGTTGCGCTCATGCGGCTCCCCTTCCCGCCACCGCCCGCGATCAATCCCGCATGCTGGAGGCGTGACCCCGCACCGCACCGCCGACCTCGGCTTCGCGCGCCTCGACCTCGACCGTGCCGCGCGCACCGGCACCCCCGAGGTCGTGTACGCCGCCGGCAAGACACCCGAGCAGACCGTCGCCTGCCTGGAGGGTCTGCTCGACGGCGGGGCATCGTCCGCCTTCGCGACGCGGGTCGACCCGCCCACCGCCGCCGCGATCCGGGCGCGCTGGCCCGAGGCGGAGATCGACGCCGAGGCGCGGTGCGCGCTCGTGGGCCGACCGCCGGAGCCGGTGGCGAACGTCGTCGTGCTCAGCGCGGGGACGTCGGACGGCGCGGTCGCCGCCGAGGTCTGCGCGACCCTGCGCGCCTGCGGGGTGGCCGGGCGACGGGTGGACGACGTCGGGGTCGCGGGCGTGCACCGGGTGCTCGCCGTGACCCCCGACATCGCCGCCGCGGACGCCGTGGTGGTGGTCGCCGGCATGGACGGCGCGCTGCCGAGCGTCGTCGCCGGCCTGACCGACCGGCTGGTGGTCGCCGTCCCGACCTCGGTGGGCTACGGCGCCGCGTTCGAGGGGCTCGCGGCGCTGCTCACGATGCTGACCGCCTGCGCGCCCGGCGTCCTGGTGGTCAACATCGACAACGGCTTCGGCGCCGGGGTCGCGGCCGCGCGGATCGCGCGGCCGCCGGCTCAGCGGTAGCGGACGGGGTCGGGCAGCAGCTCGTTCATCGAGCCCGACCGGAATCCGCGCGCGTCCACCTCGACCCGCGCGAAGCCGCGGACGGCGGCGAGCAGGTCCGGACGCGCGGCCAGCTCGGCGACGCGGACGGCGTCCACCTCGACGCGTGCGGTGTCCGCGCCGTCGACCGGACCGAGGTCGCGCACCCGCAGGTCGCGTACCGCGAGGCCGGCGTCGGCCAGCGCCGTCCGCAGGGAGTGCTCGGCCGCCTCGACGCGGGCCAGCCGCTCCGCCGAGACCGGGACGCCGTAGGCGATCCGGCTGGCCAGGCACGCCGCGGCCGGCTTGTCGGCCAGAGGCAGCCCCCAGCGCCGGGCGGCCTCGCGGACGTCGTCCTTGGTGAGCCCCGCCCGGACCAGCGGCGTCTCCGCCCCGCGTCCGGCGGCCGCGCGGATGCCGGGCCGGAAACCGGCCCGCACGTCGTCGGCGTTGGTGCCGGTGACGACGTGGGCGATGCCGAGCCGCTCGGCCAGCGGCATCAGCACGTCGACCAGCTCGGTCTTGCAGAACGCGCAGCGGTCGCCCGCGTTGGCGACGTAGCCCGCGCGGTCGAGCTCGTGGGTCGCCGGCTGCTCGTGGCGCACCCCGAGCGTGGCGGCGAAGGCGGCCGCCCCGGCGCGCTCGGTCGCCGGCAGGCTGGGTGACACCGCGGTGGCCGCGACGACCCGCTCGGCACCGAGCGCCCGCACCGCGGCGGCGAGCAGCATCCCGGAGTCGACGCCGCCGGAGAACGCGACGAGCACGCCGGGCAGCCGCACCAGGTCGGCGTCGAGGGCGGCCAGGCGGTCCTCGAGGAACGCGCCTGCGCTGTCGGTGTCCACACGCGCACGCTAGCCGGGGCGCACGACCCGGTAGTTCAGGAGCACGATGCCGGAGGGGAACGGGCGGCACTCCAGCAGCTCGAGCTCGGTGCTCGACGGCATCGCACCGAAGAAGGGCACGCCGCCGCCGAGGACGACGGGGATCACCGCGAGGCCAAGCTCGTCGACGAGGCCGAGCGCCAGGAGATCGGTGACCAGCCGGCCGCCACCGAAGACGCAGATGTCCTTGGCGGGGTCGATCTCGGACCGCACGCCGTCGATCAGCTGCGTCAGGTCGCCGGCGTGCGCGTGCACGTGCCGGCCGGTCGCCAGAGCGGGATCGTGGGTGACGACGTAGGTCGGCACGCGCCCGCCACCGGCGCCGCCCCCCATCTCCCGGAACGTGTTGGCACCGATGACGTACGCCCCGGTGCGGGCCTCGGTCTCGGCGAAGCCGTAGTCCTCACCGGCGACCATCGCGTCGTTCAGCCACGACAGGTCCCCGGACGCCGACTGGATGAAGCCGTCCAGGCTGGCCGCCATCCCGGCGAACACCACCGTCACGGCGGACGAGCGTAGGCCGACGAGGGGCCGTACCGGCAGGCTCAGGACGTCGGGAAACCGACCGCGACGCGTGCCGTCTCCCCGGCGTCCTCGACGAGCGCGACCAGCCGGCCGTCGGGAGCCGTCGCTGCGACGAGGCCGGCCGCCCCCGTCGCGGGGATCCGCTGGCCGTACCCGAGCGCGACCGCCTCCTCGTCGGTCAGCCGACGCTCCGGGAAGACCCGGACGGCGGTCGCGGGCAGGCCGAGGGCCCCCGGGCCCCCGCCGGCGACGAGAGACGCCGCCGCGTCCTCGACCGTCGCCGCGTCGGCGACCCGGAACGGCCCCGACGCGGTGCGCCGCAGCGCCGTCAGGTGCCCGCCCACGCCGAGCGCCGCGCCCGCGTCGCGGGCGATGGCGCGGATGTAGGTGCCGGCGGTGCACTCGACGGTGACCTCGACGTCGACGAGGTCGGCGGTCGGCCGGTCGATCCGGTGCACGTCCAGCCGGTGGACCGTGACCGCCCGCGGCTCCAGTTCGACGGTCTCACCGGCGCGCACGCGGTCGTACGACCGCCGGCCCGCCACCTTGACGGCGCTCACCGACGAGGGAACCTGGCGCAGCGGGCCGGTCTGCGCGGCCAGCGCGACACGGACGGCGTCGTCGTCGACGTGCTGGGCGGAGACGGTGGCGAGGACCTCGCCCTCGCGGTCGTCGGTGACCGTCGCCTGGCCGAGCCGGATCGTCGCCTCGTAGGTCTTGTCGTGCCCGCCGAGGTACCCGAGCAGCCGGGTGGCGGAGCCGACGCCGAGCAGCAGCAGGCCGGTGGCCATCGGATCGAGGGTGCCGGCGTGGCCGACCTTGCGCACGGACAGCGCGCGGCGGGCGCGGGCGACGACGTCGTGCGAGGTCATCCCGCCCGGCTTGTCGACCAGCAGGATTCCCGGGGGGACGTCGGCGTCCGGACGGCGGCTCACGACGTCACTGTCACAGGCGCCGTCAGCCAGCGATCCCCCGCCACCCGGACGACGACGGCGACCAGCCGCAGCCCGATGAAGAGCGTGAGCCCCGCCCACACCCCGGCCAGCCCCCAGCCCAGCGGCAGCGCCAGCAGCGACAGGGGCAGGAAGCCGGCGAGCGCCGCCCCGATGGTCACGGTGCGCAGGTAGCCGACGTCGCCGGCGCCCATGAGCACGCCGTCCAGGGCGAAGACGACACCGGCCAGCGGCTGCATCGCGGCCAGGAACCACCAGGCCACCGTCGCCTGTCCGACGACCGACGGGTCGTCGGTGAACAACGGCAGGACGAGCGGCCGCAGCGCGAGCAGGACGACGGCGACGGCGACGCCCGTGCCGAGGCCCCACCAGGTGACGCGACGGGCGGTGGCACGCGCGTCGTCCGGGCGACCGCCGCCGAGTGCCTGGCCGACCAGCGTCTGCGCGGCGATCGCGTAGGCGTCGAGCACGAGAGCGAGGAAGAAGAAGAGCTGCACCGCGATCTGGTGCGCGCCGAGCGACGCCGTGCCCGCACGGGCGACCACGCCGGTGGCCACGAGGAACGACAGCTGCAGCACGACCGCGCGCAGCAACAGGTCCCGGCCGATGACCAACTGCGCCCGCAGGGCCGCGGCGCGCGGTCGCCACGCCACCCGCTCGCGGGCCAGCGCCGCGACGAACAGCGCCGCCGAGACCGCCTGCCCCACGACGTTGGCGATCGCCGACCCGACCAGCCCGAGTCCGGCGGGGTGCACCAGCAGCGGGCACAGCACGAGGCTGACCAGGCTGCCGGCGAGCACGAAGCGCATCGGCCGGCGGAGCTCCTGCACTCCGCGCAGCCAGCCGTTGCCGGCCAGGGCGACGAGCAGCAGCGGCGCGCCGAGGCTCGCCACGCGCAGCCACTGCTCCCCCGCCGCGGCCACGGGTCCCGCGCCGCCGGCCAGCAGCCGGGTCAGCGGGCCGGCGAGCGCCTGGAAGAGGGCGAGAACGGCGAGGCCGAGCGCGAGGGCCAGCCAGGTGGCCTGCACACCCTCGGCGACCGCGCCGGCGCGGTCACCGGCACCGGCCCGGCGGGCCGCACGGGCGGTGGTGCCGTACGCGAGGAAGTTGAGCAGGGCGGCGGCCCAGGCCAGCAGCCCGCCCCCGACGGCCAGGCCGCCCAACGCCACGGTGCCGAGGTTGCCGACGACGGCCGTGTCGACGAGCAGGTACAGCGGCTCCGCGGCCAGGACGACGAGCGCCGGGGCCGCGAGAGCCAGGACGGAGGGCGGTCTGGTCAGACCAGCTCCGCCCGGAGCGCCTCGATCGTCTTCTCCCGGTCGAGGTGCGAGGTGTAGCCGGCGGCCAGCGTGTGCCCGCCGCCGCCAAGCGCGATCGCGACCCGGGCGACGTCCGTGGCTCCGCGCGAGCGCAGCGACACCGACCACGTGCCGTCGTCCTGGCCCTTGAGCACGCAGGCGACGTCCGCCTCCTGCGCCGAGCGGATCACGTCGACGAGCGCCTCGAGCTGCTCGCCGGGCAGCTCGTGCTCGGCCGCCTCGGCGGTGCTGGACCACGTCCAGACCAGGCCGGCGCCCACGTCGGGCTCCAGCACGGCGCGGCCGGTGACGGCGGACAGCAGCCCCAGCCAGCCGAACGGCGCGGTGTCGAACAACCGCCGGCTGATCGCGGCGTGGTCGATGCCGGTGGACAGCAGCCGTGCGGCCAGCTCGTGGGTGTCCGGCCGGGTGTTGCCGAAGCGGAAGGACCCGGTGTCGGCGGCCAGGCCGGCGTAGAGGCAGGTGGCCAGGTCGCGGTCGACGACCACGCCCAGTCCGTCGAGCAGGTCGGCGACCAGGCTGACGGTCGCCGGGGCGCCGCCGTCGACGAGCCGGACGTCGCCGAAGCCGGGGTTGCTGGCGTGGTGGTCGACCACGACGGAGATCCGGGCCGCGTCGAGCAGCTGTGCCAGCTCGCCGAGCCGCGCCGGCGACGCGGCGTCCAGGCTCACGAAGACGTCCGGGGACGACGGCACCGCCGAGGACGGCACCAGCCCCTCCGCCCCGGGCAGCCACCCGAGCGAGGGCGGCAGGGTGAACGGGTTCGGGAACGTGGCGAGCACCTTCGCGCCGCGCCGCCGCAGGCCCTCGGCGAGGGCCAGCGTGCTGCCGAGCGCATCGGCGTCGGGCTGCACGTGCCCGGACAGGACCACGGTGGCGCGGGCGTCGGCGGCCTCGGCGAGGACGGCCGCGACCGCCCCCGGGTCTACCGGTGAGGAAGCCATCGGCTCAGGCATCCGGACCCGGGTCGGCGACCGGAGGCGCGTCGGTCTCCTCGGAGACGTCGCCACCACCCACCGGAAAGGTCGAACCGTCGTCCGGCTCGTCGGAGGCGATGCTCGGAGCCTCGCCGATCGCCCCGCGCTTGCCGCCCTGCGTCGGGTCGCCGGCGTCCGGCTCCGGGACGCCCGCCAGCTCCGAGCGCGACTGGGCGTCGGGGTCGTACGGGTCGGGGTCGTTCTCGCTCATGCGTGGCTCCCGTGCCGGAGGGATCCCTCGTCGGCACTGTCATCGGCAGTCGCGAGCCGATCCGGATCCTCGTCGTCGTCCTCCGCCGGGCGCCGGTACGGGTCCGGCTCCCCGGCGTACGAGGCGCCCTCGCGGGCACGGGCCAGCTCGGCGTCGGCGTGCCGCACCCGCTCGAGCGCGGCATCGAGCTCCCGCGCCGTGTCCGGGACGATGTCGGCGACGAAGGCCAGCGACGGGACGAACTTGATGCCGGTCTGCTTGCCCACGGTCGAGCGCAGCACGCCGGTGGCCGAGGCCAGGGCGCGGGCGGAGTCCTCGACCTGCGTGGGGTCCCCGTAGACGGTGTAGAAGACCGTGGCCTCGCGGAGGTCGCTGGTCACGCGGGCATCGGTGACGGTCACCATGCCCAGCCGGGGGTCCTTGATCTGGGTCTCGATCGCCGACGAGACGATCTGCCGGATGCGGACAGCCAGCTTGCGGGCGCGGGCCGGATCGGCCATCGGGACCTCCTCGGTAGGCGGCGCCCAGGGGACGCCGGGTGGATACAGGCGCGTTCGGCCCCGTCCCGGGGCCCGCCCTGAGCGTGCGAAGGGTGGGGAGGACGGGGTCCTTTCAGACGTCGTCGCTGTCGGAGAAGAGCTGCCGATGTGTCGACAGCAGCGTCACCTCCGGCCGCTCGGCCAGCAACCGCTCGCACGCGTCGAGGACCTCGGTCACCTGACCGGCGTCCCCCGAAACGGTGGCGACGCCGACCTGCGCGCGGCGGTGCAGATCGGTGCCGCCCACCTCGGCCGCGGCCACGGAGTAGCGGCGGCGCAGCTCGGCCACGATCGGCCGGACGACGGCGCGCTTGCCCTTGAGCGAGTGGACGTCACCCAGCAGCAGGTCGGCGCTGAGCGTGCCGGTGAAGATAAGGACCCTCCTGCCCCCCACCGCTCGCACGCTCGCGGCGGGCCCCTGCAGGAGGGCCGACGGACTCACCTGCAGGGGCCACCTCGCCTATCTCAGGTGCGCGGGATCTCGCGCATCTCGAAGGTCTGGATCACGTCGTCGACCTTGATGTCGTTGAACGAGCCCAGGCCGATACCGCACTCGTAGCCCTCGCGGACCTCGGTCGCGTCGTCCTTGAACCGGCGGAGCGACTCCACCGTCAGGTTGTCGGCGACCACGGCACCGTCACGGACGAGCCGCGCCTTCGAGTTGCGGACGATCGTGCCGCTGCGGACCAGCGAACCGGCGACGTTGCCGATCTTGGGCACCCGGAAGACCTCGCGGACCTCCGCCGTGCCGAGCTGGATCTCCTCGTAGACGGGCTTGAGCATGCCCTTGAGCGCGGCCTCGATCTCGTCGATGGCCTGGTAGATGACCGTGTAGTACCGGACGTCCACGCCCTCGCGGTTGGCGAGCTCGGTGGCCTGACCCTCGGCCCGGACGTTGAAGCCCAGGACGATGACGTCGTCGGCCAGCGCCAGGTCGATGTCGCTCTTGGTGATCCCACCGACGCCGCGGTGGATGACCCGCAGCGAGATGTCGTCGTCGACCTCGATCTTCATCAGCGCCTCTTCGAGCGCCTCGACGGTGCCCGAGTTGTCGCCCTTGATGATCAGGTTGAGCTGACGGGTCTCCTTGAGCGCGGCGTCGAGGTCCTCCAGGCTGATCCGCTTCCGCATCGAGGCGTTCTGCGCGTTGCGGATACGGGCCTGGCGGCGGTCGGCGATCTGCCGGGCAACGCGGTCCTCGTCGACGACGAGGAACGTGTCGCCGGCACGGGGCACCGACGTCAGACCGACGACCTGGACCGGCCGGGACGGCAGGGCCTCCTTGAGCTTGTTGCCGTGCTCGTCGAGCAGCGACCGGACGCGCCCGTAGGCGTCGCCGGCGACGATCGAGTCGCCCTGGCGCAGCGTGCCGCGCTGGACGAGCACCGTGGCGACGGGGCCGCGACCCTTGTCCAGCTTGCCCTCGATGACCACACCCTGCGGGTCCTGCTCGGTGTTCGCGCGCAGGTCCAGCGAGGCGTCCGCGGTCAGCAGGACCGCCGTGAGCAGCTCGTCGAGACCCTGCCGCGTGGTGGCCGAGACGTCGACGAACATCGTGTCGCCGCCGTACTCCTCGGCCACGAGGCCGTACTCGGTGAGCTGCTGACGGATCTTGGCGGGGTTGGCCCCCTCCTTGTCGATCTTGTTGACCGCGACCACGATCGGCACCTCGGCGGCCTGGGCGTGGTTGAGCGCCTCGACCGTCTGCGGCATGACGCCGTCGTCGGCCGCCACGACCAGGACGACGATGTCGGTGACCTTCGCGCCACGGGCACGCATCGCGGTGAACGACTCGTGACCCGGGGTGTCGATGAAGGTGATCGGCCGCTCGTTGTGCTCCAGCTCGGTGACGATCTGGTAGGCGCCGATGTGCTGGGTGATGCCACCGGCCTCCCGCGCCACCACGTTGGCGTTGCGGATCGCGTCGAGGAGCTTGGTCTTTCCGTGGTCGACGTGACCCATGACGGTGACCACCGGCGGCCGGGACTCCCAGTCGCCCTCGTCGCCCTCTTCGTCGCCGAAGGTGAGGTCGAAGGTCTCGAGCAGCTCGCGGTCCTCGTCCTCGGGGCTGACGACCTGGATGACCCAGTCGATCTCGGCACCGAGCAGCTGCAGCGTCTCGTCGTTGACCGACTGCGTGGCGGTCACCATCTCGCCCAGATGGAACAGGGCGGTGACCAGCGCAGCGGGCTGCGCACCGATCTTCTCGGCGAGGTCGGTCAGCGAGGCGCCGCGGGGCAGCCGGACGGTCTGCCCGTTGCCGCGGGGCAGGGTGACGCCGCCCATGCTGGGCGCCGCCATCGAGTCGAACTCCTGACGCCGCTGCTTCTTGCTCTTGCGCCCGCGGACCGGACCGCGACCACCCGGGCGCCCGAAGGCACCCGCGGTGCCGGCACCGGAGCCGCCGCGACCGCGGCCACGGCCGCCACCGCCACCACGGAAGCCACCACCGGCGGGCGCACCCGCACCGGGAGCTCCGCCGCCGCCACCGGGACGGAAGCCACCGCCCCCGCCACCGCCACCGGGACCACCGGGACGGCCACCGGGGCCGCCACGACCACCGGCACCGCCGGGGCCACCACCGGGACGACCGCCGCCGCCACCAGGCCGACCCGGCGCCATGCCGGGCGCCGGGCGCTGCGGCATCATGCCGGGGTTCGGCCGGGGACCGCCGGGACCGGCGGCCGGACGGGGACCACCGGGACGGGGGCCACCGGCGCCGGGCGCGGGACGGGGGCCACCCGCACCGGGCGCGGGACGGGGACCGCCCGCGCCGGGCGCCGCCGGATGCGCGCCGCCACCGGCCGCAGGGCCGGGACGGGGACTGCTGAAGGGGTTGTTGCCCGGCCGCGGAGCCGGGCGGGCACCGCCCGGAGCACCCGGACGCGGGGCACCCGGACGCGGAGCGCCTGGGGCCGCACCGCCGGGAGCCGCAGGCCGCGGCGCACCGGGGCGCGGAGCGGTCGGCTGCTCGGCCGGCGCCGCCGGGGCGGACGCCGCCGCGGCAGCCGGGCGGGGCTCCGGACGCGGACCGGGGGCGGGAGCCGCCGGACGCGCGGGAGCAGCGGGTGCCGCCGCCACGGGAGCCGGAGCGGCCGGAGCCAGGGGAGCCGGAGCCGCCGGGGCCACGGGAGCGGGCGCCGGAGCCGCTGCGGCCGGAGCTGCGGGAGCCGCCGGACGGGCGGGACGGGAGGGGGCTGCGGCGCCGTTCGCGCCGCTGCCGGAGCCGCCGAAGGCCTCACGGAGCCGCCGGGCCACGGGGGCCTCGACGGTGGAGGACGCGGACTTCACGAACTCGCCCTGCTCCTTGAGCTTGGCGAGCACGGTCTTGCTGTCGACACCGAACTCCTTGGCGAGTTCGTGTACGCGGGCTTTGCCTGGCACGGGTCTCCTCATGTGTGAGGCCGGCGGCGTAGCCCGCTCGACCTCGTCGTTAGTGGTGCATGGTCATCGTGGGAACTTCACGGCTGACTCATCCGACGGTGTCCTGTCGACATGCGGACCGGCACGTGCCGGTCCGACGCTGGAACTTCTGTGTTGCTCGCGCAGCGCGTGCTGCGGTCACTCGCCCGCCCGGATCCCTACCCCAGGCGCCTCCGGAGAGGTGCCTTCGGACGTGGTCCCGGAGCGGACCGGCCTCCAGTGGAGCACCGCCACCTCCGGGGAGGCGCAGCGCCCTGGCGAAGGCCCGGCGTCGCTCCGCTGCGTGCAGGCACTCCGGCGTGGGGTGCAGGGATGCTCCCCGGCCGGGGAGCCTTCGTCGCGGATCGGGGACGAGAGTCCCTTCCCGGACGACGACACGCAGCAGCTCGGTGACCGGAGCGCGCATCCGGCACCCCACACAGGTGCGGACCGGGATCGGCGTTACGGCCACCAGCGAGTCTAGCGCGCGGCCGGTCCGGGATGTTCCGCGCGCCGCGGACCGGATGTCGTGGACGTGCGCGGGCCCCCCGGACCCGCCCCCCGACCGCCCGCTCCGGGCGGCGGCGCGGACCGCAGAGGCGGCCGGCCCACGCCCGGCGACGGGGTGGCGGCCTCGTCCCCGGTCTGCGCGTCGCTGCGGATGTCGATCCGGCAGCCGGTGAGCCGCGCGGCCAGGCGGGCGTTCTGGCCCTCCTTGCCGATGGCCAGCGACAACTGGTAGTCGGGCACCACGACGCGGACGGCCTTGGCGGCGGCGTCCACGACGTGGGCACTGTTGACGCGGGCCGGGCTCAGCGCCGACGCGACGAAGGTGGCCGGGTCGTCGGACCAGTCGACGATGTCGATCTTCTCGCCGTGCAGCTCGCTCATGACGTTGCGCACCCGCTGCCCCATGGGGCCGATGCACGCGCCCTTGGCGTTGAGGCCCGGGACCTTGGTGCGGACGGCGATCTTCGACCGGTGCCCCGCCTCGCGGGCGACGGCGACGATCTCGACGCTGCCGTCGGCCAGTTCGGGTACCTCGAGCGCGAAGAGCTTGCGGACCAGGTTGGGGTGCGTGCGCGACACGGTCACCTGCGGGCCGCGGAAGGTGCGGTTCACCGACACCACGTAGGCCTTGATGCGGGTGCCGTGCGCGTAGTCCTCGCCGGGCACCTGCTCGGCGCCGGGGAGCACCGCCTCGACCTTGCCGATGTCGATGAGGACGGTGCCCTGCACGTTGCGGCGGTCGTGCGCCTGCACGATGCCGCTGACGATGTCGCCCTCCTTGCCGGCGTACTCGCCGAAGGTCTGCTCGTGCTCGGCGTCGCGCAGCCGCTGCACGATGACCTGCTTGGCCGTGCTGGCGGCGATCCGGCCGAAGTCCGAGGGGGTGTCGTCCCACTCGCGCGCGACCTCGCCGTCCGGCCCGAGCTCCTGGGCGAGGACGGCGACCTCGCCGCTCTTGCGGTCGACGTGCACCCGCACGTGCTTGGCCGCGCCGTGCGCGTGCCGGTAGGCGGTCACGAGGGCCGATTCGATCGCCTCGATCACGGTGTCGACGGGGATGCCCTTCTCCCGCTCCACCGCCTTGAGAGCGGTGACGTCGATGTTCACTGTTCTCCTCCGTCGTCGTCCGCCCCGTCGCCCGTGCCGTCCGGCTCGGCATCGGCGCGGCCGAACTCCACCTGTACCCGGCCGGCACCGAGCTGCGCCCAGGGAACCTGCCGTGGTTGCGGCGGCCGCTTCTTGGCACCCGGCTTGCTCTTGGCCTCGACGCCCAGGGTGACCCCGGCATCGTCCACGGCGGTGATCCGGCCGGTGACCTGCTCGACGCCGCCCTGCGGACCGACGCCGACGGCGACCAGCCGCCCGACGTTGCGCCGCCAGTGGCGGGGCTCGGTCAGCGGACGGTCGACACCCGGGCTGGTCACCTCGAGCACGTACGGCGGTCCCATGCCGTCGTCGTTGGCGTCCAGCACGTCGGACACGGCCTTGCTGACCTCGGCGATGTCGTCGAGGGTGACGCCCTCGTCGCGGTCGACCACCACGCGGACCACGTTGCGCCGTCCGGCGGGGGTGACGACCAGCTCCTCGAGGTCGTACCCGGCCGCGCCGACCACCGGCCGGATCCAGCCGTCGAACCGGTCGGTCGCCGGGTCGGGGCGACGGGGGTTGCGCGAGGCGGACACCGGGTTTCCTCCTCGTTCTCCGTGCCGGCGGGCGGAACGCACCGGCGGGTGTCGTCGGTCCGCCGGGGACCGGTCCCCACCCGATCGGTGCTGCTCGGACCCGCAGTCGGGCCGGAGGGTCAGGCTACCGCCCGGCACGCTCCCCCGGAGCCGGAGCCCGGAGCGGGACCAGCGCCTCGGGGGTGGTACGGGAGGGGTCGCTGGGGCGCTCCGGACGGCGGACCGCAGGGGCGCCGCGGACGCGCGGGACGGCGTCCGGCCGGCATCCGGCCGGACTGTCAGGATGGCGGTGATGGCTTCCTCCCGCACCGCCGGCCCCGCGCTGTCGCGGCGTTCGTTCCTGGCCGCCGCATCGGCGGCCGGAGCGGCGCTCCTGGTCACGGGCTGCACCTCCGACGCCTCCGACGACCAGGAGCCGGTGACCGCCGCCCAGGTCGACTCGCTGGCCGACCAGGTCGCCGTCCAGCAGTCCCTGGTGGCGGCCTACGCGGCGGCCACGGCGGCCAACGCGAACTTCGGGCAGGAGATCGCACCGCTGGCCGAGCAGGCCGGCGCGCAGCTGGACCGGCTGCGGGCCGCGTCGCCCGGGGCCCCGTCGTCGTCACCGGCCGCGTCGAGCTCGGCGGCCGGTGTCGGGGCCGATCCCCGCACATGGCTGCGCCAGCAGGTGACCGCGGCGGCCGACTCGCACGCCGCGGCCTGCCTCGAGCAGTCCGGCGCCCGCGCCGCGCTGCTCGGCTCGATCGCGGCCGGCCTGCGCGGGCACGCGGTACGGCTGGGCTAGGGGGACAGAGATGGCGAACGACACGAACGAGCCCACCGCGTCCGGCGAGGCCGAGGCGCTCGACGCCGCGCTGGCCGCCGAGCACGCGGCCGTCTGGGGGTACGGCGTCGTGGGCGCCGCGCTGGCGGCCGACGAGCGCGAGCCGGCCGCCGCCGGCGAGAGCGCCCACCGCGACGCACGGGACGGTCTGGTGGCACTGCTCGCCGAACGGGGCGCCGATCCGGCCGACGCCGAGGGCGCCTACGAGCTGCCGTTCCCGGTGCTCTCCGCGGCCGACGCCGCAGCCCTCGCGGTCACGCTGGAGGACGGTGTCGCGGCGGCGTACGTCCGGGTGCTCGGCGAGGCCGCCGAGCCGGCCACGCGCGAGCTCGCGGTCTCCGCGCTCGCCACCACCGAGGTGCGCGCCGTCGCCTGGCGCGCCCGCGCCGGCCGCAAGCCCGTGACCAACCCCTTCCCCGGCCTGCCGGACAGCTGAGCCCGATGATGATCAGGTCGGCTGATCACCAGTGCACGTAGCTCAGCGTCGACACTGAGCCAAGACCCCCGTAGCTGAGCCAAGACCCACCGGGACGCCGGGCGTCGGTCAGAGTGCGCCGAGGAAGTCGTCGGTGACGGCGACCGCGGCGCTGCTGGACCCGCCGCCCTCCACCAGGACGGCGAAGGCGACGTCGCCCGCCGGTCCGTCGAGCTGGTAGCCCACGAACCAGCCGTGCGCGTCGGGCGGCGTCGCGTCGCCGTACTCGGCGGTGCCGGTCTTGCCGAACACCTCGCCGCGGTCGCGCAGGGCGGTGGCGGTGCCGGAGAGCACCACCTCGCGCATCAGCGGCCGCAGCTGGTCGAGCACGGCGTCGCCGGGCCCCTCCGGCGCCTCCCCCGCGGGTTCGGCGCCCACCACCTCGACCGGCGCGGCGGGGCCGGCGGCGATGCCCGCCGCGACGAGCGCCATCTGCGCCGGGCTGACCAGCACCTCGCCCTGCCCGATGGCGGCCGCCGCCTTGCCGGTGCCGGTCGCGTCGGCCGGCACGCCGCCGCTGAAGACGCCGACCGGCAGCTGCCAGTCGCTGCCGATGCCGTAGTCCGCGGCGGCCGCGGCGAGGGCGTCGTCGGGCAGCTCGAGACCCTGCTCGATGAACGTCGTGTTGCACGAGGCGGCGAAGGCCTCGGTCAGCGTCACGGTGCCGAGGTCGAACTGGTCCTCGTTCTCGAACTCGCGGCCCTCGACGGTGATCGTGCCCGGGCACGGCAGCGTGGACGACGGCTCCACCTGCCCGGCCTGCAGCAGCGCCGTCGCGGTGACCGTCTTGAAGCTCGACCCGGGCGGGAACTGCCCGGCCAGGGCGTTCGACGGGTTGGCGCTCTCGCTGGAGGCGACCGCGAGGATCTCGCCGGTGCCCGGGCGCACGGCGACGAGGTGCGTGGGCGGCTCCTGCAGCAGGACGGCGTCCTCGGCGGCCAGCTGGATCTGCGGCACCAGCGGCGTCTGCAGGGGCTCCCCCGGCACGGGCTCGACCGCGGCGATCTCCCGGCCCTCGTCCTCCAGCGACTCGTCGGTGCTCACGACCGAGACCGTGAAGCCGGGGGTGCCGGTCAGCTGCTCCTGGTGGACCCGCTGCAGACCGGACAGGCCCAGCTCGTCGCCCTCGGTGAACTGCGGCTCCCCGTCGACGGTCGTCTCCTCGAGGATCTCCGCGGTGGCCGGGCCGACCCGGCCGAGCAGGGCCAGCGCGAAGCGGGGGGTCGGGGCGAGCAGCCGGGTGCCGGTCGGGAAGACCGCGCCCGGCAGGTCGAAGACCTGCGCCGCGGATGGCCTCGAACTCCGGACGGCGCAGCGTGATGACCGGCACGAACTGACCCTCCGGTGCGGCCTCGACGTCGGCGACGATGTCCTCGGCCGGGATGTCCGTGGCCTCGCCCAGGGCCTCGGCGAGCGCGGGCAGGTCGGTGACCTGGCCCGTGTCGACGCCGACGTTCACCACCTCGGTGGGCGCGAACAGCGGCTCGCCGTCGGCGTCGGTGATCGGGGCGCGCTCGGGCAGCGACCGGTCCACGACCAGGTGCTGGCCGTCGGCCAGCTCGGGGTGGACGACGGTCGGCTCGGCGACCACGCGCCACTCGTCCTCGGCCCGGCGCAGCTCGAGCCGGGCGTCGTAGGTCCAGTCGGGCGCCGCCGCGAGCGCCCAGGTCGCCGCCCAGTCGACCGTCGCGGCGTCCTCGTCGACGGTGACCGCGCCGACGTCGCCGGCGAGCCGGGCGTCGGGGAGGTCCTCGGCCGTCTGCTCCAGCAGCGCCGTGACGGCCTCGGCGTCGCTGGTGAGGGCGGCCGCGCCGGCGACGTCGCCGTCCCGCCACCGGTCAGGAACTGCTGCGCGACGCTCCCGGACGTCGTCCTCGGGGTTGCCCGAGCAGGCGGACGAGCACCGGCAGCGCGAGCAGGACGAGCGTGGTCGAGAGAACCGTTCCCCGTGTCGGCACGGACCCCAGCGTTCCAGAAGCCGCGCGCGGCCTCAGAACAGGACGCTGGCGTAGCGGCCGACCTCGCGGAAGCCCACCCGCCGGTAGGCCGCGCGGGCCGGCGCGTTGAAGTCGTTGACGTAGAGGCTCACGACCGGCGCGATCGTCGTCCGCGCGTACTCGACGACCGCGGCGGTGCCGGCCGCGCCGATGCCGCGGCCGCGGTGGGACGGCGCCACCCAGATGCCCTGGATCTGGCAGGCCGAGCGGGACACCGCGCCGATCTCGGCCTTGAACAGCACCTCGCCGCGCTCGATCCAGGCCAGTGACTGCCCGGCGCGGATCAGGTCGGACAGGCGGGCCCGGTAGCCGGCGCCGCCGTCGACCCGCAGCGGGCTGACGCCGACCTCCTCGGTGAACATCGCGACGGCGGCCGGCAGCAGGGTGTCGAGCTCCGCCGGCCGGACCGGCCGGACCCGCGGCTCGGCGGCGACGAACGGCGGCCCGTCGATGGCCAGCAGCGGCTGGTGCGGGCGGACGTCGCGCGGCGGCCCCCACGCGGCCTCGAGCCGCTCCCAGAGCGGGGCGACGGCGCCTGCGGGGCCGACGATGGTCGAGCAGCGGCGCCCGGCCCGCCGGGCGCGGTCCGCGAACGCGGCAGCGGCGGCGCGCTCCGCGCCGGGCCGGGCGAACGGGATCAGATTGGCGCCGGCCAGGCAGACGGCGTCGAGCTCGTCGCCGTCCCCGAGTCCCCACAGCGGCGCCCCGAGCGCGCGCGGCGAGGTGCCGACGGCCTCCACGCGCCCCGCCACCACGCAGGTGGCGACGGGGTCGGACGCCAGCAGCCGGATGACGGCGGCTTCGTCGGCGTCGTCGAGCACCCGGGCGACGGGGGTGCGCAGCACGGCGGGGAAGGGCCGCTCAGCTCACGCGAACGACGGGCGGGCCGGACGGCATCCCGTCGTCGACCGCCTCACCGGCCAGGCGCATGGCCTCCTCGATGAGGGTCTCGACGATCTGCGACTCCGGCACGGTCTTGACGACCTCGCCCTTGACGAAGATCTGGCCCTTGCCGTTGCCCGAGGCGACGCCGAGGTCGGCCTCGCGGGCCTCGCCGGGGCCGTTGACGACGCAGCCCATGACGGCGACGCGCAGCGGCACCTCCATGCCCTCGAGACCGGCGGTGACCTCGTCGGCCAGCTTGTAGACGTCGACCTGCGCGCGGCCGCACGAGGGGCAGCTGACGATCTCCAGGCCGCGCTGCTTGAGGTTCAGCGACTCGAGGATCTGGTTGCCGACCTTGACCTCCTCCGCCGGCGGGGCGGAGAGGGAGACGCGGATGGTGTCGCCGATGCCCTGGGAGAGCAGCGCGCCGAAGGCGACGGCCGACTTGATCGTGCCCTGGAACGCCGGCCCGGCCTCGGTCACGCCGAGGTGCAGCGGGTAGTCGCACTGCGCGGCGAGCAGCTCGTAGGCGCGGACCATGACGACCGGGTCGTTGTGCTTGACCGAGATCTTGATGTCGCGGAAGTCGTGCTCCTCGAACAGCGAGCACTCCCAGAGCGCCGACTCGACCAGGGCCTCCGGCGTCGCCTTGCCGTACTTGGCGAGCAGCCGCTTGTCGAGGGAGCCGGCGTTGACGCCGATGCGGATCGGGATGCCGGCGCCCTTGGCCGCCGCGGCGATCTCGCCGACCTTGTCGTCGAACTTCTTGATGTTGCCGGGGTTCACCCGGACGGCGGCGCAGCCGGCGTCGATCGCGGCGAACACGTACCGCGGCTGGAAGTGGATGTCGGCGATGACCGGGATCTGCGACTTCTTCGCGATGATCGGCAGCGCCTCGGCGTCGTCGGTGTCCGGGACGGCGACCCGCACGATCTGGCAGCCGGACGCGGTGAGCTCGGCGATCTGCTGCAGCGTCGCGTTGATGTCGGCGGTCTTCGTCGTCGTCATCGACTGGACGCTGACCGGGAAGTCGCTGCCGACCCCGACGCCGCCGACGTCCAGCTGCCGGGTCGTGCGACGGGGGGCGAGCACGGGCGGGGGCGCGGCAGGCATGCCGAGACTGACGGGGGTCGCCATGACGGCCAGTATCCCCGCTGTTGCGGGCCGGTGCCGTCGCCGCCGGTGTGACGTGGCTGGTGAGGCCTGCGGCTAGCCGCTGAGCCGGATGGGGTTGACCAGGTCGGCCACCAGCAACAGCGCCGAGAGCGCGATGAACAGCCCGGCGACGGCGTAGGCCGCGGGCATCAGCCGGGCGATGTCGAACGGCCCCGGGTCGGGCCGCCCGCGCATGCGCGCGACGGTCGATCGCGCCTTCTCGTACAGCGCGCCCGCGATGTGCCCGCCGTCGAGCGGGTAGATGGGCAGCAGGTTGAACAGGAAGAGCACGAGGTTGACGCCGGCCAGCAGGTTGAAGAAGAACGCGATCTTCTCCGCGGTGTCCAGCTGCGGGAGCGCGAAGGCCTCGCCGGAGAGGCGGCTCACGCCGACGACCCCGATCGGCCCGTTCGGGTCGCGCTCCTCGCCCGAGGAACGTGGCGCGGAACAGCGCCGGGATCCGTTCGGGCAGCTGGACGAGCTTGTCGACCGACCGCACCATGATGTCGCCGAGGTAGTCCGGGGACGGCGGTGATCGGCTGGCGCACCTGCGTCTGCACCGGGCTGACGCCGACGTAGCCGACCTCGCTCGGCTCGTCGGCGTCCGCGGACGTGTAGACGAGGTTGCGGATCGGGGTGACCGTGAGGTCGCGTTCCTGGCCGTCGCGCTCGACGGTGACGACGACCGGTGTCTCGACGTTGCCGCGGATGGCGGCCTGCACCTGCACCCAGCCCTCGTCGAGGGGGTCCTGTGCGACCGGCTCCCCGTCCAGCGCCACGATCGTGTCGCCGGGCTCCAGGCCGGCCTCGACCGCCGGGCTCGCCTGCGGCACCGCGCAGTCCGGCGTCCCCAGGTCGCAGACCGTGCCGGCGTCCGGGCCGGACTGCACGATCGGGACGTCGCAGGCGTCCTCCCGCCCCGCCGTCTCGGCGTCCGCGGGGAGGACGCAGTCCGGCACCGTCTGGATGGTCGTCGTCGGCTGCACCAGGCCGAAGCCCATCAGCAGGATCGTGAAGAAGACGACAGCCAGGATCAGGTTGTGGAACGGGCCGGCGAACATGACGACGACCCGCTGCCACCAGGGCTTGGCGTAGAAGACCCGCCCCGCGTCGGACGGCAGGACGTCGTTGAGCGCCTGGCCACGCACCTCGGCGATGAACGAGCGCATGCGGGTGGCGCGCTTGCTCTCGCCCTCCTCGGCCGGCGGGATCATGCCGACGATGCGGATGTATCCGCCGAGCGGGATCGCCTTGAGGCCGTACTCGGTCTCGCCGCGCCGCCGGGACCACACGGTCGGGCCGAAGCCGACCATGAACTGCGGCACCCGCATGCCGAACCGCCGGGCCCAGGTGAAGTGGCCGAACTCGTGGAAGCCGATCGAGAAGAGCAGCCCGATCGCGAAGGCGACGATGCCGAGGACGGTGAGAAGGACTCCGCTCAGGTCAGCCTCCGGCGATGACGCCCCGGGCGTGCTCCCGGGCCCACTTCTCCGCGGCCAGCACGTCCTCGACGCAGGTGGGTGCGCCGAGGTCCGGCGCCTCGTCGAGGGTACGCGCGACGAGATCCAGGATGCCTCGGAACGACAGGCGATTCGCCCGGAAGGCGTCGACCGCCTCCTCGTTGGCGGCGTTGTACATCGCCGGGACGACGCCGCCGGCCTCGCCGGCCAGGCGGGCGAGCCGGACGGCGGGGAACGCGTCGCTCGTCCAGCGGGATGGAACTCCCAGGTGCTCGCGGTCGACCAGTCCAGTGCCGGCTGCACCTGCGGTAGCCGGTCGGGCCAGGCCAGCGCGAGCGCGATGGGCAGCCGCATGTCGGGCGGGCTGGCCTGGGCGATCGTCGCGCCGTCGGCGAAGGTGACCATCGAATGCACGATCGACTGCGGGTGGACGACGACGTCGATCCGGTCGTAGGGGACGCCGAAGAGCAGGTGCGCCTCGATGAGCTCGAGGCCCTTGTTGACCAGCGTCGCCGAGTTGATCGTGACGACCGGACCCATGTCCCAGGTGGGGTGGGCGAGGGCGTCGTCGACGGTGACGCCGTCCAGTTGGTCGCGGGTGCGCCCGCGGAACGGCCCGCCGCTCGCCGTCAGCACCAGCCGCGACACCTCGGCGCGCGACCCGGCACGCAGGCACTGGGCGAGCGCGGAGTGCTCGGAGTCGACCGGCACCAGCTGGCCCGGCTTCGCCGCGCCGAGCACGAGGTCTCCCCCGGCGATGAGCGACTCCTTGTTGGCCAGCGCGACGGTGCGGCCGGCGTGGAGGGCCGACAGGGTCGGCCCGAGCCCGATCGACCCGTTGATCCCGTTGAGGACGACGTCGGCCGGTCGGGCGGCGAGCTCCTCGGCGGCGCGCGGGCCGGCGAGGATCTCGGGCAGCGCGAAGTCGCCGGTGGCCCAGCCGCGGGCGCTGGCGGCGGCGTAGAAGGCCAGCTGGAGGTCCTGGGCGGCGGTGGCGCGGGCGACGGCGACGGTGCGGACGCCGAGGGTCAGCGCCTGCTCGGCCAGCAGGGCGACGTCCCCTCCCCCGGCGGCCAGCGCGGTGATCCGCAGCCGGTCGGGGTTCTGCTGCGCGACGGCGATCGCCTGCCGGCCGATCGAGCCGGTGGACCCCAGGACGGTGACCTCGCGAGGCTGCTGCACGGGCTCATCCTCCCCGACGACCCGCACGACCCGCCGCCCCGTGCTCCCTCGCGCGGTCCGTCGCGACGTGTCCTGGCAGGATGAGGGCGTGACCGGTTCGCACTCGCTGAGCAGCAAGGCCTCCGGCGTGCAGGGCGTCGCCCAGCCCGGCCGCGAGATGGCCCACGTGGCCCCCGACTCCCACCCGGTGGAGCACGAGCGGCCCGAGGACTGGGGCTGGCACGGCGAGACCGGCAAGTGGGGCCGCATCGGCGGCTGGATCGCCGTCCTGGTGACGCTGACCTTCCTGATCGGCAACCACGAGGGCCGCGTCGAGAACCTGTGGATCCTCGGGACCGTCGCTCGTGATGATCATCATCCTGCTGTGGGACGGGCGGCGGCGGAAGAACGCCTGGCGCGCCCGCTGAGCTGCTGAATGCCGACCCGTGCGGGCGCTTCTCGCGCCGTACCGGGTCTGCAGCACCGGCTCGGCACGAGGAACCCCGGCACGGCGCTCAGAACCAGCTCGGCTCACACGCCCTGTCGTACCAGTCGTCGACCGACTCCTCCTGGATCTGCACGCCGCTACCGTCGTGCGACCGGGTGAGCAGCTATGCCACGGGGCCGCGACTGCTAGGCGGAACGACACCGGACCGCGACCTTGCGGGCGGTTCTCGTCCAGTGCCGGCGCTGCAGGACCCGCACAGCGCGAGAAACGCCGGCAAGGCAGCTGCTAGCTGGCGGTGACGCCGATCGCCGCGCCGATCAGGTAGGTCGCCCCCGCGGCGACCGCGCCGAACAGCAGCTGGCGCAGCCCGGCGTACCACCACGGCCGCGGCGTGAAGCGGCTCGACAGGGCCCCGGCGACGAGCAGGCCCACCGCGCCGGAGAGCAGGCCGGCCCACAGCACCGGGTAGCCGAACAGGAACGGCAGCAGAGGGAACACCGCGCCGATCGAGAAGGTCAGCAGCGACGACACCGCGGCCACCCGCGGCGACGGCTTGTCCTCCGGGTTGAGCCCCAGCTCGGCCACGACGTGCAGCCGCAGCGCGACGTCCGGGTCGGCCGACAGCTGCCGCGCGACCTGACGAGCCAACCCGGGCTCGACGCCGCGCGAGGTCATCATCGCGACCAGCTCGGCGAGCTCGCCCTCGGCGTTGTGCTGCAGCTCGTGCCGCTCCTTGGCCACCTCGAGGTCGAGCTGCTCGTTCTGCGTCTTCACCGACGTGTACTCGCCGAGGGCCATGGAGATGGCACCGGCGATCAGCCCGGCGGTGCCGGCCAGCACGATCGCGCGGGAACTCGCCCCGCCGCCGCCGACGCCGGCCACGAGCGCCGTGTTGGACACCAGCCCGTCCATCGCGCCGAAGGTCGCCGCCCGCAGCCACCCGCCCGAGACGTCGGTGTGGTGGTGGCCGTGCGCCTCGCTCACCGGCGCGGAGCTCACTCGGTGTCCTCCGGCGCCGCCCCGAGGGGCACGACGTCCTCGCCGACCGCCTCGCTGACGGTCTCGGCCAGGGACGACGCGACGCTCGGGACGCCGTCCACGAGGTCGGCCGCGGCCAGCTGACCGCAGGCGCCGTCGATGTCGGAGCCGCGGGTGTCGCGCACCGTCGTCGGCACTCCGTGCGCCCGCAGCCGGGCGACGAACTCGCGCTGCGCGGGCAGCGGGCTGGCGTCCCACGGCGACCCGGGCGTGGGGTTGAGCGGGATGAGGTTGACGTGCGCCCGCCGGTCGGCGAGCAGCCGGCCGAGCAGGTCGGCGCGGAACGGCTGGTCGTTGACGTCGCGGATCAGCGCGTACTCCACGGAGTACCGGCGTCCGGTGCGCTCGGCGTAGGCGTCGGCGGCGTCGACGACCTCCTGCACCTTCCACCGGGTGTTGATCGGCACGAGGGTGTCGCGCAGCTCGTCGTCGGGTGCGTGCAGGCTCACCGCCAGCGTGACGGCCAGGCCCTCGTCGGTGAGCCGGCGGATCGCGGGCACCAGACCGACGGTCGAGACGGTCACCGAGCGCTGGGAGAGACCGAGCCCGTGCGGCGGCGGGCGTCAGCAGGGCGTCGAGGGTCTTGCGCACCCGGGGGTAGTTGGCCATCGGCTCGCCCATGCCCATGAAGACGACGTTCGAGAGCCGCCCGGGACCGCCCGGGATCTCGCCCGAGGCCATCGCCGCCGCGGCGGCCACCGCCTGGCCGATGATCTCGGCGGCGGAGAGGTTGCGGGTCAGCCCCTGCTGCCCGGTCGCGCAGAACGGGCAGGCCATGCCGCAGCCGGCCTGGCTGGAGATGCAGACCGTCGCCCGGTCGGGGTAGCGCATGAGGACGCTCTCGACGAGCGCGCCGTCGTGCAGCCGCCAGAGCGTCTTGCGGGTGCGTCCGCCGTCGGCCGACAGGTGCCGGACCGGGGTGAGCAGCCCCGGCAGGAGCGCATCGGCGAGCGCCTCGCGGGCGGCCGCGGGCACGTCGGTCATCTGCACGGGGTCGGTGACGCCGCGGTAGTAGTGCCGCGCCAGCTGGTCGGCCCGGAATGCCGGCTGACCGAGCTCGGCGGCCGCTGCGCGCGCCTCCTCACGGGTGAGGTCGGCGAGGTGCCGCGGCGGCTTGCCGCGGCGGGGGGCGTCGAAGACGAGGGGAAGGGCAGACATGGCGCCGTCCATGGTCCCACTACCGTGCCGGGCGTGAGCGGCCCCGACGACGTGCACGAGGTGGTCCTCGACACCGTCGGCGTCGGACCGTGGCCGGGCGCGTGGCCGGACGACGACCGGTACGACCCCGAGCTGCTCGCGCACGGCGACCGCCGCAACGTCGTCGACCAGTACCGCTACTGGACGGTCGAGGCGATCGTCGCCGACCTCGATCACCGCCGGCACCCGTTCTCCGTCGCGATCGAGAACTGGCGGCACGACCTCAACATCGGAACGGTCGTGCGCACGGCGAACGCCTTCCTCGCCGCCGAGGTGCACATCGTCGGCAAGCGGCGCTGGAACCGACGCGGGGCGATGGTCACCGACCGCTACCAGCACGTCCGGCACCACCCGGACGTCGCCGCCTTCGTCGCCTGGGCGCACGCGAACGACCTGCCGGTCCTGGCAGTCGACAACCTGCCCGGTGCCGTGCCGATCGAGACGGCTGAGCTGCCGCGGGCGTGCGTGCTGCTCTTCGGCCAGGAGGGCACCGGACTGTCCGAGGAGGCCCGCGCGGCCGCCGACGGGGTGCTGTCGATCGCGCAGTTCGGGTCGACCCGGTCGATCAACGCCGGCGTCGCCGCGGGCATCGCGATGCACGCCTGGATCCGGCAGCACGCTCTCAGCGGCGGCGGATGAGCACCAGCAGGCCGAGGACGAGCAGGTCGACGGCCATGAACGCGACCGCCTCCGGCTCGTCGTACGCGGTCAGCTTCACGAGGCTGAAGACCAGGTCGGCGACCACCACGCCGGCGAGCGCGGGCAACACGCGCCGGTCCCGTCCCAGCCGGACGGCCGCGACGAGGAAGGCGATCGCCAGCAGTGCGGACCAGGTGGCGACCAGCCAGTCGCCGAGTCCCTGCAGGTCGCCGCCCTCCTCTGCCGTGGCGAAGAACGAGAAGTAGGCGGTGCCGTACAGCTTGAAGGCACCGAACAGGCCGAGCAGGACGCGGGTGCCGTGCAGGAGCCACGGGCGCCGAGTCGGAGGGCGGGTCGTGGCCGTGGTGGTGGTCATGCGTGCCTCCGGAGGACGGGGTCGACTGCCCGCGACGCTAGGGAGACACCGGTACGGGTGACATCGACCCGCGGACGGGTTCGGCGATCAGCCCGCGGGCTGATGGCGGACGGCGCCGATCGCCCTACGCTGCGCCGCGTGGACCCCGTCCGGCGCCCGTGGCCAGTGCCGCCGTGGTCAGACGTCGTGCTCGCCGCCGCCTTCCTCGCCGTGTCGCTGGCCCAGGTGGTCGTCGAGCCCATCGCCGGGCCGGTCGTGTCGGTGCTGGTGGCGGTCGGATCCGCCGCACCGCTGGCCTGGCGCCGGACCGCCCCGGCGGCGGCTGCATTCGCGGGGACGGCGATCTGGCTGGTCCCGACGCCGCACGGCTTCCTGTTCTCCGGCTTCGTCATCGCAGTGCTGCTCTTCTTCTCCGTCGGTGCGTACGTGCCGCAGACCTGGCGGGTCGTGCTGCTGACGGCGTTCGGCGCCACCGTGGGCGTCGTGATGACGCTCCTGGGACCGGAGGACCCCGCAGCGGCTCCCGGAGCGGCGCTGGCGGTCGCCGCCCCCGCGGTGGCCGGACGCCTGGTCGCCCGCTACCGCCTGCAGAACGCCCGGCTGCGCGAGCTGACCGAGGAGCTCGTCCGGGAGCGGGCGAGAGCGGAGCAGGCGGCGGTCGCGGAGGAGAGAACGCGCATCGCCCGCGAGCTGCACGACGTCATCGGCCATGAAGTGACCGTGATCGCCTTGCAGGCCGACGCGGCCGCAGCGGCACTGGAGAGGGCACCGGATCGCGCCGGTGCGCCGATCATCGCGATCCGGGGGGCGGCGGCGCAGGCGCTGGACGAGATGCGCCGCGTCGTGCAGCTGCTCCGCCGGCCTGGGGAGGACCACGAGCTGCACCCGCAGCCCGGCCTGACCGACCTCTGCGCCCTCGTCGACGCGGCCCGTGCCGCAGGGACGCCGGTCGACGTCGTGCTGCGTCTTCCGGACGAGCCGCCATCGCCCAGCGTGCAGCTCGCCGCCTACCGACTCGTCCAGGAGGCCCTGACCAACTCCCGCCGGCACGCGCCCGGCTCCGGGGTCCACCTGCGGGTGGACAGCCGTGAGGGGCAGCTCTGCGTCGAGGTGGTCACCAGCGGCGGCCGGCCCGGCCGCAACCCCGGCGGCGGGCACGGGATCGTGGGCATGCGGGAACGCGTGCGCATGCACGGCGGGCAGCTGGACGTCGGGCCGACCCCCGACGGCTACGCCGTCCGGGCGCGGCTGCCCCTGCCGGCAGCGCCGTGACCAGCGTCGTACTCGTCGACGACCAGACGCTGGTGCGCGACGGCCTCCGGTTGATCCTCGAGCTCGGGGGCATCGAGGTCGTCGGCGAGGCCGGTGATGGCGCGGAGGGAGCGGCGATCGTCGTCGACCGGGCGCCCGACGTGGTGCTGATGGACCTGCGCATGCCCGGTACGGACGGCATCGAGGCGACCCGCCGGATCGTCGCCTCCGGGTCGCCGACGCGCGTCGTCGTCCTGACGACCTTCCACGAGGACGAACTCACCCACGCCGCACTGGCGGCGGGGGCCTCGGGATACCTGCTCAAGGACGCCGGGGGTGAGCGGATCGTGAACGCCGTCCGTGCGGCCGCGGCCGGCGAGCTGCCCCTGGCGCCGTCGGTCGCGGCCCGCCTCGTCGATGCCTACGTGCGCCACCGACCGGTGCCACCGCCGGGTGAGCTGCTGGGCCCGCTGAGCGAGCGCGAACGGGAGGTGCTCGCCCTCGTCGGCGCCGGCCGGTCGAACGCCGAGATCGCCCGCGAGCTCTACATCTCCCTGGCGACCGTGAAGAGCCACGTGCGGCACATCCTCGCCAAGCTGGACCTGCGCGACCGCGCGCACGCCATCGTGCTCGCCCACCGGAGCGGCCTGGTCGCGGATCCCGCCGCCCCGCACTGACGGCGCGCGGCGGACGCCAGGCCTCTAACCTGGCGGGATGAGCCGCCTGGCGAAGGTCGACCTCGGCACGAAGCTGAAGAAGTCCGAGGCCAAGGAGCAGCTGGCGCAGGCGCAGGAGCGGCTGGTGCACCTGCGGCTGCTGCTCGGCGGCCAGATCGGTCCGCGCGAGATCGGCCCGCCGCTGCTCGTGTTGTTCGAGGGCTGGGACGCCTCCGGCAAGGGCGGCGCCATCAAGCGGCTCGTCGAGAAGCTCGACCCCCGGCACGCCCGGGTCGCCCAGTTCGCCGCGCCGACCTACGACGAGAAGCGGCACCACTTCCTCTGGCGGTTCTGGCCGGTGCTGCCGGGCTGGGGCGGCATGGCCGTGCTCGACCGCACCTGGTACGGCCGCGTGCTGGTCGAGCGGGTGGAGGGCTTCGCCCCGGAGGAGGCGTGGCGGCGGGCGTACGGCGAGATCGTCGACCTGGAGACGTCGCTGGCCGCCGAGGGCACGATCCTGGTCAAGTTCTGGATGCACGTCTCCCCCGAGGAGCAACTGCGCCGCTTCGAGTCGCGACAGACCGACCCCTACCGGTCGTGGAAGCTCACCGACGAGGACTGGCGCAACCGCGACAAGCGTCCCGCCTACGAGGAGGCGGTCGAGGAGATGCTCGAGCGCACCGACACCGCCGTCGCCCCGTGGACGGTGGTCGCCGCCGAGGACAAGCGGACGGCGCGGGTCACGGTGGTCCAGACCGTCTGCACCGCGATCGAGAGGGCCCTGGAGGCGCGCGGGATCGACCCGGACCCGAAGCTCACCGCGGACTGACGCGCGCTCAGCCGGCCAGCCAGTCGATCCGGCCGCCGTGCGGGGCGGTGTGCGCGAGCGGCCGCCCGTCGAGGGAGAGCACGAAGTACGGCCCCCAGCCGCCCGGGTACTGCTCGCCCGTCCCGGGCAGCATGCCGGCGCCCTCCTGCGCCACCCAGCGGCAGGGCAGGCCGCGCACCCGCTCGACGAACTCGGCCCGGCGGTCGGCTCCGACGTAGGGCAGCAGGGCCGTGTGCATCACGACGGGTGTGGCGCCGTCCGGCACCAGGGCGAGCGCGTCGGGCAGCCGCTCGACCAGGTCGCCGTCGAGGAGCGTCGGCGGTTCCTGTCCGGCGACCGCCGCCGCCGCGTCGAGCCGCTGCAGGCGCTCGGCCTCGCGCGGACCGGGCCAGACCAGCGCGCGCAACCACGCGCGGTCGTCGGCGTCGGTGACGTCGAGGGGATTCAGATCGACGCCGATGCGGGCGACGACCTGCGGCAGTTCCGGCGGAACGGGCACGGGGCCGCTGGTGGTGCAGCGCAGGTGCACCTCATGTCCCGCATCCGCACTGCGCGTTCCGACCGGCCGGCCGTCGTACTCGTAGCTGTACCGATCGGGGTAGAGGCACAGCCCCGCGGACGTGCCGACCTCGACGAGCGCCAGCGGGCCGCCGATCATGGCGAGCGCCGGCAGCAGGGCGGTGCAGCGGGCGGGCTCGTTGGTCTGCGTCGAGCGGGCCAGCACGGTCGCGCGAACCCGATCGCCCTCGTCGGTCACCCGGCGGTGCAGGTCGGCGCCGTCCTCCGGGACGCCGCCCAGGAAACGGAGCGTGGCGAAGAACAGCGGCGGGTGCCGCTTGTCGGGTGGCAGCCCGGCGAGGAGGCGGAGCACCTCGCCGTCCTCGGCCACCGAGGCGGACAGCGCCGAGTAGTGCGGCGACTCCTCGGCGGCGTCGCAGGTGAAGGCCCGGAAGCCCTCCGCGATCCGCTCGAGCTCGGCGTCGTCGGTCATGCCGTCATCCTGCCCCGGCCCGTACAGCAGGATCGTCTGCGTGGCCGAGGACGTGTTGCTGCACCTGATCGAGCCCGCGCGCTGGCGTGCGGCCCTCCGCCTCGGCGCTCTGCTGCCGGGCCCCGAGGGCTTCGTGCACCTCGCGAGGCCGGACCAGGTGCACCTGCCGGCGGCGCGGCTGGGCCTGCACCGGCCGGTGCTGCTCGTCGTCGACCCCGCACGGCTGGCGGCCCCCCTGCGGGCCGAGCCCGGTGTGCCCGACGATCCCGAGGGGATGCTCTTCCCGCACCTGTTCGGGCCGCTGCCGACATCGGCCGTCGTGGCCGTCGTGCCGTACCGCCCGCCCGCTCCCCGGGCGCTCCCCGCCCCGGACGACGAGCTCGGCCGCGCCCTCGCCCTGTACCTGTCCGTGCCGGTGCGCCGCGCGACCGAGGTGCGCGACGTCCCGGGCGGCGTGGCCGTCGTGGACCCGGACTACCGCTGGTCCCGCGACGACAACCGGCTGCTGCTCTCCGAGCCGCTGACCGCGGACGAGGTCGCGGCGGCGGCGACGGCCGTGGCGATCGATGCCGACTGGCCGCACCGGGCCGCGTCGCTGCGCTGGCCCGGGGCGGGCGCGGTCGCCGCGGAGCTGGGCCGGCGGCGGTGGCAGGTGGAGGAGCTGCTGCTCATGGCGCGACCGGCCGGTGCCCTGCCCGGCGGCGACCGCGCCGAGGTGGTCGGCCAGGCCGAGGTGCACGACCTCTGGGACCGCTCGTGGCGGGCCGGCGGCGTCGCCCCGCAGGATCGGCTCGACGAGGTGGTCGGGCAGCTGGTCGGCCGCGAGCACCGCAACGACCTGGTGGTGGCCGTGACCGACGTCGTCGTGAAGGACTCCGGTCGTGTGGTGGCCGCCGCCCAGCTGCGGGTGGACGGCGCGACGGCCGCGGTGGAGTCGGTGCTGACCGACGGCGCCGCCCGCGGCCGTGGGTACGCCGACGCGCTGCTGGCGAAGGTCCTCACCCTCGCTGACGAGGCCGGCTGCGACCTCGTCGTCCTCGAGGCGGACGCCGACGACTGGCCGCGGAACTGGTACGCCCGCCGCGGCTTCCGGATCGTCGGGATCGGTGTGGGACGTGTCCCGGCTGGGCGCGTCCGACTGAGATCGCGCGCCGACGAAAGAATTGCGTCCGAGCCGGACAGACTGCGCACGTGGAGTCCCCTCCGGACGTGGCGCCACGGCGCTTCGAACAGCTGGTGTCGCAGGTCTACGAGCCGCTGCAGCGGTTCCTGCTGCGGCGCACCGACCCGGCCACCGCCGACGACGTCCTCGGCGACGTCCTGCTGGTGCTCTGGCGCCGGCTGGACGACGTCCCCGCCGATCGGCCGCTGCCCTGGGCCTACGGCGTCGCCCGCAAGTGCCTGGCCAACAGCCGGCGTGCCGCCGTCCGCCAGGAGCAGCTCGTCCGCCGCGTCGCCGCCGAGCGCCCGGTCGAGCAGGCCGACGACGACCGGCTCGCCGAGGCGCTGCCGCTGTTGCCGGACGACGACCGGGAGCTGCTGCGGCTCTGGGCGTGGGAGCAGCTGCCGCCACGGGAGATCGCGACGGTGCTCGGGGTCAGCGCCAACGCCGCCGCGATCCGGCTGCACAGGGCCAAGAAGCGGCTGAGAAGGCTGCTGACCGACGGAAAGGAAACCCGCTCCGCCGGACACGAAGGGCTGCGAGAGGGAGGTCGGACGCGATGAGGCAGCACCTGCCCGACGACGAGCTGCGCGCGCGCCTGGCCCGACTCGACCCGGCCGGCGCCCTGCCGGTCGAGCCCGCCACCGGCGCCCGTGCCGGCCAGCAGATGGAGCGCGCGATGCAGACCCTGGACACTCCCTCGACGACCGGACCCCGCCGTTCGCGGCGCCGACTGGCCGTCGCCGGCGGGGCGGCCCTCGCCGCTGCCGCCGCCGTCACCGCCGGGGTGCTGCTGTGGGGCGGCGACGGCCCCGCTGCGGAGGCGCCGACCACGCTCGACCTCGCCCTGTCGGACCAGGCGGCGACCGCCTCGTGCATCCAGTTCTCCGAGGACGTGCTCGCCGACATGCCGGTGGCGTTCGCCGGCACGGTCAGCGCCGTGGCGGAGGACGAGGTCGTTCTCGACGTCGACCGGTGGTTCACCGGGAGCGACGCCGAACGGGTCCGCCTCGATGTTCCCGGCGGCATCAGCCCCGAGGCCGCGGCGCTCTGGTACGGCGTCGACTTCCGCGAGGGCGAGCGCTACCTGGTGACGGCGACCGACGGCAACGTGAACAGCTGCGGCTACACGGCAGCGGCGACGCCGGAGATGGAAGCGGCGTTCGAGCGGGCGTTCGCCGGCTGACCGCCGCCTTCAGACGGGGGCGAGGACCGACAGCAGCAGGTAGCTGACGGCCGCGGCGGGCAGCAGGGAGTCCAGCCGGTCCATGATCCCGCCGTGGCCGGGCAGCAGGTGCCCCATGTCCTTGATGCCGAGGTCGCGCTTGATCAGCGACTCCCCCAGGTCGCCGACGGTGGCGGTGACGGCGATGGCGGCGCCGAACACGAGCCCGCCCCACCAGGGGGCGTCCAGGCCGGGCACCAGGATCGCGGTGGCCACGATCATGCAGGCCGCCACGGAGCCGCCCATGCCCTCCCAGGACTTCTTCGGGCTGATCGACGGCGCCATCGGATGCTTGCCGACCATGACGCCCACGGCGTAGCCGCCGACGTCGCTGGCCACCACCGTCGCGATGAAGGCCAGCACCCGGGTCGCGCCGTCGTCCGGCACCAGGAGCAGAACGGCGAAGCCGGCGAGGAACGGCACGTAGAGGGCGACGAGGACGCCGGATGCGGCGTCCGGGAAGTAGTTGTCCGGGCCGTCGGCCAGCCGCCAGAGCAGGACGGCGAGCACCGTGACCAGGAAGGCGATGACCAGGCCGGTGGGGCCGCGGGTCCAGGCCAGCCCCAGCATCGCCACGGCGCCCAGCAGCACCGGGACCAGCGGCGGCCGGAAGCCGCCGGCGTGCAGAGCCCGCGACAGCTCGACCACCGCGATCAGGATCGCGACGGTGACGACGCCGAGGAAGGCCGGGCGCCACACCACGAGCGAGGCGACGATCACCGCGACCAGTCCCACGCCGACGGCGATGGCGGCGGCGAGGTTGCGCCCGGCCCGTCCCGGCGCGGGCGGAGCACCCAGCGGCGTCACCGGCCGCTCGGTGGTGGGCAGTGGGCTGGGGTCGTCGTCGTCCAGCGGCTCGCGGCGGGAGGCCGGTGGCACGGGGACGCGATCCGACGAGCGGAATGGGCCCGGTGTCGTCGGGCTCGGCGTCGTACCGGTCGCGGGGCACGTCCGGCGTCCTGGAGGAGGAAGAGCTCATCGTCGCGGCGGCGGCGGTCGTCAGACCTCGAGGAGCTCGGTCTCCTTGTTCTTCACCGCTTCGTCGACGTGGTGGACGTGCTGCTCGGTGAGGTGGTCGAGCTCCTTCTCCGCGCGACGCACGTCGTCCTCGCCGGCCTCGCCGTCCTTGGCGATGCGGTCGAGCTCCTCCTTGGCCCGGCGGCGGATGTTGCGGATGGCGACCTTGGCGTCCTCGCCCTTGGCGCGGGCCATCTTGACCAGGTCGCGCCGGCGCTCCTCGGTGAGCTGCGGGAAGACGACGCGGATGATCTGCCCGTCGTTGGTCGGGTTGACGCCGAGGTCGCTGTCGCGGATCGACTTCTCGATCGCACCGAGCTGGCTGGTGTCGTAGGGCTTGATGACCGCCATGCGCGCCTCGGGCACGGTGATCGAGCTCATCTGCGGCACGGGGGTCGGGTGCGCCGTAGTAGTCGACGAGGATCTTGTTGAACATCGAGGGTGCGGCGCGGCCGGTGCGCACCGAACCGAGGTCCTCGCGAGCGACCGACAGGGCCTTGTCCATCCGCTCCTCGGCGTCGAGCAGGGTGTCGTCGATCACGGGTTGTCCTTCCTGCGGCGGCGGCGCTCGGGGCGCACCGCCGGGGATCTCGTCGGGTCTGCTGTGGCCGGATTACAGCGACTGGCTGATCAGCGTCCCGATCTTCTCACCTGCGACGGCGCGCGCGATGTTGCCGTCGCGCAGGAGGTTGAAGACGACGATCGGCATGCGGTTGTCCATGCACAGGCTGATCGCGGTGGCGTCGGCGACCTTCAGCTGCTTGGCCAGCACGGTGGCGTAGCTGAGGTCGTCGTACATGGTGGCCGCCGGGTTGGTGCGCGGGTCGTCGTCGTAGACGCCGTCCACGCCGTTCTTGCCCATGAGCAGCACCTGGCACTCGATCTCGAGGGCGCGCTGGGCGGCCACCGTGTCGGTCGAGAAGTACGGCATGCCGGCGCCGGCGCCGAAGATCACCAGCCGGCCCTTCTCGAGGTGCCGGATCGCCTTGCGGGGGATGTAGGGCTCGGCGACCTGGCCCATGGCGATCGCCGTCTGCACCCGGGTCTGCAGCCCTGCCTTCTCGCAGAAGTCCTGCAGGGCCAGGCAGTTCATGACCGTGCCGAGCATGCCCATGTAGTCGGCCTTGGTGCGGTCCATGCCGTGCTGGGAGAGTTCGGCGCCGCGGAAGAAGTTGCCGCCGCCCATGACCACGGCGACCTGCGTGCCCTTCGCCACGACCTCGGCGAGCTGCTCCGCGATGCTCGCAGATGATGACGGGGTCGACGCCGACCTTGCCGCCGCCGAACGTCTCGCCGGAGAGCTTGAGCAGCACCCGCTTGTAGCCGCTGCCGTCGGCGGGCTCGAACGCGGTGGGGGCGGACAACGGTGGGGTGGTGTCGGTCAACGCCTCATCCCTCGCTGGGTTGTCGATGCGGACTGATCCTGCCGCATGCACGAGCGGCCCCGCTCCCGGTGACGGGAGCGGGGCCGCTCATGAACTGATCGAGCCGTGTTCAGGCCTGGCCGACCTCGAAGCGGGCGAACCGCTCCACGGTCAGGCCGGCCTCGTCGACGATCTGCTTCACCGTGCGCTTGGGCTCGGTGATGGACGGCTGCTCGAGCAGGACGAAGTCCTTGTAGTAGGCGTTGACCCGACCCTCGACGATCTTGGTGATCGCCTGCTCGGGCTTGCCCTCCTCCTTGGCCGTCTGCTCGGCGACCCGGCGCTCGGTCTCGACCGCCTCGGCCGGGACCTCCTCGCGGGCGAGGTAGCGCGGGCGGGCCGCGGCGATGTGCATCGCCAGGCTGCGCGCCGCGTCCTCGCTACCGCCGCTGTACTGCACGGCGACACCGATCGCCGGGGGCAGGTCGGTGGCCCGCTTGTGCAGGTAGGTCGCGGTCTGGCCCTCGAAGGCGACGAACTTGCTCAGCACGAGCTTCTCGCCGATGCGGGCCGACTCGGCCTCCACCAGCGCGGCGACCGTCTGGCCGTCGACGTCGGCGGCGAGCAGCGCCTCGGCGTCGGCAGACTTGTTGTCCAGACCGAGCTGGAGCAGCCGGTCGGCCAGCGCGACGAAGTCGGCGTTCTTGGCGACGAAGTCGGTCTCGCAGTCGAGCTCGAGCAGCGCGCCGTCCTTGCTGACGACGATGCCGTTGGTCGTCGAGCGCTCGAGGCGCTTGCCGACGTCCTTGGCGCCCTTGATGCGCAGCAGCTCGACGGCCTTGTCGAAGTCGCCGTCGGCCTCGGTGAGCGCCTTCTTGCAGTCCATCATGCCGGCGCCGGTGGCGTCGCGGAGACGCTTGACGTCGGCCGCGGTGAAGTCAGCCATGTCTCTTCCTCTTCGGTCTTGATGGTTCGGGCGTGCCGGGGCCGCCGCCCCGCTGGAGCGGGGCGGCGGTCACCGGTCAGCCGTTCTGGGCGCCCTGCGTGCCGGTGGAGGCGTCGCCGGTGGCCGGGGCGCCCTCGACGGGGGCGACCTCGTCGGCGGTGACGTTCGGCGCCTCGGCCGGCGCCTCGGCCGGGGCGGCGGTCTCGGCCGGAGCAGCCTCGGCCGGCGTCTCCGGCGGGGCGGCGGCGGTCTCGGCCGCAGCGGCCTCGGCGGTGCCGCCGGTGAGCAGCTCGCGCTCCCAGTCGGCCAGCGGCTCGTCGCCGCCGATGGCCGGGGCGCCGTCCTCACGGCCGGCGTTGGCCTGCGCGGCCGAGCGGGCCATGAGGCCGTCGGCGACGGCGTCGGCGATCACGCGGGTCAGCAGGGCGGCGCTGCGGATGGCGTCGTCGTTGCCCGGGATCTTGTAGTCGACCTCGTCGGGGTCGCAGTTGGTGTCGAGGATCGCGACGACCGGGATGCCCAGCTTGCGGGCCTCGCCGACGGCGATGTGCTCCTTCTTGGTGTCCACGATCCAGACGGCGCTGGGCACCTTCTGCATGTCGCGGATACCGCCGAGGCTGCGCTCGAGCTTGGCCTTCTCGCGGCTGAGGACCAGCTGCTCCTTCTTGGACAGGCTGACCAGCACGCCGGTCTGCTCCATGTCCTCGAGCTCCTTGAGGCGCTGGAGCCGCTTGTGCACGGTCTGGAAGTTGGTGAGCATGCCGCCCAGCCAGCGCTGGTTGACGAAGGGCATGCCGACCCGCTGGGCCTGCTCGGCGATGACCTCCTGGGCCTGCCGCTTGGTGCCGACGAACATGATCGACCCGCCGTGGGCGACGGTCTGCTTGACGAACTCGTAGGCCGAGTCGATGTACCCCAGCGTCTGCTGCAGGTCGATGATGTAGATGCCGTTGCGCTCGGTGAAGATGAAGCGCTTCATCTTCGGGTTCCAACGCCGGGTCTGGTGCCCGAAGTGGACGCCGCTGTCGAGCAGCTGCTTCATGCTGACGACTGCCATCGCAGCCTCTCTGTTCTGCGCGCGGCCGCCGGCCGCGCTCCTCGGTTGTCGCAGCGCACCGGGTGGTGGCCGCCCTGGCGTCCGACAGCGCCACACACCCCTTGCGGGGACCGAGGTGGCGACTGACCCGCTCGCGGAGCGGGTGGGGGACGCGCGAAGTCGATCCGTCGGGACGGATCGCACCCGAGAGCATACGCGACCCGCGGACACCGCTTCCCCACGGTCGCGGCCGTCCACAGATGCCCCGCCCCGGGCTGTTCCGGCCGCTGTCGGCGCCAGGGTGGCTGCATGAACCGAGCCGTCGTCCTGGTCCCTCGTCGCCGCGGTCTGGGCTGCTCGCCCCGGCCGGCGCGCTCGCCGAGCCGGCCGTGCCCGCGGGCACCGTGCTGTGGGCCGCTCCCCTGCCCGGCGCCGCCGTCAGCCGGCCGTTCGACGTGCTGCCGCACCGCTACGCCGCGGGGCACCGCGGCGTGGACCTCGCGGGCGCACCGGGCGGCCCTGTGCTGGCGGCCGGGGACGGCGTCGTCGCCTTCGCCGGCATGGTGGCCGGGCGACCCGTGGTCAGCGTCGACCACCTCGGCGGGCTGCGGACGACGTACGAGCCGGTGGACCCGTCGGTCGGCGCCGGGCAGGCCGTCGCGCGGGGCTCGCCGCTGGGCTCTCTGGTGGCCGGCCACGCCGGCTGCCCCGCCGCCGCCTGCCTGCACTGGGGGCTGCGACGCGGCGAGGACTATCTCGACCCGCTGGCGCTGCTGGCGACGCCGCGGGTGCGGTTGCTGCCGCTGTACTGACGTCCGGCGGTCGCCAGCGAGCACCGGCTCCCTACCGTGTTTTCCGCAGTCCTCCCGCGGGTCAGCTCGGTGGGATGACCTCCTGGGCGCTCCTAGCGTTCGCGCGCACCAGCACCGACCAGGAGGCACCCCCATGAGATCGACACCCCGCATCGTCGCCGCTCTGACGGGTGGCCTGCTGTTGGCGGCCCCGGCGGCACCGGCCCTGGCCGAGGGCCAGCAGCCGACGAGTGACGCCCTTCGAGATCGTCGAGCCCCGACGGTCGACGACATCCTCACGGCGGCGTGCGGGTTCACCGTGTACTCCGCCGTCCACATCAACGGGGTGGAGATGTGGTTCGCGGAGGGTGGCAGCCCGTCAGGAATGGGCTACCTGGAGACCTTCCGCACCGACATCACGTTCAGCTCCGACGAGAAGTCCCTCAGCTTCGTCGAGCGCGGTCACTACGCCGCGCGTTACCGGGACGACGGCACGGTGACGTTCACGATCACCGGCCGCGAGTTCGGCAACTCGATCATCGGCCGGAAGGTCCTGACGTTCGACCCGCAGACGGGCGAGCTGCTCGACGTCGCATACGTCGGGCAGTCTCTCGACCTGGCCGACTTCTGTGCGGCGCTGACCCCGTAGAGATCCCGGCCCGTCGGACGACCGGGCGTTCAGCCGACCAGCGGCTTGCGGAAGTGGACGTCCGCCATGCCGGCTACCGGCAGCCCCTCGGTGCGCCCGGTCTCGACGTAGCCGTGCCGGCGATAGAAGTCGGGCGCTTGAAAGGTGAACGAGGACAGCACCACCTGCTCGCACCCGCGGGCGATCGCCTCCTCCTCGGCCGCCGCCAGGAGCCGGCTGCCCCAGCCGGCGCTCCGCGCGTCCTCGCGCACCCAGAGCATCGCGACTCCGGCGCAGGTGCCCCACGTCCAGCCGCTCAGCCCACCGACCAGCAGACCGTCGCTGTCGCGCGCCTGGACGGTGAGCTCGCGCTGGTCACCGACGCCGGCCGCCGGCACGTTGTAGGCGTCGAGCCCGCGACTCAGCTCGGCGTCGAGCTCCTGGTCACCGTCGCCGACGCGGAGCTCGATGGCGTGGTCGTCCGGCACCTCAGGCGATGTCGGCGAGCTTGGTGCGCAGGTGCAGGACGGCCTTCGTGTGCAGCTGGCAGATGCGGCTCTCGGTCACCCCGAGCACGCGGCCGATGTCGGCCAGGGTCAGGCCCTCGAAGTAGTAGAGGCTGACGACGACCTTCTCCCGCTCGGGCAGCTGCTCGACGGCGCGCGCCAGCAGCTGCCGCGCCTCGCCGTGCTCGGCCATGGCCTGCGGGTCCAGGGCCGACGTGTCCTTGAGGGTGTCGACCAGGCGCGGCGAGCCGCCGCCGTCGTCGTCGCTCAGCATCTCGTCGAGGGCGACCACGTTGACCAGGGACAGCTGGCCGAGGAACTTGCGGACGTCCTCGACGTCCATGTCCATCTCGTCGGCGATCTCTTCCTCGGTCGGCGTCCGCTGCAGCTTGGCCTCGAGCTCCGCGGTGGCCCGCTCGAACTGCCGGGCCTTCATGCGCACCGACCGCGGGATCCAGTCGGTGTTGCGCAGCTCGTCGATGATCGCGCCCCGGATGCGCGCCATCGCGTAGCTCTCGAACTTCACCTCGCGGGTGGGCTCGTAGCGGGTGATGGCGTCGATGAGCCCGAACGTGCCGTAGGAGATCAGGTCGGACTGCTCCACGTGGGCGGGCAGACCACTGCCGACCCGGCCGGCGACGTACTTGACCAGCGGCGCGTAGTGCAGGATCAGCCGGTCGCGGAGCTCGGGGGCGCGGTTCTCGACGTACCGCGCCCAGAGCTCGGCGATCGCGGCATCGGTGTCCTCGTCGCGATCGTCGATGTGGTGGATGGTCGCCTCAGGCACGTCCTGCTCCTCGTCCTGCCGCGGTCTCCGGACCTCGGAGCACGCCGCCATCACTGCCCGCACCGTCGCCGACTCATGCCCGCGGATGCGCTTGCGCGTGCACCGCACGGAGCCGCTCGACCGTCACGTGCGTGTAGATCTGCGTCGTCGCGAGGCTAGCGTGCCCGAGCAGTTCCTGGACGGACCGGAGGTCGGCGCCGCCCTCCAGCACGTGCGTCGCGGCCGAGTGCCGCAGTCCGTGCGGGCCGATGTCGGGCGCCCCCGGCACCGAGCCGACCGCTGCGTGGACGATGCGGCGGGCCTCCCGGGGGTCCAGCCGGCCACCGCGCACGCCCAGGAGCAACGCCGGACCCGACGACGGGGTGACGAGCGCGGGACGGCCTCGGGTCAGCCAGGCGTCGAGCGCCGCCTCCGCCGGCAGGCCGTAGGGAACGCTGCGCTCCTTGCGCCCCTTGCCGAGGACGCGCAGCAGCCGCCGACCCCGGTCGACGTCGTCGACGTCCAGGCCGACCAGCTCGCTCACCCGGATACCGCCGGCGTACAGCAGCTCGAGGGCGAGGGCGTCGCGGAGCCCGACCGGTTCGTCGACGGTGGCCGCGCTCTCGACCGCCGCACGGGCCTGGTCGGGCGCGAGGACGTCGGGCAGCGGCCGGCGTGCCTTCGGGGTGACCAGCCGCAGGCCGACGTCCTCGGGCGTGAGACCGGACCGGCGGAACCAGGCGGTCAGCGACCGGGCCGACGCGGAGTGCCGGGCGGTGGTCGCGCGGCTGTGCCCGCGGGCTCGTCCCTGCGCCAGCCAGCTGCGGAGCGAGGCCAGATCGAGATCGTGCGGCTGCTCGCCGCCGCGGCGGGCGAGGTGGTCGAGCAGCCAGACGGCGTCGGTGACGTAACCGCGGACGGTGTGTGGCGACAGGTCCCGCTGCGACCGCAGGTGCGCCTCGTAGCCCTCCAGCGCCTCCGCCAGCGCCGGCGGCAGCGCCGCGCGGACGTCGGCGGTGGTCTCGGGCACGCGCAGAACCTCCGGTGCGGCGCCGCGGCGGTCAAGCAGCCGCGCCGGGCGCACGGAGCGAGAGTCCGGCCGAGGGTCACGGCGCACCCGTCTTCTTCGGCCGGGGCGTGAGCCGCCAGCCGGTGCCGGTCCACTGCACCAGCCCGGCGATCTCCAGCTGCGGCAGCACGCGCAGCACCTCCAGGACGTCGCATCCGGCCACGTGCGCCAGCCGCTCCGGAGGCACGCCGTTGCGGACGGGGCACGCGTCGAGCACCCGGACGGCGAGGTCGGACAGGCCATCGCGGGCGGTGACCGGTCTCGGCGCGGGGTCGGCGAGGTCGGCACCGATCGCGCCCACCGTCTCGATCACGTGGGCCGCGCTCGCCACCAGGACGGCCTCCATGCCGGTGTCCCGCAGCAGCTCGTGGCAGCCGACCGACATCGCCGAGGTGACCGGCCCCGGGACGACCATGACCGTCCGGCCGAGCTTCTGCGCCCGCCGGGCGGTGGCCTGCGCACCGGAGCGGGCAGCGGCCTCGACCACCACCGTGCCGCGGGACAGGGCGGCGATCAGCCGGTTGCGGACGAGGAAGCGGTGCCCGTGCGGCGCCGTCCCCGGTGGCCACTCGCTGACGAGCAGGCCCGTGGCGGCGATGCGGGCGAAGAGCGCGTCGTGCCCGGCCGGGTACGCGCGATCGACGCCGCAGGCCAGGATCGCCAACGTCGGCCCGCCGGCGGCCAGCGCGCCCCGGTGCCCCGCCCCGTCGATCCCGTACGCGCCGCCCGATACCACCGTCCAGCCCCGCTCGGCCAGCTGGTGGCCCAGCTCGGCCGCCACGTGCTCTCCGTACGCCGTGGACGCCCGCGAACCGACCAGAGCGACCGACCGGTCGGTGAACTCGTCCAGCCGCGGGGTGCCGCGCACCCACAGCGCCAGCGGCGGGATGAGCGCCTCCGTCCGGATCGTCTGGCCCTTCGGTTGCTCGGGCTCCTCGGCCGCACGCAGCGCCAGCGCATGGATGGCGAACGCCGGCCACTCGTCGTCCTCGGGAACCACCAGCCGCGCGCCGCACCGCTCGGCGGCACGCAGGTCGTCCAGCGATCTGTCCACCTCCCGGCGCGCACCGACCAGGCCGCGCAGCCGCTCCCCCGCCGTGCCCGCCCGCAGCCGGCGCACCGCCTCGACCGGTCCGACGTCCTCCACCAGGCGCCAGAGGTCGACGCTGCCCGGCTCGGCCGCACGGCTGAGCCAGGCCCTCGCCCGCCGGACCTCGGGTGCCGCCGTCGCGCCCGCAGGCTCCTCGCGGCAAGGGACCGGCGGCCCCGTCAGGGTCATGCCGCCACCCGGTGCAGCCGCATGCCGAGCGCCTCGGCGATCTCGTCGTCACCGGGCACCGTCCGGCCCGCGAGGTCGCCGAGCGTCCACGCCACCCGCAGCACCCGGTCGAAGCCACGAACCGAGAGGGCGCCCTGCTCCAGCGCCCGCTCGGCGAGCGCCAGCGAGCGCCGTGGCACCCGCCAGCGTTCGCGCAGGAGGGGCCCTGGGACGTCGCTGTTGGTCGTGCAGCCGGTTCCCCGCAGCCGCTCGGCGGCCGCCGCCCGGGCCGCCCGCACCCGGCGGGCCACGTCGGCGGTGGACTCCGGTGGCGCGGCGGCGTCGAGCCAGGCGGCCCGCCGCACCGCGGGCAGTTCCACCCGCAGGTCGATGCGGTCGAGCAACGGGCCGGACAGCCGGGCCTGGTACCGGCGCCGGTCACGCGGGCTGCAGGTGCACGCCGTGTCACCGGCCGCCGTGGCGCACGGGCACGGGTTGGCCGCGAGCACGAGCTGGGCGCGGCACGGGAACGTGGCGGAGACACCGGCACGGTCGATGGTCACGGCGCCGCTCTCCAGCGGCTGCCGCAGGCTCTCCAGCACCGAACCCGGGAACTCGGGTGCCTCGTCGAGGAAGAGCACCCCCCGGTGGGCCCGGGACACGGCGCCGGGGCGGACGACCCCCGATCCGCCGCCGACGAGCGCGGTCCTCGTCGCCGAGTGGTGCGGCGCCTCGAACGGTGGGCGGGTCAGCAGCGGCGCGCCGGTCGGGAGGGTGCCGGCGATGGAGTGGATGGCCGTGACCTCGAGCGCGGCCCGCTCGTCGAGCGGCGGAAGGAGACCGGGCAGGCGCTCGGCGAGCATCGTCTTGCCCGCACCGGGCGGCCCGGCCAGGTAGAGGTGGTGCCCGCCCGCGGCCGCCACCTCGACGGCGCGACGTCCCGAAGCCTGGCCGACGACGTCGACGAGGTCGGGTCCCGGCGGTGGCGGAGGCTGCTCGCCCCGCCGGTGGGTGCGCAGCAGCCGGGAGCCCCGCAGGTGCGCGACGACCTCGCTCAGGCCCGCAGCGGGCAGCACCTCGATCCGGTCGACCAGCGCCGCCTCGTCGGCGTTCGCCTGCGGCACGACGACCCGCCGGTGACCGGCGCGCGCCGCCTCGAGCACCGCCGGGAGGACGCCGCGGATGCCGCGCAGCGCGCCGTCGAGGCCGAGCTCGCCCAGCAGCACGACGTCGTCGAGCGTCTCCCGGGCGACGGCGCCCGCCGCGCCCAGGACCGCGACGGCGATCGCGAGATCGAAGCCGCTCCCCTGCTTCGGCATCGACGCCGGCGAGAGACCGATGGTGATCTTGCGGTACGGAAACGTGCCGCCCGTGTTGGCGATCGCGGCACGCACCCGGTCGACCGACTGCCGGACGACGGCGTCGGGCAGGCCGACGAGGGTGACCCCCGGGACGCCCTGGGCGATGTCGACCTCGATCTCGACCATCGCGCCGTACATGCCGGTCAGCCCGACCGACCAGGTGCGGGCGACGGTCACGCGAACGCCCCGGGCAGGTGGGTGACCACGGCGGGGCCGTCGCCGCGCAGGAGCACGCCGACGACGTCGAAGCGCAGGTCGGGCGCGTGCTCGTCGTGCGCGGCCAGCCAGCGCTGCGCGAGGGTGCGCAGCCGGCGCTGCTTGGCGTACGTCACCGCCTCGACCGGGTGCCCGTAGCCGATACCCCGGCGGGTCTTCACCTCGCAGAAGACGAGCGCGTCGCCGTCGCGGGCGACGAGGTCGAGCTCGCCCTCGCGGCAGCGCCAGTTGCGGTCGAGGACGCGCAGGCCCGCGTCGGTGAGGAAGGCGGCGGCGATCCGCTCTCCACGGACGCCGAGCCGGTCGGTCGAGGTGGTCACGCACCGACCCTCGCGGGCGGGGCGGGGCCACGGGGGCCGCCGGACGGATCTGTGGAGAGCGGATCGCCCTGTGGAGAACGGAGCTCGGCGCCTACAGCGACTGGCGGATGTCGCACTCCACGCCGGTGTCCGTGCCGCTGCCGCCGTTGCAGGTGTCGCGGCGCCGGCGGGACCGGCACGGGGCGGCGGAGGTCCGGGCGGCAGCTGGCCGTAGAGCGCGTCGTTGCCCGGACCGCCGTAGACGACGTCGTTGTCCGGCCCGCCGGCGACCTCGTCGTTGCCGTCCCCGCCGGAGACGGTGTCGCGGCCGAAGCCGCCGATGATCACGTCGGCGCCCGGGCCGCCGTCGCCGTAGTCGTCGCCGACGGCCAGGGCGAGGAAGTCCATGCCGTAGCTGCCGTACACGCGGTCGTTGCCCGGGCCGGGCAGGACCTCGTCGTTCCCGGCTCCGGCGAACACGACGTCGTTCCCACCGGGCGCGTCCAGGTTGCCGAAGAACGTCGTCGTGTCGGCCAGGATGAGGTCGTTCCCGCCACCGGCGAAGATCGTGTCGTTCCCGAGCCGTGCACAGATGAAGTCCGGACCCTCGGTGCCACGGATGGTCTCGGACGCGTTGGTCCCGATGATCACGTTGTACTGGGACAGGTCGATGTCGGGTGGCACGGCGCAGTGCGGCCGGCACGTAATCCGCGGCCGCGGGTCCGGCCAGGGCGACGGGCGCCGCCAGGGCGGCGATGCCTACCAGCAATCGGGCAGTGCGCATGAGGATCTCCCTCGTCGGGCGATTGGGACCGCGCGAAGCTAGGGAGGTCCGGAACCGTCTACAACCAGCACACGTCCTGGCGAGGGCCCCCCGCGGCGGTCGCTCCGCGTGGTGCGCACCCGCCGGGGCCGCACCGTCGCGTACCGCTACCGGAGCGACCGACGTCCGACCTGGGGATCAGCCGAGCCGAGGACCGTCCGGCAGCTCGAGGTCGGGCTTGTCCAGCTCCTCGACGTTGACGTCCTTGAACGTCAGCACCCGCACGTTGCGCACGAACCGCGCCGGCCGGTACATGTCCCACACCCAGGCGTCGGACAGCTTGAGCTCGAAGAACACCTCGCCACCGGCCTCCCGCACCTGCAGGTCGACGGCGTTGGCGAGGTAGAAGCGGCGCTCGGTCTCCACCACGTAGGTGAACTGCCGGACGATGTCCCGGTACTCGCGATAGAGCTGCAGCTCCATCTCGGTCTCGTACTTCTCGAGGTCCTCGGTGCTCATGGTGTCGCGCTCAGCTCTCGGTCGGACCTCGCTCATGGCCCCATCATCGACCATCCCGCCCGGGCCGGTCAGCCGGGAGGCCCGCGCGGCGTGGGCATCCCGCGCGCGGGCCACGTTGACGAAGCGATGCCGGTGCTGCGGACAGGGGCCGTGGCGGTCGAGGGCGGCGCTGTGCTCGTCGGTGATGTAGCCCTTGTGGACGGCGAAGTCGTACTCCGGCCACGTCTCGTGCAGCTCGAGCATCATGCGGTCCCGCGTCACCTTGGCCAGCACGGACGCCGCGGCGACGCAGGCGGCCACCCGGTCGCCCTTCCACACCGCGAGGCCGGGCCGGGCCAGCCCGGGTACCGGGAAGCCGTCGGTCAGCACGTACTCCGGCGCCGGGTCCAGCGTCATCACCGCACGGCGCAGCGCCTCGAGGTTGGTGACGTGCATCCCCCGGGCGTCGAGCTCCTCGACCGGGATCGACACCACCGACCAGGAGACCGCCCGCTCGACGACCTCGGCGTACACGCGCTCCCGCGCGGCCGGCGTCAGCAGCTTGGAGTCCGCGAGACCCGGCACGCGCCCCCGCCGTCCGGCGGGCAGGACGCAGGCAGCCGCCACGAGCGGGCCCGCGCACGCCCCGCGGCCGGCCTCGTCGGCACCGGCGACCGAGGCGAACCCGCGCCGGCGCAGCGAGCGCTCGAGGTGCCAGAGGCGGTCGCCGTCGGGCGGTGCACCGCGGCCGGCGGTGGAGAGTGCGGCGTCCCGCTCGGAGCGGGTGGGACGGACGGAGAGGGGGGCCATCGCCGTCCGAATCTACGACCTCCGGACGACACGGCCGAGCGGGACACCCTCCCCCGCGGAACACAACGGGCCGGCCCTCCCGGAGGAGGACCGGCCCGGTGCGCAGGAACCCGGCGGAGCGGGGTCAGAGCTCCGCGGAGGTCATCGAGTGGTCGCAGGTGCAGGCGCCGCCGCCACTGTTCCGGCCCGACAGCACGAGGGAGACCGCGTGGGCCCGGTCGCGGGCACCCAGCTTGCGCAGGATGGCCTTGACGTGGGACTTGACGGTGTCCTCGCTGATGAACAGGTTCTTGCCGATCTGGCGGTTCGACTGGCCCTGCAGCAGCTCGTCCAGGACGTCGGACTCGCGGCGGGTCAGCGGGACCTCCGGCGTGAACGGCTTGGCCAGCGGCACGGCCGACGGCTCGACCCGGCGGATCTGCGGGTCGACGACGACGCGGCCGGCGCGGGCGGCCAGGATGGCCCAGCCGAGCAGGGTCGGTGACGTGTTGATCATGAGGTACCCGCGGACGCCGGCGGCGATGGCCTCGTTGACCACGGCGGGGTCCTCGCTGGTCGCGAGGGCCACGATCGCCACCCGCGGAAAGCGGCGGCGCAGATCGCGGCACACGTTCAGGGTCGCGGCCCGGCCGGAGCCCAGCTCGACCACGACGGCGTCGGGGCGGGCGGACTCGACGAGGGTCAGGGCGCGGCGCAGCTCGCCCGGCGTACCCACGGACTGCATGCCGGCGGTCTCGTTGATCATGCTGACCAGGCCGCGGCGCAGGACGGGAGCGTCAGCGAGGAGGAGCACGCGGGTGACGCCGCGGGCGTTGCTCGCCAGGGGTGCGGACACAGCTGACTCCAAATCGAGAAGCGGAATGCTTGCACCACCTCCATCGGATGAGTGATTGCATTGCTTGAACACTTTTCGCAGATTTCTTCACTGGAGCGGAGACAGAGAATTGCGCGACTTCGCGCCACTCCCGCGCCGACGTCACCCATTCAGGGAATGGCGCAGCGACCGATCCTCGTGAGAGAGGGGGTCAGCGACGCCGTCGGCGCCAGACCGCGATCGGCACGGTCAGCGCCGCGCCGGCCGCGCCGGGCGTGACCAGACCGGCCACGGCCGGGGCTCCGACGACGCCGGGGACGGTCGCCGCGGCGGCGTCGACACCCTGGATGTCGGGGTCGTCGAGCAGGCCTATTCGACTGGGCGGCCAGACGATGACCGAGGCCTTGCCGATGACGTCGTCGACGCCCACCGTGCCGGAGTACTTGTCGTCGATGTGCGCCTTGGAATCGGCCGATGCCGACCGGTGGTCGCCCATCACCCAGAGCCGGCCGTCGGGCACGGTGACGGGCCCGAAGGCGCGGTCGCTCATCGGGGTGTTCTCGTAGATGTAGGGCTCGTCGAGCGGCTGTCCGTCGACGGTCACGCGGCCCTCGCCGTCGCAGCACTCGACGGTCTGGCCCTCGGTCGCGATCACCCGCTTGATGAAGTCGTCCTCGCTGGGCGGCGCCACACCCACCGTGCGGCCCAGCCACAGCAGCACGCCGGTCACCCAGTTCGACGGCTCCTGGACGTCGATCTCCGGCGACCAGGTGTCGGGCCCCTTGAAGACGACGATGTCGCCAGGCTCGGGCTCCCCGAACCAGTACGGCACCTTGTTCACCAGGACACGGTCACCGGTGCAGCCCGGGCAGCCGTGCAGGGTCTGCTCCATCGACCCCGAGGGGATGAAGAACGCCTGCACCAGGAACGTCTTGACCAGCAGCGCCAGCAGGAAGGCGATCACCAGCAGAACCGGCAGCTCCCGCAGCAGCGAGCCCTTCTTGGCCGCCTGCTCCTTGCGCCGCAGCCGGCGGGAGTAGCGGCTGGCCGGGACGGCCTCCCCGGCGCGGGCGTCCGGATCCCCGGGATCCCCGGCGTCCCCCGGAACGACGTCGGCGGGCCCCCCGGGCCGGTCACTGCTCATCAGGAGCAGCGTACGGCGCGGAGGACCCGCCGGTCGGCAGCCGGGGAACCGGCGGCCGAGTTGTCAGCGTGCGACGGTGTCGCGCTTCTCCTTGATCTTGGCGGCCTTGCCGCGCAGCTCGCGCAGGTAGTAGAGCTTCGCGCGACGCACGTCACCGCGGGTGACGACCTCGATCCGCTCGACGACCGGGGTGTGCACCGGGAAGGTGCGCTCCACGCCCACGCCGAAGCTCACCTTGCGAACGGTGAAGGTCTCGCGGATGCCACCGCCCTGGCGGCGGATGACCACGCCCTGGAAGACCTGGATGCGGGAGCGGTTGCCCTCGATGACGCGGACGTGCACCTTGACGGTGTCCCCGGGGCGGAAGCCCGGGATGTCGTCGCGCAGCGAGTCGGCGTCGAGTGCGTCGAGGGTGTTCATCGTCGGCAGTCCTCAGTCGTAGCGTGTGTGTCGTCGGTGCGGACAGCGGTGCTCCCCGGCTGTCCGTCCGGGGGGCTGCGGCTCGGGCACGAGCCCGGCGTCGGCGCTCGCCGACGGTCCGCAGCAGCTCTCTACTGTGCCACACCGGCGCGCCTCCGTGCGCATCGGGCCCGGGCGGGCGGCGGTGCAGGTGGCGAACGCCTCAGGGCGCACGATCGGTCCGGCTCTCACCGGGTGGCGACGACCGCGTAGTTCTTCGGCAGCCCGTGGCGGACGAACTTGTGGCGTCGGTCGAGCTCCGAGAGCCGGCCGGACGCGTAGCCGGCCAGGCGCCCCGCGCCCCACGCCACGAGCGCCCTGGCCCGCCCGCGGACTCCCCCGCCCCACGCGTCGGGGTCCGTCGGGAGCGCCCGGCTCATCACCTTCGCCTGGTAGCTCAGCGTTCCGAGGTAGCCCTCCAGCCACCGGAGCTCGACGACGGTGAACCCGGCGCCCTCGATGAGGTGGCGCAGGCCGTACTGCGTGTAGCGGAAGAAGTCGTACGGACGCTCGTGCTCCCCGTAGAAGAACGGCGCGGTGAGCCACAGCCGGCCGCCCGGCCGGAGCACCCGGTGGAACTCGCCGAGCGCCGCCGCAGGCTCGGGGAGGTGCTCGAGCACCTGCGTGCACACCACGTGGGCGAAGCGGCCGTCCTCGACCGGGATCGCGGTCAGGTCGCAGACGTACTCGGGTGTCGTGTAGTTCTTGCGCGGCACCGCCAGGAAGTCGGCCGTCTCGTAGCGGGCGTGCGCGAACAGGCCGCGGTACTGCGCCCGCCCCGCGCCGGCGTCCAGGACCAGCTCGCCCGGCTCCACGGTGCTGGCGGCGCGGACCAGGAAGTCGCGCAGGTACGCGCGGCTGCTGTTGCCGTGTGGCCCCCGCGTCATGACCACAGCATGGCGGACCAGCGGGGAGGAGGTCAGCCTTCGCCCTCGAGCACCGCGCGGTCGGCCTCGCTGAGGGTCTCGGGCGGCAGCGCCGCCAGGAGGTCGGGACGCCGGGCGGCGGTGCGGCACAACGACTCGGTACGCCGCCAGCGGGCGATCGCCGCGTGGTCCCCCGACAAGAGCACCTCGGGGACGTCGTGCCCGCGCCACGATGCGGGCCGGGTGTACGAGGGGCCCTCGAGCAGGCCGTCGGCGTGCGAGTCGTACTCGACGGACTCGCGGTTGCCCACGACGCCGGGCAGCAGCCGGGTGACCGCCTCGACCATGACGAGGACGGCGGACTCCCCACCGGCGAGCACGTAGTCACCGAGGGAGACCTCGGAAACCGGGCCCGTCTCCCGGGCCCACTCGACGACGCGCTGGTCGATGCCCTCGTACCGGCCGCAGGCGAAGACCAGGCCGGGTTCGCCGGCCCAGGCGGCGGCGGTGGTCTGGGTGAACCGCTCCCCCGCCGGTGTCGGCACCACGAGCCGGGTGCCCGACGGCCGCACGGCCTCCAGGGCGCGGGCCCACGGCTCGGCGCGCATCACCATGCCGGGACCGCCCCCGTAGGGAGCGTCGTCGACGGTGCGGTGGACGTCGTCGGTCCACTGCCGCAGGTCGTGGACGGCGACCTCCACCAGTCCGCGCTCCGCGGCCTTGCCCAGCAGCGACTGGCGCAGCGGCGCCAGGTACTCGGGAAAGATCGTGACGACGTCGACCCGGTAGGCGCTCACAGCTCGAGCAGCCCCTCGGGCGGGTCGACCACGACGAAACCGCCTGCGACGTCGACGGTCGGCACGATCGCGGCCACGAAGGGCACGAGCAGCTCGCCGCCGTCCGGCCGTCGGACGACGAGCAGGTCCTGCGCCTCGTGGCGGACGGCGGTCACCTCGCCGAGCACCGACTCGTCGGGGAGCCGGGCGGTGAGACCGACCAATTGGTGGTCGTAGAAGGAGTCGGGGTCCTCGATCTCGGGAAGATCGGCCACGTCGACGAGGAGTTCGGTGTTGCGGACGGCCTCGGCCGCCTCACGGCTGTCGACACCCTCGAGGCTGAGCAGCAACGTGGTGCCGTGCCAGTGGGCGCGGGTGATCGTGATCGGACCACGGTCCGCGGGGTCGGTACGCAGCACAGCCCCGGGCACGAAACGCAGGTCGGGATCGTCGGTGCGCACCTCGACGGTCACCTCACCGCGGACACCGTGGGGCCGGCCGATGCGGCCGACCACCACGGTGTCCGGGGCGGAGTCGTGCGGTGCGCTCAACGGGCGGGCGGAGTGAACGGTCGTCAGCGACCGTCGGTGTCGACGACGTCGACCCGGAGGCCGCGTCCCCCGACACCGGTCATCACCTGGCGCAGCGCCTTGGCGGTGCGACCGCCGCGACCGATGACCTTGCCCAGGTCGTCGGGGTGCACGCGGACCTCGAGGGTCTTGCCACGTCGGCCGGACAGCATGTCGACCTGGACGTCCTCGGGGTGGTCGACGATGCCCTTGACCAGGTGCTCGAGCGCGTCTTCGAGCACGTCTTACTCGGCGGGGGTCTCGGCCGGCGCCTCGGCAGCATCGGCCGGGGCCTCGGCGGCCTTCTTCGCCGCCTTCTTGGCCGGCTTCTCCTCGGCGGCGGGCGCCTCGGCAGCGGCCTCGGCCGGAGCGTCGGCGGCCGGCGCCTCGGCGGCCGGCGCCTCGGCGGCGGCCTTCTTCGGTGCGGCCTTCTTCTTCGGCGTGGTGGCGCCCTCGGCGGGCTGGTCGCCACCGGCGGCGCGGACGGCCTCCTCGTAGAGGGCCTTCTTGTCCGGCTTCGGAGCGGCGACCTTCATGGGCGGAGGAGCGGCCTCGCCCTTGAACTTCTGCCAGTCACCGGTCACCCGGAAGATGGCGGCCACGGGCTCGGTCGGCTGCGCGCCGACGCCGAGCCAGTACTGGGCGCGCTCGGTGTCGACCTCGATGAAGGAGGGGTCCTCCTTCGGGTGGTACTTGCCGATGGTCTCGATGACACGACCCTCCCGCTTGGTGCGGGAGTCGGCGACGACGATGCGGTAGTACGGCGCGCGCATCTTGCCCAGGCGCATGAGCTTGATCTTGGTGGCCACGGTGGGTGGTCTACTCCTCGAACTTTCGGACGTGGTGCTCGCCGGAGCGACGCGTGGGGTTACGCCGGGGCGGAGCGAGGGACACGGCCGGCAACGGTGAGAGGGCCGCCCACCGCCGTGTTCGACCCGCCATTGTGCCAGACGGCGCGGGGGCGCCGTCCGGCCGCCCGGTGGAACGGTGCGAACGCGCCGTTCAGCCGCGGACCTCGGCGAGCACGCGGGACGCCGCCTCGGCCACCGGCACCTCGGTGCGCTCCCCGGACGCTCGGTCGCGCACCTCGATGACGCCCTCGGCCAGGCCACGGCCGACCGTGACCAGCGTGGGCATGCCCAGGAGCTCGGCGTCCTTGAACTTGACGCCGGGCGAGACCTTCGGCCGGTCGTCGTAGAGCACGGTCAGCCCTGCGGCGACGAGCTCGTCGGCCAGCGCGGCCGCGGCCTCGAAGACCGCGGCGTCCTTGCCCGTGGCGACCAGGTGCACGTCGGCCGGCGCGACCTCGCGCGGCCAGCACAGGCCCAGCTCGTCGTGCGTCGACTCGGCGATGGCGGCCACCGCGCGCGAGACGCCGACGCCGTAGGAGCCCATGGTCACCGTGACCAGCTTGCCGTTCTCGTCGAGCACCTGGAGGTCCAGCGCCTCGGCGTACTTGCGGCCGAGCTGGAAGATGTGCCCGATCTCGACGCCGCGGGCGAGCTCCAGCGGCCCCGAACCGTCGGGGGCCGGGTCGCCCGCCAGCACCTCGGCGGCCTCGATGACGCCGTCCCAGCCGAAGTCGCGGCCGGCCACCAGGTCGAACACGTGCTTGCCGGGCTCGTTGGCGCCGGTGATCCACCGCGTGCCCTCGACCACGCGGGGGTCGACCAGGTAGCGGATGCCGGTCTTCGAGTCCGAGCCGAGCACCTGCGGGCCGATGTAGCCCTTGACCAGCAGCGGGTGCTGCTCGAACTCGGTGAACGGCCACGACCTCGGCCGGCGCGCACCTGCGCCTCGAGCCGCTTGGCGTCGACCTCCCGGTCGCCCGGCAGCCCGATGACCAGCGGCTCCTTGCTGCCGTCGGGGTGGACGAGCGTGACCACGACGTTCTTCAGCGTGTCCTTCGCCGTGTAGCCGGCATCGGGGAACAGCTGCCGGGCGACGGCGACCAGCGTCTCGATGGTCGGGGTGTCCGGGGTGTCCTCGACGTGCGCCTCCGGCAGGCCGTCGAGCGGGATCTTCTCGGGGACGACGGTGGTGACGGCCTCGGCGTTCGCCGCGTAGCCCCCCGGCGAGCGGACGAAGGTGTCCTCGCCGATCCGCGGTCGGGTGCAGGAACTCCTCGCTCTTGGAGCCGCCCATGGCGCCCGACATCGCCGAGACGATGACGTAGTCGAGGCCGAGCCGGTCGAAGATCCTGATGTAGGCGTCGCGGTGGGCGGCGTAGGAACGGTCCAGCCCGGCGTCGTCGACGTCGAAGGAGTAGCTGTCCTTCATCGTGAACTCGCGGCCACGGATCAGCCCGGCGCGGGGCCGTGCCTCGTCCCGGTACTTGGTCTGGATCTGGTACAGCGACAGCGGCAGGTCCTTGTACGACGAGTACAGGTCCTTGACCAGGAGGGTGAACATCTCCTCGTGCGTCGGGCCGAGCAGGTGGTCGACGCCCCGGCGGTCCTGCAGCCGGAAGAGGTTGGGGCCGTACTCGGTCCAGCGGCCGGTCGCCTCGTAGGGCTCGCTGCGGGAGCAGGGCCGGGAATTGGACCTCCTGCGCGCCCATCGCGTCCATCTCCTCGCGGACGACGCGCTCGACGTTGCGGAAGACGCGGTAGCCCAGCGGCAGCCAGGTGAACCCGCCGGGCGCGGCCCGGCGGATGTAGCCGGCCCGGACGAGCAGCCGGTGACTGGGGACCTCGGCGTCGGCCGGGTCGTCGCGCAGGGTGCGCAGGAACAGCGTGGACATCCTCAACAGCACGGAAGGAGTCTCCCAGGCGGGTCGAACCGATATCCGGCCCCCCGAGGACGAAGCCGGGCGCCGCTCCTGGGGGTGAGCGGCGCCCGGGGGTTCGAGGGGACAGGTCAGTCGTCGGAGCCGGAGCCGCCCGAGTCGTCGGAGCCGGAGTCGTCGCCGAGCGCCGGAGTCGTCCGACCCGGAGCCGGAGTTGCCGGAGCCGGAGTCGTCGGACCCGGAGTCGTCCGACCCGCGGCCGGAGTCGTCACCGGGACCGTCGTCGGAACCGTGGCCGCCGCCGTTCCGGCCGTCGGAGTCGTCGGGGGCGTCGGTCGTCGCACCCGCCGGCGAGGAGGAGGCCGGCGACGAGGAAGCCGGGGAGTCGTCGTCCCTACTGCCACCGCTGTTGTCGGCGCGCGGACCCTCGACCGAGAAGACCGGGCTCCCGTCGACGCAGGTCACGTGGACCTCGAGCTTGCGGGTGCCGTCCTCGAACTCCACCTCGCCGGGCTCGTCCGAGTCGTCCGAGTCGTCGATCCACCAGCCGGTGGCAGGCGCCCCGGAGACGCGCGGCATGTCGGAGGTGCAGGAGGCGCTGACCGTGCCGGCCACCGTGGCCTTCGTGCCGGCCGCCGTGCCGGAGGTAGCCGCCGTCGGCTCCGCCGACGCGCTCGGCGACGACGTGGCGGACAGCGGGACCGTGCCCGGCGACGCCGACGCGTCGACGAGGGACACCGCGAGGAAACCGAGCCCGACCGCCGAGGCCGCCGAGGCGGTCCATGCGGTTCCGAGGAGGAGGGTGCGCTTCATGGGGCAGAGCCTGCGGTCGCCACGGTTAAGAGCATCCCAAGGAAGGGTCAAGGCACGGCGCAGGGTCGGCCGGTCCGGCGGCTGCGGCGGCTAGCGTCCGCAGGCGTGGCCCAGCTGCTGATCGTCGAGGACGACGAACGCATCCGCACCGCGCTGATCCGCGCGCTGCGCGAGCGAGGCCACGCCGTGAGCTCGGCGGGCACCGCCATGGCCGGTCTGCGGCAGGCCGTCGACGAGCGGCCCGACCTCGTCGTCCTCGACCTCGGGCTGCCCGACCTGGACGGCGGCGAGCTGCTGCGCATGCTGCGGGCGGTGTCGGCGGTGCCGGTCATCGTGGCGACGGCACGCGACGACGACGGCAGCGTCGTCCGTGCGCTGGACGCCGGCGCCGACGACTACGTGCTCAAGCCCTTCAGCACCGAGCAGCTCGACGCCCGCATCCGGGCGGTGCTGCGGCGCAGCGCCGCGGCCGACGGCGCTGCCGCGCCGCTGACGGTCGGCGAACTCACGGTCGACCCGCGCAGCCGGCGGGTCAGCTACGCCGGCCGCCCGGTCGAGCTCGCCCCCAAGGAGTTCGACCTGCTGGCGCACCTGGCCGCGCACGCCGGCGCGGTGGTGTCCAAGCGCGAGCTGCTCGCCGAGGTGTGGCAGCTGCCGTACGGCGGCTCCGACAAGACGGTCGACGTCCACCTGTCCTGGCTGCGCCGCAAGCTCGGGCGGACGGCGCCCAGCTGCTGCAGACTGTCCGCGGGCGTCGGCGTCCGGCTGGCCGAGCCCGAGTCGTGAGACCCCGGATCACCCTGCTGGTCGCGGCCACGACGTCGATCGTGCTGCTGGCCTTCCTGCTGCCTGCCGCGTCCCTGGTCGCCCGGGTCGCCGAGGCCCGCGCTGTCGACACCGCGCAGGCGCAGCTGCAGTTCCTGCTGCCGTCCGTCGGCCTCGAACGGGCAGGACGAGGTCGCCGCCAACCTGGGTGGCCTCGGTGGCGGCACCGAGGTCGGCGTCCTCTGGACCGACGGGACGACGTGGCTCGGCAGCCGGGGCACGACCGTCACGCCGCCGGACAGCCCCGTCGTCGAGGAGTCCGACGACGGGCGGCGCCTGATCCAGCCGGTGGACCGCCCGGGCGGGACGGCGGTCGTCGAGGTCTTCGTGCCACGGGAGCTGCTGCGGGCCGGCGTGACCCGCACCTGGGCCGTGCTGACCGGCCTCGGGGTGGTCCTCCTGGTGCTGGCGCTGCTGATCGCCGACCGGCTGGCGCGCTCGCTCACCCGGCCGGTCACCGACCTCGCGGCCACGGCGCACCGCCTGGGCAGCGGCGACCTCTCCGCCCGGGCCACCCCGGACGGGCCGCCCGAGGTGCGCGCCGTGGGTGACGCGCTCAACCGGCTGGCCGGGCGGATCGGCGAGCTGCTGGTCGCCGAGCGCGAGGCGGCCGCCGACCTGGCGCACCGGCTGCGCACCCCGCTGACCGCCCTCCGCCTGGACGCCGAGGGACTGGGCCCGGCCGAGCGCGAGCGGATCCTCGACGACGTCGATGCGTTGAACCGCACCGTCGACGCGGTCATCGCCGAGGCGCGGCGCCCGGTGCGCGAGGGCCTGGGCACCGGCTGCGACGCCGCGGCCGTCGTGACCGACCGCGTCGCGTTCTGGTCGGCGCTGGCCGAGGACGAGGGCCGGCCGGTGCGGTTCGGCCGGTCCGACGGGCCGCTGCCGGTGCGGGTGTCGGCCGACGACCTCGCCGCCGCGGTCGACGCCCTGCTCGGCAACGTCTTCGCGCACACCCCCGACGGCACCGGCCTGTCCGTCGACGTGCGGCCCCGGGACGGCGGCGGCGCGCTGGTCACGGTCGCCGACGCGGGTCCCGGCCTGGACGCCGCGTCCGTCGAGCGCGGCCGGAGCGGCGGCGGGTCGACCGGTCTGGGGCTCGACATCGCCCGACGCACCGCCGAGGCGTCCGGCGGTGCGCTGCAGGTGGCGTCGTCCGCCCGTGGGACGTCGGTGACCCTGGAGCTCGGTCCGCCGACGTCCTAGCTCACCTGGTGAGGTCCTGGCTCACCCGACGGGTTCCTGACTCATTGTCGACGCTGAGCCAGGCCGCCCGATGATCAGGTCACCTGATCAACATCGAGTTCAGGCGACGACGCGGCCGCGCAGGATCATCCGCGCCGGACGGGCGAGCACGTCGAGGTCGGCGCGGGGGTCGGCGTCGTAGACGACGACGTCGGCCGGGGCGCCCTCCTCGATGCAGGGCAGCCCGAGCCACGAGCGTGCCGCCCAGGACGCCGCGCCCAGCGCCGCCTCGCGCGGCAGTCCGGCGGCGTGCAGCGCCCGGACCTCGTCGCCGATCAGCCCGTGCGCGATCCCGCCGCCCGCGTCGGTGCCGGCGAAGACCGGCACGCCGGCGTCGTAGGCGGCTCGCACCACGGCGCCCGACGACGCGTGCAGCCGGCGCATCGTCGAGGCGTAGGTCGGGAACCGCTTCTCCCCCGCCGCGGCGAACTCCGGGAAGTGCGCGACGTTGACCAGCGTCGGGACGACGGCGGTGCCGCGGGCGGCCATCTCGCCGATCAGCTCCTCGGTCAGCCCGGTGCCGTGCTCGATGCAGTCGATGCCGGCGCCGATCAGCGCCGGGCAGCGCGTCGGTGCCGAAGGTGTGCGCGGTGACCCGGGCGCCCTCCTCGTGCGCGGCCGCGATCGCCGCGGCCACGACGTCGGCCGGCCACTCGGGGGCCAGGTCGCCGACGCTCGCGGTCGATCCAGTCGCCGACGAGCTTGACCCAGCCGTCGCCGCGGCGGGCCTGCACCCGCACCTCGTCGGCCAGCGCCTCGGGCTCCAGCTCGATGAGCCAGATCGGGGATGTACCGGCGGGGGGCCGCCAGGTGCCGGCCGGCGCGGATGATCCGCGGCAGGTCTGGCTCGTCGTCCAGCGCGCGGGTGTCGACCGGGGAGCCGCAGTCGCGCAGCGCCAGCACGCCGGCGGCGCGGTCGACCAGCGCCTGCTCGCGCAGCCCCGGCAGGTCGGGCACGTGCACGCCGCCGAAGCCCAGGCCGATGTGGCAGTGCGCGTCGACCAGCCCCGGCAGCAGCCAGGCGTCGCGGGCGACCGTCTCGGCGCCCGGGACCGGCTCCGCCGTCAGCAGGCCGTCGCGGACCCACAGGTCGCGGTGCTCGCCGTCGGGCAGCACCACCCCGGACAGGTGCAGCGACGGCAGCTCCGCGGCCGTCACCGGCCCGGCCGCTCGTCCTTGAACTGGTCGAAGTTGCAGCTTGGTCAGGTCGGGCAGCCCCTGGCCGGGCGGCAGGCCGGGCATCCCGCCGGGCAGACCACCGGGGAGGCCGCCCTGACCCGGGAAGCCGGCACCCGGCGGCAGGCCGGGGGCGCCCATCGGCCGGCGCGCGGGGCCGCCCTTCGCCTTGCCCTTGCCCTTCTTGCCCTTCTTGGACTGCGCCTGCATCTGGCGGCCGCGCTGCTTCTTCGACATCGGGCCCATGCCCGGCAGGCCCATGCTGCCGGCCATCTGGCTCATCATCTTCTGGGCCTGCACGAAGCGCTCCAGCAGCTGGTTGACGTCGGTGACGCTGACGCCGGAGCCGTTGGCGATGCGCACCCGCCGCGAGGCGTTGATGATCTTGGAGTTGACCCGCTCCTCGGGCGTCATCGACCGGATGATCGCCGCCGTCCGGTCGAGGTCGCGGTCGTCGATGTTCTTGATCTGTTCCTTCATCGCGCCCGCGCCGGGCAGCATGCCGAGCAGGTTCGCGATCGGGCCCATCTTGCGGATCGCCATCATCTGCTCGAGGAAGTCCTCGAGCGTGAAGCCCTCGCGGGAGGCGAGCTTGCCGGCCATGCGCTCGGCCTGCTCGGCGTCGAAGGTCTGCTCGGCCTGCTCGATCAGCGTGAGCATGTCGCCCATGCCGAGGATGCGGGAGGCCATCCGCTCGGGGTGGAAGACGTCGAAGTCGGTGAGCTTCTCGCCGGTGGAGGCGAACATGATCGGCTGGCCGGTCACGTGCCGCACCGACAGCGCGGCACCACCGCGGGCGTCGCCGTCGAGCTTGGTCAGGACGACGCCGGAGAAGCCGACGCCCTCCTGGAAGGCGGTCGCCGTCGTGACGGCGTCCTGACCGATCATCGCGTCGACGACGAACAGCGTCTCGTCGGGCTGCACGACGTCGCGGATCGCGGCGGCCTGCGCCATCAGCTCCGCGTCGATGCCCAGCCGGCCGGCGGTGTCGACGACGACGACGTCGTGCATGGTGCGGCGGGCGTGGTCGATCGAGTCGGCGGCCACGCGCACCGGGTCGCCGATGCCGTTGCCGGGCTCCGGCGCGTAGACGTCGACGCCGGCCTGGCCGGCGACGACCGACAGCTGCTGGACGGCGTTGGGCCGCTGCAGGTCGGCCGCGACGAGCAGCGGCGTGTGGCCCTGGCTCTTGAGCCAGCGGCCGAGCTTGCCGGCGAGGGTGGTCTTACCGGAGCCCTGGAGGCCGGCCAGCATGATCACGGTCGGCGACTGCTTGGCGAAGCGCAGCCGGCGGGTCTCGCCGCCGAGGATGCCGATGAGCTCCTCGTTGACGATCTTGATGACCTGCTGCGCCGGGTTCAGCGCCTGGGAGACCTCCGCGCCCTGGGCGCGCTCCTTGACGGCGGTGATGAACGACCGCACCACCGGCAGGGCGACGTCGGCCTCGAGCAGGGCGATGCGGATCTCGCGCGCGGTGGCGTCGATGTCGGCGTCACTGAGCCGGCCCTTGCCGCGCAGACCGGTGAAGACCTTGTCCAGCCGGTCGGAGAGGGTCTCGAACACAACACGTCCTAGAAGTCAGGGGCAGCGGAGCGGGCGCGCCGCGCGCGCCACCTGACTCCAGGGTATCCAGGCGAGCCGACGGCGCTTCAGGCCGCGCGCACCTGGATCGACATCGGCGAGAAGGCCACCTCGCCGATGAAGACCGCCGTGCCGCAGTCGGCGCAGGCCCACTCCGGGCACTCGCCGCCGTCGTCGGTGTGCCCGTCGACGCACGGCGGCTGCACGAACGCCCGCTCGTCGCCGCAGGCCGGGCACGGCCACTGGTGGTCGTCCACGCGGACCCCTCCCGTCAGGTGGGACCGTTCCGTCCCGATCGGGTTCCACCAGAACACGCGGTTCTGACAGAACCGCGGATCTCAGCCCGGCGTGTCGCCCTCGGCGCCGGCGTGCACGGGCGCCGGCACCGCGCCCGTCGCCGCCTCGACCAGTGCCCGCTCGACCCGTGCGCGCTGCGCGGCGTCCAGCGGCGTCCCGGAGGGGGCGCACACGTAGAAGGAGTCGACGGCGTCGGCCCCGAGCGTCTCCACCCGGGCGCTCGGTGACGTCGAGGCCCTCGCCGGCCAGGGCTGCGGTGAGGCGGTAGAGCAGGCCCGCCCGGTCCCCCGCCCGCACCTCGACGATGCCGGCGGCGTCGCCGCTGACCTCGGCGTCGTGCCACGAGATGCGCGGAGGCGCCGACCGGACGCCGTCCTGGCGGTAGTCGAGCTCCCGCTGACGGAGCCGGTCGGCCAGCGGGAGCGTACCGTCGAGGGCGGCGCGCACCCCATCGGCCAGGATCTGCGGCACCGGAGCCCGGCCGAACCGCGGCCGGACCGCGAAGACCGCGATCCCGCGACCGTCGGCCGACGAGACCTTGGCGGCCCGGACGTCGAGCTGGTTCAGCGCGAGCACCCCCGCGCAGAGGCTGAAGACGCCCTGGCGGTCGGGCATCCCGATCGTCACCTGCTGGCCGTCGGCGACGTCCTCGATGCCGACGGTGACCGCGCCGAGGTCGGCGTCGGGCAGCTGGGCGGTGACCTGCGGCGGGGTCGGCTCCAGCACCGGTTCCAGCACCGGCTCCTGGTCGCCGGAAGGCGCCGAGCCGAGCCGGCCCTGCACGCGGGCGACGAGCGCGGCCACGAGGTGGGCCTTCCACGGCGACCACGCCGACGTGCTCGTCGCCGCGCCGTCGGCCTGGGCGAGTGCGTGCAGTAGCTGCAGCACCGCCGGGTCGGGGCCGATCGTCGCGGCCACGCGGTCGATCGTCGCCGGGTCGTCGATGTCGCGGCGGGTGGCGGTGTCGGGCAGCAGCAGGTGGTGGCGCACCAGCGAGGCGATGATCGCGACGTCGGCCTCGGCGAAGCCCATCCGCTGGGCGATGCGCGCGGCCACCGGTTCGCCGACGACGCTGTGGTCGCCCGGCCAGCCCTTGCCGATGTCGTGCAGCAGCGCGGCCACGAGCAGCAGGTCGGGCCGGTCGACGTCGCGGGTCAGCTCGGAGGCCGCGGCCGCCGCCTCGACGAGGTGCCGGTCGACGGTGAAGCGGTGCCACGGGTGGCGCTGCGGCAGCGACCGCACGCGCTCCCACTCGGGCAGGAGCCGGTCGAGCAGACCCTCCTGGTCGAGCTGCTCCAGGACCGTGACCGCGGGCCGGCCGCTGGCCAGCAGCCGGAGGAACGACCAGCGCACCTCCGCCGGCCACGGCTCGGGCAGGGGCGGCGAGTGCACCGCGAGCACCTTGAGCGTGTACGGGGACAGCGGGAGGTCGGCGCGTGCCGCGGCGGCCGCGGCCCGGACGAGCAACCCCGGGTCGGCGGCCGGGTGGGCATCGCGCGCCAGCACCACCTCGTCGCCCTGGCGGACGACGCCGTCGGCGAGCGGCTCGCGGCGCACCCGTCGGTAGCGGCCACGGGGCCGCCGGACGAGCGCCGCCTCGACGCGTCGCCAGGTCTCGTCGGCGACGAAGGCCAGTCGCCGGCCGGCTCTGCTGACCTCGCGGAGCAGCGCGTCCTCGTCGGCGACCCCGAGGGCCTCGGCGACCGGGCGCTGCTCCTGGCGCACGAGCACGTCGGTGGCGCGGCCGGCGCGGCGGCGCAGCTCGTCGCGGACGTCGAGGAGCAGCGCGTAGGCCTGCTCGACCTCCGTGCCCGGCTCGTCGGCCAGCTGGGCGGCCGCGACCGCGCGGAGGACCTGGCCCTCGCGCAGGCCGCCGTAGGCCTCCTTGAGGTCGGGCTCGAGGAGGAAGGCGAGCTCGCCGACCAGGCGCGCGCGGTCGCGGCGCAGGTCGCGGAGCTGCGGCAGCAGCCGCGAGGCCGACGAGCGCCAGCCGGCCAGGGTCGCCGTCCGGAGCGAGGCGGCGAGAGCGGTGTCGCCGGCGACGAGGCGGGCGTCGAGCAGGCCGAGCCCGGCCTTGACGTCGGTGCCGGCGACGCCGACCGCCTCGGTCACCGAACGCACCGAGTGGTCCAGCCGCAGGCCGGCGTCCCAGATGGGGTACCAGAGCGCGTCGGCGACCGCCGCGATCTCCGGCCGGTCCTCGTGGACGAGGACGAGGTCGAGATCGCCGTAGGGCGCGGGTTCCCGGCGGCCCAGGCTGCCCACCGCGACGAGCGCGAGGCCGTCGGTGCCGGTGCGCGGGGGCGGACCGTTCCTGCGCCGCTTCGGCGGCGGGGTGCCGGCCACGGCGTCGGCGAGGACGTCCCCCAGCCAGGTGTCGAGCGCGGCCACCCGCTCCTCGCGGGTCATCCCCGGCAGGCCCTGCAGGTCCGGCACGTCTCCCCCTCCGTCGGTTCGAGTGTCCCGCCCCGGGAGCCGGCGCCGGCCCCTCGGAATGCCGACGGCCGGGGCGGTGGAAGGCCCACCACCCCGGCCGACGGACGTGCTCAGCAGGCCGAGCGTCCGGCCCTCCTGCAGGGTCCCGCCGCGAGCTTGCGAGTGGCGGGGGGCAGGAGGGTCCTTTTACAGCGCGTCGTCCCCGCGCTCGCCGGTGCGGACCCGCACGATCTCGTCGATCGTGGTGACCCAGACCTTGCCGTCGCCGATCTGCCCCGTGGAGGCGGCCTCGACGATGGCGTCGACGACACGGGCGGCCTCGATCTCGCCGACCACGACCTCGATCCGCACCTTGGGCACGAAGTCCACCTGGTACTCAGCCCCGCGGTAGACCTCGGTGTGGCCCCGCTGACGGCCGAAGCCCTGGACCTCGCTCACGGTCAGACCGGCGATGCCGATCAGCTCGAGGGCGTTCTTGACGTCGTCGAGCTTGAAGGGCTTGACGATGGCGGTGATGAGCTTCATGCCCGGACCCCTTCCGTGGTCTTGACCGGCGTACCCACACCGGTGGCCTGCGACAGCGCGGAGCCGCTACCGCCACCGAGGCTGGTGAAGTCGTAGCCGGACTCGGCGTGCTCCACGTTGTCGATGCCGGCGACCTCGTCGGCCTCGGTGATCCGGAAGCCGATGGTCTTCTGGATGACGAAGCCGATGATGAACGTCAGCACCAGCGAGTAGACCAGCACCGCGCCGGCACCGACGGCCTGGCGCCAGAGCTGGTCGAGACCGCCACCGTAGAAGAGGCCGTCGACACCGGCGGTGGTGGCCGCCGACGCGAAGAGCCCGACGGCCAGCGTGCCCCAGAGCCCACCGACGAGGTGGACGCCGACGACGTCGAGCGAGTCGTCGTAGCCCAGCTTGTACTTCAGACCCACCGCCAGGGCGCACAGGATGCCGGCGATCGCGCCGACGAAGATGGCGCCGATCGGGGTGACCGAGGAGCAGGCCGGGGTGATGGCGACCAGGCCGGCGACGACGCCGGACGCCGCACCGAGCGAGGTGGCGTGCCCGTCGCGGATCTTCTCCGTCAGCAGCCAGCCCAGGGCCGCGGCGGCCGTGGCGACCAGCGTGGTCACGAAGACCTCGGCGGCCTGACCGTTGGCCGAGAGTGCCGAGCCGGCGTTGAAGCCGAACCAGCCGAACCACAGCAGACCCGCGCCGGCCATGACCAGCGGAAGGTTGTGCGGCCGCATCGGCTCGCGGCCGAAGCCGCGGCGCTTGCCCAGGATGATGGCCAGCGCCAGGCCCGCCGCACCGGCGTTGATGTGCACCGCGGTGCCGCCGGCGAAGTCGATGGCCAGCAGGTTGTTGGCGATCCAGCCGCCGGTCTCGGACTCCGCCCCGTTGAAGGCGAAGACCCAGTGGGCGACCGGGAAGTAGACCAGCGTCGCCCAGACGCCGGCGAAGACCATCCACGGGCCGAAGCGGGCCCGGTCGGCGATGGCGCCGGAGATCAGGGCGACGGTGATGATCGCGAACACGCCCTGGAAGCCGACGAAGGCCAGGGACGGGATCGTGAAGACCAGGTTGGTCGGTGCGAAGGCCTCCTCGAGGCCCGCGGTCCCGATGAGTGACGACAGCCCGAAGAACTCACCGGGGTTGCCCAGCAGGCCCCCGCCGATGTCGTTGCCGAAGGCGACCGAGTAGCCGTACAGGACCCACAGGACGCTGATCAGCGCCAGGGCCCCGAAGCTCATCATCATCATGTTCAGGACGCTCTTCGCGCGGACCATGCCGCCGTAGAAGAGCGCCAGTCCGGGAGTCATCAGCAGCACCAGGGCGGCGCTGACGAGGACCCACGCGGTGTCGCCGGTGTCCACGGCAACCTCCAGGCGGTGTCGGTGTGGCAGGGCCACGGGATCGGTCGGTGTGTTCGCCGGCTGGTCCCGGAAGGCGGGGCCGGCGCCCCCCTGTGCGGGACGCGGCGTTCACGGTGCCGTCCGCGTGTTTCTGCCGGCGACGTCCGCACGTTTCGGTGCGGTGAACTCCCGTGCGCGTGTCCCGCCATCGCGTTGCGGCCGTGTTGCGCCGGCCCGCTGCGATGACCGTCGTCACATCCCGCGCTCACGATGGGCGACCAACTGCCAGAGATGTGCAGTTGCAACTCGTATGCAATAAGGTTTCCGATGGTCAGACCACGGACGACGACGTCCCCACTCCTCCGGAGGCCTTCGTGCACATGCCCGCCGTGTCGGCTCCGCTGCGCATCCCCGTGCGCCGTCGCCGGGCGGGCAGCGCCTTCAGTCCCCGCGAGTGGCGCTCGATCGGCGCGATGAGCGCCTTCGTGGTCCTCCTGCACGTCGTCGGCTGGGGTGTCCTGGTCTTCGCCGTCGCCCCGGCCGAATACCAGCTGGGCAGCACCGGCGTCCTCGGGGTCGGGGTGGGCCTGACCGCCTACATGCTCGGTGTGCGGCACGCGTTCGACGCCGACCACATCGCCTCGATCGACAACACCACCCGCAAGCTGGTCGCCGAGGGCAAGCCCGCCGTCAGTACCGGTTTCTGGTTCTCCCTCGGCCACTCGTCGGTCGTCTTCTTCGCCAGCCTGCTGCTGGTCGCCGGCGTCCGGTCGGTCGCCGGCGTCGTCCAGGACGAGAACTCCTCGGTGAGCCAGACGCTCGGCCTGGTCGGCACGCTGGTCGCGGGCACGTTCCTGCTGCTCATCGGCGTGATGAACCTGAGCTCGGCCGTGGGCATCGCCAAGGTCTTCCGGCGCATGCGCACCGGGCACTACGACGAGGCCGAGCTCGAGCACCACCTGCACAACCGTGGCTTCCTCGCCCGGCTGCTCGGCCGGGTCACCCGCCGGGTCAGCAAGCCGTGGCACCTCTACCCGGTCGGCCTGCTCATGGGCCTGGGCTTCGACACCGCCACGCAGGTCGCGCTGCTCGTGCTGGCCGCCGGCTCCGCCGCGTTCGTGCTGCCCTGGTACGCGATCCTCGTGCTGCCGGTGCTGTTCGCCGCCGGGATGAGTCTCTTCGACACGGCCGACGGCGTCCTGATGACCCGTGCCTACGGCTGGGCCTTCGTCAAGCCGGTGCGCAAGGTCTTCTACAACCTGACGATCACCGTGCTGTCGGTCACCGTCGCGCTGGTCATCGGCGCGCTCGTGCTCGTCGGCCTGCTGGTCGAGCGGCTCTCGATCGAGGCGGGCCCGCTGGCGTGGCTGGCCTCGCTCGACCTGGGGTTCGTCGGCTTCGCCATCGTCGGGCTGTTCGTCGTCACCTGGGCGCTCGCGGTGGCGGTCTGGCGCCTGGGCCGCATCGAGGAGAAGTGGTCGGACGTCGTGCCGACCGCCGACGCCGCCTGACCCCTAAGCTGCCGCTCCCATGAGCAGCAGCACTCCGCGCCGCGTCGCCGAGGCCTTCTCCGGGCACCGCTTCGCCGAGGCCTACCCCGCGTTGGCCGACGACGTCCGCTGGGAGCTGGTCGGCCAGGACGTGCTCGTCGGCCGGCAGGCCGTGGTCGACGCCTGCGAGGCCACGCTCGCCGAGCTGGGCGCGGGATCCGCCGAGTTCCTGCGCTTCGTCGTCGTCGCGGACGGCGAGCGCGTCGCGGTGGACACCGTCGCGCGCTACACCGACGCCGACGGCCAGGTCGGGCTCGTGTCGTCGTGCGACGTCTACGAGTTCCGCGACGACCGGCTGATCACCGTCCGGAGCTACGGCGTGGAGCTGCCGCCGGGATCGTTCCCGCCGGGCTGAGCGCGCTCAGACGTCGCCGCCCACCAGCGCCTCGGCGAACGCCCGCGGCTCGAACGGCGCCAGGTCGTCGGGCCCCTCCCCCAGTCCGACCAGCTTCACCGGGATGCCGAGCTCGCGCTGCACCGAGACGACGATGCCGCCCTTGGCGGTGCCGTCGAGCTTGGTGAGGACGACGCCCGTGACGTCGACCGCCTCGGTGAACACCCGCGCCTGGACGATGCCGTTCTGGCCGGTCGTCGCGTCGAGCACGAGCAGCACCTCGGTGATCGGAGCCTGCTTCTCGGCGACCCGCTTGACCTTGCCCAATTCGTCCATCAGGCCCGACTTGGTGTGCAGTCGGCCGGCGGTGTCGACGACGACCGTGTCGGCCTCGCCCTCGATGCCGGTGCGGACGGCCTCGAAGGCGACCGACGCGGGATCGCCGCCCTCGCGCCCGCGCACGGTGAGGACGCCGACCCGCTCGCCCCAGGTCTCCAGCTGGTCGGCCGCGGCGGCGCGGAAGGTGTCGGCGGCACCGAGCACGACGCTCTTGCCGTCGCCGACGAGCACGCGGGCGATCTTGCCGACCGTCGTCGTCTTGCCGGCGCCGTTGACGCCCACGACCAGCACCACGCCGGGCCGCCCGTCGTGCCGGGCGGTGCCGAGGGTGCGGTCGAGGTCCGGGCCGAGGACGGCGGTGAGGTTGTCGATCAGCAGCTCCCGAAGCTCCGCGCCCGTGGCGGTGGCCAGCACCATCGACTGGGTGCGCAGCCGCTCGACGATCTGCTGGGTGGCGGCGACGCCGACGTCGGCGGCCAGGAGCGTCTCCTCGATCTCCTCCCAGTCGTCCTCGGTCAGCTTCTCGCGCGCCAGCACGGTGAGCAGGCCGCGGCCGAGCGAGGACTGGGAGCGGGCCAGCCGCGACCGCAGGCGCACCAGCCGCCCGGCCGAGGGCGGCGGGGTCTCCAGGAGCAGCCCGGGCTCCGGCTCGGCCGGCGGGAGCTCGACCTCCGGCGCCACCTCGGGCTGGACGGTGTCCGGTTGCTGCGCCTGGTCCACCGGGGTGGTCGGCGCCTCGCGCTCGGTCGGCGCCGGTGGGCGCGGCCGGGTGAGCGTCGTGCCCGCGGCGGCGTCGTCGTCCAGTCGGGTGGTGCGCCGTCCCCGGCTGGTCAGCAGGCCGACCCCGACGACGAGGGCGACGACGAGGATCCCGATCGCGATGAGCACGTACTCCATGCCGGGATCCTCCCAGGCGCGCTCGGCATCACCCGTACGGACACCGCCCAGCCATTTCCCAAGGATCTGCGCGAGGCTGTGTCCATGTCTCAGCCCGACCAGGCCCCCACGCTGATCCTCGGACCCTTGCTCCGGCACGTCGATCCGGTCTCGGCCACGGTGTGGGTCGAGACCGACCGGCCGTGCACGGTCGAGGTGCTCGGTCGCACCGCCCGCACGTTCCACGTCTCCGGCCACCACTACGCCCTGGTGCTCGTCGAGGGCCTCGAGCCCGGCAGCACCACGGAGTACGAGGTGCACCTGGACGGCGAGCGCGTCTGGCCCGGACCGCTGGCCACGTTCCCGCCGAGCCGGATCCGGACACCGGGAGGGCCCGGGCCGTTCCGGCTGGCCTTCGGCTCCTGCCGGTACGCCACCCCGGGCACCGTCGCCGCCGTCGGACGGCATCCCGCCCGACGCGCTGGACGTCTACGCCGCCACCGTCGCCGGCACGCCGGAGAACGAGTGGCCCGACGCGCTGGTGCTGCTCGGGGACCAGGTCTACGCCGACGAGCTGACGCCCGGCACCGAGGCCTGGATCGCCCGCCGCCGGTCGCTGGCGAAGCCGCCGGGCAAGCAGGCGGCCGACTTCGAGGAGTACACCCGGCTCTACGCCGAGTCCTGGACCGACCCCCAGGTGCGCTGGCTGCTGTCGACCGTGCCGTCGTCGATGATCTTCGACGACCACGAGATGATCGACGACTGGAACACCTCGGCGGCCTGGCGCGCCAAGGTGTCGCAGGAGTCCTGGTGGACCGAGCGCATCCTCGGTGGCCTGGCCAGCTACTGGATCTACCAGCACCTGGGCAATCTCAGCCCCGACGAGCTGGCCAAGGACACGACGTGGCTGGCGTTGCAGGACCTCGACGGCGCCGACGGCGCCCCGCTCCTTCGGGAGCTGGCCCGGCGGGCCGACGGCGAGCCCGCCACCATGCGGTGGAGCTACGTGCGGCACTGGGGTGACACCCGGCTGGTCATGATCGACAGCCGCGCTGCCCGGGTGCTCGACGAGCAGGACCGCAAGATGCTGGACGACGCCGAGTTCGACTGGGTCGAGGCCGCCATGCGCAACGCCGTGAACGAGGGCGTGCAGCACGTCGTCCTCGGGTCGTCGCTGCCGTGGCTGCTGCCGCACGCCATCCACGACGTCGAGCGCTGGAACGAGACGCTGAGCATCCGTCACTCCGGACGGCTGCGCGGCAAGATCGCCGAGAACATCCGGCAGGGCGCGGACCTCGAGCACTGGTCGGCGTTCGGCAACTCCTTCGAGCGGCTCGGCCGGGCCCTGGTGGCACTGGGCCGCGGCGAGATGGGGCCGGCACCGGCCACCGCCCTGGTGCTCTCCGGCGACGTGCACCACTGCTACGCCGCCGAGCTGACGGAGCCGGGCGGGCTGAGCTCGCGCGTGCACCAGCTCACCGTGTCGCCGCTGCACAACCAGGCGCCGCACCCGATCCGCGTCGGGTTCAAGATCGGCTGGAGCGGGTGGGCGCGGAAGATCAGCCTCGGCCTGCGTCGCCTCGCGCGGGTGCCGGTGTCCGAGCTCGAGTGGACCAAGATCGGCGGGCCGTGGTTCGGCAACGCCATCGGCGAGCTGGTCCTGGAGGGCCGGGACGCCCGCTTCCGGCTGCTCGGCACCGGTACGGACGAGGACGACCTCGACGTGCTGCGCGAGGTGGCCGATCTGGAGCTCACCGCCACCTGAGAGGGTGGCTCCGTGAGCGAGTTTCCGGGCGTCAGGCCGGCACCGGGACCGGACCAGCCACCGATCCCGGTCCGGCTGGTCACCTTCAACACCCATCACGGGGTGGGCGGCGACGAGCGGCACGACCTGCCCCGGCTGGCCAAGGTCCTCGCCGCGGCCGACGCCGACGTCATCTGCCTGCAGGAGGTCGACCGCTACTTCGGCGACCGCAGCGAGGACGTCGACCAGGCGCTGCTGCTCTCCCGCGCGCTGGACATGCAGCTCGCCTGGGGCCCGGCGATCGACGAGCAGCGTCCGGACGGCTCACCCCGGCAGTACGGCAACGCGCTCCTGTCCCGGCTGCCGATCCTGATCAGCGACGTCCACCGGCTGCCGGGCACCCGCGAGCCGCGCAGCGCGCTGCGGACCATGGTCGAGCTCGACGGCGGGCTGCTGTGGGTCACCGCCACGCACCTGACCACGAACTCCCCGCAGGAGCGCGCCGGCCAGGTCGCCGCGCTCGCCGACCTGCACACCGGCTCCATGGAGACCGGCGTGGTCGTCGGCGACTTCAACACCGGCCCGGACGCAGCCGAGCTGGCGCCGCTGCGCGAGCGGTTCACCGACGCGTGGGAGCTCGCGCCGGAGCGCGCCGACCAGGCCGGCTGGCGGTTCTGGCACCGCGGCCACGGCGACACGTTCCCGGCCAAGGGCGCCCGCAAGCGGATCGACCAGGTGTGGGTCTCGCCGGGCGTGCGAGGTCACCTCGGCGCACGTGCTGGACGGCGAGGGCGCCTCGGACCACCTGCCGTTCGTGGTCGACCTGGCGGTGCAGTCCGGGGTCTAGGCACGCACGGGGAGCCGCACGATGTCCTTCAGCGCCGTTCGCAGCGGACGTCTGCCCGCCTCGGGGACATCGTTCCGACGAGGACGGCGCCTCAGGCGCTCTCGAGCTCCCGCAGCCGCTGGCTGATGACGCCGGTGATCCCGTCGCCGCGCATGCTGACGCCGTACAGGGCGTCGGCGATCTCCATCGACCGCTTCTGGTGCGTGATGACGATCAGCTGCGACGTCGACCGCAGTTGCTCGATCAGGGTCAGCAGCCGGCCCAGGTTGACGTCGTCCAGGGCGGCCTCGACCTCGTCGAGCACGTAGAACGGCGACGGGCGGGCGCGGAAGATCGCCACCAGCAGCGCCACGGCGGTCAGCGAGCGCTCGCCGCCGGAGAGCAGCGAGAGCCGCTTGACCTTCTTGCCCGGCGGCCGCGCCTCCACCTCGATCCCGGTGGTGAGCATGGAATCGGGCTCGGTCAGCACCAGCCGGCCCTGCCCGCCGGGGAACAGCGTGGCGAACACGATCTCGAACTCCCGCGCCACGTCCTCGAAGGCCGACGCGAAGACGTCGTGGATCCGCTCGTCGACCTCGCGGACGACGGTGAGCAGGTCGCGGCGCGTGGCCTTGAGGTCCTCGAGCTGGGTGGCGAGGAACGTCTGCCGCTCCTCCAGCGCCGCGTACTCCTCCAGCGCGAGCGGGTTGACCTTGCCCAGCGCCGCGAGGTCGCGCTCGGCGCGGGCGGCCCGGCGCTCCTGGACGCCGCGGTCGTAGGGCAGCGGAGCGGGCGGCTCGTCGCCGGCCTCCTCGGCCTCGGCGACCTGCGCGGCGTTCGGCGGCACCGGCGAGGCCGGGCCGTACTCGCCCAGCAGCGACTCGAGGTCGACGCCGAACTCCTCGGTCGCGCGCTGCTCCAGCGCCTCGATGCGGTAACGCTGCTCTGCCCGGGCGACCTCGTCGCGGTGCACCTCGTCGGTCAGCCGGTCGAGCTCCGCGGTGGCGGCGCGCACCTGCGCGCGCACCTCCAGCAGCTCGGCCTCCTCACCGGTGCGGGTCGCGGCCAGGGCGTCCCGTTCCCGCGCGGCGCGCTCCACGGAGCGGGTGAGGGCGACCAGCGCGGTCTCGGCGTCGGCGCGCACCCGGTCGGCCACCGCGGCGCCCCGCCGGCGGGCCGCGCGAGCCTCGGCCGCGCGCTCACGGGCGGCCCGCTCCTGGCGGGCCTGGCGGCGCAGTGATTCGGCGCGACCGTGCAGGGCGCGCGCCCGCTCCTCGGCGGTGCGGACGGCGAGCCGCGCCTCGGTCTCGGCCTGACGCGCCACGGTCACCTCGGCGCGCAGCCGGTCCCGCTCCTCGGTCGAGGGCTCGTCGTCCAGCGGCACGGCCTGCGCCTCGGCGAGCCGCTGCTCCAGCGAGGCCAGGTCGGCGAGCGCCTGCTCGAGGGCCTGCTCGGCGCGCACCCGCGCGGCCTCGTGCCGCTCGGCCTCCGCCGTGGCCGACCGTGCGGCCGCGCCCAGCTCGGCGAGCGTCGCCGCGGCGGCGGAGCGGGTGCGGTCGGCGGCCTGCCGTGCGGTGAGGGCGGCCTCGACGTCGGCCGAGCGCTGCGTGGCGACGTCCCGCGCGGCGGCGAGCCGATCGGCCAGCTCGGCGGCCCGCGTCGCCGCGGCCGAGGACTCGGCCTCGGCCTCGTCCACCCGGGCGCGGACCTCCAGGGAGCCCGGCTGCTCGCGCTGGCCGCCGACGGCCCAGTCGGATCCGACCAGGTTCCCGTTGGCGGTCACGGCCCGGACGCGGGGGTGCGCGCCGACCAGGCGCACGGCGGCGGCGAGGTCGGGCACGAGCGCGACCCGGTCGAGCGCACGGGCGAGGGCCGGGTTCAGGTCGTCGGGGAGACGGACGGCGTCCAGCGCCCACCGCAGCCCCTCGGGCAGCACCGGCCACCCCTCGCGGGGCAGCGGCGGCGGACCGCCCGTGACGAGCAGGCCGGTCCGGCCGGCCTCGGCGTCCCCGAGGTAGCGGAGTGCGGCGGCGGCCTCGGGCACGCCGGTGACGACGACGGCGTCGGCCATCGCGCCGAGCGCGGCGGCGACCGCCACCTCGTCGCCCGGCTGCACGACCAGCTGCTCCCCGACCCGTCCGAGCACGCCGACGAGGTCCGCGTCGAGCACTGCCGCGGCACCGTCCGCCGGCGCGAGTGCCAGCGCGAGCGCGTCACGACGGGCCTGCCAGGAGGCGCGGTCCCGCTCGGCGGCACGCTCGGCCTCGACCAGTTCGGTGACGGCCGCGACGGCGGCGGCGTGCGCGGCGACGGCGTCCTCGTGCGCGGCGACCAGCGCGAGGTCGGCGTCCTCCTCCTCGGCCACGGTGTCGCGGCGCTCGGCGAGCCGCTCGGCGGCGACCTCGGCGCGGTCGGCCGCCTCCGCGGCGGCCAGCTGCAGCCGCTCGATCTCCGCCTGACCGGCGGCGGCGCGCGACCGGGCGGCCTCGACCCGACCGGACAGGGTGGCCAGGCCCTCGCGGCGGTCGGCCAGCGCCCGCGCGGCGGCGACCCACGCCCGCTCGGCCTCGCCCAGGGCGGTCTCGAGCTCGGTGCGCTCCCGGACGGCGCCGGCGAGACGGATCCGCTCGGTCTCCAGACCCGCGGCCAGCTCGGCCTCGGTGGCGGCGACCCGCTCGGCCTCGGCGTCCAGCTGGTCGGGGTCCCGGCCGGCCGGTGCCGACGGAGGGGCCGCGGACAGGTGGCGGTGCCGCTCGGCGGCCAGCTGGGCCACGCCGCGGAACCGCTCGGTCAGCGACGAGAGCCGGTACCAGGTGTCGGACGCCGACTGCAGCCGCGGCGCGCTCTCGGCCAGCCGCGTCTCCAGCTCCGCCTCGCGGGCGGACGCCGTCCCCAGCTGCGCCTCGACCTGCGCGCGGCGCTGCCGGGCGGCCTGCTCGTCGGCGACGTCCCGGTTCAGGGCGTCGCGCAGCTGCACCAGGTCGTCGGCCAGCAGCCGGAGGCGGGCGTCGCGCAGATCGGCCTGCACGGTCGCCGCCCGGCGGGCCACCTCGGCCTGGCGGCCGAGCGGCTTGAGCTGGCGGCGCAGCTCGGCGGTGAGGTCGGCCAGCCGGTCGAGGTTGTGCGACATCCCGTCGAGCTTGCGGAGCGCCTTCTCCTTGCGCTTGCGGTGCTTGAGGACGCCGGCGGCCTCCTCGATGAACGCGCGCCGGTCCTCGGGTCGCCCGGACAGCACGGCGTCGAGCTGCCCCTGGCCGACGATGACGTGCATCTCCCGGCCGATGCCGGAGTCGCTGAGCAGCTCCTGGACGTCGAGCAGGCGCACCTTGTCGCCGTTGATCTCGTACTCGCTCTCGCCGGAGCGGTACATCCGGCGGGTGATCGAGACCTCGGTGTAGTCGATCGGCAGCGCGCCGTCGGTGTTGTCGATGGTCAGCGTCACCTCGGCGCGGCCGAGCGCGGGGCGCCCGGCGGTGCCGGCGAAGATGACGTCCTCCATCTTGCCGCCGCGGAGGCTCTTGGCGCCCTGCTCGCCCAGGACCCAGGCGATGGCGTCGACGACGTTGGACTTGCCCGAACCGTTGGGGCCGACCACGGCGGTGATCCCCGGCTCGAGCCGGAGCGTGGTGGCGGACGCGAAGGACTTGAAGCCCTTGAGCGTCAGGCTGGACAGGTGCACGGGTCCGAAACCTAACTGGTCCCGTGGCGAATACCCCGCATTTGCGGGGCGTGTGGTAGCGCTGTGACGGAATAGTTCGAATCCGTCAGCGGCCTGGTCCCGGGTCCCGCCCTGAGCCTGCGAAGGGTGGGGAGGACCAGGTCCTTCTTCAGGCGAGCGCGGGCTCGGCCTTGTCCTGGGTGGTGAGCGACAGCAGCTCGTGGGCGATCGCGGCGTCGCGCTCGGCGCGCAGCTGCTCGAGTTCCTGCTCCAGCCGCCGCACCCTGGCCCGCAGGACGGCGTTCTCCTCGGCTACTCGGAGCTCCGCGGGTGCGACGACGTGACCGAACAGGGCCTTGGCCATGACAGGAGCGGCCTTTCCGACTCGCGAGAAGATGGGCCCGGCGCCCCGGCGAACGGTCGGCGCAGGCTGTGGTAACCCCAGGGTGACAGGCCTTTCCCCGGTGGTCAACGCGGGAACCGGAGCGCCCACCTCACCGGGGAATGTCGGCTTCGTCACAGCGTCGTGAAGCCGTACATCCCCTGCGCGGGCTCGTCCCGCGTCTCCACCCGTTCGACGTGGCCAGGGGCGCGGGGGCCCTCCAGTGCAGCGACGACGCGGCGGACGGCGTCCGCCGGTCCCTCGAGCACCGCCTCGACCCGGCCGTCGGGCAGGTTGGCCGCCGAGCCGGTGAGGCCGGCCGCCTGCGCCTGGGAACGCACGAACCAGCGGTAGCCGACCCCCTGGACGTGTCCGGAGACCAGGGCGACCACGCGGACGACGTCGTTCACGAGCGGGACCTCCGCGGACGAGGCTGACAGGTCGGGCAGCTGTAGCTCGACCGGTTCATGAACGGCTCCCGGCGGATCGGCGTCCCGCAGCGCGGACACGGCCGGTCGGCCTGGCCGTACACCGCCAGGAACCGCGAGAAGTAGCCGCTCTGCCCGTTGACGTCGACGTACAGCGAGTCGAACGACGTGCCGCCCTGCGCCAGCGCCTCGCCCAGGACGTCGCGGACCCCCTCGAGCACCTCGTGCACCTGGGCGCGGGTGAGCTTGTCGGTCGGTCGGGAGCCGTGCAGCCGCGCGCGCCACAGCGCCTCGTCGGCGTAGATGTTGCCGACTCCGCCGATCAGCGTCTGGTCCAGCAACGCGCGCTTGACCTCGGTGCGGCGACGGCGCAGCGCCGCGGTGAAGCCCGCCTCGTCGAAGGAGTCGTCGAGCGGGTCGATCGCGATGTGCGCGAGCCGGTCCGGGCAGGTCGCCGTCGATCGGTCCACCCGCCCCACCGCCCCCGACGGACTCGACCGCCAGCCCGCCGAAGGTGCGCTGGTCGACGAAGCGCAGCTCGCGGCCACCGTCGGTGAACCGGACGCGGGCGCGGAGGTGCGTCTCGTCGGGCTGCGAGGGCTTCTCGACCAGCAGCTGGCCGCTCATGCCCAGGTGGGCGACGAGCGCCTGGCCGGTCGGGGCGCCGTCGGGTTCGGCGAGTGGCAGCCACAGGTACTTGCCCCGGCGGCGGGCCGCGGCGAGGGTGCGCCCGGTCAGCGCGGCGGTGAAGTGCTCGGTGCCCTCGAGGTGCCGGCGCACGGCGCGCGGGTGGTGCACCTCGACGGTGGCGACGGTGCGGCCGGCGACCCAGCGCTCCAGGCCCCGCCGGACCACCTCGACCTCAGGCAGCTCAGGCACCGGCGATCAGTCCTGCGAATGGAGTGCGCGCCAGGCGGCCTCCGCGGCCTCCTGCTCGGCGGCCTTCTTCGTGCGACCGCTGCCCGTGCCGTAGACGGTGCCCGAGAGGAACACCGCCGCGGTGAACGTCTTCGCGTGGTCCGGGCCGTCGTCCTCGGTCTGGTACGAGGGGGCGCCGAGCCCGCGGGCGGCGCCGAGCTCCTGCAGGCTGGTCTTCCAGTCCAGGCCGGCACCGCGGGTGGCCGACTCGACCAGCAGCGGGTCGAACAGCCGGTGCACCAGCGCCGCGGCGGTGTCCAGGCCGAGGCCGAGGTGCACCGCACCGATCAGCGCCTCGAGCGCGTCGGCGAGGATCGACTCCTTCTCGCGACCGCCGGTGGCCTCCTCGCCTCGGCCGAGCAGCAGGTGCGGGCCGATGCCGCCGTCCCCGAGCCGGCGCGCGACCCGGGCCAACGACGCCATGTTGACCACGGACGCGCGCAGCTTGGCGAGCTGCCCCTCGGGGAGGTCGGGCTGGCTGCGGTACAGCTCGTCGGTGACGACGAGGCCGAGCACCGAGTCGCCGAGGAACTCCAGGCGCTCGTTGGTCGGCGCACCGCCGTGCTCGTAGGCCCACGAGCGGTGGGTGAGCGCCAGCGCCAGCAGCCCGTCGGGCAGCGCCAGTCCCAGCGCCTTCTGGAGCCACTCCGCCGAACGGCGGCCGTGCTCCTCCCCCGCCGGTGACGACTCCGCGCCGTCGGGCGGGGGTTCGACAGCAGTGCCGGCAGGCGACGACTCGTCGTCCACCGGCCGGCTCAGCAGCGAGGCGATCAGACCGAGAGGACCTGGCGGCCGTCGTACTGGCCGCAGTTCGGGCAGGCCACGTGGTGCGGCTTGAGCTGGCCGCAGGCGCGGTTCGGGCACGGCGACAGCGCGGGCGCGGTGGCCTTCCACTGCGACCGGCGGGAACGGGTGTTGCTGCGCGACATACGCCGCTTCGGGACTGCCACGGTCAGTTCTCCTCTTGGTTCTGCTCACCGGGGGTGCCCGGGGAGGACGGGGGTGGCGGGGCGGGTGCGAGCCGGTCGGCCAGCCCGGCCCAGCGCGGGTCGAGCTGCTCGTGCGAGTGGTCGTCGGGGAGATCGTCCCAGCGCTGACCGCACTCGGCACACAGGCCGGCGCAGTCCTCGTCGCAGACCGGTGCCAGCGGCAGACTGAGGACGACGGCGTCGCGCACCATCGGCTCGAGGTCGATGCGCTCGCCCTCGACCAGGCGCACCTCGTCCTCGTCGCTGGTCGCCTCGGTGGTGCTGCCCGCGTAGGCGTACAGCTCCTGGACGTCGAGGGCGAGGGTCTCCTCGATCTCCTCCAGGCAGCGGGCGCAGGAGCCGACCAGCGGCACGGTGACCTCGCCGCTGACGAGGACGCCCTCCATGACCGACTCGAGCCGGAGGTCCAGGTGCACCGGCGCGCCCTCGGGGACGCCGATGACCTCGATCTTCCAGCCCGCCGGCGCGGGCAGCGTCCGGTCCATCTCCTGCATCGAGCCCGCCCGTCGGCCGAGCTCGCGCAGCTCCACGACCCAGGGGTTGCCCGAGGAACGCCGGGCCTCGGCGGGCCGGGAGCCCGCGGGCACAGCGCCGGAGCGGTGCGGAACAGCGGCAGACATGTCAGTACTCGCGATCGGGGTGCGGGAGGCGGGCCGGCCGGTGCTCGGGAAGGAGCCGACGGCGATCGGACCAGGGATCGAGACTACCCGATCCCGGCAGCGGGCCGGTCGCCCGCAGTCGGTCAGGGGGCGCGCAGGGTGCTGCGTGCCGCCTCGACCGAGCGCACCATGCGCTCCAACGTGCTACCGAAGTCGGCCAGGCGAGTGTCGACGTACTCGTCGACCTCGGCGCGCATGCGGGCCACCTCGGCCGCCGTCTGGGCGCCCAGCTCGTCGGACTGGGCCAGCGCCGTCTGGTAGACCTCGGTCTCGGTGACCAGGCGCTCGTGTTCGGCCTGTCCGTCGGCCACGAGGGCGTCGCGGTGCCGGCGGCCGTCCTCGACCAGCCGCTCCGCCTCGCGCTCGGCCTGGGCGATCAGCTCGGCGGCGTCGTCCTGCGCGCGAGCGAGGATCTCGTCGCGCTGCCGGCGGGCGACGCCGACCACCTCGTCGCGCTGCCGCTCGGCCTGCGCGAGCAGCTGGTCGGCCTCGGCGCGGGTGCGCCGGGTGAGCAGCTCGGCCTCGGCCTGCGCGGCCTGGAGGATCTCGGTGCGCTGCTCGACGATCGCGCCGGCGGACTGGACGTCCTCGGGCAGCGACTCGCGCAGGTCGTCGAGCAGGTCGAGCACGTGGTCGCGGGGCACCATGCAGGAGCTGGACATGGGCACGCTGCGGGCGTTCTCGATGACCGTGGACAGCTCGTCGACGGTCTCGTAGAGGCGGTAGACGATCTCGGTGTTGCGCGTGCCGACGCGACCGGACCGTCGGGTGCCCACGGGCTCGGTCATGCCTTCTCCTCGCGCATGGCCAGCAGCCGGTCGTGGACCGCCTTGGGGACGAGGGTGGACACGTCCCCGCCGAACTGGGCGATCTGCTTGACCAGGCTGGACGAGAGATGCCCGACCTGCGGCGCGGTCGGCACGAAGAGGGTCTCGACCCCGGCGAGCTCGCGGTTCATCTGCGCCATCTGCAGCTCGTACTCGAAGTCGCTGACCGCGCGCAGGCCCTTGACGATCACCGGCACGTCCTGGGCCCGGCAGTAGTCGACGAGCAGGCCCTCGAAGCTGTCGACGCGCACGTTGGGCAGCCCGGCGACGGCATCGCGGATCATGTCCATGCGCTCGTCGACGTCGAACAGGCCGGCCTTGCCCGGGTTGACGAGCACCGCGACGATCAGCTCGTCGTAGAGGCCCGCGGCCCGGTTGATGACGTCGACGTGCCCGTTGGTGACCGGGTCGAACGAGCCCGGGCAGACGGCGCGCCTCACGGGAAGCGACCGTACCGGAGCAGGGCCTCTCCGTAGCGCCGCTCGCGCAGTGCGACCAGGGGTGTCGGCCACTCCTCCTCCGCGCCTCGGCTGGACCGCTCGACGACCAGGACCGCGCCGGGCACCAGCCAGCCGCCGTCGACCAGCGAGCGCAGCACCCCGAGCACCTCCTCGGCCGTGGTCGCGTACGGCGGGTCGGCGAGCACCAGCTCGTAGGGCGACGGCGCGGGACCCGACACCACCGTGGGCACCGATCCGCGCAGCACCCGGGCTCCCGGCAGGCCGACCGCGGCGACGTTGGCCTCGAGCACGGGCAGGACGCGGGGCGAGGACTCGACGAACGTCACGGCGGCGGCGCCGCGCGACAGCGCCTCCAGGCCGAGCGCCCCGGACCCGGCGTACAGGTCGAGGACGGCGGCACCGTCGAGGTCGAGCAGCGTGCCGAGGCTGTTGAACATGCCCTCCCGGGCGCGGTCACCGGTCGGCCGGACGCCCGACGGCGGCACCTTGAGCCGCCGCCCGCCGGCAATGCCAGCGATGAGTCGAGTCACGACAGCATCCTGCTGGAACGGCTCTCCTGCAGGGTCCCGCCGCGAGCCTGCGAGTGGTGGGGGGCAGGAGGGTCCTTTCTCATGCCTTCTCGAGCCAGTCGGCGCGGTCGTCGGTGTTGAGCGCCGCCACCTCCTGGGCCAGCGCCGGGTGGTCGGCCAGTCCGCGCTCGGTCTCCAGCAGTGCGGTGGCCTCGGCGCGGGCCTGCGCGATCAGCTCCTCGTCCTCGAGCAGGGACAGCAGCTTGACCGTGCTCCGGCGACCGGACTGGGCCGCGCCGAGGACGTCGCCCTCGCGCCGCGTCTCCAGGTCGAGCCGGGCGAGCTCGAACCCGTCCGAGGTCGACGCGACCGCGGCCAGCCGCTGGCCGGTCGGCGAGGCGGTCGCCGCCTCGCTGACCAGCAGGCAGAGCCCCTGGTGCTTGCCCCGTGCGACCCGTCCGCGGAGCTGGTGGAGCTGGCTGACGCCGAAGCGGTCGGCGTCCATCACGACCATCACCGTGGCGTTGGGCACGTCGACGCCGACCTCGACCACCGTCGTCGCGACGAGGACGTCGATCTCCCCGTCGGCGAAGGCGCGCATCCGCGCCTCCTTCTCGTCGGGGCCGAGCCGGCCGTGCAGCACCTCCAGACGCAGCCCGGCCAGCGGTCCGGCGCGCAGCAGCTCGGCCACGTCGAGGACGGCGAGCGGCGGGCGGCGCTCGGTCTCGTCGGGCGGCGCGCCGTCCTCGTCGTCCGGCTCCTCCTCGGCCCCGGCGTCCTCACCGATCCGCGGACAGACGACGTAGGCCTGCCGCCCGGCGGCGACCTCCTCGCGCAGCCGCTCCCAGGCGCGGTCCAGCCAGGCCGGCTTCTCCCCCGCCGGCACGACCGAGCTGGCCACGCCACCCCGGCCGCTCGGCAGCTGGCGCAGCGTCGAGGTCTCCAGGTCGCCGTAGACCGTCATCGCGACGGTGCGCGGGATCGGCGTCGCGGTCATGACGAGCACGTGCGGCGGCCGGTTGCCCTTGGCCCGGAGCGCGTCGCGCTGCTCGACGCCGAAGCGGTGCTGCTCGTCGACGACGACCAGGCCGAGGTCGGCGAAGTCGACGCCCTCCTGCAGCAGGGCGTGGGTGCCGATCACGATGCCGGCGCGACCCTCGGCGACGTCCGCACGTGCCTCGCGCCGGACCGCGCCCTTCTGGGATCCGGTGAGCAGGACCACGCGGGTGCCGTCGGGATCGCCGTCCAGCTCCCCCGCCCGGCCCAGCGGACCGAGCAGTGCGCGGATGCCGCGGGCGTGCTGGGCGGCGAGCACCTCGGTGGGTGCCAGCAGCGCGGCCTGCCCGCCGTTGTCGACGACCTGCGCCATGGCGCGGAGCGCGACCACCGTCTTGCCGGAGCCGACCTCGCCCTGGAGCAGGCGGTGCATCGGCTGCTCGCGGCCGAGCTCGGCGGCGAGCTCCTCGCCGACCTCGCGCTGGCCCTCGGTGAGCTGGAAGGGCAGCGCGGCGTCGACCGCGTCGAGCAGTCCACCCTGCGTGCGTGGTCGGGCGATACCCGGCTCCAGGGCCGCGGCGCGGCGACGGGCGGCCAGGGTCAGCTGCAGGACCAGCGCCTCGTCCCACTTGAGCCGGTACCGCGCCCGCTGGACGTCGTCCATCGAGGTCGGGCGGTGGTAGTCGAGCAGCGCCGCGGCCAGCGGCAGCAGGCCGTGGCGGGTGCGGAGGTCCTCGGGGATCGGGTCGGTGACCAGGTGGCCGAGCTGCCCCTCGGGCCCGAGCAGCGTGCGCAGGGACCGCTGGATCACCCAGCTGGAGACCTCCTTGGACGCCGGGTAGATCGGGATGAGCGCCCGCGCCCAGTCGTCGTCCTCCGACAGGTTGTCGCCGTCGAACAGGTGCATGTCGGGGTGGGCGAACTGCTTCTCGCCCTTGTACGACCCCACCGTGCCGGCGAACATGCCCCACGCGCCGACCTTCAGGGCGCTGTGCCTGTGGTTGAAGAAGACCAGCTTCATCCGGCCGGCCCCGTCGCCGTCTCCCACGACCACCTCGGTGAGCCGGCCCTTGCGGGTGCGCATGGGACGGCTGTCGACGCTCAGCACCTTGCCCAGAACGGTGACGCGGTCGCCGACCTGGACCTCGGCGAGGTCCACCCGCTCCCCGCGGGTGGCGAAGCGCCGCGGGTAATGACGGAGCAGGTCGCGGACGATGTGCAGGTCGAGCGACTCGGCCATGGAGCGGGCGGTCTTCGCGCCGAGCACCCGCTCCAGCGGGGTGGACATCTCCAGCTTCACTCGACGCCCACCCGCAGAGGGACGTCGGACGGGCCGCCGTCGTAGCGGGTGACCTCGACGGTGGGGTGTGCCGCGGCGAGGTGGTGGCAGACCGCGTCGCCCAGCCCGCTGTCGGGGCCCACGACCAGCGTCGCCAGCTCCCCGCCCGCCGACAGGAGCCGGTCGAGCAGGTCGCAGGCGACCGCCGCGAGGTCGTCGCCCACCACGACGACGTCACCCTCGGCGCTGCCCAGCGCGTCGCCGGGGCGGCAGAGACCGGCCGAGGTGAGCGCCTCCTGCTCGGCCACGGTGACCTCGGCCCAGCGCGTGGCGGCCGCGGCCTCGGCCATGGCGATCACGTCGTCCCCGAAGCGCCGGCCGGCATCGCTGACCGCGACCGCGGCCAGGCCCTGCACCGGGGAGGCGGTGGGCACCACCGCCACGTCGCGGCCGGCCTCGCGTGCCCGGGTCGCCGCTCGGGCGGCCACGGCGGTCAGCGTCGCGTCGTTGGGCAGGACGACGCAGTCGTGCGCGGCGCAGGCGATCAGCTCGGCGAGCAGCTCGTCCTCGCCCAGGCCCTGCGGGCCGCTGGTGAGCACGCGCACGCCCTCCCGGACGAAGAGCTCGGCCAGTCCGCCCTCGGCCGGCACCACGGCGATGACGGCGCGGAGGCCCGGCACCGGCGCCGGCGGAGGGATCGGCGCGAGCGGGGTGACCGAGATGCGGTACGGCCGCCCCGCCTCGATCCCGGCCTCGATCGCGGCGCCCACGTCGGCGACGTGCACGTGCACGTTCCACTCCCGGCCGGTCGGGGTGTCGACGCCCACGACCACGAGGCTGTCGCCGAGCGCCGCCAGCCGCTCCTGCAGCCGGGCGACCGCCCCCTCGTCGGTGTCGGTGAGCAGGTACTGCACCTCGCTGCCGGGGCCGGGCGGCGGCTGGTGCGGGGCGTGCTCGGAGGCGTGCGACCGCCCGGCCGCGGTGCGCGGGCGCAGCGGCGGCCGGGCCGGCTCCACACCGGTGACGACGGCGACGAGCGCGTCGAGGATCAGGCAGAGCCCGGCGCCGCCGGCGTCCACGACGCCCGCCTCGCGCAGCACGTCGAGCAGGTCGGGGGTCTCCTCGAGCGTCGCGCGCGCGCCGTCGGCGGCGGCCCGAACCACGTCGCCGAGCTCCGTGCGCCCGTCGTCGACGGCGGCGACTGCGGCCGTCGCCCCGCCGCGCGCGACTGTGAGGAAGGTCCCCTCCTCCGGGTCGGCGACCGCGGAGTAGGCGCCCTCCGCGGCCTTGCGGAGCGCGTGGGCGAACGCCGGACCGTCGGCCGTGGACTCGTGCGCCAACTGGTCGGCGAGGCCGCGCAGCAGCTGGGCGAGGATGGTGCCCGAGTTGCCCATGGCGCCCAGGACGGCACCGCGCGCGATCAGCGTCCAGGCCGGCTCGGCGTCGTCCTGCACCTCGCCCCACGCCAGGGACTGCGCGGCGGCCTCGGCCGTGAGCAGCATGTTCGTGCCCGTGTCGCCGTCGGGGACCGGGAAGACGTTGAGGTCGTCGAGGCCCGCCCGGCCCCGGGACAGCGCTTCGACCGCGGCACGGCACCACTGGCCGACCGCCGCGTCGTCCAGCGCCCGCAGCACGGCCGGAGGGTACCCGGACGTACCGACGGAACCCTGTCCTGCGAGGGTCGCTGGCACCCGCCGGCGGGCCTCCGGGGACCGGTGGCGGCATCCGCGGCGCGGAACGGCTAGACTCCTCCCTGGTCTTCGAGCGGGTGTCCGTCCGCCCCGCCTGTCTGTTCGTCTCTCTGGGAGTGATCCACCGTGGCTGCCGTGTGCGATGTGTGTGGCAAGGGCCCCGGTTTCGGTATGTCGGTGTCGCACTCGCACCGCCGCACGCCGCGCCGTTGGAACCCGAACATCCAGTCCGTGCGGGCGCTGATCGCCCCCGGCAACCGTCGCCGGATCAACGCGTGCACCTCGTGCATCCGCGCCGGCAAGGTCGTCCGCGCCTGATCTGACTGCCGGCTCAGGCCGGCCGTCCGCACGTCGAGACCCCGGAGGTCACCGACCTCCGGGCTCCTTCGCGTGCGCTCCGCGAGCCGCTGTCGCGGCGAGCTCAGCGCGGCCGATGCCGCGGTCCCGGGCGGCGGCGACGACGATGTCGACGACGGTGCCCACCGACAGCGCCGTGCTGTCGAGCACCAGGTGGTAGTGCTTGGCCGCCCGCGGGTCGCAGCGGTAGAAGTGCCGGACGTAGGCCTCGCGGGTGCGGTCGTTGGCCTCCATCTCGCGCCGGACCTCCTCCCACGGCCGCCCCGACCGGGCCACCGCCGACTCCAGCCGTCGCTCGGCGGGACCGTCGAGCCGCACGTGCAGGGTGTCCGCCCGCTGGCCGAGCACGAGCGCGGCCGCGCGGCCGAGCACCACCCCGCCGTCGCCCTCGGCGATCTCCGCGAGCACGCGCTCGGTCTGCAGCCGGTACGCGCGCTCGTCGGGCAGCACGGAGGTCGGCAGGACGCCGCCGACGGGGTCGGGCATGGTGCCCAGCGACGCGACCAGCCGCCACACCCCGCGGACGACGGTCTCGTCGTTGGCCTCGGCCTCCGCCACCGGGACGCCGAGTCGGGCGGCCACCTGCGCCGGGATGGCCCGGTCGTGGAACGGCAGCCCCAGCCGCTCGGCCACGGCGGGTGCGATCTCCGCCCCGGCGGCGCCGTACGCCGCCGAGACGGTCACGACGCCCACGACCGCCCCTCCTCCTGCCCCGTCGCCGGGAGGTCCTTCCCGAGGAACACCGCGCCCGGCTCGCACGCGTAGATGCCGAAGCCGGGCACGGGGGTGTAGCCCAGCGCCGCATAGAGGGCCAGCGCCTCGGGTTGCTCGTGACCGGTGTTCAGCTCGAGGCATCGCATACCCGCCCGTGCCGCGTCGCCTTCCAGCGCCCCGACCAGCACCTGAGCCAGCCCCCGCCGCCGGAAGGCCGGCTCGACGTAGACCCGTTTCATCTCCGCGCGCCCGTCGCCAACGGTCCGCCAGGCGCCGCAGCCTGCGGGCACACCGTCCACCTCGGCGACCAGGAAGATCCCGTGCGGCGCGCGGAACTCCTCCGGCGAGACGACAGCCCCGTCCGGACCGCCGTAGCGCAGCACGTACTCCTGCTGCACCCGGCCGATCAGGTCCTGGGCCACCGGGTCGTCGTAGGCGACGGCACGCAGGCGGGCGCGGCCGCCGTCGCGCAGCAGCACCTCAGCCGAAGTGGACATGGCCCGCCCCCTCGGCTCCCACGGCGGAGATCACGTCCGCCGACGGCTTTCCGCTCACGTACACAGCCGGATTCTGCCTGGCCGAGCGCACCGCGCCGATCGCCGTCCACCCATCGGGTAGTGCCGTGCCAGCGGGGAAGGTGGCCAGCAGGGCGTGGTCCTCCCCGCCGGTGAGCACCCAGGCCAGCGGATCCCCGCCCAGCGCGGACGCCACCTGCTGCAGCGGCCCGTCGGGTTCCAGGGTCGTGCGCACCAGCGCCGCGCGGTCGATGTCGACGTCCACCCCCGAGGCCGTCGCCAGGTGCGCGGCGTCGGCCAGCAGGCCGTCGCTCACATCGCACATCGCGGTGGCGCCCGCGCGGGCGGCAGCCGGACCGGCCGCGTACGGCGGGGTCGGACGCCGGTGCGCGGCGACGGCGGCGATGGGACTGGTGAATCCACGGCGCAGCACGGCCAGGCCGCAGGCCGCCCAGCCCAGCCGCCCGGCCAGCGCCAGCACGTCCCCGGGCCGTGCGCCGGAGCGCAGCACGGGCCGCCGGCCCTCCAGGTCGCCGAGCGCGGTCACGGAGAGGACGACGGCGTCCGTGCCGGGCGGAGCGGCCACCGTGTCGCCGCCGACGACGGCGGCGCCCATGGGCCAGCACTCCTGCGCGAGCCCGGTGGCGACGCCCTCCAGCCACGCGGTGGGTGTGTCGGACGGGCAGGCGACGCCGACGAGCAGCGCGGTCGGGACGGCACCCATGGCGGCCACGTCGGCGAGGTTGGCCGCCGCTGCCTTGTGGCCGACGTCCTCCGCGGACGACCAGTCCCGCCGGAAGTGCCGGCCCTCGACGAGGACGTCGGTGGTCGCCACCACCCGGCCGTCGGGCGCGCGCACCACGGCGGCGTCGTCACCGGGGCCGACCTCGGCGGCGCGCGCCGTGCCCGCCGCGGCGACGACCCGCTGGATGACGGCGAACTCGCCCACCGTCCGGACGCTGTCGGCCGGATCCGCCCGTGGGAGCAAGGGGCGAGGTCGAGTCACCGGGCTGTCCAGGCGGCTGCGGTAGGTTGCCGATCGGTCCGCCACCCGGCGGGGGCGACGTATCGGCAGAGTTGCCGGAGGGAAGGTCTTTCGTGGTCCACGCCTACATCCTCATCCAGACCGAAGTCGGCAAGGCCGCCCAGGTGGCTCAGACGATCGCGGAGATCGACGGCGTCTCCAAGGCGGAGGACGTCACCGGCCCCTACGACGTCATCGTCCGCGCCGAGGCCGAGACGGTCGACGAGCTCGGCCGGCTGGTCGTCGCCCGCGTGCAGTCGGTCGACGGCATCACCCGCACGCTGACCTGTCCCGTCGTCAACCTCTGACGCCCTGACCGATCCGGCCCCCGCGCCCGACCCCCTGCGGCGGGCGGCCCTGCTCGTCGCTGCGGTCGCGGTGCCGGTGGTGGTCGCGCTCGTCGTCCTGGTGAACGTCATCGGCGGGCGGACGGACGACGACGAGCCCCCCGCGCAGGTCGAGGGCGGCACGGCAGCGCCGCGGGGCGACCTGCCGGTGCTGCCCGTACCGGTCCCCGAGGTGACGCCGGAGGCCGAGGAGCTCTGCCCCGGCCTGATGGGCGACCTGCCGCTCGAGCTGGCCGGAGAGCCGTCGCGGCGGGTCGACTCGGACACGCCCTACGCGTACGCGTGGGGCGAGCCCCCCACGGTGCTGGTCTGCGGCGTCGACCGCCCGACGGGCTTCACCGCCGCCAGCGGGCTGATCCAGATCAACGGCGTCCAGTGGTTCGTCGACACGTCCGACCCCGACGTCACGGTGTGGACGGCGGTCGACCGGCCGGTCTACGTCGAGGTGCAGGTGCCCGCCGAGAGCGACAGCGCCGGCGTCACCGCGCTGACGGTGCCGATCGCGGCGACCCTCGAGCAGCGCGACCCCGACCCCGGCGGTTAGTCCCTCGGGCGGACTCCGCGAGCCGACCGCCCGGAGTTCACCGCCGGGCGTCCCCGAGCGCGGTCGCCACGAGCCGGTCGACCAGCTCGGGATAGGGAACGCCCGAGGCCGCCCACATCCGCGGGTACATCGAGATCGGCGTGAACCCGGGCATGGTGTTGACCTCGTTGATGATCAGCCGGTCGCGGCCCTGGTCGTCGGTGCCGAGGAAGAAGTCCACACGGGCCAGCCCCCGGCAGTCCAGCGCCTGGAAGGCCCGGCACGACGTCTGCTGCACCGCCGCGGTCTGCTCGGGCGTGAGGTCGGCCGGCACGTCGAAGTCGACGACGTCGTCGAGGTACTTGGCGGCGAAGTCGTACCAGTCGGTGCCCGGCCGCAGCTTGATCTCCGCGGGCAGGCTGGCGGCGGGCCCGTCCGGGCCGACCAGCACGCCGCACTCGATCTCCCGGCCCGGCACGGAGGCCTCGATGATCACCTTCGGGTCGACCGCGGCCGCCGCCTCGACCGCCGCCGGCAGGTCCGCCCAGTCGGCGACCTTGGTGATCCCGAGGCTCGAGCCCGCCCGCGCGGGCTTCACGAAGACCGGCAGCCCGAGCCGCTCGCGGTCGGCGGGGGTGAGCAGCGCGGCGTCGGCGCGGACGGCGCCCGAGCCGTCCCGCAGGACGACGTGGTCGCCCTGCGGCAGCCCGGCCGAAGCCAGCAGCTTCTTGGTGAACTCCTTGTCCATGGAGGCCGCGCTGGCGAAGACGCCGGAGCCCACGTACGGGACGCCGGCCATCTCCAGCAGTCCCTGCACGGTGCCGTCCTCGCCGTAGGCGCCGTGCAGCACCGGGAAGACGACGTCGACCTCGGTGAGCACCCGGCCCACGGCCGTGCCGGGCTCCAGGACGGCGAGGCCGCGCGCAGCGGGGTCGCCCACCAGCGAGACCGCCGTCCCGCCGCTCACCTCGGGCAGCCGTCCGTCGGTGATGCTCAGCTGTTGTCCCTCGTCGGCCAGCACCCACCGCCCGTCGGTGGCGATGCCGACCGGGACCACCTCGTACTTCTCCGGGTCCAGCGCGCCGATCACGCTGCCCGCGGAGACGCAGGAGATCGGGTGCTCGACGCTCCGACCGCCGAAGAGGACCGCCACGCGCACCTTGCCGCTCTTCCCGCTCATCGCGGCGACCCTAGTGGAGCGCCCGCCGGCAACCCGTCAGACGGCGTCGAGCGCGGCGGCGAGGTCGCGACGCGGGTCGCTGCCACCGTGGCCAGGAGTCACACGGCATCCAGCCCGGCTGCCAGGTCGGACACCAGATCGATCGTGTCTTCGATCCCGCAGGAAAATCTGCAGAACCCCTGCGGGACGTCGTCCCCGCCCCACTGCGCGCGGCGGTCGACCGTGCTGTGCACGCCGCCGAAGCTGGTGGCCGCCGTCCAGAGCCGGCTGGCGGCGAGGAACCGGCCGACGGCCGCCTCGTCGGCGAGCTCCGCCGACACCACCCCGTTCGGCCGCAGCATCTGCGCCGTCGCGGTCGCGTACGAGGGGTCGTCGGCCCGCCACGGCCACCGGACGCCATGCACCGCAGGGTGCTCGGCGAGCAGGTCGGACACGGCCGCCGCGGTCTGCGCCTGCCGGGCCAGCCGCAGGTCCAACGTGCTCATCGACCGGTGCGCGAGCCACGCCTCGAACGGGCCGGGGAGCGCCCCGGTGGAGTGCCGCCACGCGTGCAGGCGCTCGTGCAGTGCCGCGTCCCGAACGGTCACGTGTCCGATGAGCAGGTCGCTGTGCCCGCTCAGCGCCTTGGTGTCGCTGCCGACGGTGAGGTCGGCGCCGAGATCGAGCGGGCGCTGACCCAGTGGCGTGGCGGTCGTGTTGTCGACGGCCAGCAGGGCACCGGCGGCACGGGTGGCGCGGGCGACAGCGGCGACGTCGCAGACGTCGAGCCGCGGGTTGCTCGGCGTCTCGAGCAGCACGATCCGGGTCCCCTCGAGGTCGCCCCGTGCCGCGAGCGCGCCGATCTCGGTCGTGGGCACGGTGTCGACCCGCAGCCCGAAGCGGCTGAGCTCGTCGGCGGCCAGCTTGCGGGTGGCGTAGTAGCCGTCGGACGGCAGCACCACCCGGTCGCCGGCGGACGTGCAGGCCATGAGCACCGCACCGATCGCCGCCATGCCGGTCGAGAAGGACAGGCAGGAGCCGCCGTCGAGCTCGCCGACCGCGGCCTCGAAGGCGCGCAGGGTGGGCGAGTCGCTGCGGGCGTAGCCGTCGGCCCCGTCCGCGCCGGGCGGCCGGTCGCCGAGGTGGTACGGGGCCGCGAACACCGGCGACGGGCGCAGCGGGGTGCCCGGGACGGCGGGCGGCTCCCCGGCCCGCACCGCACGCGTGCCGTCGCCCGCGCCCGTCATTCGGGCTTGGCCTCGCGGGTCATGATCTCCTTCACCATCGCCGCCGGCGGCACGCCCTCGTGGCAGACGCGGACGACGGCCTCGGTGATCGGCACGTAGACGTCGTGCGCGCGGGCGAGGTCCAGCACCGAGCGGCAGCTCTTCACGCCCTCGGCGGTCTGCCGGGTGCTCTGCTGGACCTCCTCCAGCGTCATCCCCTGGCCGAGCTTCTCGCCGAAGGTGCGGTTGCGCGACAACGGTGAGCTGCAGGTGGCGACGAGGTCGCCGAGGCCGGCCAGGCCGGCGAACGTGGTCAGCTCGGCGCCCAGCGCCAGGCCGAGCCGGGCCGTCTCCGCCAGCCCGCGGGTGATCAGGGAGGCCCGGGTGTTGTCGCCGAAGCCCAGCCCCTCGGACATGCCGACGGCCAGCGCGATCACGTTCTTCACCGCCCCGCCGAGCTCGCAGCCGACCAGGTCGGGGTTCGTGTACGGCCGGAAGTACGGGGTGTGGCAGGCCGCCTGCAGCGCCTCGGCCCGCGAGGTGTCGGTGCACGCGATGACCGTGGCGGCCGGCTGCTCCTCCGCGATCTCGCGGGCCAGGTTGGGCCCGGACAGCGCGGCGACCCGGTCGGCGCCGGCTCCGGTGACCTCGCAGATCACCTCGCTCATCCGCTTCGTCGTCCCGAGTTCCACGCCCTTCATCAGCGAGAGCAGCGTCGAGTCCGGCGGCAGCAGCGGCGTCCAGCGGGCGAGGTTCTCCCGCAGCGACTGCGACGGCACGGCCAGCACGACGATGTCGGCGCCGCTGAGTGCCTCCTCGGCGTCCGCCGTGGCCAGGACGGCGTCCGGGAGCCGGATGCCCGGCAGGTAGTCGGCGTTCTCCCGCGCGCTGCAGATGGCCTCGGCCAGCTCGGGGCGGCGGGCCAGGAGCGTCGCCTTGCACCCCGCGTCGGCCAGCACCTTGGCGAAGGTGGTGCCCCACGACCCCGCGCCGAGGACGGCGGCCCGGGTCACGCGGCGGTTTCCGTGACGTCGCCCGGCGCCCGGCCCGACGGCGGACGGGGGTGGAATGTCGCCGGCGGCGTCTCGTCGCGCAGCTCCGCCAGCTGGTTGCGCACGTGGGTCATGATCAGGTCGGTCGTCTCCCTCAGCAGCTCCGCGCTCAGCGGCCCGCCCGCGCGCAGATCTGCCCGCTGGGCGGACAGGTCGACCGGCTCGCCGACCAGGTAGTCGGCGGGGGTGCGCAGCCGCAGGTGCAGCTTGTTCGCGTGGTAGTCGTGCACCCGCTGCGGCCCCCACTGCGCGACCGGGACGACGACGGCGTCGGTGGTCAGCGCCAGCCGCGCGACCCCGGTGCGGGCCTCCATCGGCCACCAGCCCGGGTCACGGGTCACCGACCCCTCGGGGTAGATCACCACGCAGTTGCCTGCGGCGAGATCGGCCTGGGCGGCCGACAGTGCCTCGTGCGCGTCGGCGGAGTAGCGGGCCACCGGGATCTGGCCGCACGCGCGCAGGAGGCGACCGACCCAGCCCTTGAACACCGACTGCTTGGCGAGGAAGTGCGGCACGCGCCCGCTGTCCCACGCCAGCCGGGCGCAGGCGAAGGGGTCGAGCAACGAGACGTGGTTGGCGACGAGCAGCACCGGTCCGGTGGCGGGGATGCGCTCGGTGTGCCGGTACCGGCGGTGGAACAGCAGGGACGACAGCGGCACGATCACCGCGACGGCGAACCGCAGCGCCGGCGGCACGTGCCCGCGGGTCTGCCGCTTCGGCGGCCGCGCACCCGGTCGCTGCGCCGGTCGCGCATCGGCGGCCGCCGGCTGCTCCTGGGTCACGGGCGCCCCTCTGCGAGTACGGACAACGGGCCCATGATCGTCCCTCGCGGGCGTCTGCTGCCCCACCGGGGTCACCCGAGCGTGTTCGCTCCCACAGCAGGAGTTCTGCGCCGGTGTGATCGCATGGACGTCGTGCAGTGGTCGGTGGTGGTCCCCGCGAAGCGGCTGGCGCTCGCCAAGACGCGGCTGCGGCCGGTGACCGCGGGACTGCAGGGCCTTGGCGTCGCGCACGCCGAGTTGGTCCTCGCCCTCCTGGCCGACACCGTCGAGGCCGCCCTGCTCTGCCCCGCCGTCGACGCCGTCCTCGTGGTCACCGACGACCCGGCCGCCGAGCGGATCGTGCGGCGTCTGGGGGCGACCACCGCCGCGGACGAACCGGACGAGGGCCTCAATCCGGCACTCGTGCACGGCGCGGCGCGGCTCGACGGCCCGGTCGCGGCGCTGTCGTCCGATCTCCCCGCGCTGCGCCCCGACGAGCTCGGTGCGGCGCTCGCCGCCGCCGAGGCCGCCGGGCCCGGGTCGCCCCGTGCCTTCGTCGCGGACGAGCAGGGCCGGGGCACCACGCTGCTCACCGCGGCCGGCGTGCCGCTGGACCCGCGGTTCGGGGCCGACTCCGCGGCGGCCCATCTCGAGAGCGGCGCCCGGCAGCTCGGCGGCGACTGGCCCGGCCTGCGGCGCGACGTGGACACCGAGCAGGACCTGCAGGCCGCCGTCCAGCTGGGCGTGGGCCGGCACACCCATGACCTGCTCGCCGCCTTCCGCGACGCCCCCCGGGCCGGGTCGGCCGCGGGCGGCTGATCAGCCGCCGGGATGCCGCGTGCGGCACGATGAAGCCCGTGACCTCCGAGGCCCTGCAGGCTGCTCCGACCGGCGCGCGCAAGCGGCTGCCCCGCGACCGGTTCCTCAACCGCGAGCTGTCGTGGCTGGAGTTCAACTCCCGCGTGCTGGAGCTGGCCGAGGACGAGACCCTGCCGCTGCTCGAGCGGGTCAAGTTCCTGGCGATCTTCGCCAGCAACCTCGACGAGTTCTACATGGTCCGGGTCGCCGGGCTGAAGCGCCGGCAGAGCACCGGGCTGTCGGTCCGCTCCCCCGACGGGCTGACCATCCGCGAGCAGCTGGCGCAGGTCAACGCGCGCACCCAGGAGCTGGTCCAGCGGCAGGCCGACGTCTTCAACGGCGACATCACCCGCCGCCTCGACGAGCAGGGCATCCGGATCGTGCACTGGGAGGACCTCGGAGACACCGAGGCGATGCGGCTGCGCGAGTACTTCCGCGACCAGGTGTTCCCCGTGCTCACCCCGCTGGCCGTCGACCCCGCGCACCCGTTCCCCTACATCAGCGGGCTGTCGCTCAACCTGGCCGTCTCGGTGCGCGACCCTGACACCGGCGCCCCCCGCTTCGCGCGGGTGAAGGTGCCCAACAACGTGCCGCGCTTCGTGCCCGTGCAGGGGGAGGCGGCGACCAGCTTCCTGCCGCTCGAGGAGCTCATCGCCGCGCACCTCAACCAGCTCTTCCCGGGGCTCGACGTGCTGGAGCACCACGTCTTCCGCGTCACCCGCAACGCCGACTTCGAGGTCGAGGAGGACCGCGACGAGGACCTGCTCCAGGCCCTCGAGCGCGAGCTGGCGCGCCGCCGGTTCGGCCCCGCCGTCCGGCTGGAGGTCGCGGAGTCCATGGACCCGGCGATCCTCGAGGTGCTGCTCTCCGAGCTCGAGGTCAACCCGGACGACGTCCTGCAGGTGCCCGGGCTGCTGGACCTCTCCTCGCTGTGGGCGCTGTACGACCTCGACCGGCCGGAGCTCAAGGACGACCCGTTCGTACCGGCCACGCACCCGCGGCTGTCGGAGGGCGAGTCCCCGAAGAGCGTCTTCTCGACCCTTCGCGACGGCGACGTCCTGCTGCACCACCCGTACCACTCGTTCGCGACCAGCGTGCAGCGGTTCATCGAGCAGGCCGCCGCCGACCCGAACGTGCTGGCGATCAAGCTGACGCTCTACCGCACCTCCGGCGACTCGCCGATCGTGACCGCGCTCATCGAGGCGGCCGAGGCCGGCAAGCAGGTCGTCGTCCTCGTGGAGGTCAAGGCGCGGTTCGACGAGGAGGCCAACATCTCGTGGGCCCGGTCGCTGGAGCGCGCGGGGTGCCACGTCGTCTACGGCCTGGTGGGACTCAAGACGCACTGCAAGACGGCCCTGGTGGTGCGCCGCGAGCAAGGGGTCATCCGGAGGTACTGCCACATCGGCACCGGCAACTACAACCCGAAGACGGCGCGCCTCTACGAGGACCTCGGCATCCTCACCGCCGACCCGCGCGTGGGCGCCGACCTGACCGACCTGTTCAACACGCTCACCGGCTACTCCCGGCAGACGACCTACCGCACGCTCATGGTGGCGCCGCACGGCATCCGCAACGGCCTGATCGAGAAGATCCGCCGCGAGATCCGGCACGCCGAGGAGGGCCGGCCCGCCGGCATCCGGTTCAAGACCAACGCCCTGGTCGACGAGAAGATCATCGACGCGCTGTACGAGGCGTCGATCGCCGGCGTTCCGGTGGAGCTGCTGATCCGCAGCATCTGCGCGCTCCGACCCGGCGTCCCGGGCCTGTCCGAGAACATCCACGTCCGGTCGATCGTCGGCCGGTTCCTCGAGCACTCCCGGGTGATGAGCTTCGTCAACGGCGGCGACCCGGAGTTCTGGCTGGGCAGCTCCGACCTCATGCACCGCAACCTCGACCGCCGCGTCGAGGTGCTGCTGCGGGTCTGCGACGAGGCGGCGCGCGCGCAGCTGAAGGATGCCCTCGACGCCTCGATGGCTCCGGACGTGAAGTGCTGGCACCTCGGCAGCGACGCGACCTGGACCCGCAGCGGCGAGGTGGACTACCAGGCCGAGCTCATGGCGCGGGCGGGTGAGGGAGCTGCCTGACCGGTCCCCCGAGGGCGTCGTCGCGGCCGCGGGTGGCGTGCTCTGGCGGACGCGCGCCGACGGCACGATCGAGACCGTGCTGGTGCACCGGCCGAAATACGGCGACTGGTCGCTGCCCAAGGGCAAGCTCGACGCCGGCGAGCACGTGCTCCAGGCCGCCGTCCGCGAGGTGACGGAGGAGACCGGGGAGGGCGTCGTCCTCGGCCGCCGCAGCGTGCAGGTCCGGTACACGGTGCCCGACGGGCCCAAGCGGGTCGACTACTGGCTGATGCAGGCCTGCGGCGGCAGCTTCGCGGCCAACCGGGAGATCGACGAGCTCCGCTGGGTGCCCCTGGCGGAGGCCGCCGGTGTCGTCACGTACGACCACGACCGCGCCGTCCTGGCCGACGCGCTCCGGGACGACGTCCCACGGGCACCCACCCTGCTGCTGGTCCGGCACGGCAGTGCGGGCAGCCGCTCCGAGTGGGACGGCGACGACGACCTGCGACCGCTCGACGACAAGGGGCTGGGCCAGGCGCGGCGGCTGGCCGAGGTGCTGCCGCACTTCCGGCCGACCGCGGTGTTCTCGGCGACCCGCACGCGCTGCACCCAGACCGTCGAGCCGCTCGCAGAGAAGCTGGGCCTCGAGGTGCAGCCGCTGGCCGCGCTGGGCGAGCCGGAGTTCGCCGACGACCCGCAGACCGGCCTGGCCGAGGTCGAGCGCCTCCTGGAGCCGCGGACCGAGCCCGGGGTCACCGTCGTGTGCAGCCAGGGCGGCGCGATCCCGTCGGTGCTCACGGCGCTCGGGGTGCGCTGGGAGGGCCTCGGCGGGCGGCTGTTCCCGCCGTGCGCCAAGGGCAGCGTGTGGGCGCTCGGCGGCCGGCCGAACGCCCTGGCCGCCGACTACTACCGCGACTTCACGCCGGACCCGGACGCCCCCTCCGACTGAGCCGGTGGTGGCCGGACTCACCGCCCGCCCGGCGCCGCGTGTGCCATCCTCGGAACGGGTCCGCCACCGGACTCCCGGACGAGTGCGCCGTACCCGGACAGCGACAAGACGGCGTCCAGGAGTCGTCGTGTACTGGCTCGTCCTCGTCCTGTCCGGCGTCCTCGAAGCCGTCTGGGCCACCGCCCTCGGCCGGTCGGAGGGCTTCACCCGGCTCGCCCCCACCGCCGTGTTCGCGGCAGCCCTCGCGCTCAGCATGGGCGGCCTCGCCTACGCCATGCGCGGCCTGCAGGTCGGCACGGCGTACGCCGTGTGGGTGGGCATCGGAGCCGCCCTGACCGCCGGCTACGCGATGTGGGCCGGCGACGAGCCGGTGTCGGTGATCCGGGTGCTCCTGCTGGCCGGCATCGTCGGCTGCGTCGTCGGGCTCAAGCTCACCCACTGAGGTCAGAGGGCGGGCAGCGCCTTCGGCAGGAAGGACGGCCGGGCCGCCTCGAAGCGCTCGACCTCGTCGAGGTGCCGCTCGGTCAGGCCGACGTCGTCCAGACCCTCGAGCAGCCGCCAGCGGGTGTACTCGTCGATCTGGAACGGCACGACCGTGTCGCCGTAGCGGACCTCGTTCGCCTGGAGGTCGACGGTCACCGAGGTGGCGGGCTCCGCCTCGATGGCCGTCCACAGCGCCTCGACGTCGGCCTGCGGCAGCTGCACGGTCAGCAGGCCCGACTTGGTCGAGTTGTTGCGGAAGATGTCGGCGAACCGTGAGCTGATGACGACCCGGAAGCCACCGTCGAGCAGCGCCCAGCAGGCGTGCTCGCGGGACGAGCCGGTGCCGAAGTCGGGCCCGGCCACCAGGATCGTGGCCCCGGCACACTGCGGCTGGTTGAGGATGAAGTCGGGCTCGTTGGTGCGCCAGGCGACGAACAGCCCGTCCTCGAAGCCGCTGCGGGTGATCCGCTTGAGGTACTCGGCCGGGATGATCTGGTCGGTGTCGACGTTCGTCCGCCGCAGCGGGGCGGCGGTGCCGGTGTGCGTGGTGAAGGCGTCCATCGTCAGACTCCAGCGCTCTCGAGGGCCGGCTCCAGGTCGGCCGGGGCGGTCAGGTGGCCGGTCAGCGCGGTCGCGGCGGCGACGGCCGGCGACACCAGGTGGGTGCGGCCGCCCTTGCCCTGGCGGCCCTGGAAGTTGCGGTTGCTCGTGGACGCCGAGCGCTCGCCCGGCTTGAGCTGGTCGGGGTTCATGCCGAGGCACATCGAGCAGCCCGCGCCGCGCCACTCGGCACCGGCCTCCAGGAAGACCCGGTCCAGGCCCTCCTCCTCGGCCTGCGCCTTGACGGCGACCGAGCCGGGAACGACGAGCATGCGCGTGTCGGCGTCGACCTTCTTGCCGCGGAGCAGCTCGGCGGCGACCCGCAGGTCCTCGATGCGGCCGTTGGTGCACGAGCCGAGGAAGACGGTGTCGACCTTGATCTCGCGCAGCGGCGTGCCGGCCTCGAGGCCCATGTAGGCCAGCGCCTGCTCGGCCGCGCGGCGGTCGCCCTCGTCGGCGATGGCGGCGGGGTCGGGCACCCGCTCGGAGATCGGCAGCCCCTGGCCGGGGTTGGTGCCCCAGGTGACGTAGGGGGTCAGCCCCGCGGCGTCGATGTGCACCTCGCGGTCGAAGACGGCGTCCTCGTCGGTGCGCAGGGTGCGCCAGTACTCGACCGCGGCGTCCCAGTCGGCGCCCTCCGGGGCGTGCGGACGGCCCGCCAGGTAGGCGAAGGTCGTCTCGTCGGGGGCGATGAGCCCGGCGCGGGCGCCGGCCTCGATCGACATGTTGCAGATCGTCATCCGGGCCTCCATCGACAGCGCCTCGATGGCGCTGCCGCGGTACTCGATGACGTGGCCCTGGCCGCCGCCGGTGCCGATCTGGGCGATGACGGCCAGGATGACGTCCTTCGCGCTCACGCCGGCCGGCAGCTCGCCGTCGACGGTCACCGCCATCTGCTTCGGCCGGTACTGCGGCAGCGTCTGGGTGGCCAGCACGTGCTCGACCTCGCTGGTGCCGATGCCGAAGGCCAGCGCGCCGAACGCGCCGTGCGTCGAGGTGTGGCTGTCGCCGCAGACGATCGTCATGCCCGGCTGGGTGAGACCGAGCTGCGGGCCGATCACGTGCACGATGCCCTGGTCGCGGTCGCCCATCGGGGCCAGCCGGATGCCGAACTCGGCGGCGTTGCGGCGCAGCGCCTCGACCTGCGCCCGGCTGACCGGGTCGGCGATCGGCGCGAGGATGTCCAGCGTCGGGACGTTGTGGTCCTCGGTGGCCATCGTCAGGTCCGGACGGCGGACCGTGCGGCCGGCGGCGCGCAGGCCGTCGAAGGCCTGCGGGCTGGTGACCTCGTGCACGAGGTGCAGGTCGATGTAGAGGAGGTCCGGCTCCCCCTCGGCGCTGCGGACGACGTGGGCGTCGTAGACCTTCTCCGCCAGGGTCCTGGCCACTGCTACCTCCGGGGTGACATGACTAGCCGTCTCACACAGTGAGATGCCAGTATTGCTGTGTGGGACAGCCTAACCCCGTCGCGGTTCTGGACAAAGCAGTTGCCATCCTCGCCGCCGTCTCCGAGGAGCCGGCGACCCTGACCGAGCTCGTCGCGCGCACCGGCATTCCCCGGGCGACGGCGCACCGGCTGGCCGTGGCGCTCGAGGGACACCGCCTGGTGCGGCGCACCGAGGACGGCTCGTGGACGACCGGACCGGGACTCGTCGAGCTCGCCCGCGGTGGCACCGACCTGGCCGAGGTGGCCGAGCGCCACCTCGTGGCGCTGCGTGACGCGAGCGGCGAGAGCGCGCAGCTCTACGTGCGCGACGGCGCGACCCGGGTGTGCGTCGCGGCGGCCGAGCGGACCTCCGGACTGCGCGACACCGTCCCGGTGGGCGCGCGGCTGCCCATGACCGCGGGGTCGGCGGCGCACGCGCTGCTCGCCTTCACGCCGGTCGAGGAGGTCAACCGGCTGCTGCCCAACGCCAGCTTCACCGCACGCACGCTGCTCGACGTCCGCCGCCGCGGGTGGGCGCACAGCGTGGCCGAGCGCGAGCCCGGCGTCGCCTCGCTCTCGGCGCCGGTGCGGGACGCGACCGGCACGGTGCTCGGCGCGGTCTCGATCTCCGGACCGGTCGAGCGGCTCGGCCGGCGCCCCTCCCCCGAGGTCGTCGGCGCGGTGCTCGAGGCCGCGGCGGCCATCTCGCGCGCCGCGCGCTAGAGGAGGCGCACCGGGTCGGCGACCCGGACGCTGCCGCCGCGCTCGACGAGGGCGCGGATCCCGAAGAGCGTGTCCCGCTCTCGGCCCAGCATCCGCAGCAGCCCGTCGTCCGCGGGCTCGCCCCCGTCGACGAGGTCGACCATCCGGCAGCGCGTCATCCCGCCGTCCGGACGCAGGACGACGTTGGCGCCCAGTGCGAGCAGCCGGCCGTCCCACCCGTCCTCCGCGAAGCCGGTGCCGTCGACGTCCAGGACGACGTTGGCGCGGAACCGCGACACGTCGACCGGCGCACCGAGCAGCTCGGCGACGCGGCGCAACGCGGCGGTCGTGACCACGTGCACGGGTGCCTCGTCGTGGTGCGGCACGTCGGTCTCCGGCGCCAGCCGCAGGGGCCGGCCGAGGACGCCCGAGACGAGCGCGTCGGCGGCCGCCGTCCCCGCGACGGCCGAGCGCCCGTCGGGGGTTGTCACGACGGGCGCGCCGCCGCCCGAGGTCGCCGAGAGGCCGAGCAGACCGTCGACGCGACGGAAGCGGCGCGTGGTCTTGCCACTTCCGATGCCGCCGTCCTCGGTGTAGACAGCCCAGCTCCGGTCACCCACGAGTCCACGCGGCTCGACGACCGCTCCTCCCAGCGCCTCGCCGGCGAGGGACTTCACCGGGTAGCGGGCCAGCGCGGCCACGCGGCCGAGGTCGGAGGTCACGGTGGGCCATTCTCCCGGGACGCGCGGAGCGGGGGTTCTCGGACCGGCCGGTCGGCGCGAGACTGGCCGCATGACGGTTCCCCGGCTCTCGTCCCGCGGCGGCGCCCGCATCGCCGAGCCCGGTGAGGGCATCGGCCTCGACGAGCTCGCGCTGGCCACGCGCAACCACGGCATGCCGCTGGAGGCGCTGCGCTACGACGTCACGCCGCCCGGCCTGCACTACGTGCTCGTGCACTACGACATCCCGGCCGTCGACCCCGGCACGTGGCGGCTGGAGGTCGGTGGCGCGGTCGCCCGGCCGCTGTCGCTCTCGCTGCCGGAGCTGATGGCCCGGCCCGCCGTCACCTCCCGGGTGCTGATCGAGTGCGCCGGCAACGGCCGGGCTCGCTACGAGCCGCGCCCGGTCAGTCAGCCATGGCTGCTGGAGGCGGTCGGCAGCGCGGAGTGGACCGGGACGCCGCTGGCGCCGCTGCTCGAGGAGGCCGGTCTGTCGGCGGATGCCGTGGACGTCGCCTTCACCGGAGCCGACCACGGCGTCGAGCGGGGCGTCGAGCAGGACTACGCCCGGGGCCTGTCGCTCACCGAGGCGATGCGGTCCGACGCCCTGCTCGCGTGGGCGATGAACGGGCAGCCGCTGCCGCCGCAGCACGGTGCTCCGCTGCGCCTGCTCGTACCCGGCTGGTACGGGATGGCGCAGGTGAAGTGGCTGACCCGCATCGAGGTGCTGGACCGGCCGTTCGACGGCTGGCAGAACGCGACCGCCTACCGGCTCAAGGTCGAGGCCGGCGACGCCGGCGAGCCGGTCACCCGCATCCGGCCGCGCGCGCTCCTGGCCCCGCCAGGCTGGCCGGACTTCATGACGCGCGACCGGTTCGTGAAGGCCGGCCGCGTGCTGCTCACCGGACGGGCCTGGTCGGGGCGCGCGCCGCTGACCGGCGTCGAGGTGAGCACGGACGGCGGGGTCTCGTGGGCGGCCGCGGACCTCGCGACGGCCGACCCCGCCCACCCCTACGCCTGGCGGGCGTGGACGTACGCCTGGGACGCCGAGCCCGGGGCCACCGAGCTGCTGGTGCGGGCCGCCGACGCCGACGGGGCTCAGCCGGTCGAGCAGGACTGGAACCGGCAGGGCATGGCCAACAACCTCGTGCAGCGGGTGCCGGTCACGGTGCTGGACTAGGGATCCGCCAGCCACGACAGCAGGCGGCCCCGCGACCAGCAGCGGCCCACGGCCTCGGCGTGCACCGCCGACCGGTCGAACACCGCCAGGCCGATGATGCTGTGGCCCGAGGCGCGGCGATCGCCGCAGTGTCGGTATCGACGGCGCGACCCCGACCCCCTCCGCCGACACCCACGCCACCGCTCGGCCGCCCGCCGCTTCTTCGAGGCGGTGCAGGAAGCGCGTGCGGCTCTCGAGCGGGACCTGCGACAGCGCCCAGGTCGTGGTGACGACGGCCAGGGCGTCCGCGGGCACGCGGGCGAATGCGTGGGGCAGCACCTCGACGGCGTTCCCTCGCAGCAGCAGCGGAGGGACCGCCGCCGCCAACGCCATCTCCGCCTCGAGCCTCGCGATCCGCTCGGGTTGATCCGGCGGGAGACAGGCGCGCAACCATCGGGCGTTCTCCGCGTCGACCACGTCGATCGGATCCGGGTCGACGCCGATCCGGGCGACGACCTCGGGCATCTCGCGCGTGGGGATGGGCCGGTCTCCCACGACCGTCGCCATCATCTGCACGGGCGAGGACACGTCGCCCAGCGACTGTCCGTTGCTGTAGGTGATGCCGACGCGATCGACGTCGAGGTTGAGCCCCGCCGAGCAGCCCACGTCGATCAGCCCGACCGCACTCGCCCCGACCCGCCGCGCCGCCTCGGCGATGGCCGGGTACAGCACGGCGCAGCGTCCGGTCTCGTCGGTCCGCGTACGCCTGCTCACCGCGATGGCCACGACCGAGTCGGTCATCCGCAGCAGCGTGTCGATCGCGGCGCCGGCCGCGGCTTCGCCATCGGCAGCGGCATACGCCGCGGCGAGCGCCGGGGCGCGTCCGGCGAGAGCGAGGTCGTGCAGCGCGGCGAGGATGACCGTGGGGTGCCGCTTGCGCGCCGGCGCGGCTTCGATCGCGCGCAACGCCTCGTCGGACTCACTCAGGGCGACGGCGATGCGCTCGTACAGCGGCGATGTTCCGGCGGCGTCGACCTCGCCGAAGCGTCGGTAGCGCTGAGCGAGGGTGCGGGCCCCGCTCACGGGCAAGGCGGCCTCGTCCGACAGCTCGACTCGACGCACGAACCGACCCTAATGGCGGCGTCGGTCAGAAATTGCCGCACTGACCTGCACGGACGGACCGGAATCGTCGTACCCCCTGCCTAGCGTGTGGGCATGTCGATCGGGCCGGACCGGGGGTGGGAGGACGACCCGCGCGATCCAGCCCTGCTCGCGCCGGACGTGGATCCGGCCCAGCTGGGTGACTACGAGCTGGTCGCCGACATGCGGGAGGCGATGACGCAGCACGGCCAGGCCTACGCCCGGGACCTGGAGACCGTCGCCAGGCTCGCGCGCCGCCGCCGGGCGGGTCGGGAGCTGGCCACCGCCGACGGCCGCGGCGGGCCCGGCGTGGACTCCCGGGCGCTGGCCGACGTGGTCCTCGCCGACGTGGCCGAGGACTTCGTGACCGAGCTCGCGCTCTCCCGGGACTGCACCGAGGCCGAGGCGCACACGGTGCTGCGGGAGGCGCTGCTGCTCACCGGCCCGCTGTCGCCGACCTGGTGCCGGCTGAACGCCGGCCTGCTCGGGGTGCGGCACGCCAAGGCCGTGGTCGATCTGCTCGGCGACGCCACACCCGAGGTCGCTGCGGCCGTGCAGGCCCGGGTGCTGCCCGGCCGGAGGGCATGACCGGCGACCGTGCTTCCGCGACCGGATGCGCTACCACCTGTACCGGATCGACGCCGCCGCCAAGGAACGCCGCCGCCGCGAGGCGCTGACCCGGATCGGCGTGCACGTCCGCCGGGTCGACGAGGGCGTGTCCGAACTGGTCATCCAGGGACCGACGCCGGCGGTGCACGCCGCCGCGCACGCCGTCGACGAGTACGCGCAGATGCGCCGCGCCGACGGCGACCCCGACCCGATCGGCGTGCTGCGCGCCGAGACCGCGCCTGGATCTGCTGCTGCGGCCGTGGGACACCACCCGGCCGCCGGTCACCGCGCACCTGGTCGTGCACGCCTCCGCCGCCGCGCTGCGCCCCGACGGCGACCCCGCCCAGACCCAGACCCCCGCCGAGGTGGACGGGCAGATCGTGTCCGCCGCCGAATGCCGCGACCTGCTCCGCCAGCTCGGCATGCTCCGCCTGGCCGACCCGCCGGCCGGCGGGTCGATCCTCATCGCCGTCGACGACCCGGCCACCGGCGAAACCATCGCCGTCGCCACCCGCGCCGAACTGAACCGCGCCGCCGACGGCCCCGGACTCCGCCCGCCGCCGGACACCGCGGCGTATCAGCCGACCGCCGCCCAGCAGCGATTCCTGAAGATCCGCGACCGCGGCTGCCGGATGCCCGGCTGCCGCCGCCGCGTCGGCCGGATCGACCTCGACCACGGCGAGGCCTACGACTGCGGCGGCCCCACCGCCTGCTGGAACCTCTGCTGCCTGTGCCGACGCCACCACCGGATCAAGACCTTCGCCCCCGGCTGGCTCTTCACCCTGCTCCGCGACGGCACCCTCATCGTCCGCACCCCCGCCGGCATCACCCGACACACCCGGCCACCCGGCTGGTACCCCGACCCCGAACCCGACCCACCCTGGCTCGACGAACAAGCACCCACCGACCCACTCCGGCAGTGACGCGTGGCGGGAGCTCTCCTCAGCGGATCCGTCGCGCACCGGCCGCCGGCACGACGTCGAACGTCCGGGGCGCGGCATACCCCGACTGCTCGAAACGAGACCGAACGGCCTCGCCTATCTGCTCGGCGCGGTCCGCGTCGACCAGGAGGACGGCGCTGCCGCCGAACCCGCCGCCGACCATCCGGGCGCCGTGCGCACCCGCCGCCACCGCGGCGTCGACGCACGCGTCGAGCTCCGGGGTGGAGATCTCGAAGTCGTCGCGCAGCGAGGCGTGCCCCGCGATCAGCACCGGACCGATCGCCCGCGGGTCGCCGGTCCCCCGCAGGATCTCCACGACCTCGAGCACGCGGGCGTTCTCGGTGACGATGTGGCGGGCCCGGCGCTGCAGCACCGGCTCGCCGTCCAGCGCGGCCAGGCCGGCGACGTCCGCCACGTCGCGCAGCGCCCGGACGCCGAGTCGCTCGGCGGCCTGCTCGCACTCGCGGCGCCGGTCCCCGTAGCCGCCGTCGGCGTGCGTGTGCGACGTGCCGGTGTCGACGACGAGCAGCTCCAGCCCGGCGGCGGCGAGGTCCAGCGGCACCTGCTCGGTGTGCCGGTCGCGGGTGTCGAGGAACAGCGCGTTGCCGGCGGTGCACAGCAACGAGGCGGACTGGTCGAGGATCCCCGTCGGCGCCCCGACGAAGTCGTTCTCGGACCGGCGGGCCAGCTCGACCATGTCCTCCCGGCCCAGCTCGGGGGCGACCAGGTCGGACAGCGCCAGCGCGACCGCGCAGGTCAGCGCGGCCGAGGAGGAGAGCCCGGCACCCACCGGGACGTCGGTGTCGATCAGCACGGCGACGCCCCCGGCGAGCCGGTCGCGCAGTCCCTCGACCACGCCGGCGGGGTAGCCGGCCCAGCCCTCGGGGTGCCGCGGGCGCCAGGTCGTCGACGTCGACCTCCACGACCTCGACGTCGCCCTGCAGTGAGGCCAGGGCGACCCGCCCGTCCGTGCGCCGGCCGACGGCCGCCCGGGTCGTGTGCGGCAGGGCGACCGGCAGCACGAAGCCGTCGTTGTAGTCGGTGTGCTCGCCGATGACGTTGACCCGGCCGGGCGCGGCCCAGACCCCCTCGGGCCCGGTGCCGAAGCGGTCGGCGAACGCCCGGGCCGCGCGATCGGCGGCCTCCTCGTCGGTGGGGAGACTCATGCGACGACCACGATCTGCACCGTAGGCCCGGGATTGATCATGCGGCCACTCGAGGACGGCCGGAATGCAGCAGGGCCCCCGACCGATGGTCGGGGGCCCTGCTGTGCCGTAGCCCCGAAGGGATTCGAACCCTCGCTACCGCCGTGAGAGGGCGGCGTCCTAGGCCGCTAGACGACGGGGCCGTGCGGGTGCCCATCCTGCCACGACGACCGGTCGAACCGGTCGCCGGGGGGTGAACCCGGATGGTGCGGAGGAGGTGGTGCTTCCTCGCTGGGGTACCAGGACTCGAACCTAGACTAACGGTACCAGAAACCGTTGGGCTGCCAATTACCCCATACCCCAAGGGCGACGTCGCAGCTCACGACGTCGGTGACCACCATACCTGACGTCCGGGAGCCGCCGGGCACCCGCCCCGGGCGGCGGGTCACCTGCCGGGCAGGGGCGGCGCCGGGTGCCACGGGGCCGGCGCCGGACCGTGCGGTTGACCCGGCGGGCGGGCCCACGGCGGCCGGAGGTCCTGTGCTCCCGTCCACCGCTCGGGCCGCAACCGGTCCCGCGACCGCGCCACCAGGGCGACGTAACCGGCCATCGAGACGGTGGTGATCAGGACGAAGAACACGCCCGTGCCGTCCGGCACGTCGGCCGTGGCGACGCCCTCGCCGAGCACCCCGGCCAGGCTGAAGACCAGCACGTTGTTCACCGCGTGCAGCACGATCGCCGCCTCGAGGCCGCCGGTCAGCCACACCGTCGCCGACGCGGCGAGGGCGAAGACGAAGCGGTCGAGGAAGGTCCAGACGTCCTCCGGCGCGTGGGCGAGGGAGAAGGCGGCCGAGGTGACGACGGCGGCGGTGACGGCCCCGACCCGGTGCGAGCGGAACCAGCCGGCGACCATCTGGCTGAGGTAGCCGCGGAACAGGTACTCCTCGGCGGCGGACTGCAGCGGCGTCGTGAGGAACACCACGATCAGCAGCCAGCCCAGCTGCGGCACGGGCCCCGTGACGGTGCCGGCGCCGAAGAGCAGCCCTCCGCCGACCGACAACAGGATGCCGACACCCAGGGTTCCCAGCGCCATGCGCGTGTACGGCAGGAAGAGTCGCGGTCGGATCCGCGCCAGCACGGACGCCGACCAGCCGATCCCCATCCCGTGGGCCACCGCCCACGCCATCCACACCGCGGGGATGAACAGGATCAGCGAGACGTTCGTGATCAGCAGCACCCACGGGTCGATGAGGTCGAGCAGCGCCAGGTTGGGGGTGACCCCGGTGACCAGCGCGACCAGGACGACGGCCACCCCGGCGACCGCGTAGACGACCGACAGCAGGACCAGCCCGGCGATCGGCCGCCACCACGCCCACGTCCGGGACCGCATGGCCCGCAGGAACGGCTGCGGCTCGTCGTGGGGCGGGGTGCCGGGCGGCGGCTCCCACCGCACGTCCGGCGGCAGCGGGGGCGGGAACCACGGGCCGCCGTACGCCGGGAGCGGAGGCTGCATCCCCCAGCCCCACATCGGCACCGCGGGCGGCCCCGGAGGAGGCCCCTGCCACGGCGCTCGGACCGGACGGGCCGGCGGCCGGGTCGCCGGCGGCCCGGTGTAGGGCTCCTCCTCGAAGGGGCTGCTCACCGGCCGGGTCCTACCCGGTGGCGGTGCGCGCGGCCGCGAGGCGCGCCAGGGTCCGGTCCCGGCCGAGCAGCTCGATCGACTCGTAGAGCGGCGGCGAGACGGTGCGTCCGCTGACCGCGACCCGCACCGGTCCGAACGCCTGGCGGGGCTTGCGGCCCAGGCCGTCGACGAGGGCGGACTTCAGGGCCTCCTCGATCGCCTCGGTGCGCCACTCCCCCAGTCCGGCGAGCGCCTTCTCCGCGGCGTCCAGGACCTCCGCGGCGTCGGCGCCGTTCAGCTGCTTGGCGGCGGCGTCCGGGTCCAGCGCGACGGTGTCGGTGAACAGGAAGCCGATCAGCCCGACCGCGTCGGACAGCACGACCATGCGCTCCTGGGCCAGCGGCGCGATCGCCGTCAGTACCCGCTGCTGCTCCTCGGTCGGCGGGTCGGCGACCAGACCGGCGCGGACGAGGAACGGCGTCACCCGCGCGACGAACTCCTCCAGCGGAAGGGCACGCAGGTGGGTCGCGTTGATGGCCTCGGCCTTCTTGACGTCGAAGCGGGCCGGGTTGGCGCTGACGCGGGTCACGTCGAAGGCCTCGACCATCTCCGCCATCGAGAAGATGTCGCGGTCCTCGGCGATCGACCAGCCCAGCAGCGCCAGGTAGTTGGCGAAGCCCTCGGGCAGGAAGCCGCGCTCGACGTAGATGTCGAGGTTGGACTGCGGATCGCGCTTGGAGAGCTTCTTGCTGCCCTCGCCGGTCACGTACGGCAGGTGGCCGAACCGCGGGGTGCCCTGGGCGACGCCGATGTCGGTGAGCGCCCGGTACAGCGCCAGCTGGCGAGGGGTGGACGGCAGCAGGTCCTCGCCGCGGAGCACGTCGGTGATCTGCATGAGCGCGTCGTCGACCGGGTTGACGAACGGGTACAGAGGCGCGCCGTTGCCCCGCACCAGCACGAAGTCGGGCACAGACCCGGCGGCGAACCGCACCTCGCCGCGCACCAGGTCGTTCCACACGAGGTCCTCGTCGGGCATCGCCAGGCGGAGCACCGGCAGCCGGCCCTCGTCGCGGAACGCGGCCTTCTGGGCGTCGGTCAGGTACCGATCGGCGTTGTCGTAGCCGAGCTTCGGGTCCTGTCCCGCGGCGAGCCGGCGCGCGTCGACCTCCTCGTTGGTGGAGAAGGACTCGTACGCGTGCCCGGCGGCGAGCAGTTTCGCGGCGACGTCGGCGTAGATCTCGCTGCCGCTCGGACTGCCGGTAGGGGCCGTGCGGTCCGCCGACCTCGGGGCCCTCGTCCCACTCCAGACCGAGCCAGCGCAGGCAGTCGAGCAGGTGCCGGTAGGACTCCTCGGAGTCGCGGGCGGCGTCGGTGTCCTCGATGCGGAAGACGAACGTGCCGCCGGTGTGCCGGGCGTGCGCCCAGTTGAACAGCGCCGTCCGCATCAGGCCGACGTGCACCATGCCCGTCGGTGACGGGCAGAACCGGGTGCGGACTCCACTCACGCGGCGCCGCCCGCGGTGGAGATCGACTCGGCCTCGGTGACCGGGTTGGCCAGGGTGCCCAGGCCCTCGATCGTGCACTCGACGCGCTGACCGGGACGGATCGGCCCGACACCGGATGGCGTGCCGGTCAGGATGACGTCGCCGGGCAGCAGGGTCATGACCTGGGAGACGTGGCTGATCAGCCGCGGGATGCCGAACAGCAGCTGGCTGGTGCGGCCCTTCTGGCGCGGTTCGCCGTCGACCGTGCAGCCGATCTCGAGGTCGGAGGGGTCCAGGCCGAGGCCGGCCAGGTCGGTCTCGATCCACGGGCCCAGCGGGCAGAACGAGTCGAAGCCCTTGGCGCGGGTCCACTGGCCGTCGTTCTTCTGGTAGTCGCGCTCGCTGACGTCGTTGCCGATCGTGTAGCCGAAGACGCTGGCCATCGCCTGCTCCGGCGGTCACGTTGCGGGCTCCGCGGGCGCCGATGACGACGCCGAGCTCGACCTCGTGGTGCACGTTCGTGCTGCCCGTCGGGATGCGGATCGCGTCCTCCGGCCCGATCACCGCCGTCGACGGCTTGAGGAAGATCAGCGGCTCCTTCGGAGCGTCGCCGGTGTTCATCTCGGCGACGTGGTCGGCGTAGTTCTTGCCGATGCCCACCACCTTGCTCGGGCAGGATCGGCGAGAGCAGCCGGATGTCGGCCTGCGCGTAGCGCACCCCGGTGAACTGGATCCGGCCGAACGGGTGCCCTTCGATCTGGGCGACGTTGCCGTCACCGTCGAGGACGCCGAACGACATCCCTTGGGCCGAGGCGAAGCGGACGATGCGCACGACCCGAGGTTAGTCGGGGCGCGTGCGGCGGCTCCGGGCCCGTCGCTAGCGTGCGGGCATGGCCTGCCGTTTCACCGAGCTCGTCGTCGACTGCCGCGACCCCGAGGCGCTCGCGGCCTTCTGGTCCGCCGTCCTGGGCTACCGGGAGCTGTCCCGCGAGGACGGCGCGATCGAGATCGGCCCGGAGGAGGGCTTCGGCGGCGCGGCGCCGACGCTGGTCTTCGGGCCCGTCGCGGACCCGACACCGGGCAAGCTGCGCTGGCACGTCGACGTCAACCCGACGGACCGGGACCAGGACGCCGAGCTCGCGCGGCTGCTGTCCCTCGGCGCCCGTCCCGCGGACGTCGGTCAGACCGGCGACGAGGGCTGGCACGTGCTCGCCGACCCCGAGGGCAACGAGTTCTGCCTGCTCCGCCGCAGGGTGCCCGCCTAGCATCTGGCCGGTGAAGCCGTTCCTCCTGATCTCCTCGCGCGCCGAGGACCTCGCCGCGGAGGAGGAGTACGCCGCCTTCCTGGCGTGCACCAAGCTGCCCGCTGAGCGGCTGCACCGGATCCGGATCGAGGCCGGGCCGCTGCCGCCGCTGCGCCTCGACGACTACGCCGGGATCCTGCTCGGCGGCGGCCCGTTCAACTCCTCCGACCCCGAGGACTCCAAGTCCGACGTCCAGCGGCGGGTGGAGCGGGAACTGGCCGCGCTGCTCGACGAGGTGGTCGCGCGGGACTTCCCGTTCTTCGGCGCCTGCTACGGCATCGGCACGCTGGGCGTGCACCAGGGCGGAGTCGTCGACCGGACGTACGCCGAGCCGATCGCGGCCGTGGAGATCGGGCTGACGGCCGACGGGCTCGCCGACCCGGTGCTGGACGGCGTCCCCGAGCGGTTCGACGCCTTCGTCGGGCACAAGGAGGCCTGCCGGGTGCTGCCGTCCGTCCGCCGTCCTGCTGGCGTCGTCGGCGGGCTGCCCGGTGCAGATGTTCCGGGTCGGCCGCAACGTCTACGCGACCCAGTTCCACCCCGAGCTCGACGTCGCCGGGATCATCACCCGGGTACGGGTCTACCAGCACGCGGGCTACTTCGAGCCCGCCGAGCTCAACGACCTCATCGCCACGCTGACGCCGGCCGTCGTCACCGAGCCGGGCCGGCTCCTCGCGAACTTCGCGCAGCTCTACGGCTGACGCGACGCGGCTTCGGGGATGCCTCGCTGCTGGGATCCTCCAGAGCGCCGACCTCCCCGAAGCCGCGAGCTCCGGGGCCGGGTCTACCGGCAGTTGACGGCGTACGTCAGCGCGTCGACGAGGGCGTGCCACGACGCCTCGACGATGTTCGAGTGGACGCCGACGGTGGTCCACTCCCCCACGCCGTCGGTGGTGTCGATGAGCACGCGCGTGGTGGCGCTCGTGCCGCCCTTCCAGCCGAGGATGCGCACCTTGTAGTCGGCGAGCGCGACGTCGGCGAGCCGCGGGTAGCGGCTGACCAGCGCCTGGCGCAGCGCGTTGTCCAGGGCGTTCACGGGGCCGTTGCCCTCGGCGGTGGAGATGAGCCGCTCGCCGTCCACGTGCACCTTGACCGTCGCCTCGCTGACGACGACGCCGTTGCCCCAGTGCTCGACGGAGGTCTTGTAGCTCTCCAGACTCGAACAGCGGCTGCGGAGCGTTCGGCAGCTGCGCGCGCAGCAGCAGCTCGAACGAGGCGTCGGCGGCCTCGAACGACCAGCCGTCGGCCTCGAGCACCTTGACCTGGTCGACGACGCGGCCGATCACGTCGGAGTGGCCGGCGAGGTCGACGCCGAGCTCCCGACCCTTGAGCTCGACCGACGCCCGGCCGGCCATCTCGGTGACCAGGATGCGCATGTCGTTGCCGACGACCGCCGGGTCGAGGTGGTTGTAGAGCTCCGGGCTCACCTTGATCGCGCTGGCGTGCAGGCCGGCCTTGTGCGCGAACGCCGACGCCCCCACGAACGGCTGGTGGTCGTTCGGCGCGATGTTGGCCAGCTCGGCGATCGCGTGGCTGACCCGCTGGAGCTCGGGCAGGCATGCCGCCGGCACGACGGGCAGGCCCATCTTGGTGACCAGGTTGCCGATCAGCGAGAAGGTGTCGGCGTTGCCGGCGCGCTCGCCGTAGCCGTTCGCCGTCCCCTGCACGTGGGTGACGCCGGCCTCGACCGCGGCGAGCGAGTTGGCGACGGCGCAGCCGGTGTCGTCCTGGCAGTGGATGCCGAGCTTCCCGTCCACCCGGGCACGGACGTCGGCGACGACCCGGCCGACGACCATCGGCAGCATGCCGCCGTTGGTGTCGCACATGACCCCGACCTCGGCGCCGGCGGCGAACGCCGTCCGCAGCACCTCGACGCCGTAGTCGCGGTCGGCGGCGTAGCCGTCGAAGAAGTGCTCGCAGTCGAGGAACACCCGGCGGCCGTGCGAGACGAAGAACGCGACGGTGTCGCGCACCATCGCGAGGTTCTCCTCGAGGGTGGTGCGCAGCGCCTCGCGCACGTGCCGGACGTCGGACTTCGCGACCAGGCACACGACCGGCGTCTCGGCGTCCAGCAGCGCCCGGACCTGCGGGTCCTCCTCGACGCGGACGCCGGCCTTGCGGGTGGCGCCGAAGGCCACGAGCTGCGCGTGCTCGAGGTCGAGCTCCTTGCGGGCGCGGGCGAAGAACTCGGTGTCCTTGGGCAGTGCCCCCGGCCAGCCGCCCTCGATGAAGCCGACACCGACCTCGTCCATCAGCCGGGCGACGGCCAGCTTGTCGGCCACCGAGTAGCTGATGCCCTCGCGCTGGGCGCCGTCGCGCAGGGTCGTGTCGAAGACGTGGAAGTCGGTCGCGGTCTGCATGGGGAGCTCCGGGAGTCGGCGCACTCGGCCCGAACACGAAAAAGACCCCCCGGGAACGGGAGGTCTGCGCGCGGTCGGGAGTCGACTGCGCGCTAGCTGAGAATGATGGTCGAGCGGGTGCGGGACATCGCCGTCGAGTAAAGCACGCCGGAGGGTTCGCCGGGCACCCCCGCGCCCGAGTGGATCCGCGCCGCCCGATCCGGGAACTGGCGGCGACACCTTGCGGCCCACAGCGGATTCCACGGCAGAATGCCCTTCACGCCACGGAAGGACGCACAGATGCGCACGGTCGAGCACTGGATCAGCGGTCGGACCACCTCAGGGGACACCGCTCGGCACCCAGCCGGTCTGGGACCCGGCCACCGGGGCGCAGCAGGCCGAGGTCGTGCTCGGGTCGCCTGCGGACGTCGACGCGGCGGTGCGCGCGGCGACGGAGGCGGCGACCGAATGGGGCGAGGCGTCGCTGTCGCGACGGGCCAAGGTGCTCTTCGCCTTCCGCGAGCTGGTCGCCGAGCGCGTCGACGAGCTCGCCGCGCTGGTCACCGCCGAGCACGGCAAGGTGCTCTCCGACGCCCGGGGCGAGGTGGAGCGCGGTCTCGAGGTCGTGGAGTTCGCATGCGGCATCCCGCACCTGCTCAAGGGCGCCTACTCCGACCAGGCCTCCGGCGGGGTCGACGTCTTCTCGCTGCGCCAGCCGCTCGGGGTGGTCGCCGGCATCACGCCGTTCAACTTCCCGGTGATGGTCCCGATGTGGATGCACCCGGTGGCGATCGCGTGCGGCAACGCCTTCGTGCTCAAGCCCAGCGAGCGGGACCCCTCGCCGTCCCTGCTGGTCGCCCGGCTGTGGCAGGAGGCCGGCCTGCCGGACGGCGTCTTCAGCGTCGTGCAGGGCGGCAAGGACGTCGTCGACGCGCTGCTCGACCACCCCGGGATCGCCGCCGTGTCGTTCGTCGGCTCGACGCCGATCGCCCGCTACGTGCACCAGCGCGGCACGGCCGCCGGCAAGCGGGTCCAGGCACTGGGCGGCGCCAAGAACCACGCCGTCGTGCTGCCCGACGCCGACCTCGACATAGCGGCCGACAACCTCGTCTCGGCCGCGTTCGGCTCGGCCGGCGAGCGGTGCATGGCGGTCTCGGCGGCCGTCGCCGTCGGACCGGCGGGCGACGCGCTGGTCGACGTCCTGGCCGAGCGGGCGAAGGCGGTGACGGTCGGCCCGGGCACCGACCCGGCCAGCGAGATGGGCCCGGTGATCACCGCCGAGGCGCGGGACCGGATCACCGGCTACGTCGACTCCGGCGAGCGGCAGGGTGCCCGGGTCGCGGTCGACGGCCGCGGCCTGGTCGTCCCGGGCCACGAGGACGGCTTCTTCATCGGCCCGACCGTGCTGGACCGGGTGACGCCGGAGATGGACGCCTACCGCGACGAGATCTTCGGACCGGTGCTCTCCGTGCTCCGCGCCGGCACGGTCGACGAGGCGATCGCGCTGGTCAACGCCAACCCCTACGGCAACGGGACGGCGATCTTCACGTCCAGCGGCGCCGCCGCCCGCCGGTTCCAGCGCGAGGTGACCGTGGGGATGATCGGGATCAACGTGCCGATCCCGGTGCCGATGGCCTGGTACTCCTTCGGCGGCTGGAAGGACTCGCTGTTCGGGCAGAGCCGCATCCACGGCCCCGACGGCGTCGACTTCTACACGCGCTCGAAGGTGGTCACCCAGCGCTGGCCGGAGCCGTCGTCGATCGTCGCCGCGGGGCTGTCGTTCCCGACGTCCACCTGACCCCGTCGAGGGTCGATCACGTTGCCGGCTCTTCTCGTGCCCTGCCTGCGCTGCAACACCGGCCAGGCACGAGAAGAACCGGCACGGCGGGGCTCAACCGCCGGCGAGCGCGGCCAGCCGGTCGCCGACCTCCGCCGTGCGCACAGGGCCCTGCGGGTCGCGGGTCGAGAGGTCGAAGGCCACCGCGGCGGTGACCTTGCGCGCCTGGTCGGGGTGGCCCAGGTGCTCGAGCAGCAGCCCGATCGACAGCACGGTCGCGGTCGGGTCGGCGATGCCCTGCCCGGCGATGTCGGGCGCCGACCCGTGCACCGGCTCGAACATGCTCGGGTTGGTCCCCGACACGTCGAGGTTGCCGCTGGCGGCCAGACCGATGCCACCGGTCACCGCGGCCGCGACGTCGGTGACGATGTCGCCGAACAGGTTGTCGGTGACGATCACGTCGTACCGGCCCGGGTCGGTGATGAAGAACATCGAGGCCGCGTCGACGTGCTGGTAGGCGACGGTGACCTCGGGGAACTCGGGCGCGAGCTCCTCGACCGTGCGCGACCACAGACCGCCGGCGTGGGTGAGCACGTTGGTCTTGTGGATCAGCGTGAGGTGCTGGCGCTCGCGGGCGGTGGCCCGCTCGAAGGCGTAGCGGACGACCCGCTCGACGCCGAAGGCCGTGTTGACGCTGACCTCGGTGGCGATCTCCTGCGGGGTGTCCTTGCGCAGGACGCCGCCGTTGCCGGCGTACGGGCCCTCGGTGCCCTCGCGGATGCAGAGCATGTCGATCTGGCCGGGCTCGGCGAGCGGGCTGCTGACGCCGTCGAAGAGCCGCGCCGGCCGCAGGTTGACGTGATGGTCCAGCTCGAAGCGCAGCCGCAGCAGCAGGCCGCGCTCGAGGATGCCGCTCGGGACGGTGGGGTCGCCGACGGCGCCGAGCAGGATCGCGTCGTGCCCGCGCAGCTCCTCGATCACGGTGTCGGGTAGCAGCTCCCCCGTACTCCGCCAGCGCGCGGCGCCGAGGTCGTAATCGGTCGTCTCGACGTCGGGGACGATCGACCGGAGGACCTTCAGCCCCTCCGCCACGACCTCGGGGCCGATGCCGTCACCGGGGATCACTGCCAGGCGCATGGCCACGACTCCTTGGTCAGAACGGGTTGAGGTCCGCGGCGCGGGCCTCGCGCGCGCCGATGCGGCCGGCGATGTCGGCCAGCAGCTCCGGCGACACCGGGTTGTCGACGGTGACCGCCATCAGCGCCTCGCCGCCCTTGGTGGTGCGGCTGACCTGGGCGCCGGCGATGTTGACCGACGCCTCCCCGAGGGCCGCACCCACGGTGCCCACGACCCCGGGGCGGTCGGCGTAGGTGAAGAACAGCAGGTAACCCGACGCCTCGAGGTCGACCTCGAAGTCGGCGACCTCGGTCAGCCGCGGCGTCTGCCGCTTGCCGTAGAGCGTTCCCGAGACGGTCACCTGGCGGCCGTCGGCCATGGCCCCGCGCACGGTGACGTGGTTGCGGTAGGTCGGGCTCTCCGGGTCGCTGGTGAGGGCGATCTCCAGGCCGCGCTGCTCGGCGAACAGCGGCGCGTTGACGTAGGTGACCTGCTCCTCGACGACGTCGGCGAAGATGCCGCGCAGCACCGCCAGCGACAGCACCGAGGTGTCGTACTCGGCCAGCTTGCCCCGGACGTCGACGGTGACCGACTGGGCCAGCCCGCCGGCGACCGCGGTGAAGACCCGGCCCAGCTTCTCGGCCAGGGGCAGGCCCGGGCGGACGTCCTCGGCCACCACGCCGCCGGCCTGCACGTTGACCGCGTCGGGCACGAACTCGCCCTGCAGCGCCAGCCGCACGGAGTGGGCGACGGCGGTGCCGGCCTTGTCCTGCGCCTCGGTGGTGGAGGCGCCCAGGTGCGGCGTCACCACGGTGTTCGGCAGGCCGAACAGGGGGCTGTCGGTGGTGGGTTCCTTGGCGTACACGTCGATGCCGGCCGCGCCGACCTGGCCGGACTTCAGCGCGTCGGCCAGTGCGGCCTCGTCGATCAGCCCGCCGCGCGCGGCGTTGACGACGATGACGCCGCGCTTGGTCATGGCCAGCTGCTCGGCGCCGATGAGGCCCACGGTCTCCGGCGTCTTGGGCAGGTGGATGGAGATGAAGTCCGACTCGCGGAGCAGCTCCTCCAGCGACACCAGTCGGACGCCGAGCTGCGCGGCCCGCCCGGGCTGGATGTAGGGGTCGTAGGCGATCAGCTCGACGTCGAAGGCGGCCATCCGCTGGGCGAACAAGCACGCCGATGCGGCCCAGGCCGATGACGCCGACGGTCTTCTCGGTGACCTCGACGCCGGTGAACTTCGACCGCTTCCACTGCCCCTCGCGCAGCGACGCGTCGGCGGCCGGGACCTGGCGCGCGGCGGCCAGCAGCAGGGCGACGGCGTGCTCGGCGGCGCTGACGATGTTGGACGTCGGCGCGTTGACCACCATGACACCGCGCTCGGTCGCGGCGGCGACGTCGACGTTGTCCAGGCCGATGCCGGCGCGGGCGACCACCTTCAGGTTCGGCGCGGCGGCCAGCGCCTCGGCGTCGATCTGGGTGGCGCTGCGGATCATCACGGCCGCGGCGTCGGCGAGCGCCGGCAGCAGCGCTGCCCGGTCCGCCCCGTCGACGTGCCGGATCTCGACCTCCGTCCCGAGCACCTCCAGGACGCTCGGTGCGAGCTCTTCGGCGATGAGGACGACGGGCAGGCTCGTGGTCACGGGAGCACAGCGTAGGGAGCGCGGCGGCGGCGCCGACCGGCGGCCCGGGGTGAACGACCCCAGGCGCCAGGTCACCCGATCGGGCGGGCCGCCTCCGACGACACCCCGTAGGACGCGCGGCGTCCTTGCCCGGGACCGACGGGAGCCGACATCCTGGCTGTTCACGCCCGTCGATCGCCGGGCCGACGGAGGGGACCATGACCAGCAACGAGCAGGACGACCAGGACCGTCGCGACACCTCGCCGAACCCGACGGGGAGCAGCACGCCCGGGTACGGCCAGCAGTACGGGCAGCCCTCCTACGGCCAGGGCCACGGCGAGCAGCAGCCGTCCGGGCAGCAGTACGGCTCGCAGCCCCAGTACGGCCAGCAGCCCCAGTACGGGCAGCAGTACGGCTCCCAGCCGCAGTACGGCCAGCAGTCGCCGTACGGCCAGCAGCAGTACGGCTCCTACGGCGAGCAGGCCTCGTCCGGTCAGGCGCCGGCCCAGTACGGCGAGCAGTACGGACAGCAACCGGCGCAGTACGGGTCGTACGGCTACCCCGCCGCGACCGGTGGCTACGGGCAGTACGGGGAGTCGGCCGTTCCGGCGAAGCCCGCCGCGGTGACCATCGCCGCCGTCCTCGGCTTCATCTTCGGCGCCCTGGGCGTGCTGGTGACCCTGGGCTTCATCTTCGTGGGGGCCGTCGCCGGCGGTGCCGCGTCGTCCGACTTCGAGGACGCCATCCCGGGATTCAGCTCCGTCGCCGGAGCCATCGGCGGGGTCCTCATCGTCCTCGGCATCCTGGCGCTGGCGTGGACCGTGCTGATGATCTGGGGGTCGATCCGCGCGTTGTCCGGCCGCAGCCGTGTGCTGCTGATCGTCGGCGGGTCGATCGCGATCTTCTCGACCGGGCTGAGCTTCTTCGGCAGCCTCGGCGACGAGAACACGACCGCCGGCGGCGTCGTCGTCTCGCTGCTCTTCTTCATCGCGTCGATCGCGATCGTGGTGCTGCTCTGCCTCAAGAGCTCGGCGGCCTTCTTCAACGCGCACCGGGCCCGCCGCGGCGTCCGCTGACCCCTGCTCCTACACACGGCCGGCGTCCCCACGGGACGCCGGCCGTTCTTTCACCCGACCGAGGTCACGGGCGTGTTGCAGAACACACGTCCTCGGCCCCGGAGCCCTAAACTCCGCCGCGATCCGCCAGAACGGCGGACGTCCGAGCAGGAGGAACGCGGCTCATGTCGACCCCCACCGGTTCCGAGCAGAACTATCCGCAGGGGGGTGCGCCGCAGGGAGACCAGCCCGGCTGGAGCGCGTCCCCGCAGCCCGGCTACAACCCCCAGGGCTACAACCCCGCACCGGGGTACGACCCCGCCCCCTCGTACGCGGGCGGTCCGCCGGCCACCGGCCAGCGGCCCGGCATGGTGACCGCCGCGGGCATCATCGGCATCGTCTGGGGTGCGCTCGGGCTCCTCTTCGGGCTCCTGGGGCTGGCCGTCGCCTTCTCCCTGCTCGGCGGGCTCTACGGCCTCCTGGTGCTGCTCTCGGTCGTCGTCTCCGGCGCCCTTCTCTGGGCAGGCATCCAGGTGGTGCAGGGCAAGTCCCCGCGACTGCTCCTGCTGATCAGCTACGTGGCCATCGGCATCAACCTGCTGACCATGATCTGGGCAGCCACCCAGGGCGGGTCCTTCTTCACCGGCCTGCTGGGCTTCATCATCCCGGGTGTCGTCGTCTTCCTGCTGCTCAACCCGCAGTCCAAGCAGTACTACGCCTCGCAGGGCATCACGTACTGAGAGGACCCCGCGCTGACGACGACGGCCCCCGCTCCCTCGAGGGAGCGGGGGCCGTCGCACCAGGCCCCGTCCCGGGCACCGCCTGAGCTTGCGAAGGGTGGGGAGGACGGGGTCCTTTCAGCCGCGGGACGCGGTCCCGGCGTAGTCGTCGGACGCCGACACCCAGCTCATCAGGCCGCGCAGCTGGCGGCCGGTCTCCTCGATCGGGTGCGCCTCGGCCTCGGCGCGACGGCGCTTGAAGTCCGGCGCCCCGGCGTCCTGGTCGGCGATGAAGTCCGCCGCCCAGGAGCCGTCCTTGATCGCGCGCGAGGACGTCCTGCATGGCGTCCTTCACGTGCTGGTCGATGATCTTCGGGCCGGACGTGTAGTCGCCGTACTCGGCGGTGTCCGACACCGACCAGCGCTGCTTGGCGATGCCGCCCTCGTACATGAGGTCGACGATCAGCTTCAGCTCGTGCAGGCACTCGAAGTAGGCGACCTCGGGCTGGTACCCGGCCTCGGTGAGCGTCTCGAACCCGGCGGTGATCAGTGCGCTGGCGCCACCGCAGAGCACGGCCTGCTCGCCGAACAGGTCGGTCTCGGTCTCCTCGGCGAACGTCGTCCGGATGACGCCGGCGCGGGTGCCGCCGATCGCCTTGGCGTAGGACAGCGCCAGCGGCAGGGCCGCGCCGCTGGCGTCCTGCTCCACGGCGACCAGGCAGGGCACGCCCTTGCCGTTCTCGAACTCGCGGCGCACCAGGTGGCCCGGGCCCTTGGGGGCGACCATCGCGACGTCGACCCCGGCCGGCGGCTTGATGTAGCCGAACCGGATGTTGAAGCCGTGGCCGAAGAACAGCGCGTCGCCGTCCTGCAGGTTCGGCTCGACCGACTCGGCGTACAGCGACCGCTGCACGTGGTCGGGCGCCAGGATCATGATCAGGTCGGCCTCGGCGGCCGCCTCGGCCGGCGTCACGACGCGCAGCCCCTCGGCCTCGGCCTTGGGCCGGCTCTTCGAGCCCTCGGGCAGCCCGACCCGGACGTCGACGCCCGAGTCGCGCAGCGACAGCGCGTGCGCGTGCCCCTGGCTGCCGTAGCCCAGGACGGCGACGGTGCGCCCCTGGATGATCGAGAGGTCGGCGTCGTCGTCGTAGAAGATCTCGGCGGCCATGCGGTGCGTGCTCCTTCGGGATGTCGCGGATGAGGCTCGGTCGGGCGGAGTGGGGTTCAGGCGCTGCGCTGGTCGACGGGGCGCAAGGTACCGGCGCCGCTCATGGCGCGCGGCCCCCGCCCCAGGGCGACGGTGCCCGACTGCGCCATCTCCTTGATGCCCAGCGGGGCGAGGACGGCCAGCAGCGCCTGCAGCTTGTCGGGGGTCCCGGTCGCCTCGAGGGTGACCGTGTCGGTGTTGACGTCGACGACGCGGGCGCGGAACAGCTGCGCGGTCTCGAGCACCTGCGTGCGGTCGGCCATCGGCGCGCGCACCTTGACCATCAGCAGCTCCCGCTGGACGGCGGACGCCGCGTCGAGCTCGACGATCTTGATCACCTCGATCAGCTTGTTCAGCTGCTTGGTGATCTGCTCCAGCGGCGCGTTCTCGGCGTCGACCACGATGGTCATCCGGGAGAGGTCGGGGTTCTCGGTGGGCCCGACGGCCAGCGACTCGATGTTGAAGCCGCGCCGGCTGAACAGCGCCGAGACGCGGGCCAGGACACCGGACTTGTTCTCGACCAGCACCGACAACGTGTGCCTGACATTGACGAAGTTCCTCTCCGCGGCCCCCTCAGGGGCCCGTCGCGAGCTTGCGAGCGATGGGGGGCATGCCAGACCTGTCCTTCACCGAAGACCGGGCGCACGTCGCGCGCGGCGAGGATGTCGTCGTTGCTGGAGCCGGCCGCGACCATCGGCCACACCTGCGCGTCGTGCCCGACGACGAAGTCGATGACCACCGGGGCGTCGTCGATCGCCATCGCCTTCTCGATCACGGCGTCCACGTCGTCCTTGGTCTCGCAGCGCAGGCCGACGCAGCCGAGCGCCTCGGCGAGCGCGACGAAGTCCGGGATGCGGACCGACGTGGGCTTTCCGTCGGCGTCCAGCGCGTGCAGCTTGGTGTTCGAGTAGCGGCCCTCGTAGAAGAGGGTCTGCCACTGCCGCACCATGCCGAGGTTGCCGTTGTTGATGATCGCGACCTTGATCGGGATGCCCTCGATCGCGCAGGTGGCCAGCTCCTGGTTGGTCATCTGGAAGCAGCCGTCGCCGTCGATCGCCCACACGGTCGTGTCCGGGCACCCGTACTTGGCGCCCATGGCGGCCGGCACGGCGTAGCCCATCGTCCCGAGGCCGCCGCTGTTGAGCCAGGTGCCGGGCTTCTCGTAGGAGATGAACTGGGCCGCCCACATCTGGTGCTGGCCGACCCCTGCCGCGTAGATCGCGTCCGGGCCGGCGATCGCGCCCAGGCGCTCGATCACGTACTGCGGCGACAGCGAACCGTCCTCGGGCCAGTCGTAGCCGAGCGGATAGCGGGTGCGCCAGTCGTCGAGCTGCGCCCACCAGGCCGCGAGGTCCGGACGGCGACCGGCCGCCTGCTCCGCGCGCAGCGCCTCGATCAGCGCGGTGATGGTCTCCTTGGCGTCGCCCACGATCGGGACGTCGGCCTTGCGGTTCTTGCCGATCTCGGCGGGGTCGATGTCGGCGTGCACGATCTGCGCGGACGGCGCGAACGACGACAGCTGACCGGTCACCCGGTCGTCGAAGCGGGCGCCGAGGGCGACCAGCAGGTCGGCCTTCTGCAGCGCGGTCACCGCGGTGACGTTGCCGTGCATGCCCGGCATGCCCAGGTTCTGCCGGTGGCTGTCCGGGAAGGCGCCACGCGCCATCAGCGTCGTCACCACCGGAGCGCCGGTCAGCTCGGCGAGCTCGGCCAGCTCCGCGGTCGCCTCGGCCTTGAGCACGCCGCCGCCCACGTACAGGACCGGCCGCTGCGCCGCCGAGATCAGCGCCGCCGCCTCGCGCACCTGCTTGCCGTGCGGGCGGGTCGTGGGCTTGTAGCCGGGCAGCTCGATGCGCGGGGGCCAGGCGAAGTCCGTGGTCGCCTGGAGGACGTCCTTCGGGATGTCGACCAGGACCGGACCCGGCCGGCCGCTGGCGGCGAGGTGGAAGGCCTCGGCGATCCGCTGCGGGATCTCGTCGGCATCGATGACCAGGAAGTTGTGCTTGGTGATCGGCATCGTGATGCCGCGGATGTCGGCCTCCTGGAAGGCGTCGGTGCCGATGGCGTGGCTGGGCACCTGGCCGGTGATCGCCACGATCGGCACCGAGTCCATGTAGGCGTCGGCCAGCGGCGTCACGAGGTTCGTCGCGCCCGGCCCGGACGTCGCCATGCAGACGCCGACCTTGCCGGTGGCCTGCGCGTACCCGGTGGCCGCGTGTCCGGCGCCCTGCTCGTGGCGCACCAGGACGTGCCGCACGCGGCGAGTCGAACAGCGGGTCGTAGGCCGGCAGGATCGCCCCGCCCGGGATGCCGAAGATGACCTCGGTGCCGACGGCCTCCAGACTGCGGACCAGGCTCTGCGCCCCGGTGATGCCGGTGGCGGGCTCGGTCGGCAGGCCGGTGTTGCGCTCGCGTGCACCGACCGGGGTCGCGGAGCGGGTCGTCTCGACGCCGTCCAGCGCGGCGGCTGCCTCGCGCGTGGCGGACTCGCTGGTGGGGGTGGTCATCGGGGGCTCTCCTGGGCGCCGGGGTGGGACGTGCGGTGCGGCGGACCTGCTCGACGGTCGGTCTCGGCCAACAAAAAACCCCTCGTGCCACGGGCACGAAGGGCTGAGCGCGTCGGTGTCGAACCGACGCGCTAGGCGACTACGAGGAGGATCCGGGCGCGCAGCACGTGCCCACTGTGCGCCCAGACCGGCGCGGGCGTCAACAACGCCGTCCCACTCAGTGGACGTCGGCCAGCGGCAACGTGGGATCGGGTCCGTCGAGGACGGCCGGGTCGAAACCGTCGATCACCTCGGTGAGCCGCTCGAACGCCACCGGCCGGCCGACCAGGAAGCCCTGGACGAAGACGCACCCCAGCGCCGTGAGCTCGGCCAGCTGGCCCGGCGTCTCGACCCCCTCCGCGACGACGTCCATGCCGAGCCGGCGGCCGAGGTCGACGACGGTGCGCACCAGGGAGGCCGCCCGGGCGTCGCCCTCGATGCCGGCGACGAACTCGCGGTCCATCTTGAGGACGTCGACCGGCATCCGGGCCAGGTAGGCCAGCGAGGAGAAGCCCTTGCCGAAGTCGTCGAGGCTGATGACGCAGCCCATGTCGCGCAGCGTGACGAGGTCGCCCTCGAGCCGCTCGTGCGCGTCGATGAGCAGGGTCTCGGTGACCTCGAGCATCAGCCGGCGCGGCGGAACCCCGGCGGCGGCCAGGGCGCGGGCGACATCGGGGGCGAGGCAGCCGGCCTGCAGGTGGCGTACGGACACGTTGACGGCGACCTTGAGGTCGCGGCCCTCGGCGAGCAGCAGGGCGAGGTCGGCGGTCGCCGTCTTCAGCACCCACTGCTGCAGCGGGACGATCAGGCCGTCGTCCTCGGCGAGGGCGATGAACTCGTCCGGCGGCACGGTGCCCAGCACGGGGTGGTCCCAGCGGACGAGCGCCTCGACGCCGAGAACCCGCCGCTCGGCCAGGCCGGCGACGGGTTGGTACTCCAGGCGGAGCTGACCGTGCTCGAGTGCGTCGGGCAGGTCGCGGGCCAGTCGCGCTCGTCGGCGCATGGCGTCGTCCAGGGCGCCGTCCCGGCCGGGGCCGGTGAACCGCACGCAGCCCTTGCCGGCGGCCTTGGCGGCGCGCAGTGCGAGGTCGGCGGCGCGGATGGCGCCGGCGGCGTCCTCGTCGGGCACCAGCTGGGCGACGCCGATGCTGCCCGAGACGCCGAAGACGGGGCCACGGCCGGCGCCGCCGTCCGGGTCAGGGGCGCGGAACGGCCGGTCGAGCAGGACCAGCAGCCGCTCGGCGAGCGCCGGTGGCCTCCTCGGCGGTGCCGGGGACGACGAGGGCGAACTCGTCGCCGCCGAGCCGCGCCACGAGGTCGCGGTCGCGGGCGGCGCCGCGCAGCCGGTCGGCGACGACGGCCAGCAGCAGGTCGCCGGCCTCGTGGCCGGCGACGTCGTTGACGGTCTTGAAGCCGTCGAGGTCGATGAGCAGCACGCAGGCCGGCTCGCCGGTCTGCGTGCGCGCCCGTGCGGACTCGAGCGCGGCCATCAGGCGGGCCCGGTTGGGCAGGCCGGTGAGGTAGTCGGTCCAGGCCATGCGCTGGAGCTCGCGCTCGGTGCTGCGCCGCAGGGTGACGTCGCGCAGGTGCAGCACGACCTCGTCGTCGGGGGCACCGTCGGCGGTCACCCGCGCGGCGCCGACCACCTCGACGTCGCGCCGGTCCCCCGCCGACGTCCGGAGGCCGACGGTGATCGGCAGGGAGACCGGCACGCCGGCGAGCACGTCGCCGCTGAGTGCCGCGCAGGACCGTGCGGTCGTCGCGGTCCAGCAGGTCGGCCAGCGGTCGGTCGGTGAGCTCCTGGCTGCGCCAGCCGAGCTGGCTGCGGGCGCCGCCGGAGACCCAGGTGATCCGGCCGTCGGCCTCGAGCACCACGGTGACGTCCTCGGCGCTGGCGACCAGCGCCCGCATGCGGCGGTCGGTGCGCAGCAGCCGGCGGGCCAGCCGCTGACCGTCGGTGGCCCAGAGCAGGCCCCGGACGAACGTGAGCAGGACCAGCACCCCGACGCCGATGCCCTCGACGGGCGAGATGTCGCGCCCGGTCACGGCCGCGCCGACCACGAGCAGCGCCACCGAGTACGCGGTGCAGTGGCTGAGCAGCACGCCGAGCAGCGGCACGGGGCCGGACTCCACCGGCTCGCCGACCGGCCGGCCGGGGTCGGTGTCGGCCGCGCGGACCGCGCAGGCCAGCATGCCGATCCAGGCGAGCGCGGTGAGCAGGTCGACGGCCGGGCCGCCGATGGTCCGGCCGAACGCGTCGGCCACGGCGACGACGGAGATGAGCGCGACGACGCCGACCATCCAGCCCGCGCTGCGCCGGCGCTCCTCCCCCACGCGCGCGAGGGTGACCAGGCCGAGGCCGCAGAGCAGCGCGCCGAGCGCCGGGTAGCCCACCGTGATCAGGGCGGGCGTGAGCCCGTCGCCGGCGACCGCGGCGTCGGCGAGCACGAACTCGCCGAGGACGGCCACCGCGACCAGCACGATGAGGGCGTCGACGACCACGCGGGAACCGCCCCGCCGGTAGGACCGCGGCGGGGCGAGCAGGACGCAGGCGACGACGGCCGCGATCACGGCGAGGAGCTGCGGGAACTCCTCCCAGCCCGCCTGGCTGACGTCGCTGCCGACGCCGCGGAAGGCGGCCATGGCCTGGCCGATCCCGAGCAGGACACCGGCGACCGACAGGATCCGCCACGGGCGGGCGGACGCCGGGTCGAGGCGCGCGGCGACGCGGCCGACCGCGAGCGCGGTGAGGATGCAGGCGGCCGAGAGCAGGACCCCGGTGAGCCGCACGGGCGCGGCGCCCGGCACCGCCAGGTGCACGGTGACCAGCGCGGCGGCCACCACGCCCAGCAGTGCCAGCGACGCCCGTGCCGTCGGACCGGAGGCGGCCCACGGCAGCTGGAGCGCGCCGTTCACCGCTGGCCCACCAGGCCCGGACAGGAGCAGCCCCGGAGTCTCGGAGAGGTGCGTGGCCAGGTCGGCCGGCGTCATCGGCCGGGACACGACGCGGCCCTGGGCGAAGCCGTAGCCGGAGTCGCTCAGCGACGCCAGCTGCGCGGGGGTCTCGACGCCCTCGGCGACGACGTCGAGACCCAGCGCGCGGCCGATGCCGATCATCGAGTCGGACAGCGCCCGCCCCTGCGGGTCCCGGTCGATGCGGGTCACCAGCGAGCGGTCCAGCTTGAGGATGTCGATCGGCAGGGTGGTCAGCTGGGTCAGCCCCGAGTAGCCGGTGCCGAATCCCTCGAGGGCCACGTGCACGCCCATGAGACGCAGAGTGGTCAGGTCCAGCCCGATCCGCTCGTCGTCGGCCAGCACGGTCGCCTCGGTGATCTCCAGGATGAGCCTCTCCGGAGCCAGCCCCGTCATGCGCAGCGCAGCCCCCACGTCGGCGACCAGAGTGCCTGTCGAAGCCCACCCGGTCGAGACGTCTACGCCCAGTCGCACGGGTTGCGCCGATTCGGGCAGCGCCGCGACGGCGATCATCGCCTCCTGCAGCAACCAGCGACCCAGTTCGCCGGCGACCCCCGCACGGGCGGCCAGGGGCAGGAACTCGGCCGGCAGCACGTCGCCGAACACGGGGTGGTGCCAGCGCAGCAGCGCCTCCACGCCCACGATCCGCTGCTCGCTGAGCGAGACGATCGGCTCCAGCAGCAGGGCCAGCTCCCCGCGGGTCGGTGCGCCCGCCAGGTCGGCGCGGAGCCGGTCGCGCCGCTCCGCCGCCTCACCGAGGGCCGGCGTCCAGCGCGTGGCGGTTCCGGCGGCGCGGGCGTGCGCGGCGCGGACGGCGAGCTCCACCCGGTTCAGCACGTCGTCGGCGGTCAGCCCCGGCTCCACGCGGGCCAGGCCGATCGCACCGGTGAGGTCGACGATGCCGCCAGGGGTCATGATCGGTTGCTCGATGACCGAGAGACACCGGGCCGCCAGCTGGTCGACCTCGGCGACGTCGCGGTCCGGGTCGTCGGACTCGCCGTGGGCCAGCACCGCGAAGGCGCCACCGCCCATGCGGGCGACCAGATCCCCGGCCCGCACCGTGCCGCGCAGCCGCAGGCCGACCTCGCTCACGAGGTCGCGCACGGCCGTCCGGCCGACGTCCTCGCGGGCGGACTGCAGCCCGTCGAGCTCGATGAACAGCAGCGTCACCGGCGCACCGGGTGCGTCGATCGCGCGCTGGAGCGCCAGCTCGCAGCCGGCCCGGTTCGGCAGGCCGGTCATGGGGTCGGTGTAGGCGACGCTGCGGAGCACCTGCTCGCGGGCGAACCGGTCGGTGACGTCGCGGCAGTGCAGCACGACCGCGGCCACCGAGGGCTCGGATCGCAGGTCGACGACGACGGCCTCGAGGATGCGCCAGGATCCCGCGGCGTCCCGGAGCCGGAGCACGTGCAGGTCGCCGGCGGACCCGGCGTCGGGCAGCCCCGGCTCGCCGGCGCGGGGCAGCACCTCGGCCAGAGCTGTGGCGTCGTCCGGGTGCACGGCGGCCAGCAGCGGCGAGCCGACGAGTGCGTCGGCGGCCGACCCGAGTGAGCGGCCGAGCGCCGGCGAGGACCAGGCCACGCGCAGGTCGTCGTCCAGGATGACGACGGCGTCGGCGCCCTCCTGCACGAGCGACCGGAACCAGGCCTCGCTGCGGAGCAGCCGTGCACCGAGCCGCTGCTCCTCGCGGGCGGCGACCCAGCGGTGCACCGCGGCGAGCAGCACGCAGACCACGACGCCGGCGATGGTCACGCCGCTGGGCGGGTAGCCGAGCAGGGTGGCGCCCGCGGCCACGACGACGGCGACCGCCATCGCCAGGTGCGGCAGGAGCTGGCCCAGCCGGGTCGAGGCGCCCGACGGCGGACGGCCGCCCGAGTTCGGACCGGGGTCGGAGAGGACGGCGAGGCAGACGACGGCGAGCCCGGCGACGACGCACAGTCGGCTCGTCGCGGTGCCGCCCGCCCATCCGCCCAGCAGCGCCGAGGTGGCCAGGCCGCGCCCGGCGGTGACGAGGACGGAGCCGAGGAGGAGCAGCAGGGCGGCGCGCTGACGGCGGGACTCGATCGCGCCCAGCACGATCAGCGCCCCGGCCATCATGGCCGAGGTGACGACGACGGCGGCGCCGAGGACGAGTTGCTCGGGCGCGGCCAGGTCCTGCCAGCGCCCACCCGGGCCGACGAAGAGCAGCTGCATCGCGACGGCGCTCGCGGTGGTGAAGAGCGCCAGCTCCACGACCACCCGCCGGCCGCGGCCCCGCAGCCGGCCCGGCTCGACGAGGGTGAGACCGCCGACGATGGCCAGCGCGTAGCCCGGAACCGTGGGGAGCCAGCGCAGGACCGCCGTGTCGAGCGGGTCCACCGGTGCGACCACGGTCGCCAGGACCACGCCGAGCAGGGGGAACAGCGGCGCCAGCGCCAGGGCCCGCCAGCCGCGGAGACCGCGCTCGCGGCGCCCGCCGACGGTCCACACCACGACGGCGCACGAGACCCCCGCGAGGAGCAGCACGCCGTTGGCGCCGCGCGCGAGCGCGGGCTCCACGGCGGCAGCCGCGCAGGCGCTCAGCGCCAGTGCGGTGGCGGCGAGAAGCCACCATCGACGGGAGTCCACACGGTGAGTATCGGCGGGTTAACCGAACGTCACGAGGGAGACGGCGCGAACGGTCACCCGTTCGGGGGGTCTCCCCCCGTGGGGTGCGGTCCCGGCCGGAGGAGGGCTCAGCCGCAGATGGCGCCCTGCGCGGCGGACCCCACGAGCTTGGCGTACTTGCCGAGCACCCCGGTCGTGTAGCGCGCCGGCGGCGGCGTCCAGTCCAGCCGCCGGCGGGCCAGCTCGGCCTCGTCGACCAGCAGGTCGAGGGTCCGCGCGGCCAGGTCCAGTCGGATCGGGTCGCCGTCGGCCACGAGGCCGATCGGTCCGCCGTCGGCCGCCTCGGGGGCGACGTGGCCGATGCACAGCCCCGTCGTCCCACCCGAGAAGCGGCCGTCGGTCAGCAGCAGGACGTCCTTGCCGAGCCCCGCGCCCTTGATGGCGCCGGTGACGGCGAGCATCTCGCGCATGCCCGGCCCGCCCTTGGGGCCCTCGTACCGGATCACCAGGACGTCGCCCGGCCTCAGCGTGCCCTCGGTCACGGCGTCCATCGCGCCCTGCTCGCCGTCGAAGACCCGGGCGGTGCCCTCGAAGACGTCGGCGTCGAAGCCCGCCGACTTCACGACCGCGCCCTCCGGTGCGAGGGAGCCGCGCAGGATCGTCAGCCCCCCGGTGCGGTGGATCGGGTTGTTCATCGCGTGGATGATCGCGCCGTCCGGATCCGGCGGGGCGATCTCGGCCAGGTTCTGGGCCATCGTCTTGCCGGTCACCGTGAGCACGTCGCCGTGCAGCAGCCCGGCGTCCAGCAGGGCGCGCAGGACGACGGGGACGCCGCCGATCCGGTCGACGTCGGTCATCACGTACCGGCCGAACGGCTTGACGTCGGCCAGGTGCGGCGTCCGGTCGCCGATCCGGTTGAAGTCGTCGAGGGTCAGGTCGACCCGCGCTTCGTGCGCGATGGCCATGAGGTGCAGGACGGCGTTGGTCGAGCCGCCGAGCGCCATGCAGACGGTGATGGCGTTCTCGAACGCCTCCTTGGTCATGATCTGGCGCGCGGTGATGCCCTTGCGCAGCAGGTTGACCACGGCCTCGCCCGAGGCGACGGCGACCGCGTCGCGGCGGCTGTCGACGGCGGGCGGCGCAGCGCTGCCGGGCAGCGCCATGCCGAGGGCCTCGGCGATGCTGGCCATGGTGTTGGCGGTGTACATGCCGCCGCAGGAGCCCATGCCCGGGCAGGCGTTGCGCTCGATCGCACCGAGCTCGTCCCTCGTGATCTTCCCGGCCGCGCACGCGCCGACCGCCTCGAAGACGTCGATGACCGTGAGGTCGCGGTCGCCGAGCTTGCCCGGCAGTGTCGAGCCCGAGTAGACGAAGACACTCGCCAGGTCGAGGCGGGCGGCGGCCATCAGCATGCCGGGCAGCGACTTGTCGCACCCGGCCAGCAGCACCGAGCCGTCGAGCCGCTCGGCGAACATCACCGTCTCGACGGAGTCGGCGATGACCTCGCGGGAGACCAGCGAGGCGCGCATGCCTTCGTGACCCATCGAGATGCCGTCGGAGACCGAGATGGTGGCGAACTCCAGCGGATAGCCGCCGGCGGCGTGCACACCCTCCTTGGCCCGCTTGGCCAGCCGGTCGAGCGAGAGGTTGCAGGGGGTGATCTCGTTCCACGACGAGGCGACGCCGATCTGCGGCTTTCCCCAGTCGTCGTCGCCCATGCCGACCGCGCGGAGCATCGCCCGCGCCGGCGCGCGGGTGTCGCCGTCGGTCACCTCGCGGCTGCGCGGCTTGATGTCGGGCGCGCCGGAGGCGGCCTGGGTACCGGAGGGGCGGTCGTCGACGGTCGTCACGAGGCGCGATGGTAGGCCGCGCGCATCTGGGAGCATCGGGGACGTGGCCCCCGTCCGACTGCGCATGAGCCGCACCATGCTGCTGCCCGTCGTCGTTTTCGCCCTGTGCCTGCTCCCGGTGGCGTTCGTGTCGTCGTGGGCGCTGCTCGTGCTCCTCGTGCCGGCCCTGCTCGCGCTGTGGGTGCTGCGGGTCGGTGTCATGGTCGACGACGAGGGCATTGGGCGCGCAGTCCCTCGTCGGCCGTCGCCGGATCGGCTGGGACGAGCTGGCCGGCATCCGGGTCGGGCAGCGCGGCGACCTGTGGCTGGTGACCACGCGCGGCACCGAGCTGCGGCTGCCGGTGCTCCGGGCCCGCGACCTGCCGCGGCTGTCGGCCCTGTCCGGCGGCCGCATCGACGTCCCCGCTCCTCCGGCGGGCTGAGGTCCCCGTTCGTCAGGAGTCGGCGAACAGCCAGCCTAGGACGGCGTCGGAGAAGGCCTCGGGCTCCGCCGCGTGCACGTGGTGCCCGGCCGGGATGGTGACGAGCGTGCAGTCGGGGATCAGCCGGGCGACCTCGGCCAGCTCGCCGGCGGGGAGATGGCTGTCCGGACCGCCACCGATCAGCAGCGTGCGGGCGGAGATCCCGGGCAGGCGCGCCCAGTACCGCCGGGTCGGGTCGTTCGCCTCGCCGAGGATCGCGGGCACGACGGGCCAGTCGAAGGGCAACGGGATGTCCGGCCGGTCCCGGATCGTCCGCTCCAGCGGAAACGGTGGCACGACGTCCTCGACGACCAGCCGGGTCACGCGAGCCGGCTGCTCCTGGGCGACGAGGTAGGCGACGACGCCGCCCATCGAGTGGCCGACCAGCACCACGTCGGTGAGGCCGAGCGCGTCCAACACCCCGAGGACGTCGTCGCGCATGAGCTCCCCCGAGTACTCCCCCGGCCAGTCGCTGGCGCCGTGCCCGCGCAGGTCGAGTGCCAGCAGCGAGAAGTGCGGGGCGAGCCGGGCGGCCACCGCGTCCCACGACGTCGCGTCCTCGCCGAGCGCGTGCAGCAGGACCAGCGGCGGCGCCTCGGGGTCCCCGCCGGTGTAGCAGGCGATGCGCAGGCCGTCGGGCAGCCGGACGTCGTGTCGGTCCACGGACGGGCCTCAGTAGTCGCCGACGACGTCGGCGAGCGGCTCGCCGGCCAGCACCCGGCGCAGCTGTCCGGCGACCGACGCCGCGCCACGCTCGACGGTGCCGGGGATCTCGCCGCCGACGTGCGGCGTGAGCAGCAGACCCGGCGCCGTCCACAGCGGGTGGCCCGGCGGAAGCGGCTCCGGATCGGTGACGTCCACGGCCGCTCGCAGCCGGCCGGCGGTCAGCTCGGCCAGCAGCGCGTCGGTCTCGACGACGACCCCGCGGGCGGCGTTGACCAGCAGGGCGTCGTCCTTCATGGCGGCCAGGAACGCCGCGTCGACCATGCCGGTCGTCTCGGGCGTCACCGGCACCACGAGGATCACCACGTCGGCCTCGGGCAGCAGCCGCGGCAGCTCGCTGGTCGCGTGCACGCCGTCGCGGGCACTGCGGGCCACGAAGTCGACCTCGACGCCGAAGCCGTCGAGCATCCGGCCGATCGCGCGGCCGATGTCGCCGGCGCCGACCACGAGCACCCGCGCCCCGAACAGCGTGTGCTGCCGGCCGAACGACCAGCGCCCGGCGTCCTGCTCCCGCGTGAAGAACGGGATGCCGCGCTGGGCGGCCAGCGTCGCGGCCATCACCCACTCGGCGGTCGACGGGGTGTGCGCGCCCCGGGCGTTGCACAGCACGACGCCCTCGGGGAGCCGGCCGATGAACCGCTCGGCGCCGGCGGTGACCAGCTGGACCAGGCGCAGCTTCGGCAGAGCGCGCACCACGTCGTCGGGGACGGTCGGGAAGCCGCTCGGTGGCACCCAGACCCGGGACTCTGCCGCCTGGCCGGTCGGCGCGCCGTCCCGGGGGTGGAACGGGTGCACCCGCAGCCGCGGGGACACCGCCGCGACCGCCTCGGCGAGAACCGGAGGGACCGCCACGTGGAGGGGCTCGTCGGGTCCGAGGTCGACGATCTGCTGCGGCACGGGTTCCGACCCTAGATCCGCGACGCACGTACCGTGAGTCGGGTGGGCGGGCGCACGACGGCACGGGGACGGCGCAGCCGTGCGTTTCCCGTCGCCTCCGCCGTCCTCGCGGGTCTCCTGCTCGCCGGCTGCGGCACCGACGGATACGAGCCGCGCGGACCCTTCCGGCCGCTGCCCGAGGGGGCGCCGCCCCGGGTCGGGCCGCCGAGCTCCGAGGCCGCACCGCCGCCGAGCGCCCCGGCCGAGCCGGGCGCCGAGGACGAGGATCCCCGCGACCCGAACGTCGTCGCCACGGACCTGCAGGTGCCGACCGGCCTGGTCGTCCTGCCCGACGGCAGCGCCGTCGTGGGCGAGCGGGAGACCGGCACGCTGTGGCAGGTCTTCCCGGACCGCTCGCCGCAGAAGGAGCTGATGACGGTCCCCGGCGTGGACACCGCCGGCGACGGCGGCCTGCTGGGGCTGGCCCTCTCCCCCACGTTCGCCGAGGACGGGCTGCTCTACGCCTACCTCTCGACCGCCACCGACAACCGCGTCGTCCGGTTTCCGCTCGGCGGCACGCCCAACCCGGTGCTGACCGGCATCCCGCGCGGTGAGCGGGACAACGGCGGCGGTCTCTGGTTCTCGCCCAACGGCACGCTCTACGTCGGCACCGGCGACACCGGCCGGCCCGAGCTGGCCGCCGACCCGCGGTCGCTCGCCGGCAAGGTGCTGCACATCGACGTCTTCGGCCGGGCGGTGGGGCGGAACCGGATCTTCAGCTCGGGACACCGCGACGTCGCCGCGCTCTGCTCGACCGGGAGCGAGGACGCGCCGCTGTTCGCCGCCGGCGACGGCGAGCTGAACGCCGTGACGCGCAACAGCGAGCACGGCTGGCCCGACGAAGGGCCGGACAGCGTCGACCCCACCGTCGACTTCCCGGCCGCCGAGGCCGGCCTCGCCGGCTGCGCCGTCGGCGGGAACACGGTCTTCCTCGGCTCGCTGGCCGGCGAGCGCGTGCACATCGCCGCCCTCGACGGCAACGGCCGGCTCGAGGACACCCCCGAGTCCGTGCTCGGCGGCGAGTACGGCCGGCTGCGCACCGTCGTCCTCGACGCCGAGGGCGCGCTGTGGATCACCACGTCCAACCGCGACGGCGAGGGCGATCCGGCCGAGGACGACGACAAGGTGCTGCGCATCGTGCCGCCGACGTCGGAGGGCGCCTCGCCCCTCTGAGCCGGCGGTCAGGACGAGCGGACGCGCTCCTCGAGCATGCGCTTGACCGTGGCCGCGTCGGCCTTGCCGCGGGTGGCCTTCATGACGGCGCCGACCAGCGCGCCGAGCGCCTGCACCTTGCCGCCCTGCACCTTGGCGACGACGTCCGGATTGCCCGCGAGCGCGGCGTCGACGGCGGCGACGAGCTCGTCGGACTCCCCCATCACCGCCAGCCCGCGCGCCTGCACGACCTGCGCCGGGTCGCCCTCGCCGGCCAGCACGCCGTCGAGCGCCTGCCGCGCCAGCTGGTCGTTGAGCGTGCCCTCCGCCACGAGGCGGGAGAGCTCGCCGACCTGCTGGGGCGTGACCGCGAGCTCGGTGAGCTCGACGCCGGAATCGTTGGCCCGGCGGGCCAGCTCGCCCAGCCACCACTTGCGCGCGTCGGCCGGGGACGCGCCGGCGGCGACGGTGTCGGCGACGAGGCCGAGCGCGCCGGCGTTGGCGATCCAGGACATCTCGGTCGGCGACAGCCCCCACTCGTCGCGAAGCCGGGCCCGCCGGGCGGCCGGGAGCTCGGGCAGCGCGTCCCGGAGCTTCTCCACCCACTCGGCGTCCGGCGACACGGGCACCAGGTCGGGCTCGGGGAAGTACCGGTAGTCGGTCGCCTCCTCCTTGCTCCGACCGGGAGAGGTGCTGCCGGTGTCCTCGTGGAAGTGCCGGGTCTCCTGCAGCACCCGCCCGCCCGCGTCGAGGACGGCGGCCTGCCGCCGCATCTCGTACCGGACGGCGCGCTCGACGCTGCGCAGCGAGTTCACGTTCTTCGTCTCGGTGCGGGTGCCCCACTCGAGGTCGCCGACCGGGTTCAGCGAGAGGTTGACGTCGCACCGCAGGTTGCCCTGCTCCATGCGCACCTCGGAGACGCCGAGGGTCAGCAGGATCTCGCGCAGCTCGGTGACGTAGGCCTTCGCGACCTCGGGGGCCTTCGCCCCGGCGCCGGCGACCGGCCGGGTGACGATCTCGACCAGCGGGATGCCGGCGCGGTTGTAGTCGATCAGCGAGTGGTCGGCGCCCTGGATGCGGCCGGTGGACCCACCGACGTGCAGGTTCTTGCCGGTGTCCTCCTCGAGGTGCACCCGCTCGATCTCGACCCGATAGGTCTCGCCGTCGACCTCGACGTCGAGGTGCCCGGCGATGCACAGCGGCTCGTCGTACTGGCTGGTCTGGAAGCCCTTGGGGATGTCCGGGTAGAAGTAGTTCTTGCGTGCGAAGCGGCACCACGAGGCGATCCGGCAGCCCAGCGCGAGGCCGATGCGCACCGTCGACTCGATCGCGACGGCGTTGGCGACCGGGAGCGAGCCGGGCAGGCCGAGGCACACCGGGCAGGTCTGCGTGTTCGGCTCCGCGCCGAACGTCGTGGAACAGCCGCAGAACATCTTCGACGCGGTGCCGAGCTCGACGTGCGTCTCCAGGCCGATCACCGGCTCGTAGCGGGTGAGCAGCTCGTCGAAGTCGACCAGGCGGTCGCTCACGGGGTCCCCTCCAGCTGGTCGAGGAAGCGCCGGCCGCGCTCGGCGTCCTGCGCGGCCTCGAGGGCGGCCGCCACCCGGTAGCACCGGTCGTCGGCGAGGGCCGGCGCCATGACCTGCAGGCCGACGGGCAGCCCTTCGGACAGGCCGCAGGGCACCGAGATCGCCGGCACCCCCGCCAGACTGGCCGGCAGGGTGCACAGGTCGGCGGCGTACATGGCGAGCGGGTCGTCGATGCGCGCGCCGAGCGGGAAGGCGACGGTCGGCGTCGTCGGGCTGACGAGGACGTCGACACCGGCACCGTCGCGGCCCTCCCACGCGGCCACGAAGTCGCGCAGGATCAGCGTGCGGACCTTCTGCGCCTGGCCGTAGTAGGCCTCGTAGTAACCGGCGGACAGGGCGTAGGTGCCGAGGATGATCCGGCGCTTGACCTCGGGGCCGAAGCCGGCCTCCCGGGTGAGCGCCATGACCGTGTCGAGGTCGTTGACGCCGTCGTCGCCGACGCGCAGTCCGAACCGGACGCCGTCGAAGCGGGCCAGGTTGGACGAGGCCTCGCTCGGCGCGATGAGGTAGTAGGCCGCGAGCGCCAGGTCGAACGCCGGGCACGAGACCTCGACGATCTCGGCGCCGAGCGCGGCCAGCCGGTCGACCGCCGCGCGGACGGCGGCCAGCACCCCGGGCTCGTAGCCGTCGGCGTGGCCCTCCCCGCCGAGCTCGCGGACGACGCCCACGCGCAGGCCGGACAGGTCGCCCTCGGCGCCGCGGCGAGCGGCCTCGGCGAGCACCGGCGGCGGCGCGTCGATGCTGGTGGAGTCGCGGGGGTCGTGGCCGCCGATGATCTCGTGCAGCAGTGCCGCGTCGAGGACGGTGCGGGCCATCGGACCGGCCTGGTCCAGGCTCGAGGAGAAGGCGATCAGGCCGTAGCGGGACACCGAGCCGTAGGTGGGCTTGTGCCCGACCAGGCCGGTGACGGCGGCAGGCTGGCGGATCGAGCCGCCGGTGTCGGTACCGATGGCCCAGGGCGCGAGGCCGCCGGCCACCGCGGCGGACGAGCCGCCGGACGAGCCGCCGGGGATGCGGCTGGGGTCCCACGGGTTGCGGGTGGGCCGGAAGCCGGAGTTCTCGGTGGACGAGCCCATCGCGAACTCGTCCATGTTGGTCTTGCCCAGCAGCACGGTGCCGGCCGCCTTGAGCCGCGCCGCCACCGTGGCGTCGTACGGGGGCCGCCAGCCCTCGAGGATCCTGGAGCCGCTGGTCGTGGGCACGCCCTCGGTCGTGACCAGGTCCTTGAGCGCGACCGGGACGCCGATCAGCCCGGTGCCGGCGTCGCCGGAGGCGTCGATCTCCTCGGCGCGGGCCAGCGCGGCGTCGCCGTCGACATGCAGGTAGGCACCCAAGCTCGTCGTCCTCGGCGGCGATGCGGTCGAGGTAGGCGCGGGTCACCTCCGTGGAGGTGGTCTCCTTGGCCGCGAGCAGGCGGACCAGCTCGGCGACGTCCGTGGTGGTCAGGGGGTGCGCTGTGCTCACTCCTCCTCCCCCAGGATCCGCGGCACCCGGAAGCGGCCGTCTTCGGCGGCAGGAGCCTCGGCGAGGACGACGTCCCGCGACAGACTCGGCGCGACCTCGTCGGGCCGGGTCACGTTGGTCATGGGGACGGCGTGGGTGGTGGGCGGCACGTCCTCGGCGGCGGCCTCGCCCACCCGCGCGACCGCGTCGAGGACGACGGCGAGCTGCCCGGCGAACAGGTCGAGCTCCTCGTCGCTCACCGCCAGCCGGGCCAACCGCGCCAGGTGCGCCACATCGTCTCGGGACAGCGTGCTCACTGCGGTGGGATCGCTCCTTCGGTGCTCCAGGGGGCCGCGCACGGGCCTGCGCGCGCCGGGCCGACGCGCGTCACTGTACGCAGCGCCTCACCCCGCCCCGGTGCCCGAGGCGGCCCCGGCATGGGAGGCTCCCGGTGATCGGCGATCGACGGAGATCGGCCCCACGCCCGACCTCCCGGAGGAACCCGTGTCCTACCTGCTGCGCCTCGTCGTGCCCGACCGCCCGGGCACCTTGGGCGCCGTCGCCACCGCGCTCGGCACCGTCGGAGCCGACATCGTGTCCCTCGACGTGCTGGAGCGCGGCGAGGGTTTCGCCGTGGACGACGTCGTCGTCGACCTGCCCGCGGGTCGGCTGCCCGACAGCCTGATCACGGCGGCGGGGACGGTCCCGGGCGTCGAGGTCGAGTCGCTGCGGCCGTTCTCCGGTTCGCTGGACACCCACCGCGAGCTGGACCTGCTGGACGCGCTGGCCCGGGCGGCCGAGGGGACCACGGCGAAGCTGCTCGCCGCCGAGCTCCCCCGGGTCTTCCACAGCGGCTGGTCCGTGGTCCTCGACTGCGCCGGCTCCGAGTGGGAGGTGGTGGCCGCCTCGGAGGCGGCGCCCTCGTTCGAGGGCCTGGCGCTGCCGTGGATGCCGCTGACCGCGCCGCGCCTGCTGCCCAGCGAGGACGACTGGCTGCCGGAGCGCTGGCAGGAGATGGCCATCGAGATGATGGCCGCCCCCTACGGCGGCGAGGCGTGCGCGGTGGTCCTGGGCCGCTCCGGCGGGCCGGCCTTCCGGCGCTCCGAGCTGCTGCGCCTGGCGCACCTCACCGGGATCGCCTCGACCGTGGCCGCGCTGCCGCCGGCCTGAGCCTCCGCGCCTACGCTCGGCGGCCGGCTCGCCGTCGTCGCCGATCGTCGCCACCTCGCGGGCGGCGGCGGGACCCTGCTCGAGCAGCACGCGGAAGCCGTCGTCGTCCAGGATGGGCGCCTTGACCTGCACGGCCTTGTCGTACTTGCTGCCCGGGTCGGCGCCGACCACCACGAAACCGGTCTTCTTGCTGACCGAGCCGGTGACCTTGCCGCCGCGCTCCTGGATCGCCGCGATCGCCTGGTCGCGGCTGAAGTCGCGCAGCGACCCGGTGACGACGACGGTGACGCCGGTGAGCGGTCCCGGGCCGGCGTCCTCCCCCTCGTCGGCCATGCGCACGCCGGCCTGCCGCCACTTCTCGACGACCTCGCGGTGCCAGTCGACGGCGAACCAGTCGCGCACCGACGCGGCGATGGTCGGGCCCCACGCCGTCGGCGGCGGCCAGCTCCTCCTCGGTCGCCGCCATGATCCGGTCGAGGCTGCGGAAGTCGCGGGCCAGCGCCTGCGCCGCCGTCGGCCCGACGTGCCGGATCGACAGGGCCACCAGCACCCGCCACAGCGGAACGTCCTTGCGGGTCTGCAGGTTGGCCAGCAGCTTGGCGCCGTTGGCCGACAGGGTGCCGTCCTTCTTCGTGAAGAACGCCGACCGCTGCAGCTTCTCCTCGTCGAGGAAGAAGATGTCGCCCTCGTCCTGCAACAGGCCGCTCTGGAGCAGCGCGATGGCCGCCTCGTAGCCCAGGTTCTCGATGTCGAAGGCGCCGCGACCGGCGACGTGGAAGACGCGCTCCCGCAGCTGCGCCGGGCACGACCGGGCGTTGGGGCAGCGGATGTCGGCGTCGCCCTCCTTCTCGGGGCGCAGCTCGGTGCCGCACTCGGGGCAGTGCGTGGGCATCTCGAACTCACGCTCGTCGCCGGTGCGGGCGGCGACGACCGGGCCGAGCACCTCGGGGATGACGTCGCCGGCCTTGCGGATGACGACCGTGTCGCCGATCAGCACGCCCTTGCGCCGGACCTCGCTGGCGTTGTGCAGCGTCGCGAGCTGCACCGTGGACCCGGCCACCTTCACCGGCTCCATGTAGGCGAACGGGGTGACCCGGCCGGTGCGGCCGACGTTGACCCGGATGTCGAGCAGCTTGGTGGTCGCCTCCTCCGGCGGGTACTTGAAGGCGATGGCCCAGCGCGGTGCGCGCGAGGTGGAGCCGAGCCGGCGCTGGAGCGAGACCTGGTCGACCTTGACGACGACGCCGTCGATCTCGTGCTCGACCGAGTGGCGGTGCTCGCGGTACGCTCGATGTAGGCCCACACGCCCTCGAGGTCGTCGACGACCTCGTACCGGTCGCTGGTGGGCAGGCCGAGTCCGTGGAGCCGGACGTAGGCCTCGGACTGCCGCTCGGGCTGCCAGCCGTCGTGCGCGCCGAGACCGTGGACGATCAGCCGCAGCTGCCGCGACGCGGTGACCCGGGGGTCCTTCTGCCGCAGCGAGCCGGCCGCGGCGTTGCGCGGGTTGGCGAAGGGGGCCTTGCCCTGCTCGACCATCGCCGCGTTGAGGTCGGCGAACGCCGCCACCGGGAAGTAGATCTCGCCGCGGACCTCGAGCCGCTCGGGCAGGTCGTCGCCGTCCAGCTGCTGGGGGACGTTCGCCAGCGTGCGGACGTTCGCCGTCACGTCCTCGCCGGTGACGCCGTCGCCGCGGGTGGCCGCGCGCACGAGGCGGCCCCGCTCGTAGAGCAGCGCGACCGCGAGTCCGTCGATCTTGAGCTCCAGGAGGTAGCTCGCCCCGGTGCCCACCTCGCGCTCGACGCGGCCGGCCCAGGCCGAGAGCTCGTCGCTGGAGAACGCGTTGTCGAGGCTCTGCATCCGCTCCAGGTGGGTGACGGGTGCGAACGTCGCGGTGAAGCCGCCGTTGACCTTCTGGCTCGGCGACTCGGGCGTCACCAGCGCCGGGTGGTCGGCCTCGAGGGCCTTGAGCTCGCCCATCAGCTCGTCGTACTGACCGTCGCTGGTCAGCGGCTGGTCGAGGACGTAGTAGTGGAAGGCGTACCGGTCGAGCTCCTCCGACAGGTCGCGATGCCGGGTGCGCGCGTCGTCGGGGACCTCGGTGACGTCCTCGCGGTCGGTGGGCGCCTCGACGGCGGGCTGGTCCGGCGCCTCGTCCGATGCCTGGGAGTCGACGGGTGCGGTGCTCACGCCTGGCACGGTATCCGCCGGGTCCGACACCGAACCGGCCCATCACCCGAGGGTGTACGGCGCCGGACGTGGCGTCGCGGCCCCACAGCGGGGGACGATGCGCACGGACCGCGGGTGTGCGCGGGCCGCTGCTGCGCAGGAGGCGCCCGTGCCAGAGCCGACCGTCCTGACCGCCGCAGCGGAAGGGCCCCCGGCCTACCTGGGACCTGCGGCCGCGCTCGTGGTCACCGCCGCCGTGATCGGTTACCTGACGACGCGGGCACGGATCGTGCCGATCGTGGGGTTCCTGGCCGCAGGGGTCGTCATCGGGCCGGCCCAGCTGGGCGTCGTCGACAACGGATCGGCCGTCCAGGCGGCGGCCGACATCGGCATCATCCTGCTGCTGTTCACCATCGGTATCGAGTTCTCCTTGGACCGGCTGGCCGCGGTCTGGTCGTGGATCGCACTCGGTGGCGCACTCCAGGTCGGACTGGCCACCGGCGCCGGAGTGGCCGCCACGCTGCTACTGGGCGGCTCGTGGCAGGACGGCGTCTTCACCGGCTTCCTCCTCGCGCTGTCGTCGACGGCGATCGTGCTCAAGCTGCTCGGCGACCGCCGCGAGCAGAACGGACGCCGCGGACGGCTCGCCCTCGCGCTGCTCATCGCCCAGGACCTCGCGGTCGTGGCGATGGTCCTGGTCGTACCCATCCTCGGCGGCGAGGGCGGCGCGGGTGCCGGAGCACTCGTGCGCGCCGCCGTCACCGCCGTCCTCGTCGTGGCGGTGGTGCTCGTCGTCGCCCGGCGCGTGCTCCCGCCGCTGCTCGAGGTCGTGGCCCGCACGTGCGCCCCCGAGGTCTTCCTCCTCACAGTGGTCGCCGTGTGCTTCGGAACGGCCTTCGTCACGGCCTTGGCCGGGGTCAGCGTGTCGCTGGGGGCCTTCCTGGCCGGACTCATGGTCAGCGAGAGCCGCGCCAGCACCCAGGCGTTCGCGGAGGTGATGCCGCTGCAGATCATCTTCAGCGCCGTCTTCTTCGTCTCCGTCGGGATGCTGCTGGACGTCGGTTTCGTCGTCGAGAACTGGGCGCTGGTCACCGGCACGGCGGTGGGCATCCTGCTGATCAAGACCGTCACCACGGCGGCGTCGGTCGCGGCGCTGCGCATCCGCGCGCGGACCGCGTGGTCGACCGGGCTCCTCCTGGCGCAGGTCGGCGAGTTCTCGTTCGTGCTCCTCACCGTGGGGACGACCGCCGGCCTCTCGCCGCTCGGGCGCGGCGAGGACGGCCGGCAGACCTTCGTGGCCACCGTGGTCCTGCTCATGGTCCTGACCCCTCTCCTCGCGGCCGTCGGGGACCGGGTGGACCGGGCTGGGCGGGTGCGCGCGCGACCCGGAGACGACACCGCGGTCATCGAGACCGACGGCGACCTCGACGACCACGTCGCCATCCTGGGATGGGGCCCGACAGCACTGGACCTCGCCGGCACCCTGCGGACGCGTGGGGTTCCACTGGTCATGACGACGCTGAATCCCGACGGCGCGGGGCAGGCCATGGCCGCGGGCCACACCACGCTGCGCGGCGACCCCACCAAGGCCGCGATCCTCAACCAGGCCGGGGTCGGCCGGGCGCGCCTGGTCGTCGTCGCCGAGGACGAACCCGAGCAGGCCCACCGGGTCGTCTCCGCGGTCCGCTCGCTGACCCGAGCGCCGATCGTCGTCCGGCCGCGGGGCGATGCCGACGTGGCCGTGCTCGCCGACGCGGGAGCCGACTCCGTGGTCGACCGCGACCGCGCGTCGGACCACGCCCTGGTGCTCTCCGTGCTCAGCCGTCTCGGGCACTCGAACGCGCACCCCGGCGCGGACGCGACGGTCGTGGACACCACGGCGGTGGTCCGGTACCCGTGGCCCGCCGACTCGGGCTGCACGCACGGCACGATGTCCCGACCGGTCCTCCCCATGGCCTGGGGGTGCGTGGAGTGCCTGCGGCAGGGGACGTCGTGGGTGCACCTCCGGATCTGCCTGACCTGTGGGCACGTCGGGTGCTGCGACTCCTCCCCGCACCGGCACGCGCGGGCGCACTCCGGCGCGGACGGTCACCCGCTGATCACGTCGGCGGAGCCCGGGGAGACGTGGGCGTACTGCTTCTCGGACGACGTCACGGTCGACGCTCCGCACGAACTGCCGCGTGCCCGCGCAATGCCGCCCGCGTGACGTCGCCGTCCGGCTACTCCGGCTGCAGGTACTCCGCCGCCTGGCGGACGTGCGCCATGGCGGAGCGGGCGTACGACGGCGACGCCCCGGCCAGACCGCAGGTCGGCGTGCAGGGTGACCCGGTCGGCCAGCTCGTCGGCGGCGAACCCGAGCTCGTTCCACCACGCGCGCACGCGGGACGCGGTCGCCTTCGGGGCGGGCAGGGTGGTGTCGGTGCCGGGCACCACCCCGACCAGCAGGTGCGTGCCGGCGTCGATGGCGGTGCCGACGGCGTCGAGGTCCTGCACCAGGCCCAGGTCGAAGGAGATCCCGGCCGCGCCGGCGTCGCGCAGCAGATTCCAGGGCAGCCGGTCGGCGCAGCAGTGCACGACGACGGGCCCGGGGAGGGCGGCGACCAGGGCGGCGAGCTCGGCCTCGACGTCCGGAGCGTCGATCGGTGCCAGCTTGCCGAAGCCGCTGATCGTGGGCAGCGCTCCCTGCAGGACGGCGGGCAGCGACGGCTCGTCGAGCTGGACGACGACGTCCGCGCCGGGTACCCGGCCGCGGACGGCGGCCACGTGCTCGGTCAGGCCCTCGACCAGCGACTGCGCGAGGTCGCGCCGTGCTCCGGCGTCCACGATCGCCCGCTCGCCGCGGAGCCGCTCCAGCCCGGCGGCGAGGGTGAAGGGACCGGCGGCCTGCACCTTGAACGGGCCGGTGTAGCCCTCCGCAGCGTCGTGCAGCGCGTCGAGGTCTCGGGCGAGGTACTCCTGCGCCCGTCGCAGGTCGATGCCCGGGCGGGGCACGAGCCGCCAGCCGGCCGGCGTGAGGTCGACGGCCAGGTCTACGAGGAGCGCCGCGGTGCGGCCGATCAGGTCCGCACCCGCCCCGCGGTCGGGCAGCTCGGGCAGGTGCGGGAAGCCGGGCAGTTCGCCGAGGATCGCGCGCACCGCCTCGGCGGGGTCCGTGCCGGGCAGCGACCCGACGCCCGAGGCCGGCCCCCACGTCGTGGGGACCGGCCTCGGGTCGGTGTTCTCGGAGGTCACGGCGGCGACGCTAGTCGGCCGCCGGAACGCCCGGTCGGGTCAGCCGACGACGACCGGCGTGCCGTGGTTGGCTTCCGGCGGGCTGACGGGCGAGTGGATGCGGAAGTACTCGACCAGGACGTCCACGTCGACCGGACCGGTCGTCATAGCCGAGCCGGTCCGGAAGGCGTCGAAACGATCGCCGCCGGTGGCGAGGAACGAATTCGCCGCCACGCGGTAGCTGGCCTCCGCATCGATGGTGACGCCGTTCAGCTTGATCGAGGCGTCGGGAACGCGGTTGCCGTACATCTGGGTCAGGTCGTAGGACCAGGTGAAGCCCGCGTTCGTCCCCAGCGTCAACCGGGTGTTGCGGGGGCCGGCGTCGAGCGGGCCCGTCGCGCCGTCCGGGTCCTGCTGGTACTGCTGCTCCAGGACGTCGTCGATGGTGGCGCCGGTCAGCGTGATCGTGTTGGCCGTGTTGCCGAACGGCTGCACGTTGAACAGCTCCCGGTAGGTCACCTCGCCCGCGAGGATGTCGGTGCGGACGCCGCCGGGGTTCATGAAGGCGATGACCGGGAAGCCGAACTGCTCCTCCTGGAGCCCCTCGAGCTGCGCCTGGGCGACCAGGTTGCCGATCGGCTGCTCGAAGGCGCGCTGGGCCGACACGGAACTGCCGATGTTCGCGGTTGCCGAGCCGACGACGCGGTCGCCCGCCACGGCGGACCTCGCCACCCAGTAGTCGACGATGGACTGCACCTCGGCGTCGGGGTTCTCACGGGTGACCGGCACGTTGGTCGCCTCGTAGGTAGCCGCGCGGTCGACCTCGCCGGTGGCCTCGTCGAGGGTCAGTCGGATGTCGGACACCAGCCGGCCGTAGAAGCCCGCCGAGGTGACCAGGCGGTCCTGACCGCCGGTGACCGGCAGCTTGCAGTTGTACGCGGCGTGCGTGTGCGCGCTGACGATGAGGTCGACCTCGTCGACGATGCGATCGTTGATGTCGACGATCGGGCCGCTGAGGGCGTTGCAGCCGTTCGGGTTCGCGCCGGCGGCGCCGTTCTGCGTGCCGCCTTCGTGGACGAGCACGCCGATCGCCTCGACGCCGCGCCGCTGGAGCTCCGGCACGTACTTGTTGACCGCGTCGGCCTCGTCGATGAACGTCACGTCGGCGACGCCGTTCGGCGCGACGATGGTCGGGGGTCGTCTCGGTGACCACACCGATGAGCGCGATCTTCTTCCCGCCGGGGACGTCGAAGACCTGGTAGGGCGGCAGCATGGCCTTGCCGGTCTTCTTGGAGACCACGTTGGCGGCCAGGTACGGGAAGTCGGCACCGTCGAAGGCGTGCTCGCCCTCACCGAAGCAGCCGTCGGTGCCCACGACGAACGGCTCGCCGTTCAGCGTCGCCGGGCAGGCGACGACGTCATCGCTGTACGTGCCGTCGGTCGCGGCCGAGATCCGGCGCAGCTCCTCGGTGCCGCGGTCGAACTCGTGGTTGCCGACGGACGAGACATCGAGGCCCATCGCGTCGAGCACCTCGATGGTCGGCTCGTCCTTGAAGAGGCTCGACTCGAACGGCGAGGCGCTGATCAGGTCGCCGGCACCGACGAACCACGAGCCGGACTTCTCGCCGCTCTCGGCGGTGAATGCCGCCTGGAGCCCTTTGACGGTGGACGCGACGTTGGCCGCCCCACCGACGATGGTAGACGATGTCGTCCGACGTGCCGTAGGCGCCGTCCGGCCCAGGAGCGGTGATCTGCTGCGAGTCGGCACCCGCCGTGTTCGCGATGCGTCCGTGGAAGTCGTTCATGGCGATCAGCTGGACGGGAACGTCAGCTACGGGCTTCGGTGCGGCGTCGGCCGCCACGGGGACGCCGACAACCGTGGCGGTGGCCGCGGTCAGGGCGACGAGAAGGCGCGTTCTGCGCAAGGGGCTCTCCAAGGGCATGCGGACAGAGGTCACCGATCAGGTGACGCGGGGGCGACGAGCCGGCTCGTACGACTACACCGGGTGAGGTGTGGCGGCTCGTCCAGGACGCTAACCCGTGGTCCGACCATTGCCAAGAGTCAGTGACGAACCGTTTCCCCACGGTCACCAGTCGTTCGCATGCGCGCCTGGCCGAGCACCCGGTCACCCCGCACGGGGTCGGGCTCGTAGAGCACCGCGGACTGCCCCGGAGCGACGCCGCGCTGCTCCTCGGCGAGCTCCAGGACCAGGCCGCCACGCTCCGCCCGCACCTCGCAGGCCACCGGCGCCCCGTGCGCACGCAGCTGCACGGAGGCGGAGAAGGGCAGCGCGGGCACCGCGCCGGTCCACGTGGGCGGTCCGGTCCGCACCACGCCGACGCCTGCCTGCTCCGCCGTACCGACGGTGACGGTGCGGCTGACCGGCTCGATGCCCAGCACGTAGCGCGGCCGCTGCGTCGGCCACGGTCACGCCCAGGCCGCGGCGCTGCCCGACGGTGAACCCGAAGGTGCCGGCGTGCTCGCCGAGAGTCTCGCCGGTGGCCGCGTCGACGACCGGGCCGGGCCGCTCGCCCAGCCGGCGGGCCAGGAAGCCGCGGGTGTCGCCGTCGGGGATGAAGCAGATGTCGTGGGAGTCGGGCTTGGCCGCGACGGCGAACCCGCGCTCGGCGGCGACCTCGCGCACCCGCTGCTTGGTCATGCTCCCGAGCGGGAACATCGCGCCGGCCAACTGGTCGGCGGTGAGGACGCCCAGCACGTAGGACTGGTCCTTGGCCGCGTCGGCCGACCGACGCAGCACGCCGTCCTCGAGCCGGGCGTGGTGGCCGGTCACGACCGCGTCGAAGCCGAGGGCCCGGGCCCGGTCTAGCACGGCGGCGAACTTGATCCGCTCGTTGCAGCGCAGGCAGGGGTTGGGCGTCCGGCCGGCGGCGTACTCGGCGACGAAGTCGTCGACGACGTCCTCGGTGAACCGGTCGGCGAGGTCCCAGACGTAGAACGGGATGCCCAGCTCGTCGGCGACCCGGCGGGCGTCGTGGGCGTCCTCGACGCTGCAGCAGCCGCGGGCGCCGCTGCGCAGGGTCTGCCGGTCCTGGGAGAGGGCGAGGTGGACGCCGGTGACGTCGTGCCCCGCGTCGACGGCGAGGGCGGCGGCGACCGCGGAGTCCACCCCGCCGCTCATCGCGGCGAGAACGCGCACCGTCACCGCCGGCCCAGCCCGGCCCGGCGGGCACGCTCCACGACCGGGCCGATGACGGCGAGCAACGCGTCGACGTCGGCGTCGGTCGACGTGTGTCCGAGGCTGAACCGCAGCGAGCTGCGCGCCCGGTCGGCGTCGGCCCCGACGGCGAGCAGCACGTGGCTGGGGCGCGCGACGCCGGCGCTGCACGCCGACCCGGTCGAGCACTCCACCCCGCGCGCGTCGAGCAGCATGAGCAGCGCGTCGCCCTCGGCGCCGGGGAACGAGAGGTGCGCGTTGCCGGGCAGCCGGCCCGGCCCGCCGGCGACGACGTCGTCCAGCGGCGGGCCGTTGAGCTGGACGTCGGGCACCTGCTCGACCACCCCGGCGACCAGCCGGTCGCGCAGCCCGGTGAGCGTGGCGGCGCGGGCCTCCCGTGACCCGACGGCGGACGTCACAGCCGCGCCGAGGCCGACGATGGCCGCGACGTCGAGCGTGCCGGAGCGGACGTCGCGCTCCTGGCCGCCGCCGTGCAGCAGCGGCGTGCACTCGGCGTCCCGGCGCAGCAGCAGGACGCCGACACCCATCGGGCCGCCGAGCTTGTGACCGGTCATCGTGAGCGCGTCGACCCCGCTGGCCGCGAAGTCGACCGGCACCTGACCGACGGCCTGCACCGCGTCGGTGTGCAGCGGGACACCGACCGCGTGCGCGACCTCGGCGAGCGCGGCGACGTCGCTCACCGCGCCGATCTCGTTGTTGGCCCACATGACGCTCACGACGGCCACGTCGCTGCCGTCGCCCAGCGCCTCGGCCAGCGCGTCGGGGGTGATCCGGCCGGTGGGCTCGACCCGCAGCCAGGTGATCTCCGCGCCGTCGTGCTTGGCCAACCACTCGACGCTGTCGAGCACCGCGTGGTGCTCGGCGGGGCTGACCACGATCCGGCGACGGCGCGAGTCGGCCGCGCGGCGGGCCCAGAACAGGCCCTTGACGGCGAGGTTGTCGCTCTCGGTGCCGCCGCCGGTGAAGAGCACCTCCGACGGCCGCGCGCCCAGCGCCTCGGCCAGCCGTTCGCGGGCCTGCTCGGCGGCGCGCCGCGCCGCCCGGCCACTGGCATGCAGCGAGGAGGCGTTGCCCACCCGGCCGAGCTGCTCGGTCATCGCGGCGAGCACTTCGGGGAGCATCGGCGTGGTCGCCGCGTGGTCGAGGTAGACCGACTCCTGAGCGCTCATGACGGAGCCAGCGTAGTCGCGTCGGCAGCGGCCGCCCGGTGCGCCGGGGCGGCCGCCCGGCCTGCCACGCGCACGCCCACCAGCGCCAGCAGGGTGAGGACGGCGATGGTGACGAGCACCGCCGCGGGCACGGAGAGCGCCCCGTCGGCCGCGGCGGCGATCAGCACCCCGGCCAGGCCGATGCACAGTGCGGAGGCGGTCACGTCGGAGATCTGCAGCGCTGCCGAGTTGGCGCCGCGGTCGCGCTCCGCGGACTGGTCGAGCAGCAATACCCCGACGCTGGGCATGCCGAGGCCCATGCCCAGGCCCGCGACGGCCCAGGTGACGTAGGCCGGCCATCCGCCGAGTGCGGGGACCGCGGCGAGCGCGGTACCGGCCAGCCCGGCCGCGAGCAGGACGAAGCCGAGCCGCAGCACCCGCTCCCGCGGGACATCGGGACGGCGGCCCTGCAGCTGCGACGCCGTCGCCCAGCCGATCGCCCCGGCGGTCAGCGGCAGACCCGCGGCGATCGGGCTGAACCCGTGCACGGCGGTGAGCGTCAGCGGCAGCAGCGCGTCCATGCCGAAGAACCCGCCGGCGAGCAGCCCTCGGGAGGCGATCACCGCCGGCAGCCCCCGGCGCAGCCGAACGGTGCCGCGAGGCAGCAGCGGCCGCAGCCCGGCGGCGAGTGCCGCCAGTCCGGCCACGGCCACGGCGATCGCCACGCCGTCGAGCCGCTGCCCGGCGTACTGCAGCAGCACGATGCCGAGCCCCGCGAGCAGCGCCCACCCGCTGCGGCTGCGCCGCGCCGGCCCCTCGGGCGGCGCCGCCGGCCGGCAGCCGGCTGGCGGAGACGACGAGCACGAGGCCGACCGCCACGACGGGCAGCAGGCCGAGGAAGACCAGCCGCCACGACGTGTGCGTCGTGACGATCCCCGCGATCAGCGGGCCCACCAGTGCAGGCAGCACCCAGGCAGCGGAGATGGCACCGAACAGCCGCGGCCGCAGGCCGGCCTCGTAGGCCTGACCGGCGATGACGTAGAGCAGCGTGGCCATGACCCCGGCGCCCAGGCCCTGGACGGCGCGGCCGCTCACCATGACGGCCATGTGCGTGGAGACGCCGGACACCAGGAGGCCCGCGGCGAAGGTGCCCACGCCGAGCGGGAGCGCGACGCGCGGACCGCTCCGGTCGCCGGCCTCCCCGCCGAGCACCATCCCGACCACCGAGGCGACGAGGAAGGCACTGAACGGCCAGGCGTACCAGGCCAGCCCGTCGAGCTCGGTGACCGCGGTCGGCATCGCCGTCCCGACGGCCATCGCCTCGAACGCGATCAGGGTGACGAGCGTGAGCAGCCCGGCCGTCGTCCGCCGGTGCGCCGGATCCCAGATGCCCGGCCGTACCTCTCCCACGTGCACCTTCCCGCCAACCGAGCCTGCGCCGGACAGCTTCCCATCCGGGGCCGACAGCGGCCGCGCGGGTTCAGCCCTTGCGAGCGGCGATCTGCTGCGTGGCCTCGGGGACGACGGTGTTCAGGTCGCCGACGACGCCGAAGTCGGCCAGCTCGAAGATCGGCGCCTCGGGGTCCTTGTTGATGGCGACGATCGTCTTCGACGTCTGCATGCCGGCCCGGTGCTGGATGGCGCCGGAGATGCCGACGGCGATGTAGAGCTGCGGCGAGACGGTCTTGCCGGTCTGCCCGACCTGGAAGGTGTGCGGGTAGAAGCCGGAGTCGACCGCGGCGCGGGACGCGCCGACGGCCGCGCCGAGCGAGTCGGCCAGGCCCTCGATGATCGAGAAGTTCTCCGCGCTGGCCACACCACGACCGCCGGAGACGACGATCGAGGCCTCGGTCAGCTCCGGTCGGCTGCTCTTCTGCTCGACCACGCGGTCGACCACGCGGGTCTTCTTCGCGTCGTCGGAGATCGCCACGTCCACCGGCTTCTCGGCACCCGCTGCGGCGGCCGGCTCGGGGGTGACCGAGTTGCCGCGCAGCGTGTAGATCGGCGTCCCGGTGGTGACCCGGGAGTGCACGACCGTCGCGCCGGCGAAGGCCACCTGCGTGGCGGTGCCGTCGGCGGCGATCTCGGTGACGTCGGTCAGGAAGCCGCTGCCGGTCTTGATCGCCAGCCGGGCGGCGATCTCCTTGCCCTCCGAGGAGGACGGGATGACGACGGCGGCCGGCGACACGGACTGCACCAGCTGCGCGAGCACCTCCGCCTTCGGCGCGACGAGGTACTCGTCGAGCTCGGGCGACTCGGCGACGTAGACGGTGGCCGCGCCGTACTCGGCCAGCGCGTCCCTCACCTTCGCGGCGGTGCCGGGCGCGCCGGTGACGACGGCGGCGGGCTCACCGAGCGCACGCGCGGCGGTCAGCGCCTCCAGCGTGGTCTTGCGGACGCCGTCGCCGGTCGGGTTCAACTCGGCCAGGACCAGAACTTCTGCCATGACTGCTTCGTCTCCTTCGTTCCGGTCCGGGTCAGACGATCTTCTGGGCGGCCAGGAAATCGACCAGCTTCTGAGGCGCCGTCGCCCTCGTCGGTGACCTTGACGCCCTCGCCCTTCGGCGGGCGGCCGGCGAAGTCGACGACGGCGGTGGTGGCGCTGGCCAGGCCGACGGTCGACGGGTCGATGCCCAGGTCGGCCAGCCCCACGGTCGAAACCGGCTTCTTCTTGGCGGCCATGATCCCCTTGAAGGAGGGGTACCGCGGCTCGTTGATGGTGTCCCAGGTCGACACGATCGCCGGCAGCGGCGCCTCGAGCGCCCAGTAGCCGCCGTCGGTCTGCCGCTCGACCGTGGCCACGCCGCCCTCGACGGTCAGCTTGCGCGCGCCGGACAGCTGCGGGATGCCCAGCCGCTCGGCCAGCAGCGCCGGCATGACCGACACCTGGCCGTCGGTGGACTCCGCGCCGCAGAGGATCAGGTCGTACTCCAGCTGCTGCAGCGCGGCGGCGATCACGGCGCTGGTCTGGATCGCGCAGGAACCGTGGATGGCGTCGTCCACCACGTGGACGGCCTTGTCGGCGCCCATCGACAGCGCCTTGCGGATGGCGTCGGTGGCCGAGTCGGGCCCCACGGTCAGCACGGTCACCTCGCCGCCCTCGCGGTCGCGGACCTGCAGCGCCTCCTCGATGGCGTACTCGTCCATCTCGTTGATGACGTTGTCGGCTCCCGCCCGGGCCACCGTGTTGTCCGACGGGTCGAGCTTGCGCTCACTGCCCGAGTCGGGGACCTGCTTGACCAGAACGACGATGTTCATCGGTGGCGCCTACCTCCGCGGGTGGGACGCGGGCGTTCGCCCGCCGGTTCCGTGCTCCGATCATCAATGTTACCGGCCGGTAACCCCAGCGACGCAGCCGGTCGGCGAGTGACGCCGATCACGTCGACGGCGGTCGCCACTCCCCCGACGCCGTGAAAGCGTCGAGCGCCGCCGTCCAGGGCGTGAGGTCCAGGTCGTGCTCGGCCAGCCAGGCGTCGTCGTAGTAGGTGTGCGCGTACCGCTCGCCGCCGTCGCAGAGCAGCGTGACCACACTGCCGCTGCGGCCGGCCGCGACCATCTCGGCGATCAGCGTGAACGCGCCGATCAGGTTGGTGCCGGTGGAGCCGCCGGCCCGACGTCCCGTCATCCGCTCGAGGTGCCGCATGGCCGCGAGCGATGCGGCGTCCGGGACGCAGATCATCCGGTCGACGATCGTCGGCACGAACGAGGGCTCGACCCGGGGACGGCCGATGCCCTCGATGCGGCTGGCGCGGCCGGTCGCCGTCGACATGTCGCCGTCCCGCCAGCCGGGGAAGAACGACGACCCCTCCGGGTCGACGACGGCCAGCCGGGTGGGCAGCCGCCGGTACCGCACGTAGCGGCCGATGGTCGCGCTCGTGCCGCCGGTGCCGGCGCCGACGACGACCCACTCGGGGACGGGGTGCCGCTCGAGGGCGAGCTGGTCGAAGACCGACTCGGCGATGTTGTTGTTGCCGCGCCAGTCGGTGGCCCGCTCGGCGTTGGTGAACTGGTCGAGGTAGTGACCCCCGGCCTCCGCGGCGATCCGCCGGGCCTCGTCGTAGACGGTGCCGGCGTCGTCGACGAGGTGGCAGCGGCCGCCGTGGAACTCGATGAGCGCGATCTTCTCGGGGCTCGTGGTGGCGGGCATGACCGCGACGAACGGCAGGCCGAGCATCCGGGCGAAGTAGGCCTCGCTGACCGCGGTCGAGCCGCTGGAGGCCTCGACGACCGTGCTGCCCTCGGTGATGTCGCCGTTGCAGAGGCCGTAGAGGAACAGCGAGCGGGCCAGCCGGTGCTTGAGGCTGCCGGTCGGATGGGTCGACTCGTCCTTGAGGTAGAGGTCGACGCCCCACTCGGGCGGCAGCGGGCAGGCCAGCAGGTGGGTGTCGGCGCTGCGGTGCGCGTCGGCCTCGACCGCCGCGACGGCGCGGTCGACCCAGGCCCGGCAGGCGGGGTCGGACCGGTCGACGTCCTCGGTACTCATCGGCCGACGAAGGCGGCCTTCCCCGGCCCGTGCTCGAGGAAGGAGGCCATGCCGGTCTTCTGGTCCTCGGTGTCGAAGAGTGCGGCGAACAGCTCGCTCTCCAGCGTCAGCCCCTGGGCCAGCGGCAGGTCCAGACCCTCGTCGATGGCCCGCTTGGCGGCGGCCAGCGCCAGCGGTGGGCCGGCGGCGAACTTCTTCGCCATGGCGACCGCCGTGGAGTAGACCTCGTCGTCCGGGACGACGGCGTCGGCCAGGCCGATCTCGAGCGCCTCCTCGGCGCCGACGTGCCGGCCGGTGAAGACCAGGTCCTTGGCCTTGGCCGGGCCGACGAGGCGGGCCAGCCGCTGCGTGCCGCCCGCGCCGGGGATGACGCCCAGCAGGATCTCGGGCTGGCCGATCTTGGCGTTCGCGCCGAGCACCCGGAAGTCGGCGCAGAGCGCGAGCTCGTATCCGCCGCCGAGCGCGTAGCCGGTGATCGCGGCGATGACCGGCTTGGGGATGCGCTGCACCTGGGTGAACGCGTTCGTCAGCTCGCGGCCCCAGGCGACCATCGCCTCCTTGGTGAGCCCGCTCATCGCCTTGATGTCGGCGCCGGCGGCGAAGACCCGCTCGCCGCCGTAGAGGACGACGGCCCGGACGTCGGCGTCCGCGGCGGCCTGCTGGGCGGCGACGGAGACGCCGCGGTACAGCTCGTCGTTGATCGCGTTCATCTTCGGCCGGTCGAGGCGGATGGTGCCCACCCCGTCCTCGACCGACAGGGTCACGACTTCGGGCTCGGCCACGCGGGGTCCTCCTGGATCGCTGACGACGTCGTCCGCCGCGACCCTAGCCAGCGCCGTTCCGACGTCCCGCGCCGAGATGCGTCAGACGCCCGTCACCGGCTCCCGCCGCAATCCCGGTTCCGGGGAGTGCCAGTTGCGGGCGATGGTGCGGAACATCCGCATCTGCAGCCAGGCGAGGACCGCCACGAGGAGGACGAAGGCCAGCTGCCACGCCCAGCCGTCGGAGGGAAAGCCCTCGGCGAGGAACACCACGTTGACGGCGATCGAGAACGGCACGATCGCGGCCGGGAGCATCAGGAGGAACAGCGCGAGCAATGCCGTGGGCGGCGCGCCTCCCAGCGCGACCACCATCGCCAGGCCCGCGGACAGCGCGACGTAGAGCTCACCGATCGGCACGCGGCGAAGTCCGACGTCGGGGGCGGTCATGCGCGCACGGTAGGGCGCGTCGACGCCCTGGTACAGGCCTTGCACCCTCCCGGGCGAGCGCTCCGGCTAGCGAACGGCGCGGGCGGTGAACCGCTCGGAGTTGCGTTCGAGCTCCAGCGGCAGCCCGAACGTCTCGGACAGCGCCGCACCGGTGAGGACGTCGTCCAGCGGGCCGGCGGCCACCACCTCGCCGGCCCGCAGCAGCAGCGCGTGGGTGTAGCCGGGCGGGATCTCCTCGACGTGGTGGGTGACCAGCACCTGCGCCGGTGCGTAGAGGTACCGCGCCAGGTCGGTCAGCCGCGCGACGAGGTCCTCGCGCCCGCCGAGGTCCAGCCCGGCGCCCGGCTCGTCGAGCAGCAGCAGCTCGGGGTCGGGCATGAGCGCGCGGGCGATCTGCGTCCGCTTGCGCTCCCCCTCGGACAACGTGCCGAAGGTCCGCCCGGCGAACGGGGCGATCCCCCACTGCTCCATCAGCATCGCCGCGCGGGTCAGGTCGTGGACGTCGTACTGCTCGCGCCACCGCCCGACGACGGCGTAGCCCGCGGAGACGACGACGTCGCCCGTGCGCTCCGACGGCTGGATCCGCTGCGCCAGCGCGGCACTCGTCAGCCCGATGCGCGGCCGCAGCTCGAAGACGTCGACGGCGCCGAGCGTCTCGCCGAGCAGCGACACCTCCCCGCGGGTCGGGTGCATGAGCGCTCCGGCCAGCTGCAGCAGCGTCGTCTTGCCGGCTCCGTTCGGGCCCAGGACGACCCAGCGGTGGTCGGACTCGACCGTCCAGTCGACGCCGCGCAGGAGGGTGTTGTCCCCGCGGACGACGTCGACGCCGCGCATCGCGATGACCGATTCGCTCGTCACGGCGCTCATCCAACCAACCGGCGCGCGAACCCGGCTCGGGTGTGCCCCTGCACGCCGCGGCGGCATCGGAGAGGGCAGGATCGCGGGGGTGACCGACGCCACGCCGACCGAACCGCAGGCCCTCGAGGTCTGGCCGGGCTCGCCGGCACCGCTCGGCGCGCACTGGGACGGCACCGGCACCAACTTCGCCCTGTGGTCCGCCGGCGCCCAGGCGGTCGACCTGTGCCTGTTCGACGCCGACGGCACCGAGCACCGGCAGCGCCTCGAGGAGACGACGCACCAGGTCTGGCACGGCCGGCTGCTGGGCGTCGGCCCGGGCCAGCGCTACGGGTACCGCGTGCACGGCTGGTACGAGCCGGGCGCCGGCCAGCGCTACAACCCGAACAAGCTGCTGCTCGACCCGTACGCCCGCGCGGTCGACGGCGTGGTCACCGCCGACCCGGCCATCTTCGGCTTCCGGACCGACAGCATCGACTCCTCGACGCCCGACGACCGCGACTCCGCTCCCGTCGTCCCCCGGGGCGTCGTCACGCACGGCACCTTCCCCTGGGACGGCGACCGCGCGCTGCACACCTCGTGGTCGGACACCGTCATCTACGAGGTGCACGTCAAGGGCGCGACCATGCGCCACCCCGGAGTCCCCCCGCAGCTGCGCGGCACGTACGCCGGGCTGGCGCACCCCGCGTTCCTCGAGCACCTGCAGAAGCTCGGCGTCACCGCGGTCGAGCTGATGCCCGTGCACCACTTCGTCAGCGAGCCGCACCTGATGCGCCGCGGGCTGACCAACTACTGGGGCTACAACACCCTCGGCTACTTCGCGCCGCACGCCGCCTACAGCTCCAGCGGCAGCAGCGGCCAGCAGGTCACCGAGTTCAAGACGATGGTCAAGGAGCTGCACGCCGCCGGCATCGAGGTGATCCTCGACGTCGTCTACAACCACACCGCCGAGGGCGACCACACCGGCCCGACCCTGTCGTTCAAGGGCATCGACAACGCCGGCTACTACCGGCTCGACGGCGGCAACAAGGCCCGGTACACCGACTACACCGGCTGCGGGAACACCCTCGACGTCCGCCGTCCGGCCGTGCTCGCGCTGCTGATGGACTCGCTGCGCTACTGGGTCACCGAGATGCACGTCGACGGGTTCCGCTTCGACCTGGCCAGCGCGCTCGCCCGCTCGATGCACGACGTCGACCGGCTGTCGGCGTTCTTCGACGTCGTCCACCAGGACCCGGTGGTCAGCCAGGTGAAGCTGATCGCCGAGCCCTGGGACGTCGGTCCCGGCGGCTACCAGGTGGGCAACTTCCCGCCGCCGTGGACGGAGTGGAACGGCCGCTACCGCGACACCGTCCGCGACGTGTGGTCCGGTGCGCGGGTCGGCGTCCGCGACCTGGCCTACCGGCTGACCGGCTCGTCGGACCTCTACCGCTCCGACGGCCGGCGCCCGTTCGCCAGCATCAACTTCGTCACCGCGCACGACGGCTTCCCGATGGCCGACCTGGTCACCTACGAGCACAAGCGCAACGAGGCCAACGGCGAGGACAACCGGGACGGCGAGAGCCACAACCGCAACTGGAACTGCGGCGTCGAGGGCCCCACCGACGATCCCGAGATCAACGCGCTCCGCGGCCGGCAGGTGCGCAACCTGCTGGCCACGCTGCTGCTCTCGACCGGCGTCCCGATGCTCACCGCCGGCGACGAGCTCGGCCGCACCCAGCAGGGCAACAACAACGCCTACTGCCAGGACAACGAGATCTCGTGGCTGGACTGGAAGGCCGTCGACGACGACCTGCTCGCGTTCGTCACCCGCGTGATCGCACTGCGGCGTTCGGCGCCCGCCCTGCGCCAGGAGGCGTTCTTCGAGGGATCCGAGATCCCCGGCACCGGGCCCGCCGGCGGTCTCCGCACCCGCGACCTGGCCTGGTTCTCCCCGTCCGGCGGGCAGCTCACCGTGGCCGACTGGTTCGACACCGGCCTGCAGTCGGTCGGCATGTACCTGGACGGCCGCGGCATCCGGCACCACGACGCGCACGGACGGCGGATCGTCGACGACTCGTGGATGGTCTGGCTGCACGCCGGCGCCGATCCGCTGGACCGTCGAGCTGCCCGGCCCGCCGTGGGGCGACGGCTACGAGCTCGTCGGTCTCCACCGAGTACGCGACGGGCGCGCCGCCGGAGCTGACGATCCTCGCCCCCGGGCCGGTGGAGATCCCCGGACGCTGCGTCTGGCTCATGCGCGTCCTCCGCCGGCCCTGACGACGAACGCGCTGAACGCCCGAGCGGCCAGAACCTCGCGGGTCCTGGCCGCTGCGTGGCGTGCAGTGGGTGGCTGCGTCTAGTCCTGGGGCTGCTCGAAGGTGATGACCGTCCAGCCGAGCAGCAGGCGGTCGCCGTCGGAGAGCGGGTGGGCGACACCGGGCTCGAGCTGGGTCCACTCGGTCGCCTCGGGTCCGGCGACGTGCGTGCCGTTGAGCGAGCCGAGGTCGACCAGCGACACCTCGCGACCGCTGCGCGTGAGCGCGGCGTGCGCAGACGACAGCACGTTCTGCGTGTCGGCGATCGGCACCGGTCGGGCCGTGCCGTTGGTGACCATCTCGTGGTTGTCGGGACGGCGGCCGAGCACCAGGTCCTCGTCGACCGTGACGACCATGCCGTCGTCGAAGCGCAGGATCGGCGCGGCCGAGTCGGAGTCCGGACGCCAGAACGCCGTCTGCTCGCCCGGAGGGGGCACCGCGCGAGGCGGTGGCGCCCGAGCCGAACCCGGCGTCGGAACCGGCGGTGTAGGACGACGGTGCCGGCGCGGACGTCGCGGGCGGAGCCGCCGACGACGCGTGCGCCTGCGCGGCCAGCTGCAGCACCGCGCCGGAGCCGGGCACGGTGCCCTCGACGAGGTCGAAGGCGACGCCCGGCGGCATGGACGGCGCCGCGGCACCCGGACCGACGTAGAGCGTCTGGCCCAGCTGGAAGCCGGCGGCGAGGGTGCAGCCCTCGACCGACGCGCCGCTGACCGGCACGCCGTCGACGGCCGGCTGGCCCTTGCCGGACCACAGCGCGACACCGGAGCCGGTGCCGGCGGAGGTGTCGGCGATCACGAGCGCGAAGGACGCGCCGCTCGCACCGAGCCGGCCGACCTCGCCGGCCACCGCGGACAGCACACGGTCCGCGCCGGGGCCGGAGACGCCGAGGCAGGCGTGCAGGGCCGCGACGAGGGCGGGTGAACCGGGGGCGTCGACCCACAGCAGACCGGCGCCACGACGGGCGACGACGGCGTCTCCAGGGAGGACTTCACAGCGGTCGGGCATGGCGGTCAGCCTAAGTGACCAGGCGACGCGCCGGGAGCCGACCGACGGCGCCACGCCGGGCGATCATGACCACATCCGGGACGAATGGGACGCCCGGTGACGGTTGTGATCCACGGGGTCACGACCGGCCGCCAACCCTTCATGCCGTCGTCACCACTCCGAGCTCGGCCGGCGTCGCGAGGTGCTCCGAGTAAGGCAGCACCCGGACCGTGTAGCCGAACGCCCCGGTGCGCTCCAGCGGCAGCGTGACGCGTGAACCAGTGCCGCGACCCCTCGGCCTGCTCGTGCTTCATCGGCACGGTCTGGACGTCGTGCAACCCGTCGGTGTCGTCGACCCGCCCGTAGGCGGCCTGCACCTGGACGTCGCCCGGCGTCAGGCCCGGCAGCTCCACCTCGGCGCGCAGGGCCAGGGTCGAGCCGATCTCCGGGGTGTCGCCGGCGCCGGTGGCCTCCACGTGCGCGACGCGGACGCTGTTCCAGTTGCCCAGCAGGTGGCCGCGCCAGGAGGCCTCGGAGCGGGCGGGGGCGAAGTCGGCCTTCGACATCTCCCGCGCAGAGCGGGCGGCCGGCACGTACAGCTGGCCCACGTAGTCGCGGACCATCCGGGCGGCCAGCACGCGGGGCCCGGTCTCGCGCAGCGTGTGCCGCACCATCTCGACCCAGCGGCGAGGGACGCCGTGGCCGTCGCGCTCGTAGAAGCGCGGCAGCACCTGGGTGGACAGCAGCTCGTAGATCGCCCGGGCCTCGACGTCGTCGCGGCGGTCGGGGTCGCCCGCGCCGTCCGCGGTCGGGATGGCCCAGCCGTTCTGGCCGTCGAACCACTCGTCCCACCAGCCGTCGCGGATCGACAGGTTCAGCCCGCCGTTGAGCGCGGACTTCATGCCCGACGTACCGCACGCCTCGAGCGGGCGCAGCGGGTTGTTCAGCCAGACGTCGCAGCCCCAGTAGAGGTAGCGGGCCATGCCGATGTCGTAGCCGGGCAGGAAGGCGATCCGGTGGCGGATCTCCGGGTCGTCGGCGAACTTCACCATCTCCTGGATCAGCTGCTTGCCGCCGTCGTCGGCCGGGTGGCTCTTGCCCGCGATGACCAGCTGGATCGGCCGATCGGGGTCCAGCAGCAGCGCCCGGAGCCGCTCGGGGTCGCGCAGCATCAGCGTCAGCCGCTTGTACGACGGCACGCGCCGGGCGAACCCGATGGTCAGGACGTCGGGGTCGAACGCGGTCTCGGTCCAGCCGACCTCGGCCTCGGTGGCACCGCGGGACAGCGCGGTCTCCCGCAGCCGGCGGCGCACCTCCCCGACCAGACGCACCCGCAGCTTGCGGCGCACCGACCACAGGTCACCGGCGGAGATCCGGTCGACGCCGTCGAACGGGACGTCGCCTCTGCCCACCTCGGCCGGGTCGCCCTTGCTCGAGGTCTGGGTGCCCATCTCGACCAGCTCGCGGGCGGTCCAGGTGGGCGCGTGCACGCCGTTGGTGATCGAGCCGATCGGCACGTCGGCCTCGTCGAAGCCCGGCCACAGGTCGGAGAACATGCCGCGGCTGACGTGCCCGTGCAGCCGGCTGACGCCGTTGGCGCGCTGGCCGAGCCGCAGGCCCATGTGCGCCATGTTGAACTTGCTCGCGTCCTCCTCGGCACCGAGCGCGAGCAGCTGGTCGAGCGGGACGCCGAAGCCGGCGAAGTACCGCTCGATGAGCGCCTTCGGGAAGCGGTCGATGCCGGCCGGCACCGGGGTGTGGGTGGTGAACACCGTGCCCGCCCGGACCGCCTGCAGCGCCTCGGGGAAGCTCATGCCGTGGGTCTCGGTGAGCTCGCGGATCCGCTCGATGCCGAGGAAGCCGGCGTGGCCCTCGTTGGCGTGGAAGACCTCGGGCGCCGGGGTGCCGGTGAGCCGCGCGTACTCGCGCAGGGCCCGGACGCCGCCGATGCCGAGCAGCATCTCCTGGCGCAGGCGGTGGTCCTCGTCGCCGCCGTAGAGACGGTCGGTGACCGAGCGCTCCGCGGGCGCGTTCTCCTCGATGTCGCTGTCGAGCAGCAGCAGGGTCACCCGGCCGACCTGCACCCGCCAGACGTGGGCGTGCAGCGTGCGGCCCTCGGGCAGCGGCACGGTGATGACGACGGTGGAGCCGTCGTTGTGCCGCAGCTGCTTGAGCGGCAGGCCGTGCGGGTCCAGCGACGGGTAGTGCTCGAGCTGCCAGCCGTCGGCCGACAGGCCCTGCGCGAAGTAGCCGGCGCGGTAGAGCAGGCCGACGCCCACGAGCGGGACGCCGAGGTCGGAGGCCGCCTTGAGGTGGTCGCCGGCGAGGATGCCCAGACCGCCGGAGTACTGCGGCAGCACCTCGCTGATGCCGAACTCCGCGGAGAAGTAGGCGATGGTCGCCGGGGCGTCGGGGCCGAGCGACTGGTACCAGTGCGGGGCGGAGAGGTAGTCCTGCAGGTCGTCGACGACGTCCCCGAGCCGGCGGACGAACTTGCGGTCCTTGGCCAGCGTGGCCAGCCGCTCGGCGGAGACCTCGCCGAGGACCTTGACCGGGTCGCCGTTGCACGTGCGCCACAGCTCCGGATCCAGCGCTTCGAAGAGGTCACGCGTCTCCGCGTGCCAGGACCAGCGGAGGTTCATCACCAACTGGGAGAGAGGGGCCAACGGCTCCGGGAGGGCCGCGCGGACGGTGAATCGCCGTAGTGCTCGCACCGCGCGAGACTAACCGCACAGTCGCCGCCTCAGCGGTCCCTCGGATCAGATGGACTCAGGAGCACCATGGCCACCACGCGCTCGAGCCGGCTGCACGTCCCACCACTCGCGCTGCGTGAGGGACGGACCGGACGAGGGACCTCACCCGATGTGCCCCCCACCAGCCATCTCGATAGCGTTGCCGCGATGACTGGCCGCGCTGACCTCCGTCTCGGCATCTCCGATGTCGCCCCCGTCGTGTCGTGCGGGTCGTTCTCGGCCCGTGCGGTCGTCGGCGAGCACGTACCGATCACCGCCACCGTGTTCCGCGAGGGCCACGACGCGGTCGCCGCCGACGTGGTCCTCACCGGACCCGACGGCAGCACCGCGTCGTTCAACCGGATGGCGCGCTACAGCGACCAGCCCGACCGCTGGCTGACCACGGTCGTGCCCGACCGGGAGGGCCGCTGGACGTTCCGCATCGAGGCGTGGAGCGACCCGCTGGCGACCTGGCACCACGCGGTCGACGTGAAGATCGCCGCGGGCCAGGGACCGGAGGACCTCGCCAACGACCTGGAGGAGGGCGCCCGGCTGCTCGACCGCGTGGCGGCACGAGGCCACCGGCGACGACGCGGACGCGCAGCGGGACGCCGTCCAGGCCGCCGCCGCGGCGCTGCGGGACACCTCGCTGGACCTGCCGACCCGCGTCGCGCCGTCCTTCACCGCGGCGATGCAGCAGTACCTGCACGACCACCCGGTGCGCGAACTGGTCACGCCGACCCAGGACTTCGAGCTGTGGGTCGACCGGCCCCGGGCGCTGCTACGGCTCCTGGTACGAGTTCTTCCCCCGCTCCGAGGGGCCCGTCGTGGGCGGCGTCCCGACGCACGGCACGTTCGCCGACGCGGCCGCGCGCCTGCCGGCGATCGCCGACATGGCCTTCGACGTCGTGTACCTGCCGCCGATCCACCCGATCGGCACGGTCAACCGCAAGGGCCGCAACAACACGCTGACCCCCGGCCCCGACGACGTCGGGTCACCCTGGGCGATCGGCAGCGCCGACGGCGGGCACGACGCCGTCCACCCGCAGCTCGGCACGATGGACGACTTCACGGCCTTCGTCGCGCGCACCCGCGAGCTCGGCATGGAGGTGGCACTGGACTACGCCCTCCAGGCCGCCCCCGACCATCCCTGGGTCGAGAAGCATCCGGAGTGGTTCACCACGCGGCCCGACGGCACCATCGCCTACGCGGAGAACCCGCCGAAGAAGTACCAGGACATCTATCCGATCAACTTCGACAACGACCCCGAGGGCATCTTCGCCGAGTGCCTCCGGGTGCTGCGCGTGTGGATCGACGCCGGCGTCCGGATCTTCCGCGTCGACAACCCGCACACCAAGACGCTGAACTTCTGGCACTGGCTGATCTGGGAGGTCAAGCGGACCGACCCCGACGTGCTGTTCCTCGCCGAGGCCTTCACCCGGCCGGCGATGATGCACCAGCTCGCCAGGATCGGTTTCACGCAGTCCTACACGTACTTCACCTGGCGCACCCAGCGCTGGGAGCTCGAGCAGTACGGGCGAGAGCTGGCCACGAACTGCCACTACATGCGGCCGAACTTCTTCGTCAACACCCCGGACATCCTCCACGCGTCGCTGCAGTTCGGCGGGCCGCCGATGTTCAAGATCCGCGCCGCGCTCGCGGCGATGATGAGCCCGACCTGGGGCGTCTACTCCGGCTACGAACTCTTCGAGCACGTCGCCGTTCGGCCGGGCAGCGAGGAGTACCTCGACACCGAGAAGTTCCAGCTGCGACCGCGGGACTGGGCCGCCGCCGAGGCGGCCGGCCGCAGCCTGGCGCCGTACCTGCGCCGGCTCAACGAGATCCGGCGGGCACATCCGGCGCTGCAGCAGCTGCGAACGCTGCGCTTCCACCACGTCGACAACGAGAACCTGATCTGCTTCTCGAAGACCGACCCCGCGTCGCAGGACGCCGTGATCGTCGTGGTGAACCTGTCCAGCCACCACACCCAGATCGGGACGACGTCGCTGGACCTGCCGGCGCTCGGCCTGGACTGGCACGAGCGGCTCTCCGTCACCGACGAGCTCACCGGCGCGAGCTACGACTGGGGCCAGTTCAACTACCTCGAACTGGACCCCTACCGGGAGCCCGCCCACGTCTTCTCGGTCTCGTTCGGCCGGCCGGTGCAGTTCCCCCCATCAGTCGCCTAACTGGAGTTTCCATGCTTTCCGCCACCAGCCTCGGCCTCGTCCGGAGGCTCGCCCCGAGCGTGCGAGGGGCGAGAGGGACGAGGTCCTTCGTCAGATGACCGTTCCCGTCCCCGACACCCCTGCCAGCCGGTCCGCGCTGCCGCCCCCCGGCGCCGATCCGGAGTGGTACAAGCGCGCCGTCTTCTACGAGGTGCTGGTGCGCGGGTTCGCCGACAGCAACGCCGACGGCGTGGGCGATCTCCGCGGCATGACCGACAAGCTCGACTACCTGCAGTGGCTGGGCGTCGACTGCCTCTGGCTGCCGCCGTTCTTCGCCTCGCCGCTGCGCGACGGCGGCTACGACGTCAGCGACTACACCGCCGTGCTGCCCGAGTTCGGCGACATCCAGGACTTCAAGGAGTTCCTGGACGAGGCGCACGCCCGCGGCATGCGGGTGATCATCGACTTCGTCATGAACCACACCTCGGACCAGCACCCGTGGTTCCAGGCCAGCCGCAGCGATCCGGACGGCGACTACGGTGATTTCTACGTATGGGCCGACGACGACTCCGGCTACTCCGACGCGCGGATCATCTTCGTCGACACCGAGTCGTCCAACTGGACGTTCGACCCGGTGCGCAAGCAGTACTTCTGGCACCGGTTCTTCTCCCACCAGCCCGATCTCAACTTCGAGAACCCGCGGGTGCAGGACGCCATCATCGAGGCGCTGCGCTTCTGGCTGGACATCGGCATCGACGGCTTCCGGCTCGACGCCGTCCCCTACCTCTTCGAGGAGGAGGGGACCAACTGCGAGAACCTGCCGAAGACCCACGACTTCCTGAAGCACGTCCGCAAGGTGGTCGACGCCGACTACCCCGACACGGTGCTGCTCTGCGAGGCGAACCAGTGGCCGGCCGACGTGGTCGAGTACTTCGGCCAGGACGGCGACGAGTGCCAGATGGCCTTCCACTTCCCGGTGATGCCGCGCCTGTTCATGGGGGTGCGGCGGGAGCAGCGGTTCCCGATCTCGGAGATCATGGCCCAGACGCCCAAGATCCCCGAGAACTGCCAGTGGGGCGTCTTCCTGCGCAACCACGACGAGCTGACCCTGGAGATGGTCACCGACGAGGAACGCGACTACATGTGGGGCGAGTACGCGAAGGACCCCCGCATGAAGGCCAACATCGGCATCCGCCGGCGGCTGGCCCCGCTGCTCGACAACGACACCAACACCCTGGAGCTGTTCAACGCCCTGCTGCTGTCGCTGCCCGGCTCGCCGGTCCTCTACTACGGCGACGAGATCGGCATGGGCGACAACATCTGGCTCGGTGACCGCGACGGCGTCCGGACGCCGATGCAGTGGACGCCGGACCGCAACGGCGGCTTCTCGACCGCCGACCCGCAGCGCATGTACCTGCCGCTCAACCAGGACCCGGTCTACGGCTACCAGGTGACCAACGTCGAGTCGCAGCTGCGCAACACGAACTCGCTGCTCCAGTGGGTCCGCCGGATGATCCAGGTGCGCAACCAGCACCCGACCTTCGGCCTGGGCACCTACGAGGAGGTCGGCTCGCGCAACCCGACGGTGCTGTCGTTCGTCCGCGAGTTCGGCGACGACGTCGTGCTGTGCGTCAACAACCTGTCGCGCTTCCCGCAGCCGGTGGAGCTGGACCTGCGCCGCTTCGAGGGCTACACCCCGGTCGAGCTGACCGGGCGGGTGGAGTTCCCGCAGATCGGCGTCCTGCCCTACATGCTCACCCTCGCCGGCCACGGCTTCTACTGGTTCGAGCTGGCCAAGCCCGCCGAGCCGGCCGAGGAGCCGATGGAGGAGGACGACACGGCGGTGGCCGACTCGCTGCTGGCCGCCGGGGTCGTGGGTACCGGCGAGGAGTCGCCGTCCGGACACGACCGACGCGGGGGATGCCCGATGAGCGCGCTGGCCGGTCTGCTGCGGGAGTGGATGCCGCACCAGCGGTGGTTCGGCGGCAAGGGCCGGGAGTGGGCCGACGTCGAGGAGGAGAGCTTCTTCCTCGACAGGTCGCACCCGGTGCTCTCGATCCACCGCGTCACGGTCAGCTACGCCGACGGGGCGAGCGACACCTACCTCGTGCCGCTGTCGTGGCGCGACCACCCGGTCGACGAGCTCTCCTCGGCGTTGGTCGGGGCCATCCCCCACCAGGGCAGCGAGACCTATGCCTACGACGCCATGCGCGACCGCGACGCCACGTCGGTCTGGCTGACCCACCTCGCCGAGGGGGCGACGGTCGGTCCGCTGCGGTTCGTACCGGCCGAGGGCGCCGACATCCCGGCCGGGCTCCCCGGCGACGTGATCTCGACCGAGCAGAGCAACACCTCGCTGGTCTACGGGCAGGAGGCGATCCTCAAGCTGTTCCGGCGGCTCGAGCCCGGCCTCAACCCCGACGTCGAGGTGCACGCCGCCCTGCGGCAGACGGACAACCCGCTACATCGCGCCGCTGCTGGGGCACGCCGAGATCGACAGCCCGAGGGACACGGCCCGGGGCACCGATGAGTCCTCGGCCACGGTCCTCATGCTGCAGAAGTTCGTCCCCAACGCCAGCGACGGCTGGCGGCTGGCCACCGCGAGCGTGCGGGACCTGTTCTCCGAGGGCGACCTGCACGCCGACGAGGTGGGGGGCGACTTCGCCGCCGACAGCGAGCGGCTCGGCGCCGCGACGGCGGCCGTGCACGCCGACATGGCGAAGGTGCTGCCCACCGAGACGGTCGGCAGGGACTGGTTCGCCACCGTCGCCCGTCAGATGAGCGAGCGGCTGGACGCCGCGATCCAGGTGGTTCCCCCACTGGAGCAGCACGCGGCCGGGATCCGGGCGATCTACGCGGCGGTGGCCGACAGCGACGAGCCGGTCATCCGTCAGCGCGTGCACGGCGACCTGCACCTCGGTCAGGTGCTGAGGACGGCGATCGGGTGGGTCGTCCTGGACTTCGAGGGCGAGCCGGCCCGCCCGCTGGCCGACCGCCGTCAGCTCGACAGCCCGCTGCGTGACGTGGCCGGGATGCTGCGCAGCTACGACTACGCCGCCCGGCACATGCTGGTCGAGCAACCCGACGATTCCCAGCGGGCATACCGGGCGCAGGAGTGGGCCGAGCGCAACCGCGCGGCCTTCTGCACCGGCTACTCGAACGCCGGCGGCCTGGACCCCTGCGGCGACTCCCCGCTGCTGCGGGCGTTCGAGGTCGACAAGGCGGTGTACGAGTGCGTCTACGAGGCGCGCAACCGCCCGCACTGGCTGATGATCCCGCTGCACTCGCTCGCCCGGCTGGCCGAGCCCGCGTAGACCGCCGCCGCGCTGCGCAGCGACCCTTGACCCGCCCGCGAGCACGGGCCTTCGCATCCGAAGAGGACCACACCATGACCACGTCCGAGCCCCAGGACCGCCCCGAGAGCCTGCCCTCGCCCGAGCCGACGGTCGGTGAGGCCGCGCCGGCGAAGAAGCCCGCGCGCAAGGCCGGCGAAGAAGGCGCCCGCGGCGAAGAAGGCACCGGCGGCGAAGGCCGCTGCCCGGACGACGAAGCGGACCGCGGCCGCGAACTCGACCCCCGCGCCGGCCGTCGCCGTCCCGCCCTCGGCTGCGGCCGATCCCGAGCCCGCCGGGCTGCCGACGCCCGAGCGGACCGCGCAGCAGCCGGCCGGCCGCGAGGTCTCCGGCGACGAGCTGCGCGCCGTCGTCGAGGGCTGGTCGCACGATCCGCACGCCGTGCTCGGCGCGCACCGGACGTCCGACGGGTGGGCGGTGCGCACGCTCCGTCCGGACGCCGTCGCGGTGGCCATCGTCGACCAGGACGGCAGCCGCTCCGAGGCCCGCCAGATCCACGGCAGCGGGGTCTACGAGGCCCGCCTGCCGCAGCAGCCCGGCGACTACCGGGTCGAGGTGACCTACGGCGACGGCACCGGCGGCACGAACGTCTACACCGTCGACGATCCCTACCGCTGGCTGCCGACCGTCGGCGAGATCGACCGGCACCTGATCGGCGAGGGCCGGCACGAGCGGCTCTACGACGTCCTCGGCGCGCACGTTCGCCGCTACCCGACCCCGCGCGGCGAGGTGCAGGGCGTCTCGTTCGCCGTCTGGGCGCCCAACGCCCGCGGCGTCAAGGTGACCGGCGACTTCGACTACTGGCAGGCCCGCGCCTACCCGATGCGCTCGCTGGGCTCGACCGGCGTCTGGGAGATCTTCGTCCCCGGCGTGCAGGTCGGCAGCCGGTACCGCTTCCACGTGCTCGGCGCCGACGGCGAGTGGCGGGAGAAGTCCGACCCGCTGGCCTTCGCCACCGAGGTGCCGCCGCTCAACGCCTCGGTGGTCACCGAGTCGACCTACGAGTGGGCCGACGACGCCTGGCTGGAGGACCGCGCCCGGGCCGGCTGGCACGCCCGGCCGATGAGCGTCTACGAGGTGCACATCGCGTCGTGGCGCCAGGGACTCTCGTACCGGGAGCTGGCCGAGGAGCTGGTCGACTACGTCGTCGCCCACGGCTTCACGCACATCGAGTTCATGCCGGTGGCCGAGCACCCGTTCGGCGGCTCGTGGGGTTACCAGGTCACCTCGTACTACGCACCGACGGCGCGGCACGGGTCGCCCGACGACTTCCGCTACCTGGTCGACCGCGCCCACCAGGCCGGCATCGGCGTCATCGTCGACTGGGTGCCGGCGCACTTCCCGAAGGACGCCTGGGCGCTGGCCCGGTTCGACGGCACGCCGCTGTACGAGCACCCCGACCCCCACCGCGGCGAGCAGCTGGACTGGGGCACCTACGTCTTCGACTTCGGCCGCCGCGAGGTGCGCAACTTCCTCGTCGCCAACGCGCTCTACTGGTGCAAGGAGTTCCACATCGACGGCATCCGCGTCGACGCGGTCGCCTCGATGCTGTACCTCGACTACTCGCGCACCGAGTGGACGCCGAACAAGTACGGCGGCCGGGAGAACCTCGAGGCGGTCGAGTTCCTGCAGGAGATGAACGCGACCGTCTACCGCGAGGTGCCGGGCGTCGTCACCATCGCCGAGGAGTCCACCGCGTGGCCGGGCGTCACCCGGCCCACCCACCTCGGCGGCCTGGGCTTCGGCTTCAAGTGGAACATGGGCTGGATGCACGACTCCCTGACGTACATGTCCAAGGAGCCGGTGTACCGCAGCTACCACCACGGCCAGATGACGTTCTCGATGATCTACGCCTACTCCGAGAACTACGTGCTGCCGATCAGCCACGACGAGGTCGTCTACGGCAAGGGCTCCCTGCTGCGGAAGATGCCGGGCGACCGGTGGCAGCAGCTGGCCAACCTGCGCGCCTACCTGGCGTTCATGTGGGCCCACCCCGGCAAGCAGCTGCTGTTCATGGGGTCGGAGTTCGGCCAGGACGCCGAGTGGGCCGAGAGCCGGTCGCTGGACTGGTGGCACCTCGACGACCCGGCGCACCGCGGCGTCGCCTCGCTGGTGACCGACCTCAACGACGTCTACCGCCGGCTGCCGGCGCTGTGGTCCCAGGACATCGACCCGGCCGGCTTCCAGTGGATCGACGCCAACGACGCGTCGGGCAACGTGCTCAGCTTCCTGCGCTTCGGCGCCTCGGGGGCCGGGGGCGACGGGGCGCCGGCCGACTCGGGCGACGCGCAGGCGCTGGCCTGCGTGGCCAACTTCGCCGGCCACCCGCACCACGCCTACCGGGTGGGTCTCCCCCGCCCCGGGTTCTGGCGCGAGGTCGTCAACAGCGACGCCGAGGGGTACGGCGGCTCCGGGGTCGGCAACCTCGGCGGCGTGGAGGCCGTCGCGCAGCCGTGGCACGGCCAGCCGTACTCGGCGACGCTGACCGCGCCTCCGCTGGCCACGGTCTGGCTGCTGCACGAGGGCTGAGCCGCGGCCACGATTCGCAACTCCGGGCGTGTGGGTCAGGGGCGGTTCTCGGGCATGCTCCCCGGCATGCGGAGATCGGCCGTCAGTCCGGCTGCCATGGCCCTGCTCGCCGCCTGCGTCGTCCCGCTGTCCGGCTGCGTGCGGATCATCGAGGGCCTGCCGACGTCGCTCGAGCCCCGGTCAGCTCGGTCCCGGACGGCGAGATCCGGATCGTCGGCGCCACCGACGAGCCGATCGACCAGCTGGCGCGCCAACGCCCTGGCCGACCTGCAGGACTTCTGGACCGAGCGGTTCCCGGATGTCTACGGCGACGAGTTCCAGCCGCTGCAGGGCGGCTACTTCAGCGTCGACCCGAACGACGTCGACCCGTCGGCCTACCCGAACGGCGTCTCCTGCGGCTCCGATCCCCTGGACGTCGAGGGCAACGCCTTCTACTGCCAGGCCGCCGGCGAACCGAACTCCGACTCGATCAGCTACGACCGGGCGTTCCTCACCGACCTCGCCGAGGAGTTCGGCGACTTCATCCCCGACCTGGTGATGGCGCACGAGTTCGGCCACGCCGTCCAGGGCCGGGTCGGCTACCCGCCGGCGTCGATCCTCGCCGAGACGCAGGCCGACTGCTTCGCCGGCGCGTGGACGTCGTGGGTCGCCGACGGCAACGCGCAGTACACGACCGTGCGGGCCCCGGAGCTCGACGACGTCCTGCGCGGCTACCTGCAGCTGCGCGACCCGGTCGGCACCGGCCTGAACGAGGAGTCGGCGCACGGCTCGTACTTCGACCGGGTCTCGGCGTTCCAGGAGGGCTTCGCCGACGGGGCCGAGGCCTGCCGCGACAACTTCGACACCGACCGGGCGCTCACGCAGCAGGAGTTCTCCACCGACGAGGAGGTGCAGACGCGGCGGCAACGCGCCGCGCGGCGACCTGCCCGGCATCGTCGACGCGACGGTCACGCCCTTCTTCGAGGACGTCGTGTCCTCGGCGGGGGGCGACTTCGAGCCACCCGTCCATCGAGTCCCTCGACGGGCCTCCGGCGTCCTGCGCGGAGGACGAACTCGACTACTGCGAGGGCGAGAACGTCGTGGCCATCGACGGGTCGGGACTCGGCTCGGACCTGTACGACATCGGCGACTTCGCGCTGATCAGCGCGGTGTCCATCCCCTACGCCCTCGACGCCCGCGACCAGCTCGGCCTCTCCACCGACGACGCGGAGGCCATCCGGTCGGCGGTGTGCTCGACCGGCGCCTACGGGCGGGCGCTGTTCGAGCAGCAGATCGACCAGCCGGTCGACCCTCCGGTCGGCATCTCGCCGGGTGACCTCGACGAGGGCGTTCTCTTCCTGCTGACCTACGGCGGCGACCCCGAGGTCATCCCGGACGTCGAGCTCACCGGCTTCCAGCTGGTCGACATCTTCCGCACCGGCTTCACCCGCGGCGTCGAGGCCTGCGGCCTCAGCTGACGTTCAGAACAGCGCGGTGGTCAGCCTTCCGCCGTGCCGGACCGACCCGCGGGTCGTCGTCGCCCACGATCGCGAACAGCTCGATCAGGTGCGCGCGGGCGGCGTCGCGGTCGTCGCCGGCGGTGCTGCGGACGACGTCGATGAGCCGGTCGAACGCGCCGTCCACGTCGCCGGTGCCGAGCTGGAAGTCCGCGGCCCGCTTCTGCGCCTCGACGTCGTCCGGCGCCGCCTCGGCCGTGGCGAGCGCGTCCGGTCCGGCCTCCTCGGCGCGGCGGAACAGCTGCACCTGGCGCAGCGCCAGGCCGGCGTCCGGGTGGTCGGGCTCCTCGGCGAGGATCGCCTGGTAGGCGGCTTCGGCGGCGGCGAGGTCGCCGCGCTCGAGCGCCGCCTCGGCGGCATCCAGGCGCGGGTCGTCGAGCGGCGCCTCCTCGGCCGCGTCGGGTGCTCCGGCGAGCTCGCCACCGGTGGCCTGCACGAGCTCGGTCACGAACGCGCGCGCCTGGTCCTCGGGGATGGCGCCGGTGAACTCGGCGACCAGCTGCCCCTGCCAGACCGCCTTGACGGCGGGGATGCCCTGCACCCGCAGCGCCTGGGCGAGCGCCGGGTTGGCGTCGACGTCGACCTTGGCGAGCACCCACGAGCCGCCGCCCTCGGCGGCCAGCCGCTCGAGGACCGGGGAGAGCTGCTTGCAGGGCCCGCACCATTCGGCCCACAGGTCCAGCACGACCGGCACCTGGAAGGAGCGGTCGAGCACCTCGGCCTGGAAGGTGGCCTCGGTGACGTCGACGACGGCCGGACCGGGTGCTCCGTCCGGCGCGGTGGCGCTCGGCGGCGGCGCGGACTGCGCGCGCGCCGCGGCGTCGGAGCGGGCCTTGACCGCCGCGAGGTCGACGGCGCCGGCCATCGTGGCGGCCATCTGTGCCTGCTGGGCCTGCGCGCGCGGATCGGGGCGGCCGGGACGGGTGGGCTGCATGCCCCCATGATCCCACGAGGCGACCGGCCGCGAGGACGGCCCCTCAGGGCCCTCGGACGCGGGGCGGGGTGTCTCAGAAACGGGCGGGCTCGGTGTACGTCCCCCACTCGGCGCGCAGGGCGTCGCAGATCTCGCCCAGCGTCGCCTCGGCCCGGACGGCGTCCAGCATCGCCGGGATCATGTTCTCGTCGGTGCGCGCGACGTCGACCATGCGCGCGACCGCGGCGCGGGCGGCGGCGTCGTCCCGGGTGCGGCGGCGCTGGGCGAGCTCGGCGTTCTGGTCGATCTCCACCTGATGGCTCACCCGCAGGATGTCCAGCTGGTCGTGGGCCTCCACCGAGCCGGTCAGCGTGTTGACGCCGACCACCTTCTTCTCGCCCTTCTCCAGCGCCCGCTGGTAGACGAACGCGGCCTCGGCGATCTCGCCGGTGAACCAGCCGTCCTCGATGCCGCGCAGGATGCCGCTGGTCATGGTCCCGTCGGTGCCCATGTCTCGGATGCGGGTGAAGATCTCCTCCGCCTGCCGCTCGAGCTCGTCGGTGAGCGCCTCGACGTACCAGGAGCCGCCGAGCGGATCGGCGACGTTCATGACGCCGGTCTCCTCCATGATCACCTGCTGCGTGCGCATCGCGATCTGGGCAGCCTTGGCGCTCGGCAGGGCGAGCACCTCGTCCAGGGCGTTGGTGTGCAGCGACTGGGTGCCGCCGAGCACGGCGGACAGTGCCTCCACCGCCGTCCGGACGATGTTGTTGTCGGGCTGCTGCGCGGTGAGGCTGACGCCGGCGGTCTGGGTGTGGAACCGGAGCTGCTGCGCCTTGGCGGTCTGCGCGCCGTAGACGTCGCGCAGCCAGCGCGCCCAGATGCGGCGGGCGGCGCGGAACTTGGCGATCTCCTCGAAGAAGTCGAGGTGCGCGTCGAAGAAGAACGACAGCCCGGGCGCGAACTGCTCGATGTCCAGGCCGCGGGACAGGCCCAGCTCGACGTAGGCGAAGCCGTCGGCCAGCGTGTAGGCGAGCTCCTGCGCGGCGGTCGAGCCGGCCTCGCGGATGTGGTAGCCGGAGACGCTGATCGGCTTGTACGCGGGGATGTGCTCGGCGCAGTGCTCCATCAGGTCGCCGATGAGGCGCAGGTGCGGCTCGGGGGCGAAGAGCCACTCCTTCTGCGCGATGTACTCCTTGAAGATGTCGGTCTGCAGGGTGCCGTTGAGGACGCCGACGTCGGCGCCCTGGCGCTCGGCGGCGACGAGGTACATGCAGAACACCGGGACGGCGGGGCCGCTGATCGTCATCGACGTCGTGGTGCCGGCCAGGTCGATGCCGTCGAAGAGCACGTCCATGTCGACGGCGCTGTCGATGGCGACGCCGCAGTGGCCCACCTCGCCGAGGGCCCGCGGGTCGTCGGAGTCGCGGCCCATGAGGGTCGGCATGTCGAAAGCGACGGAGAGTCCGCCGCCGCCCTCGGCAAGGATCATCTTGTAGCGCTCGTTCGTCTGCTGCGCGTTGCCGAACCCGGCGAACTGGCGGATGGTCCACGCCCGACCGCGGTAGCCGGTGGCGTGCAGGCCCGCGGGTGAACGGGAACTCCCCCGGATAGCCGATCCGCTCGAAGCCCGGGACGACGGACTCGTCGGCGGGGCCGTACACCGGGTCGACCTCGACGCCGGACAGCGTCGTGAAGTCGGCGTCGCGCACCTGCCCCCGGGCCAGCGCGTCGTCGTACCGCTGCTGCCAGCGCTGCCGGGCCGCCTCAGGAGCGCCGTTGCTCATGCGGCGACAGTAGGACGTCCGACTATCTGTCGTCGACCGTCTGGGCCGGTTCGGCGTCCTGGACATCACCCGCGCCGAGCCGCACGCGCTTGAGCAGGTCGAACAGCTCGGCGCGCTCGGCCTCGGGCAGGTCGGCCATGCCGAAGTCCAGGTCGGTCAGCGCCGCGGTCGCCTTCTCGACCACCCGCCGTCCGTCATCGGTGATCGCGGCCAGCACCCCGCGCCCGTCCGCCGGGTTCGGTCGCCGGCTCACGTACCCGGCCACCACGAGCCGGTCGATCGCGTTGGTGACGCTGGTCGGGTGCACCATCAGCCGGCTGCCGATGACCTTGAGCGGGAGTTCGCCGCGGCGGCTGAAGGTGAGCAGGACCAGCACCTCGTAGCGGGCGAAGGTCAGGACGAGCGGCTTGAGCGCCTCGTCGAACCGGGCGAGCAGGATCTGCTGGACCCGGAAGACCGACGTCGCCGCCCGCATCCCGGAAGCGGGCCCGAAGCGCGCCTCCCAGTGCTCGCCTGCACGCTCGATCGGGTCGAACGGCAGCCCCAGCGCACGGACCATGAGCTCGACGCTACCGCCGGGTAGGCGGACCGGCGTCTCCCGCCCGGGCGGGTGAGGTTCTCAGCGGCGGCGGGCCACCGGGGCCGGGATCCCCAGGTCGACCTCGGCGGCCGGCACGGGCACGGAGAAGAGATAGCCCTGCGCGAACTCGCAGCCCATCTCGAGGAGCACGTCGCGGACGGCGGGTGTCTCCACGCCCTCGGCCACCACGTGCATGCCGAGCGAGTGCGCCAGGCCGACCGTCGACTCGACGATCGCGGCCGCCCGCGGGTCGACGTCCAGGTGCGTGACGAACGAGCGGTCCAGCTTCAGCCCACGGACGTCGCGGATGTCGCGCAGGTAGCCGAGCGAGGAGTACCCGGTGCCGTAGTCGTCGATCATCAGGGCGACCCCGCCCTCGAGCAGCCGGGCCACCGCGGTGCGGGCCCGCGCGGGATCGGCCATGAACAGGTCCTCGGTCAGCTCCAGCTCGAGCGTCCCGGGCGGCAGCCCGGACCGGTCCAGCAGCTCGACGACCTCGTCCGGGAACCGGCGGTCGAGCAGGTTGGTGACCGAGAGGTTGACCGAGACCGAGACGGGCCGCCCCTCGGCGTGCCAGCGGACGGCCTGCTCGACGGCCGGACGCAGCAGCGACCGCGTCAGCTGGGGCATGAGTCCCCCGCTCTCCACCTGGTGGAGGAACGCGTGCGGGAGCAGGAGCCCCGACTCCGGGTGCTGCCAGCGCACCAGCGCCTCGACCCCGGTGACACGACTGGTCCGAAGGTCGACCTGGGTCTGGTAGTGCAGCACCATCTCGCCGCGCTCGATCGCCTCGCGCAGCCGCTCGGTGGTCTCGAACGGCTGGCGGCCGGCGGGGTGCAGTTGCCGGTGGAACAGGGCCTGGCCGCTGCGGGTGGCCTTCGCGTCGTACATCGCGAGGTCGGCGTGCTGGAGCAGCTCGACGGGCTCCTCGCCGTCGTCCGGCACCAGCGCGATCCCGATGCTCGGCGAGATCCGGACGTCGCGGGCGCCGAGCCGGAACGGCCGCTGGAACCCGGCCCGGAGCCGCTCGGCGATGCGGACGGCCAGCTCGCCGTCGGCATCGGCCAGCAGGACGGCGAACTCGTCACCGCCGATGCGGGCGACCACGTCCCCGCCGCGGACCACCTGCTGCAGACGCGGTGCGCTCAGCCGGAGCAGCTCGTCGCCGTAGTGGTGGCCCAGGGAGTCGTTGACCGCCTTGAAGTCGTCGAGGTCCACGACGAGCAGCGCCATCCGGCGCTCCGCCGGGCGCGCGGCGAGCGTCCGGTGCAGCGTCTCGTTGAACGAGCGCCGGTTGGCCAGCCCGGTCAGTTCGTCCGTCCGCGCCTCGCGCCGGTGCTCGGCGAGCGCGCGCACGGCCCGGAAGGACAGCGCCGTCCGCGCGATCGCCGCGGCCACTCCGGCACCGGCCAGGGCGACGCCGGCGACGGGCACCGGCCGGCGGGTGGCGTACAGGAGCAGCCCGAGGCAGAGCACGGCGAAGAGGGCCGGCAGGACGACGTCGGGCACCGGATCCCGACGCCCGACCGTCGCGGCGTCGGGCAGCCACGCGGCCACGGCGGTCACCGCCATCACCAGCAGGGAGAAGCTCGACAGCAGCGTTCCGGGGCGGAAGGAGTCCGCCGCGGTCTGGTACACGAAGGCGAGGTCGATGACGGCGATGCCGACGATGCCGGCCGCCAGCGTCCGCACGGCTGGTCCCGGGCGCCAGCCGTACACGGGCATTGCCCCGACCAGGACGGCGAGCAGCATCACGTCGACCACCGGATACGCCAGGGCCACCCCGAGCGCGGGCCCCGGCGCACTGCGCGCGGCGAGCGACTGCACCGTCGGCTCGAGCAGGACGACCGCCACGGCCGCGGCGGCGAGCGCTCCGACCGCGCCGTCCAGGGCGAGCGTCACCGAGTACCGGCGGGTGCGCAGGCGGGCCAGGCGGACGAGGCCGACGCCCATCAGCGGATACATCGCGAGCCAGCAGAAGTCGGCCACGGACGGCACCGGCTCGGGGACCTGCCAGCGGACGACCGACAGGTAGAGCGCGAACCCGAGCGCCCGGGCGACCAGGGCGGCGGCGAGCCATGACCAGATCTCCCGGTCGGCCGTGCGGGTGATCGGACGCCACACCGCGAGCGCCGCGGCGGTGAGGTAACCGGCCCCCTGCAGCCAGCCGTCCCACAGCGGATCGAAGCCGGGGCCGGACCGCACGCCGGGCACCGTCGAGGCCCCGAAGAGCAGGACCTCGAGGATCAGTACGGCCAGCAGGGCCCGGGCGGTCCGCGGCACACCCCACTGTGACACGCGAGCGCGGGGCGGTCCGGGCAGCGCGAAAGGTCAGGCCAGCTTCGGTCGCAGCGGCGGCACCTTTCGCACCCCGAACACCTCCCGCAACGCCACGCGCGCCGCGTTGTCCCCGCACTGGCCGTGGACCGCCGGCCCCGGCGGCGTGGCCGCCGACGCCAGGTACACCCCGCGCACCGGCGTCTTGTAGGTGTTCCAGCGGGGCACCGGCCGGGCGAGCATCTGCCGCAGCGTCGCCTGACCGTTGGAGATGTCGCCGCCCAGGTAGCTGATGTTCCAGGCCTCCATCGCGCGGGCGTTCTTGGCGACCCGGTCCACGACGGTGTCGCGGAACCCGGGCGCGAACCGCTCGATCTGCTGCTCGATCGCGTCGGTCATGTCGACGTCCGAGCCGTGCGGCACGTGCACGTAGGCCCAGAAGATGTGGCCGCCGTCCGGCGCACGGGTGGGGTCGGGCACCGTCGGCTGCACCGCCAGGACGTACGGGCGGTCGGTGAGCCGGCCCTGGTTCGGCGCCCGCTCCCCCGCGATCGTCTCGTCCAGCGTCCCGGCCACGTGGATCGTCCCCGCCCGTCGGACGTCGGGGTTCGTCCACGGCACCGGCTCCGACAGGATCCAGTCGATCTTGAAAACGCCCGCGCCGTGCCGGTAGCGGGACACCCAGCGGCGGTAGCCCTCGTGCACGCGATCGCCCGCCATCCCGACGAACGCCTCCGGGGTGGTGTCGAGCAGCACGGCGGGCACCGTCTCGAACTCGCGCAGGTCGGTGACCTCGTGCCCGGTGACCACCTCGCCGCCCTGCTCCTCGAGCGCGCGCACCATCGCGTCGGCCAGGTTCTGCGACCCGCCCTCGATCAGCGGCCAGCCGACGTGGTGCCCGAGCATCACCAGCAGCATCCCGAGAGCCGACGTCAGCGGCTGGCTCAGGTCGAGCATCCCGTGGGCCGCGGCACCCCCGAGCAGGGCGCGCGCCTCGTCGGTGTCGAAGTAGCGGTGCGCGAGCCACCGCACGTTCGGCAGCCCGTTGAGGCCGAAGTAGGCGATCTGCGGCACGCTGCGGGTCGGCGGCCGGCGCAGCTGCGAGGTCAGGAAGAAGTCGACGACGTCGGTGCCGTGCTCGACCAGTGGCTCGAACAGCCGCCGGTAGGCATCGGCATCCGGTCCCAGCCGGGCCGCCGTCTCCTCGAGCGACCGGAAGGAGAGCGCCGCGCCGCCGCCGTCGAGCGGGTGCGCGAAGTTGATCTCGGGGTTCACCAACCGAACCCCCCGGCTCGCCGGGTCGAACTCACGGAAGAACGGTGCCGCCGCGGCCATCGGCTGGACGATCGAGCAGACGTCGTGATGGAAGCCGGGGCGCATCAGCTCCTCGGTGCGCATCCCGCCGCCGGCCTTCTCCGCGGCCTCCACGACCCGCACCCGCAGGCCCGCCGCGGACAGGCGCAGCGCGGCGGCGAGCCCGTTGGGCCCCGCGCCGACGACGACGGCGTCCGGGTCTCCGTCCATCCGCCCATCCTGACCGCGGCCGGACGGCGCCGCAGGTCAGAGCTGCTCGAGCAGTTCGTCCGCCGCGGTGTACGGATCGGCGTCGCCCGCGGTGACCCGGGCCGCGAGCGAGCCCAGCGCCGCGGAGCCGTGGACGTCGCCGAGTCGCTCGCGCAGCGCCGCCAGGGCGATCGCCTCGATCTCCCGCGCCGCCCGCTCCTCGCGCCGGCGCGCGCCCTCGCCCGACGACTCGAGCCACTCGCGGTGCTTCGCGATCGACTCGAGGACGTCGTCCATGCCGTTGTCGGTGTCGCGGACAGCGACGGTCTTCGCGATCGGCGGCCGCCAGTGGCCGGCCTCGGAGTGCCGGCCACCGAGCGAGAGCATGTAGCGCAGGTCGCGCACGGTCTGGTCGGCGCCGTCCCGGTCGGCCTTGTTGACGACGAAGACGTCGGCCACCTCGAGGATCCCGGCCTTGGCCGCCTGGATGCCGTCGCCCATGCCGGGCGCCACGAGCACCAGCGTGGTGTCGGCGAGCGAGGCGATCTCCAGCTCCGACTGCCCCACGCCCACCGTCTCGATCAGGACGACGTCGCACCCCGCGGCGTCCAGCACCCGCAGCGCCTGCGGCGTCGCCCAGGCCAGCCCGCCGAGGTGCCCGCGCGAGGCCATCGACCGGATGAAGACGCCGTTGTCGCCGGCGTGGTCCTGCATGCGCACGCGGTCGCCCAGCAGCGCGCCGCCGGAGAAGGGGGACGACGGGTCGACGGCCAGGACTCCGACCCGCTTGCCCTCGGCGCGCAGCGCGCGCACCAGGGCCGTCGTCGTCGTCGACTTGCCGACGCCCGGTGAGCCCGTCAGCCCGAGGACCTGGGCGTGTCCGGTGTGCGGCGCCAGCGCCGCGGCGACCTCGCGCAGCAGCGGGCTGGCGTCCTCGACGAGCGAGATCAGCCGGGCGACGGCGCGGGCGTCCCCGTCCCGCGCGGCCGCCACGAGCGCCGGAACGTCGGCCGCCCTGCGGCTGCGCCGTCCCCCTGCCGTCACGCCTTGGCGGGCACGTGCACGATCAACGCGTCACCCTGACCACCACCACCGCACAGCGCGGCGGCGCCGACGCCACCTCCGCGGCGGCCGAGCTCGAGGGCCAGGTGGAGAACGATCCGGGCGCCGCTCATGCCGATCGGGTGGCCGAGTGCGATGGCGCCGCCGTTGACGTTGACCCTGTCGTCGTCGAGGCCGAGTTCGCGCATCGAGACGATCCCGACGGCGGAGAAGGCCTCGTTGATCTCGACGAGATCGAGGTCGGCCGGCGTGATGCCCTCGCGCTCGCACGCCCTGGCGATCGCCCGGGACGGCTGGGTCTGCAGCGTCGCGTCGGGGCCGGCGACGACGCCGTGCGCGCCGATCTCGGCGATCGGCGTCAGGCCCAGCTCGGCCGCCTTCGCCGCCGACATGACCACGACCGCGCAGGCGCCGTCGGAGATCTGCGAGGCAGTGCCGGCGGTGATCGTGCCGTCCTTGGCGAACGCCGGCTTCAGCCGGGACAGCGACTCGGTGGTCGTGTCGGCGCGGATGCCCTCGTCCTCGCGGAACTCGATCGGGTCGCCCTTGCGCTGCGGGTACCAGCACCGGCGCGATCTCGTCGTCGAAGAGGCCGTTCTTCTGCGCGGTGGCGGCCCGCTGGTGCGAGGCGGCGGCGAAGGCGTCCTGCTCCTCGCGCGTCACGCCGTAGTCCGCGTTGGCCCGCTCGGTGAGCGCGCCCATGGCGATCTGGTCGAAGGTGTCGGACAGGCCGTCGTGGGCCATCGCGTCGACGAGCTTCGTGTCGCCGTACTTGGTGCCCGTGCGCCCGTTGAGCAGCAGGTGCGGCGCCTGGGTCATCGACTCCATGCCGCCGGCGACGACGATGTCGAACTCGCCGGCGCGGATCAGCTGGTCGGCCAGCGCGATGGCGTCGAGGCCGGAGAGACAGACCTTGTTGAGCGTCAGCGACGGCACCGACATCGGGATGCCGCCGGCGACCGCGGCCGGACGGGCCGGGTTCTGCCCGGCACCCGCCTGGAGCACCTGGCCCATGATCACGTAGTCGACCTGGTCGCCGGAGATGCCGGCCCGCTCCAGCGCGGCCTTGATGGCCACGCCGCCCAGGTCGGCGGCCGAGAAGTCCTTGAGGGAGCCGAGCAGCCGTCCCATGGGAGTGCGGGCGCCGCTGACGATCACCGAACGGGGCATGAGGCCTCCAGTGCCGGGCCGCCGACGTCGGCGGCCGAGTTCTCGCGCGCCTGGTCAGCGGCGTCGGGCTGTTCTCAGGATAGGACGACGGGATCGACGAGCCGCCGCTCGCGCGCCGAGCGTGACACCGGTCACATCGGTGCCCCGTCCGGACGTCGGGGCGGCAGGATGCCTCCATGGATGCGGAAGCCGCGGCGGGCATCCCCCCGGGCCTGCTGACGACCATCGACCACGTCGGCATCGCCGTGCCCGACCTGCGGGAGGCGATCGCCTTCTACGAACTCGCCTTCGGCGTCACCCCGGTGCACGAGGAGGTCAACGAGGAGCAGGGCGTCCACGAGGCGATGCTCGCCGTCGGGGACGGCGAGACCCGGATCCAGCTGCTCGCCCCGCTGACGCCGGACTCGACGATCGCGAAGTTCATCGGCCGCAACGGCCCGGGCCTGCAGCAGCTCGCCTTCCGGGTGGACGACGTCGAGGCGGTGAGCGCGACGCTGCGCGAGCGCGGCCTGCGGCTGCTCTACGACGAGCCGAGACGCGGCACCTCCGGCAGCCGGGTCAACTTCGTGCACCCCAAGGACGCCGGCGGCGTCCTGGTCGAGCTGGTCGAGCCCGCGCGGTCCTGAATCCCGCACTCGCGACGCCTGTTACCGACCGGTAACATCCGCCCATTCCGAGCCGACGACGCCCCGGGAGACAGCGATGCACGAGATCAAGGACGCCATCCTCGCCGATTCGACCTCGAGCGCCGTGGCCGGCCTGGCGGTGCCGGAGTCCTACCGCGGTGTGGTGGTGCGCGCCGACGAGCAGGACATGTTCGAGGGCCTGCCGACCAGGGAGAAGGACCCGCGCAAGTCGCTGCACGTCGAGGAGGTGGCGACGCCGGAGCTCGGCCCGGGCGAGGCGATCGTCGCCGTCATGGCGTCGTCGGTGAACTACAACACCGTCTGGACGTCGATCTTCGAGCCGGTCTCGACCTTCGGGTTCCTGCAGCGCTACGGCCAGGCTCTCCGAGCTGACCAGCAGCCACGACCTGCCCTACCACGTCGTCGGCTCCGACCTGGCCGGCGTCGTGCTGCGCGACCGGCCCCGGGGTGAACAGGTGGAAGCCCGGCGACGAGGTCGTCGCGCACTGCCTCTCGGTCGAGCTCGAGGACCCGGCCGGCCACGACGACACGATGCTGGACCCGCAGCAGCGGATCTGGGGCTTCGAGACCAACTTCGGCGGGCCTGGCCGAGCTCGCCCTGGTCAAGAGCAACCAGCTGATGCCCAAGCCCGCCCACCTCACCTGGGAGGAGGCCGCCTCGCCCGGGCCTGGTCAACTCCACCGCCTACCGCCAACTGGTCTCCCACCACGGCGCCAACATGAAACAGGGCGACGTCGTCCTCATCTGGGGCGCCTCCGGCGGGCTGGGCTCCTACGCCACCCAGATGGCCCTCAACGGCGGCGCCATCCCGGTGTGCGTCGTCTGCAGCCCGGAGAAGGCCGCCGATCGTCCGCAAGATGGGCGCCGAACTCGTCATCGACCGCTCCGAGAGGGCTACCGCTTCTGGCGCGACGAGAACACCCAGGACCCCAAGGAGTGGCAGCGCCTGGGCAAGACGATCCGCGAACTCACCGGCGGCGACGACGTCGACATCGTCTTCGAACACCCCGGCCGCGACACCTTCGGCGCCTCGCGTCTACGTCGCCAAGAAGGGCGGCACCATCGTCACCTGCGCCTCCACCACCGGCTACCTGCACCAGTACGACAACCGCTACCTCTGGATGAACCTCAAGCGGATCATCGGCTCACACTTCGCCAACTACCGCGAAGCCTGGGAAGCCAACCGGCTCATCGCCAAAGGCCTCATCCACCCCACCCTCTCCAAGGTCTACCCCATGACCGACGTCGGACAGGCCGCCTACGACGTCCACCGCAACCTCCACCAGGGAAAAGTCGGCGTCCTCACCCTCGCCCCCCAGGAAGGCCTCGGAGTGCGGAACCAGGCATGCGCGAGCAAACACCTCGCGGCGATCAACCGCTTCCGTGGCGTGTGAGTCGCCTGGGACGCGAACCGGCGGGGCACTGGGCTCGCGGGGGGAGAGCCTGGCAGGCTGAGGGGCGGACGACAGGCGGACCACCGCTCCGGACGATGCGAGGATGACCGTATGACCGACCCGCGCGACCTGCCTCCGGCCCACGAGGCCCAGCACTCGTTCGACGTGGTGATGCGCGGCTACGACCGCCACCAGGTCGCCGAGACGATCGAGCGGCTCGAGGCCGACTACCGCATCGCCCTCGCCGACCGCGACGCGGCGGTCAACCGCACGGCCGACCTCGCCAGCCAGCTGACGGGCATGCACGGTGAGATCGAGTCGCTGCGCCGCAAGGCCGCACAGGCCCAGGCGCCGACCTTCGAGAACATCAGCGAGCGCATCCAGCACATGCTGCAGCTCGCCGAGGAAGAGGCGACGGACATCCGCCGGGCCGCCGAGTCCGACGCCCAGGCCGTGCACCAGCACATCGCCGGCGAGGAGCGGGCGATGCTCGAGCGCCAGGCCGCCGGCCAGGCCGAGGTGGAGCGGATGCTCGCCGAGGCCCGCCAGGCCGCCGAGCAGATCATGCAGAACGCGCAGCTGCGCGCCGACGACCTCGTGGCCAAGGCCCAGGAGCGGGTGGCCCGGCTCGACGCCGAGTCGCAGGCCCGCCGGGCGAAGGTCGAAGAGGACTTCGAGATCAACATCCGCGCCCGCCGGGCCGAGGCCGCCCGGCAGGACGAGGAGCGCGAGCGCGTCTCCACCGAGGCCGCCCGGGCCCGGGTCGCCGCTGCCGAGCAGCAGGCCACCCAGCTGGTCGCCGAGGCCGAGGCGCGCGCCGAGGCCATCCGCGACGTCCGCGACGAGCTGACCGGACGGCTGCTCCAGGCCCGCCAGCTGCTGTCCGCGCTGCCCGACCTCACCGACCGCCCCCAGGCGGCCGCGCAGCAGCCGACCGCCCAGCCCCGCCCCCAGCCGGCACCGGCCGAGTCGCGGGTCGAGCAGTCGACCACCCAGATGACGCCCGCCGCGCAGCGCGGCGAGGCCCAGCCCGGTGGGCGGCTGCCCATGCCGCCGCGGCCGAGCCCGACCCCGGCGGGCACCGGCCCCGCGACCGGCGCTCCGACGGGCGGCGACCGCCGCCACGACGCCGGCGGCCGACGCCTGGACCGAAGGGGCAGAACCCGCCGACGCAGGCCATCGACCAGCCGGTCGAAGCCCGCGGCTGACCCGCCGGCACCGACCGACCGCCGTGCACGGCTGATCCGGCTGCGGACGGCGGAACCGGCACGCCGTGTCCTCGCCACTGACTGACGGCCCCGCGGGCAGCGCGGAGCCGATCGCGCCGGCGGCCCGACCCGATCGGTACCGGGGCGCGCACCGTGCGCCGCGGACCCCGGTCCGTCGGGCCCTGCTCGTCGGCGTCCTGGCAGTGGTGGTCGCCGTGGCGGCGACCCTGATGCTCGTGCGCCCCTGGGCCGACGCCGCGGGCTCCGACGACGCGGATCCCGCCCTCGCGGGGGTCGGCACCGACGTGGCCGGGTGGCTCGAGGACGAGGTTCCGGCCGACACCACCGTCGCCGCCTCCGACGACGTCCGCGCTGCCCTGGTCACCGCCGGGGCCGGCGACCGGGTCGGCGGACCCGCCGACGGCGCCCTGGAGGTGGTCGAGGGAGAGCCTGCGGCCGACGCTCTGGTCCTCGCGCGCTTCGAGTCCGGCGACGGCGCCGTCCTCAGCATCATCGACCCGGATCCGGGCCGCCCGACGGCCGCGGAGCTGGAGCGGCGACAGAGCCTGGGCGCGGCCGTGCTGGCCAATCCGGTCGCCGGCGTGACCGGCCGCGCCGCCGAGCTGCTGCGCACCGGCGACGTCGACGCCCGCCTGCTGGGCCTGCTCGCGGGCCTGGTCAGCCGGATGGACGTGCACGTGGCCGACCTGCCTCCGGCGCCCGGCGAGCCGGCCGACGGCCCACCGGCCCGCCGGCTGCTGGTCGACGAGGCCGGCGGGGAGCGCCTGACACCCGGCGCCGAGGCCACGGAGGACCTCGTCGCCTTCCTCGAGGCACAGCGCCCGCCGTTCGCGCCGGACACCGTCGAGCCGACCGACGAGGGGCTGCTCGTGGGCTTCGACTACGTGTCGGCGCCCGACGCCGCTGGTGTCGGCCGCGACACCCTGACGGACGGTCACGGGGCGTGTCGCGAGAGACACGCCGAGGCAGGAATGCGCGCTCGTCCGGCGTCGGGTACACCGGCAGGTGAACGGCGCCTGCTGCGTCGTGGCATCGGGGGGACAGGGCGATGAGGCGAGTCGTGCGGACGGCGGCGGTCGCGGCGCTCGTGGCGGGCGCCGGGCTGGCCGGCGGAACCGCGCAGGCCGCCGAGACAGGCGGCAACGGGCTGTTGCGCCTGGCGCACCTCTCCCCCGACACCCCCGCGGTCGACGTGTACGTCGACTCGGTCGCCGACCCGGACGCCGGCATCGTGCTGGACGGGGTCGGCTACGGCGCCGTCTCGGACTACCAGGACGTGCCGCCCGGCGAGTACACGGTGAGCATGCGCGAGGCGGGCGCCGAGGCGTCGACGCCGGCCGTTCTCTCCGCCACCGTCGAGATCAGCGGGGACACCGCCCGCACCGTCGCCGGCGTCGGCCTGTTCGCCGACCTGCAACTGCAGATCATCGACGACGCGCTGGACACGCCGCCGGAGGGCGAGGCACGGGTGCGGGTGCTCGCGGGCGCGGCCAATGCCGAGAGCCTCGACGTCTCGCTCGCGGACGGCACGGAGGTCGCCTCGCAGCTGGAGTTCGCCACCACCAGCGACTACGTCGACGTCCCGGCCGGCGCCACCGGTCTCCAGGTCGCCGCCGAGGGCGGCGACCCCACCGAGCTGCCGGTGGACCTGGACGCCGGCGCGGTCTACAGCCTGGTGGTGCTGGACGACGCCGACGGCCTGACGGTGCAGCCGGTGCTCGACTCCGCCGGCTCCGGGGTGGTGCCGCAGGGCGGCGTGGAGACCGGCGCGGGCGGAACGGCGGACCCCGGTTCGCTCGGTCTGTTCGCACTCGGCGCCGGCGCCGCTGCGGTGGGCGCCGGGGCGCTCGCCCTTCGGGGCGGCCGCAGCCGACACCGGCCGGGCATCCACCGCAGGTGACCGCGCCGCATCCGGCGGGACGGCACCGGAGCGGCCGACACCATGCCGGTCGCGGACGACGGCGGCTGGTCCTCGGTCTCCTCGTCGCGGTTGCCGCCGGGGTCGTCGGGGTGCTCGCGGTGGTGCCGCCCTCCCCCGCCCCTGCCGCGTCCTCCACCGCGGCGTCGGGAATCCCCGTGCCTGTGTCGTTGCGGGGCGACACCGGTTCCGAGGCCGCGGCGCCGACGCGCGTGCGGGTGCCGCGGATCGACGTCGACAGCGGTCTCGTCCGGCTCGACGTGGACGACGACGGCGTCCTGGTGCCGCCCGAGGAGTTCGCGCGGGCGGGCTGGTTCAGCCGCGGTCCCGCACCGGGCGAGACCGGCCCGGCGGTGATCGCCGGGCACGTCGACTCCTCGGACGGGCCCGGCGGTGTTCTTCCGGCTGGCCGACCTGGAGGACGGCGACGACGTGCTCGTCGACCGGGCGGACGGCACGACGGCGCGGTTCACCGTGACCTCGATCGACCGCTACGCCAAGGACGAGTTCCCGACCGAGCAGGTCTACGGCCCCACCCCGCGGGCCGAGCTCCGGTTGATCACCTGCGGTGGCGAGTTCGATGCCGCCGCCCGCAGCTACCGCGACAACGTCGTCGTCAGCGCCGTGCTCGCCGGCTGACCGGCGGCCGAGACCCGGCGGCGGACACGTTCCCGCGGGAACGCGCGCAAGGGTCTCGGCTTGTCGACGTTCCCGCGGAGACGTCGTCGGCTCCCGCCTGACCTCAATCGCGTTGCGTCGCGGTTCCCGAGCGCCCTAGCGTCGCTCTCCTGATGCCTGTCCACCTCCTCGCTCTCACGTTCGATGCGAACGACCCGCGCCGTCTCGCACGCTTCTGGGCCGGCGTGCTGGGCTGGGAGGCGGCCGACGAGTCGCCCGACGGCATCACGCTCCTGCCGAGCGACGACACCGGGTTCCGGCTCCGGTTCCTACCGACCCAGGAGCCGAAGGTCGGCCAGAACCGGATGCACTTCGACCTGACGAGCACCTCCCTCGAGGACCAGCAGCAGACGGTGGCAAGGGCGCTCGAACTCGGCGCCCGGCACATCGACGTCGGCCAGGGCCCGGACGCGGCTCATGTGGTGCTCGCCGACCCCGAGGGCAACGAGTTCTGCGTCATCGAGCCGGGCAACAACTTCCTCGCCGACTGCGGATTCGTCGGGGCGCTCGCGTGCGACGGATCGCAGGAGGTCGGGTACTTCTGGAGCGAGGCGCTGGGCTGGCCGCTGGTCTGGGACCAGGACCAGGAGACCGCGATCCGCTCGCCGCACGGCGGCCCGAAGATCACGTGGGGCGGTCCGCCCGTGGCGCCGCAGACGGGGAAGAACCGGCTGCACTTCGATGTGGCGCCACCTGCCGGCGGTGATCAGCAGGCGGAGGTCGAGCGCCTCGTATCCCTCGGGGCGACCCGGCTCGACATCGGCCAGGGCGACGTCAGCTGGGTGACGATGGCCGATCCCGACGGCAACGAGTTCTGTGTGCTGCCCCGTTGATCAAAGCTCCGCGCCCATGTCCGGGGCGCGCACGGCGATCCAGATGGTGTCCCTGAACGGCCCATTCAGGACAGACTCACAGGTGCACGACGCTCCCCAGTGGTGCCGGGCCCTCCACGGCCTCGGGGACGTACCTGCCGAACAGCCTCAGCGGCTCGGTCTCCCATATTTCAGACGGTTCTGCCGCCTTCGCCGGGCGTAAGGTGCAGCGATGCCCCGGCAGTCGACGGACTACGAACGGGGACTGGAGGCGCTCCGAAGTGCTGCCAGCGCTCTGGATGCAGCGAACCTGGAGCATTGGTTTCTCGGCGGCTGGGCCGTCGACCTGTGGGTCGGTCGACTGACCCGCCCGCACGACGACATCGATGTCCTCGTCTGGCGACACGACGAGACACGCGTGCACGACGCCCTCCGGACGGCAGGCTGGGTGCACACGCCGACTCCCGAGGACTTGGTGGGCACCAATTACGCGCGCGACGGGTACGACCTCCAGGTCACGTTCGCGGTGCCGGGCGGCGAGGGCGGCATGGTGGTACCCGTGCCGGACCAGCCGATCGTGCTGTCGGCGGGTCCGTTGGCTTTCGCGCGTCGGGACCTGGGCGAGGTGTCGGTGAGGGTCCTGACCTTGGAGATGCTGCTCGCTCTCAAGAGCACCCCGCGTCCCGACGAGGCGGGGGGTGCGAAGGACCGCGCGGACCTAGCGGCCCTGCGAGCGGTCGCAGATGGCTCGCCGCGGGCCGAGGCACGTCGGACCAGAGGCGGCGGCTAGCCGCAGCGCACGAGACTTCGCAGGTCGGGGCCGCCGACGCCGTCACGCCCTTCTTTGACCGCGTTCCTCGCGTCGTCCCTCTCGCTCCGCGCCGGCGAGGCAGACGCCATGGGATCGCCGTGCCCTGCCGCGTGAACGTCAGCCCACCCGGTGTCCCTAAGGCCGCCTACAGGGACAGGCAAGGCGTTTCCGTCTCTTCCATCCGGGGTTGACCGCCCCGAACGTCAGCGCCGCCGACTGCGGGCCCGCCAGCAGGTGGTGTGCCAGTGCCGGCGCAGGTCGGCCGCCGAGTCCGTGTCCCAGGGCTCGAGGTCGGAGTCGCGGGCGTAGGCCGGCCAGGTGACCACGTGCGGCGTCCCCGGCCGGATCTCCTGGTCGCAGCCGGGGCAGCGGTAGGTCTTCAGGCCGCCGGCGGACGCACCCATGACCGAGCGGACCACCCAATCGCCGTCCACAGCCTCCTCGACCTGCTCCCGCCGCGGACCGGGCGTCGCGGACCCTCTGCGGGCCGGTGGGGCGCCGCGCCGTCTCCGGGGCACGCGGAGCTCAGGCGTTCGCGTAGTCGCGGAAGCCGCGGCCGGTCTTGCGGCCCAGGTACCCCGCAGTCACGAGGTGCTCGAGCAGCGGCGCCGGCGCGAAGCCGGGCTCGCGGAACTCGACGTACAGCTCCCGCTCGATGGCCAGCGACACGTCCAGACCGACGACGTCCAGGAGCTCGAACGGGCCCATCGGGTAGCCGCAACCGACCTTCATGGCCGCGTCGATGTCGTCGGCGGTCGCGTAGTGCGCCTCGAGCATCCTGACCGCGTCGTTGAGGTACGGGAACAGCAGCGCATTGACGATGAACCCGGCCCGGTCGGTGCAGCTGACCGCGTGCTTGCCGAGCTGAGCGCACACGGCGTGCGCGGTCGCGGCGACGTCCGGGGCGGTCGAGATGGTGGAGACCACCTCGACGAGCTTCATGACCTGCGCGGGGTTGAAGAAGTGCATGCCCACGACGTCGGTCGGCCGGCCGCTCGCCTTGGCGCACTCGATCACCGGCAGGCTGGACGTGGTCGTGGCCAGGACGGCGCCGGGCTTGGCGATCTCGCCGAGGTTGGCGAACAGCGCCTCCTTGACCGGCAGCGACTCGACGACGGCCTCGACGATCAGGTCACGGTCGGCGAGGTCGTCCAGCGACGTGCTGCCGTGCACCCGCGCGAGGACGGCGTCGCGCTCGGCCTCCTCGAGCCGGCCGCGCTGCACCTGCTTCTCCAGCGACTTCGCGAGCGCCTTCTGGACGGCGTCGACCTTCTCCGCGCCCCGAGCGACGAAGCGGACGTCGTAGCCGCCCTTGGCGACCACCTCGACGATGCCGGTGGCCATGGTTCCGGAGCCGACGACACCGACGGTGCGCACGACGCGGGCGCCCTCGGCGGCACCGCCGGCGGCCGGTGTCTGCGCGTCGGCGACCACCTCGGCCGAGTCGCGCTCGGCGTAGGTGTAGAAGCCGCGGCCGGACTTCCGACCGAGCAGGCCGGCGGTCATCATCTGCTTGATGATCGGGCTGGGCGCGTGCAGCCGGTTGCGCGACTGCTTGTACATCGTGTCGAGGATCTCGTAGGCGGTGTCGATGCCGATGAGGTCCATCAGGGCCAACGGGCCCATGGGCAGGCCGCAGCCCAGCCGCATCGCGGCGTCGATGTCCTCGCGGCTGGCGTAGCGGTTCTCGAACAACGCCACCGCGTGGTTGAGATAGCCGAACAGCAGGGCGTTGGCGATGAAGCCCGCCTTGTCGCCGATGGTGACGTCGACCTTGCCGAGCCGGGCGGCCAGCGCCTCGACGTCCTCGACCACCGACGGCTCGGTGACGACGGTGCGCACGACCTCGACCAGCTTCATGACCGGCGCCGGGTTGAAGAAGTGCATCCCGATGACCTTGCTGGGCCGGCCGGTGGCCACCGACAGCTCGGTCACCGACAGGCTGGAGGTGTTGGTCGCGAGGATGGTGTCCGGCGGGCAGATCTTGTCCAGCTGCGAGAAGACGTCGGTCTTGAGCTCCATGCGCTCGGGCACGGCCTCGACGACCAGCTCGGCCTCGGCCAGGTCCTCCATCGACGTGCTGAACCTGATCCGCTCGAAGATCGCGTCACGGTCTGCCGGGTCCAGCTTGCCGCGCTTCACCGCCCGGTCGGTGGAGTGCTCGAGGTGGCCCCGGCCGCGCGCGAGGGCCTCGTCGTTCACCTCGACCGCCGTCACGGACAGCCCCGCGCGGGCGAACACCTCGGCGATCCCGGCGCCCATGGTGCCCAGACCCACGACCCCGACCTCGGACAGTTCTCTGGCCACGCTGCCACTCCTCCCGATCCGTTCGGGCAGTCTCTCACCCTCGGCGGGCGCGCAGCGCGTCGGGTTACTGACCGGTAACCAGTCTCAGAGACCGAGCGCGTTGTCGAGATGCCGCACGGCGTCGCCCACCTCCGTGCGCTCGGCAAAGCGGACCACCTGCAGTGCTGCGGGGGCCGGGAACGGCGGCGCGAGCACGAGGCGCCCGAGCCCGTAGGTGTAGCGGTCCAGCATCCGGACCGTCGCCCGTCGCGCCTCTGCGGACTGACCCGCGAGCGTGACAGCGGCCTCCCACGCCTCGGCCCGAGCCCGCCCGAGGCCGAAGCCGAGGATCTGCTCGTCGATCCGGCCGAGGACGACGTCCAGCTTGTCGAACAGCGGGGACAGCTCGCCGAGAGCGCCCTGGAGTCGGCAGAGGACGTCGACGAGCACCTCGTTGATCCGGTCGAAGTCGGCCTCCAGGGAACCGATCCTCTCGCCCGGCGCCGTCTCGGCCGCGGCGACCGCGAGGTCGAGGTTGATGTGCGCGTTGATCCCGAGCACGAGGTGCTGCACGAGCACCGGGCCGTCGTCCTCGGTGGCCCCGAAGGCCAGCCGCCAGCTGCGGCCGGGGTCGCGACCGGCCCGCCAGGCGCGCAGCGCGGCGAGGTACCGCCCGGCGAAGACCGCGTCGAACCGGCTCAGCCGCTCGCGATCGTCGAACCGCCCCTCGCGCGCGCTCTGAGCCACGGCGGCGGTCACCTGCCGGTAGACGCTGGCGAAGAGCCCGACGCGGTCGGAGGCGGCGGCCGCCTCGTCCACGACGACGCGCAGCGCCGCCACAACCTCCTCGATGGTGCGTGGCCGGCTCATGCACCCACCCTGGCGGAACCGGGGTTCCCGGGGTGTGGTCCGCGTCCTCAGAAGAGGCGCTGGGTCGGGTCGTCGGTGCCCTTGAGGACGGCGTAGTCGACGGTGCAGCAGTCGATGCCGCGGTCGGTGGCCAGCACCCGGGCCTGCGGCTTGATCTCCTGCGCGGCGAAGACCCCGCGCACCGGCGCGAGCAGCGGATCGCGGTTGAGCAGCTCGAGGTAGCGGGTCAGCTGCTCGACGCCGTCGATCTCGCCACGCCGCTTGATCTCCACCGCGACCGTCGTCCCCTGCGGCGTCGCGGCAGAGCAGGTCGACCGGGCCGATCGCGGTCGGGTACTCGCGGCGCACCAGCGACCACCCGGCGCCGAGCGTCTCGACGTGCAGCGCGAGCAGCCGCTGCAGCTCGGCCTCGACGCCGTCCTTCTGCAGGCCGGGGTCGACGCCCAGCTGGTGCGAGGAGTCGTGCTCGACCGACTCGATCGTGATGATCAGCTGCTCGCCGGCCTTGTTGGTCACCGTCCAGGTGCCGCTGCCGTCGGCGAGCTCCTCCTTGAGCGTGCACGGCGGGCTCATCCAGTTCAGCGGCTTGTAGGCGCGGTCGTCGGCGTGGATCGACACCGAGCCGTCGGCCTTGACCAGCAGCAGCCGGGGAGCCATGGGGAGGTGGGCGGTCAGCCGCCCGATGTAGTCGACCGAGCAACGGGCGATGACCAGGCGCACGCCCGCCGACGCTACCGGGCGGCGTCGCCGGGCCTCGGCCGCGGTCCGATCCCGGGTGTCGATCCGGTGTCGATGGATCGCTCGATGGAACCCTGTGCCCGGTGTCGACCGTCGTCCGGAGCATGAGGAGCACCCTCGCGCGCGCCACCGTCCTGCTGGGTGCCGCGCTGCTGGCCGCCGGCTGCGCGGCCCAGGCGAACGGCGGAGCGACCCCGTCCCCCTCGTCGACCGCGGATGCGGGCGACGCCGAGCTGCCGGACGACGGCGGCCTGGTCCTCCAGGTCGCCTACGTCGGCGGCTTCGTGATGCCGCCGACGACGGTCACCCAGCTCCCGCTGGTCAGCGTCTACGCCGACGGGCGCGTGATCACCGAGGGTCCGGTCGTGGCCATCTATCCCGGCCCGGCCCTGCCCAACCTGCAGGTCTCGACGATCCCGACCGAGCGGGTCGAGGAACTCGTCCAGCAGGCGCTCGACGCGGGCGTCGGCGAGGAGTTCGACCACGGCATGCCGCCGGTGGCCGACGTGCCGTCGACGAGGTTCACCGTCGTCACCGCCGACGGCACCGAGACGACCGAGGTGTACGCGCTGCAGCCGGGACTGTTCCCCGAGGACGCGGAGGTTCCCGGGCTGACCGAGGACCAGGTGGCCGCCCGAGCGGAGCTGCAGACCCTGGTCGACGAGCTGACCGGCCTCGCCGCCGAGGGCAGCGAGGCCTACGAGCCCGAGGCGATCGCGGCCGTGGCGAGCACGAACTTCGCGCCCGGCGCGACGCCGGACGACGTCGTAACGTGGCCGGGCCCGCCGCTGCCCGGCGACCAACTCCGCACCGACCTGGAGCTCTCCTGCGTCGTCGCCCGCGACGACCACGTCGATGCCGTCCTGGAGGCGGCCGCCGAAGCGACCATCGAGACCGTCTGGCAGAACCCCGACGGAGGCCGCTGGGCCCTCGCCATCCGCCCGCTGCTGCCGCACGAGACCGGCTGCGCCGACCTGCCCGCGGCCTGAGTCGGCTCAGGCCGGCTCGTCCACCTTGTCGTCGAGGCCGTGGGCCTCGCGGATCACGTCGACGATCTCGCCCATGATCTCGGTCAGCCCGAAGTCCTTCGGCGTGAACACCCGGGCCACGCCCTGCTCGCGCAGCCGTCGGGCGTCGCCGTCGGGCACGATGCCGCCGACGACCACCGGGACGTCGTCCAGCCCGGCCTCCCGCAGCCCGCGCAGCACGGCCGGCACGACCTGCAGGTGCGAGCCGGAGAGCACCGACAGGCCGACGACGTGCACGTCCTCCTCGACCGCCGCCGCCACGATCTGTGCCGGCGTCAGCCGGATGCCCTGGTAGACGACCTCGAACCCGGCGTCCCGCGCCCGGACGGCGATCTGTTCCGCGCCGTTGGAGTGGCCGTCGAGGCCGGGCTTGCCGACCAGCAGGCGCAGCCGCCCGCCGATCTCCGCAGCCGTCGCCCGCACCCGCTCGCGCAGCTCGCGGAGCGTCTCGTCCGCCTCGCCGCCGCCGCTCGCGGCGCCCACCCCGGTGGGTGCCCGGAACTCGCCGAACACCTCGCGCAGCACGCCGGCCCACTCCCCCGTCGTCACGCCGGCGCGGGCGCACTCGAGCGTCGCCGCCATGAGGTTCTCGTCGGTGCCGGCGGCTGCGCGCAGCCGCTCCAGCGCCCGCTGCACCGGCTCCGGGTCGCGCTCGGCGCGCCACTTCTGCACCGACTCGCACGCGGCCGCCTCCACGGCCGGGTCGACCGTCATGATCGCGGTGCCGAGGTCGGCGGTGAGCGGGTTGGGCTCGGTGGTGTCGAACCGGTTGACGCCGACGACGACGTCCTCGCCGCCCTCGATCCGCCGGCGCCGCTCGGCCAACGAGCCGACCATCGCGCTCTTCATGTAGCCGCTCTCGACCGCCGCGACGGCGCCGCCCATCTCCTCGACGCGGCGCATCTCCTCGCGCGCGCCCTCGACGAGCTCGGCCACCTTCTGCTCGACGACGACCGACCCGGTGAACAGGTCCTCGTACTCCAGCAGGTCGGTCTCGAAGGCCAGCACCTGCTGCAGCCGCAGCGACCACTGCTGGTCCCAGGGCCGCGGCAGGCCGAGCGCCTCGTTCCAGGCCGGTAGCTGGACGGCGCGGGCACGCGCGTCGCGGGACAGCGTGACGGCGAGCATCTCCAGCACGATGCGCTGCACGTTGTTCTCCGGCTGCGCCTCGGTGAGACCGAGCGAGTTGACCTGGACGCCGTAGCGGAACCGGCGGTGCTTGGGGTCCTCGACGCCGTAGCGCTCCTTCGTCAGCTCGTCCCAGAGCTGGGTGAAGGCGCGCATCTTGCACATCTCCTCCACGAACCGGACGCCGGCGTTGACGAAGAAGGAGATCCGCGCGACCACCTCGCCGAACTTCTCCTGCGGCACCTGACCGGAGTCGCGCACCGAGTCCAGCACGGCGATCGCCGTGGACAGCGCGTAGGCGATCTCCTGCACCGGCGTCGCCCCGGCCTCCTGCAGGTGGTAGCTGCAGATGTTGGTCGGGTTCCACTTCGGCATCGCCGTGACCGTGTACGCGACCATGTCGGTGATCAGCCGCATCGACGGCCCCGGCGGGAAGACGTACGTCCCGCGCGACAGGTACTCCTTGATGATGTCGTTCTGCGTCGTCCCGGTCAGCCTCGGCAGGACTTCGTCCGCATCGGTGCCGTGCGCCTCTGCTTGTTCGATGGCGACCGCCTGGTAGAGCGCGAGCAGCCACATGGCCGTGGCATTGATCGTCATCGACGTGTTCATCTCGTCGAGCGGGATGCCGTCGAAGAGCGCGCGCATGTCGCCGAGGTGGGTGACCGGGACGCCGACCTTGCCGACCTCACCGGCGGCGAGCTCGTCGTCGGGGTCGTAGCCGGTCTGCGTGGGCAGATCGAAGGCGACCGACAGGCCGGTCTGCCCCTTGGCCAGGTTCCGGCGGTACAGCGCGTTGGACTCGGCCGGTGAGGAGTGGCCGGCGTACGTGCGCATGACCCAGGGCCGGTCACGCTCCGGGGACGACGGGAACGGCATGCCGCCGGAGTCTAGGGCGGCTACTGACGAGTAACAATCCAGCTCCGGTGGCCGGAACCCCCGTTGCCGCACGGTGGCACACTCGGAGCGCTGCACGTCAGATCCGGACGACGGCGGGAGGTCCGAACGTGCCGATCGATGCGGGCCGCCTGCACTGGGCGGTCGGACCGGCGATCGTGGTCGTCGTCCTGCTGCTGATCGGGCTGTTCATGCGGTGGGCGTTCTCGGGCCCCGGCGGCCCCGAGAAGCGGCTGCGCACCCGCCCGCCGTCCCCGGACGACGGCCTGCTCACCCAGGTCGCGGCGTTCTCGCGCCGGGAGCCCGCGCTGGCGCTGCGCGCCGTGCTGTCGGACGCCGGCATCCGCTCGACGATCCGGGTGCCGGAGCCCCGCCGCGCAGAGGTGCTCGTGTTCCCCGAGGACGCCGACCGGGCACGGCTGCTGGCCGCCTCGTTTCCGACGTCCTGAGGTCAGCCGGGCCGCTCGCTCCGTCGGATCTCGGCTCCCAGCCCCTGCAGCTGCGCGACGAAGTCCGGGTAGCCGCGGTCGACGTGGTGCACCTCCTGCACCTCGGTGACGCCGTCGGACACCAGCCCGGCCAGCACCAGCCCCGCGCCGGCGCGGATGTCGGTGGCGACCACCGGCGCGCTGGAGAGCCGCTCCCGGCCACGCACGACGGCGTGGTGCCCGTCGATGCGCACGATCGCGCCGAGCCGCACCAGCTCGTTGGCGAAGACGAACCGGGCCTCGAAGACGTTCTCGGTGATCAGCGCCGTGCCGGTGGACACCGCGGCCAGCGCAACCGCCATCGGCTGCAGGTCGGTCGGGAATCCCGGGTAGGGCAGCGTGACGACGTCGACGCAGCGCGGCCGGCCCTCCATCCGCACCCGGAAGCCGTCGTCCACGACGGACACCTCGGCGCCGGCGTCCGTCAGCTTGTCGAGCGCGACGGTGAGGTGGTCGGCCACGCCCCGCTCGACGACGACGTCGCCCTGGGTCATGACCGCCCCGATGGCCCAGGTGCCCGCGACGATGCGGTCGGGCACGGTCGTGTACGTCACCGGCGAGAGCCGATCGACGCCCTCGACGGTGATGGTCGAGGTGCCGGCGCCGTCGATGGCGGCGCCCATCGCGCTGAGCATCGCGCAGAGGTCGACGATCTCCGGCTCGCGGGCGGCGTTGTCGACCACCGTGGTGCCCTTGGCCAGCACCGCCGCCATGACCAGGTTCTCGGTGGCTCCGACCGACGGGAAGTCCAGCCAGATGCTGGTGCCCGACAGGCGGGGCGCGGTGGCGACCAGGAATCCGTGCTCGCTGACGATCGTGGCGCCGAGCCGCTCGAGTCCGGCGATGTGCATGTCCAGGCCGCGGGACCCGATCGCGTCGCCGCCGGGCAGCGCCACCTTGGCCGAGCCACAGCGCGCCACCAGCGGGCCGAGCACGCTGATCGAGGCCCGCATGCGGCGGACGAGGTCGTAGTCGGTCTCGGTCGACGGGTTCTCGGGGACGTCGATCACCAGCCGACCGCCACCGCCGGAACCCGGCGTCCGCTCGTAGGTGACCTCGCACCCGAGCCGGCGCAGCACCTCGCTCATGATCGCGACGTCGAGGATGTCGGGGACCTCGTCGAGCGTCGTACGGCCGGAGGCGAGCAGCGCCGCGGCCATGAGCTTGAGGGCGCTGTTCTTGGCACCGGTGACCCGGACCCGGCCGGCGAGCGTCGCACCGCCGGCCACCTCGAAGCACTCCACCGGATCACCCTACGGGTGGCCCCGCTGCAGGGACCCGCCGCGAGCTTGCGAGTGGTGGGGGGCAGCGGGGTCCTTTCACTACGCTCGACTGCCATGACGGTCCGGCTGACGCGCATCTACACGAAGACCGGGGACGCCGGCCAGACGCACCTCGGCGACATGAGCCGGGTGGCCAAGACCGACCCGCGCCTGGTGGCCTACGCCGACGTCGACGAGGCCAACAGCACCATCGGGGTCGCCCTGGCGGTCGGGCAGCCCGCCCCGGCCATCGCCGAGCTGCTGTCGAGCATCCAGAACGACCTGTTCGACGTCGGCGCCGACCTGTGCACCCCGATCGTGGCCGATCCGGGATTCCCGCCGCTGCGGATCACCGCCGCCTACACCGAACGGCTGGAGCATGCCTGCGACACCTGGAACGCCGAACTCCCGAACCTGACCAGCTTCATCCTGCCCGGAGGCACGCCGGCCGCGGCCCTGCTGCACCAGGCGCGCACCGTCGCCCGGCGGGCCGAGCGCAGCGTCTGGGCGCTGCTCGAGGTGGACGCCGAGCGCACGAACCCCGAGACCGCGCGCTACCTCAACCGGCTGTCGGACCTGCTGTTCATCCTGGCCCGGGTCGCCAACCCCGGGGGCGACGTGCTCTGGGAGCCGGGCGCGCACAGCGGGGTGCACGCCCAGCGCGCGGCGCGCACGGAGCCGGCTCCGGAGGACTGAGTCGGCCTCAGCGCACCGGCGGCGCGGACTCCACCCAGGACAGGAACCCCGTCACCGTCGAGCGGTCCATGGCCAACTCGCGTGGCCCGGCCCCCGTGGTGCATCGCAGGACGACTGCGTCGGGCGAGAGCGCCGGGTCGTCCCGGCCGGGTGCCCGCCGCGACTCGATGACCAGCTCCGACCGGCAGAGCCGCTGGTTCGGCCGCACGGACAGCGACAGCGCGCGGTACCAGAGCAGGGTGTCCCCGCCGTACCAGGCGACGCCCACGGACCAGCGGGCGTCGGGCGAGCGGAGCCACATGGTGACCGCGCCCAGGCCCGAGAGCAGGAACCGGCGACGGAGCAGGAACGCCACCACCAGACCGACCACGACGACGGCCAGGACCAGCAGGACGAACTCGGTCACGGCGCGCTCGCAGGTGGGCGACTCGGCCGGACCGACTGGTCAGGCGTCCTGGCCGGCGGCGCGCAGCCGCGACTGGGCACGACGGGCGGCGGCCGCGGCCTCGGGGTCGTCGCGCTCGGCCTCGGCCCGGGACAGGGCGTCGCGGGCCCGCTCCACGTCGATCTCGGTCGAGATCTCGGCCGTCTCGGCGAGGATCGACACGCCCCGCTCGGTCACCGACACGAATCCGCCGTGGGCGGCGACCACGAGGTCCTCGCCACCCTCGGCGCCGCGGATGGTGACGACCCCGCCCTCGGCCAGTTGACCGAGCAGCGGCGCGTGCCCGGGCAGGATGCCGAGCTCGCCCTCCGTCGTCCGGGCGATGACCATGCGGGCCTCGCCGGACCAGATCTTGCGCTCGACGGCCACCAACTCGACCTGCAGGGTCGCCACGACACTCCTCTAGCGCTGCTGCACCGGATCTCCGTCGCACCCGGTACGGGAATTGGGCCTCACTCTATAGCCGGGGAGGGGGCCTCAGTGACGGCGGTAGAGGAGCGTCCAGCGACCCAGGCGGACCCAGGGGCGGCGGACCACCGAGGACGGCGCCCACTCGTCGAGCAGGTATCGCGGGGTCGACGGCTCCTCCGGGTGATACGGAGGCCAGCTCCAGTCGAAGTCGGCGCCCCGCCGTCCCTCGTCAGCGTCCACGTCCATCCCCTGCGCAGTGCCCGCTCCTCGGGCTGTGCTCAACGATCGTGCGGCCGGTCTCCCGTGACCGGTACCGCCATTCCACCGTAGATCACCCGTTCAGGTGAAGCCCTTCCGCGTCCGGGACGACGGGCCGACGACGGAAACCGTCGGGAGAATGCCGACGGCGGCCGGGTCCTCGGACCCGGCCGCCGCCGTACTGCTGTGTTCGCTCAGTTCTTCTTGAGCTTGTCCGCGTTCCGCTCGAGGTCCTCGAGACCACCGCACATGAAGAACGCCTGCTCGGGCACCGCGTCGTACTCGCCGTCGGTGATCGCCTTGAACGACTGCAGCGTCTCCGCGACAGGTACGAACGAGCCGGGCTGCCCGGTGAACGCCTCGGCCACGAACATGTTCTGCGACAGGAACCGCTCCACGCGCCGGGCGCGCTGGACGGTGACCTTGTCCTCCTCCGACAGCTCGTCGATGCCGAGGATGGCGATGATGTCCTGCAGTTCCTGGTAGCGCTGCAGCACCCGCTTCACGGTCTGCGCGACCTGGTAGTGCTCGTCGCCGACGTACTGCGCGTCGAGGATCCGGCTGGTGGAGTCCAGCGGGTCGACGGCCGGGTAGATGCCCTTCTCCGAGATCGGCCGCGAGAGCACGGTCGTCGCGTCGAGGTGGGCGAACGTGGTGTGCGGCGCCGGGTCGGTGATGTCGTCGGCGGGCACGTAGATCGCCTGCAGCGAGGTGATCGAACGACCACGGGTCGAGGTGATCCGTTCCTGCAGCTCGCCCATCTCGTCGGCCAGCGTGGGCTGGTAACCCACGGCCGACGGCATCCGGCCGAGGAGGGTGGACACCTCGGAACCGGCCTGGGTGAACCGGAAGATGTTGTCGATGAAGAGCAGCACGTCCTGGTTCTGCTCGTCGCGGAAGTACTCCGCCATGGTCAGGGCCGACAGCGCGACCCGGAGGCGGGTGCCCGGCGGCTCGTCCATCTGGCCGAACACCAGGGCGGTCGACTCGATGACGCCCGACTCGGTCATCTCCGTGATGAGGTCGTTGCCCTCACGGGTGCGCTCGCCGACACCGGCGAACACCGACACACCACCGAACTCCTGGGCGACGCGGCGGATCATCTCCTGGATCAGCACCGTCTTGCCGACGCCGGCACCGCCGAAGAGGCCGATCTTCCCGCCGGCCACATACGGCGTGAGCAGGTCGATGACCTTGATGCCGGTCTCGAGCATCTCGGTGCGGCCCTCGAGCTGGTCGAAGCGCGGCGCGTGCCGGTGGATCGACCAGTGCGGGGCGTCGACGCCGTAGCCCGGCTCGTCGAGGCAGTCGCCCAGGGCGTTGAAGACGTGGCCCTTGGTCACGTCACCGACCGGCACCATGATCGGGTTGCCGGTGTCGGTGACCTCCGCGCCGCGGACCAGGCCGTCGGTCGGCGCCATCGAGATGGTGCGGACGACGTTCTCGCCCAGGTGCTGCGCGACCTCGAGGGTCAGCGTCTTCGACAGGTCGGCCAGGGTGACGTCGACCCTCAGGGCGTTGAACAGGTCGGGCATCGCGTCGCGGGGGAACTCGACGTCGACGACCGGCCCGGTGACCCGCACGACGCGGCCGGAACCGGCCTGCGTCTGCGAGGTGGTCGAGCGGTCCTCGGTGACGGTCATCTGTGCTGTCTCCTGACCTCGTGTGTCGTGTCGCTGGAAAGCGGAGTGGGTGGGGGTGGCTCAGTCGTCCGCGCCGGCGGATACGAGGGCGTCGGCACCGCCGACGATCTCGCTGATCTCCTGCGTGATCTCGGCCTGGCGCGCCTGGTTGGCCTGCCGGGAGAGGTTCTTGGCCAGCTCCTCGGCGTTGTCGGACGCCGACTTCATGGCGCGCCGGCGGGAAGCCGACTCGGAGGCCGCGGCCTCCAGCATCGCCGCGTAGATGCGGGTCGTCACGTACTTGGGCAGGAGGGCGTCCAGCAGCGAATCCGCCGACGGCTCGAACTCGTACGCGGTGGGCAGGCCGCTGTCGCCGGTGCGCCCCTGCTCGGCGTCCTCGCGCTCGTAGTCGAACTCCTCGACCTCCTCGACCTCCAGCGGAGCCATCCGCTTGGCGACCGGGACCTGGGCGAGCAGCGACCGGAACTCGGTGTAGACGATGTGCAGCTCGTCGACGCCCAGGATGCCGTCGGCACCCGCGTCGCCGTCCTCGTCGTCCTCACCCGCGGTGAAGGCGTCGATCAGGACGCTGCCGACCTCCTGCGCGTTGACGTAACCCGGCTGCTCGGAGAAGCCGGTGAACGTCTGCACCATCGGCCGGTCGCGGAAGGAGTAGTACGTCTCGCCCTTGCGGCCGACGACGTAGAGCAGCGGCTCCTTGCCCTCCTGCCGCAGCAGCGCGAGCAGCTCCTCGGTCCGGCGCAGCACGTTCACGTTGTACGAGCCGGCGAAGCCGCGGTCGGAGGTGATGACCAGGACCGCCGAGCGACGCGGATTCTCCCGCTCGATGAGCAGGGGGTGGTCCAGCGACGTCGACGACGCCAGCGCCGACAGCACCCTGGTGATCTCCCGGGAGTAGGGCTTCGAGGCCTCCACCCGGGCCTGGGCACGCACGATGCGGGCACCGGCGATCAGCTCCTGCGCCGAGAAGATCTTCTTCGTCGACTGCGTGGAGCGGATCCGGCGCCGCAGTGCGCGGAGGGAGGCAGCCATGGGTCAGTGGCTCCGCTTCACCTGGACGCGCTCCTGGCCGCGCTCCGAGGCGTCCATGGCCTCGGCCTCGGCCTCGTGCAGCTGGAGCGACTCGCCCTCCGACGTCGTGAACTGGCCGTAGAAGGCCTCGACGGCCCGCTCCAGGCTGTCCACGGTCTCGTCGCCGAGCTGCTTGGTCTGCCGGATCTCGTCGAAGATGCCCTGGTGCTGGCGGCCGAGGAAGTCGAGGAACTCCGACTCGAAGCGGCGGACGTCGCCCACCGGCACGCGGTCGAGCTTGCCGGTGGTGCCCAGCCACAGGGAGGCGACCTGCCGCTCGACCGGGAAGGGCGAGTACTGCCCCTGCTTGAGCAGCTCGACCAGCCGCTGACCGCGGTCCAGCGTGGCGCGGCTGGAGGCGTCGAGGTCGGACGAGAACGAGGCGAACGCCTCGAGCTCGCGGAACTGTGCGAGGTCCAGCCGGAGCCGGCCGGCGACCGAGCGCATCGCCTTGATCTGGGCCGAGCCACCGACGCGTGACACCGAGATGCCGACGTTGATGGCCGGGCGGACGCCGGAGTTGAACAGACCCGTCTCGAGGAAGATCTGCCCGTCGGTGATCGAGATGACGTTGGTCGGGATGTAGGCCGACACGTCGTTGCCCTTGGTCTCGACGAGCGGCAGCCCGGTCATCGAGCCGGCGCCCAGCTCGTCGGAGAGCTTGGCGCAGCGCTCGAGCAGCCGGGAGTGGAGGTAGAAGACGTCGCCGGGGTAGGCCTCGCGGCCCGGCGGGCGGCGCAGCAGGAGCGAGACCGCGCGGTAGGCCTCGGCCTGCTTCGACAGGTCGTCGAAGACGATCAGGACGTGCTTGCCCTCGTACATCCAGTGCTGGCCGATGGCCGAGCCGGTGTAGGGGGCGATGTACTTGAAGCCGGCGGCCTCGGACGCGGGAGCGGCGACGATGGTCGTGTACTCCATCGCGCCGGCCTCCTCGAGGGCCGTCCGGATCGCGGCGATCGTCGAGCCCTTCTGGCCGATCGCGACGTAGATGCAGCGCACCTGCTGCGACGGGTCGCCGGTGGCCCAGGCCTCGCGCTGGTTGATGATCGTGTCGGTGACGACGGCGGTCTTGCCGGTCTGCCGGTCGCCGATCACCAGCTGCCGCTGGCCGCGGCCGATCGGGGTCATGGCGTCGATGGCCTTGATGCCGGTCTGCAGGGGCTCCTTGACCGACTGCCGCTGGACCACGGTGGGCGCCTGCAGCTCCAGCGCGCGGCGGCCGGTGGTCTCGATCGGGCCACCGCCGTCGATCGGGTTGCCGAGCGGGTCGACCACGCGGCCGAGGTAGCCGTCGCCGACCGCGACGGAGAGGACCTCACCGGTGCGGCGGACCTGCTGGCCCTCCTCGATGCCGGAGTAGTCACCGAGGACCACGACGCCGACCTCGCGGACGTCGAGGTTCAGGGCCAGGCCGCGGACGCCGCTCTCGAACTCGAGCAGCTCGTTGGTCATGACCGAGGGCAGCCCCTCGACGCGGGCGATGCCGTCACCGGACTCGGTGACGATGCCCACCTCCTCGCGGGAGACGTCGGCGCTGTACTCGGTGACGTAGCTCTGGATGGCACTGCGGATCTCGTCGGCGGAGATCGTCAGCTCGGCCATGGTGTGGAGTCCTCTTCCCTGCAGGCGGTGTCTGGTGTCTGGGGCGGTGGGGGCGCGCGGTGGTCGGAGCGGGTCAGCCGGCCAGCCGCCGGCGGGCGGCCTCGAGGCGGTGGGCGACGCTGCCGTCGATGACCTCGTCGCCGACCTGGACGACCAGGCCGCCGAGGACGTCGGGGTCGACGGTGACCTGGAGTCCGATGGTGCGCCCGTAGAGGCGACCGAGGACGGCGGTCAGCCGCTGCTCCTGCGCCGGGGTCAGCGCGACGGCGGTCGTGACGCGGGCGACGGACTGCCCGCGGCGACGGCTGGCCGCGTCGGAGAGCCGCTCGACGGCGACCTCGGCGCTCCCCACGCGGCGGCTGGTCAGCACGTTGCGCAGCAGCAGCCCGGTCACCGGACTGACCTTGTTCGACAGGAGCCGGTCGATCAGCGCGCCGGTGCCCTCGATGGACGCGGAGCGGTCGGAAAGAAGCCGCGACAGCTCGCGGTTGCCGGAGACGATCCGGCCGAAGCGGAACAGCTCGTCCTCGACGTCGTCCAGCGCACCCTCGGAGTCGGCGGCGTCGAGCGCGGCCTCCGAACCGAGGGTCGTCATGGCGTCGACGAGGTCCGACGGCCGCGACCAGCGCTGCCGGGCGACCGTCTCGAGGAGGTCGAGGGTGACCCCGGAGACCTTCCCCCGGAAGAGCCGGTCGACGAGGTCGGCCCGGTCATCGGGCTTGCCGGACGGGTCCGACAGCGCACGCCGCAGGGACGGCTGCCCCTCGAGCAGCCGGCCGACCGCGAACAGCTCGCCGGCGAGGTCGAGCATCTCGTCGTCCGTCGTGACCCGCGGCTGCCGCGTGAGGACGTCCCGCGCCTTGCCGAGCAGACCCGACGCCGGCCGGGTGAGCTCGTCGAGGCGCTCGCGCGCCACGTCGAGCGCGAGCCGGCTGGAGGCGTCCATCAGCGGGAGCTCCCCGAGACCGTGCTGCCGCTGCGGCCGTCGGGGCTACCGGCGGACATGCCGTCCAGCTCGTCCAGGAAGCGGTCGACGGTGCCGCGCCGGCGGGCGTCGTCGGCGAGGGACTCGCCCACCACCCGACCGGCCAGGTCGACGGCCAGCGTGCCGATCTGGGCGCGCAGCTCGTTGACGACCTGCTGCCGGGCGACCTGGATCTGCTCCTGACCGCGGGCGAGGATCCGGGCCGACTCCTCCTGCGCCTGGACGCGCAGCTCCTCGAGGATCTGCTGACCCTCGGTGCGGGCCTGCTCGCGGATCTGCGCCGCCTCGGTGCGGGCCTCGGCGAGCTGGGCGTTGTAGCGGTCCAGCGCCGCCTTGGCCTCCGCCTGCATCGTCTCCGCGCGCTCGATGCCGCCCTCGATCTGCTGGCGACGCTCGGCGAGCATGTCCTCCAGCCGCGGCACCACGAGGCGCTTGTACAGGACGTAGAGGATGACGAAGCTGATGATGCCGACGATCAGCTCACCCGGGTGCGGGATGACCGGGTAGGCCGTCTCCCAAAAACTGCCCGAGCCTTCGCCCTCCTCGGCCGCCAGGACCGTGGGGGCGGTCGAGATGCTGAGCGCGCCCATCATGTGTGCTCCTCCTCGGTCCTTCGGTCAGCCTGAGAAGACGAACGCCAGTGCAATGCCGAAGATGGCCAGCTGCTCGCAGAGCACGAAGCCCAGGATGGCGATGGTCTGCAGCACACCGCGAGTCTCGGGCTGACGCGCCACGCCTGCCACGTAGGCGGCGAAGATCAGGCCGATGCCCACGCCCGGGCCGATCGCCGACAGGCCGTAGCCGATGATCGCGAGGTTGCCTTCCATTGGGTGTGTCCGTTCCTCTCAGTGGGTCGGTGCGGCCGGGTGGCCTACGCCGGTCGTGCAGGTCGGTGCGGTCTCGCGGCGGACCTCAGTGCGAGTCCGCGTAGATCTCGGCGATGTAGACCGAGGCGAGCAGGATGAAGACGTAGGCCTGCAGGAACGCGATCAGTATCTCGAACGCGGTGAACAGGAAGAACATGAGGAAGGCCGGGATGGCCACCAGCTTGAGCAGGCCCGCGCCGTGGAGCAGCAGGTACTCGCCGCCCAGGGCGAAGAGCAGCAGCAGGATGTGGCCGGCGAACATGTTGCCGAAGAGCCGCAGCGTGAGGGTCACGGGGCGGGTGATCAGGAAGGTCACCGCCTCGAGCACGAACACGACCGGCACGACCCAAAACGGCAGACCCGGCGGCACGAGGCTCTTGGCGAAGCCCGTCGCGCCGCGGCGCCGGACGCCGGCGACGAGGTAGACCACGTACACGGCCAGCGCCAGCGCCAGCGGGAACGCGATCCGGCTCATCGTCGGGAACTGGATGAACGGGATGATCCCGGCCAGGTTGTTCACCAGGATGAGCGTGAACAGGGTGAGGAGCAGGGGGACGTACGGGCGGAAGTGCTCCTGGCCGATGATGTCGCGGCCGATGGAGTTGCGGACCAGGCCGTACACGCCCTCCACCCGGTACTGAGCGCGTCCGGGGACCACCGCCAGCCGGCGGGTGACGGCCAACATCACCAGCGCGAGGACGATGACGGACAGGACCATCACGACCATGGTGCGGGTGAGCGCGAAGGCGCCGTCCCCGATCAGCGGCTGCCAGAAGTCCGGGGCGCTCGGCGGTACGAACTCCTCGGCGGCCGAGACCATGGGTGTCACTACTCAGCCTCCGTCAAGAACTGTGGTCGGGTCCGTCGTCGTGGGCCGCAGGCGCAACCGCGCGCTCGACGCGGCGGGTGTTTCCTCACGGGCGGTGAACACCGTAACGGACCCAGATCACGGCGATCGCGGCACCCATCCCTGCGACCAGGGCGACGGGCAGCACCCACCGCCAGCCGAGCGCCTCGCTGAGCCACCAGGCAGGCAGGCCGAAGACGAGCATCGCGGAGAGGAGCATGGCCAGCGCATCCCACCCCTCGCGCAGGTGGGCCCCCGCGACCATCTGGTGGTGCACGGACTTCGGCCGGGTCTCGTCGCTCTCCGTCATCGCTCCGCGCCGGGAGCCGGGGGCTCGTCGTAGATCAGCGTCTTGGTGCGGGTGAAGGCGACGAGCTCGCCGACGGTGCCCGCCATCGACACCGCGATGGCGGTGATCGCGAAGGCGATGGGCGACATCCAGTCGGCGTCGCGGAAGAGCAGCAGGAAGGCGCCCAGCAGCATGACCTTGGTGAAGTAGCCGATCAGCGCGGCCATGAAGACCACCCGCGGGTCGACCCCGACCATGCGCCGGAGCAGGAGGAGCGTCGACGCGGAGAACACCAGCACGATGACGGTCGCGACCAGGCTCCCGGCCGCACCGAGGGCGCCGTCGAGCACAGTGAAGACGACGAGCGCGACCACGCCGACGACCGCGGCGGGCACCGCCCCGCCGCGCAGCATGGCGCTGTAGAGGTCCTGGGCCGTCGGGACCTTGGAGACGGGGAGCACGCCCTACCCTATCCGTCGCCTCCGGCGTGCTCCGCGGGCCGATCCCCTGCGGGCAGCACCTGCCCGGGAGGATCGGCCGCGCGTCAGCGCGCGACCTCCCGGGTGCCGGCGTCGGGCACGGCGCGGGGACCGTTCGCCGGGGTCGGCGGCGGCGGTGGTGGCTGCGCCGGGGGGGCGAGCGGCGGTGGAGTGCGTCGCGCACGCGCGCTCGGGTGGTCGGCCCGGCTGCGCTGGCGCTGCGCGGCGAGGGCGGCGGCGCGGGCCTCGCGCGCGGCCCGGCGAGCGCGCGGGCTGAGCACCACGATCACGCCCACCACGAGCAGCAGGCCGATCGCGAGCACGAGCTCCGCCGTCCCACCGGTGATCGACAGGCCGATGGCACCGAAGGACAGCAGGGCCGCCCAGAAGTACATGACCAGCACCGCGCGCCGGTGCGAGTGCCCGAGGGCGAGCAGCCGGTGGTGCAGGTGCATCTTGTCCGGCGAGAACGGCGACTGGCCGCGGCGGGTGCGGCGGACGACGGCCATCACCAGGTCGACGAACGGGATGAACAGCACCGCGACCGGCACGAGCAGCGGCAGGGTCAGCGGCAGCAGGGACGCCGCGGAGTCGAAGGACTGGGGGTCGACGCGGCCGGTGGCGGTGACCGCGGCAGCCGCGAGCATGAGCCCCACGAGCATCGACCCGGAGTCGCCCATGAAGATGCGGGCCGGGCTGAAGTTGTGCGGCAGGAAGCCCAGGCAGGCTCCGGCGAGGACGGCGGTGATCAGCGCCGGCGCCGTCATCACGTCGTTGTAGCCCTGCAGGCCGACGTTGTAGCTGTAGGCGAAGAAGGCCAGCGCCGCGATCGCCGAGACCCCGGCCGCCAGCCCGTCGAGGCCGTCGATGAAGTTCAGCGCGTTGATCGTGAGCAGGGTGACCAGGATCGTCAGCGGGACGCCGATGTCGGGGCCGAGCGTGAGCGTGCCGATGTCGGCCACCGGCAGGAACACGAACGAGAACTGGACGCCGAGCAGCACCATCACGCCCGCCGCGGCGATCTGCCCCGTCAGCTTGGTGAGCGCGTCGAGACCCCAGCGGTCGTCGATGACGCCGAGCGCGCAGATCAGGCCGCCGGCCACCAGCACGGCCATGGTCTCGGAGTCGTCGAAGGTGCGCTGAAGAGCGGGCAGTTGCGTGGCGACGAGGATCGCCGCCGCCACCCCCAGGAACATCGCCACCCCTCCCCCGCGCGGGGTCGGGATGACGTGCACGTCGCGCTCGCGCGGAGCGGCCATCATGCGCAGCCGCACCGCCGCCAGGCGCACCACCGGCGTGGCCAGGAAGGTGACCAGGGCGGCGGTGAGCAGGACGACGGCGTACTCGCGCACGGGGTTGCGGCCTCCCCGTCAGCCGGCGCGCTGCGGTTCGGGGTAGGCCGGGTGCGCCGTCACCAGCGCGCGGACGCTCGCGGCGACCTCGGGCGCCCGGCTGCCGTCGGCGTCGCGGATCGCCGTCCCGATGAGCGAGGCGATCTCCTTCATCTCGGTCTCGCGCATCCCCTGGGTGGTCACCGAGGGGCTGCCGACGCGGATGCCGGAGGCCACGGAGGCCGGCTGCGGGTCGAACGGGATCGCGTTCTTGTTGAGCACGATGCCGGCGGCGTCGCAGCGCGCCTCGGCGACTGTTCCTGTCACTGCGGTACCGGTCACGTCCTGCACCTCTCGCAGGTCGAGGAGCGCCAGGTGGGTGTCGGTGCCGCCGGCGACGGGCCGCAGGCCTTCGGCGGCCAGACCCTCGGTGAGGGCCTGCGCGTTGGCGATGACCTGGCGCGCGTACGCCTGGTACTCCGGCTGCAGGCACTCCTTGAGGTTCACCGCCTTGGCCGCGATCGCGTGCATGAGCGGGCCGCCCTGCATCATCGGGAAGGCGGCCTTGTCCAGGGCCTTGGCGTGCTCGGCCTTGCAGACGAAGGCGCCGCCGCGCGGCCCGCGCAGCACCTTGTGCGTGGTGAAGGTGACGACGTCGGCGTAGGGCACCGGGCTCGGGATCGCCTTGCCGGCCACCAGGCCGATGAAGTGCGCCGCGTCGACCATGAGCTTGGCGCCGACCTCGTCGGCGATCTCGCGGAAGGCGGCGAAGTCGATCAGCCGCGGGATCGCCGAGCCCCCGCAGATGATCAGCTTCGGCCGGTGCTCGCGGGCCAGGTCGCGCACCTGGTCGTAGTCGATGTGCTCGGTCTTCTCGTCGACGCCGTACTGGACGGCGTTGAACCACTTGCCGCTGAAGCTGACCTTGGCGCCGTGCGTCAGGTGCCCGCCGTGCGGCAGCGCCATGGCCAGGAAGGTGTCGCCCGGCTGGAGGAAGGCGCCGTAGACGGCGAGGTTGGCGTTGGCCCCGGAGTGCGGCTGCAGGTTGGCGTGCTCGGCGTCGAAGAGCTCCTTGGCCCGGGCGATGCCGATCTCCTCGGCGCGGTCGACCACCTCGCACCCGCCGTAGTACCGGCGGCCGGGATAGCCCTCGGCGTACTTGTTCGACAGCGTGCTGCCGAGCGCGGCGAGGACGGCCGGGCTCGTGAAGTTCTCGCTGGCGATGAGCTGGAGGCCGCTGCGCAGCCGGTCCAGCTCGTCGGTGACGACGCTCGCGATGTCGGGGTCGAAGGCGGCCAGGGCATCGAAGTCCGGGCCCCAGTAGGGGGTGCTCATCTCGGAAGCGCTCCAGACGATCCGTGTGCGGCGTCCGCGAGGCCCGGGCTCGGGCAGGGCGGCGGTCAGCTCACGGTACCGGCCACTCCTGGGGGCGGCGTGGATCTGCGCGGGTCGCGCGGACGGATCCACTCCCTCCCTCAGTCGGTGAGCTCGGGCACGATCTCCTGCAGGCGCTCGGGCGCGATGGCCCCGACCCGGAGCACCCGCGGCGCCGCGCCGGTGCAGTCCACGATGGTGCTGGCGCCCGTCTCGGCGCGTGGTCCGCCGTCGAGGACGACGGCGGCGTGCTCGCCGAGCTGCGCGGCGGCCTCCTCGGCGGTCGTGGCCGCCGGTCGGCCGGACCGGTTCGCGCTGGAGACCGCCAGGGGCCCGGTACGGCGCAGCAGGTCGCGGGCGAGCTCGTCGTCCGGCAGGCGGACGGCGACGGTGCCCTCGGCGTCCCCGAGGTCCCAGGCCAGGGACGGCGCGTGCTCGAGGACGAGGGTGAGCCCGCCGGGCCAGAACTCCTCCGCGAGCCGGGTCGCGACCCGAGGCACCCGCAGCACGAGGCCGGCCAGCGTCGAGGCCTCGCCGATCAGCACCGGTACCGGCATGTGCCGCCCCCGGTTCTTCGCGGCGAGGAGGCGGGTGACCGCGGCCGGCGTGAACGCGTCGGCGGCGACGCCGTAGACGGTGTCGGTGGGCATCAGCACGAGTTCGCCGCGGCCGATCGCCGCGGCGGCGGCGTCGAGGCCGGCGACGCGGCCGTCGGGATCGGAACAGTCGTAGGTCGCCGGGGTCGGAGAAGCAGCCACGAGCGGCGAGTCTGTCACCCGCCTCCGGTCAGCCGCGCCGGGCCGTGGTGAACCGCGGCCGACCGGCCAGGTCGGGGTGGTCCTCGACGTCGGTGAAGCCGCCGTGCGCGCGGACGACGGCGGGCACCGCGCTCCCCTGCTGGTCGGCGTGCTCGATGCCGAGCCGGCCACCCGGATGCAGCAGCCGCGCGGCGACGGTGAGCATCCCGCGCACCACGTCGAGCCCGTCCGGACCGCCCCACAGGGCCAGCGGAGGGTCGTGGTCGGCCACCTCGCGGGGCACGACGGCGCCGTCCGGCACGTAGGGCGGGTTGGAGACGACGACGTCCACGCGACCGTCGAGCTCCGGGAGCAGCGCCGGGTCGGTCATGTCGCCCTCGACGACGCCGACGGGGGTGTCCCCCGCCGCGACGCGGGCCATCGCGTTGTGCCGGGTCCACGAGATCGCGCCCGGGTCGCGCTCGACCGCGGTCACCCGGGCACCCGGGTGCTCGTGCGCGACCGACAGCGCGATCGCCCCGGATCCGCTGCCCAGGTCGACGACGATCGGCCCGTCGAGGCCGGCGATCCGCTCGAGCACCCATCCGGTGAGCTGCTCGGTCTCGGGTCGGGGCACGAAGACGCCGGGGCCGACCGCGAGCTCGAGCTGACGGAACGGCGCGCGCCCCGTCAGGTGCTGCAGCGGCACGCGGTCGGCGCGCTGGTCGAGCAGGGCGGCGAAGCGGTCGACGGCGCCGTCACGGGCACGTCGTCGAGGGTGAGCAGTCGACCGCGCGGGACGTCGAGGACGTGCGCGAGCAGCAGCTCGGCGTCCACCCGCGGGGACTCGACCCCGGCCTCGGCGAGCCGCCGGGCGGCATCGGCCAGCAGCGTCCGGACGTTCAGCTGCCGGCCGCCATGAGCTCGGCACTGTGCGCGGCGGCCAGCGCGTCGATGACCGCGTCGAGGTCGCCGTCGATGACCTGGTCGAGGTTGTAGGCCTTGTAGCCGACCCGGTGGTCGCTGATCCGGTTCTCCGGGAAGTTGTACGTGCGCACCCGCTCGCTGCGGTCGACCGTGCGCACCTGGCTGCGCCGCTGGTCGCTGGCCGTGGCGGCGGCCTCCTCGCGCGCGGCGACGAGCAGCCGCGACCGGAGGATGCGCAGCGCCGACTCCCGGTTCTGCAGCTGGCTCTTCTCGTTCTGGCAGCTGACCACGATCCCGGTCGGCAGGTGGGTGATCCGGACGGCGGAGTCGGTCGTGTTCACGCTCTGACCGCCCGGCCCGGAGGAGCGGAAGACGTCGATGCGCAGGTCGTTCGGGTCGACCTGGACGTCGACCTCCTCGGCCTCGGGCAGCACGAGGACGCCGGCCGCGGACGTGTGGATGCGGCCCTGCGACTCGGTGGCCGGGACGCGCTGGACGCGGTGCACGCCGCCCTCGAACTTCAGCCGCGACCAGATGCCCTCGTCGCCGCGGGCCTTGATGGCGACGGAGACGTCCTTGTAGCCGCCGAGCTCGGCGTCGACGGCGTCGATCACCTCGGCCGACCAACCGCGGCGCTCGGCGTAGCGCAGGTACATGCGCAGCAGGTCGCCGGCGAAGAGCGCGGACTCGGCACCGCCCTCCCCCGCCTTGATCTCGAGGATGACGTCCTTGTCGTCGTCCGGGTCCTTGGGCAGCAGGTGCTCGCGCAGCCGGCCGTCGAGCTCCTCGATCCGCTGCTCGAGGGATGTCGCCTCGGCGGCGAAGGACGCGTCCTCGGCGGAGAGCTCGCGGGCGGCGTCCAGGTTGCCCCGGGCCTCGTCCAGCGCCCGCACGGTCTCGACGATCGGGGCGAGGGAGGCGTAGCGCCGTCCCAGGCGCCGGGCGCGGGACTGGTCGGTGTGCACCGCCGGGTCGGCGAGCTCCTTCTCCAGTGCCGCGTGCTCCTCGAGCAGCGCGGAGAGCCGCTCGGGGGCGGCCTCGGTGCTGCTCATGGGGAACGCTCCTCCTCGAAGTCCCGGACATGACGACGGCGCCCGGTCGTCCCCGGGTGGGGACGACGCGGGCGCCGTCGGGAGCGCTACTTGCTGCCGGTCTCGGCGTTGCGCTTGCCGAACCGCTTCTCGAAGCGGGCGACGCGGCCGCCGGTGTCGAGGATGCGCTGCTTGCCCGTGTAGAACGGGTGGCAGGCCGAGCAGGTCTCGACGGTCAGCTGACCGGTCGGCGACGTGCTGCGGGTGGTGAAGGTGTTCCCGCACCCACAGGTCACGGTGGTGGTCTTGTACTCGGGGTGGATTCCGGCCTTCATCGCCTCTGCCTTCGAAAGTCTTCGTGATCGGTGCACCGGGTGAACATCTATGCCCCACCCGGGATTCCCGGGCCCCGGCGCGGGCTCGACCGTCGAGTATCCCCGATGGCCGAGCCGCCGGCGGCCGGGTGGATGTTGATAGGTCGGCTGATCGTTTGTGGTCCTGGCTCAGCGTCGATGGTGAGCCAGGACCCGACGATCAGGTCACCTGATCAACATCACGGGTTCAGTCGTTGGACCCCAGCGTCGTCTTCTGGATCTGCATGAGGAACTCGACGTTGTTGCGGGTCTTCTTCAGCTTGTCGAGCAGGAGCTCGAGCGCCTGCTGCGGCTCGAGCGCGGCGAGCACCCGGCGCAGCTTGATGATGATCGCCAGCTCGTCGGCGTTCATCAGGATCTCTTCCTTGCGGGTACCCGACGCGTTGACGTCGACCGCCGGGAAGACGCGCTTGTCGGCGAGCCGGCGGTCGAGCTTGATCTCGGCGTTACCGGTGCCCTTGAACTCCTCGAAGATGACCGTGTCCATCGTGGAGCCGGTCTCGACCAGCGCCGAGGCGATGATCGTGAGCGAGCCGCCGTTCTCGATGTTGCGGGCGGCGCCGAGGAAGCGCTTGGGCGGGTACAGCGCCGTGGAGTCGACGCCACCGGAGAGGATGCGCCCGCTGGCGGGGGCCGCCAGGTTGTAGGCGCGACCCAGCCGGGTGATCGAGTCCAGCAGGACGACGACGTCGTGGCCCATCTCGACCAGGCGCTTGGCCCGCTCGATGGAGAGCTCGGCGACCGTGGTGTGGTCCGACGGCGGCCGGTCGAAGGTCGAGGCGATGACCTCGCCCTTCACCGAGCGCTGCATGTCGGTGACCTCCTCGGGCCGCTCGTCGACGAGGACGACCATGAGGTGGCACTCGGGGTTGTTCGTCGTGATCGCGTTGGCGAGCGACTGCAGCACCATCGTCTTGCCGGCCTTGGGCGGCGACACGATGAGCGCGCGCTGCCCCTTGCCGATCGGCATCACCAGGTCGATGACGCGGGTGGTGAGCTGGTGCGGCTCGGTCTCCAGGCGCAGCCGCTCCTGCGGGTAGAGCGGCGTCAGCTTGGTGAACTCGGGCCGGTTGCGCGCCTGCTCCGGGTCGAGACCGTTGACCGAGTCGAGGCGGACCAGGGCGTTGTACTTGTCCTTGCGCTCCCCGTCGCGCGGCTGCCGGACGGCGCCGGTGATGGCGTCGCCGCGGCGCAGGCCGTAGCGGCGCACCTGCGAGAGGGAGACGTAGACGTCGTTCGGGCCGGTGAGGTAGCCCGACGTCCGGACGAAGGCGTAGTTGTCGAGGACGTCGAGGATGCCGGCGACCGGCAGCAGGACGTCGTCCTCGCTGATGGTCGGCTCGCCGGGCTGCTCGAAGCGCTCACGCCCACCGCGCCGGTTGCGGTCGCGGTAGCGGCGACCGCGGCGGCGGCCGCTGCCCTCGAAGTCGTCGTCGTCGCCGTCGTCGCCGCGGTCGTTGGCGGGACGGTTGTCGGGACGGGTGTCGGTGCGGGTGTCCGGCCGGTTGCCCCGGTCGCCGCGCTCGTTGCGGTCGGGACCGCGCTCGCCGCGCTGGGTGTCCCGGTCACCGCGGTTGGTGTCGCGGTTGGTGTCGCGGTTGGTGTCGCGGTTGGTGTCGCGGCCACCGTCACGATTGCCGTCGCGGTTGGCGTCGCGCTCGCCGCGGGCCTCGCCGCGCTGACCGTCCCGGTCGTTGCGGTTGCGGTTGCGGTCGCGGTTGCGCGGCCGGTCGCCGCCCTCGCGCTGCTCGCCGTCGGCCTGCTCGCCGTCGCGCTGCTCGGTCTCGGCCGGCGCGGAGGCGGCAGGGGCCTCGGCGGAGGGCGAGCCGGCGGGGCGGCTCGCGCCGCGACGGGCGCGGCTGGGCGCCTCCTGCGTCACGGGACCGCTGTTGGCACCCCCGGTGATCGGCGCCTCGAGAGGAGCCGCGGTGGCGGCCACGCCGCGGGCCGTGTCGGCCGCCTCGGGCTGGTCCGTCGTCCGCGGGGTGGGCGCGGGCGCACCGTTCGCGCCGGTGTTCCCGCCGACCTGACGGGCGGTGATGGCGGCGACGAGGTCGCCCTTGCGCATGCGGGCGGTGCCCGCGATGCCCAGGTCGGCCGCCAGGCGCTGCAGCTCGGGCAGCAGCATCCCGGACAGCCCGCTGCCGCGGCGGCGGGCGCGGCCCGCCTGCTCCGATGCGGCAGGAACCTCGGTGCCGTCCGCTGGCGCGGCGGTCGTCCCGAGGGTGTCGATGTCAGTCACGTACAGGTCCTTCCCTGCGGTACCTGCGCTGAACAGCGCAGGGGGTGACCCCGCGCCCGGCGTCTCCCGCCGGAGCGGGGCAGACGCCCGTGGACGTACGGGTCGAGGGGTGCGAGGCGGATCAGCGGCGACGGAATTCGTTCGTCTTCATCGCCCCGCGCGAGGCTCGCCCGTGAAGGGCGGCTACGACAAGAGCCTAGACGCAGGCTCTCGGACGCGACAACACCGGTCGACTCCGGCGTGTTCCCCGTTACGAAGACGATACATCCCGCAGGGGCCGGTCGACCCGAGCGCCCTGGGTGTCCACCCCCAAGGGGAGGACCGACCACCCGTCGGGCACCAGGCGCGCCACCTCCCGCACGCGGGCGGCGCCGGCCGGGTCGGTGGGGTCGCCGTCCATCCGCTGGGCCAGGACCAGCACGCTCGGGCCGGCCCCGGAGACGACGGCGGCGTGCCCGGCGTCGCGCAGCCGGTCGATGAGGGCCAGCGACTCCGGCATCGCCGTGCCGCGCTGCCGCTGGTGCAGCCGGTCCTCCGTGGCCTCGAGCAGCCAGGCCGGCTCGGTGGTCAGTGCGTGCACCAGCAGCGCCGCCCGGCCGGCGTTGAACGCGGCATCGCCGTGCGGCACGGCGTCCGGGAGCAGGCCCCGGGCCACGGACGTCGACAGCGTGGCGTCCGGCACGAGGACGACGGGCAGGACCTCGTCGTGCACCTCGAGCGAGGTGGCGGCCGGGCCCCGATCGCCGGACCACGAGAGGGTGAGCCCGCCGAACAGACAGGCGGCGACGTTGTCCGGATGGCCCTCCATCGCGGTGGTGAGCCGAAGGACGGCGTTGCCGTCGATGACCTCGACGTCGGGGCACAGCACCCAGGCGGCCTCCACGCCGGCGACGACGGCCGCCGCAGAGGAGCCCATCCCCCGCCCCTGCGGGATGCCGTTGCGCGCGACGACCCGCAGTCCGGGCGGCGTCCAGCCGAGCTCGTCGCAGGCGGCGCGGAACGCCCGGACGACGAGGTGCGACTCGTCGGTGGGCAGCTCCTCCGCGCCGACGCCGCTGATCTCGACCGACAGCCCGGAGCCGACGACCGCGAAGTCGACGACGTCGTACTGCGTGAGCGCCAGGCCGGCGCAGTCGAACGCCGGGCCGAGGTTGGCGCTCGTGGCCGGCACGCGCACCGAGACCCGGGCGGGGTCGAGCACGCTCACAGGCCGAGCTGCGCGGCAGCCGCCGCGGCGTCGACCGGGATGGTCACCGGTGCCGGCGCTCCGGAGATCGCCCACTCCGGGTCCTTGAGGCCGTTGCCGGTGACGGTGCAGACGACGCGGGAGCCGGCGGGCAGCTCGCCGGCCTGCGCCACCTGCAGCAGCCCGGCCACGGACGCCGCCGACGCCGGCTCGACGAAGACCGCCTCGCTGCGGGCCAGCAGCCGGTAGGCGGCGAGGATCGCCCGGTCGGTGACGGCGTCGATCCGGCCGCCGGACTCGTCGCGGGCGGCGACGGCCTTGGTCCAGGACGCCGGGTTGCCGATGCGGATCGCCGTGGCGATCGTGCTCGGCTGCTCGACGACCTTGCCGGTGACGATCGGGGCCGCGCCGGCCGCCTGGAAGCCCCACATCCGGGGGGTCCTCGAGGCCGAGCCGTCGGCGGCGTACTCGCGGTAGCCCTGCCAGTAGGCGGTGATGTTGCCCGCGTTGCCGACCGGCAGGCAGTGCACGTCGGGGGCGTCGCCGAGCACGTCGACGATCTCGAACGACGCGGTCTTCTGCCCCTCGATGCGGTACTGGTTGACGCTGTTGACCAGGCTGACCGGGTAGTCGATCGCCAACTTGCTGGCCAGGGCCAGGCAGTCGTCGAAGTTGCCCTGCACCTGCAGCAGCTTGGCGCCGTGCACCAGCGCCTGGGCCAGCTTGCCGGTGGCGATCTTGCCCTGCGGGACGAGCACGGCGCAGACCAGACCGGCGCGGGCGGCGTAGGCCGCGGCGCTGGCGCTGGTGTTGCCGGTAGAGGCGCAGATGACCGCCTGCGCCCCCTCCTCGACGGCCTTGGAGATGGCCATCGTCATGCCGCGGTCCTTGAACGACCCGGTGGGGTTGGCGCCCTCGACCTTGAGCCACACCTCGCAGTCGGTGAGCCGCGACAGCTCCCGCGCGGGCACGAGCGGGGTGGCGCCCTCGGAGAGGGTGACCACCGGCGTCGCGTCGGTGACCGGCAGCCGCGACCGGTAGGCCTCGATGAGTCCCGGCCAGAACGGCGACGCGACGGGCGCCTCCCCCTCGGGGCGACGACCCAGCACGCTCACTGCAGTCCCTCCACGCGCAGCACGCTGGTCACGTCGCGGACGATGTCCATGCCGCGCAGCGCGTCCACGGTCGCGGCGAGCGCCGCGTCCGGGGCGCTGTGGGTGACGATCACCAGGGTGGCGTTGTCCTCGTGGCCGTCCTGCCGGACCGTCGCGATGCTCACGTGGTGCTCGGCGAAGGCGTGCGCGACCGCGGCCAGCACGCCCGGCCTGTCCGCGACGTCGAGGCTGACGTGGTACCGGGTCGGCGTCTCGGCCATCGGGCGGATCGCGAGGCCCGCATACCCGGTCGTCCCCGGCCCGGCCGCACCGGCCAGCCGGTTGCGGGCGACCGCCACCAGGTCGCCCAGGACGGCGCTGGCGGTCGGCTCGCCCCCGGCGCCCTGCCCGTAGAACATCAGCTGCCCCGCCGCCTCCGCCTCGACGAACACCGCGTTGAAGGCACCGCCGACCGCGGCCAGCGGGTGCGTGGTCGGGATCATCGCCGGGTGGACGCGGACGGCGACCGAGTCGCCGTCGGGTCCGGTGACCCGCTCGCAGATGGCCAGCAGCTTGACCGTGCAGCCGATCTCGGTCGCGCCGGCGACGTCGGCCGCGCTGATCGAGGAGATGCCCTCGCGGTGCACGTCGTCGGCGTGGACCGGCGTGTGGAACGCGAGGGCCGCGAGGATCGCCGCCTTGGCCGCGGCGTCGAAGCCGTCGACGTCGGCCGTGGGGTCGGCCTCGGCGTAGCCGAGCTCGGTCGCCTCCGCCAGCGCCTCGGCGAAGCCGGCGCCGGTCTCGGCCATGCGGGACAGGATGTAGTTCGTCGTCCCGTTGACGATGCCGACGACCTTGCGCAGCTGGTCGCCGGCCAGCGACTCGCGCAGCGGGCGCAGCAGCGGGATCGCGCCGGCCACCGCGGCCTCGTAGTAGAGGTCGACGCCGGCCTTGGCGGCCGCGGCGTGCAGGGCCGGGCCGTCGTCGGCGAGCAGTGCCTTGTTCGCGCTGACCACCGACTTGCCCGCCTCGAAGGCGGCGAGGATCAGCGTGCGGGCGGGCTCGATCCCCCCGATGACCTCGACGACGAGGTCGACGTCCTCGCGAGTCACCAGCGCCTCGGCGTCAGTGGTGAGCAGCTGCGCCGGGACGTCGGGGTGGTGGTCGGGACGGCGGACCGCGATGCCCACGACCTCGACCGGCCGGCCGATCCGCGCCGTGAGGTCCTCGGCCTGCTCGCTCATCAGCCGGAGCACCGCGCTGCCGACGGTGCCGCAGCCCAGCAGGGCGACCTTGAGCGGCTTCATGAGACTCCCACGGGGTGCTCCGGCGCGGACACGTCGGCGAGCACGGCGTCCAGCGCCCAGACGTCGGCCAGCGTCTGCCGGCGCACGATCTCGGTCGCCCGGCCGTCGCGGACGGCGACGACGGGCGGCTTGAGCAGGTAGTTGTAGTTGCTCGCCATCGACCAGCAGTAGGCGCCGGTGGCGGCGACCGCGAGCAGGTCGCCGGGCTGCACGTCGGCGGGCAGCCAGAGGTCGCGGACGAGGATGTCGCCGCTCTCGCAGTGCTTGCCGACGACCCGGCACAGCGCGGGCGGGGCGGCGGACTCGCGGTTGGCCAGCACGCAGGTGTACGCGGCGTCGTAGAGAGCGGTGCGGATGTTGTCGCTCATCCCGCCGTCGACGGACACGTAGTTGCGCACCAGCGGCGTCCCCGGGGCGCCGCTCGGACCGAGACGGACCGGCTTGACCGTGCCCACCTCGTAGAGCGTGACGGTGCCCGGGCCGGCGATCGCCCGGCCGGGCTCGATCGCCAGCCGCGGCACCGGGATCCCCGCCATCGCGCATTCGGCCTCGACGACCGCCCGGAGCCGCGCGGCGACGTCGGCCGGTGCGACCGGGTCGTCGTCGGGCAGGTAGGCGATGCCGAACCCACCGCCCAGGTTGAGCTCGCCGAGCACCTCCCCGGTGGCCTGCGAGATCTGCGCGAGCAGGCCGACCACGCGGTGCGCGGCAGCCTCGAAGCCGGCGGTGTCGAAGATCTGCGAGCCGATGTGGCTGTGCAGCCCGGCCAGCTCCAGGCCGGGCTCGCGGATGACGCGGACGGACGCGGTCAGCGCGTCACCGGTGGCCAGCGAGAAGCCGAACTTCTGGTCCTCGTGCGCGGTGGCGATGAACTCGTGGGTGTGCGCCTCGATGCCGACGGTCGCGCGGACCAGCACGGCCACCGGCGCGCCGCCGGCGGACACCCGGGCGGCCGCCAGGGGCACCAGCCGGTCGATCTCGTCGAACGAGTCGAGCACGATCCGCCCGATGCCGGCGTCGACCGCCATCTCCAGCTCGCGCAGCGACTTGTTGTTGCCGTGCAGCGCGATCCGCTCCGCCGGGAACCCGGCCGCCAGGGCGAGGGCGAGCTCGTTGCCGCTGCAGGCGTCCAGGTGCAGGCCGTCCTCGCCGATCCAGCGGGCCACCTGACCGCACAGGAAGGCCTTGGACGCGTAGTGGACGTCGCCGCCGTCGAAGGCCGTGGCGAAGTCGGCCGCGCGGCCGCGGAAGTCGGCCTCATCGAGCACGAACAGCGGCGTCCCGTGCTCGCGCGCCAGGTCGGTGACGGCCCGGCCGGCCAGGTGCAGCTCGCCGTCGACCCGCTGCGCCGTCCGCGGCCAGACCTGCGGGTCCAGCGCCCCGAGGTCCTGCGGCGGGGCGCCGGCAGCGGTCGGCTGGGCGATGTTGCCGTGGAGGGGACCGGCGGGGTGCGCTCTCACATCCGCTCCGGAGCGTGCACGCCCAGCACGGCGAGGCCGTTGCGCAGCACGGTGGCCGTCGCGCCGCACAGCCACAGGCGCGCGACGTTCAGCGGTCCGGTCTCCTCGTCGCCGCGGGGCAGCACCCGGCAGGAGTCGTAGAACCGGTGGTAGATGCCCGCCAGCTCCTCCAGGTACCGGGCCACCCGGTGCGGCGCACGGAACTCGGCCGCGGTGGCCAGCACGCCCGGGAACTCGGCGATGGCCCGCAGCAGGTCGTTCTCCCGCTCGTGGCCCAACTGCGTGGGGTCGACGTCGCCGGGCTCGCCGAGGGAGATGCCCAGCTCTGCCGCGTTGCGGAGCACCGAGGAGATGCGCGCGTGCGCGTACTGGACGTAGAAGACCGGGTTGTCGTTGGTCTGCCTGCTCCACAGGTCCAGGTCGAGGTCGATCGGCTGGTCGATCGACGTGCGGGCCAGGGCGTAGCGGGCGGCGTCGGCGCCGATCGCGTCGACCAGGTCACCGAGGTTGACGACGTTGCCCGCCCGCTTGCTCATCCGGACCGGCTGGCCCTCGCGGAGCAGGTTGACCAGCTGGCCGATGAGGATCTCGAGGTTGCTCTCGGGGTCGTCGCCCATGGCCGCGACCAGCGCCTTGTACCGGCCGACGTAGCCGGTGTGGTCGGCGCCCAGCATGATCACGACCTTGTCGAAGCCGCGCTCGCGCTTGTTCAGGTAATAGGCGCAGTCGGCGGCGAAGTAGGTGGGCTCGCCGTCCCCCTTGACCAGGACACGGTCCTTGTCGTCGCCGAAGTCGGTGGTGCGGAGCCAGACCGCACCGTCGGCCTCGTACACGTGCCCCTGGTCGCGCAGGCGCGCGACCGCCTTCTCGAGGGCACCGGTCTCGTGCAGCGTGCGCTCGGAGAAGTAGACGTCGAAGACGACGCCGAAGCCGGCCAGCGACCCCTTGATCTCGTCCCACATCAGGTCGACGCCGCGCCCGCGGAAGATCCGCAGCTGCTCCTCGTCGTCGCGCTCGAGGACGCCGGGCTCGGCCGCGACGACCTGCGCGGCGATGTCGTCGATGTAGGCGCCGGCGTACCCGTCCTCGGGCACCGGCTGCCCCGTCGCGCGCCGCCTGGAGGCTGCGGGCGAACCGGTCGATCTGCGCGCCGGCGTCGTTGAAGTAGTACTCCCGGGTGACCGAGGCACCGCCGGTCTCGAGCAGCCGGGCGAGGGCGTCGCCGACAGCCGCCCATCGCACGGCTCCGATGTGCACCGGGCCGGTCGGATTGGCCGAGACGAACTCGAGGTTCAGCCGCTGCCCCGCGAACTCGTCGGTGCGCCCGTAGTCGTCGCCGGCGGTGACGGCCCGGACGGCGATGACCCCGAGCGCACCCTGCGCGAGGGTGATGTTGAGGAAGCCCGGACCGGCGACGTCCACCGAGGCGATGCCGTCGTGCGCGCGCAACTCCTCGGCGACCAGCTCGGCCACCTCGCGCGGCGGGCGGGCGGCCGGCTTGGCCAGCCGCAGGGCGACGTTGGTGGCGTAGTCGCCGTGATCGGGGTTCTTGGGACGCTCGATGACGACGTCGTCGGGAACGGCCACGCCGAGCGCACCGCGGTCGACGACGGCTGCCACGGCGGACCGGACGACGTCTCGCAGCTGCTCGGGTGTCACCGCACGAGCGTACTGAGGACGCCGACGCGCCCGGACCGCGCCCGCAGGTGTGCCGTACTCCTCGGGCGCGCTCCCAGGGAGCGACCAGCTTCCGAACCTAGACTGGGCGCCGGACCCGGGCCCCGGACGGAGCTCGGCACGACGGAGCAGCCGTTCGAAGGAGAGGCCTTGGCCAAGGAAGGTACGCCCGGGAACCGCGGGAAGAACGCCCCCGCGCGAGGCGGGTCGTCCGCCGCGGGCAAGGGCGCGTCCACCGCGCGGACCGGTACCGGTGGCCGGGGCCGCACCCGCCCGCCGACCCAGGTGGTCACGCAGCCGCGCCGTCCCTGGGGCCTGATCGCCGCCGCCATCGCCGTGGTCCTGTTCGCCGTCCTCGCCATCGGCTACGCGGTCGTCAAGGCCAACGAGTCCGAGGCCAACGAGGTCAACGACCCGGACGACATCGCCGACATCCAGACCTACGACTACGCGGCCGGCCAGACCCACGTCGCCGAACCCGTGCCCTACTCGGAGTCGCCGCCGGTCGGTGGCCCGCACGCGCCGCCGCCGGACTGGGCCGACTGCACCGGCACCGTCTACGACGTCGACATCCGGCACGAGAACGCCGTCCACTCCCTCGAGCACGGCGCCGTGTGGATCACCTACAACCCCGACGAGGTCTTCGACACCGACATCGAGACGCTCGCGGCGCTGGTCGACCGGTCGGGCCGGATGATGTCGCCCTACGAGGGCCAGGACTCGCCGATCAGCATCCAGTCCTGGAACTACCAGCTGAAGGTCGACTCGGCCGCCGACCCACGCCTGAAGCAGTACGCCGACTTCTTCACGTACAACGCCGAGTACTACCCCGAGCCCGGCGCGAGCTGCGAGAACCCCACCTTCATCGAGAGCCCGCTGCTCGAGGCGCAGGACGGGCAGGCGCCCGCCGACGGGTCCGCCCCGGCCGAGTCGTCGGCACCGGCCACCGAGTCGACCGAGCCGAGCGAGTCGGCCGAGGCGACCAGCACCGACGCGCAGTGACCATGACCGCCATGCGGGAGGAGGCGCCGGTGCGCGCGACCGCGGGCGGACGCGGCCTGCGGACGGTGCTGCTGGCGGTGATCGGCGTCGGCCTGCTGCTGCTCGGCGGCGGCATCGCCGCCGCGCTCGGCATCGGCCGGGACGCACCGCCGGCCGCCGACTCCGTCGACGTCGGCTTCGCCCGCGACATGTCGGCCCACCACCTGCAGGCGGTGGAGATGGCCAACCTGGCGCTCGTGACCAGCACGGACGACGCCGTCCGCGGGCTGGCGTTCGACATCGCCGAGACGCAGCAGAACCAGGTCGGCCGGATGCAGGGCTGGCTCTCGCTGTGGGGCTACTCGATCACCGGCGGCGAGCAGATGGCGTGGATGAGCTCCGGAGGCCACGGCGGGCACGACATGTCGTCCATGGGCGACGGGCCGATGCCGGGGATGGCGACCGACGAGGAGCTCGCCGAGCTGCGGTCGGCCGACGGCGACGACTTCGACGTCCTGTTCCTCCAGCTCATGACCCGGCACCACCAGGGCGGCCTGGAGATGGCCCAGTACGCGGCCGCGAATGCCGAGCAGCCGGCGGTCCGCAACCTCGCGACGACGATCGCGGAGTCGCAGACGGGCGAGACGAAGCTGATGGCCTCGATGCTGTCCGAACGAGGTGCCCAGCCGCTCCCCGCGCCATAGATCCCGCCGTCGGGAGGACGCCGCGCGGCTGGTAGTTTTCTCGGTGCCCCACCACGACGAGCCCCCGTAGCTCAGGGGATAGAGCACCGCCCTCCGGAGGCGGTGGCGCAGGTTCGAATCCTGCCGGGGGCACTCACCGCGAGCACGGCCACGAGGCCGTCCGCCGGCTCCGAACCGGGATCGCCGTCACTCCCCGTCCCACCAGCGGTCCGCGGCCTCCGCGGGACTGAGCCCTCTCACCTCCACGGCCCGGTTGAGTTCCACGAGGTCCGCGGTCGTCAAGCGCGCGCTCACGTCCTCCAGCGCTGTGCGGAGCCGGTCCCCCCAGCGCTCCAGCGCGTCCGTGCGCACCAACGGCACCACGTTCTCGCGCGGCTGCAGACCGCGGTCGTCGTCCAGGAGGACGACCGACGCGTTCGACAGGCGCGCGTCGGTCGTCTCCAGCATCCCCACGTCGATCTGGCCGCCGAGCAGCGCCTCCGCGGTCGCTGCCCGCGAGGGCATCGAGCGGACCTCGGCGAACTCCAGCCCGTAGACCTCCTGGAGCCCGAGGAGGCAGAACCGCCGTTCCGGGCACTCCGGCGGCCCCCCGAAACGCAGTTCGGGCGCCAGGGGCGCCAGGTCCGAGATGGCGGTGACGTCGTTCTCGGCCGCGAAGGCGGCCGTGACCACGAAGCCGTTCTGGTCCTCCGCGGCCGCGGCGCGGAGAACGGTGACGCCGCGGGCCCCGAGCGTGAGCTTCAGCGCGGCGTGCAGCTCCTCGGGCGTCCGCGTCTCAGGGGTCGCATCGGGCCGGGCGAAGGACAGCGCGGTGCCCATGTAGTCGATGACGACGTCCACGAGCCCCTGCGACAGCGCCGGCGACACCACCTCGCGGGTGCCGACGCCGTGCTCGACGTCGACCGGCACGTCCGCCCGGCGGGCGGCCTCGGCGTACACCTCGACGAGGATCTGGTTCTCGCGGAAGTCGTACGAGGCGAGGCGCAGGGCCGTGGCCGGGTCGGCCGTGGCCGGGGACGGCGTTCCGGAGCCGTCTGCGCCGCACGCGGACAGCAGCGCGACGAGAAGCAGGAACACGGCCGACGCGGCGCGGGAACGGCGCACGGCGCCCTCCTCCCAGCGGGGCGTGCTCCGGGCACCGTAGTCCCGGCGGGCCCCGGCGCAGGGGATCCCGGACGCCGGACGGAAGTTCCCGGAACGGGACGAAAGGGCCTCGCCAGGATCCGCCGAGCGGAGCACAGTTCGACCGCATGGCGTCCCTGCCCCAGGCGCTCCCGGGGGCGCGGCAGCCTCAGCCGCTCGCCCGGCCGGCACCCGCGCCGATCCAGCGCGTCCGCCGACGTCGCCGGCCGTCCGGCGAACCTCCGCCGCTGCCCCGGAGCCTGAACACCTCCGGCCGGTTGTGGCTCGGCCTGAGCGCTCTGGTCGTGCTGCTGTGGGTCGTGGTGGTCGCGACGGGCAGCCTCAGCGCGGTCGAGCTGGCCGACACCCGCGCACTCCAGGCGATCAGCCGGGCCCGCACACCCGCACTCACCTCGGTGGCCGAGGTCGCCGGTGTGCTGGCGACGTCGGCGCCGCTGAAGGTCATCTGGCTGGTGAACATGGTGGTGCTCGTGGCGTTCCGGCGGTGGCGGCACCTGTTCGTCTGGCTGGCCGTCGGCATCCTGGTCGCCAACCTCGCCGCCGCCGCGGCCGGCATGCTGCGGCGTCCGCGGCCCTACGAGGTCGAGATCCTCGGACCGTGGACCGGGTTCTCCATGCCCTCGCTGCCGATGACCGTGCTGAGCGCATTCCTGGTGAGCACGGTCTACGCCCTCGTCCCGGCCGGCCGCCGCGCGGACCATCAGCAAGTGGATCGTGGTCGCACTGCTCGCGATCACCGCCGCTTCCCGCCTGTACCTGGCCCAGGACCACCCGACCGATGTCCTGGCCGGCGTGGTGCTCGGCGTGGCCGCGCCGCTGGTGGCCTTCCGCGTCTTCACGCCGAACGAGGTCTACCCGGTGCGCTACGGCCGCGGCCGGACGGCTCACCTCGACGTGACGGGGGTCCGCGGCGAGGCCATCGTGCGGGCACTGAAGGACCAGCTCGGCCTGGTGGCGACGTCCGTGAAGCCGTTCGGCCTGGCGGGGTCGGGGGGCTCGACGCCACTGCGGATCACGGTGAAGGCCGATCCGGAGCACAGCGAGACCGAGAGCATCGTCTTCGGCAAGCTGTACGCGGCCACGCACGTGCGCTCCGACCGCTGGTACAAGCTCGGTCGCACGCTGATGTACGGGCGGCTCGAGGACGAGAAGCCGTTCCACAGCGTCCGTCGCCTCGTGCAGTACGAGGACTACATCCTGCGGCTGCTCTGCGACGCCCAGCTGCCCGTGCCCCAGCCGCTCGGCATCGTGGAGATCACCCCCGAGCGCGAGTACCTCCTCATGGCCGAGTTCCTGACCGGTGGCGCCGAGATCGGCGACCCCGCGGTGGTGGTCGACGACGGCATCATCGACCAGGGGCTCGCCGCGGTGCGCCGGATGTGGGACGTCGGGGTCGCCCATCGCGACATCAAGCCGGCCAACCTGATGGTCTGCAGGGGCATGCTGTTCCTGATCGACTCGGCCTTCGCCGAGGTCCGCCCCAGCCCGTGGCGGGAGGCGGTCGACCTCGCGAACATGATGCTCGTCCTGGCCCTGCGCACCGACGCGCAGCGCGTGTACGACCGCGCTCTGCTGCAGTTCTCGCAGGAGGAGATCGCCGAGGCGTTCGCCGCCACGCACGGACTGACGATGCCGACCCAGCTGCGGCGCATGCTGCGCCAGCAGGGCAAGGACCTGCACGCGGAGTTCCTGCGGCTGCTCCCCTACCGCCTGCCGCCGGTGCGCATCCAGCGGTGGACCTGGCGCCGGGCCGGCCTGACCGTCGCGACGCTCGCCGGAGTGCTCGTCGCGACCGCCTTCGCGCTCCAGTTGATCTTCGAGTCACCGCTGTGAGCGCCCGGCGCCTGGGAGTTGCGGCCGTCGGGGCGGTCCTGCTGACCGGCTGCGTCCAGACGGGCTCGCTCGCGCGGCCGCGAGCTGGCCTGCCGCGCCGGTGACGACGGCGAACCCGCCAACGGCGTCGTGCTGATGGCGCAGGCCGTCGAGACGGCGGCCTGGGTGCCGTGCCTGGACACCGTTCCGCTGGGATGGCACCTGTCGGACCTGGAGATTCGCGACGGCTCCGGGCGGTTCTGGCTGGACAGCGACCGCGACGGCGTGCGGGCGATCGAGGTGGCCCTGACGCCGTCCTGCGACCCGCGGCAGGCCACCGAGATCCCGAGCGACCGCGAGGAGGTGCGGCGCCTCGAGCAGGTCACGCAGATCAGCCCTGCGTACGTGGGAACGCGCTACTACGTGTTCGACGGCGGCTGTCTGATCGTCTACTTCCGGCTCGGCGGCGACGACCGCGCCGAACCGCTGGCGGTGGCGACGGAGGGGATCGACCTCGTCCGCCGCACCGACATCGAGGCGCACGTCCGCGAGGAGACCGGCGGACGGCTGGAGCTCGACCCCACCGCGCCGGCGGACGGCATGCCGTGACGGCCAACGGGCCGGTCGAGCCGCAGACCCGCGCACCCAAGCCGCTGTGGCGGCGGGTGCTCGGGCCGGCGCTGTCCATCGCGCTGGTGGTCGCGATCTTCGCCTGGTTCCTGCCGCAGTTCACCAGCCTGTCCGCGGTCTGGGCCTCGGTCCGGGCCATGTCGACCGCCGAGGTCTCCGTCCTCGTCGTGGCGGCCGCGTGGAACCTGATGACCTACCAGTTCGTGATGGTCGCGACCATGCCCGGGCTGACCCTGCGGCAGGCCACGGTCGAGACCCAGACCACGACCGCGGTGGCCAACACGGTGGTCGGCGGCTCCGCCATCGCCCTGGGCCTGACCTACGCGATGGCCTCCTCGTGGGGCTTCTCCCGCTCCCGCACGTCCGTGGCCCTGCTGGTCTCCGGGCTCTGGAACAACTTCGTCAAGCTCGGGACGCCCGTCCTCGCGCTCGCGCTCCTCGCCTTCTCCTCTTCCCCGTCCACCGGACAGGCTGGCCGGCGGCCTCGCCGGCCTCGCGGCGCTGGCCGCCTCGGTCTTCCTGCTCGGGCGGTTGCTGCGCAGCAGGGAAGCGGCCGAGCGGATCGGCACGGGCGCCGGACGGGTCGCCTCGGCCGTGCTGCGCCCGTTCCACCGACCTCCCGTGGAGGGCTGGGACAAGGCGACGACCAAGTTCCGCGACCGGACGGCGCTGCTGCTGCACGCCCGGTGGCACTGGATCACCCTCGCGACCGTCGTCAGCCACCTGTCGCTGTTCCTCGTGCTCCTGCTGTCGTTGCGCTTCGTCGGCGTGACCGGGGAACAGGTCAGCTGGATCGAGGCGCTGGCCGTCTTCGCGTTCGCTCGGTTGCTCACCGCCATCCCGTTCACCCCGGGCGGGCTGGGTGTCGTCGAGTTGGCCCTGATCACCGGCCTGTCGGCGGCCGGGGGCGCGCGGTCCGCGGTGGCCGCAGCGGTGCTGATCTTCCGGGCTCTGACCTTCGTGCTGCCCATCCCGCTGGGGCTGGCCACGTACGTCTTCTGGCGGCGCAACACCTCGTGGCGCCGGGCACCGGGCACGGCACCCCGGACGGACCTCGTTCCCGAGACCGTGTGACCGTTCGGAATACTTGAAGTCTCAGCTTCCTTCGGTACTCTGGCCGCTTGAAAGTTCAAGCAATGACCGGAGGACCGATGTCCCTCACCGCGCACGACCCCTCGATGCTCGCCGAGCTGACCGGCTTCGGCCTGGTGCCGTCGGCCTCCGTCCGCACCGCCGTGACCGTGCCGCTGCGCTTCGCCGACGGCTACCGGACGACGGCGCGGCGTCTTCACCTTCGAGGGGCTGGCCGACGGTCGCGAGCACCTGGCGATCGGGCTCGGCGACTGGAAGGGCGCGCTGGCCCGGTCGGCCGCCGGAGGCCCCGCCCCGCTGGTCCGGCCGCACAGCGAGTGCCTCACCGGGGACGTGTTCGGCTCCGAGCGTTGCGACTGCGGTCCCCAGCTGCGCGAGGCCGTCGAGCGGATCGCCGAGGTCGGCGGCTTCCTGCTCTACCTCCGCCAGGAGGGCCGGGGCATCGGCCTGTACGCCAAGCTCGACGCGTACGCGCTGCAGGACGCCGGCCTCGACACCTACGAGGCCAACCTCGCCCTCGGCCGCGGCGAGGACGAGCGCGACTACACCGTCGCCGCCCAGATGCTGCTGACGCTCGGCGCCGACCGGATCACGCTGCTGAGCAACAACCCCGACAAGGCCGCCCAGCTGCAGGCGCTCGGCGTCGACGTCCCCGAGCAGCTGCCCACGGGCGTGCACCTGTCGGCCGCCAACGCCGCGTACCTCGAGGCCAAGGTGCGGCACACCGCCCACACCCTCGACCTGCCGCTCGCCGGCTGACCACCCGTCAGGAGAACCTCGCGTTGACCAGCACGGCACTCGACCCGGACCCTGCTCGGGTGACCGATGCCGAGCCGCGCTGGCTGACCGCCGACGAGATGGCGGCCTGGCTGCCGCTCGTGCGGTTCGTCCACCTGCTGCCGCAGGCGCTGGACCGCCAGCTGCGCGAGGAGGCCGGGATCAGCCACGTCTACTACCAGATCCTCGCCATGCTCTCCGCCGCGCCGGACGGCCGGATGCGGATGAGCGAGCTGGCGCACGGTCACGAACACGTCCACCTCGCGGCTGTCGCACGCCGTCGCCGCGCTCGAGGAGCGCGGCTGGGTGCGTGCGCAGCTCGTGCGCCACCGACCGGCGCGGCCAGCTGGCCGAGCTCACCGCCGACGGACGCCGGGAGCTCGAGCGGACGGCGCCCGGCCACGTCGACGAGGTGCGCCGGCGGGTGTTCGACGTGCTCTCCGACGACGAGGTCGTCCAGCTGCGGGCGCTCGCGGAGAAGCTGAGCGCCGCCGCCGGGGACTGATCCGCGACCCTTCCTCTGCGCCCTCGGCGCGCGTAGCGTCGGCGGCCACTGTGCACTGGCTCACCGTCGAGGTCTTCGACGGCGACCGACCCGTCGCGGGTCTCTCGGCCGCCGGGTGGGCGCGCGCGTGGCACGACCGGATCGTCGAGGCCGCGGTGACCGGCGGCGCCGTCTTCTGGGACGAGCACGAGCACTCCTGGGGCGTCGTCCTGGAGTTCACCTTCGGGGACGAGCAGCGGCGCGACGCCTTCCGCGACTCACCGCTGCTGCGGGCCGCGCTCGACGCCGTCCCGGACCCGGTATCCGGCGTGCTGGTCTATCCGCACCGCGGTGGCGGCACCGGCATCCGGGAGCCGCACCGGCCGCGTCCGCTCGTGCAGGGCGGCGCCGCGGCGTTGCCGGAACCGGAACCCGACGTGCTGCTGCGCGGCGGGAACCCGTTCTCGGGGCCGTACGTCTCCGTCGCCTGAGCGGTACCGGCTCAGCTGGTGAGCAGCCCGCCCTCGACGGCGAGCGTCGTGCCGGTGACGTAGCCGCCGGCGTCGCTGGCCAGGAAGATCAGCGCCGCCGACAGCTCGTCCGGGTCGCCCGGCCGGCCGACGAGCACGCGGCTCAGCTGCGCCTGCAGGTAGCCCTCGGGGTAGGTGTCGGTCATCTCGGAGGTGAAGAAGCCGGGCGCCAGCGCGTTCACCCGGATGCCCTTGCGGCCGGTCCACTGCTGCGCGAGGTCGCGGGTCAGCCCGATCAGGCCCGCCTTCGACGCCGCGTACGCGGCCTGCGGCAGTCCGGCCGTGGTCAGCCCCAGCACGCTGGAGATGTTGATGATCGAGCTGCCCGGCTGCATCACCCGGGCGCAGGCCTGCGCCATCCAGTAGCAGCCGTTGAGGTTCACGTCGATCACCGAGCGGAACTGCTCCGGCGTCTCGCGGGTCGCCGGCACGGCGGTGCCGATGCCGGCGTTGTTGACCAGGATGTCGACCCGGCCGAACTCGGCCATGGCGGCGTCGACGAGCGCCTGGCACGAGGCCGGGTCGGCGACGTCGGTGCGCACGGGAATCGCCCGCCGTCCGGCGTCCTCGACCACCTGCCGCGTCTCGGCGAGCCGCTCCTCGCGCCGGGCACCCAGGGCGACGTCGGCCCCCGCCTCCGCCAGCGCCCGGGCGAAGTGCACGCCGAGCCCGGACGACGCCCCGGTCACGACGGCGACCTTTCCGTCGAGGCGGAACAGGTCCAGGATCGTGCGGCCGCTCATCCCGCCACCCTCGCAGACGGCGCTCAGGCCTCCGTGACCTGCCCCGCCTCCACCGCCAGCCGCCGGGTCGTGTGCACCGCCTCGAGCATCCGGCGGTCGTGCGTCACGAGCAGCAGCGTGCCCTCGTAGGCCGCCAGCGCCTCCTCGAGCTGCTCGATCGCCGCCAGGTCGAGGTGGTTGGTCGGCTCGTCGAGCACCAGCACGTTGACCCCGCGCGCCTGCAGCAGCGCCAGCGCCGCCCGGGTCCGCTCCCCCGGCGACAGCGTCGCCGACGTCCGCAGCACGTGGTCGGCGACCAGCCCGAACTTGGCCAGCAGCGTGCGCACCTCGGCGGTCGGCCAGTCGGGCACCTCCGCCGAGAACGCGTCGAGCAGCGGCTCCTCGCCGAGGAAGAGCCCGCGCGCCTGGTCGACCTCGCCGATCCGCACGGAGGGACCCAGCGAGGCCGTCCCCTCGTCCAGCGGCACCCGGCCGAGCAGCGCGCCGAGCAGCGTCGTCTTGCCCGACCCGTTCGGCCCGGTGATCGCCAGCCGGTCGCCCCAGTCGACCTGCAGGTCGACCGGTCCGAGCGTGAAGTCGCCGCGGCGCACCACGGCACCGCGCAGGGTGGCGACGACGGCGCCGGCCCGCGGAGCGGCGGCGATCGACATCCGCAGCTCCCACTCCTTGCGCGGCTCCTCGACCACCTCCAGCCGCTCGATCCGCCGTTCGGTCTGTCGCGCCTTGGCCGCCTGCTTCTCCGACGACTGCGCGGTCGCGGGCCTTGACGTGCTTGTCGGGGTCCTTCTGCTTCTTGACGCGTCGCGGACGCCCTTGGCCATCCAGTCGCGCTGCATCCGGGCGCGCCCCTCGAGACCCGCCTTGGTGCTCGGCGAACTCCTCGTACTCCTCGCGCGCGTGCCGGCGGGCCACCTCGCGCTCGGCCAGGTAGGCCTCGTAGCCGCCGTCGACCACGCGCACGAGCTGCTGCGCGAGGTCCAGCTCGACCACCCGGGTGACCGTCCGGGAGAGGAACTCGCGGTCGTGGCTGACCACCACCACCCCGGCCCGCGACTCCTGGACGAAGCGCTCCAGCTGGTCGAGGCCGGTCAGGTCGAGGTCGTTGGTCGGCTCGTCGAGCAGCAGGACGTCGTAGCGCGACAGCAGCAGGACGGCGAGGCCGACGCGGGCCGCCTGCCCGCCCGACAGCCCGACGGTCGAGGGCGTCCAGGGCCACCCCGGGCGCCACCCGCGCGACGACGTCCTCGGCCCGCTCGTCGAGGTCCGCGCCACCGAGGGCGAGCCAGCGCTCGAGCGCATCGCCGTAGGCGTCGTCGGCGCCGGGCTTGCCGTCCGAGAGATGCTCGGTGGCGGCGTCGAGCGCGGCCTGCGCGCCGGTCACGCCGGTGCGGCGGGCGATCGCGGCGAGCACCGTCTCCCCCGGACGCCGCTCGGCCTCCTGCGGCAGGTACCCGACGGTCGCCGTCGGCGGGCTCAGCGCCACCGACCCCTCGCCGGCCGGGAGCTCGCCGGCCAGGGTGCGCAGCAACGTGGACTTGCCCGCGCCGTTGACCCCGACCAGCCCGACGACGTCGCCGGGGGCGACGACCAGGTCGAGGTCGGAGAAGAGGACGCGGGCGCCGTGGCCGGCCGCGAGACCGCGGGCGACGAGGGTGGCACTCACAGGACACCAGAGTGCCAAGCCGCACGGCGTCGGCGCGAACCGGTTTCCGGCGCGCCGCTCAGTCGTCGCGCTCGTCCTCCTCGAGGACGTCGTCGGCCAGCTCGTCGAGCATCGTCTCGAAGGCGTTGTCCTCCTCCGCCCCGGGACGACGGCGCACCAGCCACGGCTGGAGGTGGTCGTAGCCGCGCACCGACACCCGGCGCAGCGGCCGCACCCGGTAGGCCGGCAGCCGGCGCAGCCGCCGGGCGAGCTCGCGGTCGACCAGCACGGTGCCCGGCCGGGCGATCGACGTCAGCCGGCTGGCCAGGTTGACCACCGGCGAGTAGACGTCGCCGAGCCGGGTCAGCACCGCGCCGTAGGCGAGGCCGGTGCGCAGCGGGGGGCGGTCCTCGGCGGCCCACACCTCGGGCAGCTCCAGCCCGATGTCCACGGCGTCCGTGGCCGAGGCCGCGGTGAACAGCACGCCGTCCCCGACCGTCTTGACCACCCGGCCGGTGTGCCGGGCGATCACCTCGGCGGCGGCGCTCTCGAAGTCCTCGACCATCGCGCCCAGCTCGCGGCCGCCCATGCCGCGCGAGCGCGAGGTGTAGCCCACCAGGTCGGCGAAGCCGACCGCGAGTTCCCGGCGATCGGCCGGTCCGGCCACCGTCAGCAGGCGGTCGGCGTTGGCGGCCAGGTGCCGCCGCCAGACGTAGTCGTGCACCGACTGCAGCAGCGGCAGCAGCGTGCGGGCTGCCTCGACCGCCTCGTCCGGGCCGACCGCCGGCCGGTCGTCGCCCTCGCGTCGGCTGAGGACGTCGGCCAGGAGGTCGGTCTGCCAGTCGGCCAGCCGGGACAGCGACTGGCCCATCGCACGGGCTATCGACGCCTCGGTCTCCGGTCCGACGAACCCCGAGCCGATGAGGTCCGAGAGGACGCCGAGCGCGGCGATGTCGGCGTCGGTGAACAGCGGTTCGTCGTCCGCGGCGTCCGCGAAGCCGAGCGCCCGCCACAGCCGTTGCGTCCGCTCCGGCGGCATGCCGGCGCGCGCGGCGACCTCGAGTCGGGTCCACCGGCGCGGGCCGCCGAGCAGCAGCCGCTCCAGTTCGTCGCGGGCCTCGGGGCCCGGGCGGTCCCCCGGGTCGTCCATCGACGTCAGCCGGTGGTGTGCACGACCAGGACGTCGACGTCCGACCGCCGGGTCGCGTCGGCCGGCACCGACCCCAGCAGCCGGCCCTTGACGCTGTTGAGGCCCCGATTGCCGACGACGAGCAGGTCGGCGCGCTCGCGACGGACGACGTCGAGCAGCACCTCGACCGGCGAACCGGCGACGGCCACGGCCCTGACGTCCCCCGCCCCGGCCTTGCGAGCCTGGTCCGCCGCGGCGGACGCCGTGTTCTCGGCCGGTGTCGACCCCGTGACCTGGTACGCCTCGGCGCCGAGGGTGTCCTGGGCGCGGGCGAGGTCGCGGTCGTCGCCATCGGTCGGCAGGTAGGCGCAGACGACGACCAGCGAGGCACCGGCCGCCCCGGCCAGGGCGCCGGCACGGGCAACGGCGCGCAGGGACGAGTCCGAGCCGTCGGTGCCGACGACCACGGTGCGGTAGGCGCCCATGCGGTGTCCTTCCTCCCGGGCCGGCCGCTCGCCGGCGGGGCGCGGACACGGGCGGCCCGCGGCCGAACTGTATGTGACCCCCGGTACCGGGTGTGCCGAGGGTCACGCGATCGAGGGGCAGATCCGCGACTCGCCGCACCCGCTTCCGTTCCACCACCGTGCCGCGTGCGCTTGCATGGCGGAAGCCCCAGAGAGCCTGCCCCCGAGGAGCGATCATCGCCGCCCATCCCGCCCCGCGCGTCGATCCCGTGCGGATCGACGTCCGGAGCCTGCACAAGTCCTTCGGCTCCGTCCGGGCGGTGTCGGACCTCGACTTCACGGTCGAGCCCGGCTCGGTGACGGGCTTCCTCGGCCCCAACGGCGCCGGCAAGACGACGACGTTGCGCATGGTGCTCGGCCTCGAGCGCCCCGACGCCGGCACCGCCACCTTCGACGAGCGGACCTACGCGCAGCTCTCGGCCCCCGTCCGCACGGTCGGCGCGGTGCTGGAGACGGCCTTCCACCCCGGGCGCACCGGCCGCAACCACCTGCGGGTCTACTGCCGCGCCGCCGGCCTGTCGCTGACCCGCGCTGACGAGACGCTCGCCCAGGTGGGGCTCGCCGACGCCGGCAACCGGCGGGCGGGCACCTACTCGCTCGGCATGCGGCAGCGGCTGGCCCTGGCCACCGCGCTGCTCGGCGACCCGTCGGTGCTCGTCCTCGACGAGCCGGCGAACGGCTTGGACCCCGAGGGCATCCACTGGCTGCGCGGGTTCCTCCGCTACCTCGCCCACGACGAGGGCCGCACGGTCCTCGTCTCCAGTCACCTGCTGTCGGAGATGGAGCAGACCGCCGACCGGGTCGTCATCATCGGCGCGGGACGGCTGGTGCGGGAGGGCTCGATCGCCGAGCTGCGGTCCGAGTCCTCGGGCGCCGTCGTCGTGCGCAGTCCGGACGCCGACCGTCTCGCAAGCGTGCTGCGGGCCGGAGGGCTGACCGCCACCTCCGCCGACGGCGGGCTGCTCACCGTCGCCGACGCGACCCCCGCCGAGGTCGGCGCCCACGCGTTCGCCGCCGGTGTCGAGCTGCACGAGCTGCGGGCCGAGACCAGCGGCCTCGAGGACCTGTACTTCCGGCTCACGGCAGGCCAGGAGCAGTTCGCCGCCGAGCACGTGGCACCCACGACCTCTGGGGAGACCGCCCGATGACCGCCCTCGTCCGCGCCGAGTGGACCAAGCTCTTCACCACCCGCGTGTGGCTGGGACTGCTCCTCGGCGCCTGCGTGATGGTCGCCGGATTCACGGTGCTGCTCACCGCGTTCGCCGGGGACCCGGAGTCGGGACTCCCCCCGGTGGGCAGCGAGCTCTACGAGGAACTGGCCTTCGCCACGGCCGCGAACGTCGTGGTCCTGTTCATCATCCTGGGGATCATCGGGATGACCCAGGAGTACCGGCATCGGACGGCCACCCCGACGTTCCTGACGACGCCCAAGCGGGGCCGGGTGGTGATTGCCAAGCTGCTCGCCTACGCACTGGCGGCCGTGCCGCTGGCGCTGGTCGTGCTCGCGGTCAACGTCCTGGTCGTCTACATCCACGCCGGGGCTCGCGGCGCGGCCCCGGAGCTGACCGGGGACAACCTGCGCGTGCTCGCGAGCAGCGGACTGGCGCTGGTCGTCTACGCCGTCATCGGAGTCGGCATCGGCGCGCTGCTGCGCAACCAGGTCGGGGCCATCGTCGGCGCGCTGGTCTACCTGTTCGTCGTCGAGCCGATCATCCGGCAGATCCCGGCCACCGCACCCGCCTACAAGTGGATGCCAGGCGGCGCCCTCGAGGCACTGACCGCCACCTTCCAGGGGCCCGACCTGCTCGAGCCGTGGCAGGGCGGGCTCCTGCTGCTCGCCTACGGTCTCGTCGCCGCCCTCCTCGGCACCGTCCTGGCGGTCCGTCGCGACGTCGTCTGAAAGAGGACCCCTGCCCCCCGCCACTCGCAGGCTCGCGGCGGGACCCTGCAGGGGGCCGACAAGAGGGGTTGTGGGCGAGACCTGACGGCAGCCGCGGGGTCCGATCGGCACAGGTCGACGGGCGTAGACTCCACCCCTGGTCCAAGCCGTGCGCACACCTGCGCAGCACCGACACGAAGAAGGCATCCGACCTCGTGGCAAGCGTGAGTTCTTCCCGGCCGTCCCCCCAGAACCCTTCGGTATCGGGCTTCGGCACGAACGAGTGGCTGGTCGAGGAGATGTACCAGCAGTACCTCGCCGACCCGGGCAGCGTCGACCAGGCGTGGCACGAGTTCTTCGCCGACTACCGCCCCGGCAGCCCCGTGGCCGCCAGCGCCGACCGTGAGGCCGGGCCCACGTCGTCCGACGGCCCGGCGCCCGCGCCGTCCGGCACCCCTTCGGGCAATCCGCTCGCCACCAGCGGCCGCCGGGCCGACTCCTCCGGCAACGGCTCCGCCCCCGCGGCGTCGCAGCCCGCCGCGCCCGCTCCCGCGCCGGAGAAGGACAGCAGCTCCAACGGCGCCGCCCCGGCCCCCGCTGCCCCGAAGCCGCAGCCGGCGGCGAAGGCCCCGGCGCCGAAGAGCGCGCCGGCCACCGGCGACGGCGAGGGCCCGAAGTCGACGCCGCTGCGCGGTGCCGCAGCCGCCGTCGTCAAGAACATGAACGCCTCGCTGACCGTGCCGACGGCCACCAGCGTGCGCGCCGTGCCGGCCAAGCTGCTGGGCGACAACCGCATCGTCATCAACAACCACCTGGCCCGCGCCCGCGGCGGCAAGGTGTCGTTCACGCACCTGATCGGCTATGCGCTGGTCCGGGCGCTCGACGACTTCCCGAACATGAACAACGCGTTCGCCGAGGTCGACGGCAAGCCGACCCTGGTGCAGCCGGAGCACGTCAACTTCGGCCTGGCGATCGACCTGCCCAAGCCCGACGGCTCGCGCTCCCTGGTCGTGGCGTCCATCAAGGGCGCCGAGCAGATGGACTTCGCCCAGTTCTGGGGCGCCTACGAGGACATCATCCGGCGCGCCCGCAACGGCAAGCTGACGATGGACGACTTCACCGGCACCACCGTCAGCCTGACGAACCCGGGCACGATCGGCACCAACCACTCGGTGCCGCGGCTGACCGCCGGCCAGGGCGCGATCATCGGCGTGGGCGCCATGGAGTACCCGGCCGAGTTCCAGGGGATGAACCCCGACGCGCTCACCGAGATGGCCGTCTCGAAGATCATCACGCTGACCTCGACCTACGACCACCGGATCATCCAGGGCGCCGAGTCCGGCGACTTCCTGCGCCGCATCCACGGCCTCCTGCTCGGTCAGGACGGCTTCTACGACGAGGTCTTCCGCTCGCTGCGGATCCCCTACACGCCGGTGCGCTGGATGCCCGACGTCCGGATCAGCCACGAGGGCGAGATCGACAAGGAAGCCCGGGTCATCGAGGTCATCGAGGCCTACCGGCGCAACGGCCACCTGATGGCCGATACCGACCCGCTCGAGTACCGGGTGCGCAACCACCCCGACCTCGACATCCTCGAGCACCACCTGACGCTGTGGGACCTCGACCGCAAGTTCCCGGTCGGCGGCTTCGCGGGCGAGCAGCTGATGGCGCTGCGCGACATCCTCGGCGTCCTGCGCAACTCCTACTGCCGCACGGTCGGCGTGGAGTACATGCACATCACCGACCCCGAGGAGCGCGAGTGGCTCCAGCAGCGGGTCGAGGTCAAGCACGACCGCCCCGACCGGGAGAAGCAGAAGCACGTCCTCGGCCGGCTCAACGCCGCCGAGGCGTTCGAGACCTTCCTGCAGACCAAGTACGTCGGCCAGAAGCGGTTCAGCCTCGAGGGCGGCGAGTCGGTCATCCCGATCCTCGACGAGGTCCTCATCTCCGCGACCGAGAACGGCCTCGACGAGGTCGCGATCGGCATGGCGCACCGCGGCCGGCTCAACATCCTGGCCAACGTGCTCGGCAAGAGCTACGCCAAGATCTTCGGTGAGTTCGAGGGCAACATCGACCCCGGCACCGTCCAGGGCTCCGGTGACGTCAAGTACCACCTGGGCGCCGAGGGCACCTTCCGCAACCCGTTCAAGGACGGCGCCGAGATCGCCGTCTCGCTGGCCAGCAACCCGTCGCACCTCGAGACCGTCAACCCGGTGCTCGAGGGCATCGCGCGGGCCAAGCAGGACATGATCGACAAGGGCGAGGCCGGCTTCACCGTGCTGCCCGTTCTGCTGCACGGCGACTCGGCCTTCGCCGGCCAGGGCGTCGTCGCCGAGACGCTGAACCTGTCGCAGCTGCGCGGCTACCGCACCGGCGGCACCGTGCACGTCGTCATCAACAACCAGGTCGGCTTCACCACCTCGCCGGCCGCCGCGCGGTCGAGCCTCTACTCGACCGACGTGGCGCGGATGATCGGCGCGCCGGTCTTCCACGTGAACGGCGACGACCCCGAGGCGTGCGTGAGAGTGGCCCACCTCGCGGTCGAGTACCGGCAGGCGTTCAAGAAGGACGTCGTCATCGACCTCGTCTGCTACCGCCGGCGCGGGCACAACGAGGGCGACGACCCCTCGATGACCCAGCCCGAGATGTACGACATCATCGATCGCAAGCGCTCGGTGCGAAAGCTCTACACCGAGGCGCTGGTCGGCCGCGGCGACATCACGCTGCAGGAGGCCGAGGAGGCGCTCAAGGACTACCGCGAGCAGCTCGAGCGCGCCTTCTCCGAGACGCACGACGCCAAGGACAACTCCAAGCCCGAGCCGGTCATGGACCCGCGCACGGCCGAGCAGTCGACGGTGCGGACGGCGATCACCCCCGAGGTGCTCAAGGCGATCGGCGACGCGCACGTCTCCCTGCCGCCGGAGTTCACCCCGCACCCGAAGCTGCAGCGCATGCTCGAGAAGCGCGCCGCGATGGTGACCGAGGGCGACGTCGACTGGGCCATGGGCGAGCTGCTGGCCTTCGGCTCGCTGCTCATGGACGGCGTGCCCGTGCGCCTGGCCGGGCAGGACTCCCGCCGCGGCACGTTCGTGCAGCGGCACTCGGTGCTCATCGACCGGCGGACCGGCGCCGAGTACACGCCGCTGTCGCACCTGTCGGAGGACCAGGCGAAGTTCTTCGTCTACGACTCGCTGCTGTCGGAGTACGCGGCGCTCGGCTTCGAGTACGGCTACTCGGTGGCCAATCCCAAGGCGCTGGTGCTGTGGGAGGCCCAGTTCGGCGACTTCGTCGACGGCGCGCAGATGGTCATCGACGAGTTCATCAGCTCCGGCGAGGCCAAGTGGGGCCAGCGCTCCGGCGTCGTCCTGCTGCTGCCGCACGGTCTCGAGGGCCAGGGCCCCGACCACTCCAGCGGCCGCATCGAGCGGTTCCTGCAGATGTGTGCTGAGAACAACATGACCATCGCCAACTGCACGACGCCGGGCAACTACTTCCACCTGCTCCGCCGGCAGGCGCTCTCCGACGTGCACCGGCCGCTGGTCGTGTTCACGCCGAAGTCGTTGCTGCGGGCCAAGGCGGCGGTCAGCCCCGTCTCCGACTTCACCGACCACAACTTCCGACCGGTGCTCCCCGACCCGGGCGTCGGCGGGCAACCGCTGGACGGCGGCGCCGTCCGCCGCGTGCTGCTGTGCAGCGGCAAGGTCGCCTACGACCTCATCGCCCAGCGGGAGAAGGAGGGCCGCTCCGACACCGCGATCGTCCGGGTCGAGCAGCTCTACCCGCTGGCCGCCCAGTCGATCCGCGAGGCGCTGGACCACTACCCGAATGCGGACGACCTGGTGTGGGTGCAGGAGGAGCCGGCGAACATGGGCGCCTGGCAGTTCATGGCCTGCAACCTGCCCGACGCCCTCGACGGCCGCACGCTGCGCCGGGTCAGCCGGCGCGCGTCGGCGAGCCCGGCCGTGGGGTCGGCCAAGATCCATGAGGTCGAGCAGCGCGAGCTCGTCGCGCAGGCCCTCGCCGACTGAGCGGGGCCCGCGTGTACTTCACCGATCGGGGCCTGGAGGAGCTGGCCGAGCGGCGCGGCGACGAGCAGGTGACGCTCGGCTGGCTGGCCGACCAGTTCCAGGCCTTCGTCGACCAGTACCCCGACTTCGAGGTGCCCGTCGAGCGGCTGGCCACCTGGCTCGCGCGCGGCGGCACCGACGACGTCGACGACCTGGACTGAGCCGCCCCAGCCGACCGCGAGATCTGCACACTCGTACGCTTCGCGGCCCGGAAGCGTACGAGTGTGCAGATCTCGCGCCCTTCCCGCGCGCGCCTCCGTCACCGACGAGGCACGGAGCGCGACCCTCTGTACGTGCTCGGTCACTCGCACGCGCTCTCGGGTCTCGCCGCGGGCGCCGTCACGCTCCCGTGGGCGCCGGTTCAGGGCGCCGTCGGTCAGGCCGCCTGGGTCGCCGCCGCAGGCGGCTTCGCGATGCTGCCCGACCTCGACCAGCGCGGCTCGACCATCTCGCGGATGTGGGGCCCGGCGTCCGACCTCCCGTCGGGCGTGGTGGGCACCGTCGCCCGCGGGCACCGCTGGGGCACGCACGACGCCGTCCTGGCGCCCATCCTGTTCGGCTTCCTCGCCAGTCTCGCCGCGGACTGGTTCTGGTCCAGCCTGCTGTTCGTGGCGATGTCCATCGGGCTCGCGCTGCGGGCGCTGCACTTCGTCATCCCGGGCAAGGCCGAGAACACCGTCATCGGCAACCTGGTGCTGTCGTGGGGTGGGGCGTGGCTGCTCCTCGCGAACAGTCCGTCGCCCGCCTGGCTGCCGTGGGCGGTCATGCTCGGCGTGCTCACGCACATCGCCGGCGACCTCCTGACCTGCGAGGGCGTGCCGCTGCCGCTGTTCTGGGTGTTCGGCCGGAGCCGGATCAAGCTGAGCCCGATGCGCACCGGCACGGTGCTGGAGACGGCGGTGCTGGTGCCGGCGTTCCTGACCATCGCGCTGGTCTTCGGCTACCTGAACACGCCGGCCCACGAGGCCGTCGACCCGCTGCTCGACCGCATCGCAGCGCTGGGCTGACCAGGCAGTTGTCGGTTCACCCGCCTCGAGTCCACTGGTGCGACGTATTCGCCTTTCGTAGGCGCACCCGACGCATGACCACGGACTACTCACTGCGCCCCAGCCTGCTGGCGACCTCCCGAGCGGGCCCGTTGAACACGTCCGAGTCCTCTTCCGCAGTCCACCGACGAGCACCTGCCACAGGTCGTGCTCGCATCCCCGCCGGCCTCGTCCACGCGGCCACAAGCGCCGCCGCCGCGCGTTTGCGGTCGAGCGCCAGACAGGCATCGCCGTACAGCCATGCGGCCAGCACCGCGGCCGGCTCACCGGTCACCATCGGGTTGTACATGCCATCGCGCGCGTTGGCGCTCACCGATCGGTAAGCCCCCGCGACGCTCAGCGCCTGGGCGCAGAAAAAAGTCGGCGAGAGGCCGGCTGGCGGTGGCGAAACTCAGAAACGGCCGCCCTGTCCGGGTGAATCCAACGCTCCCGTCGCCATCGATCAGGCCGCGAAGGTAGTCCGGAGGGCTGAAAGGACGCATCGGCGGTCCAACGGTCGCCGCCTTGCGTCCGGCCGGCAGACCGAGTTCAGCGAGCTCGCGACGGAAGGCGAGGTCGCACACCGTCCACGTGACGGAACGATGGGCTCCGAAGTTCGTGACGCGCTCGCGAAAGGACACCCGCGAGTGGACGTCGAAGAGGGTGGCGAACGAACGCAGCACGGCGCCGTCCCGGTCCGAGAGTTCGATCGTGAACCGGCCCTTCTGCCCAGTGCCCGCGTAGCGACGCCCATCCGTCTGGGCGAACCCGAAGAAGTAGGCGTGAGCCGGGCGCGTGAGGTCGATGTGACGCACCGGAACGGCATACGCCACTCGTACGACAATCGGCCGCTTCCGCAGCCCGGCGGTCCATGGGGCTGAGCCGGACGTAGCCGGCCTGCAGGTCGTCGCCGACCACGGCGCAATCGCCACGGACGCCACAGCTTCACGCCCTCGGTGATCTCGGTGGCGAGAGCGTCGATGGTGCTATGCGCGACACCGCGGACCTCGTGGAGATCCGGCACACGCTGCGCCAGCTGGTCAGCGTCTAGGGCGACTGAAGGGACCTCGTCCTCCCCACCCCTCGCTAGGCACCGGACGGCCGGAGTCGTCCACGAACGCGTGGCGGTGCGCCGACCAGGGATGGATCCGGAGATCCGCATCCCCGACGAGGCGCCGGAGCTCACCGCTCAGACCCGCCAGTCCGGTCAGCTGCCCGGCACCGACCATGGAATCGGCGATCCGGTTCTGCGTGCGGCCGGCCGACCGTGCGGCCGCGGCGTATGCCAGGGCCGCCAGCACGAGCGCGCTCTCGTAGACGGCGAGCACGAGCGCCGGCTCGAACGGGGCGTTGCGCACGCGCCCCGCCGTCCAGGCCGTCCCGAGGACCACCGCGATCCCGACCGCCGTCAGGATCGGCCAGGCGCGTACCGACCTCTCGTTCCGGGCGTCGCTCGCCGCCATCAGCGCGACCAGGGAGAACCCGAGCGCCGCGCCCCACTGGGGCAGTGCGCCGGAGGCGGCGACCAGTGCCGTCGCCACACCCGCCAGGTCGCGCGGACTCCGCAGCCGTCCGGTCGGGAACAGCGCCACCGCGAGGATGAGCACCCCCTGGTGCCAGGGGCGGGCGATCGGAAGGGCGGAGCCCGCCAGCCACGCCACCCCGACGGCGCCCACGAGGACCCGATGGCGCGCGGTCCCGCCCGCCGCCGAGAGGGCGACCACGACGAAGACCAGCCCGACCCCGATGTCGACCACGGTCGCGCCGAGCCCGCCCCGTGATGCCGAGAGGTCGGCCGCGACAGCGGCCCAGAGCACCGCGACGACGCCCGCGCCGACGGCGACAGCCGCGAGCGCGGACCGGTACGGCACCGCGACCGAGCGCACGCCTCCCATGCTCGCAGTGGCGGGGACGCATCCGGAGGTCAGCGGGTGACGCCCTCCCGGCGGGCCGCGGCAGCGACGGCTTCTGCGACCGCCGGCTCGACGCGGCGGTCCATCGGGCTGGGCACGATGTAGTCGGCCCGCAGGTCGTCGCCGACGACGGCGGCGATCGCCTCTGCGGCGGCGAGCTTCATGCCCTCGGTGATCTCGGTGGCGCGGGCGTCGATGGCTCCTCGGAAGACGCCAGGGAAGGCCAGCACGTTGTTGATCTGGTTCGGCAGGTCGCTGCGCCCCGTGGCGACGACGGCCGCGTGCCGCGCCGCCATCTCCGGGTCGACCTCGGGGATCGGGTTGGCCAGCGAGAAGACGAAGGACCCCTCGGCCATCGACGCGATCGCCGACTCGGGCACCGTGCCACCGGACAGCCCGATGTAGAGGTCGGCGCCCTCCAGGGCGCCCACCATCGTGCCCGCACGGCCGGCCGGGTTGGTGTGGTCGGCCAGCCACTGCTTGACCGGCGTGAGGTCGTCGCGCCCGGCGTGCAGGACGCCCTTCGAGTCGGCGACGGCGATGTCGCGGACGCCGGCGTCGAGCAGGATCTTGGCCGTCGCCACCCCGGCCGCGCCGGCACCGGCGATCACCACCCGCAGGTCCCCGAGCTCGCGTCCGGTCAGCCGCGCGGCGTTGCGCAGGGCGGCGAGGACGACGATCGCCGTCCCGTGCTGGTCGTCGTGCATGACCGGGATGTCGAGCCGCTCGCGCAGCCGCTGCTCGATCTCGAAGCAGCGGGGCGCGCTGATGTCCTCGAGGTTGATGCCGCCGAAGGACGGCGCGATGGCCGCGACCGTCTCGACGATGGTGTCGACGTCGTGGGTGCTCAACACGATCGGGACGGCGTTGAGGCCGGAGAACTCGGTGAAGAGGCAGACCTTGCCCTCCATGACCGGCAGCGAGGCGACCGGTCCGATGTCGCCCAGACCGAGGACGGCGCTGCCGTCGGAGACGACGGCCACCACCCGCGGAGCCCAGGTGAAGCGCCTGGCCAGGTCGGGCTCTGCGGCGATCGCGCTCGACACCCGGCCGACGCCGGGGGTGTAGGTGAGGGCGAGATCCTCGATGGAGGTGATCGGCCGGGTCGACTTCACCACGAGCTTGCCGTCGACGTGCACGGCGAACGCGGGATCGTCGGCGAAGCGGTCGGCGGGGTCCTGTGCGGTCTGCTCGCCCATGGACCCGGGAGCCTAACCCTGCAGTGACCTGCGGGTCGGCGGGTCAGGCCGTCGGCGGTGGGGGCAGCCGGCCGGGCCGCGGCGACAGGCGAGCAAGCACCCGCCCGACGACGACCGCCGTCCCGAAGGCGCGGCTGTCGTCGGTGACGAACGGGTTGTCGCCCTCGACCCAGTGCCCGCCGGACACGGCACGGCGCACCCGCTTGACGACGAGCAGCTCGGGCCGGGCCGGGAAGCGGGCCAGGACGACGTCGCCGTCCCGGACCCGGCCACCCGGTCCCACGCGACGGACGAGCAGCCGGTCGCCGTGCTGCACGGTCGGCGACATGGACGGTCCGGTGACCCGTGCCACGGCCCAGCGCGTGGTCAGCGGAGTGGGGCTGTCGCCGGGCGGGTGTGCGTCGTTCACCGCGGGTAGGGTCGCAGACGACCCAACGTTCGAGTTCCGGAGGCACGTTCCATGCGTCTGACCCGCGTGTTCTCCGCGGTGGAGGCCACCGCGCACTGCGACCTCCCCTGCGGTGTCTACGACCCCGCCCAGGCCCGCATCGAGGCGGAGTCGGTCAAGGCGATCCAGGAGAAGTACCAGGGCAACGACGACCCGGTCTTCCGCCAGCGCGCCGTGCTCATCAAGGAGCAGCGCGCCGAGCTGGTGAAGCACCACCTGTGGGTGCTCTGGACCGATTACTTCAAGCCGCCGCACTTCGAGAAGTACCCGCAGCTGCACGAGCTGTTCAACAAGGCCACCAAGCAGGCCGGCGCGGCCGGCGGCAAGGGCAGCATGGACCCGGCCGAGGGTCAGAAGCTGCTCGACTCCATCGCCGAGATCGACAAGATCTTCTGGGAGACCAAGGCCGCGGCCTGAAAGAGGACCTCCCTGCCCCCCGCCCCTCGCACGCTCGCGTCGGGCCCCTGCAGGGAGGCCGCTCCAGCACGTCACCATGGCGACGGCCGGCGGGCGGAGGCTCGCCGGCCGCCGTGGGTCCTGGAGCGACCCGCGGGGGTTCGTCGGCCGCCATGCCCCTACTGTTCGCGCCGTGACGGCGCAGGCATGTTCGTGATCGACCTCGGGGCGATCCTCGAGCGGGTCGAGGCCTCGGCCCCCGTGGACTCCGTGAAGGTCGTCGCCACGATGCTCGCGGAGATGGTCGGAGCCGACGCCGTCACCTTCCTCGTCGCGGACTTCAGCGGCCGCTCGGTCGTCCGGCTCAGCTCGGCCGGCCGGGTGGACGGAGCCCGCACGCACGGCGTCGACCAGGCCGAGACGGTGCCCCTCGCGGGAACGGCCTACGAGCAGGTCCTGCGCACGCAGCAGGTCGTCGTCGAGCGGCTCGACGAGGGCGGCGTGCGCATCGTCGTCCCGGTCACCGACCGCGGCGACGCCATCGGACTGCTCGAGATGACTCTTCCGCGGGATCCCGGTCCCGATGTCATCACCGAGGTCGGCAGCGCGGCGCACGCGCTGGCCTACGTCGTCATCGCCGCCCGTCAGTTCACCGACGTCTTCGAGTGGGGCTACCGCTCCTCGCCGTTCGCCCTGGCCGCGGAGATCCAGCGGCGACTTCTCCCGCTGGCCTACACGTGCGAGGCGTCGCAGTTCACGCTCGCAGGGTGGCTCGAACCGGCGGCCGAGGTCGGCGGGGACACCTTCGACTACACGCTCGACCGCTCCGCGCTGCACATCTCCATCACGGACGCGGTCGGCCACCAGGTCGCCGCCGCCCTCCTGGCCACCCTCCTCGTCGGCAGCCTGCGCAACGGGCGCCGCAAGGGACTCGATCTCGGCGAACAGGCGCGGTACGCGAACGACTCGCTCGCCGAGAACGCGCCACCCGGACAGTTCGTCACCGGGCAGCTGATGCGCGTGGACCTGGGCCGCGGGCTCGCGTCGATCGTCAACGCCGGGCATCCCTGGCCCCTCCGCCTGCGCAACGGTCGCGTCGAGGAGATCGAGCTGCGCATCGAGGCGCCCTTCGGCGTCCTCCCGGGGAAGTCCTTCGACGTCCAGCGCTTGCCGCTCGAGCCGGGTGACCGGATCGTCCTGCTGACCGACGGCATGCAGGAGCGCAACGCGGTCAACCTGGACGTGGCCGCGGCCCTGGCCGACACGGCCTCCCAGCACCCCCGCGAGGTCGTCCACGCCCTGGGCGCAGCGGTGCTCGACGCCACCGACGGGGACCTCCGGGACGACGCGACGGTGGTCTGCCTCGACTGGATCGGCGGTCCGCGTCGCGACCGCAGCACCGAACTGGGGTCCGACCCCGACCGCGTGTCCGCGGCCCCGTGACCGGACCGGATGGTGGTCGACCACATCGGCCGACCACCGTCGTCACGCCAGGACCTCAGCCTGCCGTGACGCAGACCGCGTAGCCCGCCGGGAGAGCGCCGTCAGGCCCGGCCTCTCCGGAGACGACCCACGCGCGGTCGGTGGTCGGTCGGCTCTCCGTCACCGTCGCGCCGTTGCCGAAGAAGCCTCCGCCGACCACCACCTTGCCGAGAGGACAGGTCGCGGTCAGGGAGAAGGGCGTACCTGCCGGCAGCAGGCCGCCGGTGCTCGCGACGACGCGTTGCCAGCCGGTGACGCCACCGTCCGCCCCGGCCGGCCCCGTCGGCCCGGCGGGGCCCTGAGGACCCTGCGGTCCGGTGGCTCCGGCTGGCCCCGTCGGGCCGGCAGGTCCCTGCTCACCGGTCGCACCGGGCTCGCCCTGCGGCCCGACGTCACCCTGGGCCCCCGGCTCACCCTGGGGGCCCGCGGGGCCGCGCTCGCCCTGCGGGCCGGTGTCTCCGTCCGCCCCGGCGGGACCCGTCTCTCCCTGGGGGCCTGCCTCGCCGCGGGGCCCGGTCTCTCCCCGAGGCCCGGGCTCTCCCTGCGCCCCGCGGCTCACCCTGCGGGCCGGGCGCTCCGTCGGACCCGGCGGCACCCGGCTGGCCCTGCGGTCCCGCCGCCCCGGCCTCGCCCTGCGGACCCTCCTGGTTCCAGGAGATGGCCGTCTCCTTGCTCGTGCACTCCCGCTTGCGCCGGTCGGACGACGCGAGGTCGAGGACGCGCAGCGTGCCGTCGGCGGTGAAGCAGCCGGAGATGACGCCGTCCGTGCCCGGGACGGCCGCGTACGCCACGCCTGCCAGGGGCACCGCGATGGCTGCTGCTGCGGCGAGGACGACGGCACGACGCCGGTCGCGCCTCCCGGGCGCTGGGGTGGTTCCTCGAGGGGTCACGTCGATCTCCTCCGGCACTGGGCACGCGCGGCCGGCCGCCGCATTCCTGGAGACTGGCCGTGCGGGGGCCCGCGCACATCGGCCGTACGGCGGATCCCGGGTCCTCCGCAAGGCTCGGCTCTCCGTCGCGCGGCGGAGGCACTGCTGCCCGAGCCGCCGGGGTTCCGGCGTCCCGGTAACGTTCCCGCCACCATGCGCATCGACCCGGCCGGGTGGCCGTTCATCACCGTGCCCCTGGCACCCGCCGCGGCACTGACGATCGCCGGAGGCCGCGGAACGCGCCTCGCGGCCGCCCCGTTCGTGGCGCTCTCGGCCTACATGGCGCTGTTCTTCCGCGACCCCGACCGTCGCTGCGACACCCAGGTGCCTGCGCCCGACGAGGTCCTCTCCCCTGCCGACGGCGTGGTGATGGTGGCGGGCGAGCCGCAGGAGGGCGTCGCGCCCGACGGCGACTGGCAGCAGGTGAGCGTCTTCCTCTCGGTGGTGGACGTGCACGTCAACCGGTCGCCGTACCGGGGCGAGGTCGTGGAGAGCTCCTACCGCACGGGCAGCTTCCTGGCCGCCTACCGCAAGGAGTCCGCGCACAAGAACGAGCGCAGCGAGATCTGGCTGCGCGAGGGCGAGCGCACCGTGGTCTTCCGGCAGATCGTCGGCGTGCTCGCCCGGCGGATCGTCACCCGTACCGGCGTAGGACAGCGGTTGGCCACCGGCGAGCGCATGGGGCTGATGAAGTTCGGCTCCCGCATGGACGTGTTCGTCCCCCGCGACTGCACCATCACCGTGACGAAGGGCCAGCGCGTGCGCGGCGGCGAGACCGTCATCGCCCGCTGGCCCGCCACGGGCTGATGGCCCGCCGGGCGCCGACACGGCGCCTCAGCACCGTCGAGTACGTCCGCGGCTCCGCGCGGCGCGGACGGCGCCGGGCGCTGGCCACGCTGCCCAGCCTGTTCACGCTCGCCAACATGATGTGCGGCTTCCTCGCCATCCTCGTGTCGATCCGTGGGCAGTACACGTTCGCCGCGATCCTGGTCGGGCTGTCGATCGTCTTCGACATCACCGACGGCGCCGTCGCCCGGCTGGTCGGGGCCGTGACGCCCTTCGGGCTGCAGTTCGACTCCCTGGCCGACCTGGTGTCCTTCGGGATGGCCCCGGCGCTCATGGCCTTCACGCTCTTCTCCGAGGGCGAGGACGCCTTCGACCCGCTGGGCTGGATCGCCTGCGGTCTCTGGGTGGCCTGCGCCGCGATCCGGCTGGCCCGGTTCAACACCACGATCGACCCGACCGCCGACAAGCGGTACTTCACCGGCCTGCCGAGTCCCGGCGCGGCCGGCGTCGTCCTCGCCAGCGTGTTCGCGTTCGGCGACCAGATGCAGGGCCGCGACCGGCTGTGGGTGTTGCTGATCGTCGCCGTCCCGGCCGTGCTGATGGTGACCAACATCCGATTCCGCTCGTTCCGCTCGCTGGTCAGCCCCAAGAGCGGACGGCCCTACGGGCTGATCGTGGCGGCGATCCTGCTCGTCATCGGCCTCACCTTCATCCCGGTGATCACCGGCATCGCGCTGGCCTACGGCTACCTGCTGGCCCCGCTGCTGCTGCCGATCGTGTCGCCGCTCGGGCGGCTCGTGCCTTCGCGCGTCAAGGAGCTGTTGTCGTGAGCGTGCGCCCGATCCGTCCGGACGACGTCCCCGCGGTCGTCGGCCTCGTGCGGGAGCTCGCGGAGTACGAGAAGGCGGCCTCCGAGGTGCGGCTCACCGACGCGCAGCTGCACGACCGCCTGTTCGGCGAGGCACCCGCGGTGTTCGGGCACGTCGCAGTGGCTGATGACGGGGTGGCCCCCGGCGAGGTCGTCGGCATGGCGCTGTGGTTCCTCAACTTCTCGACCTGGCGCGGCACGCACGGCATCTACCTCGAGGACCTCTACGTCCAGCCCGCGCACCGCGGCACCGGCCTGGGCAAGGAGCTGCTGCGCACGCTGGCCGGGCTGTGCGTCGAGCGCGGCTACTCGCGGCTGGAGTGGTGGGTGCTCGACTGGAACTCCCCGTCGATCGAGTTCTACAAGAGGGCCGGCGCCGTCCCGATGGACGAGTGGACCGTCTTCCGCCTCACCGACGAGGCCCTGACCGACTTCGCCACGCAGGGCTGACCGGCACGGTGTCCCCCGGATGGCCACTCCGACGGCCGGAACGGCCTGCTGAGGGACATCGTGGCGTGGTCGGGAAGACTGCGCCCATGAGCGAGCGTGGAACGGCGGACTGCTGGCTGACCGACATGGACGGCGTCCTGGTGCACGAGGGCCAGGCCCTGCCCGGCGCGGCCGACTTCCTGCAGCGCCTGGTCGAGAAGCAGCGCCGCTTCCTCGTGCTCACCAACAATTCGATCTTCACGCCGCGTGACCTGTCGGCGCGGCTGGTCCGTTCGGGGCTCAACGTCCCCGAGGAGTCGATCTGGACCTCGGCGCTGGCCACCGCCGCCTTCCTCGGCGACCAGCAGCCCGGCGGCTCCGCCTACTGCATCGGCGAGGCCGGGCTCACCACAGCGTTGTACGAGGCCGGCTACACCCTCACCGACACCGACCCGGACTACGTCGTCCTCGGCGAGACCCGCACGTACTCCTTCGAGTCGATCACCCGTGCCATCCGGCTGATCGACAAGGGTGCCCGATTCATCGCGACCAACCCCGACGTCACCGGCCCCTCCCCCGAGGGCCCGCTACCGGCGACCGGCTCGGTGGCGGCGATGATCACGCGGGCCACCGGCGCCGATCCGTACTTCGTCGGCAAGCCCAACCCGATGATGTTTCGCAGCGCCATGAACCGGATCAACGCGCACTCCGAGTCCACGACGATGGTCGGAGACCGCATGGACACCGACGTCGTGGCCGGCATCGAGGCGGGGCTGGAGACGATCCTCGTGCTCACCGGCTCCACCCGGGCCGCAGACGTCAGCCGGTTCCCGTTCCGGCCCGGCCGGGTCCTCGACTCGATCGCCGACGTCGTCGAGATGGTCTAGAAAAGCACTCCCTTCCCCCCTCGCGAGCTCGGGGCGGGCCCCTGAAGGGAGCCGGGACTACGTCCCTTCGGGATCGTCGCGCTCGTAGTAGGCCAGCCGCGCCTCCGGCGTCGCCAGCAGGTACAGCGTCGCCACGACCAGCACCAGCACCGGCAGGCCGAACTCGGGTCGCTCGTAGGTGAACGCCGCCTGGTAGGCGAACAGGCCGAGCAGGATCTGCAGGACGATCACGGGCCCGCGGGCCCACGACGACCGCCGCCACAGACCGCGCGCGCACGCGGCCAGCGCGGCGGCGGCCAGGCCGAAGTAGACGACCTCGGCGATCGCCCGCCCGACGCTGGAGGCGTCGTCGACGACGGTCATCACCAGCAGGACGACGGCCACGCCGGCCAGGAACAGCGCCTCCACGCCGACGGCCAGCGCGGCCCGGCGCAGCGACGGGGGCACGTCGGCCGCCGGACGTCGGGGACGGGGCGCGGCCGGAGCCGCGGGCTCCCCGAGCAGCCGCCCGCCCTTGCGACGGCGCCCCTCGCTGGGCTCGCCGGAACGGCTCTGCTCGCTCACGACGGCGAGGTTACGCGCGGGCGGACCCCGTCGACCGGCACGCCACCTGCCGGGGAAGCGGCCCGACGGTCGTTAACCTGGACGCCATGCGCGCGCTCGTGGTCGTCAACCCGGCGGCCACCACCACGACCTCCAAGGCGCGCGACGTCCTGCTGGGCGCCCTCGCCAGCGAGCTCAAGGTCGACGTGGCCCACACCGAGCACCGCGGGCACGCCCGCGACCTCGCGGCCGGCGCCGCGGCCGACGGGATGGACCTGGTCGTCGCGCTCGGCGGTGACGGCACCGTCAACGAGGTCGTCAACGGCCTGCTGCACGCGGGACCGTCCCCCCACACGCCCATGCTGGCCGTCGTGCCCGGGCGGCTCCACCAACGTCTTCTCGCGGGCCCTGGGCCGGTCCCGCGACCCGATCGACGCGACCGCGGAGATCCTCGAGGCGATCCGCGCCGGCCGGACCCGCCTGGTGTCCCTGGGCACGGTCAGCGCGTCGGGCACGAGCACGGCCCCGCTGACCGATTCCCGGCCACAGGAGGCCGCCCGCGAGGCGGCCGAGGACGCCGCTGCCGACCCGAGGTGGAGCGACCCACGCTGGTTCGTCTTCACGGCGGGGATGGGCTTCGACGCCGACGTCATCGCCCGCGTCGAGGCGCACCGCGCCCAGGGCCGCCGCTCGACCGGCGCGCTGTACGTCCGCCACGCCACCAGCGCCTTCTTCCTCGGCCGGGATCGACGTCGTCCGGCGATGACCCTGGAGGTCGACGGATGCCCGCCGGTCGGCGGCCTGTTCCTCTGCCTGGTCTCGAACGTGAGCCCGTGGACCTACCTCGGCGCACGCCCGGTCGTGCCGAGCCCCGAGGCATCGTTCGACGCCGACCTGGACGTCTTCGCCATGGGGCGCACCGGGGCGATCGGCATGCTGCGGACGCTGCGCAAGGTGCTGGCCAGCAATCCCGACGCGCGCGGCCGCGCGGTCCACCGGTGGCACGACGTCGCGGAGCTGACGCTCACCGCCGAGCGGCCGCAGGGCTGGCAGGTCGACGGCGACCACCTGGGGACGGCGACGGGGCTGCGCCTCCGGTCGGTTCCGGCGGCGCTGCGCGTCATCTCCTAGGCCCGGAGAACAGCCCCTCACGCACGTCCGATCGGCGCTGTCAACGGTTGCTCCGGCGTGTTCGTTCCGTCGAGTGGCGGGCCTATCACGTGCGTGGTGAGCTTGCTCACGAGGGGGTCGGCGAACACCTCGATCTCCTTGACAGGCGTCCATCCCGTGAAAACATCGCGGCAGGAACGCAACCTGCTGGTAACAAAGCAGAGCATCGCTGTGCACAGCGCTGGGAGACCGGTGGCTGCCTGCGGGCGGACCCGATCAGCGAGCAAGACCGACGTGCACCACACCGTAGACGACACCGAGGAGTACACCGCCATGGACTGGCGCCACCGCGCGCTCTGCCGGGACGAGGACCCTGAGCTGTTCTTCCCGATCGGGACGACCGGCCCGGCTCTCGTGCAGATCGAGCAGGCGAAGGCCGTGTGCCGCCGTTGCCCCGTGACGCAGTCGTGTCTGGACTGGGCGCTGCGCGCGGGCCAGGACTCGGGCGTCTGGGGCGGACTGTCCGAGGACGAGCGGCGCGCACTCAAGCGCCGTCAGGCCCGGACCCGCGTCCACACCGCCTGACCTGCCGCGTCCCGCCAGGGGACGCTCGACGACCGACACCGAGGCCGGCCCGGAGACTCTCCGGGCCGGCCTCTCGGTTGTCGCCTCAGCGGCGCCTTCCGGCGCCGGGGACGGTCAGCACCGCCTCCGTGCCCTTGCAGGGGCCCGGGCTGTGCATGTCCAACGTCCCGCCGAGCTCGCTGACCACCAGGGTGCGCACGATCTGCAGGCCCAGCCCGTCGCTGGTCGCCGCGTCGAAGCCGGGCGGCAGCCCGCGCCCGTCGTCCCGAACCCGGACGACGAGGTCGTCCCGGTCCCGCTCGGCGACCAGCTCGATCGTCCCGGCCTCGCCCTCGCCGAAGGCGTGCTCGGCGGCGTTGTGCAGCAGCTCGGTGACCGCCATGACCAACGGCGTCGCCACCGCGGCGGACAGCTCGCCGAACCGGCCGACCCGGCGGGTGCGCGCGACGGGGCCGATCGACGTCAGGTCGCCCAGCATCGGCAGCACGCGGTCGAGCACCTCGTCGACCGCGACGACGTCCTCGCGGCTGCCGGCCAGCGTCTCGTGCACCACGGCGATCGACGTGACCCGCCGTACCGACTCCTCGAGCGCCGCCCGGGCGGCCGGCTCGGTCATCCGCCTGGCCTGCAGCCGCAGCAGGGCGGCGACGGTCTGCAGGTTGTTCTTCACACGGTGGTGGATCTCGCGGATCGTCGCGTCCTTGGTCAGCAGCGCCCGGTCCCGGGAGCGGACGTCGGTGACGTCGCGGACCAGCACCAGCGCGCCGGGCCGCTCGCCCGGTGGCCGCAGCGGCAGGGCGCGCAGGTAGATCGTTGCCGTCGGGCTCTCGACGTCCAGCGGGTCGGGGAACCGGCCGTCCAGCGCCGCCCCCACTCCGGCGGCCGCCACCTCGCCCGCGATCCGGTCGGCCGCGGCGGCCGAGGTGACCGCGAAGAAGTCGGCGCCCACGAGGTCGCCGGGCACGCCGAGGCGGCGGAAGGCCGAGAGCGCGTTCGGACTGGCGTAGATCACCCGGCCGATGCTGTCCAGCCGTACCAGCCCGTCGCCGACGCGGGGACTCAGCTCGGCGTCCTGCGGCTTGCGCGGCGGAAAGGTGCCGGCCGAGACCATCAGGCAGAGGTCGGCGGCGATGTCGAGGTAGGTCAGCTCGAGGGTGGACGGCGACCGGGTGACGGCCAGGTTCGTGTCCTTGGCCAGGACGGCGACGACCGTGCCCTCGTGCCGCACGGGGATGACCTCGCGCCGCCGCGGCGCAGGTCCGGACCAGTCGGGCTCCCCCTCGGTGACCGGGCGGCCCTCGCGGTAGGCGACGAGGAACGGACCGGCCTCGCCGTCGGACACCTCGGCGCCCACCATGTCCTCGGGGCGGCTCGTGGGCGCCGTCAGCGGGCGCACCTGCGCCACGCACCACCAGGCGCCGGTGGGCAGCGGCACCCAGAGGGTGAGGTCGGCGAAGGCGAGATCGGCGAGCAGCTGCCAGTCGGCGACCAGCCGCCGGGCGTGCTCGACCTGCGAGGGACTGGCCGCCGATCCGCGGGTGAGGCGCTCCGAGAGGCTGCTCATGGTGCTCCGAGCGTAGGACGGGGCGCCGCCTACCCTGCCGATGTGCCCTCCTCCCCCGATGCCGCGTCGCTGAGGATCGAGCCCGCCGAGCCGGCCGACTTCGCCGCGATCGCCGAGCTGACGGTCGGCATCTACCGCAGGGAGGAGCTGGCCTCCGAGCGGTACGTCAGCCAGCTGGCCGACGTCGCCGGGCGGGCCTCGCAGGCCGAGCTCCTGATCGCGCGGGACGCCGACGGCCGGGTCGTGGGAAGCGTCGCGCTCGTGCTCGACGGCGAGTTCGGCGAGGTCACCGAGTCCGACGAGGAGGCGGCGTTCCGGATGCTCGTCGTCGACCCGGCCACCCGCGGGCACGGGGTCGGCGAGCTGCTGGTGCGCACCTGCCTGGAGCGGGCGCGGGCCGCCGGCAAGCGCCGGATGGTGCTGTCGACCGATCCGCGGATGACTGCGGCGCACCGGCTCTACGAGCGGCTCGGCTTCCGGCGCCTGCCGGAGCGCGACTGGTCCCCGGCGCCCGGCGTCGACCTGCTGGTCTACGCGCTCGAGCTGGAGCGGTGACGCGTCAGGGCCGGGCGAGCAGGTCCTGGACGACCAGCGAGGCGGTGGGGACGGCGCCGCGCACGAACCCGAAGAACGGGCCGAAGTCGCGCGTCGACGCGAACCCCGTGACGTAGAGGCCCGGCGCGGTGCTGCCGAAGGACTCGTCGAGGACCGGGAACCCGTCCTGGACGACGACCTCGTCGCCGACGAGCCCGGCCAGGTAGCCCACGGTCGCGAGGTCGGCGCGGTAGCCGGTCGCGAACACCACGAAGTCCACGTCGAGCCGCTCCCCGTCGGACAGCGTCACGCGCGCCACCTGTCCGTCGTCGTCGGCGTGCACCACGGAGGTGCCGGGCCGGCGGTGCACCCGCCCGTCGAGGCGCGGCGGGATCCACGGCTCCAGGGTGAGCCGGCCGACCTCCCAGAACCGGCGGACGATCCGCTCCCGCTCGGCGGGCGGCAGGGCGCGCCACCAGCCCCGCGTCCGCAGCGTCTCGTCGATGTGGGCGTCGACGAAGGACCAGTCCGCGGGCGCGAACCGGGGGACGTCGTGCCGGTGGACCACGTCGACGCGCTGGGCGCCGGCGTCGCAGAGCAGCGCCGCCCACTCGTACGCGCTCTGCCGTCCACCGACGATCAGGCACCGAGCCCCGGAGAGCCGGTCGAACGACACGAGGTCGACCGTGTGCGCCCGGCGGGAGTCGGGCAACGACGAGGCCCAGGGCGGCAGCGCGGCGAAGCCGGCGATGCCGGGAGCCGCCACGACCGCGTCGGCCTCGATGTGCCGACCGTCGACCAGTTCGGCGACGAACCGGCCGTCGGCCCGTCGCAGCCGTCGGACCCGGAGGTCGTCGACCGCCAGCCCCTTCTGCGCGGTGAACCAGTCGGCGTAGTCGAGGTAGACGGAGATCGGGATCGGCTCGACGTCGGCGGGCGCGATCCCTCGCTCGGCCAGGTAGGCCTCGAAGGTGTGTTCCCCGGCCGCGTCGAGGTGCCAGTCGGAACCCGACCGGAGGAACATGTCGGCCGGCATGTGGTCGCGCCAGAACCCCATCGGCGTCCCGAGCGTGACCGTGTCGATCCCGTTGTCCCGGGCGTGAGCGGAGACGGCGAGCCCGTACGGGCCGGCCCCGATGACGAGCAGTTCCGGCGAGCGCATGGCCGAAGGCTTACTCGACGGACGGCGTCAGCGGGAGCCCTCGCGCCGCGGGGGCGTCTTCGTGCGGCCGGGCTCAGCCGTCGACGACGGTGGCGATCAGGTCGCCCTCCTGGAGGACCTCGCCCTCGGTCACGTGCAGCTCCTGCACGGTGCCGGCCCGCTCGGTGAGGACGGGGATCTCCATCTTCATCGACTCGAGGATCACCAGGGTGTCGCCGGCGGCGACCTGGACGCCCGGCGCGACCAGCACCTTCCAGACGCTGGAGACCATCTCGGCGTGGATCTCCTCGACCGCCACCAGGTCTACTCCTCGCTCGAGTTCTGCCGTCCGCGTCATCCTGGCACGGCCACGCGAGGGAGCCGTGCGGCCTGATCAGCGCACCTCCGCCGGATGCCCGCTGGCCAGCCGATCGAGCACCGCGCACACCTCCGCGACGTCGTGCGGCACACCGGTCTCGGGCAGCCCCGCCAGCAGGCTGCTCGCCCCCGTCGCGGCCGTGGCGACGTCGGGGCCGCCGGCGCTGATCGTGGCCAGCAGCGCGTCGTACCAGCCGTCGAGGCGGTCGCCACGGTCGTAGCCGTGCACGGCGACCACCTCCGCGCCGTCGGTCGCGGCCGGACGGTCGACGCTGGGCAGGCGCCCGGTCACCGTGCCGGCCTCGCCCGGGGGCAGAGTGGAGCGCAGCTGGACGGCGACGGCGGCCCGCGGCTCACCCGGGGCCGGTGGCGCGGTGTCGGGTCGGCCGCGGACGGCGCTGCGCAGGGCGAGTTCGACGGCGTCCACCCGGTGGGCCCGTTCGAGCACGGCCATGTCGAGCGAGAAGCCGGCGGCCACCTCGGCCAGATCGCCGTCGGGGGCGACGCCGACGGTGACCAGCCCGCGCCAGCCGACGTCGGCCAGGCGGCGGGCGGCCGCGGGCAGGGCGGCGGGACGTTCCGGAGTCCAGGAGACGCGGGCGATGCCTGCGGCCCGGTCGCGCTCGACGGCGGTCGTGAACTGCAGGCCCTCGTCGGTGACCCAGGCGAGGAACCCGCGCTCGCTGGCCGGCTCCACGCCGTCGCCGCCGAGCCGGTCGAGCACCTCGGGCTCGGGCGCGACCCAGATCAGGTCGGCGGCCAGGACGGCGCCGGCCAGCCGCGCGTTGCCGGCCAGCGCGGGCGGTACGGGCAGGACCGCGTCCACTCCGCTGCGCCGTGCCGCCTCGACGATCCGGTCGACCGCGAGGTAGGACTCGGCCGCCGGCGCGGGCCCGAGCAGGACGGCGTCGTCGGCCAGCCGGACGTGCCGTGCGGACCGCTCGGCCTCCGAGTGCACCGCCACGGACTTCACCCCGAGCCGCGCGCACGCGGAGATCACCGCGCAGGCCGCGGGGCCGCGTCCGGCGACCAGGACGCTCTCGATACCGGGCAGTGCCACCTGACGGTCCTCCCGCAACGCCTCCGCCCGGCACCGCTGCCGGGCACTCCCCGTGAGAGGCTTGCGGGGTCAGCTTGGCGGTTCCGGCGGCCGTGCGCACCTCCCGCGCGCGTCCCCGGCCCGTGATCGACGGTCCGACGACAGCACGAGAGGAGGGCAGCGATGTCCAAGCGTGGACGCAAGCGTCGCTCCCGCAAGGGGAGCAAGGCCAACCACGGCAAGCGCCCCAACGCGTGACTTTCTACGCCTGAACGCGCGAACGGCCCCGCACCAGAAGGTGCGGGGCCGTTCTGCGTCTGTGGAGTCAGCCGGCGTCGGCCGGCTTCTCCACCGAGACCTTCTGCACGCTGACCTTGGTGCCGTCCTCCTCGAAGGAGACGCTGGTCAGCTGGAGCTTGATGCGGTCCTTGAGTCCCGGCGGCGGGACGTCGCCACCGCAGCGGCGGCGGACCAGGGCCTTGAACTCCTGCTCGATGCCGAACTCGCGCAGGCACGCGGAGCAGTCCTCGAGGTGCTCGGCGATCTGCGCCCGGCGGGCGTCGTCGGTCTCGTGGTCGAGGAACTCGAAGACGTGGACGAGGACGTCGTCGCAGGAGTTGATCTCGAGCGGGCCGCCGGCCTGGTCGTCGGTCATGACGCCTCCTCGCCGGCTCCCGCGCGGACGAAGCCTCGCTCGCGCGCGTAGTCGGCCAGCAGCTTCTGCAGTCCCCGCCGGCCGCGGTGCAGCCGCGACATCACGGTGCCGATCGGCGTGCCCATGATCTCGGCGATCTCCTTGTAGGAGAAGCCCTCGACGTCCGCCAGGTAGACCGCGAGCCGGAAGTCCTCCGGCAGCTGCTGCAGGGCCTCCTTGATGTCGGAGTCCGGCAGGTGGTCCAGCGCCTCGATCTCGGCGGAGCGCAGGCCGGAGGAGGTGTGCTCCTCGGCGGCGTAGAGCTGCCAGTCCTGCACCTGCTCGGTGGGGTACTGCTGCGGCTGCCGCTGCTTCTTGCGGTAGCTGTTGATGTACGTGTTCGTCAGGATCCGGTACAGCCAGGCCTTGAGGTTGGTGCCCTCGGCGAACTGGTGGAACGCGGAGTAGGCCTTGACGAACGTCTCCTGGACCAGGTCCTCGGCGTCGGCCGGGTTGCGGGTCATCCGCAGGGCAGCCGGGTAGATCTGGTCGAGGTAGGGCAGGGCGTCGCGCTCGAAGCGGGCGTCGCGCTCGGCGCGGGTCTCGGCTGCCTCGGTGCGGCTGCCACCCTCGTCCGCCTCCGGCACGTCGACCGGGGCGCCCGGTACGGGCGTCTGCTCCGCGGGGTCCTCAGCCACCGACCGTCCTCTCCGGTGCCCCGGGGAACGGGGCGCCACTTCGGTCGATCCTAGTCGCGCGGCATCGGGGCGGCCGGGTGGCCGTCGGCGCGCGACCCTCGCTCGGACGTTCGAGACGGTGCTGGTCACGGGTCGTGCAACACCGGTGTGGACGGCGACGATTCCCGGTCGCCCGGAACCTGCTCGCTAGGCTCCGCCGCCGTGGCGGCGACCCCGGCGGTGAAGGCCCTCGAGCGGGCGAAGGTGGCGCACACCCTGCGCTCCTACGACCCCGAGCACTCCGCGGAGGTCGGTCACGGCGAGGCGGCGGTCGCCGCCCTCGGCGCCGATCCGCGGCAGGTGTTCAAGACGCTCGTCGCGCGGGTGGACGGCGCGCTCACGGTGGCCGTCGTCCCGGTGAGCGGCACGCTGGACCTCAAGGCGCTCGCCGCCGCGGTCGGGGGCCGGAAGGCCGCCATGGCCGAGCCGGCCGACGCGGAGCGGGCCACCGGCTACGTCGTCGGCGGGATCAGCCCGCTCGGCCAACGCAAGGCGCTGCCGACCGTGGTCGACGCCTCCGCGCTGGACTTCCCGACCGTCATGGTCAGCGCCGGACGGCGCGGGCTGCAGGTGGAGTTGCCGCCCGCGGAGCTCGTCCGGCTCACCCGCGGCCGGACGGCGCCGATCGGCCGCTGACCGCTCAAGAGCCGTAGGGCGTGAGGAGCTGGTCGACCGGGGCGTGGTCGTCGGTGAGCACCGCGGCGTCGCCGACGAACGCGGTCGAGCTCGTCGCCCTCCGCCACCTGCCAGGCCAGGTCGAAGTCGGGCAGCGTCTCCTCGCAGCCGGTCGACCGGCAGCGGCGAGCGGGAGGCGACGGCGACGACGTTGCCGCCGTCCTCCCCCGCCAGCACCGGCGCGCGGGCCAGCAGCACGACGTGCGGGAAGACCGCGCGCATCGTGGCGAGCTCGGCGCGGACGAAGCGCAGCGGCGGGTGGTCGATGAGGTTGACCGCGTAGACGCCCTCGTCGGTCAGCGCGCGGTCGACCAGCTCCAACGACTCCCGGGTGGTCAGCTGCCACGGCACCGACAGCCCGCCGAAGGCGTCGCCGACGACGAGGTCGCGGCTGCCCGGCGTCTCGTCGGCGAGACCGACGCGGGCGTCGACGACCCGCACCTGCAGTTCGTCGGACGTCCGGAGCTCCATCTGCTCGCGGTCGATCGACGACCACGCCCGGGTCGACCTCGAGCACGAGGCTGTCGGTGCCCGGACGGGTCTCGGCCAGCCACCGGGGCAGGGTCAGCCCGCCACCGCCCAGGTGCAGCGCCGAGATCGGCTCCCCCGAGGGCAACACCGCCTCCACGGTCGAGGCGATCGCGCGGACGTACTCGAACTCCAGGTGGGTCGGGTCGTCGACGTCCACGTAGGAGTGCCGGAGGGTGTCGAGCACGAGCACCCGGCCGGTGTCCCGCTCGGGATCGGCCACGACGCGGGCGCAGTGGTACGCGGTCTCCTCCTCGCACGGCGTCGGAGCGACGGCCGCGAGGCCGGCGCCCACGACGGCCAGCACCAGCAGACCGGGCGGCACGCGGCCGGCGCCGCTCCCGCTGCGCCGCAGGAACAACCCGACGGCCACCCCGGCCAGCAGGGTGACCACGCCCGTGGCCACGAGGATGACGCTGCTCGGCAGGAGCGCCACGAGGACGAAACCGGTGGCGAACGTGGCCGCGATGGCGCCCAGCGTGCCGATGCCCGAGAGCCGGCCGACGACCGAGCCGGTCTCGGTGAGGCTCGCCAGCTGCAGCTTGACGACCATCGGCGGCACCGCGGAGAGCAGCGCGGCAGGGACCACCACCGCGATCGCGGCGAGCAGCAGCACTCCCCCGGCATCGGTACCGGCGAGCACGGAGCCGGTGAACCGCACGAGCGGCAGGACGGCGACGATCAGCGCGCCGCCACCCACCATCAGCGGCGCTATCAGCCGCCGCGGGTCGCTGCGGTCGGCGGTCATGCCCCCGGCGTAGGCGCCCATCGCGATGGCGGCCAGCGCGAAGCCGATGACGGCGGTGCTGGTCTGCAGCGTGACGCCGACGTACGGGGCGATCAGCCGCAGCCCGACGATCTCCAGCACCAGAACGGCGCCCGAGCACAGGAAGGTGACCGCGGCGGCGACCCAGCCGGGCAGCGCGCCGACGGCCTGCGCCGGGGTCGCGGCGTCGTCGCGGACGGCGTCGGCCACGTCAGAAGAGAGCGGGCTGGTCGGCCGGCTCGCTGACCGTCTCCTCGCGGGCGAGCAGCTCAGGGCCGTTGTTGGCCACGTTGTTCACCCGCGTGCTGACCGGTCGCAGCTCCAGCGCCTCGACGACCTCGGGCGGAGTCGGCGCGGTCAGCTCCCCGACGTCCTCGCGCTGCGGATCCAGCCAGGCGGCCCAGCGGTCGGGGGGCAGCACCAGCGGCATCCGGGAGTGGATCTCCTCGAGCACGCCGACGGCCGGGGCGGTGACCACGGTGCAGGTGTAGAGCCGGTCGTCGCCCCGGCCCCAGACCTCGTAGAGCCCGGCGAAGGCGAGCGTCGACCCGTCCTGCGGCGTCACGTAGTAGGGCTGCTTGGTCGGCGAGTCCAGCCGCTTGGCCCATTCGAACCAGCCGTCGGCCGGCACCAGGCAGCGCCGCGACTGGGCGGCCTTGCGGAAGGCAGGCTTCTCGGTGAGCGACTCGACGCGGGCGTTGAGCAGCCGGTTGCCGACGGACATGTCCTTCGCCCAGGACGGCACCAGGCCCCACCGGACGACCTTGAGCTCCCGATGGCCCTCGCCGGTGGCCTTGCCGGCGTCGTCGCGCTCCTTCTTCCAGCGGACGACGTGCACGTCCTTGGTCGGGGCGACGTTGTAGTCGGCCGGCAGGGCCGACTGGCCCCCGGCCGGCACGGCCTCGAACTCGACGACGAGGTCCTCGGGCTTGCGGGTGGCGGCGTAGCGCCCGCACATGTGGATCCCCTCCCGGTCCGGCGGTGCGCCCCTGACTGTAGGTGTGACCACCGACGGTCCGGCCGCAGAAGGCAGGATGTGCAGCGTGGACGAGGTCTGGACGACGCCGCACCGCCCGACGCCGGTCGACGCCGTCGTCGCCCTGCCCGGGTCCAAGTCCCTGACCGCACGGGCGCTGGTGCTCGCCGCGCTCGCCGACGGGCCGAGCCGGCTGGTGCGGCCGCTGCGGGCCCGCGACACCGACCTGATGGCCGACGCCCTGCGGGCGCTCGGTGTGGACCTGGCCGACGACGGCGAGGACCTGGTGGTCACGCCGGGGCCGCTGCGTGGTCCGGCGGAGGTGGATGCCGGACTGGCCGGCACGATCCTGCGGTTCCTGCCGCCCGTGGCCGCACTCGCGGACGGGCCGGTGCGCATCGACGGCGACGAGCGCCTGCACGAGCGCCCCAACGCCGGCCTTCTCGCGGCGCTGCGCGACCTCGGCGTCCGGATCGACGACGACGGCCGGGGCCGGGCGCCGTTCACGGTGCACGGCAGGGGCTCCGTCCGCGGCGGCGCGGTGACCGTCGACGCGAGCGAGTCCTCGCAGATCGTCTCCGGCCTGCTGCTCGCCGCGGCCCGCTTCGACGAGGGCATCGACCTGGCGCTGGCGGGCGGCGTCCCGTCGATGCCGCACGTCGAGATGACCGTGACGACGCTGCGCGAGCACGGCGTCGACGTCGAGACGACCGAGCGGGGCTGGCGGGTGTCGCCGGGACCGATCGGCGCGATGGACCGCGTCGTCGAGCCGGACCTGTCCAACGCCGCGCCGTTCCTCGCCGCCGCACTGGTCACCGGCGGACGCGTGACGGTGCGCGACTGGCCTTCGGTCACGACCCAGCCGGGCGCCCAGCTCGACCGGCTGCTCGCGCAGATGGGCGCGGGCGTGCAGCGCACCGGCGACGGGCTGGAGGTGACCGGCGCCGACCGGATCGACCCGCTCGTCGCCGACCTGTCCCAGGTCGGCGAGCTGACCCCGGTGCTGGCGGCACTCTGTGCGCTGGCCGACGGCGAGTCGCGGCTGACCGGCATCGGGCACCTGCGCGGGCACGAGACCGACCGCCTCCAGGCGCTCGACGAGGTGCTCACCGCCGTCGGCGCCACCGTCGAGCAGCTCCCCGACGGGCTCGTCATCAACCCCGGGCCCCGGCGTCCGGCGCTGCTGGACTCCTACGCCGACCACCGGATGGTGATGGCCGCCGCCGTCCTCGGCCTCGCCACCGACGGGGTCCGGGTGCAGGACCCGGGTGCCGTCAGCAAGACGCTGCCGGACTTCCGGGTGCGGTGGGCCGGGATGCTCGGCGAGCCGGTGGGGGCGGACACCTGAGCGGGGGCGCGCCGTGAGTCCCCGCAGCTGGGACGAGGACGACGTCCGCGTGCGGCCGAGCCGCCGTGGTTCCCGCCCGCGCACGCGGCAGCGACCCACCCACGGCGACGCCGTCCCCGGGCTGGTGACCGCGGTCGACCGGGGCCGGATGACCGTGCGGATCGAGGGACCGGACGGCGGTCCGCTCGAGCTCACCGCGATGCGCGCCCGGGAGCTCGGCCGGCACGGGGTGGTCGTGGGCGACCAGGTGCGCGTGGTCGGCGACACCAGCGGCCGCCCCGACACCCTGGTGCGGATCGTGCACATCGAGGAGCGGGCGACCGTGCTGCGCCGCACCGCCGACGACACCGACCCGACCGAGCGCGTGGTCGTCGCCAACGCCGACCAGCTGGTGATCGTGACCTCGGTGGCCGACCCCGAGCCGGTCATGGGGTTCATCGACCGGTGCCTGGTCGCGGCGTACGCGGGCGGGCTGCGGCCGCTGCTGTGCCTGACCAAGACCGACCTCGGCAGTCCGCAGCCGCTGCACGACCGGTACGCGGGGCTGGAGGTGGAGTCGATCGGGATGTCCCGCGAGGCACCCCTGGACGAGCTGCTGGCGCGCCTCGAGGCGCAGATGAGCGTGCTGGTCGGCCAGTCCGGCGTGGGCAAGTCGACGCTGGTCAACCGGCTGGTGCCCGACGCCTTCCGCGCCACCGGCGACGTCAGCAAGGTGGGCAAGGGGCGGCACACGTCGTCGTCCGCCGTCCTGCTGGACCTGCCCGCCGGCGGAACGGTGATCGACACCCCCGGCATCCGGTCGTTCGGGCTGGCGCACGTCACCGCGGACGACGTCCTGCAGGCCTTCGACGACATGGCCGAGGCCGCCGTCGACTGCCCGCCGATGTGCGGGCACACCGCCGACGACCCGGACTGCGCGCTCGACGGGTGGGCCGCCGCCGGACCGCCGGCGCGCCGCGAGCGGCTGGAGAGCTTCCGCCGGCTCCTGGACGCCGTCGGCCAGGTCGGCCCCGGCTACTGAGTCTCGGAGAGCGCGCTCAGACGTCGACGTATCCCCCGCTGCGCCAGTAGACGCCCGCCTCGCGGGTCAGCAGTCCTTCGTCGACCAGGTACCGGCGCAGCGCGGCGACGTCCGGGTGCCAGACGGCGAGCAGGGCGTTGACCTCGCGCTCCGGATAACGGACGCCGGGCTCGAAGACCCGCAGCAGGTGGTGCAGCACCACCAGGCGCTTCGTCCGCTGCGCGGGGATCGACGTCAGCCGGCCGTCGCGGACGAACGCGGACAGGACGGCGGCCTCGGTCGGGTCGTCGGAGAGCCGCTCGGGCGGCGGCACGGACTCCGCCGCGGCGCGGGCCGCGGCCTGGAACCGGTCGGCCAGCAGCTCCAGTCGGCGCCCGTCGCGGCGGACCAGCCCGTTGCGGCTCAGCCGGCGCGCGGCCAGGGCGACGTCCTTGAGCGGCAGGTCGGCGGCGCGGGCGACGTCCTCGATCGTGTCCGCGCCGAGGGCGAGCGCGGCGACCACCTTGAGCCGGGTCGGGTCGGCCAGCAGGCCGACGATCGTCGCCGCGTCCACGCCCGAACGGTATCCGCGGCGGGCCGTACGACCCCGGCAACCGGCCCCCGTCGCCCGCGCCCGCTAGGTTGGGTGCTCATGACGCCGGGCCGTGACTACAACGGGGACATGCACCTGGCGCACGTGCTCGCCGACCAGGCCGACTCGATCAGCATGGACCGCTTCAAGGCGCTGGACCTCAAGGTCGACACCAAGCCCGATCTGACGCCGGTGACCGACGCCGACCGGGCGGTCGAGGAGCAGCTCCGGATCACCCTCTCCCGTGCCCGCACCCGCGACGCCGTCCTCGGCGAGGAGCTGGGGACGACGGGCTCGGGGCAGCGCCGCTGGGTGCTCGACCCCATCGACGGCACGAAGAACTTCGTCCGCGGGGTGCCGGTCTGGGCGACGCTCATCGCCCTGTTCGACGGCGACGAGCCGGTCGTCGGAATGGTGTCGGCCCCGGCGCTGAACCGGCGCTGGTGGGCGGCCAAGGGCGTCGGCGCCTGGACCGGACGGCGCCTGGAGTCGGCCATCCGCTGCCGCGTCTCGAACGTGACGAACCTGGCCGACGCCAGCCTCTCCTACTCGAGCCTCACGGGGTGGGAGGAGCGGGGCATGCTCGACGGCTTCCTCGACCTGACCCGGTCGGTCTGGCGGACCCGCGCCTACGGCGACTTCTGGTCCTACGCGCTGCTCGCCGAGGGCGCGATCGACGTCGCCTGCGAGCCCGAGGTCTCGGTATGGGACCTCGCCGCGATCGACGTCATCGTCCGCGAGGCCGGGGGCCGGTTCACCGACGTCACCGGGGCGCCCGGGCCGTCCGGCGGCAGCGCCCTGGCCACCAACGGCGCCCTGCACGACGCCGCGCTGGGCATCCTCAAGCCTGCGGGCTGAGCTCCAGCCCGATCCCCCGGGCGGCCAGCACGGCCGCGCCGGTCGCCGACGCGCTGCGCAGCGGTCGCCAGGTGATCGGCCGGCCCAGCACCTCCCCGAGCAGCGTGCGGACGACGGACGCCCGCCCGCCACCACCGGTGAGCACCACCTCGCCGTCCCCTGAGTCCCCGAGCAGCCGCACCGCCCGTCCGATCGCCCAGACCACCCCCTCCACCGCCGCGCGGGCCAGGTCGGCGCGGGTCGTGCTCGCCGACAGGCCGCTGAACAGCGCCCGGTCCTCCGGCTGCGCCAGCCCGCCCCGCTCGCCGATGAGCCAGGGCGAGAAGCTCACTCCGCCGGCACCGGCCGGTGCCGACGCGGCGAGCTCGAAGAACTGGACCTCAGGGACGTCGAGCATCCTCGCCACCCACGCCCACGCCGACCCGCCGTTCTGCAGCGCCGCCATCGCGTACCAGCCGCCCTCGACGTCGGCGTAGAGGTGCGCGACGGGGTCCGCGTCCGGCACCGGCTGGACGCCCGGGCGCAGCACCTGGGCGCCGGTGCCGAGGTTGATCTGCAGCCCGTCCCGCACGCCGGCCGCCAGCATCGCCACAGGCGTGTCCGCCCCGCCCACCACGACCGGGATCCGATCCGTCGCGCGGGACAGCTCGCCCACGACCTCGGTGGAGGGGCGGACGGCGGGGAGCAGGCCCCGCTCGACGCCCGCCGCGCGGACCGCGGCGGCCGACCAGCCGTCGGCGGCGACGTCCCAGAGCAGGGTGGCCGAGGCGTCACTGCGGTCGGTGACCAGCGGCGATCCGGGCAGCAGGGTGGCGCGCAGGGCGTCCTTGGGCATCAGGACGGCGGCGGCGCGGTCGACCAGGTCGGGGCGGTGCCCGGCGAGCCAGGCCAGCATCGGGCCGGTCATGCCGGGCGCGAGCGGATTGGCCAGCGCGGCGCGATCGTCGGCCGGGAGCGCCCGCCACCGGGCCAGCTCGGCGAGGGCGCGGGAGTCCGGCCACAGCAGTGCGGGCGCCAGGGCTTGGCCGGCCGGGTCGACCAGCACCGCGCCGTGCATCTGCCCGGCCAGGCCGATCGCCCAGCACCCGCCGTCCGCGCCAGCCCCAGCCGGTCGAGGACGTCGTCCAGCGCCTGCCGCCAGCACGCCGACGTCCGACTCCGCCCAGCCGGACTGCGGCGACGCGTAGCCGTAGCCCTTCTCCCCCTCGGCGACGACCTCGCCGTCCACCGACAGGGCGACGACCTTCAGGCCGCTGGTGCCGACGTCGGCACCGAGGACGACGTCGGCGGGCACGGTCAGCGGGCGTGCACGAAGCCGCCGGACCGTCCGCTGCGGTCGGCGAGCAGGCCGGCGAGGGTGGAGATCGCGATCTCCGGCGGGGTCTTCGAGCCGATGTCCAGCCCGATCGGCCGGTGCACCCGGGCGATCTCCTCCGGCGGGACGCCCAGCGCGGTGAGTGCGGCGACGTGCGGTCCCTCGTGCCGGGGGTTGCCCATGAGGCCGATCCAGCGGGTGGGAGAGGCCAGCGCGTCGCGGAGCAGCTCGCCGAGCTCGTCGCGGTGGTGGTCGGTGACGACGACGTCCGCCGTCCCCGCCGCGAGCTCGTCGCCCACCTCGGCGAATCCGCGGGCCACGACGTCGGTCGACATGTCGACATGTCGACCGCCGTCCGGTTCGACCAGCACCGTGCGGAAGCCGAGGTCCGCGGCGTACCGGGTCAGCGCCGCGGCGACCGGCGAGGCGAAGACGGCGACCAGCACGCGGTCGGTCGGCCGCCCCGCTTCGTGGCCGTGCGCGACGCCGCAGTTCGGATCGACGGTCACGCGACCTTCTCGGGACTCTCGCCGTAGCCGGGCGGCTGGTTGCGGTAACGCCCGCCGGCCGCGACGCCGGGCGGGGCGATCTCCTCGAGGCGGGACAGGTCGTCGGCCGTGAGCTCGATGTCCGCCGCCGCGACGTTGTCCTCGAGGTAGCGGCGACGCTTCGTGCCCGGGATCGGGACGACGTCCGGCCCCTTCGCGAGAACCCAGGCCAGTGCGAGCTGCGCCGCGGTCACTCCCTTGTCCGCCGCCATCCCCTGCACCGCCTCTACCAGGCGCAGGTTCGCCTGCAGCGTGTCCTCCTGGAAGCGCGGGTGGCTGGTGCGGAAGTCGTCCTCGTCGAGTTGCTCGCGACTGGTGATCGTGCCGGTCAGGAAGCCGCGACCGAGCGGGCTGTACGGCACGATCCCGATGCCGAGCTCGCGCGCGACGCCCAACACTGAGTCCTCCCCCCGCCCACCATCCCCGACGACTTCCAGGTCGCGGGTCCACAGCGACCACTCGCTCTGCAGCGCCGTGATCGGGTGGACGGCGGCCGCACGGCGGATCGACGTGGCGCTGGCCTCCGACAGCCCGAGGTGGCGCACCTTGCCCTGCTGCACGAGCTCGGCCATGGCGCCGACGGTGTCCTCGATGGGCACGGTCCGGGTCGACGCGGTGCTGGTAGTAGAGGTCGACGGAGTCGACGCCCAGCCGGCGCAGGCTGGCGTCGATGCTCTGCCGCACGTACTCGGGCCGGCCGTCGATCGTGTTCGGCTTCCCGTCGCGGCGTGACATCGCGAACTTGGTCGCGAGCTGCACCTCGTCGCGGCGCCCGGCGATCGCCTGGCCGACGAGCTCCTCGTTGTGGCCCTCGCCGTACACGTCGGCGGTGTCGAGAAAGGTCACGCCCAGCTCGAGCGCGCGGTGGATCGTGGCGATGGACTCGTCGCGGTCCGCCGTCCCGTAGGACTGGCTCATCCCCATGCAACCGAGGCCGAGCGTCGAGACCGTGAACCCCTGACCGAGCGTGCGTGTGCCGAGCGTCATGGACGCATCCTCACCTGTCGCTCGCCAGCCCGTCGATCCGGTGCAGCTCGTCCTCGTCCAGGGAGAACCCGGTGACGGCGAAGTTGGCCTCGATCCGCTCCGGGGTGACCGACTTCGGAATGGCCACGAAGCCGTGGTCGAGGTGCCACCGCAGCAGAACCTGCGCGGTCGTGACGCCGTGCGCGTCGGCGATCACGCGGAGCACCGGATCGTCGAGGTCAGTGTTCTTCAGCGCGCTGTAGCCCTCGAGCACGATGCCGCGCTGCTCGTGCCAGCGCGCGATCTCCTCGTCGTACAGGGTCGGCGCCCACTCGATCTGGTTGACGGCGGGCTGCTGCCCGGACTCCTCGACCAGGCGGTCGATCTGGTCCGGCGAGTAGTTACTGACGCCGACGTCGCGGGCGCGGCCCTCCTTCTTCGCGTCGAGGAGCGCCTGCCAGAGGTCCTCGTGGGCGCTGTCGCCCTCGGTCCAGTGGATGAGCCACAGGTCGACGTGGTCGGTGCCGAGGTTGCTCAGCGACTCGTCGAGGGTCTGCCGGGGGTCGCGGGACTTCGGCGGCACCTTCGTCGTCACGAAGACCTCGTCGCGCGGGACCCCGGAGTCGGCCAGTGCCCGGCCGACCTGGTCCTCGTTGCGGTAGACGGTCGCGGTGTCGAGGTGGCGATAGCCGACGTCCAGGGCCTTGCGGACGGCGTCGTAGCACTCCTGGCCCTTGATCTGCCACGTGCCGAAGCCGAGCAGGGGCATGCTGCCGCCGCCGGGGAGCTGCGCTGCGGGGATCTGCGTCATGCCCCTCCCCTGCCCGGACGGCGCCGTCCGGACACTCCGGCGCGCTTCTCGGGTGTTCTTCGCGCTCAGCCGGTGCTGCAGGACCCGGGAACCGCGAGAAACACCCGCGAAGGCCTCAGGCGAGCGCCTGGTCGAGGTCGGCGAGCAGGTCCTCGACGTCCTCGATGCCCACCGACAGCCGCACCAGGTCGCCGGGCACCTCGAGCGGCGAGCCTGCGGCGCTGGCGTGGGTCATCCGGCCCGGGTGCTCGATCAGCGATTCGACGCCGCCCAGCGACTCGGCCAGCGTGAACAGCCCGCGCGCGGTCGCACACCTTCAGCGCGGCGTCCTCGCCGCCGCGGAGCCGGAACGAGACCATCCCGCCGAAGCCGGACATCTGCCGAGCCGCGATGTCATGGCCGGGGTGCGACGGCAGCCCCGGGTACAGCACCGACGCGACGGCCGGGTGGTCGAGCAGGAACTCGACGATCCGCGCCGCGTTGGCCGAGTGCCGGTCCATCCGGACGCCGAGCGTCTTGAGGCTGCGCAGCACCAGCCACGAGTCGAACGGCGAGGCCACCGCGCCCATGGCGTTGTGGTTGTAGGCCAGCCGCTCGCCGAGCGAGGCGTCGCGGGTGACCAGCGCGCCCCCGACCACGTCGGAGTGCCCGCCGAGGTACTTCGTCGTCGAGTGGACGACGACGTCCGCGCCCAGCGTCAGCGGCCGCTGCAGGTACGGCGTGGCGAACGTGTTGTCGACGACGAGCCGCGCGCCGCGGTCGTGCGCGACCGACGCGGCCAGCTCGATGTCGGTGACGTTGAGCAGCGGGTTGCTCGGCGTCTCGCACCAGATCACCCGCGTGGTCGGCCGCATCGCGGCGCGGATCGCGTCCGGGTCGTCGAGGTGCGTCGGCGTGTACTCCAGGCCCCACTCCGACAGGACGCGGGAGATCAGCCGGAACGTGCCGCCGTACGCGTCCCCGCCGAGGACGACGTGGTCGCCCGGCCGGCACACGGTGCGCAGCAGGGTGTCCTCCGCGGCGAGGCCGGACGCGAACGCCAGCGCCGTCGTCCCCTCCTCCAGCGCGGCGAGCGCCTCGTGCAGCGCGTCCCGCGTGGGGTTGCCGCTGCGGCTGTACTCGTAGCCGCCGCGCAGCCCGCCGACGCCGTCCTGCTTGTACGTGGTCGTCAGGTGCACCGGCGGGATGACCGCGCCGGTGGCCGGGTCGGGCTCCTGCCCGGCGTGGATGGCCCGCGTGTTGAAGCCCTGCTCGTCGGCTCGACTCCGCCCTCGTTCCGCTCCTCGCTCGTTCCTCGCTGCGATGCTCGCTCGGGCGTCGTCGTCGCGGTTCACGTCGCCACCCCCGCCAGGTGCCCGAGCACGTCCTGCCGCGTGACGACGCCGGCCGGCTTGCCGTCCACGTGCACCAGCAGCGCGTCCGCCGATCCGAGGGCCTCGACCGCCGCGGACACCGCCTCGCCGGAGCCGATGATCGGCAGCGGGCGCGACATGTGCCGCTCCACCCGGTGCGACAGCTTGGCCTCGCCGGTGAACAGCGCATCGAGCAGCGCCTTCTCCTCCACCGCGCCGACCACCTCGCCCGCCGTCACCGGCGGCTCCGCCTTGACCACCGGCATCTGGCTGACGCCGTACTCGCGCAGGATGTTGATCGCCTCGCGCACGGTCTCGTTCGGATGCGTGTGCACCAGCGACGGCGTCGTCCCGCTCTTGGCCTGGAGCAGCTCGCCGACGGTCCCACCCCCACCGGCAGCGCCGAGGAAGCCGTAGTCGGCCATCCACCGGTCGCTGAAGATCTTGGCCAGGTAGCCGCGGCCGCCGTCCGGCAGCAGGACGACGACGACGTCGTCCTTGCTCAGCCGCGAGGCCACCCGCAGCGCCGCGGCCGCCGCCATCCCGCACGAGCCGCCGACGAGCAGGCCCTCCTCGCGGGCCAGCCGCCGGGTCATCGCGAACGAGTCGCCGTCGCTGACGGCGACGATCTCGTCGGCGATCGTCCGGTCGTAGGCGTCGGGCCAGAAGTCCTCGCCGACGCCCTCGACGAGGTACGGACGGCCGGTGCCGCCGGAGTAGACCGAGCCCTCGGGGTCGGCGCCGACCACCTGCACGCGGCCGCCGGAGACCTCCTTGAGGTAGCGGCCGGTGCCGCTGATCGTGCCGCCGGTGCCGACGCCGGTGACGAAGTGCGTGACCCGGCCGTCGGTCTGCGCCCAGATCTCCGGGCCGGTCGTCTCGTAGTGCGAGCGCGGGTTCTCCGGGTTCGAGTACTGGTCCGGCTTCCACGCGTTCGGCGTCTCGCGGGCCAGCCGGTCGGACACCGAGTAGTAGGAGCGAGGGTCGGACGGGTCGACCGCCGTCGGGCAGACGACGACCTCGGCGCCGTAGGCACGCAGGGTGTTGACCTTGTCCTCGGCGACCTTGTCGGGGCAGACGAAGATGCAGCGGTAGCCACGCTGCTGGGCGACCAGGGCCAGGCCGATCCCGGTGTTGCCGCTGGTCGGCTCGACGATCGTGCCGCCCGGCTTCAGCGCGCCGCTCGCCTCGGCGGCGTCGACCATGCGCACGGCGATGCGGTCCTTGACCGACCCGCCCGGGTTGAGGAACTCGATCTTGGCGAGCACCAGGGGCGCGTCCGGACCCAGGTCACGGGTCACGGAGCTCAGCCGGACCAGCGGGGTGTCGCCGATCAGGTCGAGCACGGACTCGGCGTACTGCACGTCAGCCTCCTCGTCCCGGGGCGGTCCGGGCACCATCGCCCGCAGGCGCCCCCGTCGACACCGCCATCCCATCAGACGCCCGGCGGCCGTGCGGGAAGCCTTCGGGATGCACGGCGGTTGGAGGGGTCGCCGGAGGACCGGCCGAACCGGGAGGATGCCGTCATGAGCACCGTCGAGGGCACGCGCGACCCGTCCGCGCTCGAGGCCGAGCGCGAGCGCATCCGCCGGCTCCACCTCAAGCCGGCCGGGGAGCGCCCCGCCTCCACTGCCCGCGGCCTGCACCACACCGCCCTGATCAGCAGCGACGTCGAGCGGACGGTCCGCTTCTACCAGGACGTGCTCGGCTTCCCCCTCACCGAGCTGATCGAGAACCGCGACTACCCCGGCTCGTCGCACTTCTTCTTCGACATCGGCAACGGCAACCTGCTGGCGTTCTTCGACTTCCCGGGCCTGGGCGTCGGCCCCTACGCCGAGGTGCTCGGCGGGCTGCACCACATGGCGATCAGCGTCGAGCCGGAGCGCTGGGAGGCCCTGGTCGAGCGGCTGACGGACGCCGGCGTCCCGCACGAGGTGCACAGCGGGGTGTCGGTCTACTTCCGCGACCCCGACGGCGCCCGCATCGAGCTCATCGCCGACCCGCTCGGGGAGATGTACGGCCAGCACGTGCTGTGAGATCCCCAGCACGACGTCCGCACGGGGTCGCGGGTGACGGACGCCGCCGTCTCCCAGCCGCCGCGGCCGGGCCCCGCTCCCCGGGTCAGCCTGCCCACCCTGTCGCCGTCCTCGCGGCTGTACATGGGCACCGAGGCCGGCGGCTCGGCGCTGCTGCTGGTCGCGACGGTGATGGCACTGGCCTGGGCCAACTCGCCGTGGTCGGCGAGCTACGACGTCCTTCTGGCACACGCCCGCGACCGTCGGGGTCGGCCGCGCCGAGCTCACCCTCGATCTGCAGCACTGGGTCAACGACGCGCTCATGGCGCTGTTCTTCCTGGTCGTCGGCCTGGAGATCACCCGCGAGGTCGCCACCGGCGAGCTGCGCGACCGGCGCTCCGTCGCCGCGCCGGCCCTCGGCGCCCTGGGCGGCCTGGTCACGCCCGCCGCTCGTCTACCTGGCGTTCAACCCGTCGGGCCCGGAGAGCGCCGGCTGGGGCGTGGTCATGTCGACCGACACCGCCTTCGTGCTCGGCATCCTCGCGCTGTTCGGGCCGCGCTGCCCCGACCGGCTGCGGCTGTTCCTGCTGACGCTGGCGATCGTCGACGACATCGGCGCCATCGGGATCATGGCGCGTGTTCTACAGCGACGAGCTGGTGCCCACCGCGCTCGTCGTCTCGGGGATCCTGATCCTGCTCCTGCTGGCGCTGCGCTGGCTCGGCGTCTGGCGGCTCACGCCGTACGTGCTCACCGGGATCGCCCTCTGGCTCGCCGTGCACGAGTCGGGCGTGCACGCCACGCTCGCCGGCGTCGTCGTCGGCCTGCTGCTGCCGCAGCGCCCTCCGGACGACGAGGCGTTCGACCGCAGCCACAGCTTCGGCCGCGCCCTGCGCGAGCAGCCGGAGCCCGAGCGGGCGCGGCTGGCCGCCCTCGCCGTCGCCGCGACCATCCCGGCCGGCAGCCGGCTGCAGCACCGGCTGCACCGGTGGACCGCCTACGCCGTCGTGCCGGTCTTCGGACTGGCCAACGCGGGGGTGAGCCTGGACGGCGAGACGCTCCGCACGGCCGCGACGTCGTCGGTCACGATCGGCACCGCGGTGGCGCTGGTCGTCGGCAACGCCGTGGGCATCACCGCCGGGGCGGCCGTCGCGCTGCGCACGGGCTGGGGCGTGCTGCCGGGCGGCGTGCGATGGTCGCACCTCATGGCCGGAGCCACCCTGGCCGGTATCGGCTTCACCATCGCGCTGTTCATCGCCGACCTGGCGTTCGACGACGGCGCGCTCAAGGAGCAGGCGACGATCGGCATCCTGACCGGTTCGGTGATCGCCGCCGTGCTCGGCGTCGTCCTGCTGCGCGTGCTGGGCGAGCGCTTCCCGCTGTGCTCACCGGACGCGCCGGGACCACCGGTGCTGCCGCCGCGGCCGTGGCTGGACCCCGGACTCGTCCGCGACACCACCGTCGGCGACCGCGCCTGACGCCTGCGCGACCGCGCGGCGCAGCGCGCCGATCTCGACCCGCCCGCTGAACTGCCGGCCGTCGACGTACACCGTGGGCGTGCCGGCGACGCCCGCGGCGAGGCCGGCAGCGAAGTCGGCCTCGACCTTGTCGCCGAAGGCCTGGGCCGGCTCACCGACGATGCGGTCGGGGTCGAGCCCGAGCATCTCCGCGTAGTGGCGCAGTGAGGCGTCGTTCAGCCGGTCCTGCTTGACGAAGAGCAACTCGTGCATCGGCCAGAAGGCGCCCTGGGCGCCGGCCGCCTCGGCGGCGAGCGCCGCGGTGAGCGCGTACCGGTGCCGGTCGGCGATCGGGAAGTTGCGGAAGATCAGCCGCACCTGGCCGTCGGACTCCTCGACCAGCCGACGCAGCACGGGGGCCGCGGCGGCGCAGTACGGGCACTCGTAGTCGCCGTACTCCAGCACCGTCACCGGCGCGGCGGGGTCGCCGAGGATGTGGTCGGCCTCGGCGGACTCGACCCCCGGGCCGAGAGCGGCGGGGCGCGGACGGCTCACCGGTGTCCGTCCGCCACGAGGTCGGCATAGTCGGGGTGCCGCTCGATCCAGCCGCGGACGAACGGGCAGAGCGGCACGACCTGCAGCCCCTTGCCGCGGACGTCGTCGAGCGCGGCCCGCACCAGCCGGCTGCCCAGGCCGGACTCGCCGGCATCGGGGTTGACCTCGGTGTGGATGAAGCGGATCTCGTCACCGCGGCGCTGGTAGGCCGCGATTCCGAGCAGCCGGTCGCCGTTCCGGATCTCGTACCGGTCGGCGTCCGGCGCATCGCGCACGGTGGTCTCCATGCCGCCAGCAAACCGCATCCGAGCGGGCCGTGTTCCACGGTGCGCGGCGAACAGCACGAGGGCCCGGCCGCCAGTGGCGACCGGGCCCTCGTCAGGAGTAGCGGGGGCAGGATTCGAACCTGCGACCTCTGGGTTATGAGCCCAGCGAGCTACCGAGCTGCTCCACCCCGCGTCGGTAGCTCCACGGTACACGCCCGCCGGACGCGGCCGCCCTGCCCGCGGGGTGACCTCCGGCACCGCGATGGAGGGCGGTGTGACAGCCCCGTCACACACGTCCCACGACCGAGCGCGCCTTCCGCTGCGTGACCGGACGGCGACCTAGAGTCCGCTTCGTGGCAGGGCAGGAGGCGACGAGCGCATTCGCCGGCGAGCCCCAGCCCGTCGAGGTCTACCACCGCGGCATCTGGTACCTCGGCGAACTGCTCGGCTGGCGACACGAGGGCGGGCGCTGCCTGGCCCGTGTCCGCTGCGTCGTCGACGGCCTGCGGCACTCGGCGTGGAAGGACCTCGCCGACCTCCGGCTGCCCGAGCCGATCGCCGCCGAACCGGAGCCGGACGACGCCCCGGAGTCCGACGAGACCCGGCCGCACGTGTTCCTGGCCGACCTGCGCACCCGTCCGCGGCCGCCCGCGCACGCGCTCGTCCCACCGCCGCGCTGGACGCCCCCGACCCCCGTCGCGGAGATGCCCGTTCCGCCGGCGCCGGTCGCCGAGGACCAGCCCGCTCCGGAGCCCGCGGTCGCCGCCCGGCGGCGGGAGTCCGGCGACTGGACGCACCTGCGCCGCGGCGGCCGAGTCAGCCGCGTCTGATCCGGAGCCGGCGGTCGGAAACCGTCGGCAGGCCCTGGGTCCCTTCCCACGGGAACCTCTGAGGCGCATCGTCAGCAGTGAGTAGGTGGACCACCTCTGCGGCGGGAGGCACCCATGGCGGCGGCTGCGCCCGGGGACGGCCAGACGACGGAGCGAGAGCTGCACGATGTCCGCGAGCAGTTCGCTGCGACCAAGGAGAGTCCTCTCCGCTCTCGGTCGGTCGGGGACGGATCCGGACTCCGTGCTGGACACGATCGTCGCGCGAGCGGCAGCCCTGTGCCGCGCGGATGCCGCGCAGCTGTACCTCGTGCGCGGAGATCGTTTCGTTCTCTCACGCGTCTCCGGTCCCACCCCGCAAGGGTTCCTCGACTATGTCCGGGAGCACCCCGTCATGGTGAGCCGGTCGTCGCTGAACGGTCGCGTGGTGCTGGACCGCCGTACCCAGCAGATTCCCGATGTCCTGGCCGACCCGGCATACGGCCGGCTCGACCTGCAGCGCCTCGCGGGCTACCGCACGCTCTTCACGGCTCCGATGATCGTCGATGACGACGTCGTCGGCGTCCTCTCGCTGTGGCGCAACGAGGTCGACCCCTTCGACGAGCGAACGACTGAGGTGATGGAGGCCTTCGCCGCCCAGGCGGCGATCGCGTTGAAGAACGTCGCACTGCTCGGCGCCTTGGAGTCCCGGACCGCCGAGCTCGCCACGAAGGTGGCGGAGCTGGAGTCCTTGCGCGAGGTCGGTGACGCGGTCAGCTCGATCCTCGACCTGGACGAGGTGCTGCAGACCGTGGTGACGCACGCCGTGCGGATCACCGGCACGGACGGCGGGTCGATCATGGAGTACGTCGAGGAGGAGGACGCCTTCTCGGTCCGCGCTGCCTACGGGACCAGCGCCGCCCTCCTCGACGCTCTGCGTGGCATGCGGATCGAGCGGGCTTCGACTCTGGTCGGCCGGGCGGCCCTGGAACGGCGCCCACTCGTCGTCAGCGACCTCGACACCGTGCCGCTGGACCCGCACCTGCGGATCCTGCACGAACACGGCTGGCGTTCGGTGCTGGCCGTACCCATGCTCCGCCGGGACCAGATGGTGGGTGCGCTGGTGATCCGCCGGATGGTGCCCGGCGACTTCGGTCCGGAGACGGTGCGGATGCTGGAGATCTTCGCCGCCCAGTCGGCCCTCGCGATCCTGAATGCCCGCTTGTTCCGCGACCTCGACCGGAGCCGGGCCGAGCTCGAGGACGCGTCTCGGCACAAGTCGGAGTTCCTCGCCAGCATGTCGCACGAGCTGCGGACCCCGCTGAACGCGGTGATCGGCTTCTCGGAGGTCCTTCTGGACCAGCTCTTCGGCGAGATCAACGATCGCCAGGCGGAGTACCTGCGTGACATCTGGAACTCCGGCAGGCACCTGCTCGAGCTCCTCAACGAGATCCTCGACCTGTCCAAGATCGAGGCCGGGAAGATGGAGCTCGACCCTCAGCGGTTCGACGTCGCCCCCGTCCTGGAGTACTCGCTGGGGCTGCTGCGCCAACGCGCCGTCAACCACGGCATCACCCTGGAGCTACTCGTCCCTGGAGACGTCGGGGCCATCGACGCCGACGAGCTGCGGTTCAAGCAGGTGGTGGTCAACCTGCTCACGAACGCGGTGAAGTTCACCCCGGACGGCGGCACGGTCACGGTGGCCGCTCGGCGGGTCGGGGAGGAACTGCAGGTGACCGTGACCGACACCGGCATCGGCGTACCGCCGGAGGACCGGGAGCGGATCTTCGAGTCCTTCCAGCAGGGCGGTCGCGGCGCCCCGAAGGAGGAGGGCACCGGGCTGGGGTTGACCCTGACCCGTCGGATCGTGGAGCTGTTCGGCGGCCGGATGTGGCTCGAGAGCGAGGTCGGGGTCGGGAGCACGTTCGGATTCGCGGTCCCGGTCGGATCGCCGTCGACGTCCCGGGGGCAGCGGCCTCGTCGTGGGCATGACGGCGGGCGGCCGGTCGTCCTGATCGCCGACGACGACCTACGGTCCGCCGAGCTGCTGGCTGCCTACCTCGACGGCTCGCCGGTCGAGGTCCGCCGCTGCCAGGACGGCGAGGAGGCGTTGGACGCGGCACGACGCGAGCCGCCTGCGGCGCTCCTGCTGGACATCCGGTTGCCCACCATCGACGGCTGGGACGTGCTGCGAGCCATGAAGGAGGACCCGGCGACGGCACACGTCCCGGTGGTGCTGGTGACGGTCGTGGACGAGCCCCGCCGTGGTCTGGCGATGGGCGCGTCCGGCTACCTGGTCAAGCCGGTCACTCGCGAGGACCTTCTCGACGTCCTGCGCCGCGTGGGGGTCCTCGACCCGGCCCCAGCCGGGGCCACGGAGCTCCGGTGACCGCACCGCCGACCGTCCTCGTCGTCGAGGACAACGCGCTGAACCTCAAGCTGGTCCGCGACGTGCTCGAGCACGCCGGCTTCACCGTGGTGGTCGCCACGTCCGGCGAGGAGGGCGTGGACGTGGCGACCCGTGGCGGCGTCGACCTCGTGCTCATGGACCTCCAGCTGCCAGGCATCGACGGGACGGAGGCGATGCGCAGGATCCGGGCCCATCCAGGCAGTCGGGAGCTGCCGGTGGTGGCGGTCACCGCCTTCGCCATGCGGCGGACCGTGAGCAGGTCTCCTCCGCAGGGTTCGACGGCTACATCGAGAAGCCGATCAGCACGCGGGCTCTGCCCGAGCTGGTCCGTCGATACGTCCGTGCTGCCGATGGCTGAGCAGATCACCGTGCTGGCGGTCGACGACCAGCCGGCCAACCTCAGGCTCCTCGAGGCGGTCCTCACCCCGAGGGGCTACGACATCCGAACCGCCGGCTCGGGCGCGGAGGCCTTGGACGCGCTCGCCACGGAGGACGTCGACCTCGTGCTGCTCGACATCGTGATGCCCGGGATGGACGGCTACGAGGTGTGCCGGGCGATCCGCGCCGACGAGCGGCTCGCGTTCCTGCCGGTGGTGATGATCACCGCGAGCGGCGACCAGGAGCGGCTCAAGGCGCTCGAAGCGGGCGCCGACGACTTCGTCGCCAAGCCGTTCGACAAGGCCGAGTTGCTGGCCCGGGTCGCGTCCTTGGCGCGCGTGAAGCGCTACCACGACACGGTGCGCCGGCAGGCCGCCGAACTCGCCGAGTGGAACGCGAAGCTCGCCGACCGGGTGCGTTCCCAGGTCGAGGAGCTCGAAAGACTTGGCCGGCTCCGCCGGTTCCTGTCCCCACAGCTCGCGGAGCTGGTCGTGGACGGGGGCGACGACTCGTTCCTGCGCAGCCACCGTCGCGAGATCGTCGTGGTCTTCTGCGACCTGCGGGGGTTCACGCCGTTCGCCGAGGCCAGTGAGCCCGAAGAGGTCATGGAGGTGCTCGGCACCTACCACCGGGAGCTCGGGGAGTTGATCCACCGGTTCGAGGGGACGCTGGAGCGGTTCACCGGGGACGGGTTGATGGTGTTCTTCAACGACCCGCTGCCGTGCCCGGACGCGCCGGCCCGGGCGATTCGGATGGCCGTCGAGATGCGCGAACGGGTCCGAGCCCTGGCACATGACTGGGCCGAGGACGGCCACCAGCTCTCGCTCGGGATAGGCGTCGCGCAGGGGTACGCCACGCTCGGGCGGATCGGCTTCGAGGGCCGCTACGACTACGCCGCCATCGGCAGCGTCACGAACCTGGCGGCCAGGCTGTGCGACGAGGCGAGGCCCTGGCAGGTTCTCGTCACCCGTCGGGTCCTCGCGGCCGCCGGCGACGGCCTCGAGACCACGTCGCTCGGAGACCTCTGGCTCCGAGGGTTCAGCCGCCCCTACCCCGTGTTCGACGTCCTGTCCTCCGGTGAGGTTCCGCCATCACCCTGACCACGACGACGAGGCGTGCGTCTACGAGTGGGTGGGAGCCCGGGCCCCGCGAGGGGTCGCGCGGAGGTGTCCGCGACCCGGTGCGGCAAAGGAGGAGCTGGACGGCCGGTCAGAGCAGGTCGTGTTGGACGGCGTACGTCGCGGCTGCGGTACGCGAGGGTACGTCCAGCTTGGTGAGGATGCTGCTCACGTGCCGGTGGACCGTGCGCTCGCTGAGGAACAGCTCGGCGGCTATGTCGGCATTCGTCCGGCCGGCCACGACGAGGCGCAGCACCTGGAGCTCCCGCGGGCTGAGCCCATGCTTCGTCGCAGATCCCCCGAGCAGTGCCTCGACACGGGCCCGGTCGGGCCGCGCGCCGAGCCGCGCGAAGGTGTCCTGGGCCGCCCGCAGCTGCATGCGGGCGCCCTCCTCGTCGGCGACGGTCCGACACGCGAGCGCAGTTTGTACGGTCATGCGGGCCGTCTCGTACGGCGCCTGGAGCTCCCTCCACGCCTGCGCGGCGGTGCGGAGGCGCGCGAGCGCCTCGTCCGGCCTGCCCTCCGCTATCGCCAGCGCGCCCTGGGCGGCGGCCACCTCGGCCCGCACCGCCGTCGTGTCGTACGTGCGTGCGATCTCCTCCAGCTCGCCGACGGCCGTGCGCGCCTCGGCGGACGCATGCGCCTCGATCGTCGCGGCCACGAAGGTCGGCAGCAGGGGGAGTCGGTCGAGCGGCTGCTCACATTCGGCGAGCGCCCGCCGCAGCCCGGTCAGAGCGACGTCGATCTCGCCGCGACCGAGGCGGTACAGCGCGAGTCCAGGTTGAACCGAGTGACCGAACCCGGTGGCACGTTCGTAGGCCTCCTCCACTCCTGCGTCGCCCCGGAGCCGCCGCATCTCGCCGAGCTCGTACCACGCGTGGCCGACGACGAGCAGGCCGTCGTCCGCGAGGTCGCGACAGGCCTGCTCGAACTCGTGTTGGGCCTGGGGCCAGGCGCCGCGCAGCCGCAGCAGCATTGCCCGGTAGATCCGGCAGTTGCCGAAGTACAGCCCGCCCAGCCGCGGCAGTTCGTCGAGCCAGCCGGCGAGCGCAACCGACCACTCGCAGGCACGCGCCAGGTCCCACGCCTCGTGGCAGGTACCGATCGTGGCGCAGTACATCGCACTCGTGGCTCGGGGCGAGGTCACCCGGTCGGCGATGTTCAGCATGGCTTGGTCGAGCTTGGCGAGCCCCTCCTCGAGGCGCCCGGACCTGGCGAGGGCCCGGCCGGCCATCGTCGTGGCGATCGTCCTCAGGTCGACATCGTGGTGGGCGGAGCCGTACTCAGCGGCTCGCAGCAGCAAGGTGGCGGCGGTTTCCCAGTCGCCGATGGCGAACCGCCGGTAGGCGTCGGTCACGAGGACCCAGCCGTCCTCACCGGAGGAGGCCTGCTCCTGCGCGAGCGCGCGCGCCCGCTCGATCCAGCCACTGGCCCGCGCGAACTCGCCCCGGGAGAAGACCAGGGCTTGCCACAGCCAGTAGGTGGTTCGTGCGGCTGCGTGGACGTCGCCGGTTCGCGCCTGGAGGCGGAAGGACCGTTCGAGCACACCGACCGCCTCGTCGATGTGCCCGCTGACCTGGGCCGACTCCGCCCACAGTTCCAAATCGGCCACTGCCAGCGGTTCGAGGACGTCAGCAGCGTGGAACTCGGCGGACGCCTCGGCCCACCGGGCTCTGTCGCGCAGGGCGCGAGCCCGGGCAAGGTGCGTGCTGACTTCGGTCATGGAGCTACCCCGGGAAGGATGGTCCCATCGGCCACGGTGGGTAGGAATACCCATCGCAGCGGGCCGCGGGGACGGCCCGGCATGCCGATGCGGGGTGCCTTCTTCACGCACGACCGTTGACATGCCGCCCGGACCAGCCGGGGCCAGCAACGGGAGCACACCATGGCCGAGCCGTTCATCTTCATCGGCACCCACCGGGTCAAGCCCGGCAAGCTCCAGGATTTCAAGGACTACTTCGCGACGTTCAGCGCGGACACCGTCGAGCCCAACGAACCCCGACTGCTGTCCTTCCAGGGGTACAGCGACGACTCCGAGCTGATCACCGTCGTTCAGGTGCACCCGGATTCGGACTCGATGCTCACCCACCTGTCGATGATCGGAGAGCACGTGGAGGCTGCCTTCACCGCCTTCCTCGAACCCGAGAGCAGCTACCAGATCTACGGTGTTCCGCGCGGCGGGATCGTGGCGATGGTGGAGAAGCTGTCCGCCGACCGGCATGTCGCCCTCACGGTGAAGCAGCCGTTCACCGGGTTCCAGCGCCTACCGGACGCCTGACGAGCAACACGCAGGCGGAAACGACAGGGGCCCTCACAGTCACTGTGAGGGCCCCTGTCGGTTGGTAGCGGGGGCAGGATTCGAACCTGCGACCTCTGGGTTATGAGCCCAGCGAGCTACCGAGCTGCTCCACCCCGCGTCGGTAGGACCAGCTTAGCAGGTGCGGCCGGAGGGGCAGCGTCGCCCGCCCCTCCGGCCGGGGCTCAGCCGCCGCCCTCCTGCAGCTCGCGGTACGCCTCAACCGCCGCCTGCAGGTCCTCCAGCGCCTGGCCCTGGGCGGCGAAGTCGCCGCTCTCCTGCGCCTCCTGCAGCTCGGCCAGCGCGTCGTCGATCCGCGCGACCGCCTCGTCGACCGTCCGTCGCGTCCCCGCTCGGCGCCGTGGGCGGCGCCGTCGGGCTCTCGGACGCCGTCGGCTCCTCGCTCGGCGGCGGAGTCGACGGCGGCGTCTCGTCGGTGCCGCCGTCCGCCCCGTCGTCGGCCGCGTCGCCGGCTCCTTCACCGAAGATCTGGGTCAGCGCCTCGCCGAGGGTGTCGGCGTAGCCCACGCGCCCGCTGTAGTTCACGAGCACCTTGCGCAGCAGCGGGAAGGACGTCTCACCGGTGCCCTCGACGTAGAGCGGCTCGACGTAGAGCAGACCGTTCTCACCGATGGGCAGCGTCAGCAGGTTGCCGAACACCGGTTGCGAGTCCGACCCGCGGAACAGGTTCAGGTCGCGCGCGATCTCGTCCTCGGTGTTGAACGACTGCTGCACCTGGCGCGGCCCCTGGAAGGGGGTGTTGCCGGGCAGCCGGAGCACCTGGATGTTCCCGTAGTTGTCCCCCGGATCGCTCGACGCCGACACGAACGCCGAGAGGTTCTCCCGGTCGAAGGCGTTCAGCGCGCTGGTCAGCTGGAAGGACGCGGCGTCCTCGGTCGGCCGCTTCGCCAGGATGTAGTAGGGCGGCTGGTCCTGGGTGCTCTGGTTGCCCTGCGTCGGGTCCGCCGAGACCTGCCAGCGGTCGTTCTGGTTGTAGAAGTCGCCCGGGTCGCTCACGTGGTAGCGGGTGAGGATGTCCCGCTGCACCTTGAAGAGGTCCTCCGGGTACCGCACGTGGCTCTGCAGCTCCTCGCTCATCTCCGACTTCGGCTGGACCGTGCCGGGGAAGGCCTTCATGAAGGTCTGCAGGACCGGGTCGTCCTCGTCCCACTGGTACAGCGTCACCGTGCCGTCCTCGGCGTCGACGGTGGCCTTGACCGAGTTACGGATGTAGTTGACCTGCTCGTCGGGCAGCGCCGTCGTCCCCTGGCCGGTCAGCGCGTCCGTGGCCACCTCGCCCAGCTCGGTCAGCTCCGCGTACGGATACCTGTCGCTCGTGGTGTAGCCGTCGAGGACCCAGGTGACCTTGCCGTCGATCATGGCGGGATACGGGTCGCCGTCGACCTTGAGGAAGGGCGCCGCCTTCTCCACCCGCTCCAGCGGATCGCGGACGTAGAGCACCTTCGAGGCGTCGTTGACCGCATCGGAGAGCAGGAAGTTGCGCTCCCGGTAGTAGATGGCGAAGACCAACTGGCGGAAGAAGCTGCCGATCTCGACGCCGCCCTCGCCGTCGTAGGTGTTGTTGATCTCGCCCTCGCTGTCGCCGCCGCCCTCGGGCAGGTCGAACTCGCGCGGCTCCTGGCCTGCCGGCGCGCCGACCGACCGAGTAGTCGGTGATCAGCTCGCCGTAGTAGATGCGGGCGGACTCCTCCGGCTCGATGTCGCCCCTCGTGGGCAGGTCGCCGGTGGTGAAGTTGGGCGCGCCGCCCTCCTGGCCGGCGACGGTGACCACCTCGTTGGCCGGGGCCGCGACGAACCCGTTGCCGTGGGTGTAGACGGTGTGCCGGTTGATCCACGACGACTGGTTCTCCGACAGGCTGGTGCTGTCCAGCTCGCGGACGGCGACCACGTAGTCCTGGGTCTCGCCGTCGAGCGTGTACCGGTCGATGTCGAGCTTCTCCGGGAAGCCGTAGACGTTGCGGATCTGCTGGCGCGCGGTGAACGTGTCGGCGAGGACGTTCGGGTCGAGCAGCCGGGCGTTGCCGATGGTCTCGACGTCCGCGCGGACCGCGCCGGTGAGCGCGTCAGGGTCGGCCTGTTCGCCGTCGGACTGCTGCGCGTAGTCGAGGTAGGTGACCCGTTCCCCGTCGAGCCCGTAGGCCTCGCGGGTGGACGCGATGGCCCGCTCGATGAACGGGGCCTCCTTCTGGTCCGCGCTCGGCTTGACGACGAACTGCTGCACGATCGCCGGGTAGGCCACCCCGATGATCAGGCTGGTGCCGAGCAGCAGGACCAGCGCCATGGCCGGCAGCACGAAGTTGCGGAAGACGATGTTGGCGAAGAACGCGATCGCGCACGCCGCCGCGACGAACACGAGGATCGTCTTGGGCACCATCAGCGCGTTGACGTCGGTGTAGCTCGCGCCGGTGAAGACCTCGCCGCGGTTGGAGTAGACCAGCCCGTAGCGGTCGAACCAGTACGCGACCGCCTTGAGCGCCACGAACAACCCGAGCAGCACGGACAGCTGCACCCGGGCGGCCGACGTCAGCTTCTGGCCCGGGGTCTGCAGCCGCAGCCCGCCGAAGACGTAGTGCGTGACCACCGCGCCGATCAGCGCCAGCAGCACGATGGCGAAGCCGAAGTTCAGCAGCAGCCGGTAGAAGGGGTACTCGAACAGGAAGAACGACAGGTCGATGCCGAACTCCGGGTCGACCTTGCCGAAGTCGGTCGAGTTGCGGAACTGCAGCCAGGTCTCCCAGCTGCCCTGCGCGGTGAACCCGGCGAACAGGCCGAGGACGACGCCGACCGCCGTCAGCACCAGGCCACGGCGGGGCTCCACCGACTGCCGGTAGCGCTCCAGGTTCTGCTGCTCGAGCGACATCGGCCGGAAGGTCGGCCGGAAGCGGTAGGCGAGGTAGACCGACAACGCGACCAGCCCGCCGGTGGCCACGCCGGCCACGGCGAACAGCAGCAGCCGCGTGCGCAGCTCGGTCCAGAAGACCTCGGTGAAGCCGGTCTCGTCGAACCACAGGTAGTCGACGTAGACGTTGGTGAGCGTGCCGATGGCCGTGAACAGCACCAGCAGCACGGCGATGGCCCCGATGACGAGCTTCGCGCGACGCGAGAGGGTCGGCACCGACACGGGGGGCCGCATGGCCACGAGCGGTCTCCTTCAGATGGTTGGTGCGGCAGGAGCCGCGGTTAATCCAGTCAACGCTCCGGTAGGTATCGGGTTCCCGTCAGGAGCAGGGTGTCGGGGTGCGTCCGGCGCGCAGGTCGTCGAGGGCGGTCAGGGCGTCGTCCAGCGTCTCGACGCGAGCCGTCGCCACGGGCGGGTCACCGGCAGCGAGGAGTTCGGCGCAGTTGTCGGCCGGGACGAGGAACAGGTCGGCGTCGATGTCCTCGGCAGCCAGGACCTTGAGCGTGATCCCGCCGATGGGGCCGACGGCGCCCCGGGCGTCGATCGTCCCCGTGCCGGCCACGACGTCGCCGCCGGTCAGGTCCTGGTCGCCCGCCAGTTCCACGATGCCCAGGGTCAGCATGAGCCCGGCGGACGGGCCGCCGACGTCCTCCACCTGGATGTCGACGTCGAACGGTCCCGACGGCATCTCGCGCACCGAGATGCCGAGCAGCGAGCCGTCGCGTTCGGGTGCCTCCGCGGTCGTGACGGTCACCGTGCCGGGTTCCCCGAGGCGGCTGAACCCCACCTCGACCTCGCTGCCGGGCGGGATGCCGGTCAGCACGCCGGTCAGCGTGTCGAGATCGGGCGTCGGCTCGCCGTCGACCGTCTCCACGGCGTCGCCCTCCTGCAGCGCGTCGGCCGACGGGGAGTCCTCCGCCAGGCCACGGACGACGACCTTCTCCGGGTACCCGAGGTGCCCGAGAGCCGCGGACGTCGCCGCCTCCTCGGAGGTCAGGAACGCCTCGCGGTTGGCCTCCCGGGTCTCCTCCTCGCTGCGGTCCGGCGGGTACACCGTCTCCTCGGGGACGACGCTGACCTCGTCGTCGAACCAGCCCCGCACCGCCTGGACGAGGCTCAACCCGCCGCCGCTGACACCGACGGTGGTGAGGTTCAGGTTGCCGCTGGTCTCCGGGCGCTCCTGGCCCTCGATCGTGATCACCGGCGAGCCGTCGATGTCGCCCAGCGTGTTGTAGGTCGGCCCGGGGACCTGGGCGACGTAGGGCACCGGCACGGCCGCGCCGAGCAGGGCGAAGAGCACGAGCAGGACCGAACCTGCGGCCAGCACGGCGGTCCTCCGGGTCACGACTCCTCCTCGCTGGCGCTCGTCGGGCCGTGCCCCGGGTGCTCTGCTCATGCGTGGCCTCGCACGCTCGGCCACGACGGGCCAGCCTATGTCGCCCGCCTGTGCGCGGCGTCGCCGTGCGGAGGGGTGTCCGCCCAGGGCGGACAGCGCCGGCGCCGGGCGGGTGATCACGCGTCTACCGTGGACGCATGAGCGATGTGCCGTTCGGCTTCGGACTGCCCGACCGGGACCCCGAGCGCCGGGGCGAGGGTGGCGGCAACCCGGCCGACCCCTTCGGCCTCGGCGCGCTGTTCGGTGGCGCCGGAGGCGGCTCGCCCGAGGAGCTGCTGGGCAAGATGCCGCTGTTCGCCGAGCTCCAGAAGCTCATGAACTGGACCGGCGGCCCGGTGAACTGGGACCTCGCCCGCCAGAGCGCGACCAGCCAGCTGTCGGTCGGCCACCAGCCGACCTCCGCGGGCGAGCGCAGCGCCGCCGCGGAGGCGTTGCGCCTGGCCGACCTGTGGCTGGACGCCGTCACCGACCTGCCCTCGGGCGTGGAGCGCACGCTCGTCTGGTCGCGGGTGGAGTGGGTCGAGCAGACCCTGCCCGCCTGGACAGCGCTGATCGACCCGCTCGCCGAGAAGGTCGTCGCCGCCATGACCGACGCGCTGCCTGCCGAGGCGCAGGCGATGGCCGGGCCGATCGCCGGGATCATGGGCCGGATGGGCGGCGTCATGTTCGGCGCCCAGGTCGGTCAGGCGCTCGGCAAGCTGGCCGAGGAGGTGCTCACCAGCACCGACGTCGGTCTGCCCCTCGCGCCTCCCGGCGCGGGCGTGCTCGTGCCGCAGAACCTGGACGCCTTCGCCGCCGGGCTCGACCGGCCCGCCGACGAGGTGCGGCTGTTCGTGGCGCTGCGGGAGGCCGCGGCCCAGCGGCTGTTCGCGCACGTCCCGTGGCTGCGCCAGCAACTCCAGGACGCCGTGCACGCCTATGCCCGCGGCATCCGCATCGACCGCGAGGCCATCGAGCGCGGCATCAGCGAGGCGATGAGCGGCGGCCTCGGCGGCGGGATGGGCGGCTTCGACCCGAGCGACCCCGAGGCGTTGCAGCGGCTGATGCCCCTGCTCGAGCCGGAGGAGACGCCGGCCCAGCAGATGGCGCTGCGCCGGCTGGAGACGCTGCTGGCCCTGGTCGAGGGCTGGATCGACACCGTCGTCGCCGCGGCCGCGAAGGACCGGCTGCCCGGCCACTCGGCGCTGGCCGAGACCATGCGCCGTCGCCGAGCCTCCGGCGGACCGGCCGAGCAGACCTTCGCGACGCTCGTCGGCCTGGAGCTGCGGCCGCGCCGGCTACGCGACGCGGCGACCGTCTGGGCGGCGATGGAGCAGAAGTACGGTGCCGCCGAGCGCGACCGGCTCTGGTCGCACCCCGACCTGCTGCCGACCTCGGACGACCTCGACGAGCCGATGGACTTCGTCGGCCGGCAGGGCATGGACGACGCGCTGGCCGAGCTGACCGCCGAGGGCTTCGGCGGCGCGCAGAGCTCGGAGGAGAAGGACACGGACGACCTGGGACCGGACGGCACCGACGAGCGCCCAGCCGACGAGGACGGCGACAGGCGCTCCTAGTCCACGACGTCCCGCGGGTCGTCGTCCGGGCGGTGCGGAAGGCCGTGCGACCCGGCCTGCTCGATGCCCTCGAGGAAGCCGCGCGCCCGCTCGGCCCGCGGGTAGCGGGCGACGAGCGTCCAGAAGCGCTCGTCGTGGCTGGGTTCCAACAGGTGCACGAGCTCGTGCACGAGGACGTAGTCGACGACGTACTCCGGCATCGTCCGCAGCCGGCTGGACAGCCGGATGCTGCGGTCGGCCGGCGTGCAGGAGCCCCAGCGGCGCTGCTGGTTGTCGACCCAGCGGACGCTCAGCGGCTCGGCGAGCCCGTCGAGGTGTGCCACGGACAGGGCGTGGGCCCGGGCCATCAGGTCGTCGTCGCCGCCGAGGGACCGCCGGCGGCGCTCCTCGCGGGTCTGCAGCTTGGCCACCATCTGTGCCACCCACCGTCGCTCCTCCGCGGGGCTGAAGGCGGCGGGGATGAGGACGACGGTGCGGCCCGCCTCGCGGTAGGCGGTGACCGTGCGGCGGCGGCGGGCGCTGCGCCGGACCTCGACCACGTCGCCCGCGCCCGCGTCGCCCGACGCCGCCCGGCGGGCGGGCAGCGCGCGGGTGCGCGCCACCTGCGACGGGACGACAGCCGGCAGCGGGCGGGGCGAGCAGTCGGGGACGGGTCCGAGCACGGCAGCACCGTAAGCCACCGTGCCGACGGTCCGCTCGCGCGAGGCACCCGGTCGGGTGGACCTCCCCACGGACGGTGGACAGCGGTCTCCACGGTCCGGTGACACCGCTACCGGAGGCACTCTCCGTCCACAGGGCGTGTGGGGCATCGTCGCTGGTGGAGACGCTGGTCGGTCACCGGGCCGGCGCGGATCCGCAGGGCCGTCCCGAGGTCGTGCACAGCGACACGCCACGGCGTCCCCATGGCATCCACAGCCTTGTCCACAGGCTGTGGATCACGGCCCGCCCTCCGGGGCGGGAAACGCTTGCGAGCACGGGTACGGTGCACGCGACAGCGGGTCCCGGCGGGGACCGGGACGCCCAGGGAGACGAGGAGATCGGCGTGGCGGAGAGCTACAACGGCTACTGCGTGAAGTGCAAGGAGAAGCGCGACTTCGACGGCGAGGTGAAGGTCAGCGAGTCCGGTCGTCGGATGGCGCAGGGCACCTGCCCCGTCTGCGGCACCAAGATGAACCGGATCCTCGGCAAGGCCTGAGCAGCAACCCGTCCCGAGGACGGGCCCGACGGCGGCGTTCCCATGGGGGCGCCGCCGTCGTCGTTCGCGAGGTTGTGGACCGACTCCCCGGCTGTGGACAGCGGAGCCGTGCCGAGCAGCGGCGCTGTCAGGCTGCCGGGGTGACCGAGATCGTCCACCCGCTCCTGCCCGCCGCCACTCCCCTGCTGCGCGACGGCGGCACCGTCCAGGTGGGCGGGGTCGGCCGGGGCACCGGCCTGCTGGTCTCGGCGGACGGCGCGTGGGTCGAGCCGCTGCTGCGCGGGCTCGACGGGCGCCGGGCCCAGCGCGCGGTGCTCGGCGACGCCCACGGGACCGGGGCGGACGCCGGTGCGATCCTCGCGCTGCTCGACGGCCTGCGCGGCGCGGGGCTGCTCGTCGACATCGACCCGGCCGATCTCCTCGCTGGCGACGCCGGGCCGGCAGCGGAGGCCCGCACCGTCGCCGAGCTGCCCGCCGCGGCCCGCGGCGCGTGGCGGGCGCGACGAAGCGCGACGGTCGTGGTCGAGGGTGCAACGCGGGTCGGCGTGCCGCTCGCCGCGGTGCTCGGGGCCAGCGGGATCGGCCGGATCAGCGTGCGGGACGGCGGCGTGGTCGCGGCGGCCGACGCGGTGGTCGGCGGCCTGGCCACCGCCGACGAGGGCCGGCCGCGGGCGATGGCCGCCGCGGACGCCGTGCGCCGTGCCAGCCCGCTCACCGATCTGCGACCGCTGCCCCCGGGAGCCGACGCCGACCTCGTGGTGCTGGCCCGGCCATGGGCCGCCTCCGACCCGCTCGTCGCCGGTCTGCACCGGTCCGGCGTCCCGCACCTCGTCGCGACGGTGCGCGAGGACACGGGGGTGATCGGCCCCCTCGTCGTCCCGGGCCGCACGGGCTGCCTCCGCTGCGGCGACCTGCACCGTCGCGACGCCGACCCGCGCTGGCCGCGCCTCGCCGCGCAGCTCACGGCGGGCGAGCCACCACCATCCGGAGCCACCGTCACCTGCCTGTTCACCGCGGTCGTCGCGGCCGCCCAAGTGCTGGCCTACCTCGACGGCTCGGCCGCGCCGGCGGTGGTCGACGCGACCCTCGAGCTCGCGCCGCCCGATCTCCTCCCCCGGCTGCGCCGGTGGCCCCCGCACCCCGCGTGCGACTGCCGGCGCTCACCCGAGGAGGCGACCCTTCCGTCGTCTGCGGGCGTCCGCGCGACGGAACAGGCAACAATGTCCCCGTGGCCGACGACGACCGGATGATCCCTCGCGGATCGGTCGCGCGGACCGCGCGGCTCGCCTCGCTCCCCCTCGGCGCTGCGGGGCGCGCCACCCTCGGCATCGGCAAGCGGCTCTCGGGCCGCCCGGCCGACGCGGTGACCGCCGAGCTGCAGCAGCGCACCGCCGAGCAGCTGTTCGCCGTCCTGGGCCAGCTCAAGGGCGGGGCGATGAAGCTCGGCCAGACGCTGTCGGTCTTCGAGGCCGCGGTGCCCGAGGAGGTCGCCGCCCCGTACCGCGAGGCACTGGTCAAGCTGCAGGAGGAGGCGCCGCCGATGCCGGTGCGCACCGTGCACGCGGTGCTGTCCCAGCAGCTCGGCGGCACCTGGCGCAGCCGCTTCCGCGATTTCGACGACGCACCCGCCGCCGCGGCGAGCATCGGCCAGGTGCACCGGGCCATCTGGCGCGACGGTCGCGACGTCGCCGTCAAGATCCAGTACCCGGGGGCGGGGACCGCCCTGATGGCCGACCTGAACCAGCTGGCCCGCTTCGCGCGGCTGTTCGCCGCGCTGTTCCCCGGCATGGACGTCAAGCCGCTGATCGCCGAGCTCAAGGCGCGCGTCGTCGAGGAGCTGGACTACGGGCTGGAGGCCGACGCGCAGCGGACCTTCGCCGCGGCCTACGCCGGCGACGAGCAGATCGTCGTCCCGCGGGTCGTGGCCAGCGCGCCCAAGGTGATCGTGTCGGAGTGGCTCGACGGCACCCCGCTGTCCCGGGTGATCGCCGACGGCACGCGCGAGCAACGCGACCGCGCCGGACGGCTCCTGGCGATCCTGCACTTCTCCGGGCCGCAGCGCGCCGGCCTGCTGCACGCCGACCCGCACCCGGGCAACTTCCGGCTCGTGCCCGACGGCCGGCTCGGTGTCATCGACTTCGGCGCCACGGCGCGGCTGCCCGACGGGCACCCCGAGCCGATCGGCCGGCTGCTGCGGTGGGCGCTGGCCGGCAAGGCCGACGAGGTGCTGGCCGACCTGAGGGCCGAGGGGTTCGTGCGCCCGTCGATGGAGATCGACGCGCAGGGGGTGCTGGACTACCTGCGGCCGCTGCTCGAGCCGGTGGCCTCGCAGCGCTTCCACTTCACCCGCGCCTGGATGCAGGAGCAGGCCGCCCGGATCGGCGACCCGCGCACCGAGGCGAGCAGGCTCGGCCGGCAGCTCAACCTGCCGCCGGCCTACCTGCTCATCCACCGCGTGACGATCGGGTCGATCGGCGTGCTGTGCCAGCTCGACGCGGCCGGCGACTTCCGCACGGTGATCGAGGAGTGGCTGCCCGGCTTCGTCGAGTAGGCGCCGGGCCTCAGGGGTCGAGCTTGCCCTCGAGGTCGCGGAGCACCGCCCGGGCGCAGTCGGGGCACAGCGCCCGGACGTCGGTCGACCGGGGGGCGGTCGAACCTGTGGGCCGGGGCGGCGTCGACACCGACCACCCGAGCGCGACGTCGGCGGGTGTGCCCACGCGTCGGCAGTGGGCGCACGTCAACCGTTCCGGCGCACTCACGCCGTCCACCCTGCCGCAGTGCCGCCTGTCCTGGCTCATCTGGTGGGGACGTGCCTCATCTGGTGGGGTCCAGGCTCAGCGTCGATCGTGAGGCAGGGCCCCTCATGATCAGTCGTCACCTGATCACCATTCAGCCCCGGAAAGGACAGGAGGCCGGGTCCGGACGCACCGGGAGCGTCCGGACCCGGCCTCGACCGGGATGGGCGGCGGACCGCCCGGGAGGGCCACCGTCAGACGACGGCGGCGTTGGCCCGCGCGGCACGCCGCGCCGCGCGCTCGGCGCGACGGGCGGCCTTGCGGGCGAGATAGAGCCGACGGGCGCGCGCGGCGACCTCGGCCTCGGCCATCAGCTCGCGACTGCGGCTGGCGGCCAGCTCGGACTCGAGCAGCGTCATGGCAGGACTTCCTTCTGGGTCTTCGGGAAACCGGGCCGTCGGGCGACGGGTCCGGCAGGGTTTCGGTTGGGTGGTCGGGTCGGGACGGGTCACGCCGCGGCGACCTCCTTGCGGGGACGTCCCCGCGGCCGCTTGCGGGCGATGACCACGCCGCGCTCGAAGATCTCGCCGCCCCAGACACCCCACGGCTCGCCGCGGTCGAGTGCGCCGGCCAGGCAGGCGCTCCTGACCGGGCAGTCGGCGCAGAGCGCCTTGGCCGCCTCGAGCTGTGCCGGGGACTCGGCGAACCACAGGTCGGGGTCCTCGACCCGGCACGGCAGGGGTCGCCGCACCGGGGCCGGGGTCACCGGCGTCCGCGGTCGCCTCGGGGGCACACCGCCTGTCCGGGGGAGCCCGGTTCGGCGGTGGGACGTCGGGCGGACGATCGTCTGCTGCACTGCCGCTCCTCCTCGTACTCGTCTCTGCGACGGCCGGCGGTGGGCCCGCCGACCGGTGGTCGGGGCCGGGTGCCGCGGAGGAAACGAAAAGGCCGCGGATCCCGGGTTCGGGATCCGCGGCCTCGAGGAGGTCCGGTCGGGCTGTGTTAGCCCGGCGGCCGTCTCGAGGAATGGATCCCGAGGGTGGTGACGTCGGTGTGGAACTTGTCGTTGGCGATGACGCCGGTGGTGGGGAGCTGCATGGCCGCCTGAGGGACGACCGTGTCGACGACGGAGCCGCCGAAGGGCAGACCGGTCCCCTGGTACGGAGCCGTGAACGCCTCGGGGGCCCGCCGATCGCAGCGCGGGCGCACGACGAGGCCCTCAGCCGGCAGCCCGGCGGGGGCCTCGGTCCACGAGAAAGTGATCATCGGTCGGCCCTCCTTCCGGGCTCGGCGTGGGCGCAGCGGTGTGCGTGCGCCCGGTCACCTTGGCACCGGCGTGCACGACGGGTCAAACGAATTAACGGGGAAAGTTCTCGCGTGTCCTCCGCAGGGTGGAAACACCCCGAGAAGGACCCCGTCCTCCCCACCGCTCGCAGGCTCGCTGCGGTGCCCTGGACGGGGCCGGTCAGCCGCCGATCGCCTCGAGGACGCCGGCGCCGTAGAGGTCGAGCTTGCGGGCCCCGATGCCCGGGAGCGCGGACAGCTCGCGCAGGGTGCTCGGCCGTGTCTCGGCGATCGCCTGCAGCGTCGCGTCCGTGAACACGACGTAGGCCGGCACGGACGCCGACTGCGCCGTCTGGCTGCGCCACGTGCGCAGCCGCTCGAACAGCTCGCCGGCCTCGCCCTCGAGCACGACCTTGGCGCGCTTCGCGGTGCGCCGGGCCGGCGGGGAGCTGGGCCCGGACTCCGGCGCCAGGCCGGTGAGGAAGCGGCTGCGCGGCCGGGCGCGCTTGGCCCCGGGGTTGCGGGCCAGGCTCCACGACAGCATGAGCTCCTCGCGGGCGCGGGTGATCGCGACGTAGAGCAGCCGGCGCTCCTCCTCGACGGCCTCCGGCCGCGACAGCGACTGCGCGATGGGGACGACGCCGTCGACCAGCCCGACGACGAAGACGACGTCCCACTCCAGGCCCTTGGCGGCGTGCATCGACGCCAGCGTCACGCCCTGCACCGTGGGCGCGTGCTGGGCATCGGCCCGCTCGGCCAGGTGCGCGACGAAGCGGGCGAGGTCCAGCGTCGGGTCGGCCTCGACCAGGTCGACCGCCAGGTCGACGAGTGCGGCGAGCGACTGCCAGCGGTCCCGTGCGGCGCCGCCCGGCGGCGGGCGGTGTTCGGCCCAGCCGCGGGACGCGAGCACGTCGCGCACGCTGGGCACGAGCATCCCCGGCTCGTGCCCGGCGGCCGCGGCACCGCGGAGCAGCAGGACCGCCTCGCGCACCTCCGGGCGCTCGAAGAAGCGCGCGCCTCCGCGGAGCACGTAGGGCACGCCGACCTCGGTGAGCGCGTTCTCGTAGACCTCCGACTGTGCGTTGATGCGGAACAGCACCGCGATCTCCGCCGCCGGCGTGCCGGCGTCCACGAGCGCCCGGCAGCGGGCGGCGACGGCAGCGGCCTCCGCCGGCTCGTCCGGGTGCTCGGTGAACCGGGGCTCGGGCCCGTCCGCCCGCTGGCCGAGCAGCCGCAGCCCGGGAAGCCCCTTGCGCCGTGGCGCCTGACCGATCAGCCGGTTGGCCAGCGCCACGACCTGCGGCGTGGAGCGGTAGTCGCGCTCCAGCTTCACGACCTCGGCGTCCTGATACCGGTCGGGGAAGCCCAGCAGGTAGTCCGGGTCCGCACCGGTGAACGAGTAGATCGTCTGGTTGGGGTCGCCGACGACGCAGAGTTCCGCCCGGCCGCCCAGCCACGCGTCGAGCAGCCGTTGCTGCAGCGGGTTGACGTCCTGGTACTCGTCGACGACGAAGTGCCGGTACTGCCCGCGCACCTGGCGGGCGACGTCCGGGTGCTCCTCGAGCGCGTAGGCGGTGACCAGCAGGAGGTCCTCGAAGTCGAGGACGCCGTCGCGCTGCTTGGCCGACTCGTAGCCGGAGTACACCGCCGACACGGCGGCCGCCTCGAACGGGGGCTCGCGGCCGGCCGCCTTGGCGCGGACCGGGTAGTCGTCGGGCGTGGCGAGGGTGGTCTTGGCCCACTCGATCTCGCCGGCGAGGTCGCGCAGGCTGGTCCGGTCGGTGGTCAGCCGAGCGCGGGACGCCGCGGTCGCGACCAGCCGCAGCTTGTTCTCGACCAGGCCCGGCATCGGCCCGCCCAGGACGCGGGGGGCGAAGTAGCGCAGTTGGCGCATCGCCGCCGCGTGGAAGGTGCGCGCCTGCACCCCACCGACGCCGAGACCGGCCAACCGCGACCGCAGCTCGCCCGCAGCGCGCGCGGTGAACGTCACGGCCAGCACCTGGTCTCCCGAGTAGGCGCCGGTGTGCACGCCGTAGGCGATCCGGTGGGTGATCGTGCGCGTCTTGCCGGTGCCCGCACCCGCCAGGATGCAGACGGGCCCGGTCACCGCCTGCGCCGCCGTGCGCTGCTCGTCGTCCAGCCCGGCGAGGACCGCCTCGGCCCCGGCGACGGGACCGGCGAGGGCGGTGGGCTGCGACATGACCCCGATCCTCCCAGCCTCCGCCGACACCCTGTGGAAGCATCCCCAGCCGGCTTGCGTTGTCCGCGACACATCGCGAGAACACCCCTGTCGGGGGGTGGACTCGGCCGACGACCGCCAGGGAGTATCTGACCGATGACCGCCGCCGCCGCCTCCGTCACCATGTACACCACCACGTGGTGCGGTTACTGCTTCCGTCTGAAGAAGCTGATGCAGCGCGAGGGCATCCCGTTCGCGGAGGTCGACATCGAGGCGGACGCGAGCGCAGCCGAGATCGTGATGTCGGCCAACGGCGGCAACCGCACGGTGCCCACGCTGGTCTTCGCCGACGGCACCGCGCTGACCAACCCCAGCCTCGAGCAGGTCAAGGCCCAGCTCGAGCGAGCCGCTCAGGCAGGATGACGCGTGATCCCAGGTCCCCGGCCCCCCAAGGGGCATGATCGCCCCTCCGGCCGAGACCGGGGTCGCCCCGCGCACCTCGCCTCCGGGCCGGTGGTCGGCCCGCACCTGTCCCCTGCGCTCACGCTGCCGCCCGACGGCGGCGACGTGTCGGTCACGCGCACCTCCTCGGGCTGGGCAGTCGTGACGCCGACCGGCAGCTCCGCGGTCGACGACCTCGTCGAGGGCATGTCGCTGGCCGACCTGATCGCCGAGGAGTACGGCGCCCAGCTCGAGCCCGACCGCACCACCCGCCGCTCCGCGCGCGGCCCGGGCGAGAGCGGCTCCCCGGAGGACCCGGTCGACGCCCGCGTCGCCGCCCTCGAGCGCACCGTCGCGCAGCTGGAGCACGCGCTGGCCGCCCGGGTCAGCACCGAGCGCGCGATCGGCGTGCTCGCCGAGCGGCACTGCACCACACCGCGGTCGGCCTTCGAGACCCTGCGGCGCGAGGCCCGCTCGCAGGGCCGCCCGGTGCACGAGCTCGCCCGCGAGGTGCTCGAGACACTGCCGGTCGAGGACTGCCCCGACGCCGTCGTCCTCACCGTGGCACCGCCGCCCTCCCCCGCCGGCCGGGCTCCGGAGCGGGCCGCGGAGGGCCGGCGCTGAGCCGTCCGCAACCGCTCACCCCCTCGGCGCTCGCCGAGCGTCTCGCCGTCCTGCTGGCCGGCGTCCCGCCCGAGCCGGGTGCGACCGCACTGCGTGTCGCCGTCGACGGACCGGATCTCGCCGGTCCCGACGACCTCGCCGCGGCCGTGGCCGACCGCCTGCCGCCACTCGGCCGGCCCGCTGTCGTCATCCGTGCCGCGGGCTTCTACCGGCCGGCGTCGCTCCGGCTGGAGCACGGCCGTACGGACGCCGACGCGCGGTACAGCGACTGGCTCGACGCCGGTGCGCTGACGCGCGAGGTGCTGGCTCCGGTGGGGCCCGGCGGCAGCGGCGAGTACCTGCCGGTGCTCTGGGACGTCGACCGCGACCGCTCCGCCCGGGCTGCCCGCCGCCCGATGCCGGCCGGCGGCGTGCTGTTGGTGGCCGGGCCGCTGCTGCAGGGCCTGGGACTGCCCTTCGACGTCACCGTGCACCTGCGGATCTCAGGGGCGGCACGCGCCCGACGGACGCCGCCCGAACGGGCGTGGGAGCTGCCGGCGTTCGAGCGCTACGACGACGAGGTGTCGCCGGCCGACCTGGCCGACGCCGTGGTGCTGGCCGACTCCCCGGACCGGCCCGCGCTGGTGCTCGCCGGTCGCTTCCTCTAAAGCTCGCTCGCCACCCAGCGGTCGATGATGTACCGGGCGATGGACACCGGCGGCGGCAGCGCCGCGGGACCCTCGCCGGCGCGCAACTGGTCGCGGGTGAACCAGTGCGCCTCCTCGATCTCGGTGCGGTCGACGACCAGTTCGTCGGAGCCCTCGACCCGGGCGACGAAGCCGAGCATCAGCGACTGCGGGAACGGCCACGGCTGGCTGCCCACGTAGCGGATGTCGGTGACGGTCAGCCCGACCTCCTCGGCCACCTCGCGGGCGACCGCGGCCTCGGCGGACTCCCCGGGCTCGACGAAGCCGGCAAGGATCGAGAACCGCCCCGGCGGCCAGGCCGCCTGGCGGCCGAGGACGAGGCGGTCGGCACCGTCGTGGACGAGCATGATCACCGCGGGGTCGGTGCGCGGGAAGAAGGCCGTTCCGTCGGTGGGGTCGCGCTGCACCCAGCCGGCCTGTTCGACCGTGGTGGCGGCCCCGGTCAGCGGGCTGAAGCGGTGCCGCTCGTGCCACTGGAGGATCGCGACGGCCTGGGCCAGCAGACCGGCATCGAGGTCGTCGAGGTCGGCGCCGAGCTCGCGCAGCCCGGCCCAGCGGTCGAGCGGCCGGCCGTTGACCGTCAGTGCCGGTTCGCCGCGCACCGCTGCGTACGGAACGCCGTCGGCCTCCCCGAGGAACACCGCTCCCTTCGGGAGCTCGGGCTGCTCGTCCCACACCAACCGCGGAGCCGCGTCGCCCTCGGCGACCGGCACGGTGCCCTCGGCGGTGACGGTGAGCACCCGCACGGTCCGGCCCTGTACCGGGTCCGGCAGCGAGCGGGCGGAGTGACTGCGGTCGTGCGCGACGCGCGACAGCACGGGCACCGGTCCGCGGGTGGGCGGGCTCTCGACCGGCTCCTGCGAATCGCGCAGTTCCTGCTCGCTCACTCCTGCGCGGTCCCGCCCGCGGCCGCCGCCTCAGCGTCCGCGGCCCCGCTGACCTCGACCGGGCCCAGCGTGCGCAGCGGCTCGGCCACCACGCCCGCGTCGCCGACGACCACAGCGGTCAGCACGCCCGGGGCGAGGTAGCGGCGGGCCGCCTCCTGCAGCTCGTCGACGGTGACCCGGGTGAGCGCGCGCTGGTGCTCGGCGAGCCAGTCGGCCGGCAGCCCGGAGCCGACCAGCGCCGACAAGGTGCTGGCCAGGCCGGCGTGGGTGGCCGTCGTGAGCGCCATGCTGCCGAGCACGTACCGACGGGCGCCGTCCAGCTCGGCCTCCGACACCGGGGTGAGGGCCATCCGGGACAGCTCGTACATCGTCTCCAGCAGCGCCGGTCCGGTCACCTCGGTGGCGACGTCGGCCTCCACGAGGACCGACGACGACGCCGACTGGTGGTCGACGGTGCTCCGCGGGCTGTAGCTGTAGCCGCGGCGCTCGCGGATGTTCTCGACCAGCCGGGACGAGAAGTAGCCGCCGTAGATCATGTTGGCCAGCCGGGCCGCGGCGAGATCGGGATCGGTGCGCTGCGGCGCCGGCCCGCCCAGGCGAAGGTTCGACTGCACGGCGCCCGGCCGGTCGACGAGCTGCAGCGCGGGGTGACGGAGTTCCTCGACGGGCGGCGCCTCGACGGCGGCGCCGGTGGCCGACCAGGCGTCCATCGCGCGGGCGACGGCGTCAGTGGCCTCGGCCGGGTCGAGCTCGCCGACGAGGACCAGCGTGCTGCCGGCGGGAAGGATCCGGTCGGCGTGCAGCGAGCGCAGCGCGTCGCCGTCCACGGCGGCCACGAGCTCCGCCGGCGGGAGGGTGAGCGCGTACGGATGGTCGCCGTACCGGCGGGTGGCCAGCGCCGCGCGGGCGATGACCGACGGCTGCGACCGGGCGATGGTGACCCGCTCGACGACGCGGTCGCGCTCGCCCTCGACCTGGTCGTCGGGGTAGGTCGCCGTCGTCAGCAGCTCGGCGACCAGGTCGAGGACCGGGCCGAGACCGCCGGGCAGCAGCGTGGTGCCCATGACCAGGCGGTCGGGGTCGCTGGACACCGAGAGCTCGGCGCCGTGGCCCTGCAGCAGCTGGGCGATGCCGGTCTGGTCGCGCCGCTCGGTGCCCAGCAGCAGCGCGCCGGCCAGGACCGCGGTCTGCGCCGTGTGCAGCGGCGCCTCCGCGGGGCCGGTGGCCGCGAAGGGCACCCGGAGCCGCAGCTCGATCAGCGGCACGCCGGGTCGTGGGACGACGACCACGCGGAGGCCGTGGGGCAGCGTGGCCTCGGAGACCTCCGGAACCGGCTGCGGGCGCGGCTCACCGAGCGGCGGGACGAGGGTTGCGGTCACCGGTCGCCGCCCGTGGCGCGCAGCTCGAGCACCGCGACGGTGTCAGGATCCAGGCCGCGCGCGGCCTGCTGCACCTGCTCGGGCGTCACCGCTGCGAGGATCGCGGGCAGCTCGCCGGCCAGCTCGGCGCGGCCGTGGACGAGCTCGGAGGCGGCGAAGGCGAGGGTCCGGCCCAGGATCGAGTCGGCCTGGCGCAGCAGCTGCGCCTCGACGCGGGCCTGCACCCGGCGCAGCTCGTCGTCCCCCACCCCCTCGTCGGCGATCCGGGCGATCTCCTCGTGGACGGTGGCGATGACGCGGTCGGCCGGCACGCCGGCCGGGTGGTGCACCTGCGTCGTCAGCAGGGTGGCGTCGCGGACGTCGAACGGGTCGCCGAAGAGCCCGACGTAGCTGCTCTGCGCGATGGCGATGCGGTCGTCGTGCACGAGCCGGCGCTCCAGTCGGGAGGCATCGCCCTCGCTGAGCAGTTCGGCGAGCAGCACCGTGCCGAGGTAGGTGCCGAAGTCGCCGATCGGGTCCGGCACCCGCCAGCCGAGCGCCACCGCGGGGGCCGGCGCCAGCCGGTCCTCGACGGTCTCGCGGCGGACGGCCGTGGGCAGCGGTTCACCGGTCTCCGGCGTCGGGGGGACGTCGCGGGCCGGGACGCCGTCGAACCAGCGCTCGACCAGCTTCTCCGTCTCGGCGACGTCCAGGTCGCCGCCGACGCACAGCACGGCGTTGCCCGGGGCGTAGTAGCGCGAGAAGAAGTCAGTGGCGTCGGCGACCGTGGAGGACTCCAGGTCGACGAACGAGCCGTAGCCGTCGTGGGTGTTCGCGAAGCTCTCGAACGCGATCTGGGGCAGCTGCAGCCACGGGAAGGCGCCGTAGGGACGGTTGAGCACGTTGACCCGGATCTCCTCCTTGACCACGTCGATCTGGTTCTGGAGGTTCTCCTCGGTGATCGCCGGCGCCGCCATGCGGTCGGCCTCGAGGAACAGTGCGCGCTCCAGCGCCTCGGCGGGCAGCGCCTCGTAGTAGTTCGTGTAGTCCTGGTGCGTCGACCCGTTGAAGGTGCCGCCCGCGGCCTGCACCAGGCGGGCGTGCTCCATCTTCGGCACGTTCGCCGAACCCTGGAACATCATGTGCTCGAAGAGGTGGGCGAACCCGGTGCGCCCCTGCGGCTCGTTGCGCATGCCGACGCCGTAGAACACGCTCACGGCCACGACCGGCACGCTGCGGTCGGGCGCGAGGACGACGCGGAGTCCGTTGTCGAGCCGGAAGCGTTCCACCGGGTGCCGCAGGGAGAGATCGGCACCGGCTGCAGTCACGCCGCCGACAGTAACCGCGCGCGGTCGCCGTCCGCCGTCCGGCCCGAGCGCCGCGCCCGCGTGCTCATGTAAGGACCTCCGGTGTTGATCGCGCTGGTGGTCTCGGGTTGCATGAGCGGCCCGGCTGGTCCGGTGGGTGGCGTCGAATGGAGCTCTGGGAGCCGCGTCGTCGAACGGCGTGGGGTCTCGTTCGTCTGATTGCCACCGCTGGCCCGGTCACGGAGTCCCGGATGAGGGAAGTGGGCCGGCCCGTCGAGGTCGGGCCCGCTTGCAGCACATGAGTGGGTGCCGTCGATCGGGATCGTCTCGGCCGGCACTCGTTGCGCGTGGGGCCGTGACCGTTGATCTTCACGTCGCTCGTCGCGGCCGACCGGAGGCATCGATCCTGGTCGGCAGCGAGGAGCAGCCCATGTCAGAGGAACGTCGCCTGGTCGGAGTGGATCTGGGCATCGCCAGTGACCACACCGTCCGCGTACTTCGCGGTGATGGCAGCGAGGTCTGCCGCCGACGGGCCCGCCCGAGGGTGGAAAGCCTGGTCGCAGTGGAGGCCGCGGCGCTGGCCGGTGCCCCGCCGGGCACCCACCTGGAGGTGGTGCTGGAGCCGACCGGGCCGGCCTGGCTGCCGGTCGCGGTGTTCTTCCTCAACCGGGGGCACCTGGTGTTCCGGGTGGCCAGCGCCAAGGCCGCCGATCTGCGCCGGTTCTTGTCCCGGCACGCCAAGAGCAACGGCATCGACGCCGACACCTTGGCCCGGCTGCCGCTGATCGCACCTGGACGGCCTGCAGCCGCTGGAGCTGCCCGGCCCGGAGGCTGCTGCGCTGGACCGGCGGGTGCGGGCCTGTGACCGGCTGACCCAGCAGGGGGCGCTGCACCAGCGGCGGATCAAGGACCTGGTCCGCCAACTGCTGCCCGACAGCCCACTGACCGGTGACCTGTCCAAGGCCGACCTGGCGGTTCTGGAACGCTGGGCCGATCCGCGGGCGCTGCTGGCCGCCGGGCGGACCCGGCTGCTGGCGGTGATCCGCAAGGCTTCCCACGGTCAGCAGGGCACTGCCCGCGCCGACGCCTGGCGGATCGCCGCGGCGGCCGCGCTCGAGCTCTACGCCGACCATCCGGCCGTCTCCTTCACCGACCTGGCCGCCGAAGTCGCCACCGAGGTGCGGCTGCTGCAGGCCGTGCGGGCCGAGCTGACCGGACATGCCACTGCTCGCGCGGAGGCATACCGGTTCACCGATCCCAGTGCCGCTGGCTGCCAGCCTGCCCGGGCTGGCCGAGATCGGCGCACCGACGGTGACCGCGATCATCGGTCGCCCCGGCCGCTTCCGGACCGGTAAGCAGTTCCGCTCCTTTACCGGCCTTGCCCCCAAGGCCAGCGAGACCGGGAACACCGACCGGAAGGGCGAGCCGATGAGCAAGGCCGGCAACCGACTGTTGCGCACCACACTGATCCGCGCCGCCGACAACGCCCGCCGCCAGGACCCCCAGCTGGCGCGGATCTACTACATGCAGATGGTCGAACGCGGTGCCGGACACCTCAAGGCCTGCTGCGTGGTCGCCGCCCACCTCGCCGAACGGCTGCACGCCGTCTTGGTCCGCGGCATGCCCTACGTCATCTGCGACACCGACGGCACCCCGGTCGACCACACCACGGCCAAGAAGATCATCGCCGAGCAGTGGACCGTCCCGCCCGAGGTCCGAGCCCGCCGACGCAGCCGTAAACCCACTCCACCGCGCGGCAAGGCGGGGAAGGCCCCTCAGCAAGTCCACGCAGGACATGACAGGTCAGACACCCGAAGGGTCGACAAACGAGGCGACCTTCCCCGCGATACCAGCGTGCTCGCCGCCCGAACCCCGGTCAAGGCAACCACTTGACCCCACAGCGGCCATAGGGAATCAGTCGAGGACGTCGACGTCCTCGACGACGCGGTCGATCACCCCGTAGAGCTCGGCGTGGGTGTTCGGGATCGACAGGAACAGCAGGGCGGGCACCGGCCGGCCGACGTCGACCAGCAGCACCGCGGCCCGCTCTCCGGTGGCGTCGTAGCCGGGCACGTCCCAGGACAGCTGGAACTCGTACAGGTGCGCCTCGTGGCCGTCGACCGTGCGCGGCTCGTCGCGCAGCACCCGCTGCTCGTTGGGCGCCGGGTAGTAGTTCGCCCGCTGGCTCGCGGCGACCGCCACCGCCGTGTCGCGCAGGCTGTCGGGGCCGGTCCAGCCGAGGCCGTCGGCCAGGGGACCCGAGGTGCACTCGGCCAGGTAGAGGCCGCCGGAGGGCGGGTCGTCCTGGGTGACGAAGTACTGGCCGGCGACACCCACCGTCTCGGGCTTGGGCATGAGGTCGTACTCGAACCAGCCGGTGCCGAGGTGCGGATAGGAGATGCCGGCGTTCTCGTCGACGATCCGGACCGTGCCCGGCGGGAACTCCGACGGCGTCGGCGGGGCGGCGGTGGTGGTGGTCGGGCCACTGCTGACCGGCGGATCGTCCGCGCCGGCGCCGCCCACCAGGGCGGCGACCACCACGATGACGACGAGGACCAGCGCGCCGGCCCCGATCAGCCACTGGGTGCGATTGCCGGCGCGGGGAGGCGCGTCGCTGGTGATGAGCTCCTCGCCCGACTCCCACCGCGGGGCCGCCAGTTCGGGCATGGCGCCGACGTCGACGCCCGGACCGGCCGGGGTGGTGACGTCGGCCCAGGCGGCGCCGCTCCACCAGCGGGCCGTGCCCGGGGCACCGTCGGGGTCCGCGTACCAGCCCGGAGGCGGCGGGGACGGCGCGGTCATGCGGTCACGATAGGACCGTCCGGTCAGCGCGTCCGGGCCTGCGCCAGCTCCCGCCACAGGTGCGCGGTCGCCTCGGCGCCCCGGTAGAGCATGGGCAGGAGCACCCGCTCGTTCGGCGAGTGGATGCGGTCGGTCGGCAGTCCGGCGCCGAGGAACAGCAGCGGCGCGCCGAGGTGCTCGACGAGGTCGGCCTCCGGCCCGCTGCCGCCCTCGCGGGTGAACAGCACCGCGTCCGGGGTGGTGTCGAAGGCCTGGGCGATGGCGCGCAGCAGCGCGTCCATGTGCGGTGAGTCGAGGTCGCTCGCGCACGGGGCGACGCCGCCGGGCGGCGTGTGCACCTCGGCGGTGATGCCCTCCGGCAGTCTCTCGGCCACCCAGGACTGCACCATCGGCCCGATGTCCTCCGGGCGCTGGTCGGCGACCAGTCGGAAGGTCAGCTTGGCGTGCGCCTCGGCCGGGATGATCGTCTTGTGGCCGGGGCCGGTGTAGCCGCCCCACATGCCGTTGACCTCGGCGGTCGGCCGGGCGCCGACCCGCTCCAGCGTGCTGAACCCCTCCTCCCCCGCCGTGGCCCGCGAGGCGGCCGGGCCGGCGAGCCAGGCCGTCTCGTCGAACGGCACGCGGGCCATCAGGTCGCGCTCCCGGTCGCCGAGCGGGCGCACCTTGTCGTAGAAGCCGGGCAGGGTGACCCGGCCCTGCTCGTCGTGCAGGCCGGCGAGCAGCCGGGCCATGGCGTGCAGCGGATTGGGGACGGCGCCGCCGAACGAGCCGGAGTGCAGGTCGACCTCGGGGCCGCGGAGCGTGATCTCGGCATCGGCCAGACCCCGCATCGCGGTGACGGCGCTGGGGACGTCGGGGGCCGACATGCCGGTGTCGCTGACGACGACCACGTCGCAGGCCAGGCGATCGCGGCGCTCCTCCAGCAGCGCGGCGAAGTGCGGCGAACCGGACTCCTCCTCGCCCTCGATCAGCAGCTTGACGGTGACCGCGGGCGTGTCCCGGCCGGTGGCGGCCAGGTGGGCGCGCATGCCGAGCAGGTGGAAGGCGACGTTGCCCTTGTCGTCGATGGCGCCGCGGGCGTGCAGCTCGGGACCGTCCGGCGTCTCGACGCGGGTGGGCTCGAACGGCGGATGCACCCACAGCGCGAGCGGGTCGACCGGCTGCACGTCGTGGTGGCCGTAGACCAGCGCCGTCGGGGCGCCCGGGTCGGCGCTCGGCCACTCGGCGAAGACGGCGGGTGCGCCGGCGGTGGGCCAGACCTCCACCGTCGGGAAGCCGGTGCGTCGCAGCGCCTCGGCCAGCCAGGCGGCGCTCGCGGCCACGTCGTCGGCGTGCGCGGGGTCGGCAGAGATCGACGGGATCCGCAGCCAGGTGTCCAGGTCGGCGTGCAGGTCGTCGAGGTGGGCGGTCACGTACGCGCGTTCGGGGCTGCTCACGCCAGGACGTTAGCGCCGTCCGGTGGGGGCACCGGCTCCCGGTTAGCGTGCGTGCCATGTCGGGTGAGCTGCTGCGGGTGGACGTCGGCGACCTCACCTTCGACGTCCGGGCGTCCGGGCCGGAGGACGGACGGCCGGTGCTGCTGCTGCACGGCTTTCCGGAGACGTCGCTGTCCTGGGCGGCGGTGATGCCGCTGCTGACCGGCGCCGGGCTGCGCTGCTACGCGCCCGATCAGCTCGGCTACTCCCCCGGGGCGCGCCCCGCGGACGTCGGTGCCTATGCGCTGCCCGCGCTGGTGCAGGTGACCGCCGACCTGATGACCGCGCTCGACGCGCCGGTCGCCGACGTCGTGGGGCACGACTGGGGCGCCAACGTCGGCTGGGCGCTGGCCGCGTGGCACCCCGACCGGGTCCGCTCGCTGACCGCGGTGTCGGTACCGCACCCGACCGCGTTCACCGCCGCCTACCGGGCCGATCCCGAGCAGCGGGAGCGGTCGGGGTACATCCACCTGTTCTGGCAGGAGGGCAAGGCCGAGCAGGTGCTGCTGGCCGACGATGCCCGCCGGCTGCGGCGGATCCTGGTCGGCGCGGACGGGTCCACCGGTGTGACCGACGAGGCGGCGGACGAGTACGTGGCCGTGCTGTCGGCACCGGGCGCGCTGAGCGCCGCGCTGAACTGGTACCGGGCGATGCGCGGCGGCGAGCGCGTCGACCCGGTGGGCGTGCCGACGACGTACGTGTGGAGCTCCGGCGACATCGCGATCGGCCGCACGGCGGCGGAGGCCTGCGGGGGCTACGTGACCGGCGACTTCCGGTTCGTCGAGCTGCCCGGCTCGCACTGGGTTCCGGAGCAGGCGCCGGCGGATCTGGCCGCGGCGATCCTGGACCGCATCGCGTCGTCGTAGGCGCTCAGGCCGTGCCGGTGACCAGCGCGAGCAGGCCGGCCTCGTCGAGCAGGTCGACCGGGCGCACGGTGACGTTCGCCGCGACGTGGTGGAAGCCGGCACTGACCCGCTCCACCGGCACCCCGGTCAGCCGGGACCAGCCCAGCCGGTACGCGGCGAGCTGCACGCCGGCGGCGCTGAGCTCGGCGCCGGACGGCGGCGGCCCGGTCTTCCAGTCGATGACCTCGTAGCCGCCCGAAGCGTCGGCGAAGACCGCGTCGATCCGGCCGCGCAGCATCAGCGGACCGAGCGGCGTCTCGAACGGCACCTCGACCTCCGCCGGCTGGCGGTCGGCCCACTCGCTGCCGAGGAACGCCTGCTGCAGCTCCGCCAGCGCGGAGTCGGGCGCGGCCGCCTGGTCACCGGATCCCGGCAGCTCGTCGAGGTCGAGCAGGCGGGCCGCGCCGAAGCGCTCCTCCAGCCACGCGTGGAAGGCGGTGCCGCGCCGGGCCTGCGGCGCGGGTGCGGCGGGCATCGGCCGGCGCAGCCGCCGGGCGAGCTCGCCGGGGTCGCGGCGCAGGGTGACCAGCGCGGACACGGACAGGTGGGAGGGCAGCGGGACGTCGACCGTCGAGCCGGCGGCCCGGGCCCGCTCGCGCAGCAGCAGGTCGGCGTCGCGCACCCACTGCGCCACGAGCTCGTCGGCGCCGTCCGTGCCCGCCTCGAGGGGGTGCGGCGCCGCGGACTGCACCAGCTCGGCCGCCGCTCCCAGTGCGCGGCGCCGGCGGTCGGAGCAGCGGGTCGGCCGGCCACTCCCCCACGCGGCCACTCGTCCAGGGCCGGGTTCGTGGCGCCGTCGGGCGGCTGCGGCGCCCAGTGAACGACCGTCCCGGCGCCGCCCTCGCACGCCGTCCGCACGGTCTCCAGCAGCGAGGACGGCCCGCAGACGGTCTTGCCGTCGCGCCACCAGGACCCGGAGCACAGCAGCAGGTGGCGGGCGCGGGTGACGGCGACGTAGCCGAGGCGCACCTCCTCCTCGGTGCCGAAGTCCTTCCAGTCCTGCACGTATGCCTTGCGTGCCTGCTCGACGTCGGACTGGTCACCGACCGCCCGGTCGGGCAGCACGAGGCGGGGCAGGTCGTCCCGGTCGGTGACGCGGAGGTCGACCGGCACCGCTCCGGGGTCGCGGATCCACGAGTCCGCGGTGTCCGCCTTGGACGGGAACTGGCCGACGGTGAGACCCGGTACGGCGACGACGTCCCACTCCAGCCCCTTGGCCGAGTGCCCGGTGAGCAGCATGACCGCCTCCGGGTTGACCGCCACCTCGCCCGGCTCGAGGCCGCGCTCCTGCTCCTCGGCGTCACGGAGGTAGCCGAGGAAGGCCGGCAGGGACGGCAGCTCCGCCAGCTCGGTGAACTCGGCCGCCACCGCGTGCAGTGCATCCAGGTGCGAGCGGGCGCCGGCCGGGCTGACGTCAGGCGCGCTGGCCAGCTCCGTCTCGACGCCGAGGGTGCGCACCACCTCGTCGACGAGGTCCGGCAGCGGCTCCCCCATCCGGTCGCGCAGGTGGGCGAGCTCACCCTTGAGCCGGCGCAGCCGCCGGAAGCCCTCGACGGAGTAGCCGGCCGGGTCGCCGAGGTCGTCGAGGGCCTCGACGATGCTGCCCCGCTCCCCGGGCTCCTCCGGGGCCGACGGTGCCCCGTCGGACGCCGGGCGGGGCGTGCGCGACCGGACGAGCGCCGCCGCGCGGGAGTTCAGGGCGGCGAGGTCGCGCGGACCGATGCGCCAGCGGGCCCCGGTGAGCAGCCGGCCGAGTGCGTCGCCGGCGGTGGCGTCGACCAGCACCGTCAGGGTGGCGACGACGTCGATGACCTCCGGCATCGCGAGCAGCCCGCCGAGGCCGACGACCTCGACCGGCACGCCCCGGTTGCGCAGGGCGGTGGCGATGCCGTGGAACTGCTTGCGCGCCCGCGTCAGCACCGCGATCGTCGGCGGCGCTCCGTCGCGGCGGGAACCGAGCGGCTCGTCGGTGCCGTGCCAGCACGCCGCCAGGCGGTCGGCGAGCGCCGCGGTCTCGTCGGCGACGGTGTCGTACAGCCCGACGGTGACCGCGCCGGCTCCGGCGCCGGGCGCCGGCGCGAGGTCGGGCAGGGCCTGCCGGGGCTGCGGCAGCATGCCCGACACGGCGTTCGCCACCGCGAGGATCTGCTGGTCGTTGCGCCAGCTGGTGGCGAGGGTGAGTCGCTGGGCCGTGCGGCCGGCCCCGCCCGGGAAGGTGCGCGGGAACCGCTCGATGGTGCCCGCGGAGGCACCCCGCCAGCCGTAGATCGACTGCCGGGGGTCGCCGACGGCCAGCACCGGATGACCGGTGGGGCCGCCGAAGAGCGACTCGAGCATCCGCAGCTGGCTGACGCTGGTGTCCTGGTATTCGTCGAGCAGCACGACCCGCCACCGGAGCCGCTCGCGACGGCCCACCTCGGGGGCGATCTCGGCGATGCGGGCCGCGTAGGCGACCTGGTCGGCGTAGTCGATGGCGCCGAGCGCTCGCTTGCGCGCCTCGAAGGCCTCGACGAGCGGCAGCAGGGCGACCCGCGCCCGCTGGCGTTCGAGGACCTTCTCGACCTCGCTGTAGACCCCCCGCTTGCCCTTCGCCGCGGGGTAGGCGCGGATCCGGGCCTCCCAGTCCTCCGTCCACTCGCGGAGCCGGTCGGCGCTGATGGCGTGCTCGCCGAGCTCGCCGGCCAGGGCCAGCACGTCGTCGATGGTGGTGACGAGCTTGAGGGGGACGTCGGCCAGGTCGCCGGTCCAACCGGTCACGGCCGCGGCCGCCTGCCCCCAACACATGGCCGGGCCCAGCACTCCGGCGCCGGGCTCGAGGCCGGCCCGGAGACCGTGCTCGGCGACCAGCGAGGCGGCGTAGCCGTGGTAGGTCGCGATCGTGGGCGTGGTGACCTGCAGGCGCGCAGCCAGCTCCGGGTCGGTGTCGGGGTGGCGGCCGAGCGCGGCGAGGCGCACCCGCACCCGCTCGGCGAGCTCGCCCGCCGCCTTGCGGGTGAACGTCAGGCCGAGGACCGCCTCGGGGTCGACCCGGCCGTTGGCCACGAGCCAGCACACGCGTGCCGCCATCGTCTCGGTCTTGCCCGAACCGGCGCCGGCCACGACGACGAGGGGTCGGTCGGCCGGAGCGGCCACGACGGCCGCCTGCTCGGGGGACGGCGCGTACGACAGCCCGCACCGCCGGGCGACCTCGGCCGGGGACAGCACCGGTCGCGGCGCCTCCGCGGCGCGGGGCTCCTCGGGCTCGGGGAAGTCGAAGAACAGCTGGTCCTCGCGGAAGCTCACCGGGCCACCTGCCCGCCCAGCTCGTGCAGCGGGCAGCTCCGCCGCGAGGGGCACCGCTGGCAGTAGGTGCCGGTGCGCACCTCGAAGGTGGCCGCCCCCATTCCGTCGGCCACCTCGGCGATCAGCCGGCCGGCCGGCGTCTCGTGCAGCGGCACGTCGTCCGGCAGAGGCTCCTGACGCTGCTCCTTGGCCCGGACGCGGCTGGGCCCGAGCTGCACGAGCGCCGCACCGCCGGGCACCGTGCCGTGCTCGGGGAAGGCTCCCGACGCGATAGCGACCTGGTAGGCCGCGAGCTGTCCGTGCTCCTCCACCCCCTCGGCGTCCTTGCTGCCGGTCTTGAGGTCGACGACGACCAGGCGGCCCTCGGGATCGCGCTCGAGCCGGTCGACGCTGCCGCGCAACCGGGCGCGCTCCACCGTGACGTCGAACTCGAGCTCGGCCCCGATGAGCGAGCGCGGGTTGGCCGCGTGCCAGGCGAGGAACCGGTCGAGCTTCGCCCGGGCCTCCTCGCGCTGCCGGCGGTCGAACCAGCCGGTGCCGAGCACCGCGTCGAGCTCGGTATCCAGTGCGGCCGGCGCGTCCTGCGGGGCGAGCCCCTCGGCGACCTGCTGCGCGACCGCGTGCACGGCCGAGCCGACCGACACGGGCAGGTCGGGCGGCGACTGGGCGCCGACGGCTCCCAGCACCCAGCGCAGGGGGCACTGCCGGTAGTTCTCGACGTGCGACGGCCGCACACGGACGGTCGCTCCGGGCTCGACGAGCGGGGCGTCGTCGGACAGCGGGGACAGCCCCCACCACGTCGAGGGGGCGGCGCCGGGCACGCCCTCGTCGGCGAGTCGCCGCAGCACCGAGGCGGCGGCCGTGCGCTGCGGTGCCGGCGTGTGCGGATCGACGACGGCCCGCCGCAGCTCCGCGACCAGCGCCGGCAGCCGGAGCGCGCGCGGGAGCTCGGTGAGCGGGCGGCCCTCCTCCGGCGACGGGTCGACGAGGTCGAGGAACCGCGACGGCGTCGCACCGGCGTCCGGACCGTCGAGCGCGGCTCGCACGGCGGAGACCACGAGCCGCCGACGGGCGCGCGTGCACGCCACGTAGAACAGCCGCCGCTCCTCGGCGAGGGCGAGAGTGCGCCGGTCGACGGAGGCGCCGTCGATGCCCGCGGCGAGCTCGATCAGCTCCTCGGCGCCGAGCAGCGTCGTCCGGTCGCGGAGGTCGGGCCACACGCCCTCCTGCACGCCGGCGACGCAGACCAGGTCCCACTCCAGGCCCTTGGACGCGTGGGCGGTGAGCAGTCGCACCGTCTCGCCCTGCGACGCCCGGGCGGCGCCGGTGTCGCCGGGCAGCTCCTGGGCGGACAGGTGGGCGAGGAAGGCGGCGACGTCGGCCGACGGCAGCCGGTCGACGAAGCCGGCCGCGGCGTCGAACAGCGCGACGACGGCGTCGAGGTCGCGGTCGGCGACCGCGCCCGCCGGACCGCCTGCGGCGCTGGCCCGAGCCCAGCGGCCGGCCAGTCCGCTGCGCTGCCACATCCCCCACAGCACGTCCTCGGCGGTGCCGCCGGCGGCGAGGGCGACGCGGCCGGCGCCGAGCACGGCGGTGACCCGCAGCGCCGGGCGGGCGACGTCCTCCGGCACGTCGTCGAGCAGCGTGTCGTCGGACAGCACGGCCGCGAGCGGCTCACCCCGCTCGGCGGGGTCGACGCCGCGGGAGATCAGCGCGATGCGGGCGGCACGGCGCAATCGCCGGAGGTCGAGCACGGTGGCGCCGCCGAGCGGGCTGGCCAGCAGCGCCTCCGCCGCGGTCTCGTCGAGGCCGGTCTCGAAGCCGTCGAGCGCGCCGGGCGCGGGTAGCAGCGCGGCCAGCGCATGGAGGAGCGGCGCCACCGCCGGCTGCTGGGCCAGCGGCAGGTCGTCGGCCGTGACCGCCACCGGTACCCCGGCCTGGGCCAGCGCGCGGCGCAGCGACCCCAGCCCGGTGGTCGAGCGGACGACGACGGCCATCTCCGACCACGGCACCTCGTCGATCAGGTGCGCGCGGCGCAGCAGGTCGGCCAGGTAGGCGGCCTCGAGCGCGGCGGAGGGGAACACGTGCACCTCGGCGGCGCCGGGCGCGGTCCGGTCGCCGGCCGTCAGGCGGCGGTGCGCCCACGGACCCGGCAGCCCGTCGACGACCCGGCGGGTGACGGCGAGCAGTTCGGGACCCGAGCGGCGACAGACGCCGAGCGACACCGTCTGGGCGGGGCGGCCGTCGCGGTGCCGGAAGCGCTCGGGGAAGTCGACGATCCCTCGCGGCTCGGCGCCCCGGAACGCGTAGATCGACTGGTCGGGGTCGCCGACCGTGATCAGGTCGCCGCCGCCACCGGCCAGCAGCTCCAGCAGCTCGACCTGCGCCGGGTCGGTGTCCTGGTACTCGTCGACGAACAGCCAGCGGGCCCGGTCCCGCTCCTGACGCAGCAGCTCGGGGTCGTCGACGAGCTCGGCGATCGCCGCGCGGACCAGCTCGGCGGGGTCGTAGCCCGACGCGTCGCCCCGGGCGGCGGTGGCGAAGGCGGTGACCGCCTCGTACTGCTCCTGGAACGCGGCAGCGTGCACCCACGAGGCGTTGTCGCGCTCCCGGCCCCACCGGGCCAGGCGCTGGGGCGTGACGCCCCGCTCGGTGGCGCGCAGCAGCAGCTCACGCAGCTCGGTGCGGAATCCGGCCGTGCCGAGGGCGGGCGCCAGCTCCTGCGGCCAGCGGACGGCGCCCTCCTCCTCGACGTCACCGCGCAGCAGCTCGGCGATCACCGCATCCTGCTCGGCGGCGGTGAGCAGCCGCGGCGGCGGCTCGGCGCGCAGCAGCGCCGCCCGGCGCAGCACGCCGTAGGCGTAGCTGTGGAAGGTGCGGGCGAGCGGCTCGCGCGTGGTGCGCCCGACCCTCGCGGTGACCCGCTGCCGCAGCTCGGCGGCGGCCTTGCGGCTGAAGGTCAGTACGAGGATCTGCTCCGGGTCGACGCCGGCACCGATGCGCGCGGCGACCGCCTCGACGATCGTCGTCGTCTTGCCGGTACCGGGGCCGGCGAGGACCAGCAGCGGGCCGGCCGGGTGGTCGACGACGGCCTGCTGCGTCGGATCCAGGGTCGGGGCCGCCACGACCGGGTTTCCGGCCGACAGCAGCCGGTACACCGGTGCGCTGTCACTCCCCCGCAGACCCACGACCCGATGGAAGCACGGGGGGCCGACGATTCCGTGGCGCAGGTGGTGCATGGGGTGGCGGACTCACCCCCGCGACGCCTCAGTAGTGGTACCGGACCTGCACGACGATGAGGTCCTGCCCCTCGACGGTGTAGACGAGCCGGTGCTCCTGGTCGATACGCCGTGACCAGAAACCCGACAGGTTGCCGCTGAGCCGCTCCGGCTTTCCTGTCCCGGCGCCCGGCTCACGCGCCGAACCTGGGCGATGCTGGCCCGCAGCCGCTCGGCGTTCCGCGGCGACTGCAGCAGATACACCGTCTCCTTGAGCGACCGGTACTCATCGGCCGACACGAGGAAGGCCGTGCCCTCCTTCGACACGATCTCGACGGCGACCTGGTCGTCGTTCACCTCCTCGATGAGGGGGAACAACCGCTGACGCGCCTCGCTGGCCGTGACGGACATGCCACCTCCATGTCGAGACCTAGGGCCAGGCAACAGCTCCCAGGTCCACGCGTCCGCGCCGCATCGGCACGCCCTCCCCCGCCAGCAGCTCCATCTGCCGCGCCCGCACCGGCTCGGCGGCCGTCCCGTCCGCCCGCACGACCCGGTGCCACGGCACCGCACCTCCACCGGACGACAGCGCGCGGGCGACCCGGCGCGGGCCCACGCCGACCAGCCGCCCGATCGCGCCGTAGGTGCTCACCCGACCCGGTGGAATGCGTTCGACGACGTCGAAGACCGCCTCGTCGACGTCGAGTGCGTCCGCCGGGTCCACCCGCCGGCTCAGCGCTGGAAGTCGCTGTTCAGGCGCCACCAGTCCGCCAGCGCGGACAGCTCCTCCTGCGTACTCCCGGGTGCGGTCACCACGCCCTCGATGCCGAACTCGCGGTCGGTCCAGGCGATGAGCAGCCCGTCCTCGACGATGGCGCAGGCGACCTCGCCGCCCTCGTCGTCGGACCCCTCGGGGGTCCAGACGGTGACGCCCTCGGCGGTCGCACAGTCCTCGCCCTCGGGCATCGCGGGGATCTGGGCGGCGTCCTGGGCGAAGACCCCGTCCAGCGTCTCGGTGTCCTCGTAGAGGTAGAACGACGCGGCGGTGGGGCCGGGTTGCGTGGTGCTGGCGCCGCAGTCGACGGCCGCGACGTCGCCGTCGCCGACGAGGTCGGCGCCGGCGCAGTCGGTGAAGTCGACCGGAACGGCTGCCAGCAGCTGGTCGGTCAGGTCGCTGGAGGACTCGGTCGGCGACGGCGGCGCGGACGACGTCGACTCCGTCGGGCTCGGCTCGGACTCGGACGTCGGTGCCTCACTGCTCGACGTCGACGGGTCGGCGGAGACCGTGTCGCCGCCGTCGCGGGTGAAGGCGATGATCAGCGCGACCACGATGCCGGCGAGGACCACCAGGCCGACGATCAGGGCGATGACCAGGCCGCGGCGGCTGCGCCCGGCGCCGGGCGGCGGTCCACCGGGCGGGCCGCCGTAGCCGTAGGCACCCGGCGGACCCTGCGGCGGATAGGGCCCGCCCGGGCCACCGCCCGGCGGGTACCCGCCCACCTGCGGGAACTGGGCGGTCTGGCCCCGCTGCTCCTCGGCCGGCCCGAACCGGGTCGTCGGCGAGTCCGGCGGCGGGTAGCGGCCCGCCCTGACCCGGCGGCGGGTAGGCGCCCGCCCTGTCCCGGCGGCGGGGACTGCGGCCCCGGGTACTGCGGACCGCCTTGTCCGGGCCCGCCGGCACCCTGCTGGCCCCAGCCGCCGGGGCCGTCGACCCGTCGGGTCGGGTCGTCGTCGGACGTCGGGGAACCCATCTCGACACCTCCGGGAGCTGCGGGCAACGGACGCCAGCCTAGGAAACCCGAGGTCACTGCGGGGCTCGGCACTGCGCGGCACGTCCGCGGACGACGTGTCGTATCCCGGCGTGTCGCCGGGCCGGGATCAGCCCTTGCGGCCGAAGCGGGCCAGCAGTCGCACCTGCGGCGGGACGGAGTCCGAGACGTCCAGCGGCAGGTCGAGCCGCTCCGGAACCTCCGCGTCGGGGTACCGCTCGGCGTAGAGGAGCCCCGCGGTCACCAGCTCGCCGTCCAGCTCGGTGTCGCCTCCGGTGGCCTGGGCCAGGTCCCAGGCGTGGACGGTGAGGTCGGCGGTGAGCTGCTGGACGTAGACCGATGCCGGCATCGGCCCCGAGTCGAGGTGCACCGTCCGCTGCATCGCATCGTCCTCGGCGAACGCCGACAGCGCGTCGTCCGCGGCGCTCTCCCAGCTGGTGAACGGGTCGCTGCCCAGCAGGTCGGAGGTGAGGTCCGGGAAGCGGCCCTCGGCGTACGGCTCGCCGGCCAGCAGCGGCGGCACCCAGAGCGACTGGGTGACCAGGTGCGCGACGAGGTCGCCGACCGTCTGGTCCGGCAGCGCCTGGTCCTCCCACTGGTCGGGCGCGACAGCGTCCACCCGGTCGGTGAACTGGGCCTGCGCCCGCTGGAAGAGTTCGAGCAGTTCCTCCGGAGAGAAGTCAGCCATGCGGCCAGTCAACAGGCCGAGGGCCCGGCCCGCTCCCCGAAGGGGGAACCGGCCGGGCCCGTGGTGAGGTGCTGGAGCGGCCCCCTGCAGGGTCCCGCCGCGAGCCTGCGAGTGGCGGGGGGCAGGGGGTCCTTCCTCAATACGTGGGCAGGGTCTTGTCGATCCGCGTCGCCCACGCCGTGACGCCGCCCTGGACGTGCACGGCGTCCCGGAAACCGGCCGCCTTGACCGCGGCCAGCGCCTCGGCGGAGCGGACGCCGGTCTTGCAGTGCAGGACGATCGGCCGGTCGTTGGGCAGCGTCGCCAGCGCCCGGCCGGAGAGGATCTCGTCCTTGGGGATCAGCGACGGCGCCGGGGATGGACACGATCTCGTACTCGTTCGGCTCCCGGACGTCGATCAGCTCGAAGTCCTTGCCGGCGTCCATCATGTCCTTGAGCTCGTCGACGGTGATCGTCGAGCCCGCGGCCGCCTCCTGGGCCTCGACGGAGACGACGCCGCAGAAGGCCTCGTAGTCGATGAGCTCGGTGATCGGCTCACCCTCGGGGTCCTTGCGCACCTTGATCGTGCGGAAGGTCATCTCCAGGGCGTCGTAGACCATGAGCCGGCCGAGCAGCGTCTCGCCGATGCCGGTGATGAGCTTGACCGCCTCGGTCGCCTGGATCGCGCCGATGGTCGCGCAGAGCACGCCGAGCACGCCGCCCTCGGCGCAGCTCGGGACCATGCCGGGCGGCGGGGGCACCGGGTAGAGGTCGCGGTAGTTGGGCCCGTGCTCGTTCCAGAAGACCGACACCTGGCCGTCGAAGCGGTAGATCGAGCCCCACACGTAGGGCTTGTCCAGCAGCACGCACGCGTCGTTGACCAGGTAGCGCGTGGCGAAGTTGTCGGTGCCGTCGACGATCAGGTCGTAGTCGGCGAAGATCTCCAGCACGTTCGAGCTGTCCAGCCGCGTCTCGTGCAGCCGGACGTCGATCAGCGGGTTGATCTCCTTGATGGAGTCGCGCGCGCTCTCGGCCTTCGACCGGCCGACGTCGGAGGCGCCGTGGATGATCTGGCGCTGCAGGTTGGACTCGTCGACGGTGTCGAACTCGACGATGCCGAGCGTGCCGACACCGGCGGCGGCCAGGTACATCAGCACCGGCGAGCCGAGGCCGCCGGCCCCGACGGCCAGCACCTTGGCGTTCTTGAGCCGCTTCTGCCCGTCCATCCCGACGTCCGGGATGATCAGGTGGCGGCTGTACCGGCGCACCTCGTCGATCGACAGGTCGGGGGCGGGCTCGACCAGGGGTGGCAGGGACACACATGCTCCTCGGGTTCGCGGACTCCGGCCCGCGGGCCGGTGAACGTGGGCAACAACAGCGTGGCAGCTGCGCGAATTCCCTAACCGCGGAGGTCCCGGCGGGCGTATCCGGCCATCCCGGCTCCACCGAGGACGAGGGCCACGAGCAGCATCCCGGCGGCCCCGGCGACGTCCACCGGCTCGGCCGGCACGGCCGCCAGGTGGGCGAACGGCGAGACGTCGAGGACCCACGACGGCCAGCCGAAGCTCTGGCCGAGGACCAGGAGCAGGTAGCCGCCCGCGGCCGGCAGCACGCCGATGGCCAGGACCGCGGACGGCAGCCAACCGAGCGCCAGCAGCGCCGCGCCCAGGCACAGCAGCGCCACGGGGACGACGGACAGCGCGCCGCGCAGCGCCTCGCCGAGCCCCAGGCCGGCGCCGACCCACGTCGCGCCCGCCCAGGTGGCGAGGCCCGCGACCCCGGCGACCACTCCCGTGCCGAGGACGACGACGCCCGACTCCCAGGTCGCCCACCGCACCCGCCCGACCGGACGCGAGAACAGCAGGGCCAGCCGGGACGCCGACTCGTCGGCCGCGATCGCGGCCACCCGCCCGGCCGCGTAGGCGCCGACCGGCACCGCGAGCAGCGCGAACAGCGAGGCGGCGTAGCCCTGCACGGAGGCCAGCCGCGCGAAGCCCGCGGAGGCGGCCAGCGACGCGAACACCGGGTTGTCCCGCAGGAAGTCGAGCATCGCCGTCGCCAGCAGGCCGATGAGCAGGAAGTAGGCGCCCACGCCGAGCGACCAGGTGACGGTCGGCCGGCGCGTGCGGTGCACGGCCAGCCCGGGCAGCGACCTCAGCAGCCGGCTGGGCCGCCGCGACCGGTCGCGGCCGCGCCAGCGCCCGGCGCCGACGTCCCGGGACCCGGCGAGGGCCAGGGCCGCGACCGCCACGATCGCCACCTGCACGGCCAGCGCGAGCAGGGGCGCGACCCTGTTCCCGGCATACGGGGCGACCCGCGCGATCAGTCCGAACGGGCTCACCCACTGCAACCAGGACAGCGCCGGCACGCCGTCCGCGACCATGCGGGCCAGCAGGCCGGCGAGAAGCACGGCGACGGCGAGGCCCGAGGCCGCCCGGCGCTCGGGCAGCACCTGCCCGGCGAGCACACCGAGCGCTCCCCCGGCCATCGCCGTCCCACCGACCAGCGCCCCGAACAGCACGGCACCGGTCGGCGACGTTCCCGCGAGCAGCATGCCGAGCACCACCACGGCACCGACGACCGCGCCGGCGCCGAGGACGACGGCCAGCGCGCGACGGACCCACGAGCCGAGCCGGACGCGGCCGGCGAGCAGCAGCTCGGCCCGGCCGGCCTCCTCCTCGCCGCGGGTGACGCGGGTGCCGGCCAGCGCCGCCCAGACGCCGACCAGGACGGCGAGCACCGTGCCGGTGCGCCAGACGGTGAAACCGCCGGGGTCGTCGAGCGCCACGGGCGGGCCGAACAGCGTGCGGATGGCCGGGTTCTCCGCCAGCGCGGTGAGCGAGTCGGCGCCGATGGCCCCGCTGAAGGTGCGCTCGTACTCCTCCGCCACGAAGGCGGCGAGGCCGCCGCTGATCAGGGCGATCACGACCGTGCCGCGGCGCAGCTGCCGCACCAGCCCGCGGGTGACGGCGGTGCCGGCCCGCGGCAGCGCCGGCCGCTCGGTGGACGGGGCCGTGCGCGCCGGCATCCGGGTGGTCACGCCGCGGCCTGTCCGTAGTAGTCGAGGAAGATCTCCTCGAGGGTCGGCTCGCGGACGTCGATGCGGACCACGTCGGCCTCGCCGAGGGCGCGCAGCACGGCGCCGGGCGGGCCGGTCAGCGCGAGGGTGACCTGCAGCGGCGACGTCCAGCGCACGTCGGCGACGCCGGGCAGGGCGGCCAGCCCCTCCAGCTCGGGCGCGGGCTGCGCCAGGTCGACGGTGACCTCGGAGCGGCGCAGCCGGCGCAGGTCCTCCAGGCCCGCGACCTCGACCAGCCGGCCGGCGCGCAGGATGCCGACCCGGGTGCACACGGCCTCGACCTCGGCCAGCTGGTGCGAGCTGAGGAAGACCGTCTGGCCGCGCTGGGTCGCATCCTGGATGCAGCGCCGGAACTCCCGCTCCATCAGCGGGTCCAGGCCGCTGGTCGGCTCGTCGAGGACCAGCAGCGGCGCCCGGGTGGCGAAGGCGGCGACCAGCGCGACCTTCTGCCGGTTGCCGGTCGAGTAGGCGCGCGCCCGCTTGGCCGGATCGAGGTCGAACCGCTCGACCAGCTCGGCGCGGTAGCCGAGGTCGGTGCCGGGGCCCACGCCGGCCAACAGGTCCAGGCACTCCTGCCCGCTGAAGGAGGGCCACAGCGCGACGTCGGCCGGCACGTAGGCCAGGTGCCGGTGGGCCTGCTCCACGTCGGCGACCTGGTTGCCGAAGATCCACGCCTGGCCGGCGGTGGGCCGCAGCAGCCCGAGCAGCAGCTTGATCGTCGTGGACTTGCCCGCGCCGTTGGGCCCCAGGAAGCCGAACACCTCTCCTGCCGGCACCTCGAGGGTGAGGTCCTCGACGGCGCGGGTCTCGCCGAAGTGCTTGGTGAGGGACTCGGCGCGCAGGGCGGGCTCACCGCCGGAGACGACCACCGATCCAGCCTGCCCCGGTCGGGGCTCCCTGCCCAGCCCCGAGCGGCGCCCAGGTCAGGGGTAGGGCCAGGCGTTCTTCTCGCAGCCCTGCAGGTCGAGGGTCTGCTGCACCATCACCGGCGCGAGCTGACCGGCGCCCGGGCAGTCGACGTGGCCGTTGCCGAGCACGTGGCCGACCTCGTGGTTGACGACGTACTCGCGGTAGGTGGCGATGTCGCCGTCGTAGTGCGGGACGGCGGTGGCCCAGCGGGCCAGGTTGATGACGGCGCGCTCGCCGTAGCGGCAGGAGGTGTAGCCGCCGGTGCCGACGCCCGGGCAGTAACGCTCCATGCTGCCCGGGCTGATCAGGCTGACCTTGAAGTCGTAGTCGCCGGCGGCGACGGCGGCGCGGCCCACCCGCTGGAAGGACATCCGCCCGCCGTGGCCCCACGAGCGCGAGTCACCGAGGGTCTCCGCCACCGCCGTGGCGAAGGACTGCGCGTCGACGTCGATGCCGATCTCCACCTCGACGGCGAAGCGGCGCAGCGGACCGGTGCCCATGACCTCGGACGTGCCGTCGACGATCGAGACGGGGCCCTGGCCCTTCTCCACGTAGTCCTCGGCGGTCGGCGTCGCGGTGCCGGAGGCCGGACCGGCATCGATGTCCGCGGACTCCGACGGTCCCGGGGCGATCGACTCCGGCGTCTCCACGGCGGGCGGCTCCACCGACGCCGACGCCGACGCCGAGATCGCGGCTACCGAGCCGGCGCCGGCGTCCTCGGTCTCGTCGGGGCCGGACAGCGCGACGTCGACGAGCGTGACCACCGTGATCACGGCCAGCACCGGGATCGCGTAGGCGCGCCAGCCGTACCGGTGCACGAACCGGTGGAACCGTCCGGGGGGCTCGGGTTCCGGCGTCCGCGGCCGGGGTGCGGGTGCACGCTCGGCGACCAGCGGGCCGGCCGGGCGTCCGCTCCGTACGGTGCGCCCGTCGGACGCGGGCCCGTGCGGCGGAGCGGCGGAACGCGGGTGCGGGGAGCGACTTCGGGCGGCGCCGGCCGGCGGCACGGGAGGCAGGCGGTCGACGCGGCGGCCGGCGGGGCGCCGGGGCGCACGGGGGGTCGGTCGTCGGGGCGGCCGTCGAGCCGTCGTCCGACCACCTACCGCTCCTCCTGCCGCTCGTCCGGCGTCCGGCCGAGCTTCCGACCGGGCGTACGGCGGCAGGTCGTCGCCGCCGAGGTCCAGCTTCCCACGCCGCGCCGCGAGCGGCGCCCGACACGACGAAGCTCAGGCTCGCTGCGGCTCCGGCTGCCGGGTGGCGCAGTCCTCGGCGAGGGCCAGCACGGCGCGGGCCACCGGCTCGGGCGTCTCGAGCTGGGCGACGTGCCCCACGCCGTCGAGCAGCTGCAGGCGGGCGTCGGGCACGGTCGCGGCCAGCCGCGGCGCGAGCGCCGGATCGACCAGCTTGTCCGCCGTCCCCCAGACCACCAGGGTGGGCGGCCGGAGCCCCCGCGCCAGTCGCCACGCGTTGGTCCGGCCGGGGCGCAGGTAGGAGGTGATGAGCCCGCGCATGCTGCGGGTCAGGGCCCGGTCGGCCCAGGGCTGCCCGGCGCGCTCGCGCATCTCCTCGACCGCCTGGGTCAGCCGCTGACGCGGCACCCGCGACGGGTCGCCGAAGCACATCCGGACCATCGAGCGCACGTGCTCCTCCGGCGCGATGCCGGAGATCCGCCGCTCGGCCAGCGTCGGGATGCCCGGCAGCAGGAGGAGCACCAGTGCACGGCTGAACGCGGGCGGCACGCGGTAGACCGGCATCGCCGGCGAGACCAGCGTCAGGGACGCCACGAGGTCGGGACGGCGGGCGGCGACGAGGACGCTGACCAGACCGCCGAGGGAGTTGCCGAGCAGGTGAACCGGTCGACCGGCCGCCTCCCCCGGCTGGTCGCGCACGTATTCGAGCATGTCGATGACCGCCCGGCCGTGGCCGTGCACCGAGTAGCTGCGCGCGGGGGGCTGCGACCGGCCGAAGCCGGGCAGGTCCACCGCCCAGCCGTCGAACCGGACGGCGAGCAGCGCGGCCAGGTCGGTCCAGTTGGTGGACGCGCCGCCGAGCCCGTGCACGTACAGCGCCCGCTCGCGGACGGCGCCGTCCGCGGCGTCCGACGGTCCGACGGGACCGGTCCACGGCGTGTGCCGGACGAACACCGAACCGCCGCGCACCGCGATCTGCTCGCCGGCCCACGGCGGACGGACGCGCCGGGACGTCGGCAGTGCGACGTCGCTGAGCGGCGCCGTCCGCGGCGCGTCGGCCGGGTCGGGGGCGGCGGGGGGCAGGTCGGTCATCGTCACCCGACGGTAGTGGCGGACGCCGTCGCAGGCGCGCCGGGGACAACCCGCCGGTAACATCCGCAGGCGATGCAGACTCCCGGCCCGGCCGCAGCCCCCACCCGCCGCACCTCCCGCCTGCCGCGAGGTGCGCGCCGGGTGCAGCTGCTGCAGGCCGCCCAGGACGTCTTCGTCGCCCAGGGCTTCCATGCGGCGGCGATGGACGACATCGCCGACCGCGCGGGCGTCAGCAAGCCGGTGCTCTACCAGCACTTCCCCGGCAAGCGGGAGCTCTACCTGGCCCTGCTCGAGGAGCACGTCGGCCAGCTCGGCGACCGCGTCCGCGAGGCGATGGCCGCCACCGTCGACAACGCCGAGCGGGTCGTCGGGGCGGTGCGCGCGTACTTCGAGTTCGTCGACGCCGAGGGCGAGGCCTTCCGTCTCGTCTTCGAGTCCGACCTGCGCAACGACGTCGACGTCCGGTCGATCGTCGACCGCGGCACCGAGGTGTGCGTCGAGGCGATCGCCGAGGTCATCGCCGCCGACACGGGCGCCGACCCGGAGCGCGCGCTGCTCCTGGCGGCGGGACTCACCGGGCTGGCCGAGACCAGCGCCCGGTGGTGGCTGCCGCGCAAGGGCACCGTCTCCCGCGAGGAGGCCGTGTCGCTGATGTCGTCGCTGGCCTGGCGCGGCATCTCGGGGTTCCCGCTGGTCGAGGGCGCGGACCCCGCCTGAGGCCCGTCGTTCGCTGACGGCGCACCCGCGCGGCGCGGCCCGCGGGACCCCGCTGGTCTAGCGTGGGAGGACGCCGCGCGAACGAGGAGGCAACACCGCCGTGGAAGTCAAGATCGGTGTCCAACACTCCCCCAGGGAACTGGTCATCGACAGCCCCAGGACCCCCGACGAGATCGCCGCGGAGGTGTCGAAGGCCATGTCCGGCGCGTCCAAGGACGGCTTGCTGACACTCGAGGACGAGCGCGGACGGCGGGTCGTCGTCCCTGTCGACCGGATCGCCTACGTCGAGATCGCCCAGCCCGACCAGCGCCGGGTCGGATTCATCGCCGGCGCCTGACGGTGCTGGAACGGCCCCGGTGCAGGGGCCCGCGCCGAGCCTGCGAGGCGTGGGGGGCACCGGGGTCCTTCTGCTGACGGGGCGTCCCCTCCACCGGAGGGGGCGCCCCGTCGTCGTGCCGGGGCAGGTGTGACGGGAGCGGCATCCCGTGGCCGAACCGGTTCCGCCCGGGGCGTACCCGGGCGACCCGGCCTGCCGATGAGGAGGGCGCACCCCTCCGTCGTCCAGCCCTGGAGCGAGCCCCCGTGAGCGTCAAGACCCGTCTCGTCGTCAGCATCGCCGTCGTGCTGACCGTCGCCCTCGGCGGTCTGGTGGCGGTCATCGCCACCCTGGCCATCGACCAGGCGCACCGGGACGGTCTGCGCAACGCGACCTCCCTGGCCGTCGACCAGGCGCGACAGGTGGAGGCCGACTTCAGCCGCCAGCGCGGCACGGCGTTGTCGCTCTCGATGGCGTTGGGCGTGCAGGCCGACGGCGCGCAGGGCGACCGCGCCTACGCCGACGCCCTGCAGCGCCGGCTGCTGGCCGCCGACCCCTCGCTGCTCGGCGTCTGGTCGGCGTTCGAGCCCGACGCGTTCGACGGCAAGGACGGCGGCCACGTCAACGACCCGAACAGCGACGACACCGGCCGCTACGTCTCCTACTGGTACCGCGACGGCGAGACCATCGAGGTCACCCCGCTGGTCGACTACGAGACCCCCGGCGCCGGCGACTACTACCTGATCCCCCGCGACACGGGCCAGGGCGTGGCCATCGAGCCGTACGTGTACGAGGTGGCCGGCGAAGAGGTGCTGATGACGTCGCTGGCGACCCCGGTGCGCGTCGACGACACGATCGTCGGCGTCGCGGGCGTCGACGTCCCCCTCTCCCGCATCTCGGAGCAGGTCGGCGCGATCCGCCCCTACGACGTCGGCTCCGCCGCGCTGGTCTCCTCCGCCGGCCTCGTCGTGGCCAGCAACCGGTCCGGCGACGAGGCCGGTGCCGCCGCCGAGGGCGTGCTGGCCGACGTCGCGGCCGCGGCCGTCGAGGGCAGCGAGACGGTGCAGCGCACCGTCGAGGGCGAGGACGGCAACACCGTCTACGTCGCCGCCCCGATCCGCGTCGGCGCCGGCCAGGACTGGGCCGTACTGGTCGAGATCCCGGAGAGCGCGATCCTCGCCGACGCGCACCAGTTGCGGACGACGATCCTCATCGGGGCGCTGCTCACCCTGGTGCTGCTCGCCGGCGCCACCTTCGTCGTCGCCCGCCGCGTCGTCGCGCCGCTGGACGCGCTGCGCTCGCGCATGGAGGAGATCGCCGACGGCGACGGCGACCTCACCGCGCGGGTCGACGAGTCGCGCAATGACGAGATCGGTCGGCTGGGCGCGGCGTTCAACCGCTTCGTGATCAAGGTCGCCGACACGGTGACCGGCATCGGCCGGGCGTCCGGGTCGCTGGTGGAGCTGTCGGCCGGGATGTCCGGCGTCTCCGGGCGGCTCGCCGACTCGATCGAGCAGACCAGCTCGCAGGCCCAGCAGGTGTCGGCCGTCGCCGAGCAGGTCTCTCGCAACGTGCAGACCGTCGCCGCCGGCGCCGAGGAGATGGGCGCCAGCATCCGCGAGATCTCGTCCAACGCCGCCGAGGCGGCGCGCATCGCCGGCGAGGCGGTCACGGTCGCGCAGACGACCAAGGACACCGTGGCGAAGCTGGGCGAGTCGTCCAAGGGCATCGAGGACGTGCTGAAGGTCATCACCGGCATCGCCGAGCAGACCAACCTGCTGGCGCTGAACGCCACCATCGAGGCGGCCCGCGCGGGCGAGGCGGGCAAGGGCTTCGCCGTCGTCGCCACCGAGGTCAAGGACCTCGCGCAGGAGACCGCCAAGGCGACCGAGGACATCGCCCGCCGGATCGAGGCGATCCAGGGCGACACCGCCAGCGCCGTGGCCGCGATCGACCGCATCGACGAGGTGGTCTCGAAGATCAGCGACTACCAGACCACCATCGCCAGCGCCGTCGAGGAGCAGACCGCGACGACCAGCGAGATGTCGCGCGGGGTCACCGAGGCGGCGCAGGGCACCGGGTCCATCGCCGACGCCGTCGTCACCGTCTCGAACGTCAGCGCGGAGACCGAGGGCGAGGCGGCGCAGGCGCGCTCGGCCGCCGAGGGGGTCGCCGAGATCACCGCCGAGCTGTCGCGGCTGGTGGCGCAGTTCAAGGTGTGAGCCTCAGGGGTTGAGGCCCAGCGCCTTCATCCGGTCGGTGTGCGCGGCGGTGATCCGCTCGATCAGCCGGCCGATGCCCGCCAGGTCACCGGTGCCCTCCATGATCAGCGTGGCCAGCCGGTCGTGCTCGGCGATGACCGCCTGCGACTGGCTGATCGCCTCGCCGACCAGCCGCCGTCCCCACAGGGACAGCCGGCCGGCCAGCCGGCGGTCCTTGGCGATCGCCGCCCGCACCTCGCGGACGGCGAAGTCGGCGTGGCCGGTGTCGGCGAGGACCTCGAGCACCAGCTCGCGGTCCGCCGGGGGCAGGAACGCGGCGATCTCGCGGTAGAAGTCGGTGGCCAGGCCGTCGCCGACGTAGGCCTTGACCAGGCCCTCGAGCCAGGTGCTCGGCCGGGTGCTCTCGTGGAACGCGTCGAGCGCCGGCACGAACGGCGCCATCGCCTCGCTCGGGTCCGCGCCGAGCTCCACGAGCCGGTCGTTCAGCCGGCAGTGGTGGCCGATCTCCGCGGACGCCATCCGGGCCAGCGCGGCCCGGCCGTCCAGCGTGGGAGCGAGCCGGGCGTCCTCGGCCAGCCGGTCGAACGCGGTCAGCTCCGCGTAGGCGAGCACCCCCAGCAGGTCGACGACGGCGCGGCTGTCGGCCTCGGGCACGGGCGGCTCCTGGTCTCGGAACGGACGTCGGGGACCGCCCTCGCCGGGGTGGGCCGGGTCACAGGTCGGTGCGGCCCAGCGAGGTTAGACCACCCCGGGCGCTAGGATGGGAATCGGCGAGCCCTCGGGCCCGCTGGTATCTGTGCGCTGATTCCTGCTGGACGCCGCCCTCCGGGGCAGGTGATGACGAGCCCTCCGGGGCGCCGTCGGCGGGTGCATCCCACCCCGGTCCGCTGGTGTGAGTCGGCGCGAGAACTGACCTTCGCGACACCCGACCGGACGCCTGCACGCCGCGCATCCCGCGCCGCGGGGCTCCCCCAGCAGACCAGAGGCGAGAACCCTGACCATCGAGAACGCCACCCCCGACACCACACCCGACGTACCTTCCGACGTCGTCGCGATCGACCACTCCGAGACCGGCGCCCCCGCCCCCGAGCAGGTGGAGCAGAGCGTCGAGGCGCTCGGCGGCGCCCCGGTCGAGGAGACCGCACCGCTGTTCAGCGACTTCGACATCCACCCCGACGTGGTGGCCGCGCTGGCCGAGGTCGGCATCACCCGCACCTTCGCCATCCAGGAGCTCACCCTGCCGCTGGCCCTGGGCGGCCACGACCTGATCGGGCAGGCCCGCACCGGCACCGGCAAGACCCTGGGCTTCGGCGTGCCGATGCTCGAGCGCGTCGTGCCGCCGGCCGAGGGTGGCGACGGCGTTCCGCAGGCGCTGGTCGTCGTCCCCACCCGTGAGCTGTGCGTGCAGGTGGCCCGCGACCTGTCCGCCGCCGGGTCCAAGCGCGGCATCCGCGTGCAGGCGATCTACGGCGGCCGCGCCTACGAGCCGCAGGTGCAGTCGCTGCAGAAGGGCGTCGAGATCGTCGTCGGCACGCCCGGCCGGCTGCTCGACCTGGCCCAGCAGGGCCACCTGATCCTCGGCAAGGTCAAGGTGCTCGTCCTGGACGAGGCCGACGAGATGCTCGACCTGGGCTTCCTGCCCGACATCGAGCGGATCCTCGGCATGGTGCCGGACAAGCGGCAGACCATGCTGTTCTCGGCCACGATGCCGGGGCCGATCGTCACGCTGTCGCGGTCGTTCATGACCCAGCCGACGCACATCCGCGCGCACGGCAACGACGAGGGCTCGACGGTTCCGCAGACCACCCAGTACATCTACCGGGCGCACAACCTGGACAAGCCCGAGCTGCTCTCCCGCGTGCTGCAGGCCCGCGGCCGCGGCCTGGTGATGGTGTTCTGCCGCACCAAGCGCACCGCGCAGAAGGTCGCCGACGAGCTGGTCGACCGCGGGTTCGCCGCGGCCGCCGTGCACGGCGACCTCGGCCAGGGCGCCCGCGAGCAGGCGCTGCGCGCGTTCCGCAGCGGCAAGGTCGACGTGCTCGTCGCCACCGACGTCGCCGCCCGCGGCATCGACGTCACCGGCGTGAGCCACGTCGTCAACTACCAGTGCCCCGAGGACGAGAAGACCTACCTGCACCGGATCGGCCGCACCGGCCGCGCCGGCAGCGACGGCGTCGCCGTCACGCTGGTCGACTGGGACGACATCCCCCGCTGGCAGCTGATCAACAAGGCGCTCGACCTCGACTTCGCCGAGCCGCCGGAGACCTACTCCACCTCGCCGTGGGTCTACACCGACCTCGACGTGCCCGAGGGCGCCAAGGGCCGGCTGCCGCGCGCCCAGCGCACCCGCGAGGGCCTGGAGGCCGAGACCCTCGAGGACCTCGGCGAGACCGGCAAGCGCAACCGCCCGGGCCGCGACGATCGACGTGACGGCGGACGTGACAGCGGCCGCGACGGCGGCCGTGGTCCGCGGCCGCGACGGGAGCCGCGACAGCAGCCGCGACGGCGACCAGCCGGCCGGCGGCGGCAAGAGCCGGCCGCGCCGGCGCACCCGCAGCGGCGACGGCTCCTCCGAGGAGGGCGCGCCGTCCGACGAGGCCGGCTCGGTGGCCACCGACACCTCGGCCCCGTCGTCGGGTGAGGGCTCGGGCAACGGTCGGCCGCGTCGGCGTCGTCGTCGTGGTGGTGCCGGTCGTGGCGCTGCGGGCGGCGACGGCGGCAGCGCGCCCGCCTGATCTCGCGCATTTCCTGAGCCGCCGTGCCACGCCTGCGCCGCCCGCCGTTGCGGGTGTGGGTGTGGGCGGCGGCGACCCTGGCGCTGGTCCTCGTTGCGCTCGCGCTGTGGCGCGGCTCGGACGCCGCGGCCACCGACAGCACCATGTCCGGGCCGGCGCAGGTTCCCGACGCCGAACCCGAGGGTGACCTCGCCGAGGCGTGGTCGGTCGAGGCCGAGCCGCTGCCGCGGCGGGTGGTCGAGAGCGGCCGCGTGCTGGTCGGCGGCGAGCACGGCATCACCGCGCTCGACGCCGTCACCGGCGAGGAGGCGTGGCACTACACCCGCGCCAACGCCGTCCTGTGCGACCTGACCGCGATCGACGGGATCGTCATCGGGGTGTTCCGCACCGAGAACCGCTGCGACGAGGCGGTCGGGCTGCGAGCCGACACCGGCAGCTACGACTGGACCCGCAACGTCGACTTCGACCCCGACGTCGATCTCGCGAGCACCGACCAGCTGATGCTGGCGTCGTCCGACCGCAGCGTGATCGTCTACGACCCGACCGGCAACCAGCGGCGCTGGGTGCGGCGGGTGCCGGAGACCTGCCGGATCCTGGACGCCGACGTCGGCAGCACCGGCGTCGGCGTGCTGCAGCGCTGCTCCGCCGGCACGCTGCAGCTGCGGCTGCTCGACGGCTTCGACGGCGACGAGCACTGGTCCCGGGACGTCGCCGCCTCACCCGGTGCCGACGCCCGGCTGGCCGGCGTGGACCGGCTGGTGGACGTCGTCGTCGACGACCGGCTCGAGGTGCACGCGGCCGAGGGCGGCGACGTGCTGCAGACCTTCGACCTGCCCGCGACCGACGAGGACCCGGCCACCGAGACGCTGCACCAGGCAGGCTGCCGGCTCGCTGGCCCTGGTGTGGGCGCGCGGCACCGTGTGGGCGCTGGACGAGACGACCGGCGAGGCGCGCTGGTCGCGCCCGGCCGTGGGCCTGCCCACGGTCGAGGACGTCGCGCAGGTGACGCCCGGCGCGGCGAGCGTGCTGGTGCCCGAGGACGACGGCTTCGTGCGCCGCGACCTGGCCACCGGCGACGAGGTCGAGCGGCTGCCGGTCGACGGCGGCCTCTCCGGCCCGGGCCGGACGGTGGTCGTGGGGCCCGTGGTGGTCTACCGGCTCCCCGATCGGGTCATCGGCTACCGCTGAAGCGCCCTGCACCAGTAAGCCGTCCGGGTGACCCGGGCCTTGACCTGACCAGAGTGGTCGCGGGCGCCGCGGGCGACTCCGAGGTTCACTGGAGGCATGGTCCTCCCCGGCTCCCCCGGCCTCCCCGTCGAGCTGGCCTGCGGTCCCGACGACCTGCGCCAGCTCGCCGACCACGACGCGCAGCACCGCGCGTTCACCGGCGGCGCCGGCCCGCTGGCCGCGCTGGACACCTGCGACGGGGGATCGCTGGGCACGGTGCTGCTGGTCGCCGGCTTCACCGGCACCAAGGAGGACTTCGCGCCGCTGCTGCGCCCGCTGTGCGAGGCCGGCTACCGGGCGGTGGCGCTGGACCAGCGCGGGCAGTACGAGTCGCCCGGTCCGGACGACGAGTCGCGCTACTCCGTGTCCGAGCTCGGCGAGGACGTTCTGCTGGTGGCGCGGGAGCTGCTGGCCGAGTGCGGCCGCCCGCTGCACGTCGTCGGGCACAGCTTCGGCGGGCTGGTCTGCCGGGCCGCGGTGCTGGCCGAGCCCACCCTGTTCGACTCGTTGACCCTGCTCGGCTCCGGGCCGGGTGCGCTCGGCGGCCGCCGGGCGGAGCTGCTCGAGCATCTCGGCCCCCTGCTGGACGCCGGCGGCGTGCCGATGGTGGCGGACACGCTGGAGCAATTGGCGATGACCGACCCGAAGGCGCAGGCGGTGCCGGGGCCGACGCGGCAGTTCCTGACCCAGCGGTTCCTGCGCAACAGCGCGGCGGGCCTGCGCGGCATGGCCGTCGCGATGACCAGCGAGCCGGACCGGGTGGCCGAGCTGGCCGCGACCGGGCTGCCGACGCTGGTGGCGCACGGGATCGCTGACGACGCCTGGACGCCGGAGTCGCAGACCGAGATGGCACGTCGCCTCGGCGCGCGGCACGAGGTGATCGACGGGTCGATCCACTCCCCCTCCGTCGAGAACCCCGACCGCACCCTCGAGGTGCTGTTGTCGTTCTGGGCGTCCGTGGGCGCGCGCTGATGAGTCCGCTGGCGCCGCTGCCGTCGCCGGACGACTGGACCGCCGAGGAGGACCGGCTCGGCTTCTTCGGGCCGGACAGCGTCACGTGGCGGATCCACGCCGACCCGAGCTACCACCTGGGCGGCATGCGGGCGCTGATGCTGCAGGCCTTGCACCCGGTGGCGATGGACGGCGTCGCGACGCAGTCGACCGGCTTCAAGGACGACTGGTGGATGCGGATGACCCGCACCGGCCAGTACGTCGAGACGCTGACCTTCGGCACCCGCACCGAGGCGCGGCGGATGGCGGCGCGGGTGCGCGGCCTGCACCGGCAGCTGTCCGGCGTCGATGCCACGACCGGCCGGGCGTACCGGGTCGACGACCCCGATCTGCTGCTGTGGGTGCACGTCTGCGAGGTGGAGTCGCTGCTGACGACGGCGCGGCGGGCCGGCGTGCTGGTGACCGACGCCGAGGCCGACCTGTATGTGGCCGAGCAGGTCACGTCGGGCGTGCTGGTCGGAGTGCCGGAGGACTCGCTGCCGCGCTCGGTGGCCGACGTCGACGCCTACTTCGAGGACATCCGGCCCGCGCTGGCCGCGACGCCCGCCGCCGTCCAGGGCCTGCGCGACCTGTTCCTGCCGCCGATGCCCGGCTGGGTGCAGGTGCTCACCCCGGCCCGTCCGGCCTGGGGCACGCTCGCCGGGCTCGGCTTCGCGCTGCTGCCCTCGTGGGCTCGGCGGATGTACTCGCTGCCCGGGCTCGCGCTCACCGATGTCGCCGCCACTGCGGGCCTCAAGGCCTTCCGCGCCGCCTACCTGCGGCTGCCTGAGCGGGCGCGCTGGTCGCCGATCGTGCGGGCCGGTTTCGAGCGCGTCGCGGAGGACCGGCTCACCGCCTGACTCCGCGTGGCTCAATCCCGGTAGACGGGGCTGCCGGTGCCGGCGGCCAGCAGCCGGTCGAACTGCGCCGGGTCGGTCGTGCAGACGGCGATCGGCGTCGTCTTGTTGGTGCCGTGGTAGTCGCTGGACCCAGTGGTGAGCAGGTCGAGCTCCTTGGCCAGGCCGGCCATGTGCGCCCGTTCCTCGGGATCGTGGTCGGGGTGGTCGACCTCGATCCCGAGCAGACCGGCCTCGGCCATGGCGGCCACGGCGTCGTCGTCCAGCACCCGGCCGCGCCGCCGCGCGAGGCCGTGCGCGAACACCGGCACTCCGCCCGCCTCGCGGACCAGCCGGATCCCCGCGAGCACCTCGGTGTCGGCCTTGGCCACGTAGTGCGGGCTGCCGTGGTGCAGCAGAGACGCGAATGCCGCGTCGACGGACGTCGCGGCGCCGGCCGCGACCAGCGCACGGGCGACGTGCGGCCGGCCGACCACCCCGCCACGACAGCCGGCGACGATGTCGTCCCACACGAGCGGGTAGCCGGCCGCGACCAGGTTCTGCACGATCCGCTCCGCGCGGCCGAGCCGGTCGGCACGCAGCCGGGCGCGCTCCGCGGCCAGCCCGGGATGGGCGGGGTCGAAGAGGTAGGCCAGCAGGTGCACGCTGATCGGCGGCTGGTCTGCCGGGAACCACCGGCAGGACAGCTCCATGCCGGGCACCACGGTCAGCCCGGCGGGGCGGTTGGCCTCGGCCTCGGCCCAGCCGTCGGTGGTGTCGTGGTCGGTGAGCGCGACGACGTCCAGGCCGGCGCCCTTCGCGGTGGCCAGCAGCTCCGCCGGGGTCTCGGTGCCGTCGGACACCGACGAGTGCGTGTGCAGGTCGATCCGCATCGCCGTCAGCCTCCCGCATCCGTGTTCCGGCGTCGCGGCGAGGTCGTGACGATCACCGTCGCGGCGGGCGTGGGATCGGCTCGGTGTCGCGCCGTCCCGTCGGCGCCGGCGGTCGCGGAGGCGGGCTCGGCCGCAGTGGCGGCGGTGGCGGCTCGGGATTGCCCTCCTCGTCGCCGGAGTTGGCGGCGCCGCCGCTGTAGTCGCCGCCGAACAGCAGCCCGCTGACCTGCCGGTAGAGCTGGTCGGCGTGCGGCAGGTAGGTGATCTCCGACAGCGCGTGCTGCTGGCCGGCCGACTCGAAGCGGAAGGTGCCGTAGCCGAGCACCTGGCCGAGCACCGTCTCCTTCCAGGTCAGGTCGGTGATCCGCCGCAGCGGCAGCAGGGTGACCGTGCGGGCGATCACGCCGGAGGTCAGGAGCACGCGCCGCCGGCTGACGATGAAGTGCCGCATCCACCATTCGACGATCCGCAGCCCGTAGTAGACGAGCGACGCGACGACCACGATCAGTCCGGCCGAGCTGGTGACGCGGTTGTCGGGGTCGAACTGCAGGAGCCAGCCCCCGGCGAGGAAGACCGGCAGGAACTTGGCGGTCGGCTCGATGAGCACGGCCCAGTGCCGGCGCACCGCGAGGACGGCGGGCTTCTCGTCGTCGAGCAGGTACTTGTCGACGTCCTTGGTGGCGCGGGCCGGCAGCTCCGGAGGCCCCGAGCGAGTCACGTCCGGCTCAGGCGAGCGAGCCGATGAAGGTGGCGACGCTCTCGGCCGCGTTGCCGAGCGCCTGGCCGGCGCTCCTGACGAGTTCGGCGGACGCTTCCGGTGCCTGGATCACGTAGAAGATGACGAACGCGATGACCAGCCAGCCGATCACCTTCTTCAGGGTCATCGTCACCTCCGGGGTGCGCCGGTCGAAGCCGGGCCCGAGTCGCTCCGGGCGCCGGTGGGTCTGTGCCCACCCGAACGCGGCGGACCACTCGTTCTCATGAGTAACACAGGCACCAGCCGTCCCATGGGCGGCGCGCCGGGACGCGGCGCAGGTGGTCAGCGACCGGGGATGAGGTGCTCGCTCGGCGGCCCCAGCGGCAGGTCGGGGTAGAGCCGGTCGCGGAGGTCGAGCAGTTCCAGCTGCTCGGCGAGCAGCCAGGCGGTGGACGCCGGCCACATGACCAGCCACAGCCAGACGCCGTACGCCTCGCCGACGAACGCGGCCCGGCCGTCGTCGGTCGGCACCGCCCACAGCGGTGCCCGCTGGCCGGCCGCCTTGACGTCGGCGGACGACGGTCCGCTGATGACGTCGCCCGGGTCGGGTCCGGGCAGGCCGGCGTAGCCGCAGCCGACGCCCATGCCCGGCTCCTCGGCGACCAGCACGATCTCCGCGGCGCCGCCCAGCGGGGCCGGTCCGGCGCAGTTGACGACGATCGCGCGGGCACTGGGCTCGCCGCCCCAGGCCATGCCGGTGACCGACCAGCCGCTGGGCATCGGGTCGGGCACCCAGGCCGGCACGCGCGCGTCGGTGGTCACGGCCGTGATGGCGTCGTGCGCCAGCAGGGTCGTGTAGTGCAGCGGGGAGACCGCCGCGTGCGTGGGACACCAGGCCTGCGCCGTGGACCCCGGCCGGACAACCAGTGGTTCGCCGCAGCGCGGGCAGATCGGCGACACGCTCATCGTCGGTACACCGTCCTGTGATCACCTCGATACGTCAAGCCACGTCGGGGCAGCGGGCGCGCCCCTCCGCCGACGCTCACGTGCGGCGTCGCGCCCGGTGCGTCCTGCGTAGCCTGCCGCGCATGAGCTCCGCGCGCACGGGCGAGCCGGCCGGCACCGGCTCCGAGCGGCTCGTGCCGTGCGTCGGTGCGGTCGTGCAGGACGACGTCGGCCGGCTGCTGGTGGTCCGCCGCGGCCGGGAACCCAGCCGCGGACTGTGGTCGGTGCCCGGCGGCCGGGTGGAGCCGGGCGAGTCCGGACCGGACGCCGTGCGCCGCGAGGTGCTCGAGGAGACCGGCCTGCAGGTGACCGTCGGCGAGCCCGTCGGGTCCGTGCGCATCCCGGCCGCCGATGGCGTCGTCTACGACGTCACCGACTACCGGTGCACCCTGGCGGACCCGACGCAGCACCCGTCCGCCGGGGATGACGCGGACGACGTGCTGTTCGCGGATGCCGCCACGCTGGCCGACCTGCCCTGCACTCCCCTGCTGCTCGAGACGCTGCGCGGCTGGGACGTGCTGCCCGGCTGACCGGCCACGAGCCGGGTCGCCAGGTCAGCGCGGAGCCGGCTCCGGACGCCCCGGCTGCTCGCCGCCCCGCCGCTCGCCGTACGACCGCTTCGGCACCATCACCTTGCGGCGGAAGATGCAGACGACCGTGCCGTCCTGCTTGTAGCCGATCGTCTCGACGGAGACGATCCCGCGGTCGTCCTTCGACGTCGACTCGGTCTTGCCGAGCACGGTCGTCTCGCCGTAGATCGTGTCGCCGTGGAACGTCGGCGCGACGTGCCGGAGCGACTCGACCTCCAGGTTCGCGATCGCCTTGCCCGACACGTCCGGAACGCTCATGCCGAGCAGCAGCGAGTAGATGTAGTTGCCCACCACGACGTTCTTGCCGAAGTCGGTCGTCTCCGCCGCGTAGTGCGCGTCCAGGTGCAGCGGATGGTGGTTCATCGTGATCAGGCAGAACAGGTGGTCGTCGTACTCGGTGACGGTCTTGCCGGGCCAGTGCTTGTAGACCGCGCCGACCTCGAACTCCTCGTAGTACCGGCCGAACTGCACCTGCGCTCCTGACGTCGGGACGGCGGGGCGGCGGGCGGGGCGCCGTCCTGGACGGAACCCGCCGGAGCGCCGCTGCTCCGTGGACGGCGAGATCCTACGGGCGGGTAACCGAGCCACCGGGATCAGAGCATCGCGCCGATCCGCGCCGCCATCTCCGACTCGTGCTGCTGGTACGACGCGGCGACGCTGTCGAGGAGGTCGCCCATGCCGGTGAGCGCGTCGCTCACCCCCTGCGCGGACAGCCGCCACTGCTCGTACAGCTCTCCGAAGCGGACGGCCGCCTGGCTGTCGGTCCACCCGTCCAGGACCGATGCGTTGATGGTGCTGGACAGAGCCGCGTGCCGTCCCGTCGTGTCCGCGGCCTCTCCCCGGCACCGGCCGGCCATCGACTGCAGGGTGGCGAAGTCGACCTTCACGATTCCTCCTCCGTTCCGGGCCTCTCCCGGTCGCTGAGGACGCTAGGGCTCCGCGGGCGTCGACCGTCCTGGTTGTCCACAGGCGCCAGGTTGTCCACAGATTGCCGTCGGACGGCCTCGCGCATCGCGCGGGCGCCTCATGATCACCGCGTGTTGCCATCCTCGTCGCCGCGGCGCCGCATGTCGCGCTGTTGGACGGTCGTAGGACCGTCGGGCGCGGTCGACGTCGAGGTGCTCGCGCGGGACGAGGAACGGCTCGGGACCGTGCTCGGGCAGCTGGGGCATGTCCTGGGCACGCAGCCGACGTCGGCCTTCAGCGGCACGACGCGGCTGCCGGACGACCTGAGGCTGCACGACGTCCGGCTCCGTCACGGCTCGGTCGTGGGCTTCGGGCGACCGGTGAGCGACGCACGCACCCGCATGACGGCCGGGGCGCTGGAACTGCGTGTGGTGGGTGGCGTGGACGCCGGACGCACCGTCGGGCTGGACAGCGGCAGTCACGTCGTCGGTCGCGGCGATGAGGCCGTCGTCCGACTGGAGGATCCGAACGTGTCCCGCCGGCACGCCGTCGTCCACGTCACCGGCGGCACGGTCGACGTGAGCGACTGCGGATCGAGCAACGGGACGAGGCTCGACGAGTCGGAGGTCGCGGAGCGCTCGCCCTGGACCGCCGGCGCGCGACTGCACGTGGGAGCCACGACGCTGCAGGTTGCGGGGCCCGACGCTGCTCCGGCCGCCGTCGTGGGCGGCGCCGACGGACGAACCCTGCTGCGTCCGTCGGTCTCGTTGCCGGACGTGCGCACGCCGGTCGAGATCCGTTTTCCGCAGGTGCCGACACCCGCCACCGCGCGCCGCCTGGCCTGGATCGCCGTGGCACTCCCCGCGGTCGGCGGCATGGCGCTCGCGGTGGCCCTGCACGCCCCGACCTTTCTCTTCTTCGCCCTGTTGAGCCCCCTGATGGCGGTCGGGTCGTGGTGGTCCGACCGCCGGTCCGGCCGCCGCTCCCACCGCCGAGATCTGGCCGACTACGAACGGCAGACCGACGAGGCCGCGGCGCAGCTGGCAGAGGCGGTCCGCGCAGAGTTGCATGCGGAGCACCGACGGCTGCCCGACCTGGCCGCGCTGACGTCTGCGGCGCGCCGGCGGACGTCGCTGCTGTGGGCGCGCGGACCGGGCGATCCGGATCAGCTGACGATCCGGGTCGGAACGGGCCCGGGCACGACGGGCGTCGTCCGCTGCGAATCAGACGGTTCGCGCAGCGCCGCCCCGGCCGGTCACCTACCGGTCCCCGTGGACCTCCGCACCTGCGGGCTGGCTGTAGTCGGACCCCGCGCCCGAGCCCTCGGCGTTCTGCGGTGCGCGGTCGGCCAGCTGGTCACCCTGCACTCGCCGGACGCTGTGGACCTCGTCCTCGTCACCTCCGCGGAGCACCTCGTCGAATGGCGATGGGTCCGCTGGTTGCCCCACCTTCGTCGGCCGCCTCTTCTCGTACCGGGCGACGCGACGTCCGGAAGTACACCTTCCGAAGCGGTGACGCGGTCTCTGCTCGCACTCGTCGAGCGACGGCGGGCGACCGCCGGCTCGAGAACCGGGCGGTCGTGGACGGGTCCGTGGACCGCCGTCGTGATCGACGGCCCCCTCCCCGGCCCGGTCGCCACCGTGCTCGCCTGTGCCACCGATGTGGGCATCACCCTCCTGACCCACGGTGCGACCGTGGCTCAGGTCCCCGCCCCGGCCACCGCGGTGCTGACGCTGACCGGCGAGCTGGGCACCCACGCCCGACTCCAGGTGCACGGCACCTCCAGCCGGGCCGACGTCGCGCTCGACCAGCTGCCGCTCGACGTGGCCGGTGACCTCGCGCGGGATCTCGGCGGACTCGCACCGCCGGCGGGCCGGTCGTCCTTGCCGTCCGACGTCCGGTTCGTGGACGTCGCCGGGCCGGGGGGTGGTCCCGAGAGCGACTCGCCGGGGCACTGGGCGCGCGACCGTGGGTCGCTCGCCGTCGCTCTGGGCGTCGGACCCGATGGCGCGGAACGAATCGACCTGTGCCGGCACGGCCCGCACGCCCTGGTCGCGGGGACCACAGGGGCGGGCAAGTCGGAACTGCTGCAGACGCTGGTGGCAGGACTTGCGCTCGCGCATCCCCCGGACCGCTGCTCGTTCCTGCTGGTCGACTACAAGGGCGGCGCCGCGTTCGCGGAGGCGGCCGGCCTGCCGCACACCGTCGGCCTCCTCACCGACCTCGACGACTCGACGACCACGCGCGCGCTCCGCTCGCTGACCGCGGAGCTCGCGCGCCGGGAGGAGCTCCTCGCGGCGCACGCGGTCGTCCGACATCGCCGACCTCCCGGACGAGGTTCCGCTGGCCCGACTGGTGATGGTCGTCGACGAGTTCGCGACGCTCGCCGAGGAGCTGCCGGCGTTCGTTCCGGGTCTGGTCGCAATCGCGCAGCGGGGGCGCTCGCTAGGCATCCACCTCGTACTGGCCACCCAGCGCCCGGCGGGGGTCGTCTCGGCCGACATCCGCGCCAACTGCACGTTGCGGATCTGCCTGCGCACCACCGACGAGGCCGACTCGCGCGACGTCCTCGGCACGCCGGACGCGGCACATCTCCCCCTCGACATCCCGGGGCGCGCCCTGGTGCGCACGGGGACCGGCCCCACGCGACTCGTGCAGGTGGCCCGTGTCTCGCAGCCCCCTCCCTCCGACGACGACGCACCGGTCGTCACACCGTGGCGCTGGCCCGCTCCGCCGTCCGCACCGGCCCCGTCGCCCGGCGCCGACTCCGACCTGGCCTGTCTGGTGCGAGCGCTCGAGACCCGCTCCCGCGCGCTGTCCGTGATGCCGCCACACCGCCCGTGGCGGCCACCGCTGCCCGCGACGCTGTCGCTCCAGCACGCAGAGGCGCTGACCGGTTCGGCGGACCGGGGCGCGACGGAGCTGCTGCTGGGCATCGTCGACCGGCCGGACCGGCAAGAGCAGCGACCACTCCTGCTCGACCTGGCCGAGGGCGGTGGGTGGCTCGTCGTCGGTGGACCACGCAGCGGTCGGACGACCCTGCTCCGGAGCGTTCTGAGCCAGGCGGTCGCCCGGCGGTCCGTCGACCAGCTGCACGTCCACGTCCTGGACGGCGGAGGCGGCAGCCTCGCGTCCGCCGCGTCACCGCTGCCGTCCGTCGGCACGGCGATCGCCGGCGACGATCCGCTGCGCACCGTCCGCCTCGTGCACCGGCTGGGCGAGGAGGTGACGCGCCGCCGCTCGACCGGCGCCGCCGACGAGCCGCACATCCTGGTGCTCGTCGACGGCGCGGAGGCACTGAGTGCCCTGCTGGAGGACGCCGACCCCGCACGCGGCTCCGGAGAACTCCTCCGTCTGGTTCGGGACGGAGGTGCGGTCGGGATCACCTGCGTCCTCACCGCGGACCGAGCGGTGCCCGGTGGCCGGCTGGCCGGTATCGCGCAGCACCGCCTCGTCCTCCCCCTGCCCGACCGGGCCGACTACGCCGTCGCGGGCGTCCCACTGGCGGCCGTGCCGTCCGACCGTCCGCCGGGCCGGGCAGTGGTGGGCGAGGAAGCCGCCGCGTGCCAGATCGTTCTGCCCCCACCCCTGCCGCTCGACACCGTCGCCCGTGCGACCGGGCCTGGCAGCGGTCGGCGATCCCGGCCACTGCGCATCGTGGCGCTGGATCCGGACCCGGTGGTGGACGGAGGCTTCGAGATGGATGCGAGGTCGTCCCTCCGCGTGGCGCTCGGTCCGGGCGGGGACGAGGGCGAGATCCGCTCCGTCGAGCTCGTGCGCACCGGCGGTCTGCTCGTGGTGGGACCTCCCGGCAGCGGGCGGACGTCGACCCTCGACGCGGTCGTGGGCGACCTGGCGGCGGTCGGGGTCCCCGTCCTGCGCCTGCGAACGCCCTTCACGGGCACCGGTCCGGCTGCCGGCGGCGAGGAGGGGGAACTCGACGACCCGACCGCGACGGCGGACTGGCTGGGGCGGCACGGCGGCGCCCCAGCCGTCGTCTGCGTCGACGATCTCGGTCCTGCCGGGAGCGCACCGGCCCTCGCCGCCCTCCCCCACGTCGGGGCATCCAGCGGAGTCGTCCTTATCGCGGCCGCGACGGCCGCCGACCTGTCCACGTGGTTCCAGGGCCCGGTGGCGGCCCTCCGCCGTGGCCGCAGCGGACTGCTGCTCTGCCCGGGCCCTGGCGACGCCGACGTCCTGGGCATCCGGCTGCCACGCACGCCGGTTCCGGTGCGTCCCGGGTCCGGGTGGCTGGTCCGAGTCGGCGCGCCGGACCGGGTGCAGGTGGCTCGACACCGGGTGCGGCCAGTGCCTGCTCAGAGCAGCTCGAGCGCGGGTCCGATCTCCTGCGTGGCGTACCAGGCGAGCTCGTGACCCTCCGCCTGGTCGACGACGAACTGCGCGTCGTCGCTCCCGAGGTCCGCCTCGAGGACCACCGCGACGGCTGCGCTGACATCGGACTCGGCCTCGGCGCCGTCGATGTGCGCGCTCGCGACGTCCCGCAGGCGCACGTCCGCCTCGACCCGCACGGCCCCGCGCTCCTCCTCGTCGTCATCGACGGGCAGGACGGCCGTATCCGGCACGTCGGCAGCAAGCACCACGCGGCGACGAGCGGCGGTGGGGTCGACGTCGACGAGGCGCAGGCTGCCCCGCGCAGCAGCCAGCAGCGACGCGTACTCGAGCTCCTCCATGTCGGCATCGGCGTCGGTCAGCGCGTAGAAACGGCGCAGCTGATCGGTCACCGCGAACCCCGTGTGCGGTCCGGACAGCAGGCCGTCGTCCACCAGCGTCCGCAAGGTCGTCGTGGTGGCCGGCAGGTACACGCGCACGCGCGCTCCTCTCGTGGTGGCGGCAGGACGGTATCCCTCGAGCCCGGTGTCCCGTCCGGTCGGTGGTCTGCCGGGAGACCAGCGGGACACCTGGGTGGCTCAGCTCGCGGTCGTGAGCAGTCCGTCCAGCTCCTGCTCGATGAGGTCGGCGAGGACCTGGACGTCACCGACGCTGTCCTGGTCGGCGTTGAGACCGAAGAACACACGGCCCGCGTAGCTGGTCATCCCGATGCTCAGCCCCTGACCGCGGGCCAGTGGCACGACCGGGAAGACCTCGAGCATGCGACTGCCCGCCGCATAGAGCGGCACCTGCGGTCCCGGGACGTTGGTGATGATCAGGTTGAACAGCCGGCGCGACAACCCTCGCGCCGCACGCACGCCCAACGCGTGCAGCGTGGGAGGCGCGAAGCCGGTGAGCGCGATCAGGCTGTCCGCGCCGACCGCCTGGCCGCGCGAGGCCGCTCCCCGCATCGCGTAGCTGATGCGGGCCAGCCGGACACGGGGGTTCGGCTCCCCCACCGGCAGGTCCACCAGGAACGAGGAGACCTTCGGACCGGCCTCGAGTTCCTCGCCCTGGACCGAGATCGGCACCAGCGCGCGCACCGATGTGGACGACACCACCGGCTGCCCACGGGAGAGCAGCCACTCCCGCAGTGCGCCGGTCACCACGCCGAGGAGCACGTCGTTCACGGTGCCGCCGTCCACGTTGCGCACCCTCTTGAGGTCGGCGAGATCGAGCCGCGCCACCGCTACCCGACGCTGCCGGCCGATCGGGACGTTGAGCGGGCTGTGCGGCGCGGCCAGCACCGCCGACCGGGCTGTCCGCAACAGTTCACGCGACGTCGCGGAGAGCCGCACCGCCGCCGACCGGGCGTCGGAGACGGCCCCGCGCGCGGTGTCCATGACGGACGTGGGGCGCCGCATGTAGTGCTGGAGGGCCTGCCAGACGAGTTCGGGCGCGGCCGGGGTGCGGCGAGGCCGCCAGTCCTCGGCCGGTGGGACGGGCGCGTCGGGCGCGGGATCGAGCAGCACCTGCGCGATGTCGATGGCCGACAGCCCGTCGACCAGCGCCGGATGGGTCTTGGTGACGACGGCGACGCGGTTCCCCGCGAGGCCCTCGACCAGGTAGATCTCCCACAGCGGGCGGTCGCGGTCGAGTGGCTGAGACGTCACCCGGGACACGAGCGCGCAGAGCTGCGCTTCGGTGCCCGGGCGGGGCAGGGCCGAGCGGCGGATGTGGTACGCGACGTCGAAGTCCGGGTCGTCGACCCACACCGGATTGGCCAGGTGCCCGGGCACCTCCATGACGCGCTGGCGGTAGCGCGGCACCAGCGGCAGCCGGGCATCGACCAGCTCGGCGAGAACCTCGACGCCGCCGGCCGGCGCCTCGAGCACGAGCACCCCGCCGACGTGCAGGGGCGCGTCGGGCGCGTCGAGGTAGAGGAACGACGCGTCCATCGTGGTCAAGCGCTCGACCATGCCACTCCTCGACGTCGGGAGGTCACGGTACGACGGGCCTCAACCGGCCCGGCGGACGAGCCTGCGCCGACGTCCGCCGGCCGGCTCGTCCGCACCGGTGAGCCGGACGGCGAGATCCCGCAGGCCCGCCCGCAGCGGCGAGCTCGCCGCAACCTCGGCGAGGGTGCGTCCCTCCGCCAGCGCCGCGTCGGTCGCGCGCCGATCGGCCGGGAGGAAGGTGTCGACCTCGCGCCCGACGAACCGCTCCAGCGCGGCGCCGATCTCGGACTCCGGGCGGCCGGCCACCGGGCCGCGGCGCACCTGGTTCACCACCAGCTCCGGCTCGACGGCGGGAAGGACGTCACCGAGCTCGCCGAGCGCGCGGATCGTCCGCTGCAGCGCGACGGGGTCGGCACCGCTCACGCACAGCACGGTGTCGGCGGCCTCCAGGACGGCCAGGGTGGCCCCGTTGCGCCGCGGCGCCGCGGTGTCGAACGAGAGCTCTTCGTCCTCCTCGAGGCAGAAGGAGCAGTCGACGACGACCAGGCCAGCGGCTCGCCGAGCCTCCTCGAGCACCGCGGCGACCGCCCGGGGGCGCAGCTCCGGCCAGCGGTCGGCCCGCGCGAGGCCGGTGAGCACACCGAGCTGCGGGCGCACCGTCCAGGAGAGCCGGGCCAGCGCGGCCGCGTCGAGGGTTCCGCTCGCCGCGAGCCGCGCGGCGCCGGCCAGCCCCGGCGACTCGTCGAGCAGGCCGAGCACCTGGGCGATCACGCCGCCGTAGACGTCGGCGTCCACCAGCAGGGTGCGGATACCGAGACGCGACGCCTCGTCCGCCAGCCCGACGGCCACGGTGGTCCGCCCCGGCGCACCGGTCGGGCCCCAGACGGCAACCACGCGACCGTCGGCGGCGTCGGAGGTGCTCGGCGGCTCGGGGCTCCCGAGGGCGGGCAGCGCCGCCCGGGGATCGGCGATGTCGTGTCCGGTGACGGGCACGCCGTCGACCGCCTCGCGCAGCGCCTGGGCGATGACGGCGGGATCGGCGTCCGCGGCGAGGACCCGCACGACTCCGATCCGCAGCAGCCGGTCCGCGGCCGCCTGGTCACCCGGCTCGACCAGACCCACGACCGCGACGCCGGCTGCCTCCAGCCGGGCCACCGCCTCGGCGTCGAGCCTCCGGAGGTCTGCTGAGAGCAGCGCGGCCTGCGCCGTGCCGGTGGCCGCGGCGGCGAGCAGGTCGGCGACGTCCACGCAGCGACGGACGACGGCGACGCCGTGGTCGGCGCCGTCCAGCGCCCCCACCAGCGGGGCTTCCCAGGCCGCGCCGGTGACCGCCGTGACGACCTGCAGCGCCGTCACTCGCCCGCCGCCGAAGGGCTCGCGTCGACCGGTTTCCCGACCACCGGCGGGCCCGCCTCGGCACCGGAGGCCTCGTGGACGACCACGACGAGCGGGCGCCCTCCGACCGAAGCGAGCAGGTCGGGTGCCGAGTCGGACGGGACCGAGACGACGACCTGCACGGTCGTCGTCGGGGTGGACAGCACTCCCTCGGTGCGGCCGGTCACCGACTGCACGGGTGCGCCGCCCACGACGAGACCCACACTCCCGTCGGCCACGCCCGCGGCCCCGGCGGCGGGATCGGCGACCGCGTAGACGTCGACGAGCTGTCCGCGGCGCAACGCCGGTGGGACCCAGCCCGCCTGCACCGGCAGCGCGACCTGCACGAGGTCGGTGGTCTGCTCGAGCGCGGCGCTCGGCAGCAGCTCCCCCGCCCCGACGGCGCGGGACAGGGTGCGGCCCGCCGGATCGGCCGTCGTCGACAGGTAGCCGGTCGCCGCCGCATCGAGCCGGACGTCGACGGCCGTCAGGTCGTCTGCGGAGAGGACCGTGCCGGCAGCCAGGTCGCCGGTGACCGACCACACGGGGACGGTGGCGTCGGCCGCGCCGACGACGCGGGCGCCCAGCAGCACCGATCCGAGCACGAGCAGCACGCCGAGCACCAGCCGCAGGTCCAGCCACCGTGGAGTACGGACACGGCGGGCTGCCGGCGCACTGCCGTGCTCGGCCTGCTGCCGGGACACCTCCGGGATGCGGACGGCGGTCCCCACGGCTCACCTCTTCTGCTGCGACGGCGGACGGTCCGCGGACCGTGGTCGTTGCCTGCGGACGCTTCCGCCGACATGCAGATGATGAAGGACGGACACCGTTGCGTGCGAAGGTTGTCCACACGTTCGGGTGTGGACGGAGCCCTGGGTCACCGATGCGGCTGACAGACTGGCGCGAACCGGACGGAGAGGACCCATGCCGACCCCACGCTTCCTGACGCTGGCCGACGTGGCCGACATCCTCAACGTGTCCTGGCGCCAGGTGTACGCGCTGGTCCGCCGCAAGGAGCTGCTCGCCATCCAGATCGGTGGTCGCGGGCAGTGGCGGGTCGAGACGGCCGAGCTCGAGCGCTTCATCGCGCAGAAGTACGACGAGGCGCGGGCCGGCACCGTCCCCGAGGAGCCCGAGGTCGACACCGTGGCGGAGACCGGAGCGCGCAAGGGCTCGGCCGCCGACAGCGGCTCCGCCGACTGATCGGCCGCGTCGTCCGGACGCCCTGATCACGCGAGCGCGTCCTCCGCGCTCCGCGTCACCACCGCCACTGCGCCGAGCGCGATGGCGTGCACGGCTCGTACCGCCGCCGCCCGCCGGGGTTCGCCGGCGGGGTGCTCGGCCAGCTCGACGAAGTCGGCGCCGACCCGGTCGATCGTCCCCGTCACGACCACGCCGTCGTCGGTCGTGAGTGCGACGGGGGTGCGGTCGCGCGCCGTCGCCCGGAGGACCAGACGCAGGTCGAACTGCACGAGAGGCGGACCGTCGTCCCGCTCGGGGTCGGTACGCCGGCCCAGGCCGGTCACGGACGTCACCATCCGCGTGGCCACCACGCTCTCGGCCCCCCGCTCCTCGACGAGGAGCAACCAGTCCGGGCCGACGTCCACGAGCACGCCCACGAGCTGACCTGCGCCTCGGCACCGCAACCGCAGTTCTGCGCCCGTCGATCCGGCGAGACGCCCGGCCAGTGACACCGCACCCAGCTCCGAGCGCGCCCGAGAGGCCGACTCCGCCAGTTCGGCGGCCGCCTCGGCCTCGTCGAACTGCGCCGTCAGGTCGGCGAACAACTGCTGCCAGCGCATGCGGCACCTCCCGCGGATCAGCGTAGACGGCAACGTCCACTTGCGTTTGATGACGTTTGCTTGCTTTAGTCTGCGTCCACTCACGACGAAGGAGGCGCTGTGACCGTCCGACGACTGGTCCTCACCACGGCAGCGATGGCCGCTGTCGCCGCGGCGCTGCGCGTACTCACCGGTCCGTGGCCGACGGCGCTCGCGACGCTGACGCACGCCGCGGCGGTCAGCGCCACGCGCGGCCCTGAGGACGTCGTCCTGGCCGCTGCCGGTGTCCTGGCCTGGGCGGTCTGGGCGTGGGGCGCAATCGGCCTGCTGCTCACGGCTGTCTCGGCCGCGCCTGGCGTGGCCGGCGCTCTCGCCCGCGGCTCTGTCCCGGCTGGTGCTGCCGGCGAGCGTGCGCACCGCCTCCGGACTCGTTCTCGGCGTGGGACTCGTCGTGGCCGCGCCGGCAGCGGCGGCAGCACCAGCGACTTCTCCGGCGGCTTCAGCGGTCCCCGACTGGCCGACGGGCGAACCGGCACCGGCGCCGGCGGACTGGCCGGAGGCGTCGACGGGCGCTGCGGAGCACGTCGTCGTGCGGGGCGACTGCCTGTGGCGCATCGCCGAGGACCGGCTCTCCGAAACCGGAACCGTCCCGACGGACGCCGACGTGGCACGCGCGGTCGACGGCTGGTGGTCGGCCAACACCGCCGTGATCGGCCCCGATCCGAACCTCATCCTTCCCGGCCAGGTGCTCCTCCCACCGCCCGGCACACCGACACCCACCCAGCACTGATCCCGGAGCACCCGATGACCGCGACCGTCCACCCCTCCCCCGTCACCGACCCGGCCGAGAGCGCCGGCGCCACACCCACGCTGCACCTGCGGCTCGTCCGGCCGCCGCAGCCGCCGCTCGCCGATCCCCGGGAGCCGGTGCGTCTCGTGCTTCCGGGCGTGCCCGTGCCCCGACCGATGCACCGACCGGGGCCGCGGCCTCGTCCCGAGCGACCACGCGACCCGGACGGCGACTTCGGCCCGGCCTGGTCCACTCGCGCCGATCTGCCGTCACCGGGCGGGGTCGGTCGCTCGATCGTCCTGCTCGCGCTGGAGGTCATGGCCGGCCGCCGACCGGTGACCCAGCTGCGCGGGGTCACGACGCCGGGACTGTTCGCCTCGCTGTCCGGAGGACGTCGGCCGCGCTGGTGCACAGCGGGCACGGCACCGCTCGTCCTGGGCCGGATGCACGTCTGCGAGCCGGTCGACGGAGTCGCCGAGGTGAGCGTCGTGGCCCACCGCGCGGGCCGTGCGCACGCGGTGGCGGCCCGACTGGAGGGTCTCGACGGTCGCTGGCGGTGCACCGCCCTGCAGATCGGCTGACCCGCTCACGACGGCGAACGGCCCCCGCGACGAGCTGTCGCGGGGGCCGTCCTGCTGGTGAGCGCTACATCAGCGGCCGTCGTGGTGGCCGAAGCCGCGCACGCCGCTCGCCGAGTTGGCCGAGCCCTGCCCGTTGTTCTTCACCGACGCGGTCGTCATCGCGAAGGTGAGGATGGCGTGCGCCGTGGCGTCCGACATCTGCTCGAGCACGACCTGGTTCACGTTGGCGATCGTGTCGCAGACCGAGTGGTAGCACGGGTCGAAGGCCACGCCCGCCGTTCCGCCGAAGAGCGCCGCCTCCTCCGCGGTCTTGATGTCCTCGGCCCCGGTGAACAGGCCGCCCGCGGGGATGCCGGCCGCGATGAACGCGTCGTAGTCCGAGCGTCCGTCGAACGCGGTCGGCAGCGTGGCCAGGTCCTGGGACTCGAAGTACGACTCGAAGACCCCCTCGATCGACTCACTGCCGTTCGGACCGGTGAGACCGAACCCTGAGCCGTCGCCGTCGTAGATGAACCGGCCGAAGTTGGGCGAACCGATCATGTCGAAGTTGAGGTACAGGTCGATCTGGTTCAGCTGGTGCCGCGACAGGCTGTCCACGTAGTACTGGGAGCCGACCAGGCCGGCCTCCTCGGCGCCCCAGAACGCGAACCGGACGGTGTTGGTCGGCTCGATGCCGAGCTCGGCCATCTCCAGTGCGATCTCCAGGAGCGCGGCCGTGCCGGACCCGTTGTCGTTGATTCCCGGACCCTCGGGCACCGAGTCGAGGTGGGCACCGGCCATCACCGTCTGGTTGTCACGACCCGTGGGCGTCTCCGCGATGACGTTCTCCGTGGGGACGTCCAGGCTGATCAGGGTCTCCGTCTCCAGGTGGACCACCACCGGCCCGTCCTCCGAGAGGTTGAACAGCTCCTCGCCGATCGCGAACGACGTGCCGACCACGGGGATGTCGACGTCGGCATCGTCGCCGAGCGTGGGGTTGAGGACGTCCTGCCGGTCGTCCTCACCGGGCGTGCCCTCGTTGTAGATGATCACCCCGGCCGCGCCCGCCAGCTCGGCGTTCTCCGCCTTGACCACGAAGTCGCACGTGCCCCGCTGGAGCAGCGCGATGTTGCCGGCCGTGAAGTCGACGAAGTCCTCCTCCTCGCAGCCGCTGCTGGAGGTACTCGCTGCCGCCCCGGGCGGCATGACGACGTCGACCGGCTCGATCTCGGCGGTCACGTCCCCGCTGCCGGAGTACTCGGCCGTGAAGAAGTCCTCGCCGGCGACGTAGGCCTCAGGATCGGGCGAGACCCGCTCGAACACCGGGGTGATCAGCTCGTCGAACGCGTTGAACAGGAAGGCCTGGCGGGTCACGATGTATCCGGCCTCCTCGAGGAGCCCCGCGACGTAGTCCGCCGATGCGTCGTAGCCGGGCGTTCCGCTGGCCCTGGTACCGCCGTTCGCGTCCGCGATCGCCTGGAGCGCTTCCAGGTGATCGGTGATCTCCGCGGCCGTGACCGCCTCGGTCAGGGCCGAGGTGTCGGGCGCTGCGGTGGCGCTGGTGGCCGTCACGGTGATCATGGCCGTCGCCGCGGATACGACCGCGAGCGTCCTTCGGGTGCGTGGCACGTTCTCTCCTGCCGTCGGGTGTACCGGCGCGGCGTCCACCCTCGACACAGGGGTGAGGAGGCCGCTGCCAGCGGAAGCCCCGCCATACTGTGCCTTTCGTCACACATGTCACAACCCCAACAGAGACTCGGTCGTCGCCGGTGCGCCCCCGGCCACACTCCGACTGGCCTCCCGAAGTACAGAATCGCCGCCGTCGTCGCGACCAGACCGCGGAGGGAGGTGGGCTGCCATGGAGCCTCGACGGCACCGCGCCGGAGCAGCCGCGGCCGGTGCTCTGCTCGCCGTCATGTCCTGCACGGCGCCGAGGGACGACGACGGAGCGGCTCCTGAGACCACGGCGACGACCGGGGCCGGTCTCGGGGACGAGCCGATCGACGTGGCAGCACTGACCGGGCGCATCGCGGTGACCAGCGGTGACGACGTCTACCTCGCGAACGCCGACGGCACCGACGTGCAGCGGCTGACGGAGGCATCCGGTCCCGAGCTCGACCCGGCCTGGGCGCCCGACGGCTCCCGCGTCGTCTACCGGGACTCCCGCCGCGGCTTCAACGAGAACGACGAGATCTACGTCGCGAACGCCGACGGAACCGACGCCACGAACCTGACCGACCACCCGGCCAACGACTGGGGTCCGGACTGGTCGCCCGACGGCCGGACGATCGTCTTCAACTCCGACCGCGACGGCCTGCCGATGGGCGGCTACCTGATGAACCCGGACGGCACCGACGTGCGACGGATCCCGACCGACGTCTGGGTCGAGTACCCGGCATGGTCGCCCGACGGCGAGCGCATCGCGTTCATGAGCGCGAGCGGCAGCGACTACGACATCTGGGTCATCGGGACCGACGGCAGCGACCTGGCGCAGCTCACCGACTCCCCCGGGCACGACGGATGGCCGTCCTGGTCCCCGGACGGGCAGCGCATCGCCTTCACCTCGGTGCGCGACGACTGCTCTCGCTCCGACGAGCCCGACTGCCGCACCGTCGACACCGGCGAGGACGACGAGCACCACGACATCTGGGTCGTGAACGCGGACGGGACGGGGTCGGCCCGCGTGACGCCGGAGTTCGGCCAGTTCGTCACGTGGTCGCCGGACGGCGAGTATCTGCTCGTCTGGGGGTACGACCTCTACGTCATCCGCCCCGACGGCACCGGACGCACACCGCTCCGGATCCCCGGCCTCGCGGACGGCGTGTTCCCCGACTGGATCGAAGACGGGACGGAGGCCGGCGATGGCTGAGGATGCGGCGGCGCAGCACCGGGCCGCCCAGGCCGAGCGTGCTCACTACCACGTCGAGGCGCTGCGGCGACGCGACCAGGAGGAGGCGGCGAAGGCCCAGGTGTTGATCGACCGGTTCGTCGAGCAGGCCACCCGGGCAGGGCTGCCGACCGAGGAACTGACGGCTCGCCCGTGGTCCGGACGCGGTCGCTACAAGACGGGGATCACGGGCTGGTTCCTGCGCCGCAACGGCTCGGTCGGCGTGGGCACCGACGGCAGCTTCTACGTGCTCAACGTGGCGCCGGACCGGCTCGGCCGCTGGCGCACCGTCCGGGTCGAGCCGTCTCCACCGCCGCTCATCGTCGGCAAGGGCGGCGGGGACGGCGAGACCTTCGACCTCAGCGAACTGCTGGAGATGCGGTTGCGCTCGCCGGGGTCGGCAGAGAGCTGAGCGCTCCGGTCAGTGCGCGGCGCCGAGCACCGGCAGGGAGTCACGGACGCCGGCGAGCAGGCATCCTCCGCCGCCGCGTCGGTCACGACGGGAACCCGAACTCCCGGCACGGTGTCTCCCAGAGGATCTGGCGGCGGGCGGCGCGTTCCGGCACGAGTTCCTCGAGAAGCGCGAGCAAGGGGCCGTAGTCGATGCGGACCGGTGCGCGGAGGAAGGGCCAGTCCGACGCCCAGACACACCGCTCGGGTCCGAATGCGTCGACCAGCGCCCGCACGAACGGCCACGTGTCCTCGTGCGGCGGCGGGCGATGGGAGAACTTGACCAGGCCGGACAGCTTGATCACGGCCCGGCCCCCGCGACCGAGTCGGAGCAGCTCGCGAAATCCCGGCGCATCGAGCCCGGCCGCCGGGTCAGGTCGGCCGCAGTGGTCGACGACCACGCGGACGCCGGAGCGCGCGAGGATCGGGGCGAGGGCCAGGAGCTGGTCGTCCGTGACCTGGACGTCGGCGAACATGTCCAGGGCGGCCAGGCCGGCCAGCAGATCGTCCGCGTCGGCGTAGTGCCCGACCCCGAACAGCGCAGCGTTGAACGTGACCCCCAGGACCCCCGCATCCCGGAGGGTGCTCAGCCGGCCCGCCGTCGCCGAGTTCGGGACCACCGCCATGCCGCGGAACCGCCCGCCCCCGCCCGCGACGGCGTCGAGCAGATACCGGTTGTCCTCTCCGTACCCCGAGTTCGGGCCGACCAGGAGCGCGTGCCGGACCCCGTGGGCGTCGTGCGTCCGCCGCAACTGGTCCACCGACCCGGTCTCCGGTCCCGTCGGGACGTAGTACGCGTCCGCGGCATACGGAAACCGGTCGGGATCGAACACGTGCACGTGGCAGTCGATGACCGGCTCGTCCACTCGCGCTCCCCTCCGCTCGCCATCGGCGATCGTGGCGGCACGCGACGCGGTTGGGGCGCATTCCCGTCCAGCGGATGTCGCCCGGGGGCAGAGGTCAGGGGGCGCTCGGGGCCTCGACAGCCGGCTCCGCCGCCGACGCCCGCGTGAGCAGCACCGTGGCCAGCAGGGCCGCGATCGCGCCGCCGGCCACCACCAGCGCCATGGGGACGGGCGAGCCCTCCGGTCCCAGCCCGACCAGCGGGGTGACGAGCACGCCGCCGCCGAACATGCACGCCCCGAGCACCGCCGAGGCCGAACCGGCCGACCGCGACCCCCGTTCCACACCGAGCACGGTCGCGTTGGAGGAGACCAGTCCCCGCGTCGCGACCACCAGGAACAGCGGCGGCAGCACCGCCAGAACGCCGAGACCCGCTCCCGCGGTCACGACGACGACGAGGACGACCGCCGCGGCCGACGACCCCACGAGCCCTGCGACCAGGAGACGGCGCACCGCGAACCGGCGGACCAGCCGCGCGTTGATCAGCCCGATGGCGACCATTCCGGCCGCGTTGAGCGCGAACACGCCACTGAACTGGGCCGCGGACAGCTGATAGTGCTCCTGCAGGGCGAAGGACGACCCGGAGATGTAGCCGAAGAGCGAGGCGTAGGCGAACGCGACCGTGAGGGCGTAGCCGACGAAGACCCGGTCCTTGGCGAGGTCCCGGAAGGCCCGGCCGGTCTGCCGCAGTCCCCCGGTGTGCCGCTGCTCGACCGCCAGGGTCTCCGGGACGGCGAACCAGATCGCTACCGCCAGCGCGGCGTTGACGGCGGCCAGCAGGTAGAACATGACCGGCCAGCTCCCGGTCCAGACCAGCAGGAAGCCGCCGATCACCGGCGCGATGATCGGCGCCACGCTGGACAGCGTCATGAAGAGGGAGAAGAGCCGGGCCGCGGAAACCCCGCTGGTGAGGTCGGCCGCGACCGCCCGGGCGAGCACGATGCCGCCGCCACCGGAGAAGCCCTGGACGAACCTCCAGAGGGTGAGCACCGCCGCGGACGGCGAGAGCGCGCAGAACAACGAGGCCACGGCGCAGACCACGGTCGCACCGAGCAGCAGCCGGCGCCGTCCCCAGGCGTCCGAGAGCGGACCCAGTACCAGCTGTCCGGCGACGAGCCCGATCACGTCGGCGGTCAGCGTGAGCTGCACCTGCGCGTGCGTGGCGCCGAGGTCGGCGGCGAGCTGCGGGAACGCCGGGAGGTAGAGGTCCATCGACAGCGGGCCGAAGGCCGTCAGGCCACCCAGCAGGACGACCAGGACGGGGAACCGTCGCGTGAGGAGCGGCTGCGGGACTAGCGCGGTCATGTTGACGAGTTTCGGGCCGGCACACCAATCTGTCCAAGACATGCTTTGGCAGTCAGCGATCGGAAACAGAGATGGATCTTCGGCAACTCGAGTACTTCGTCTCGGTGGCGGAGGAGAGCAGCTTCACGCGGGCCGCCGCCCGCTGCCACGTGGTGCAGTCGGCCCTGAGCTACCAGATCGCGCGACTGGAGCGGGAGCACCGAGTGACGCTCTTCCACCGCACCAGCCGCTCGGTCCGGCTGGCCCCGGCCGGCGAACTGCTGCTGCCGCACGCGCGTCGACTCCTGGACGGCGCAGAGGTGGCCCGCGCCGAGCTGGCCGCGTTCGCCGGGTTGGTCACCGGACGCCTGCGGCTCGGCATGGTCGGCAGTGTCGGCAGCGCGGCACCCCTCGTCGAGGCCGTCCTCCTCGACTTCCACGCCCGCCATCCCGGGGTCGAGATCGCCGTGCAGGACACCGGCAGCCGCCGCATGGCCGGCCAGGTGCGCGCGGGCGAGCTCGATCTCGCCTTCGTCGGCCTCTTCGCGGAGCAGTCGCCTGCCGGACTCGTGCACCAGCTGCTCGTCGAGGAACCGCTCGTGGCGGTGGTGCCCCGCGACCACCCGCTCGTCGGCCGGCCGTCCGTCGAGCTGGCGGAGCTCGCCGCGGCCGGTCCCTTCATCGAGATGCGCGCCGAGTCCGGCCTCCGCCTGCAGGTCGACGCGGCCTTCGATCGCGCCGGCGTCCAGCGAGCCGTCGCCTTCGAGCTGAGCACCTCGGAGAGCGTCGTCCGCTTCGCCGGGCTCGGCTTCGGGGCCGCGCTCGTGCCGGTCTCCGCGACTTCGACGGCGACCGGGGTCGGCGTGCTCCCCCTCGGGGATCCCGAGGCCCGGCATCCCATCAGCCTGGTGCACCTCGAGGCCGGGCCGTCCACACCCAGCGCCCGCGCCTTCGTCGCGCTCCTGCGCGAGCACGTCGGCGACCGTCGGCCCGACGGCTGAGCCACCGGCGCCGACCCGGTCATCCGCCCGGGCCGGGGGCTCCTGCACTCGGAACGCGGCTGCGCCCCTTCCGAGGACTCGGAAGGGGCGCAGCCGCTCGTGCCGGCCGGCGGTCGCAGCGGCGACCGCGGAGGAGCTACTTGGCGTCGGCCTCGACGAGACGCGCGACGAGCTCGTCGACGGTGCCCGTCTTCGGCAGATTGCGCTTCGCGGCCAGCTCGGACAGCTCGGCCTTGGTGAGGTCGGCGTAGGGCGCGCGGGCCTTCTCGTCGGCCTCCTTGCGCTCCTGCCGCTCGGCCTTCGCCGCGTCCCGGGCCTTCTGCCGCTCGGCCTGCTCGACCTCGTCGGCCTGCTCGCGGACGGCCTTCTCGACCGTGTCGGAGCCCGTGCGGGCGGCCTGGGCCACGGTCTCGACCTGGTCGCGCACGACGCTGGTGACCGACTCGATCTGCTGACGCGTGACGCCGGTCAGCGTGTTGGCGACCTCGGCCAGCTGGCGGGCGTACTGGTGGTTGAGGTCGATGACCTGCTGGATGAACGCGAACTGCCGCTCGACGGCCTCGGTCACGTCGATCTGCGGCAGGTTGCCGACGGTCGGGATGGCCCGGAACTGGTCGGTCGCGGTGCTGAAGCTGTCCTTCAGGCTCTCGAGCGTGGTGGTGAAGGCGGTGCCGGCCTTGCGGGTGGCGTCGGCGTAGTCGATCGCGGAGGTCATGTGGTGCTCCTGACGTTGTGGGTGGCCGTTCGTTGTTAACTATCCCAAGCGCCTGGACGATATGTCAAGCGCTCGGTGCGGAGCAGCGCTGTGACAGGGCGCACCGGACGCCGCAGGATGGAAAGGCCCGGTGCCCGTGCTGCCACTGGCATGACCGCTCTCGCGTCCGTCCGCGCCGGCGCCGGGGAGCCGCTGCTCCTGCTCCATGGCATCGGCTCCACCCACGACGACTTCTCCGCCCTCCTCCCCCGGCTGGCGGAGGACTTCGACGTCCTCTCCCTGGACCTGCCCGGTCACGGGGAATCACCGCTCGGCACGTGGCCCCCGACGGTCGCGGCGCTGACGGACGCCGTGGAGGCGGACCTGGACAGGCGGGGACTGCAGCGGGTGCACGTCCTCGGCAACTCCCTCGGCGCGCGGATCGCGATCGAACTCGCCGCCCGCACACGTGCACTGTCCGTCGTGGCACTGTCCCCGTCCGGCCTGGGTCTGCCGGCCGAGCGCCTCCATCAGGGGGTGCTCATGGCCACCGCGCGCGGCGTCACCCGCACGCTGCGTCCCGTGCTCGGCACGCTCGCCAGGACGACCGTCGGGCGGACCGCGATGCTGACCGGGATGCGCGCCCGGCCCTGGAAGGCGAGCGAGCGGGAGGCGCTGGCGATGCGGGGCGGATTCGCCACCGCGACCGGTTTCTGGTCGATGCTGTGGTGGGCGGTCCTCCAGGACGTGCCGACCGGCCTGCACCGGATCGACTGCCCGGTTCTGCTCGCCCAGGGCGGTGTCGACGTCGTCGGCGCGGGCCAGACGCCCCGTTACCTGCCGCTCATCCCGGGATCGCGCTTCCAGCTCCTCCCCGGCGCCGGGCATGCCCCCCAGTCCGACGCCGCGGACGCCATCCTGGCCCTCGTGCGCCAGACCGCGGAACGCGCACAGCTCAGTGCCGGCGGACGACGGGCCTGACTTCGACGGCGACTCGCGGAGCACAACGGGGACGCCTCGCGCCGTCAACCCTCCGGCAACGTCCGGTTGGGAGCATGCAGCCATGGCAGTGACGCGGATCCTCGATAGCTTTCGGGACCGGCGGGCACGGGAGCTGTACCAGCGGTACGGAGCGCGGCCCTGGCCCCTGCTCGACGACCGGACGCGCGACCACTACCGGCAACTCGTCGCCAACGGTATGGACGGTGCGGGGCGCCCACTGCGTCGCCGGACGTTCCGGCCGCGACGGAGGCGCCCACCCTTGCTCGACTACTGAGCGGGCGCCTCCTCACCGCGCGACTCAGCCCTGCCGGCGGCCGCTCGCGAGGAAGAACCGGATCATCTCGTCCGACGCGTCGGGACCCAGCGCGTCGGTGTAGGAACCCACGGGGCTCCCGCCGAACCACGCGTGTCCTCCGCCGTGCACGATCCAGGACTCGACGAGGACCGCACCGTCGCCGTCGCCGTGCACCGTCCTCGTGCTGGAGTGACCCCTCCCCCGCTCCACCCTGACGGTGTCCGAGATCGACGTGCCCGCCGTCGCCAGTCGTGCGGCGACGACCTTCTCGGCGTTGACGGGGGCCACGATCCCGTCGGCGTCACCGTGGAACACGATCACAGGAATCGCTCCGGCGGGGACGGGCGCTCCGCCCGTCCGCATCGCGGCGAACGCCGAGGCCATGTCGTGCGCGGCGCCGTAGGCGATGCCCGAGTGGATCCCGACGCCCGCGTACAGGTCCGGATAGGTCGCGGCCATCACCGCGGCCATCGCGCCGCCCGCGGAGAGCCCCGCGACGAAGACGCGGGCGGGGTCCACGGCGAGGTCACCCATGACCTGCCGGGTGATACCGGCGATGATCGACGGCTCCCCGGTGCCGGCCTGCTGATCCGCCGGTGAGAACCAGTTCCAGTAGCCGCCGTTGTTGGCGGCAGCGGACTGCTCGGGATACGCGACGAGGAAGGTGCGCTGCTCGGCCAGGTCGTTCATCCGCGTTCCGGCCGCGAAGTCGGCGGCGTTCTGCTTGCCGCCGTGCAGCATGACGACCAGCGGCACCGGGGCACCGGTGTAGCCAGTCGGGACGTACAGGTCGTAGGTGCGGGTGCCGGCCGGCTCGGTGTGGCTGAGATGGCGGATCTCGCCACCGGGCGCGGCAGCCGCCTCCGCTGCGCCCGCCCGCGAGCCACCCGCGCCCACGGTGGGCAGGTTGGCCAGCGGTCCGCCACCGGCGGCGCCGGGGAGGCCAGAACGGCCCTTCGCGGTCAGTGCGCCGCGAAGCTTGCCGAGGAGACCGTCGCCGACCGACCCTCCGCGGATCCCCGCCAGCGGGCCGGCCCCGGTGGCCGGCGAGAGCGGAGACCGGAGAAACCGGCGGGAGTCGCGCCGGGAGCAGGAGCACCGAGCGAACGCTGCATCACCGCGAACGCCTCCTCCAGCTGCCCGGACTGGGTGAGCCGGAGTGCTTCGGACATGCCGGATGTGCGGTCGGAATCCATGGGAAGGCCCCTTCGGGGGTGTCGAGAACGGCGCGGGACCGGTCGATCCGCGCCCTGCGGGGCTACTGCGAGTACGGCCCGAGGCTCGGGCTCGAGGCGTCAGGTGGTGCGTGCGGCCAAGGCGGCCTTGACCGCACGCGGCGCTCGGAAGGCACCGAGGACCTCCACGGCGGAGATCGTGGCCAGGGCCAGTTCAGGGTCGACGTCGTCGGCGACCGAGGCCAGTCCGAGGACGCGCAGCTCCACGGTCTGTCCAGCATCACGGAGCAGCTCGAGCTCGTGCCGGCTCAGGTGCTGGGCGCCGAGGGTCAACGTCCGTCGGGCGACCGTGTCGTCGAGGGCGGCAGCCCTGGTCTCGAGCTGCCGCCGGATCGCCGTCCGGATGAAATCGGTGCGGTTGGCGTAGAACCCCTCGTCGACGAGGAGGTCGATCTGGCCGAGGTCGACGAGGCCGAGGTTGATGGTGATCTTCTCGCTCTTGTCCAGCTCCGCCATGCCACCATCCTGTCACCATCCCACGGGATGGTCAACCGATGCACCCCTCGTCCTGCGACCCCTGGGAAACCTGTGATCCGGATAACGAGTGAAGGGCTGATTTCGCCCCCGGCTCCGGTTCGTGCCCCCTGGTGCGGGTTAGCGTCGGGCCGAAGTCGCACCGCGCGACGGACCCGCGCAGGTCGACGCAGGAGGATCCGATGCCGAGTACCACCCGCTCCACTCCGGTACAGGTGAAGCCGGGAGCCCTCCTGGCCCGCAATGCGGCGAACAACACCGCCGCCAGCCTGACCGAGATCGCCCGGGCGTCGCGCAGCGTCTGGACCGGAGCGGCCTCGCAGCGCGCGACGCCGTTCGATCTCGCGGCCCGGGGCGCGCTGTGGTGGAGCAGCATGACCGACCGCCGGGTCCCGGACTGGCACCTGCCGCACCGCACGGTCCTCAGCACGCCGTTCGCCCACGTGCACGACTTCTCCCCCGCCGACGCCGACACCGACGTCGTGCCCACGTTGGTCCTGCCGCCCCAGGCCGGGCACTCCTCCCACGTCGTCGACTTCGCCCCCGGGCAGAGCCAGCTGGCCGTCCTGCTCGACGCCGGGCTGACGCAGCTCTACGCGATGGACTGGCGTCCCGCGACGGCCGCGACGCGGGACATCACGATCACCGACTACCTCGAGGTCATCGACCGCGCTGCCGTGCACGCCGGAGGCCGCGTCAACCTGGTCGGTGACTGCCAGGGCGGTTGGCTGGCCAGCATCTACGCCGCCCTGCACCCGGAGCGTGTGCACACGCTCACCCTGGCCGGTGCGCCGATCGACTTCCACGCCGGCGAATCGCTGATCGCCGCATCGACGCACCTCCTCACCCGCGCCCTGGGCATGGCGCCGTACCGCGCTCTCGTAGCGCTCAACGGCGGCAACATGTCCGGCCGCGCGGTGCTCACCAACTTCATCCTGATGCAGCCGCAGACGGAGCTCGGCCGACAGCTGGCCCTGCTCGAGAACGTCGACGACCCGCAGCACGTCGAGCGGTACCGCGTGTTCGAGGACTGGTTCAAGCACACCCAGGACATCCCGGGCGCCTTCTACCTGTGGCTCGTCGAGCACCTGTTCCACAAGAACGAGCTCATCGACGGCCGGCTCGTCGTCGACGGGCGGCGCGCCGACCTCGCGAACATCACCTGCCCGCTGTTCCTCCTCGCCGGGGCCCGCGACCACATCACGCCACCGGCGCAGCTGTTCGCCGCCGCCGACGCGGTCGGCACGTCGCCGGACCAGATCGTGCAGCGCACCTCGGCCGGTGGACACCTCGGGCTCTTCACCGGTCGGCAGGCGCTGACCGAGGACTGGCCGGTGCTGATGGCCGCCGTCCGGGCGCACAGCGGGCGCTGAGTTCGGCAGCAAGGTGTGATTTTCTTGTGCGTAAGTCGGCGCACCGCGGCGGGTCAACCCGCGCCGCACGACGCTGAGCCGCTCCGTGGCCCGGCTCCACGTCCGACGATGGAACGCGCCGCCTTCCGGGCGTGGCCGCTGCTCGAGGCGCCCGACCTCGTCGTCCTCGTCGCCGTCGTCTGCCGAACTCAGCGGGCGCTGACCCCGGGCGACCCGGTCAGGCCGCGCCGGCGATCAGGCGGGCCAGACCGGGTCCGAGCGCGGGGGTCGCGACGAGGAGAACGTCGGCGCCCGCGCCCGGCACGGAGTCCACGGTGGCGCCCGCCTCGGCGGCGATGAGCAGGCCGGCGGCGACGTCCCAGAGCTGGGTGTCGACGACGAGGGCGGCGTCGAGCCGTCCGGCAGCGACGCAGACCAGGTCGATGGCGGCCGGCACCCGGCGGACGTCGCCGACCGACGGCAGCAGGACGGCGAGGATCTCCGCCATCCGCCGCTTCGTCGCCGGCGACGGGTTGAAGCTCAGGCCGACCAGTGCCTCCTCGACGCTGCTGGCCGCGGACACCCGCAGGGGGTCGCGCCCGAGCAGCGCGCCGGCACCGGCCACAGCACTGAAGGTCTCCCCCGCGACCGGGTCGTGCACCACGGCCACCCGGGTGGTCTCGCCCTCCTGCAGCGCGAGGCAGACCGACCACGGTCCGGCGCCGGTGAGGTAGTTGCGCGTGCCGTCCAGGGGATCGATCACCCAGCGCCGGCCGGTCGTGCCCGGGGCGCTGCTCCCCTCCTCCGCGAGGATCCCGTCACCGGGCCACACCGCGGACAGCCCGTCGACGATCAGCCGCTCGCTGGCCAGGTCGACGTCGGAGACGAGGTCGTTCGCGTGGGCCTTCGTGCCGCCGGCGACGACGGTGCTGCGCCGCTCGAGCTGGAGCCGCCCGGCCGCCTCGGCCAGATCGACGGCCACGGTCCGCGCTGCCTCGAGATCCCGGCTCATGGCGCGACGATGTCACGCCCGACGGGAGGCCGGTCGCCGGGCGGCGGCTGCGGTCAGGAGCGGTGGCCGGCGAAGAACGTCCACATCGCGGTGCTGGCCCGCGGACCACGCGGGTCGCTGTACGAGCCGTCCTTGAGCCCTCCGGACCAGGCATGCCCCAGGCCCTCGATCTGCCAGTACTCCAGTTGCTTCCGGCCACGGGCGGAGTACCAGCGCGTCACCGTGTAGCGGCGACCATCGGCGGAGGCCTTGCGGACGGCGCGGGACCGCGTGATCCGCTGTGGATCACGGTGGTCGGTCGAGCGGGCCCGGTCGTAGGCCAGCCACTGGTCCACCACGAGGCTCCCGCTGCGCCCGTGGACCACCGAGTCCGCGGTGCCCTGGACGACGACGAGGGGCGCCATGCGGGCACCGGCGAGAGGCACGGTCACCGCACCCCGGCCGTGCATCGCGCCCAGCGCGTTGCCGCCGTTGCTGGCCGATCGGTAGGCCGGGGCCGAGTGCACGCCGACGGCCGCGAAGACGTCCGGGTAGGTGGCGGCGAGGATCAGGGCCATCGCTCCCCCGGCCGAGATCCCCGCGGCGTAGACCCGGGAGGGGTCGATCCGCCACCGGGACGTCTCGGCCAGCAGCTGGGCGACGATCCCGGCCAGGATCGCCGGCTCGCCCTGCCCGCGCGCCTGGTGGCCGGCCTCGTACCAGCGCCAGCACCCACCCGGCTGGTGTCCGCGGTCCTGCCGGGGCGCCGCGATCATGAATCCGTGCCGGTCGGCGAGGGCGGCAAAACGGGTGGCGGCCACGAACTCCTCGGCGGTCTGGTTGCACCCGTGCAGCAACAGGACCAGCGGCACCTGCGTCCCCGGCCGGTGGCCGGCCGGCAGGTAGACGTCGTAGGACCGCGCCCCTCCGCGGCCGGCGAAGTTCGCGCGGGACCAGCGCCCGGGCGTTGTGCCCGCACGCCGCCCGGCGGTGGGCACGGGGACACCGAACAGATTCGACGCGCTCCGAGCCGTGCTCGTGCGACGACGTCGCGTGCCCGTTCGGGACGGGAGGAAGGCCAAGAGCCCAGGGGGCGACCGCTTCGCGCGTCCCGATCGTCGGGAACGACGTGCCACGCCTCCTCCTCGGCTGCCGGCTCGAGCTCTCCGGCGGACGCCGCGGCCCTCGAGGAGCCGGAGCCTGAACCGTATCCGGCACGGTGCGCCCGGCGCCGCCTGTGCCGCAGGCCGGAAGCCGGCTACGCGCCACCGGCCCACGAACGACAAGGGGCCGGTCCCGGGGAGCAGCTGCTGCTCCCCGGGACCGGCCCCTGGGCGGTGCGAAGCGTCAGGCCTTGACGGTCGCGGCGACCGCCGCACCGGTGGCGACGACGCGCTTGGCGAAGTCACGCTGGGCCTCGAGGACCTTCTCGTTCAGGTCGAAGTACCGGTCGATGGCCGCTTCGGCGTCGAACTGCGAGGCCAGCGCGGGGACCTGTCCGGCCACCGTCTTGACGGTGTTCGTCCAGGTCTCGACCGTGGTGCGCACGGCGTCCTGACCCTGCTGGAAGAACTGGGTGTACTGCTCGGTGTCGATCGTCATCGTGTGCCTCCTCAGGCGTAGGTGTTGCTTGAGATACTACGCACGATGCGTTGGATGTCAAGCGGTCGGGCTGCGCCCCTCCACGAAACTCCGGTAGATCCGCAGCAGCGCCTCCCGCTCCTCCGGGGTCAGGTCGGGATCGCTGCGGATCGCCGCCTCCGTGCCGCTGCGTGATCCGGCGGGCCGCTCCGTCGTCCCGGAGACGACCCCGGCCTCGGCCAGCAACGTGTCCGCCGGGATGTTGAGCGCCTCGGCGATGGCCTGCAGAACGCGCAGCGACGGCTGGTGCAGACCACGCTCGATCTGGCTCAGGTAGGCGTTGGACACCTTCGTCAGGTCTGCCATTCCGCGCAGCGACAGGTCGGCCATCTGCCGTTGCAGGCGGATGTACTCGCCGAGCTGCCGCACGCGCGGGTCGTCGTTGTCACCGGTCGTCATCGCGGTCCCTTCCCTGACGGTCCGTCCAGTCTCGCCGATCGGCATCCGGCGCCGGGCCACGGTAGGCCCAGCGATCACCCGGTCGATCACGACTGCGTCCCGGTCGACGCCGGCGGACCGGTCGAGGCCCGGATGCGCAGGCGCGTGGGGAGCGTGATGGTCGGGACCGGCTCGCGCCGGGCCAGCAGGACGTCGACGAGCGCGCGCCCGGCCTCGTCAACGGGGCCACTGACCGTGGTGAGCGGCGGGGAGCAGAAGTCGGAGCCGAAGATGTCGTCGTAGCCGACCACGCTGACCTGCCCCGGCACGGCGACGCCCCGCTCGGCCAGCCGGCGGAGCACACCGATGCCCATGAGGTCGTTGAACGCGATCAGCGCGGTTGCGCCCGTGGCCAGGCCGACGTCGGCCGCCGCGGGGCCCCCCTCGAGGGTCGGGTCGAACGGTCCGCACCGGACGATCCGGGCCCCGGCCGCCTCCGCGTGCTCGGACAGGGCACCCCACCGCTGGGTGTCGGACCAGGTGCCCGGGCCGGCGAGGTACGCCAGGGACCGGTGACCGAGGGCCACGAGGTGCTGGACGATCTGACGGCTGCCGTCGGCGGAGTCGGTGGCCAGGCTGGCGAGTCCGTCCACCCTCCGGTTGAACAGCACCACCGGTGAGCGTGCGGCCAGGCTCTGCAGGTCGCCATCCGGCAGCCGGCTCGCGGCGAGGACGAAGCCGTCGACGGAGGCGCCGAGGCGCTCCAGGTGAGCGGCCTCCAGTTCGGGGCCACCCTGCGTGTCGGCGATCACCAAGGTCGAGCCCGCGGCGCGCGCTTGTGCCTCGGCGCCCCGGACGAGACCGAAGTTGTGCGGATTGGTGATGTCGGGGACCAGGACGGCCAGCATCCGGGTCCGCCCTGTGGGAAGTGCCTGCGCGAGCCGGTTCGGCCGGTACCCCAGTTCGCGGGCGACGGCCTGGATCCGCTCGCGCGTCCGCACGTTGACCCGCTGGGGATCGGAGAGGGCGCGCGACGCAGTCGAGACCGCCACCCCCGCCTCCCGCGCGACGTCCTGGAGCGTCACCGCACGGGCACGGCCGGGCGCACCGTCGGTGATCACGGCACCCCCGTGTGAGCCTGCACTCATCGAAGCTTGTTGCAGCAATATGTGGCAAGCGTTTGCCATACTAGGCGCCGGGCGACCCGGGAGCCAGTGGGTCCCCCTGACGAAGGAGGTGCGGCGTGAGCAGCGGACCGGCGGGGACGACGACCGCGACCCGGGCCGCGTGGGTGTGGGGCGCCGGGATGCTCGGCTACATCTTCGCCGTCATGCAGCGCACGACCTTCGGTGTCGCCGGCCTCGACGCGGCGGAGCGCTTCTCGATCAGCCCCGCGACGCTGTCGGCGTTCGTGTTCCTCCAGATCACCGTGTACGTGCTCGCGCAGGTCCCCGCAGGCCTGCTGGTGGACCGGTGGGGCCCGCGGTCGGTGCTGGTGGCCGGCGGAGCGTTCCTCGCCGCCGGACAACTCCTGCTGGCGTTCGCTCCCGCCCTGCCGTTCGCGGTGCTGGCCCGCATCCTGGTCGGCGCCGGCGACGGGGTGATGTTCGTGGCTGTCCTCGGGCTCATCCCGCACTGGTTCCCGGCGCGCCGGGTCCCACTCGTCACCCAGTTCACCGGCATCCTCGGCCAGATCGGGCAGGTCCTGTCCGCCGTGCCCTTCCTCGCCCTGCTCTCCGCACTCGGCTGGTCTGCGGCCTTCGGGGCGGCCGCGGCGGCCAGCCTCCTGGGGGTCGCGCTGACGCTGGCCGTCGTCCGCAACGGTCCCGGCACGACCTGGAGCCCGGCACCGCCCGTCCGTGCGCGGGAGATCGCCGTGCAGATCCGGGACGTCTGGCAGCGGCCGGGCACCCGGCTGGGCTTCTTCGGCCACATGGGCACCCAGTTCTCGATGATGGTGTTCTCGGTCCTGTGGGGGGTGCCGTACCTGGTCTCCGGCCAGGGACTGTCGCCGGGCGAGGCCGGCGGGCTGGTCACCCTGTTCGTGGCCTCGGCGATCCTCATCGGGCCGGTCATCGGTGTGCTGACCGGGCGGCATCCGCTGCGCCGGTCCTGGCTGGTCCTGGGCATCATCGCGGCCGACGTGGCGGTGTGGTCGGCGGTGCTCGCCCTGCCCGGCTCAGCACCCCTCTGGCTGCTGGTGGTCCTCGTCGTCGTGCTGGCCGCCGGCGGGCCGGGCTCCGTGGTGGGCTTCGACATCGCCCGCACGTCGAACCCCGTCCCGAACCTCGGTCTGGCGCAGAGCATCGTCAACCTCGGCGGCTTCCTCGCCAGCCTGCTGGTCCTCGCGACCATGGGCGCCCTGCTGGACGTGCTCGGCGGCTTCACACCCGGGGCCTTCCGCGTGGCCTGGCTCGTGCAGTACCCGGTCTGGCTGTTCGCCGTCATCGGGATCGTGGTCACCCGGCGCAAGGCGCGGCGGATCGACGCGGCACGCGGCGTGGTGCCACGGCCGATCCGCGAGGTGCTCCTGGCCGGCAGCCGGGCGGTGACCGTCGCCTCCGGGCGCTAGGGGGCCGGCTTCTCCGAGCCGTCGCCTCGAGCGCGACCGGCCACGGCGTCGCGGATCAGGTCCCGGGCCCGGTCCATCATGGCCATCGGGGTGCCGACGAGCAGTGCGCGTGCGGCTGACTCGTTGCCGGGGTGCGGATGGGTGGGCGCCAGCACCGAGGCCAGCTTCACGGCCGTGGCCATCGCCGCGCGCTCGCGCGGGCTTCGTCGCCGACCGGAGACCGGCGAACTCGCTGCTCTCCTCCTTGTCGGCGTGCGCGAGCAACGCCGTCCGGAACCGGACGAACAACTCCTCGAAGCCCGGATTCGTCGGCCCGAGCGCGTCGAGCGCGAACAGCATCTTGTTCACCTCGCGCTCCTCCTCGACCCGCTCGGCGACGGCCTCCTTGGCGCCGTCGACCCGGCGCTTGACGTAGGGGTGAACCAATTCCTCCTCGACGGCCTCGTGCACCGCGAGCAGGCGGAGGAGGGCGCGGAAGGGCTGCTCCCGGTCGGCCACCGTTGCGGAGGACACCTCCTCGCACAGCGCCCGGATGGCCCGGTGCTGGTCGAGCAGGAGATCGACGACGTCACCGTGCTGCTGCTGGGTCATGACCGCTCCTTCCATCGTGGGACAGACGGCCAGCGTGGCCGTCGGCACCGCGCAGAGGCACCGGCTCCCGCCGAGTGGAACGCGCTCACGCCGGAGGGACGCTCGCTGCGGCCGCGGCGAGGTGCCGCCGCGCCCACTCGCGCCGCTCGGCAGGGACACCGGCGCGCGAGACGTCGACGAGCACGGTGACGGTGTCGCCGTCGGTCTCGGTACGGCGCGGAAGCCCCAGCGTCCGGAGCAGACCGAGCATTGCCGCGTTGCCTGCCAGCACATCGGCGGCCAGGGTCTCCAGCCCGGCCTCGCCCGCGACGTCCGACAGGCGTTCGAGCATCAGCCGGCCGACGCCCTGGTGCTGGAGGGCGTCGTCGACGACGACGGCGATCTCGGCGCTGGGCTCCCGCCGGCCGGCCCTCGTAGCGGGCGACGGCGACCAGGTCGCTCCCCCGGATCGGCGACGAGGGCGAAGCGGTACCGGCCGTCGACCCGGGTGAACCGCTCGACGTCGGCGGCGGCGAGGTGCGGCCGGGCACCGAAGTAGCGGCGGTAGATCGTGTCGGCCGACAGCCGGGCGTGCAGTGCGACGAGCGCGTCGGCGTCGTCCGGCCGGATGGGACGCACCTCGAGCCGGCTGCCGTTCCGCAGGACCACCTCGTCCGTCGCCGGATCCCGGCCCATGACGGCCCGCTATCCCCGGGCGGCGTCGAGCACGGCCGTGGCGGCGTCGGCAGCGGCCTTGGCGGCGACGTCGACCGGCAGCGCCCGGAACTCGGGGGTGTTGACCTCGACGCACCACGGCCCGGCGAACCCGGCGTCCTGGACCGCCCGCACGAGGCCGACGACGTCGAGATCGCCGTCGCCCGGGAGCCGCCGGGCGGCGCGCGCGTGCTGCAGGAAGTCCGACGTGCACCCGCGGTCCGTCGTTGAGCTGGACCGCCACGACGCCCGCCCCGGGCAGGTCGTCGAGCGCGTCGAGTCCGGCTCCTCCGTTGAAGAAGTGCCAGACGTCGACCATCAGCCCGGCGTCGGCCGATCCGGACCTCCGGATCAGCTCGACGGCGGTGCCGACGTCCGGCACGGCGGACCAGGGGAAGGCCTCCAGGGCCACCAGCAGCCCCCGCTGCGCGAGCCGGTCGGCGAGGTCGGCCAGACGTGCGGCCGCGGCATCCGGATCGAGAGTGCCGGGCCGGAACTCCCCGGCGCTGACGTGGCGGCCGCCGAGCGCGTCGGCCACCACCTCCACGCCCGCCACCGTGGCGGCGACGGCGGCGTCGTCGACGTCCATCGCCCACCCGCCGAGAAATTCGATCTCGACCAGGCTCAGCCCGGCCCCGTCGAGGACGGCCTGCATACCGGCAGCATCCAGACCGTTCGCCCTGTTCCGGGCGAGGTCGTCGACATGCAGGCCGATGCCGGCGAAACCGGCGGCAGCCGCCGCCTCGCACCGCTGCTCGAAGGTGTGTCGCGGCGGCTCCCCGAACCCGGCGCCGGAGAGCGTGAAGAAGCTGGCGACCAGGTCGGGCCCGTCGGCCGGCCCGCACGCCGGGTCAGCCACGGTAGGCCGCGACCTCGATCATGAAGCGGGCGTTCTCCCCCGGGCGGCCGAACGCGGCGGACTCGATCGCCGACCGGGCCGGCCGGTGCTCGCCGAACCGCTGGGCCCAGACCTCGTTGAACAGCGGACGATCCCGCTGCAGGTTGCGCATGACGATGCCGACGCGGACGACGTCGGTCAGCCCGGCACCTCCGGCGGCCAGTATCGCGGCCAGGTTGTCGAACAGTTGCTCGGCCTCGGCGCGGGCATCCTCCGGGATCGCGCGCTCCCGGGGATCCGCACCGAAGAGCGCCGACACGTGGATCCAGCCGCCCGCCTCGACCGCCTGGGGCACCGGTCCGGCATGCGACGGCGCGTCGTCGGTGTGGATGATCCGCACGGGGCCTCCTAGACAGACCAGTGCACGACGAGCTCGCGGCGGGCGCCGAACCGCTCCAGATGCCGGGCGAGGACGTCCTTCACCCGCTCGAGCGACTCCTCGTCCGACGCGTCGGCCTCGAGGACGATGTGGTCGGCCTCGGACCGGATCGTCCCGACGCCGTACGCGAAGACCAGTCGCCAGGCGTCGTGCACCCCGTCGACCGGCTCGACCGGGTTCTTGCGGCCCAGGTGGCTGAGCAACTGCTTGGCATAGCGTTCCGCGGCGTCGGTCGGCACAGCGGCGGTGGACGTGGGCACGGCTCCTCCTCCTCGTTGGCGTCCCCGGCCCGCACGGGGATCTAGGCTCCGTAGACCTCGATCGCACCGAGGCCGTCGAACTCGAACGTCACGCTGCGGCCCGCGACGACCGGCACGGGTGCGGTGACGCCGCCGGAGAAGACCAGCTGACCGGCGCGGAGCCCCTCCCCCTCGGCGGCGAGCTGGTTGGCCAGCCAGGCGACGGACGCCGCCGGGTGACCCATCACGGCGGCGCCGGCCGCGGTCATCGCGACCTCGCCGTCCACGCGGACGACGCAGCCGAGCAGCCGCAGGTCCAGCAGGTCGTCCGGGCGCCGGGCGACCGGGCCCAGGTAGAACGCCCCGGCGCTCGCGTTGTCGGCCACGACGTCGGGGAGGGTGAACTGGAAGCTCTCGTAGCGGGAGTCGAGCACGTCGACCGCGCCGAACACGACGTCCGTGGCCGCGAGCACGGAGGTCACCGTCGCCGGCGCCTCGATGTCGCGGGCGAGCAGGAAGGCGATCTCGGACTCCACGCGGGGGTGGATGAACCGGTCGAGCCGCACGGGATCGCCGTGGGTCGAGATCATCCCGCTGGTGACCCGCCCGTACAGCGGCGCGTCCAGGCCCATCGCCCGCTGCTTGTTGCGGCTGGTGAGGCCGAGCTTGTACCCGACGAAGGTCTCGCCGGCGTCGAGCTTGGACTGCACGAACGCCTGCTGGGCCCGGTAGGCCGTGGCCACGTCGACGTCGGGGTGGGCGTCGCTGATCTGGTCGATCCCCCGTCGCTCGCGCTCGGCGGCGATCAGGATGTCGGCGATGCCCTGGGCGTCGATGGCTCCGTCCTGTGGCACGACCGCGCCTACTCCGAGAACCGCACGGTCACGGGCCCGAGGTGGTCGAACTCCGCGCGGAACACGTCCCCCGGCTGGACCGGCACCATCTTGTGGACCGCACCCGGCAGCACGATGTCACCGGCCTTGAGACCCGACCCGAAGCTGCCGAGCTTGTTGGCCAGCCAGGCGACGCAACGCGCAGGGTTGCCCAGGGCCGCCGCGCCGGCGCCGGTGTCGATCACCTCCCCGTTCCGCGAGACGACCACCCCGAGGAGACGCAGGTCGAGTTCGGCCACCGGCCGCATCCGCCCACCGACCACCAGCAGTCCCGACGACGCGTTGTCGGCGACGGTGTCGACCAGCTTGATCTTCCAGTCGGCGACCCGGCTGTCGACGACCTCCACCGCCGGCAGGGCGCCGGCGATGGCGTCGAGCGCCGTCGGCGTGCTGACGCCCGGGCCGGCGAGATCCCGCGCCATCACGAAGGCGAGCTCGGCCTCCACCCGGGGCTGCACGAGCCGGGACAACGCGATGAGATCGCCGTCCTCGACGATCATCTCGTCGGTCAGGACGCCGAAGTCCGGCTCGTCCACGCCCAGCAGGTCCTGCATCGGCTTCGAGGTCAGCCCCACCTTGCGACCGATCACCCGCTGTCCCTCGGCGATCCGGCGGTCGATGTTGATCGTCTGGATCGCGTAGGCGTCCTCGATGCGGAGGTCGTCGTAGCGGTCGGTCAGCGCAGCGACCGGCTTCGCCGTCCGATCGGCGTCCCACAGTTCGTCGGCGAGTTGTCGATGCAGGTCGGCGGCTGGCACATCCGTAGCGTTGCGGGGAGGACCGAACGCAGCAACGAGTGCCTCCGATGTTCCGTGCAGTGGGAACGGCGACTCAGCCGACCGGGCCGGGCTCGGCCAGGCGGGCGGCCAGTTCCCGGCGTCGGACCACCCCGAGCTTCTGGAACACGTTGCGCAGGTGGTACTCGACGGTCTTCACGCTGACGACGAGCTCCCCGGCGATCTCCCGGTTCGTCCGGCCCGCCGCCGCCAGCCGCGCCACGACCAGTTCCTGGGAGGTGAGTGCGGCGCGATCGCGGCCCCGCCGTGCCCCGGGGTGGAGTCCCGAGGCGGCGAGCTCGGTCGCGCACCGGGCCGTCCAGGGCGCGGCGCCCAGATCCGCGAACGTGTCGGAGGCGGAACTCAGCAGCCCGCCGGCGCGCCTGCGTTGCCCTGCACGGCGCAGGAACTGGCCGGCGGCGAGTTCCACCTTCGCCCGCTCGAACGGGAACCCGACCTCGCGCGCGGCCGCCACCGCCCGCTCGAACGCCTCCTCGGCCCGGTCCGGCCGACCGGCCGCGGCCTCCACGCGGCCACGGGCGCGGGCCATCCGCGCGACGGCCGAGCGCCGGGCCCGCTGCGCCGCTCGCTCCTCGTGCGGTATGAGCAGGGCGTCCGCCTCGACCACCCGGCCGGTCGCCACCAGGGCCTCCGCGTAGAGGTCCGCCCACGACCAGAACCCGGGCTCCTCGACCGCGTCCCGGAACGGGAAGTCGGGCACGGGCGCGAGCGCCGCGAGCACTCCCGCGGCATCCCCCCGGGACTCGGCGAGCCGCGCCCGACTCACGGCCAGCGCCAGCACCGAGCGCTCGTAGTCCCCGGAGGACGCGGCCGCTGGGGCGGAGAGGATCGCCTCCGCGACGTCCCATTCCCCGCGAGCGGCGGGCACCAGCGCCGCGATGCTGAACACCATGGCCTGCGTGAACCCGAGCTCCGACTCGTCGTTGGTCGCGACCGCGCGCTCGGAATGGAGGACGGCGTCGTCCCACTCCCCCGCCAGGTAGTCGGCGCGCGACAGGCTGGCGAAGGCGAAGGCCGCGGTGTTGAGGACGCCGAGCTCCCGGGCGGTCGTCGCCACGGCCGCCAGATCGGTGCGTGCACCGGCGAGATCCCCCTCGACGAGCCGCAGCATCCCGCGGGCCGACCGCGGCTGCAGCCAGCCGAACCCGGCATCGGCGGGGTCTGCCTCGGCGCCCGCCGTCGCCGCGAACGCCTCCGCCATGCGTCCGCCGTAGGCCAGCGAGTGCGCCAGGTACGTCTGGGCCGCCTGCCGCGTCGCCGTGGACGGTCCGGTCCGCTCCAGCGCTCTGGAACACCACTCGACCGCGCCCGCGGCGTCCAGGCGCCCGTACCGGTGGATCGCGTACTGCAGGGCGATGCCGGCGGCCACCTCCGGCTCCGTGTCGGGGCCGCAGCGATCCCATGCGCTCCCCAGGAGGGCCTCCGCGGCGGCCGGCTCGCCCCGTGCCAGGGCGAGCGACCCCAGGACGCCGTCCCGCAGCGGGCTGCCGGGGAAACCTTGGACGCTGTCGGCGAAGGTCTGGGCCCTCGCGGCGTCGCCGGTCTGCAGCAGCCAGGTCACCGCCACGAGGACCATGCGCTGCTCCTCGTCTGCGTCCGGAGCGAGGTGGGCCGCCTCGACGAGGTGCGCCACGGCGCTGGGCCAGGCCTGTCGCCCGGCCTCGCGCTCGGCGAACCGGGCGAGATCCAGGGAGAGCGTGGCGTCCCGCGTCGGCGCCGCGGCCACCCGGTGGCGGAGGGCGGCACCCTCGTCCTCGACCAGCGCGGCGGCCGCGGTGTGCAGGGCGGTGCGCCGGGCCGGCCCGAGCCGGTCGTGCAGCGCGGAGTGGACGAGCGGGTGCGGGAACGACAGCGTCCACGGGTGGTGCACGGTGGACGGGACGAGCAGGTCGTGCCGGGCGGCCTCGTCGACCGCGGCCACCGGGTCCGCGACGTCGCCGAGCGTGACCGCGAGCGGCAGGAGGCACCGCGGTCCCAGCACGGCGGCCGCGTCGACGAGGCGCTGCGTGCCGGCGGTGCACGCGTCGTAGCGGCGCTCGACCAGCCTCCGGAACGACCGCGGGGAGGGCAGGGGACGCTCCGCCGGCTCCCATTCGTCGGGCGGGAACTCGTCCAGCAGGGCCCGGGCGTACAGCGGACTACCGCGCGTGCCCGTCCGCAGCCGCTCGGCGGCACCGGGCGGAAGATTGCCGAGACCCATCTCCGCGGCGAGGTCGGCGAGCTCGCGTTCGTCCAGCCCCGGCACCCGCACGACGCTGCCTCGCTCGCCGGTCACCAGCCGGTGCACGCTCTCGGGCAGCTCCGGCACGTCGGCCGTCCGCACGACCAGCAACACGAGGACCGAGTCGGCGACGAGCCGCCGCAGCGCGAAGACCAGTGCCTTCAGGGACGACCGGTCCACCCACTGGACGTCGTCGAGGACCAGGACGACGGGGCCCGCGGCCTCGAGCGTCCCGAGCAGCTCCAACAGCCGGAAGCCCACCCCCACCGCATCACCGAGGGCGGCACCGGGCGCACCCTCCTGCGCGAGCAGGCCGGCTCCTGCAGGTCCGGCCGACCGGGCGAGCTGGTCGATGACGCCGTACTCCAGCAGCGACTCGGCCTCCTCACCGCTGGCCCGCAGCACGACGGGTGCCACGTTCCCGCCGGGATCGTCGAGGAAGTAGGTGACCAGCGCCGTCTTGCCGATCCCGGCGGGCCCTTCGATCTGGACGATCCCGGGAACCCCCGCGCATGCGGCGGCGAGCCCCGCGCGCAAAGCGGCCAGCTCGGGCTGTCTACCGACGAAACCGTGCATGCGCTCCGCTCCCCGCAGGAACGAACGCCCTCCACTCGAGCGCCCTGGACGCTCAGCCGACCGGACCGCCGCACCCTACCGTCGGCAGCCCCGGCGAGGCCTCAGCTCGCCCGGTCCTCCGGCACGACGGCCTCGGCCTCGGCGGGGACCGGTGCGTCGACGACGGCGCGGTGCAACCGACGGCCGGCGTCCGAGTCCAGCAGGACGTCGTTCCAGTACGCCGCCACGGCACGAGGGTGCGTCGGACCCTCGAGATCGAGCACCACGAGGCCGGTGAGGTCGAGCGGCCCCAGGGCCACGGCATTGATCACCGCGACGCCGACGTCGGCTCGCACCAGGGACGTGAGTGTGAGGGGGGTGTCGGCGGTCACCCGCGGCTGGGCGATCACCCCGCGCGCGGCCAGCAAGCGCAACACCACGGACTCGCCGTCCCCGGAGTCGCGGCACACCAGCAAGGGCGAGCGGACGAGCCGTTCGGCCGGAACAGGGCCGCCCGAGCGGGCGAGTTCGTGTCCCGCGGGGACGACGACCTGCAGCGGTTCCCGCCACAGGACACGCTCGCGCAAGCCGGTCACGCTCGACGGCTCCAGGCGAGGCAGCACGGCCATCGCCAGACCCTCGGTGACGAAGCGACGTTCCACCTCGTGCCAGGTCCGCTCTGCCAGCTGGACGCGCAGCCCCGGCCGCTCCGCCGTCACCCTGGCCAGCACATGTGGGAACAGGGCGGCACCCACACACGGGGTGGTGACCAGGGTGAGGCTGCGTTCGTCGAGACCGCGGAGCGCAGCGACCGCAGCGCGGGCCGAACCCACCCCGGCGACGATCTCGCGGGCGTGGCGTGCGAACACCTCGCCCGCTGCCGTCGGGGTCGCCGGCCGGCGGCCACGGTCCAGCAGCCGCACGCCGAGTTGGCGCTCGAGCGCCGCGATGTGGGCGCTGACCCGCGACTGGGAGCGGTGAACCTGCTCGGACGCAGCCGTGAACCCACCACGGTCGACGACCGCGAGAAAGGTCTCGAGCCAGTCCAGGTCCACGCACCCGAGGCTCCCCCGGCCGGCGGGCGCCCGCCCCAGGGCCGCACCCCAGGATTCGCGATCAAACCCCAGGGCGAGGATCGTTCGATGCGTCTTTCGGATGGTCTACCTGGTACGACGCGCTGGTTGCGGGCACATCTGCTGTGCTTCCCTCCAGCGTGATCCGGCTCACACCGTCGTGGAGCCAGGTGTTCTTTCGGCTTCGGACAGGAGACGTCGATGGCAGGGAACTCCACCGAAGCGGGCCGCTCGGTCACGAACAAGATCACGTCGATCCTCATGACCTTCACCGAAGGCAGCGCGCACACCCTCACCGAGATATCCCAGCTGGCGGGACTGCCGATCTCCACCGCGCACCGGTTGACCTCTGAGCTGGCCTCCTGGCGTCTGCTGGAGCGGACGCCCGACGGCCGGTACCGGGCCGGGCTGCCGCTGCGCATGATGGGTTCCGGCGACAACTGTCATCCCGAGCTCCGCGAACGCGGACCGTGTGTCCTGGAGGACCTGTCCCGCGTCACGCGCTGCCGTGCGCGGCTGGGGGTCCTCCAGGAGTTCGAGGTGGCCTACATCGAGAAGCAGCCCGGCGCGCGACCGGTCTCCTCGTTCATGCCGGCGGCCACTCTGCCGCTGCACGCGACCGCCCTCGGGCGGGCGCTCCTGGCGTTCGCCCCGGCCAGCATCGTCGAGATGACCATCTTGCGCGGCCTGCGGGCGTACACGCCGCACACGGTGACCGCACCCGATCGCTTCCGGCGCGCGCTCGCCGTCGTCCGGACGACGCGCCTCGCCGTCACCCGCTTCGAGCTCGAGGCCACCACCTGCGGCATCGCCGTCCCGGTGTTCGGTCCGGGCGGCGAGCTCGTGGCAGCCATCGAACTCACGGTCCCCGACCTCGGCCGCGAGGTGCAGCCGGTCATCGCCTCCCTGTCCATCGCCGCCCGGAGTCTGTCCCGGGAACTCAGCGGCGGGACTGCGGGAAGCGTCGGCACCGCAGCAGATGTCTACGCTCCGCGCCCGATGTCCATCGCGTGAGCCGACCTCGACCGACCGCCTGACCGGCGGGGGCCGACGTCAGGTCCGGACGTAGGTGCCGGGCCCGTCGCCCAGGACAGCGTGCCGGGCGCTCCCCATCCGGGGCGGCGCCTGCATCGGGCCGGAGTGCTCGTCCGACCAGGTGGCCCAGTCCTCCCACCACGAACCGCTCCGCCGCTCGGCCCCCGCACGCCACTCGGCTGCGGTCGCCGGCAGCGCATCGTCGGTCGGCGCGATCTGGTACCAGGCCTTGGGGCTGGGCGGGTTGACGATGCCGGCGATGTGGCCACCGCTGCTGAGGACGAACCGGACGGGGCCGCTCACCAGACCGGTCGTCCGGTACGAGGACTCCCAGGGCACGATGTGGTCGTTGATCGCGCTCACGACATAGGTCGGGGCCTTGATCGCCGACAGGTCGATCGCCTTGCCGGCAATCTCCAGAGTGCCCGCGGCGAGCTTGTTCTCGACGTAGAAGTTGCGCAGGTAGAAGGCGTGCATGGCCGCCGGCATCCGGGTGCTGTCGGCGTTCCAGGCCAGGATGTCGAAGGCCGGCGGGTCCTGGCCCATGAGCCAGTTCGACACGACGTAGTTGAAGATCAGGTCGTTCGCGCGCAGCATGTCGAACGTGCCGGCCATCGAGGCGCCCTCGAGCACGCCCTCGCGCACCATCTTGCGTTCGAGCTTCTCGACGCTGCTTCGATCGGTGAACACGCTCAGCGCACCCGGCTGGGCGTAGTCGAGCATCGTGTTGAACAGAGTCAGGGTGCCGATCCGGCTGTCGCCCGACTGCATCAGGTACGCGTCGGTGATCGCGGTGAGCGCGCCGCCGAGGCACAGCCCGGCGATGTCGATCGTGTCGGCGCCGGTGATCTCCTGGATGACGTCGAGGGCACTCTGCGGACCGTGGACGAGGTAGTCGTCCATGGTCGTGCGCGACATCTCCTTCGTCGCGTTCCGGTAGCTGATCGCGAACACGGTGCGGCCGTGCTGCACCGCCCACTCGATGAAGCTGCGACCCGGCGCGAGGTCCATCACGTAGTACTTGTTGATCCACGGCGGGCTGCAGAGCAACGGGGTCGCGTGGACCTGCTCGGTCTGGGGCTCGTACTGCAGCAGCTCCATCAGGTCGTTGCGGTAGACCACCTTGGCCGGCGTGGCCGCGAGGTTCCGGCCGACCTCGAACGGGCGGGTGTCGACCTGCCGGGGGCGGCCCCCGTTGTTGACCAGGTCGTCGGCGAAATTGCGTGCGCCCTTGACGAGGCTCATACCCCCGGTGTCGAACGCGCGCTTCAGGGCTGCGGGATTGGTGAACAGGAAGTTCGTCGGGGCCAGCGCGTCGAGCACGAACTCCGTCGCAGCGGCCGCCTTGCGCGAGGTGCCCTCGTCCAGCCCCGCGGAGGCGACCACGTCGCGCGCTGCCTTGCACGCCGAGAGATAGCTCAGGCGCACACCGGAGAAGAACGGGTTGCCGCTCCAGGCGGGGTCGGCGAACCGCCGGTCCTTGTCGTCGACGGGCACCGGGGGCTCGACGTCCTCGGTCCCGAGCCAGGAGGCGAGCGTCACCGATGGGATGCGCGCCAGATCGGCCGCCAGCCGGGCCGTGACCTCTCCCCGCGCGGCCGGATTGTCGACCCAGAACCTGGCCACCTTGGCGAGTGCGTCCCCGAATCCGGCGGAGTCGAGATCCTCGAACAGCCCGGATTCGGGGGCCAGCGCGTTCGCGGCGCGCTCCCCGACGTCCCGGGGCAGCTCGGGCGAGTCCTGGGCCATGCGTCCATGCTCCCTCCTGAACGGGGCCTCCGGGCCCCCCTCCCACTCATCGGAAGGAACCGCTGAGCACTTGAGTCTCGTCGCGAGACCGCGGACGGGCAGCAGGGAGTCGAGTCGTGCCCGCGATCAGCGGCGCACCGCGTGTTCGCTGGCCGGAAACGGCTACCCCGGCGAGCGGCCTCGCGGCAGGCTGGCCGGATGGAGGATCGAGGCGCTCATGACCGCTGAGGCAGCCACCCGGCCACCACTGCCCCCGAGCCGGACAGCGGGCCTCCGGACCGCCGTCGCGACCGTCTGCCTGTCGGGCACCCTGGAGGACAAGCTGGTGGCCGCCTCGGCCGCGGGCTTCGACGGGGTGGAGATCTTCGAGCCGGACTTCGTCTCCTCCCCGTGGTCGGCGTCGGAGGTCCGGGCGCGCTGCCGGGACCTCGGCCTCTCGATCGACCTGTACCAGCCCTTCCGGGACTTCGATGCCGACGACCCCGCCGTCCTCGCATCCAACCTCCGCCGGGCCGACCGCAAGTTCGACGTGATGGAACAGCTCGGCACGGATCTCGTGCTCGTCTGCTCCTCGGTCTCCCCGCACGCCCTCGACGACGACGACCGCATCGCCGAGCAGTTGCACCAGCTCGCGGCGCGAGCCGGTGAGCGGGGCCTCCGGATCTGCTATGAGGCACTCGCCTGGGCCCGGTTCGTCAACACCTACGAGCGTTCCTGGGAGATCGTCCGCCGGGCCGACCACCCGGCCCTCGGGCTCTGCGTCGACAGCTTCCACATCCTCTCCCGCGGCTCCGACCCGGCCGGCATCGAGAACATCCCCGGCGAGAAGCTGTTCTTCCTGCAGCTCGCCGACGCACCCCACATGGACATGGACGTCCTGCAGTGGAGCCGCCACTACCGGCTGTTCCCCGGCCAGGGCACGTTCGACCTGCCGGCCTTCCTCGGCCACGTACTCACCGCCGGCTACACCGGACCACTCTCCCTCGAGGTCTTCAACGACGTCTTCCGGCAGTCGGACCCCGCCCGCGCGGCCGTCGACGCGCTCCGTTCGCTCCTCGCGCTTCAGGAGGAGACCGCCGCACGGTTGTCGCCCGCGACGCGTCGGCAGGTCACCTCGCTCGAACTGCCACCGCCCCAGGAACTCAACGGTCACGCCTTCGTCGAGCTGGGGGTGGACGGCGGATCGTCCGGACACGTCGAGCGCACCCTGGAAGCGCTGGGTTTCGCCCGCACCGGCCAACACCGGTCGAAGCCCGTCCAGTTGTGGCAGCAGGCCGACTGCCGGGTGCTGGTGAACTCCGCGGCCGGGCGGCCGGGGGCGTCGATCGCCGCGCTCGGCCTGGAGACGGCCGACGCCACGGCGTCCACGCGGCGGGCCGAGGCGCTGCTGGCACCGGTGCTGCCGCGCACGCGTGGCGCCGCCGAGGCCGACATCTCCGCCGTGGCCGCGCCGGACGGCACGTCGGTGTTCTTCTGCACCACGGACTCGGGCGCCACCACCTGGCTCGCCGACTTCGCCCCGACGGCCGATCCAGAGCCGGCGGCAGCGTCCCTGGGGATCACGCACGTCGACCACGTCGCGCTCGCCCAGCCGTTCGACCACTTCGACGAGGCCGCGCTCTTCTACCGCTCGGTGCTGGGGCTGCAGCCCCAGCACGCCTCCGAGGTGGCCGCACCGTTCGGACTGGTCCGCAACCGCACCGTCACCGACCCGACGGGAACCGTGCGCATCGGTCTCAGCGTGTCCGTGCTCCGGCGGGGGACCGAGTGGCAGCCGGGCGTGACCGATCCCCAGCACGTGGCGTTCGCCTCGGACGACGTGATCGCGGCAGCACGCGCCGCGCGCGCGGCGGGCGCCCCCCTCCTCGACATCCCGGGCAACTACTACGACGACCTGGACGCCCGGTTGGCACCGCCCGCCTCGCTGCTCGCGGACCTGCGCGAACTCGGCGTGCTGTACGACCGGGACGCCGACGGCGAGTTCCTGCACTTCTACACGCAGATCCTCGGGGGGCGCGTGTTCTTCGAGGTGGTCCAGCGGACCGGCGGCTACGCCGGGTACGGCGAGCTCAACTCCCCCATCCGGATGGCGGCCCACCGCCGGCAGCGCGCCGCCACAGCCGCTACCGCGCCCACCCCGTGAGCTCTTCCCGCAGATCGGGGGCCGGTCGGCGGTCCCCCGACTCCGCCGGCATCCGCCGGGAGGCTGCGCGCCGGGCCCGGACCGCACCCGCCGAGGAGGGACGACGAACGCCGCGTCGTCACCTCGATCCGTCGGACGCGCAGCTCGCGCCCCGTGACCGCGGGCCCGTCCGCGCCTACATCCGTGACGTCGTGGACTCCCGCCGCCGCCTCGTCGGCCTGTTCCTCCCCGTGCTCGGCGCGGTGGTGCTCTCGGTCGCCTCGCCGGCGTCCGACCTGCGGCGCTACATCCTGATCGGCAGCGTGGCCGCGCTCGTCGTCGTCGCCGCCGGCGCGGTGGTCATGGGAGCGTCGATCACCCGGTCGGCCCGGGCCGCGTTCCCCGACGAGCCCGTCCCCGCTCTGCACACCGGCTGGTACGCGTTCCTGCGCGCGCACCGCTCCCGCTCGCTTCGGCGTCCTCCTCCTCGGGTGACGCCGGGCGGGACGCCCGTCGCCCGGGCGCGGTGATACCCGCCACTGCCGTCGCCCCGGCTCCTCCCACACACGCCGACCGCGCCTCGTACCCCGTCCCAGCTTTCCGCAGGTCACCCCCAGGTCCGCCGCACCGTCCCCGGCACTCCGCCCGCGGACACCGCCGCTCGCGTCCCTGGATGCCTTGCGTCGGGCCCGCCGGTCCTCCGCGGAACGGCGTTAGCCTCGGAACAGGGGCCGGATCTCCGCGCTGCTCTCCATGGGCGCCGGCAGCGGCGGGGTCCGGAAGGTCCCGGAGGCCGACAGGGGAAGGCGCGATGTCCACCACGACGTCCACTCGGAGCATCCGCGAGCGCGCCGGTTCCGCGCTGCTGCGATCCGCCACGGACCTGGCCATCGACCAGCGAGAGCTGGAGGACCGCCTGGCCGCGGCCCGCAACGGATACAGCAGTGCGCACGGCGCCGTGGCGATGGCCCGATGGACGGACTCCGTCCTCCTGTGGCTCGCGTGGCGCATCTATCCGCGCACGGCCGTCCGAAGCGCACCTTCCGAGCTCTCCGGGCAGCAGGACTAGGGCGCTCGCCCGTACCGGATGTCGACCGGCTGCCCGGTCCGCGCCGACTGGACGACGGCGTCCACCACCTGCAGCGTCCTCAGGCCGTCCCGGCCACTGCAGACCGGTGTCGCCTCGCCCCGGATGACGGCGGCGAAGTGCTCGATCTGGTTGGCCAGCGGATCGGTGCGCTCGATCGCGACCGTCGAGGTCTCGAACGGCTCCCACCACGAGCGGGTCCCAGGAAAGGCCCTGAGCCGCATCGTCGGCACCGAGAGCGATCCCGTCGTCCCGACGATGTGGTAGCAGTCCTCGTCCGGATAGGTCGCGTAGCTGGTGTTCTCCATCGACGTCTGTTCCCACGACCGGGGCGACGCCGCGGTGTCGGAGAGCAGGAACGTGCCCAGGGCCCCGCTCGCGAAGGTGAACACCATCGCCGCGGTGTCCTCGACCTCGAAGCCGCGGGTGGCGTTCGACGCGGTGGCCTGCACGCGGACGACGTCGCCGACGAGAGACTGCAGGTTGTTCACCTCGTGGATGAGGTTGAGCAGGATCGGGCCGCCGCCGGGCTGTCGACGCCAGCCACCGCCGACGTCGAAGTAGTCGTCCGGCTTGTAGAAGAGCGCCGTACCCACGACCGCGACGACCGTCCCGAGCGCGCCGCTCTGCACGATCTCGCGCGCCGTGAGCATGATCGGGCTGTAGTTGCGGTGGTGCCCGGTGAGCAACGGGACGCCGGCGGCCTCGGCCGCCTCGACCAGCCGCGTGGCTCCCTCGACGGTGTCGCCGATCGGTTTCTCCACGATCGTCGGGATTCCCGCCGCTACGCATTCCAGGCCGCCGGCGACGTGCATCTGGTTGGGCGTGGCGAGGATGACACCGTCGGGCTCGTCCGCCTCGAACAGCTCCTCGAGCGACCCGTGGAGCCGCACGCCGAACGTCTCGGCCACCTCCGTAGCGGCGGGGGACGGATCGACGATCGCCGAGAGTCGGGCCGAGCCGCTCGCGGCGACCTCCTCGATGTGTCGCTTGCCGATCAACCCCGCACCGGCCACCGCGATCCGGACGGGGTCGGTCATGGTCAGCTCGGTTGCCGGGTGAGCTCGTACAGGCCGTTGATGGCCATGTGGTATCCCTGGACGCCGAAGCCGACGATGATCCCGCGGGCAACCAGCGAGATGTAGGAGTGGTGCCGGAACTCCTCACGCTTGTGCACGTTCGAGATGTGCACCTCGATGACCGGCAGCTCCGAGCCCTCGATGGCGTCGTGCAGGGCGACCGACGTGTGGGTGTGGGCACCGGGGTTGTAGACGGCCCCGATGGCGTTCCCGGCCTTCACCTCGCGGCCGAACTCGTGGATCCAGTCGATCAGCTGACCCTCGTGGTTGGACTGGCGGAACACGAGGTCGAGGTCGAGCTTGTCCGCCTCCGACTGGCACATCTGCTCCACGTCGGCCAGCGAGGTCCGCCCGTACACCTCCGGCTTGCGGGTGCCCAGCAGGTTGAGGTTGGGGCCGTTCAGCACGAACACGGTCGTCATGGCGTCTCTCCGGATGGCCGGGAACGCGAACGGCCGAGCCGACGCGAGGTCGGCCCGGCCGCCGCGGACACAGGTGGTGCGGACTCAGACGGATGCCTCTTGGCGGATCCGCTCGTACTCCTCCTTCGGGACCTCGGGCGCGTCCTTCCTGCCGAGGTCGTCCAGGTGCACGCGGTAGGTCTCGCGTGCCGAGAAGGCCGCGATCGCCGCGATGATCCCGATGCCGAACGTGAAGCTACCGACGATCAGCGGCACGTTGGAGCCGCCCGGGGCCACCGTCGCGTACAGCGCCGGCAGGAAGGCAGTGATCATCGTGCCGATGTTCTGGGACACGGCGAAGCCCGTGACGCGGGTCTTCGTCGGGAACAGCTCCTGGTAGAACGACGGGAACACCGCGTTGTAGCCCTGGTAGACGATGCCCCACATCAGGATCGCGAAGACGAAGGCCCACACTGCCGACTCCTGGCTGATCGCGTACAGGTACGCGTAGGACAACGCCGTCGAGCCCAGCGCGCCGACGATGATGCACGGCCGCCGGCCGATCCGGTCGGACAGACTCCCGACGAACGGGATCAGCAGCACCGCGACCAGGTTGCCGGACACCGAGATCCACAGGTACATGGTCGTGCTGAACCCGATGCCGTACTCCTCGACGTTCGTCGCGTACGCCGCGCCGAAGACGGTCGCCGCCGTCGGCACCGCGTTCATCAGCGCCATGCAGATGACGCGGAGCATGTCCGAGCCGTTCTCCTTGATCGCCTGCTTGATGGGAGCCTGCGGGACGACGCCCTCCTCGGCCTCCTCGACGAACGCCGGGGTCTCGTCGACCCTTCGACGGATCATGAATCCCGCGAAGACGACGATGGCGCTCAGCGCGAAGGGAATCCGCCAGCCCCACGATTGGAACGCGTCCTCCGAGAGCACGATCGAAAGCGGCAGGAACACCGCGGCGGCAAGGATCTGGCCGGCCTGCACCCCTTGCAGCGTGTAGCTCGTGTAGTAACCCCGCCGCCCGAACGGCGAGTGTTCCAAGATCATGGCGCTGGCGCCGGAGATCTCCCCGCCGACTGCGAAGCCCTGGACCAGCCGGAGGAACACCAGCAGCGCGGGGGCGAGCCAGCCCACCATCTGATACGTCGGCAGCAGCGCCACCAGGAAGGTCGAGACGCCCATCAAGAGCATGCAGAGGACCAGCACGTTCTTGCGGCCGTGGGTGTCACCCCAGTGGCCGAGCACGAACGCACCGATCGGCCGGGCCACGTAGCCGACCCCGTACGTCGCGAACGACGCGATGATCGCGACCTGCGGGTCGCCTTCAGCGAACATGATGGTCGGGAAGACCAGCGCCGCGGCCTGCGCGTAGATGAAGAAGTCGTAGTACTCCAGCGCACTCCCCATCCAGCCGCTGGCTGCGGCCTTCTTGGGTGTCTTCGCGTGGGCCGTCGGCTCGTTCGAACCGGCTGGCTCGAGGATCTCGTCCCGCATGCGTCCTCCTCTGGGCGGAACGCCGCTGCAGAGGCGGCGCTGTGCGGCAAGTGGAGCGCCACCGGCGAGCGGCGGCAACAGCGCGGGGGGTTGTTTCCGCTGAACGGCATCGCGCGGACCGATCCGTGACATTGCGGGCATGCCGCGCCCACGGCGCGCCGAGAAACCCGGCGAACGGAGGTGAGGGATCCGCGGCAGGAAGCCGCCCCGATCGGAGAACCCGCGTCGGGTGGAACTACCGGGTGCGTGCGGCCACGACGAGGTTGGCGACGACGCACAGAGCGCCCACGAGAACGAGCAGCCACCCGAAGCCCACCAGGTCGGTGCCGGCGGCCTGGAAGACGATGACCATCCCGAGCACCATGACGATGAGGCTGCCCACGACGCCCGCGTTCGGACCCATCCGCCTCTTGCGCATGCCGCACGGTAGCGCCCCTGGCCCGTGGAAAGTGATCACGCCGCTCAGCGGGAACCGCGCATCTCCCGCCGACGGGTCATCCCGCCTTCTGGCTCGCCGGGGACGGCACGGGGGGCGACGCGGGCGGCGCCGGAGGCGCGCCCGGGCGGTCGACGGCAGCCCGCGTGGACCCGTGGTGCTCCTGCGCCCGGTCGTGCGCCTGCTCGAAGGTGATGATGCGGTGACCGCGGTTCTTGCTGAACACCAGGGCGCGCAGCCACGTGTACAGGGTGCCGATCCGGTTGCCCCAGCCGATCAGGTACAGCACGTGGATGAAGCCCCACATGACGTAGGCCAGGAAGCCGGTGACCTTCATGCCGAAGGCGTCGGCCACCGCGGACTTGTACCCGATGGTGGCCATGCTGCCCTTGTCGAAGTACTTGAACGGCTCGATCTTCTCGTCCCCCGAGAGCCGCGCCTTGATGAGCTTGCCGACGTACTTGCCCTCCTGCATGGCCGGCTGCGCCACCCCGGGCAGCTTGTTCAGCGACACCATGTCGCCGACCGCGAAGACCTCGGGATGCCCGGGCAGCGAGCAGTCGGGATTGACCTCGATCCGTCCGGCGCGGTCGGTCCCCGCTCCACTGCTTCGAGCCAGCATCGCCGCCAGCGGAGAGGCGGCAACTCCCGCGGCCCAGATCCGGGTGCGGGTGCGGATCCTCTCCTCGCCGTCCGGTCCCTTGACCGTGACGGAGTGGTCGTCCATCCCGACGGCCAGCATGCCGGTGCGGATCTCCACGCCCATCTTCTCCAGACGCTTGTGCGTGTAGGTCTGCAGCTTCTCGTCGAACGGGGGCAGGACCGAGGGGGCGCCCTCCAGGAGCAGGATGCGCGCCTCCCTGGTGTCGATCGACCGGTACTCGCGCGGCAGCACGGTGTGCGCGAGCTCCGCGACCTGGCCGACGAGTTCGACGCCGGTCGGACCGGCCCCGATGACCACGAACGTCAGCCACTCGGCGCGCTCCGCGGGATCGGTCGCGAGCTCGGCCATCTCGAATCCCAGCAGGATCTGGTCGCGCAGGTACCGCGCGTCCTCGATCGTCTTCATCCCGGGCGCGAACTGGGCGAACTCGTCACGGCCGAAGTAGGAGTGCGTCGCACCGGCCGCGACCACGAGGGAGTCGTACGGCAGCTCGATGGGCCGGCCGTCGGGCCCCTCCGCGCGCACCACCCGGTGCTCCAGGTCGAGGTCGTGCACGTCGGCCAGCAGCGCGCGGGCGTTGGCCTGCTTCTTGATGACGCTCCGCAGCGCGGGCGCGATGAGGCCGGGCGGCAGGATCCCTGCGGCGACCTGGTACAGCAGCGGCTGGAACAGGTGGTGGTTCGTGCGGTCCACCACGGTGACGTCGACGTCGGCGTGCGCCAGCGCCCGGACGGCGTTGAGCCCGCCGAACCCACCGCCCACCACGACGACGCGGTGTCGTGGCGTAGCTGTCGAATCCGTCGCGGTCGTCTGCAGCTCGGTCGCACGCTCGCTCACGGGGCCACCTCCGGGTTCTCGTCCACCGACCACAGGAAGACCCCGTCCGGTCGTCTCGTCCGTCCCAGGACCCTGCGCGCCTCGTGGTAGGCGAGGTAGGCGAGGATCTCGGCTGTCACGAAGTGCCGCTGCGCACCGGACATTCGGACCGACCCGAAGAGGTCGGCCGTCAGCTCGGACACCGTCCGCGGCCGGCTCTCCACCAGTTCGCGGACCTGCGTGAGCCGCCGTCGCTTGCCCGTGGCGATGGACTCGGCTCGGGCGGCCCCGTCGGGAAACGGCGTCCCGTGCCCGGGCAGGACCAGCTCCGGGCCGAGCTCCCGGACGCGGTCGAGGGAGTCCAGGTAGGAACCCAGCGGATCCGTCTCGAACCCGCGCTCGAACGTCACCGGCGGGGACACGACCTGGAGCAGGTGGTCTCCGGAGCAGAGCAGCCGCTCGGCGGCATTCCAGAGGCAGACGTGCCCGGGCGAGTGTCCCGGCGTGTGCACGACCTCCCACGTCCGGCCGCCGGCGGCGAACGACTCACCGCCGTCGAGCAGCCGGGACGGACGGCCGATCGACGGCATGACGGGCAACCAGTCACGCAGCCCCTCGGACGTCTCGGTGAGCTCGTCGCCGAAGAGACCGTGATCGGCGAGCATGAGCGTGCGACGGTCGACGGCCTCGTCCGGATCGTCGTACTTGGCGAGGTCGAGGTCGGTGCGCCGGTGCATCCAGAGCTCACCTCCGCTGCGCCGTACCACCTCGCCGGCCAGACCGAAGTGGTCGATGTGCGCGTGCGTCACCACGAGCCGCTCGAGTTGCTCGAGGCGGCTCCCGGCAGCGGCCAGCGCGGCGGCGACGGCGGCCGTCCCGTCGGGTCCGGGATCCCCCTCGTCGACGCCGGCGGCGATGCCGCAGTCCACGAGGGTGTCGCCGTCGTTGCCGCGGAGCAGGTAGGCGCTCACCGTCGGCACGCCGTGGATCCCGAGCGGCAGTGCCAGCCGGTACACGCCCTCGGCGACCTCGGCGACCTCGACAGCGGCCATCCCGGGCTTCGGAACCTCGACCGCGACCGGCACCCGGTCAGTCCCCCACCTGCGAGACCGCGCGCAACTCGTCGGGGGTCGGCGTGCCGTAGCCGAAGAATTCCAGGTAGGCCGGGATCTGCTCGAACAGCATGTCCTTGCCGACCTGCACCGGGCAGCCCTTGTCCAGTGCAGCCTGCAGGAACGGCGTGATCTCCTGCTTCATCACGACCTCGCCGACGAAGGTCGACGGCGCGATCCGGTCGACGTCCATCGGCAGCGGGTCGTCGTCGTTCATCCCGAGCGGTGTCGCGTTGACGACGAGGTCGTACCCCTCGGGGTCCTTGGACCCGGTCGTGACCTCCAGGTTCGGGTAGGCGGCGGTCAGCCGCTCCCCCAGCGCCTCGGACGCCGCCGCATAGGGGTCGAACAGCCCGAGTGCGCCCACGCCCGCCGCCGCCAAGGACGCCGCGATCGGCGAGCCGACGCCGCCGTTGCCGACGACGAGCGCGCGCTTGCCCTGGAGGTCGAAGCCCTTGCGCAGCACACCGCGGACGAAGCCCTCGCCGTCGAACTGGTCGCCGACGAGGCTGCCGTCCTCGCGCAGAAGCACGGCGTTCGCGGCGCCCGCCACGACGGCCGTGGGTGAGAGCTCGTCGACCAGCTCCATCGTGGTCACCTTGTGCGGCATGGTCACCAGCGCACCGTGGATGTTGCTCATCTTGAACAGGTAGGGGAAGAACTCCCGGTACTCCTCGGCCTTGACGCCCATCGGTACGACGACGGCGTCGATGTCGTTCTTCTCGAACCACGGGTTGTAGATCATCGGCGACTTGAACGCGAAGGTCGGATACCCGATGTGGGCGATGAGGGTCGTCTTGCCGCTGATCATGAGCGCTCCTCGTGGTGAGACCCGGCGCTGTCGGGGAACGACGTCGTCAGCAGCATCGTGGTCCCGTCCCCTCGGCGACGGGCTCGCTTCCTACCCAGCGGGAACGCGGCCGGCCGGCCGCCCGGGGCGGGAGACCATGCAGGCACGGGCAGGACGGGGCACCACCCCCGGGGAGCGTCATCACGAGGAGGACCATGGCGAAGAGGGTCGGTGTCGTCGGCGGCGGCATCATGGGGTCCGGCATCGCGGAGGTGTCCGCGCGGGCCGGCTACGAGGTCCTCGTCCGTGAGGTCGACGACGCCGCCGCGGAGGCGGCCCAGCTGCGACTCGACAAGTCCCTCGGCCGGGCGGTGCGGGCCGGGAAGTTCACCGAGACGGACCGTGAGGCCGCCGCGGCGCGGCTGTCGTTCACGACCGAACTCGACGACCTGGCCGACCGCGACGTCGTGATCGAGGCCGTCGTGGAGGACGAGGCCGAGAAGACGGCGGTGTTCCGCGCGCTCGGGGGGATCGTGTCCCCCGAGTGCCTGCTGGCGAGCAACACCTCGTCCATCCCGATCATGAAGCTGGCCTCGGTGACGGCGCACCCGGAACGAGTCATCGGCCTGCACTTCTTCAACCCCGTGCCGGTCCTCCCGCTCGTCGAGGTCGTGCCGAGCCTGCTCACCTCCCCGGAGACCGTGCAGCGGGCCGAGGACTTCGCCGAGAGGGGACTCGGCAAGCACACGGTGCTGTGCAAGGACCGCGCCGGATTCGTGGTCAATGCGCTGTTGATCCCGTTCCTGCTCGCCGCCATCCGCATGGTCGAGTCGGGTTTCGCGAGTCCCGAGGACGTCGACACGGCGATGGTGGCCGGCTGCGCGCACCCGATGGGCCCGCTGGCCCTCGCCGACCTGATCGGTCTGGACACCACCCACGCGGTCGCGAGCTCGATGTACGCGGAGTTCAAGGAGCCGCTGTACGCCGCTCCGCCGCTGTTGCTGCGGATGGTCGAGGCGGGGTTGCTCGGCCGCAAGAGCGGGCGCGGGTTCTTCGAGTACCCCGCGGCGCCGGTCCGCGCAACGGCGTGACCCGCGGCCGCCGCCGTCCCCGTTCCGCCCGCCGCCCGCAGACTGCGCCCCGCCACCGGGCTTCCGTGGCGGGGCGCAGCTGCGGATGTGCAGGGCCGGGTGTCAGCTCTTCAACTGGTCCTTCATCGCACCCAGGAACATCTCGGACGTCTCCCGGACGAAGTTCGCGTGCGTCGCCGCCAGCGATGTCGCCCAGTCCTGTCCGGTGCCCTTGGCGGCTTGTTCCTCGAGGTCGAGCATCTGCTTGAGGACCCGCTCGTAGCCCTCGAGGAAGGTCAAGCCGTTCTTCTTCGCCTGGGCCATCACCTGCTCGCTGAGGTCGCGCACCCGTTGGGTGACGGCCTCGATGTCGACCCCGCCGGCGGCGGCACTGTCGGTCGTGCTCATGTGAGTGACTCCTCTCGTCCGGTCTCCTGCGCCCCCGCGGTCGCGGGGCCCTCATCGCGGTCCGGCATGGTCTCCCATTCCGCGACTGCCATCCCCGTGATCCACGGGTAGACCGGCTCGTAGGCCAGCGTGTGCGGACGAGCGGGGTGCACCGCACCCGCCACCGCCAGCCAGCTGCGGATCTCGTGCGCGCCGTTGCCGGCCAGTTCGAGCTCCTCGTCCGGGATGTCGAGCACCTGGTCCAGTTCGTCGCGTTCGAGGCGCTCGAGGAACCAGCGGTCGAAGTCCTCCGCGATGTCGCCGACCCTCGGGTTGCCGATCCAGTGCGAGAGACCACCGGCGCCGATGACGGCGACCCGCTGCAGTCCTGAGTACGAGCGGATCGCGTCGCCCAGAGCCTTGCCGAACTCGTACGCGCGACGGACCGGTACGAGTGGCGGTACCGCGCAGTTCTGCACGATCGGCACCAGCGGGATCTTCATGTCGTGGTCGAGCTCGTAGTAGACCGTCATGATCCCGTGGTCGAGCTCGAGCTGGTGGGAGAACGCCGGGTCGAAGCCCGCGTCGAGGGTGTGGCGGGCGATGTGGTTGGCCAGGCCGGCGTGGCCGGGCACCCAGACCTTGTCGATCGGCAGCCACTCCTCCGTCGGCCCCCAGTTCTTCTCCCCCAGGCCGATGCAGATCTGCGGAAAGTTCTCGAGGAAGAAGTTCGTGTAGTGCTCGTTGGACAGGACGACGCACGCCTGGACGCCGCGGGCCACCGCCTCGTCGCGCACATGGTCGAGCGCGCCGAAGAAGTTGTTGCGCTGCTCCTCCGGGGCCGCCATCCGCGCCGACGACATCATCGGCGCGTGAGAGGCGCAGTACGCCAGGACTATCTCTGCCACCGAGCCCTCCTCTCTTCCTTCACCCCGAACGGCTCGAGGATCTTCCGGTAGTCGTCGCGGGCGAAGCCGGCCGCGCGCGCGTAACGGTTGAGCAGCACCTCGTGCAGCCCGAGCGTGTAGAGCGCCGCGATGTCCCGGTTCTCGAACGCCTTCCGCTCCGTCGTCGGTCAGCTCGTACGTGCTCAGGTCGAAGCCCGCCCGGCCGTCGCCGCCGTCCGCGCTGTTGACCTCGCCGGCCCGGACCCAGTCGTAGACCGCGCGGTGCATCTGGTACCAGCTCATCGGTCCTCCTTGCGTTCCTGCCGGAGATTCGCACGGGGACAGGGCGGGGCCTACGTCGTGAGCGCTACGTTCCGGCCAGTGAGAAGGGGGTGCAGCCCCTCATCCGGTCAGCACACAGTGGCTGCGCGTGGTCCACGTCGACTCCGGGGAGTTCCCATGAGCCTCAATCTCGTCCACGACGTTCCCGAGGCGAGCCCGCCGGCGGGCGACGGGGCCATCGACGTGCACGCCCACGCGATGCCGCTCCCGCTGCTCCAGCGCCTCGCCGACCGGGACCTGGCCGACCTCGCCGACGTGCCCGCCGGCATCGTCCGGCTCGACCCCCGGGTCAGCGGGGTCGGCCCACGCGCCCCCCTCCCCCTCGCGCGGTCCATGTACGACGTCGACGTACGGATGTCGGAGATGGACGAGGTCGGCGTCCACCGGCACGTCGTGTCCCTGCCGCCCTTCCTGTTCGCGTCGACGTCCGACGACGAGCGGCTCGCCACCCAAACCGTCGCGGAGGGCAACGACGAACTCGCCACCTACGTGGCCGACGCCCCGGACCGGCTGCTCGGGCTCGGCTCGGTGCCGCTGGGCTGGGCCGGAGCCGCGGAGGAGGCGCGCCGGGCACTCGAGGAGCTGGGGATGGCCGGCATCGCGATCGGCAGCCGAGGCGGCGGTCGCGACCTCGACGACCCGATCAACGACGACCTGTGGGCGCTGCTCTCGGAGCGCCGCACGTTCGTCTTCCTGCACCCCAGCGGTGTCCCCGACCCCCACCGGCAGAAGGACTTCTGGCTGCCGCAGCTCGTCGGCTATCCGATGGAGACCGCGCTCGCCGTCGCCCGCCTGGTGTTCGGACGGGTCCTGGAGCGCTTCCCACTGAACCTGTGCCTCGCCCACGGCGGCGGCTGCCTGCCGTCGCTGCGCGGCCGCCTCGACATGGGCTGGGACCGCAAGGACGTCGCCCACACGACGCCTGTGCCGCCGAGTGAGTTCACCGACCGGCTCTTCTACGACACCGCCGTGTTCTCGCCCGTGCTGCTCCGCCGTCTCGTCGAGGACGTCGGGGCCGACCACGTCCTGCTCGGCACGGACCACCCGTTCGAGCTCGGCGACCGTGCACCCCTGGAGACCGTCCGGACGCTCGGGCTCGCCGAGGCCGACGAACGCCGGATCCTCCGGGACAACGCCGTCGAGCTCCTGGGCCTCCCCGTCGCGCACTGACCAGGGCTGACGCCGGGGGCCCGCGCTAGCTGCCCGGGCCACCCGACGGCGGCCGCCAGAACTCGCTCATCGTCTTCTCCAGGTCCGCCCACGTCCGGGTCCACTCGAGGAACGGCCGCACGCTCGCCTCGAGCGTGCCGAGCTGCTCGTCGAACGCCTGGAGCTGCTTCGTCAGCGCCTGCACCTGGGCGCGCCGCGCCGCGAGGTCGTCCATCAGCGACTGGATCTGGTCCGCCGACATGGTGGCCGGCATCTTCGGCAGCGTGGGCAGCGGGGGCGCTCCGGCCGCTGCGGTTCCCGTCGCGGACGTCCAGCCGGCCATCATGCGATCGGTGAACGCCCGCATCTGGCCGGCGAAGTCGGCCGGGGACGGGGATGCCGACGAACCCTCCGGCTCGGTCACGTCTCCGCCCACATCATGCCGAGCAGTTCCATCCGCCATTCGGTGTAGTCCTCGTCCGACGCCGCCGCGAGCGCCCCGGCCGTCGAACCGCGGCCGAGGGCGGCCATCGCGATCTCCTTGGGCGTCGAGCCGGAACCGAGCGAGGTCACGCGGAGTCCGTCGGACGCGTCCGCCCTGGCGGCGTGCGCCAGGACCCGGATGAGCGCGGCGCGGGCGGCCACGTCGTCGTCGGTCGAGACGTCATCGGGCAGGACGCCGGTCACGAAGGTGAGCCGGGCCTCCGCCTTCAGCGACGGGAGCGCCGCCGCCACCGCCGGGAAGCGGGCCAGGACCCCCTGGGCGAAGAAGTGGTGGACGCGCTGCACGGCGGTGTCGCCCTGCACGGTGAACGTGGCCGGCAGTTGGACGTACCCGTCGAACGCACCCGGACCGGCGTCGGCACACGCCCTGGGGACGTCGTCGATGTCGTCCACCTCCACGACCTCGGCGTCGTGCTCGCGGAGGACGGCGGCCACGTCGGAGACCAGTTGGGCGATGCCGGAGACCAGGTAGCGGGGCATGGAGTTCCTCTCGGTTCAGGTGCGTCGGCGTGGCGCGTAGAGCCAATCCTGGAGCAGGCGAGCTGCGTGCGGCATGACGAACCAGGTCATCAGTGCGGTGACGGCGACGGCGACGAGCGCGACCCGGAGAACCACCGGCAGATCGAGCGGCTGCAGCGCGAGGTTGAGCATGAGCTGCAGCACGAAGATCCCGACCACCGAGACGGCGAACATCTTCCACCGCGGTGGTGCGGGGGCGGTGCGCGACGGCAACGCGAACCAGGTCTCCAGTCCCGTCACGCGCTGCACGTCCGTCGAGTCCACGAGGTCCTCCCCGGTCGCGAGGAGCTCGGCGCGCTCGGCCGAGTGCTCCCAGACGCGCAGGTGTTCGATGCTGTCGAACCGGAACACGACGTGCCACGGCTCCCCGACGTGGCCGGGCCGCAGCATCCCCGCACCGAGGAAGCCGGGATACCGGCCGGCGGCACGCGTCAGGGCCGAGCTGAACTCCTCGAAGTCGCTCTCCCGCCCCGGCGCGACGCGACGGGCGACGGTCACGGTCACCGGCTCGGGCGGACCGGGAGGTCGATCAGCCGGCGCCCGCTCGGCCATGTCAGCCCACCTCCGCCTCCCAGTCCCGCTGCTCGAGCGAGTCGCGGATGTGCATGAGGAACAGGGACGCCGTCGAGCCGTCGAGCGCACGGTGGTCGTAGACGAGCCCGATGATCCCCGTCGGATGGATGGCGATCGCATCGCCCACCGCGACCGGCCGGCGCTTGACGCCGTCGGTGCAGAGGATCGCGACGTTGGGCTGGTTGATGATCGGCGACGACGCGTAGCTCGCGAACGGCCCGGGGTTGGTGATGGTGAAGGTCGAGCCCTGCATGTCCGACATGGGCAGCTTCTTCCCCCGCGCGGCGCCGGCCAGTTCGGTGATGCGCTGGGCGATGCCGCGCATGTTGAGGCCGTCCGCACCCTTCACGACCGGCACCACGAGGCCCTGCTGATCCAGGTCCACCGCGATGCCCAGGTTCACGTACGGGTGCAGGGTCATCGTCTTCGCCTCGATGTCGATCGAGGAGTTGACGGTGGGGTGGGCGCGCAGCGCGTCGATCGCCGCCCGGGAGACGAACGGCAGGTAGGACAGCGAGGACCCGGTCTCCTTCTTGAACCGGTCCTTGTGCTTGGCCCGCACGCGGTCGACGTTGTCGAAGTCGACCTCGACCGAGGTCCACACCGCGGCCGCGATCGCCTGCGAGTTCTTCATCCCCGCGGCCACGGCCAACCGCATGCGCGACAACTCGACGACCTGGTCGCGCGGATCCGCGCCGGCCGCTGGTGCCACGGGCCTGGCTGCCGTCGTGGCGGGCGCCGACGGGGCCGCCGCTGCGGGTGCCTGTGCCGGTGCCTGGGCCGGCGCCGGTGCGGCGGCCTGGGCTCCCCCGCCCGCGATCGCCTTCTCCACGTCCTCCCGCCGGATCCGGCCGAGCGCTCCGGTGCCGGGAATGCTCGCGACGTCCAGCCCTGCCTCGGCGACGAGCCGCCGCACGAGCGGCGACAGCAGGCGGCCGTCGCCATCGGCCGGGAGCGCTCCCCCGCCCGTCGGTGCGACGGGTGCCGCCGCCGGCGCCCCCACCGCCGCGGCAGCGGAGCCGCTGACGGCCGCAGCGGGTGACCCGCCCCCGGCGGCCCCCGGCTCGCCGATCCGCGCCAGCACGGTGCCCACCGGGACTGTGTCGCCCTCGGGCACCAGGATCTCCAGCAGGACGCCGTCGTACGGGCTCGGGATCTCGGAGTCGACCTTGTCGGTCGAGACCTCGAACAGCGGGTCGTCGAACTCGACGGTGTCGCCCACCTGCTTCTTCCACGACCCGACGGTGCCCTCGGTGACGGTCTCCCCGAGCTTGGGCATCGTGATGTCGTGAACCACGCCGGACGGGACGCTGACGCCGGGGTCCTCGAGGTCGGGCCCCTCGGAGCCGCCCATCTGCGGCGCCGCGGGGTCGTTCAGCGACGGACCCCCGCTCCCGGCGAGCCCCGGCCTGGCCTCCGGCGCGCTGCCGGCGCCCGCGATCACCGTGGGCGGGCCGTTGCCACCGGGCGGGACGCTGCCCGGGGCACCGATGCGGACCAGCGGCGTCCCGACCGGGACCGTCTCGCCCTCCGGCACCATGATCTCGAGAATCACGCCGTCGTACGGGCTGGGGATCTCCGAGTCGACCTTGTCGGTCGAGACCTCGAAGAGCGGGTCGTCGAACTCGATGCTGTCGCCGACCTGCTTCCGCCAGCTGCCCACGGTCCCCTCGGTCACGGTCTCGCCCAGCTTGGGCATCGTGACGACCCACTCGTCGCTCATCGCTGTCTCGCTCCTGAGTCTCAGCCGTGCAGGGAACGGCCGGAGAAGGTGATCATGGTTTCGCCGATGGCCTCGGACAGGCTCGGGTGCGCGTGGATCAGGCGTCCGACGTCGCTCGGCAACGCCTCCCAGTTCACGGCGAGGTATCCCTCGTGCATGAGCTCGCTGGCCCACGGGCCGACCATGTGGAAGCCGAGGACCGGCCCGTTCTTCTGGGCGACCACCTTCACCAGGCCGTCGGTCTCACCCAGGATCATCGCGCGGCCGTTGCCGGCCATCGAGTGCTTGTGCACCTCGACGTCGTAGCCGGCCTCGCGCGCCTCGACCTCCGTCATCCCGGTCCACGCGACCTCGGGATGGGTGTAGACGACCCAGGGCACCTTGCCGTAGTCGACCGGCACCGGCTGCTCGCCCAGGATCCGGTCCACGGCGACGACGGCCTCGGCGTAGGCGACGTGCGCCAGCCCCGGTGTGGCGACGCAGTCGCCGACCGCGTAGACGCCGGGCCGGGAGGTCTCCATCGTCGTCGTGTCGACCTCGACGAACCCGCGGCCGTCGACGCGCACACCGGCGTCCTCGGCGCCGATGTCCTCGGTCGCCGGGCGGCGGCCGATGGACACGAGCACCTGGTCGACCTCGAGTTTCTCCGAGCCCTTCGGGGTCTCGAACGGCACGAGGACGCCGTTGCCGGTGCGCTCGAGGGCGCCGACCCGCGCGTCCGAGTGGATGTCCGTTCCGCGCTTCTTGAGCGACCGCGCGAGGACGTCGGCGACGTCGCGGTCCGGGCCGATCGGCAGCACGCCCAGGGGCATGGCCTCGAGCAGCGTCGTCTGCACGCCCATGTCGGTGTAGACCGAGGCGAACTCCGAGCCGATCACACCGCCACCGATGACCGCGATGCGCTCGGGGAGCCGGTCGGCCTCGCTGTTGGTCGCGTGGTCGGAGGTGACGACGCGCTCGCCGTCGACGTCCATGCCCGGGATGGCCCGGGGCACGGAGCCGGCACAGACGATGGTGCCCCGGCCGCGCAGCGTGTCGCCGTTGACCGAGACCGCGCCGTCGGCGGTCAGCCGCCCCCAGCCGTCGATGACGGTGACCTTGCGGCGCTTCAGGAGACCGGACAGCCCCTTGTGCAGCTGGCCGACGATGCCGGCGCGGCGCCGGTTGGCCGCGGGCCAGTCCGGCTCCGGCTTCCCGTCGGGAAGGCGCACGCCGTGCTCGGCCGCGTGGTTGACCGTGCGGAACACCTCGGCCGCGTGCAGCAGCGACTTGGCCGGAATGCACCCCCGGTGCAGGCAGGTGCCGCCGACCTTCTCCTTCTCCACCATCGCGACGGAGAGGCCGGCCGAGGCCGCGTAGAGCGCCGCGGCGTAGCCACCCGGTCCGCCGCCGAGGACGACGACGTCGTAGTCGCTCATCAGGCTCGGGCCACCTTTCTCAGGGTCTCGGCGATCTCCGCCGGCTGCGGGATGACCGCGTCCTCCAGCGGTGGGCTGGTCGGCGTCGGGGTGTTCTTCGCGCCGATCCGCACCACCGGCTGGTCGAGGTGCCAGAACGCCTCTTCCTGGATGGTCGCGGCGATCTCGGCGCCGTAGCCGAGCCGCTTCGCCGCCTCGTGCAGCACCACCGCGCGCGAGGTCTTCCGGACCGAGGTCAGGATCGTCTCGACGTCCAACGGCACGATCGTGCGGATGTCGACGACCTCGACCGAGATGCCGTCCTTGTCCAGCTCCTCGGCGACCTCGAGGCCCTGGGACACCCCGGCCGAGTAGGTGATGAGCGTGACGTCGCGGCCCTCGCGGACCACCTTCGCGACACCGAGCGGAATGGGGTCCAGCGACAAGGGGCCCGACGCCCGGAGCCGCCGGTAGAGGTACTTGTTCTCCAGGTAGAGCGTCGGGTTGTTGTCGCGGATCGAGCTGATCAGCAGCCCGGCCGCGTCCTCGGGCGTCCCCGGCATGACGATCTTGAGACCGGGGACGTGCGCGAAGTAGGACTCGACGCTCTGGGAGTGGGTCGGACCCGCCCGGAGGCGGCCACCGAACGGCGCCCGCATCGTGACCGGGATCGGGTCGCCGGTGCGCCAGTGGTGGCGCGCCATCACGTTGACGATCGGGTCGAACGCGCAGGAGATGAAGTCGGCGAACTGGAACTCCACGACCGGCCGCAGTCCGACGAGCGCCGCTCCCGCGGCCAGGCCGGCGAACCCGGTCTCGGCGATCGGGGTGTCGACGACGCGGCGCGGTCCGAACTTCTCGAGGAACCCCTTGGTCACCTTGAAGGCGCCGCCGAACTGACCGACGTCCTCGCCGATGATGAAGACGTCCGGGTCACGGTCCATCTCGCTGTCGAGTGCCAGGCCCACGGCCTCCAGGTAGGTGGCCTGACCGGTGTCAGTCGGCATAGACGCCGTCCTCGATTCCGCTGGGCTCGGGCATGGGGTCCGCGAGCGCCTTCCGGCGGGCCGCGATGGCGAACTGCCGCGCGTCCTCGCGAACCTTCTTCGCGGCGTCGGCGTCGATGACGCCGGCCTCGACCAGCACGTTCTCGAAGAGCTCGACCGGGTCCTTCTTCGACCACTCGTCGTACATCTCCTTGGGCACGTAGTCGGCCGAGTCGTGCTCGGCGTGCCCGTGCATCCGCATGGTCACGCCTTCGACGATCGAGGGCCCCTCCCCCGCCCGCGCGCGCGCGACCGCCTCGGCGACGGCGTCGTGCACGGCCAGCACGTCGGTCCCGTCGACCGTCACCCCGGGGATCCCGTACCCGACGGCCTTCGCGGCGAAGGTCTCCGAGTTCGACTGCATGCGCAGCGGGGTGGAGTACGCGAACTGGTTGTTCTCGATCACGAAGATGTTGGGCAGCTTCAGCACGCTGGCCATCGTCAGGGCCTCGTGGAAGTCCGCCCTCGAGGTCGACCCGTCGCCGCAGAACGCCAGGCAGACGCGGTCCTGGTCGCGGTACTTGCTGGCGAAGGCCATGCCCGTGGCGACCGGGAAGTTGGCCGGGATGTGGCTCGGCAGGTTGTAGATGCCGAGGTCCAGCCGGCCGTAGTGCAGCGTGCCGTCCCGTCCCCCGGTCGGCGACGTCGCCTTGCCCATGAAGCTGGCCATCACCTGCCACGGCTCCATGCCGCGCCACAGGTGCGCGCCGAGGTCACGGTGGATCGGGGCCATGTAGTCGTCCGGGCCGAGCGTCGAGGCAGCGCCGACGCTGATCGCCTCGTGCCAGTGCCCGGTGTAGAGGCTGCCGAGCAGGTCGCCGCCCTTGTACATGGCGACCATCCGGTCCTCGACCGCGCGGGTCAGCACCATGATCTCGTGGATCCGCTTCAGCAGGGCCGGATCACGGTCGGCGACCGCAGTCCCGGCCGAACCGTCCGCCTTGCGCCGCGTGCGACTGGCCATGACGTCAGGACCCGAGCAGGAAGGTACGGACGTCGCGGTTGAAGTCGTGGTTGCGCTCGATCATCGACCAGTGGCCGCAGTTGGCGTACACCTTGAGGTCGGCGTTCTGCAGGATGCCCTCGAGGTAGTAGGAGTTCGACACCGGGATCACCGCGTCGTCCCGGCCGTGCACGATCAGCGTCTGGTGGGTGAGCTTCTTGAGCTCCTCGTCCGGGACCGTCATCCCCTCCACCCAGCGCTGCCGCGGCGCGGGGAACATCGCCGAGAACGCCTCCTGGAAGCCGGGCTGGATGCTGCCCTCGTAGCGCGAGCGGGCGAGTTCGTCGTCGATCCGCTCGGAGTTGTAGACGAAGGTGTGCAGGACCTCGCGCATGTTCTCGACCGAGGGCTCGTAGCCCCAGACCCGCTCCAGCCCCTCGGTGATCTGGAACGGCACCCCCATGCTGCCCATGAGCACGAGCTTGCCGACGCGGTCGGGATGCTTGGTGGCGATGCGCAGCGCGATCCCGCCGCCGAAGCTGTTGCCGACCAGGTGGGCCTTCTCGATGCCGAGGGTGTCCATCAGACCGACGGTCTGGTCGGCCCAGGTGTCCAGGCCGTACGTGACGCCCTCCGGCCGGTCGGAGAAGCCGAACCCCACCATGTCGGGCGCGATGACGTGGAAGTCCTCCGCGAGCGAGGGCATGACCAGCCGCCAGTTGGCGTAGGACGTGACGCCCGGACCGGAGCCGTGGATGAGCAGCACCGTCTCGGCCCCGGTGCGCTCCAGCTCGACCAGCTCGTCGCGCACCGGGCCCTCGAGATAGTTCGTCCGGATGCCGTTGGCCTCCGCGCTCTGGCCGATCTCCGGCTTCTCCGTCGTGGTCATGCCTGCGTCCTCTCTCGATGCTTCGTGTCTCGGTGCTTCGTGATGCGGTCGGTCCGCGGCGCTGTCACGGGTAGTAGCGGAAGACGAGGTCGGCCACGCAGCAGGGCTTGTCCTGCCCCTCGACCTCGTAGGTGAGGCGGTAGACCACCTCGGCCGCCTCCCCGCCCGGAGCCTCGATCGCCTTCACCTCGGCGACCACGACATGCATGCGGATCCGGCTGTCCACGCGCAGCGGCGCCGGGAAGCGGACCTTGTTGAGGCCGTAGTTGAGGACGACGTCGAAGCCGTCGACCGTGCAGACCTCCCAGAGCAGGCCGGTCGCCATGCCGAGGGTCAGGAAGCCGTGCTGCACCGTGGCACCGAACGGTCCGGTCCTCGCGCGCTCCGGGTCGACGTGGATCCACTGCTCGTCGCCGGTCAGTCGCGCGAAGGTGGTGATGTCGTCCTGCTCCACGGTGCGCCAACTGCTGACGCCGACCTCCGAACCGACGCGCTCGCGCAGTCCGTCGAGACCCCGCAGCACCACCGGGGAGCCGCTCGCGACCTCTTCGACAATCGGTTCGCCCATGACCGCTGCCCCTTCGCCGGTGCCTGCGTGGGTGTCCTTCCGCCGGGACCCGCGGCGAGTGAAGCACCGGCCGTGGAACGGCGACGGGCGCTGCCGCAGGTTTCCTGCTGAGTGGGAGTGGGGGTGCCGACGACCGCGACCCCGGCGCGGCTGCGGGCACCATGACCGGGTGGCGGGCGGCAGCACCCAGTGGCAGGGACGGTCCGTGATCAGCAAGGTCGTGTCGCTGCTCGACGCCTTCAGCCCGACGACGCCGGAGTTGTCACTCGGCGACCTCGCCCGCGTGACCGGGCTCCCGGTGTCCACCACCTACCGGCTCGCCACCGAGCTCGTGGAGTGGGGCGGGCTGGAGCGGGCCGACCGCTCCGGGTACCGGATCGGGATGCGGCTGTGGGAGCTCGGAGCGCTCGCGGCCCGCGGTGGGACGCTGCGGGACGTCGCCCTGCCGTTCATGCAGGACCTCTACGAGGCCACGCGCGAGAACGTGCACCTGGCGGTGCGCGACGGGCTGGAGGCGCTGTACGTCGACACGATCTCCGGGCGGGAGTCGGTGCCCACGCGCTCGCGCCGGGGTGGCCGGCTCCCGCTGCACGCGACCGGCGTGGGAAAGGTGCTCCTGGCACACGCCCCGCCCGAGGTGTTCGCCGCGGTCGTGGACGGCGGGATGCGCCGGTACACCCCGTTCACCGTGGTGGCCCCCGGTCACCTGCGCCGCGCGCTGGCCGAGGTGCGCCGGAACGGGGTCGCCTACGCCCGGGAGGAGATGAGCCTGGGCTCGCTCTCCGTCGCCGCCCCGGTCGTCGGCGCCGACGGCGCGGTGGTGGCCGCCCTCGGCGTGGTGCTCACCCAGCGGCGGGGTGATCTGCGCAGACTGGCGCCGGCCGTGCGCACCGCGGCGATCTCCGTGTCGAGAGCGCTGCAGGAACAGCAGCGGTTGAAGAACTTCGAGTAGCCGTTACGACTTCTCATGGTTCTCACTGGATGGGAACGATTCGTCGCCTTTCCCTCGCGCCGTTGCGACCCTCGTGCGCAACGACAGGTGGAGGGTGCATGGCAGGCGGAGCAATCGAGAGCGGCCGATCCGTGGTGAGTCGCGTCGCGGCGATCCTCATGGCCTTTCGCAACGGCGGTACGCACTCACTGACCGAACTGGCACGACTGGCCGGGCTGCCGATCTCCACGACGCACCGGCTCGTCGGCGACCTGGTGTCCCGCCGCGTGCTGGAGCGCACCGAGGACGGCGCCTACCGCGTCGGTCTTCCGCTCCGCATGATCGGCGGCCTCGCGATGCCGTCGTCGCCGCCACTGCTGGAACAGGCCCTCGTGGTCATCGCCGACGTCGCGGCGGTCACCGGGACCGCGGTGCGGGTGGGCGTGCTGGACAGCAGCCGGGCGGTCGTGGCCGTCACCGGTGCCGGACGGACCCCGGCCGATGGCTTCGCCGACGATCCGATCCCCGCGCATGCGAGCGCTCTGGGCCGGGTCCTCCTCGCGTTCAGCCCCGCCGAGGTCGTGGACGAGGTGATCGCGGCGGCGCGGGCGACCGCAGGCGACACCCCGTTCAGCCCGGACAGGCTGCGCCGCCTCCTGTCCACCACCCGGCTGACCCGGGTGGCCGTGCACCGCGATGCGCGGGGCGGCCGGTGCCAGGTCGCCGTCCCCGTGTTCGGCACCGGCGGAGTTCTGCTCGCCGGGCTCGAGGCGACCGTCCGCGATCCCGCAGCCGGCTTCGAGCAGGCTCGCGGTGCCCTTCTCGTGGCCGCCGGCAGCCTGTCGCGCCAGCTCGCCACGACGCCGGCGCCCGACGAGCCGGAGATCGACGAGGGAGGCGCGGCCGGCTGAAGAAGGACCCCACTGCCCCCCACCACTCGCAAGCTCGCGGCGGGCCCCTGCAGCGGGGCCTCAGCTGAGCAGCGCGTCGACCTCGAGCGGGCCGTCGCCCGGTGGCGAACCACTCGTAGACGCCGTCCGGCCGGGTCCGTCGCTCCACGACACCCGACCAGCGCAGGTAGGCCACGTGGGCCAGCGTCTCGGAGATCGCCAGCTGGCGCTGGTGGGCCAGCACCGCCTTCGCGACGAGCCGGTCGGCGAGCTCGGTGACCGTCGACGGCTGTTCCTGGATCGCCCGGCGGATGCTGTCGAGCCGGCGGACCTTGTTCCGCAGGATCACCTCGATCCGGCTGGCGGCGTCTCCGAAGGGACGCCCGTGACCTGGGTAGACCAGGCGGGGGCGCAGGGCGGCGATCCGGCGCAGGGAGTCGAGGTAGCTGCGGAGCGGATCGGCGTCGAACCCGCGCTCGAAGCTCACCGGGGGCGTGATGCCCGGGAGCAGGTGATCACCGGACAGCAGCACGCCGCGCGTCGGCGACCAGAGGCAGACGTGCCCGAGGGAATGCCCCGGCGTGTGGATGACGTCCCATCGGTCGCCTCCGATCGCGAGCTCCTCGCCGCCACGGAGCCGCTGCGACGCCTCGACCACGGAGTGCAGGTAGGGCAGCCAGCGGGTCAGGTGGTCCGCGAGGTCCGTGCGCTCGGCCTCCGAGACCCCGTGGTCGGCGTACGTGTCCCGACGCCGGGCTCGGGCGGTGTCGGGATGCCGGTACTTCTCGCAGTCGAGGTCGGTGAGCGTGTGCATGGCCAGCTCGGCACCGGTGGCCTCCATCAGGCGGCCGGCGAGGCCGTAGTGGTCGATGTGCGCGTGGGTGACCACGATGCGGGCGACGTCCCGGAGGGCGTAGCCCGCCGATTCGAGGCCTGCTTCGACCGCGGCGAGCCCGCCGTCGGGCAGGTCCGGCCGCCACACACCGCAGTCGACGAGGGTCACGCTGTCGCCGTCGGCGAGGACGTGCATGTTGACGCTCTCGACCGCGTTCACCCCGATGGGGAGCGCCACCCGGCTCACGCCTTCCAGACGGCCAGGGTCGACGACGACGTCCGCGTCGGGCTCGGTCGGCACCCGGCTCACCCGTGCATGCGTTCCAGCAGCGTGAACCAGATCCGCAGCTGCACCTCGTAGGCCGCAGCCGAACCGTCCACGACCCCGGAGATGCGGCGCACCTCGAAGGAGGTGATGCCCTCCAACGAGAGGCGCGCGCGGTCGAGCGCCTCCGTGACGGCGTCCTGGATCGTCTCGCCGGTACCGATCAGGTCGATGGCCTTCTTGACGCCCACGGCGCCATCATCGGATCGCCGCCGGTAGGCGTACCCGCGTTCCCGCTGCGTGGAAGTGGCCTGCCGAACAGTCAGTCCTCATGGTGCACGCGTCCCCACGCCAGGTAGCCCCCGCCCAGCGCCACCTCGTCGACCTCGAGACCGGGAACGCGCTCGGCCAGCAGGGCCCAGGGCCGGTGGAAACCGGCGAAGGTGCGGACGAAGGGGGCGTGCGTCGCCATCACCGTCGCGTTGACCGCGACCGCCCACGGCGGCGCCCACTTCCCGCCGGTCGCGGCAACTCCCCCACCCTCGCGCACGTGCGCCAGGACGACGTCGAGGGCGGCTGCCGATTGCAGGACGTCGTGGACGGCGCAGAACAGCGCGTGGTCGGCCGTCGGCAGCACCGCCGACTCCACGGGAGAGCCGACGAGCACGACGTTGGTCCATCCCCGGGCCTCGACCCGTTCGGCTGCCAGGGCCCTCATCGCGGCCGCCGGTTCGACGCCGACCACGGTGCCGGTCGAACCGACCCGGGCGACCAGCTGCTCGAAGCAGAGCCCCGTGCCGCAGCCGACGTCCAGGACCACGTCGCCGGTCTCCACGGGCAGGAGCTGGATCACCCGGCTGCGGTACACCTCGAAGCCGGCCGTGCGGGCGTCGTAGCTGCCGGCATCACGGCCGTAGGCGTCGACGGATCGGGAGGCCGTCGAGCGACCGGCGGGTTCGGGCCTGGGCATGGGCGCCCTCTCGGCGTGCTCCGGTGCTGGCGATGCTGCCAATGATCCCGGTCCCGGCGGCTGCCGGGAACCTTTCCCCCGGTTCGGATCCCGCGTCGGTCAGGACAGTTCGGCACCCGTCGGCCGCGGGTTCACGTCCCCGCCGGACGCCGATCCGGCGGGTGCGGTCGTCGGCGCAGGCGTCCGCTGGAACAGGACGTAGAGGTAGACGAGCGCCGGGACGAGGAACACCGCTCCGACGGCGAGCGCGACGAGCGTGGCCTGCAACGTCGCCCGACCGGTCGCGGCCTCCTCGATCGTCACCTCGGGCACCAGGATGTACGGGTACTGGGCCACGGCCCACCCGACCAGGATCGTGGTGACGGCCAGGGCCGAGGCCAGCCGAGCCGGCACGTACCGCCGCTTCGCGATGAGGACGACGGCGGCGACCCCGGCCACGACGGACAGCCCGAGCACGGGAAGGGCCCGGCCGGTGAGCCCCTCCCAGAGCAGCGGGGCGTCGCTGCGCAGCACGAGCAGCCCGGCGAGGCCCACGGCGCCGGTCACCGCGGCGGTGCCGAGGGCGCGGCGGCGGAACTGGTCGGCGAGATCTTCGGCCCCCTCGCGGCGGGCGTCCGCGCAGAGGAAGACTGCCGAGAGGTACGCGCACACCAGGATCGCCATGACGCCGCCCAGCGCGGACGTGGGGTTCACCCAGCTCGTGATGACGTCCCCCGCGGCGATGCCGGGCGGCACCCGCCCCGACGCCACCCCCCCGACGACGGCGCCGAGGAAGAACGGCGTGACCAGGGACGACAGGGCGAAGGAAGCGCCGAGGAACCGACGCATCGGCAGCGTGGTGATGCTCTTGCGGAAGGCGAAGGCCGCCCCGCGCGCGATCATGCCGAACGCGGCGAGGGTCAGCGGGATGTACAGCGTCGTGACGACCGCGGCAAACGCGCCGGAGAACCCCGTCCACAGGACGACCAGCACGAAGATCAGCCACACGTGGTTGGCCTCCCAGACGGGGCCGATCGAGTGCTCGATGAGATCGCGCTGCCGGGCTCCGCGCCGGGTGCCCCCGGCGAGCAGGTCCCAGATCCCGGCACCGAAGTCCGCGCCGCCGAAGAGCCCGTAGGCGATCAGCCCGACGAACATGATGCCGAGGACCACCTCCGCCAGCGTCATCGGACTGCCAGCTCCTCGGTGTGCTCGTCGGGAGGCGCGAGCGTCGACCTCCTGCGGCGCCGGGGTGTCGTGGTGGCGCGCGAGGCGCCGCAGCACGATGACCGTCAGCGCGGTGAGCCCGACGTAGATGGCGACGACGGCGTAGAAGCCGAGGTACAGGCCCGACGCCGGACTCACGGCGTCCGCAGTCCGCAGGATGCCGTAGACGATCCACGGCTGCCGCCCCACCTCCGTGGTGATCCAGCCGGCCTCCATGGCGACGATCGCCCCCACGCCGGACACCGCGACGGCGCGCAGGAACCACGGTGACTTCGGGATACGTCGTCGGCGCCACCAGGTCCAGCCGAACAGGAAGGCGAGAAGCAGGAGTGCCGACCCGATGCCGACCATCACGTTGTACGCCAGGTGCACCACGTTGACCGGCGGCCGCTCGTCGACCGGCGTCTCCTCCAGCCCCTCGACCACGCCGTTGATGTCGTGGTGGATCAGGAGGGACAGCCCCCACGGGACGTCGATCGAGTAGTGCAGCTCGTCGTCGTAGTAGATCCCACCCAGCGACAGGGGCGCGCGATCGGTCGTCTCGTACAGCCCCTCCATGGCGGCGAGCTTGGTCGGCTGTTGCTCGGCCACGACGTTGGCGATCCAGTCGCCGACGCCGATCTGGATCGGCGTGAGGATCGCGGCGAACGTGAGCGGGATGAGCAGTCCGAACTTGTGGCGCTGGTCCCGGCGGCCGCGGAGCATCCCGATCGCGTAGACGGAGGCGACCGTGAAACCGGTGACCATGTAGGCCGCGAGCAGCATGTGCGCGGTCTGCGGCCAGGTGGACGGACCGAACATCGCCGCCCACGGCTCCGCGTCGACGACCTGACCGTCGGCGTCCAGCCGGAAGCCGGTCGGGTTGTTCATCCAGGCGTTGGCCGCGACCACGAAGAAGGCGCCGGCCGCACCCGAGATGATCATCGGCAGAGCACTGAGCATGTGGGCCCTCGGCGACAGGCGGTTCCAGCCGAACAGGTAGATGCCGACGAAGATCGCCTCGATGAAGAAGGCGTAGCCCTCGAGGACGAACGGGAAGCCGAAGACCTCACCGAAGCGGTCCATGAGGCCCGGCCAGAGGATGCCCATCTCGAAGGAGAGCAGCGTTCCGGAGACCGCGCCCGCAGCGAAGAGCACGCCCATCGCCTTGGCCCAGGTGTGCGCGAGGTCGGTGAGGGCCGCGTTGCCCCGCTTGTGTCCGCGCCACTCGGCGAACACCGTCAACACCGGGAACGCGATCCCGAAGCAGGAGAAGATGATGTGCCAGCCCAACGACACGGCCATCTGCATCCGTGCCGGGTAGAGGTTCTCCGTGGCATCCGCCAGGACCGCAAACGGCTCCACGCCGACCTCCACTCCGAGCCAGTGGATGCAGGATGAGCGGTCCGGTACCGACGCCAGCGCTGAGCACTCCAGTTCCCGCCGGGTGGAAACGCGTCCGCCGATCCGGTGGCCGGCGCGATCCGTGCTGGACATACTGGCGCCCCGTCGCAGGCGCTGGGCCTGCAGCCGGACGAGAGAGACCCGTCATGACCGAAGCGACCGACAGGTTCGCCGAGTTGACCCGCCAGGGGCACCAGGTGTTCACCGCCGCCGTCCAGGCCTGGGAGCAGGCCGCGCGTTCGATGACCGAAGCAGCGCGCCGCCCAGGGAGCCGGCTACCCGATGTGGGGGCGTCGGTCGACGCCGCCTTCGACTTCGCCGCCCAGATGCTGGCCGATCAGCGCGACTTCGCGAGGACCCTGATGTCCGCCGGCACCGAGGCGTTCGCGGCGACCGCTCAGCCGTCGGGGGCCGACGGTGCCGAGACCGCCGCCGGCCCGGCCGTGCAGCCGGCTCAGGACGCCGACCAGCCCGGCGCGGACGCCGTCGCAGCCGTCGCGCCGGCCACCTCCGCGCCGACCGCCTCCGCGCCGACCGGCCCCGCCGCGACCGGCCCCGCCGCGACCGTGGACGCCGGCGGCCCGAGTGGGACGACGCCGGCGAAGAAGGCGACGGCCGCGAAGAAGACGACCACGACCAAGACGACCTCGACCAAGACCGCGAAGAAGACGACGCCGGCGAAGGAGGCGGCGGCCGCGAAGAAGACGACCACGACGAAGGCGCCGGCGAAGCGCGCCGCCCGGCGCAGCGGGAACGCCTCCTGAGTCGATCGGCGCCGGATCCCGGCGTCAGCCGCGGATGTCGAGGCGCAGCGAGAGTTCGCGCAGCACCGCGGCCAGGTCGTCCCGCTCCGCGCCGTCCAGCCCGTCGAGCACCTCGGCCTCCGTGGCGAAGTAGGCGGGCAGCAGTGCGTCCAGCTTCCGGCGCCCGGACGGGGTGAGGACGACCCGGACGCTGCGTCCGTCCCGGGCCGACCGACGGCGGGAGATCCACCCGGCCGCTTCGAGGGTGGCCAGGCGCTTGGTCATCCCACCACTGGAGACCAGCACGCCCGCGGCCAGCCGGCCGGGAGTGAGACCGTCGGCGGATCCACTGCGTCGCAGCGCCGAGAGGACGTCGAACTCCCCCTGCGTGATCCCGTGCGGAGCCAGCACGGCCTCGGCGCGCTGCCTGAGCTGGTGGGCGAGGCGGTACAGCCGTGCGATCACGCCGAGGTGCGCGGTGTCCAGATCGGGGGCCGCGGCGGCCCACTGATCCAGGACGGCATCCACGTGATCGGGAATCTTCTTGGTAAGATATCGGCGTGATACCACCCGACCACCATAGCCGCCCTGTCGGCTCTTCGTGGCGCTCCCGGCGTACGGTCGCCCTCCAGGCTGCCGTGGCCGTCGGCCTGCCCCTCGCGACCTTCGCACTGGCCGGCGACGTGCAGCACGGGGCGCTCGCATCGCTGGGCGCACTCGCCGTTCTCTACGCGGGCGGCCTGCCGCCCCGCCGGCGGGCCGTCCGGGTGGCGGGGGTGGGCATCGGCCTGGTCGCCGCCATGGCGGCCGGCACCCTGGCCGCCGGGAGCCGCGTCGGCACCGTGGCGGTCATCGCACTGGTCGCCGCCCTCGCCGTCCTGCTCTCCCGCCGGCACTCCGTACCTCCGCCCGGCGCGCTGATGCCGGTGCTCGTCTGTGCCACGGCCACGCAGATCCCCCTGCAGTCGGCACCGCTCGCCACGCGCATCGGCCTCGTCGCCCTGGGCGCGGCGATCGCCTGGGCCGTCGCCATGGCCGACGTCCCGTTCCGTCGCCGGACGTCGGCGTTCCCCACCTCCCGACCCCCGACGCCGCCGTGGCCGCAGATCCTCCGCGCGGCCGCGCGCGGCGCCCTGGGCACCGGCGCCGCCGCACTGCTGGCGCTGACTCTCGGGCTCCCCCGGCCCGACTGGGCAGCCGTGGCGTGTGCGGCAGTCCTGCTGCACGACGCCTCCCGCGCGACGCTGCGCAGGGCGGGGCACCGGGCGGCCGGCACCGCCGCGGGGATCGGCGTCGCCGGCCTCGTCCTCGCCGTCGCCCCTGGGGCCCTGGCGCTGGTGGTCCTGGTCGTCGTCCTCCAGTTCGTCGTCGAACTCGTGGTTGCGCGGAACTACACCCTGGCGGTGGTGTTCATCACGCCGCTCGCCCTGCTCCAGGGCGCACTGGCCACCGGGCAGCTCGACGGGCCCATCGCCGGCGTGCTGGCCGGGCGCCTGGTGGAGACGGCCATCGGGTGCGCGCTCGCCGTCCTCGTCCAGGCCGCGATCCCGCCCCCGGGGGAGCGGCCGGCACGCACGGTCGCCCTGCGCGTGGCGGGGGCTCGCTCCGCCCTGGTGCGAGCATGAGGAACAGCCGGGGACGCGGGTCGGTTGCGCACGATATGACTGCCTCCCGCTCGTCTTCCGCCGGCGATCTCGATCGCCGGGCGAGCGACCTCTACCGCCACTACGGCGCGCGCCCCTGGAACGACCTGCCCGAAGACACGCGTGAGCACTTCCGGGGCCTGGTCCGAGACGGGATCGACGGTGCGGGGCACCCCCTCCGGTAATCCGCGGCGGCGACCGTCCGGCCCGGACACCTCGCACTGTCCGACTTCGTCGGCGACCTGCCGATGAGATCCCCGTCACCTTTCCTCGTCCGTGATCTGATCCTGTTGGTGGCCCTCCCAGACTGCTCCCGCTGAGCGGGACGGCCGGGCCGGAGGGGTTTCGGCCGCGTCATCGGCCGGTACCGAACGTCCGAGCCTTGGCACGGTCAGGGCCACCGCTTGGAGGTTCAACGTGGAGCCCACAGCCCTGACGGCGCTGTCCGGCGGCGTGCCGCGCGTCCTGGACCTTCCGGGGCGCGGACGGACCGTCGTCTGGGACGCCCCCGGCCCGGCCGGAGCCCCGACCCTCCTCCTGGTGCACGGCGTCACGCTGACGGCCGCACTCAACTGGGGCGGCATCGTCGACTCGCTCCGCCGTCGGTACCGGGTCGTCCTCGTGGACCAACGCGGGCACGGACAGGGACCGGCGGGCGGGGCCATCCGGCTGGAGGACTGCGCGGACGACCTCGCGGCCGTCGCCGAGCAACTCGACATCGAACGCCTCATCCCGGTGGGGTACTCGATGGGCGGGCTGATCGCCCAGCTCCTGTGGCGCCGGCATCCCGAGCTGGTCGCCGGCCTCGTCCTCTGCTCGACCGCACGCAACGTCTCCGGGTCACCGTGGGAGCAGTCCGCGTCACTGATGATGCCCGGGCTGGTCACCGCCGCGATGTGGATGCCGGCGGCTGCGGCGCTGCGCGCCGACCTGGTCGGTACCGCCCTGCTGGACTCCGAGTACGAGCCGACGAAGCGCCAGTGGGCCCTGGCGGAGATGCGGCGCACGTCGCTCGTGGACGCCCTGTCGGCCATGCAGGCGGTCAGCGAGTTCACGTCGCACAGCTGGATCGGCTCGGTCGACGTGCCGACCGCCGTCATCGTGACCAAGAACGACCGGATCGTCTCCCCGCGCCGTCAGTGGAAGCTCGCGCACGCGCTGCCGGCGGCCACCGTCGTGGAGATCGACGGTGGGCACGACGTCTTCCTGCACTCGCCCGCCCGCTTCCTCGCCGCGGTCGAGTCGGCCTGTGCCGCGGTGTGCGCGGACCTCACCTCCCCCACCGCAGTGAGCGCCTGAGCGCCGCTCGGCAGGAAACCCCCGGTGCAGCGGCCGCTCAGGGCGAGCGCTGTCGGTGGGTGGAAGTCATTACGTGCCCGGCCACATGAGGCCCTAGCGTCGATGCCGGTGCCCGCCGTCAGGCGCTGAGCCGGGTCTTCCGCCGTGAGCGCGGTCCGGCCGCCGGCACTCCATCCGCCGCCTGCGCCCGACCAGGAGACTGCGTGAACGAGATCAGGGACGCCATCCTCAGCGATTCACTGGAGGCCGTGGGCGGCCTGGCGGTGCCGGAGTCCTACCGCGGTGTGGTGGTGCGCGCCGACGAGCAGGACATGTTCGAGGGCCTGCCGACCAGGGAGAAGGACCCGCGCAAGTCGCTGCACGTCGAGGAGGTGGCCACGCCGGAGCTCGGCCCGGGCGAGGCGATCGTGGCCGTCATGGCCTCGTCGGTGAACTACAACACCGTCTGGACGTCGATCTTCGAGCCGGTCTCGACCTTCGGGTTCCTGCAGCGCTACGGCCGGCTCTCCGAGCTCACCCGCCGCCACGACCTGCCCTACCACGTGGTCGGCTCCGACCTGGCCGGCGTCGTCGTGCGGACCGGCCCCGGGGTGAACCGGTGGAAGCCCGGCGACGAGGTCGTCGCGCACTGCCTGTCGGTCGAACTCGAGGACCCGGCCGGCCACGACGACACGATGATGGACCCCCAGCAGCGGATCTGGGGCTTCGAGACCAACTTCGGCGGACTGGCCGAGCTCGCCCTGGTCAAGAGCAACCAGCTGATGCCCAAACCCGCCCACCTCACCTGGGAAGAGGCCGCCTCCCCCGGCCTGGTCAACTCCACCGCCTACCGCCAACTGGTCTCCCACCACGGCGCCAACATGAAACAGGGCGACGTCGTCCTCATCTGGGGCGCCTCGGGCGGGCTGGGCTCCTACGCCACCCAGATGGCGCTCAACGGCGGCGCCATCCCGGTGTGCGTCGTCTCCTCCCCGGAGAAGGCGGCCATCGTCCGCAAGATGGGCGCCGAACTCGTCATCGACCGCTCCGAACAGGACTACCGCTTCTGGCGCGACGAGAACACCCAGAACCCCAAGGAATGGCAGCGCCTGGGCAAGACGATCCGCGAACTCACCGGCGGCGACGACGTCGACATCGTCTTCGAACACCCCGGCCGCGACACCTTCGGCGCCTCCGTCTACGTCGCCAAGAAGGGCGGCACCATCGTCACCTGCGCCTCCACCACCGGCTACCTGCACCAGTACGACAACCGCTACCTCTGGATGAACCTCAAACGCATCATCGGCTCACACTTCGCCAACTACCGCGAAGCCTGGGAAGCCAACCGGCTCATCGCCAAAGGCCTCATCCACCCCACCCTCTCCAAGGTCTACCCCATGACCGACGTCGGACAAGCCGCCTACGACGTCCACCGCAACCTCCACCAGGGAAAAGTCGGCGTCCTCACCCTCGCCCCCCAGGAAGGCCTCGGAGTGCGCAACCAGGCGCTGCGCGACAAACACCTCGCGGCCATCAACCGTTTCCGGGGAGCGTGACCCGTGACCACCTCGTCCGGCACGAGCACCCAGGAACCGGTCGCTCTGCACCACGTGGAGGACGGTCCGGCCGACGCGCCCGTGCTGGTACTCGGCCCGTCGCTGGGCACCGACCTGGGGCTCTTCGACGCACAGGCTCGAGCCCTCGCCGACCGTTTCCGCGTGATCCGCTACGACCTGCGCGGGCACGGTGGCTCTCCCGTCGTCCCGGGGCCCTACGGCGTCGCCGACCTGGCGGACGACGTCCGGCGACTCCTCGACGACCTCGGCATCGACCGATTCGCCTATGCGGGAGTCTCCCTCGGCGGGGCGATCGGTCTGCAACTGGCGTCGACCGCGCCCGAGCGGGTGACCCACCTGATCGTCGTGGCGTCGGCGGCGCGGTTCCCCGATCCACCGTCGTGGAAGGCGCGGGCGGACCGGGTTCGCGCGGAGGGAACGGAGTTCCTCCTCCCGTCGCGGATCGGCGCGTGGGTCACCCCGCGCTTCGCCGAATCGCGCCCCGAGGAGACCGAGCGGCTGCTGGCGATGCTGCGCCGCACGTCGCGCGAGGGCTATGCGGCCTGCTGCGAGACGATCGAGACCTTCGACGTCCGCGACCGGCTGTCGCAGATCACCGCCGCCACCCTGGTCATCGCCGGGGCCGACGACCCGGCGACGCCTCCCGACACGGTGCGGGAGGTCGCCGACGGCATCCCGGGCGCCCGGTTCGTCGTCGTCCCCGAGGCCTCGCACCTGGTGAGCGCCGAGCAACCGGAGGCTGTCACCGCGGAGCTCCGCGGCTTCCTGGCCTGAGGGCGGCGTCCTCAGCGCAGGTCCAGGACGATCTTGCCCGTGACGGCGCGCTCCCCGAGGAGGCGGAAGGCGTCGTCGACCTGCTCCAACGGGATCGTCCGGTCGATGGGAATCCGCATGCGGCCCGCCGCCAGGGCCGTCATGACCTCGGTCAGACCCTGGCGGCGCTCCGCGTCGGACAGGATCAGTCCGCCGTATCCGAGGATCCTCAGGCCCTTCCGGTAGAGCGGCCGGAGCTCCATCGTCGCCGTCGATCCCGCGCTCGTCCCGAACAGGACGAGTCGGCCGTGCGGCGCCATCGCCGCCACTGACGCCGAGGTGAACCCCGCGCCCAGCCCGTCGATGACCACCGTGGGCGAGAACCCGGTCACGGCCTCGGCCAGGCCGGCGGCATCCGTGACGACGACCTCGTGCGCACCCTGCCCTCGGATCGCGTCCGCCTTGGCCTCGCTCCCCGTCTGGGCCCATACCGTCGCGCCCATGTCCACCGCCAGCGACACGGTGGTCAGACCCACTCCCCCGCCGGCGCCCAGCACCAGGACACGATCGCCCCCCTGGACCTCGGCGAGCTGCAGCGTGTGCCAGGCGGTCAGGCCGGCCACCCCGAGCGCGGCGGCCTCGCGGAGCCCGATCCCCTCGGGCAGCGGGAACACGGCCGCCTCGGGAACATTCGCCGCGCCGGCCCAGACGCCGTCGCGGGTGCTGCCGAGGTCGGAGCCGGTGACCAGGACCGGCCGGCCGTCGAGGTGGCCGCTCGCCTCGCCCCCCATGATCCTGGGCAGCGGCCCGTCCGCCGCCACGCGTCCCTGCGCGACGTAGGAGTCGACCGGGTTGACGCCGGCGAACTCGAGCTCGACCCGCACCTCTCCGTCGCCGGGGGCGGGCAGTGCGACGTCCTCGACCCGCAGCGGGCTGTCGTGGTCGTGCAGCCGTGCCGCCTTCACCATGGTTCCCCGCCCTTCCACCGGCCCGTCACGAGCCCGCGGCCGTGGCGAGGACGTCTCGGGCGGCGTCCGCGGTCACTCGCGCGGCGACGTCCACGCCGCGAGCCACGAGCTCGTCGGAGATCACCTCGATGGCCAGGACGGCGGGGGCGACGCCATGGGCCGCCAGTGCCCGCAGCGAGCCCGACCGTGTCGCCGTGTCCCTGCCCCGGCGGCAGCCGGTGACCCAGCGACTCGGCGCGCGGTGGCTCCATCGGCTCGGCCCGGACGTCGCACAGCTGTACGGACACGATGCGCTCCGCGGGCACGGCGTCGAGGTCGGCCGACTTCTGCCGGGCGCGGGCCCAGTGCCAGTTGTCCACGATCAAGGCGGCGTTGGGCACCGGCTGGACGATCCGCCAGGCCGTGGCGAGGTCGGGGACCCCGCTGTAGGGCATGAACTCCAGCGCCACCGTCAGATCCGGACCGGCCCGTTCGCAGAGCGCCACGAATGCGCCGGTGATGGCGTCCAGTGGCAGCTTCTCCAGCAGCCCGGCGTTGAGGTGGCGCACGCCGAAGGCGCGCGCCATGTGGAAGACGGTCTGCTCCTTGCGCTGCTGCGCCTCGTCGCGGTCGGCGAGGGTGCCCCACCCGGTGAGGTACTCGACCTCGAGGATGCGCACCCCGTGCTCTCCGGCGATCGCGAGCATCGCGTCGTCGTCGAGGCCGGCATCCCAGTAGTTCTCGGCCCGCAGTCCGACGCCGTCGTAACCGGCGGCGGCGGCCGCGCGCACCCGGCCCTCGAAGCCGACCTCCGTGCCGAGCGTGTAGGAGCTGACCACCAGCGGTGCTGCGTGGACCATGTCCGGAGCCTCCGGTTCAGTCGTTCGACGGGGCGGAGGGAACCTTCTCGTCGCCCGCGACGCCGGCCGCGTGGCGGGCGGCGATGTAACCGAAGGTCATGGCCGGACCGATGTTGATGCCGCCCGACGGGTAGTGGCCGCCCATCACGTTCGCCTGGTCACTCCCCGCGACGTAGAGGCCCGGAACGGGCGTGCCGTCGGCCGAGAGCACCCGGGAGAACTCGTCGGCCTTCAGACCGGCGAACGTGCCGAAGCTGCCCGGCAGCACCTTGATCGCGTAGAAGGGGCTCTTCTCGATCGGGGCCAACGAGGGGTTGGGCTCGTGCTCGGGGTCGCCGGACCCCCGGTTGAACGCGCTGCGGCCGCGACCGAACTGGGGGTCCTCACCCACCGCCGCGCCCTCGTTGAACGACGCGACCGTCGCAGCGAGCCCGGCAGGGTCGATGCCGCACTTCTGCGCGAGTTCCTCCAGCGTCGCCCCGCGCTGCAGGTAGCCGGACCGGACGTAGGGCGAGACAGGCACCGGGAACGGCTTGGACATCCCGAACGGGTAACGCCGCTGGAACGCCGAATCGCAGATCAGCCAGGCCGCGACCGCTTCGTCAACCGGCGCAGCGGCGATCATCGCGCTGGTGAACTGGTAGTAGCCGTCGGCCTCGTTGACGAACCGCCGGCCGGTCGACAGCACGGCGATGAGGCCGGGCTTGCCCCGGTCGACGATGTGCGGGTAGGTGCCGACCCGCCCGCTCCGGTACGGCACGAGCGACACCGGGCACCAGGCGACCGGCGAGGCGAGCGACCTGTCGAACAGCCCACCCGCCGACTCGCCGAGGGTGATGCCGTCGCCGGTGGTCTCCGGCGGCGCGAGGGTCCAGTGCTCCTCCCCGGTCGGGGTCCGCGGGAAGAGTTGTCGACGACGGTCCACGTCGTTCGGGAAGCCGCCGGCGGCGAGCAGGACGCCCCTGCGGGCACGGACCGGAACCTCGCCGTCGGGCCCGTTCAGGACCGCGCCGGTGACGGTGCCGTGCTCCGTGAGCAGCCGCGTCGCGGGCCGGTCGACCAGGAGGCGCACCCCGAGGTCGTCGGCGGACCGGACCAGTCGCCCGACGAGCGCCGTGCCGTTGACCAGCTGCATGCCCTGGCGATGGGTGATCAGGTCCAGCACGTGGAAGGCGACCCGCCAGGCCGCGTGGACGAACCCCCTCACGGACGTCGTCGCGTGCAGGAAGGCCTGGAGGTCCGGGCCGGCCATGATGCCCAGGCCCAGGAACGAGGTCTCGTACAGCTGCCTGCGCAGCAGAGGCCGGAGGCGCTTCGGGATCCGGCGCAGATTGATCGGCTTGGGTCCCACCGACCGCCCGCCGGTGCCGGCCCCCGGGAGGTCCCCCTGGATGTCGGCGATCCACGTCCCGGACACGAACTGCAGCGCGGTGTGGTTCTCGAAGAAGCCCACCATGCGCCCGGCGTTCTGCAGGAAGGCTTCGACGCGCGGCCCGTCGTAGTTCTCCCCCAGTGCATGCCTGAGGTACGTGCGCGGCGCGTCGATGTCCTCGACGATCCCGTCGGCCCGGGACAGCGGATTCAGCGGGGCCCACATCCAGCCCCCCGACCAGGAGGTCGCCCCACCCAGGACCGGCGCCTTCTCGGCCACGATCACCTCGAGGCCGTGGTGGGCCGCCGTCACCGCACCGGCCAGTCCGGCGGCACCGCCGCCGACCACCAGAAGATCACACTCAAGACCGCGGACCTGCCCGGTCGCCGTCATCGACGGTCCTCCCGCCTCTGCCTCGATGCCACGAGTGAGCCAGACGCCGCACGCGCACATCCACGCCGTTCCACTGCTCGGGAACGCTGCCCGCGACGGGGTGCAGTCGTCCCGGGTCGAAGCGGCTGCGCAACACTGCCGCAGTGGCCGTCATCGTGCTGGTGGGTTTCATGGGGGCGGGCAAGACGACGGTCGGCCACATCCTGGCCGAACGGCTGGGGACCCCGTTCGTCGACAGCGACGTGTACATCGAGCGGCAGCTCGGCCGCACGATCGTCGACGTGTTCGCGACCGAGGGCGAGCAGCACTTCCGCGAGCTCGAGCACCGGGCGATCAACGAGCTGGTGCGTGGCTCCGACGCCGTGCTGGCGCTCGGCGGGGGTGCCGTCGAGGATCCGCGTACCCGGGCGATCCTGCGCAACGCGACCGTGGTGTACCTGCGGGTCGGCTACGACGAGGCCCTGACGAGGGTGCGTCAGGACCGGTTCCGTCCCATGCTCCAGCGCGCGGACCTCGACCAGGTCTACGCGCGGCGACAGGGCTCCTACGCCGAGGTGGCCGCCATCCAGGTGGACACGAACGGCCGCCGTCCGGACGCCGTCGTCATGGACGTCCTCAAGGAGCTGACACAGCTACCCACCACCCCGGCCGGGACGTCCAACGTCCTCGTGACGCCCGTGGGCGGCACCTACTACGCGCACGTCGGCCGGGATCTGCTCGACCTGACAGGTGCGCTGCTGCCCACGCCGGACGACATCGAGCAGGCAGTGCTCGTGGAATCCGACCGGGACACCGCCATCGCCGACCGGGTGGCCGCGAGCATCACCGCCGCCGGGATCTCGGTGACGCGCGTGCCGCTCCCGGACACCGAGGCGACCAAGACGTTCACCGCCGCGCAGTACGTCGCCGAGCGCCTGGCCGACGTCGCGCTGCACCGGGACGACCTGGTCGTGGCCGTGGGAGGGGAGCCGGTCAGCGACCTCGCCGGGTTCGTCGCCGCCACGTTCAACCGCGGCACCCGGCTCGCCCTCGTACCGACGACCCTCGTCGGGCAGGCCGATTCCGCCATCGGCGGCAAGAACGCGATCAACATGCCCCAGGGGCGCAACCTCGTGGGATCCATCCATCAGCCCACGGTCGTCATCGCCGACGTCGCCGCCGCCTGCGCGAACCCGCAGCACGGTTTCCGTGCGGGACTGGCCGAGATCGCCAAGCACGCGCTGATCAGCCGGAGCGACCTGCTGCAGGTCCTCGACGGACTCTCGGACGACGCCCGTTCTGCGGACGTCGACGCCGTGCACGCGCTCGTGACCCGGAGCGTCGAGATCAAGGCCGACATCGTCAGCCGGGACGAGCGAGCGACCGGGGAACGGATCGTCCTCAATTACGGACACACGTTCGGGCACGCGATCGACCTGGTGTCCGGGCAGGTCGAGGACCAGGGCGAGTCGGTGGCGCTGGGCATGATGGCGGCGGCCTACCTCGCCCGCCGCCAGGGCCGCATCGACGACGACGTGGTCGACCGCCATCGCCGTCTCCTGTCGGGGCTGGGTCTGCCGACCTCCGGTCGCTTCGACCTGGAGGCGATGCAGCGCGCGTGGCTGCGGGACAAGAAGTACCGGCACGGCGTGCGGTTCGTCGTCCTCAACGGCCTGGGGCGGGCCGAGGCCGGCGTCACCGCCTCCGCCGACATGCTCGCGGACGTGCTGGACGACCTGGCGTCGTCCTGAGGGGGGTCGGCCCGGGCGGCACGAGCCCCGGGGCGGCATCTAGGGTCCGCCCATGCTGACGACCCGGTTCCTGGACGGACGGCGCGCGCTGATCACCGGCGGCGCGTCGGGCATCGGCCGCGCGTGCGCCGTCCGGCTCGCGGAGGCGGGCGCCTCCGTCGTCGTGGTGGACCGCGATGCCGAGGGCGCGAAGAAGGTCGCCGAGGCGGTCGGAGGCCAGGCGGTGACCGTCGACCTGTCGGATCTCGAGGCGATCGACGCCATGGACCTGGACGTGGACGTGCTGGTCAACAACGCCGGTCTCCAGCACGTCGCGCCGCTGCACGAGTTCCCCGTCGACCGGTTCTCGTTCATCCTCCGGCTCATGCTCGAAGCGCCGTTCCGCCTGGTCCGCGGAGCGCTTCCGCACATGTACGAGCGCGGCTGGGGTCGCGTCGTCAACATCAGCTCGGTGCACGGGCTCCGGGCGTCGGCGTACAAGTCGGCGTACGTCACCGCCAAGCACGGCATGGAGGGGCTCTCCAAGGTGATCGCGCTCGAAGGGGCGGAGCACGGCGTGACGTCGAACTGCGTCAACCCCGCCTACGTGCGCACGCCGCTGGTCGAGGGGCAGATCGCCGACCAGGCGAAGGCACACGGACTGCCGGAGGACGAGGTCCTCGGCAAGGTGATGCTGGCGCGCGCGGCCGTCAAGCGACTGATCGAGCCCGGGGAAGTGGCCGACGCGGTGGCGTTCCTCTGCTCCCCCGCTGCCGCCTCGATGACGGGGAGCTCGTTCGTGATGGACGGGGGCTGGACCGCGTCCTGAGCGCCGGCGGCGTCCGCGCCGGGTCGGTCAGGTCGCCCTCTCCTTGACGTAGCTGCCAGGGGCCGGCTCGAGCTCGCCGAACTCGGCGTTGCCGAGCTTCTTGCGTGCGGCGACCTGCGGTCCCGAGTTCGGGGCCAGCCACGCGGCCCAGGCCGGCCACCAGCTGCCGGGGACCTGCTCGGCCGCCTCGAACCACCCGTCGGCGTCCGACCCGATCCGGGCACCGCCATCGGGCGCGTCCGCCGAGTTCTCGGTCGCCGCGTCCGCGGCGGTCCAGTAGTTCCGCTTGTTCGCGGCCGGCGGGTTGATCACGCCGGCGATGTGCCCGCTGGCGCCGAGCACGAAGGTGGTGTCCCCGCCCAGCAGCTGAGTGCCGGCATAGGCGGTCTGCCACGGCACGATGTGGTCCTCCTTCGACGCGTAGACGAACGCGGGCACGTCGATGCTGCCGAGGTCGACCGGCTGCCCCAGCTGCACCGTGGCACCGGGCTCGCGCAGCTTGTTCTCCAGGTAGGTGTTGCGCACGTACCAGCAGAACATCGGTCCGGGCAGGTTGGTCTCGTCGCTGTTCCAGAACAGCAGGTCGAAGGCCGGCGGCGCCTTTCCCTGCAGGTAGCCCTTTACGACGTAGGGCCAGATCAGGTCGTTCGCGCGGAGCGAGGCGAAGACCTGCCCCAGTTCGCTGCCCTTGAGGAGGCCACCTCCCCCGATCGCCGCCTCCCGCGCCGCGACTGCCTCGTCGCTGACCAGCAGGCCGATCTCGCCGGTGTCGGTGAAGTCCAGCATCGTCGTCAGCAGGGTCATGCTCGCGGCGGGTTGCTCGCCCCGGGCCGACTGCACCGCAAGTGCGCTGGCCAGCAGGGTGCCGCCGACGCAGAAGCCGAGAGTATTCACCTTGTCGGCCTTGGTGATCGACCGCGCCACCTCGATGGCGCGGAGAACGCCCTGGTCCAGGTAGTCGTCCCAGGTCAGCTTCCCCTGGTCGGGTCCCGCATTGCGCCACGAGACCAGGAACACCGTGTGCCCCTCGGCCACGGCGTGCGCGACGAAGGAGTTCGCCGGCCGGAGATCGAGGATGTAGTACTTGTTGATGCACGGCGGCACGATCACCAGCGGCCGCTTGTGGACCTTCGCCGTCGTCGGCGTGTACTGGAGAACCTGCATCAGCTCGTTCTGGTAGACGACGCCGCCGGGCGTGGTGCCGACGTCGCGCCCCACCTCGAAGGCCATCTCGTCGGTCATCGAGACGCGCCCCTTGGCCAGGTCCTCGACGAACAGCTTCATCCCGTCGAGCAGACTGGCGCCGCCGGTCTGCATGGCCAGCTCCATCGCCTCGGGGTTGGTCGCCAGGTTGTTGGCCGGGCTCAGCGCGTCGAGCACCTGACTGAGCGCGAACCCCCACTGGGCCTTGCTGCGGTCGTCGACGGGCGCGGCGTCGAGTGCCTTGCGCAGCAGGTCGCTCTGGGTCAGGTAGGTGCGGACGACGGCCTCGTACCGCGGGTCCTTGGTCCACGCCTCACCGGCGAAGCGCCGGTCCTTGATCGGCTCGGCCGGAGCGCCCGCTCCCTGGAACGCGGACGTCCACGCCGCCGTCATCTGCTGCACGGCGCTCAGCTGCGTCGCGGTGAAGTCGGCCACCGCCTTGGTCCACGGCGCCAGGACCGCGGCGGCGGCCTTTCCGGACTCGGCGAGGTCGCCGGGCGGCCAGAGCGCGGCCGGCTCGGACTTCATCAGGTCCTGGAACCACCTGGTCGGGTCCTGCGACGGTGCGGACATGACTCTCCCAACATGGATCGCGGGGTCGCGACGTACCGGATCGGGCCGAGGGGCACGCGCCGGCCAGTCCTACCGTCCATGGTGCGGCGGGGTGCTGTCCGTGACACGGGATGACGGCCGTTTCCCACTCAGCGAAGGCGTGCCCGAAGAACGAGGCAGGGCGGTGTACGCCTCTCCGTGCGCAGTGAATCCGCAGGTCGATGCGGTCAGTGCGTGGCGCCGTGGCAGAACTTGTACTTCTTGCCCGACCCGCAGGGGCACGGCGCGTTCCGCGATGGCTCCTTCTGCCCGGTGACCGTCGCCGTCTTCGCCGCCTTGGCCGGGCCGCTCTCCTTCGCAGAGCCGTCCAGAGTCGGCGCCGAGTAGGTCAGGTTCTCCTGCCGCTTCGGGGCGTCGAGGCCCTTGACCGCGAGCTCCGGGCCGGTGCCCGACGGGCTGACGACCGGCGTCGAGGCGGTAGCAGCGGTCGGCGCCGCGGCCTGCTTCTTCGCCGGACCCGACCGCCGTGCGGTCGGCGTCCCGGCCGGAGCCGCCGCCGCCTGACCGTTGCCCGAAGCACCGTTGCCGGCCGCCGCGGCGGCCTTCTTCGCCGCCTCCTGGCGGGCCAGCACCCGTGCGGTGCCCTCCTGGGCCGCCGCGAGCGCCTTGGCCTCGGCCTCGGCCTGCTGGGCGCGGGACTCCTCCTCCTGCTGGTCCTTGGTCTTGACCTCGAGGTTGAAGAGGAACCCGACGGACTCCTCCTTGATCCCGTCGAGCATGGCCATGAACATGTCGTAGCCCTCGCGCTGGTACTCCACGACGGGGTCGCGGTTCGCCATCGCGCGCAGGTGGATGCCGGCCCGCAGGTAGTCCATCTCGTACAGGTGCTCGCGCCACTTGCGGTCCAGCACCGAGAGCAGCACCCGCCGCTCCAGCTCGCGCGTGACCTCCGAGCCCAGCGTCGACTCGCGCTCGTCGTAGGCGCGGTGCACGTCGTCCAGGAGCTCGGCCTTGAGCACGTCGGCGGTCAGCGCCGACTGGTCGCCCTCGGCCACCTTGTCGAGCAGCTCCTCGACGGTGATGCCGACCGGGTAGAGCGCCTTGAGGCCGGTCCAGAGCTGGTCGAGGTCCCAGTCCTCGGCGTAGCCGGTCTCGGTGGCGCCGTCGACGTAGGCGCCGATGACGTCGTCGACCATCGACTGGATCTGCACGTGCAGGTCCTCGCCGTCGAGCACCTTGCGGCGCTCGTCGTAGATGACGGTGCGCTGGCGGTTGAGCACCTCGTCGTACTTGAGGACGTTCTTGCGGACCTCGAAGTTCTGCTGCTCGACCTGGGTCTGCGCCGAGCGGATGGCCCGGGTGACCATCTTCGACTCGATCGGCTGGTCGTCGGGGACGCGCAGCGTCGTCATCATCGACTCGAGCATCGGGCCGTTGAACCGGCGCATCAGGTCGTCGCCGAGCGACAGGTAGAACCGGGACTCGCCCGGGTCGCCCTGCCGGCCGGAGCGGCCGCGCAGCTGGTTGTCGATCCGGCGGCTCTCGTGCCGCTCGGTGCCCAGCACGTACAGGCCGCCGGCCGCGACGACCTTCTCGTGCTCGGCCTTGACCTTGTCCTTGGCCTTCTCGACCGCGTCGTCCCAGGCGGCCTCGTACTCCTCCGGCGTCTCCGCCGGCGACAGGCCGCGGGCACGCAGCTCCTCGTCGGCGATGTAGTCGGGGTTGCCGCCGAGCTGGATGTCGGTGCCGCGGCCCGCCATGTTGGTGGCCACGGTGACGGCGGCGACGTGGCCGGCCTGGGCGATGATGTGCGCCTCGCGCGCGTGGTTCTTCGCGTTGAGCACCTCGTGCGGGATCTGCGCCTGCATGAGCATCTTCGACAGGAGCTCGGACTTCTCGACGCTGGCCGTACCGACCAGCACCGGCTGACCGGCCTCGGTGCGCTCGGCGATGTCGTCGATGACGGCGTCGAACTTGGCCGTCTCGGTCTTGTAGATGACGTCGGCGTTGTCCTCGCGGACCATCGGCCGGTTCGTCGGGATCGGGACGACGCCCAGGTTGTAGGTCTGCGAGAGCTCGGCGGCCTCGGTCTGCGCCGTGCCGGTCATGCCCGAGAGCCGGTCGTAGAGCCGGAAGTAGTTCTGCAGGGTGATCGTGGCGAGGGTCTGGTTCTCGTCCTTGATCTGCACCTTCTCCTTGGCCTCGATGGCCTGGTGCATGCCCTCGTTGTAGCGCCGCCCGGCCAGCACGCGGCCGGTGAACTCGTCGACGATGAGCACCTCGCCGTTGGTGACGATGTACTGCTGGTCGCGGTGGAAGAGCTCCCGAGCCTTCAGCGCGTTGTTCAGGTAGCCGATCAGCGGCGTGTTGACCGCCTCGTAGAGGTTCTCGATGCCGAGCTGGTCCTCGACGAACTCGACGCCCTCCTCGGTGACGGCGACGGTGCGCTTGTCCTCCTCCACCTCGTAGTGGACGTCGCGCTTCATCAGCGGCACGATCCGCGCGAACTCGCCGTACCACTTGGCGCTGGACTCGGCCGGGCCGCTGATGATCAGCGGGGTGCGCGCCTCGTCGATGAGGATCGAGTCGACCTCGTCGACGATCGCGAAGTGGTGCCCCCGCTGCACGAGGTCGGCCTTGCTCCAGGCCATGTTGTCGCGCAGGTAGTCGAAGCCGAACTCGTTGTTCGTGCCGTAGGTGATGTCGCACAGGTACTGCTCGCGCCGGTGCGCGGGCTGCTCGCCGGAGAGGATCACGCCGACCGACAGGCCGAGGAACTTGTGCACCCGGCCCATCCACTCGGCGTCGCGCTTGGCCAGGTAGTCGTTGACCGTGACCACGTGCACGCCCTCGCCGGTGAGCGCGTTCAGGTAGGCCGGCAGCACGCCGGTGAGGGTCTTGCCCTCACCGGTCTTCATCTCGGCGATGTTGCCGAGGTGCAGCGCCGCGCCACCCATGATCTGCACCCGGAAGTGCCGTTGGCCGAGCGTGCGGGTCGCGGCCTCGCGGACGACGGCGAACGCCTCGGGGAGCAGCGCGTCGAGCGACTCGCCGTCGGCGTAGCGCTCCTTGAACTCGTCGGTCTTGGCCTGCAGCTCCGCGTCGCTCAGGTCGGTGTAGTCGTCCGCGAGCGACTCGACCGCGTCGGCGATCCGGTTGAGTCGTCGGAGGATCTTGCCCTCGCCGGCACGGAGGATTCTCTGAAGGACCACACCCCCAGCGTAGGCGGAGACGCCAGCACCGTCGGAGAGGAACGGCCGGGGCGGAACCGTAACCTCGTCGGGTGGCCCACGATCTCGATGACCTCGGCCCCGACCTGCTCGCCTTCCTCTCCGAGCGGCACCTCGCGACGCTGACGACGCTGCGCGCCGACGGCACCCCGCACGTCGTGCCGGTCGGCGTCACCTTCGACCCGGTCACGCGGCTCGCCCGCGTCATCACCTCCGGGACGTCGGCCAAGGCGCGGCACGTGCGCGACGGCCGGCCACGGGTCGCCGTCTGCCAGGTCGAGGGCCGCCGCTGGGTGACGCTGGAGGGCGAGGCCGTCGTCCGCGACGACCGCGAGGCCGTCGCCGAGGCCGAGCGCCGCTACGCCGAGCGCTACCGGCCAGCCCCGGGTCAACCCGGCGCGGGTGGTCATCGAGATCGCCGTCGACCGCATCCTCGGCAACGCCTGACGCCATGACGCCGCTCCCACCCGCCGTGGACCTGACGGGCGTCGACCTGCCCACCGAGGTCGTGCGCACGGCGCGACTCGTGCTGCGCCCACCGCGGCAGGACGACGTCGACGACATCCTGCGCGCCAACCAGGACCCGGAGAGCCAGCGCTGGCTGCCCATGCCGGTGCCCTACACCCGGGACGACGCCGTCGAGTTCGTCGCCCAGCGGATCGAGGAGCGCGCCGAGGGACGCGGCCTGCTCTCGGTCATCGAGGCCGACGGCCGGCTCGTGGGCTCGGCCGGCCTGCACTTTCCGCAGAGCCTGCTCGGGCCGGGCGTCGGCTACGCGATCGCGCCGTGGGCCCGCGGGCGCGGCTACGCCGCCGAGGCCGCGGCCGCGCTCGCGGAGTGGGCGATCGCCCACGGCGCGCACCGCGTGCACCTGCTCGCCGACGTCGACAACGTCCCGTCGCAGGTGGTGGCGCGCCGCGCCGGCTTCGTCGAGGAGGGCCTGATGCGCGCCTGCCTGCCCTACCGGGACCGCCCGCACGGCGACGCCCTGCTCTTCTCCCGCCTGCCGAGCGACCCGGCGCCCGGATAACCGCTCGCGGCGGCGGCCGGGCCGCCCGCACCATGGGGCATGGCCCTCGACCTGACCGACGTCGACCTGACCAGCGAGACCGTGCGCACCGAGCGCCTCGTGCTGCGCCCGCCGCGCGAGGACGACGTCGACGCCATCACGCGCGCCTGCCAGGACGCGGAGAACCAGCGCTGGCTGACCGCACTGCCCTCCCCGTACACCCGGGAGGAGGCCGTCCGGTTCGTCACCGAGATCGCGCCTCAGGGCCGGGACGAACACCGGGACCTCGCGTTCGCCGTCGAGGCCGACGGCGAACTGACGGGCATGTGCGGCCTGCACTCCCTGACGACCGGCCGGCTGGGCCCCGAGATCGGCTACTGGATCGCGCCCTGGGCGCGGCGCCGGGGCTACGCGGCGGAGGCGGCGCGCGGGCTGGCCGACTGGGCGCTCGCGCACGGGGCGCCGCGCGCGCACCTGTTCACCGACGTCGACAACGCGCCGTCGCAGGCGGTCGCGAGGCGGGCCGGGTTCGCCGAGGAGGGCGTGGTGCGCGGCTGCCTGGAGTACCGCGACGGGCAGGCGGGCCGACGCGGTGCTGTTCGGGCGGGTCGGGCGAGCCGCCCGGTGACGGAGATCGTCACCGGGCGACTGCCCGAGGTCAGACGGTGACGGGCTCGGCGGCCGGCTGCCTGACGGGAGCGGAGCCGTTGAGCGGTACGTCGACCAGTCGGATGAGGCCGTAGTCGAAGGCGTGCCGTCGGTAGACGACGGTCGGCTGACCGGTGTCGGCGCACTGGAAGAGGAAGAAGTCGTGGCCGACCAGCTCCATCTCGTGGAGGGCCTGGTCGACGGTCATGGGGGTGGCGGGGTGGTGCTTCTCGCGCACGACCTGCCCGGGCAGGTGCTCGTCGAGGTCGGTGACGTGCGGGCCGTCGGCCAGCTGCCGGTCGCGGTCCAGCACGCCGCTGATCGGGAGCTCGTGGGCGCCGGAGTCGACGCTGTTGTCGGCCATGCGCACGCTGGCGGGGGTGCGCCGTCCGTGGTGCACCCGGCGGCGGTCGGCCGCGCGGCGGAGCCGGGCGTCCAGCTTGGCGGAGGCGGCGTCGAGCGCGGCGTAGAAGTCGGGCTCGGCGGCCTCGGCGCGGATGACGGGGCCCTTGCCGCGCAGCGTGATCTCCACGCGCTGGCAGTGCGAGGTCTGGCGGGGGTTCTTCTCGTGGAACAGCTCCACGTCGACGCGGAGGATCTTCAGCTTGCCGTCGAACCGGTCGAGTTGACCGATCTTGTCCTCGACGTGGGTTCGGTAGTGCTCCGGAACTTCGACATTGCGGCCACGGACCACGATCTCCATCAGACCTCCCGTTGGGTCGGCTGTGATCGCTTCGACGCTAGTCCGTCGCCCGCCGGTCCGACAGTCGATCAGGGGTGTTCACCCTGCCGTCCCGGAGAACTCCCAGGTGGCCTCCCGAAGACCCGTCCGCGACGCGCCGCGGCGTCGCGGCGACGACCGCGGCGACCACCGGGAGCCCGTCCGGCCGGGCGGCCGTCAGCGCCGCGGCCGCCTCGGTGAGCGTCGCGCCGCTGGTGACCACGTCGTCCACGACGACGAGCAGACCGGCCGGCACCCGCCCGCGGACGGCGAACGATCCGGCCAGGTTGGCGCGCCGTTCGTGCGCGGCCAGCCCGGCCGAGTCGCGCACCCGGCCCCGGCGGACGAGCACCCGTGCGACCTCGGCGGCGATGCCGGCCGCGCGCAGCTCCGCCGCCGCCCGCACGGCGAGCTCGCGCACGTGGTCGCGCCCCCTCGACCGCAGCGCCGCCCGCGAGCTGGGCACGGGGACGAGGACCACGGCCCGCTCCCCCACGGCGGTCACCAGCGCGGTCACCGCCAGCGCCAGCGCGGTCCCCAGGGGCGCGACGAGCTCGGCGCGGCCGCGGTCCTTGAACGCGACCACCGCCGGACGCACCGGGCCGGCGTAGGGCCCGGCCGCCACGGTCGGCGGAAAGCCCCACGGCACCCGCCGCGGCGCGGCCACGGACGGGACGGCGAGCCAGCGCGGAGCACGAGCGGCAGAGCACCGAGCCGGGCACCCCGCACCCGGCGCAGGTGCGCGGCAGCACCAGGTCGGTCAGCGCCGCCGCCAGCCCGGTCACCGCTCCAGCCTGTCGCGCGGCGGCCCGGCCGCCCAGGCCCGCGGCCGGATCTGTGGACAGCGGATCAAAGCGGGTAGAACGGCTCCGTGCCGGGCTGCGGCGGGGCGCCGAGAACCAGCGTCACCCAGGTGACGCCGATCAGCCGCCAGATCGTCGGCGCGGCGCCACCCTCGGGATCGCCGGCGCTCACCAGCGGCTCCTGGTTGGGCGCGGCGGCGATCGTCGTCGCGTCGGCGGGCAGACCGGACGTCGGCACCTCGGTGAGCCCCCAGCCGTCGACGCCGACCTCGTAGGGGACGACGGCGTCGCCGGCGGGGTCGTCCGCGAGCAGCATGAGCGTGTCGCTGGTCCGCCAGGTGACGTCGACGGCGTCCTCGATCGCCTGGTTGACCTCGCGCAAGGTCTCCCAGCACGACCGCGCCCTCGTCGCCCCGCACCACCGTGCCGAGGTACAGCACAGGGCCGGACGGAGTGTCGATGATCAGCGCGGCACGAACGCCGTCCGGGGAGAGCTGCAGCACGTCGACCGTGCCCGATGCCGGCCAGCGCCGACGCGCTCACCTCCTGCGGCGTCGCGCCGGGCAGCACCCGCACCACGTCGGTGCCGTTGCGCACGGTCCAGATCTCCGGACGGGTGCCGGCGACCGTCGGCGCGGTGAGGCTGCCGCTGCGGCGCAGCACCGCGGCCAGCTCCCCGCCGTACGGGCCGGCGAGCAGTCTCTGGTCGCCCGCCCGGTCGGGCGCGGTCACGGCGGCGAGGAACGCCAGCTCCCCGGACGTGGGGTTCGACGACGCCGCCGCGCTCACCAGGTCGTAGGCGCCCTCCCCCGCGGGCCCGGGCGCCTGCTCCCCGTCGGGCGCGGTGCGCAGCGCACCGGTGTCGTCGACGTAGTGGCCGACGGCGTCGACGGGGACGGCGTCGGGGTCGTAGGCGGCCCAGTCGTCGGTGGTCTGCGCGCGCGGCACCTGCGCCAGCGACACGGCCTCGCCCTCGACGAGCACCTCGACGCTGCGGATCCGCGACTGCAGCAGCGTCCACACCAGCTGCGCACTGATCTGCCGCAGCGGCGGGTCGGGCTCGGCCGGCAGCCCGGTGAGGTCGACCGTGGCGGTCGAGCCGTCGACCGTCACCGGACGGCGCAGGGCCAGACCCTGCAGCGGGTTGTCCACGCCTGCCCGCAGCGCCGGGGACGGTCCCTCGAACAGCCGCTGCACCAGCGCCGTGGGCTGCGCCTCGCCGACGACCAGGTACCGCGGGTCCGGCACGACCCGCTTGCCGGTCGGGTCGATGAAGTAGGCGTTGAGCTGGTCGTAGACCCGCTCGAAGTCCGGCTCGAGGATGACGAGGCCGTCCTCCGGGTCGGCGATCCGCCACTCCTCGCCGACGAGCTCGACGGTGAAGTCACGGACGAACCGGTCGCCACCGACGGAGAAGATGCCGCGCTCGTCGACGGTGCCCACGGTCCGGGCGCTCATGCCGGACCACGCCCTCGTTGCGGGTGACCGCGGCGAAGCCGGGCTCGATGACCGTCACGCCGCCGGCGTCTGCCCAGCTGTCCTGCGCCGCCTGGGTGAGGTACTCGCGAGCCACGGGGTGGCCGCGGCCGGTGCTCGCCGACGCGTCGATGAACCCGCGGACGATGTCCTCCGGGGAGGCGCCCGGCTCGGGGGCCAGCGGCTCGATGCCGACCTCGGCGTCCTGCCGCGCCGGCACCTGGGTGATCGGCACCGTGGGCGAGCTCGTGGGCACCGTCGAGCAGGCGCCCAGCGCGAGGACGGCCACGACGAGGGCGGCCAGGTGCCCGCGCCGGTTCATCGCCTGCTCCGCTGGGCGGGCTTCCCGACCAGCTCGTCGTCGTCCAGGTCGTCGTCGAGGTCGTCGAGGCCCTCGTCGTCGACGGCCTCCAGCTCGTCCTCGTCGACGGCGTCGGGGTCGTCGTCCAGATCGGCGTCGGCCGGTCCGCCGTCTCCGGCCGGAGCCCCGAGCGCCGGGTACGGGCCCAGGCCGTGCCGGCGGACGACGGCCGGGCGCAGCGGCAGCGGCGAGCTGCTGAGGTCGCCGCCGGCGGTGAGGGGCAGGGTGAGCCGGAACTGGGCGCCGTGCCCGGGCTGGCCCCACACCTGCAGCCAGCCGCCGTGCAGCCGGGCGTCCTCGAGGCTGATGGACAGGCCCAGCCCGCTGCCGCCGACGGTGCGCACCCGCGACGGATCGGCCCGCCAGAACCGGTCGAACACGTGCTGCGCGTCGGCCGACGACAGGCCCACGCCGTAGTCGCGCACGGTGATGGCGGCCGCCGTCCGGTTGCACGCGAGGGTGATCTCGACCGGCTTGCCGGTGCCGTGCTCGATCGCGTTGCCGACCAGGTTGCGCAGCACCCGCCCGACGCGCCGCGCGTCGACGTCGGCGATCACCGGCTCCTCGGGGGCGGCGACGACCAGCTCGCTGTCGTGCAGGTCGGCGAGCGACTCCATGCCCTCGACCACCCGGCCGATGAGGGCGCCGAGATCGGTGGCCTCGGCGTCCAGCACGGCGGCGCCGGCGTCGTACCGGCTGATCTCGAGCAGGTCGGTGAGCAGGGCCTCGAACCGGTCCAGCTCCGCACGCAGCAGCTCCGCGGAGCGGGCTACGTGCGGCGGGAAGTCCTCGCGCGCCTCGTGCAGGATGTCGGCGGCCATCTGGACCGTGGTCAGCGGCGTCCGCAGCTCGTGGGAGACGTCGGAGGTGAACCGCTGCTGCAGCTGGGAGAGCGCCTCGAGCTGGGTGATCTGCCGTTGCAGGCTGTCGGCCATCGCGTTGAAGCTGGTGGCCAGCCGGGCGAGCTCGTCCTCGCCGCGCACGGCCATGCGTTCCTCGAGGTCGCCCTCGGCGAGCCGCTGCGCGGTGCCGGCGGCCTGCCGCACCGGGTCGACGACCAGCCTCGTCACCAGCACGCCGATGCCGACCACGAGCAGGGTCAGGGCCACACCGATGATCACGACCGTGCCGCGGATCAGGGCGAGGCTCGCCTCCTCCTGGTCGAGGGGGAAGGCGAAGTAGAGCTCGATCTCCTCGCTGCCCGGCTGGTTCGTGGGCACGGGGGCGCCGACCAGCAGCGTGGGCTGCGGATCCCGTTCGTCGTCCGGGATCAGCGCGTACTTGTACGACTGGTTGCCGTCGGCGACGTCGGCCCGCAGGTCGGCGGGCAGCGCGTCGGCGATGTACGACCGGCTGACGGCGGGCGTCTCGCGCGAGCCGGTCCGGTAGACCATGACGACGTCGAAGTCACCGGCCGCGCTGCCGCGCTGCAGCAGCTGCTGCACCGTGCGCTCGAGCGCCGAGCGCACGCTCGGCGCATCGCCGGCGGCGATGCCGGTCACCTGGCCCTGGGCGAAGAAGACGCCCTGCTGCGCCTGGTCGATCGCCGCCTCGCGCTTGACCCGCAGCAGCTGGTCGCGGATCTGGCTGAACAGCACGAGGCTGACGATCACGACCACCGTGCCGGCCACGAGCATGGTGATCGCGCCGACGCGGATCTGCAGCGACGAGCGCCAGAGGCGTACCGCCCGGCGGGCCAGCCGCCGGAACAGCCGGCGGCTGCGGCGGCGCAGCTTGGTGGCACGGCGGCGCAGCCCGCGCCGGATCCGGGTGAGGGTGTGCTGTGGGCGGGGTCGCGCGGACGACGGGGCGTCCGACGGCGGGGGGACCGCAGCCGGACGACGGGTGTCGGAGCGGGTCACGGCCGCCCGAGGGGACTCACGCGGCTCACGGAGGGCCGGCCTTGTAGCCCACGCCGCGGACCGTCAGCACGACCTCGGGCTTCTCCGGGTCCTTCTCGATCTTGGCCCGGAGCCGCTGCACGTGGACGTTGACCAGCCGGGTGTCGGCGGCGTGCCGGTAGCCCCACACCTGCTCCAGCAGCAGCTCGCGGGTGAACACCTGCCGCGGCTTGCGGGCGAGCGCGACCAGCAGGTCGAACTCCAGCGGGGTGAGCTGCACCGGGCCACCGTCGCGGGTGACCTGGTGGGCCGGCACGTCGATCTGGACGTCGCCGATCGACAGCGTCTCGGCCTGCCCGGTCTCGCCGCGGCGCAGCTGTGCGCGCACGCGCGCCACCAGCTCCACCGGCTTGAAGGGCTTGGTGACGTAGTCGTCGGCACCGGCCTCCAGGCCCTGGACGACGTCGATCGTGTCGCCCTTGGCCGTCAGCATCACGATCGGCACGGCCGACTGGGTGCGGATGTCCTGGCAGATCTGCAGGCCGTTGCGGCCGGGCAGCATCAGGTCGAGCAGGACGAGGTCGGGCCGGGTCTGCTGGAAGACGCTGACCGCGCGGTTGCCGTCCGACACGAAGGCCGGTTCATAGCCTTCGCGGCGCAGGACGATGCCGAGCATCTCGGCGAGGGCGGCGTCGTCGTCGACGACCAGGACTCGGCCGCGGCTGGGACCGTTCTGGGTGGCAGTCGGTGGCACGGGGCCCATTCTGCGCCCCCGGACCCCGGATCCGGCCCCACCCGCCCGGGGGAGTCGCCCCGGGCGGGTGGGCGGACCAGGAAATTCGGCTCCGCCGGGCCCTTGCGGCCCGTCAGTACCGGTAGTGCTCGCTCTTGTAGGGGCCCTCGACCGGCACGCCGATGTAGTCGGCCTGGACCTTGGTCAGCTCGGTCAGCTTCACGCCGAGCGCGTCGAGGTGCAGCCGGGCGACGTGCTCGTCGAGCTTCTTCGGGAGCACGGTGACGCCGGGCGTCCGCCCCTCGTAGGCCGCGCGGTTGCTCCACAGCTCGATCTGCGCGAGCACCTGGTTGGAGAACGAGGCGCTCATGACGAAGCTGGGGTGGCCGGTGGCGTTGCCCAGGTTCAGCAGCCGGCCCTCGGAGAGCACGATGATCGTGTGGCCGTCGGCGAACCGCCACTCGTCGACCTGCGGCTTGATCGTCGTCCGCTCGACGCCCGGGGTGCGGGCGAGGCCGGCGATGTCGATCTCGTTGTCGAAGTGCCCGATGTTGCCGATGATCACCTGGTGCTTGGTCCGGCCGAGCTGGTCGGCCGAGATGATGTCCTTGTTGCCGGTGGCCGTGATGATGATGTCGGCCTTGCCGATGACCTCGTCGAGCGTGGTCACCTCGTATCCGTGCATGGCCGCCTGCAGGGCGTTGATGGGGTCGATCTCGGTGACGATCACCCGGGCGCCCTGGCCGCGCAGCGACTCCGCGCAGCCCTTGCCGACGTCGCCGTAGCCGCAGACCACCGCGACCTTGCCGCCGATCATCACGTCGGTGGCGCGGTTGATGCCGTCGATCAGCGAGTGCCGGCAGCCGTAGAGGTTGTCGAACTTGCTCTTGGTGACCGAGTCGTTCACGTTGATCGCCGGGAAGAGCAGGCGGCCGTCGCGGGCCAGCTCGTACAGGCGCATGACGCCGGTCGTGGTCTCCTCGGTGACGCCCTTGAGGCCCTGGCCGATGCGGGTCCAGTACTGCGGGTCGCGGGCCAGGCTCTCGCGGAGGACGTCGAGGATGACGCCGTACTCCTCGGAGTCGGCCTCGGTGGTGTCCGGGACGGCGCCCTCGGCCTCGAAGCGGGTGCCGAGGTGCACCAGCAGGGTGGCGTCGCCGCCGTCGTCCAGGAGCATGTTCGGGCCGACGACCTCGCCGCTCTCGTCGCGGAACTCGAAGAGCCGCTGGGTCGCCCACCAGTACTCGGGCAGGGTCTCGCCCTTCCAGGCGAACACGGGGACGCCGGCGGGCCGGTCGGCGGTGCCGTCGCCGACGACGACCGCGGCCGCGGCGTGGTCCTGGGTGGAGAAGATGTTGCAGCTCACCCAGCGGACGTCGGCGCCCAGCGCCTGCAGCGTCTCGATGAGCACGGCGGTCTGCACGGTCATGTGCAGGGAGCCGGCGATGCGGGCGCCGGCGAGCGGCTGCTCGTCGCCGTACTCCTCGCGCAGCGCCATGAGGCCGGGCATCTCGTGCTCGGCGAGGGTGATCTCCTTGCGGCCGAAGCCGGCGAGGGAGAGGTCGGCGACCTTGAAGTCGCCGTCGGTCAGTGCGCGGGTGCTCGTGCTGGCGGTCATGTCGCTCCAGATCCGCCCGGCCGACGAGCCGGGCGATGCGGTGTCGGATGCAAGGTCGCTGCGATCCCCGTGGACGGGGAGAGCGAGCATGCCGAGGCTTCGGCGGGGCTCGTGCCGCGGTCCAGGGTACCCCGATGATGTCTGGAACGGCCTCCTCCCGGGTCCCGCCCCGAGCGTGCGAGGGGTGGGGAGGAGGAGGTCCTTCTACAGGTTGGTCGTGGCGCGGAACAGCACGGCGTCGCCGCGGGCGCTGACCGGCGCACCGGCCGGGACGAACGCCGACCGGCCCTTCTCGAGCACGAGCTCGCCGTCGAACGAGGCCAGGACGACCCGCCCCTCGGCGCACAGCACCACCTGCGGGCCGGGCGTCGTGAGCGTCGCCGGCGCGTCCTCGCGGACCTCGGCGCGGGTCAGGTCGAAGTCCTCGATCGGCACCGGGTAGCGCATCCCGCCCGGTCCGGGGACCGGCGTGAGGGTGGGGATCCGACCGTCGGTGAAGTCGAGGACCTCCATGAGCGCGGCGAGGTCGACGTGCTTGCCGGTCAGGCCCCCGCGCAGCACGTTGTCCGAGCTGGCCATGACCTCGATCCCGGCGCCCGACAGGTAGGCGTGCAGGTTGCCCGCGGGCAGGTACACCGCCTCGCCCGGCGCGAGCTTGAGGTGGTTGCACATCAGCGAGACGACGACGCCGGGGTCGCCGGGGTAGGCCGCGGCCAGGCGGGCGGCCCACGTGTAGGTGTTGATGAACTCCGGGTCGTTCGCGGCGACGAACCGGCTCGCGGACTCCGCCACCGCCTCGACGAGCTCGACCCGCCGCTCGGCGTCCAGCGCGAGCAGCTGCGGGATCACCGCGCGCAGGCCGCCACGGGCGAGCGCGGCGATGGTCGGCTTGAGCTCGGCCACCTCCAGCTTCGCCAGGCAGTGCAGCGAGCCCTCGACCGGCCGGAAGCCGCAGAGGGCCTCGAACGTCGTCAGCGCCAGGATCAGCTCGGGCTTGTGGTACGGGTCCTTGAAGGTGCGGGTCGGGTCCTCGTGCGGGATCCCGGCCGCCTCCTCCGCCTCGTAACCGGCCTGCGCCTGCTCCATGCTCGGGTGCGCCTGCAGCGACAGCGGGGCGTCGGCGGCCAGCACCTTGAGCAGGAACGGCAGTCGCGCGCCGAACCGCTCGGCCACGCGCGCACCCAGCAGGGTCTCGGGCTCGGTGGCGATCGCCTTGTCCAGCGGCCGGCCGTCGTCCAGCAGGCTGGGCTCGTCGGGGTGCGCACCCACCCACAGCTCGGCGTGCGGCCGGTCCGCCGGGGACGGCTGCCCGAGCAGTTCGGGGATGACCGTCCGGCTACCCCACGGGTAGTGCCGGACCGCACAGGTGAGCTGCCACATCGTCTGGGCACGTTACGGGGCGAGTCGGTGTCGCGGAACGCCCTCGACGGTGAGCCCTGCCCCGCTCTCACTCCCCGGGGTCAGACGGCGGAAGCGCGCACGTCCGGTGCGCCCAGCCGTGCGGCGTCGGCCGTCGAGTCGTCGGGCATCCGCTGCGACTCGCGCTCGGCGGCCACCCGCGCGTCGTAGTGCTCGACCTCGCGGGCCGTCCGCTCCTCGTCCCAGCCGAGCACTCCGGCCATCAGCGCGGCCACCTCGGGAGCGGACTCGACGCCCCGGTGCGGCGTCTCGATCGACACCCGGGTGCGCCGGGTGAGCACGTCGTCGAGGTGCAGGGCGCCCTCCGCGGCGACCGCGTGCACCACCTCGGCGGCGAGGTAGCCGGGAGCGCCCTCGAGCGGGCGGCCGAGAGCGGGGTCGCGCCGGACGAGGTCGAGGACGTCGGCCGTCCGGTCACCGTGCCGGTGCAGCAGGCGCTCGACGGCGGCCTCGTCGAGGCCGTGCTCCGCGGCGAGCGCACCGGCGGTGTCGCGCACGGCGGTCCAGCGGTGCGCGCCGACCAGCGGCAGGTGCGCGGTGCGGGAGTCCGGGACGCCGGGCAGCGCGGCCGCCGCGGCGTCGACGGCGTCGGCGGCCATGACGCGGTAGGTCGTGTACTTGCCGCCGGCGACCAGCACCAGACCCGGCACCGGCGCGACGACGGCGTGCTCGCGGGAGAGCCGGCTGGTCTCGTCGGACTCGCCGGCCAGCAGCGGCCGCAGGCCGGCGTAGACGCCGACGATGCGGTCCGGCGGCACCGGGCGGGTCAGCACCTTGTTGACCTCGCCGAGCAGGTACTCGATGTCGGCGCTGCAGGCGGCCGGGTGCGCCCGGTCCAGCCGCCACGGGGTGTCGGTGGTGCCGATGATCCAGCGGTCCTCCCACGGGATCACGAACAGCACGCTGGTCGCCGTCCGCAGGATCAGGCCGTCGGCCGGGACAGCCGCCTCCCCGCCCGCCTGCCGCCGTCGATCGCGTCCCGCGGCACCACGAGGTGCACGCCCTTGGAGGCGCGCACCCGCAGGCTCGGCGCCGACTCCCCCAGCATCTCGCCGACGTCGTCGCTCCAGACACCCGTCGCCGCGATGACGCTGCGGGCCCGGACGGAGAACGAGGAGCCGTCGGTGAGGTCGGCGACGTCCACCCCGACGACGGGGGCGGCCGCTCCCCCGTCGCCGTCCCGGAGCAGGCCGGTGACCCGGGCGCTGCTGAGCACCCGGGCGCCGTAGCCGGCGGCGGTGCGGACGACGGCGAGGGTGTGGCGGGCGTCGTCCACCTGGGCGTCCCAGTAGCGGATGGCGCCCCGGACGCCGTCGGGGCGCAGCCCCGGGAACGCGGCCAGAGTGGCCCGCTTGGAGAGGTGCCGGTGGGCGGGGATGCCGCGGTCGGCGCCCATCGCCGCGCCGAGCCCGTCGTACAGCGCCACCCCGGCGCCGTAGTAGGCGCGCTGCCAGACCGGTGCGGTCAGCGGCAGCAGGAACGGCAGCGGCGTGACCAGGTGCGGGGCGATGGTGCGCACCAGCCGGGAGCGCTCCTGCAGCGCCTCGTGCACGAGGGGGAAGGCGAGCTGCTCGAGGTAGCGCAGGCCGCCGTGGATCAGCTTGCTCGACCGGCTCGACGTCCCCGACGCCCAGTCGCGGGCCTCGAGCAGCGCGACCGACAGCCCCCGGCTGGCGGCGTCCAGCGCGGCGCCGGCGCCGGTGACCCCGCCGCCGATGACCAGCACGTCGACGACCTCGTCGGCCAGCGCCGCCCGATCGGCGCGGCGCCGGGCCGGCGACAGCAGGGTGCGGTCCCCGTCCATGCCTCCCACTGTGCCCCCCGCCGCGGACCCTCAGGGCGAGGGTCGCGTCACACCCGCGGCGCCGCGCCGGATCCGGAGGTGTTCGCCGGACCGCGGCGGATGTCGGGCTCGAGGTAGATCACCCGGGCGATGGGGACGGCGGCGCGGATCGCCGCCTCGCCGGCGTCGATGTCGCGGGCCACGCCCTCGGCGGTCTCGTCGTGCCGGACGGCGATCTTCGCGGCGACCAGGACCTCGTCGGGGCCCAGGTGCAGGGTCCTCATGTGGATGATCGACAGGCCCGCGCCCTTCAGGGCCTGCTCGATCTTGCCCCGGTCCTGCGGGGTGGCCGACTCGCCGAGCAGGAGGCTCTTGGTCTCGACGGCGAGCACGATCGCGATTCCGACCAGCAGGACGCCGATGGCGATCGTGCCCAGGCCGTCGAACACACCGTTGCCGGTGATCGCGGCCGCGCTGACGCCGATGAGGGCGAGGACCAGGCCGATGAGGGCCCCGAGGTCCTCGAGCAGGATGACCGGCAGCTCGGGCTGGCGGGCGTGCCGGATGAACTGCCAGTAGCTCTGCTCCGGCGGCTTGACCGCGTTGGTCTCCTTGACCGCCGTCCGCAGGGAGAAGCTCTCCAGCACGATCGCGACCAGGAGGACGCCGATCGCCCACCACGGCGAGGTGAGCTCCTCGGGGTGGGTCAGCTTGTGGTAGCCCTCGTAGATCGCGAAGAGGCCACCGACGCTGAAGAGCACGATCGCGACGATGAACGCGTAGATGTAGCGGTCGCGGCCGTAGCCGAACGGGTGGTCGGGCGTCGCGGCCCGGGCGGCACGCTTGCCGCCGACGAGCAGCAGCACCTGGTTGCCGGAGTCGGCCACCGAGTGGATCGCCTCGGCCAGCATCGACGACGCGCCCGTGACGAGGAAGGCGATGAACTTCGCCGTCGCGATGCCCAGGTTGGCGATCAGTGCGGCGATGATCGCCTTCGTGCCGTGGCCGCCCCCGTGGCCACCGGCGGCGTCGCCGTGCTCACCGGCGTGCTCGCCGGTACCGCTCGCGGCGGACGTCTCCGTGCTCATGTCCCACTCCTCGGTTGCCCTGCGTCCATCGTCGCGCCCTCAGCCCTGCCGCGCGCGCTCTGTTTCGAGGGCCCGCGCGCACGGAACGACGGGACCGACCACTATCAGGAGGAGAGCACGCACCTGCTGACCCGACCGGAAGGACTTCCCCCGTGGCCGGTGGACTCGTAGCCCTGTTCGACGACGTGGCGGTGCTGGCGCGCGCCGCCGCGGCATCGGTCGACGACGTCGGGGCCGCAGCTGGACGGGCCAGCATGAAGGCCGCGGGCGTCGTCGTCGACGACACCGCCGTCACGCCGCAGTACGTGCACGGCCTCGCGGCCGAGCGCGAGCTGCCGATCATCCGGAAGATCGCCCTCGGATCGCTGCGCAACAAGCTGCTCATCATCCTGCCCGCGATCATGCTGCTCAGCCAGTTCCTGCCGTGGCTGCTCACCCCGATCCTCATGATCGGCGGCGCCTACCTCTGCTACGAGGGCGCGGAGAAGGTGTGGCACAAGATCAGCGGCGGCCACCACGACGACTCCGCAGCCGGCGAGGAGGCGATGCCGGACGAGAAGACCATCGTGTCCGGGGCCGTCCGCACCGACTTCATCCTGTCCGCCGAGATCATGGTCATCTCGCTGAACGAGGTGGTCGACGAGCCGTTCGTGTCTCGTCTGATCATCCTGGTGATCGTCGCGATCGGCATCACCGTGCTGGTGTACGGCGTCGTCGGACTCATCGTGAAGATGGACGACGCCGGGCTGTCCCTGTCACAGCGCCCAGGCAAGGCCGTGTCCAGGTTCGGCCACGGGCTGGTCAAGGCGATGCCCCGGCTGCTCACCGTGATCACCGTGATCGGGACCGCCGCGATGCTGTGGGTCGGCGGTCACATCCTGCTGGTGGGCACCGACGAGCTGGGCCTGCACGTCCTGTACGAGTTCGTGCACCACCTGGAGGAGGCGGCGAAGGAGGCGACCGGAGCGCTCGGCTCGGTCGTCGGCCTGGCTGGTCAACACGTTCGCCAGCGCCCTGCTCGGGCTCGTGGTCGGCGCCCTGATCGTGCTGGTCATGAGCCTCACGTTCCACCGTCGCAAGGCCCACCCGGCGCCCGAGGCGAAGGCGCACTAAGCCCGGGCGCGCTCGGCGTCGAGGGCCAGGGCGAGGTAGACGGCGGCGAAGTCGGCGACGGCCAGCTGCCGGGCCAGCCGCGGCAGGCGGCCGTAGCGCTCGGGGTCGCCGTGCTCCGCGAGCGCGCTGACCGGCACGCTGTTGCCGCCGGCGGTGCGCAGCACCTGGGCCATCGCCTCGGACGCCGACCGCGGCTCGCGCTCGCCGCCGCCGTCGTGGGTGCCGGCGTCGGTGTCGCGGATGGTGAGCAACCGCAGCCGCCGTCCGGTGCCGGCCTCCCGGTCGCGGAAGAAGTCGTCGTCCTCCTGCGTGGTCAGCGGGCCGCCGAGCACGGAGCAGGCGGCCACCCGCTGGTCGGGCAGCCGGAAGCTGACGACCGGCAGCCCGGCGAGGGTCTGCAGCTGGTCGGCGACGCGGGTGGCTGCCGCGCCCGCGAGCGGCCCCTCGGCGGCGATGACCGGCAGCGCGTCGAGCAGCTCGAGGGCGAGCGTCTTGGCCGGGTTGACGAAGGACTCCTGCGCGGGTCCGCACTCGGCGGCCACCTCGTCGAGTGCCGCGGCGATGGCCTCGGGGTCGGCGACGCCCTCGCCGAGGAGGCCGAGCTCGGAGGCCAGCTGCAGCATCGGCGTCAGCAGGGACCACAGCGTCGTGTGGCGCACGCGGGTGGGCGGCAGGGGCACGTACGGGGCGCGGGCGGTGGAGCAGGCGGCGCGCAGCGGCGCGTCCTCCGCGCCGATGCCCAGCAGCGAGACGCCGCGGCGGGCGGCCTCGTAGGCGGGCGTGACCGCGTAGCGGCCGGCACCGGTCCGCGTGGCGACGACGGCGATGTCGCTGGGGCCGGTCCACACCGGCAGGTCCGGTCCGGGGACGACGTCCACGGCGACCGGGCTGCTCGACCCGAGCAGGGCCCGCAGCAGGCGCGCCGCGACCGCTCCCTCGCGCCGGGCGACGATCACCAGACCGCGCGGGCGGCCGCCGGAGGTGGCCCGCTCCAGACCGGCCTCCTCGGTCAGCCGGGCGGTCTCGCGCACCTGGGCGCCGGCCCCCGCCACGGCGGGCAGCAGACCCCGCGGGTCACGTGCCCGGAGCACCTCGAGGTCGTCGAAGACCTCCTCGGCGAACTCCGGCGACGTCACTGCGTGCCGCCTCCGCGCTGACGGGCCTCGTCGAGCAGCAGCACCGGGATGCCGTCGCGCACCGGGAAGCCGCGGTCGCAGGTCGGGCAGACCAGCTCCGAGGCCTGCTCGTCGACGGTCAGCGGCGTGTGGTGGGTGTCGGGGCAGGCGAGGATCTCCAGCAGCTGCGGGTCCAGACCGAGCGGGAGTGCTCATGCCCGCACCATGCCCAGCACCGCGTCGCGGACATGCGCCATCCGAGCGGCGTCGGCCGCCTCGACGTTGAGCCGCAGCAGCGGCTCGGTGTTGCTGGCGCGCAGGTTGAACCACGCGCCGTCGGGCAGGTCGACCGTCAGGCCGTCCAGGTCGTCCATCGTCACTCCCTCCTGCTCGGCGAAGTGCTCCCGCACGGCGGCCATGCGGCCGGGCGCGTCGGCGACGGTCGAGTTGATCTCTCCGGAGGCCGCGTAGCGCTCGTACGCCGCGGTCAGCTCCGACAGCGGGCGGCCCTGCTCGCCGAGCGCCGCGAGCACGTGCATCGCGGCCAGCATGCCGGTGTCGGCGCGCCAGAAGTCCCGGAAGTAGTAGTGCGCCGAGTGCTCGCCGCCGAAGACGGCATCCGTGCGGGCCATCTCCTCCTTGATGAAGGAGTGCCCGACCCGCGTGCGCACCGGTCTGCCCCCGTGCTCGCGGACGATCTCCGGCACGGCCCGCGAGGTGATCAGGTTGTGGATCACCGTCCGGCCGTGGCCCTTGGCCAGCTCGCGGACGGCGACCAGCCCGGTCACCGCCGACGGGCTGACCGGCGCGCCGCGCTCGTCGACGACGAAGACCCGGTCGGCGTCGCCGTCGAACGCCAGGCCGATGTCGGCTCCGTGCTCCGGGACCGCCCGCTGCAGGTCGACGAGGTTGGCCGGGTCCAGCGGGTTGGCCTCGTGGTTGGGGAACGAGCCGTCGAGCTCGAAGTAGAGCGGCACGACCGTCAGCGGCAGCCCGGCGAGGACGGCGGGCACGGTGTGCCCGGCCATGCCGTTGCCGGCGTCGACGACGACGGTGAGCGGGCGGATCTGCGCCAGGTCGACCAGCGAGTGCAGGTGCGCCGCGTACTCGGCGAGGACGTCGCGGCTCGTCACACTGCCGATGCGGTCGACGGGCTCGTACGCGTCGCGCGTCGCGAGGTCGCGGATGGTGGCCAGCCCGGAGTCCTGCCCGATGGCCGCAGCGCCGGCGCGGCAGAACTTGATGCCGTTGTACTGCGCCGGGTTGTGGCTGGCGGTGAACATCGCGCCGGGCAGCCCGAGCGAGCCGGCGGCGAAGTAGAGCAGGTCGGTCGAGCCGAGGCCGGCCTCGACGACGTCGACCCCGCGGGAGATGACCCCTTCGGCGAAGGCGCGCGAGAGAGGCACCGAGGACTCGCGCATGTCGTACGCGGTCACGACGGCAGTTGCACCGCTGTCGACGACGGCGAACTCGGCGAACGCGGCGCCCAGGGCCCGGGCGACGTCCTCGTCCCAGTCGTCGGGCACGACGCCCCGGACGTCGTAGGCCTTGACGAGCTGGGAGAGATTCCGCACGCGGGCGACCCTATCGGCGGGCTGCGACGTCCGCCGCGACGCCTGTCAGGTCAGGTCGGGGAGGACGCGCAGGTGACCGCGGCGCGTGCCGCTGCCGTCATCCGCCGGATCGCGCGGCGGTTCGGGACGGGCGGCCTCGCGGACGGCGTCGGCCAGGGCGAGCAGGTCGTCGCCGGTGGGACCGGAGTCCTCGGGGTCGATCTCGTGCCGCACGACCTCCCAGCCGCGGGGCACGGTCAGCCGCTCGGCGTGGAACTCGCACAGGTCGTAGCTGTGCGGCTCCGAGAACGTCGCCAGCGGGCCGACGACGGCGGTCGACTCGGCGTACACGTACGTCAGGGTCGCCGCGGCCGGCTGGGCGCAGCCGCTGCGCGAGCAGCGACGTGACTGCCTCACCACGGGTTCCTCACGCGGGGCACAGTAATCCCGCACCCGCGTCGGCGACACTAGGCGCACCGGAAATCGGGGTGGGCGCACCATCCTGCACGATGGCCCCGCGGGTCCCGACACCGGCTCCGGCACCGTTCATCGCCCCTGACGGTCACGTCACCGCCGGACGTCCTGCTCAGTCGGACGACGCGTGCGTACCCTCTCCGTCGAGATGACGCGCCCGCCCCGCCGACCGACCGGACCGCGCCGTGACCGGCACGGACGTGGTCTGCGTGGCCGCCTCGTGCCCGCCGACGTGCCGCTCGCGCGCAGTCGCGCGGAGCAGTTCGACGACCTCGTGCTGGACGCCGTCGAGGACATCGAGCGCCGGTGGCAACGCGAGCTCGCCGGCGTGGAGTTCGCCGTCGAGGACGTGCCGTGGGTCGAGCACACGTCGCCGGACGAGGTGGTGCTCGACGCCGACGTCCTGGACGACGGGAGCGTGCCGCTGGCGCGGGTGCTGTCGGCCCACCGCGAGAACGGCAAGGAGATCCCGCCGCGGATCGTCGTCTACCGGCGTCCGCTCGAGATCCGCGCGCACGACCGGGACGACCTCGCGGATCTGGTGCGCGACGTCGTCGTCGACCAGGTGGCGGTGCTGCTCGGCCGCGATCCCGAGGAGATCGACCCGACGGGTTGACTCAGCCCTTCGTCGCGGCGCGGGCGAGGTAGTCGACCAGCAGGTCGGGCTCCGGACGCCGTGGGATGCGGGTGCGGGACTCCCCCTCGCCGTCTGGCAGGCGGTACCGGACCTCCAGCAGGGAGTCGCCGCGCCAGAAACGGACGATGCGGGCGTCGACGTCCGTTCCGCCGAGCCGGAGCCTCGTGGTGCCGTCGGTCAGGAGCTGCTCGGCAGCCCGGCGCAGCTCGGGAGCCCACCGGCGCGCGGCGGCCTGCAGGTCGCGTTCGTACCGGTCGTCGTCTCCGGCGTCGGGCTGCATCGCCTCGAGCTCCTCGGCCGTCGCCTGCCGGCTGCCGCCCGGGACGCCGGGGCCGAAGACGGTGCCGCCGCGGAACGTGGGGCCGTCGAACCAGGGGGTGCGCCGCGCCCAGTAGGCACCCGCCGGGTCGATCAGCCAGAGCAGCGGCCAGGGCAGCGTCATCCCGGAATTGTCGTACCCCTCCGGTTGACTCGCTCATGTGTTCGACGGAGACGGGTTCGGAGTGGGGCTGACGGTGGCTCCGCTCGATCCGCCGCCTGCCGACTGGCCGGTGCCCGAGGGGGTGGAGGTACGCCCGACGCGACTCACCGAGTTGCTGCCGGTCGCCGCGCGGACGGCCGGCGGCAAGGCGGCGGAGCTGGGCCGGGTGCAGCGGTTGAAGGCGCAGTTGGCGGCGTACGAGGCGGCGGTGATCGTGTCGTTCGCCGCGGACCGCCCGTCGTCGGAGGACCGGCCGGCCGGGCAGCCGGGCGCGGGGTCGCCGGACTGGGCCGCCGCGCCGGACACCCCGCCGGGGGTGAGCGAGTTCTTCGTCGACGAGCTGGCCGCGGCGCTGGGCACGTCGGTGACGTCGGCGTCGCACACCTGGGCGCTGACTGCGACGCTGCACGATCGGCTGCCGGGCACCTGGCGGGCGCTCGCCGACGGGGAGTTGGACGTGCCCCGGGCGCGGGCGATCGCCGCCGAGGTCGTCCAGTCGCCGAGCACCGAGCCGCTCGTACTGCTCGCGGTGGAGGCGGCCGTGCTGCCGCGGGCGACCGAGCTGACCGTGACGAGGCTGCGGGCGGCCGTGCGTGCGGAGCTCGTCGCACACGACGCGCTGTTCGCCGAACGTCGTCGGCGCCGGGCGGAGCGCACCGCCGACGCGGTGGTCCGCCCGCATCCCGAAGCCCCGGGCCGGTCGGAGTTCCGGGTCGACCTGTCGACCGACGAGGCCTACGCCTGCTGGGACGTGGCCGATCAAGCGGCCCGCGCCGCCAAGGCAGCAGGCGATCCCCGGCCGATCGGGGTGCTGCGCTGCGAGGCTGTGCTGCGACGGATCCTGGGGCCCGACACCGACCCCGACCGGCCGCCGTTCAGTGCCCGGGTCACCGTGATCGCCCCGCTCGACGCGCTGGAGGCCGGCGCCCACCCCGATCCCGAGCCCGCCGCCCCGCTGGTGCTGGTCGATGCCGACGTGACGATGCTCGACCCCGCCGGCGCATCCGCACCCGCACCCGCACCGGCGGCCGGCGACGCCGCTGCCGCAGCAGCTGATCCGACCGGCCGGCGCAGCCCGGTCGGCGAGGTCAACGGGCAGCCGATCACCCACCGACACCTGCGCGAGCTGCTGCAGCGGGTCGACGCGCTGTGCCCCGGCGGGCTGCAGCCTCCGACCGGCGGTAGCCTGCAGTTCGCGCTCACCGACCCCGATGGCGCGCTGCGCGCTCTGCTGAGCCCCCGGGACCTGGGCCACATCGTCCGCCGCGGCTGCCCCGACCATCCGCCCGGCAGCGACTGCGGCTGCGGGCTGGTCGACCGTCCGCCGGCGGTCGACCGCTACCGCCCCAGCGATCCGCAGTACCGGTTCGTGCACACCCGCGACCGCCGCTGCCGCATGCCCGGCTGCACCACCCGTGCGGCCTGGGCCGACGTCGACCACGTCGTGCCGCACTGTCAGGGCGGCACGACCGACTGCGACAACCTGTGTTGCCTGTGCCGGCGGCACCACCGGCTGAAGACCTTCGGCCGCGGCTGGTCGTTCGTCCTGACTCCCGAGGGCACCCTTGTCGTCACCACCCCCAGCGGCGTCACCCGCGTGGACCGGCCACCCGGCATGCAGGCTGCGGGCGCACACGCCGGCCCCGCACCACCCCGGGCCGGACCGCCCCCACGCTGGGTTCCCCCACCCGGTCCGGACGACCCGCCGCCGTTCTGACCCGCCGCCGTCCCCCGGTCCGCCCTGCCTCGTCGCGGGCGGACCGGGCGGCCAGGGCCGGACGTGCGCCCTGCGATGCTGGCGGCGATGGATCTCGCGGCGGCGTCGGCCGGTCCCTGGCTGGTGCTGGGCGTCGTCCTCGGCGTCCTGCTCGCCGGGCTGCTGGCGCTGGCGGCCACCACCCTCCGGCGGGCAGGACCGTCGTCGGCGTCCGGTGCGGTCCCGCCCCGAGACCGAGCCGGTGTCCGACACGGCCGGCGGGTGGACCGAGGACGACCTCCCCGGGTTCCTCGACCAGCCGCCCGGCATCGCTCCGGACGCGACGACTCCCAGCCAGGGATCGGCGGCGGGGACCCGCCGCTCGCCGCTCCGGAGCCCGCGGCGGCTCCGCCCCGCCGGCGGGTTCCCGCACACTCGGCCACCGCCGCGACCGCGTCCGCCGCAACGGCTCCCGGACGGGTCCTGCTGGTGCTGGCGACGGTCGCGCTGCTGCTCATCGGCGTCGCGTCCGCGCTGGCCGTGTTCAGCGGCCGGGACCCGTCGACCCCCGCTGCCGAACGCTCGGTGCCCGCGCCGCCGACCTGGGACGTGCCCGACCTGACCGCCCCTCCCGAGCAGCCCGAACCCGGCGATCCGGGTGCCGGCCGGCTCATGACCACGTCGGTGCCGATCGGCGACGACGGTGTGTTCGCACGCCTCGCCTTCGAGGGCCTCGTGCTCGAGCGGCGGGCGGTCGGGATCACGGCCGCCTACCCGAGCGTCAGCGTCACCGCCGCGGAGGTGCCCGGCGGCCCGGCGCTCGCACACGTCCGCCTGCCGGTGTGGAACTGCCTGACCGACACCGCCCCCGTCGACCCGGTCGCTGCCGGCTGCCGGCGCCTGCCCACCGAGTACGCCGAGCTTCCTACGCCCGCGCTGACCGTGACCGAGCAGGGCGACGGTCTGCGGATCAGCGGCAGGTTCCCGACCTACGTCCGGCCGGCCGGTTCTCCACCCGCGTGGACCGGCCGGGTCTATCCGCTCACGGTGCACATCGCCGCGGACGGGGGCGACGCCACCGGCGCGCTGCACCTCGGCACCCAGCGCGCCGACGCGGTGGACGATCCGCTGCTCACCGACTTCCGCGGCGGCCGCTGACGCGGTCGGTCAGTCCCCGCCCCGCCCACCCGGCGGCGGTCAGCCGCACCAGCGGCGCGCCCATCTCCGTCCGCAGTCCCGACGGGGCGCTCCCCCACCACGGCCAGCGGTCGGCGCCGTCGAGCAGGGTCACCAGCCCACTCCCGCCGGAGCGGTCGACGGCGACCTCCACCGCACCGAGCGCCGCGTGCAGCCGGACCGCCGCGCGCAGGAAGCCGCGGTTCCCCGGCGGCAGCAGCGACGGCAGCAGGCGGTCGATCTCGCGGGGATCCGTGGTCCGCTCCACCCCGGACAACTCGTCGACCAGCCGGACGCTGCGCTCGTTGGCCAGGGTCGCCGTCGGGAGGCGAGCCGCCAGGGCCCGCAGCGTCGGGTCACCCAGGGGCAGCCCGGCGAGGTCGAGCCGCCACGGTCCGCGTCGGGCGGCCAGCAGGGCGACGATCCCGTCGGCGAGGGCCTCCGCAGCCGGCTCGTCGCGGGCGAGCAGGCGTGCCGGCGGACGACCGCCCGGGAGCGGGCCGGCGGCGGCGGTCAGCAGCCGGACGACGGTCGGAACACCCGGCCGCACCGTGAGGAAGGCCGCCGCGGCGGGCACCTCGCCCGGGGGTTCGTCGACCACCACGGCCACGGGCCGGGCGAGCGAGCGGCGCGCGGCCAGGCTGTTCAGCACGGCGGTCAACCACGGCCCTCGGGCCGGAAGCGGCGCACCCAGCCGCGCCGCCAGCGGACCCGACGCCCGCACCTCGCGAACGACCCGCGCCCGACCGGCGAGCACGCGGGCCCGCGGAGCGGCTCCCCGGGGAGGAGACGCCTGCGTCGTCACGACCCGAATACGACCACAGCCGCCGACGTCGGACGTCGGCGGCTGTGGCGCGCGATCTCTGCGGTGACCGGGTCTGCGGCTCGACCCGTCACCGCGGCCCCGTCCAGACGCTTCCGCCGAGCGTGCGAGGCGGAAACGCGGACGGGAGGGTGCTTCAGACCGCCCGGCGGCGGAGGCGGCGACGCTCGCGCTCGGAGAGCCCGCCCCAGATGCCGAAGCGCTCGTCGTTGGCCAGCGCGTACTCGAGGCACTCGGCCTTGACCTCGCAGCCGGTGCAGATCTTCTTGGCCTCGCGGGTCGAGCCGCCCTTCTCGGGGAAGAACGCCTCGGGGTCGGTCTCGGCGCACAGCGCCCGCTCCTGCCACGACTGGGCGTCGGCCTCGAGGCCGATGCCCAGCAGGCCGGCGATGCCCTGGCCGGCGAACGTGCGGTCGAAGGCCGAACCGCCGGGGGCATCCATCGACTGGACAGCCCGCGCGGCGCGCTCGGACCGGTCGGGCCCGTTCACGTAGTCGCTCAACCACGAGACCTCTGCCATGACGATGCGTCCCCTCTCGCTCTTCGTCGGGTCCGTCGCCCGGGCCGCTCCCGGGTCTCGAACTCGTCGACGCCGGGGAATTACACGCGTGTCGTTGCTCGGGCGTCAACTTTGCTCGGTGTAAGCGACTCGCCACACCTGCCCCAGTTGTCACACAACGTTTGCGCACTTCTGTTCAGCACCACGACACGCCGCACTAACAGTCGACAACTGACCATGGGGCACGATGCGTTTCGTGGAAATAGTTGTGCTCGCCGGTGGGACCGGAGGGGCTCGTTTTCTGCGCGGGATCCGCGCCGCGGCGCCGGAGGCCGCCATCACGGCGGTCGTCAACACCGGCGACGACGTGACGATGCACGGCCTGCGCATCTGCCCGGATCTCGACACGGTGACGTACACCCTCGGCGGCGGCATCGACGAGGACCGCGGCTGGGGCCGGGCCGGCGAGAGCTGGACGGTCAAGGAGGAGCTGGCCGCCTACGGCGCCGATCCCGACTGGTTCGGCCTCGGCGACCGCGACCTCGCGACGCACCTCGTCCGCACCCGCATGCTCGACGCCGGTTATCCCCTGTCCGCGGTCACCGCGGCGCTGGCCGACCGGTGGCGGCCCTGCGTCACGCTGCTGCCGATGAGCGACCAGCGCGTGGAGACCCACGTCGTCGTCGACGACCCGGAGACGGGCCGTCAGCAGGCCATCCACTTCCAGGAGTGGTGGGTCCGGCACCGGGCCACGCTCGACGCGAAGGCATTCGTCCAGGTCGGGGTGGAGGACGCCCGCCCCGCGCCCGGGGTCGCGGAGGCCTTCGCGGCCGCGGACGCCGTCCTGCTCGCGCCGTCGAACCCGGTCGTGTCCATCGGCACGATCCTCGGCGTCCCTCGACTCCGCGAGGCGCTGCTCGCCACCCGCGGCCGCATCGTCGGCGTCTCACCGATCGTCGGCGGCGCCGTCGTCCGCGGCATGGCCGACCGCTGCCTGCCGGTGCTCGGTATCGACGTCAGCGCCGAGGGCGTCGGGCGGCACTACGGCAGCCGGACCGCCGGCGGCCTGCTCGACGCGTGGCTCGTGCACACCGGTGACGGCGCGACGGTGCCCGGTGTCGACGTCCGCGAGGTTCCCCTGCTGATGTCCTCCCCCGAGGCCACCGCCGCACTGGCCCGCGCCGCACTGGACGCCGCCGGTGTCTGAACGGGTCCCGGACGCCGTCACGATCCGCCCCGTTCGCGGGCTGCCCGAGTTCGCCCCCGGCGACGACCTCGCCGCGGCGATCGCGGACGCCGAGCCCGACCTCCGCGACGGCGACGTCCTCGTCGTCACGTCGAAGGTCGTGTCGAAGGTCGAGGGCCGGCTGGTGCCCGTCCCGCCGGGCGCCGACCGCGAGGCGCTCCGCCGGCAGATCGTCGAGGACGAGGCCGTGCGCGTGCTCGCCCGCCGCGGACCGCTGGCGATCGTGCAGACCCGGCAGGGTTGGGTCGTCGCCGCCGCCGGGGTGGACGCCTCCAACGTGGGCAGCGACGCCCTGGTCCTGCTGCCCGAGGACGGCGACGCGTCCGCCCGCCGGCTCCGCGAGCGGCTCCGCGAGCTGCGCGGGGTCGACGTCGCCGTGGTCGTGAGCGACACGTTCGGGCGCACCTGGCGCGAGGGGCTCACCGACGTGGCGATCGGTTCGGCCGGTCTGCCGGCGCTGGTCGACCACCGGGGCAAGGTCGACGCCCACGGCAACCGCCTCGAGACCAGCCAGGTCGCACTGGTCGACGAGCTCGCCGCCGCGGCGGACCTGGTCAAGGGCAAGCTCGCCGGCGTCCCCGTCGCCGTCGTCCGCGGGATCGAGCACCGGGCTCCCGACGACGACCGCGGCACCCGGCCGCTGGTGCGCGACCCGGCCGACGACCTCTTCCCATGGGGAGCGCGCGACCTGGTCGGCTCGCGCGCCCCGGCGCAGGACCTGGTGCCGCGCCCCGGCGACCGGGACGCGGTGGCCGAGGCGTTCCGGGTGGCCACGGCGGCGCTGCCGGAGTTCCCGGTCGTGCTGCGCTACGGCGGCGAGGACGACGGCGCCGTCGACGTCCACCTGACCGACGCCTGGAACGTCACGACCGCGCTGTCCCTCGGCGCCCTGGTCGGCGCGGCGATCGTCCAGCTGCACGCGGCCGGGTGGGCGACGCGCTGGGAGCCCGTCGGCACCCCCGGCGGCAGCTCGCTGGTCGGCCGGCTGTGGCTCGGGACGGCAGCGGACTAGAAGCCGCGGTAGTTCGTGGGCGCCATGCGGGGCCCGCGCTTGGGCGGCATGCTCCCGCCGATCGAGAGCAGCCGCACCACCCGCTGCCGGTGCCCGCGCCATGGCTCGAGCAGCGCCATCATCCCGTCGTCGTCGGTCTTGCGGCCGGCCAGCGACCAGCCCACCAGGTTCTTCGTGTGGTAGTCGCCGTAGCTCACGCTGTCGGGGCAGCCGAGCGCCCGCTGGGCCACCTCGGCCGCCGTCCAGATGCCGATGCCGGGCACCGTCCGCATCCGCTTCTGCAGCGTGACCGAGTCGCAGCCGTCGTCCGGCTCGAGCCGGTGCGCCACCGTGGCCACCGCCCGGAGCGCACGGCGGCGGGCGCCGTCCAGGCCGCACCGGTGCCACTCCCAGTCGGTCACCTCGAGCACCCGACCGGGCCGACGGCACGACCCGCATGCCGGCCGGCGCCGGGCCGGGGGCCGGCTCCCCGGCCAACCGCAGCAGCTCGCGCCAGGTGCGGTGCGCCTCGATGCCGGTCACCTTCTGCTCCAGAACGGCGGCCAGCATCGCGTCCCAGCACCGGTCGGTGCGGCCGAGCCGCAGCCACGGCGCCTGGCGGTGCACCCGCTCGACGAGCGGGTGCCCGGTCGGTTCGAAGTCCTCGGGCCGGTCGTGGGCGCCCAGCCAGCCCGGGACCGCGGCACCCGCCCGCTCCGCGCCGGCGCCCCACGCCGCGACCCGCACCCGGCCGCCCGACACGGCGATGCGCACCGTGGCCGGGCCGTCGGGGGTCGACGTGGTGCGCCACGCACCGTCGGGCGCGTAGCGGAGCGTCGGGTCACCGGTGCCGCGCAGGTGCGGCGAGAGCGAGCGGCGGACGTCGAGCGGCCAGGCCGGCGTCCAGGCGTCCTCGAACGCCGGGGCCTCGGCGGAAGGTGCCGCGAGGGTGCTGGTCAGGAGGTGCTCCGGGGAAGACGGGCGGGCGGGCGGGTGGAGGGTCAGCGGGGCGCCATGCGCAGGGCGCCGTCCATCCGGAAGACCTCGCCGTTGAGGTACCCGTGCTCGACGATGTCCAGGGCGAGCTCGGCGTAGTCGGCCGGGCGCGCCAGGCGCTTCGGAAAGGGTATGCCCGCGGCCAGCGCGGTCCGCGTCTCCTCCGGGAGTCCGGCGAGCATCGGCGTGTCGACCAGACCCGGCGCGATGGTGCACACGCGGACGCCGACCGACGACAGGTCGCGCGCCGCCGGCAGGGTCAGCCCCACGACGCCGCCCTTGGACGCCGCGTAGGCGATCTGCCCGATCTGCCCGTCGTAGGCGGCGATCGAGGCGGTGTTCACGACGACGCCGCGCTCGCCGTCCTCGCCCGGCTCGGTGCGGGCCATCGCGGCGGCGGCCAGCCGCAGCACGTTGAAGGTGCCGACCAGGTTGACCATGACCGTGCGGGTGAAGGCGCCGAGGTCGTGCGCCTCGCCGTCGCGGCCGACCGTGCGCTGCGCCCAGGCGATGCCGGCGCAGTTGACCGCGATCCGCAGCGGCCGGTCCTTGCCGGTCGCCTCGTCGATCGCCGCCTGCACCGAGGCCTCGTCGGTGACGTCGGTGCGGACGAAGGTCGTGTGCCCGCCCAGCTCGGCGGCCAGGGCCTGTCCGCGGGCCTCGTCGAGGTCGAGGACCGTGACGGCGGCGCCGCGCTGGACCAGCGCCCGCACCGTCGCCTCCCCGAGCCCGGAGGCTCCGCCCGTCACGACCGCGGCGACGTCGTAGTTCTTCATGACCGCGAGGCTAGCCAGGGCCGTCAGCTGTAGCGGGACCCGTACCGGGCCTCCACCTCGGCCAGGAGCTGCTTGACCCGCTCGGCGTCGCCGACCGGGCAGACCATGGTCACGTCGCGGGTGGCGACGACGACGCTGTCGCGGACGCCGACGAGCGCGACGAGGTGCTCCGGGTCGTCGGACGAGCACCACGTTGCCCGCGGCGTCGAGCAGCACCGCCTGCCCGGCGACTGCGTTGCCCGCACCGTCGGTCGCCAGGGTGTGCGCCAGCGCCGGCCACGACCCCACGTCGAGCCAGTCGACGTCCAGCGCGACGGTGACCACCCGCCCGGGCTCCGCCGAGGCGGGCTCCAGCACGGCGTAGTCGACGCTGATCTTCGGCAGCGTCGGGAAGACCTCGGCGAGCTCCGCGTCGCGCGCCGGCCCGACCGGGGCCGCGACGATCGCCTTCAGCCCCTCGGCGGTGGCCGGCAGGTGCGCGGCGAGCGCGTCGAGCACGGTGCTCGCCCGCCACACGAACATGCCGGAGTTCCACAGGTACTCGCCGGACGCGAGATAGGCCTCGGCGGTGGCCAGATCGGGCTTCTCCACGAAGGCGACGACCTCGTTGGCTCCCGGGACGGCCGTCGGCGCACCGCGGTGGACGTAGCCGAAGCCCGTCGCGGGCGAGGTGGGCGTGACGCCGAGGGTCACCAGGGCGTCCGGGCGCTCGGCCAGCACGTCGTAGGCGGTCCGCAGCGCGTCGGCGAACCGGTCGACCGGGCGGATGACGTGGTCGGCGCTGACCACGGCGAGCTCCGCGTCCGGGTCCACGTCGTGCACGAGCGCCGCCGTCAGCCCGACGGCGTTGGCCGTGTCCCGCGCCGTCGGCTCGAGGACCAGCCGGTCGGCGCGCAGCCGCGGCAGCGCCGTCCGGACGGCGTCGGCGTAGCGCGCCGCCGTGCAGACCCAGATCCGCTCGGCGGGCAGCACGTGCTCCAGGCGGGTGAACGCCTCGGCGAGCAGGCTGTGCGCGCCGCCGTCCGGAGTGGCCACGACGTCGAGCAGCTGCTTGGGCCGGGCGGCCCGGGACAGCGGCCAGAGCCGCGTCCCGGACCCGCCGGCCATGATCACCGCGTGCCGCACGGGCGCCGATCCTTCCCTACGGCGTGGGCGCGTCCGTCGTCGGCGTCGCCGAGGACGACGGATCGGTCTCCTCCGGTGCGCCGGAGGTCTCGGTCGCCTCCGTCTCCGGAGCCCCGGTGGTCTCCGTGCTCTCCGTGGTCTCCGTCGCCGGGGACGTCGTCTCCTCGCTCGGCGGCGCCACCGTCTCCGACTCCTCCGCCGAGCCGTTGACCACGTTGACCGTCAGGCAACCCAGTGCGGGGTTCGTCGTCCCGTACTTCACGTTGAGGGCGTAGGCGCAGATCCTGTGCGATCCGGCCGGCAGCGCTCCGGCCCAGGTGAACCCGTGCGCCGTACCGGCGGCCGGGTGGTGCACCGCCAGGTCCGGCCACTCGTCGTCGGCCACCACATCGGCGAGCTTGGTGGATCCGTCGAAGAGCCGGACGGTGATCGGCGACGTCAGGGTGTCGGGGTCGTAGGACCAGCCCTTGACGGTGACGTCCGCCCCGGTGTCGGCGGCGCTCGCCAGCCGGCCCTTCGGGTTGGACGCCGGGTCGCCGACGACGGTGACCGCCCGGCAGCCCAGGGACCTGTTGCTGCCCGCGGCCTGGTTGATGCCCTGCACGCACAGGTCGTACGAGCCGTGCGGCAGGATCCCGCGCCAGCGGAAGCCGTGCGCGCTGCCCGCGTACGGGTAGTACTTCTGGACGCTGGCCCAGTCGCCGTCCGCCACGACCGTGTCGAGCAGCTTCGCGCCGGCGAAGATCCGCACGGTCGCCGGTGCGGTCGCCGCGTCGGGGTCGAACGACCAGCCGGTGACCTCGCGTCCTGGCCGTCCGTGTCGTCCTGCGCGGCGCCGGCGAGGCGGCCGAGCGGGCTTCCCGTGGTGATCGCGGCCGTCACCGGCGGCGCGGTCACGGTGACGGTCTCGCAGCCCAGCTTCGGGTTGGTCGTGCCGGTGCCCTTGTTGAACGAGTAGACGCAGATCCGGTGGCTGCCGGCGGTCAGCCGGGTGTCGAGCTTGAAGCCGTGCTCGTCGCCGGCCGTCGGGTACACCGTGCCGAGGGCGGCCCACTCGTCGTCGGCGACGACGTCGCCGGCCCGCAGGGTGCCGGCGTAGACCCGCACCGTGGACGGCCACGCAGGGGCGTCGGGGTCGAAGGACCAGCCCTCGACGACGAGCCGCGTGCCGGCGACGCGGATGTCGCTGACCCTGCCCTTGGGGTTCCAGCTCTCCGCCGGCGTGATCGTCAACGTCGTGCAGCCCAGCCGGGGGTTGCTGTACCCGGCACCGATGTTCACCGGGTACACGCAGACCGTGTGCTCGCCCTGCGACAGCGGCAGCGTCGCCTCGAAGCCCTGGTCGTCGCCCACGCCGTAGTTGGCGGTGGCCACGTCCGGCCGGGCGACGTCTGTGGTGTCCGTCCCGATCTTCGTGCCGCCCGCGTAGACGTTGACCTGGACGCTGGACGCTGGACTGTTCGGGTCGTAGACCCAGCCGCGTACTCGCACGCTGTCGCCGCGGTCCTGCACGGCCTCCAGGCGGCCCACCGGTGCGTCGGGATCCCGACCCGGGCCGTAGGTGCTGCCGAACCAGTCGGTGAAGTAGTTGTAGAAGTTGCGGTTGCCGTACGCGGAGCAGGAGTTGCCGGTCCCGTACCCGGCGGCCAGGGCCGCCTTGTTCGGCTGGTACGGCGTGTAGATGTACAGGCTCGCGGTCGCCTGGTTCTCGATGGTCACCCAGCTGTAGCCGCAACCGCTGTCGGGGTTGTAGAGGATCTTGTTGACCCGTCCGGCGCGGTAGCCGTAGTCCTCCGGGTTCGCGGCGTAGACCTTGAACTTGCGCGCGGCGCTGTACACCTGGTTGAAGAGGCCGTAGTAGAGGCTGTCGCACCCGCCGTTCGCGGAGTCCGGGCAGCCGAAGCCCATCGCCCGGCTGTACTTGTGGGCCGACGGCGTCGACTGGGTGATGATCCCCTGCTCCTTCTGCAGGATCACCATCAGCGCCCGGGGGTTGATGCCACAGGCGACGCCGACCTTCTTGATCATCGCCGCGGCGGACTCCGTGGCGCCCTGGTAGCGGTTGCAGTAGGGGTCGGCCGCCCGCGAGGACGTCGTCAGGACCAGGTCCTTGATGCAGGCCGGGCCGGTACTGGACTGCTGGCAGTTGGCCCCCTTGAGCGCGAGGAAGCTCTTGATCTGTGCAGCCGTCATCGAGTCACTGTCGTAGAACACGGCGTCCGCGATGATGTTGCCGGCCTTCCACTGGCTCAGGTCCGCGGCCGGCTCGAGCCGCGGGGCGGCTGGCTCGGTCGGCGTCCCCACCGTCAGGACTGTGAGAGCGCAGGCCAGCGTGAGCAGCGCGCCGATCAGGGCGCGCGGGGTTCGTGTCGCGCTCACGGCGAGACCTCGACGTCGACCGGCTCGGCGGTGCCGCTGTGCCCGTCGGAGGAATAGCTGAGCACGGCCCGCCAGGTACCGGCGCTGAGCTGGTCGCCCGAGACACGGCGATCTCGCCGCACGCGGTGGTGGATGCGTCGGCAAGGGCGTTCTTGCGACCGGTGACGGTAGCGCCGCCCTTGGTCAGCGTCAGCGTGCAGACGCCGCCCTCCTCGACCACGCCGCCGACGAAGCCGCCGACCTGCACCTGCTGGGCGTCGGCGTTCCAGCCGAAGTACGTGACGGTGACCGGCACCGCCTCGTCGGTGACGACGTGCGGCTCGTCGGTGGCGACCGACTGCCCGGAGTCCGGGTCCGGTCCGATCGATGCCGTCGCCGTGGGCGAGACGTCCTCGAAGCCGGTCTCGTCGCCGAGCGGGGCAGCGCTCGACGTCGGTGCCGCGTCGGACGACGCGTTCCCGCCGGGCATCCCGCGGGTGAGGAAGACCCCCGCGGCGATGCCCGCACCGGCCACTGCGGTCACGGTCAGGACCGCGACCACCCCTCGCTTCTTCGCCATCCGTAGCTCCTCGTGTTGCCGTGCGCGCGCTCCCGCACCCCGGGGACAGGGGAGCGGGACGACAGCCGTGTCGTGAGCGCGCGGGAGGTCGCCGCGGTGCAGCGACGCTCGGTGCACCCATCGTCACCGTTCGATCTCTTTCAGTCACGCAGACACACAGAGGTATCGCGGAGAATCACGCTGCGCGAGGGCCGGCCCGATGGAGGTCGGAGGGGTCCGCGCCGAGGGGGCGAGCGCTCCCCGACCGCCGGGCACCGACGGGACGGACGGGTCGTTCACATTCGGGAGTTCCGGACGTGACCAGTGTGGCGAAGGTCGTGCGTCGCTCCCGCGGAACCGCGGATCTGCGCCATAAGGTCCGATCCACTCGCCCGCTGGAGCACCACCGACGCTCGCCCGAGCAGGCCAGCCCGACGTGAGGATCCCCGTGACACGCAACGACCCCCGCGAGCCCGAGCAGCCGGCGCTGCCGCCTCGCCTCGACCCGCGCGCCGGGCGTCCCCGCTCGTCGTCGTCGGTGTGGCTCGTCGTCGGTCGGCTCGTCGTCGGTGGGCTCGTCGTCGTCCGGGGGCGGAGGCCGCTCGGGCCTCGGTCGGCTGGCCACGGGCACCCGGGTCGTGGCGGCGCTGGCCGCCGCCGCCGTCCTCGGCACGAGCGGCTGGGGCTGGTACCTCGGCGAGGTCGCCGACGCCACCGTCAACCGCACCGACGCCATCCCGGCGGACGGCAACGTCGACCAGTTCGACGGCGCGGCGATGAACCTGCTGCTCGTCGGCAGCGACAGCCGGGCCAACCTGACCAAGGAGCTGGCCGACCAGCTGACCACCGGTCACACGCCGGGCCAGAACACCGACACGATGATCCTGGTGCACGTGCCGGCCGACGGGTCGGAGGCGTCGTTCGTCTCCTTCCCCCGCGACTCGCTGGTCGAGATCCCCGGGTACGGCGACGCCAAGCTCAACGCCGCCTACGCCTACGGCTACGAGGGCGCCGCAGAGGGCACGACCGAGGCGCAGAAGAAGGCCGCCGGCGCGCAGCTGCTGATCCAGACGATCAGCGCGCTCTCCGGCGTCAAGATCGACCACTACGCCGAGGTGGACCTGCTCGGCTTCTTCAAGCTCTCCAACGTCGTCGGCGGCGTCGAGGTCAACCTCTGCGCGCCGGCCCAGGAGACCGACTCCGGCATCGACCTGCCCGCGGGCAAGCAGACGATCAGCGGCGCGGACGCGCTCGCCTTCGTCCGCCAGCGGAAGGGCCTGCCGCGCGGCGACTACGACCGCATCGTCCGTCAGCAGACCTTCATCGGCGGCATGATCCGCAAGATGCTCGACGAGGACGTGCTGCTCGACCTCGGCAAGCAGCGCGAGCTCGTCTCCGCCGCCGCGGACGCGCTGACCGTCGACCAGTCGCTGAACCTCATGAACCTGGCGTCGCAGATGCAGTCGGTCTCCGCCGGCGACATCGACTTCCAGACGATTCCCATGATCGGGGACGAGCGGGACCCCGAGCACGGCTCGATCGCACGGCTGCCCGACGAGGCGACGATGCACCAGTTCTTCCGGGATCTCACCGCCGACCCGGAGCCGAAGGCCGACCCGACGACGCCGGCCGCGCCGGCGACGGTCGAGCGGTCCGCCGTCACGGTCGACGTCTACAACGGCTCGGGCATCGCGGGCCTCGCGGCCTCGGCGTCGGAGGACCTCACCGCGGCGGGCTTCGGCGCCGGCACCACCGGCAACGCCGACAGCGCGAGCTACACGGCGACCGAGATCCGGCACGCCCCCGGCGAGGAGGCCCAGGCCAACACGGTGCTGAAGGCGATCCCGGGGGCGGAGGTCGTCGAGGCGAGCGACGTCCCGGCGGGAACCGTGCACGTGGTGCTGGGCGCGAACTTCACCGGCGTCGGCCAGAAGGTCACCGAGGCACCGGCTCCGGCGACGAGCAGCGCGGCGGAGAAGCCGCGCACCGCCGCCGACACCGACTGCATCAACTGACAGGGTGAGCGGGTGACCGCGCCCGCTCCCCTGCTGCCCGACGGCCTGCTCGCGGCCGCCCTGCGCCGCGACGCGGCCGCGCCGCTGGTGACGTTCTACGACGACGCCACCGGCGAGCGGGTCGAGCTCTCGGCGACCACCCTGGCCAACTGGGTCGCCAAGACGGCGAACCTCCTGCAGGACGAGTTCGACGTCGCGATCGGGAGCCTGGTCGCCGTCTCGCTGCCGGTGCACTGGCAGACCGCCGCCGTGCTGCTGGCGACCTGGAGCTGCGGCGCCGCCGTCCTGGACACCGCGGCCGAGGACGAGGGCGCGCTCGCGGGCGTCGACGTCGTCCTGGCCGAGCAGGCCCGGCTCCGCGCGCTCGAGGAGGTCGTGGACGGCGACCTGCTGCTCGGGCTGTCGCTGCATCCGCTCGGCGGAGGCATGACCGACTACGTCGGCCCGGCCCGCGACTACGCCGCGGAGGTGCGGGTGCACGGCGACTCGTTCTTCCCGCTCGCGCCGCCCGACCCGGCCGCTCCCGGCCTGGTCGCCGGAGCGCTGAAGCTGACTCTGGGCGACCTGGGCGCCACCGCGGCCGAGCTCGCCGCGCGACTGGACATCGCCGCGGGCGACCGAGTCCTGGTCGACGAGCGGGTCGCCGAGGAGGCCGGTCCGGTCACCTGGCTGCTGGCCCCGCTGGCCGCCGGCGCGTCGATCGTGCTGTGCCGGCACGCGGTGCCGGAGGGCCTCGCGTCCCGCGCGTCCGCGGAGCGGGTCACCGCTACCCTCGGACGCCGGATCGAGGGCATCCGAGAGCTGGGGCGACCGGCCTGACGGGCGGCGGTTCGCCAGGGATCGAACGGGCTGGGGGCGGACGCCGGTGACCTTCTCGGTCGTGGCCCGCGACCCGGCCACCGGCGAGCTCGGCATCGCCGTCTCCTCCTGCATCCTCGCCGTCGGCCGGGCTGTGCCGAACGTGCGTCCCGGGGTGGGCGTCGTCGCCGTCCAGGCGCGCAGCCGGCGGGGCCTGGGCACGATGCTGCTGGCGGGCCTGGCCGACGGTGCCGCACCCGCGGGGCTGGTCCGGCGGGCGGCGCACGCCGCACCCGAGGACGCCGACCGCCAGGTCGCCGTCCTGTCCGCGAGCGGCCAGGTGGCCGCCGACACCGGCCAGGGCTCGTTCCCGGTGAGCGGTCACCTCGTCGGCGACCAGATGAGCGTGCAGGGCAACATGCTGGCCTCCAGCGACGTGCTGCCCGCGATGTCGCAGGCATTCCTCGCGGCCCGCGGCGACCTCGCCGACCGACTCCTCGCGGCGCTCACCGCGGGACAGGACGTCGGTGGCGACCTGCGCGGGCGTCAGTCGGCAGCGCTGCTGGTCGTCAGCGGCAGCCCCGCGGACGACGACGACGACGGCGTCCGCATGGACCTCCGGGTCGACGACTCGGCCGACCCGGTCGCCCAGCTGCGGATGCTGCGCAACCTCCAGCGCGCCTACGACGAGAGCGACTACGAGATGCTCGCCATCTTCGCGCCGGAGGGGGCACGCGACCTGTACGCGGCGCTGGCCGCGAGCCGCCGCGGCGACCGCTCGGGGGCCAAGGCGGCTCTCTCGGCGATGCGTGAGCGGCCCGGCTGGTCGGCCTGGCTCGCCTCGATGGCCGGCGACTCGCGGCTGGCCGCGGTGTCCCGGCTGCTCGACTAGCGCCGACCCCGATCGCCGCCCGCGGGCAGAGAAGTGGCCCCGGCCGGTGTCGCGGCGCCAGTCGGCGAACGACTCGCCCGTCAGCTCCTCCAGCAGCGCGATGTCGGGCAGCAGCGGTTCGAGCACCTCCCGGCGCGCCTCGACGGGCATGGCCGGCCTGGGCGCCCGGCCGGCGTGCATCGCGGCGATCAACGGCGCGCTCAGCCGGCGCCAGACCGCAGGGTGCGCGTACGCCCCGAGCGCGGCCCCGGCGCGGGCCAGCCGGCCGAGCATCCGGTGCTGCGGGGTGTCGTGGACGTAGGGCTTCACGTTCTCCGGCGCGACCGTGTGCGCCACTCCCGTGTCCACGCCGAGGAACGTGCTCACCCGGTCCAGGAGGTCGCGCGGGGTGTCGACCAGCTCGCGGTAACGCAGCACGAGAACGCGTTCGTGGGGCAGGTGCCGGTAGAGGTCGCGCAGCTGCTCGCCGTAGCGGCCCAGGTTGCGGTAGTGCCAGAACGGCGCCCAGCCCTCGGCGATCCGGTGCGGCTCGCTCCGGACGGCGGCCAGGAAGTCGGCCTCGGGCTCCAGGCCGTCGGCGCGCAGGTGCACCCAGTTGGACCAGGCGCGGTCGACCGGGTCGCGGACGACCGCGATCACCTTGACGTCGGGGACGTCGGCGGCGAGGCGGGCGTGCGCCGCGCGGTCGTAGAGGTAGAACGGCGTGCTCTCACCGACGACGGCGTCGGCCGGCGCGGCGTCGAAGAGCGCGAGGTAGTCGTCGCGTCGCCACACCCACTCGCGCGCGCTGTGCGCGTCACCCGGGCCGCGCTGGCCGGACTGCGCCGGCGGCCGGCCGTCGGTCAGGTAGAACTTCGGCTCCTTGACCGGCGAGAGGTAGAGCTGCGGATGAGTGGCCAGCGCCGCGTGCAGGGCGGTCGTCCCCGCTTTCGGTGCGCCGGCGATGACGAAGTCCGGCAGCCGTTCCCCTGGCATCGGCGTCCTTCCTCCGGAGTGTTAGCGACATCAACTCGATCGGAATGGTAGACATATGCCCGTGCCCGCCACTCGCGCCGTCCGCGCCGCCACGCCGCGGCTGGTCTCGCGCAGGCACGTGGACCTGAAGAGGACGTGCTCGGCGAGCTGTCGCTGACGCGGACGCCGTCCGCCTCGCGCCTCCCGCCCGTTCCCTTCCGCGGCTCCGCCGCGCCCCCAGGAGATCCGATGTCCTCCCCCGCCGTCCTGTTCGAGCACGCCCGCCCGCTCCCCGTCGACCCCGCCGTCCCGCCGGCGCCCACCGGCCCGGCCGCCCTCGCGGCGGCGTTGGCCGCCGCCTCCGACCGGTGGCTGGACCGGGTCCGGTACCGCCCGCTGAGCCGCTGGACCCAGCTGCTCGAAGTGGCGGACGCCGCCGCCCTGCTCCACCCCGACCTGCACCGCGACCTCGCCGGAGTGCAGATCTGGGTGCTGTCCTGGCTGCCCGGCCAGGGCACGCCGCTGCACGACCACAGCAGCTCGGCCGGCGCCTTCGCCGTCGTCCGCGGCGAGCTGACCGAGCGCGTCGTCTCGAGCGGCCCCGCCGGTGTGCACGAGAGAACCGCCCACCTCGGCGCGGACCGGGTGCGGCAGTTCGGCGCCCACTACGTGCACCAGGTGAGCAACGAGGGCGGCGAGCCGGCCGTCAGCGTGCACGTCTACACCCCGGCACTGCGCGAGATGAACACCTACGACGCCGACGGCGGCCGGCTGCTGCGCACCGGTACGGAGAAGGCGGGGGTGGACTGGTGACGTCGCTGCTCGAGCGGCCGGCCGGAGCGCGCTCCGTCGACGACCTGCTGGAGGAGGCGCGCTCGCGGATCACCCGCGTGACCCCCGCCGAGGCGATCGCCCGGATGGCCAGTGGCGCGGTGCTGGTCGACATCCGGCCGGCCGACCAGCGGGCGCGCGAGGGCTGGGTGCCCTCAGCCCTCGTCGTCGAGCGCAACGTGCTGGAGTGGCGGTTCGACCCCGCGAGCGACGCCCGGCTGCCGCAGGCGACCGGCTACGACGTCGACGTGCTGGTCCTGTGCTCGGAGGGCTACACGTCGAGCCTGGCCGCGGACGCGCTGCGCTCACTCGGCCTGACCCGGGCGTCGGACGTCGTGGGCGGCTACTCCGCGTGGGCGGCTGCGGGCCTGCCCGTGGTGGCCGGCAGCGGGAGCGCCTGACCTCCTTCTCCCAGGCCCCTCACAGGTCGGCAGCGCAGACTCTCGCGCGCCCGCACCGTCGAGAGGACCAGGCATGACGATCCCGCCGGACCAGGACCACACCGCCCCGCACGCGGAGAGCCCGGGGATGCGTGCCTCGGACGACGACAGAGCCGCCACGGTGCGGGTTCTCCAGGACGCCGTGGTGCGGGGGCTGCTCACGCCCGACGAGGGCAGCGAGCGGATGGCCGCCGCCTGGGCAGCCGTGCACGTGCGCGACCTCGGCCCGCTGACCGCCGACCTGGCGCCCGCCCCGCGCGTCCACACGGCGCCCGGCTGGGGAGTGCTGGCGACGATGGCCACCGAGCAGGTCAGGTCGACCCTGCACGGGGCCCGGTCCGGCGGGCTGTCGCGGGCCCGGGTCGCTGCGGCGCTCGCCGTCGCGCTGCTGCTCGTGCTCCTGATCGGCTCGCTGGTCGGTGAGCTCCTCTTCGACGGCGGCCCGGGTCGGGGCGGCTTCCACGGGCGTTGACGCCGCGATCGCGCTGCCAGGCGACGCCCAGGCGGGATCCAGGGAAAGCGGAGCGCGGTCGGGAACCGTGACCGCATGGCCGATCCGACCCCCTGGCTGTACGACCCGTCCGCGACGCGTCGCCTCGTCCTGGCGCACCGGGGCGCGACCGACCCCGCCGTGCGCTGCGTGGTGTCCGACGTCGTCTGGAGCGAGGTCGTCGTCCTGCTCCGGTGGGCACGGGCCGGCACCTCGGGGGCGACCTGGCTCGAGACCGGCGTGCTCTGGCGGCTGGCCGCCGCGTGCGGCGATCTGCTGCGCCGCCTCCCCGCGCTGAGCGACGAGATCGCCGAGCCCTGGCCGCCTCCGCCGTCCGCGGCGATCCGGTCCGGCCTGCCCGCTCCCGCCCGGCTCGACCTCGCCGCCGGGCGGCTGACCCGGATGCTCCGGGCGCCCGGCCCCGTGCCGCTCCGGACCCTTGCGGCCGAGGTGGACGCCCTGGGCGAGGCGGCGATCGGCGCGCTGGTCGCCCGCACGACCGGTCGGCTCGGGGCGGGCGCGTGACCGCCCGGCGGCCGACCCTCGGCACGCTCCTGGCGGCGTCGCTGGTCGGAGTCGCCCTCCTGACGCTGCTGCCCGCCGGCGCCGGCTGGGCCTGGGGCTCTCCGGTGACCGAGCTGCACTGGTACGCGACGTCGCTGGATTCGGAGACCGCTCTGCTCCAGCTCGTCGGCAACCTCGGCCTGCTGACCGTGCCGGCCGCCCTGGCTGTTGCGCTGTGGCCGGCCATGGGATCGCCGGGTCGGCTCGCCGCGCTGGCACTGGCCTCGGGCACGGCGATCGAGCTGCTGCAGTGGGCCCTGCCGCTCGGCCGCGTCGTCTCGCCCCTCGACGCCCTGCTCAACGCCACGGGCGCTTTCGTGGTCGGGTGGCTGGTCGCCTCCGCCGTGCGGATGCAGCCGAGTCCCGTTTGACAGATGACAGTATCGATATATCGTTACTGTGTACCGATACGTCAGGAGACATCATGAACCCCATGCACCGACGCGAGGGCGGACATCCCCGTCCTCGCCACCACCACCCCCACCACCCGGGTCATCCCGGACCGCACGACGGCCCGCCGCACCGCCGCGGCGGAGGCCGCGGCCGCGTCCCGCGCGGCGACGTCCGCGCCGCGATCCTGCTGCTGCTCGCCGAGGAGCCGATGCACGGCTACCAGCTGATGCAGGCGATCGCCGACCGCAGCGGCGGCACCTGGACGCCCAGCCCGGGCGCCGTCTACCCCGCGATCAGCCTGCTGGAGGACGAGGGCCTGGTCACCGTCACCGCCGAGAGCGGCCGCAAGCTGGTCACGCTGACCGACGCCGGCCGCGAGCACGTCGAGACCCGACGCGAGAGCTGGCCGGACCCCTTCGCCGGCGGTACAGGCCGCGGGGCCGGTGCAGACCTACGCGGTCTGCTCGAGCAGCTGCACATGGCGACCCGCCAGGTGGGCCGCACCGGCACCGAGGCGCAGGTCGCCGCGGCCGCGGCGATCCTCGGCGACGCCCGCCGGGCGCTGTACCTGCTGCTCGCCGATGGCCCCGACGGCACCGATGCCTGACCGGCCCGGCGCCACGGCCGCCGTCGCCACCGAGACGCCGGTCCGCTACGCCAACCAGCTGGCCGCCCACTTCGGCCGGCGGTGCGAGGTCGTCGAGGAGGCCGACGGCGTGCGCATCGTCTTCGGCGACGGCGACTGCCTGGTGCGGCCGCGCGAGGACACCCTCGACCTGGCGGTGAGCGCCCCGTCCAAGCCGGAGGTCGAGCGCCTCACGTCGGTCGTCGGCTCGCACCTGGAGCGGTTCGGCCGGCGCAACGAGCTGCAGGTCAGCTGGTCTGCAGGGTGACCCTCGGGTTCACCGGAGCAGGCTGCGGTGACCCTCGGGTTCACCGGAGCAGGCTGCGTGCGATCACCATGCGCTGGATCTGATTGGTGCCCTCGTAGATCTGGGTGACCTTCGCGTCGCGCATCATCCGCTCGACCGGGAAGTCCTGCGTGTAGCCGGCGCCGCCGAAGAGCTGGACCGCGTCGGTGGTCACCTGCATCGCGACGTCGGAGGCGAACGCCTTCGCCGAGGCGGAGACGCGCGAGACGTCGGCGGCGCCGCGCTCGCCGGCCGCCGCGGCGACGTACACCAGGTGCCGGGCGGCCTCGATCCGCATCTCCATGTCGGCGAGCATGAACTGCACGCCCTGGAAGTCGGCGACGCTGCGGCCGAACTGCTTGCGGTCCTTGACGTACGCGACCGCCGCGTCGAGCGCGCCCTGGGCGATGCCCACGGCCTGCGCGCCGATCGTGGGCCGGGTGAAGTCGAGCGTCCGCAGCGCCGTCTTGAGGCCGGTGCCGGGTTCGCCCACGATCCGGTCGGCCGGGATCGTGCAGTTCTCCAGGTGCAGCTCGCAGGTGGGCGAGCCCTTGATGCCCATCTTGCGTTCCTTCGGCCCGACCGAGAAGCCCGGGTCGTCGATGTGGACGGCGAACGCCGAGATGCCGTTGGCGCCCTTCTCCGGGTCGGTCACCGCCATCACCGTGTACCAGCGGGAGACGCCGGCGTTGGTGATCCAGGCCTTGGTGCCGTTGAGCACCCAGCTGTCGCCCTCGATGCGGGCGCGGGTGCGCATCGCGGCGGCATCCGAGCCGGCCTCCCGCTCGGAGAGGCCGTAGCTGATCATCGCCTCGCCGGAGGCGATCTCGGGCAGCACCGTGCGCTTCAGGCCCTCGGACGCCGACAGCAGGAGCGGCACCGAGCCCAGCTTGTTGACGGCGGGGATCAGCGAGGCGCTGGCGTCGACCCGCGCGACCTCCTCGATCACGATGCAGGTCGCGATCGCGTCGGCACCCTCGCCGCCGTACTCCTCCGGGATGTGCGTGGCGTGGAAGCCCGCCGCGGTGAGCGCCTTCTGCGCCTCGATCGGGTATCTCGACTCGGCGTCGACCTCGGCCGCGTACGGCGCGATCTCCCGCTCGGCGATCTCGCGGACGGCCTCGCGGACGGCCTCGTGCTCCTCGGGCAGGGCGTACAACCCGTGGTTACTCACGGGTAGATGCTAGGCCCGCGGAGCCCTCATTCCGAGCGCAGACGCTCCTGGAGAGTGAGGTCGCGCGCCGCCACCTGCTCGGCGAGATCGGCCTGGTAGGCGGCCATCGCCGTCCGCAGCCGGTCGTCCGACGCCCCGAGGATGCGGACGGCGAGCAGCCCGGCGTTGCGCCCGCCGCCGATGCTCACCGTGGCGACCGGGACGCCGGCCGGCATCTGCACGATCGAGAGCAGGCTGTCCAGGCCGTCGAGGTGCTCGAGCGGCCGCGGCACCCCGATGACCGGCAGCGGCGTCGCCGCCGCGACCATGCCCGGCAGGTGCGCCGCTCCCCCGGCACCGGCGATGACCACCTTGAGCCCGCGCTCCGCCGCGCCCTCGGCGTACTCGAGCATGCGCCGCGGCGTGCGGTGCGCCGAGACGACGTGCGCCTCGTACGGGACGTCGAAGTCCTCCAGCACCTCGGCGGCCGGCTGCATCATCGGCCAGTCCGAGTCGCTGCCCATGACGATGCCGACGACGGGGTCGTCGTCCTGCTCCTCCACGCGGGCCTCCTGCGCAGTCGGTGGTCAGTGCTCGGTCGGGAACGCGAAGGCGGGGTCGATCACGCCGTCGGCCAGGTAGCGGGCCGCCGCCGTCGCCCGGGCGCGCACCTCGTCGAGGTCGTCGCCCAGTGCGGTGACGTGGCCGAGCTTGCGGCCGGGCCGCTGCCCCTTGCCGTACCAGTGGATCTTGACGTCGGGCCAGTGCGCCATCAGGTGGTGCATGCGCTCGTCGAGCCCGGGGCCGTTCCAGTCCGGCGCGCTGGCCGCACCGCCCAGCACGTTGGCCATGACGACGACGGGCGCGGTGGGGGCGGTCGAGCCCAGTGGATAGTCGAGGACGGCCCGCAGATGCTGCTCGAACTGGCTGGTGCGCGAGCCCTCGATGGTCCAGTGCCCCGAGTTGTGCGGCCGCATGGCCAGCTCGTTGACCAGGACGCCGTCCGCCGTCTCGAACAGCTCGACGGCGAGCAGCCCGACGACCCCGAGCGCGTCGGCGATGCGAACGGCGAGCTCCTGCGCGGCGGCCGAGCGCTCCTCGGACAGGCCCGGCGCCGGGGCGAGCACCTCGGTGTTGATGCCGTCGCGCTGCACCGTCTCGACCACCGGCCAGACGGCGACCTGGCCGAACGGCGACCGGGCGACGAGCGCCGAGAGCTCCCGCACCATCGGCACCCGCTGCTCGGCGAGCAGCTCGTCGTACTCGTCGACCAGCGCCTCGGCCTCGTCCGCGCCGCCGACCACGAACACGCCGCGGCCGTCGTAGCCGCCGCGCGGGGCCTTGAGGACCACCGGCCAGCCGGCGCCCGAGTCCGCGAAGGCCACGACGTCGGCCACGCTGCGGACGGCGGCCCACCGCGGCTGCGGCTCCCCCGCCTCGGCCAGCCTGCGACGGAGCACGAGCTTGTCCTGCGCGTGGACGAGTGCCGCCGAGCCCGGCGCGACGCGGACGCCGTCGGCCTCGAGCGCACGCAGGTGCCCGGTCGGCACGTGCTCGTGGTCGAAGGTGAGCACCGTGGCGCCCTCGGCCAGCGCGCGCAGCGCCTCGAGGTCGCGGTGGTCCCCCGGCCGGACGTCCGCGGCGATCAGCGCCGCCGAGTCGTCGGAGTCGGCCGCGAGGACGCGCAGCGACTGGCCGAGCGCGATGGCTGCCTGGTGCGTCATCCGCGCGAGCTGGCCGCCGCCGACCATGGCGACGACGGGCAGTCCGGTGCGCGGGTCGAGGGCAGCGGCCGGGCCGGCGTCGGCGCGGGCAGGGTCTGGTCGGGCCATGGTGAGTGCCGAGGTTAGGGCGCTCGCCCGACCAGGTCGGCAGCGGCTCCCGGCGGCGCGCCCCGGCCTAGACTCGCCGACGTGCGCCCGGCCGAGACGATCCGCCGCGTCGCCGGCGCCTCCCGCCACCTGGTGAAGGAGTTGAGCGCGTTCGGCGTGGTCGGGGCGGTCTGCTTCCTCATCGACGTCGGACTGTTCCAGCTCCTCTACGCGCAGCTCGGCGTCGGGGCCGTGACGTCGAAGTTCCTCGCGACGGCGGTGTCGATGACCGTCGCGTACGTCGGCCACCGCTACTGGTCGTTCTCCCACCGCGCTCGGCCAGGACTGCGCCAGGAGTACGTGCGCTTCCTGGGGATCAACGTCGGCACGCTGCTGCTGGGGCTGGGCGTGGTGGCGTTCGTGCGCTACGGGCTGGACCAGGAGAGCGCGCTGGTCCTGCAGATCGCGAACGTCGGCTCGATCGTGGTCGGCACGCTGATCCGGTACCTCAGCTACCGGCGCTGGGTGTTCCCGGCGCACAGCGGGGCCGAGGACCCGACCCTGGCCCGGGTGGCGATCACGCCCGTCTGAGCTCAGCTCGCCAGGCGGGAGCCCTCGCGGCCGGCGACGACCTCGAGCCGGCTGGGGATGCGGGTGCGCAGTTCTTCGACGTGGCTGATGACGCCGACCGTGCGGCCGCCGCGGCGCAGCTCGTCGAGCACGGTCATCACCGCGTCGAGCGCCTGCGGATCGAGGGTGCCGAAGCCCTCGTCGACGAACAGGGTGTCCAGCTGGACGCCGCCGCTCTCGGCGGTGACCACGTCGGCCAGCCCGAGCGCCAGCGCGAGCGAGGCCATGAAGCTCTCGCCGCCGGACAGGGTCTTGGTGGGCCGGCGGGTGCCGGTGTACTCGTCGAGGACGTCGAGGCCGAGGCCGCCGCGGGCGCCGTTGCGGCCCTGGGCGTCGCTGTGCAGGAACGTGTAGCGCCCCGCCGACATCTCCAGCAGCCGGCGGCTGGCCACCTCGGCGACCTGCTCGAGCCGGGCGGCGAGGACGAAGGACTGCAGCCGCATCCGGAGCGTGTTGGCGCCGCGACCGCCGACGAGATCGGCCAGCGCCGTCACCTGCTCGGCCTGGGCCCGTCGTTCGGCCAGCTCGACCTCGACGCCGGTGAGCTCGGCGGCGAGCGCGTCGAGGGCTGCGGTGCGCCGGCGGGCGTCGGCGAGCGCGGCCACGGCCGCCTCGCGGGCCTGCGTCCGGGCCCGGCACTCGCGGGTGAGCGCGTCGACGTCGGGCACCGGGCCGAGGTCGGTCAGCTCCGGCTCGGCGAGGGTGGCGGTGACCACGGCACGAGCCGCGTCGTGGGCCTCGACCCGCCGGGCCAGCGTCGCTGCCCGTCCGCGGTCGAGCAGCGAGGCCGCCGCCTCGAGCAGATCGGCGAAGCCGGCCTCCTTCGCACGTGTCTCCGCGGTGCGACGGGCCTCGTCCGCGGCGAGGCCCGCCCGCGCCAGAGCGGCGTCGGCCTCGAGCAGGGCCTCGCACCGCTCGGCGGCGGTGGCGAGGCGCCGGATCCGGGACGGCAGGTCGACGTCGTCGCCGCGCGCCGCGGCCAGCCGGGAGCGCACCTCGTCCAGCGCCGTGCGCTTCTCGGCCGCCACGGCGCGGTGCCGGGCGAGGTCCTCACGGGCGGCGGCGAGGTCCCGCACGGCGCACTCACGCCGCTCGGAGAGCTCCGCCAGCTCCTCCTGAGCGGGGGCGAGGTCGGCCGCAGCGGCAGCCACGGTGCCGCGCTCGGTGACGGCGGCGGCGTGCGCGACCTCCTGCTCGGCGAGCGGCTGCTCGCCGGCGCGGGCCTGCAGCGCCGCCAGGTCGCGCTCGGCCGACGCGAGGGCGTCGCGGGCTCCCTGGTGCGCGGCCTGGGCGGCGTCGGCGGCGGCGCGCGCGGCCTCCTCGTCGGCACGGCCGACCACCGGTCCGGTGGACGTCGCCGGCGCCGGGTGCTCGGCGGACCCGCAGACCGGGCACCCCTCGCCGTCGACCAGGCCCGTGGCCAGTTCGGCGGCCATGCCGTCGAGGCGTGCGGCGCGCACGTCGTTCCACCGCTCGCGGGCGTCGAGCCAGCGTTCCCGGGCGGACTCGGCAGCCCTCCGGCGGTCGGCGACCTCCGTCTCCTTGCGCACGGCGGCACGTGCGGCCTGGAGCGCGACCTGTCCGCGCTGCACCGCCTCCGTCAGGCCGGGCAGGCGGGCGGCGGCTCCCGCGGCGGCCTCGACCCGCTGCTCGACCGCGGTGAGCAGGGCCGGGAGCGCGGCGAGCGCCTCCTCCTCCTCGGCGCAGGCGGTGGCGAGCTGCTCCGCGCTCCGCTCGGTGGCCCGGAGCTCGGCGGCGAGGGTGTCGGCCCGACCGGCCTCCGGCAGCAGCCCCTGGAGCCGCGCGACCTCGTCGCGCAGCGCGCGGGCGACCCCGCGGTCGGCGTCCTGGCCGGTGCCGGTCTGCGACCACGCCGCCAGCGCTGCGATCCGGTCCTGCTCGGCGGCCTCCGCGGCGAGCGCCGTGCGGCCCGCCGCCTTCGAGGACGTCGCGCACCGGCTCGGCCCGCTCGCCGGCCCGCAGCACCGTGCGCAGCGGCTCCAGCTCGGCGACCTCGGCGTCCAGGCGGGCCAGCTCGGCGCGCGCCCGGTCGCGGCGCGCGTGCCGGTCGGCCTCGGCGCGGCCGGCGGCGAGCACGGCGTCGACCCGCGCGACCTCGGCGCCGGCCTCGGCGGCCGACCGCTCCGCCTCGGCGAGCGCGTCCGCGGCACGCGTGCGCACACCCGAGACCCACGCGTCGGCCCGCGCACCCGGGCGCGACTCCGACCAGCTCCGGCGCGAGCTCCTCGGGCACCGGCACGTCGGCGACCTGGGCCACGCGGGCCACCAGCGTCGAGGCGCGGGCGCGCACGATCTCCAGGCGCGCGCGGGCCGCGGTGCGCTCGGCCGCCAGCCAGTCCTCGACGCGGGCGAAGCGGCCGACGTCGAACAGCGTCGTGAGCAGCCGGCCGCGGTCCTCGGGTTCGGCCCGCAGGAAGCGGGCGAAGTCGCCCTGGGGCAGCAGGACCACCTGGCAGAACTGCTCGGCCGACAGCCCGAGCCGCTCGCGCAGGTGCTCGGAGCCCTCGTCGATGCGGGTGCTCACCGGCTCCCAGCCGTCGGCGGTCGCGCGCTGCACGACCAGCCGGGCCGGCTCCCTGGTCTCGCCGGTGCCGCGCTGCTTGGGCCGCAGCTGCTCGGGGCGGCGGGTGACCAGCAGCCGCTCGCCGCCGAGGGTCACCTCGAGCTCGACCTCGGTGCGGACGTCGAAGGCGGCGTGGTCGCTGCGCAGCCGCCGCTCCTCGCCGCGCGCACCGGGCACGGTGCCGTAGAGCGCGAAGACGACGGCGTCGAGCAGCGTCGTCTTGCCCGCCCCGGTGGGGCCCCACAGCAGGAACAGGCCGTCGCGGCCGACGTCGTCCAGGTCGACGTCGACCCGGTCCGCGAAGGGCCCGAAGGCCGACAGCGCCAGGCGGTGCACCCTCACGGCGCCACCCCCGCCGTCAGCTCCTCGTTCTCGCCGCGGACGGCGGCGGTCAGCGCCCGGCGCAGCAGGTCGCGCTCGGCCGGGCCGGGATCGGTGCCGCGGACGTGGCGGACGAACTCCTGCGCGACGTCGAGGTCGGCGCGGCCGCGCAGCCGCTCCTGGTAGCTGCGGCCGTCGTCGACGGCGGTGCCGCCCGTCCACTCGAGGTGCACGCAGTACGGGAAGCGACCGCGCAGCTGCCGCATCGGGTCGGACGGCCGCACGGCGTCGGTGAGCCGAACGGAGACGAAGTGCTCCTCGACCGCGGCGTGTGCAGGGTCGGCGAGCAGCTCGGCCAGCTCGCCGGAGAGCACGGTGAGCGGCCGCGGCACGGGCAGCGGCACCGGCCGGACGCCGCAGAGCCCACCGGCGTCGAGGTCGACGATCCAGGCCTGCTTGTCGTGCCCGGCCTCGGCGAAGGAGTACGGCAGCGGAGAGCCGCTGTAGCGCAGGCGGTCGGTGAGCGACTGGGGCCGGTGCAGGTGGCCGAGCGCGACGTAGTCGACGCCGTCGAACACCGCCTCGGGCACCCGGTCGACGCCGCCCACGCAGATGTCGCGCTCGCTCTCGCTGGGCTCGGCGCCGCCCACGAAGGCGTGCGCCAGCACGACCGAGCGGACGCCGGGACGGAGGAACAGGTCGGTGCGGATGCGCTCCATGCGCGGCCCGCAGCACCGCCTCGTGCCCGCGTGCCTCCGGAAGGCCGAGCTCGTGCCGCGCGACCTCGGGCTCCAGATACGGAATGCCGTAGATCGCCACCTCGCCGTGCTCATCGGCCAGCAGCACCGGTTCGTCGAGTCGCGGGGTCTCGGTTCGGACATGGACGCCAGCGCGGGTGAACAGGCCCGAGCCGAAGTTCAGGCGGCGAGCCGAGTCGTGGTTTCCGGGCGTCAGGACGACCGCCGCGCCTGCCGCCACGAATCGATTGAGCGTGCGGTTGAGGACGTCGGTCGCGTCGGCCGACGGGACGGCGCGGTCGTAGACGTCGCCGGCCACGAGGACGGCGTCGACCCCCTCGGCGCGGATGACGGCGGCGAGCTGCGCGAGCACGGCCTCCTGCTCGGCGAGCAGGTCGGTGCCGTGCAGCGACCGGCCCAGGTGCCAGTCGGAGGTGTGCAGCAGCCGCATGGCCGGAAGCTATGTCGACCCTCTGACAGAACCGGTGCGGCTCGCCGTGTGACGGAGCCGTCACATCACAGGCGCCTCAGTAGACGGGGTCGGTCTGGAAGGACGCCGTCCGGCGCTCCCGGGTGCCCCACTCGGTGACGTACGCCTGGCCACCGGTCGGGAAGCCGCTGGTCCCCCAGCCGCCGGTCGGGTGCCCGCCCCCGCGCCGGTACTCCTCGGCGAGGTAGCCGGCGCTCTCCTTGGCCCGGCGGTCGGCGTCCTCCTCGATCATGTGGTTGAGCAGCGTCTGCACGCGCTCGCTGTCCGGGCACCCGGTACAGCACGGTGGCGCCCTCGCCGGCGGAGGTGATGCGGAGCGTGCCCGAGCGGATGATCCGCTCCCACAGCGTCTGGCTGAACGAGACGTCGGTGATCCGCGACAGCGCGATGTCGCGTCCGCGACCGCGTCAGCACGCCGGTCCGGTACAGCAGCCGGTGCGTGGTGATGACGTAGTGCGTCGTCCGCCAGCGCATCAGCGGCCCGACCACGGTGACCAGGACCAGCAGCGAGCGGCGACGCCGAGCAGCGCCAGCCGGAACACGCCCTGGTCGCTGCCGACCGGGATCATCGCCATCCCGAACGAGGCCGCCCCGATGATCAGCAGCAGGCGCACGACCGGCCAGAAGACCGCGAGCGCGATGCGGGTGCAGGGCGGCGACGACCTCCTCGCCGTCCGTCAGCACCTTGTCGGGGTAGGGCACCCCTCCAGGATGCGCCCTGCCGAGGCCCGGACGGCGCTGCCGAGCACTCCTGGAGGGCGGCCGGTCAAGGGCCGGAGCCCCAGGGGTCACACCCGTCGCACGTGCCGCACGTCGCCGCTGGCGAGCTCCACCCTGCCGGCGTCCGTGGCGACGACGAGCCGGCCGTCCCAGTCGACCGCCTCGGCCACGCCCTCGACCACCGAGCCGTCCGGCAGCGTGACCGCCACGGAGGTGCCGACGGTCGCCGACCACCCCAGGTACTCGCGGGCCAGGCCGGAGCCGACCGGGTCGCCCAGGGCCTCCGACCACCGGCGGTACCGCGCGCCGAGCGCACGCAGGTAGCCGACCAGCAGCGCGCCGCGGTCCACATCGGTGGCGCCCGCGAGCAGCAGCGACGTCCCACCCTCGGGCAGCTCGGGCGCCGTCGTCGACACGTTGAGCCCGACGCCGACGACGACCGAGGTGCCGGACGCCTCGGCGAGGATGCCGGCCAGCTTGCCGCCGTCGGCGGCCAGCAGGTCGTTCGGCCACTTCAGCGCCGCGCGGACGCCGGCGACCTCGCCGACCGCCTCGGCCAGCGCGACGCCGGTCAGCAGCGGGAGCCAGCTGCGCCGGCTCGCGGGGACGTCGGGACGGAGCAGCACCGACACGGTCAGCCCGGCCCGCGGCGGTGACACCCAGACCCGGTCGAGCCGGCCGCGACCGGCCTCCTGGTGCTCGGCGACGAGCACCGTGCCCTCGGGTGCGTCCTCCGCGGCCTCCGCGGCGAGGACGGCGTTGGTCGACCCGACCGTCTCCAGCACCTGGACCGACCGCCACGGCGAGTCCCCGCCGACGAGCGCCGAGGTCAGCGCAGCGGCGTCCAGCGGCGGGCGGTCGGGGAGAGGGGCCGCGGGCACTCCCCTACGCTACGGGCCGTGAGCGCGGCCGAACTCGAGAACGCCGGGGAGCACGTCCCGGGCGACGTCGACGTCCACACGACGGCGGGCAAGATCGCCGACTTCGAGCGGCGCGTGCAGGAGGCGACGCACGCCGGCTCCGAGCGCGCGGTCGAGAAGCAGCACGCCGCAGGCAAGATGACCGCCCGCGAGCGGCTCGAGGTGCTGCTCGACCCGGGTTCGTTCACCGAGTTCGACGAGTTCGCCCGGCACCGCTCCACCAACTTCGGCATGGCCGACAAGCGCCCGTTCGGCGACGGCGTCGTCACCGGCTACGGCACGGTCGACGGCCGCCCGGTCGCCGTCTTCAGCCAGGACGTCACCGTCTTCGGCGGCAGCCTCGGCGAGGTCTACGGCGAGAAGATCGTCAAGGTCCAGGACTTCGCCGTGAAGAACGGCTGCCCGATCATCGGGATCAACGAGGGCGGCGGCGCGCGCATCCAGGAGGGCGTCGTCTCCCTCGGCCTCTACGGCGAGATCTTCCGGCGCAACGTGCACGCCTCGGGCGTCGTCCCGCAGATCTCGCTGGTCATGGGGCCGGCCGCCGGCGGGCACGTCTACTCCCCCGCGCTCACCGACTTCATCGTCATGGTCGACAAGACCAGCCAGATGTTCATCACCGGCCCGGACGTCGTGAAGACGGTGACCGGCGAGGACGTCACGCTCGAGGAGCTCGGCGGAGCGCGCACGCACAACACCAAGTCCGGCGTCGCGCACTACCTGGCCGAGGACGAGACCGACGCCCTCGACTACGTCAAGGCGCTGCTCTCGTACCTGCCGAGCAACAACCTCGACCCGCTGCCGGCCCTCGACGTGCCGCCGGTCGAGACGGCGCTGCCCGACGCACTGACCGACGAGGACCTCGAGCTCGACTCGTTCGTCCCCGACTCGGCGAACACGCCCTACGACATGCACACCGTCATCGAGCACGTGCTCGACGACGGCGAGTTCCTCGAGGTGCAGCCGCTGTTCGCGCCGAACATCCTCATCGGCTTCGGCCGGGTCGAGGGCCGTCCGGTGGGCATCGTGGCCAACCAGCCCACGCAGTTCGCCGGCACGCTGGACATCGACGCCAGCGAGAAGGCCGCCCGCTTCGTGCGCACCTGCGACGCCTTCAATCTCCCGGTGCTGACCTTCGTCGACGTCCCCGGCTTCCTGCCCGGGACGTCGCAGGAGTGGGAGGGCATCATCCGGCGCGGCGCCAAGCTCATCTACGCCTACGCCGAGGCCACCGTCCCCAAGGTCACGGTGATCACCCGCAAGGCCTACGGCGGCGCCTACGACGTCATGGGCTCCAAGCACCTCGGCGCCGACGTCAACCTGGCCTGGCCCACGGCGCAGATCGCCGTCGTCGGCGCCCAGGGGGCGGTCGGGATCCTCTACCGCAAGGAGCTCGCCTCCGCCGACGACCCGGACGCCCGTCGCGCCGAGTTGATCGCCGAGTACGAGGACACCCTCGCCAACCCCTACATCGCCGCCGACCGCGGCTTCGTCGACATGGTCATCCCGCCGTCGCACACGCGCGTGCAGGTGACCAAGGCGCTGCGGGTGCTCGCCAACAAGCGCGAGACGCGGCCGCCCAAGAAGCACGGGAACATCCCGCTGTGACCGCCGAGCAGACCACCGAGCGGCCGCTGCTGCGCGTCGTCCGCGGCGAGCCGAGCGCCGAGGAGCTCGCCGCGCTGACCGTCGTCGTCGCCGCCCTGTCGCAGCGGCGGGAGCGCCGCCGGGTCGTGCCGGTCGGCGCCTGGGCCGACTTCGGCGCGGCGCACCGCCGGCCGCCGCGGCCCGGTCCCGGCGGATGGCGGGCGGCGGGGTGGGCGTCGTGACCGTCGACCGCCGCCTGGTCCTCGCCTCGGCCTCCCCGGCCCGGCTCTCCCTGCTCCGGCAGGCCGGGCTCTCGCCCGAGGTCGTCGTCAGCGACGTCGACGAGAGCTCGGTGCGCGCGCCGCGCGTGGCCGAGCAGGTCGCACTGCTCGCCGCCGCCAAGGCCGCCGACGTCGCCAAGCGGGAGACCGACGCCCTGGTCATCGGGGCCGACTCGCTGCTGGAGTTCCGCGGTCAGCCGCTGGGCAAGCCGGCGGACGCCGCCGACGTGCGCGACCGCTGGCGGCGGATGGCCGGTCGCTCCGGCATCCTGCACACCGGTCAGGCGCTGTTCGAGGTGACCGCCGGCTCGGTCGTCGGCCGCGACATCGCGGTGGCCTCCACCGTCGTCTACTTCGCCGAGCCCACGCCGCAGGAGATCGAGGCCTACGTCGCCAGCGGAGAGCCGCTCGCCGTCGCCGGCGCCTTCACCCTCGACGGGCTGGGTGCGCCGTTCGTGCGCCGGGTCGAGGGCGACCCGGCCGCCGTCGTCGGCCTGTCGCTCACCGTGCTGCGCCAGCAACTCGCCAAGCGCGGACTGGCCATCACCGACCTCTGGCGTCGCTGACGCCGCAGTACCGGGGTCTCAGTAGACGCCGATCCGGATCCACGGGTTCTTGGCCGGGTCCATCCACCGCAGCAGCTGCACCATCGTGGTCTTGCTGACGGCGACGCAGCCGGCCGTCGACGAGCCGTTGCTGACGTGCACGAAGAAGGCCGACCCCGCGCCCGGCGTGCCGTTGAGGTTGTAGCCGATCACCGCGGCGTAGTCGTAGACGGCGCCCGCGTAGTAGAGGTTCTCGCTGGCGCCGCCGGGGCTGGTGGTCCGCCGGACGTGCTCGTTGTACGTCGGCGAGGTGGTGTTGCCGTCCCACCAGTCGTAGCGGTCGGACGTGAAGTACGACATCTTCGTGCCCGGGTTGGTCTGGCGGCCGAACGCCTCGGTCATCGGGTAGTCGCCGGCCGGCGTCCGGGTGCTGCCCTCGCTGGCCTGGCCGACGCCGGCGGCGCCGACGCGGGCGGTCACCGGGCCGAGCCTCAGCTTCCAGGCCCCGTTCACCCGGTCGTAGGCGCGCAGCTGGCCGACCGTCGCGGTCGGCGAGGACACCCGGACGGTGATCAGCTGACCGGCCGACGTCGGGTAGGCGGCCGCCGGGGTCGCGGCGGTCACGCCGGCCAGCGGGAGGAGTCCGGCGACCAGGGCCACCAGGAGGACCAGTCGCCGGGCACGCGGACGCCGGGTCGAGGGGAACGGGGGCATCTCGGAATAGTCCCCTCCGCTCCGCGCCGGATCAACGATCCCGTGGAGATGGAACCCATCGCGCACCACCCGCCCCTGCCGCCCGACCTGCGCGGGCCTCCTGGCTAGTCTCCGACCGGTCGAGTCGTTCGAAGGGGAGCGCGGTGCAGAAGGTTCTGATCGCCAACCGGGGCGAGATCGCCGTCCGTGTGGCCCGTGCGTGCAAGGACGCCGGCCTCACGAGCGTCGCGGTCTACGCCGAGCCGGACCGCGACGCCCTGCACGTGCGCACCGCCGACGAGGCCTTCGCCCTGGGCGGGACGACACCGGGCGACTCCTACCTGGTCATCGACAAGATCCTCGACGCGGCGAAGAAGTCCGGCGCCGACGCGATCCACCCCGGCTACGGGTTCCTGTCCGAGAACGCCGACTTCGCGCAGGCGGTCCTCGACGCCGGGCTGACCTGGATCGGCCCCTCCCCCGACGCGATCCTCGCCCTCGGCGACAAGGTGCGGGCCCGCCACATCGCGATGAAGGCCGGCGCACCCCTGGTGCCGGGCACCAAGGACCCGGTCGGCGGCGCCGACGAGGTGCTCGCCTTCGCCGAGGAGCACGGCCTGCCCGTGGCGATCAAGGCCGCGTTCGGCGGCGGCGGGCGCGGGCTCAAGGTGGCCCGCACCAAGGAGGAGATCCCCGAGCTGTTCGACTCCGCCGTCCGCGAAGCCGTCTCGGCCTTCGGCCGCGGCGAGTGCTTCGTCGAGCGGTTCCTCGACAAGCCGCGGCACGTCGAGGCGCAGGTGCTGGCCGACACCCACGGCAACGTCGTCGTCGTCGGCACCCGTGACTGCTCGCTCCAGCGGCGCAACCAGAAGCTGGTCGAGGAGGCGCCCGCACCGTTCCTCACCGACGAGCAGCGCACCCGGATCCACGAGTCGGCCAAGGCCATCTGTGCAGAGGCCGGCTACTCCGGCGCCGGCACGGTCGAGTACCTCGTCGGCGTCGACGGCTCGATCTCTTTCCTCGAGGTCAACACCCGCCTGCAGGTCGAGCACCCGGTGTCGGAGGAGACCTCGGGCATCGACCTGGTGCGCGAGCAGTTCCGCATCGCCGACGGTCTGCCGCTGGAGATCCCCGCCGACCCGGAGCCGCGCGGCCACAGCATCGAGTTCCGGATCAACGCCGAGGACGCCGGGCGCAACTTCCTGCCCGCACCCGGACCGGTCACCCGGCTGGAGATCCCGCAGGGCCCCGGCATCCGGTGGGACTCCGGCGTCGAGACCGGCGGCGAGGTCGCCGGAGCGTTCGACTCGATGCTGGCCAAGCTGATCGTCACCGGCGCCACCCGCGAGGAGGCGCTGCAGCGGTCCCGCCGGGCGCTCGACGAGCTGGTCGTCGAGGGCATGCCGACCGTGATCCCGTTCCACCGCGCCGTCGTCCGCGACGAGGCGTTCACCGGCGAACCGTTCACCGTGCACACGCGCTGGATCGAGACGGAGTGGGACAACCAGGTTCCGCCGTACGACGCCGCCCCCGCCGAGCACGACGAGGACGCCCCGCGGCAGACCGTGGTCGTCGAGGTGGGCGGCCGGCGGCTGGAGGTGTCGCTCCCCGCGGGCCTGGCGGCCGGGGGCGGCGGAGCGGGCGCGCCGGCCAAGCCGCGCAGGCGCGGCGTCCGGTTCCGGTGGCTCCGGGGCCTCCGGCGACTCCCTGACCTCGCCGATGCAGGGCACGATCGTCAAGGTCGCCGTCGAGGACGGTGCCACGGTGGCCGAGGGCGACCTGGTCGTGGTGCTCGAGGCGATGAAGATGGAGCAGCCGATCGCCGCGCACAAGGCGGGCACGATCACCGGGCTGTCGGCCGAGGTCGGCGCGGCGGTCACGAGCGGTGCGGTGATCTGCACCATCGCCGACGCCGCCGGGTAGCGGCCGCCGCTCTCAGCGGCGGAGGCGGGTCCGGAACAGCTGCGCGGCCACCAGCAGCGCCGCACCGCCGAGCACGGCGCCGGCCGCCGTGGGCAGCAGGAGCGAGCGGGACTGCGAGGCCGGGACCACGGCCGGCTGGGCGGTGACGTCGTCCCTGTCCTCGTCGGCCGTCGGCGTACCGGCCGCCGTTCCGGGCTCGTCGGCCGCGGCCGCCGTGGCCGGCGCGGGGGTCGCGTCCGCCGCGGGCGTCGTGCCTCCGTCAGCGGCGCCCTCGCCGGCCAGGACCTCGGGGGCGTCGCCGCCGGGAGCGACGTCGACGTCCGGGAGCGCACCCGAGGCGGAGGCGGTCGAGACGATCCGGAGCGTGGCGCCGCCGGCGTCCGCCGACGTCACGGTCACCGCGAAGCCGCCGGTCAGGCGGATCGTCTTCCCCACGGGGACGGCGGCCTGGGAGTCGCCGTCGCGACCCGAGGCGGGCGTGGCGTCGAGCAGCAGCGAGGTGTTCGGCCAGTCGCCGAGGCGGCGGACCAGCACGCCGTCCTCGAGCCCGAAGGGGTCGGCGCCGGTGCCGAGCCAGCGGTCCTGGTGCGGCCGGCGTCCGCAGCTCCAGCCAGTACTGCCGGCCGGCGTGCCCGACCAGGCGGACCGCGCGGACGCCGTCGGTCCCGGACAGCGGAGCCAGGGTGACCTCCGCGGACGAGCCGTCGGCCGTGAGCGTCTGCTGGGCCGAGGCGTCGAGGAGACCGAGCGTCGCGGCCTGCACGGCGTTGAGCGTGCCGACCTGCTGCCAGGAGGCGCCCATGACGTCGTAGAGGTCGCGGTAGGCGGCGACGTCGCAGCCGCCGGTCTCGGCGCCGTGGGCGCAGTGGAGCGCCGAGGAGTGGCCGAGGCCGAAGTTGTGACCGAGCTCGTGGGCGATCAGCGAGGGCAGCACGTCGCGGACGTACGCGCGGCCGCCGGAGGAGATGTGCGAGCCGATCTCAGCGAGGCCGTAGGCGCAGTTCTTCGGCGCCGCGCTGCTGAGGTAGAGCAGCAGGTGCTTGCCCGGGCCGGGCTCGAAGCCGACCTCGCGGGCGGCCTGGTCCCACATCCGGCCGGGGTTGCCGCAGCCGACCGTGGTGTCGACCCAGCCGTGGGCCTGGTCGACCTGCAGGTCGACCGCGCCGTCGGTCTGCTCGGCCCAGAACGTGGCGACCGGTCCGTCGACGGCGGCCGCGACCTGCTCGGGCAGGACGCCGTCGTGCTCGACCCCGCGGGGCGCGACGAGGGCGACGGTGACCTGGTTCGTGACGACCGCGACCGGCTTCGCCTCCGCGACGACCTCGCCGTCGATGAGCCGGTGGGCGGGGTCGAGGCCCTGCTGACCTTCCGGCTCGCGAACCTCGGTGCCGACGGTCACCTCGACCGTGGCGCCGACGGACAGGTCCCCGGCGTCCTCGGTCGGGATGCGGACGGACTCCCCGTCGGCGGTCTCGACCCAGGTGATCGGCTGCGCGGCCTCGGCCGCCCCGCCGGCGGAGTCGTGCTCGACCTCGGGCCAGGCCTGGATCAGCTCGCCGACGACGGTCCGGCCCGCGGGCTCCTGCGCCTGTGCCGTCGCGGGCAGCAGCGGAACCGCGACGACGGCCGCCGCGGCGAGCGCGGGGACGAGGCGGCGGACCACACCGGGGACGGGGAGCATCCCCTGCTGCATCGGCGGGTTCTGCCCTTGTCGGCACCGGATCCGCCGAATGGAGCCGAACTCTTCATCACATCCGACACGTGGGACTCACTAGCCTCCGGGTGTCCCGTCACATGTCGACAAAGAAACTCTCAGGCGAGCGCATCTGCCCCCATCAGCCGCCGGCCCGCCTCGGTGATCGAGCCGGACAGCGACGGGTAGATCGCGAAGGTGTGCGCCAGGTCGGAGACGGTCAGGCCCTTGCTCACGGCGAGCGCGATCGGCAGCACGAGCTCGGAGGCCCCCGGTGCGACCACCACGCCACCGACGATCACGCCGGTGGCCTGGCGGGCGAAGAGCTTGACGAAGCCGTCGTGCAGGTCGCCCATCTTGGCCCTGGCGTTCGTGGCCAGCGGCAGCTGCACGACCTCGACGTCCGGGTTCTCCGGGAGCGCCTTCTCCTGCATGCCGACGGTGGCGATCTCGGGGTGGGTGAAGACGTTGGCCGCCACGGTCTTGAGCCGGATCGGTGTGACGGCCTCGCCGAGCGCGTGCCACATGGCGATGCGGCCCTGCATGGCCGCGACCGAGGCGAGCTGGAAGACGCCGGTGACGTCGCCGGCGGCGTAGATGCCGGGCACCGTCGTCCGCGACACCCGGTCGACGACGATGTGGCCGGACTCCGCCGTCGCCACGCCGCAGGCCTCCAGGTTGAGGCCGGCGGTGTTCGGCACCGTGCCGACGGTCATCAGCGCGTGCGAGCCCTCGACGGTGCGGCCGTCGGTGAGCTCGACGACGACGCCCTTCTCGGTGCGGCGGACGGCGGCGGCGCGGCCGCGCTCGGCGATCCGGCCGCCGCGGGCCTGGAAGACGTTCTGCACGACCTCGGCGGCGTCGGAGTCCTCGCCGGGCAGCACGCGGTCGCGGGAGGAGACGAGCGTGACCGGGACGCCGGCCTCGAGGTAGCCGGAGGCGAACTCGGCGCCCGTGACGCCGGAGCCGACGACGACGAGGTGCTCGGGCATCTCCTCGAGCTCGTAGACGTCGCGCCAGTCGAGGATCCGCTCGCCGTCGGGCTCGGCGCCGGGCAGCACGCGCGGGTCCGCGCCGGTGGCGAGCAGGACGACGTCGCTCTCGAGCGTGTCGATGACGCGCGCCGTCGGCGTCCAGCACCTCGACGGTGTGCGTCGAGAGGCCCGGCGAGGCGTCGGCCAGGCGGGCGGAGCCGCCGATGATCCGGACGCCCTCGGTCTGCAGGCGCTGGTGGATGTCGGCCGACTGGGCCATCGCGAGCGCCTTGACGCGGTGGTTGACCGTGGCCAGGTCGAGGCCGACGTGCGACAGCTCGGCGCCGTGCAGGCCGAGGACGGTGGCCTCGCGGACGGACGTCGCCGCGCCGGCGGCCGCGATGAGGGTCTTGGACGGGACGCAGTCGGTGAGCACGCTGGCGCCGCCGATGCCGTCGCGCTCGACGACGGTGACCTCGGCACCGAGCTGTGCGGCGACCAGGGCGGCCTCGTAGCCGGCCGGTCCGCCGCCGATGATGACGATGCGGGTCATGGGTCCTTCCGGGGTCGGTGCGCGTGCCGGAGATGTTCTCGGCAGGGCCGCCTCGCTCCTGGAGCGGTGCCGCCGCGGCCATTCTCCCCGTGCCGCCCGGCCCGCCGCCTCCGAGGTCGGCGGGGTGCGCTCGTTAGTCTCGGGCCGATGGCCATCTACGCCGCCTACGGGTCGAACATGGACCCCGCGCAGATGCTGCGCCGGTGCCCCTCGTCGCCGCACACGGGCACCGGCTGGATCCGCGGCTGGCGGCTCACCTTCGGCGCCGAGGAGTACGGCTGGGAGGGCGCGCTGGCGACGATCGTCCCGGACGAGTCGCCCGAGCAGCTGCACCCCGGCGTCTTCGTCGCGCTCTACGACCTCACGGACGCCGACGAGAAGGCGCTCGACGCCTGGGAGGGCGCCGACTCCGGGCTCTACCGGCGGGTGCACCTGCGCGCGCACACGCTCGCCGGCGACGTCGTGGCCTTCGCGTACGTGCTGGACGCCTTCGAGGGCGGGCTGCCCTCGGCCCGGCACCTCGGCGCGATCGCCGACGCCGCCGAGCACGCGGGTGCGCCGGCCGACTACGTGTCCGACCTGCGCGCCCGCGACTGCCGCACCTCGTTCTGACGCCGCGGTGCGTGCGTTTCTCGCGCTCTACCGGCGCTGCAGCGCTCGCACGGCGTGAGAAACCCCGGCACGGCTCTCAGGCGAGGAAGGTCTGCAGGATCTGCTGGGCGGCGAGGGCCGGGGTGAGCTCGCCGGCGAGCACCGACTTCTCCAGATCGGGCGCCGACGACCGAACCCCCGGGTGGTGCCGCAGCGCCGACTCCAGGCCGTCGCGGACCAGCTGCCAGGTCCAGCGCACCTGCTGCGTGCGCCGCCGCTCGTCGAACTCGCCCGGACGCCTTCATCCGGTCCTGGTGCTCGGCCAGCGTCGTCCAGACGCGGTCCAGCCCGTCGCCGGTCAGCCCGGAGCAGGTCAGCACCGGCACGTCCCAGCCGCCCTCGGTGTGCCCGCGCAGCATCCGGATCGCCCCGGCGAGCTCGCGCGCGGCCTTGCGGGCGTCGTCCGCACCCGGCCCGTCGGCCTTGTTGACGGCGATGACGTCGGCGATCTCGAGGATGCCCCGCTTGATGCCCTGCAGCTGGTCGCCGGTGCGGGCCAGCGTCAGGAACAGGAACGAGTCGACCATCTCGGCGACGGCCACCTCGGACTGCCCGACCCCGACGGTCTCGACCAGCACGACGTCGTAGCCGGCCGCCTCCACCACGACCATCGACTCGCGGGTCGCCTGCGCGACCCCGCCGAGGGTTCCCGACGTCGGCGACGGCCGGATGAACGCGTTCGGGTCGACGGCCAGCCGGGCCATCCGCGTCTTGTCCCCGAGGATCGACCCGCCCGACCGCGCGGACGACGGGTCGACGGCGAGGACGGCGACCTTCGACCCGGCAGCGGTGAGCGTCACGCCCAACTGGTCGATGAACGTCGACTTGCCCACGCCGGGCACCCCGGAGATGCCCACCCGCCGCGCGGAACCCGTGTGCGGCAGCAGCTCGACCAGCAACTGCTGCGCCTGCTCCCGGTGGTCGGGGCGGCGCGACTCGACCAGGGTGATGGCCCGAGCCATCAACCGCCGGTCGCCGCCGAGCACGCCGTCGACCAGCGCTGACAGGTCCGCCATCAGTGGCCGAGACGCGAGGACAGCGTGCGCAGCAGCGACTGCGCGGCGTCGGCGATCACCGTGCCCGGGCAGGAACACGTCGACCGCGCCCATCTCCTTCAGCAGCGGCACGTCGTCGGGCGGGATCACCCCGCCGACGACGACCAGCACGTCGTCGGCGCCGAGCGCGGCCAGCGCGTCGCGCAGCTCGGGCACCAGCGTCATGTGGCCGGCGGCCAGCGAGGAGACGCCGACGACGTGCACGTCGGCCTCGACCGCCTGCCGGGCGACCTCCTCCGGCGTCTGGAACAGCGGGCCCACGTCGACGTCGAAGCCGAGGTCGGCGAACGCCGTGGCGATCACCTTCTGGCCGCGGTCGTGGCCGTCCTGGCCCATCTTGGCGACCAGGATCCGCGGACGGCGTCCCTCGGCCTCGTCGAACGCCTCCGCCATCCGCCGCGTCTCCTCCACGGGCCCGGATGCCGGCTGCCTCGTCGCGGTACACACCCGAGATGGTGCGCACCTGACCGGAGTGCCGCCCCCAGACCTCCTCGAGCGCGTCGGAGATCTCCCCGACGGTGGCATGCGCCCGGGCCGCGTCGACGGCCAGCTTGAGCAGGTTGCGAGTCCAGCGAGGAGTCCCGGCGTCCCTCGTCGGCCGCCCGCGCCGCGTCGGTCAGCCGCCGCAGCGCGTCGGCGACGGCGCCGGCGTCCCGGGAGGCGCGCAGCTCCGCCAGCTTGGCCTGCTGCCCGGCGAGCACCTGCGCGTTGTCCACCCGCAGCACCTCGACCGCCTCGTCGGCGTCGGTCCGGTACTTGTTGACGCCGATCACCGGCTGCCGGCCGGAGTCGATCCGCGCCTGGGTGCGGGCGGCCGCCTCCTCGATGCGCAGCTTCGGGATGCCGTCGTCGATGGCCTGGGCCATGCCGCCGTGCTCGGTGACCTCTTCGATGTGCGCCCACGCGCGGCGGGCCAGGTCGTAGGTCAGCTTCTCGACGTACGCCGAGCCGCCCCACGGGTCGATCACCCGCGTCGTCCCGGACTCCTGCTGCAGCAGCAGCTGGGTGTTGCGGGCGATCCGCGCGGAGAAGTCGGTCGGCAGCGCCAGCGCCTCGTCCAGGGCGTTGGTGTGCAGCGACTGGGTGTGCCCCTGGGTGGCGGCCATCGCCTCCAGGCAGGTGCGGACGACGTTGTTGTAGACGTCCTGCGCGGTCAGCGACCAGCCCGAGGTCTGGCAGTGCGTGCGCAGCGACAGCGACTTGTCGTTCGTCGCGCCGGCCTCCTTGCACCAGCCGCGCCCACAGCAGCCGGGCGGCGCGCAGCTTGGCGACCTCCATGAAGAAGTTCATGCCGATCGCCCAGAAGAAGCTCAGCCGCGGCGCGAACGCGTCGACGTCCAGGCCCGCGTCCTTGCCCGCCTTCAGGTACTCGACGCCGTCGGCGAGCGTGTACGCCAGCTCCAGGTCGGCCGTCGCCCCGGCCTCCTGGATGTGGTAGCCGGAGATCGAGATCGAGTTGAACCGCGGCATCTCCGCCGAGGTGAACGCGAAGATGTCGCTGATGATCCGCATCGACGGCTTCGGCGGGTAGATGTAGGTGTTGCGGACCATGAACTCCTTGAGGATGTCGTTCTGGATGGTCCCCGTGAGCTGCTCCGGCTTCACCCCCTGCTCCTCCGCCGCGAGGATGTAGAGCGCCAGCACGGGCAGCACCGCGCCGTTCATCGTCATCGACACGCTCATCCGGTCCAGCGGGATGCCGTCGAAGAGCTGCCGCATGTCCAGGATCGAGTCGATCGCCACCCCGGCCATGCCGACGTCGCCGCGCACCCGCGGGTGGTCGGAGTCGTAGCCGCGGTGCGTGGGCAGGTCGAACGCGACCGACAGGCCCTTCTGGCCCGCCGCGAGGTTGCGCCGGTAGAACGCGTTCGACTCCGAGGCGGTGGAGAAGCCCGCGTACTGACGCACCGTCCACGGCTGGGTCGTGTACATCGTCGGATACGGCCCGCGCAGGTACGGCGGGATGCCCGGAAAGGTCTCGAGGAAGTCCAGCCCGGCCAGGTCGTCGGTCGTGTACAGCGGCGGGACGGCGATGCCCTCCGGCGTCTCCCACGTCGCCTCGGCCGCGCTGCGGCCGGTGGCCTCCTCGAACCGCTTCGCCCAGTCGTCGATCGAGGCGCCGTCCGCGGGGCGGCCCAGCTCGACGGACCCGAAATCGGGAATCATGACCGCACTCCCAGCTGCTCGTGCACGGTGCGCACCACGTCCAGCGCGTCGCATCCGGCGAACACGTAGCCGTCGACGCCGTCGACCTCGAGCGACGGCCTGCCGGCCAGCCACACCTGCTCGGCGCCGGCCTCGCGCAGCTCCTTGACCAGCGCCGGTGCCTCCGCGTAGTCGGTGTCTGTGCCGCAGATGCAGGCCACCGACGTGCCGGCGTCCGCGAGCCCCGAGGCGCCGTCGTCCGACGGCGTCGCCAGCCCGCCGGCCTGGAAGAGGCTGCCGGCGAAGGTGGCCCGCGCGGTGTGCCGGGCGATCGGCCCGAGCGTGGCCAGGTAGACGGCCGGGCGCGACGGCGCCGCGTCGGCAGCGTCGCGCAGCGCCTCGAACGCCGCGGCGGCCCGCACCCGCGGCAGCCCGCCGGACGGCGGCGCCGCGACCGGTTCGCGGACGGGCCGTTTCTCGTCGAGGTTCGGGAACTCGCTCACCCCGGTGACGGCGTCGGTGCGGCGGGCCAGCCGCCGCGACCGCTCCTCCCAGGTGGCCCCGATCCGCTCGGCCACGAGCCCCGACGACAGCGCGGCCGCGAGGCCGCCCGCCCGCTCGATCTCGGTGAACCAGTCCCAGGCCGCCTGCGCCAGGGAGTCGGTGAGCGACTCGACGTACCAGGAGCCGCCGGCCGGGTCGAGCACGCGGGCCAGCGACCCCTCCTCGACCAGCAGGCTCTGCGTGTTGCGCGCGATCCGGCGGGAGAACGCGTCGGGCAGGCCGAGCGCCGCGTCGAACGGCTGCACGGTGACCGCGTCCGCGCCGCCGACGCCCGCCGCGAAGCACGCGACCGTCGTCCGCAGCAGGTTCGTGTACGGATCGCGCTGCGTCGTCATCACCGACGAGGTCACCGCGTGCAGCCGCAGCGCACGGACGTCGGCGGACGCACCGCTGACCTCGCCGACCCGGTTCCACAGCCGTCGCGCCGCCCGCAGCGCGGCGATCGTCGTGAACTGGTCGTCGGACGCCGACAGCCGGAACTCCAGCGCGCCGAACGCCTCGTCGACCGACAGGCCGCCCTCGGTCAGCGCCCGCAGGTAGGCCACCCCGGCGGCCAGCGCGCAGCCGAGCTCCTCGACCGCCGAGGCCCCCGCGTCGGCGAAGACCGTGCCGTCGGCGACGACGGTGCGCAGCCCGGGATGCGCGGCCGCCCGCCGGGCGAACTCCGCGAGCCCGTCCGAGCGGCCGGAGCGCGCCGGTGGCCGCCTGCTCCCCCAGCGGGTCGAGCCCGAGCGAGCCGCCGGGCGCGAGGTCGGTGCGGCCCTCGACCAGCGCCAGCAGCGCCTCGGCCGCCGCCTCGCCGCCGGACACCGCGACCGGCGCGAGGTCGAGGAGGACGTCGGTGAGCACCTCGCCCAACGCGTCGACGGGGATGGCGCCGTCGCCGAGCGCGAGCCACAGCGAGGTGACGCCGTTGTCGAGGTCGGCGGCGATCGCCTCCCGGGTGACGGCGACGTCCGGGTGCGCGTGCCGCTGCCGCACGTCCCAGCCGCCGGGCACGTCGCCGGGCGCGCCGGCCCGGGAGCCGCGGACGAACGGCGGCAGCCCGGGCAGCCCCGCGGCCGCTGCCAGGCCTCCGGCGTCCGACGCCGTGTACAGCGGCGCCACGGTCACGCCGGGCGCGACGGTCCGGCGCAGGGCGTCCTCGACCGGTTCCGGGAGGTCGTCGCGGCCGGCCCTGCGCAGCACGCCGGCCACCAGCTCGCGCCACTGCTCGCGCGTCGCGGGCGGGAAGAGCCCGGCCAGGGCGAGGTCGTCGGGCACCTCGTGCTCGGCCGGCACCGCCACGTCGGCCGGCGCCGGATGCGCGCCGTCGTCAGTCGGGGTGCTGTGCTCGTCGCGAGGACGCATCGTCGGTTTCCCGCTTCTGCTCGGCATACCTTCGACCAGCAGTGTCCCCGGGCGCGGGCTTGCCGGGGCGCCCGGGTCCGGCATCGGCGTCCATCGCGTGCAGTGCCGTCCGGGCCATGAGCCGGACGCCGATGGCGATCGCCCGCTCGTCGACGTCGAAGGTGCCCCGGTGCAGGTCCAGCGGCGGGCCGCCGCCGTGCGTGCCCAGCCGGGCCAGCGCGATCGGCAGCACCTCGGCGAACCAGCCGAAGTCCTCCCCGCCCATGCTCTGCGGCGTCACGACGACGTGTTCGCTGCCCACGGCCTCCAGCCCGGCGGCGCGCATCAGCGCCACGGCACGCGGGTCGTTGACCACCGGCGGCAGGCCGCGCACGTAGTCGACGTCGCAGCCGGCGCCGGTCGTCGCGGCGACCCGCTCGACCAGCGTGCGCATCGTCTCCTCGGCGCCCTTCCACGCATCCCGGTCCAGCACCCGCACCGTGCCGCGCACGGTGCCGCGCTGCGGGATGGCGTTGGCGGCGACGCCGGCGTTGACCGCGCCCCACACCAGCGACATCCCCGAGCGCGGGTCGACCTGCCGCGACAGCAGGCCGGGCAGGTCGGTGATCAGCCGGCCGAGGGCGTCGACGAGGTCGACGGTGAGCTGCGGACGGGCGGTGTGCCCGCCCGGCCCGGTCAGAGTGACCTCGATCTTGTCGCAGGCGGCGGTGATCGCGCCCGTGCGCAGGCCGATCGTGCCCACCGGCACCTGCGGGTCGCAGTGCAGCGCGAACGCCCGCGAGGCGCCGTCGAGCACGCCGGCGGCGACCACCTGCGAGGCGCCGCCGGGGATGACCTCCTCGGCGGGCTGGAAGACCAGCCGCACGGTGCCGGGCAGCCCGTCCAGGGTCGACAGGGCCAGCGCCACGCCCAGCGCCACGGTGCTGTGGACGTCGTGGCCGCAGGCGTGGCAGAGCCCCTCGCGGGTCGAGGCGTAGGGCACGTCCTTGAGGTCGGGCAGCGGGAGGGCGTCGATGTCGGCGCGGAGGACGACGACCGGATCACCGCTGCCGACGTCCACGTGCAGGCCGGTGCCGGTCGGGAGCCGGCGCGGGTGCAGGCCCGCCTCGCGCAGCCGCTGCTCCAGGAAGGACGTCGTCTCGAACTCGGCGAAGGCGAGCTCCGGATGCGCGTGCAGGTGCCGCCGGGTCGAGATCAGCTGGGCCTTGTTGGCACCGACCCAGTCGTCGACCGCCGCGCCGAGCTTCTCGACGACCGGGGTCATGCCACCTGCCCGCCGGTGGCGCAGGTGGCGGGTCCCGGGCCGTCGGGGACGTCGACGGGTTCGGACGGCAGGCCCGCGTTCATCTCCGTCAGCAGGCTGTCGACGACGAACCGGAGGTCCCCGTCGTGCTGCGCCGCCACGGCCCGCTGCCGCTGGTAGGACGCCCCCACCTGCAGGATCCGCTCGACGTCGGCCAGCTCGGCCTCGCAGCCGAGGCGGGCCGCGGTGGGCATGAGGTCCTCGACCAGGTCGGTGAGGGCCTGGCGCACCGGTCGCACGGTGCCCTTCTCGTCGACGACGATGTCGGCGTCCAGACCGTGCCGCGCCGCGCGCCACTTGTTCTCCTGCAGCACCCATCGCTGCGGGGACGGCAGCGTGTAGCCGCGGTCCAGCTGGGTGTCGAACTGCTCGACGAGGCACTGCGACAGCGCCGCCACGGCGCCGATCTCGTCGAGGGTCGGCAGGCCGTCGCAGATGCGCAGCTCGACGGTGCCGAAGTTCGGGTGCGGGCGGATGTCCCACCACACCTCCCGCACGCTCTCGATCGCACGGGTGGAGATCAGCGTCTCCATGTAGTGCTCGAACTCTGCCCAGCCGGAGAGCTGGTAGGGCAGCCCGGCGGTCGGCATGCCCTCGAAGACCTTGGTGCGCGCCGAGGCCAGCCCGGTGTCGCAGCCGACCCAGTACGGGGACGACGCCGACAGCGCGAGGAAGTGCGGCACGTACTGCGTCAGCGCGTTGACGATCGGGAAGGCCTTCTCGGGCCCGCGGACGCCGACGTGCACGTGGACGCCGAAGATCTGCAGCCGTCGCGCCGGCCACTGCATCTCGTCGACCAGGCGCAGGTAGCGCTCCTTGGGCGAGATCAGCTGCGTCTGCCAGTCGGTGATCGGGTGGGTGCCGGCGCACATGACGCCCAGACCCCGCTCCGCCGCCTCCGCCTGCACCTCGGCGAGCGTGCCGGCGAGGTCGGACTTGGCCTCCGACACCGTCGTGCAGATGCCGGTGATGATCTCGATCGTCGACTGCAGGAGCTCGTGCTTGGCCTTGGGGTGCTCCTCGGCGCCCTCGGGCCGCATCTTCTCGAGGATCTCGTTGGACCCCGCGGTCAGCTGGCGGGTCTCCAGGTCGACGAGCTGCAGCTCCCACTCCACACCGAGGCTGGCGCGCTCCGAGGACGAGAACGGGATCTGCACCGCTCAAGTCTAGGGACGATCACGCCCCGCCACCCCCTGACGGATCGTCCGTCACCCGTCCCGGTGCAGGCGAGAGCCGGGCAGGGCGACGGCCTACCCCAGGTCGGTGCAGGTGGGCCGGTACTCCCGGTCCGGCAGGTAGCGGTCCCACTCGGCCCGGGTGAGGTCTCGCCGGACGACCGCACACGCCGCCTCGAGCCACACCTCGGGATCCGTCGGGTACCGGAGTGCCGCGTGCTGGTCGTTGATCGCGACGATCTCGTCGTCCGGGTCCGGCAGGACCTTCGTGTAAGCCCGATTCTCCGCCGGCCGACGCGGGCAGCGGACCGGCCCGCGCGAGAAGCCGCTCGGCGTCGAACAGCCGAGATGCTCCCGTCCGTCTGCGGCGACGACGACGGTCCGGTTGTCCGGCAGCCACTCGACCTGCAGGAGGGACGAGTCCCGCTGATGAGCACCGGCTCCCGCGCGTCCCACGTCCGGGTGTCGATGATGTGCAGGCCCCCGCTGATGCCAGCACCCGCCAGCAGGCGGCCGTCCGGGGAGAACGACCATGTTGATCAACCGGTCGACCGCCGACCGATCGAACCGCGTCGAGCACCTCGAGGGTGTCGGCGTCCAGGATCTGCGACTCGTTACTGTTGGGGCTCGCCGCGGCGAGCGAACCGGCCGCTCGGGGTCGAGTTCGATGTGCTCCGGGACGACGTCGATGGCGACCCGGTCCACCTCGTTCCAGGTCGCCGTGTCGACGACGACGATGTCGCCTCCGGGCGTCGAGTCCTGGTCGCCGGTATGCGCGGCGGCTGCACCCTCGTTGCCGAGCAGCAGCCGTGCACCGTCCTGCGTCCACGCCGCGCTCCAGACGGTGCTCGCCGCGACATCTCGTTCGGTCGCCGTCACCCTCGGACGTCAGCTCGATCGTCGTGATCACCTCGCGGGTGCGCGAGTCGATGACGTGGTGGCCGAAGATGTGGTCACGGCGACCCACCGCCGGTCCGGGCTGACCGCCACGGAAGCGCCGCCAGGAGTAGCCCTCGTCCGTGTCCCCCACCGGGACCTCCTCGACAACCTCACCGGTCCGCGGGTCGAGGAACGTCGCCGCGACCTCGGCTGTGCCCGGGCCCTTGTAGGGCGTCGCCACCGGAACCCAGCGGACGCGTCGCTGCGACCACCAGCCGGCCACGGTCGACCACCTCCGGCGGATTGACCATCCAGCGTCCCGGGATGCCCGGCTGCGACGTGCCGAACCCGCCGTCGGGCCGGAGGTCCCAGACGATGGCGGTGTCCCGCGACATCGTGACGAGCCGGCTGCTGTCCGGAGTCACCTCGGCCTGGAGCGCCGATACCGTGGCCGGGCAGGGACTGGCCCTGGGACCACAGGCCGGTCGCCGGATCGACTTCCCAGAGCACGACCCGTCCGGCATGTCGACGGTCGCGGCCCATGTCCCGTCGGGGGCGAGGACGACGTCGCTGACGAGGACGTCGTGCGCGTCGAGCTGCTGCGTCACGCGGCCCGTTCTGTCGTAGAGCGTCACGGCGCCGTCGTCCCGCAACTGCGCCGCGCCGGAGTCGAGCGCGCGGTAGTCGTCTGCATCCGCGTCCCCGGTCCGGAGCGCCAGCGGCGTCTGGCCTCTCCGATGCCGAGGTCGAGGACGATCGGCACCGGGAATTCGTCGTCGGTGCCCAGACCACGAGCCGTCGATCGGCGCCGGAGAGAAGTCCGCCTCGTCAGATCGCCGGCTCGGCAGCATTCCGTGCCGGCGATGGCCTCGGTCGCGCGTGTGCCGTCGGCGGGGTCGACCTGGACGATGCGCCAGGTCGACCCGCCGGCCTCGTCGCCCGGTGCGGCGACGAAGACGTCGACCAGCCGACCGTCGGCGGTGAAGGAGACGTCGAGCGGCGTACCGCCGAGCGCGTCGCCGCTCAGCACCGGCCGGACGGTCCCGTCCGCGTCGATCATCCGGAACCACGGGCCGTCCGCCTCGAGCCCCCACCGTGGCCGCCACGGCTTCGGTGGGCGATGCGTCGATGCCGGTCATCTTCGACCAGTCGTAGAGTCCCGAGATCCAGGGCGCGTGGCAGCTCTGCCGAGTCGATGTCCCACCTGAGGATCCCTCGCACGCCGGCGATGAACAGGGTCCGTCCGCCGTTGCCGAGCGTCGCCCCAGTGGAGCCCCCCGGGGAACGGGACCGCGCGGACCGCGCGCCGGTGTCCGGCGAGGGCGGCGAGCAGCCCGTCCTGCGTCTCCGGGGTGTCGGCGAGCCGGAATGCCTGGGCCGCCAGCAGGAACTGCAGGTCCAGCGTGTCGACCGTCGCCGACAGGGCGGCCATCCGGTTCGCGTCGGCGACCACTGACGTCCGCTCGGCCGTGCGCCGCGCCACCGCTGCGAGCCCTCCGGCCACCACGGCCACGACGAGCACGACCGCCAGCCCCGCGGCCAGCCGGCGGGTCCGCCGGCGTGCCCGGGCCTCGGTCCGAGCCCGGTCCTGCGCCTCCCGCAGTTGCCGGTCGGCATGGGCCCTCGAGGCATCGAGGAACCGCCCCTCCACGGCCGTCAGGTCCGTGTCCGCATCGCCGGCCCAGTCCAGGGCGGCGGCCAGGCGCGGCCCCCGGTAGAGCTCCGCCTCGGGTTCACCCCGGCGATGCCACTCCTGGGCCGCGGGGGTCAGGTGCCGGCGGACCGCCCGGCCGGCGGCGTCGTCGTCCAGCCAGCGGGCCAGCCGGGGCCACGAGGTCGAGCAGCGCCTCGTGCGCGACGTCGAGGCGCTCGCCGTCGAGGGTGAGCAGCCGGCGGGTGACGAAGGACTCGATCACCGCCCGCCTGACGTCTCCGCCGTCGCCGTCGAGGTCCAGCTCGGCGAGCGGAGCAGGCCGCCGGACCAGCGCCCCGCCCTCGTCCGTGTCCGCCAGCCGCACCAGCAGTCGCCGCGCCACATCGCGGGCCGGCTCGTCCAGGAGCGCATAGGCCGACTCGGCCGAACGCGTCAGCGCGCCGGCGACGCCACCCGCCTCGACGTACCCGGCCAGGCTGAGCCGGTCCCCGACCCGCGCCTCCCACGTGCCGACCAGGGCGGTGGAGAGCAGCGGCAGGGCACCCGGCCGACCCCGGACGTCGGCGACGACGGCGTCCACGAGATCGGGGTCGACCGTCAGTCCGACCGCGGCGGCGGGCTGCTCGACGACCTCGCGCAGCTCGTCGTCCGTGAGGCCGGGGACGAGGACCAACGCCGGTCCGGGCCGCTCCGCGAGGGCGGCGTGCTCGGCCAGCCGGCCGACGTGGTCACCACGCACGACCAGGATGCAGCGAGATGACGATCCCGTCGTCGAGCAGGCCCAGCACGGTGTCGAGGAAGGCGGTCCGCTCGGCGGGAGTCCACGTCGGGCGCCCAGATCTCCTCGAGCTGGTCACAGACCAGCAGGACCGGTGCCTCGGGGGGCGTCTCGCCGGTCAGTTCGGTCAGGGCGTCCACCGGCCGCCGTCCAGGCGTCAGGACGACCGCGCGCCAGCGCTCGCTGCCGGGGAGCGGCGCCGCCGGCCAGGGCCGGGACGAGCCCGGCCCGGACGACGGAGGACTTGCCGGCTCCGCTCGGCCCCGACACCACGAGGATCGGGGCGTCCACGAGTCGCGCCACCAGGCGGGTGACCAGCCGGCCGCGGCCGTGAGAACAGCGCGGCGTCGCTCGCCTGGTACGTGGCCAGGCCCTTGTACGGACACATCGCCACAGCAGGTGGCGGCCGGGCACTCGGGGTCAGTGCGGTGGACCGGTCGACGGGAGTGAGCAGGTCGAGTGCCGGGTCCTGTGCGAGGACCGCCGCCTCGATGGCCCGCAGCCGCGGGCCGGGGTCTGCGCCCAGTTCCTCGGCGAGCACGCGGCGGGCGCGCTGGGCCGCGGCGAGCGCATCCCCCTGCCGGCCGCAGCGGTACAGCGCCAGCACGAGCAGCCGCCACCACTCCTCCTGCAGCGGGTCGCCGGCGAGCAGGCGCTCGAGCTCCGGAACGACCTCGGCGTCCTCGCCGAGCGCGAGGCGGGCCTCGAGCAGCGCGGTGGTGGCGCCGGTCCGGACCTCGGCGAGCCTCCGGCGCTCGGTGTCGGCGAAGGCCGCGTCCGGCCAGTCCCCGTACGGCTCGCCCCGCCAGAGGTCGAGCGAGGCGGACAGCGCCCGCACCGCCCCGGCGGCGTCCCCGGCGGCGAGCAGCGCCCGGCCGCGGGCGGCCAGATCGGTGAACCGCAGCGCGTCGACGTCGTCCCGGTCCGCCGCGAGCGAGTAACCCGTCCCGCGCCGCAGGATGTAGCGCCCGGTCGAGCCGCGGGGGCGCTCGGGCTCCAGGGCACTGCGCAGATGGACCAGGTGCACCTGCAGCGAACTCCGGGCGCTCGCCGGGCGGTCGCCGTTCCACAGCGTCTCGACGATGCGGTCGGTGCTCACCACGCCCGGCGTGTCCGCCGCCAGCAGAGCCAGCAGCAGGCGCTCCTTGGCCCCCGGCACCGCCACCGGATCACCGGTGTCGCGTCGGACCTCCAGCGGTCCGAGGACCGCGATGCGCATCCCGCGACGCTAGCCCCGCCCGGTCGCGGAACGGACCGCTCTTCGGCGCGCCGGACCGTCAGCGCGGCCGTCCCGGTGCAGGCGAGCGGCGACCGCAGGTCGGTCGCAATGGAACGGCAGGAGAACCGCAATGGCGGCGCGGTGCGCTGACTCCGTCGCCGGGAACGGCCCGGCGCCACAGCCAGGAGACACCGGTCATGTCCTCTCGATCCAGCACCCGCCGCACCGTTCTCGCCCTGCTCGCCCCGCTCGTCACCGCCGGCATCGTCGCCACCGCGGCACCGGCCAACGCCATCCCGTTCGAAGGGGAGCCCACCTCCGACAGCTGCCTGCGCATCGTGCCGCTGGCCCGTCGCCGGCCCGGCCGGCAGCTCCCTCTTCGTCTCGCTACGGATACGTCCGCCGTGCTCGTGGACGAGGCGGCCTGCTCCGCCGTCGCCACCTGACGCCGAGCCGGCGAGGTTCCCTCAGCTGCCGCCCCCTGCCGCCCGGCCGGGGGCGGCAGAGGGCGGTGTTCAGCCGAGGTCGCTGCAGGTGGGCTCCCACGGCCGGTCCGGGAGGTAGCGGTCCCACTCGGCCCGGGTCAGGTCACGCCCGGCGACGTCGCACGTGCGCCCGCAACCACACCGACGGGCTCCATCGGGTACCGCAGACCCGCACGATCGTCGGCGACGAGCGACGAGCTCCTCCGGCGCCCCCGGCAGGAGGGCGGTGTACCCCTGGCCGCCGTCCGTGGACGCGGGCAGCGGATCCGTCCGGACGACGGCGCGCTCGACGTCGAACAGCACCGCCGTCCCGTCGTCGCCGGTGGAGACCACCGTCCGGTTGTCCGGCAGCCAGCCGAGCTGGAGCGTCGGCCCGAACGCGCGGACGGCGACCGCCTCGCGCGCCTGCCAGGTCTCGGTGTCGATCACGTGCACCTTCCCCTGCTCCCCGGCGCCGGCCAGCCAGCCGCCCGTCCGGGGAGAAGGCGAGCGCCCACATGCTGTCGTCGACCCGCAGCGGCGCCCGCTCCACCTCGTCGAGCGTGGCAGGGTCGAGCACCAGGATCTCGGAGCTGTTGGAGCTGCCTACCGCGAGCCGGCGACCCCCGTCGTCGAGCTGCATGGTCGCCGGGGAAGGCTCCAGCTGCACCTGCTCGACCACTCGCCACGTCCGGGTGTCCACGACCGCGATCCCTCCCGAGGGCTGGGCACCGGTCGAGAGCCTCCCGGGGAGGTGGCCCCCGGTGCCCAGGAGCAGTCGTGAACCGTCGGGTGTCCAGACGGCACAGCACACGATGCCCGCCGGATACGGCTGCCCGTCGAGCCCTTCCGTCGCCGTTCGGGGGGAGCGGGATGTGCTCGACCACTTCCCGCGTGCGCGCGTCCAGCACGGTGGTGTCCAGGCCGGAGGTGACCGCGATCCAGCCGGCCGTCAGGGCTGACCGACGCGGAGGCTCCCCGGTAGCGCATCCGGCACCGTGTCCCCCACCGGTACGTGCTCGATGACCTCTCCGCTGCGGGGATCGATGAAGGTGGCAGCCACGCCCAGTGTGTCGTCCCTCGTAGCGGTCCTTCCCGGCGTCGGGCATCGCCCGCGTGGGCACGACTGCCGACCGCCCCGGCTCGACGACGGCGGGCGCCGGCCGGCCAGCGACCGCCCAGGCCGGGCTGCGCGGTTCCGAAGCCACCGTTCGGCCGGACGTCCCAGACGATGATGGTGTTGTCGGCGGACACGGTCACCAGTCGCTCCCCGGAGGGGTCGATCTCGGCCGACAGCACGTCACCCGCGTGCCCGACGAGCGTCTCGCGCTCCGACCACAGCCCCGTGCTCCGATCGACATCCCAGAGCACGACGCCGGCTGCGCCGACGGTGACGCCCCACGTCCCGTCCGGCGCAAGGGCGACGTCGGCCACCTCCGAGCCGGAGCGGGAGGAGCTCCTGGACGACGGCGCCGGTCCGGTCGACGAGGGTGACCGCTCCGTCCTCCCGAAGAACGGCGCCGCCCGAGGACAGTGCTCTGTAGTCGACAGGGCGTGCGTCCCGGGCCGGTCGGGACATCCTCGCCACGGATCCCCTGCCGAGGTCGACGACCACCGCGTGCGACGTGTCGTCCTCTGACCAGACCACGGCCGCCGATCGGTCCGCCGAGACGTCCGCCTCGAGCGGGCCGCCCGCCGGCAGCGTGCCGGTCGCGACGGTCTCAGGCCCGCCCCCGGACGGGTCGACTCGAAGCAGCCGCCACGCGGTACCGCCCGCCACGCCGTCACCCAGCGCGGAGACGAAGACGTCGAGCAGGCGGCCGTCCCTCGTGAACGCCACCTGGAACGGTTCGCCACCACCCGTCGCTGCCCTCGGCAACAGGTTGTCGTGGCCATCACCGTCTATGACCCGGATCCACGGTTTTCCGTCGGTGGTCGTGCCCGAGGTGACCATCCGGTCTTCGGTGGGCGAGACCCGGCACCGCGCCAGATACCCCACTCCCACCTGCTGCCCGCGACGGTGGCCTCCGCTCCGAAGACCGGGGCGAGGTCCACGAGCACCTGAGGCGACTGCCCGGACAGGAGGTCCCAGCGCAGGATGGCCAGACGCGTGTAGATGACGAGCGTCCGCCCGACGTTGCCCAGGCTCGCCCCGGTCCAGGTTGCCGGTGAACACGGTCGCGCGCACCGCGCGCCGGTGCGCCGACGAGGCCGCCGAGCAGCCGGTCGCGTGACTCCGGGGTGTCGGCGAGCCGGAAGCCCTGGGCCGCGAGCAGCGAGGACAGGTCCAGAGGACCGACCGTCGCTCGACAGCGCCGCCAGCCGGTTCGCGTCGGCGTCGAGCGCCGACCGCTCTGCAGCGAGCGACGACTCCTCGGCCGATCGCTGCGCGACCGGACCGCGAGCACCGCCGCGACGAGGGCGACGACGAGGACGGCGGCCAAGCCCAGCTGCCAGGCGCCGTGTCCGCCTGCGGCCGGCCGCCTCGCGCCGGAGCCTGCTCCCGCGCCGCGAGCAGTTCCGCGTCGGCGCGGGCCGCTGAGGCGTCGAGGAACCGCCGCTCCACCGCCGTGAGCGTCGGCCGTCGGCGCGCAGCCGCCCAGTCCAGTGCGGCGGCCAGGCGCGGACCCCGGTACAGCTCGTCCTCGGGTTCGCCCCGGCGCTGCCACTCCTGCGCCGCGGGGGTCAGGTGCCGGCGGACCGCCCGGCCGGCGGCGTCGTCGTCCAGCCAGCGGGCCAGCCGGGGCCACGCGGTCAGCAGCGCCTCGTGCGCGACGTCGAGGCGCTCGCCGTCGACGGTGAGCAGCCGCCGCGCGACGAAGGACTCGATCACCGCCCGCCGGACGTCGCCGCCGTCGCCGTCGAGGTCCAGCTCGGCGAGGGGAGCGGGCCGCCGGACCAGCGCCCCTGCCTCGTCGGTGTCGGCCAGCCGCACCAGCAGCCGCCGCGCCACCTCCTGGCCCGGTCGTCCAGGACGGCGTAGGCGGCCTCGGCCGACCGGGTCAGCGCGCCCGCGACGCCGCCGGCCTCGAGGTACCCGGCCAGGGTCAGCCGGTCTCCACGGCGCCGTTCCCAGGTGCCGACCAGGGCGGTCGAGAGGAGCGGCAGCGCCCCGGGCCGGCCTCGGACGTCGGCCACGACCGCGTCCACCAGGTCCGGCTCCACGTCGAGGCCGACGGCGGCCGCGGGCTCGACCACCACCTCGCGCAGTTCGTCGTCGGTGAGCGACGGGACGAGGACCACCCCGGACCCCACGCGCTCGGCCAGGGCCGTGTGCTCGGCGAGCAGGCCGACGTGGTCGCCCCGCACCACCACGACGCAGCGGACGACGATCCCGTCGGCGAGCAGGCCCAGCACGGTGTCGAGGAAGGCGGTCCGCTCGGCGGGGTCCACACCGGGCGCCCACAGCTCCTCGAACTGGTCGCAGACCAGCAGGACGGGCCCGTCGGGCGGCGTCTCACCGGTCAGCTCCGCCAGCGCGTCGACCGGGCGCCGTCCGGGCGTCAGGACGACGGCGCGCCAGCCGGCGCTGCCCGGGAGTGCGTCCCGCGCCAGCGCCGGGACGAGCCCCGCCCGGACGACGGACGACTTGCCGGCACCGCTCGGCCCCGAGACGACCAGCAACGGGGCGTCCACCAGCCGCGCCACCAGGTGGGTGACCAGCCGGCTCCGGCCGCGGAACAGCGCGGCGTCGGTCGCCTCGTAGGTGGCCAGCCCCTTGTACGGGCAGGTGGCGACGTCCGGTGGAGCGGGGATCGGCGGACGGGGAGGTGACGGCGCCCGGCGGGAGGCAGCATCGAGCGCGGGGTCCTGCGCGAGGACCGCCGCCTCGACCGCCCGCAGCCGCGGGCCGGGATCGGTCCCCAGCTCCTCCGCGAGCACCCGGCGGGCCCGCTGTGCGGCGGCCAGCGCGTCGCCCTGCCGGCCGCAGCGGTACAGCGCCAGCACGAGCAGCCGCCACCACTCCTCCTGCAGCGGGTCGCCGGCGAGCCGGCGCTCCAGCTCCGGAACGACCTCGGCGTCCTCGCCGAGCGCGAGGCGGGCCTCCAGCAGCGCGGTGGTCGGCGCCGGTCCGGACCTCGGCGAGCCTCCGGCGCTCGGTGTCGGCGAAGGCCGCGTCCGGCCAGTCCGCGTACGGCTCGCCCCGCCAGAGGTCGAGCGAGGCCGACAGCGCCCGCACCGCCCCGGCGGCGTCCCCGGCGACGAGCAGCGCCCGGCCGCGGGCGGCCAGATCGGTGAACCGCAGCGCGTCGACGTCGTCCCGGTCCGCCGCGAGCGAGTAGCCCGTCCCCCGTCGCAGGATGTAGCGCCCGGTCGAGCCGCGAGGGCGCTCGGGCTCGAGGGCGCTGCGCAGATGGACGAGGTGGACCAGCAGCGAGCTCCGGGCGCTCGCCGGGCGGTCGCTGTTCCACAGCGTCTCGACGATGCGGTCGGTGCTCACGACGTCCGGCGTGTCCGCCGCCAGCGACGGCCAGCAGCAGACGCTCCTTGGCCCCCGGCACCGTCACCGGGTCACCGGTGTCGCCTCGGACCTCCAGCGGTCCGAGGACCGCGATGCGCATCCTGCGACGCTAGACCCGCCGGAGCACGTGCAGACGGCCCCCGAACACGCCTCACAGAGCTAACTGCTCCGAGCGCGACCGGGAGAAGCCGGATAGCAGGCGGTCCGCAGCCGGACGGCAGGCCCGTGCCGCTGCGCTGGTGGCGTCGCCGGGATCCGCCCGGCGCCGCTGCCAGGAGGCATCCGGTCATGTCCGCTCGCACGCTCCCGATCCGCCGCACCGCCGTCTCCGTGGTCGCCGTCCTCGCGACCCTCGTCCTCGGCCCGTCCGTCGCCGCCGCCGACCCGCCTGCGCTCAACCGCGACCAGTGCTCCGTCTCCCTCGCGCGTGCCGGACACTGGCCCGGCGGCATGGAGACCTCCACGGGCACCGTGCGGTTCGTCTCCGACGCCTACGACCGCTACCTCTCGGCGCAGCCGCCCTGCTCGTCCGCCGCGGGCTGACCGACCCCGGCGCGGCCCGCCGCCCACCGGCCGACCGGCCGGGGGCGGCGGTGCGTCGTCATCCCAGGTCGGAGCAGGTGGGGACGCGGTCCCGCCCGGGGAGGTAGCGCGCCCACTCGGTGGGAGTGAGGTCGCGGCCCACGATCGCGCAGGCCTGCTCGAGCCACGTCGACGGGTCCATGGAGTAGCGCCGGCCGGACCGGTCCCCACTGAGGACGACCAGCTGGTCGTCCTCTCCCACGACGAGGTGCGCGAAGCCCTCGCCCGGCTCGGTGGATGCGCGCAGCGGCCGTGCCCGCACGAGCCCGCGATCCACGTCGAACAACGACACGGTCCCCTCGCCTCCCGACGTGACGATCGTCCGGTCGTCCGCCAGCCATTCGGCCTGCATCAGCCCCCCGTCGTGCACCGTGGCCGGTGCCCGCGACGGCTCCCACGTCGCGGTGTCCCAGACGTGAAGGAGCCCGAACCCGCCGCCTCCGGCGAGCAGTCGCCCGTCGTTCGAGAACGACATGTCGGTGACCGAGTCGTCATCCGGGACCGTCACGGACCGGAGGAGCCGGAGGTTGGCGGCGTCCAGGATCACCATCTCCGAGAAGTTGGAACTGGAGACGGCGAGCACCGTGCCGTCGGGGCTCGGCTCGATGACCTGAGCTGCCCCCGGGATGTCGATGAGCGGGAGTTCCGGCCGCCACGTGGTCGTGTTCACCGGGACGAGGAATCCACGGCCTCCGCTCTCGCCCCCGAGAAGCAACCGCGTTCCGTCAGGCGTCCAGCCGGCCGACCAGACCAGGAGGTCGGGAGGGAGTCTGCCGTCCACGGTCCGGCCCGGCGGCACGAGGCGGGCGACGACCTCGCGGGTGTGCGTGTCGAGGACGGTGGTGCCGTGTGCCCAGGTGACGGCGACCATGCTGCGGTCCGGACTCACCGCCACGGAGGAACCGAAGAGTGCACCTTCGTGCGTGTCACCGACGACGACCTGGCCGTCGACGTCTCCGCTCGTGGGATCGAGGAACGTGGCCGCGACGCTGGTCGTCCCGGGTCCCGGCACCGTGTACAGGTCCGTGCGAATGCTCGCTCCGGACCGGGTGGGCGCCACGAGCAGGGTGCCGGGATCCACCACCTGGGGCCGGTTGGAGATCCAGCGGTCGGGCAGCGCGGGGAACGGCTCGCCGAACCCCGCGTCGGGGCTCATGTCCCAGCTGATCACCGTGTCGTCCAGCGACACCGTATGGAGCCGCCGGCCGTCCGATTCCACCTCCGCCGCGACGACGTCGCCGTCGTGGCCGGTGAGATGCTCCCGCTGCGACCAGCGATCGGACACGGGATCGATGCCCCAGAGGACCACCGTGCCGCCCTCGCCTGCCGTGACCGCCCAGCTCCCGTCGGGCGAGACGACTACGTCGCGCACCCGGTCCTGATGGACCGTGAGCGCCTGAGGGGACGTGCCGTCCTTGGCCAGGAGGGTCACCGTGCCGTCCGGCCCGAGCTGCGCCGCCCCGGACGGGAGCGAGACGAACGCCGGGGGCCTCGCGAACCACGAATCGTCCTGTTGCTCGATAACCGGCGAATACTGCCGAACGGCGGCCTGCGTCCCGTCGGACAGATCCACGATGACCGCGCCTGTCCCTCCGACGTCCCACAGAACGGCTGACCTACCGTCGTCCGACGCGTCGGCGCGAAGTGCTCTGATGTCCGCGGGAAAGGTCCCACGGATGCCGGTGTCCCGAGTCAACCCGTCCCGCACGTCGAGCTGCGTGACGTGCCACGCCGACGACGTGTCCGGCTCCGCAGGGTCCGGCTCGACGACGAGCAGCCGCGCGTGCCGGCCGTCCTCCGTGAACGCCGCCGCGAGTGGCATCCCTCCGATTCGCGAACCCTCCGCGACGACACGGGAGGTCCCGTCCGGCGAGAGCAGTCGCACCCACGGGCCGCGGACGGCCTGGCCGGCGCAGAGGAGGAGATCCTCGGTCGGCGACGGCGCGGAGACGCTCCAGAACTCCCAGGAGCCCGGGATGCGGAACACGGGTCTCGGGCAGCGCCGCTCGCGACGGCGACCAGGCCATGACGTCCTGGCCGACGGCGGAGAACAAGGTGCCGCTGCCGCCGGTGAGGAAGGCGTTCCGGGCGGCACCTTGAAAGGGGACCACCCGCCGCGCGCGCCCGTGCGAAGCCAGCGCGGTGAGCAATCCGTCCTGGGTCTCCGGGGTGTCCGCGAGGCGGACGCCCTGAGCGGCGAGCAGCAGGGATAGGTCGAGCGAGCCCGCTGTCGTCGAGACCGCCGCCAGGCGGTTCGCGTCGGCGAGCAACGAGGCCCGCCCGGCCCGCTGCTGGGCGACGACCGCGACGGCGGCGGCCACGAGGGCGGCGGCCAGCACGGCCGCCAGACCGACCGCCAGCCGACGCGTGCGATGCCGGCCGGTCGCCTCCCGCCTCGCGGCGGCCCGCGCCTGGGTGAGCTCGGCCTCCGCATGCTCCCGGGAAGCATCGAGGAAGCGCTGCTCGACAGGCGTCGGCCCGGTGTTCGCCCCCGCCGCCCAGTCCAGCGCGGCGGTCAGTCGGGCGCCGCGGTAGAGCTCGTCGTCCGGACGCCCCAGGCGCTCCCACTCGGCGGCAGACGGGGCCAGATGCCGTCGGACGGCGCGCCCGGCGGCGTCGTCGTCCAGCCAGCGCGCGAGTCGGGGCCAGGCGCTCAGCAGTGCCTCGTGCGCCACCTCGAGGCGGTCGCGGTCGACCGCGAGCAGCCTCCTGCTCACGAAGACGTCCACCACGGCACTGCGGGCATCGCCGTCGGAGCCCGCGAGGCCGAGCTCCGCCAGCGGGACGGCACGCCGGATCAGGGCACCGCTCTCGTCGGTGTCGGCCAGCCGGACGAGCATCCGCCGGGCGGACTCCCGCCCGGCGTCGTCGAGGGATGCCCACGCCGACTCGGCGGTCTCGGCCAGTGCACCCGCGACGCCGCCGGCCTCGAGGTAGCCGGCGAGCGTGAGCCGGTCGCCCCGACGCCGCTCCCAGGTGCCCACGAGTGCGGCGGAGAGCAGCGGAAGGGCACCGGGGCGCCCGCGGACGTCGGCCACGACGGCCTCGACCAGTTCGTCCTCGGCGGTCAGCCCCACGGCCGCAGCCGGCTCCCGTACAACCTGGCGCAGCTCGTCGTCGCTCAGAGGCGGCACGAGCACGAGCCGCGAGCCCATGCGCTCGGCGAAGCGGGCGTGCTCGGCGAGCCGGCCGACGGAGTCGCCGCGCACGACGACCACGCACCGGACGACGACGCCGTCGTCCATCAGTGCGAGCAGGTTGTCCAGGACGGCGGTCCGCTCTCCGGCGTCCACGCCCGGCGCCCACAGCTCCTCGAACTGGTCGCAGACCAGGACGACGGGGCGCTCGCCGGTCATCGCCGCCAGCATCTCGGCCGGGTGCCGGCCCGGCGTGCCCACCACTGCGCGCCAGCCGGAACTGCCGGGCAGTGCGCCGGCAGCCAGGGCGGGCACGAGGCCGGCCCGGACGACGGAGGACTTCCCCGCGCCGCTGGGCCCGGACACCGCGAGGAGCGGCGTGTCCACGAGGCGGGCGACCAGCGCGTCCGTGAGCCGGCCCCGGCCCGAGAACAGGTGGACGTCGTCCGCCTCGTAGGCGCTCAGGCCCTTCCAGGGGCACGCCACGGTTCGGCCCGTGCGGCCGGCGTCCGCTGCCGGTGGATCGATGGACGCGTCCTGCGCGAGGACGGCGGCCTCCATCGCTCGCAGGGCTGGTCCGGGGACGGCACCGACCTCGTCCCGGAGCACCCGGCGCGCACTCGCAGCGGCGGCCAGCGCCTCGGCCTGCCGGCCGCTGCGGTAGAGCGCGAGCATCAGCAGCCGCCAGGACTCCTCCCGGAGCGGGTCCTCGGCGACGAGCCGCTCGGCCTCGGGAACGGCTTCGACATGCTGCGCGAGGGCCAGCCGGGCCTCGAGGAGCGCGAGCAGCGCGGCGGAGCGGACCTCGGCGAGCCGGCGGCGTTCGGTCTCGGCGAAGGCGGCGTCCTGCCAGTCGCCGTACGGCGTTCCCCGCCACAGCTCCAGCGCCTCGGTGAGCAACAGGACGGCTTCGGCGGGCTGGTCCGCCGCGAGCAGAGCACGCCCGCGGGCGACCAGGTCCACAGCGCGGGCGGCGTCGACGTCGTTCGGCTCGACCGTCAGCGCGTAGCCCTCACCGGAGCGGACGACATATCCACCGTCGACCCCGCGGGACCGGCCGGGCTCGAGGGCGCTGCGCAGCCGCACCACGTGGCTCTGCAGCGACTTGCGGGCGGTGGCCGGCTCGTCGCCGTTCCAGAGCGCGCGGACCAGCCGGTCGGTGGGCACCACGCGGCCGACGTCCGCCGCCAGGGCGCCCAGCAGGAGGCGCTCCTTGCCGCCCGGTACGACGACCGGCTGCCCGTCGTCGTCCCGAACCTCCAGCGGTCCGAGGACCGCGATGCGCATCGCTCGACGGTAGACCCGGCCGAACGCCCGTAGACCGGTCGCGGACGCGCCGCCGCAGGCGGATCGCAGCCCGCCGGTAACGGTTCCGCAGGCGGCACGGCGTGCGCTGGCGTCGCCGGGGCGGCCCCCGGCCCGTCCCGAGGAGCCACTCATGCCCGCGAACGACGTCACCGTCCGAAGCGCCATGGCCCTCGTGCTCGGCCTGGCCCTGCTCGGCGGATGCCGTCCGGAGACGGACGGAGAACCGGCTCCCCGGGCGACTCCCGCGGTGGAAGCGGTCGAGGCGGGCGCAGCGGCCACGACCCCGGACTGGGACAGGCCGGTCGCCGAGCGCACGCCGACGACCTACCGCCTGGGCATCGCGCGTTCCGGCGTCGTGGTCGTCGTCATCGAGGCTCTCGGCCCGATCGACGCCGTCCGCCGCGCGCTCGAGCCGGCGCTGCAGCGCGCCGTTCCACAGGGACCCGGGTCCTCCGGCGTGCTCGACAGCGCCTACCTGACCCGCCTCACCGGAGGTCGCCTCCGCCTCGAGCGGACGTCGGATGCGCCCCTCCCGCTCGTCGACTGCGTCTCGGTGGCCCCGTGGTCAGGTGCCGACACGTTCCTCGGCGTCGCCTACGAGGACCGCGTTCGTCCCGCGGTGCGGCTCTCCGAGTTCGTGCTGCGCTACCCCACCGCGGTGCAGGCCGCCGATGAGTGCGCTCCACATCCGCCACCAGTTCGAGGACTGCTCCGACGGAGGACCCGGAGGGGCGGGCCGCGTCCGGATGCTCGACCTGCCCTTGCCGGACGGCGCGGGTGAGGCGCTCGTCGGCGAGCGGCGTGCGCGGGCCAGGTAGACCGCGGGCTCGGCTCGGCGCACGCCACGACCGGCGCGGGGGTCAGCCACAGCTCCCGGGGCAGCCGAGCGCGCACGGCGGCGACCGCGCGGCGGCCGTACCGGTCCTCGTGGACGTCGAGGGTGCAGAGGTTGCGGCCGACCACCAGCATGCCGCGGCCGTCGGCGGAGGGCTCGACCGCCTCGACGTCCGCCCAGGGCAGCACGTGCACGGCACCGTCGTCGTCGGACACGGCGAGCACCCGGTCGGCCACCACGAGCCGGCGCCGGGTGCGGCCCAGCAGCCGGGCGAACGGCGGCGGGCCGAAGCGTGCTCCGGCCGGGAGCACCGGCGCCACGTCGCACAGCGGGCGGCGGTCGATGCCGCCCCCGAGCGCGGGGAGCTCCACCCCCGTGGGGACGGCGAGGATCGCGGTGGCCATCGTCGCGCGCAACGCGGCGGCCGCGGCCTCCGGCGTGACGTCCTGCCACGCCGCCAGCAGCTCGGCCGACGTCCGGCCGGGCCGGTCGGCCAGTTCGTCGAGCGCGGCGCGCCCCAGCTGGGCGGCGACCGCGTCGTCGGCATCCTCGACGGACTCGAGCCGGCCGCCCACCGCGTGCGCCACCTCCGCCCACGTCGGGCCGCGGTCGGCGAGCCCGCGGTAGGTGTCCCACAGCAGCCGGGCGACCTCCGCCTCGGAGCCGTCGCGGGCGTCCACGAGGAGTGCGACCTCCCGGGCCTCGCCGGCGTCCACGGACACCGACTCGACGGAGTAGCTGAGGCCGCGCTGGTGGCGGGCGACGTCGCGGACCCGCTCCTCGAGCACGTCGAGCGCCACGTCGAGGGCCACGTCGGCTGCCGTCTCCGACCGCACCATCAGCCCGACGCCGGCGGTCGGTCCCGTCGTCCACACCGGTCCGGTCTGCGGCCGGGGGCGCGGGACGGGCCGGACCATGCGCCAGCCCTCGGGCAGGGGCAGCCGCAGCCCGTCCGGCTGCGGCCCGTGCCAGACCAGCGCGGCGTTGCGGCGCACGAACCAGCGCCGGACGTGCGCGCGCACCTGGTGCTCGGTCAGGAACGCGGGGACGCCGCCCCCGGCGACGGCCAGCCCGGGGCCGGCCAACCGGAAGCGTGCGCCCCAGAGCACCGCGGCCGTCGGGTGGGCACCGGGGCTGTCCTCCGCCTGCAGCACGCCCGTCTCCTGCGCGATGCGGTGCGTCGGCAGATCGGTCAGCGCGCGGCAGATCCCCTGGAGGAACGCGGCGACCGCGTCCGGTCGGCCGGTGGCCATGAACGTCGTCGTCTCGACGTCGACCATGGCGTTGCACTCGAGGTGCGACTTCGGGCAGCGCCGCCATCACCAGGTGCTCCACGAGGTGGGTGATGCCGAGCGTCGCGTAGGTCTCGTCCCGGACGCCCACGCCGAAGATCAGGGCCGCGCTGACGCGCCCGTCGCGGACCGCGGTGAAGACGGGAACGCCGTCGACGTCGATGCGCTGCACGGTCCGATGCTGCGGACGACGGCGGCCATCCGGTGCGGCGACACGCGCGAGGACCGCGGCAGCCGGGGCGGCTGGGACGTATGTGCCCTCCTGCGCACCGCCCGGTCCTCCGGGCGCTGCCTCAGCCGAGGTCGCTGCAGGTGGGCTGGTAGGCCCTGTCCGGCAGGTATCGCTCCCACTCCTGCCGACTGAGGTCCCGGCCGGTCAGCGTGCAGGCGTTGCGCAACCACATCGCCGGATCGAGCGGATAGCGGTGCCCGGTGCCGTCGGCCCGCAGCAGGACGATCTCGTCGGACGGCTCCGGCATCAGGTGGGCCGCGACTCCGGGACGCTCGGGCGAGGAGAGCGCTCGCGGGTGGACGAGTGGACGCTCGATGTCGAACAGCGACACGGTTCCGTCGGCGCCCGCCGTCACCACCGTCCGGTCGTCGGCGAGCCACTCGACCTGCACCCCGGGTCCCCCGGGGAGCGGCACGGCACCTCGGGCGGACCAGGTGCCGATGTCGAACAGCCGCAGCTGACCCGAGGAACCGACGCCCGCCAGGAATCGGCCGTCGCGGGAGAACGCCACGTCGGTGATCTCCTCCGGCTCGTCGAGCCGGAGTTGCGCCTCCATGCCGATCGTCTCGGCGTCCAGCACCGTCATCCACTGACCGCCGCCCGCGACGACGATCCACCTGCCGTCCGGGCTCGTCCGGATCACCTGGGGCGACAGGCCCGGGTTGTAGCGCACCTCTTCCTGCCACGTCGCGGTGTCGATGACCACGAACTCCCCGAATCCGGAAGGGACCAACTCGTTGTCCCGCGTCCCGATCAGCAGACGGGACCCGTCGGGAGTCCAGACCGCGCAGCACTGCAGATCGGCGGCGAGCGCTCGACCGTCACGCGACACGTCACCGTCCGCCGGCAACTCGATGCGCTCGACGAGCCGACGGGTGCGGACATCGATCACCTCCGTGCTCAACCCGGCCGTCACGGCGATCAGGCGGCCATCGGGACTGACGGTGGCGAAGGCGCCGGGAAACGCGCCGTCCACGGGAACTCCGACGTCGACCTGACCGACGACGGCTCCGTCCCGGGGATCGATGAACGTGGCCGCGGCCCGGCCGGACCACGTCCCAGGGGGCTCCCTCTCGCCGGCCGACTCGCGAGCCACCGTGGGGGCGACCACCAGCCGGCCCGGATCGATCACGACCGGTGGGGCGGTCAGCCGCCGGCCGGGCGGGCCGGGGAAGTCGTCGCCGAAGGCCTCGTCGCGGATGTTCCAGGCGATGACCAACTCACCCGGCGACGCCGTCACCAACGTCTCCCCGGCGGGGTCCATCTCGGCCTCGACGACGTTCCCGCTGTGGCCGACGAGGCGTTCGAACACCGACCAGCGGCCGGTGGTGGGATCGACGTCCCAGAGAACGACCGCGCCGCCGTCGCCGACCGTGGCCCCCCGGGTTCCGTCCGGGGACAGCACGACGTCGCGCACGGCCGCGGGATGCTCGGTGAGCCGCTGCACCACGGCACCGGACCGGTCGTAGAGGGTCACCTCCCCGTCGTCCCACAGTTGTGCGACGCCGGAGTCGAGTGCCCGGTACCGGACGGCTTCCGCGTCGCGGTCCGTCGCAGGCCAGGGGCACCTGGCGTCCGTCGCCCAGGTCCACCAGGACCGCCGGCGTGTCTCCGGCGCGGTGGTAGAGGACGGCCGTCGCCATGTCCGGTGAGAAGACAGCGTCGAGCTGACTCCAGGAGGCCGGAGACGTTCCGGCGACGGCGGTCTCCGACGTCGACCCGTCGGCTGGATCCACCCTCAGGAGACGCCACCGCGTGGGCCTGTCCGTCGTGTCCTCCGCGACCACCACGTCGAGGCGACGCCCGTCCGGGGTGAAGGAGAGCCCCACGGGCGCACCGTCCAGCGCATCGGCGCTCGCACGGACCCGCTCCGTGCCGTCCCGTTCGATCACCGACAGCCACGGCTCGTCGAAGCCGCGGCCGCCCGCTGCCAGGACGGAGTCGGTCGGCGATGCATCGACGGCCGCCGGCCAGTAGGGCCGATCGAGGAGAACCTGCCGGATCGACTCGGGCGCGGTGCCGGGCTGCACATCCCAGGCGAAGAGCCTGCGCTCCGTCGCCAGGAACAAGGACCGTCCGTCGTCCCCGAGCAGGGCGCGGTCCACGGTGGCAGGGGACGTCACCGCGTGGATCACCCGTGGGTGCTCCGTCAGCGTGTCCAGAAGACGGCTGCGCGTCTCGGGCGTGTCGGCGAGGCGGAAGCCCTGCGCCGCGAGCAGCACCCCGAGCTCCAGCGTCGCGGAGGCGTCGGACAGCGCCGCCAACCGGTTCGCGTCGGCGGTGCGCGTCGCGCGCTCGGCCTCGACCGCCCGAGCGTCGGCGGTCCGCTGGAAGTACGCGGCCAGCCCTGCGGCGATCAGGGCCAGCGACGAGCACGACGGCGAGGCCCTGCGCGAGCCGCCGGGTCCGCTGCCGCGCCGTCGTCTCGCGTTCGGCGCGATCCAGCGCGGCGCGCAGCACGGCGTCCGCATGTGCCGCGGACGCTTCCAGGAACCGGGCCTCCAGGGGTGTCAGGCCTCCCTGGCCGGTCTCGGCGAGGAGGTCCAGCGCCACTGCCAGCCGCGCGCCGCCGTAGAGCTCCTCCACCGGGCGCCCGAGGTCGTCCCACTCGCGGGCGGCCGGCGCCAGGTGCCGCCGGATCGCCCGTCCCGCTGCGTCGTCCTCCAGCCACCGGGCGAGGCGGGGCCAGGCGATGAGAAGTGCCTCGTGCGCCACCTCGAGCCGCTCCCCGTCGAGGGCCAGCAGTCGACGGTGGACGAAGACCTCGACCACCTCCCGACGCCGGAGGCCGCCCTCGCCGTCCAGATCCAGTTCGGCCAGGGAAACCCGACGGCGGACGAGCGCACCGCCGTCGTCCACGTCGGCGAGACGGACGAGCAGCGCGCGCGCTGCCTCGCGTGCCGGCGGGTCGAGGGAGTCGTACGCGACGTCGGCGGACCTGGCCAGCGCGCCGGCGACGCCTCCGGCCTGCAGGTAACCGGCGAGGGTCAGCTCACCGCCGGAACGTCGCTCCCACGTGCCCACCAACGCGGTGGAGAGCAGCGGCAGGGCTCCGGCCCGGCCGAGGACGTCACCGACGACGGCGTCGACCAGCCCGGGCTCGACCGTCAGTCCGACCGCGGCCGCGGGCGCCATGACGATCTCGCGCAGTTCCGCGTCCGTGGGTGGCGGCACCAGCACCAGTGCGGCACCCAGGCGATCGGTGAAGGGCGCGTGCTCGGCCAGCCGGCCGACGTGATCGCCCCGCAGGACGGCGACGCAGCGCACGACGATCCCGTCGTCGATCAGGCCGGTGACGGCGTCGAGGAACGCCCGGCGCTCCCCGGGCTCGACACCCGGCGCCCACAGCTCCTCGAACTGGTCGCACACGAGGAGGACCGGGGCGTCCGGCGGAGACTCCCCCGTCAGGCCGGCGAGCGCGTCCACGGGCCGCGCCCCGGGCGTGACGATGACCGGCAGCCACGCCTCGCTCCCCGGCACGGCCCCCTGGTGCAGGGCCGGGACGAGGCCGGCACGGACGACGGAGGACTTGCCGGCGCCGCTGGGGCCGGACACCAGCACGAGCGGAGCGTCGACGACGCGGCCGACGAGGCGCGAGACGACCCGCTCGCGGCCGTGGAACAGCGTCGCATCGGCCGGCTGGTAGGCAGCCAGCCCCTTGTACGGGCAGACGGCGGTGGACGGCGCGGGGGCCCGGACGTCGGAGCCCTCCGGGCCCTCGGTGCCGTCCCCGCGCTGACGGCGCGGCGGATCCAGCCCCGGATCCTGCGAGAGGATCGCGGCCTCCATGTCCCGGAGCCCCGGACCCGGGTCGGCGCCGAGCTCCTCGGCGAGCACCGCGCGGACGCGCCGGCCCACGGCCAGGGCGTCGCCCTGCCGGCCGGCGCGGTACAGCGCCAGCATCAGCAACCGCCACCAGTCCTCGCGCAGCGGTTCCTCGGTGACCAGCCGTTCCAGCTCGGGAACGACCTCGGCGTGCCGGCCCTGGTCCAGGTCGGCCTCCACCGACGAGGCCAGCGCGGCGGCACGGACCTCGGTCAGCCGCCGTCGTTCGGCCTGCGCGAACCCGGCGTCCGGCCAGTCGGCGTACGCCTCGCCGCGCCACAGGGCCAGGGCCGACCGCAGCTCGGAGGACGCCGCTGCCGGATCGCCGGACATCAGGTGGGCGCGGCCGCGGACCGCCAGATCGGTCATCTGCAGCGCGTCCAGCTCGTGCCTCTCCACGGCCAGTGCGTAGCCGGGTCCGCGGCGCACCACGAAGCGACCGGTGGAGCCCTTCGGCCGGTCGGGCTCGAGCGCGCTCCGCAGCCGCACGACGTGCGTCTGCAACGACCTGCGGGCCGTGGGCGGAGCGTCGCCGTCCCACAGCGTCTCCGCGAGGCGCCCGGCGCTCACGGCGGCGGGCGCTTCGGCGGCGAGCGCGGCCAGGAGCAGGCGTTCCTTCGCGCCGGGGACGACCACCGGCACGTCGTCGTCGGTGCGAACCTCCAGCGGTCCGAGGACCGCGATGCGCATGCACGGACCCTAGGCGCGTCGGCTCACCGACAGGGGGCTCCGGTGCGTGCTGTCCGCACCGCGAGACCGCGGTCTGACCAGGACCGCAACCGGGCCACAACCGCCGTCGCACCGCGCCTCAACCGGCACGTCCTCCACTGAGCACGCCGCCGGGACCGACCCGGCACCGCACTCGGAGGTATCCACAATGTCTGTTCGCCGCTCCAGCCGGATCCGCACCGCCACCGTGCTCGCTGCGATCACCGGAGCCACCCTCACCGCCGCGGGCAGCGCCGCGGCCGCCCCCGTCGCGACCGCCGACGGCTCGTCGTTCGCCGCCGAGCGGCGACCCGACCGGGTCCGGCGACTCCCTGCCCGACGTCAGCGCCGACGCCGGCGGCTGGCCGGCCGAGCTGAAGGAGCACACCCGGCTGTTCGTGAACCCCTACCGCAGCTACACCGTCCAGATCCGCGACGGCGAGCCGACCCTGGTCCTGTCGACCGGCTTCGACAGCTGCTACTTCATGACCCAGGACGGCCAGCAGCGCTACCCCTGCTGAGCCGTTCAGCCGGGCTCGCTGCAGGCCGGCCGGTAGGGCCGGTCCGGCAGGTACCGGGCCCACTCCTCCTCGGTGAGGTCGCGGCCGACCACCTCGCAGGCGCGGGCCGACCAGGTGGCCGGGTCGAAGGGGTAGCGGCGTCCGCGCTGGTCCCCGCCGAGGACGACGAGCTCGTCGGAGATCGGGGACCAGGTGGACGTCGCCGCCGCCCCCCTCCTCCGACGCCGGCAGGGGCAGGGTCGCACCTGCCCCTGCTCGACGTCGAAGAGGTACGCCCGTGCGGTCGGTCCCCGCGACCGCGAGCGTCCGGCTGTCGGGGAACCACTCCGCCTGCAGGAGCTCGCCGATCAGTGGTGGCGGCGCCGGGAGCGGCCTGCCACGTCTCGGTGTCGATGACCACCAGGCCCGCGGCGTCGGTGACGGCGATCCGCCGACCGTCGGGCGAGAACGAGAGGTCGGTCGGGATATCCGCGCGAGGGTAGGACCGGAACCGCGCGATCTCGAGCGTCCGCGCGTCCAGGACCAGCAGCGAACCCTGCTCGCCCGAGTTCCCGGCCATGGCGATCAGGCGGCCGTCGGGGCTCGTCGCCACCGCGTGCGGCCCCTCGTCCACGGGGGTCTGTCCCACCCGCTCCCCCGTCCGCGGATCGATCTCGGCGAGGACCGGCCGATCCCAGTCGCGCACGCACACGAGCAGCCGGGACGGGTCCCGGGTCCACGCTGACGCACGGGGCGTAGCCGACAACCGGGGCACCCGCGGCGAGGCCCACTGACGGTGCCGTGTAACTGCCCAGCCTCTCGCGATCGGCCGTGTCGAGGACGGTCACGGCCGACCCCGTGGTCACCGCCACCATGCGTCCGTCCGGGCTCACGCTGACCGAGGGAGTTGCGCCTCCCGGCAGCGCGGTGCCCACGGGGACCTCCTCCACGACGCGCCCCGAGACGGGGTAGAAGAACGTCGCGATGACGGGCACGGGTTCGTCCGGCATCGAACCCTCGCTGCAGGTCGTCGATCCCCGCGGGCACGGTGGCAGCCACCGCCAGCCGGCCCGGTTCAACCACCTCCGGCGGCGCGGTTGTGATCCGGCCCTGCCAACCCTCGCACCGCGGTCCCGAACCCGCCGTCGTCCGTGGCGTCCCAGGCGATGACCCGGTCGTCCAGTCCCACCGTCAGGAGCCGCTGCCCGTCGGGGTCGACGTCGGCGTCCACGATGTCGCCCGCGTGCCCGATCCACCGCTCCGGGGAGCCCCATTGACCCGTCTCGCGGTCGACGCCCCACAGCGTGATCGCCCCGTCGGCTCCGACGGTCGCCCCCCACGTGCCGTCCGGGGACTCGACCACGTCGGTGACACGGCTCCCGCACCGCGCCGAGCCGCTGTCGGACGGCACCGTCCGGGCCGTACAGCGTCACCTCGCCGTCCGACCACAGCTGCGCCGCGCCGGACGGCAGGGTCCGGAATCCTTCGGTCCCGACGCTCCTCGAGGGGATGCGGAGCCGTTGCTGGGTCCTGGCTCCGATGTCGACGAGCGTCGCCCGCGCTCGCCGGGGACACCGTGGCCAGCAGGGCCGTCCGGGCGCCGTGGGCGACCTCCACGGATGACCGGTCCGCTCCCGACGTGGTCCCGATGATGCCGAGGTCCCGCGGGCTGCCGCCCGAGAGGTGGATCTCCACGAGCCGCCAGGTCAGGGACGTGCCCGCGAACGGATCCCCGTCCGTCACCAGCGCGACGACGCTTCCGCCGTCCTCGGTGAAAGCGGCATCGCCCGGCCACCCCTCCAGGACGCCGGCGGCCAGCCGACGCACGCTGCCGTCCGCCTTCTCGGAGTCCCACCCACGGCGCGCCGGTTCTCGTGACACCGACGCCGAGCAGGAGGGCATCGCTGGTCGAGGCGTCCCAGTCCGACGACCCGCGCCAGGGCTCGCCCGCGTCGTTCAGCGGTCGGAGCTCGCTGGTGTCGCCCGACCACGCGAGGGTCGTCGCGCCCTCGGAGGGGATGAAGACGACCCCGTCGCCGCTGGCGACCACCTGTCGCGCCCGCTGCCGCAGCGGCGCTATGTGCAGCATGCGGCCACGACCGACCAGCTCGCCGAGCAGGGCGTTCCTGGTCTCGGGCACGTCCGCCAGGCGGACGGCCTCGACGGCGAGGAGCAGCGAGACGTCCGCCGTGCCGGTGGTCGCCGCGAGGGTGGCCAGCCGGGCGGCGTCCGCCCTGCGAGGACGACTCCTGGGCGTCCTGCGAGGAGCGAACCGCCAGGCCGGTCGCTACGAGCGCGGCGACCATGCCCGCCGCGAGGCCGACCGCCAGCCGGCGGGTGCGCCGCCGGCCGGCCGCCTCGCGGTCGGCCCGCCGGCGGATGTCGTCGATTTCCGTCGTCCGCCTGCGTGCGGGCGGCCTCGAGGAATTGCCGCTCCGCCGGGGTGAGGTCGGCGTCGGCCGGCGCCGCCCACTCCAGCGCGCCCGCCAGCCGGGCGCCCCGGTAGAGCTCGTCCCGCGGCCGCCCCGCTCCTCCCACTCCAGGGCGGCCGGTGCGAGGTGCCGCCGCACCGCACGGCCCGTGGCGTCGTCCTCGAGCCAGCGCGCCAGCCGGGGCCAGGCGCTGAGCAGCGCCTCATGGGTCACCTCGACCGAGGTCGCCGTCCACGGACAGCAGGCGCCGGGCGACGAACGTCTCGACCACGCTGCGCAGGGCGGGGTCCGCGTCGAGGTCGAGCTCGGCGAGGGCCACCCGTCGACGCACCAGCGCACCCTGCTCGTCGACGTCGGCCAGGCGGATGAGCAGCCGCCGGGCGGCCTCCCGCCCCTCGGCGTCGAGGCGATCCGTAGGCGGCCTCGGCCGACCGGGTCAGGGCGCCGGACACCCCGCCCGCCTCGAGGTACCCGGCGAGGGTCAGCAGGGTGCCCCGCCGCCGCTCCCAGGTGCCGACGAGCGCCGTGGACAGCAGCGGGAGGGCGCCGGCCCGGCCGAGGACGTCGGCCACCACGGCGTCGAGCAGCTCGGGTTCGACCGTCAGCCCGACGGCGGCCGCAGGTTCCCGCACGACCTCCCGCAGCTCGGATCGCTCAGCGGCGGCACGAGGACGAGGGCGCCGGCCAGCCGCTCCACCAGCCGGTGTGCTCGGCGAGCCGCCCGACGTGGTCGCCCCGGACGACCAGCACGCAGCGGCGCGACGATCCCGTCGTCCAGCAGGCCCAGCAGC
>CAVZOY010000003.1:0-376366 GCA_963777095.1 uncultured Actinomycetota bacterium
AGCCGACGGGTGCCGGCCCGCAAGATCCTGCGCAGCGAGTGGACGAAGCTCCGCACGCTCCGTGCCGCCTGGATCTGCCTGCTGCTGTACGCCGCGGTCGTCGGCGTCGGCGGGTGGACGTCGCTGAGCGGCACCCGCGCGCCGGAGGAGCCGGCCACGGCCGTCGCGCTGGCCCTGGTCGGGTTCGCGCCGGGGCAGCTGGTGCTCGTCGCGCTCGGCGCACTGGTGGTCACCAGCGAGTACCGCAGCGGCACGGTGCTCGCCTCGCTCGCCGCGGTGCCGCGGCGCACCCGGTGGCTGATCGCGAAGACGCTCGTCGTCGCCTTCTGGGTGGCGGTGCTGACCGCGCTGCTCGCCGCGGTGTGCGTGGTCTCGGTGCCCACGCTGACGGCGGGCACGCTCGAGCTGCCGCTGACCGAGTCGGTGGTGCTGCGGCCGGTGGCGCTGCAGGTGGCGTCGGCGGTGCTGGTGACCGTGCTCGGCGTGGGCCTCGGAGCCCTGTTCCGCAGCACGCCGTGGGCGACGGTCGTCGGGGTGCTGCTGGTGCTCGTGGCGCCCCTCGCCACGGCCCCGGTGGGGCAGGCGCGGATCGCGGCGGCCGCACGGTTCTGGCCGACGCTGCGGGTGGGGGAGGACGACGTCCTGACCGTGGCCACCCGCGGGTCCTTCGGCGTCCCCGCCGGCGGCGACGTGCTGCTCGCGGGCGCCAGCAGCTGGCGCTTCGGGCTGGTCGTCGGTAGCGGCGCTGGGCCGTGGCGGTCTGGGTCCTGGGCGCCGTGCTCACCGAACGCCGCGACGTCTGAGGTGCGGTCGTGATCGAGCTCGACCGGCTGACGAAGGTCTACGGCGACCGGGTCGCCGTCGACGACCTGACCGTGACGATCGAGCCGGGCCGGGTGACCGGCTTCCTGGGACCCAACGGCTCCGGCAAGACGACCACGCTGCGCTGCGTCCTCGGCCTGACCCGGCCGACGTCCGGGACGGCGACGGTGCTGGGCCGGCCGTTCCGCGACCTGCCGTACCCGATGCGCCGGGTCGGCGCGCTGGTCGACCCGCGCGCCCGGCACCCCGGCCGCACCGCCGCCGCGCACCTGCGCGTGCTGGCGCAGAGCAACGGCCTCCCGTCCGCGCGGGTGGACGACGTGATCGACCTGGTCGGCCTGGCGGCGGTGGCCGACGAGCGGGTCGGAGGGTTCAGCCTCGGCATGGGCCAGCGGCTGGGCATCGCCGCCGCGCTGCTCGGCGACCCCGACGTCCTGCTGCTCGACGAGCCGGTCAACGGCCTGGACCCGGAGGGCATCCGGTGGGTGCGCGAGCTGCTGCGCGACCTGGCCGACGAGGGGCGCACCGTGCTGGTCTCCAGCCACCTCATGAGCGAGATGGAGGACACCGCCGACCACCTCGTCGTCCTCGGCCGCGGCCGGCTGCTGGCCGACGTCCCCGTCGCCGACCTGCTGGCCGGGTACGAGGAGGTGCGGGTGGCCTCGCCGGCGGCAGCCGTCCTCGCCGCCGCGCTGGAGCGCTTCGGAGCCGACGTCGAGCCCGACGGGCCCGACACGCTCCGGGTGCACGGTCTGGACGTCGCGGAGGTCGGGGACGTCGCCTTCGAGTGCGGGGTCCGGCTGCACGAGCTGAGCCGGGTCACCGTGTCGCTCGAGGAGGCCTACCTCGCGCTGACCCGCGACGAGGTCGAGTACCGGGCGGGCGCCCGGTGACCGCGTCGCTCGCCTGGCCCGCGCTCGCTGCGCAGCGAGTGGACGAAGCTCGCCACGATCCGGTCCACGTGGTGGTGCGCGGCCGTCTACGCCGTCGTCGTCCTGGGGCTGGGCTGGCTCGCCGCCGCCGTCACCGACCGGGCGCCGCGGGCCGACATCGCGGTCACCGTGGCGCTGACCGGCTTCGGGATCGGACAGCTCGTCCTCGTCGTCCAGGGCGTGCTGGCCGGCGCGGGGGAGTTCACCACCGGCATGGCCGTGGCGTCGTTCGCGACCGTGCCGCGGCGGCGTCGGCTGCTCGCCGCCAAGACGCTCGTGCTGGCGCTCGGCACCGCCGTGCTGAGCGCGGTGCTGGCGGCGGGCTGCGTCCTGGCCGCCCGGGCACTCACCGGAGTGGACGGCGGGATCCCGCTGACCGACCCCGGCGTCCTGCGGGCGCTGGGCCTGCAGGTCGCGTTCGCGACACTCGTGACCGTGCTGTCGGTGGCCCTGGGCACGCTGGTGCGCTCGGTCGCCGGCGGCACGGGCATCGTGATCGCACTCGTGCTCGTGCTTCCGCCGCTGCTCGCCGCCGACGGACGCCGGCTTCCCCAGCTGCTGGGCGACTCGCTGCCGGCGCTGCGGGTGGGTGCGGACCCGTTCCTGGCCGGCCCGGCCGCGTGGACGACGGGACTGGCCGTGCTGGGCGCGTGGGCGCTGGTCGGATGGGCGGTCTCCGCGGCGGTGCTCGAGCGGCGCGACGTCTGAGCGCCGTCCCCGCCGGCCGGTAGATTGCGGCGCACTGTGCTGCCCGCCGTCACCGCCACCCGCTACGTCACCCCGCTGCGCGAGGGTGGCTCCCTCCCGGGGCTCATGGAGGCCGACGACCTCGGCACCTACGTGGTCAAGTGGCGCGCGGCCGGGCAGGGCGTCGCGGTGCTCGTCGCGGAGGTGGTCTGCGGCGAGCTGGCCCGGGCGCTGGACCTGCCGGTGCCGGCCCTCGTGACCGTCGACGTCGCGCCGGAGCTCGCGGTGGGCGAGCCGGACGTCGAGGTGCAGGAGCTGCTGCGCCGCTCGGCCGGCCGCAATCTCGGGCTGGACTACCTGCCGGGCGCACTGGACTTCGAGGCCGGCGCCGACGGCGTCGACCCCGGGCTGGCCGGCCGGGTGCTGTGGTTCGACGCGCTGGTCGGCAACGTCGACCGGTCGTGGCGCAATCCGAACCTGCTGTTCTGGCACGGCCGGCTGCACCTGATCGACCACGGCGCCGCCCTGACGTTCCACCACAACTGGCCCGGCGCCGAGGCGGCGGTCGTCCGGCCGTACGACGCGTCGTCGCACGCCCTGGTCGAGTGCGACCCCGACGTGCCGGCCGCCGATGCCGAGCTGGCCGCGCGGGTGACGCCCGCGCTGCTCGCCGAGGTGCTCGCGCAGGTGCCCGACGAGTGGCTCGACGACGCCGGGGACGGCCCGGACGCCGTCCGCGAGCGATACGTCGCGCAGCTGCTGGCCCGGCTGGCCGCGCGCGACGCCTGGGTGCCCGGCCTGGTGGCGGCCGCGGCCGCCGGGGGCAGCGGCCGGCGCCGCGCCCCGCGCGGGGAGAACCGGCCGGCCTGGCTGGGTCCGCCGCCGCCGGAGGGGGTCTCGCAGCGATGAGAGAGACGTTCGAGTACGCGGTGCTCCGCGTGGTGCCGCGCGTCGAGCGGGGTGAGTCGCTCAACGCCGGCGTCCTCGTCTACTGCCGGCAGCGCGACTACCTCGGCTCGCGGGTGCACCTCGACGTCGAGCGGCTGCGCGCCCTCGATCCGACCGCCGACGCCGGCGCCATCCGCAAGGCGCTCCAGGCGGCGGCCGACGTGTGCTCCGCCGACCCCGCGGCCGGCGCGGCCGGGCGGGAGGCGCTCGGCTCGCGGTTCCGCTGGCTGACCGCGCCGCGCAGCACCGTCGTCCAGCCGGGACCGGTGCACACGGGTCTCACCGAGGACCCGGACGCCGAGGCCGACCGGCTGCTGCGCGTGCTCGTGCTGCCCGTCGAGCGCTGATCCTTCAACAGTCGGGCATCCGGCTGATGACAGACGCGGCGGGGCTCTCGACCTCGTCGCCCCGCTCCCGGCCGGGTAGCCGGTCAGCCGCCGGGCAGCAGCTTGTCGATCCGAGTGGCGAGCTGCAGGTCCATCGGGGTCACGGCGCCGGCCGAGTGCGTGACCACGGCCAGGTGCAGGGTGCGCCAGCGCAGGTCGATGTCGGGGTGGTGGTCGAGGGCCTCGGCGATGTCGGCGATCGCGACGATCGCCGCGACGGCGTCCCGGAACGTGGGCAGTTCGACGGTGCGTCGCAGCCCGTGCACGTTCCCGGACCACCGGGGCAGGTCGACCAGCGCCTCGACGAGCTCGTCGGGGGTCAGCGGGTCGCGGGGTCGGTCCATTCCCCCATCCTGCCGCTCCGGTCCCCCAGCGGAGCTGTGTTCAGGCGTGGATGCCGCACTCCGTCTTGCCGCGGCCGGCCCAGCGCCCGGCACGCACGTCCTCGCCGGGGGCGACCGGGCGGGTGCAGGGGGCGCAGCCGATCGAGGCGTAGCCCAGCTCGACCAGCGGGTTGACCGGCACCTGGTGCTTCTCGACGTACAGGTCGACGACGTCCTGCGTCCAGGCGGCCAGCGGATTGATCTTGATCATTCCGCGCTTCTCGTCCCAGTCGACGATCCGCGTCGCGGCCCGCGAGGGGCTCTCGTCGCGGCGGATGCCCGATCCCCAGGCGACGTAGCCCGACAGCTGCTCGGCCAGCGGACGCACCTTGCGCAGCGAGCAGCACAGGTCGGGGTCGCGCTCGTAGAGCTTCTCGCCGTACGTGGCGTCCTGCTCGGCCACCGACTGCTCGGGCCGCACGTTGACCAGCGTCACCGGCAGCACGCTGGTGATCCAGTCGCGGGTGCCCAGCGTCTCGGCGAAGTGGTAGCCGGTGTCGAGGAAGACCACCTGGACGCCGGGCACGGCGTCGCTGGCCAGGTGCGCGAGCAGCCCGTCGGCCATCGACGAGGTGATGGCGAAGTCGTCACCGAAGGTGTCGCCCGCCCACTTCAGCACGGTGAGCGCCTGCTCGACCGGGTCCTCGATGCCGTCGAACCACGCGTCGGCGGCCTGCGCGAGCAGCGGGGTCGGCCGGATGGCGGTCGTCACGAGTCCTGCACCCCCGTCGCGATCAGGCGGACCGTGAAGGCCCGCAGGCAGGCACCGCAGCGCCAGCCGTCGGCCTGCTCCCCGTAGGGGGTGAGCTCCTCGTCCCCGCAGTACGGGCAGTGGAACGGCGGCAGGTTGCGCCGGCTTCCCGGTGCGTCCTCTGTCACAGCAGCCACGCCTCGTCGGCGCGGGCCACGTAGGCGGCGAAGGTCTCGCCGGGCTCGCGCCGCTCGAGGTAGCCGCGCAGCACGCGCTCGCAGTAGTCGGCCGTCTCGGCCTTGGTCACCTTGTGCCCGCGGAACTTCCGGCCGAACGAGGCCTCCACGCCCAGGTGGCCGCCGAGGTGCACCTGGAAGCCCTCGACCATCTCGCCGGACGCGTCGCGGACCATCGAGCCCTTGAAGCCGATGTCGGCGGTCTGGAACCGCGCGCAGCTGTTGGGGCAGCCGTTGACGTTGATCGACAGCGGCTCGTCGAACTCCGGCAGCCGCTTCTCGAGCTCGGCGTAGAGGTCCTGCGCGTGCTGCTTGGTCTCGACGATCGCCAGCTTGCAGAACTCCAGGCCGGTGCAGGCCATCGTGCCGCGGCGGAAGGCGCTGGGCCGGACGAGGAGGTCGTGCACGGCCAGCGCGGAGACCAGCGGCTCGACGTTCTCGTCGGGCACGTCGAGGATGACCAGCTTCTGCTGCGCCGTCGTCCGCACCCGGCCGGCGCCGAAGCGGTCGGCGAGGTCGGCGACGGCGGCGAGCACCGTCCCGCTGATCCGGCCGGTGCGCAGCGCGAAACCGAGCGCGTTGCCGCCGTCCTTCTGCCGCATGACGCCGATGTGGTCGCGCTGGTCGTGCCGGGGGGCCTCCGGCTCGGGGCCGTCGGGCAGGGCGCGGTGCAGGTACTCGTCCTGCAGGACCTGGCGGAACTGCTCCGGCCCCCAGTCGGCCATCAGGAACTTCATCCGCGCGTGGTTGCGCTGCCGGCGGTAGCCGTAGTCGCGGAAGATCGACGTGGTCGCCGCCCAGACCTCGGTGACCTCGTCGGGCCGGACGAAGACGCCGATCCGCTGGGCGAGCTTGGGGTTGGTCGACAGGCCGCCGCCGACCCACAGGTCGTAGCCGACCTCGCCGTCCGCCGTCCGTACGCCGACGAAGGACACGTCGTTGATCTCGTGGCCGGTGCAGTGGTCGGCGCAGCCGGACATCGAGGTCTTCCACTTGCGCGGCAGGTTGCTGAACTCAGGGCTGCCGACGTACTTCGCGACCGTCTCGGCGATGTTCTGCGTGGCGTCGAGGACCTCGTCCTCGAGGATGCCGGCGAGCGGGCAGTTGAGCATGACGCGCGGGGTGTCGCCGCAGGCCTCGGTCGTCGACAGGCCGACCGCCTCGAGGCGGCGCCAGATCTCGGGCACGTCCTCGATGCGGATCCAGTGCAGCTGCACGTTCTGCCGGTCGGTGACGTCGGCGACGTCCCGGCCGAACTCGGTGCTGATTCCGGCGATCGTCCGCAGCTGGTCGCTCGAGAGCTGCCCGCCGTCGATGCGCACGCGCAGCATGAAGTAGGAGTCCTCGAGCTCCTCGGGCTCCAGCACGGCCGTCTTGCCGCCGGGGATGCCCTGGGCCCGCTGGGTGTAGAGGCCCATCCAGCGCATGCGGCCGCGGAGGTCGCCCGGGTCGATGCCGTCGAAGCCGGTGTGCTGGTAGATGTCGAGGATCCGCTGGCGCACGTCGAGGCCGTCGGAGTCCTTCTTCATCCGCTCGTTGGGGTTGAGCGGCTCGCGGTAGCCGAGCGCCCACTGACCCTGCCCTCGCTGAGGGCGGTTGCTGCTGCGCGTGGGGGTGCTCACGGGGCGTACTTCTTCCTGCGCGGATCCACCCGCGGCCGAGCGCGGGCGGGGAACGGGCGCTGCCGGATCGTGGCCGCGCGGCGCCGGTGCTGCGCGAGAGGGGGGACCGGGTCTGTCAGCGCGAAGCGCGACAGACGGCGCTGGAGACGAGCGCCAGGTCGATGTGCAGACGCGCGACGAGGAGCGAGCCGCGGTCCGTCATGCGTCAAGAGTGCCACACCGCCGGCGATCCGGTGTAGTGGCAGGGGTCACACGAGGTCGTCGTCGTCCATCGCGGCGCGGATCCGGGCGACCGACTCCGCCAGCGGAGTGACCGAGGTGTCGATCGTGACCTCGGCGCGGGCCGGCGGCTCGTAGGGGTCGCTGACGCCGGTGAACTCGGGGATCTCTCCGGCGCGGGCCTTGGCGTAGAGGCCCTTCACGTCGCGTGCCTCGCACACCTCGAGCGGGGTGGCCAGGTGCACGAGGACGAAGCGGCCGTGCTTCTCGACCAGCGTGCGGGCCTCCTCGCGGGCCTCCTCGTACGGCGCGATCGCCGCGACGACCACGGTGCCGCCGTGCTTGACGACCTCGCCGGCGACGAAGCCGATCCGCCGGATGTTGAGGTCGCGGTGCTCGCGGGAGAACGACAGCTCGCTGGACAGATGCGTGCGGACGACGTCGCCGTCCAGAACCGTGACGGGGCGGCCGTCCCCCTCGAGTCCGGCGACCAGCGCGTCGGCGATCGTGGACTTGCCGGCCCCGGAGAGGCCGGTGAGGAACACGGTGACGCCGGGGCGGCGCGGAGCGGACATGGCGCTCAGTGTTCCTCAGCCGGTGGCGCGCTCGCGCGGGTCCTCACCCGGAGGAGGAGTCCCCGAACGAGCGCCAGGCGTCCTCGAGGGCGACGAGCTCGTCGACGTGCGCGGGCAGGCGGCCGGCGATCACGTCGGCGAGGGTGACCTGCTCGAGCACCCGCCGGTACGACGCGCGGGCGGCGACCCACACGGTGCCGAGCGCCGGCGGCGGCGCCGGGGTAGTCGAGGTCCTCGGGCCGCTGGCCGTGCACGTCGGCGAGGAAACCCTGCTCGACGCGCATCACGCGGGCGATGGAGATCTCGGCGGCAGGCAGTGCCAGGCGGTAGCCGCCCTCCCGTCCGCGCTGGCTGGCGACGAGCCGGGCGCCCTGCAGGTCGCGGAGGATCGTCTGGAGGAAACGGATCGGGATGTCCTGGGCGGTCGCGATCCGCTCGGCGGTCAGTGCCTCCGGGGAGACGGCGGCCAACTCCAGGGCGGCACGGACGGCGTAGTCCACGCGAGCGGTGATGCGCACGCGCCCATCCTGCCGGTCTGCTTGGCTTGGCCGGTGCTGCGGCTGCGGATGACCACCCTGGTGGAGGCACCGCTGACCGTCACCTTCGACGTGGCGCGCACGCTCGGAAGGCCGTGGCCCTTCCCTCTGGAGGAGGTGTCGTCCACGCGGCCGTCGCGCGATGTCTACGGCGTGCACGGCCGGCCGGGCTGGCGCCGGCTGACCCACACGCGGACGTACACCGCCACGGGCGCGGGCACGCTGCTGACCGAGGAGGTCGTCGGCGACACCGGCCTGCCGCGCCTGCTTGCCGGCCCGCTCGAGGAGCTCGTGCTGCGGCCGCGGCTGCTGCGGGCGATGCAGTCGCTACCTCGACGCGCTGGCCGCCGCCGCTGCACAGCGGGCACTGGACGTCGTCCAGGTGGTGGGCGCGGCGGTGGTCGAGGGCGACCGGGTGCTGGTCGCGCAGCGGCACGGCGGGCCCTACGACGGGTGCTGGGAGTTCCCCGGCGGCAAGGTCGAGCCGGGGGAGTCGGAGATCGCCGGGCTGGTGCGCGAGTGCCGCGAGGAGCTCGGCCTCGACGTCGCCCCGCAGGCCTTCGTCGGCGAGGTGGTGCTGGACGGCGTCGTCGCCGGCGGGCTGCCCGGTGCGTCCACGATGCGGCTGTGGTGGGCCCGCGCCGTGGGCGGCTCCGCGGATGCGCTCGAGCACGCGGAGCTGCGCTGGGTGCGCGGCGACGAGCTCGACGCCCTCGACTGGATCCCTGCCGACCGCCCCCTGCTCCCCGCCGTCCGCACCCTCCTCACCCGTCTGAGCCCCTCCGGCAGCTAGCGATCGCGACAGCCGCGCGCATGGAACGGGTGGGGGCGGCAGTACGACATTGCCGAAAGGTGTCCGGTCTTCTGTCACCCGGATTGCAACTCCTGTGGCTGATGGGAGCCCGGAGGTGCGGAAGTTACGGCGTGGACAACCGATCCTGAGGGATGGTCACAATCAGGTTGCGCTGGTGGACTCCCTCTCGTACACGTGCCTAGGGTCGGCCCGTCGTGACGGGGCTCAGAAGCCCCGGCTCGGCATGCTCAGTCAAAGAGCGCCGGCGGCCCGGCCACGAGTCGGGCGCCGGTTACCAGATCATCCCCCCGCGATTGCGGGACGAGGGAGGCATCGCACGTGAGATTGGGAAAGCGCAGTGCTGCGCTCATCGGGGCCGGCATTGCCGGTGCGATGGTGCTGTCGGCATGTGGAGGCAGCGAAGAGGGCGGTGACGAGCCGAGTGGCGCCGAGGAGGGCGCCGCTGGCGGCACGTTCACCATGGCCGTGAACAACCCGGAGAACCCCCTGGTCCCGGGTAACACGACGGAGTCCGAGGGCTCCCAGATCGTCAAGGCGCTCTGGACCGGTCTGGTCGAGTACGCCGAGGACGGCGAGGTCGAGTACACGGGTGTCGCCGAGGAGATCACCTCCGAGGACAACACCACCTGGACCATCACCCTCAAGGACGGCTGGACGTTCCACGACGGGACCCCGGTGACCGCGCAGTCCTTCGTGGACGCGTGGAACTACACCGCGTACAGCCCGAACGCGAACGGTGCGTCGTACTTCTTCGCTCAACGTCGAGGGCTACGGCGACCTGCAGGCCCCGGTCGACGAGGAGACCGGTGAGCCCACCGGCGACCCGGCCGCCGAGGAGATGAGCGGGCTGAGCGCGCCGGACGAGAAGACCATCGAGGTCACCCTCTCGGCGCCGTTCGCGCAGTACCCGGTCACCCTGGGCTACAACGCGTTCTTCCCGATGGCGGAGTCCTTCTTCGAGGACCCCGAGGCCGCGCTGACGGCCGCCCCGATCGGCAACGGCCCGTTCAAGGCCGACGGCCCGTTCGAGGAGGACCAGGGCATCACCCTGTCCCGCTACGAGGACTACGCGGGTGACAACACGGCGATGGCGGACACGGTCGAGATCAAGATCTACTCGGACGTGAACACCTCCTACACCGACGTCCAGGGCGGCAACCTCGACGTCGTCAAGGACATCCCGCCGGACGCCATCACCACGGCGCCCGACGAGTTCGGTGACCGCTTCATCGAGCGGCCGTCGTCGTCCTTCACCTACGTCGGGTTCCCGACGTACGACCCGCGCTACGAGGACAAGCGGGTGCGTCAGGCCATCTCCATGGCGATCGACCGTGAGGCGATCACCACGGCGATCTTCAACGGCACCTTCACCCCGGCCACCGACGCGATCGCTCCGGTCGTCGACGGTTACCGCGAGGGCGCCTGCGAGTACTGCCAGTACGACCCGGAGGCAGCCAAGGCTCTCCTCGACGAGACGGACTTCGACACGAGCGAGCCGGTCGAGCTGTGGTTCAACGCGGGTGCCGGCCACGACGCGTGGATGGAGGCCGTGGGCAACCAGCTCCGGGAGAACCTCGGGATCGAGTTCACCCTGAACGGCGACCTCGACTTCGCGGAGTACCTGCCCAAGGGCGACGAGAAGGGCTTCACCGGGCCGTTCCGTCTCGGCTGGGCGATGGACTACCCGAGCCCGCAGAACTACCTGGAGCCGCTGTACTCGACGGGCGCCCTGCCGCCGAACGGTTCGAACTCGGCGTTCTACTCGAACCCGGAGTTCGACGACCTGGTGTCGCAGGGCAACCAGGCCGAGAGCAACGAGGAGGCCATCGAGCTCTACCAGCAGGCCGATGACCTCCTCCTCGAGGACATGCCGATCGCCCCGATGTTCTTCGGTGTGGAGCAGATCGTCCACAGCGAGAACGTGTCCAACGTGGTGATCGACGTGTTCGGCCAGATCGATGTCGCGGGTGTCACGGTCAACCAGTGATCCCGCTGTCGCCGACGCGCGGGTGACCGCGCGTCGGTGACAACCGCACCACACTCGCCGCCGGGGGCGCCGTCCGGAAGGACGGCCCCCCGGCGGCTCCCATGAGCGGCCCCGCGCTGTCAGTGGGAGCGGCCCCGGGATGCCTCTCCGGGGCCACTACTGGCAGAGTGAACCGTCCGCCGTTCACCGTCGATCGGCGCAGAAAACTTCATCGAGGGGAGTCATGGGCCGCTACGTAGCGCGCCGGCTGTTGCTCACCATCCCCGTCCTGATCGGGGCGTCGTTCCTGATCTTCGCGATGGTCTACGCACTGCCGGGCGATCCCATCCGAGCCCTTGCCGGAGACCGGCCGCTCTCGCCCGGTGTCATGGCAGAGCTGCGCCAGGAGTTCAACCTCAACGACCCGCTGCTCGTGCAGTACGCCAAGTACGTCGCCGGCCTCTTCCAGGGCGACTTCGGTACCGACTTCGCCGGCCGTCCGGTCTGGGACCTCATCGAGCGGCGGATGCCCGTCACCGCCAAGCTCGCCCTGGTCGCCGTGCTGTTCGAGATCATCATCGGCGTCGTTGCCGGCGTCCTCGCGGGGATCCGTCGCAACGGATTCTTCGACAACCTGGTCCTGGTCTCGACCACCCTGATCGTGTCGGTTCCGATCCTCGTGCTGGCCTTCCTCGCCCAGTACGTCTTCGGACTCAAACTCGGCTGGTTCCCGATCGCCGGCATCCAGCAGGGCTGGTACAGCTACATCCTGCCCGGACTGGTCCTGGCGTCGGGCTCGCTCGCCTACGTCGCCCGGCTGACCCGCACGAGCATGGCCGAGAACCTCCGGGCCGACTACGTGCGCACCGCGCGCGCGAAGGGGCTTCCGCCGAGGACCGTGGTGGTGCGGCACACGCTGCGCAACAGCCTGATCCCGGTGGTCACGTTCATCGGTGCGGACATCGGCACGCTGATGGGCGGCGCGATCGTGACCGAGGGCGTCTTCAACATCCCGGGCATCGGCCGGGCCGTCTTCGATGCCATCCGCTCCCAGGAGGGCGCGGTCGTCGTCGGCATCACGATCCTGCTCGTCGGGGTGTTCATCTTCTTCAACCTGGTCGTCGACCTGCTCTACGCCGTGCTCGACCCGAGGATCCGCTATGACTGATCAGCAGCAGGCCGACCTGCGGCACGACGAGATGGAGGCCGGCACCCAGACCGTCCTCGGCACCCCGAGCGTCGACGTCACGGAGGGTCGGCAGAACAGCCTGTGGAGCGACGCGTGGCGCTCGCTCAGGCGGAACCCGCTGTTCTGGATCGGCTCGTTCCTGACCTTCGTGTTCTCGGTCATGGCGCTCGTCCCGCAGCTCTTCGCCCGGGGCGCCGATCCCGCGCGAGTGCAGCCTGTCGAACTCGCGGGCGCACGCCGTCGGGCGAGCACTGGTTCGGCTTCGACCAGCAGGGATGCGACTACCTGGCCAACGTGGTCTACGGGGCGCGCAACTCGCTGATCATCGGCGTCACGTCGGTACTCGTCATCCTGTTGCTCGGCGTCCTCAGCGGGGCCATCGCCGGGTACTACGGCGGCGTGACCGACAGCCTGCTGTCGCGGCTGGCCGACGTCTTCTACGCGATCCCGGCCATCCTGGGCGCGATCGTGCTGCTGAAGGTCGGCCCGTCCACCGACCTGCCGATCATCAGCAACCGCGGTCGCGGGTGCCGTCGCCCTCGCCCTCGCGTTCTTCGGCTGGATGACGGCCATGCGACTGGTCAGATCGCAGGTCATCGCCGTGAAGAGCAGCGACTACGTCGCGGCCGCCCGGGCGATGGGGGCCTCGGACACGCCGGATCATGGTCCGGCACATCCTGCCCAACGCGGTGGCGCCGGTGCTCGTCTACACGACGATCACCATCGGCGTGCTCATCGCAGCCGAGGCGACGCTGACCTACCTCGGCGTCGGCCTGCAGCGTCCGGCGATCTCCTGGGGTCTCCAGATCAGCACCGGGCAGAGCCTGCTGCGCACCGCCCCCCACCTGGTCCTGTTCCCCAGCGCCGTCCTGACGCTCAACGTGATGGCGTTCGTGATGCTGGGCGACGCGCTCCGCGACGCCCTCGACCCGAGGCAGCGTTCATGACCTATCCCTCCGCCACCGCGACGACGGTGGCCGGCCCGAACGACCCGACCGCCATCCTCGAGGTCGACGACCTGCACGTGCAGTTCCGCACCGACTCCGGCCTCGTCCGGGCGGTCAACGGGCTGAGCTACACCGTGGCCGCCGGGGAGACCCTGGCGATCCTCGGTGAGTCCGGCTCGGGCAAGTCGGTCTCGGCGCAGGCGATCATGGGCATCCTCGACATGCCGCCGGGGGAGATCACCCGGGGCCAGATCTGGTTCGAGGGACGCAACCTGCTCGACCTGTCGAACGAGGAGCAGCGCAAGGTCCGGGGTCCGGGGATCTCGATGATCTTCCAGGACGCGCTGTCCTCGCTGAACCCCGTCTACAGCGTCGGCTTCCAGATCGGCGAGATGTTCCGGGCGCACCGGGGCACCTCGAAGAAGGAGGCCAAGAAGCTGGCCGTCGAGCTCATGGAGCGCGTCCGCATCCCCGCGGCGGCCCAGCGGGTGAACGACTACCCGCACCAGTTCTCGGGCGGTATGCGGCAGCGCGTCATGATCGCGATGGCGATCGCGCTGGACCCGAAGATCCTGATCGCCGACGAGCCGACCACCGCGCTCGACGTCACCGTGCAGGCGCAGGTCATGGACCTGCTCAAGGACCTGCAGCGGGAGACGGGCATGGGTCTGGTCCTCATCACCCACGACCTCGGCGTCGTGAACGAGGTGGCCGACAAGGTGGCCGTCATGTACGCCGGGACGTCGGTGGAGACCGGCACGGTGGACGACGTCTTCTCGCGTCCGGCGCACCCGTACACCGAGGGCCTGATGAACTCGATCCCCCAGGTCGAGGCGAAGGGTGGCCGGCTGCAGCCGATCATCGGCCAGCCGCCGAACCTGGCGCGGATCCCCAGCGGCTGCTCGTTCCACCCGCGGTGCGCGCACCGCCGGCTGGGGGCGGCGGCGCGCCCGGGTGCCGAGTGCTCGGTGGACGTGCCGCTGCTGCGCCCCGTGCTCCCCGGCCGCGAGGCGGCCTGTCACTACAGCGAGGAGGTCCTCGGTGGCCGAGGCTGAGGTCAACGGCATCGCGTCCGACGCCGAGGTCGACAAGGCCGAGCGCCAGGCGCCCCTCGGTACCGGTGCCCACGAGCGGGGCGGCAGCACGTCGGAGCCGCTGCTGGAGCTGCGCGGGACTGAAGAAGCACTTCCCGCTGACCCAGGGCATCGTCTTCAAGAAGACGATCGGCCACGTGCGTGCGGTCGACGGCGTCGATCTGACCCTCGGCCGCGGCGAGACGCTCGGCCTGGTCGGCGAGTCCGGCTGCGGCAAGTCGACGGTGTCCAAGCTGCTGGTCGCGCTGGAGAAGCCGACCGCCGGGCAGATCCTCTACAAGGGCCGCGACGTCGCGAAGATGAACGGGCGGCAGCTCAAGCAGTACCGCCGCGAGGTCCAGATCATCTTCCAGGACCCGTACGCGTCGCTGAACCCGCGGATGACCGCCGGCGACATCGTCGCCGAGGGGTGGTCGGTGCACACCGACATCGCGCCCCGCAAGGGCCGGCTGAAGCGGACCCAGGAGCTGCTCGACCGCGTCGGGCTCAACCCGGACTACGTCAACCGCTACCCGCACCAGTTCTCCGGCGGCCAGCGCCAGCGCATCGGCATCGCCCGCGCCCTGGCGCTGCAGCCGGAGATCATCATCTGCGACGAGCCGGTCTCGGCCCTCGACGTCTCGGTCCAGGCGCAGGTGGTCAACCTGCTCGAGGACCTGCAGGACGACTTCGGCCTCGCCTACCTGTTCATCGCGCACGACCTGTCGGTGGTGCGCCACATCTCCGACCGCGTCGCGGTGATGTACCTCGGCAGCATCGTGGAGGAGGGCACCGACCTCGACGTCTACGCCCGGCCCTCGCACCCGTACACGCAGGCCCTGCTGTCGTCGGTGCCGCTGCACGAGCCGGCGCTGCGCGGGCAGAAGGAGCGGATCCTGCTCACCGGCGACGTGCCGAGCCCGGCCAACCCGCCCTCGGGCTGCCGGTTCCGCACCCGCTGCTGGAAGGCGCAGGACATCTGCGCCACCGAGCCGCCGCCGCTGATCGACCGCGGCCAGGGCCACCCGAGCGCCTGCCACTTCGCCGAGGCGCGCGAGGTCGTCCCCATCGAAACGGTGTGACCGGGCGTCGGCTGCTCCTCGTCCACGCACATCCGGACGACGAGACGATCACCTCCGGCGTGACGATGGCCCGGTACGCCGCCGAGGGCGCCGGGGTCACCCTCCTCACCTGCACGCTGGGTGAGGAGGGGGAGGTGCTGGTCCCCGAGCTGGCGCAGCTCGCCGCCGACCAGGCCGACCAGCTGGGCGGGTACCGCATCTGGGAGCTGCGCGCGGCGATGGCCGAGCTCGGGGTCACCGACATCCGCTTCCTCGGAGGCCCCGGCCGGTGGCGCGACTCCGGGATGATCGGCACCCCCGCGAACGACAACCCGCGCGCCTTCTGGAACGCCGACCTCGACGAGGCGGTCGCCCAGGCGGTCGCCGTCGTCCGCGAGGTCCGGCCGCAGGTGGTCGTCACCTACGACGAGAACGGCGGCTACGGCCACCCCGACCACATCCAGGCGCACCGGGTGGCGATGGGGGCGGTCGACGCCGCCGCCGACCCGGCCTACCGGCCCGACCTCGGCGAGCCGTGGCAGGTCGCGAAGGTCTACTGGTCGGCCGTGCCCCGGTCGGTGCTGCAGGCCGGCATCGACGCGCTCGCCGAGCAGGGCGGGCCGTCCATCTTCGAGGGCGTCACGGACGCCGCGGAGATCCCCTACGCCGTGCCGGACGAGCAGATCAGCGCCGCCGTCGACGGCCGCGCCTGGCATGGCCGCAAGGTCGACGCCATGCGCGCCTACCCGACCCAGATCCAGGTCGACGGGCCGTTCTTCGCGCTGTCCAACAACTTCGGCCAGGAGGTGCTCGGCATCGAGTACTTCCGGCTGGTCCGCGGCGAGCGCGGGCCGGGCGGCGAGGCGCCGAACGGGTGGGAGGTCGACCTCTTCGCCGGGCTCGACGTCTGAGTCGGGTGCGACGGACGGCGGTGCCCCGCGCGCTCCTGCTGACGGCGTGGTCGGTGCTCGGGGTGGCGCTGGCGGCCTGGCTGGCCGTGGTCGAGGTCCTCTGGCTGCCGCTGCGGATCGGTGGGCTGCTGGTCCCCGTCTCGGTCGTCGCCGCCGTCGTCGGCAACCTCCTCCTGGTCGACCTCGTCCTGCGTCGCACGTCGTCCCGCGCCGTCGCCCTGCTGCCGGCGCTCACGTGGGTGGTCGTCGCCGTGGCGGCGTCCATGCGCCGGGCGGAGGGCGACCTGCTGATCATCGGCTCCGGCGGGCTGGGTGCCGTGGGGCTGGCCTTCCTGCTGCTCGGCGTGCTCGCCGCGGCGGTCGCGGTGGGCCGGGCGCTGGCGTTCCGGCCGGTCAGCCGGTCGGAGCCAGCCGGTAGTGGTACCGATGGTGCTCGGTGAACCCGAGCCGCGCGTAGAGCGCCAGCGCCGCCTCGTTGGTCTCGACCACCTGCAGCAGGCACCGGCGGCCGCCCCGGTCCCGGGCCCAGCAGCCCAGCGCCGCCATCACCGCCGTCCCGAGGCCCTGTCGCCGGGCCTGCTCGGCAACCGTCACCGCCGTGACCACCAGCCAGTCCTCGACCAGCACGCCGCGGGCGACGGCGGCCAGCGGCGCGGGCTCCGGCGCCAGCCGGACCGAGGCGAAGACGGGGTCGTCGGTGTTGACCAGGATGCGGTGCGCGACCGGGGGCAGGGGAGTGCCGCGGTAGCGGTAGCCGGCCAGCCAGGCCTCGTCCGGCTCGGGTGCGAGGTCCACCGGCACGTCGGGCGCCGCCCAGGGGACGAGCGGTGCCGTGAGCACCAGGACGTCCTCGACCGTCGTCCACCCGGCGGCCGCGAACGCGGCGTCCGCCGCCTCGGCGCCGGGGAGCGGAACCTGCGCCTGCGGGCGCAGGCCGCGGGCCGCGTACCAGCGGCCGACCTGCGCCACCGCCTCCGACGGCGGCACGGGCGGGTCGCCCACGACCAGCGCGGAGTTGGCCCGGCCGGTGAAGCCGCCCCCGGCGCGCAGCAGCCAGTCGCCGTACGGCTCCTCCTCCAGTCCCCGCCAACTGCGGGCGGCCAGGCGCTCGAGGACGACGACGTCGGAAGGCGGTGGTCACGGTGCGATCCTCGCCGACCTCCGGGCGGGTGATCCGGGGAGCCCCGTCGCGCCCGGGCCGTGATCGACAGGGGATACTGGACACCGAACGTCCGACCCGGCTGCGGCCGTGGTCCGCCCGCACGTCCCCAGGAGGGAACACCGTGACCTACGTCATCACCCAGCCGTGCGTCGACGTCCTCGACAAGGCGTGCATCGACGAGTGTCCGGTGGACTGCATCTACGAGGGCGACCGGATGCTCTACATCCACCCCGACGAGTGCGTCGACTGCGGTGCCTGCGAGCCGGTCTGCCCGGTGGAGGCCATCTACTACGAGGACGACGTCCCGGACAAGTGGAAGGACTACTACAACGCCAACGTGGAGTTCTTCTCCGACCTGGGCAGCCCCGGCGGCGCGGCCAAGACGGGCAAGATCGACAAGGACCACCCGCTCGTCGCCGCCCTGCCGCCGCAGGGCGAGGGTCACTGACCGGCTCGGCCGGGCGGCAGGCCGGCTCCGCCGGGCTGCCGGACTTCCCCTGGGACTCCCTCGCCGACGCGCGGGCGCGGGCGGCGCAGCACCCTGACGGCGTCGTCGACCTGTCGATCGGCACGCCGGTCGACGACACCCCCGACGTCCTCACGCGGGCGCTGAGCGCCGGATCCGACGCGCCCGGCTACCCGACGGCGCTGGGCACGCGCGCGTTGCGCACCGCGGCGGCCGGGTGGCTCGAGCGGCGGCTCGGCGTCCGCGTGGCCGATCCGCACGGCGCCGACCCCGTCGGTGATCCCGACGGTCGGCTCCAAGGAGCTCGTCGCGCTGCTGCCGACGCTGCTCGGCCTGCGCGACGGCACCGTCGTCGTGCCGGAGGTCGCCTACCCGACCTACGAGGTGGGCGCGGTGATGGCCGGGCTGGCGGTGCGGCGCACGGACACCCCGCCGCCGGACGCCGCCGGCATCGTCCTGGTCTGGCTGAACTCGCCGGGCAACCCGCACGGGCGGGTGCTGACCGACGACGTGCTGCGCGACTGGGTCCGCTGGGGCCGGGAGCACGGCGTGCCGGTGGTCTCCGACGAGTGCTACGTGACCCTCGGCTGGGACGTCGAGCCGCGGTCCCTGCTGCACCCGGACATCGCCGGCGACGACCACCGCGGCCTGCTGGCGGTGCACTCGCTGTCCAAGCAGTCCAACGCCGCCGGGTACCGCGCCGGCCTGCTGTCGGGCGACCCGGCGCTGGTGCGGCGGGCGTGGGAGGTCCGCCGGCACCTCGGGCTGCTGGTGCCCGGGCCCGGTGCAGGACGCCATGGCCGCGGCCCTGGCCGACGACGCGCACGTCGACGCGCAGCGGGAGCGGTACCGCGCCCGCCGGGCCCGGCTGCTGGACGCCGTCCGTGCGGCCGGTGCGCGGGTCGAGCACTCCGAGGCCGGCCTCTACCTGTGGATCACCCGCGACGAGGACTGCTGGACCACCATCGACTGGCTGGCCGGGCTGGGCATCGTCGGCGCACCCGGGTCGTTCTACGGCCCCGCCGGCGCACGGCACGTGCGGCTGGCCCTGACGGCCACCGACGAGCGGATCGACGCGGCGGTCTCCCGCCTCACCGCCTGAACTGACCTTCTCCCGACACGACGAGGCCCCGCCCGGCTGGCTGCCGGACGGGGCCTCGTCGTCGGTGCTAGCTACCCGTCACTTGGTCCGGAGGCCGAAGCCCTGCGAGACCTTGTTCGTCGCACTGAGAGCGACGGTCACGGTGTACCGGGCGTCGCCGTCCGACAGGGACTTGGTCGCCAGGTTGTAGATGTACTGGCCAGCGGTGGCGTCGTACCGGAGGACGCCGGTGGTGTCGGCGTTGCTGACCGACTCCGCCGTCTCGTTGACCGGAGCGCCCGGAGTCGACGAGCTGGCCAGGGCCACCTTGATCGTCGGCGCGAGGCCGGCCACCGGAGCGTTGTTGCAGTCGGTGATCCGGACCTTGACCGGCGCGACGCTGCCGTACTTGAAGACGGAGGACCCGTCGGCGTTGTACGGAGCGCCGATCGCGCTGATGGCGTAGTTGCGGTTCACCGAGCCGGTCTGTGCCGTCGCGGCCCCGTTGTCGTCGTCGCTGACGTTCACCGTGATGGTGTACGTCCCCGGCTGGTAGGAGTGCGTCGTGTCCACCGAGCGGCTCGGTGAAGCTGCTCGTGTTGCCGTCACCCCAGTTGATCGTGCCGGCCATGGTGTCCGCCGAACCCGGGTCAGTGACGGTGAACTTCAGACCGACGACGTTGCCGGTGGCGCAGGCAGTGCCGGTGTTGCCAGTGACCGTGAGGGCGCTGAGAACCGGCGACACGTTGTTGGCCGTGTACGTGAACGTCGCGGTGGTGACGCCACTGTCGCCGTCGTCAGCCTTGACGACCACGGTGCCGTTGCCGTTGTCCGTGGTGCCGAGGCTCCACGACCAAGTGCCGTCTCCGTTGTCGGTCACGGCGCCGTCGCCGCTGTCCTTCGTGATGACGATGGTGTCGGCGGCCACGTCGGTGAACGAACCGGACGTGCTGAGGGTGGCGCCCTCGTTGCCCGTCTGGTTGGACGGCGCGGTACCGACCGCCGGAGCGACGTTCACGGCCGTGACCGCGAAGGTGTCGGTCGGGCTGGTCACCCCGTCCTTGTCCGTCGCCTGGACCACGACGGTGCCGGTGAGCTGGTCGGTGGTCGGGAGGCTGTAGCTCCACTCGCCGCCGCCCAGGTCGGTGACCGTGCCAGGACCGCTGACCTTCGCGACCTCGATCGCGTCGGCTGCGACGTCGCTGAACGCACCGCTCGTGGTCAGCGTCTGTCCCTCGTTGCCGGTGGCGTCTGCGGCGGCACGCACCAGCTGCGGGGCGACGTCGACTGCGGCGTAGTCGAACTCGACGGAGGTCTCGCCGCCGTCCTCGTCCGTCGCGGTCACCGTGACGCTGCCGCTGGTCTGGTCGCTCGTCGCGAGGCTCCAGGACCACGTGCCGTCGCCGTTGTCGTCGAGCGTGCCGCCGCCGGTGGAGCTGATGCTGATCGAGTCAGCAGCGACGTCGCTGAACGTGCCCTCGGTCAGCAGCGTGTTGCCCTCGGCGCCCGTCGCGTCCGCCACGGACCCGACGACCGCCGGTGCCAAGTTCAGCACCGAGACGTCGAACGTGTCCTCGACGAAGCCACCGTCGTCGTCCGTGGCCCGGACGACGACCGTCGTCGGTCAGGTCGTCCGTGCTGTCCAGGCTCCACGACCAGTCGCCGTCGCCGTTATCCGTGACGACGCCCGGGCCCGGAGACCTGCGTGACCGTCAGCGCGTCGGCGGCGACGTCGCCGAAGCTGCCGGTGGTCGAGAGCTGCGTGCCCTCGTTGCCGGTCGCGATCGTGGCGTCCTGAGTGACGAACGGGTCGACGTTGTCGACCGTGTAGTCGAAAGTGTCGGCGGCTGCTCGTCGCGACACCGTCGTTCGCGGTGACCGAGACGGTGCCGCTGGCGTCGTCCGTTCCGTCGAGGCTCCACGACCACGTGCCGTTGGTCGAGCCGGGCGTCAGGGTGCCGTCGCCGGTCTTGCTGACCGTGAGGGTGTCCGCGGCGACGTCGCTGAAGGCGCCGGCGTTGCTCAGCGTGCTGCCCTCGTTGCCGGTCACGTTCTCGGCGTCGGTCCGGATCCCCGGGGCGACGTTGGCGGCGCTGTAGGTGAAGCTCGCGGTCTGCGTGCCCCCGTCACCGTCGCTGGCGGACACCACGACCGTGCCACTCGTCTCGTTGGTGGTAGCGAGCGCCCAGGACCAGGTGCCGTTTCCGTTGTCCGTGACTGTTCCCGCGCCGATCGACTTGGTGATGGTCAGCGGGTCGGCGGGGACGTCGCTGAATGCGCCCGTCGCGCTGAGCTCGTCACCTTCGACGCCGGTCGCGCTGCTTGGCTGAATGCTGACCTGCGGCGCAACGTTCACCGCCGAGTACGTGAAGGTCTGCGTCGCCGTGGCGTTGGCGGCGTCCTTCGCCGTGACGGTCACGCTGCCACTGGTCTGGTCGGACGTCGCGAGGCTCCACGACCACGCGCCGGTAAGCTTGCCGTTCGCGTCGGTGGCCGGGGTGATCGTGCCCGTGCTGGCGGTGATCGATGCGAGGTTGTTGTCCACGTCGGTGAACGAGCCCGCTGTCTGCAGCGTGCCGCCCTCGTTGCCGGTCGCGTTCGCGGGGGCGGTCTGGCTCACCGGTGCCGTGTTGGCAGGCGCGGTGACGCGGAACGTGAGCGTTGTGGCCGTCGAATCCTCGAGCTTGCCGCCCGTGGTGTTCGAGTTCGTGAGCTGAGTCGTCCCGGCAGGCTGGCTCAGAGAGATGGTGTATTCGCCAACCGGGGTGTTCGAGGCGGCCGTGACCGTGGCCGACGCGGTGCCGCCGCCAGTGAGGTCGCAGTTCCCGGAGCCGGTGCCCGGCGACGAGAAGGCGATGGGTGACGAGAAGGTGGTGCCGGTCCCGACGACACCCCCGCCAGAAACCGTGAAGGCGTTCTTCACCGCGGCCGAGGAGGTGGCGCCACAGCGCGCGTTACCGCTGGCGCTGAAGGTAATGCTGAAGTCAGCCGACTTGCCCTGCTCGACATCCACGACGTTCTGCGTTCCCACCAACTCAGCCGTGAGCAGCTCGACCGCGAACGCCGGCGCCATCCCGACGAGACCCACACTGAACGCGGCCGTCCCGGCGAGGACGCGTCGCACTGTGCGGCCGCCTCGCTTGTCGCCGGCCCCCGACTTGACGATAGACATTGCTCTCCTCGTGACCACGCCACCCGATGGCGGCGGAAGATTGACCCTGATACAGGGTCACGGGAGAACGGGTAGTGCACAACGAGTTGCGCCGTTGAGTTCTCTCAACGTTGAGCAAGTTCACGCGAAGTAGCCGGTCAGAGGCCTGTAGTCGGCCTCCGTCACCCGGAAGATATACCCCTCGGGATGAGCCGGGGTGTCGCTCGTCACGCACTGTCCAAGATCTCGTCGATCAGGTCACACGAACGGCTGGACCGCGTTATCAGGACTTGAAGCGGTTCTCCGGCCGCTCCGAGCCCTGGCGGGACAGCCGGACGGCGGACTCGCGGTCCTTGACGTGGAGCTTCTTGAGCACAGCGGCGATGTGCGAGCGCACGGTCACCTGCGCGACGAACAAGCGCTTGGCCATGTCCTCGGTGGACAGGCCCTCGGCCATCAGGTCGAGGATCTCCGCCTCGCGCTCGGTCAGCTGCACCTGCGTCGCCCGGTGGGGCAGGAGCAGCCGCCGACGGGGGGCCGGCTGGAACTCCTCGACGACCTGCTTCACCAGCCAGCGCGGCAGGATGGTCTCGCCGGCCATCGCCGAGCGGAGGGCCGGGCCGATCCGGTCGGGATCCATCCCCTTCACCAGGTAGCCCGATGCCCCCGCCCGGAGTGCCGCGAACAGGTCGCGGTCGTCCTGGGACGCCGTCAGCATGACGATCGGGGTGTCCGGCAGGAAGGCGCTGATCTCGGCCGCCGCGGCGATGCCGCCTCCGCCGGGCATGTGGATGTCGAGCAGGCACACGTCGGGCCGCTCGCCCTGCGCTGCCGCGATCGCGGCCTGAGCGTCGTCGACGTCCGCGACGATCTCGAACCCCTGCTCCTCGAGCGCCTCGCGGACGATCGCGCGCGTCGGCGCGTGGTCGTCGGCGAGCAGCACCCGCAGCGCGTCGCTCACGCCCAGCTCACCCGCACGGTCGTCCCTTCTCCGGGTTCGGAGTCGATCGAGAAGTGCGCACCGATCGACTGGGCGCGCTCGCGCATGCTCGTCAGCCCGAACCCGCCCGGCCGGCCGACGGCCACGTCGAAGCCGCGGCCGTCGTCGATGATCGCCAGGCACAGCGGGTCGGCGGTCAGCCGCACCTCGATGCGCTCGGCCGCTCCGTGCCGCACGGCGTTGCGCACCGCCTCGGCCGTGATCCGGAGCAGCGCCTCGGCACGGGACTCCTCGATGTCCGCGTCCGGGCTCAGCTGCGTGACGACCTTGACGTCGTACCGGTGCGCCATGTCGTCGGCCAGCCGCTGCAGCGCCACGGGGAACAGGTCGCCGGGGGCGGCGGTCAGCGCGCTGATGGCCTGGCGCGCCTCGTCCGTCGCCCGCTGGGCCGCGGCGCCGATCAGCTCGACCGTCGCCGGGTCGGGACGGGTGACCAGCCGCCGCGTCTGCGCCGTGATGTACGCCAGTTCCTGGGTGAGGCCGTCGTGCAGGTCGCGCGCCATGCGCCGGCGGTCCTCGAGCACGGCGGCCTCGGCCCGCGTGGCCCAGTAGGAGCCGATCTCCCGCGCCGCGCCCACCAGCATCAGCAGGTACGACGCCGAGCCGCAGCAGGTCACCGGTGTAGACGTACTCGGAGTACAGCGACGGGTAGAGGACGTAGTGGACGCGGGCGAAGACGCCGACCACGCATGCCGCGCCCATCCAGCGCAGCAACTCGTCGCCGTAGCGGCCGGCCTTGACGGTGAGGGCCGCGGCCGCGACGGCGTAGAGCGCCGCGCCGATGAGCTGTGCGCCCAGGATCGCCGGGTCGGACACGAAGAGGGGACGGGTGGCGTCGCCGTCGACCGGGGGCACCGCGGCGCTGAGGGAGAGGGAGGACGTCGCGACCAGGCCGAGGACGACGGCCAGCACAGCGGCCGTCGCGAAGCCTGCGAGGGCGCGGCGACGGGTGACGCGGATCCGGACAGGGATCACCGCGGCCGACCGTCAGGACGAAGGTCCCCAGCAGCCGGGTGGCCGTCGCTCCCCGGTCGGTGGCGTCGACGCCGGGGCCGAACGTCAGCGCGGTCGGCAGCGCGGTCAGGACCAGGTTCGCGGTCGCGACCGTGCACAGGGCCAGCGACAGCAGCAGGTCCTGCAGCCGCAGGCTCTCCCGGAACCGTCCGTAGACCAGGTAGGCGACCAGGAGCGCGATGAGCGCGTTGGCGGTCTCGAGCGAGACGTGGAGTGCCGGTGCGCGGTACGCGAACCCGACGAACGGGAGGAACACCACCCCGAGGGTGACCGCAGCACAGACCACCAGCACGGTTGCTGCCAACGCAGCGGGGTGCCGGTGATCGCGCTTGCCCCCGTGCGCGGACACGCCTGGGACTCTAGGGGTTACGGGCGTGTCGTGGACCGGAATCGCCCGATGAGCGGCCCCTCCTCACCCGGAGGAGGCAGCGGGCGTCCGTGCAGGTCGACGGTCTGTCGGGCGGCCGTCACGTGCCGTCATGAAGGGCGCAGGCGGCCTCTCGCACCGGGTCAACCGCAGCGCAGCGACAGCTCGCCGTCCTCGTCGAGCGCGGAGTTCAGCGCCCGGGCCATGGGCTCCCACTGCTGGTACGCGTACGGGAAGCCGCTGCGCTGCACGGCCTGCGCGACGTCGGTGAGCCGGCGGGTCTTCCACCGGGGCACCTGGACGAGCCGCTCGTAGAACTCGCCCGCCGCGTACGTGGGGTCCTGCACCTGCGCCGGGGTGCCCCACCCCTGGGAGGGTCGCTGCTGGAACAGGCCGAGCGAGTCGCGGTCGCCGTAGTCGAGGTTGCGCAGCCGGGACTCCTGCTGTGCCGTGGCCAGCGCGATGACGATCGCCCGGGCGTGCAGGTCGCGGTCGCGGGCGACGGCGGCGATCGCCTCGACGTTGCCGGCCTGGGCCGGGGTCAGCCGGAGCTGGGTGCCGACGACGGCGCAGGGGACGCCGGGCGGGCCCGGCGTCGGCTCCTCGCCGCGGGCGGCCCAGGCGAGGCCCAGGAGCACGGCGACCACGACGACGAGCGCCGGCCACCACCGCTCGCTGCCCGCCCGACGGCGCAGCGGGCCCGCCGGACGTCGCCGGGCGGGGCGGCGTCGGGCGGCGGGCACGCCGCCGACTGTAAGTCGGGAACCTGGCAGTCTCTGTGGACCTCAGTTGGCGTGAAGAGGTGCCCGGGGAGTCTCGGGCCGCAGGGGACCTAGTTGGCGTGAAGATCAGCGTTCAGCGCGCCCCACGTGCCCGCGCGCGGCAGCGCCTCGAGCGCGCCGCTGACGCTGTTGCGGCGGAACAGCAGGCCGCTGCGGCCGGACAGCTCGAGCGCCTTGACCACCGAGCCGTCGGGCAGGGTGACGCGGGAGCCGGCGGTCACGTAGCAGCCGGCCTCGACCACGCAGCCGTCGCCGAGCGAGATCCCGATGCCCGCGTTGGCGCCGAGCAGGCACCCGCTGCCGATGGACACGATCTGCGTGCCGCCGCCGGAGAGGGTGCCCATGATCGACGCGCCGCCGCCGATGTCGCTGTCGGCGCCGACCACGACACCGGCGCTGATCCGCCCCTCGACCATCGACGGGCCGAGGGTGCCGGCGTTGTAGTTGACGAAGCCCTCGTGCATGACCGTGGTGCCCTCGGCGAGGTGCGCGCCGAGCCGGACGCGGTCGGCGTCGGCGATCCGCACGCCCGAGGGGACGACGTAGTCGACCATCCGCGGGAACTTGTCGACGCCGAACACGGTGAGGTGGCCGACCGCCGCCCGCAGCCGCCCGGCGTCGAACCCGGCCGCCTCGACCGGGCCGGCGCTGGTCCACGCCACGTTGGTCAGCAGGCCGAAGACGCCGGTCATGTCGGCCTGGTGCGGGGTGATCAGCCGGTGGGAGAGCAGGTGCAGCCGCAGCCAGACGTCGTAGGTGTCGACCGGCGGCGCGGACAGGTCGGGGATGACGGTCCGGACGCCGACGACCTCGACCCCCCGCGCCGCGTCGCTGCGCACCAGGCCGCCGTAGTCGGGGCCGAGCTCACCGGAGAGCTCCAGCGCGCCGAGCCGCGCGGTCCCGGCGGTCGCGCCGTCGGGGGCGCCCAGCGCCGGCCGCGGGTACCAGGTGTCGAGGACGGTGCCGGCGGCGGTGAGGGTGGCCAACCCGGCGGCGACGGCGGAGGAGGGAGCGGCAGCGGTCACGGGCGCGACGCTACCGAGGCCGACCCGCCGCTGCCTCCGCCCGCCCGTAGGCTCGGCGGTCGTGGGCACCGCACCGCACCTCGACCTCAGCGTCCGACGTCCTCGCGCTGACCCGCGTCCTCATCGACACCCCGTCGGTCTCCGGCGACGAGACCGCCCTGGCCGACGCCGTCGAGGCGGCGCTGCGCGGGCTCGGCGGCCTGCAGGTCGAGCGGCTCGGCGACGCGGTGCTCGCCCGCACCGACCTCGGCCGCGACACCCGCGTGGTGCTCGCCGGCCACCTCGACACCGTGCCGATCGCCGACAACGTGCCCTCGCACGAGGAGAACGGCCTGCTCTACGGCTGCGGCACCAGCGACATGAAGTCCGGCGACGCGGTGATGCTGCGGCTGGCCGGTCGCTTCGGCGTCCCGGGCGCCGAGCCCGCGCACGACCTCACCTTCGTCTTCTACGACAACGAGGAGGTCGACTCCGCGCTGAACGGACTCGGCCGGGTGGCTCGCGAGCGGCGCAGCTGGCTCTACGGCGACCTCGCCGTCCTCCTCGAGCCCACGGACGGCGAGATCGAGGCCGGCTGCCAGGGCACGATGCGCGCCGTCCTCTCCTTCAAGGGACGCCGCGCGCACAGCGCCCGCAGCTGGCTCGGCGAGAACGCCATCCACGGCGCGGCCGACGTCCTGGCCACCCTCGCCGCCTACCGGCCGCGCGAGGTGGAGATCGACGGCTGCACCTACCGGGAGGGGCTCAACGCCGTCCGCATCGAGGGCGGGGTGGCCGGCAACGTGATCCCCGACCTCGCCACCCTCGAGGTGAACTTCCGCTACGCGCCCGACCGGGACGAGGACGCCGCCGAGGCGCACGTGCGCGAGGTGTTCGCCGACGCGGTCGACCGGGGCGCCACGCTCACCGTCGTCGACAACGCCGGCGGCGCGCTGCCCGGACTGCACGAGCCCGCCGCGGCCGCCTTCGTCGCCGCGGTCGGCCGTCCGGCGCGCGCCAAGCTCGGCTGGACCGACGTCGCCCGGTTCGCGGCCTTCGGCATCCCCGCGGTCAACTACGGCCCGGGCGACCCGCAGCTCGCCCACACCCGCGAGGAGCACGTCCGCATCGACCGGCTGCAGCCGGCCGAGGACGCGCTCGTCGCCTACCTGTCCGGGGGGACATCATGACGCTCGAGCAGCCCGACGGCCGCGCCCCGCGGCGGACGCGCCACCGCGGCCCGATCACGCTGCGCGGCGGCGAGCCCGACGTGCAGACGCAGGGCACCACGACCGACGCGCGGCTGCTGGACCGCCGCGGCCCGACCGACTGGGTGCACACCGACCCGTGGCGTGTTCTGCGGATCCAGTCCGAGTTCGTCGAGGGCTTCGGCCTGCTCGCCGAGCTGCCCCGGGCGGTCAGCGTGTTCGGCAGCGCCCGCACCCCCCGCGACCACCCGCACTACGAGGCCGGGGTCCGGATCGGCGCCGAGCTGGCGCGGGCCGGTTACGCGGTCATCACCGGCGGCGGCCCCGGCGCCATGGAGGCGGCCAACCGAGGCGCGTCCGAGGCCGGTGGCCTGTCGGTCGGCCTGGGCATCGAGCTGCCGTTCGAGCAGGAGCTCAACGAGTGGGTCGACGTCGGCATCTCGTTCCGCTACTTCTTCGTGCGCAAGACGATGTTCGTCAAGTACGCGCAGGCCTTCGTGATCCTGCCCGGGGGCTTCGGCACCCTCGACGAGCTGTTCGAGGCGCTGACCCTCGTGCAGACCCGCAAGGTCACCCGCTTCCCGGTGCTCCTCTACGGCAGCGAGTACTGGGGCGGCCTGCTCTCGTGGATCCAGTCCACGCTCATCGAGTCCGCCACGATCTCCGCCGACGACGTCGAGCTGTTCCGGCTCACCGACGACGTCGACGAGGTCATCGCGGTCATCCAGGAGGCCGACAAGGCCCGGCAGCAGGACGGCGCCCCCGGCGGCGGGATGCGGTCGCTCCCCATGCCGAGCGGTCCCATCGACGCCTGAGGTGGTCGGCTTCCTCGTCTTCGTCGTCGGCGTGCTCGTCGTGGCCGTCCTGCTCTTCCTGGGCGCCTCGGTGCTCATGGGCCGCGGCGAGACCCAGCCCCCGGCCGAGCCGGACCGCTCGCCGGTCGAACTGCCCGACGACCGGCCGGTCACCGGGGACGACGTCCGGGACCTGCGCATCTCCGTCGCCGCCCGCGGCTACCGCATGACCGAGGTGGACTGGCTGCTGGAGCAGTTCGCCGACACGCTGGACGAGCGGGACGCCGAGATCGCATCCCTGCGCGCCCGTCTGACCGAACAGCAGCAGGCGGCCGCCACGCCGCCGGAGACCCGGCCGGAGACCCCGGACGACGAGCGCGAGGAGCGATCGGGTGCCTGAACTGACCGTGTCGGTGGACGTCGAGGCGCCGCCCCTGCAGGTGTGGCGGGCGCTGGTCGACTGGGAGCGGCAGGGCGAGTGGATGCCGCTGACCGACGTGCGGGTGGTGGACGGCGATCCGCACAGCGTCGGAGGCCGGATCGAGGCGCGCACCGGGGTGCCGGTCGCCGACGGGCGACGCGTCGGCCTGCTCGACACCATGGAGATCACCGGCTGGCACCCGCCGTACCGCGTCGAGGTGCTGAAGACCGGGCGCGTACTGCGCGGTCACGGCATCTTCGAGGTCCGGTCGCGCATGGCCGGCGCCACCGTCGTCTGGACCGAGCAGCTGGACCTGCCGCTGGGCCGGCTCGGCCGCCTCGGCTGGCCGCTCGTGCGCCCCGCGGCGGCTTTCGCCCTGCACATGGGGCTCAGCCGGTTCCGCGACTTCGCGCGGCGCTACCCGGACTAGAAGGGATCGCGCGGCCACTGTTCGCCTCGACGCGCCGGGGCGGGACGAAAGCTCGTAGCGGGACGGCGCGGACCCCGAGAAGCGTGATCACGGTCGCATTCCCCGCGCACCAAGGAGCTGACCATGGCCGCTCAGTCCGAAACCAAGCCGACGATCGTCCTCGTCCACGGCGCTTGGGCCGACGCCACAGGGTTCGACCGCCAGATCCGCGCCCTGCAGAGCCGAGGATTCCGCGTCATCGGGTTCGGCAACCCGCTCCGCGGGCTCCCTGGCGACGCGACCTATCTGGCCGACTTCCTGCGCACCCTCACCGGTCCCGTCGTGCTCGTCGGCCACTCCTACGGCGGCATGGTCATCTCTGCCGCCGCGGTCGGCAACGACCAGGTCAAGGCGCTCGTCTTCTTCAACGGCTGGGTGCTCGACGAGGGCGAGAGCCAGCAGCAGCTCTTCGAGCGGTTCGAAGGCAGCCTCGTGGGGCCCGCGATCAGGCCCCTGCCGTTCACCGGCCCCGACGGGAGCGACGGCGCGGACCTCTACCTCGACCCCGAGGCGTTCCACGAGGCCTTCGCCGCCGACGTCGACCGCCCCACCGCGGACGTCATGGCCGCGGCGCAGCGGCCGTTCAGCGCGGCCGCGTTCGCCGGCCCGTCGGGGCCGCCGGCCTGGAAGGACGGGGTTCCGTGCTGGTACCTGCTCGGGACCGAGGACAGGGCGATCACGCCCGAGCTCCAACGGTTCATGGCCGAGCGCGCACACGCGACGATCGTGGAGGTGTCGGCCTCGCACGTCTCGTTCGTGTCGCAGCCCGATGCCGCGACGCAGATCATCCTCCAGGCCGTCGAGGAGACCATGCCTGCTCTGCAGGGCGCGTAGCGGGCGCCGAGCCTGATCGCGTGCACCTCGAGGTGGTCTGGCCGGTTTCCTGCGACTGATGGCCGTCGAGCCCCTGGCCGGGCCCGGGGGCCGTCCGGGGACAATGAGGCGGTGAGCCGGACCAACCTCTCGTGAGCCGCCGCGGCTGGGTGCTGTTCATCGCCATGGCGGTGATCTGGGGCATCCCCTACCTGCTCATCAAGGTCGCGGTCGGCGAGGTGTCGCCCGTCCTCGTGGTCGTGGCCCGCTGCGTGATCGGCGCGGCGCTGCTGCTGCCGTGGGCGATCGCGAAGGGCTGGCTGCGACCCGCCCTGCGGCACTGGCGCGCTCTGCTGCTGTTCACGGTGCTGGAGATGACGCTGCCGTGGCTGCTGCTGTCGTGGGCCGAGACGTCGCTGTCGAGCTCGCTCACCGGGCTGCTGGTCGCGAGCGTGCCCTTCGTCGCGGCCCTGACCGCCCGGCTGGCCGGCGACGAGGACCGGCTCACGCCCGTGCGGGTGCTCGGTCTGCTGATCGGCCTCGGCGGGATCGTCGTCCTGCTCGGACTGGACGTCGGAGCCGGCCAGCTGCTGCCGATCGGGGCGATCGTGCTCGTCGTCATCGGCTACGCGACCGCGCCGATGGTGGTCACCCGCTCGCTGTCCGACGTCCACGGCGTCGCGGCCAGCGCCATCGCGCTCACCGTCACCGCGGTCGTCTACGCCCCGTTCGCCGTGGCCGACGTGGATCAGCTCGGGAACGCGTCGGCGAACGCGCTGCTCTCGCTGGTCGTGCTCGGGGTGGTGTGCACGGCGGTCGCGCTGGCGATGTTCTTCGCGCTGATCCGCGAGGTCGGCCCGCAGCGCGCGCTGGTCATCACCTTCCTCAACCCGGCGGTCGCGGTGCTGCTCGGGGTGCTGCTGCTCGACGAGCCGTTCACCCTCGGCCTGGCGCTCGGGCTGCCGCTCGTCGTCCTCGGCTGCGTGCTGGCCACCCGCCGCAGCCCGGCGCGGCAGGCCGTGCCGGTCCCCGAGGCCGACGACCTCCGAGGAGGCGGCCCGGCCCACCCGCGCGGGCTAGGGCGCAGGCCCCCGGCTCAAGCCCCGGCCGGGGATGCCGACATCCGGATCGGCACCCGTTCGACCCGGTGCCTGACGAGGAGGGCACCGGTGGGGCGGCAGGGCACGGACGGCGGCGGGCGCGATCGGCGTCCCGGCCGGGTGCTGCCCGCGGTCCTCCTCCTGCTCGTCATGGGCGTCGGCGCGCTCCTGAGCGGACCCGCGGCGCTGCCGTCGCCGGCGCTGCAGACCGCCAGCACCACCAACCCGGTGCCCCCGACCAACGTGCGGGCCACCGGCGCCAACAACTCCCTGGTGATCGCCTGGGACCCCGTGACCGAGACCGGGCTGACCGGCTACCGGGTCTACTTCAACGGCACCCTCAAGGCCACGGTCAGCGGCACCGGGACCACCGCCACGGTCACCGGCCTGGTCAACGGCCAGCAGTACGACAACATCACCGTGCGGACGACGACGCAGCAGTTCCTCTTCCCGTACGAGGGCGTCAACAGCGCGGCCACCTCGGGAACGCCGCACAACGGCCTGGTGCCGGCGACGCCGGCCGGGTTCACCGCCACCCGCGGGGACCGCCAGGTCGTGCTCGGCTGGACGGCGACGACGGACCTGGAGGTGCGCAGCTACGAGCTGCGGCGGGACGGCGACCTCGTCGCGACGCTGTCCCGCCTCCGCGACCGGCTACACCGACACCGGCCGCACGAACGGCGTCAGCGCCACCTACACCCTCGTCGCGGTCGACGTGGCCGGGATGCGGTCCACGGCCGCCACCGCGTCGGTGACCCCGAAGGACACGACTGCCCCCGCCGCGCCGACCGGCCTGGTCGCCACTCCGGGGGACGGGTCCGTGGCACTGACCTGGACCGCGAACCTCGAGTACGACATCGGGTCGTACCGCGTGCGCCGTGACGGCGTGCAGATCGCGACGGTCACCGGCACGTCCTACACCGACACCGGCCGGACCAACGGCGTCGCGTACGCCTACTCGCTCGAGGCCGTCGACACCTCCCTGAACGTCTCTCCGGTCTCCTCGCCCGCCGTGAGCGCCACACCGCACGACGGGCTGCCGCCGGCGACGCCGTCCGGGTTCGCGGCGACCGGCGGGGACCAGCAGGTCGTCGTCTCGTGGACGGCGACCGCCGACCTGGAGGTGCGCAGCTACGAGCTGCGCCGGGACGGCGCCCTGATCGCCACGCCGACGTCGTCCGCCACGACCTACACCGACACCGGCCTGGTCAACGGCGTGGCTTTCGCGTACACCCTCGTCGCGGTCGACGTCGCCGGGATGCGGTCGACGGCCGCTCCCGCGTCCGCCACGCCGCAGGACTCGGTCCCGCCGACGGCCCCGACCGGCCTGATGGCGCTGCCGGGCGACCAGCGGGCCGCGCTGTCCTGGACCCCCAACGCCGAGGACGACATCGCTGACTACCTCGTGTACCGGGACGGCGTGCAGATCGCCGTCGTGCCTGGTCCGGGCATCAGCTGGGTCGACACCGGGCTCACCAACGGTGTCGAGCACGAGTACCGGCTGGCCGCTCGCGACGAGTCGGGCAACGTCTCGCCGCTGTCTGCCGTCGCGGTGCGGGTCACGGCGCACGACGGACTGCCGCCGGCCGCCCCCGCCGACCTCGCCGCCACACCGGCGGACCGGCAGATCGTGCTGTCGTGGACGGCGTCGACCGACCTGGAGGTCAGGGGGTACGAGCTGCGCCGCGACGGGGTGCTGGTGGCGAGCTTCTCGCCCGGCACGACCTCGTTCACCGACACCGGCCTGGTCAACGGCGTCTCCTACGCCTACGACCTCGTCGCCGTCGACGTGGCCGCGGAGGTGTCGGCTCCCGCCACGGTGTCGGAGACGCCCGCCGACGCGGTCGCCCCCGCCGCCCCGACCGGGCTCGTGGCGGTGCCCGGCGACGCGCAGGTCGAGCTGTCGTGGCAGGACGGCGGGGACTACGACATCAGCTACTCCCGCGTGTTCCGCGACGGGGTCCAGGTGGCCGTCGTGGTCGGGTCGTCGTGGACCGACACCGGGCTGACCAACGGGGCGACGTACCAGTACGAGGTCGTCGCCGTCGACACCTCCGGCAACGCCTCCGACCCGTCCGACCCGACGTCCGCCGTCCCGCGGGACGCGGTGCCCCCGGCGGCACCCACCGGGCTCGCCACGATGCCCGGCGACCGGCAGGTCACGCTGACCTGGGACGCGAACGGCGAGCCCGACGCCGCCGGCTACCGGGTCTGGCGCGACGGCGTGCAGGTGGCGGTGGTGACCGGCACGACGTGGACCGACACCGGTCTCACCAACGGCGTCACCTACGAGTACGCACTGAGGGCGATCGACACGTCCGGCAACGACTCGGCCACCTCGGACCCGGCCGCCGAGACGCCCCGGGACGCCGTCGACCCGGCCGCGCCCACCGGCCTGGGAGTCGTCCCGTCCGACGGCGAGGTGACGCTGACGTGGGACGCCGTCGTCGAGTACGACGTGACCGGATATCTCGTCTTCCAGGACGGCGTGCAGATCGCGGCCACCAGCGGCACGAGCTGGACCGTCACCGGGCTGATCAACGGCCAGGAGTACGTGTTCACGATCGTGGCCGTCGACAGCTCGGCCAACGAGTCCGACCCCTCGGACCCGGTGACCGCCACGCCGGCCGACCCGCCACCCGCGGCGCCGACCGGTCTGGTCGCGGAGCCCGGGGACGCCGAGGTCACGCTGACCTGGGACGTCAACGGCGAGCCGGACATCGACGGCTACGTGCTGCTGCGCGACGGCGTGGAGATCGCCACGCTGACCGGGACGTCGTACGTCGACACCGACGTGATCAACGGGACGACCTACACGTACACGGTGGTCGCGGTGGACGCCGCCGGCGGCCGCTCGCCGGAGTCCGACCCGGTCGACGCCACCCCCGCCGACGCGCCGCCGGTCGCCCCGACCGGGCTGGTGGCGGACGCCGGCGACGCCGAGGTCGCGCTGACCTGGGACGTCAACGGCGAGCCGGACATCGACGGCTACATCCTGCTGCGCGACGGCGTGGAGATCGCCACGCTGACCGGGACGTCGTACGTCGACACCGACGTGATCAACGGGACGACCTACACGTACACGGTGGTCGCGGTGGACGCCGTCGGGGGCCGCTCGCCGGAGTCCGACCCGGTCGACGCCACCCCGGTCGATGCGCCGCCGTCCGCCCCCACCGACGTCACCGCCTCACCGGGCGACGAGCGGGCCGTCGTCCGCTGGACCGCCGCTCCGGAGGCCGACGTCGTCGCCTACCGGGTGCTCGCCGAGGACGGCACGGTCGTGGCCGAGGTGACGGCGCCGGCCACGTCGGCAACCGTGCCGGATCTGGTCAACGGGGTGAGCTACCGCTTCACCGTCGTGGCCGTCGACGCCGGCGGCAACGAGTCCGACCCGTCCGACGAGGTCGAGGTGACCCCGGTCGCGGCACCGGTCACGGTCCCCGTGGAGGGCGTCGGCCAGGCCGGTGGCGTCGCCGCCAGCAGCGACGGGCAGCACCTGGTCATCGGGACCAGGTCGCGGCTGGAGCCCTCGGACACCAACACCGCCTACGAGCTCTACGTCGTCGACAGGGACGCCGGCACCAGGCGTCGGCTCGTCCCGCTGTCCGCTGCGGCCACCGGCATGACCGACCCGACCAACATCAGCGCGCCGGCCATCAGTGACGACGGCCGGTACGTGGCGCTCGCGACGACCGCCAAGTTGCTGCCGGCCGACACCAACACCCTGTCCGACGTCTACCGGCTCGACACCCGGCTGTGGCGCTGGGAGCTGGTCAGCGTGCCGGCGTCCGGCGCCGTGAGCAGGACGGTCGCCGGCACGCTCGTGCAGACCGGGGCGTCGGTGTACGCGAAGAGCCCGGCGGTCGCGATGTCGGCCGACGGCAACGTCGTGCTGTTCTACTCGGCGCGTGCCGACCTGCTGCCCGGCGACACGAACGCCAAGGTGGACGTCTTCGCCAAGGACATGACGACGCGTGCGGTCACCCGCGTGTCGACCACCGCGACCGGCGCCAACCTGCCGCGCGTGCCCACCGGCCCGGCGCTGGCCCTCACGCCCGACGGCCGGTTCGCGCTCTTCCCCGCGCTGAGCGGCACGGGCCCGGCGGTGCTCTACCGCAAGACGCTCACCGGGGCGGGCGCCGGGACGCTGGTCGCCGCCTCGACGGTGACCGTGTCCGGCCGGGTCACCGAGTTCGGCGTCTTCCGCGACGCCGGTGACATCGCGATCAGCGACGACGGCCGGTACGTCGCGTTCGCGACCGCGGCCAAGCTCGGGACGACGACGCCCACGGCGAACTGGACGGCCGGGCTGGCCTACCGCAAGGACCTCGACACCGAAACCGTGGTGGCGCTCGGCACCGGCCAGCGGACCGTGTGGGAGCACTCCGTGGAGCTCGACCCCACCGGCCGGTACGCGTACTACTCGACCGCCGCCCCCGCGATCGCCGGCGACACCAACGGCCACACCGACTTCTACCGCCGCGACCTCGACGGCGGCGTGGCCGGTCCGCTGCTGCTGGTCACCGGCGACGCGAGCGGCCGGCACACGACCGGCCCCTCCGGCTCGGTGGCCGCGACCGAGTACGGCCGCGTGGTCGCGCTGACCGGCGACGACGTGCTCGTGACGACGTCGCAGGCCCTGGCTCCCGTCGACGCGAACAAGCTGCGGGACCTGTACCGCAAGGACCTGGCCGACGGCGATGTCAGGACGCCGCTCGCCTGAGTCGCCGGGATGTCAGACCTCCTGGTTAGCGTCGCCCCTCGTGAGCGACCTCGACGATCTCCCGCGGTGCGCCTGGGCGACCAGCACGCCCGACTACGTCGCCTACCACGACGAGGAGTGGGGCACGCCGCTGCACGGCGACGACGCCCTCTTCGAGCGCCTGACCCTCGAGGCGTTCCAGTCCGGGCTGTCGTGGATCACGATCCTGCGCAAGCGGCCGGCCTTCCGGGCGGCGTTCGCCGGGTTCTCCATCGACGCGGTGGCGGAGTTCGGGCCGGACGACGAGGCGCGGCTGATGGCCGACGCGGGCATCGTGCGCAACCGCGCCAAGATCGCCGCTGCCCTGGCCAACGCGCGGGCCGCGCAGCGGTTGCCGGAGGGCCTCGACGCCCTGCTGTGGTCCTTCGCACCCGACCCCGCGACCCGCCAGCGCCCGGCCTCGCTGGCCGAGGTGCCGGCCACCAGCGCGGAGTCGGTCGCCATGGCCAAGGAGCTCAAGCGGCGCGGATTCGTCTTCGTCGGGCCGACCACCGCGTACGCGCTCATGCAGGCCACCGGGATGGTCGACGACCACGTTCCCGACTGCTTCCGGGCGGTCGGGAGGTGATTATGCCGCCCGGTCGAGGGGCTCGTGTTGGACGAGGGGCGGCGATACGGGATCATGGGTACCGGTTCTCACAGCATCGACGGATGCCACACCGCGGCCGGACCGGCGCCAGCGGATGGCCGGCGAAGGAGGCACGCATGGCGGCCATGAAGCCGCGCACGGGTGAAGGTCCCCTCGAGGTGACCAAGGAGGGCCGCGGCCTGGTGATGCGGGTGCCGCTCGAAGGGGGCGGCCGCCTGGTCGTCGAGCTGTCGCCGGACGAGGCCCAGGCCCTGTCCGAGGCGCTGAAGGGCGCGACCAGCTGAGCATGGGGATGCGCCCTGACACGGGCAGCTCCGCAGGAGACGACGCGGCCCCGGCCACCGGCAGCACGCCGGCGACCGGGGCCGCTCCGTTGCCGGTGGTGGAGCTGCTCGCCGACCTGCCCGAGCTCACCGCGAACGACGTCCTCGCGGTTCCGGTCGCCGACGGCGGCGAGCTGCCGTCCTGGCTGACCGGCCCGGCGCTGTTCGCGCCGCACCCGGTGGACGCCGACGTGCTCCGCGACGCCCTGACCCTCGACCGCAACCGCGGCGGCGCGGGCAGCACCACCGCTGTCGCCGTGCCCGGCGGGTCGCCGCGCGGCGTGCTCGCCGTGGGCATCGGCTCCGGCACCGTTCCCGACGTCCGGTCGTTCGCGGCCGCCGTCGTGCGCCGCGCGCAGGCCATGGCCGAGGGCGGGGTGCGCCGGCTGGTGCTGACGCTCGACAACGCGGCCGCGCCCGCAGGCGCCGACGAGGTGCGCACCGCGGTCGAGGCGGTGTTGCTGGCGGGCTACCGATTCCGCGAGACCTCGGCGCCGCACCCCGCGCGCCTGGACGCGGTGACCGTCGTGGTCGCCGACGCTGACGACGCCGCCGTGGCCGCGGCCGCGCGAGCCGGTGAGGTGACCGCGTCGGCTGTGGCGTGGGCCCGCGATCTGATCAACACCCCGAGCAACACGAAGAACCCGGCGTGGCTGGCGGCCGAGGCCGGCGAGCGGCTCGCCGGGCTGGCCGACGTCACCGTCTCCGTGCTCGAGCCCGACGACCTCCGCGCGGGCGGATTCGGCGGCGTCCTCGCCGTCGGCGGTGGCTCGTCGACCCCGCCCCGCGTGATCGTCGCGAGCTACCGGCCAGCGTCGGCCGGGGCCGCGCACCCGGTGCTGGTCGGCAAGGGGATCACGTTCGACACCGGCGGCATCTCGATCAAGCCCAACGCGGGCATGCGGGAGATGAAGACCGACATGGCCGGGGGCGCCGCCGTCCTGGCCGTCGTCGACGCCGCGGCGCGGCTCGGGCTGCCGTGCGCGGTGACCGCCGTCGTCCCGGCCGCCGAGAACGCCGTGTCCGGCTCGTCGTACCGGCCCTCGGACGTCGTCCGGCACGTCGGCGGGCGCACGACCGAGGTGCTCAACACCGACGCCGAGGGGCGGATGGTGCTGGCCGACGGACTGGCGTACGCGCGGCTGTCGCTCGGCGCGACCGTGCTGGTCGACGTCGCCACGCTGACCGGTGCGATGAAGGTGGCGCTCGGCACGAAGACCGCGGGGCTCTACGCCGCCACCGACGGCCTGGCCGACGCGCTGCTGACGGCTGGCCGGCAGTCCGGGGAGCCGCTCTGGCGGATGCCGCTCGCCGCCGAGTACGCCGACCTCCTGGAGAGCACGGTGGCCGACGCCAACAACGCCCCGGGCAACCCGGGCGGGACGACGGCGGCGCTGTTCCTCGCGCCGTTCGCCGGCGACCTGCCGTGGGCGCACCTCGACGTCGCCGGGCCGGCTCGGGCCGGCTCCGACGACGGCGACGTGGTCAAGGGTGGCACCGGATTCGGTGCCCGGACGCTGCTGCGCTGGCTCGAGGCGGGTGCGCCCGTCGACCCGGCGCCGTCCGTCGTCGACTGATCCGACGATGGCCGACGAGCAGGGCGTCGTCTTCCCGGCCGGCCCGGACGGTCGCCGGAGCACCGCGGCGCTGGGGCGGTCGGTGGTCGCCGACGCACTGCGACCGGTGGACCCGGCCGGTGCGCTGGCCGCCGAGCAGGAGACGAACTGGCGGGCCGGGTACCTGGTGCACTTCCGCCGGCTGGTCGAGGCCGGGCTCGGCTCGCCGGACGCCGCCGTCCGGATCGCCGGGGCCGGACTGGACTCGCTGCACGAGCGGATGCGGGTGGCCGACGCGACGGGGGAGCACGGGCTCGATCGATGGCTCACCGAGCCCGCGCCGCGCGCCCTGACGACCGTCCAGGTCACCGGCGAGGGCGACCGCGAGACGGAGTTGTCCCTGCCCTATCGGGGCACGCGGCTGCGGGGCGACGATCTGCGTCGCCGTCTGGACGCGTGGGTGCACGCGGGCGTGGTCGAGCCGTCGTGCGCCGAGGCGGTCGGGCTGGTGGTCGACCACCCGGAGTGGCTGCGGCTGGACGACCGGACGGTCGTGGTGCTGGGCGCCGGTGCGGAGATGGGGCCGCTGACGGCGCTGCTGCGCTGGGGCGCGCGGGTGGCCGGCGTCGACCTGGCGCGGCGTGACCTGTGGGACCGGGTGCTGGGCATCGCGCGCCGCGGGGCCGGGACGTTGATCGTGCCCGCGGTCGATCCGTCGGCGGGGGAGCGCGCCGCTGACCTCGGGGTGGACCTGGTGACCGAGGTGCCGGCCGTCGCCGACTGGGTGACGGGGCTGTCCGGCGGGTTGGTGCTCGGCAACTACGTGTACGCCGACGGCGCGGCCAACGTGCGGGTGTCGGTGGCCGTGGATGCGCTGACCGTGCGACTCCGGTCGGCGCGGCCGGACGTCGCCCTGGGTTTTCTCGCGACGCCGACCGACGTGTTCGCCGTGCCCGGCGAGGCGGTGGCCTTCTCGGCGCACGCCTACTCGTCCCGGCCGCGGACCGCGAAGCTGCTGGGCCGCCCGATGCGGACGCTGTCGGCCGGCCGGCTGCTCCGTCGGGCCTACGTGCCGGGTGTCGATCCGGGGATCAGCGACAGCCTGGTGGCGCAACAGGGGCCGAACTACGCGCTGGCCAAGCGGCTGCAGCGCTGGCGGGCCGTCGCGGCGCGGGCCGACGGGGCGACGGTGTCGATGAACGTCGCGCCGCCCACCCGCACGCGGTCGGTGGTGAAGAACCGGGCGCTGGCCGCGGCGTACGCCGGGGCGCACCGGTTCGGCGTGGAGGTGTTCGAGCCGGCGACGGCGAACGTGCTCATGGCAGCGCTGCTGGTGCACGACCTGCACACCGGTGGCGGCCCTCGGCACGAGCAGCCGTGGCAGGACGAGGCGTACGCCGCCGCGCACGGCGGGCTGTGGCGGACGCCGTACGCGCCGCGGAGCGCCCTCGGGCTGGCGGCTCTGCTCGGGCTCGGCGCGGCGCGGGGCTGACCGATGAGCGATGCCGGTACTGGCCCGGTTGGAGTGTCGGAACGGCCTGCGCGTGCAGCTACGGCGAGCGGCTCTCGGTGACGTGCCGGCTCTCGTGCGGTTGCTGTCCGACGACGCCATCTCCGCCGGCCGCGAGACCGACGACCTCGAGCCGTACGAGAGAGCCTTCGCGCGCATCGACGCCGATCCGGACCAGCTCCTGGTCGTCGGCGACGTGGACGGAGAGGCTGTCTGCACGCTGCAGCTGACCGTGATCCCGGGACTGGCACGGGCCGGGGCGCTCCGCGGCCAGGTGGAGGCCGTGCGGGTGCGGTCGGACCTGCGCGGCCGCGGCATCGGGGAGGCCTTGCTGCGCTGGGCCGTCGACGAGCTCCGGGCCCGTGGCTGCGCGGTCGCGCAGCTCACCACCGACAAGCGCCGCACGGACGCGCATCGCTTCTACGCCCGCCTCGGCTGGAAGGCGTCGCACGAGGGCTTCAAGCTCCCGCTCGAGGGCTGAGTGCGCTGGGTGCGTCAGGTCGGCCGCCGGGCTCTGAGCACCTGGTCATGGGTGTGATGGGCGCCCGCGCCGCTCCGGATGTGTCGCGGTCGCCGCTCGTCGACCAGGACGACCCAGTTCTCGTCGAGCGCCGCGTGCACGTCCTCCGGGCTGACGTAGAGGGCGGGATCCACACCGTGCGCTCGAGCCTCGTCCAGGTCGATGTCGGCGTGGTGGACGACCAGCAGCGTGCCGCCCGGCGCCACGAGGCTCAGCAGCGCACGGATCGCGGCGTCGTCCGGTGTGTGCCGCAACGCCGGATACTGCGCGCTGACGAGGTCGAAGGACTCCCGTTCGAGCGGCGCTTCGAGCAGCCCGCGGTGTAGCCATCGGACCTGGACGCCGGCTCGTCGAGCGTGCTGCTCGGCGCGCTCCAATGCGGCTGCCGCGATGTCCAGTGCCGTCACCTGCCAGCCGCGCTGCGCCAGCCAGACGGCATCCGCGCCTTCTCCGCAGCCCACGTCCAGTGCACGTCCGGGCTCGGCATCCGCCATCTCGTCGACGAGGGCGCCGTTCGGCTCGCCGCTCCAGACGGGCTCGCCGGCGTACAGGGCGTCGAAGTCGACCTCCATCCCGGCCGGTGTCCGGTCCGAGCCCGCGGACTCCCTGGCTTCACCATGCATGACGACAGCGTGCCAGTGCCGGAGCTTCAGTCGATCCCGCCGCAGTCACAGGCGCAGAGGGTCGGGTGGCGCTTGTTCGTCGAGCCAGGGTGGGTCGGGTTCGGGGTCGGGGTACCAGCCGGGTGGGCGGGTGTGTCGGGTGATGCCGGCGGGGGTGCGGACGATGAGGGTGCCGTCGCGGAGCAGGGTGAAGAGCCAGCCGGGGGCGAAGGTCTTGATCCGGTGGTGGCGTCGGCACAGGCAGCAGAGGTTCCAGCAGGCGGTGGGCCGCCGCAGTCGTAGGCCTCGCCGTGGTCGAGGTCGATCCGGCCGACGCGGCGGCGGCAGCCGGGCATCCGGCAGCCCCGGTCGCGGACCTTCAGGAACCGCTGCTGCGCGGCGGTCGGCTGATACGCCGCGGTGTCCGGCGGCGGGCGGAGTCCCGGGCCGTCGGCGGCGCGGTTCAGTTCGGCGCGGGTGGCGACGGCGACGCGTCTCCCCGGTGGCCGGGTCGTCGACGGCGATCGAGGATCGACCCGCCGGCCGGCGGATCGGCCAGGCCGAGCATGTTCAGCTGGCGGAGCAGGTCGCGGCATTCGGCGGCGGACACGATCTGCCCGTCCACCTCGGCCGGGGTGCTGGGTCTGCGCGGGGTCGCCGTCCGGGCGCAGCGCGCGCGGCGGAGGCGTGCACGACCAGGTGCGCGGTGACCGGCGGGCGGCTGGTGTCCCACGGCCGCAGCAGCAGATCCAGCGCGGTCTCCGCGCGGAGCACCCCGATCGGCTGCTGGTCGCCGTCGGCGCGGCGCATCTGCGCGTACTCGTCGACGGCGTGCGCGGCGGCGTGCACCGCCGGCGTCGGGCCCTGGATCACCAGTTCGGACACGCCCTCGTCGACCCGGCGCACGTGCACGCCGATCCGGGCCAGCGCCTCCCGGCGGCGGCGTTCCTTGGCGGCGGCGTCGATCCGGTACAGGTGGTAGCGGACCCGCTCGCGCAGCACGGTCGCCGGGATGCCGTCGGCCCTGGGCAGCACCCGGGCCTGCACCTCGGCCGCGACCTGCGGGGTGGCGTCGCCGAGCAGGTCGACCAGCACGGCCAGGTGCCGCGGCCCGATCCGGCCGGCGTCCAGCGCCGACCAGGCCGGGGCGAGCACGGTGGTGGCCAGCAGCGCCTCGCGCAGCATCGCCGAGGCCTCGAACTCCGAGCAGCCGCGGGTCAGCGCCAGCTCGGCGACGAAGTCCTCCCGCACGTCGAGCAGCACCGGGTCGGCCAGGGCGCGGGCGTCGACGCCCGGCCCGCCGCGGCCGTCCGCGGTCGCCAGGCCTCCGCCGCGCCGGTGGCGGGCCAGCCGGGCGATCGAGAGCAGCCGCTGCGCATGGTTGCGCGCCTCGATCGCGTCGGCCGCCCCGATGTAGTCGACCAGCTCGGCGTCGGTGAACCCCTCGGCGTCGACGTCCGGACCACCCGGCTCGGGCCCACCCGCCTTCGGCGGGCCGGCATCCGGGTCGTCGAACATGCCCCCAAGCTAGCCAGGGGGTACGACAATTTCCGGCGCGTCCGTGCAGGTCAGCGGGGAGAAAGTTGCGGCGCATGCGGACCGACCGCGACCGTCCTGTCCCCTCGTAGGGGGACGAACCACCCGTACGACCGGCGGAGCGCGTTCCGGTACGTCATCCTCCCGTCATGGAGTCCTCCGAGTTCTGTCCCCGGCCGCTCACCCGGCAGGACGCGGCCGCTCTCATCGGCATCCTCGCCGTGCTCGAGGGCGAGATGTCCTCCGGCAACCTCGACGAGCAGGCCCTCGACCACCTCCGCCGGCGCCTGACGGACGACGGTGTGCTCACCGGCGGACCCGACACGGACGATCTGCCGGCTGCGCTCGGCGCTCTCAACCAGCGGGTGCGGTTCGCCCTCGGCGAGTAGGACTAGCCGCGCAGCGCGGCCAGCGCGTCGGCCGCGGCCCGGTCCGGCGGGAACACCGGGTACAGCACCCGGTCGATCCGCCCGTCGCGCAGCACCATCGTGAGCCGGCGCAGCAGCGTCGTCCCGTCGACGTCGAACGTCGGCAGCCGCAGCGCCGAGGCGAACGCGAGGTGCTCGTCGCTGAGCAGGGGATAGGGCAGCGCCAGGCGCTCGGCGGCCTCGGCCTGGTACTCCGGGTCCTGGGTCGAGAGCCCGTACAGCTCCGCCGAGGCGGCCGCGAAGTCGGCCGAGAGGTCGCGGAAGGAGCAGGCCTCCGGCGTGCAGCCGCGCGCTCCGGGGATTTCGTCCCAGCCGGCCGGCGGGTCGACGCCCGGCCGCCCGGTGCGTGGATAGGCGAACACCACCACGGTGCCCGCCCGGCTGCGCTCGGCCAGGTCGACCGTGCCTCCCCCGGTCGCGACGAGACCGATCGAGGGCACCTCGGCGCCGGGCAGGTGGTCGGCCGCTCCGTCGTCCTCGGGAACGGGCAGGTCGGCCGGCAGCGTGCTCGGGTCGTGCGTCATTCGCCCACCCTGCCGTCGATCGCCTCGCGCAGCAGATCGGCGTGGCCCGCATGGCGGGCCGTCTCCTCGATCATGTGCAGCAGCACCCAGCGCAGGTCGAACGGCTCGCCGTTCTGCCGGCTCACCGCCACGGACAGTCGGTCGAGCTCGCCGGCCGCCCGCACCACCGCGCGGCTGCGCTCGCACGCCGCTCGGTAGCGCCCGCGCAGCTCCTCGGGGTCGGTCGTGGCGGCCGTGCGGAACTCCCAGTCGGGATCGGCGTCCCAGTCGACGGCACCCCACGGCTCCACGTGCTCCTCGCCGAGGAACTGCACCCGGAACCACCAGTCCTCGACCAGCGCCAGGTGGTTGAGCAGCCCGCCCAGGGTGAGCGAGGACGACGGCACCGCCGCCCGTGCCAGGTGCTCCGCCGACAGCTCCTCGCACTTGACCAGCACGGTCGCCCGCTGGAAGTCGAGGAAGGCGGACAGCTGGTCGGGCTCGGGACCGGACTCCGGGGGATCGGTGCGCACGGACGAACCCTGGCATCCCGGTACGACGCGGACGAGCGGATTCCTCAGGAGTGCTGGTGCGGGTGCAGCTGGGGCCCGCTCACCCCGCAGTGCGCGCAGCGCTCCACGGGCACGCGGTCGTCGTCGGACACCACGTCGTCCACGGTCGCCGGGGCGCCGGCCGAGAGCGGACGCCGGATCGTCAGCAGCGCCAGCACGCCGCCCGCGGCGAACAGCAGCGGCGCACAGCAGGCGTCGCCGTCCGGTACCCGGCCGCGAAGACGTCGGGGTCGGCGTAGTCCGCGCCGCCGATGCCGGCAGCCACCGGGATCACCGCGACGGCGAGCAACCCGGCGGCCCGCGCGACGGCGTTGTTCACGCCCGAGGCCGATCCCTGCGTACCGGTCGGGCGCGGAGTCCAGCACGGTCGCAGTCAGCGGAGCGACGGTGAGCGTCGCCCCGACGCCGAACACCAGCGCGCCCGGCAGCACGTCGGTCAGGTAGGAGGCGTCCGCCCCGACGTCCCGGAGGAGCAGCGACCCCGGCGGCGATGACCAGCGGCCCGACGGTCATGAACAGCCGGGGGCCGAAGCGCTGCGCCAGCGCCCCGACGCGGGACGAGAACAGCAGCATCAGCACGGTGATCGGCAACAGCGCCGCGCCCGGCCAGCAGCGGGCTCAGGCCGCCGACCACCTGCAGGTGCAGCACGAGCAGGAAGAAGAACGCGCCCAACGCCGCGTAGACCAGCAGCGTCACGGCGTTGGTCGCGGTGAACTGGCGGTCGGCGAACAGCCGGGGCGGTACGAGCGGGTGCGACGAACGGCGCTCCACGGCGACGAAGACGCCGAGGGCCACCACGCCCGAGCAGACCGGCGGCGACGACGGTCGCCGACATGCCCTCGGTCGCGTAGGTGAGCGCGTAGGTCAGGCCCGCGAGGCCCACGACGACGGCGAGCGTCCCCGGCCAGTCCAGTTGCGGCGCGGCGTCCGGGTCCCGGGTCTCCGGCACGTGCCGGACGGCGACCCACACGACCGCCACCGCCAGCGGCAGGTTGATCAGGAACACCGCCCGCCAGTTCCACTCCACGAGCCACCCACCGACGAACGGGCCGACCGCCGCGGCGACCCCGCTCAACCCGGACCAGGCGCCCACCGCCGCCGCGCGGTCCCGGCCGTGGAACGACGCGGAGATGATCGCCAGGCTTCCCGGCGTCAGCAGCGCCCCGCCGACGCCCTGCAGCGCCCGGGCCAGGATGAGCATCTGCACGTTCGGTGCCAGACCGCACAGCAGCGAGGCGACCGCGAACCACACCACGCCGAGCACGAACACCCGCCGCCGGCCGAACAGGTCGCTCAGCGAACCGCCCAGCAGGATCAGCGCGGCAAGGGTCAGCGTGTAGGCGTTGACCGTCCACTGGAGACCGCTGAAGCCGGCGTCGAGGTCGTTGCCGATCCGCTCCAGCGCGACGTTGACGACCGTCGAGTCCAGCGTCGCCAGCGACGAGCCGAGCACCGTCGTCAGCAGCACCCAGCGCCCCCGCGAGGTGCCCATCCGGAGGGCCTCGGGGGGTGCGGTCCCTGGCGTCACCGCGCCATCGTGGCACCGCGGCGCCGTCAGGCGGGACCCACCAGCTCCGCCACGATCTCCGCCGACAGCGCGACCAGCGGCAACCCGCCGCCGGGGTGCGCGGAGCCGCCCACGAGGAACAGCCCCGGCACCGGCGAGGCGTTCCCCGGGCGCAGGAACGCCGCCCGGACGCCGTTGCTCGAGGTGCCGTAGATCGACCCGCCGACGCTGCCGGTGTCGCGCTCGAGGTCGGCCGGCGTCCGCACGACCCGCCACCGCACCCGGTGCCGCACGTCCAGCCCGCGGCGGGCCATCGTCGCCAGCACGAGGTCGGCGTACCGGTCGGCGAGGCCGGGGGCGTTCCAGTCGGTGCCGCCGGCCGGGTCGTGCCGGGGCGCGTTGACCAGCACGAACCACGACTCGCTGTCGTCGTCCGGCCGCAGGGCCGGGTCGTCGGGCGCGCTGATGTAGACGGTCGGGTCGTCGACCGGCCGCGGGCTGCCGTGCCGACCGGTGCCGAAGACGGCGTCGAACTCCGCGTCGTAGTCCTCCGGGAACAGCACCGTGTGGTGCGCCAGGCCGGGCGTCCGGCCGCGCAGTGCCAGCAGCAGCACGAACCCCGACAGCGACGGCGTCCCGCGGGCCAGCGACCGGCGTACCCGCGCAGTCGTCCGCGACCCGGGAAGCAGCGAGCCGTACAGCGCGGCGGCGTCCGCTCCGCAGACGACGACGTCGGCCGGCACCACCTCGCCGTCCGAGAGTTCGACGCCGGACGCCCGCCCGCCGGTGACCAGCACCCGGCGCACGCGGCACCCGGTGCGGACGACGGCGCCGCGGTCGCGTGCCCGGTCGGCGACGGCCAGGCCGAGCCGGCGCAGCCCGCCGCGCACGTACCAGGAGCCGAACTCCTGCTCGACGTACGGAACCGTGGCAAGGACCGCCGGTGCGCGTCGCGGGTCCGACCCGGAGTAGGTCGCGTAGCGGTCGAGCAGCGTGCGGAGGTGCGGATGGTCGAGGTGCCGCCGACCGAGGCCGCGCAGCGTCTGCCAGGGCGCGACGGTGGCCACGTCGCGGGTGCTGCGGGCCAGACCGGCCGAGCGTCGCCGCGCCGCGCAGCGGCGACCGGAGGAACGGCCGCTCGGTGACCCGCCACATCCGCTCGGCGCGGGCCATCAGGCCGGCCCACTGCGCACCGGCACCGCCGCCCAGGGCGTCGTCCAGGGCGGCGGGGACGTCGGAGCGGTGCCCCGGCATCGTCAGCCGCGTGCCGTCGGCGAACCGGACCGCGCCGGCCGGATCCAGCCGCACGAGGTCGACCTCGTCCTCGAGCCGGACCCCGGTCGCCGCGAAGAGATCGCGGTGGATCGACGGCAGGGTGACCAGGCTCGGCCCGGTGTCGAAGGCGTGCCCGTCGCGGGCGAACCAGCCGAGCTTGCCGCCCACCTCCTCGGCCTGCTCGAGCAGCGTCACCCGGTGCCCGAGCGCGGCCAGCCGCGCCGTCGCCGCCAGGCCGCCCAGCCCGGCGCCGACGACGACGACCCGGGCCACGGCGCCCACGGTAATCGCGACGCGCGGCCCGCTCGGGGGACATGTCGGACGGATCCCTCCCCGTCGGGTGAAGATCGTTCGGCGCGAACGCGACAGGGGTAGCGGCGCAGCAGTTCGCCGGTATCGCGGACGAGAGGAGGACGGCGTGTCGTCGGTCCACAGGATCCGAGCGCTGCTCGTGGCCGGTGCGCTCGCTCTGCTCGTGTCCGGCTGCTCCAGCACGGAGCGACCCGAGGTCGAGCGCGTCGCCACCGAGTTCGAGGACTCCTCGGGCGATCCCGCGGCACGGTGCGACCTCCTGATGCCACAGACCCTCGAACAGGTCGAGGAGGAGGCCGGGGCGCCCTGTACCGACGCGATCGGCGACCTGCCGCTCGACGGCGGGGACGTCAGCGACGTCCACGTGTGGGGCGGGAACGCGCAGGTGCGGATGGCCGGGGACACCGTCTTCCTGAACCGGACGCCGGCAGGGTGGCGGATCGCCGCCGCGATCTGCAGCCCCCGACCCGAACGCCCCTACGACTGCGAGGTGGAGGGGGCATGAGGAACGTCAAGGCCGTCTTTCTCGCCTACCTGGTGACGGTCGTGCTCGGCATCGGCTACGTCACCGCCCTGGGACTGATGGGCCGATGACGGCGAAGAGCCGAGGCTTCTTCCGAGACAACAGCCTCAGCCTGGTCTTCGGCGGGCTCTTCCTCGTCACGCTGGTCGGGCAGGCCTTCTCCGGCCTCGCCGACCACAACTCCGACCAGGTCTCCCAAGGACTGGCGACGCTGTCGCTCGGCGAGTACGTGACGTCGTCGACCTTCGGCGTCGACGTCATGGAGAACTGGCAGTCGGAGTACCTGCAGTTCTTCCTGTTCATCTACGCCACCGTCTGGCTCATCCAGCTCGGGTCGACCGAGTCCAAGCCGGTCGGCAAGGAGGGCAAGGAGACCGACAAGGAGCAGAAGCTCGGGAGGTACGCCGAGCCCGACTCCCCGGAGTGGGCCAAGGTCGGCGGCTGGCGCACGGCGCTCTACTCCCGGTCGCTGGGCGCGCTGATGGGCACGCTGTTCCTGCTCACCTGGATCGCGTCGTCCATCGCCGGGTGGGCCGCCTACAACAGCGAGCAGCTGGCCGACCGCGAGGACCCGGTCACCTGGCTGGGCTACCTCGGCGAGGCCGACTTCTGGAACCGCTCCTTCCAGAACTGGCAGTCGGAGATGCTCGCCGTCGGCTCGATGGCGGTCTTCTCGGTCTACCTGCGGCACCGCGGCTCCGCGGAGTCCAAGCCGGTCGGGGAGGCGCACGCCGCCACCGGCTCGAGCGGCTGAACCGGTTCAGACGCGGATCACCAGGACGGCGAGATCGTCGGCGGGTCGCGACGACCCGGCGAGCTGCCGGTCGACGGCGGCATGGACGGCCTGCGCGGTCGCCTCGGCGGACCCGCCGGCGGCCGCCAGCAGGTCGGCGAGAGCCTCCTCGCCGAACTGCTGGCCCGACGCGTCCCGGGCCTCGGTGACCCCGTCGGTGAACAGGACGAGGGTGTCGCCGGCACCGAGCTCCAGCAGCGTCTCGGTCCAGTCCGCCTCCGGGAGGACGCCGAGGGGCGGTCCGCAGCGGCCCACCTGCAGCACCGTGCCGTCCCTGCGGCGCAGCATCGGCGGAGGGTGACCCGCCAGCGCCAATCGTGCCTGTGCCCCGGCGGGGCCGGGATAGAGGAACAGGCAGCAGGCGGTGACGAACCCGGGCGGACCGTCGGCGCTCTCGCGCAGGAGCGCCGCGTCGATCGCTGACAGGATCTCCGCCGGTTCGCTGTCCGCGGCCACGGCCCGGGCGGTGTGGCGGGTCAGCGCGGTGCTGGCGGCGGCGACCGGCCCCGTGCCGCAGACGTCGGCGACGAGCACCATCCAGCCGCCGTCCGGCAGCGGCATGACGTCGTAGGTATCGCCACCCACCACCGCGTGGTCGCCACCCGGCCGGTACCGCGCCGCGAGCTCCACGCCCGGGACGGCCGGCAACTGCGAGGGCAGCAGACTGCGCTGCAGCGTGTCGGCCAGGCGGCGCACCTCTGCCTCCGCGCGCAGCCGCCCGACGAACTGGCCGATCTGCCGGCCGGCGCCGGCCAGTACCGCGAGCGAGCTCGTGCTGGACCGGTCGGACCGTGCGGGAGAACAGCTCGACGACGGCGAGGATGGACTCCCCGTGCAGCACGGGGAACGCCACGCCGGTGCGCACGCCGTCGATCCGGGCCGCGTGCTGCCGGAGGAAGCGCTCGTCGATGCGGACGTCCGGGATCACCACCGGCCCCCGGCGCCGCCAGGCCAGGCCGGGTAGTCCCTCGCCGAGCCGGAAGTGGGTGCTGGCCGTCGCCTGGTGCAGGGACTCGATCGGCTGGCCCGGTCGGGTCCACGTGCCGCCGTGGACGAGCGCGGCACCATCGGCCGAGGGCTGCCAGAGGCTCGCGGCGTCCCAGTCCAGCTGCTCGCACAGGCTCGGCAGCAGTTGGCGGAACGCGTGCTCCGCGTCCGCGGCGCCGGTGAGCGCCTCGGTCACCCGGAGGATCGCGGTCAGGTAGCGGCTGACCTCGAGCTGGCGCTCGAGCAGGACGGTCGTGCTGGCGTCCCTCAGCACCCCGACGACCACCCCTGCGTCGGCGCCGGCGGCGTGCAGCGGCGAGAGGGTGAGGTCGATCGGTATCTCGTCGCCCGATTCGTGCAGGGCCGGGATCTGGGTGGTGGCGCCGATCAGCTCGCCCGCGCCGGTGGTCAGGAACCGAGAGAACCCGGCCGCGTGCGCAGCCCGGAAGCGCTCCGGCATGAGGACCGTGAGCGGCTGCCCGACGAGGTCGCCGACCTCGTGGCCCAGCAGGGCGGTGACCGCCGGATTGGCGTAGACGACCCGGCCGCTCGCGTCGGCGACGACGACCGCGTCAGGAAGGATCTCCAGCATCGTGGCGGAGTCGAGGGCACCGATCACCCGTTCCCCACCTCCCCGACCGCGGACGACAGGTGCGTCGTGCGCAACACACGATCGCAGATCGGTCACGGCGCGTAGCACGCCGGTCAGAACGCGTAGCGGATCCGGAGCCAGGGTGCGTGCGCGGCGACCAGCTCCTGGAGCCGCTCGACGCCGGCCCGCTTGACGTCGTTGCGGTAGCGCACGTTCCACTGGCCGTTCTGGCTGCGCTTGGGCTGCTGGATCTCCGGCCGCCAGAGCAGCTCCTCGGCCTGCGGGTGCCACCCGAGGTTGACCTGGTGCAGGTCGCGGTTATGGGTCATGAGGATGACCTCGGCCGCCGCCTGCGCCTTGGTGGCCGGCGCGAGCACGTCGTCGAGGTGCGCGAGCAGCGCGGCCCAGTCGGCCTCCCAGCCCTCGCGCAGCACGACCGGGGAGAGGTTCAGGTGCACCTCGTAGCCGGCCTCGACGAAGTCGTCGACGGCGGCGATCCGCTCGGCGATCCGGCTGGTGCGGACGTCGAGCACCTTCGCGTCGGCGTCGGGCATGAGCGAGAACCGGACGCGGGTGCGGCCCTGCGGGTCGAGGTCGAGAAGCTCGCCGGTTGACGAACTTGGTGGCGAACGACGCCTTGGCCGTGGGCAGCTCGCGGAACGTCGCGACCAGGTCGGCGACGTTGTCGCTGACCAGCGCGTCGACCGAGCAGTCGCTGTTCTCGCCGATGTCGTAGACCCAGCTGACGGGGTCGCACTGGTCGGGCTCGGCCTTGGCCCCCTGTCGCGCGACGTGCCGGCGCAGGTAGCCGGTGATCTGCTCGATGTTGGTGAAGACGGTGATCGGGTTGGCGTAGCCCTTGCGCCGAGGCACGTAGCAGTAGGCGCACGCCATGGCACAGCCGTTGGCCGTCGACGGCGCGATCCAGTTCGACGAGCGGCTGTTGGGCCGGGCCGACAGCGACTTCTTGACGCCGAGCACCAGCGTCTCGGTCTTGACCCGCACCCAGCGGTCGACGTTGCCCTCGTTGCCGTGCAGCTCGGGGATCTGCCAGTGGGAGGGCACCTCGATCACCCGGGCGCCGGGGAAGCGGGCGAGCACCTCGCGGCCGCGCGGCGACTCGAGGGCGGCGGGTTCGGCGAAGACGTCGCGCACCTGAGCAGGCGGGAGCGCGGTCGAGCGGGGGAGAGAGGGGACGGCGGCGGCGCTCATTGCCCGCTACAGCACCACCGGGGTACGACAACTTCCGGCACCGCGTCGGATCGCCGCCCATCCCGCGCACCCGCCTACCCGCGGGTAGCGTCCCCGTCCGTGACGCCTCCGGTGCCGTCTCCCACGGACTCGGGAGCCGCTCTGGCTCCGGAGGGCGTCGCGGAACTGCTGCCGCTCGTCCGGCGGGTCGTCCGGGCGCGGATCGACGACGCAGCGCTGGCCGACGACCTCGTGCAGGAGACGATCGCCCGCGTGCTCGCGGCCGGTGAGCGCGTCGACCCCAACCTCCTCGAGCCCTACGCCATCGTCACCGCACGCAACGTCATCGCGTCGCACTGGCGGGCGCAGGACCGCCGGCGACGCAACGAGCACCGGGCCCTCGACCTCGACACCGACGCGCCGGCCGACGAGAGCATCCTCGCCGAGGCGGACCGGCTCGCGGTCGCCGAAGCGCTGGCCACGCTGCCGGAGGCCGAGCGACGCACGCTGCTCGCCCACGAGGTCGGCGGCCAGGACACGCGCTCCCTGGCGGCCGAGCGAGGATCGACCGCCGGTGCGATCGCCGCCCAGCTGAACCGCACCCGGGCGCGGGTCCGCGTGGAGTACCTGCTCGCCCTCGACGACGTCGACCCGCCGACCGCCCGCTGCCGTCCGGTCCTGTACGCCATCTCGAGCGGGGACCGGAGGCGCCAACGGGAGGTCGACGCCGAGCAGCACCTGCTGGAGTGCGGGCTGTGCGCTCGACTGAGCCGGCCGCTCGCCGAGCGGGGCTCAGGCGCGCGACGACCGCGTCCGCGTACCGATCAGCGGGGACGCCGACATCGTCACGGCTCGCTCGAGGAGCCGCGAGGCCGCCGCGCGGCTGGGCTTCACGCGCGACGGACCTGACGGTCATCGCGACCGCGGTCTCCGAGATGGCCCGCAACATCGTGCGCTTCGCGGGCGCCGGCGAGGTGGTCGTGGAACTGCTCGACGAGCCACGACCCGGCGTCCGGATCGTGGCGCGCGACGCCGGCCCGGGGATCCCGGACGTCGAGCAGGCCATGCGGGACGGGTTCAGCACGTACAACGGGCTGGGCCTGGGCCTGCCCGGCGCCCGTCGGCTGATGGACGAGTTCGCCGTGCAGTCCGAGGTGGGCCGCGGCACGACCGTGACGATGACGAAGTGGCTGGGAGGCCGACGATGACGATGCCGGGCGGACGAACGACGGCGAACGTGACCAGCGACGACGTCGCGCACGACGGGGAGCAGTTGCTGCCCCAGCTCGTCGCCCACCTGCGGGAGCACCGCACGCGGCTGCGCGAGGAGTGGGCCAGCTCGGATCCAGCAGGCACACCTGCTGCACGCGATGACGCCGCAGGAGATGGCGGCGGAGACGACGTCGGTCTACGACAACTACGTCGAGGTGCTCGAGACCGGCAGCGTGCAGGCGCTGCAGCGCTACGCGCGCGATCTGTCCGAGCGGATCATTCCCCGCGGCGTCGAGACGCACGAGGTCGTCGGCATCGTCCTGCTCCTGCGCGACGTGCTCGCCCGCTCGCTGTTCGAGAAGTACCAGCGCGACTTCGGTCTGCTGAACCGCGTGCTCGACGCCTACGAGCCGGCCGCCAACCGGATCGCGAACACCGTCGCCGTGAGCTTCGTCGACGAGCGGGAGCGGATCATCCGCCAGCAGCAGGACTCGATCCGCGAGCTCTCCACGCCGGTCCTGCCGGTGCGCTCCCGGCTGCTGATCCTGCCCATCATCGGCGTGCTCGACAGCGAGCGCGCCCGCCAGCTGACCGAGCAGTTGCTCAACGGCATCCGCACGCACCGGGCAAAGGTCGTCGTCGTCGACATCACCGGTGTCCCGGACGTCGACGAGTCGGTCGCCGACCACCTGGTGCGGACGGTCGACGCGTCACGTCTCATGGGCGCGAGCGTCATCATCACAGGGCTGTCGCCCGAGATCGCGCAGACGCTGGTCACGATCGGCGTCGACCTCAGCAAGATGGACACGATCGGTGACCTCCAGGGCGGGCTGGAGGAGGCCGAGCGGCTGCTCGGCTACAGCGTGACGCCGGGGGAGGACGGGGGCGGAGGCGATGTGACCGCCGGTCCGAAGCTCGTCTCGATCCTCCGCCAGGGGGCCTACCTCATCGCGTCGGTGCACACCGCTCTGGACGACACCCAGATGGTCCGGTTCCGCGAGGACCTGATCGAGCAGATCGGCCGGTGCCGCTCGACCGGGGTGATCATCGACGTGGCGGCGCTGGACGTGCTCGACTCGTTCGGGTCGAACACGCTGCAGTCGATCGCCAAGGTGGCCCGGCTCCGCGGTGCGCGCACGGTCATCGTGGGCATACAGCCCGACGTGGCGTTCGCGATGGTGTCGCTGGGCATGACGCCCGGCGGCGTGGAGACCGCCCTCGACCTGGAGGAGGGGCTCGAGCTGCTGCGGCCATGCCGGTGCGTGCCCGTGCAGCGGTCGGGACGGCCGTCGTGATGACGCCGACCGAGGCGCTGGCGCGCAACTACCGCGCGGCGCTGGTCGGCGCGGTCAGCCGCCGCTCCGAGGCGACCCTGCACCGGGGCTACGAGCTGGGTCGCGAGGCGGTGGCCGACGGCGTGAGCGTGCTGGAGCTGGCCCGGATGCACCACGAGTGCCTGCGTCGAGCTGGTCGGCGGACAGCGCCGGCCGAGGACGTGCCCGCCGTCGCCGTCGCGGCGTCGGAGTTCTTCCTCGAGATCCTGGCGACCATGGACATGGCGCAGCGCGCCTACCTGGAGGGAGGCGCGCGGAGCGGAGGACCCGGCCGGCAAACGGGTGAGGGCTCCCGGCCGGGTCTCGGTACCGCGGCGGCGGCCTACGCCGCCGGCGGTCAGTTCTGCGTGATGTCGATGTCGCCCAGCGGCGTCGTGCAGACGGTGTCGCGTCTCGCCGCTGGCGTCCACGGCCCGTCCGAGCACGGCCACCGGGCCGACCTTCACGCCGCAGATGTTCGCCGCGACCTGCAGCCGCCACTCCGACGTTGACGTCCTCGAGGATGGTCACGTCACCGACGGCGACGTTGACGAGGCCGTCCTGGAACTGGATCGGCTGGGCCGAGGCCGGGCGAGCGCCGCTCCACGGCGAGGGCGGTTCCGGCGATCAGGGTGGCGGCGGTCCTGCGTACGTAGCTGGCCATGGTGGTGCCCCTCTCATCGTTCCTGGATGCCCGGTGCGCAGTGCGCGGAACGGGCTTGCACGGGTGAAGACGTCGCCGGGCGCGGGGCATGACGCCCGAGCCTTGGCGATCTCCGCGGGACACGCCGGGCGGGGCCACGTCATGTCCGACCGCCGGGAGCGTCCGCGTCGCGTCAGGGCGGAGCTCCGGTGCGAGACTGCGCACCGTGACGACTCCTGGGCGCACCGTCGACCTCAACGCCGACCTCGGCGAGGGGTTCGGCGTCTGGCGGCTCGGGGACGACGACGCGCTGCTCGGCATCGTGACCAGCGCCAACGTCGCCTGCGGCTTCCACGCCGGCGACCCCTCGACGATGCGGCGCGTGTGCACGCGGGCGGTGCAGGCGGGCGTCGCGATCGGCGCCCAGGTCTCCTACCGCGACCTGGCCGGCTTCGGCCGCCGGTTCGTCGACGTCGAGCCCGGCGAGCTCGCCGCCGACGTCCTCTACCAGCTCGCGGCCCTGGACGGCGTCGCTCGGGCGAGCGGCGGGCGGGTGCGCTACGTCAAGCCGCACGGCGCCCTCTACAACGCCGTCGTCGCGCACGAGGCGCAGGCCGCGGCCGTCGTCGCCGCCGTCCGCGACCTCGACCCGACGCTGCCGGTCCTCGGGCTGCCCGGCTCGGCGCTGCTGCGCGCCGCCCGAGGAGGCCGGGCTGCACACGGTGGCCGAGGGCTTCGCCGACCGCGGCTACACGGCCGACGGCACGCTGGTCCCGCGGCGGGATCCGGGCGCGCTCGTGCACGACCCCGCGCAGGTCGCCGCGCGGGCGGTCCGGATGGCCGCCGAGGGGCTGGTCGAGGCGGTCGACGGCACGGTCGTCCCGGTGGCCGTGGAGTCGGTGTGCGTGCACGGCGACACCCCGGGCGCGGTCGAGCTCGCCCGCGCGGTCCGAGCGGCGCTGACCGCCGCCGGGCTCGGACCCGCGCCGTTCGCCTGACCTCGGGTCAGCGGGCGGCGCGGAGCGCGTCGGCGTCCAGCCGGTCGGCGAGCACGTCCACGGCGACGTCGTCGATCTCCCGGCCGGTGGCGAGCGCGTAGGACCGCATCAGGTCCAGCGCGGTGGGCCCCTCGATGTCGAGCTGCAGGCACAGCCGACCCATCGCCTGCCAGACGCGGGCCCGCCGACGGGCCGGTGGGGCGTGCAGCCAGTCCGGTCCGACCTCGACCGACCAGTCGGAGAACACCGCCGCGTCGCTCAGGGCCGCGGTGATCAGCTCGCCGACGGCCATGGCCTCGAAGACGTCGAGCTGGGAGATCCGCTCGCTGCGCCGGAAGTAGAGGTCCATCGCGCCCTGGCCGGACAGGGCCTGCAGGAGCGGAAAGGCGACCACCGCGCGGAAGTCGGTCCGCTCGAAGAGCTGCTCGGCGAACTGCGGCCAGCGGCGGCGGAGTTCCTCCTCGGGAGCGAACACCGGCTCTCCCTGCCGGGCCGCCATCATGCACGGCCCGTCGCCCACGGTGAACTGCAGCCGCTCGGCGCGCGCCGCCTCCGGCGAGCTGGAGCCGAGGGGCACCCGCTTGTCGCCGCCTTCCATCAGGCTCAGGCTCGCGTCGGCCACCGGCAGCATCGCTGCGGCCGCGCGGACGAGCCGCTCGGGGAGCAGTTCCGGTCCGTCCAGGCCGCGACGGCCGGCGGCACGGACCTCCTCGGCAAATCGATCCGCGATGGTCACCTCCGCATCCTCCGCCGGAAGTCGTCGCCGCGCGCTCCCGGGCGGGCGATCATGGCGGCGTGGACGACGCCCCGACCGTGCTCCCGTGCGGTGACCGGGCCCTGCTGGTCCAGGTGGCGGACGGCGGGCGACGTCGGCGCCCTGGCCGCGGCGCTCGAGCAGGCACCGCTCCCGGGGCAGGAGGAGCTGGTGCCCGCGGCGCGCACGGTGCTCGTCCGGCTCGACCGCGTCCCGACCGACCGCGACGTCGCCGCGCTGCAGCGGATGCGCCCGGCGGCGTCGACCGCACGGGCGTCCGCGCGGGAGGTCGTTCTCGACGTCGTGTTCGACGGACCCGACCTGGCAGAGGCGGCGCAGCTGACCGGCCGCGGCGTCGGCGCGCTGGTCGACGTCCTGACCGGCACCGTGCTCACCGTGGCCTTCGGCGGCTTCGCGCCCGGCTTCGCGTACCTGACCGGCCTGCCGGACGACCTGCACGTGCCGCGGCGGAGCACCCCGCGCACCCGGGTTCCGGCGGGTGCGGTCGGCCTGGCCGGCCCCTACGCCGGCGTCTATCCCCGGGCCTCGCCGGGCGGATGGCAGCTGGTGGGACGCACCGACGCCGTCCTGTTCGACGTCGACCGCGACCCGCCCGCCCTGCTGTCGCCCGGCACCTCCGTGCGGTTCCGCGCGTGCTGACGGTGCTGGCGCCCGGCCCGCTGGCCACGGTGCAGGACCTCGGCCGCTCCGGCTGGTCGTCGATCGGGGTGACGCGGTCGGGTGCCGCCGACCGTGCGGCGCACGCGCTGGCCAACCGGCTCGTGGGCAACGACGCCGCGGCGGCCACGATCGAGGTCACCGCCGGCGGGTTGCGGATTCGGGCCGGCAGGGCGCACCTGGTGGCGGTGACGGGTGCTCCCGTACCGGTGCGGGTCGACGGCCGCCCCGGGCCGACGTCGGCGCCGTTCACCCTCTCCGCCGGGGCGGAACTCTCCCTCGGCGCACCGAGCGCCGGGCTGCGCAGCTACCTCGCCGTCCGCGGAGGAGTGGCGGTGCGCCCGGTGCTCGGGTCGCGCAGCACGGACACCCTCTCCGGGCTCGGGCCGGCGCCGCTGCGGCCGGGGGACGAGCTGCCCGTCGGCGACCTGGCCGCCGACGAGCCGGTCGTGGACGTCGCGCCGGTGGCCCGCCCCGCCGAACGCCCGGTGCTCGGTGTCCTGCCGGGTCCGCGTCGCGACCGGCTGGCGGAGGACGCCTGGGCGCTGCTCACCACGGCGGAGTGGGCGGTCGGCAGCGACAGCGACCGGGTGGGGCTTCGGCTGTCGGGACCGGCGCTGCGGCGGGCGGGGGACGGCGAACTGCCCAGCGAGGGGCTGGTGCCGGGTGCCGTGCAGGTGCCTCCGGACGGCGCTCCCGTGCTGTTCCTCGTCGACCACCCGGTGACCGGCGGCTACCCGGTGCTCGCCGTCGTGCGCACCGCCGACCTGCCCGCCGCCGCGCAGCTGCGCCCGGGGGACGGGGTGCGGTTCAGGCCCGCGCGCTGAGGACGTCCGTGTAGACCTGCACGGTCTGCTGCGCGATCGCCGGCCAGCCGAACTCGCTCAGCACCCGCTCCCGCCCCGCGGCACCCATCGCCGCGGCGCGGTCCGGGTCGGCGAGCAGCTCCGCGGTGCGCGCGGCGAGGCCGGACTCGAAGCCGGCCGGGTCGTCGGCGTCGTAGGGGACCAACAGGCCGGTCCGGCCGTCGTCCACGACCTCCGGGATGCCGCCGACCGCGCTGGCGACGACGGCGGTGCCGCAGGCGGCCGCCTCGAGGTTGACGATCCCCAGCGGCTCGTAGATCGACGGGCAGACGAACACGGTGGCGCCGGAGATGAGCGGCACGAGCTGCTCGCGGGGCAGCATCTGCTCGATCCAGACCACGCCGGTGCGCCGGGCCTGCAGGCGCTCGACCGCGTCGGCCACCTGCTGCCGCTCGGCGGGGGTGTCGGCCGCGCCGGCGCACAGGACGAGGCCGGCCTCGGGCGGCAGCTGCTCGAAGGCCTTGAGCAGGTGCGGCACGCCCTTCTGCCGGGTGATCCGCCCGACGAAGAGCGCGTAGGGCCGGTCGGGGTCCACGCCGAGCGAGCGGACGACGTCCGGTGCCGGGGTGGGCTTGTAGGCCTCCGGGTCCACGCCGTTGTGCACGACCTGCACCCGGGCGGGGTCGAGGTCGGGGTAGACGGCCAGGACGTCGTCCTTCATGCCGGCGCTCACCGCGATCACCGCGTCAGCGGCCAGGTAGGCGGTGCGCTCGACCCAGGAGGAGAGCCGGTAGCCGCCGCCGAGCTGCTCGGCCTTCCACGGCCGGCGCGGCTCGAGCGAGTGCGCCGTGACGATGTGCGGCGTCCCGTGCACCAGCGAGGCGAGCAGCCCGGCGGTGTTGGCGTACCAGGTGTGCGAGTGCACGAGGTCGGCCTCGGCCAGCGCCGCGGCGATCTCGACGTCCACACCGATCGCCTGCAGCGCGCCGTTGGCGCCCTGGAGGTTGGGCGGCACCGCGTGCGCGGTGGCGTCCGGACGCTCCCCGCCGAAGCAGTGGACGTCGATCGTCAGGCCGCCGTCGTCCGCCTCGGCCGCCGCCGCGGGCAGCGCCCGGAGCGCGGCGACGAGGTGCTCGATGTGGACGCCCGCGCCGCCGTAGACGTCCGGCGGCCACTCCCTGGTCACGATGCCGATGCGCACGGCCGTCACCCTAGGGGGCGGTCCGCGCCAGGACGTGGCGCGCGTCTCCCCGCCACCCGCTACCTTGCGTCACATGCGCGGCGGACCACGAGTGCTCGGCATCGTCCTGGCCGGGGGCGAGGGGAAGCGGCTTGCGCCTCTGACGCAGGACCGCGCCAAGCCGGCGGTGCCCTTCGGGGGCAACTACCGGTTGATCGACTTCGTGCTGTCGAACCTCGTGAACGCCGAGATCCGGCAGATCGCGGTGCTCACCCAGTACAAGAGCCACAGCCTCGACCGGCACATCACCACGACGTGGCGGATGTCCCAGCTGCTCGGCAACTACGTCACCCCGGTGCCGGCGCAGCAGCGGCTCGGCCCGCGCTGGTACACCGGCAGCGCCGACGCGATCTTCCAGAGCCTCAACCTGATCTACGACGAACGGCCCGACATCGTCGTGGTCTTCGGCGCGGACCACGTCTACCGCATGGATCCCGGTCAGATGATCGACCAGCACCAGCAGACCGGTGCCGGCGTCACCATCGCCGGCCTGCGGGTGCCGCGCCGCGAGGCGACCGAGTTCGGCGTCATCGACGCCACCGCCGAGGGCAAGGTGCGCGGCTTCCTGGAGAAGCCGGCGGAGCCGCCGGGTCTGCCGGATTCGCCGGAGGAGAGCTTCGCCTCCATGGGCAACTACGTCTTCACGACCGACGCCCTGCTCGAGGCGCTGCGCAAGGACGCCGAGGACTCCGACTCGGTGCACGACATGGGCGGCTCGATCATGCCGATGCTGGCCGACGCCGGGGACGCGTGGGTGTACGACTTCTCGACCAACATCGTTCCCGGGACGACCGAGCGCGACCACGGCTACTGGCGCGACGTGGGGACGATCGACTCCTACTTCGACGCGCACATGGACCTGGTCTCGGTCACGCCCGTGTTCAACCTCTACAACGACCGCTGGCCGATCTACACGCTGCCTCCGCAGCTCCCGCCGGCGAAGTTCGTGCTCGGTGGCCGCGCCGAGGAGTCGATGGTCAGCGCCGGCGCGATCATCGGCGGCGGGTCGGTGCACAACTCCGTCGTGTCGCCGGGCGTGCGGGTCGACCGCGGAGCCCGCGTGGAGGACAGCGTGCTCATGGACGGCGTGGTCGTCGGTGAGGGCGCCTACGTGCGGCGGGCGATCCTGGACAAGAACGTCGTCGTGCCGCCGTGGGCGCGGATCGGCGTCGACACCATCGCCGACGCCGAGCGGTACCACGTGAGCGCCGGCGGGGTGACGGTGCTCGGCAAGGGCGCCCGCGCCGTCGTCTGAGAGGACGGGATCCGACCTCCGGGCTCAGCCTCGGGGCGCGGCCGGCCGCTTCGTCGCGATGAGCAGGCCCGCACCGACCGGGAGGACGGCGGACAGCAGGCTCTCGTCGTCCCGGACGGCGCGGGCGAGCTCGCGCCAGGCGATGGTCTGCGGGTCGCGCACGGTGCGGTCGGCGATCCGCCCGCCGTCGAGCAGCCCGTGGCAGACCAGCGTGCCGCCGGGGTGCACGAGCTCGAGCAGGCCGGGGAGCTGGTCGGAGTAGTCGCGCGGCGGGCCCGAGCAGGCGACCAGGTCGTAGGCGCCCGGCGACAACCGGGGGAGCACCTCGCCGGGGGTGCCGAAGATCAGCCGCGTGCGGGACGACGGGATGCCGGCCTCGGTGAAGGCCGTCCGGGCCGCGCGCAGCTGGGCGGCGTCGCCGTCCAGGGCGGTGAGGACGCCGTCCGGGCGCATGCCGCGCAGCAGCCACAGCCCCGTCACGCCACCGCCGCTGCCGATCGACACGACCGACCGGGCGGAGACGCTCGCGGCGAGCACGGACAGCATCGCGCCCACCGACGGCGCGACGGGCGGGGGTCCGGGCAGCCGCTCGGCGCGGGCCCGGGCGGCGCCGATCTCGGCGCCCTCGGTCGCGAAGCGCTCGGCGTAGGCGCCCTCGGCGGTACCGCCCCCGCGCGGCGGTCCCTCGGCGCTCGTCACCGGGCGAGGGTAGTGGCCCGCGTGGCCCGCCGCCGCGCCGGGCGGCGCGCGGGCACGGCGGGTTCCTGGGAGTCGGCTGTGAACACGTCCGGCCGGGAACACGGCACGGGGACCGACGTTGATCAGGACGTGCGCCTCGGACGAGACGGTTCGACCCAGGAAGTCCCCCATGAGGGCGACGGCCGGGAGGTCCCTGCTGCTGCGGTCTGCGATCCTGGACCCGTGCCCGCCCCCGACCTGACCGCGTCCCCGGCCGCCGCTGCGGCCGAGGCGACCGCCGCCGCCGTGGCGCCGGTCGCGGACGTCTGGGTCGCGCCCACCTGGGAGCAGGTCGTGCGCGAGCACTCCGCGCGGGTCTACCGGCTGGCGTACCGGCTCTCCGGCAACGCCCAGGACGCCGAGGACCTCACCCAGGAGACGTTCGTCCGCGTCTTCCGATCCCTCGCCGACTTCTCGCCCGGCACCTTCGAGGGCTGGCTGCACCGGATCACGACGAACCTGTTCCTCGACATGGTGCGGCGGCGCCAGCGGATCCGCTTCGACGCCCTCCCCGAGGACACCGAACGGCTCCCCGGCACCGCGCCCAGCCCCGAGCAGGTGTACGCCGACACCCACCTCGACCCGCAGGTCCAGGCGGCGCTCGACGCGCTGTCGCCCGAGTTCCGCGTCGCCGTCGTCCTCTGCGACATCGAGGGCCTCACCTACGAGGAGATCGCCGCGACGCTGGGCATCAAGCTCGGCACCGTGCGCAGCCGCATCCACCGCGGCCGTGTGCAGCTGCGGCAGGCGCTCGCCCACCTGGCGCCCCGGCGGACGGGCCCCGAGCCCGCGCTGGAGGGATGACGTGCACATCCCCGAGAGCCACCTCGCCCAGGAGGCGATCGCCGCGCTCGTCGACGGCGAGCTCGACGCCGGCCCGGCCGGCCGCGCCGCCAGGCACCTGACCGGCTGCACGCAGTGCCGCATGGCGGTGCAGGCGCAGCGCGAGGCCAAGGAGGCCCTGCACGAGGCCGCCGACGTCGCGCTGCCCGGCGACCTGCTGTCGCGGCTGTGCGCCATCCCCTTCACCGCCGACGTCCCGACCGGCGGCACGCTCGGCGGGCTGAGCGCCGGACCGGGCAGCCTCGTCATGGACGGTGCGTCCGGCGGCTGGTCGGTCGACCTCGCGCCGTCCGCCCGTCCGGCGCGGCCCGAGCAGGCCCGCTGGCTGCGCCGCGGCGTCGCCGGCACGCTGGCCGGTCTCGGCCTCGGCGTCGTCCTGCTCGCCGTCACGCTCCCCGGCGACGACACCGTCCGCACGCCGCGCACCCCGGTGGCCGGACCGAGCGCGCCGGAGGAGCGCACCGAGGTCGTTCCGCCGGTCACCCGCACCATCGGCGTCGACGCCCTCACCGCCCGATCCACCGGCGGAACGCCCTGACCCGGCCGACCGGGGAGCCGGACCACGCCGGTCCGGACACCGACGCCTTCACCCGCCCGCCGGGTGCCGCCGGGGGCTTCGACCCGCCACCGTCCCCGGACGGGGACCGCCCGCGCACCGTCCCCGCCCCGGGCCCCGGTCAGGCGGCCGCGTTCGGCCGGCCCGCCGAGGTCTCCGGCGGCTTCGACGGCGACCGCCCGCCGCCGCCCCGCCGTCCGCTGCCGCCTCCGCCGCCCGAGGCGCTGCTGCGGGCCTTCGGACCGCCCGGTGCCGGCCGCACCGGCCTGCAGGACCCGCCCGGCGGACGACCGGGAGGGCGCCGCACCGCCACCGGGCCATGGTGGAAGCCCGACGCCCGGTCCGACCCCTGGCGCGACCCCGACGCCCCGGCCGGCCTGGGCGCTCCCGCGGTCTACGACGACGAGGAGGAGCAGGAGGGCCCCGTCGTCGTCGACGCCAAGGGGCGGCGCAAGCTGCGGCTGCGCGACGTCTCCGTCCGGCTCTCGGTGCTGGCGCTGCTCGCCGTCCTGCTGGTCGGCGCCATCGGTGGCGGGGTCGGCTGGTACGTCACCCGCGAGACCGCCGAGCCGCCGCTGCTGAGCCCCGGCACCCAGTTGTCCGAGGTCGACCCCGGGGTCGCCCGCGAGCCCGGCTCGGTCGCCGACATCGCCGAACGGGTCACGCCCGCGGTGGTCTCGATCGAGGTGCGGGTGGGCAACAGCGGTGCCACCGGCTCCGGGGTGGTCATCGAGGGCGGCGACGGCTACATCGTCACGAACAACCACGTGGTGTCCGGCGCCGACGGCGTCGAGGGCGCCGAGATCCGGGCCATCTTCGAGGACGGCAGCGGCTCGGCGGCGCGGATCGTCGGCCGCGACCCGGCGAGCGACCTCGCCGTCCTCAAGGTGGAGAAGCCGGGCCTGCTCACGGCGACCCTCGGCAAGTCCGACAGCCTGGTCGTCGGTGACCCGGTGGTGGCCATCGGCTCCCCGCTCGGCCTCGCGGGCACGGTGACCAGCGGCATCGTCAGCGCGCTGGACCGGCCGGTGCGGCTCTCCGGCGAGGGCAGCGACACCAACGCCGTCATCTCCGCCGTGCAGACCGACGCCCCGATCAACCCCGGCAACTCCGGCGGCGCGCTGGTCGACGCCACCGGGGCGGTCATCGGCATCAACACCGCCATCGCCTCGCTCGGCAGCGGCGGCCAGGGCGGCTCGATCGGTCTGGGCTTCGCGATCCCGATCGACACGGTGCGCGACATCGCCGAGCAACTGATCTCCACCGGGGAGGCCGTGCACGCCACCCTCGGGGTGAACGCGCGCACCGTCACCGACGGCATGCGCAACGGCGCCCTGGTGCTGAACGTCGAGCCCGACAGCGCCGCCGACCAGGCCGGACTGCGGGAGCAGGACACGATCATCGCCGTCGACGACCAGGCCGTGGGCAGCTCCGAGGAGCTCGTCGTGGCCGTCGACGCCCGCGACCCGGGGGACACCGTCACGCTCGAGGTGATCCGCGGAGGTCGCTCGATCGAGGTGGACGCCACGCTCGGACAGGCCTGACGCCGCCTACCGTCCACCTGACGTACAGCTCCGTCGGCCATCCTTCAGGGGCCCGCGCCGAGCGTGCGAGGCGTGGGGGGAAGGCTGGTCCTTGAATTAACCTGGGCGGAGTCCGTACCGCTGCGGGGAGGAGGAGCGCCCGGTGTTCAACAACATCGGCTGGGGCGAGATCGTGTTCATCGCGGTCATCGCGCTCTTCATCTTCGGCCCGGAGCGGCTCCCGCACATCGCCAAGGACGCCGCCGACGGCCTGAAGAAGGCGCGGCGGGCGCTGACCGGCGTCCGGGAGCAGGTCAACGACTCGCTCGGGGACGACTTCGCCCACCTGCGCGACCTCGACCTGCGGCAGTACCACCCGAAGACGTTCATCCGGAACCAGCTGCTCGCCGATGACGACGAGCCGCCCGTGCGCACCGGGTCGACCGCCTCGGCGACCTACACGACGGGTCGCTCCCGCGACCGCGCGACGCCGCCGCCGTTCGACAGCGACGCCACCTGACGGTTTCCTAGCGGCGGACGGGCGTGAGGCCCAGGCTCATCCCGGACAGCCCGCGCGAACGGCTGGTCAGCTTGCCCGCGATCGCGTCGAGGGCCAGCGACGCCGGCGTCTGAGCCTCCGCCAGCACGATCGGCGCACCGGCGTCGCCGGCCTCGCGCAGCCGGGTGTCCAGCGGGATCTGGCCGAGCAGCGGCACGCGGGCGCCGAGCGTGCGGGTCAGCGCGTCCGAGACGGCCTCGCCACCCCCGGAGCCGAAGATCTCCATGCGGGAGCCGTCGGGCAGCTCCAGCCACGACATGTTCTCGATGACGCCGACGACCTGCTGGTGCGTCTGGGTGGCGATCGCGCCGGCCCGCTCGGCCACCTCGGCGGCGGCGAGCTGAGGTGTCGTCACGACGAGGATCTCGGCGTTGGGCAGCAGCTGCGCGACCGAGATCGCGATGTCGCCGGTGCCGGGCGGGAGGTCCAGCAGCAGGACGTCGAGGTCGCCCCACCACACATCGGCGAGGAACTGCTGCAGCGCGCGGTGCAGCATCGGGCCGCGCCAGACGACCGGGGTGTTGCCCGGGGTGAACATGCCGATCGAGATGACCTTCACGCCGAACGCCTGCGGCGGCATGATCATGTTGTCGACCTGCGTGGGCTTGTCGTCGACGCCGAGCATCCGGGGCACCGAGTGGCCGTAGATGTCGGCGTCCACGACGCCGACCGAGAGGCCGCGCTTGGCCATCGCCGCCGCGAGGTTGACCGTCACCGACGACTTGCCGACGCCGCCCTTGCCCGAGGCCACCGCGTAGACGCGGGTCAGCGAGCCGGGCTGGGCGAAGGGGATGACCGCCTCCGGCGCGTCGGTGCCGCGGACGGTGCGGCGCAGCTCGGCGCGCTGCTCGTCGCTCATGACGTCGAGGCCGACCGCCACCGACGTCACCCCGGGCACGGCCGAGACGGCCGTCGTCACCCGGTTGGTGATCGTCTCGCGCATCGGGCAGCCGGAGACGGTCAGGTAGACCTCGACGCGGACGGCGCCACCGGCGCCGATCTGCACGTCCTTGACCATGCCGAGCTCGGTGAGCGGTCGGTTGATCTCCGGGTCCTGGACGGTGGCCAGGGCGGCCGTGATCGCGTCCAGCGTCGGCGAGCCGGTCAGCGTGTCGGTCATCGTGGCGTTCTGTCTCCTTCGACGGGGGAGCCCGCAGGCGGTCCGGCGACGACGTCGGCCGGCGCGTGCGGGCTGCCCGTCCACTGTACGGCGGCGATCGTCGGCGGCTGCCGGCCGCGGGAAGCATCCGGCTCATTAGCCTCGGCGGGGTGTCCTCCCCCGCCCGTACCGCCGTCGTGCGCGACGCGGTCGGACTCGGTCTGGCCGTCGGCCTCTACGGCGCAGCGTTCGGCGCGGCCGCCGACGCCGCGGGGCTCAGCCCCTGGCAGGCGGCCACCATGTCGCTGCTGATGTTCACCGGTGCCTCGCAGTTCGCCCTGGTCGGCGTGCTGGGCGCCGGCGGCAGCGGGGCGGCGGCCATCGGCAGCGCGCTGCTGCTCGGCACCCGCAACACCGTCTACGGCGTCCGGTTGCTGCCGCTGCTGCGACCCCGCGGCGTTCTGGCGCGGCTGACGACGGCGCACTGGGTCATCGACGAGACCACTGCGCTCTCGATCGCCGCGCCGGACCGCAGGCTGGCGCGGGTCGCGTTCGTCGCCGGCGGCGCGTCGATCTTCCTGATGTGGAACGCCACGACGGTGATCGGCGCGGTGGGGGCGGCCGCGCTCGGCGAGACAGCCCGGGCGGCGCTCGACGCGGTCGTTCCCGCCGCGTTCCTCGCGCTGCTCTGGCCGCGGCTGCGGCGGGGCTTCCCGGAGGCGGCGGTGCAGCGGCGGGTGGCGCTCGGCGGAGCGGTGATCGCGCTCGCCTTGACGCCCTTCGCCCCCGCCGGCGTCCAGGTGCTGGCCGCCGCCGTGGCGGTGCTGCTGGCCGGCCGGCCCCGGGCGAAGCAGGACGAGGCGTGACCGGGACCGCCCTCTGGCTGACCGTCGTGCTCGGCTCGCTCGGCTGCTACCTGCTCAAGCTCGCCGGGCTCTCCGTGCCGGCCGCCTGGGTCGAGCAGCCGTGGGTGGCACGCGTCGTCGACTTCGTCCCGGCCGCGCTGCTGGCCGCGCTGGTCGCCGTCCAGGCGGTCGCGGCGGGCAACGACCTCGTGCTGGACGGGCGGCTGGTCGGGCTCGCGGTCGCAGCCGTCGCGCTGGCCCTGCGGGCGCCGTTCATCGTGGTGCTGCTGCTCGCGGGCGTGGCCGGGGCCCTGGTGCACGCGCTCGCGGGGTGAGCCCACGGCGCTGCGGAACCCGGTGGCGGCGGGGATGGGCCACACTCCGGCGCTGTGCGGACCAGCGAGGATCCGGCGCCTCCGACGTCCCGGCGGCTGTTCCGTCCAGGTCTCCTGGTCGGCCTCGCGGTCGGAGGAGCGCTGGCCGGGATCGCGGCGCGCATCGCGGATGCGAGCGGCGCGCCGTGGGCGGCCGATCTCGGCAGCAGTCCGGCCGTCTGGGTCCTGGCCGTCGGGCTGCTCGGCCGTTTCGCACCGACCTGGGCCTCCGCCGCGCTGCGCTCGGCGGTCTTCTTCGCCGCGCAGGCGGTCGCGTACTACGCCTGGGCCCAGGCGCTCGGCTCCGCAGGGAGTGCCCCCGCAGGCATCCTCCTCGCCTCGCTCCTCCTCGTTCCCGCGATCGCGTCGGCCGCCGCCGCAGCCATGTGGTGGGCAGGTCGGCACCCGGCACTGCTGTCCGGGCTGGTCTTCGGGGCGGCGGCAGCGCTCGTCCTGGTGGGCGGGCAGGCCTCGCGCCAGGCCGCGATCTGGTCGGGGGCGCAGCCGTACCTGTTGGCGCGTCCGGTCCAGGCCGGGATCGACGTGCTCGTCGCCCTCCTGATCGTCGTGGGCCTGCCCCGGCACGGCCGCACCCGGCTGTGGGCCCTCGCGTCCGTCGTCCCGCTGGCCTGGCTGCTCTATCTCTCGAACCTGGTGTGGCACGTGCCGTGACGGGCACGTCCGACCACCCGGTCGGTACAGCCGCTGTAGCGAATTCCGGTGCAGTCGCTGTACCGGGTCAGCCTCCGCCGGCCGACTCCCGCTTGGCGGCGTCCTCGCGCTCGCGCCGCTTGCGCGCCCGCCGCTCCCGCCGCTCGATCTCCTCCGGGTCCTCCTCGACGAGCCGGCTCAGCTCGCTGCGCAGGAAGTCGCGGGTCGCCAGCTCACCGACGGCGACCCGCAGCGCGGCGAGCTCGCGGGCGACGTATTCGGTGTCGGCGCGGGTGGAGGCGGCGCGCGCCCGGTCCTCCTCGGCCTGCACGCGGTCGCGGTCGGCCTGCCGGTTCTGCGCGAGCAGGATCAGCGGCGCGGCGTAGGCGGCCTGCGTCGAGAAGGCCAGGTTCAGCAGGATGAACGGATAGGGGTCCCACCGCAGGGACACCGCGAACACGTTCAGCGCGATCCAGACGATCACGAGGATGGTCTGGATCGCGAGGTAGCGACCGGTGCCGAGGAACCGGGCGAAGGTCTCCGCGGTCGCGCCGACGGCGTCCGGGTTGTAGCGGATCAGGGACGACAGCCGCCGTCCTCCCGTGCTCGGGACGTCGAGCCGCGGCGCGTCAGCCACGGCGGGCCCTCTCGCGCCAGTCCTCGGGCAGCAGGTGGTCGAGGACGTCGTCGACGCTGACGGCACCGACCAGCCGGCCCTGGGCGTCGACGACCGGGGCGGCGACCAGGTTGTAGGTGGCGAAGTAGCGGGTCACCTCGGCCAGCGGCGCCTCGGGGCGGAGCGGCTCCAGGTCGTCGAGGACTCCGCTGACCAGCGTCGACGGCGGTTCGCGGAGCAGCCGCTGGATGTGGGCCAGTCCCAGGTAGCGCCCGGTCGGCGTGGCCGACGGCGGGCGGCACACGTAGACCTGGCTGGCCAGGGCCGGGGTCAGCTCCGGATCGCGCACCCGGCCCAGCGCCTCGGCGACCGTGGCGTCCGGAGTGAGGATCACCGGCTCGCTGGTCATGATCCCGCCGGCGGTGTCCTCGGAGTACTTCAGCAGCTGGCGCACCGGCTCGGCCTCGTCGGGCTCCATCAGCTCGAGCAGCCGGTTGCGGTCGACGTTGGACAGCTCGGCGAGCAGGTCGGCGGCGTCGTCCGGGTCCATGGCCTCGAGGACGTCTGCGGCCCGCGCCTCCTCGAGCGTGCCGAGGATGGTGATCTGGTCGGCCTCTGGCAGCTCCATCAGGACGTCGGCCAGCCGCTCGTCGTCCAGCGCCTCGGCCACCTCGTGCCGGCGCTTGAGCGGCAGGTCCTGCAGCGCGTGGGCGACGTCGGCGGGGTTGAGGTCGCGGTAGGTGGCGATCAGCGTCTCGGCGCCCTGCCCGGTCTGCGGCAGGGAGAGCCCGGTGACCTCGTTCCAGGCGAGCTGGTGCAGCTGGCCGCGGCGGCCGAGCCTCCCGGGCTCCTGGACGGCGAGCCGGGAAAGGACCCATTCGCCCGTGCGGGTCTGCTCGATGGCGGCGTCGACCACGTGCGCCGGCCGGTCCGAGTCCTTGATCCGGACGCTGCGGTCGAGCAGCTCGCCGAGCACCAGCGTCTCGCCGGCCCGCTGCTCGAAGCGCTTGAGGTTGAGGGTGCCCGACGCGAGCATCACCGCGCCCGGGTCGACGGCGGTCACCCGGCCCATCGGCACGAAGATCCGGCGACGGGCGACGACCTCGACGACCAGGCCCAGCACGGTGGGCGGCGCGCTGCTCACCCGCAGCGCGACCACCACGTCGCGGATCTTGCCCACCCGGTCGCCGTTGGGGTCGAAGACGGTCAGCCCCGCGAGTCGCGAGACGTACGCCCTCGTCCCGTGGTCACGGGTGGTGAGGCTACCGTCGCGGCCGTGCCGGACCGGGAGATGCTGGACTACGAGGTCGTCGACGTCTTCGCCGCACGGGCGTTCGCGGGCAACCCGCTGGCCGTGGTGTTCGACGCCGACGGGCTGTCGACCGAGCAGTGCCAGGCGCTGGCGTTCGAGTTCCACCTGTCCGAGACCTCGTTCATCTGCGCGCCCACGGAGCCGGGTGCGTCCTACCGCGTGCGGATCTTCACGCCCTTCGCCGAGCTGCCCTTCGCCGGGCACCCGAGCGTCGGCGCCGCGCACACGCTGGTGCGCACCGGCCGGTTGCCCGCCGGCACGGTGCGCCAGGAGTGCGGCGTCGGAGTGCTCGACCTCGTGGTGGACGGCGACGGTGCGCTGCTGACCGGCGGCCGGCCCACGCTCGAGGACGGGCCCGATCCCGCCGCGCTCGCGGCCGCCGTGGGACTCGACCCGGCGGACGTCGTCGGCCTGCCGGCGCACGTCGCCGGCTGCGGCCTGCCGTGGGCGGTGCTCGCCGTCCGGCGCGAGGCCGTCGACCGGGCCCGGCCGAACCCGACTGCGCTCGACGCGCTGGGCGTGGGCGAGGGCGTCGCCGTCCTGTCGTGGGACGGCGCGGACTCGACGGTCTACTCGCGCACCTTCGCCAACGACCTGAGCTGGGGCGAGGACCCCGCCACCGGCTCGGCCGCGCTCTCGACCGGCGTCTGGCTGGTCGCCGTCGGGCTGCTGCCCTCGGACGGGACGGCGGAGTACGTCATCACCCAGGGCGTGAAGCTGGGCCGCCCCTCGGTGCTGTCGGGCTCGGTCACCGCGGAGGGCGGCCGCGCCGTCTCGGCGTCCGTGCACGGGGCCGTCGTGCCGGTCGCGAGCGGACGGATCCGGGTGCCTGGGTGAACTCTCCCGCCAGCGCCACCTCGGCATGGGAGATCTCCCGGCCCGGCGGTCGGGACGTCGCCCTGATGGCCGTCGCCGTCGCCGGGGTGTCGCTGTCCGGGCCGCTGACCGCCCTGGTCACCGCGCCGGTGCTCGCCATCGCGTTCTGGCGCAACGCCGCCGGCGCGGCACTGCTCCTCCCCGTGCTGCTGACCCGCGACCGGGGCGAGCTGCGCGGGCTGCACTGGCGGGACCTCCGCAGCTCGGTCGTGGCCGGGCTCTTCCTGGCCGGGCACTTTGCCGCGTGGCTGCCGAGCCTCTACATGACCTCGATCGGCGCCTCGATCGCACTGGTCACCACCACGCCGATCTGGACGGCGCTGGTCGCGCGGGCCTCCGGGGTGCGCTTCCCGGCGCAGGTGTGGTGGGGGCTGATGCTGGCCGTGGGCGGTGCGGCGCTGATCGCCGGCGTCGACGTCACGGTGAGCCTCGAGGCCCTGGCCGGCGACGGGCTGGCCCTGCTGGGTGCGATCTTCGCCGGCGGCTACGTGCTGGCCGGGGCCCGCGCACGGGTGCGGCTGTCGACGTCGGCGTACACGGTGACCGCCTACACGACCTGCGCGGTGACCCTCGCGGTCGCGGCGCTGGTCGTCCGGGCGCCGCTGACCGGGTTCACCGCGCGTGACTGGTGGCTGATCCTCGCGATCACCGTCTGCGCGCAGATCCTCGGGCACACGCTGCTGAACCTGGTGCTGTCGACCGTCGGGCCGACGGTGGTCAGCCTCGCCGTGCTGCTGGAGGTGCCCGGCGCGCTGCTCGTGGCGCTGGTGCTGCTGGGGCAGCTACCTCCGCTCCTGGCGCTGCCGGGCATGGCGGCCGTCGTCGTCGGCGTCGCGCTGGTCGTCCGCGCCAGCCGCCCCGCCACCCTGGTCGAACCCGCGACCTGACTACTCTCCGCTCACCCCGTCCGACCCCTTCGCGGAGGCACCGTGGCCGAGCTCCGATCCCGCCGTTCCAACCTCGCCGTCCCCGGCAGCAACCCGCGCTTCCTCGAGAAGGCGAAGGTTCTGGACGCCGACCAGGTGTTCCTGGACATCGAGGACGCCGTCGCGCCGCTGGCCAAGCCCGGCGCCCGCAAGAACATCGTCGCGGCGCTCAACGAGGGCGGCTGGGGCGAGAAGATCCGCACCGTCCGGGTCAACGACTGGACGACGGAGTGGACCTACCGCGACGTGATCGAGGTGGTCGAGGGCGCGGGCGCGAACCTCGACTGCATCATGCTGCCGAAGGTCGCCGACGCCGGACAGGTCCGGGCGCTCGACATGCTGCTCACCCAGATCGAGAAGACCAACGGCCTCGAGGTGGGCCGGATCGGCATCGAGGCGCAGATCGAGACCGCCCAGGGGCTCATCAACGTCAACGACATCGCCTTCGCCAGCCCGCGGATCGAGACGATCATCTTCGGCCCGGCCGACTTCATGGCCTCGATCAACATGAAGTCGCTCGTGGTGGGCGCCCTGCACCCGGACTACGCCGGCGACCCGTTCCACTACATCCTCATGCAGATCCTCATGGCGGCCCGCGCCCGCGGCGTGCAGGCCATCGACGGTCCGTTCCTGCAGGTCCGCGACGTCGACGCGTTCCGCGAGGTGGCCAAGCGCTCGGCCGTGCTCGGGTTCGACGGCAAGTGGGTGCTGCACCCGGGGCAGATCGAGGCGGCCAACGAGATCTACGCGCCGTCGCAGGAGGACTACGACCACGCCGAGCTGATCCTCGACGCGTACGAGTACTGCACGTCCGAGGCCGGCGGGAAGAAGGGCTCGGCCATGCTCGGCGACGAGATGATCGACGAGGCCAGCCGCAAGATGGCGCTGGTCATCGCCGGCAAGGGGCGGGCCGCCGGCATGCAGCGGACGTCGTCCTTCACGCCGCCGGAGCGGTGACCTCACCGGACGGCCCCGTCCAGGGGCCCGCCCCGAGCTTGCGAGGGGTGGGGAGGACGGGGTCCTTCTTCAGTACGTCGTCAAGGACGCGAACGCGACGATCCAGAAGACGATGAACAGCACGAACAGCGCCGTCGCGATCCCGCCGACGATGATGCCGGCCAGCGCGAGGCCGTCACCCTCCTCGCCGGTCTGCCGGATCTGCTTGCGCGCGACGATGCCGAGCACGAGGCCGGCGGGGGCGAACACGAACGCCATCACCAGCGCGAGGATCGCCATGGTGTTGGTCGGCCGGCGCCAGGCGCCTGGGTAGCCCGGCGGCGGGTAGCCGTACCCGGGCGGGGGCCCGTATCCCGGCGGCGGTCCGTATCCCGGCGGCGGTCCGTACCCGGCGGCGGCCCGTACCCGGGCTGGGTCGCGTCGCCGCGGGGGAAGTCGTTCTGCGCCATCGCCGTCCAGTTCCATCGTCGTCAGGGGAATCCGGACGGTAACGCCGACGATGCCTTTCCGGTGACCGGGCGCACGGCGGACCCCACCCGAAGTTCCCCCATACTCACCGGAACCACGGACAGCAGTCCCGAGGAGGACCCATGGCCCGCCTGGCGCAGACCGCCGACCTCACCGAGATCCAGCGGGAGATCCTGTCGACGGTCCGGAGCTTCGTCGACAAGGAGATCATCCCGGTCGCGCAGGAGCTCGAGCACGCCGACGAGTACCCGCAGGAGATCGTCGACGGGCTCAAGGAGCTGGGCATCTTCGGGCTGACCATCCCCGAGGAGTACGGCGGACTCGGCGAGTCGCTGCTGACCTACGCGCTCGTGGTCGAGGAGATCGCCCGCGGCTGGATGAGCGTCTCGGGCGTCATCAACACGCACTTCATCGTCGCGTACATGGTCGTGCAGCACGGCACGGACGAGCAGAAGCAGCGCCTGCTGCCCCGCATGGCCTCCGGCGAGGTGCGCGGCGCCTTCTCCATGTCGGAGCCGGGGCTGGGTTCGGACGTGGCCGGCATCCGCACGAAGGCGAAGCGGGACGGCGACGGGTACGTCATCGACGGCCAGAAGATGTGGCTGACCAACGGAGGCAGCTCCACGCTGGTGGCCACGCTCGTCCGCACCGACGAGGGCGCCGAGAAGGCGCACCAGAACCTGACGACGTTCCTGGTCGAGAAGCCCACCGGCTTCGGGGAGGTGCTCCCGGGTCTGACCATCCCCGGCAAGATCGACAAGATGGGCTACAAGGGCGTCGACACCACCGAGCTGGTGTTCGACGGCTTCCGGATCGGTGCGGACGCCGTCCTCGGTGGCACGCCGGGCCGGGGCTTCGCCCAGATGATGGACGGCGTCGAGGTCGGCCGGGTCAACGTGGCCGCGCGCGCGTGCGGGATCTCGATCCGCGCCTTCGAGCTCGCCGTCGCCTACGCCCAGCAGCGCGAGACCTTCGGCAAGCCGATCGCCCAGCACCAGGCCATCGCGTTCCAGCTGGCCGAGATGGCGACCAAGGTCGAGGCCGCGCACCTGATGATGGTCAACGCCGCGAAGCTCAAGGACCGCGGCGAGCGCAACGACGTCGAGGCCGGCATGGCCAAGCTGCTCGCCAGCGAGTACTGCGCCGAGGTGACCACCCAGTCGTTCCGCATCCACGGCGGATACGGCTACTCCAAGGAGTACGAGATCGAGCGGCTCATGCGCGAGGCGCCGTTCCTGCTCATCGGCGAGGGCACCAGCGAGATCCAGAAGACCATCATCAGCCGCGGCCTGCTCAAGGAGTACGCGCTCAAGCGCTGAGCGCGACCCCGCTCAGGCGCCGGAGCCCGCCGGCTCCTCGAACTCCACGGTGACCGTCTCGACGCCGAGCGAGTGCGCGAGCGTCGTGAGCATGGTGCGGGTGTTCGTCTCGGCGCGATCCAGGATGTCGCTCTCCGCAGCCGCCGTGGCGAGCTTGTCCTCGGCCAGCGCGAACAGCTCGCTGTCGTCGGCCGGGTTCTCGGCGAAGGCGGCCCCGAGCCGCTCGACCAGGCCGCGGTCGCGGTCGACGACCCGGCTGTTCTCCGGGTCGATCCGCACCTCGGAGATCTCGGGCGCGGGAAGCACGATGGTGGCCGAGTTGCCGTCGGCGGAGAGGGTGACGGCGTCGGCGTCCAGGTCCTCGAAGTCGACGTAGGCGTCGGCGGTGCCGGTGGCGAGGAAGGTGACCCGCTCGCCGCTGATGACCGACGGCACCCAGGGGGTGTCGATCTCGCGGTCGATGTCGACGCGCAGGGTGGCGGTCGCGGCGTGGTACTCGCTCAGGTCGTCGAGCGCGAGCAGCAGCGGTGCCGGGCTGCGGTCGATCACGCGGGGCTCGGTGGGGTCGCCCCAGCCGGAGATCCAGTCGCCCACGGCGTTGACCGCCACGGCGGCGGTCGCCACGCCGACGCCCGCGGCGATCAGGCGCACGGGCACGCGGCGGCGGGGCCGCGGCCGGCGGGCGTCGTCGACGGTGGGACGGTCCTCGAGCAGCGCAGGCATGGGGCAACCTCTCGCGATCTGGGGCAGGGATGGCGACGGGGTGTCGTGCCGTTCAGCGAATCGTGCGCGACCGGTATTCCCGCGCCGATCCGAGCGCCGCGCCGGAGAGGCGCGGATCCGTCGTCGTCACCGTGCGGGACGGCGTTCGTAGCGGGCTCGTGCCCAGAGGTACCCGGTGAGTGCGATGACGGCGCACCAGGCGACGGCGAGCCAGCCGCTGCTGCCGATCGCCGTGCCGGTGAGCAGTCCGCGCAGCGTCTCGATGATCGGCGTGAACGGCTGGTGCTCGGCGAACCAGGCCAGCCCGGCCGGCATGGACTCGGCCGGCACGAAGCCGCTGCCGAGGAACGGCAGCAGGACCAGCGGCATCGGCAGGTTGCTCGCCGACTCGACGGTCTTGGCCGCGAGCCCCATCGCGACCGACAACCAGGACAGGGCGAAGCTGAGCAGCACCAGGAGGGCGGCCACGGCGAGCCATTCGAGCGGGTTCGCGTCGGGCCGGAAGCCGACGAGCAGCGCCACGGCCACGACGAAGACCAGTCCCACCGCGGTCTGGACGACGGCGCCCCCGACGTGCCCGGAGAGCACCGCGGCGCGGGCGATCGACATGGTCCGGAAGCGGGCGATGATCCCCTCGGTCATGTCCATGGCGACGGTGATCGCGGTGCCCTGGGCGGCCGATGCCACGGCCAGCACGAGGATGCCCGGGGTGAGGTAGTTCGCGTACTCGGACCGGCCGCCGGACACCTCGGCGAGCCCGGCGCCGAGCGTGCCGCCGAACACGAAGACGAACAGCAGCAGGAGCACGACCGGGATGCCGGCCACCATGAGCGTGAGAACCGGATAGCGCATCGCGTGCTTGAGGTTGCGCCGCAGCATCGTGGCCGAATCGGTGAGCGTGTACGCGAGCGGGTTCGCGGTGATCGTCATGGCGTGGGCACCTTCTCCTGCGCAGGTCGCCCGGTCAGGGCGAGGAAGACGTCGTCGAGGTCGGGGGTGTGCACCGTCAGGCGCTCGACGTCGATGGCGACGTCGTCCAGCCGGGTGATGAGGGCGCGCAGGTCGCGCACGCTGCCGTCGTTGTGCACGGTCAGCGCGAGGCCGTCGCCCGGCTCCGGCGCGACGTCCAGCGCCGCGGCCGCTGCGGCGAGCCGCTCGGCGTCGCCGAAGGTGAGCCGGACGTGTCCGCCGGGGACCAGCCGCTTGAGCTCGTCCGAGGTGCCCTCTGCAACCAGATTGCCGCGGTCGAGCACGCCGATGCGGTCGGCGAGCTGGTCCGCCTCCTCGAGGTACTGCGTCGTGAGCAGCACGGTGACGCCTCCGGCGACGAGGTCGCGCACGATCTGCCACATCGCCCGGCGGCTGCGCGGGTCGAGGCCGGTGGTGGGCTCGTCGAGGAAGACGAGCCGCGGATCGCCCATGAGGCCCATGGCGAGGTCGAGCCGCCGGCGCATCCCACCGGAGTAGGTCGCCGGCGTCCGGTCGGCGGCATCGGCGAGTTCGAACCGGTCGAGCAGTTCCGCCGCACGGCGGCGTCCCTCGGCGCGGCCGAGGTGATAGAGGTCGGCCATGAGCCGCAGGTTCTCGGCGCCGGTCAGCAGGTTGTCGACGGCGGAGAACTGGCCGGTGACGGCGATGGCCCGGCGGACCGCGCCCGGTGCGAGCGCCACGTCGTGGCCGGCCACCCGGACGGTGCCACCGTCGGCGGGCAGGAGGGTGGACAGGATGTCGACCGTGGTCGTCTTGCCCGCCCCGTTGGGCCCGAGCAGGGCGTAGACCGAGCCCTCCGGTACGGACAGGTCGAGTTCGTCGAGGACGACGGTCTCGCCGTAGGACTTGCGCAGTCCGGCGACGGAGATGGCCAGGGATGGATCGGCGGTCACGACAGCTCCTCGGGGCAGGGGGTTCAGCCGCGCCGGACGACCACGTTGCCGTGGCCGGTGCGGGCTCGGATCTCGACGGTGTCCGTGGCGTCCTCGGGGCCTTCCGAGGCCGTGAGCAGGTTGCGGACGCGGCCGGAGCCGGCCGACGCCTCGAGCCAGGCGGCCGTGCCCTCGCGCACGCCGATCTCGACGGCGCCGTACGCGCTCTCGACGCTGACCGACCCGCGGACCACCTGGCCCACGCGGATCTGGCCGTAACGCGTCGTCGCGCTGATCGACGCCCCGGCGTGGTCCACCGTGATGTCGCCGTAGGCCGTGTCCAGCCGGACGTCACCGCCGGCGCGGCCGACCCGGATGCCGCCGTACGCCGTCGTGACCTCGGCGACCTCGGCGACCTCGGCGATGTCGACGTCGCCGGCCGAGGTCCGCAGCCGTGCGGAGGCGGCGTGCTCCACCCGGAGGTCGCCGTACTTGGTCACCGTGCGGACGTCGCCGAGGCTCCCGTCGCACTCGACGTTGCCCGCCGTGGCGGTGACCTCGACGGACGAGCCGACCGGCACGCGGACCTCCAGGGAGATCGCGGAACTGCCGGTGAAGAACAGCAGGCGCGGGCGGCGCGATCCGGTGATCGACACGGTGCCGTCGGCGAAGCCGACGCGGATCTGCTCGGCTGCGCGGACGGCAGCGTCGTTGTGCGGGTCGTCGGGGCGGACGTCCACGGAGGTCGTCGCCCGCTCCTCGCCCCGGATGCGTACCGACCCGGCGGACAGGTCGATGCGGACCGTCACGGGCTGCGGGGTGTCGAAGATGGGCATGATCGTCGCTCCTCTCGTCCGCGGACTCAGCGGACCCAGCCGGAGAAGTGCTGGCCGCCCGGCCGTCGCCCGCGCCGCCGGTCCTCGCCCGCTCGCGCCGGGTTGTCGACGGCCTCGGCGAGCGCGCGGACCAGCCAGGTGTTCACCGAGAAGCCGGCTCGGGCGGCGGCCTCGTCGATCCGCGCCTTGAGCGAGTCCGGGAGACGGAGTGTGATCCGCGCCGTGGCCGCGTCGTCCGCGTCCGACGGCGACGTCGGACCGCGGTCGGTCCGGTCGTGGGCCGAGCGGTCGTCGTCCGCGGCGACGTCGTCCGCCGGCGGGGGCGGCTGAGTGACGACGAACCCCAGGTCGTCCCCTCGGAGCCGGAGGTCGACCGAGCCCGGCGCGAGCTGACCGGTGATCTCCTCCGCGGCGGCCGAGAGCGCGCTGAGGAGCGCGAGCCGGACGGAGGACTCGAGCGGCGCGGTGAGCCGCTCCGCGAGCGCCCGTGCGTCGTCGCCGCCCGCGTCGGCGGCGAGCCGGAGCTCGCGGCGGAGCTGGTCCACGAGGGGCGTGAGATCCATGACAGCATCATGACACCACGGTGATGTCATCGCAAGGGTCACGTGCAGTCAGGCGGCCGCCGACGCGCAGGGATTGCCCTGATCCGGGACGTCGTCGCCCCGGGTTACCGTCCGGCCGTGACCGACCCCGCATCCCCGCGCCGACGCCGGCGCGGTCTGCGTCGGCTCCCCGTCGCCCTCGTCGTCGTCGTCGTGCTGGCGGTCGCGCTGCTGGCCGGCGCCGGCTGGTACTACGCCGGCGAGATCGCCTCCGGGGCGCTGGAGGTGGACCCCGCACCCCGCACGCTCGAGACCGACACGGTGGTCGAGTCGGTCGCCAGCGGGCACGCGGTGCTGCGGCGCACCGACGAGGTCGACGGCGAGGATCCGCTGCGCGGCGACGACACCTACGGCCTGGTCTGGGACGGCGGCGCCGGCGTGGTCTCGGGTTCCGCCGAGGTGCGCGACGACGGATCGGTGCAGCGGCGGCTCGAGGTCGTCGACGGGTCGGCGCCGGTGCCCGGGACGGCGGCCGACCTGCGGGGCGACGTCTGGACCGATCCGCGCGCGGCGTACCGCACCGACTACGACGAGGTCGACATCGCCTGCGACGGCGGCACCTGCCCGGCCTGGTTCGTGCCGGGGGAGTCGTCGACCTGGATGGTGTTCGTGCACGGCAAGGGCGGCTCGCGCACCGAGCCGCTGCGCGCCCTCGGCCCGGCCGTCGCGACCGGACTGCCCTCGCTCGTGATCAGCTACCGCAACGACCCGGAGGCGCCCGCCGACCCGTCGGGCCGATACGGCCAGGGCGCCACCGAGTGGCGGGACCTCGAGGCTGCGGTGCGCTACGCCCAGGAGCACGGGGCCGACGACGTGCTGCTGTACGGGGCCTCGATGGGCGGCGCCATCGTGGCGAGCTTCCTCGAGCGGTCCGACCTGGCCGGTTCGGTGCGCGGCGTCGTCCTGGACGCGCCGATGCTCGATCTCGGCGCGACCGTGGAGCACGGCGCCGCCCAGCGCGACCTGCCGGTGGTCGGTGGCGTGCCCGACGTCCTCACCGGGACGGCGCAGTGGATCGCCGACTGGCGTTACGACCTCGACTGGGACGCCGTCGACTACCTGCCCGCCGACTGGCTGGAGGTGCCGGCCCTGGTCTTCCACGGCACCGACGACGACCTCGTGCCGATCTCGGTCAGCGACGCCCTCGCCGCCGGTCAGCCGGATCTGGTCACGGAGGTACGCGTCCCGGGGGCCGGGCACGTGCGGGCGTGGAACGCCGACCCGCTCGCCTACACCGAGGAGATGGAGAGCTTCCTCGCGTGCGTGACCTCGGGCGGGACCTGCAACGGGAGATGACGGGCATCGGGCGCTCGGCCGAGGAGGCATCGCCGGATCGGCCGATGTGCGATGCCTGGGGCACGCGGGAGCGTCGGGGGACACCCGCTCCTGGAGGTAACCCGTGGTCGACGCATCCGCCGTCAGTACGTCCGCTCCTGCCGCCGCGGCGCCCGTCTCGAGCGCCCTCGCCGTCCGGCGTTGGGCGCTCGTCCTCACGCCGGTGCTCGCCGGCCTGCTGGCGATCGGCGGGGCGATCGCCGACCCGGGCGTCGACCTCGACGGCGCGGCGATGTACGAGCGGTACGCCGACAACCCCGACCCGCTGCAGTGGAAGGCGGTGCTCTACCACTTCTCGTACGCGGTCTGGGGCCTGGCCGCGCTCATGCTCGCGGGTGCCATCCGGGGCCGCGGGGTCTGGATGGCCACCGGGGCGGGGTTCCTCGCCTTCCTGGGCATCAGCAGCATGCCCGGCTTCCTGGTCGTCGACTTCTACGACTCGGCGATCGGCCAGGTGCTGGGGGTCGAGGCGACGGTGCAGGTCAACGACCGGATGGCCGGCATGTGGGGCCTGGCCGTCATGGGCGGCACGGGCACGGTCGGCTTCCTGCTGTGCCTGCCGGTGGCCGCCCTCGCCGCCTGGCGCGCCGGGTTGATCGCGTGGTGGGCCGCACTCGCGCCGATCGCGGGAATCGGTCTCGGGCTCATGGCCCTCGGCGCCGGCGTGCCCGGCTGGGCCGTGACCGCACTCGGCTTCGCCGTCCTCTCCGTCGGGCTGGCCCGCGGTACCCGGTCGGAGGACGCGCGGCCGGGCGTGGTCCCGGCGGGCACACGAGCCGGTTAGGTTCCGCGGCCATGACGAGGGTTCTGCGGCGCACCCCGTGGCTGCTCGACGCCGGCATCGCGGCGGTGCTGGTGGTCGCGGGCCTGTTGGAGACGGTGATCAGCGAGATCGAGCGTCCGCTGTGGCTCCATCAGCTCCTGGTCGCGGTCGTCATGGCCGCTGTCGCGTTCCGGCGGCGGTTCCCGCTGTCGACCCTCGCCTTCGTCGTGGTCGGCATGATGATCGTCGACTCGGACGGGCAGCTCTCGACATTCGCCGCCCTCGTACTCGTGTGCTTCACCGCGGGACTCGAGCTGGACCAGCCGCGCGCCTACCTCGGCCTGTTGCTCTCGACGGTGCCGTTCTACGTCGGGTTCGCACTGGTGACGGAGCCGCTGGTGAGCGACTTCGTCGCGGTGACGGTGCTCTACGGGGGCAGCTGGGCCGTGGGACAGGCGGTCCGTCAGCGCGGCAGGCAGGTCGCCGAGCACGCTGCCCGCGCCGACCGGGCCGAACGCGAACGGGAGGAGCGGGCGGCGCGCGCTGTCACCGAGGAACGCACCCGCATCGCGCGGGAGCTGCACGACGTCGTCGCGCACTCGATCAGCGTCATCGCCGTCCAGACCCAGGCGGTGCGCCGGCGGCTGGACCCCTCGCTCGAGCGGGAGATCGCCGACCTCCGGGCGGTCGAGACGACCGCGCGCCAGGCGATGGCCGAGATGCGCCGGCTCTTCGGCGTGCTGCGCGCCGACACCGACGGTCTCGCGCTCGAGCCGCAGCCGGGTCTCGACCAGCTCGACCGGCTCGTGGCCGGTGCCCGGACGGCGGGCACGCCGGTCGACGTGGTGGTCGAGGGCGAGCGGATCCCGCTGCCGCCGGGCCTCGACCTCGCCGTCTACCGGATCGTGCAGGAGGCGCTGACCAACGCACGCCGGCATGCGCCCGGCAGCCGGGTGGGGGTGCGCCTGGCGTTCGGCGGAGGGGGTCTGGACGTCACCGTGGACAGCGAAGGTCGTGCGCGCGGGCGGTCGGACGGCGGAGGGTTCGGGCTGGTGGGCATGCGCGAGCGGGTGGCGCTGTACGGGGGAGAACTGGACGCCGGGCCGACCGCGACCGGCTTCCGGGTGCACGCCGAACTGCCGTTCCGCGAGGAGGCGACGGCGTGAGCACGCGCGTGGTGATCGCCGACGACCAACCGATGGTGCGCGCCGGGCTCCGCTCGCTCCTGGAGGGCGCGGACGGCATCGAGGTGGTCGCCGAGGCGCCGGACGGCGAGCTCGCGCTGGCCGCCGTCCGCAGGTACCGGCCGGACGTCGTCCTCATGGACATCCGCATGCCGGTGCTCGACGGCCTCACCGCCACCCGGCGGCTCGTGGCCGACGGATCCTCCGCCCGCGTGCTCGTGCTGACGACGTTCGACCTCGACGAGTACGTGTTCGAGGCGCTGCGCGCCGGAGCGGGCGGCTTCCTGCTCAAGGACGCGACGGCCGAGGAGCTCATCGCGGCCGTGCACGCGCTGGCTTCGGGGGACGCGGTTCTGGCGCCGTCGGTCACCCGGCGGGTGATCGAGGCGTTCGGCCGGGTGCCGGCACCGGACCCCCGGGCGAGCGCGCGGCTGGCGGCGCTGAGTGCGCGCGAGCAGGAGGTGCTGGGGCTGCTGGCGCGAGGGCTCAGCAACGCCGAGATCGCGACCGAGCTGTTCGTCAGCGACGCGACCGCGAAGACGCACGTGAGCAACGTGCTGGCCAAGCTGCAGCTCAGGGACCGTGTGCAGGCGGTCATCCTCGCCTACGAGAGCGGGTTGGCCGGCAAGGCGGTCTGAGAGACCCCTTGTTCTCTACCTAGGGGCTAGGTAGAGTTCAGTCATGGGTGAGCTGCGGATGACCATCCCGACCCAGCGGGTTCTCGAGTCGCTGCTCGACGACCCGGCGCAGGAGCTGTACGGGTTGGAGATCGGCGAGGCGGCGGGCCTGCGCAGCGGCACGGTGCACCCGATCCTCGCCCGACTGGAGGGCTACGGGTGGCTCACCTCGCGCTGGGAGGACGTCGATCCGAGCGTCGAGGGCCGCCCGCCCCGGCGGTACTACCGCCTGACGGCGGACGGCGCCCCGGCCGCCCGCGCCGCGCTCGCTCGTGCCTACCGGCCGTCGCCTGCGCGGCGGCTGCGTCCCCAGGCGGGGCAGGCATGACCGGCCCGCGCGCGCCCCTGCGGCTGGCGCGCGCCGCGGTGGAGATCGCGGTCCGCCGGCTGCCGTCGGCGGCCCGGGCGCGCTACCGCACGGAGTTCGTCGCCGATCTGCACCACCTGCGGCCCGTGGCTCAGCTGAGCTACCTGGCCGTCGTGATCTGCCTGCTCCCCGCGCTGCGGGCCGCTCTGCAGGAGGACGCCATGCCCGACCCGACCGCCCGCGTTCCGCTCTGGCGTTGCCGGATCCTGCGCTGGCACGAGTTCGTTCGGCGCAGCACCTCCGACGGTGGGCGCTACCAGCAGTGCGCCCGCTGCGGCGTCGACCGGGGGCCCGCCGGCTACGGCCCGTTGACCACGCCACCCTGGCCCGTCGGCAGCGCCGGCGCCTGACCGTGAGCCGCCCGAGCGTCGTCGCGAGGGCCGGCGTCGAACTCGCCGTCCGCGCGCTGCCCGACCTCGACGACCGGCTGCGGTACCGCGCCGAGTTCGCAGCCGACCTGGCCGTGCTCGGTCCGGCGGCTCAGCTCCGGTATGCGGCCGGCGCGCTGTCCCAGACCTTCGCCCTGCGCGCCGCGTTGGGTACCTCGCCCACCCGCGCCGAGGAGGACGCAATGACCGTCACCCCAGCTCGCCGAGTCCACTGGCAGTGCCGGCTCTTCGGGGCGCACGACTGGGTGTCGCGCAGCGCCGAGGACGGCAGCCGCTACGTCGCTTGTCGCCGATGCGGCAAGGAGAAGGGCGAGATCTACCCGGGCAACACCATCGGTGCGTAGCTGCGGCGCTCAGCGCTGCTGGTCAGGCGTGCCGGCGGTGGTCCCGCTCGGAGGTCGTCAGCCGCTGCATCTGCGACGGGAGGGGGTTCTCCTTCGCTCGGCGTTCCGCCCGCTTCTCCTTGATCGACTTCGACGACTTGTGAGCGTGGTGGTTGTCGTGGGGCGACTTGTCGGCCATGGCGCGCTCCCTCGTGGAGGGCCGGACGGGGCTCCGGTGCGGCGCACGCTACGCCGACGGGGCAGCGGCATCGACCGGTTTCCGCGCCGGCCCCGGCGAGCCGTTCCCCCTCCCGTGGGAGTGGCGCTGCCGGATCGTGACGGCGGCGAGAAGGGGGTGGCAGGCTGTCGCCGCCCGGTCGCCTCCGGGCCATCGGAGGTGGAGCGGTGCTCGGCTGGCTCGACGGTCAGCTGCCCTGGTGGGTGGCCGGCCCCGGCGTGGGGCTCTGCGTCGTCGCCCTCTACGGCCTGATCAACGCCCGGCTCGGCGTCTCGGGCGCCTGGCTGGCGACGATCGCGCCGGCGGAGGGCTGGCGTCCGGAGCCCTGGCGCAAGGGCTTCCTCCTGGCGCTGGCCGGGGGCGCCGTCGTCGCCGCGCTGCTCGGTCCGCCCGTTCAGGTGCACGGCTACGGCCGGCTGTCCGAGGTGCTGCCGCCGGTCGCGCTCGTGCCGGTGCTGTTGCTCGTCGGGCTGGCGCTCGGGTACGGCTCGCGCTGGGCTGGCGGCTGCACCTCCGGCCATGGCATGTCCGGCTGCGCGGCCGGCTCCCCGGACAGCGTGGCGACGACGGTGTCGTTCTTCTCCGTGGCCGTCGTGGTCACGCTGGCGCTGCATGCGCTGACCGGAGGCGCGCTGTGACCCGCGGCTTCTCCTGGTCGGCGCTCGGCGTGGGCGCCGTCTTCGGCTTCCTGCTGACCGCATCAGGGCTCGGCGACTACGACACGATCCACGAGGGTCTGCTGCTCCGGAACCCGTACATCTTCCTGATGATGGGCAGCGCCACGGCCGTCGCCTGGGTCGGCCTGGCCGCCCTGCGCCGGGTCGGCAAGACCCGGTTCGCCGGTCCGCTGAGGCTGCCGCACGCCCGGATCGAGCGGCGGCACGTGTACGGCGGGGCGGTGTTCGGGCTCGGGTTCGGCGTGGGCGCGACCTGTCCCGGCATCACCGTCGCCATGACCGCCACCGGTGGCCTCTACGGCCTCGTCGTCCTGGTCGGCCTGATCGCCGGGCTGTGGCTGCGCGGCCGGGTGGAGCGCCGACAGCGCCGGCCGCTGACCACCGAGCCGCTGTCGACGGTGACGGCTGCGGGGGCGCCGTCCGGACGCTGACCGGTCAGCCGCGCCGTCGGCGGAGGGTCAGCAGCAGGAGGGACGCCACCGCGACGACCCAGCCCACTCCGATGAACAGGTCCCCTTCGTGCAGGCCATGGGTGCCCGAGATGGAGAACAGGACCGGACCGTCCGCGACGTAGTCGCTGATCACCAGCAGGAAGCCGAAGCCGCTGAGGACCACGACCACCACAGCGACGCAGACCCAATCGAGGACGCCGGCTCGATGGCTCTGCCGCTGCTGCGTGCCGGTCACCGTCGTCTCCGGGTGCCGAAGAGCCCGCGGGTGATCTCGCGGCCGAGCGCCGACGCGGCCGAGCGGGTGAACGACCGGAACGCGGCGGAGCCCAGCACGTTGCCGAGCACGCCCTCGTCGGCCTGCGGTTCGGCGCGCCGCCGCGATCGCGGCCGCTCCACCTCCGGGTAGGGCGCGGGAGCCGGTGCGGGCTCGGGCGTGGTCTGCGGGCGCGGCGCGAGCCGGGCGGCCAGCCGCTCGTAGGCGGAGTCCCGGTCGACGGCAGCGCCGTACTTCGCGTGCAGAGCCGAGGCCTGCACCGCCTGCTGCATCGCCGCCGGGTCGACCGGTGCCATCAGTGACCGCGGCGCGCGCAGCATCGTCCAGGCGACGGGTGTCGGCGTTCCGCGGTCGGACAGCACGGTGACCGCGGCTTCGCCGATGCCGAGCGACGTCAGCAGTTCCTCGAGCTCGTAGTCCTCGGTCTTCGGAAAGGTCGAGACCGTCTTCCGCAGGGCCTTGGCGTCGTCCGGCGTGAAGGTGCGCAGCGCGTGCTGCACCCGGTTGCCGAGCTGACCGAGCACGGCGCTCGGTACGTCGGTCGGGTTCTGGGTGACGAAGAAGATGCCGACGCCCTTGGAGCGGATCAGCCGCACCGTCTGCGACACCGACTCCAGGAACGCCTTGCTCGCGTCGGCGAAGAGCAGGTGCGCCTCGTCGAAGAAGAAGACGAGCTTCGGCTTGTCGACGTCGCCGACCTCGGGCAGCTCCTCGAACAGCTCGGCGAGCAGCCACATGAGGAAGGTGGAGAACAGCGCCGGCCGGTCCTGGACGGCGGCGAGCTCGACGGCGGTGACGACGCCGCGGCCGTCGTCCGTCGTGCGCAGGACGTCGGTCGGCTCGAACTCCGGCTCGCCGAAGAAGACGTCGCCACCCAGCTCGGCCAGCGCGATCAGCTTGCGGAGGAGGACGCCGGCGGTGGCCGACGACAGCCCGCCCAGGTTCTTCAGCTCCGGCTTGCCCTCGTCGGACAGCAGCCACTGGATGACCGCGCGCAGGTCCTGCAGGTCGAGCAGCGGCAGGCCGGCACCGTCGGCGTAGTGGTAGATCAGGCCGAGCGAGCTCTCCTGGGTGTCGTTGAGGTCGAGCACCTTGGACAGCAGCAGCGGTCCGAAGTCGGTCAGCGTCGCTCGCACCGGGACGCCGGTGCCCAGGCCCCCGAGGGCCAGGAACTCGACAGGGAAGCCGGTGGGCGCCCAGTCGTCCCCGGTCTGCGCGGCGCGCTGCGTCGTCCGGTCGCTCGGCGCGCCGGGCTGCGCCAGTCCGCTCAGGTCGCCTTTGACGTCGGCCAGCACGACGGGCACGCCGGCCGCCGACAGCTGCTCGGCGATCAGCTGCAGCGTCTTGGTCTTGCCGGTGCCGGTCGCCCCCGCGATCAGGCCGTGCCGGTTGAGCATCCCCAGCGGCACCCGGACGCCGGCGTCGGGGTGCGGAGTGCCGCCGTGGACGACGGAGCCCAGCTCGACCGCCGGCCCGGCGACGGCGTAACCGGCGGCGATGCGGGCGGCGGCGTCGGTAGGCGGCGTGGCGGGGGGCTCGGTCACGAGCGGACCGTAACCGCCAGGTGCGACGTCGCGCCCGGTCAGCGGCGCGGTCGCCGGCGACCTGGCGACCCGGCCGGTTCACGGGTCTGATGTGCGCATGGACATGAAGCTCGAGTTGGTGCCGCTGCCGGTGACCGACGTCGACCGCGCCAAGGCGTTCTACGTCGACCAGGTCGGCTTCGGCGTCGACGTCGACGTGACGCCCACCGACGGGCTGCGGATCGTGCAGCTGACGCCGCCGGGTTCGGCGTGCTCGTTCCTGCTCAGCACAGGCGTGCAGTGGGTGCAGGACATGGCGCCGGGATCCGTGCACGGCGTCCACCTCGTCGTGAACGACATCGAGGCGGCCCGCTCGGAACTCGTCGAGCGGGGCGTCGACGTCGGCTCGGTCGACGACGTGGGTCAGGGCGTCAAGTACGCCTCGTTCCGCGACCCTGACGGCAACCTGCTGCTCCTGCAGGAGATGCCCTGGCGCACGGGCGACGCGTTCTGATCGCGACGCGACAGGGGGCGGCCCTGGATGACCCGGGACCGCCCCCTGTGGAACGCGGAGTGGTGCTGCCTCAGTAGGCCGTGCAGGTGAGGTAGTCGAAGCCCGCCTGTGCGGCCTCGAAGGGGTCGAAGGTCGGGTCGTCGAAGCGCGGGTCGTGCTCGACCACGAAGTACTTCGTGCTGCCGCCGGCGGCCGCGAAGATCGACGGGAAGTCGATGGCCCCGCGGCCGACGATCTCGATCCGGTTGCCCAGCGTCGGGTTGAGGTCCTTGACGTGGAAGAGCTGGATCCGGTTGCCGTACTGCTCGATCACGTCCACCGGGTCAACCCCGGCGTAGGAGACCCAGTACAGGTCGAGCTGCGAGACGACGTTCTTCGGCTGGGTGTGCTGCATCAGGATGTCGAAGGCGGTGCGGTCGCCGAAGACGGTCGTGAACTCGAAGTCGTGGTTGTGAATCATCAGCGTCTGGCCGGCCTTGCGTGCCTGCTCGCCGACGGCGTCCAGGTACTCGGCGTAGGCGACCCAGTCGGCCTCGGTGTGGAGCTGCCCGATCCACGGGGCTCCCGCCGTGCTGCCCGAGCCGAAGTACTTGATGCCGAGGATGCGGTTCTCCTCGAGGATCTGCTCGATGTCCGCGGGGGTGATGTGCGAACCCACGTCCACGTGCCGGGCCGACGCCTCGAGGCCGTACTCGTCCAGGAGGCCCGCGTACTCCTCGGCTGTCCAGCCGCTCAGGGTGAACGGCTCGACGTTGCGGTAACCCATCGCGGCGAGGCGGCGCAGTACCTCTTCGTGGCGCGCCTGCGTCGCGGCGTCGGTGCCGAAGCCGATGTACTCGGCGAACGTGTAGAGCTGGATCGAGATCTTGTTGAGCGGCACGCTCCGGCCGGCGCAGTCGGCGCTGCCCTGGGCCTGCGTCGACGGCGAGGCGCTCGCGGTACCGACGATCCCGAGGAACAGGATCGCCGAGACGACGGCGACGAGCCCGGCCCGCAGCACATGCCGCCGGCTTCCCGATGCCTTCATGAATTCCCCCTCGCGTGGTGACGGTGCACGTCGTCGTCCGCGGCGGGGTTCGTCCGTGCCGCCCGGTCCTTGCTCTGTCCGGTGGGGTCGAGGTACGGCCTCGGCGGCGGTGCCCGGTAGCGGCGACTCTGTGCCTCGCGTCACAACCTAGGCGACGCTTCTGCTCGGCGGGCCGGTCGACGACATGCGAGGGGCACACCCGGTGTGTCCGGATGTGCCCCTCGTCCTGCGTCGGTACGGGTACGGCGGAGCGGAGTTCGCGGCCCTCCTCCGCCGGGCCCGTCAGGTGGGGATCACGGGCTGCTGACCGTGCCTCCGTTCGTGATCGTCAGGGCCGACGTCTCGTGGCAGCTGTCCGGGATGTCCCGCTGCGCTGCGTTGGTGCTGTCGTAGCTCACCTTCCACGAGAAGGAGCCGGACGCCGTCCGTGCGGCGGTGTTGTCCGTCGACACGGTCTGCGGGGTGGCCCCGGAGACGGCTTCGGTGTCCGTGTAGATCGCCGTGCCGGTGCAGTCAATGCTGGCGTACAGGGCGAAGGACACGGTGCCGGCCAGGTTCCCCGTGCCTGCAGGAGCCGAGACGGTCACCGAGTCGTTCGGCACCCACCGCTGCGCACTGGTCAGCGACGACGCGACGCTGGTGACCGTCACGTCCTCGTCGCTGTCGGTGCACGCGGCGTTGTGCGTGCTCGCGTTCGTGTTCGGCGAGCTACCGCTGTACTCGGCCACCCAGTGGTAGGTGCCGGCAGCCGTCGGAGTGAAGGACACCGGCCCGTACGCTGCCGTTGCCGCTGACCGTCGTCGCGGGCGACACCGTGTGGACGAGGGCTGCCGCAGCCGGTGTCGCTCGGCCCGTACAGCTTGAAGGTGATGGTCCCTCCTGCTGGCGCACCGCCCGTGCCGGTCAGGTTGATGACCGGGTCGGCCGGCTGCGTGGCCGTGCCGCCCAACGTCGCCGTGTCGGTCACCGCGGTGCCGAGCGTGACGTCCGGACCCGCCGTCGTCGCCAACGTCGGGGTCACCGGGTTGACGTCGAAGCACTCGGTGATGCGGGAGTCGGTCGCGCCCGGGATGCCGTTGGCCGAGTCACCGCTCCAGGTCGCTCGCCAGCAGTAGCGCCCGGCGGAGGTGACGTAGGCGGTCGGGGATTCGACGGTGACCGGGTAGGCCGTGCCGGTCAGGTTCGTCGACCCCACCGAGGTGCCACCGGTCGTGCACAGTGCAGAACCGGTGACCTTGCACAGGAAGAACGCGACCGAGCCCGTCGGGGTGGCGGTGCCACCGGCGATGTTCACCACGGCCGAGTCCTTCACGCCCACGACACCGGTGCCGATCGAGAGTCCGCCGGCGGGGATGGTGCCCCCGGCTTCCGTCTTCGGCGTGGTCACCGTGGTCGAGGTGCAGTTGGTGATCGGCGGCGTGGTCGTGAGGATGGTGTCCTTGTAGTCAGCGGTGTCGGAGTTGCCGGTCACCGTGCTCGGGATGGTGTTGGCGAAGAGGCGGCACGCGGTGCTGCCACCGAAGACCGTGTCGGTCAGGTTCACCGCGGCCTCGCCGAAGAACCCGTCCTCGCTGTATGCCGCTTGCGACACGGCACTGTTGAGCGCCACCGGCGCACCCAGGGTCAGGTTCGGCGCGGTGCCGGACCAGGTGCGCAGGAAGAGGTCAAGGCTGCCGCCCTGCTGGTCCCACAGGATCATGAAGTCCCCGGCCTTGCGGTTGGCCCACGGGTTGCAGCTGGCGATCAGCTGCGCCTGTGTCGCGGTCGCGTAGGCACAGGCCGCCGGCGCCGGGTTCTGCATGAACTCGTAGGCGATGAAGCCGCTGCCGCTCTCGTTGTCGCGCTCCCAGGCGAAGTACAGCCAGTCCTTGTCCGCCTCGCGCTCGACGTCCAGCCAGGCCTGGCGGAGGTCGACCTGCCCGTTCGGGTTCGTGGTGTCGAGGGTCGGGACGGCGTCCTTGTGGATGACGCCGATCTTCGTGGTGTTCGAGTTGAGCGGCCCGAGCTCCTTGACGTTGCCCTCGGGGTCTTCGAGCTGGGTCGTGCCCGCGTCGGGGACGTTGCCGTCGATGGTGAACGGGCCGTCAGCGGCTGAGGCGCTGCCCGTGAAGCCGATGGTGGCGACGAGGAGGAGAAGGGCGGTGAGGAGTGCTCTCTTCGGTGCTCGGGTGAAGCGCCCGCGGGTGCGGGGACGTCCGGTCATGTCAGTGCTCCAGGTCCAGGAGTCGACCGGGCGGCGGTGCCGCCCGGCGAGGACCGCCGTCGCTCGAACCCCTCGGGGTCGCGCGCGGCAGCCGGTACTGCGCAGCCGTCGCTGGTAGGCGCCGGCCGGAGCGACATCAGGACCTGGTCACCGGCTTCGCATCGCGAGCGCGCCGCCGGTGTCTTACGATGAGCCCGGGTTCCCGAAGTCCTTGTCAGAGGCGTGGAATTCCGAATCCGCGTCCCGGTCCTGCTCGACCGGGACGCGGCATGTCTCGAAGTGGCGCGCGTCGAGCGCGGCCGATCGCTGCGGGCGGCCCGCGCGTCTGTACCCCCGTGTCCATGGCGTTGCCCATGAACACCTTTCTGGCAGAGCCGGGGCATCGCAGGTCACGACGTCGCGGCGGTTCCCGTGTGGCTGACAGGACTACTCCCACCCAGCCGCCTTCACCAGGGTCTTCTGCGGCCCTCGCTGCCGGCGTGGAGAAATCCCAACGGGGGTTTTCCGTCGCCGCTGCCCTCTTCGCCCACGGATCGGAGCGTCGCCACCCGCTGCGAGGGCCTATGCGCCCGTGGTGAAGCTCCAACTCGTGGTGGTCAGCGGGTTCCCGGCCAGGTCGCGGATCGCCGTGCTCCCGCCGGCGAGCCTCGCCGTGTAGACCGTGCGGGCGGCCAGCGTGGAGCTCGGGTTCAGCGTGAGTCGCCGGGTCGTCGAGTCGTACGTGACGACGGCGGTGATCGCCGTGCCCGCCGCGTTGCGCAGGGTCGCCGTCGTCGTGCTCACGCCCTGCACCGCCTCGCTGAAGACCGCGGCGATGTTCGCCGTGCGGCTGATCCCGGTCTGGCCGCTCGCCGGGTAGCGGCTGCTCACCGTCGGCGCGGGGCCGGTCGTGAAGTTCCACGTCGAGGTGGGCAGCGGGTTGCCGGCCGCGTCGCGCACGGAGGTCGTGCCGCCGGTCATCTGCGCGGTGTAGCGGACGTCGGCAGGCAGGTTGGCCGTCGGGTTGAGGGTCGCCGTCCGGGTGGTCGCGTTGTAGCTCACGGCCGCCGGGACGACCGTGCCCGACGGGGTGGTCACGGTGAACGTCGTCCCGTTGACCCCCACGACCGGCTCGCTGAACGTCAGGCTCAGGTTGGCGGCGGTCGACACCGCCGTCGCGTTCACGGCCGGCGTGCGCGCGGTGAGCCGCGGGGCCGGGCCGGTGGTGAACGTCCAGCTGCCGGTGGCCAGCGGGTTGCCGGCGAGATCGCGGACGGAGGAGGCGCCGCCGCGCACGGTCGCGGTGTACCGGGTGTCGGCCGCGAGGTCGGCGGTCGGGTTCAGCGTCGCCGTCCGGGTGGTGCCGTTGTAGGTGACCGCCGCACCGATCTTCGAGCCCGACGGGGTGGTGAGGTCGAAGCTCGTGCCGGTGACCCCCTGGACGGCCTCGCTGAAGGTCGCCGTCACGTTGGTGGTCGTGGCGGTGCCCGTGGCGGACGACGCCGGGCTGCGGGTGGTCACCGTGGGCGCCGTGTTGTCGCCGGCCGGGGCGGTGACGGTGACCTGTGCGCCGGACGCGGTCACCGTGCCGACGGCGAAGACGTATCCCTCGGGCGACGTCCACGAGGTGCCGGGCTTGAGCGTGGCGCTCCCGGCGCTGAGCCCGTCGCCGGGGGAGACGTCGATGAGGTCGGGCTGTCCGGGGGCGCCCACGCTGTCGTCGACGACGTGCACGAGGACGCCGTCCCAGCCGCAGCACGGCCACAGGTCGGCGTCGAAACCGATCTGCTGGCGGTACTCGAGCCAGTAGCTGCGCGTCGGTGTCGCGCGCACCTGCGCGCCGTGCGTCTCGTTCGACTGCTTCGCCATCGGCACGATCGTCGCCGGCCCGCCGGCGGTGAGATCGACGGCGCGGCCGCTGCCCATCCAGCCGAGGATCTGCTTCTGCGAGGCGCTGAAGTGGCCGGGCGACCAGTTGCCCATGGCGTCGTAGTAGTCGCCGTACTCCGTCGTCGCGCAGCCGGTCGCGGCGACGCCGCCGCCCGGGCAGATGTAGGAGTCGCTGTGCGAGAGGCCGTAGTTGTGGCCGAGCTCGTGCACGGTGACGTGCCGGGTCATGTATCCGTTCAGCCACACGTTCGGGGCGCCCACGTAGGCCCAGCCCGCGGGTCCGGCGCAGTCGGAGCCGGGGAGTCCGCCGGCCGGCGGGAAGTAGACGATGAAGTTCGAGTAGCTGCTCAGCGTGAAGCCGCCCGCGGCCGCCGCGGCCTTGGCCTGGGTCATGATCGCCGACATCTCGGCCCAGCACTTGTTGCCGGCGGGGCCGGGGATCGTCATCCACGGCGTCACCGCGCCGCTGAGACCCAGCGCCCCGAACGAGGCCTCCCGGTACCAGTCGTCGTCCTCGGTGAAGAGCTGCTCGGCTGCGCTCTCCGGCGTGACCGCGTCGGGCGTGAGGCCCGGCCAGGTGACGAGCATGACGAGGGTGTTCGTCGTCCCGCTGGTCGGCAGCGAGCTGAAGGCGGCGACGGTCGTGGCGCTCTCGACCTCGACGCTGTTTCCGGTGACCACGCCGGAGACCCGCACGCGGGTGTTCGGGGTGAGCGCGCGGCCCTTGACCTCGTAGGACGTGTCGCCGACGACGAGCACCAGCTGTTCGCCCGGCGTGCCGTGCGCGCCGTGCAGGCCCGGGGCGTCGGCGACGAGCCGGACGACGCCCTCGAGCGTCCTCGGGGCGGCCGACGCCGGCGCGGCGATCGTGAGCACGCCGGCCAGCACCACCGCGAGCGCGGTGACGAGGACGAGCACGCGAGGGCGAGCGGGCGCGAGGGCGCGCGGGATCACGGCGTCTCCGGGGAACGGGGGCGCACGACTCGCCCTGCGCCTGTGAGGGTACGAACAAGTTCCGGCTCCCGGAAGGATTACGCGCGCACGGAGGCCTTGCGGCGTCCGCCGAACCGATGCACGGTGCCGGAACCCGCCGTCCGGCGGGCGGCGCGCTGTCGGAGGGGGCGGTCGACATGGCCGCGAGATCGCTGCGGATCCTGCTGGTCGCCGTCCTCAGTGCGGTGCTGACGACCGGGCTGGTGCTGGTGCCGACGTCGGCCGGTGCGGCGGTGCGGCCCGTCGGGCCGCTGTCCCCGGCGTCCGGCGCGCTGTTCGGCGCCCTCGTGAACCCCAACCGGAGCAATCCGTCGAGCACACCCGCGGAGGTCTCGTCGCTGGAGACGCGGATCGGCCGCACGCTCGACGTCGTCAACCACTTCTACACGTACCAGCAGGCGGTCGGGACGCAGGGCGAGGTGCAGGACATCGCCGGCGGTCGGACGCCGATGATCACGTGGGGCGCGACGAGCACCCGCCGCATCGTCCAGGGCCTCGAGGACGGCTGGATCCGGCAGCAGGCGATCCGCATCCGCGATCTGCGCGCCCCGGTGTTCCTGCGCTACTTCCACGAGCCCGAGGGCGACTACCGCGCCGCGATGGTGTCGAGCGCTGCCGACTACATCGCGTCCTGGAAGCGCGCCCGGCAGATCTTCGCCAACGCCGGCGCGACCAACGTCGTGTGGGTGTTCTGCACGACCGCCTACTCGTTCCGCGTCTCGACGACGCGGGATCCGCGGACCTTCTACCCGGGGGACGCGTTCGTCGACTGGATCGGCGCGGACGGCTACAACTTCGCCCCGGTGAAGCCCGGCGCCCAGTGGAACAGCTTCAGCACCGTCTTCTCCCGGTGGTACGCCTGGGCCGCGCTACGACCGAAGCCGCTGATGGCCGCGGAGTACGGCGCCCTGGAGGACCCGAACGTGCCGGGGCGCAAGGCCGCGTGGTTCGACAACATGCGCACCACCGTGCAGACGAGCTTCCCTCTGCTCCAGGCCGTGATCGCGTGGAGCACCGCCAACACGAAGGACGGCCGGGTCTACGACTGGAACGTCGACAGCTCCGCGTCGGCGCTCGCGGCCTGGACCCGGATGGCCCAGGACCCGTACTTCAGCCCCTAGAACTGACCCTTGGAGGCCGGCGTCCGGCGTGGCGTCGGGCGACACGCCGAGCACGAAAGTGACGTCGGTCACATCATGGTCGTGGAGGTCATCGGTTCCGAGCGGGATCGGAGGGGCGGAGTTGTTGTCACGGCCGTGCCGGCTCCCGCGGCGGCACGCCGGCGTACCCCCACGTAGGGGCTGTTGGGGCGCCGTCACGGGAACCGACACGGCTCGCAAGTAGCACCTGTTACAGGACTCTGCGTATGCGACACGCAGATGTACGCACGATCGGTAAGGAGTTGATAGCGGACCGCTACCGTTTTCGTCATGCCTAGAAGGTCAGTCGTCGGACTCGTCATTGCCTCCGCGGTCGGAGCGGCCGCGGTGGCCGGAGGTTCGTCGGCCTTCACCGACTTGTCGTCCCCGAGCCTCAGCGCCGCCAGCCGCACCGACCAGAAATCGGTCTCCGCCGACCTCAACCGCTCGGGCACCCGTCCTGCCACGTCGACCGACAAGGCGGACCGGACGCCGCCGGGGCACGTCTCCCGAGACGCCAGGCAGGAACCCACGTCCTCGACCGAGCCGACCGCCGACGCGAGCGCGCCGACCTCCCCCGCCACGACGGCCCCGAGCCCGACGACCTCTGACCCGACGGTCTCCATCCCCGACGGCCCCTCGATCTCCGTGCTGGACTTCGGCGCGGTCGGCAACGGGGTCGCGGACGACACCGCGGCCCTGCAGCGGGCCTTCGACGCCGCCGACCCGGGCACCACCGTGCTGCTGCCCGCCGGCAAGACCTTCACCCACTCCGCGGTTCTCCGGGTCACCTCGCCCGACGTCACCGTGGCCGGAGGCGGCACGCTGCTCGCCACGCGGGAGGCCAGCTCCTCCTTCGCCCTGGCCGCCGACCGCGTCGTGCTGCAGGACCTGACGCTGAAGATCTCGGGGACCACCAAGCGCTGGGACGCCGCCGAGCAGCAGCGTCTGCGCATCCAGGGCCACACCGGGATCGTCATCCGCAACGTGAGCGTCCAGGGCTCGGCGGCCGCCGGGATCTTCGTCCACCAGGGGGCGGCGAACTTCCTCATCGACCACGCGCAGGTCAGCGGCACCCGCGCCGACGGCATCCACATGACCGACGGCTCGCACGACGGTCAGGTCGTCAGCCCGATCGTGCGGAACGTCGGGGACGACGGCGTCGCCGTCGTCTCCTACGCCGGCGACGGCGTGCGCAGCGCCCGGATCACCGTCACCTCCCCGACCGTGGACGGCGTCAGCGCCGGCCGGGGCGTGACCGTGGTCGGCGGCAGCGACATCACCTACAAGGACATCCGGGTCAGCAACATCTCCGCGGCGGCCGTCTACATCGCCGCCGAGGGCTCGTGGAACACCCTCGGGGTGTCCAACGTGAAGGTGCTCGGCGGAACGGTGAACGGCGCCAACATGAGCCCGTACACCGACCACGGAGCGGTGCTCGTCTACAACGGCGCGACCGGGCAGTCGGTGACCAACGTGGAGATCTCGGGTCTGACCCTCTCCGGCGTCCCGACGCGGGTCAGCCGCTGGGTCGGCACCCTCGCCGACGCGCCCGCGGCCATGAGCAACATCGTCCTGAGGGACCTGGCCATCAACGGGTCCGGTCCGACCATCCCGTTCGTGCGCAACCAGTCGTACATCACCTACACGGCGACCGGATGGACGCGCGACGGCCGGGCGATCACTCCCTGACCGGCGAACACCGCTGACGAGAGGGACGGAGGGCAGCAGCCCTCCGTCCCTCTCGTCGTCATCGCCCCTGTCGGGTCGAGGCTCACGAGGCGACGCGCGGCTGCCAGTCCACCTGCAGCGCGATCGCGGTCCCGCCGGTCCGTCCGGAACCGCCTCCGGTGGAGGTGGTGATCGAGACGCTCCCGTCGTCGCCGGCGAACGCGATCCGGCTTCCGGTCGGTGACCACGTCGGCGGCGCGTCGCGGAAGGTCGACGCGACGATGCGCTCGTCCGTGCCGTCCGCGTCGATCACGTAGATGCCCTGTTCGCCGCTCTGCGAGAAGTACGCGAACGACGCCCCGTCGGGGGACCACTCGGCGCCGTACTCCGAATCGAACGGCGTGTCGGTCAGGTTCACGTGCCCGGTGCCGTCGGCCCGCACGATGTGGATGTCGGCGTCACCGTCGGCGTCGAACCCGGTGTAGGCGATGCGGCGGCTGCCCGGGCCCCACGACGGTGCGGTCCCGTCGTGTTGGCTCACGACGCGCGGACGGTAGGGCTTCGCGACGTTCATGACCCAGATCCGGTCGTCGTACGCGAACGCCAAGCGGGTGCCGTCGGGGGACCAGGCGAGTGCATGGGTGTTGTCGGTGTACGGGTCGGACGGCACTCCTGTCCTCGTCACCGAGCCGTCGGCGTTGCGGATGCGGATGGTGCCCTGGCTGGGGTCGGGCTGGTGGACGAACGCGAGCCGCTTGCCGTTCGGCGACCACGCGGGCGACGTGCCGCGGACCAGCAGGGTCTGAGTGCCCGTGGCCGGGTTGACGCTCCGGATGACGTAGCCCCCGGGCACGGGTGCGGCCCGCGTGTACGCGATGAGCCCGTCGGCGACGCTCGCCGACGCGGCCGCAGCGGGAGCGGCTCCGAGGCACGACCAGGTGACCAGAGCCGCGAGGATGATGCGCAGACCCCTGCGCGTCGGACGGGACACGACGCCTCCCTCCACCGGGGCGGCCGATGGTGCTCGCCCGTGCGAGGGCGCACAAGGACCGCGAGCGCGGCTCCGTATCGGAACCGGCGAGGCGCTCACTGGTCGGCCGCGGCTCGCGAAGTCGTCACCCGATCGGCTCTCGTTGTCCACAGATCGGCCGGCGAGCGCCCGCGGACCGGCGCGTTTCCTTACAGTCCGAGCCGGTGGGGGAGCCGTTCGACCGGTCAGGGGTAGTGGGTGGCGAGCGCTCTCGACGTCGTCGACGGCGAGGTCCGTGAGCTGATCCGCCGCCGGGGGCTCGATCCGTTCACCGATCCCGGCCCCGTGCGCGTGCTGGTGCGCGACGTCGTGGCGGACTACTCGGAGCGGTCGCTGACCTCGGCGCTGCCGCCGATCGCCGACCCGGAGTCGGTGGTCCGCGACGTGCTGGACCGGGTGGCCGGGTTCGGGCCGCTGCAGCGGTGGCTGGACGACCCGGAGGTCGAGGAGATCTGGGTCAACGAGCCGGGCCGGGTGTTCGTGGCCCGGCGGGGCCGGTCGGAGCTGACGACGACGATCCTGGCGCCCGGTGAGCTGGCCGACCTGGTCGAGCGGATGCTGCGGACGTCGGGTCGGCGGATCGACATGTCGACGCCGTTCGTCGACGCGATGCTGCCCGACGGCTCCCGGCTGCACGTGGTGATCCCCGACATCACCCGCCGGCACATGGCGGTCAACATCCGCAAGTTCGTGCTGCAGGCGCATTCGCTCGACGAGCTCGTCGGACTCGGGACGCTCACCGCCCAGGCGGCGCGCTTCCTGGAGGGAGCGGTCGCCGCCGGGCTCAACATCCTCGTCTCGGGCGGTACGCAGGCCGGCAAGACGACGCTGCTCAACTGCCTGTGCGCGTCGATCCCCGCCCGCGAGCGGGTGATCACCTGCGAGGAGGTCTTCGAACTCCGCGTTCCGCTCCCCGACGTGGTGGCGATGCAGACCCGGCAGTCCAACCTCGAGGGCACCGGCGAGATCCCGCTGCGCCGGCTGGTCAAGGAGGCGCTGCGCATGCGGCCCTCGCGGATCGTCGTCGGCGAGGTGCGGCAGGAGGAGTGCCTCGACCTGCTCATCGCGCTCAACTCCGGCCTGCCCGGCATGTGCTCCCTGCACGCCAACAGCGCCCGCGAGGCCGTCGTGAAGATGTGCACGCTGCCGCTGCTGGCCGGCGAGAACATCGGGACGGCGTTCGTCGTCCCGACCGTGGCCTCCAGCGTCGACCTCGTGGTCCACGTGGGCACGGACGCCGACGGACGGCGGCGGGTGCGCGAGATCGTCGCGCTGCCGGGCCGGGCCGAGGGCGGGGTCGTCGAGACCGCCGACGTCTTCACGTCCCGCGACGGCCGGCTCGTGCGGGCCGACGGCTTCCCCCCGCACGCGGACCGCTTCGCCCGCGCCGGGATCGACCTGCCCGCGCTGCTGGGGGACGTGCGGTGACCGGCGCCCTGCTGGGACTGCTCCTCGGCGTCGGGCTGCTCCTCATCTGGCGCAGCGGGTCGCGAGCTCCTCTGCCGCGTTCGGGGCCGCGACGTCGCGGCCGGCGGGCCACGGCGCTGGCGGAGGCCGGGCTGACCGGCATCAACGCCGCCCAGCTGCTCGCCCTGCAGGTCGGCCTCGGCCTGCTGGCGACGGTCGTGGTCCTGCTGACGACGGGCACCGTCACCGTCAGCCTGGTCTTCGGCGTCTTCGGGTTCGTGCTGCCGTACGCGCAGGTGCGGCGGCTGGCCGGCAAGCGCCGGGCGGATCTGCGCGAGGTGTGGCCGGAGGTCGTCGACAACCTCGCCTCGGCGGTCCGGGCCGGGATGTCGCTGCCCGAGGCGCTGGGTGCCCTCGGCACGCGCGGGCCCGACGTGCTGCGGCCGCCGTTCGCACGGTTCGCCGCCGACCACCGGTCCAGCGGACGCTTCGGCCCGGCGCTCGACCGACTCAAGAACGACCTGGCCGACCCGGTCGGCGACCGGATCGTCGAGACGCTGCGCGTCGCCCGGGAGGTCGGCGGCACCGACCTCGGCCGGGTGCTGCGGACGCTCGCCACGTTCCTGCGCGAGGACGCACGCGCCCGCGCCGAGCTGGAGACCCGGCAGGGCTGGGTCGTGTCGGCAGCGCGCCTGGCGGTGGCGGCCCCCTGGGTCGTGCTGCTCCTGCTGGCCACGCAGTCGACGACGCTCGACGCCTACGACACCCCGGTCGGGACGGCGATCCTCGGAATCGGTGGCGCGGTCTGCCTCCTGGCCTACCGGGTGATGCTGCGGATCGGGCGGCTGCCCGAAGATCTGCGGGTGCTGCAGTGAGCGGCGCCGTCGTCGGCATGCTGCTCGGGCTCGCCGCGGCCACCGGGCTGGTGCTGGTCGTCTCGTACGCGCCGCCGTTCCGGTCGGTGCGGCTGGTCGACCGGCTCGCCCCCTACGTGCACGACACCCCGCCGCCGTCGCGGCTGCTCGGCACCGCGACCGAGCCGGGACTGCTCGACGCCGTCCGCAAGGTGTTCGGCCCGGCCGTCGCCGACGGCGCGCGGCTGGTCGACCGGCTGCTCGGCGGGCGCGCCGCCGTCCGCCGTCGGCTGGACGCGCTCGGCGGGAGGACGTCGGTCGAGGACTTCCGGGTCGAGCAGGTGGTCTGGGGCGGGCTGGGCCTGCTGGGCGGAGCGGTGCTGACGGCGGTCGGCGCGCTGGCGGCGGGCAGTCTCAACCTGCTCTCGGGCGGGCTGCTGTGCGTCGCCGGGCTGCTCGGGGGCGTGCTGGGACGCGACTGGTGGCTGACCCAGCAGGTGCGCCGGCGCGAGGAGCTGCTGCTGGCTGAGTTCCCGGTCGTCGCGGAGCTGTTGGCGCTGGCCGTGACCGCGGGGGAGGGGCCGGCGGCGGCGATCGCCCGGGTGACCCGGCTGTCCGGGGGAGAGCTGGCCCGCGAGCTGGGGTCCGCGCTGGGCCGGGCGCGGTCGGGGATGCCGCTGACCGACGCGCTGCAGCAGCTGGCCGACCGCACGTCGTTGGAGCCGCTGGCGCGGTTCGTCGACGGGCTGCTGGTCGCCATCGAGCGCGGCACCCCGCTGGCCGAGGTGCTGCGCGCGCAGGCCGCCGACGTCCGGGAGGCCGGAAAGCGCCGGCTGCTCGAGGCGGGCGGTCGCAAGGAGATCCAGATGATGGTGCCGGTCGTGTTCCTCGTGCTGCCGGTCACCGTCCTGTTCGCCCTGTTCCCGGGGCTCATCAGCATCGTCTCGCTGGCGCAGTGAGACGCGGAAGGAAGAGGACGACCATGCGCTGGTACATCGCACTCCTGGCGGCACTGGCCGCGCTCGCCGCGCGGGTGCGCGGCGAGGATCCCGAGCGGGGCGACGTCCCGGGCTGGGTGATGATCACGGTGATGACGGCGGCGCTCGTGCTCGCCATCCTCATCCCGTTCCGGCAGGCGATCGTGACGGCGGTGCAGAACGCGCTGTAGTCGGTCACGAGTGCGGGCTGAGCGTCCGCCGGCTGACCGACGACGGCGAGCGGGGCAGCGCCGTCGTCGACTTCGTGCTGGTCTCGGTGCTGATCCTCGGGCTGCTGCTCGCGGTGCTGCAGGTGGCCGTCTACGTGCACGTGCGCAACGTGGTGACGGCGAGCGCGCAGGAGGGTGCGCGGTACGCGGCCAACGCCGACGTGCCCGTCGGACGCCGGTGCGCCGCGGACGGTGGAGATCGTCGGGCGGGCGACGTCCGAGCGGACCGCTCAGGGGCTGTCGTGCACGTCGGCCGAGGAGGTCGAGGCGGACAGCGGGCTGACGCTGGTGGTCGTGCGCTGCACGGGTGCGGTGCCCTCACTGGTGCCGGCGCTGGGCAATCTGCTGCCGCTGTCGGTGACCGGGCGGTCGGTCAAGGAGGCCGTGCAGTGACGTGGCTGCGGCGTCGCCTCGGGATGGTGCGGGGTGACCGTGGCTCGGCGCTGGTCGAGTTCGTGTTCATCGCGCTGGTCGTGTTCGTGCCGCTGGTCTACGTGGTGGCCGGCTTCTCGGCGGTGCAGCGCGGGGTGTTCGCCTCGACCGCCGCGGCCCGCGAGGCCGGGCGGGCGATCGGCACCGCGCCGGACGTCGCCACCGGCATGGCGCGGGCCGAGGACGCGGCGCGGATCGCGGTGGAGGACCAGTCGGTCGAGGCGACCGACGTGCGGCTGGCGTACGCGGCGGTCGGGGTGCCGTGCGAGTCGGCCGGCGGGTACACGCCGACGCTGACGCCGGGGGAGGAGTTCTCGGTCTGCGTCACCGTGACGGTGCGGATCCCGCTGCTGCCGGAGTTCGTGGACTCCAACACCGCGACCGGGCAGTTCGTCGTCGAACGGGACCGCTACGTCGACGGATGATCCAGTCGCTGCCCGTCGGCCTCCTGGTCGGTCGAGTTCTTCACGGATCCGACCAACGGCCTCTGGGGCGCCGCCCGCTGCTGACGACGAGGGAAGACGTCGGCGCGCTGGGGGAGTACGCGACACCAGGCGCCGTTCGTCGACGGATGGTCCGCGGTTGACCGCCGCTGATCAAGGCACCCGGGCCGCGATGGCGGCCCCGGTGCGCCGCGGCATCGGCGCTCCTGAACACATGCCTGTCCGAACAGACGACGCCCGTTCCGCCGAGCCTGTCGGACGGGGTGGCGCGGGCGTACGGTCCCGACAAGTCCAAGTCCCCGTGGCGCCTCCGTCGCTCGGAGACGATGCACACCGTGGACGAGAGGGGCCGGTCATGCGGCGACTCGTGATCCTCTGCTTGACGACGGTCCTGGTGGCGCTGGGCGCCGCCGTCCCGGCGTCGGCGCAAGCGCCCTTCCCCGACATCCTGCCGCTGCCGATCGGCTCCTACCCCGAGGACATCGAGGTCGGCACCGGAGCGACCTTCTACGTGGGGTCCCTGCTCAACGGGGCGATCTACGGCGGCGACCTGCGCACCGGCACCGGCAGCGTGGTCGTCCCCGGCGAGGAGGGCCGGGCCGTCGCGGGTCTGACGTTCGACAGCAGCTCCGGACTGTTGTGGGGGGTCGGCTTCGAGGACGGCGCGGGCGCCGTCTTCGTCTTCGACCCGGCGGCCGGCGCGCTACTCGATGTGGTGCTCCTTCCGGACGACGGCGTGCCCGGGAGCCTCCCCAACGACGTCGTGATCGCGGACGGGACCGTCTACGTCACCGACTCGCTCTCGGCCGTGCTGTGGACGATCCCGCTGGACCGCCGGGGCCTGCCGGCGGCGGGCGCCTCGGCGCTCCCGCTGAGCGGCGACTTCCAGTTCGTGACCGAGGGCGAGTTGCCGATCAACCTCAACGGCATCGTCGCGACGCCGAACGGAGACGACCTGATCGCGGTGCACTCGACGCTGGGCGTGCTGTACCGGATCGACCCCGACACGGGCGCGGCCACGCTGATCGACGTGCCGCTCGACCCCGGGACGGGGCAAGCCCTCCCCAGTGCTGACGGGCTCCTCCTGCACGGCCGCACGCTCTACGTCGTGCAGAACTTCCTCAACCAACTGGCCGTCGTGGAGCTGGCGCCGGACCTGGCCTCCGGTGCCGTCGTCGAGACCCGCACCAGTGACCTGTTCCGCGTGCCGACGGCCGTCGCTCGGTTCGGCAGCAGCCTGTACCTGGTGAACGCGCGGTTCGACGTGTCGCTGCCGCCGCTCTTCACCGGCGTCGTCGACGTGCTCGACTACGAGGTCGTGCGGATCGACCGCTGATACGGATGGCGGTCGGGGTGTCCTGCGAGTCGGACGGATGACGCTCGTCGAGTCGCGCTCGTGCGCATCGCCGCTGCTGCTGCTCGAGCGCCATAACCGCGCTCAGACGCATCGGCGCGGTTTCGGAACCGATGGCAGTGACATGGCCGCGCGCCTCCTGGACGCTGGCCTTCCGATCCATTTGTTCGGAGGGCTCATGTCCATTTCCCGTCTGATCACATCCGTAGCTCTCGCCGGCGCGACGCTGGTCGCCACCGCTCCAAGCGCGCTGGCCGATCCCGAGCCCAACGACCACAACTGCTCCGGCACCGTCGTCAGTTCACTGGCGGCGCCCGAGTTCGGGCCGCTCGTCGTCAGCGGCGCCCAGGCGCAGCTGATCGACAATTTCGGGCTCGCGAACTGCGGCCAGCCGCCGCGCAGCAACCCCTGACCGCTCCGCCTTTCTCCGCGTTCTGGCTCACGACCTCCGTGTCGTCAGGTCCTTGTCCGAGACGCTCGAGTCCCGCCGGAGCTGGTCGACGACCCACAGGACGATGGCAGTCAGGCCCGCTCCGGCGGCGGCTCCGAGGGCGTAGCGCGCGCTCCCCCTGCTCATGGGTCAGCAGGGTCCTCAGCCCGCCGCTTCCGCACAACTCCGCGGCGGTCACTCGCCGTAGAAGTACTCCTCGAGCACGTCACAGAAGTCCACGTAGAAGCCGGGGTGGCTGCCGTGGTCGGCCAGTAGCTCGAACGAGCCCTCGATGAACACGTCGTTCTCGAGGTCGGTGTCGCCCTGGGTGTCGACCTGGTAGGTCGTCCTCAGCAGGCCGTGGTCGTGGATGAGCACGTTTCCGTCCTCGTCCCTGACCACGAACGGCTGCCCCGCCTCCATGGAGACGAACTGGTACACCGTCCCCTCGACGTGGGTGATCTGCAGGTCCTTGAAGAGACCCTGGTGATCGACGGTCAGCACACGGGTCGACCCCTCCGCCGTCAGCGTCTCGTGCACCTCGTAGTTGTCGAAGAGTCGGGGTGGCTCCCCGGGGCTCTTCGGGGCCTTGAGCATGAAGACCCCGGAGAACTCGACGTCGCCGGTCACCTCGAATCCGCACTCGGCTGTCGGTGAAGGAGTCGGTGCCGCTGTAGTTCTCGCGCTCCAGCGGTGCGGCACCGGCAGGGCCCGCCATCGAGAGCACGAGCAGCGCGAGGGCAGGGACAGTCAGCAGCTTCTTGGTCATCGGACCTCTCCTTTCCGGGCCCGTCGCTCCCCGCGGCGTGGGCAATGAGCGCGGCGAGCCTCCCGCTCGTGCGCCGGGGCGACACAGGGCCGATCGACCCTGCCGACGGCCCCTTTCGGCCCGGAGTTCGCGCCTCCGACGCCGCGACACGTCGTGCCGTCGCGGACCGACGTCGTCCGGTTGCGGGGCGGCGGGGGGCCGCGAAGCGTAGGCGGAACCGCCCCGCCGCACCGCTCACCGAGGAGCCCCCATGGCCGCCGAACCCGCGACGACCGAGACCCCGGCGAAGGCCCGCCGGGACCGCACCCACTGGCTCTACATCTCGGTCATCGTGGCCGTGCTGCTCGGCATCGTCGTCGGCTTCGTGTTCCCCGACTTCGCGGTCGAGCTCGAGTGGCTCGGGACGGCGTTCGTCGGGCTGATCAAGATGCTCATCGCGCCGGTCATCTTCTGCACGATCGTGCTGGGCATCGGCGCCATCCGGAAGGCCACGAGCGTCGGTCGGATCGGCGGCCTGGCACTGGGCTACTTCCTGCTCATGTCCACGGTCGCACTGGCCATCGGCCTGGTCGTGGGCAACATCCTGCACCCGGGCGACGGGCTGGAGCTGTCGGAGGAGCTGCGCGGCCGGGGCTCGGAGCTGGCCTCGACGGCCGAGGAGAGCGGCGGGACGGTCGACTTCCTTCTGGGCTTGATCCCGACGACGTTGCTCTCTTCCCTGACCGAGGGTTCCGTGCTGCAGGCGCTGCTCGTCGCGCTGCTCGTCGGCTTCGCCATCCAGTCCCTCGGGCGATCCGGCGAGCCGATCCTGCACGCGATCGGCTACCTGCAGAAGCTCGTCTTCCGCATCCTCGCGATGATCATGTGGCTGGCGCCGATCGGGGCCTTCGGGGCCATCGCGTCCGTGGTCGGGGCGACGGGCTGGGAGGCGCTCAAGAGCCTCGCCGTGATCATGGGCGGCTTCTACATCACCTGTGCCCTGTTCGTCTTCGTCGTCCTCGGCCTGATCCTGCGGTTCGTCAGCCGGGTCAACATCTTCGCGCTGCTCAAGTACCTCGGCCGCGAGTTCCTGCTGATCCTGTCGACGTCCTCGTCGGAGACGGCGCTGCCGAGGCTGATCGCCAAGATGCGGCACGCCGGCGTCAGCCAGCCGGTCGCCGGCATCGTGGTGCCGACCGGCTACTCGTTCAACCTCGACGGCACCGCCATCTACCTGACGATGGCGTCGCTGTTCATCGCCGAGGCACTGGGTGACCCGCTGTCACTCGGCGAGCAGATCAGCCTTCTGCTGTTCATGATCATCGCCTCGAAGGGCGCGGCCGGCGTCACCGGCGCCGGGCTCGCCACCCTCGCCGGCGGCCTGTCCGCGCACCGGCCGGAGCTCCTGGACGGCGTCGGCCTCATCGTCGGCATCGACCGCTTCATGTCCGAGGCACGCGCGCTGACCAACTTCGCGGGCAACGCCGTCGCCACCGTGCTCGTGGCCACCTGGACCAGCCAGCTCGACCGCGAGCAGCTGTCGGCCGCGCTGTCCGGGCAGGACCCGTTCGACGAGGCGACGATGCTCGACGACGACGAGCACGGGCCGGCGTCCGGCACCGACGCCGGGCCCGGCCAGCGCGACGCGGCGGCGGGGGAGCGGGAGCTGGCGCAGCGGTCGCTCGGTCGATGACCCGGCCGCGGCGGCGTCAGAGGCTGGCGGACCCCGGATGCCAGTCCTCCGGTGGCGTTCCCTTCGGGAAGGCCCTGGCGGTCCGCACCGCGTAGGCGACGAGGATGCCGATGAGCATGATGGCGAGGACCAGTGCTGCGCCGCGCGCGGAGCCGTTCGTCGACCCGCTGACCAGGACCACAACGACGAGAAGTGCCTGGGCGGTGGCTGCCACCAAGGTGATGCCTGCCGCCACGGAGAACGCGCGGAGCGGGGCCTTGCCGACGAACGCCGTGAAGGTGAGCGGCGCGAGGAGCACCAGCGCGGCGACGGCGATGTTGGCCGCGAGCACGCCTCCCGTGGCGTACTGCGGCGCGTACTCGCCGAGCACGCCGCTGGCCGTCAGCAGGGCGGCCGCGGCCGCCACCAGTCCGGTCGTGGTGGAGGCGTAGGCGTCGGAGAACTTCCAGGTCGACGGCACGGTGCGGCTGCGGACGAGCGTCCGCAATCCGGCTCCCGTGAGCAGCCCCACCGCGAGTGCGACCAGGAAGACCGTCGCGTACACCCACCCTCCGGAGGTGCGGACGACGGTGGTCGAGACGGTCGCCGCGGTGAGCCCGGGCGCTCGCAGGACCAGCAGGCCCGACGCCGGTTCGGCGAGCGCGACCCCGGACACGCGGACCGGCACACGGCAGGTCTGCAGCACGTTGACCGGCTCGAATGTCCGTGGGCCGTCCGTCCATGTCGTCAGGGCCGGGTCGAGTCCGGCCGACGTGACCAGGCCCGCCCACATCTTGGCCGGACACGGGCCGTCGACGAGCACCCACCCGAACGCCCGTGTCGCGTTGCCGTGCCAGATGTCGCGGAGGTGGCTGGTCGTCATCAGCGTCACGTCCTCGGAGAGGACGGTGACCGTCGGCGTCTCCGTGTCGGCCGCGGCGGCGATCGCCGGTGAGGCGTCTCGCGGGCCGGCGACGAGGGCGACGCCGGCAGCGGCGGTGACCAGAAGCAGCACGGCACGGCTCACCACGGACTCCCCCGAACAGCCCTCGGCGCCGCGACGACGGCACTCGTGTGAGGTGGAGGATGTCGGCGCAGGTCAGCGCTGTCGAGGACCTCCGGCGCGAGGCGGTCCGCGTGCCTAGCCGGCGGCGTCGTCCTGCTCGCCGTCGTCCTTCCGCTTGACCAGCCAGATGTGCGGCTGCGTCGTGATGTTGATGCGCTCGTCCGGCACCAGCGGCAGCCCGGCGGCCTTGCGGACCCGGTTCTCCGGGACGTGGAGCGCCTGCGCCAGGTAGGGGGCCAGCCCCTCGGTGATGAAGCTCCTGCCCCGGGCCAGGCGCTCGACCGTCTCCGGTGGCAGCACCCAGCGCGCACGGCGCGCCGCTTCCTCACCGGTCCTAGCCAGCTCCCAGAGGCGACGCCGGATCAAGGACTGCAGGTCCTCGGCAGGCATGCCCCACAGGCTAAGGCCGGAGCGCAAGAGCGGAAACCGAAGGCGACAGCGCGTGAGGACGCGCGGAAAGATCACGAACAGGTCTCGACAGACCGCGCCGCAGGCGACAACATCACCGGAACTCCGCCTTCCCCTTTGAGGAGACCCCCCGTGGACGACTGGACCTACCAGGAGGAGCTCCTGGGTCGAAAAGCCTTCGACCTCTGGCGCTTCACCGAGGCCCCGCGGGCGATCCCCTGGGACTGGGCCGACATGGCCAGCCGCGAGAAGAACGAGTGGATCGAGCTGGCCTGCGGCCGCGATCCGGTGCGGCGGCCGGCGACCCGCCGCACGACCCACGTCCGCCGGGCGAGCTGAGACGCCGAGGGAGATCAGCGCCGGGAGCCGACCAGGCTGATATGTGCGTCGAGCACCGCGGACACGCAGTGCGTCAGGGCGCGGTCCAGTTCTGCCCGCAGCACGCGGGGGTCCGCGAGAGCCCGGCCGCGGGCGTCGTCCGTCGCCGCGCCACCCGGGTCGTCGGACAGGTCGGACGGCGGCACCTGGGCCAGTCCGGCCGCCACCGCGCCCAGGTACCGCTCGCGTCCCGGTCCCGCCGGGATCCCTGACTGCACGTAGTACGCCGTCGCCAGCGCCCGGCAGTGCGTCCAGGCAGCGGTCACCGCACCGTCCCGGAAGTACGCATCCAGCAGCGACGTCAGCACCGACTTCTCCAGCTGCCACGTCCGGTAGGCCGTGTCGAAGTCCTCCTGCGACTGCGACGCGGCCCGGACCAGCACGAACTGGACGGCCGTCGCGATCTCCACGACGGCCCGGGTCAGCCGCTCCGCCAGCGCCGCCTTGACCTCGAGCGCCTTGCGCTGGTCCTGCCAGCCGCGAGCCACCCACGGCACGAGCAGCCCGGACAGCGCGGCACCGAGCAGGAGCAGCGTCAGCGGGTGCCCGAGCACCCGACCCAGAACGTCCACCGTCGCCCGCCCTCGTCCGGAACCCGGTCCGGTCGACCGGGTCGGCGGAGCGAATGCCACCACGGATCAGCGCTGCGCGGCGCCCTCGCGGAGCTCGGCCTGATGAACGAGCAACGGCGGCCGCCCGGGATACCGGGCGACCGCCGCGCTTCGTGGTGCCGGCCCGACAGCCGCCTCTCGGCGAGTGGTCGCACGTAGCGACGAAGGTGAGGCCCGGGGGCATGTACCGGACCGGCACCTGTCTCAACGGTCTGAGGGCGCTGACATTCCAGTCGAAATGCGCACGGCGTCGTAACGGTGCTCACGCGGGCCCGGACGCTTGCGACACTGCCGTCCGTGACCGACGACGTCCGGACGCCGCCCGCCCCGCTCGACCTCGAGGCCGCCGAGCGGATGTGGCGGGACTACGTGGCCGCGCATCCAGCGCGCGCCTCGGTCGGCGACGAGCACCCGGTCGAGCGCTTCGGCGACTCCACGGAGCTGGCCGACGAACTGATCGGCCTCGTCCTGCACGGGCCGAAGCGGGCGACCGCCGGCCTGGTCGCCGACTTCGCCGCCGACGGGGAGCCGCTGCCGCGGATCGGCGGGCACTGGATCGCGTGCGACGGGTCGGGGACGCCGCGCGCGGTACTGCGGACGAGGGAGCTGCGCATCGGCCCGATCGCGAGCGTGGACGACGCCTTCGCCTGGGACGAGGGCGAGGGGGAGCGCACCCGCGCCGACTGGCTGGACCAGCACCGCCGCTACTTCGCCCGCACCTGCGCGGCCCGCGGCGAGGAGTTCACCGAGGAGCACGAGGTGGTCTTCGAGCGGTTCGCCGTCGTCTGGCCGTCCAGGTAGGGCGAGAAACGGCGTCGTCCTGACCTGCGACGAGCTGGGGACGCCGCAGAAGGAACGAGAAGGGCGCTTCGAGCCGTTGACCGGTCCACGACGCAGGACCAACATGGCCCGCGATCCGCGCCCGGCCACCGAGCGGAATTCGCTCCCCGGGCCCGCTGGGGAGCGCTCATGCGCATCAGATCGCTCGGCGTAGCCGCCGTCGCCGTACTCGCGACCTCGGTCGTCACGGCACCCGCGTCCGACGCCCGTGACCGGCCGTTCGGAAGCACCCCCCTGGTCGTCCGACCGGTGATCGATCCGGGGGACGGGGGCGCCACCACCGGCGGTGGTGGGCAGTTCAGCAAGGTGCAGATCGAGCGCTATCGCTGCAGCGTGGCCGCCGGCGATGCGTACGGCGGTCCCGACGGAGCGATGGACATCTCCTGCAACGACCTGGAGCCCTACCGCCAGGACTTCAACCCCGACAACGAGCTGGCGATCGTCGTCAACCCGAAGGTGCCCACCGCGCTGCTGGCCGGCTCCAACGACTACTTCTACCGGTTCAACAACTCCACCGGCGTCCGCCAAGCCCTCGTGCCCACCGGCTTCTTCACGTCCTTCGACGCAGGCGAGACCTGGGTCGACGGTCAGATCCCGATGCGCAGTGGCAACGGCGCGGGTGACCCCTCCCCGGCGTTCAACGGGGAATTGAGCGGCGAGACCGCCGAGACCGGCTGGGCGATGATGGCTCAGCTGGAGAACACCGGGGGCCAGGGCAGCGCCTTCGTGGCCCAGGGCGACGTCTCGGTGAGCCACTCACCCGACGGCGGCATCACGTGGAGTGAGCCGGTCACGGTCATGAAGGGCAAGGGCGCCAGCATCGGTCCGGCCAACCAGGCGGTGTTCTTCGACAAGGAGTGGCTGACGGTCGACAACACTCCGACGTCGCCCTTCTACGGCCGGGCCTACCTCGTCTCGGCGCGCTTCCTGAACGCTCTTCAGGGCGCCTACGCCGAGTCGGCCGTGTACTTCGCCTACTCGGACGACGGCGGCCGCACCTGGTCGAACCCGAAGGACATCTCGGGCACCAACGCGCTCTGCACAGAGCAGAGCACCGGTGCGGCGAACGAGTGCGACGAGAACGGCTTCCCCATCCCGGAGGTCGCGCCCAACGGTGACCTCGTCGTCCACTTCCAGAACGGCAACATCCCGACAGCGTGGGAGACACCGGGGGAGTTCGAGTCCACGCTGCTCGCCGTGAAGTCGACAGATGGCGGAGCGACGTTCACCGACCCGACGGTGATCGCGCACCTCGAGGACGGCGCAGCCGATACCCCGTGGAGCGTCATCGGGCGGCAGACGGTGACCGGGCACCAGATCCGCTGGCAGTCGCCGGGCACCATAACGGCCGACCCGACCGACTCCGACCACTGGGTGGTCGTCTACAACGACAACTTCGCGGGGGTCCATGACGCCGCACCGGCCAGCTGCCTCGACGAGATCCCGGGGGAGGCGCCGGACTACAACCCGTGCAATGCCGTGACGAACACCAACATCTACATGGCGGAGAGCTGGGACGGCGGCACGACGTGGAACCCGCGCATCTCGGTCGACACGGCCGCCGGTGACCAGTGGTTCCCGTGGGCGGACTTCCGCTCCGACGGGTCGCTCGCAGTCGCGTACGACTCGAACGAGGGCATCGCAGATCCCGGTGGTGGTCTGAACGACACGTTCAACCACGTGCTGCTGACGGTCGCGCCGCGGACGTCGGCGTCCGGGGCCGTGTCCGTCACCGGCCGGGAGGTGCTCGTCCCGGACGGCGCCGGACGCTCGGCGGGGGAGCAGATCGACATCTCGGTCACCCACTGGGCCGGTCAGTACGTGCCGGAGGACGGCTGGCCCCGCATCTGCGGGCCCGACGGGTACACCGATCCGCCGATCACCGATGCGGAGGGGAAGGACTGCAACGTCTTCCACGGTGACTACACCGGCCTGGCCGTCGGTTCGGACGACGCGATCAACGTCGTCTGGACGGGCCTCAACCGGCTGGTCACCTCACCGCAGATCGACGCCTACACGGGTGAGCCGCACGACGGCTACGCGCAGGACGCGATGTTCGCCCGCCGCTAGGCCGATGCCGCTCCGTGCCGCCCACCGGCACCCACGGTGGGCGGCACGGAACGGGGCCCGGCCGGCCGTCCCCTGCATAGCCAGCGTGACGTCGCCTGCCGCTACCCGGCGAGAATGCCGACGTGGACGACAGCGACTTCTGCGAGGTGGTGGTCACCGCCGCCGACGCCGACTGGCTGGCCGGGTTCACCCGCACCCTGGTGGAGGAGCGGCTGGCGGCCTGCGGGCAGGTGATTCCCGCGATCCGCTCGGTCTACCGGTGGGAGGGCGCCGTCCACGACGAGGCCGAGGCCCGCGTCGGCCTGCACACCCGCCGGTCTCTCGTGCCGGCGATCGTCGCGCGGACGGCCGAGCTGCACCCGTACGACGTGCCGTGCGTCATCGCGCTGCCGCTGGTCGGCGGCGACCCCGCCTACCTCGAGTGGCTCACCGCGGAGACCCGCGAGGCATGACGTGCGTCGCCGGGTGCTCGTCGCGCTGGTCGTCGTCCTCGCTCTGATGGCGACGATCACCGGTGCCCTGTGGGCGCTGCAGCGGCGGCTGATCTACCTCCCCGACACCAGCCCCATGCCGTCGGCGGGCACCCTGCTGCCGGGCGCCGAGGACGTCGAGCTCACCACCTCCGACGGCCTGCGGCTCGGCGCCTGGTGGCTGCCCGCCGCCGACGGCGCGGCGCCGGCCGTGCTCGTGGCCCAGGGCAACGGCGGCGCCCGCGACCTGCGCGCCCCGCTGGCCCGGGCGCTGGCCGACGAAGGGCTGTCCGTGCTGCTGTTCGACTACCGCGGCTACGGCGGCAACCCGGGCAGCCCGAGCGAGGAGGGCCTGGCGCTGGACGTCCGGGCCGCACGGAGCTGGCTGGTCGACGAGGCCGGAGTCGACCCGAGGCGGCTGCTCTACTACGGGGAGAGCCTGGGCTGCGCCGTCGTCACCGAGCTGGCCGTCGAGCACCCGCCGGCCGGCCTGGTGCTCCGCTCGCCGTTCATCGACCTCGCCGCCGTGGGGCGGGTGCACTACCCGTTCCTGCCGGTGCGGGCGCTGCTGCGCGACCGCTACCCGGTCGCGGAGCGGATCGCCCGGGTGCAGGTGCCGACGGTCGTGGTCTACGGCGGTGCGGACTCGATCGTGCCGCCGTCGCAGAGCCGGGCCGTGGCGGACGCGGCGGCCGACCTGCGGGAGGCGGTCGAGGTGCCCGGCGCCGACCACAACGACCGCGCGCTGCTCGACGGCCGCGAGCTCGTCGCCGCTGTCGTCCGCCTGGCCGGTTAGGACTCAGCCGGGTTCGCCGCGGGCCTTGCGGCGGAGGATGACGACGAGGTCGACGACGGCCACCGCCGCCAGGACGAGCAGCGCGACGCCGAACCAGGTCGGCAGCGGCGAGATCAGCACCAGCACCCCGCCGGCCAGGCAGACGACCAGGCCGAACACGGCCAGGATCAGCCGCAGCGAGAGCGCCGACTGCGCCGGCGCGGCACCGCCGATGCCGGCCGTCGGGTCGTGGTGGTCGGGCAGGCCGCGGGCGTAGTCCGCCCGCGTTCGCCGCGGTTCCGGCTCGCCGATCGGCGCGGTCATGTGCCTCCCCTCTCGGCCGAGAGCCGTTGCCACTCGCGGGGCGTCATGCCGTACGCCGCGCGGAACCGGCGGGAGAAGTGGCTTGCGTCCCGGAAGCCGGTGGCGCGGGCGATGGCGGCGATCGATCGACGCCGGCCGGTGGGCGAGGCCAGCCGCGCTCGGGCCGCCTCGAGGCGCTGGGTCAGGATCCACTGCTCGAGGCTCAGCCCGGCCTCCGCGAAGGCCTTGTACAGCTGCCGCACCGACACGTTGTGGATCCGCGCGAGAGCTGTGGGCGTGAGCTCCGGGTCGAACAGGTGCTGGGCGGCGTAGACCCGCACACGCGTCTGCAGCGTGTCACGCCGGGTGGCCGGCCACCGGCGGTCGTCTTCCGCAGCGGAGATCAGCAGCGCTCGCACCAGCTCCACGGTCGCCGTGCCCACCGACGTCGCCGCCGCGGACCCGGCCAGCTCGTCCGCGGAGACGGCCAGCCGGCGCAGGTACTCGTGCACGAGGTCGTGCAGCGGGCTCGCGGCGAGCCGCGGCGCGGCGGCGCGGACGAGGTCCTCGGGCAGGCCGAGCACGTCGTAAGGGATCTGGAAGGCCCGCGAGCCGCCGTCGTCGGTCCAGTCGAACGAGTACGGCGCGGTGAGGTCGCTGACCATCAGGTCGACGAGCCCACCAGCCGCTCCTCGCCGAACTGGGCGAAGCGCCCGACGCCGCTCGTCTGGACGGCGATCGCGACCACGGGCGGTGAGTCCATCCGCACGTGCTTCGGCGTGCGCACCAGCCGGAAGCCCGAGGCGTCGGCACTGAACAGGTTCGCCTCGCCGTACTGCCTCAGGTGCATGCGCGCGTGCATCCGCTCGGGCGGCCCGAGCTGCTCCACGCGGCAGGGCACCGACGCCAGGCCGAAGGCCGTGCAGAAGGCGTCGACCCGCTCGTGCAGCGGGACGCCTGTGGTGTCGAGGAGCAGCACCGGCCCGCCTCCTTCCGCGGGGGACCGGATCGAGCATGGCAGTCCTGGAGTGCCGTGCACACCCCCCAGCCAGTGGCCATCCGTGCACGGGAGGACCAGAGATGTGCACGGACGGCACACCGCAGCGCCGGACCGGCTGGGACGCTCCGACCGACGAAGCGGGCAGAGGAGGAACGGCCATGACCGACGCGACCGCACCCGACACGATCGTCCTGATCCACGGGTTCTGGGTGACCCCACGCAGCTGGGAGCAGTGGAAGGAGCACTACGAGCGCAAGGGCTTCCGGGTGCTCACTCCCGCCTACCCCGGGTTCGAGGTCGAGGTCGAGGCGCTCAACGCCGACCCGGCCTTCATCGGCGACCTCACGCTGGCCCAGATCGTCGACCACCTGATCTCGGTCGTCGCGCCGCTGGAGAAGTCGCCGATCCTCATGGGCCACTCGGCCGGCGGTGCCCTCACCCAGGTCCTGCTCGACCGGGGGTACGGCGCGGCCGGCGTCGGGCTCAACTCCGCGCCCACCGAGGGCGTGCGGGTCGTGCCCCTGTCCCAGCTGCGTTCGACGTTCGTCGCGTTCAAGAACCCGGCCAACCGGCACCGGCCCGTCGGCTTCACCCCCGAGCAGTGGCACTACGCGTTCGCGAACACCTTCTCCGACGAGGAGTCGCTGCGGCTCTACCAGCGCTACCACGTGCCGGCGTCCGGCCGGATCCTGTGGGACGCGACGCTGGCCAACTTCATGCCCGGCCCGCAGGACGCGTACGTCGACTACAAGAACGAGCGGCGCGCACCGCTGCTGTTCGTCTCCGGCAGCGAGGACCACCTGATGCCGCCGGCCATCCAGCGCTCGAACTTCAAGCACTACAAGAGCGACGCCGTCACCGAGATCCGGGAGTACGAGGGCTACCCGCACCTGCTGCCGATGGCGGAGGGCTGGGAGCGCATCGCCGACGAGGTGCTCGAGTGGGCGCTGCGGAACGCGCGCACGTCCCGGCCGGAGGCCGCCGGGGCGCAGTGACACGGACGTCGTCCGGGGCGCACTACCCTGGATCGACGTGGCCGCCGACTTCTCCACCGCCCTCGATGAGCTCGACACGACCCTCCAGTCGATCGAGGCGGTTCTCGACGTCGACCGGCTGCGGCGGGAGGTCGCCGAACTCGAGCAGCAGGCCGCCGCGCCGGACCTCTGGGACGACGTCGAGCGCGCCCAGGCGCTCACCTCCAAGCTCTCCTACCTCCAGGGCGACCTGCGCCGGATCGAGGAGCTGCGCAGCCGTCTGGACGACGTCGGCCTGCTGCACGAGATGGCCGCGGAGGAGAACGACGAATCCGTGACGGCCGAGGCCGAGCGCGAGCTGCAGAGCCTGCGCAAGGCCATCGACGAGCTCGAGGTGCGCACCCTCCTCGCCGGCGAGTACGACGCCCGCGAGGCGCTGGTGACCATCCGGTCCGAGGCCGGGGGAGTGGACGCCGCCGACTTCGCCGAGATGCTCATGCGCATGTATCTGCGCTGGGCGGAGCGGCACAAGTACCCGGTCGAGGTGCTGGACGTCAGCTACGCCGAGGAGGCGGGCATCAAGTCGGCCACCTTCTCCGTCAAGGTGCCCTACGCCTACGGCACCCTCTCGGTCGAGCAGGGCACGCACCGGCTGGTGCGCATCTCGCCGTTCGACAACCAGGGACGCCGCCAGACGTCGTTCGCCGGCGTCGAGGTGCTGCCGGTCGTCGAGCAGACCGACCACGTGGAGATTCCTGAGAACGAGATGCGGATCGACGTCTTCCGCTCGTCCGGGCCGGGCGGTCAGAGCGTCAACACCACCGACTCCGCCGTCCGCATCACCCACCTGCCCACCGGCATCGTCGTCTCCTGCCAGAACGAGAAGAGCCAGATCCAGAACCGCGCGGCCGCGCTGCGCGTCCTGCAGGCACGGCTGCTGGTCAAGCGCCAGGAGGAGCAGCGCGCCGAGATGGACGCGCTCAAGGGCGAGGGCAGCAGCTGGGGCAACCAGATGCGCTCCTACGTGCTGCACCCCTACCAGATGGTCAAGGACCTGCGGACCGAGCAGGAGACCGGCAACACCACGGCGGTGCTGGACGGCGACATCGACTCGTTCATCGAAGCGGGGATCCGCTGGCGGCGGCAGCAGGAGTCGGTGGCCGCGGGCTGACGACCGCCCTCCTCGAGCGGGTCGGCCGCCGGCGCAGGACCCACTCGACCACCGCCAGGTTGATGATCCAGCCGGCCAGCATGAGCACGACCCGGGCCGATCCGCTCGGCTGCCCGACCAGCACCATCCAGGGCAGGTGGGTGAGCACCTGCGTGCCCGCGCCGAGTCCGATCGCATAGGCGCGGGTCATCCAGGCGCGGTGCGCGGTGAAGTCCCGCCGGCGGATCGCGGTGACCCCGAGGACCAGGCAGGCGGCCATCGCGATGCCGAAGACCAGCCGCATCGGCGTCAGCAGCAGGTCGTCGGCGGGCGGGCGCGGGAAGAACAGCGTCATCCACACGCCGGACAGCGCCGCGGCGAGCCCGAGGGGCACCAGCAGTCGCCCGGCGATGCGGTGCCAGGGCGTGCGGCGCCGGAGCGCGGGGACGAACTGGAACGCCCCGAGCAGGCAGTAGAGGCTCGCGCCGACGATGTGCACCAGCACGGGGGCCGGCGAGGCGAAGAAGCGGGCGTTCTCCGCCGTGACCTCGGCACCGCCGGTGAGCTGGGTGACCCGGGCCGCACCCGCCACGACCGGGACGAGGCTCAGCAGGATCAGCCCGGCGGGCACCGGCCACTGGCGCGTGCGGGGGGAGCTCATGGGGGCTGCCGTCCTCGGAAGGGGTAGTCAGGCGTACGGCGTACACCCGATACCGGGACCGTAGGTGTACGGTGTACACGTGTCAAGCAGCGGCGCGCCCGACGAGGGCGCGGAGAAGCCCCGGCGCGCTCGGCTGAACCGCGACCAGGTGCTCCGCGCGGCGGTGGAACTCGCGGACGACGCCGGCATCGACGCGCTGAGCATGCGGCAGCTGGCTCAGCGCGTCGGCGTGGTGCCCATGGCGCTCTACAAGCACGTGGCGAACAAGGCGGAGCTGCTCGACGGCATGGTCGACGTCATCGTCGGCGACATCGACCTCGCGACGCCGGGCCCCGACTGGAAGCGCGCCGTCCGCCAGCAGGTCCTCTCCGCGCGTCGGGCGCTGCTGCGCCACCCGTGGGCGTTGCAGGTGATCGAGTCGCGCACGTCCGCCTCACCGGTCGTGCTGGACCACATGAACTCGCTCATCGGCCTCTTCCGGGCGGGCGGCTTCTCCGTCGACCTGACCCACCACGTGATGCACGCCCTCGGCACCCGCATGTGGGGCTTCACCCGCGAGGTCTTCCCGACGCCCACACCCCCGGCGGACCCGGCGGAGAGGGCGGCGATGTTCGCCGGGTTTGCCGAGCGCTATCCGCACATCGTGGAGATGGCCACGGCCGCGTCCCACGACGATGCTTCGACGGTCGGCGGTGGCTGCGACGACCAGTTCGAGTTCGAGTTCACGCTCGACCTGATGCTCGACGGGTTCGAGATGCTCCACCGGCAGGGATGGACGTCCGCCGTCCGCTCCTGACGCGAGCGTCCGGATTCACAGGAAACCGGGCGCGTCCGGCGTCCTCCGAGGCCAGCGGGGAGGACGGGACGAGCGGTGCGGTGAGTCTCGGCCCGAAGCGGTCGTGATGAGGCGCGGGGCAGGTACCGTGGCGCCTCGTGATCGAACTGCAACACGTCACCAAGCTCTACCCGGCCAGCTCCCGGCCTGCGCTGGACGACGTGACCACGGAGATCGGCAAGGGCGAGTTCGTCTTCCTCATCGGCTCCTCCGGCTCGGGCAAGTCGACCTTCCTGCGGCTGCTGCTGAAGGAGGACGACCCGACCACGGGCACGGTGATCGTCAACGGCAAGACGCTCAACACGATGAGCAAGTGGAACGTCCCGAAGCTGCGCCGCACCATGGGCTGCGTCTTCCAGGACTTCCGCCTCCTGCGGGACCGGACCGTGGCGCAGAACGTCGCGTTCGCCCTCGAGGTGATCAACAAGCCGCACCGCACGATCCGCCGCGTCGTCCCCGAGGTGCTGGAGATGGTCGGCCTGGAGGGCAAGGCCAACCGGCTGCCCAGCGAGCTCTCCGGCGGTGAGCAGCAGCGCGTCGCCATCGCCCGCGCGTTCGTCAACCGACCCCTGGTCCTGCTGGCCGACGAGCCCACCGGCAACCTCGACCCGGACACCAGCGAGGGCATCATGCTGCTGCTGGAGCGGATCAACCGCACCGGAACCACGGTGATCATGGCGACGCACGACTACCACATCGTCGACTCGATGCGCCGCCGCGTCATCGAGCTCAACGGGGGAGCGCTCACCCGCGACCAGGCCCGCGGCGTGTACGGCGTCGGCCGCTAGCCGGCCCGGCGAGATCCCAGCGCGTCCCCCTCACTGCCGCACGTCACGACAGGAAGTTCATGCGCGTCAACTTCGTCCTCTCCGAGGTGGCCACCGGGCTGCGTCGCAACCTGACCATGACGGTCGCGATGATCCTGACCACGGCGATCTCGCTCGGTCTCATGGGCACCGGTCTGCTGATCGCCGGGATGATCACCGACATGAAGGAGATCTACTACGACAAGGTCCAGGTCTCCATCTTCCTGGCCGACGACGTCACCGACGAGCAGCGGACGGCGATCGAGCAGGAGCTGGACGGCTCCAAGGAGGTCGCCAGCTACATCTACGAGAGCAAGGACGAGGCGTACGCGCGCTTCCAGCAGCAGTTCAGCCAGCAGCCCGAGCTGGTCGAGAACACGCCGGCGGACGCGCTGCCCGAGAGCTTCCGCGTCGAGCTGAAGAACCCGGAGCGCTACCCCGTCATCGCCGAGCAGTTCCCCGACGGGGAGGGCGGCGTGGACCAGGTGCGCGACGAGGGCGACTTCCTCGACCGCCTGTTCAGCCTGCTCAACGGCGCCCGCAACGCCACGATCGCCATCGCCGTCGTCCAGGCGCTCGCGGCGCTGCTGCTCATCTCGAACACCATCCAGCTGGCCGCGTTCAACCGGCGCAACGAAACGAACATCATGCGGCTGGTCGGCGCCTCGCGCTGGTACACCCAGCTGCCGTTCATCCTCGAGGCCGCGATCGCCGGGCTCATCGGCGGGCTGCTGGCCGCCGGCGGATTGATCCTCGCCAAGCTGCTCTTCGTCGACAAGACCCTGGCCGGGCCGATCAAGGCCGGGATCATCCCGCCGATCGAGTGGGCCGACGTCCTCACGAACAGCCTGATCGTCTCGGGGGTCGGCGTCACGCTCGCCGCCGTCGCCGCCTACGTGACGCTGCGGCTGTACGTCCGCCTCTGACGTCCAGGGACGCGACGGCTCACGCGTCCAGCGAGCGCACGGCCCAGCCGAGGGCGCCGAAGCCTCCGCTGGTCGCTGCCGCCCGCACCGCGCCGGCCCGGCCCGTGGACCCGGACGTCGCCAGTGCGGTGAGCGCGTCGACGGCGTTCAGGCCGGCCGCGACGGCCAGAACCCGGTCGACCTCCTCCTCCGTGCGGGCGGTGAACGTCCACGCCGCCAGCGCCAGCATCCGGGTGCCGAACAGGCGGAGCAGTTGCGCGGTGTGCGGGGAGGGCGGCACGGCGTAGGCCGCCCCCAGCGCCCGAGGCGCCAGGAGCCCGGCGCCCCCGAACAGGGCGGCGCTCGCGCCCAGCGCGGTCACCCACGTCCCCTTCGGCATCCCCAGCAGAGTCTTCGCCATCTCGGTCATCCTGACGTGCACATGACGGCTCGGTGGAGTTCGCAGCGTCCTCCCGACGGGGTCGGCCGTACAGGTGGTCGGTCGCGGCTCGGGCGACACGACGACAGGATCGATGATCTTCTGGTTCCGGCACCGCACCGTTGCGCGAACGGGGGCCAGCGGGCAGGATCACGGCCGCCCGTCACCCCCGGGCGGGGGAACGGGGGCGGAGTTCCCCGCTGATCGGATCCCCATGTCCCGCCGCTCACCCCGCCTGGTGCTGGCGATCGTCGCGCTCGTCCTCGCCGGGTGGGGTACGGCGTCCTCGGCGGCGGCCGCGATCAGCCCGGCGTCCACCATCGGGACGCTGGCCGGCACCGGCGCCGCCGCGTTCAGCGGTGACGGCGGTCCTGCGGTCGCCGCGGCGCTCAACCAGCCGCGCGGGCAGATCGCCACCGGCCCGGACGGCAGCCTCTACGTCGCCGACACCTTCAACAACCGGATCCGTCGGATCGCGCCGGACGGCCGGATCAGCACGGTCGCCGGCAACGGCTCCGGTGGCTACAGCGGGGACGGCGGCCGCGCCACCAACGCCGCGCTGCACTGGCCGCACGACGTCGCCGTGGACGGCGCGGGCAACCTCTGGATCGCCGACTCGGCCAACAGCCGGATCCGCCGGGTGACAACGGACGGCATCATCCGGACCGTCGTGGGCACTGGCGTCGGCGGATACAACGGCGACGGCATCGTGGCCACCTCGGCGCGCATCAACCTGCCGAAGGCGCTCGTCGTGACGGGCACCTCCCTCTGGTTCTCCGACGGCGACAACCACCGCATCCGGCGGGTCGACCTCGGCACGCGCATCATCCGCACCGTCGCCGGTACAGGGGTCGGGGGGTACAGCGGTGACGGAGGGCCGGCCACCCAGGCGCGGATCCAGGCTCCGCGCGGGATCGCGCTCGACTCGTCCGGGGTCCTCTACATCGCCGACAGCCTGAACGACCGGATCCGGCGGGTCGGGACCAACGGCGTCATCGCCACGATCGCGGGCACCGGACAGGCCGGCTTCAGCGGAGACGGCGGGTCCGCGACGCGGGCGCGGCTCAACGTGCCGCGCGGCCTCACCGTCGCGGGCGGCGTGCTCTACATCGCCGACTCGGACAACGCCCGGATCCGTCGGGTCCCGCTGGCATCCGGGGTCATCACCACGCTCGCGGGCGACGGGGTGCGCCGCTTCGCCGGCGACGGCGGACCCGCCGCGAAGGCGAGCCTGCACAGCCCGCGCGGGGTGTCGTTCGACCGGCAGGGACGACTGCTGATCGCGGACACCCTCAACGACCGGATCCGGGTGGTGGCCACCAACGGCTGAGCCGGGTGGAACCGCCTCAGTAACCTGGAGGCATGCCGCGAGAGACCGGGCGCAAGTTCATCGCCCAGAACAAGAAGGCGCGGCACGACTACTCGATCCTCGACACCTTCGAGGTGGGCCTGGTGCTCACCGGCACGGAGGTGAAGAGCCTGCGGGCCGGCCGTGCCTCGCTCGTCGACGGCTTCGCCACCGTCGACGGCGGCGAGGTGTGGCTGCAGCACGTGCACATCCCCGAGTACACGCAGGGCACGTGGACCAACCACGCCCCGCGCCGCAAGCGCAAGGTGCTGATGCACCGCGCCGAGATCGAGAAGCTCATCGGCAAGACCAAGGAGGGCGGCCTGACCCTCGTGCCGCTCGACCTGTACTTCAAGGACGGCAAGGTCAAGGCCACGCTCGCGCTGGCCAAGGGCAAGAAGTCCTACGACAAGCGGCACGACCTCGCCGAGCGGGACTCGCGCCGGGAGATCCAGAAGGCCTTCGGCCGGTACGTGAAGGGGCGCCGGTGAGGGGCATCGCCTATGACCGGTTCGGCGACGGGTCGGTCCTCGAGCTCCGCGACGACCTGCCGGATCCGCCCGTCGGCCCCGACACCGTGCTGGTCCGCGTGCACGCCGCCGGCGTCAATCCGGTCGACATGGCGATCCGGCAGGGCTACCTCGCCGGCGCCTATCCGCACCATTTCCCGATCGTGCCGGGCTGGGACGTCTCCGGCGTCGTCGAGGCGGCCGGCCCCTCGGTCACCGCGTTCGCGCCCGGCGACGAGGTCTACGGCTACGTCCGACGGGACGACGTCCAGTGGGGGACGACGGCGGAGCTCGTGCCGGCGCCGCAGCGCTGCCTGGCGCGCAAGCCGTCGTCGCTGTCCTTCGCCGAGGCCGCCGGCGTGCCGCTGGCCGGCCTGACCGCCTACCAGGCGCTCACCGAGGCGCTCGACGTCCACGAGGGCGAGCGCGTGCTCGTGCACCGCGCCGCGGGCGGCGTCGGCTTCTTCGCCGTCCAGATCGCCGTCGCGCTCGGCGCGCACGTGATCGGCACGGCGAGCCCGCGCAACGACGGCTTCCTGCGCGACGCCGGCGTCGCCGAGGTGCTCGACTACTCCGCCGGCCCGATCAGCGAGCAGCTCTCCGAGCAGGTCGACGCCGTCCTCGACCTCGTCGGCGGCGACACCCTCGCCGACGCACCGAAGCAGGTGCGGAACGCCGGCCGGATCGCGAGCGTCATCGACCCGGTCGTCAACGAGATGGGCGGCCGCTACCTCTTCGTCCGGCCCGAGCACGAGCACCTCGAGGAGCTCGGGCGCATGGCCGACGCCGGCCAGCTGCGCGTGCCGATCGCCAAGGCCTTCCCGCTCGAGCAGACCGCCGCCGCGCAGGACCTCGTCGCGGCCGGGCACGTGCGCGGCAAGGTCGTCGTCACGCTGAACTGATCAGTCGTTGCGGGCCAGCTGGGCGTCGCGCAGCTCGGCGTGCATCTCCCACGGCGCCTGGGGGAGCACCTCGCCGGTCTCCAGCAGCGACTTGAGGTTGGCCATGACCGCGGGCCAGCCGGCGGAGATGGCCTCGAGGTCGGACGCCGTCGGCAACCCGTCGTGGCGCACGGTGAGCCGGACGATGTCCGCGTAGGGCTCGATCGTGAAGGTCACGCGTGACGGGTCCTCGCGCTGCTCCTCGGAGCCGGGAAAGGTGAGCACCAGCCGCTCCGGCGGCAGCGTCTCGAGGACGGTGCCCGTGACGTCGGAGATGCCCGACCCGTCGGTGCGGACGTGCCGCCAGGTCGAGCCCTCCTCCCAGTCGGACTCGTTGCGGTGGCCCCAGTAGCGGGCGGTGAGGTCGGCGTCGGTGAGCGCCTGCCAGACCTGTTCCGGGCTGGCCTTGATGTAGGTGACGTAGACGTACGTGGGCTGAGCAGTCATCGCCTTCTCCTCTGCGGAGTGCCGGATCGCGCTCAGGGCGCGCAGTCGCGGACGCTCGAACTTGTCGATCCACCGCTCCTGGATGTCGTGCAGGGGAACGGGGTTGAGGTGGTGCACCTTCTCCCGGCCGTGCCAGGTGGTGCTGATCAGGTTCGCCGCCTCCAGCACCGCGAGGTGCTGGGACGCCGACTGACGGGCCATCGACAGCGAGCCGCACAGCTCGCCGAGCGTCTGACCGTTCCGTTCGTGGAGCCGGTCGAGCAGCTGCCGGCGGGTGGGGTCGGCCAGTGCCTTGAACACCGCTCCCAGCTCGTCGACCACGCTCCATCATCATGCAGGCATATGCCTGCATGTCAAGGGTGGCTACGGTCGCGGGGATGAACGGGGTCGCACCACCGGTCGATGACGCCGACGTCCCGCGCTATTGGCGCGACCTGGGGCTGCCCGGGCTGGTCGACGTCCACGTGCATTTCCTGCCCGACCGGGTGCAGGCCAAGGTGTGGCGCTTCTTCGCCGAGGCCGCGCGCAACTACGGCCGCCCCTGGCCGATCCACTACGAGCTGCCGGTCGACGAGCGGTTGGCGGTGCTCGAGCGGCTCGGCGTCCGGGCGTTCCCCACGCTGCCGTATCCGCACAGGGCCGGGATGGCGGCGTGGCTGAACGAGGAGGCGGCGGCGTTCGCCGCGGCGCACCCGCAGGTGCTGCGGTCGGCGACCTTCTTCCCGGAGCCGGACGCCGCCGGCTACGTCCGCGCCGCTCTGGACGCCGGGGCGCGGGTGGTCAAGGTGCACGTGCAAGTGGGTGGCTTCGATCCGCGGGATCCGCTGCTCGAGCCGGTGTGGGCGCAGCTCGAGGACGCCGGCACGCCCGTCGTCATCCACTGCGGATCCGGGCCGCGGCCGGGCACGCACACCGGGCCCGGGCCGGTCGTCGAGCTGCTCGCCCGGCACCCCCGGCTGCGCCTGGTCATCGCCCACCTGGGGCTGCCCGAGTACGGGGACTTCCTGCGGCTGGCCGAGCGCTACGACGGCGTGCACCTGGACACGACGATGTTCGCCACCGACTTCACCGAGCAGTTCGCGCCCTTCGACCGGGCCGACCTGCCGCGGCTCGCCGCCCTGCGCGACAGGGTGCTGCTGGGCAGCGACTTCCCGTCGATCCCGTACCCGTACGCCCACCAGCTGGCCGCGCTGCACGGCCTGGGGCTGGGGGAGGACTGGATGCGAGCGGTGCTCTGGACCAACGGCGCCCGCCTGTTCGGGCTGTCGGAGGGGTCGGCGACACTCTCGGGGTGACGGTCGAGGGGACGGCGGCGGACACCCGGCGGATCGAGCGGGCCAAGGTCGCCGTGGGCGGCCGCGTTCGCGCTCAACGGCTTCCTGTTCGCCTCGTGGATCGCCCGCGTGCCCGCGGCCCGCGACCAGCTCGGCCTGAGCGAGGCGCAGCTCGGCCTGCTGCTGCTGTGCATGTCGGTCGGCTCGGTGCTCGCGCTGCCCGCCTCGGGACCCGTCGTGCACCGGTTCGCGCCGGGCCGCAGCGCCCTGGCCGCCGGGGCGCTGGCGGTCACCGGACTGCTGGTCCTCAGCGCCGGACTGGCGACCGCCTCCGCGCCCCTGGCCGGGCTCGGGCTGTTCCTCGGCGGCGCGGGCATCGGCGTCTGGGACGTGTCGATGAACGTGGAGGGCGCCGACGTCGAGCGGCGGCTCGGTCGCGCGATCATGCCCCGTTTCCACGCCGGGTTCAGCCTGGGCACCGTGGCCGGCGCACTGGTCGGCGCGGGTGCGGCGGCGGTCGGGGTCTCGCTGGCCGCGCAGCTCGTGGTCACCGGGCTGCTCGTGCTGGCGGCCCTCGCCGTCGTCACCCGGTCGTTCCTGCCGGTCGTCGAGCCCGAAGAGGGCGAGATCCAAGGGGCGGTCCGGAGTGGGCCGCGCCTGGCGCGAGCGGCGCACGCTGCTGATCGGCCTGCTCGTGCTGGCGTTCGCCTTCGCCGAGGGCTCCGCGAACGACTGGGCGGCCCTCGCGCTGGTCGACGGCTACGGGGTGAGCGAGTCGGTGGCCGCGGTCGGGTTCGGCGTCTTCGTCGCGTCGATGACCGTCGCCCGGCTGGTCGGCACCGGCCTGCTCGACCGGTACGGCCGGGTGCCCGTGCTCCGGGCGACCGCGCTGTCCGCGGTGGTCGGTGTGCTGCTGTTCGTCTTCGCGCCGACCGTGCCGCTCGCGTTCGTCGGTGCGGTGCTGTGGGGCATGGGCGCGGCCCTCGGCTTCCCGGTCGGCATGAGCGCCGCCGCCGACGAGCCCGAGCGCGCCGCCGCACGGGTCTCGGTGGTCAGCTCCATCGGGTACACCGCGTTCCTGGCCGGCCCGCCGCTGATCGGCTTCCTCGCCGAGGCCACCGGCATCCTCCGGGCGCTGCTCGTCGTCCTCGGGATGATGGTCGTGAGCGTGCTGGCCGTCGGCGCCGCGCGGCCCCCGGCCACGACCGGCAGGGTGGAGCCGTGACTCCTCCCGCTCGACTGGCCGCGTCCGTGCTCGGCACGCCTGACCCGCGTGGCCTGGCGCGCTTCTACCAGCGGCTGCTCGGCTGGCCGCTGCGCGACGACGACCCCGACTGGGCGACCCTGCGCCCGACCGACGGCGGCCCCGGGCTGTCGTTCCAGCTGGAGACCGACCACGTCCCGCCCGTGTGGCCGCCCGAGCCCGGCGCGCAGCAGATGCAGGTGCACCTCGACCTGCGGGCCGACGACCTCGACGCGGCCTCGGCCGTCGCCGAGGAGGCCGGCGCGCGGCCGGTCGGCGGCCACGTCGATGACGACGAAGAGGTCCGCGTGTACGCCGACCCGGCGGGTCATCCGTTCTGCCTGTTCAGGCCGAGGACCACCAAGGACGCTGATAACCGTTCGCCGTCCGCCCCCGGCGCTGCCTAGCCTCTGATCTCGTGCCCGAGATGCTGGATCTCCCCGCCGGGCTGACCGCCCGCCCGCTGCACCCCGACGACATCGAGTCGATCGTGGCGCTGCTCACCGCGGCCGAGCCCTTCGACGACACCGGGGAGAACGAGAACGCCGACGACCTGCGCGCCTGGTTCGTCAACGAGCGCCTGGACCTGGCGCTCGACAGCCGGGTGGTCAGCGCGGACGGCGAGATCGTCGGGTGGGGCACCGTGATGGACCTCGGCGACCACCGCGACGAGTACTCCCTGCTCCTCGACGGCCGGGTCCATCCCGAGTGGCGGGGCCGGGGGATCGGCGGGGCGATCGTCCGCTGGCAGCTGGAGCGGTCCGGCGAGAAGCACGCTGCGCGCCACCCCGAGATGGGCGCGCGTTTCGCCGTCGGAACCTCGGCCGCCCATCAACGGCTCGAGCGGCTGGCGACCGGTCTCGGCTTCGTGCCGGTGCAGTACTACTTCACGATGCAGCGGCCGCTGACCGGGCTGCCGGCGCCGCGCACGATCGAGGGCATCGACCTGGTGCCGTTCGACTGGGCCCGGGACGACGAGGTGCGGCGAGCGCACAACGTCGCGTTCCTCGACCACTTCGGCACCGCCGAGCGGGACGCCTATGCCTGGCAGACCTGGTTCACCGGGCAGAAGGCCTTTCGCCCGGAGCTCTCCCGTCTCGCGCTGGCCGACGGCGCGGTCGTCGGGTACGCGCTCGTCTACGAGCACGAGGCCGACACGGCGGCGACCGGCGTCCGCGAGGCCTACCTCGGCCAGATCGGCGTCCTGCCCGCCGGCCGTGGCCGCGGCATCGCCAAGGCCGCCGTCACGGCTGCCCTGCACGCGTCGGCAGCGGACGGTCTGCAGCGCGCCGGGCTCACCGTCGACAGCCAGAACACGACCGGTGCCCTGGGGTTGTACGAGGCGCTCGGCTTCGAGGTCGTCCACAAGGAGACGGTCTGGGCGTACCGGGTGCCGGCGGCGGAGGGATCCGTCCCCGGCGCGTGAGCACGACTGCGCCTGTGGACAACCGCCCGCCGGCGGGGTCCGGTCGGGGGAGGCTGTCGGGATGTCGACCCGCACGTACGACTTCGCCCTCCGCGGACGGCTGACTGTCGACGACACGGCGCTCAAGGCACCCTTTCTCGCGATGGAGCTGGTCCCCGAACCCGGCGTGGACTTCGAGGTGACCGACGAATGGCGCCTCGCCCTCGACGAGAAGCTGCTCGCAATGGCCGAAGGCATGTCGCCAACGGACCGTCTGCGGACCCATCTGAGCGCTGGCCCGCTGACGGCCGTGCAGAAGCGATTGATCGAGGTCCTCGATGAGACCATTCCGGGCGCCGTCGCGGTGCTCGACGGGATCGAGGTCACCGAGGTCGGACCACCTGCGTCATAGGCGCAGGCTTGGATGGGGCGGTGCTGTTCCACTCGCCCGAGGAGCGTTCCCAGGCCCTCCGCAACTGGGTCGACGCGCCCTAGGGTCGACGGATGCGCTTCGGGGTGTCGCTGCCGAACTTCGGAACCGGCGTCGACGCGGCCGCGGTCGCCGAGTGGGCGCGGGCCGCCGAGGCCGCCGGGTGGGACGGGCTCTTCCTCTGGGACCACCTGTTCGCCTTCGCGGACGGGCCGGTCGAGACCGTCGATCCGTGGATCGCGCTGACCGCGGCCGCCTGCGCCACCACGACGATCCGGCTGGGCACGCTGGTCACCCCGCTGCCGCGGCGTCGTCCCGTGGTCGTCGCCCGGCAGACAGCGACCCTCGACCGGCTCAGCGGCGGCCGGCTGGTGCTGGGCGTGGGCAGCGGCGGCTTCCCGTTCGAGTGGGACTACTGCGGGGAGGAGCCCGACGCACGTACTCGGGGCGAGATGCTCGACGAGCACCTGGAGCTGCTCGACCGGCTCTGGACGGGGGAGCAGGTGCGGCACGAGGGGCGGCACTACCGCGTCGCCGGGCCGGACTGGGGCGCGATCTGCTACCCGCCTCCCGCGCAGCGCCCGAGGATCCCGGTGTGGGTCGGCGGCACCTGGCCGACCAGCAGTCGCCCCTTCGAGCGCGCGGCCCGGTGGGACGGCGTCGTGCCGATGCGGACCGACGGGAAGTGGGAGGTCGAGGACACCGCGGGCGTGGCCGAACGGATGCGTTCGCTCCGCGGGGACGACGTCCCCTTCGACCTCGCCGTCCCGGTGGAGAGCCGTGCGGACGACGCGGGCAGGGGCGACCTGCAGGCGGTGCACGCCGCCGCTGGAGCCACGTGGTGGGTGGAGCCGGTGCACCCGTGGCGGGCGGACCTGCCGGCGGATGTGCCCTGGGCGCAGGCCGCGCTCGCCCGCATCGACGCCGGTCCCTGACGCCCGTCCCGGCTCCCGGGCGGCGTCCCCTAGGGTCGGTCCATGGCCGACGACCAGTCCGGGCACATCCTCGACGCGCGGCTGGTGCCGCGGGCGCACCGCGCGGTGGAGCCGCTGCACTCGCAGGTCTACTTCGCGCCCGAACTCGAGGAGCATCTCGGCGCCCTGGGGCTCGAACGTGGCCGGATGGTCTACTTCGCCGGCCGCGCCGCCCCGATGGGCGCCGTCGGCCCCGGCGTGGTGACGGCGACCTTCTGCAACTTCTCGCCGTCGCTCATCGCCCGGCACATCCCGAAGGCGTGGTCGATCGCCTCTCCGGACCAGGTGATCGAGGCGCGCTGGGCCGCGGCCCGCGCCTCGCTGACCCGGCTGCTCGGCGGCCCCGAGGCCGTCGACGCCCCCGAGACCGCGGAGCTCGCCGGCCTGCTCCGCGAGGCCTGCAGCGTGCTCAGCCCCGAGGCGCGCCCCCTGTACGCCGCGCACGCCGACCTGCCCTGGCCCGACGAGCCGCTGCTGCAGGTGTGGCACGGCGCCAGCCTGCTGCGCGAGTACCGCGGCGACGGGCACCTCGCCGCGCTGCTGGACGCCGACCTGACCGGCCTCGAGGCGCTGATCACCCACACGGCGACCGGCCGCGGGTTCACCGTCGACTCCGCCCGGACCCTGCGCGGCTGGACCGAGGAGCAGTGGGACGACGCCAGCGCGGCGCTGGTCGACCGCGGGCTGCTGACCAAGGAGTTCACGCTCACCGACGACGGCACCGAGCTGCGCGAGACGGTCGAGGCCGAGACCGACCTGCTCTCCGCCGACCCGTTCCTGCACCTGGGCCAGGAGCGCACGGAGCGCGTCGTCGAGCTGGCCCGGGGCATGGCCAAGCAGATCGTCGGCGCGGGCGCCTACCCGCCCGGGCTGCTCGCCGCGCGCAGCTGACGCGTCCCCCGTAAGGGCGTCCTCCGGGCGGATACCGGTGCCGGCGTGTCACCATGGACGACGGCCTGAACGGACCCCGTGACCTGCGGGGACAGCGAGAGGAGCGGGCATGCGCGCCGAACCTCCGCATAGGAGTCCCGAGGTCCGCCCCGCCTGACGTGTGCGGCGGGCGGACCGACTCGCGTCCTCACCCCGCCGTCCGTACCGGGAGTCCGTCGTGCCCGACCGCCGTCTCGCGCTGCCCGCGTTGCCCGCCCTCACCCGCCGTCCGCGGGCCGACGTCCGCGCCGTCCGCCCGGCGCCGTCCCCGCCGTCGCCGCCGGGGCGATCCCGCATGGTCGACAACGCCGTCTACGCGACCGGACGGCGGGTGGCCACTCCCGAGTCCGCGGCGGACAGCCGTGCCGAGCTCGAGGCCGGTCCCGACCGCCTGGCCTGGCTCGGTCTGTACCGGCCCGAGCCGCGCGAGATCGGCGAGCTCGCCGAGCTGTTCGACCTGCCCGAGCTGGCCGTCGAGGACGCCATCACCGCCCACCAGCGGCCCAAGTTCGAGCGCTACGGCAAGACGCTGTTCGTCGTCCTGCGGGCCGCGCGGTACCGCGACGCGGCGGAGGAGGTGGAGTTCGGCGAGCTGCACCTGTTCCTCGGCCCGGACTTCGCGATCACGGTGCGGCACAGCGAGTCGCCCGACCTCTCCCGCGTGCGACGAAGGCTGGAGAGCTCGCCGGAGCTGCTGGCCAAGGGCAGCGAGGCAGTGCTGTACGCGATCCTCGACGCCGTCGTCGACGGGTTCCTGCCGGTGGTCGCGGGGCTGGCCAACGACATCGACGAGATCGAGACGCAGGTGTTCGGCGGGGACCCGCAGGTGTCGCGGCGCATCTACGAGCTGTCCCAGGAGGTCGTGGAGTTCCAGCGGGCGGTCAACCCGCTGTCGGCGATCATCGGCGGCATCCAGCGCCGGCTTCGACAAGTACGGCGTCGACGAGGAACTGCGCAGCTACCTGCGCGACGTCGCCGACCACGTCACCCAGGTGCGCGAGCGGGTCGAGGGCTTCCGGCTGCAACTGCGCGACATCCTCACCGTCAACGCGACGCTGGTCGCGCAGCGGCAGAACGAGGAGATCCGCGAGCTGACCGAGGCCTCGATCGCGCAGGGCGAGGAGGTCAAGAAGATCTCGGCGTGGGCGGCCATCCTGTTCGCCCCGACGCTGGTCGGCACGGTCTACGGGATGAACTTCACCAACATGCCCGAGACCGAGTGGGTCTTCGGCTATCCGTTCGCGGTGCTGCTGATGGCGCTGGTCAGCGGACGTCCTCTACGCGGTGTTCAAGCGGCGCGACTGGATCTGAGGCATCGGGTGGCGTCGCCCACGTGAGAGCCGCGCGAGGGACCCGACGGTCGTGGTCGGGCCCCTCGTCCACTCCCGGAGCAGCTACGGACAGCCGGTGACGTCGAGGATCTCTCGGTCCACGATCAGGCGACCGCCGACCTCGGTGATCGGCCTGCGAGCCCTCGACCGAATGCGCCGACCCGACGATGTTGACCACCACGAGCACGCTCCGGGCGAGGACGTCGTCGTCGACCTGTGGGGGCCCGACAGGCAGCGGGAACGGCTCGACACGGTGCCGGTGGCCGGCTGATGTGATGACTGTCGCCGGACGGGAACCTGGTCCGCGTTCGAACATCCCGTCGGACTGCGAGCACCTGGCGCCGAGTACGGCTGGCCGGGCGCCTAGGGTCGCCGTCCACTCGCTGGAGACGGGTGAGGTGACGCCTCTGACCGACGCCGTCGAAGCGTCTTCGCCGGCGACCTCCGGTGGTCGAGGTGATGGGTCCCAGATCGCCTTCCAGCGCTTCAGCACCAGTGCGGCGTGCGCAGTGAGACCCACGGGATCGTGGCCGTGCAGGGCGGACGGCACCGAGGAGCGGACGCTGGCCGACGCTCGAACGGCGCGACAGTCACGGTCATCAGCGCTCGACGGCGTCCTCGTGGGAGCGGCCGGAGAAACCCTCACCCGGTACGTCCTCGAGACCGGCGCCGCCGTCGCGGAACTGCCAGGTGCCCGCGGCGAGATCGACACGCTGCAGTTCACGACGACGGCCGACGCTGCTCGCGACGTCCACGACCTGACCGCGTCGCTCTACGACGTCGGCGACGCGGCATCCGGCTCGCGGACCCCATCCCGTCGGACGCGCCTGTTCCTCTTCCCCGCCTTCCTCCGCCACGACGGCACCGGCCTCGCTGTCACCACCGCGCGCGGGGTCGCCGTCTTGTACCTCGACCCGGCGCGCATGCACGAGGACCGCCTTCATGCTGGCTGGGCGAACCTCTCGGCGCGCGAGCGGGAGCACGCACCGGCCGGCCCGGGCTCAGCAACGAGCAGAGCACCTGCACGGACATCAGACGCGCCCCGCTGCTTGTGAGGGCTGCTGCCCCGCTGTGACCGATCGGACCGTCAGACCACCCGCGTCCCGCTGCTCGCGGTGAGCTCGCCGTAGGCCGCTGAGAGTTGCTTCGTGAGTGGGCCCGGCTCGCCGTCGCCGATCCGCCGCCCGTCGACGGTGAGCACCGGCGTGAGCTCGCCCATCGTGCCGGTCACGAACGCCTCGTCCGCCGCGTACAGCCGGGTGAGGGAGTAGTCGCCGACCTCGTGCGGGATGCCAGCGTCGGCGGCCAGCCGCAGCACGGTCGACGCGCGTGATGCCCTCCGGGCAGGCGGCCGTCGTCGGCGTGCAGAGGACGCCCTCGATCGCGAAAAACAGGTGCGTCGCGTTGGTCTCGGCGAGGAAGCCGCGCGAGTCCAGCAGCAGGGCGTCGTCCGCCCCGGCGACGTTCGCCTCGATCTTGGCGAGGATCGAGTTCAGCAGGTTGTTCGAGTGGATCTTCGGGTCCAGCACGTCGGGGGTCGGCCGCCGCACGCTCGCGGTGACCAGGCTGATGCCCTCGGTGTCGTAGACCGGCGGCTTGTGCTCGGCGAGGACGATCAGCGTCGGCCCGCTGGTGTTGAGCCGCGGGTCCATCCCGCTGGTGATCTTGACACCGCGGGTCAGGGTCAGCCGGACGTGCACGCCGTCGGTCATGGCGTTCGCGGCGAGGGTCCGGCGGATCTGCTCGACGATCTCCTCGTCGTCCGGGATCTCGGCGAACGCCAGCGCCTGCGCCGAGCGCCGCAACCGGGCCAGGTGCTCGTCGAGGGCGAAGATCCGCCCTCCGTAGAGCCGCAGCCCCTCCCAGACGGCGTCGCCGCCCTGGACGACGGAGTCGAACGGGCTCACGCCCGCCTCGTCGCGGTGCGCCAGCCGGCCGTTCACGTTGACGACCAGGTCGCGGTTGCGCTCGTCGAACTGCTGCAGCACGTCAGATCCTCCGGGAGGCGAGTTCGTCGTAGTAGGGCCGGCACCGCTCGGCCAGGTCCTGCAGGTGCGCGGGCACGTCGGCGACCGCCTCGCGGTACGGGCCGAAGCCGGTCGAGGCCGCCACGCTCGCGTACCAGTACGGCGCCCACACGCCGTCGGTGTCCCGCGGGCCGGCCGGCCACTGCAGCATCGCGGGGTCGAACGGCACGTCGAGGGCCGCGCACAGCGCCCGCAGGGTGCGCGCCGGGTCGCGCAGCAGGTCGTCGGAGTCCACCACCGGGCCGCCGAACCGGCGGAACAGCGCGACCTGCTGCTCCAGCCCGAGGTCGGCGAGCGTGGGCTGCTCGCGCACCTTCGCGTACGAGGCGAGCAGCCGGCGCGGGTCGCGGATCAGGAAGGCGTGCCGCAGCCCGTCGAGCGCGTCCAGGTCCACCTCGGGCAGCACGTGGTGGGTCATGTGCTTCTGGTAGCTGATCGCGCGCCGTCCGGCAGCGGGTCCTCGGTCAGCGCGCGGACGACGACCCGCCAGTCCGTCGGCTGGCTGGCGAGCACCGCCTCGCGCCCGGGATGGTCCAGGCCGGTCGCCGCGAGGTAGTACGCGTAGAGCGGCTCGTCGACGACGACGGTGTCGGGCCGGTTCTCCCAGGCGCGCATCGTCGCCGTCGACAGCGTCCGCGGTCCCGACCACATGGCGATCCGCACCGGCGTCCCGTTCCCCACGCCGACCTATCCTGCCCCCGTGGACCTGCAGTTCTCCGGCGAGGTGTGGTTCTGGCGAGGTCCCTCGCCCTACCACTTCGTCACGGTCCCGGACGGCGAGTCCGCGGCGCTGAGGTCGACGTCGGGGAGGGTCAGCTACGGCTGGGGGATGATCCCGGTGACCGCGCGCATCCACGACACCGAGTGGACGACGTCGCTGTTCCCGAAGAACGGGTGCTACGTCGTCCCCGTGAAGGACGCGGTGCGCCGGGCCGAGGCGGTCGAGGTGGGCGACACGGTGACGATCCGCCTCTCGGTCGACGTCTGACAGATCTTCGTGTGGCCGGCCTGGGGCGTGCCGGGGTTGCTCGCGCGCTGCTACCGCTGCAGGACCGGCACGGCGCGAGGAACACCGGCACGGTGTCGTCACGGTTCGGTCGGACCGGTCAGGTAGACAGGCCGGGTGCTCCTCGCCCACCGTGCCGAACGGACGGCGCGTCTCGCCGACGGTCTGGCGGCCGTCCTCGCGACGCCGCTGGCCGACCCGTTCGCGTCCGAGGTCGTCGCCGTGCCGGCGAAGGGCGTGGAGCGGTGGCTGGCGCAGCGGCTCTCGACCGTGCTCGGCGCCGGGTCCGCCCGCGACGGGATCTGCTCCGGCGTCGTGTTCCCGTCGGCCGGCAGGATGGTCGAACGAGGCGCTGGCCGCCGCGCGCGGCTCCGACCCGCGCGACGACCCGTGGGCGAACCCGGTGTGGCCGCTGCTCGAGGTGGTCGACGACAACCTCGGCGAGCCGTGGTGCAGGGTGCTCGCCCAGCACCTCGGGCACGGCGCCGACGACCACCGCCGCGGCCGCCGGTGGGCCGCCGCGGCGCGCCTCGCCGGGCTGTTCCGCTCCTACGGCGCGCACCGGCCGCAGATGCTGCGCGACTGGGCGGAGGGCCGCGAACACCGACGGGCACGACCCGCTGCCCTCCGACCTCACCTGGCAGGCGGAGCTGTGGCGGCGGCTGCGCGACCGGCTCGGCCCCAGCCCCGCCGAGCGGCTGGACGCCGAGTGCGCGGCACTGCGCGCCGACCCCGCGCTGTCCGACCTGCCCGAGCGGATCAGCATCTTCGGGCCGACCCGGTTGCACGCCGACGCGCTCGCGGTGCTCAGCGCGCTCGCCGAGCACCGCGACGTCCACCTGTGGCTGCCGCATCCGAGCCCGGTGCTCTGGTCCCGCCTCGAGGGCCGTACCGCCGGCCGTCGCCGCGAGGACGACACGGCGACGCTGCCGAGCCATCCGCTGCTGCGCAGCCTCGCTCGCGACGTCCGCGAGCTCCAGCTCCGGCTACCGCCGCACGTGGACGAGCACCACGAGGACGCCGCCCGGCCCGCGACGCTGCTCGGCCGGCTCCAGTCCGACCTCCGCGACGACGTCCTGCCCGGGCGCCGCCGCGCTCGACGACACCCTGCAGGTGCACGCCTGCCACGGGCCCGCCCGGCAGGTCGAGGTGCTGCGCGAGCTGCTCCTGCGCCTGTTCGAGGACGACCCCACCCTCGAGCCCCGCGACGTCCTCGTCATGTGCCCCGACGTCGAGACGTTCGCGCCGCTGATCTCGGCCGCGTTCGGCCTGGGCCCCGGCCTGCCGCACCCCGGCGGCGCCCTCCGCGTCCGGCTGGCCGACCGCAGCCTGCGCCGCACCAACCCGCTGCTCGACACCGTGGCGGCGCTGCTCGACCTCGCGCAGAGCCGGGTCACCGCCAGTCAGGTGCTCGACCTCGCGGCCACCCCGGGCGTGCGGCGGCGCTTCGGCTTCACCGACGACGAGCTGGAGCGCATCCGCGACTGGGTCGCCCGTTCCGGCGTCCGCTGGGGCATCGACTCCACCACCCGGCGTCCGTTCGGGCTGGACTCGATCGCGCAGAACACCTGGCAGGCCGGGCTCGACCGGGTGCTGCTCGGGGTGACGACGTCCGAGGACGAGCCGGTGTGGCTCGACCGGGCGCTGCCGCTCGACGACGTCGACAGCAGCGACATCGACCTCGCCGGCCGGCTCGCCGAGCTCCTCGACCGGCTCGAGGACGTGCTCACGGCGCTGGCCGGCGAGCACCCGGCCGGGCACTGGATCGACACGCTGGCCGGGGCCCTCGAGCTCCTCACCGACACCGACCCCGCGGATGCCTGGCAGCTGGCGCAGGCCCGGCGCGAGCTGGCCGAGGCCGGGGACGGCGGCGTCGCGCCGATCCGGCTCGCCGACGTGCGAGCCCTGCTGGCCGACCGGCTTCGCGGCCGGCCGACGCGCGCGAACTTCCGCACCGGCAACCTGACCGTCTGCACCCTCGTGCCGATGCGCTCCGTGCCGCACCGCGTCGTGGTGCTGCTCGGCCTCGACGACGGCGTCTTCCCGCGCACCGCCGGCATGGACGGCGACGACGTGCTGGCCCGCGACCCGTGCGTGGGGGAGCGGGACGTCCGCAGCGAGGACCGTCAACTGCTCCTCGACGCGCTCATGGCGGCCGGCGAGCGGGTGGTCGTTCTCTACACCGGCGCCGACCCGGTCAGCGGCGCGGTCCGGCCACCCGCCGTCCCGCTGGGGGAGCTGCTCGACGTGGTCGACGCGATGGTGCCGGGCGCGCGCACCGACGTCGTCACCCGGCACCCACTCCAGCCCTACGACGTCCGGTCCTTCACCGGCACGCCGCCGCCGAGCTTCGATCCGGTCAGCCTGGCCGGCGCGCGCCGCTCGGTGCAGCCCCGCGAACCCGAGCCCGAACGCCGCCCGCTGCGGCCGCGGACCGGGCCGGTCGCCCTGGAGGACCTCGTCGCGTTCGTCGAGCACCCCGTCCGGGCCTACCTGCGGCAGCGGCTGGGCATCACGCTGCCCGGCGAGGACGACGAGATCGCCGACGCGCTCGCCGCCACCCTCGACCCCCTCCAGGAGTGGGCGGTGGGCGAGCGCCTGCTCGCCGCCGGACTGCGCGGCACCCGACCCGAGGACGCCCGGCTGGCCGAATGGCTGCGCGGCACGCTGCCGCCCCGCGGACTGGGGGAGCTGGTGCTGCAGCGGGTCGGCGGACGGGTCGACGCCCTGGTCGCGGCGGGCCGGTCCGCGGTGGCGCCGACACCGCGCACGGTCGACGTCCGGCTCGACCTCGACGGTCGGGAGCTGTCCGGCACGGTCAACGGCGTGCGCGACGGCGCGGTCGTCGCCGTCACCTACTCGAGCCTGTCGCCCAAGCACCGGGCGCGGGCCTGGGTGCACGCGCTGGCCCTCGCCGCCGCCGAGGGCAGTGGCGCGGCGATCACCGTCGGACGGCGGGGCGACCGGGCGCGGACGTCGACCATCACCGCGCCCGCCGATCCCCTCGCGGCGCTGGCGGACCTCGTCGACCTGTACGACCGCGGCATGTGCGAGCCGCTGCCGATGGCGGTGAAGACCTCGTGGGCCTACGCCGGGGAGCGGCTCGACGGCAGGCCGCCCGAGCGGGCCCTCGACGCCGCCCGCAAGGACTGGAACCGCGAGAACGGCGGCGACCGCGAGGACCGCTCGCACCAGTACGTCTGGGGCGACCGGCCGGCGTTCGAGCAGCTCGTCGCCGCGGTGCCCGGGAACGGGGAGCAGTGGGCCGGGGAGACCACGCGCTTCGGCGCGCTGGCCTGCCGGTTCTGGACGCCGATCCGCGCGGCGGAGCAGTTCTCGTGAACGCGTTCGACGTCTGCGGCCCGCTGCCCACCGGGACGACGGTGCTCGAGGCCAGCGCCGGCACCGGCAAGACCTTCACGATCGCGGCGCTGACCGCGCGCTACGTCGCCGAAGGAGCCGCGGAGCTCTCGGAGATCATGCTCGTCACCTTCGGCAACGCCGCCTCCCGCGAGCTGCGCGACCGGGTGCGCGAGCGCCTGGTCTCCGCCGAGCGCGGCCTGCGCGACCCGGGCGCGGCGCGCAAGGACGAGCGCGATCCCGTCCTGCAGCTGCTCGCCGACGTGCCGGACGACGAGGTGGAGCGCCGCCGGCAGCGGCTCGCGCGGGCGCTGGCCGGCTTCGACGAGGCGACGATCGCGACCACCCACTCGTTCTGCTCGCAGATGCTGGCCGGCCTCGGCATGGCCGCCGACGCCGACCCCACCGCCGTCTTCGTGGAGGACATCGACGACCTCGTCCGCGAGGTGGTCGACGACCTGTACGTGCGCACCTTCGCCGGCTCCGCCGACCCGCCGTTCCTCCCCCATGCCGACCTGCTCGACCTCGGCCGCAGGGCGGTGGGCAGCGACCGGCAGGCGACGCTGTGGCCGCTGACCGACGAGGGGCAGGCCGGCCGGCGCCGTCGTGCGGCCGCCGCGGTCCGCCGCGAGGTGGAGCGGCGCAAGCGGCACGTCGGACTGGTCGACTACGACGACTGGCTGTCGCTGCTGCGCGACGCGCTGACCGACGAGTCGTCCGGCGCTGTGGCCTGCGACCGCGTGTCCGCCCGGTTCCGGGTGGTGATGGTCGACGAGTTCCAGGACACCGACCCGGTGCAGTGGGAGATCCTCGAGCGCGCCTTCCACGGCCGGACGACGCTGGTGCTGATCGGCGACCCGAAGCAGGCCATCTACGCCTTCCGCGGCGGCGACGTCACCACCTATCTCGCGGCGGCCGCGGAGGCGACCACCGAGGCGACCCTCGGCACGAACTGGCGCAGCGACGCGCAGCTGCTCGGCGCACTGGACCTGCTCTTCGGCGGGGCCGCGCTCGGGCACGCGCGGATCGTCGTCCGGCCGGTCGACGCCGCCCATCCGGAGGCGCGGCTGGCCGGGGCGGGTGCGCCGCTACGGCTGCGCCGGCTGGGCCGCACCGGCCACGGGCGGATGTGGCAGGGCGTGCCGTCGGTCGCCCGGCTCCGCGACGCGGTCGCGTGCGACGTCGCGGCGGACGTCGTCGACCTGCTGTCCAGCGGCGCCGAGTACGACGGGCGCGCCGTCCAGCCCGGCGACCTCGCGGTGCTGGTGCGCACCAACGCCCAGGGGCACCTGGTGCGCGAGACGCTGGGCCGCGCCGGGGTGCCGGCCGTCTTCGCCGGCGGCGGCAGCGTCTTCGCGACCCCGAGCGCGACGTCGTGGCTGCGCCTGCTGGAGGCGCTGGAGCAGCCGCACCGGGCCGGCCGGGTCCGCTCCGCCGCGCTCTCGGTCTTCCTCGGGCACGACGAGCAGTCGCTCGGCGAGAGCGGCGACGGTCGCGACGACATCGCCGACGAGCTCGGCCCGCAGCTCCGCCGGTGGGCCGACGTGCTGGCCGAGCGCGGCGTCGCCGCCTTCCTCGAGGTGCTGACCGCCGAGACGGGGCTGCCCGAGCGGGTGCTCGCCCGGCCCGACGGCGAGCGGGTGCTCACCGACCTGCGGCACATCGGCCAGGTGCTGCACGCGGCGGCGCAGCGCGAGTCGCTCGGTCTGACGGCGCTGGTCGAGTGGCTGCGGCGGCGCATCGCCCAGGCGTCCGTCGAGGGGGCCGACGAGCGCAGCCGGCGCCTGGAGTCCGACGCCGCCGCCGTCCAGATCATGACCGTGCACGTGAGCAAGGGGCTGGAGTTCCCCGTCGTCTACGTGCCCTTCGCCTGGGACCGGTGGGCGCCCGACAACCCGCAGGTGCTCCGGCTGCACGACGACCAGGGACGGCGGGTGCTCGACGTCGGCGGCTCGAGCGGACCCGGGTACGCCGAGGCGCGCGCCCGGCACGAGGCCGAGGAGTCCGGCGAGGACCTGCGGCTGCTGTACGTGGCGCTGACCCGGGCGCAGTGCCAGGTGGTCGCCCACTGGGCGCCCAGCGGCAACACCGCCGCCGCACCGCTGAACCGGCTGCTGTTCGGCGCGGCCGGGCCCGGCGTCGAGCCGGCGGCGCGCGTGCTGCCCCCCGCCGACGACGACGTCGAGGCCGCGCTCGCCGCGCTGTCGGCCCGGTCCGCCGGGCGGATCGAGGTCGCCGACGTGGGCCGACGCGCGGTGCCGCGGTGGGAGCCGCCCCGCGCGCCCGCACCGGAGCTCTCGGTCAGCCGCTTCACCCGCACGCTCGACGACGACTGGCGGCGCACCTCCTACAGCGCGCTCACCCGGGACGCGCACGAGCAGCACCTCGCCAGCGAGCCCGACGTGCCGGGAACGGACGACGAGCGCGACGCGGAGGCACGCCGTCCGACGGCGCTGCCCGAGGGGCCGCCCGCCGACGCGCTGCCGTCGCCGCTCACCGATCTCCCGGGCGGGGCGACCTTCGGCACCCTGGTGCACGACGTGCTGGAGGACCTCGATCCCGACGCGCTGGACGAGCGGTGCGCCGAGGCGGTCGACCGCCACCTGGTGCCCGGGGTGACCGCCGAGGCGCTCGCCGACGGCCTGCGGCCGGTGCTCGACACCCCGCTCGGCGACCTCGGCCTGCCGCTGGGCTCGATCGCCGCTGCCGACCGGCTGGCCGAGCTCGACTTCGAGCTGCCGCTGGCCGGTGGCGACGACGCCGTCCCGCACGCCACGCTCGCCGACGTCGTCGACCTGCTGCGGCGCCACGACCTCGGTCCGCTGGCCGGCTACCCCGACCTGCTGGCCGCGCTGGCTCCCCAGGCGCTGCGCGGATTCCTCACCGGCAGCATCGACGCCGTCCTGCGCCTGCCCGGGCCGGTGTTCGCCGTCGTCGACTACAAGACCAACCGGCTGGGCGCCGAGCCGCTCACCACCTGGCACTACCGGCCCGAGGCGATGGCCGAGGAGATGCAGCGCGCCCACTACGTGCTCCAGGCGCTGCTGTACTGCGTGGCCCTGCACCGCTACCTGCGCTGGCGGCTGCCCGGCTACGACCCCGACCGGCACATCGGGCCGGTGCTCTACCTGTTCGTCCGCGGCATGGCGGGCGCGGCGACGCCCGGCCGGCGCCGGCGTCTTCTCCTGGACGCCGCCGCCCGGGCTGGTCCCCGAGCTGTCCGACCTGCTGGCGGGGCGGCCGTGATCCCCGTCCGCGCCGACGGCCTGCTGCGGCAGTTCGCCGAGGCCGGCGTCCTCGCCGCCGCCGACGTGCACGTCGCGCTGCGGCTGGCCCGGCTCGGCGGCGAGCAGCGCGAGACGGTGCTGCTGGCCGCGGCGCTCGCCGTCCGCGGCGTCCGCGCCGGCTCGGTGTGCGTCGAGCTCGCCACGCGTCGCCGACTCCGTGGTGCCCGACGAGGACGCGGAGCCGGTCGAGCTGCCCTGGCCGCAGGACTGGGCCGCGCTGCACGACAGCCCGGTGGTCGCCGTCGGGGCCGACGCGCCGTGGCGGCCGCTGCGGCTGGTCGACGGGCTGCTGTACCTCGACCGGTACTGGCAGCAGGAGCAGCAGGTCCGGCGCGAGCTCGACGAGCGCGCCGCCCGGCCGGCGCCGCCGGTCGACCTCGCGCCGCTGCCGACGCTGTTCGACGGGCCGGCGCCCGACCTGCAGCGGCTGGCCACCGCCGTCGCCGCCGGCCGGTGGGTCAGCGTCATCACCGGCGGACCGGGCACCGGCAAGACGCACACCGTCGCCCGGCTGCTGCGGCTGCTGCTCGACCAGCCCGGCCCGCCACCGCGGATCGCGCTGGCCGCGCCGACCGGCAAGGCCGCCGCCCGGCTGCAGGAGTCGGTGCTGGAGCAGGCGGCCGCCGTGGGCCTGCCGCTCGACCTCACCGCGCAGACGCTGCACCGGCTGCTCGGCTGGCGGCCCGGAAACAGCCGCAGCCGCTTCCGGCACGACGCCACCAACCGGCTGCCGTACGACGTCGTCGTGGTGGACGAGTCGTCGATGGTGTCGCTGACGCTGATGGCGCGGCTGCTCGAGGCGCTGCGGCCCACCGCGCGGCTCGTGCTCGTGGGCGACCCCGACCAGCTCACGCCGGTCGATGCGGGCGCGGTGCTCAGCGACCTGGTGCACCGCCCGGCACCGCCGGACGCGGCGGACGGCGTTCCCGCGGAGGCGGCCGCCGACGGAGGCCGACCTCGACGACGAGGACCGCCGGCAGCTGCGCAACGGCGTCGTGCGGCTGCGGGTGTCGCAGCGCTACGGCCCGGGGATCGCCGGTCTCGCGGAGGCGGTGCGCACGGGCGACGCCGACCGCGTCCTCGAGCTGCTGGACGCCGGCACGGACCTCGTGCTGGACCCGACCACCGCGGCGCTCGAGGAGCAGATCCGGGTCGTGGCCGACGAGATGCGCACCGCGGCGGAGGCCGGGGACGCCGCGCGCTGCCTGGTGCTCCTCGGCCGCCACCGGCTGCTGTGCGCGCACCGGCACGGGCCCGTTCGGCGTCTCGGCCTGGAACGACCGCATCGGCCGGCTCACCGGTGCGGCGCCGGGGGAGTGGGCGCCGGGACTGCCGCTGATCGTCACCGCGAACGACTACGAGAACAAGCTGTGGAACGGCGACACCGGCGTCGTCGTCCGCACGGCCGACGGGCCGCGGGCCGCGTTCCTGCGCGGCGCCGGACCGGTGCTGCGTGCCGCTGTCGCGGCTGTCGGCGGTCAGCCCGGCGCACGCGCTGACCGTGCACCGCAGCCAGGGCAGCCAGTTCGAGGCGGTCACCGTGCTGCTGCCGCCGGCCACGTCACCGCTGCTCACCCGCGAGCTGCTCTACACGGCGGTGACCCGGGCCAGCCGCAGCGTGCGGGTCGTCGGCACGGCAGGAGGCGGTGCGAGCGGCGGTCGGCCGCCAGGTGGTGCGCGCCAGCGGGCTGCGACGGGTCGCGACACCCGACCGGGGGAGCGGCGGGAACACCTGAGGGTGCCGTGCCGTTACGCTGGCTGCACAACTACACAGGGGGTGAATGGTCTCGACTTCGGTCGGGTGACCAGGGGAAGCGAGCCGAGGAAGGCAACGATGAGCTCGTTAACCATGCGTTGCACATCTATAAGCGCCAAGCCTAGTGCTCAGCGCGCGTACGCCCTCGCTGCCTAATCGCAGCTAGGTCGTCGCTGTCAGCCCGGGTTCGTCATCGGCCCGGTTCCTGGCATCAGCTAGATGACTCACCGTGCGTGCCGGTCGCGGGCACGTTCGGGACATCACACAGCGACTGGGCCCGTCACATCGACTTGTTCGCGTGATCGATGGGGTCGAGTAGAGACGTAGCGGACTGCGCTCGGAGAAGTCCTGGTCATGCGTCGAAGGACGCGGGTTCGATTCCCGCCACCTCCACCCACCCACCCGAGGTCCTGGCGAGATGCCGGGACCCTTGGCGAAAGGCCGGGGGTCACCGCGACAGCGGTGGCCTCCGGCCTCGCTCTTGCACCCCTACGCGGGGCTGGTGACTGCCGTTGGAGCGATCTGCCTACCGCACGCGGTGCGTGGACCACGCCGACGGCCGCCTTCTCGTGGTCAGGTCGGTGCTGCAGTGGCCACGGCCGGGGCCGGGGATCCGTCGCTCGCCGAGGCGGCCGCCTGATCCCGCGTGGCGTCCTCGTAGTGCCACACCATCCGGTCCAGGAACCAGTTCTTTCCGGCCATGTGCACGGCCAGACCGGTCGCCGTCATCCACGGGTCGAGAATGATCAAGCCCCGCACGAGGACCGCCATCCCCGCAGTGTTGATGCCGGTCAAGACGATGGGTGCAAGGGCGCGTCGGGTCGGCGTGCCCTGTTTCCTGCTCGCCGTCCAGAGGCGTTCCCCGAGGACGGACTGGGAGGCCCACCGGTCGACCGACCGGGGCGGTGGGAAGGCGCGTGGGTTGACTGCGGTCCACACACAGACAGCCACGATCGGCACCACCGACCGCCGACCGATCCACTTCCGACTCCAGATGGCCAGCGCGAGCAGCGCCGGAATGGGGATGCGGGTGTAGACGCTCCAGGGATTGGCGTGGCGTCGCCAGCCCTCATCGGTGAGCCCGAAGGCCTTGATCATCGCCTGCTCGGTGCCGGACATACGTGGAGTCCTCCCTGCGACCAGTTCCTGCCCGGGCCCCCGCGTCATGGCAGTGTCCCCTGCTGGACCCGCGCTGAGACCGGCGAGCTCCCTCCCGCGTCGAGGGGTAGCGCGTGAGCGCCGTCACCGGCGGTTGACCGTGGCGAACCCCGCGCGAGAGCCCCGGTCGGGTCACCGACCGGGGCTCTCGCATGTCTGGCTCGGCCAAGAGCCGGGGGCCTTGCAGAAGCAGTTGTCGAACAACCCACTCGAGTAGCAGCGGTGCCCTGGAGGCAGTGCGTGAGTAGTTCATGCCAGGGCGGGGGCGGGCTCCAGCCGAGAGGGACTGGCCGCCTCGGTCGTGGCCATGTGGCTGCGCGCCATGCCGACGAGGAGCAGGCCGGCGGCGGTGGTGATCGCAGTGATCGTCCACCCGGCGGTGTGCACCCCGTGGTGCTCGCTGAGCAGTCCGAATCCGAGGGCCATGGGGAGGAAGGCGATCCAGGTGAGGGTGCTGACGCCGGAGGCGACGCCGGCGCGGATGGTGGAGGGCACGGCGTCGTTGAGCAGCCGCGAGACGTGGATGCCGGCGGCGACGACCAGGAGCGCGAGCAGGATCTGCGCCGCGGTGATGACGACGACGTCTCGGCTGATCGTCAGGACGACGCTGGCCATCACCATGAGCGCGGCGACCGAAGCTGCGGTGAACGGCCGCTCGAGGTGGATTCGGCCGGCGATCAGGCCGCCGAGCCCGAGGGCAGAGACGAGCGCGGCCCAGTACGGGCCGTACAGCACGGCCGGCACGGCCAGCGCGACCAACCACAGCGGCCCGAACTCGAGAACCACCTGCAGGACCACGCCGGTCAGCATCGCGAGGGTGACGATCGGCAGGAGCCGGCCGCGGCGGGTGAGCGTGCGGTAGGTCAGGCCGATGTGGGCGCGCAGGGTGGTGGATTCGCCGGAGCGGTGCAGGTGCGGCTCCGAGAAGCGCCACAGCGCAGCGATCGACAGCGCCACGACCGGCACGGTCAGCAGGTAGGTGAGCCGGGTGCCGGCGCTCTGGGCCAGGACCCCGCCGACCAGGGCGCTCACGACCAGCGCAGCGCTGTCCACGAGCCGGTTGCGGCCGATGTTCAGCTCGAACGCCTCGCTGTTGCCGGTCTCCTCGAGGACGGTGTCGTAGATGATCGAGTCGATCGTCCCGGAGCTCAGCGCGAAGCACACGCCGAGCACCAGTGCGCTGACGATGTAGGTGGGCACGTCCTGACTGAGACCGCCGATCAGTGCGCTGACCGCCAGCGCGACGTTCGCCGCCATGAGCACGCCGCGGCGGCTCCATCGGTCGGCGAGGATCCCGGAGGGCACCTCGAGGATCGGCACGACGGCGGCGTACGCGGCAGCCATCAGGCCGACGCTCGCCGCGTCGAAGCCGATCTCGTCCATGAACAGCTTCTCCACGGGGACCCAGAAGACGAGGCCTTGCAGGAACGAGGCCATGTGCAGCGGGCGCAACCGCTTCTGGAGGGGGCTCGCGGGTGGCAGGTTGGTGAGCATCGCGGGTTCCTCCGGTCTCGACGGGTTCGCGGAGACATCGGAGCTGCGGCGCGGTCCTCGACATCCGCGGCCGCCCGGATCGGTGGCAATGTCGAGAACCCGTGGCCGCGGTCCGACGTCTCCGGTGAGCAGGCGCCCAGCGGGGCGCCTCGTCCCGAGGAGGAACCGTGAAGTACATGCTGCTGATCTGGAGCAATCCGGCGAACTGGGATGCCCTGACCCCGGCCGAGCACGAGGCGTTGGAGGGCGATGCGTCGGCCGAGCACGCCGCGCTCGACGCCTCGCTGATCGGCTCGGGAGAGTTGGTGGTCTCCGCCGCCCTCGCCGATCCGGTCACCACCCGCACCGTCCGCGTCCGCGACGGAGTCCTCGCCAGTAGCGACGGTCCCTACGCGGAGGCCAAGGAACATCTGGTCGGCTACTACCTGGTCGACTGCGAGAGCCTCGACCGGGCGACCGCGATCGCCGCGCAGATCCCGGACGCGCGATGGGAGCGCGTCGAGATCCGCCCGGCCATGGACGTCGCAGGCCTGGAGATGTGAGGCGACGGTGGACAGCGCCACCGATGTCGGGCAGACCCTCCGAGCGCTGGCGCCGCAGGTTCTCGGGGCTCTGGTGCGCCACCACGGCCACTTCGACGCATGCGAGGACGCCGTCCAGGACGCCCTGCTGGACGCGACCGTCGCGTGGTCGCAGCACGGCATCCCGCAGAGCCCGAAGGGGTGGCTGATCACCGTCGCGTCCCGGCGGTTGGCCGATCGGTGGCGCAGCGAGACGGCCCGCCGGCGACGTGAGGCCACCGTGGCCGCACGGCAGACGTCGGAGGACCCGTCGCCTCCGGCCTCGGCCACCGACGACACGCTGTCGCTGCTGTTCCTGTGTTGCCACCCCGCGCTGTCCCCGCCGTCGCAGGTGGCGCTGACCCTCCGCGCCGTGGGCGGGCTCACCACCGCGGAGATCGCCCGCGCGTTCCTGGTCCCCGAGAGCACCATGGCCCAGCGGATCAGCCGGGCGAAGTCGCAGATCACCGCCGCCGGCGGCCGGTTCCACCTCTCGGAGGACGAACGAACGCAGCGACTCGGTGCCGTGCTGCAGGTGCTGTACCTGGTCTTCAACGAGGGCTACCTCGCGACGTCCGGACCCGATCCGGACCGGATCGAGCTCACCAGCGAGGCCATCCGCGTCACCCGGGAGGTCCGGCGACTGCTGCCGGAGGACGGCGAGGTCGCCGGACTGCTCGCCCTGATGCTGCTCACCGAAGCCCGGCGCCCGGTTCGTGTCCGGCCGGACGGCGCCCTGGTCCCACTGGCCGAGCAGGACCGCAGCAGGTGGGACCGGAGCCTGATCGAGGAGGGCTCCTCGCTCATCACCGACACTCTGAGCCGGGCACAGGTCGGCCCGTTCCAGATCCAGGCGGCGATCGCCGCCGTGCACGCCGAGGCCTCGCGAGCCCAGGACACCGACTGGCCTCAGATCCTGGCGCTCTACGACCTGCTGGCTCAGTCCTCGACCAACCCCGTGGTGCTGCTCAACCGGGCAGTCGCCGTCGCGATGGTGCACGGGCCGCAGGCCGGCCTGGATCTGCTGGCCGAGCTCGACGCAGACCGTGCCATGTCCGTCCATCACCGATTGCACGCTGTCCGTGGCCACCTTCTCGAGCGAGCCGGTGACCGCGCGGCCGCGCGGGCCGCGTTCGAGGAGGCCGCCCGTCGGGCGACGAGCATCCCCGAGAAGCGCTATCTGCACGATCAAGCCGTCCGGCTCGCCACCCAGAACGCGCCGAGACCTGAGTGCGCATGAGCCCCTGCGGGCGTGTGCAATCTCGGGCGAGTCGTGCGCGAGCGAGCTGACGGCGTTCGTGCCGTCGGCGATGGCGACGCCAGGGCGTCGTCGTGGGCCAATGACGAGGACAGCTCCCGGTGGGCATCCACCTGGGCGAGCAGGTCCTTGGCCTTCTGCTCGACGCCCGCGACGGCGTCGGCGCCGGCGACCCAGCGCACCGGCGGCTCCTCCGAGCCGGCGATCTGGACGAGCGCGGTGGCCAGCTTCGCGGGGTCGCCGCCCTGCAGACCGTTCATGCCGGTCCAGGCGGCGACGGTCTGGCGGGTGCGCTCGGCGTAGTCCTCGATCGAGGGCTCGGCGTAGCTCGTCGATTCCGGCGTGAGCAGATCGGTGCGGAAGAACCCGGGCTCGACGACCATGGTGCGGATGCCGAACGGAGCGACCTCCGGAGTGAGGGACTCCATCCAGCCCTCGAGGGCGAACTTCGACGCGGCGTAGGCGGAGGTGAACGCCTGCCCGATCAGTCCGGCGGAGGAGCTCATGGTGACCACGAGCCCCGACCGCTGGGCGCGCATGACCGGCAGCACTGCTCGGGTGACGTTCAGCGGGCCGAACAGGTTGGTCTCCACCTGTGCCCGGAAGTCCTCCGGGGTGATCTCCTCGAAGAAGCCGGCGTAGAAGTTGCCGGCGTTGTTGACCAGCACGTCGATCCGGCCGAACCGGTCGACGGCAGCGTCCACCGCCGCTTGGGCACTGGCCGGGTCGGTGACGTCCAGGGCGACGGCCAGCAGGTCGTCCTGCTCTCCGAGCGCTGCGGTGACCCGCTCGGGGTTGCGGCCGGTGGCGACGACGGCGTGGCCGGCGGCGAGCGCGGCGCGCGCGATGTCGGTGCCCATGCCGCGGCCTGCGCCAGTGACGAGCCACACCTGCTTGTCGGTCATGTCGTTGTCCTTCGGTGTCCGGGAGCCGAGGCGGCGCCCGCGGGGTGCGGGCGGCTGTTCGAACTCGCTGGGACCGAGGGAACCCCGGACGGCGGAGGTGTGGCAGAGCCTGGCGTGAGGGGGTACCGGGAGGGACCCCCTCACGGCTTCGAGCAGACCTAGCCTCGTTCTCGTGGACACCCGCAAGGACCTCCGCGAGTTCCTGGCCACCCGACGGGCCAGGATCACGCCGCAGCAGGCCGGACTGCCGACCTACGGCGGGCACCGGCGCGTGAAGGGTCTCCGCCGCGAGGAGCTGGCCCTACTGGCCGGTGTCAGCGTCGAGTACTACACCCGACTGGAGCGCGGTAACGCTCAGGGTGTCTCCGACAGCGTGTTGGAGGCCCTCGTCCGCGCACTGCAGTTGGACGAGGCCGAGCGCGCGCACCTGTACGACCTGGCCCGCAGCGCCAGCGCCACGGCTCGTACGCGCCGCAGGCCCGCCCAGCAGCGCGTTCGCGGCGGCGTCCAGCGGCTGCTCGACGCCATGACCGACGTCCCGGCGTTCGTGCAGAACGGACGGCTGGACGTCCTGGCCGGCAACCCGCTCGCCCGTGCGCTGTACGCCGACCTGTACGCGGGGGTCGGACCGGGCGGTGGCGATCGCCCGCCCAACCACGCCCGCTTCACCTTCCTCGACCCTCGGGCCGCTGACTTCTACCCCGACTGGGACCGTGCCGCCGCCGACAGCGTGTCCCTCCTGCGGGCGGAGGCCGGCCGCAGCCCCGACGACCGGCAACTCACCGAGCTCATCGGGCAACTGACCACCCGCAGCGAGCGGTTCAGCGCCCTGTGGGCCACGCACGACGTCCGCTGGCACACGACCGGCACCAAGCACTTCCATCACCCCGTCGTCGGTGATCTGTCGCTGGCCTACGAGGGGTTGGACCTGCCCGCCGACCCCGGCCAGACATTGATCACCTTCACGGCCGAGCCCGGTTCGCCGTCCCAGCAGGCGCTCACCTTCCTCGCCAGCTGGGCCGCCTCGCCCGCGCAGACCACCGCCCACGACGGGACCACCGAGGACCACACGGCCTGACGTCTCTGCCTGCGTCGCGACGCCGTCGGAGGCCGGCCTGCACAGCGCCTGTCGCGGTAAAAACGGCACTCCTGACGTATCCCGTTGCCGCTACGGTCGACGTCGGTCCTCCCCTCGGACGGGCGGTGGATGTGGACGAGTACCCGACCGGCGTCGTCACGTTCCTGTTCACCGATGTCGAGGGATCCACGCGGCTGCTCGAGCGGCTCGGAGATCGCTACGGCGCGGTGCGCGACGGTCACGACCGCATCCTGCAATCGGCGATCGCGGACAACGGCGGACGCGTGGTCGACACCGCCGGCGACGGCCTCTTCGCCGTGTTCCCCAGTCCCCGGCAGGCGGTGTCCGCCGCGGCCAGGGCGCAGCGGGAGCTGGCCGGCGCGCACTGGCCCGACGGGATCGCGCTGCGGGTACGGATGGGTGTGCACACCGGCGAAGGTGTCGTGGACGGCTCCGGGTACGTGGGGCTCGACGTGCACCGCGCGGCCCGGATCAGCGCTGCCGGGCACGGCGGGCAGGTCCTGGTGTCGGAAGCGACCCGAGCCCTCGTGGCCGACGCGCTGCCTGAGGGCGCGAGTCTGGAGGATCTCGGCGTCCACCGGCTGAGGGACCTGACGCGGTCCGAGCGGCTGTACCAACTGACCGTCGACGGCCTGGATCACGGCTTTCCGCCGCTCCGGACCGAGGACGCGCGACCCGGCAACCTGCCGACCCGGCTGACCGGGTTCGTGGGCCGCGCGGACCAGGTCGGCGAGGTGCGTGAGCTGATCCGCGAGAACCGGCTGGTGACGCTGACCGGGCCGGGTGGGACCGGAAAGACGAGGCTGGCGCTCCACGTCGCCGACGGGTTGGCGCCCAGCTTCGCCGACGGCGCCTTCTTCGTGGATCTGTCCTCGGTCCGAGATCCGGCGTTGGTTCCCGCGGCCGTCATCGCTGCCCTGTCACTGGCGGAACCATCGGGACGGCCGGCCACCGACGTGCTGAGCACCTACCTGGAGCGCCGGAACCTTCTGCTGGTGCTCGACAACCTCGAGCAGGTCACCGATGCGGGCGCCTTCGTCGAGGAGTTGCTCGGGTCCGCACCTGGCGTGCGCGTTCTCGGGACCAGCCGGGTGCCGATGCACCTGTACGGCGAGCAGGAGTACGCAGTACCGCCACTGACGTTGCCGCGCGAGGGGCAGCTGGATCCCGACGAGCTCGGCCGGTCCGAGGCGGTGGAGTTGTTCGTGCAGCGCGCCTCGGCAGTGAAGGCCGGCTTCCGGCTCACGGAGGAGAACGCGGGCACCGTCGCCGAGATCGTCGCCCGGCTCGACGGGCTCCCCCTCGCGATCGAGCTGGCCGCCAGCCGGGTCAAGCTCCTGCCTCCCCGTCAGCTGTTGCCACGGCTGGAGCGGCGGCTCGCGCTGCTCACCTCGTCCGGGCGGTCCTTCCCGGAACGCCAGCGGACCCTGCGCGCCACGCTCGACTGGAGCCACGACCTGCTGCCGGAGCCGGAGCGGCGGCTCTTCCGCCGACTGGCGGTGTTCGCCGGCGGAGCCGACCTCGGCGCGGTGGAGGCCGTGGCCAACCCGAACGCTGAGCTGGGTGACACCCTCGAGCTGCTGGCCACGCTGGTCGACGACAACCTCGTCCGCAGCCTCGACGACGACGGTGGTGAACCCCGCTTCGGCATGCTCGAGACCATTCGCGAGTACGGGATGGATCGACCTGTCCTCCTGCGGCGAGGAGTCGGCCGTACGCCGTCGGCACGCCGAGCACTGGGTGGCGGTCGCCGAGCAGGCGTCCGGGGCGTTGCCGGGTCCGACGCAGGAGGAGTCCATTCGCCGCCTGGACCGCGAATTGGACAACCTGCGCGCCGCCCTCGACTGGACCGTCGAGGCGGAGGAGGCCGAACTCGGACTCCGACTCGCCGTGGCCCTCGACGACTACTGGCGGCTCGGCTCGCACGTCCGAGAAGGAGTCTCTCGGCTCTCGGAGCTCCTCGACCTCCGGGGCGGGGTCGGACGGACGCCGTTGCGGGCGCGTGCGCTCAGCGCGCTGAGCGGCCTGCACGGTTGGATCGACGATCCCGAGCGGATGATCGTCGCTCGCCGAGGAGGCCCTCGCGATCTACCGGGAGGTCGGCGACGAGCGAGGCCTGGCCGCCGCGCTGGGCAGCCTCGGCTGGGCGCAGCTCCAACTGGGGCGACTGGAACCGGCGAAGGCAAACGTCACGCGAGGCCATCGACCGTCACCTCGCGCTGGGGGATCGGCAGGGCGCCGCCGGCGTTATGCCGGCACTGGGCCTCATCGCCCAGTCCGAGGGGAACCTGGCCGAGGCCCGTCGGCACTTCGAGGCCACCTTGACCACGCTGTGCGACGGCGGCGACGCGTTCATGGCGGCGATGACCGAGGGCATGATCGGTGGTGTCGACCGCCAGGAGGGGGACATCGAGGCGGCCACGCGGCGCTACCACGCCGGCCTCGACGGATACCTGCGCGTCGGCAACGTGATGGGGGTCTCCTGGATCCTGTACTTCATCGCCGACGTGGCACTGGAGCTCGGGCAGCCCCGACGGGCGCTCCGCCTGATCGGTGCCTCCGAGCGGATGCGCGGCGGAACGGAGCTGCCGAACCTGGTCACCACCTCGCTGCCCGACGTCGGTCTGCGTGCCCGCCGGCGGCTCGACCAGGCAGCTGCCGACGACGCCTACCGACAGGGGCAGGCCCTGAGCCTCGGAGGAAGCCGTGTCCTGCGCCCGCGACGAGCGGCCGGAGACGACACCGGGGACGTCGCCTCCCAGGCCGTCCGGCGTTGAACCGGTCCGACGCCCGGCGCGTATCCGGAACCAGGACCGCTCGTCCGGGTCGTCCCGAACGAGCGGGCCGCATCCCGGCCCCGTTCCCGCGGAGCCTCGACCATCGGAGGTCCCCATGCGCGCTGTCCGGATCGGCGCAGGCGTCGCAGGCGCCGCGCTGCTCGTGCTGTTCTCCGCCGGTCCTGCCCTGGCCGACCAGGTCCGGGTCACCGGTTCCGGGAGTGGTGCCGAGGAAGCGCCCGACCCCGGCGAGGACGGCGCCACCATCGAGGCCGACATGACCATCGACACCGAGTCGGGCGCCATCACCTACACCGTCACCCTGGCCGGCAACTCCGAGGACGCCGCGGCGGCGCACATCCACCGCGCGCCCGCCGGAGAGGCCGGCGACGTCGTCGTGCCCTTGGACCCCGCCGCGATCAACGCCGGCGAGGAGGCGACCGCCACCGCCGAGCCGGATCTGGCCGCGGAGATCGCCGCCTCACCGGGCGAGTTCTACGTGAACGTCCACTCGGAGAGCTTCCCGGGTGGCTTCGCGCGGGCTCAGCTGGAGGCGGCCTCACCGACGTCGGTGCCGACGGGTGACGGGTCCAGTGCGTCGAACCTGCCGACCGTGATCGGCGTCGGGCTCGTGCTCGCGGGCGCCGGTGCGGTGGCCGTCGGGCTGGCCCGTCGTCGAGGCCAGGGCAATTCCGCCTGAGCCGGCCTCATCGGTCCCAGCGGCTGAGGGCGTGCGCGAACGCGACGCCCTCAGCCGGTGGGAACGGGGTCGAGGACGGCGATCACGTTGCTGTCCCAGCTGCGGCGGTCCGGGTCGTACGTGCCACCGCAGGTGACCAGCACCAGCCGCTCCGGCCCGCCCGTCCCGAAGAGCTCCGCCGCCGGGAGCGACTCCTTCACGAGGGTCGTCACGCCCCGGAGGACGTAGCCGGCCCGGGCGCCGTCGGTGCCGGTGAGGACCGCCCGGTCACCCGCCTCGAGATCGACGATGCGGGCCAGTGGCCCGCGTCCGTACCCGTGCATGTCGACGTGCCCGGCGACGAGCACGGAACCGGCTCCGGTGCCCGGCCGCACTCCCTGCCACCACGCCAACTGCGCCGGGTCCTCGGGCGGCACGAAGGCACCGTCGGCGTCGACCAGCGTGGCGGTCAAGGGGGCGTCGATCTCGAGGGAGGAGACGAGCAGCCGCTGCGGAACGAACCCGGTGGGCGTGAGTGCGTCCGGGGATCGGGGGACACCCACCGGGTCCGTCGCGTCGGCGGATGGGAATGGGCGCGCCGGCGTGGTGAGCACCGAGCCGACCTCGGCGGCCACCCGGCGCTCGGGCCACAGCAGCGCCGCCGTGCCGGTCCCGATCAGCACGGCACCAGCCACGAGCAGGGTCGTCCCGCTCCTCAGCCTCCGGCGGACCGCCACCCCTCCAGTGTGCTCCCGGTCCGGACGCACGGGCGGCGTGCGCCGCCCGTGCGGTCAGGGGTCACGGACTCGAGGTGGCCGGCGCCGGACTGGTTCCGGCCGGAGTCCCGGGGGACGACGGCGGCGGTGGGCCCGGAGGCACCCACGCCGGATCCGTGCCACCCGTGTCCAGCCGGAACGGCGGATACCGGTCGGTCATCAGCGCGACGTAGGGGCCGACCCGGAGCGCCCATCGGTCCATGCCCACGACGAAGTCGTAGATCGGCTTCGGGTAGCGCCCGGTGAACAGCAGGACGATCGCCGAGATCAGGACGAGCAGGCCGACGAGCGACACGCCCGCGGTCGATCCGTTGTCCCAGGTGCTGTCCGTGTCACTGCCGCGGGTGCCGAGCCACACACCTCCGCCGACGAAGATCGCCACGACGAGGTAGTGCGGGAGGGCCAGCAGCCACTTCACGAAGATCAGTCCCCGCGACAGTCGCTCGGGGTAGTCGACCTGCAGATGTGCCGGGTAGTCCGGAACCTCGGACAGCGCGAACGGCGGGTAGCGATCGGTGCCCAGCGCCCAGTAGCCGTAGTAGTGCACCCGCCAGGACCAGCGCATGACGCCGACGTTGAAGTCGAACAGCGACCGGGGATAGCGGCCGGTGAACAGGATGGCGAAGAACGCGATCACGGTGACCACGCCGAAGGCTGCCCACAGGAAGAACAGCACGACGACGTGGGGGATGAGCAGCAGCCACTTCACCAGCCAGAGGCCGCGGGAGAGCGACGGGTCCAGCGATGCGTCGACGCGGACGGGGTACGGCGTGCGGTTGTCGGTCATGACGGCCTTCCCGGGGGTTGCTCCGATGCGCTGGTCGGCAGGAGCTGGATGGTGGTCTTGCCGGTCGTCCGGCCCTCGAGCATGTGGCGGAGAGCCGGGGCGGTCTCGGCGAGGCCGTAGGTGCGGTCGATCAGCGGAGTGAGTGCGCCTGCTTCGATCAGGTGGCGCAGAGCGTCCAGGTCAGCGGCGTTCTCCGAGGCGACGAAGGTGCCCAGGTGCTGGCTGACGAACGGTGAGAGCAGTTGCGCACGGATCTGCCGGTCGCTGCCGCCGAGCCACCGCCCGTCCGTCTCGCCGCCCACGATGACGAGACGTCCGCGGGCGGTGAGAGCGCGACGGAGCCTGGACAGCGTGGCGTTGCCGCCGATGTCGAGGACGACGTCGAAGCGCGGACCACCCTCGGCGAAGTCCTCCCGCGTGTAGTCGATGACATGGTCGGCGCCGAGCCCTCGGACGGCGTCGACCTTCGCCGTGCTGGCCACGCCGGTCACGACGGCTCCGGTTGCCTTGGCGATCTGCAGCGCGAAGCTGCCCACACCGCCCGATGCGCCGATGATCAGCACCGACTGTCCTGGCTTCAGTCGCCCGTGGTCGCGGACTGCCTGGAGGGCAGCGCACCCGGAAACCGGGACCGCGGCCGCCTGCCCGAATGACGCGTTGGTCGGTCTGGCGGCCAGCTTGCCGGGCCGGGCCACGGCGAATTCGGCGAACGTGCTGGTGGCCGTCCCGAAGACCTCGTCGCCCGGAGCGAATCCGGTGACGGCGCTGCCGATGGCCTCGATGGTTCCGGCGAGGCTGCGACCCGGGTTCGCGTACTTCGGACGACGCAGGCCGAAGCCGGCGAGGCGGATCGGATAGGGGAGGCCCGCCATGATGTGCCACGTGCCCCGGTCCACGCTGGCTGCGTGCACGCGCACGAGGACCTCGTCGTCCCCGATGGTGGGCCGGTCGATCTGCCGGAGTCGGAGGACGTCCTCCGGTGCAGGGCCGTACCGGTCCTGCACGATCGAGCTCATGGTCCGGGCGTCCGCGCTGACAGGCGGCGGAGCCCTCCGGTCGTCGGTTCGGGTGTTCCTCATGGCGTTCTCCCGGTCCCGGTCGTGCGGGTCAGGTGCTCGGCCGGCCATGCCTCGCCCGATCCGACCGGAACGGGTGCGGAGTCCCCGGCGGCCGCGGTCGGGTAGGGCAGCAGTGCGTGCAGCAGGAGCCCGGACAGCGCCGAGAAGGTCACCGCGCCATAGGCACCGAAGACCGTGAACTGATCCTCGACGCTGATCCCACCCAGGGTCGTGGCCGTCCAGCCCAGCGCCCACAGGACAGGCAGTGCTGCGGCCCAGACCCAGCGGAGCCGCGTGGTCCGGGGTAGGGCCGACGCCTGTGCCACGCCGAGCACGCATCCGGTCAGCGCGCCCATGAGGACCAGGTCGGCCAGGGAGGTGCCGTAGCCGACCGTGGAGGCGCCGAGCAGGAGCCCGAGACCCATGCCCGCGGCGGTGGCCGGAACCCAGCGGCGGAGGTCGAGACGCCCTCGACTGGCGAGCACCTGCGCGGCACCGATCACCAGTCCGGCGACTGCCCCGCCGACCAGTGCAGCGATCGGGCTGTCGACGCGTCCGGCGACCGCGGTACCGGCCAGGCCGGCCAGCGGAAAGGCCAGGAATCCGGCGGTCCAGAGCAGCCAGGTGCGCAGGAACGGAGACGCACTGGAGGCGGAGCGGGCGGGTGTCATGGCGGTCAGCTCCGGACGCCGGCGGACGTCGGCGGGCGGGGCGTCGGCAGGGTCGCCGACGGTTCGGCCGGCGCATGATCGAGAGCCGCGCGTCCGGGGAGGACCGGCCGGAGCAGGAGCGCCACGCCCAGGGCGGCGATCCAGAGTCCCCAGCCGGTGCTGCCGAGGAGGCCGGCCAGGTCCCACACCGGGAAGCCCGGCATCGCGGTGGCAAGGACGTCGCCCTGGTTGAGCAGGTAGACGGCGCTCACCACGAGCCCGGTGAGGCCCAGCCAACGGGGCAGGACCCGGCTGCGCAGGATGACCACGCTGAGTGCCACCGACCAGCCGATGACGAGCAGTTGGCCAAGGTGTTCACCGAGGAGCGCGCCACCGAACTGGTGCTGCGCGGTCCACGCCGCATCCACTGCGGCGCGGGTGATCGCATCCCCGGCGACGTAGGAGTCGGCCAGCGGTGGCACGACGAACACCCAGCGCAGGAAACCGATCAACGACAGGACGACCGAGGCGGCACCCACGTAGGTGGCGACCCTCAGCACCGGGTCGCTCCTTCTGCCCAGCGCGGCCGGCAGCAGGAGGATCGGCGCGAGCAGGAGTGCGTAGGTCCAAGCGGTGGCGAACCAGGTCCAGACCAGGCCCGTGCCGCCGTCGACGAAGGAGGGGAGGACGACATCAGCGGGCTCGCGCAGGATGTCCGGCCAGTCGAACGTCGAGGAGAGAATCGTCGCGGCCGCGGCGAACGACAGAGCACCGACCGCGAACAGCCCGCCGGTGGTCCGGCGGAGGTTGCGGTTGGGAGAAGCGGGCGTCATGGAGTATCTTCCTGGACGGCGTACAGAGTTTGTACGGTGTCCAGGAGGGTTCTCCCGGGTGGTCGTGGGTGTCAAGGGGGTGGATCGCGAGAATGTCCGCACCTGCTGTGCCACGCCGTCGGGGTCCGCGGCGCGCCCTGACCGAGGACGAGATCCTGGACGCGGCCCTCGGCCTGCTCGACGAGGGCGGGCGGGATGCGGCGTCCGTGCGGGGCATCGCTGCCCGTGTCGGCGTCGCACCGAACGCGGTCTACACGTACTTCCCCGACAAGGCCGCCGTGATCAAGGCACTCGTCGAGCGCCTGCTCGGAGAGGTCGACCACGACGTCTTCGCGGACCGGAGCCGGCCGTGGCGCGAACGCGTCGAAGCCCTCGCCATGGACCTGAGGGCGCACTTGTCGGCCCACCCCGGCGCGGTCAGCCTGATGATCGGCGGGCCGATGGACGGCCCGCACGCCCTGGCCCTCAACGAACGCCTGCTGGAACTGCTCGCGGACGCCGGACTCGCCCGCACCGAGGCCGCGCGAGCGTCCTACCTGCTCATCGTCTACGTGTTCGGCTCCCTCGCACTCGAAGTGGCAGACCAGCACGAACCCGGCCCGCTCCCACCCGAGGAGGAACGGATGGACACCCGGCGCGAGAACTTCTCCGCCACACCCGGCGACTCCTTCCCGCGCACCGCTGCGGCCTCGGCGACGATGACCGGCTACATCTCCACCGAGCAGTACCTCTGGGGTCTCCGTCGGGTGCTCGACGGCATCACGGCCCGGGTCAGGGCGTGACGAGGACCTTGAGCGACTCGCGGGTGTCCATGGCGCGGTAGCCGTCCGGGACGCCGTCGAGGTCGACGGTGCGGTCGAAGACCTTGCCGGGCTCGATGCGGCCCTCGAGCACCTCGGGCAGCAGTTCCTCGAGGTAGGCGCGCACCGGTGCGGGGCCACCGGTGAGGGTGACGTTGCCGCCGAACAGGCTCCCGAAGCCGACGGGGGCCTCCTCGTACTGCGGGACGCCGACCCGGCTGATCACGCCGCCGGGGCGGACGACGCCGTACGCCTGCTCGTAGGCCGGTCGGTGGCCGACGCACTCCAGGACCGCGTGCGTCCCGTCGCCGCCGGTGAGCTCGCGGACCGCGGCGATGCCCTCCTCGCCGCGCTCGGCGACGACGTCGGTGGCGCCGAACTCCCGGCCGAGGTCGGTGCGGTCCTTGTGCCGGCCCATCAGCACGATGCGCTCGGCGCCGAGCCGCTTGGCGGCCAGCACCGCCGACAGGCCGACCGCGCCGTCGCCGATGACCGTGACCGTCGTCCGCGGGTTCACCTGCGCCGTGACCGCCGCGTGGTGCCCGGTGAGGAACACGTCGGAGAGGGTGAGCAGCGAGGGCAGCAGGGCCGAGTCCTCGCCGACCGGGGCCTTGACGAGGGTCCCGTCGGCCTGCGGTACGCGGACCGCCTCGGCCTGCGCGGTGGAGAAGAAGCCGCCGTTCCGGCACGAGGTGTGCACGCCCTCGCGGCAGAACTCGCAGGTGTTGTCGGAGTAGGCGAAGGGGGCGATGACGAAGTCGCCGGCCTTCAGGCTGCGAACCTCGGACCCGGTCTCCTCGACGACGCCGATGAACTCGTGCCCCATCGTGCTGCCCCGTTCGGAGGCGGGCATCGAGTGGTAGGGGTGCAGGTCGCTGCCGCAGACGCAGGCCCGCACCACGCGGACCACCGCGTCGGTGGGCTGCTGGATGGCTGCGTCGGGCACGTCCTCCACCCGCACGTCGCCGGCGCCGTACATCAGAGTTGCTCGCACAGGATTGATCCCATCGCTCGACATTCGTGGACGGCCCCGTCAGGCCGCGCCGGCCCTGGTCGGGCGAGGCAGCGGTGGGGGCCTGGCTCCAGACAACCCCAAGTCCGGCGGCCGTGGCAGGGCCTGTCGTTACGGGTACCGACAGGGCCCCCCACGTGGGGCGCAGCTCAGTCGGGAGCTGCCGACGCGGCCTCGGGCAGCTGCTCGGAGGTGGCGGCCCACGACGCGAGCAGCGTGAGGGCGTCGGCCGCCGGCGTGCCGGCAGCCGCGGTGTAGACGTTGAGGGTGAGGCCAGGGGCGGAGGGGAGCTCCATCGACTCGAAGTCGAGGTCGAGCTGGCCGACGGCCGGATGGCGCAGCCGCTTCTGCCCGCTGCGGTGGAACGTCACGTCGTGCGACGCCCACCGGCGGCGGAACAACTCCGAGCGGGTGGACAGCTCGCCGACCAGTTCGATGAGTGCCCTGTCGTGGGGGTTGCGACCGGCCTCGAGGCGGAGCATCGCCGCGGCGTCGTTGGCGATCCGGTCGTAGTCGACGAAGAACTCCTGAGCGGCGGGGTCCAGGTAGACGAAGCGGGTGGTGTTGGCCGGACGACGCGGGTCGGCGAGGACCGGCGAGTACAGCGCCCGGGCCAGGCTGTTCATCGCGACGATGTCGTGCCGGCCGTTGCGCACCCACGCCGGCGCGATTGTCATGGCGTCCAGCACCTGCTGGATCGCCGGCCGGACCGTCGCCGGGGCGGTCCGCTTCCGCTTGCTGCCGCGAGCGCCGCTCTCCCGTGCGAGTGCGTACAGGTGCGTCCGCTCGGCCTCGTCGAGCCGGAGCGCGCCGGCCAGGGCGTCGAGCACGCTCTCCGAGGCGCCCGCGAGGCTGCCCCGCTCCATGCGGACGTAGTAGTCGACCGAGACCCCGGCGAGCATGGCCACCTCCTCGCGGCGCAGACCCTTCACCCGGCGGTTGCCGCCGTAGGACGGGCAGACCGGCCTGCTCGGGGGTGATGCGCGCGCGCCGCGTGCTGAGGAAGTCGCGGATCTCCGCGCTCAGGTCAGTGCTGCTCACTGCCCCACGGTAGGCACGCGGCCGCGCAGATGGGAGGCACTGCCAGTACCGGGCTGGACCGGCCCTGGCAGGGGGAGGGGGAGGAGCCCAGAGTGGCGACCATGAGCACTTCCGCCTTCTCCCTGAACAACGGGATCGAGATCCCGGCTGTCGGGTTCGGTGTCTTCCAGACGCCACCGGACGAGACCACCGCGGCCGTCGAGACGGCGCTGTCGGTCGGTTACCGGCACATCGACACCGCGGCCGCGTACGGCAACGAGCGGGGGGTGGGCGAGGCGATCCGCCGCTCCGGCCTGGACCGTTCCGAGGTCTTCGTCGAGACGAAGGTGTGGATCACCGACTACGGATACGAACAGACCTTGCACGCCTTCGACAAGAGCGCCGGCAAGCTCGGGGTCGAGCAGATCGACCTGCTGCTCCTGCACCAGGCACTGCCGGGCGAGTTCGACCTCACCCTCGACGCCTACCGGGCGCTGGAGAAGCTGCTGGCCGACGGCAAGGTGCGCGCGATCGGCGTCAGCAACTTCATGCCCGACCACCTCACCCGGTTGCTGGCCGAGACGTCGGTGGTGCCGGCGGTCAACCAGATCGAGGTGCACCCCTACTTCCGGCAGTCCGAGCTGCTCGCGCTCGACGACGGGCACGGGATCCTGTCGCAGGCGTGGTCCCCGATCGGCGGCATCACCTTCTACCGCGACGGCTCCTCCGGCAGCACGCTCGAGGACGCCACCATCGGTGAGATCGCCTCGGCGCACGGCAGGACGCCCGCGCAGGTCATGCTCCGCTGGCACCTGCAGCAGGGCCGCCAGGTCATTCCGAAGTCGGTCACCCCGTCGCGGATCGCCGAGAACCTCGACGTCCTCGACTTCGAGCTCACCGACGACCAGCTCGCCGCCATCGACGCCCTCGACACGGGTGTGCGCGGCGGGCCGGAGCCGGAGGTCATCACCCGCGAGAAGTTCGGTCGCGAGATCCCCGAAGCCTGACCGACCCGCCCCGAGGAGAGAGCAATGGAGAAGCAGGAGAAGCAGCCGTCGGCGAAGGGCCCGGCGGAGCTGTTCACCGGTGACGTCTGGTTCGACGTGATCGCCAAGGGCGAGGAGCCCTCGCGCATGCGGGTGAACGTGGTCCGGTTCGCACCGGGCGCGCGCACGGCGTGGCACCGCCACGCCGTCGGTCAGACCCTGCACGTGACCGACGGACGCGGACTGATCCGGTCCCGCGGCGCCGAGGTCGTCGCGATGAGTGCCGGCGACACGGTCTGGACGCCGGCCGGCGAGTGGCACTGGCACGGCGCCTCCGCCGACTCGTTCATGAGCCACCTCGCCATGTGGGAGGGGCCGGGTCCGGACGGGGGACCCGAGTCGGAGTGGGGCGAGCACGTCACCGACGAGGAGTACGGCGCGCGCTGAAGCTGGTCAGGCGCCCAGAAGCCCCGCCTCGACGACCTCCGCTGTGACGCCGTGGCCGGCGAGCACGCCGGTGCCGTCCTCGACGGCCAGGACGGCGAGCAGCACGTGCTCCGGGCCGACGTGCTCGGCGCCCAGCCTCGACGCCTCGGCGAACCCCTGCTCGAGCGCGGCCTTCACGTGCGCCTCGAACGGGATCCTGTCCGGCACCGTCGCCGTCGCGGCGGGGAGGGTGGCCGACGCCGTCCGCCGGACGTCGTCGATGGAGACGCCCTGCGAGGTCAGGATCTGCGCGGGGGTGCCGTCCGGGTCGGCGAGCAGGGCGAGGATCAGGTGCGTGATGCCGATGCTGTCGTTGCCGGCCGCGCGCGCCTCGTCCTGCGCACCGACGATCGCGGCGCGGGCGTGCTCGGTGAATCTGCTGAAGCCCTGGCTCGGGTCCAATGGGGGAGTCGACGACTCGGCTCGCCCGACGAAGCGCTTCTGCGCCGCCTGCTTGGTCACGCCCATGCTCTGGCCGATCTCCGACCAGGACGCCCCGGTGCGGCGCGCCTGGTCGACGAAGTGGCCGATCAGCGAGTCCGCGACGTCGCCGAGGTGTTCGGCCATCAGGACCGCGTCGCTCAGCCGGTCCAGGGGTCGGTCGTGGGCACCGGCGACCGCAGCGATCAGGTCGTCGAGACGGACGGGAGGGGTCGAGGACGTCACGCCGTCAACCTACGGTTGACGGCGTGGTCCCGTCAACCCCGGGTTGACGACGCTCGACAAGCACGAAACCCGCACGCACCGGTACCACCACACGGAGATGGGAATCCCATGACGGAGACGCGCACGCTCGGGCAAGGCCTTTCGGTATCGGCCCTGGGGCTCGGCTGCATGGGCATGAGCCAGAGCTACGGCCCGCTGCCCCCGCGCCAGGAGTCGGTCGACCTCATCCGGGCGGCCGTCGACCGCGGCGTCACCTTGTTCGACACCGCGGAGATCTACGGTCCGCACGACAACGAGGAGCTCGTCGGCGAGGCTCTCGGGCCTGTCCGCGACCGGGTGGCCATCGCCACCAAGTTCGGCTTCGCCTTCGACGCGGACGGCCGGGCGACCGGCGGTCTGTCGAGCCGTCCGGAGGACATCCGCCGGGCGGCGGACGGTTCGCTCCGGAGGCTGGGCATCGAGACGATCGACCTGTATCTACCAGCATCGCGTCGACCCGGCGGTGCCCATCGAGGACGTCGCCGGCGCGGTCAAGGACCTGATGGATGCGGGCAAGGTCCGCCACTTCGGCCTCTCGGAGGCGGCACCGCACACCATCCGACGGGCCCACGCCGTCCAGCCGGTCACGGCGCTGCAGAGCGAGTACTCCCTCTGGTTCCGGGAGCCGGAGAAGGAGATCCTGCCGACGCTCGCGGAACTGGGCATCGGGTTCGTGCCGTTCAGCCCGCTCGGCAAGGGCTTCCTCACCGGAACCGTCGACGCCGCGACGTCCTTCGGCGAGGGCGACATCCGCAACTCCATCCCGCGGTTCGCGGAGGAGGCGCGGCAGGCCAACCAGGCGCTGGTCGACCTGCTGGCCGCGATCGCCGCGCGCAAGCAGGCGACGCCTGCCCAGATCGCGCTGGCCTGGCTGCTCGCGCAGCAGCCGTGGATCGTGCCGATCCCCGGGACCCGGAAGCTGACCCGGCTGGAGGAGAACCTCGGGTCGACGGGCGTCGAGCTGACGGCCGACGACCTGCGCGAGATCGAGGACGTCGCCGCGCGCATCCAGGTGCAGGGCGACCGCTATCCCGAGCACCTCGAGCGCATGATCGATCGCTGAGGTCGCCGGTCATGCCGCCGGGTCGCGCACCACGGCGGTGAACAGCGGCGAGCGGGTCGCGGTGTCGGTGACCAGGAACAGGAATGGCCGGTCGAAGGTCACGACCTCCGCCGGGCCGGCCGACTCCGCCACCGCGATGCCGGTCGCCGCGGCCGCCTCGGTGCCCTGCTCGTCGACCTCGATGAAGGTTTTCTGCACCGCCTCGCTGAGCACCAGGTCCTGCTTGCCGAGGCCCGGGTAGTCGCCCACCGCGGGGAATCCGAGCGAGATCAGCGGGTCCACCAACGCATGCGTCTGCTCGATGGAGAGCTTCGGAAGCTCGACCCCGACGGGCGCCGGCGGGGCGGCGTCCAGTGCAGCGAGGTCGTCCACCTGCACGGCGCACGGGTCGGTGCCTTCCGGCGGGAGGACGGCGACGGCGGCGAGCGTGCCGTCGCGGTAGGGCAGCTCGACGGACTGCCAGCCGGCGGCGGAGCGCGCGTCTCCGGATCCGCCGCTCATCATGTCGACGGTCGACTCGCCGGTCGGCGCTTCGAACGGAGCCGACTGCGTGGCGGAGAACGGGGTCGCCCAGCGCGCCTTGAGGTGCAGGGCGTTGGTCAGCACGGCCACCGTGTCCGGACGGAGCGGATCCTCGAACAGGTCCTCGATGATCCCGGCGGTGTCGTCCTCGACCGTCGTGTTGATGCGGTCGGTCGCCCCCTCGGCGTCGCCGGCGAAGTCCAGCGACCGGACGTCGCTGTCGAACGCCGTGGCCAGGTCGTCCAGGTAGCCGGGCTCGGGCTCCAGCCCGGTCATGGTCCAGAGCCGGTTGGTCATCCGCAGCGAGTCGGGCGCGTCCTCGTCGTCGAGGTCCCCGTCGTAGGACAACTCGGCCAGTGCGCGGGTGTGCTCGCGCGCCGCGGCCACGAGGTCCGCCGACCACTCCGGCAGGTGCAGCATCCCGCCGATCGCCTCCGCCGCTCCGCCGCCGGCTGCTGGGTACAGCAGGCTCAGCGCCTCGGCGGCGGACGTCGCCGAGACCAGGACGTTGCCGTCGGCCGGCGATCCGCACACCGTGTGCAGCAGGTCGACGCCGAACGCCGTCTGCGCGGCCGTGACGTCCCGCGCCGTCAGGCTGCCGAGCGACACCGCGCGCGCCTCACCACGGTGCATGTCGGGCGTCGCGCCCGCCGTACCGCAGGCGGCGAGCGCCCCGACGGCGCCCACGGCGACGGCGCGGAGGGTGGTCCTGCTCGATCCGGTCATGCTCCTCAGACGGTGCGACGGCCGCGACCGGTTCCGGGAGTCGGTCGGGAGACAATCGAGGCGACGAAGCCTCGAGCGAGGAGGGGCCGTGGCCGGCGAGGTCGACGTGCGCACCGAGACGGTCATCCGGCGTCCGGTCGAGGAGGTCGCCGGCTATGCCGGCGACCCGGGCAACGCCCCCGAGTGGTACGCGAACATCCGCAGCGTCGAGTGGCTGACGCCGCCGCCGGTCGGCGTCGGCAGCCGCCTGGCGTTCGTCGCGACGTTCCTCGGCCGGCGGCTCGCCTACACCTACGAGGTCGTGGACCTGGAGCCCGGCAGCCGCCTCGTCATGCGGACGGCGGACGGCCCGTTCCCGATGGAGACCACCTACCTGTGGGAGCCGACCGAGGACGGCGCCACGCGGATGACGCTGCGCAACCGGGGCCGCCCCAGCGGCTTCGCGCGCGTCACCGCTCCGGCGATGGCCGGGGCCATGCGCCGCGCGAACACCGCCGACCTCGACCGGCTCAAGGCGTTGCTCGAGGCCCGCGCCTAACCGGTGACCAGACGGTCGGCCGGCACGCCCCCGGTCGGCTGAGTGCGCAGCGCCCAGGCGGGCTGGCCGAAGCCGACCACCGCGCCGGACGAGTCGACCACCTGCAGTCGCACGAAGCAGTCGGTCGCGGTGTCGATCGACACCGTGGCCGAGCCGGCGAGGTCGGTGGCACCGAGCGTGCGGACGACGGAGGTGTTCGGCACCGGTGACGCGGTGCCCGCGTAGTCGACCGCTCCGCGGAGCACCTGCACGCCGCCACCGGCCGGCAGCCCCGTGACGTCGACGTGCAGCGTGCGCGAGGTGGCGCTGCCCACGAGGGCCGAGCCCATCGGGGCGTCGTCCAGGGCCATGTCGATCGCGCCGGAGAAGGCACCGAGCAGGCCGACATACGACCGGCCCGCGCGGAACGCGTCGAGCAGCGCGGCCTCGGACAGCGTCGACGTCCACGCCCCGGTCCAGAAGCGGTTGGTCTGCTTGCCCCAGTTCTGCCCGGAGTGGTCGTCGGAGACGCCGTTGCCGGTGACGAACAGGGCGTTGCGGCTGACCGCGTCCCAGGCGGCGAGGTGCGCGGCGAGCGTGCCGTTGGTGCCCTTGCTCGCGTAGCCGACCTCGAGCAGGTCGGCGCCGTCGAGCGCGGTGGAGATCAGGTCGAGCGCGACGCCCTGCGCGGTGATGTTCGAGTCGCCGTCGCCGGGCTTGAACGGGTGGTTGATGCTCACCAGCCCGCCGAGGCCGTGCACATGGTCGACGACGTCGGGCCGGATGCCGTCGTTGCTCGCCCCGAGGCTGGTCAGCGGCCCGTAGTCGAACGGCGTCGGCGGCCCGCCGTACTGGTTGAGGTGCGGTCCGAGGGAGATCTCGCTGCCGTTGAGGCCGAGCACGCCGGGGACGACGCCCGCGTAGTGCGCCAGCAGGGCGCTCTCGACGCCGAGCGCGTCGTAGCCGGCCTGCTCGGCGAACCGCAGGTAGCCGAAGAAGTACTCGGCGAACGACTTGCGCCGGGACGCGGCGTGGAACTCGATCTCGTTGAGCGAGTTGTCGTCGGGCCGGACGTCGGTCCAGATCACGGCGGCGTCGGCCCGCGGGTCGAGGGTGACCGTCTGCCAGGCGCCTGCCGTGACGGGCACGTCGACGAACCCCGACAGCCCCGAGGCGCTCCGGGTCCGGGTCGTCACGTCGGTCCGCAGCCGGTAGGTGAGCGTGAGGACGCCGGCCGGCCGGGTGCCCGAACCCGGGTGGAACGACAGGCGGAGCAGCACCTCGCCCCAGGCGTTGATCCCGCTGCGCGAGGGCAGCACGTCGAACACGATGGTGCGGCCGGAGATGCGGCCGCGGAAGTTCGCGCGCGAGGAGCCCTCGGCGGCGACCCGATTGCGTGCGGTCGCCGTCCCGGTGCCCGTGCTGGTGGCCCGCATGCGCAGCGACCCCTTGCGGGTCGCCGGGTCGTTCTCGCTGACCGGCGAGGTGACCAACGTGCCGCCGCCGCCGGTGGCGAGCGGGCCCACGGCGGCCATCTTCGGCACGTTCCAGGTGCCGCCGAACTGCGTCTCGCCGGCGGTGAACGAGTAGGTCCGCCGGAACAGCAGCCGGTGCCGGCGCCAGTCGTGGTCGGTGAACCAGGCGACGTCGAAGCCGTTGGTGGCGGCCTGTCCGAGCTGCGCCCGCACGCTGCCGACGCCCTCGGACGCCGAGGCGTGCAGGTGCATCGCCAGCGCTCGGGCGGTCAGCCCGTCGGCGGTGGTGGCCCGTGCGCCCAGCGGCGCGGCGGCGGCACGGCGCGGGGAGGCCAGGCCGGCGACCGCGGCCAGGGCCACCGCCCCCTGCAGCACCTGGCGGCGGGACAGCCGCGAGAGCAGGCCCGACGGCGCTGCCTCGTGCAGGTGTTCGTGCTCGTCGCACATCGACGTGTTCCTCCTCGGTGCCCCCGTGTCCCGCTCACCGTGCGAACCGGCGTCGAGCGGGACAGAGCCTCGCCGACAGACGGCCGACGAGCAAGGGTTCCGCGGGTGATCTACCTGGTCGGGGCGCAGATTCAGCCGGCGCGGCGGCGTTCCGGCACGCCCTGTGACGGCTCGTCGCTCAGCAGCCAGATCGGCTGCCCGTACGCGACGACCCCGCCCGATGCGTCCGTCACCTGGAGCCGGTGGAAGCAGTCGCCGTCGACGTCCAGGGCCACCTCGCCGGCGCGCGACAGGTCCGCGGCACCGAGCGTGCGCACCACCGTCGTCCCGGGGGTGGGGTCCGCCGTCCCGGGACGGTCCACCGGTCCGCGCACGAGCTCGACGGCACCGCCGTCCGGCAGGCCGGTCACGTCGATCCGCAGGGTCCGTCCCCGTCGCGAGCCCACCACGACCGACCCCATCGGGACCGAGTCGTCGAGGGACATGTCGATCGTTCCGCCGAACGAGCCGAGGTAGCCGACGTAGACCCGGCCGCGGCCGAACGCGTCGAGCAGGGCCGGCTGGCTGACCTCGCGCGTCCAGGCGGCGGTGTAGTACCGGTTGCCCTTGGTCTCCCAGCCCTGGCCGCTGTGGTCGTCGGATGCGCCGTTGCCGGTGAGGAAGAGGCCATTGCGGCTGAGCGTGTCCCACAGTGCGAGCTGCGGTCCGACGACCTCGGGACCGCCCCGGCCCCAGCCGACCTCGATCATGTCGGCGGTCGTGCGCTGCGCGAGCAGATGCGTAGCCCTGACGCTGGGGTGGCTGATGGAGGCCAGGCCACCGGCGGCGTGGATGTGGTCGACCACCGACGGGATCTCGTCGGGGGTGGGCTTGTCGCCGAAGCGGCGGATCGCGCCGTAGTCGTACGGCGCCTGCTCGCCGCCGTACTGGTTCACGTGCGGGCCGAGCGAGATCTCGCTGCCGACGATCCCGAGCACGCCCGGCACCGTCTCCGCGTACCGGGCGACCAGTGCGTTCTCGACCCCGACGGCGTCGTACCCCTCCTGCTCCTCGATCCGCAGATGCCCGAAGCAGACGTCGGCGGGGGCGCCGCCCACGCTCACCCCGCGGAACACGATGTCGTGCAGCGAGTGGTCGCGGGCGTCCATGTCGCGGAAGAGCTCGGCGAGGTCGGCGGTCGGGTCGAGCGTCACCTCCGACCAGCGGCCGGCCGGCACCGGGACGTCGACGACCCCGGTCAGGCCGTCGCGGGCCATGCTCCGGCTGCGGGCGTCGGTGCGGAGGCGGTAGCGGACGCCGTAGACGCCGGCGGGCCGGCTCCCGATCGACGGGTGGTGGCTGAGCGAGACCAGCACCTCGCCCCAGGCATCCGGGCCGGCGGTGACGGGGAGGACGTCGAGCAGCAGCATCCGCCCGGCCATCCGGCCGCGCTGGTTGATGCGCGACCCGCCCCGGGCGTCGATCGCGTAGCCGACGACGCCGACGTCCCCGGCTCCGGTCGCGCGGATGCGGAGGCTCGCCTTGGGCGACGCCGGGTCGGCGGGGCTGACCGGGTCGGTCACGACGCTGCCGCCGCTGCCGGCGGTGAGGGCACCCGAGTCCTCGCCCCGGCGGAGGTGCCACGCACCGCCGAACTGGACCTCGTTCGGCACGAACGAGTAGGTGCGGCGGAAGAGCAGGCGCCGCCGTCGCCAGTCGTGCTCGGTGAACCAGGCGACGTCGTACCCGTGGCGCTGGGCCTCGACCAGGTGCGCGTGCACGCTGCCCTGGCCCTCGGACCCCGATGCGTGCAGGTGCATGGCGGCGATGCGCGCCTCGAGCCGGTCGACGCTCGGGGATCGGGGCGCGAGGGGAACGGTGGGGCTGGGCAGGGCACTCGCGCGCGGAGGGGCCTTCGGCGAGGTGCAGCCGGCCAGCGCGGCCAGGGCGACCATGCCCTGCAGCACGGTGCGGCGCGTGAGCTGCGGGGGGCCGCCGGGGACGGAGTCGTGCGGGTGCGCGTCGTCGTCACACATGACGCGAGCCCTCCCCGTCCCCCGAGTACCGCGGTGCGGCCGGGCGATCATCCCATCGGCGGAGGCCCGCGGGTTCCGACGCGGCCGTGCCGCGTCACCCGTCCGGGCGGCTGCGCGGGCAGTGTCGGCGTGCTCCGCGATCATGAGCGCATGACGTCGTCCGCTGGGCCCGGCCGGACGCCGGTGCGCCAGTGGACGGAGTGGGCGCCGGGTGCGCGCCTCGCGGTCCCGGTCATCGTCCTGCTGGTCGTGCTGGCGAACCTCCTCGGCGTCGCCACGGTGACGCTGTTGCTGCTCGGTGTGGACGACGGCAGCTCGGCCGGCCGGACGCCGGTGCTGCTCGCCGCCGCGGCCTACCTGCTGGTGACGCTGCCGGTCGGCACCCTGCTCGGCGTGCGGCGCCAGCGCGGCACCGAGCGGTGGCTGGTGGCGGGCCGCGCGCCGACGGTTCCGGAGGCGCGACGGGCGCTGCGGGTCCCGGTCGAGGCCGGCGGGGCAGCGGCGCTCACCTGGCTGGCAGGGGCGCTGTTGGTCGGCGGCGTCGCCGCGGCGTCGTTCCCGGACCCGCGGGTGGGCTGGCGGATCGGCGTCGCGACGGTGCTGGGCGGCATCGTGACCGCCGGCCTGACCTACCTGCTCGTCGCGCGCGCGGCCCGCACGGTGACCGCACGGGCGCTTGCCGCGCACCCGCCGTCCGGACGGCTCGCGCTCGGCGTCCGGCCGCGGCTGCTGCTCACCTGGGCCGTGACCAGCGGGGTGCCGCTGGTCGGCCTCGTGCTGCTCTACCTCGACCCGACGAACCCGCGCGGGCCCGGCCGCACCGTCGTGATGTCCCTCGCCCTGGTGGCCATCGCCGTCGGCGGGCTGGCGACGCTGCTGAGCGCCCGCGCCGTCGGCCAGCCGCTGCGGCACCTGCGGCAGGTGGTCGGCCGGGTGGGGGAGGGGGACTACGGCGCGCGGGTCGAGGTCGACGACGCCGGCGAGATCGGGCTGCTGCAGGAGGGCGTCAACTCGATGGCCGCCGGGCTCGCCGAGCGGGAGCGGCTGCGCGACCTGTTCGGCCGGCACGTCGGCACGACCGTCGCACAGCGCGCGCTGGACGAGGGGGTGTCCCTGGCGGGAGAGCAGCGGACCGTCGCGACCCTGTTCGTCGACATCGCCGGGTCGACGTCGCTGGTGCGGCGCACCGGGGCGGAGCAGATGGTCGGGCTGCTCAACCGGTTCTTCGCCGTCGTCGTCGACACCGTCGAGGACGAGGGCGGGCTGGTGAACAAGTTCGAGGGCGATGCGGCGCTGTGCATCTTCGGTGCGCCCACCGAGCACGCGGACCCGGCGGGTGCCGCGCTGCGCGCCGCCCGGCGGATCTGCGACGCCGTGGCCGACGCCGGGGAGGTCGACGTCGGGATCGGCGTCTCCTGCGGCCGGGTGTGGGCCGGTCAGGTGGGCGCGGCGAGTCGGCTCGAGTACACGGTCATCGGCGATCCGGTGAACGAGGCGGCGCGGCTGACCGAACTCGCCAAGGAGCACCCGGGCCGGGCGGTGGCCAGCGAGAACCGTGCGGGCGGCGCCCCCGGCCGAGCGGGCGTCGTGGACGCCCGACGGCGAGATCGTGCTGCGCGGCAGACGAGCCGACCCGCACCTGGGTGCGCGCCGGCAGCTGAGACGGCGGGACGGGGGCATCCCTTCTCGGAACTGGACCGATCCCATACGCTGCCGGGCCGGAGGAGGCCCCTTGCCCGAGAAGCACCTGGTACCGGACGAGATCCCGCGATCGCGGTCCGGACGCGTTCCGCAGTGGGTCCTCGACGAGGCGAGGGGCCGGCCGGTCGGGCCCGTGCCCTTCCGTCCGCCGACCGCCTCGGTGCTTCCGCCCCCGGCACCGCGTCGCTCCTCCGCGCGGCGGCTCATCGGCGTCCTCCTTGCCCTGGTCGCGATCGCGCTCCCGCTGGCCGTGGCGATCCGTTCGGAGGCGTGGTTCTCCGACGCGCCGACCGGAGCGGTCGCAGCGCCACCCGGGGGCGTCGTCCGTCAGGGCCCGCCGCCCGGCCACGAGGAGAGCGCGACCCCGCTCGGCACACCGCCGGCCGAGCCCGCGATGCCGGAGGGATCCGGCTACCGGTTCGGCCGGCACCAGGACGGCACGACAGCTCCCGTGGCGTGGTCCCCGTGCCGCCCGATCCACTACGTGGTGCGTCCGGCCAACGAGCCTCCCGATGGCGCCGAGGTGCTGCGGGAGGCTTTCGCGGAGGTCAGCGGTGCCACGGGCCTGCAGTTCGTCGCCGACGGGGAGACGGACGAGGGCCCGGCGGAGGACCGGGATCCGTACCAGCCGGAGCGCTACGGGAACCGATGGGCCCCGGTCCTCGTCGCGTGGGCGACCCCTGATGAGGTTCCGGACTTCGGGGTGGACATCGTCGGCGAGGCAGGACCCGTCAGCGTCTCGACGCCGTCGGGCACGTCCGCGAACGTGTCCGGTGTCGTCTACCTGGACGCCGCCAGGTTCAGCGGGCTGCTCTCCGGCGGAGATCGGACCCTGGCCCGCGCGGTGGTGCTGCACGAACTCGGGCACCTGGTCGGCCTGGCGCACGTGAACGACAGCGGAGCATTGATGTTCCCGCGCGCCTCCGGCGAGGTGACGTCGTTCGGTCCGGGGGACCGTGCCGGCCTCGCCGCGCTCGGACGCGGGGCCTGCCAGCCCACGATCTGATCCCCGGGACGGCGACGGCCGGGCAGGCGGGTGCCTGCCCGGCCGTCGCGGGGTCGGGGACCGTCAGCGGGTGGTGATCCGCAGGACGAACCGGCTGCCCTCGTCGGTGGGTGTGGAGCTGAAGCCGACCGCATCCAGAGCGGCGTAGTCGTCGCGCCGGAAGCCGTCGCTCTCGGGGATCTGCTCGATGATCGTGGCCAGGTTCGCGAAGCCGACGGCCGTCGCGTCCTCGGCCGCCGGCACCGCCGCCTGGAAGGCATCGGTGTCGCCGAGCCCGCCGTCGGCGGTCAGCGTCTGGCCGACGTACGGGTTGCTGGTGAGGAGGTATCCGCCTTCCACCGGCTCGGGACGGACCGGCAGTCCGAACTCCGGCTCGTTCGCCAGGCGGTCGATCACCTCGATCGCCCGCTCCGGGTCGTCGGTGGCCACGCGGGCACCGAAGCCCGGGTTCTCTACGTCGCCGAAGACGGCCACCACGAGGTCGGTGCCCAGCACCGCGCGCAGGTCGTCGGGCAGGTCGAGACCGAGGGAGGCGAGCTGCTGTTCCATCTCGGCGAGCGTCCCGCCCTCGGCGAACTGCTCGTACGCCCGCACCACCGTCTCGCCGGCGCCGCTGACCGACACCGCGCCCAGGGTGCCGTCCGGCAGGTTCTGGATCAGCTCGGTCGGCTCGGTGGGTCGCGGGCCGGGGCCCACGTCGGAGACGCTGAAGTCCATGCCGACCAGCTCGAGGGCGTCGTCGTCGGCGTGAACCCCCAGGATGACCCGGCCGGACAGCGGCTGGGTCGCCAGCCCGCCCGCGGCCTCGCCCAGGGCGGCACCGAACAGGTTCTGCGCGGCGGACAGGTCTGCCCACGCCACGGCGATCTGGTCGCCGCCGAGCGCGTCCAGGTCCCCGGCGTACCGACCGTCCTCGGAGAGGCGGCTCTCCTCGGCGGCGATGCGGTCGGCGGTCTCCTGGTCCTGCGCGACCAGCAGGAAGTCGTCGCGCACCGCGAAGCCGACGCCGAGTCGGTCCCGGACCTCGCGCAGTGTGTCGCCCATCGCCTGCTGGTCGTCCACCGCGAGGACCAGGACGGGCGCCACGCCGCCGTCGGACTCGGCATCCGGGACGGCGGCGACGGCCATGCGGTCGCCGAGCCAGGGCTCGACGTCCTGCTGATAGCTCAGGTCGGCGTCGCTGACCTCGAGCAGTTGGCCGACGAGATCCTCGCGGACGTCGTCGACGCCGTCGCCCAGTGCGGGGAACTTCTCCAGCAGCGACATCGCGGCCGTCTTCTGGCCGGCGGCCGGGTCGAGGTCGAGCTTGACGAACGCGATGGTGTCGGACGGCAGGACGTCCTCCGGCTGGGGGCCGCCGCCGGACAGGAAGGAGGCGACGGCGTAGCCGGCGCCACCGATCACCAGGGCGCCGGCGACGGTCGCGCCGATCGCGATCCCGCGGCGGGAACGACGCTTGCCCTCGCCGTCCTCCGCCGGTGCCGGAGCGACACCGGCGGACCCGTAGCCCGGGTCGAACCCGCGGGCCTCGCCGGAGCGGCCTCCCGCGCCGTACGCGGGGCCGTACCCGGAGCCGTAGCCCGGCCCCGGGGAGTAGGTCGGCTGCGCCGGTGCGGGGTAGGACGGGTCGGGGTTCTGCGGGCCGTACGGCGGCTGGGTCACGGGTTGGGCTCCACGGGGCTGGTGAACGCGGTCGTCTCTGATCTTGTCGGCCGGAGCCGCCGCGTCCTTGAGTCCAGCAGGTCACGGGCCGGTGACGGTGGGGCCCGACCCGCGCCGGGAGAGGCCCGCCTACTCGTTCTCCGTGGTCATGGGGGAGGGGCCGACCGCCTCGAGCACCGACTGCGCCTTCTTGTCGACCAGGCCGGTGACGAACTGCTGGGCGGCGCCGAAGAGCATCGCCCACGCGAGGATCTGCCCCGGTGTGTCCAGCGCCGACAGGCCCGGCACGAAGTCGCCGTTGATGATCAGCAGCCCGAGGAAGGCGGTCAGCGCACCCGTCGGCAGTTTCAGTGCGAGCAGACCGAAGGGCACCGCGTACGGCGTCGACGTGCCGCGGATCCGCCGGATGGCCGCGGCGCCCGTGACGGCGGCACCGGTCAGGCCGAGCAGCATGACCACCAGCGCGTCGGCCGAGCTCGCCGTCTCCGCCATCAGCGCCCCGATCTCCGCGGTGGAGGCGCCCTCGGCGAGGGCGGCGGTGGACGTCGGGCAGACGATCGCGCCCGCCCCCTGGGGCGCGAAGCACAGCGGCACCAATTGCGGGGAGGCCGCGCCGAGCGCGGCGAGCACGACGGCCAGCACCGCCAGGCCGGCCGTCGTCAGCAGTACGACGGTCTGGAAGCTGCGCAGGCGTGCGTGCTCCCGGCGCGACGCCGCGCTGGCCGCGCGCAGGGCGTCGACGATCGCCGCGCGGTGCTCCAGGTCGAGCTCCGCCAGGGGAGGGTCGAGCACGTACAGCTCCTCCATCCGCACCCGCGACGGGTGGGAGGGCCGCAGGTGCGCCTGCGCGTGCGCCACGATCCCGGGCAACTGTCCGCGGAGGTCGGCCTCGTCGGACATCTGCAGGAGCAGGGCCTCGGCCTCGTCGAGGTGGATGAACGCCCGGTCCATCCGTGCCCGGACGGCAGCCGGACGGCGGGGCGTGACGCCCTGGGCGGCCTCCAGGGCGATGTCGAGGTGCGTGCGCGCGGCCTCGTCGACGACGACGCGCTCGGCGCTCTCCGCCGGATCGCTCACCGGGTGCGCGCCGAGCACGGCGCGGCGACCCTGCAGTGCCACGACCCGCCCCAGCACCTGCTCGCGCCACGGTCGCCTCGGATCCCCGAGCGACGGAAGGCCGAACGAGGGCTGGTCGAGGTCCGTCGTCCCCGAGCCCGTCGCGGTCAGCGGACCGGGTCGCTCCGTCGCCGTCATCGCGCTCGTCCCTTCCAGAGCCGGAGGAACTCGACCGCCGCCGTCCGGCCGCGGTCCACGAGCTCCGCCTTCTTCCGCGACCCGATGCCGAACTCGGTGATCGCGGTGCCCGAGGTGTCGACCGTCATCGTGCGGTCGCGCACGCCCGGTCGTTCCAGGTGCGTCTGGTCCCGCCCGACCAGCGCCGTCGCGACCACCTGCTCAAGCAGCCGCACGGCCGGCAGCATCGGACCGCCGAACCACGGGACGACGTCGCCGAGTCCCGCCGGCAGGTCGGGGAACAGCCGGACGCCGAACGTCGGCCAGCGCGACGTGCGGCCGTCGGTGCGGTCGAAGATCTCGATCGCGAAGTTCGACAGCACGCCGCCGTCGACGATCGTCGCGACCTCGCCGGTGCCCGCGTGCCGCAGCCCGCACGGCCGGAAGTAGAACGGGATCGACAGCGACATCCGCACCGCGTCGGCGACCGGCTGCTCATCCGGGTCGAGGTCGAACAGCGGGTAGTCCCACGGCAGCCGCAGCAGCCGCCCGTGGGTGACGTCGGTGGCCGTCACGACCAGCCGGTACCGGTGGATCGGCGGCAGCGTCGTCGCCCGGGTCGTCGCGGCGCAGGTCGGCGAACGTCCGGACGCCGAGCTCGTCGAGCTCTCGTCGCAGCCATCGGTGGATCCAGTCGCCGGCGTACGCGCCGCGCTCGGTCACCAGCGAGAGACCCTCGCTGATCAGCGGCAGCGGCGCCCGCCGGTCGGGGATCCGGCGCAGCTCGAGCCGGTCGAGGACGGCGCGGAAGGTCGCCGCGTCGGCGTCGGCCGCCGCGAACGCCGCGGCGAGCGCGCCCACCGACGTGCCGGCGACCCGGGGGAACGTCCACCCGGCGTCGAGGAGGCCCATGACGGCCCCCGCGGTGCCCAACCCCTTGACGCCGCCGCCCTCGAGCACGAGATCCGCCCGCGGCACGGTCAGACCCCGATCTCCGCGATCCGGGCCCCGCAGCAGCGGATCCCCGGCGCCGAGCAGAACCGCCTCGCGCAGCGTCCCGCGCGCCTCCTCGGCCCGGCCGGCGCGGTACAGGCACTCCGCGAGGGTCGACAGGGTGCGCCCGTCCCGTCGGACGTCGACGTCCCGCCGCGCCCAGTCGACCGCCGCGGCGGGGTCCCGCGTCATCCAGTAGCCGGCCAGGTGGTGCAGGTAGTGCACCTCGCCCCGCTCGGCCGACGCCGTGTACTCCGCGAGCGCCGACTCCAGGCAGGTCGAGGCCTCGAACGGGCAGCCGGCGGCGGACAGCGCCGTCCCGAGCCCCTCGCGGAACTCCGGTCGGTCCGCCGTCGCGAGCACCGCCAGGTACCCGGTCACCGCCGCGTCCTGCCGGCCGCACGCCGCGTCCAGCGCCGCCCGGTGCGCGGCGACGTACCACCAGCCGGGATACGCGCGGTCCGCGTCGTCGTACCGGGCGGCCGCCGCGTCGGCCTCGCCGATCGCCCGCGCCAGATCGCCGCGCTGCACGCGCACCCAGGCGAAGGCGCGCATCTGCTTGACCGACAGCTCGTCCTCGGCCTCGTCGAAGCACCGGTCCGCCTCGTCGAACCGGCCGGTCGCCACGTCCAGGTCGGCCGAGCCGCGCCCAGGTGTCCCACTGCGGGTCCCTCCGGTTCGCCGCGGCGTAGAGCTCGCCTGCGCGCCGCGTACGAGCCGGTGAACGCGGCGACGTCCGCCGCCAGCACCTGCACCGGCGGCTGGTGCCGGACGTCGTCCAGCGCGGCGAGCGCGGCCGCGGCCAGGTCCGGCCGGTGCAGGGCCAGCGCGAGCGATCCCTGCAGCAACCGGAGGTCTGGCCAGTCCGGGAACCGCTCGGCCGCCGCCGTCCACCGCAGGCCAGCAGCGCGAGCTGGTCCGCCGGGCCGGCCGCCGGTCAGGGTGCCGAGCGCGGTGCCGGAGGGTGAGCCGCTCGGTCGCGGCCATCGGGCCGGTGGCGCCGGCCGCCTCGTGTGCCGCCAGCCGCTCGCGCAGCGCCGCGACGTCGGCCGCCCAGCCCACGGCGGGGGCGGAGAGGACGGCGGTCACCAGGGCTCGGCCAGGTACGGGAAGGCGGACAGGAACGGCTTGTCGTTGGCCAGCGGGTTGGGCGGCGTCTTCGGCGTGATCGGCGCCGAGTCCCACAGCGCCTGGTCGCCCAGCGTCTCGACGTGGTAGCCGCCCTGGCCCAGCGGAGCGGCGTGGTCGAGGAACAGCGACAGGAACCGGGTGGCCACCTGGTCCTCCAGCCGGCGTCCGAACGGCCAGGTGCCGGTGGTGTCCATGTCGATCGCGCAGACGTTGGGGATGAAGATCTCGAACGGCCGGCGCAGCGGGATGTCCAGCTTGTTCTTGTTCCACGAGTCGTCGGGCATCCGCAGCTGCTGGAAGATCAGCTTCTTGCCTCGGGGGAACGCGGTGACCGCCGTCGAGTAGGTCTTGTGCACCGACACCGGCGCACCGTCGTGGTCGAAGGCGCTGGCCAGGCCGAGGGCGCGACACCGACGGGCCGAAGCCCCAGCCGAGGTGGGCCAGCCGGCGCACGAAGGTGGGCGCCAGCCAGAAGTTGTTCGCGCCCGAGCTGCCGGTTGTCCTCGCGCTCGCTGAGCGCGGCGTCGGCGAACGGCTGGCCCACGGTGTCGACGAGCTTGTACCGGGAGCAGCTCCTCGTCCAGCTTCCGCCGGCGCAGCAGCGCGACCGGGTTGCCCTGCCAGATCGGGTCGTCGGGGATCGTCTCGATCTTCGACGCCGCCTTGCGGACCCAGCTCTCGCCCCAGACGTTGACGATGCGGTCCTGCTCGGGCTGCCGGGTGAGGAACGTCAGCGGCACCTCGAGGATGATCGCGTTGACGTTGATCCCGGCCTGGGCGTCCTCGCCGCTGTAGACGAAGCGGTAGTTGCCGTCGGCGTCCTTCGCGAACGAGTCGCCGTCCCAGGTGTAGGGGCCGGGCGGCAGGTCGAGCTTGACCCCGCGGCCGTGCAGGGGCTTCTCCGGGTCGAAGTTGAACAGCGTGTTGCCCTCGAGCTCGAGCAGCGTCTTCGGGATCGGCAGCTCGCGCAGGTCCTGCCGGGCCTGCGGCACCTCGTAGAACTGCGGCGCGTAGTTGATCGACCGGAAGAATCCCGGCAGGTCGTTGAAGAACGCGTCGTCGCGGCCGCCGAGGTAGGCGCTGATCTCCGCCCCGGACGGCGCCTTCAGCGGGGTCACCTCGTTGGTCGGGACCGTCGCCGTGAAGTCCCCGCCGGGGAAGCCGGAGAACCGGACGGTCGCCATGCCGCCGCCATCGACGGTCACCCGGATCTCGGCTGCGTCGTTCTGGCCGAAGTAGCGGTCCTGCACGGCGTCGAAGTAGCCGGTCAGCGCGGACAGGCTCCACTCGCCGTCCGGCCACGTGAGGCGGGCGTGCGGGTTGATCAGCAGCCGGTAGAGCATGTCGGTGTCGAAGACGCCGGTGTCCGGCACCGGCGCGAAGGTCAGCGCGAGGACGACCTTCTCCTGGTCGGTGGCGTCGCTCGGGTACCCGAACATGTCGTAGACGTCGGCGGCGCTGATGTCGATGTCGCTGAAGATGCTGTTGACCGCGTTCGGGTCGTTGTGGTCCGCCACGGTGATTCCCCCAGGTCTGTGTCGAGCGGCGCCCCGCCGGGGCGCCGGTCAGGGCGCCGGACTTCCCCGGCTCTCGAGCGTGCGCACGGTGCGCCGCAGGTCGCGCGAGAAGAACAGCCCGCCGCCGACGCTCAACAGCGCGTCGAGCACCCGGCCCTTCGTCGAGTTGGGCACGCGCACGATCGACAGGTCGATGTCGCTGCCGCCGTCGGCCGCGGGGGTCACCCGGTACAGCCACTGGCTTCCCGGGCCGAACGCGTTGCTGTCGACGACGTCGATGCGCACCTCGCCGGGAGTCGACCAGTCGTAGCGGCTGCGCTGCCAGACCGGGCCGCTGGTCGAGCCCTCGGTGACCTCCGCCCACGTCTCGTCGCGGTCGTGCACCCGCAGGTCGTCCGGCGGCGTTGTTGCCGAAGACCTCCGCGCGGCCCGGGCCGAAATCGGTCAAGGCGGTGACGAAGACGTCGGGCGCGAACGTGCCGTGCGCCCGTACGTGGACCCTGCCCATGCTGCCTCCGCCATGCCATCTGAAAGGGGGCGCGGACGACCGAGAAATGCGCACAGAAAACAGATGGACCGACCTTTGTCGCCCGGTCCTGGCAGCGCAGCGAACTCCCGTGCACAAATCCTGTCAAGACGGTCGCGCGCGGTGACGAAAGCCTTGTCCGGCGATTCCGCAGGGACCTATCGTGGCGCCGCCCGCGCGGCGCCGGCACTGCCCGGCCGGGCGCGGCAGGGGGTGGGGGACATGGCTGACGGGCCGGGACTCGTGCTGGTGCACGGGCGCAGCCAGGAGATGCCGAAGGCGGCCCGCCGCGGGCCCGACGAGGAACGGGCGTTCGTCGCCCGCAAGAAGCAGGGCTGGCTGGCCGGGCTGACCAAGGGGCTGGTGCTGGCCGGACTGCCGGCGCCCGACCGGGCACGGGTCGCGTTCCCGTACTACGGCAACGCCTTCGTCGACGCCATCGCCGCCCACGACAGGGCCGGGGGAGCCCGACCGGACCTGGTCCTCGAGCCGGGTGCCGAGCCGCCGGCGGTCGGCGAGCCGGCTCCGCCGCCCTCGTCGGCCGCGCTCATCCTCGGGACGGCCGTCGAGCTCGGGTACACACCGGAGCGCGAGGCCCTCTCCGCCGACGACGACCTCGCGGCCGTGGACGCAGACGGCGTCGACCCGGAGCTCGTCGCGGCGTGGGAGACCTACCTCGCCGGGGCGGGGTTCGACCTCGGCGACCTCCTCCGGCCCCGCCTGCTGCGCAGCGCCCTGCAGTACATCGCCCGCAAGACCGGCGCCACCGAACTGATCATCGAGCGGTTCCTGACCGACGTCGCCTACTACCTCGACGTCCCGAGGATCCGCGACCGGGTGCTCGACATCGTGGCCGGCGACGTGCGCACGGCCGCCGACCGGCACGGCTCGGTCGTGATCGTGGCGCACAGCCTGGGCGCCGTCGTCGGCTACGACGTCTTCGACGCCCTGGCCGGCGAGGTCGACGTCCGGCTGCTGGTCACCTGCGGCGCCCCGCTCGGGTTCCCGGTGGTGCGGGGCGCGCTGCTGCCGTCCGGCGCGGACCGCGGCGCGCCGGCGAGCAAGGGCGGTCCGGTGCCCTGGCTGAACGCCTACGACGTCCAGGACTTCGTCTGCCTGGTCCACCCGCTGCGCAACTCCTACGGGGGAGCCCCGCGCGACGAACGGACGTTCAACGCCACCGACCCGCACTCCGTCCAGGACTACCTGGGCGACCCCGACGTCGCGCGACCGATAGGCCGGGCGCTCGGCGGGCGCACTCCCTGGTAGTCCCGGCGGCGGCGCGCCGACGCGGCGTGTCGCGGTCCGGAAACGCAACGGCACGCGAAGGGGTTGTGGTCACCGAGGGACCGGAGCAATCTGTCGCCCGCCGGGAGCCGTCCCGGTCGGGGACACAATTGCAGGGGGAATCGCACCGGCACTGCCGAGGTCGGGTCGTCCGCGCGCGCCATTCTTTCGCGCATCCGTCGACCCCCGGCCCGCCATTTCCGGAACTTCTCCCGAACCCAGGGAGGAGTGTCGTGGCCGCTCTCGCCAGGATCGCCGTCGGTGCCCGGTACACGCTCGGGGCGGTCCGCGTGGTCAACGGTGTCCTGGGACTGGTGGCGCCGACCTTCATCGCCCGTCGGCTCGGCGACCAGCAGCCCGAGCGCAACGCCGCGGCGATCTACGGCATCCGCCTGTTCGGCATCCGGACGATCGTCATCGGACTGGACCTGTTCCAGCCGCCCGGCGAGGCCCTCGACCGCGCGGTGCGCGCGGCTCCGCTGATCCACGGCAGCGACACCGCCACGGTCCTCACCCTCCAGCGGCGCGCGGTGCTGCCGCCCGAGATGGCCCGGCCCCTCGCGGCCATCTCCGGCGCCAACACGCTCCTGGCCGTCCTCGCCCTCCTCGGTTCGCGGCGCGGTCGCCGGTGAGCAGCCCGTCCTCGGAGGAGTTCGACTACGTCGTCGTCGGCTCGGGCGCCGGCGGCGGTCCCGTCGCGGCCAACCTCGCCGAGGCCGGCCACCGGGTGCTGCTGCTCGAGGCCGGCCTCGACCCGGAGGACGACGACTACCGGGTGCCGGCCTTCCACGGGCGGGCCAGCGAGCACCCGGAGATGAGCTGGAACTTCTGGGTGTGGCACTGGGACGACAAGAGAGAAGCGGGCGAACGACCGCCGCAACTACGACAAGGACCGGGACGGGGTCCTGTATCCGCGGGCCGCCACCGTGGGCGGCTGCACCGCGCACAACGCCATGATCACGATGTACCCGCACGACGCGGACTGGGACGGCATCGCCGAGCTGACCGGTGATCCCAGCTGGCGGGCGTCGGAGATGCGGCAGTGGTTCGAGAAGCTGGAGGCCTGCGGGTACCGGCATCGCCCGTGGCGGCTGCCGTCGCAGCCGGTGCTGCGCGACCTCGCCCTGTCGGTGCCCCTCGTGCGCGACCGCTTCGGAAACCGCAGCCGGCACGGCTTCGACGGCTGGCTGCACACCACCCTCGCCGAGCCGAAGCTGGTCATCCGCGACAAGCGGATCCTCAAGCTCGTCAAGCGCGCTGCGACCGGCAGCTTCCAGGAGTTCGTGGGCCGGGACCTGAACCCGTGGGAGCCGCTCGACGGCGCCACCGACCCGAACGACTGGGAGCTGCGGGACACGCCGGACGGCCTCTGGCGCATCCCCATCGCCGTCCACGGCGGCAAGCGCAACAGCACCCGCGAGCGCATCCGCGACGTCGCCGACCGGTACCCCGAGAACCTCGTCCTCCGCACCGGGTGCCTGGTCACGAGGGTGCTGCTGGAAGGGGAGGACAACGTCGCCGTCGGGGTCGAGTACCTGCCCCAGCAGCACGCCTACCGGGCCGATCCGACGCCGTCCCCCGAGCCCGAGCCGGAACCCGTGCAGGTGCGAGTCCGCCGCGAGGTGATCGTCTCCGGCGGCGCGTTCAACACCCCCCAGCTGCTCAAGCTGTCCGGGATCGGCCCGCGCGAGGAGCTGGAGCGATTCCGCATCGACGTGAAGGTGGAGCTCCCGGGCGTCGGGGAGAACCTCCAGGACCGCTACGAGGTCGGCGTCGTCTCCAAGATGCGCACGAAGTTCGGCCTGCTGGAGGGCCTGACCTTCGCGCCGACGCTGGAGGGCGCCGACCCCGACGCGGGCTACGCGCAGTGGACGACCGGCAAGGGCGTGTACACGACCAACGGTTCCCTCGTCGGCATCGTGGAGCGCTCCCGCAGGGATCTGACGACCCCCGACCTGTTCGTGTTCGGCCTACCGGCGGACTTCACCGGGTACCGCCCGGGCTACAGCAAGGAGCTCGTGCAGTCGACGGACAGGTTCACCTGGGCCGTGCTCAAGGCGCACACGAACAACCGGGCCGGCCGGGTGCTGCTGCGCTCCGACGACCCGCGCGACACCCCCGACATCCGGTTCCGGTACTTCGGCGAGGGCGACGACAAGGACGGCGAGGACCTGCGCGCCGTGGTCGCCGGCGTGAAGTTCGCCCGGTCGATCATGGCGAAGGTCGGGGACGACGTGGAGACGGAGCTCTGCCCGGGCCGTGACGTTCAGACCGACGAGCAGATCGCCGACTTCGTCCGCAACGAGGCGTGGGGCCACCACGCGTCGTGCACCGCCGCCATGGGTCCGCGCAGCGATCCACGCGCCGTCGTCGACAACCGGTTCCGGGTGCACGGCACCCGTGGCCTCCGGGTCGTCGACGCGTCGGTCTTCCCGCGCATCCCAGGCTTCTTCATCGTCACCGCGGTCTTCATGGTGGCCGAGAAGGCCAGCGCCGACATCCTCGCCGACGCCGGAACCGAGGTGCCTGCGTCCGCCGTCTCGCACCGCCGTCCCCCGCTCGCCGCGTTCCTACCGCCGGCCCTGACCCGTCCGTTCCGCCACCGTCCAGGAGAGGCCATGAGCACCGAGCTCGACCCCAGCAGGCGCGCCGTGTCCGAGCACCGCACCGCCGGCAACGGGCACCCCTCGCCGACCTCGGTGCCAGCGACTCCGCCGATCCCGGGGGCGGACTACCGGCAGTCCGGGTTCTGGCGCGTCTACGGCCGCGTCTCGCAGGCCGTCGACCACAGGCGCGGCTGGGACAAACTGCCCCTGAAGTGGGGCCTGGCCGTGCTGATCGGCGTCCGCAACATCCTGCGGCAGAAGAACCTGTACGACCCGTCGACGGTGGTTCCGGTCGTCGATGGGCCGACCGCCCCGCCCCGCACGCGGGAGCACATGGTCAACCGCAGCGTCGACGGCTCGCACAACGACCTCGACTCCCCGAGCATGGGCATGGCGGGCGCCCGCTTCGGCCGCAACATCCCGCTGGACCAGGTGCGGCCGGTCACCCGCGACGAGCTGATGGAGCCCAATCCTCGGGAGGTCAGCCGCCGGCTGATGACGCGCTCGCCGTTCCTGCCGGCGACGAGCGTGAACACCCTGGCCGCCGCCTGGCTGCAGTTCATGATCCACGACTGGTTCACCCACGGGGTGAGCGACACCTCGCGCCTGGTCGACATCCCCCTGCCGCCCGGCGACGACTGGCACGAGAACCCGATGCGCATCCCGCGGATCAAGGCCGACCCGTCCCGCCCGGCCGACGCGCAGGGGCCGGTCACCTCGATCAACGACGTGACGCACTGGTGGGACGGCTCGTCCCTGTACGGGTCGTCGATGGACGAGCAGAAGATGGTCCGGTCCGGCCAGGACGGGAAGCTGCGGCTCACCGGGGACGGGCACCTGCCGATCCCCGAGGACCCGGCGCACGACTTCACCATGAAGCCCGGCTGGTGGACCGGCATGGGCATGCTGATCACGCTGTTCGCCCGCGAGCACAACGCCGTCTGCGACCGGCTCAAGTCGGAGTACCCGCACTGGGACGACGAGGAGCTGTTCCAGCGGGCGCGGCTGGTGGTCGCCGCCCTGATGGCCAAGATCCACACCGCGGAGTGGACGCCGGCCGTCATCAGCCACCCGACCACCGTCTTCGCGCTCCGGGCCAACTGGTTCGGCGTCGCGGGGGAGAAGATCGCGCGCACCTTCGGGCGGCTCAGCGACTCCGAGGTGATCAGCGGGATCCCCGGCGCGGCGACCGAGCACTACGGCGTCCCGTTCTCGCTGACCGAGGAGTTCACCAGCGTCTACCGGATGCACCCGCTGCTGCCCGACGACTTCGACCTGCGGGCGCTCGACGGCGACCGGCCGCTGAAGCAGGCCGGCTTCCGCGAGCTGGCCGGGCCGCACTTCAAGGAGGTCGTGAAGAACTACGCGTTCGCCGACCTCTTCTACTCCTTCGGGACGACGCATCCCGGCGCGATCGTGCTGCGCAATTACCCGAAGTTCCTCCAGACGTACGAGCGGCCGGACGGCACCGTCATCGACCTGGCCTCCACCGACATCGTGCGGATCCGCGAACTGGGCGTCCCCCGGTACTGCGAGTTCCGCCGGCAGCTGCACCTGAAGGCGCCGGCCTCGTTCGCCGAGCTGACCGAGGACGACGCCCTGGCCACGGAGATGGAGGACCTCTACGGCGACATCGAGAAGGTCGACCTGATGGTCGGGCTCTTCGCCGAGAAGCGCCCCACCGGGTTCGCCTTCAGCGACACGGCGTTCCGGATCTTCATCCTGATGGCGTCCCGCCGGCTCAACAGCGACCGGTTCTTCACCAAGGACTTCCGGCCGGAGATCTACTCACCCGCCGGCCTGCAGTGGGTGCGGGACAACGACATGCGCACCGTGCTGCTGCGCCACTTCCCGGAGCTGCGCCCGGCCATGCGCGGCCTGGACAACGCCTTCGCCCCCTGGCAGCGCACCGCCTGACGTGGAGTGGATTCGTGGGCGTAACGCCCACGAACCCACTCCACCTCAGTGGCTGCGGACGACGACGAGCACGTCCTCCGGCTGCAGCGTGCCGATCAGCGGGTCGTCGAAGCGGAGGGTGCGCGTCCCGCGGGTGACCGAGAGGACGATGTCGCGCAGCTGGCGCGGGCCGAGGCCCACCTCCCCGGCGTTCACGGTGCGCTGGTGGATGTCCAGTCCCTGGCCGCCGGTGACCAGGTCCTCGACCACGTTGACCACCCGGGGGCTGTCGGTCGAGAGGCCGAGGAGGCGTCCCGCGGTGGCCGAGGTCGTGATGACGGTATTGGCCCCGGACTGGCGCAGCAGCTGCGCGTTCTCCTCCTCGCGGACGCTGGTCGTGATCGGCACGCTGGGGTTCAGCTGCCGCACGGTCAGCGTGATGAGCACGGAGGCGTCGTCGCGGTTGGACGCGACGATCACCGCCCGGGCGCGCTCGACCGAGGCTCGCCGCAGCACGTCGGCGCGCCCGCCGTCCCCGACGATGCCGGTGAGGCCCAGCGAGTTGGCCTCGTCGATGGCCCGCGGGTCGGGGTCGACGACGACGATGCGGTCGGGCGTCGTCCCGGTGGCCTGCAGCGACTTGACCGCGCTGCGGCCCTTCGTTCCGTATCCGCACACGATGACGTGCTGACGCAACCGGGACCTCCAGCGACGGATGCGGAACTCCTCGCGGGTGCGCGTGGTCAGCGCCTCGAGAGTGGTTCCGATGAGGACGATCAGGAAGAGCACGCGCAGCGGCGTGATGATGGCCAGGTTGAGGAGGCGGGCCTGGTCGGTGACCGGCGTGATGTCGCCGTAGCCGGTGGTGGAGAGCGTGACCGTCGCGTAGTAGGCGGCGTCGAGCAGGGTAACCCCGCCGATGTCGTCGAGGTCGCGGTAGCCGTCGCGGTCGAGGTAGACCAGCAGCACGGTGATCACGAAGCACAGGAACGCGAAGACCAGCCGCTTGGCCACCTGCCGGAACGGCGTGGATTCGACGTGGGCGAGGCTGACGCCGGTGTGCTCGGTGCTCTCCGGCAGCGCGCCGGCGGCCTCCTCGCGGTATCTCACGCAGCGGGACGATAGGTGAGTCGGTGGTCCGGTGCTCCTCGCCGCACCCAGGAGGGTGAGTCGCCTTTCGTCGGCAACCGCTGCGACGATGCGCCGGTGAGCGACCTGCGGACGGCCCTCGTCCTCGGTGGCGGTGGCATCACCGGCATCGCGTGGGAGATCGGTGTCCTCTCCGGGCTGGCCGACGCCGGCGTCGACCTGAGCACCGCCGACCTCGTCGTCGGCACGTCGGCCGGGTCGGTGGTCGCCACGCAGATCACCTGCGGGGCGGCGCTGCCGTTCCTCTACGAGCGCCAGCTGGAGCCGCCCACCTCCGAGAAGGTCGCACGGATGACGCGGGCGGGGCTGGCGCGGTACGGGTGGGCGCTGCTGCGCAGCCGTGGGCGGGGCGAGGATTTCCGCCGGCGGGTCGGCGCCCTCGCGGTCGCGGCCGAGCGCGCGGGTCTCACGCCGTCCGAGGAGGAGCGGCTGGAGGTCATCGGGTCGCGGCTGGTCTCCCTCGACTGGCCGAGCCGTCCGCTGGTGGTCACCGCCGTCGACGCGGACACCGGCGAGTTCTCCGCCTTCGATCGCGACTCCGGCGTCCCCCTGCTGAAGGCGGTGGCCGCGAGCTGCGCCGTGCCGGGGGTCTATCCGCCGGTGCGGATCGGCGGGCGCCGGTACGTGGACGGTGGCATGCGCTCGGCGACCAACACCGATCTGGCCACCGGCTACGACCGGGTCGTCGTGCTGGCCCCGATCCCGCGCGGCATCGGCCCGATGCAGAGCGTCGACCGCCACGTGGCCGCTCTGACCGACGCGCGGGTCGCCGTCGTCTCGCCGGACGCGGCCTGCCGCGCGGCGATCGGCCGCAACGTGCTCGACCCCGCGGCCCGCGCGCCGTCGGCCCGCGCGGGCCGGGCGCAGGGGGCCACGGTGGCCGAGCGGGTCGCGGAGGCGTGGACCGGCTGAAGGCGGAGGAGATTCGTGGGCGTTCCGCCCACGAATCCACTCCACCCGCGTCAGCGGCGGACGGAGAGCCAGATGCCGACGCCGGCGAACCACGCACCGAGCAGGTACAGGACGATCCAGGCCACCGGCGGCAGCAGCAGCGCGACGGCCAGGACAGCGGACACCACGGCCAGCGGCCGCGACGTGCCGCGCGCCGCGATCGCCACGGCGATCAGGAAGCCGGCACCAACCCACGTGGCGACCGGGTGCAGCAGGTTCATCAGCACGAGCGCGGTCTCGGCCGCGCCCGGGCTCACACCGCCGTCCAGCACGAGCGTGCCGACCGTGACCGCTCCCGCCGGCGCCGCCCAGAACAAGGCGACGAGCAGCAGGTGCGCGGTCCCCAGGACGGCAACCAGCCGCGTGGCCCCGGTGTCGGCCGTGCGGCCGAGCCGGGCGGCCAGCGTGCCGGCCACGGCGATGCCGAGCAGCGCGTGGATGCCGGCGAGCAGGGCGGTCAGCTCGGCGGGCGAGCCGTCGAGCGCGCTCGCCGCCTCCGCCGCCGTCGCCGAGCCGCCCATGGCGTCGTTGAAGAAGACGAACGCGCCGAGGGACGAGAGGAGCGCCCCTCCGCCGGCGAGGGCGGGCAGCGGTGACCGCCGCCGGGTGGGGGCGGGGGCCGGGGCCTGCAGGGAGGTGGTCATGGCCGATCTCCTTCGGATGGGGCGCGGGCTGCGCGCCGGGCAGATCGAGCCTGTCGCCGCCGCCGCATGCGCTCGTCTGCCGATCGGCCCCGTCCGGGCACGACTTCGCAGGTCACGGGTCTGCCGTCCGGACGACGCGGATCCGCCGTTCGGGGGACCCTGCCGCTGTCGGGGCCGTCCTACGCTGCCGGCCATGTCGCAGATGCGAGCGCGCTGGCGGGACCTGCCGCTGTGGGTGCGCGACGGCGTCCTGGCGCTCGTCCTGACGGTGATCGGGCAGTTCGAGATCGTCTTCGCGCAGGCCGATCAGCAGCCCCTGCAGCACGTGGCGTTCGCGCTCATGACCGGCGCCCTGCTGGTCCGCCGACTGCTGCCCGTGGTGGCCGCGGCCCTGGTCTCCGTCGGGTTGGCCGTGCAGACGCTCCTGGGCGATGTCGAGGTGGTGTCCGGCTTCGCCGCCCTGTTGGTGATCACCTACTCGGTCGCCCAGTACGCAGACCGGCGACGGGACGCGCTGCTGGGCCTCGTTCTCGTGGTCGCCGCGATCGAGGTCTATCCGCTGGTCCGATCCGACGTCAGTCTCGGGGACGAGATCGCCAACGTCGCCATCCCGGTGATCGTCTGGGTCTTCGCGCGGTTGGCCCGCGAGCGCCTCGACCGGGCCGTGCGAGCCGAGCGCGAGGCGGCGGCGGCCCGCGAGCGCGCCCGGGAGGCCGAGGCGGCACGGGCGGCGTCGGTGGCCGCCGAGCGGCGGCGCATCGCCCGGGAGATGCACGACGTCGTCGGCCACGGCGTGACGCTGATGCTGCTGCACGCCGGTGCCGCACAGGCCGGGCCGGCCGGACGCGATCCCGGTACCGCCGGGGCCCTCGACGTGGTCCTGGACGCCGGGCGGACGGCGCTCGACGACCTGCACCGGCTGCTGCGCGTGCTGCGCGAGGACGGGGCGGAGGACGCCGCCCCGGGCACCCTGGCCGACGTCGAGCGGCTGGCCGCGACCGCGGGCGCCGGCCTCACCGTCGAGGGCACCCCGCGCGCCGTGCCGGCCGCGCTCGAGGCCACCGCCTACCGGGTCGTCCAGGAGGCGCTGACCAACGCCCGCAAGCACGCTCCCGGGTCCGCCGTCCGCGTGCGGCTGGGCTGGACCGACGCTGCGCTGGAGGTCGAGGTCACCGACGAGGGCGGGACCGCGGCCGGCGCCGGTACAGGGTCGGGCCTGGGCCTGCTCGGCATGCGCGAGCGGGTGGCGCTCTTCGACGGGCGGGTCATCGCCGGGCCGCGACCCGACGGCTCGGGCTGGCGGACGGCGGCCGTGCTGCCGCTGCCGGTGCCCGCTCCGGTACCGGCATGACCGTCCGCGTGCTGCTGGCCGACGACGAGGAGCTCGTGCGCGCCGGCCTGCGGATGATCCTGGAGGCCGATCCGGAGCTCGAGGTGGTGGGCGAGGCGTCCGACGGTGCCGAGGCCGTCTCGCTCTGCCGGTCGCTGCGCCCGGACGTCGCCCTGGTCGACCTGCGGATGCCCCGCCTCGACGGCATCGGCGCGACCCGCCGGATCACCGGTGACGCCGACCTCTCCACGGCCGTCGTCGTCCTCACCACCTTCGACGCCGACGAGCACGTCGTCGCGGCGCTGCGGGCGGGGGCCACCGGCTTCCTGCTCAAGTCCATGCCGCGGGAGCAGCTGACCGGTGCGGTACGGGCCGCCGTCCGCGGTGACCGGTTGCTGGCGCCGGCGCTGCTGCGGCGGCTGCTCGACGACGTCGTGGCGCGCGCCGCCGGCGGCGCCGCTCCCGTGCCCGGCATCGACGAGCTGACGCCTCGGGAGGAGGAGGTGCTGCGGCTGATGGCCCGCGGGCTGTCCAACGCCGAGCTCGCCGACGTCCTCGTGCTGGGGGAGGGGACGATCAAGACCCACGTCGCCCGCGTGCTGGCCAAGCTCGGCGTCCGGGACCGGGTGCAGGCGGTGATCGCCGCCTACGAGTCGGGACTGATCAGACCCGGCGAGCGGTGAGCGACCGCACAGGGCGCCGGGAAGATCGTCGTGGCGGCACCGCGTTGCGCCGGGCATGAAGGTCGAGATCTGGTCCGACGTCGTCTGTCCCTGGTGCTACATCGGCAAGCGCCGCTTCGAGGCCGCGCTGGACGGGTTCCCGCACCGCGACCAGGTCGAGGTGGAGTGGAAGGCCTTCGAGCTCGACCCGACCAGCGAGTCCGCGCCGGCCGGCACGGTGGTCGGCCCGCGTGACCAGGCCACGCGGCTGGCCGAGAAGTACGGCACCGACGTCGACAGCGCGCAGCGCATGGTCGACAACGTGGTGGCCCAGGCCGCCGCCGACGGCCTGGAGTACCGGCTCGACCGCGCGGTTCCGGCCAACACGGTCGACGCGCACCAGGTTCTCCACCTCGGCGGGTTGCGCGGCATCCAGGACGCGGTGAAGGAGCGACTGATGCGCGCCTACTTCACCGAGGGCGAGGCCGTGGGCGACCGCGACACCCTCGTCCGGCTGGCCGCCGAGGCCGGCCTGGACGCCGACGAGGTGCGCGCCGCCCTCGACGAGGGCCGCTACGTGGCCGCCGTCCGCGCCGACGAGACCGAGGCCCAGGCGCTCGGCATCCGCGGCGTCCCGTTCTTCGTGGTGGACCGCACGTACGGCGTCTCCGGCGCCCAGCCGGCCGACGTGCTGCGCCAGGTGCTCGACAAGGCGTGGGGCGAGCGCGCCCCGCTCATCCCCGTCGTCGGCGGCGACGACACCGCCTGCGGCCCCGACGGCTGCGCGATCTGATCGAGGCGGAGGAGAAACGTCGGGGTAACGCCGACGAATCTCCTCCGCCTCAGGTGCCGAGGCCGGCCTCGCGGGCGCGCACCATGGCCTCCGCGCGGTCGGCCACCTGCAGCTTGGCGAAGATCGCCGACACGTAGTTGGCCACCGTCTTCGGACTGAGCGACAGCGCCCGGGCGATCGACGGATTGGGATGCCCGGCGGCGATCAGCGACAGGATCTCCCGCTCGCGGTCGGTGAGCTCGGGGAACGCCTTGGGCGCCGGCCGGGGAGCGGCGAAGAAGGTCAGCACCCGCTCGGCGACGGCGCGGCTGAAGATCGCCTCGCCCCGGGCGACGGCCCGGATCGCGCCGATGAGCTCCTCCTCGTCGGCGTCCTTGAGGACGTAGCCGCGCGCTCCCGCGCGCAGCGCGAGGAAGACCGAGTCCTCGTCCTCGAAGAGCGTCAGCACCAGCACCCGGACGTCGGGGTGGGCGGTCCCGATGGCGCGGGTCGCCTCGATGCCGCTCATGCCGGGCAGCTGCAGGTCCATCAGGACGACGTCCGGCCGAAGCCGGGCGGCCGCGGTCACGGCCTCCTCGCCGGACGCCGCCGTGCCGGCGACGGTCAGCCCGTCGGCACCCTCGAGCAGGGCGACGACCCCGCGCCGGAACAACGGATGGTCCTCGACGACCAGCACGCGCAGGCTCATGCCACCTGCCTCGGCAGCCGTGCGGTGACCCGCGTACCGCCGTCCGGACCGGCACGGACCTCGCACGTGCCGCCGGTCTCGGCCGCGCGCTCCTGCATCGAGGCGAGACCGACGCCGCCCACGCGGTCCGCGGGCAACCCGAGTCCGTCGTCGGTCACGGTCACCGTCAGGTCCGCAGCCGTCGACCGCGAGCTCGACGCAGCAGCGGTGCGCCCTCGCGTGCCGGACGACGTTGGTCAGCGCCTCCTGCACGATCCGGTAGGCCGCCACCTCGACCGCGGCCGGCAGCGGCGGCAGGTCGGCGGCGCGCACCTCGACCGCCAGCGCGGTCGCGTCGGCACCGATGCGCTCGGCCAGGCGCTGCAGGGCACCGGCGAGGCCCAGCTCGTCCAGCGCCGGGGGCCGCAGGTCGTGCACCAGCCGGCGGATGTCGGCGATCGCCGTCCGCAGCTCGCCGCGCAGCTCGGCGGCGAGCTCGTCCGCGGCGGCCGGGTCCCGGCCGATCAGCGAGCGCAGCACGCCGGTCTGGACGGTGAGGCCGGCCAGCTGCGCGCCGAGGCCGTCGTGCAGGTCGCGGCGCAGCCGGCGGCGTTCCTCCTCGCGCGCCGTCACGAGCCGCTCGCGGGAGCGCTGCAGGTCGGCGGTGAGCCGCACGGTCGAGACGGCGACGCCGGCCTGGCGGGCCAGGTCGGCGAGCAGCCGGCGGTCGGCGGGGGAGAAGCCGTTCTCGCCGGGGCGCACGCCCAGCACGAGCGCGCCGACCGGGGCGCCGTGGTGCACCAGCGGCAGCGTCTCGGTCGCGGCGGGCTGCTCGCCCGAGGCGACCGGCGGATCGTCGTCGCTCAACCGGATCGCGGCGTACGGCAGCCGCAGCGCCTCACGCACGGCGGACACGATCGCCGGCAGCACCGCGTCGGGTGCCAGCGTGCCCTCCAGCCGTTCGCCCAGCTGGGCCAGAGCGGCGTAGGGCTCGCGCCGGCGTCCGTACAGCACCGGTCGACCGCCCGCTGCAGCCGGTCCCGTGCCGGGGCGAACAGCACGGCGACGATGCCGGTGGCGACCAGCGAGATCACCAGGTCGTCCTCGCGGCGCAGGGCCGCCCCGAGGTAGCCGACGACGAGCACGTAGACGCCGACCACGCCGACGGTCAGGACGCCGTAGACGAGGGCGCGGTTGATGACGACGTCGATGCCGTCCAGCCGGTACCGCAGGACCGCGACCGCGATGGCCACCGGCAGCCCGAACAGCGCGAGCATGAGCGGGATGCCACCGATCCAGCCGGGCAGCAGGTCGCCGAGCGGCAGCGCCAGCAACGGGGTGACCGCGACGACGAACCACTTCATCTGCTGCCGCTCGGCACCGCGGGAGCGGCGGAAGCGGACGACGACCGCGGCGACGGCCATGACGAGGCCGAGCAGGAGGAAGGCGCCGAAGACCGGGAACAGTGGCGACTCCTCCGCCCCGGGCGCGCCGGGGATGCCGATCGGGTTGTCGATCCGGTAGTCGACGTCCTGGCCGGTGAGGGTGTCGGCGACCATGCCCAGGGCGACGAGGCCGGTCACCCCGACGGCGACGACGAGCACGGCCGGACGCCAGCGGCGGGAGGGCAGCCGGCCGTCGGGGAAGAGCAGCGGCAGGGCGACGAAGGAAAGCGCCAGCAGTGCCAGCCAGTACCAGCTCTGCACCCACGCGCCGAGCACGGCGAGTGCGTCCGGCTCGCCACGCCTGGTCATCACCCAGGCCGCGTAGTAGTCGCCGGTCGGGGCCAGCCCGATGAGCAGGGCGGCCGCCACCATGACCCACCCGACGGCGTTGCGCGGCCGCTTGCCGACGAGCAGCGCGCCCATCGCCGCGAAGAGGCCGAACCCGCCCCACAGCAGGAACGCCCTCGGCGGCGTCGAGGCCCGGGGAACCGAGCGACTGCTCGAGCACGAGATGCGTGACGACCCCGGCGAGGTAGACGGGGACGACGAGCCACGCCACGACCGTCGTGGCCCGCACGCGGCGCCCGCGCGGAGCGGCCCGCCGTGCCGTAGGGCGCCGCAGCCACGTCCGTCGTCACCCCGTCGCCTCCCTCGTCCGGCCTGCGCACGATGCGCGCCGCGGGGGACGCCGTCAACGGTCCGTGGCGCCGGACATCGGCACGATGCCCGCGCGGAAGGCCAGCACCACGGCCTGCACCCGGTCCCGGACGCCGAGCTTCATGAGCACGCGGGCGACGTGGCACTTCACCGTCGCCTCGCTCAGCCAGAGCCGCCGGGCGATCTCCGCGTTGGACAGGCCGTCGGCCAGCGCGGCGAGCACCTCCCGCTCGCGCGGGGTGAGGTGCCCGACGGCCCCGGGGGCCAGTTCGAGCGTCGTCACCGGAGGGCGCCGGTCGGAGTGCTCAACGACCGCCCGAGCAGCACCCAGGCGATCCCGGTGGGCAGCGTCAGGACGGCCCAGAACACCGCGTCGTTCTCCGGCGCCAGCATCGAGCCGAGGGCGCCGATGCCGATGCCCAGCGGCAGGGCCAGCGCCAGCAGCCACCCTGCGACCCGGGCGGCGGGATCGGCGAGCCGGCGGATCACGGTGATGCCGGTGACCAGCCCGCCGAGGACGGCGACGAGGAAGCCGACCAGCAGGATCGCGTGGCCGGCAGCGACCTCCCCGCCACCGGCGCTCATCGAGGCGACCTCGATGCCGATGCCGAGTCCCATCGCGGCCAGCCCGGCCGCCGCCGTCCCGATGCCGGCGCGACCTACCCGCCCGGTCGCCGGCCCGACGACGGCGGCCAGCGCGGAGTGGCCGGCGACCAGCAGCAGCGGAGCGGCGACCATGCAGGTCCACCACGCCACGGCGACGGCGACGAAGGTCAGGCTGCCGAACGGCTGGTCCTCGAGGTCGGACACCGCCCACACGCCGGACGACAGCGTCCAGAGCACGGCACCGACCGTGCCGAGGCGGGCGCGCCGGGCGAGGCTGCCCGTCGGGGTGGTGGGTGGCGCGATCGTGGTCATCGGAGCTCCTCCGGAGTCGGTGGTTCGGTGCGACCACGGTGGAGCCGGGACGATCACGGGCGGCAGGGCGCGGGTTCCCGGACCGGCCGGGAAGTTTCTCCCGCTCAGGCGTTCACGGAGACCCGCTCGTCGGCCCGCAGCCGGACGACGCCGTCCGCGGCCCAGGCGAGGCAGAAGGCGAGCAGCCCGAGGTCGTGCCACGGGTCGCCGGGCGCGAGCAGCGCCACGAGCGCACCGACGCCGGCGAGGGCGAGCACGGGACGGCGGGCCGCGATGCCGGTGGTGAGGGCACCCGCCGCGGAGAGCAGCAGGCCCAGCGCGAAGGCGAGGAACGACGCCTCGAGCGGCCGGCCGGCCAGGCCGGTGACGAGGACGACGACGGCGAACGCGGTCAGCAGGACGGCGCCGGACAGCGCGAGCACCCGGCCGATCCGTGTCGCGCGCGAGCTGCGCGGAAGACCGGCCGCCGCCCGGACGAGCAGTGCCGCGCCGGCGATCCAGGCGAGGAGGTAGCCGGCGAACAGGACGGGCTCGACGACGGCGCCGTCCGACGCCTGGACGGGGTGGACCAGTTCGGCGGCCACCGAGCCGGCGAGCAGCAACCCGCCGGCGACGGCGGAGGAGGGACCAGAGAGGGGCACGCGGACTCCCGATGACGTGGGCCCCGCAACCGGAGCCGAACGCCCTCGAGCCTCGCGGGCGGGAGTCGCCGCGTCGTCCGTCCGGGCGGTGATCCTCGGCGTCCACCCTGCGGGGGAGCCGAGGGCAGCGGCTCCGCCGCTCGGGGGATCGGCGCGGAGCCGTTCCGTCGCTACCGTTCGCCGCATGGACTGGCCGCGGATCGCCCGGGTCGCCGACGCGGCGCTGGTGACGGTGCTGGTCGTCTCGGCGCAGCTGTCGGTGTGGACGGCGGACGCCGGGGCGCTGGCCGGCGACCGGCCGGTGCACGCGCTGCTGCTGGCGGTCGTCACGGTGCCGCTGTACGTGCGGCGGTACCGGCCGCTGGCGGTGCTGGTGCTCGTGCTCGGCGCCACGTGGGTGCAGTACGAGCTGGGCGGGGAGTCGTTCCAGCCGTGGTTCGCCGTCCTCCTGGCCCTGTACGCCCTCGGCTCGCACGCCGACCGCCGCTCCCTGCTCGTCGGTGCGGCGGCCACCGCCGCGGCGATACTGGCGCTCGACGTCCCCCGCCTGCTGGCGGGCGACCCGGTCGACGAGGTGGTGCCCGCCTGGCTGGTGCTCGCCGGCACCGCGGCGCTGGGTCGCTGGATCCGGCACCGCCGCCGCGAGACCCGCGAGCTGGCCGGCCGCGCGGAGGTCGCCGAGCGCACCCGGGCGGAGCACGCGGCCCGGGCGGTGGCCGACGAGCGCGCCCGCATCGCCCACGAGCTGCACGACCTCGTCGCGCACAGCATGGGCGTCATCGTCATCCAGGCCCAGGCCGGTCAGCGGGCCGTGGACGCCGATCCGGCCGCCGCCCGCAGCGCGTTCGGGTCGATCGAGACGGCCGGCCGGCAGGGGCTGGCCGAGATGCGCCGGCTGCTGCACCTGCTGACCACGACCGACGACCGGTCCGTCGCCCCACAGCCCAGCCTGCGCGAGCTCGACGACCTGGTCGCCCGCGTGCGCGCCGCCGGGGTGCCGGTCGACGTGCAGACCGGCGGCGACCTCGGCACGCTGCCCGCAGGCGTCGACCTCGCCGCGTACCGGATCGTGCAGGAGGCGCTCACCAACGTGCTCAAGCACGCCGCCCCGGCGTCGGTGACCGTCCGGCTGCACCTGGCGGCCGGGGCGCTCGACGTCGAGGTCTGCGACGACGGCCGGCAGCCGGTGCCGGCGGCCTCCGGGGTCGGCGGGCACGGGCTGGTCGGCATGACCGAGCGCGCGTCGCTGTACGGGGGCTCGGTGGAGACGGGGCGGCTGCCGGGGGGCGGCTTCCGGGTGCACGCCCGGCTCGCGGTGGACGGGGGAACGGCGTGATCAACCTGCTGGTGGTCGACGACGTGGAGCTCGTGCGCACGGGCCTGCGGATGATCCTCGACGCCGAGCCCGACCTGACCGTCGTCGGCACGGCGTCCGACGGTGCGGAGGCGGTGTCCGAGGTGCGCCGGCTGCGGCCGGACGTCGTCCTCATGGACATCCGCATGCCCGGCGTGGACGGCCTCGCGGCGACCCGGCACATCCTCGGGACGGCCGGGATGCCGCCGTGCAAGGTGATCGTGCTGACGACGTTCGACGTCGACGAGCACGTCTACGAGGCGCTGAGCGCCGGCGCGAGCGGCTTCCTGCTCAAGGACGTGCCCGCCGCGCAGCTCGTGCACGCGATCCGCGTGGTGGCCGCGGGGGAGGCGCTGCTCGCCCCCTCGGTCACCCGTCGCCTCATCGCGTCGTTCACGTCCGCGCCGCTCCGGAACGCCGCCGCGGAGGCTGCGCCCGTGCGGCCGCCGGGGCTCGAGGAGCTGACCGCCCGCGAGCTCGAGGTGCTCGTGCTGCTGGCCGACGGCCTGTCCAACGCCGAGATCGCGGCGAAGCTGTTCGTCGGCGAGGCAACCGTGAAGACGCACGTCGCGCGGGTGCTGATGAAGCTCGGCGTCCGTGACCGGGTGCAGGCGGTCATCCTCGCGTTCCGCGCCGGGGTGGTGCCCCGGCCGTCGACGGCCTGACCCGTGTCGCCCGTCCGGCGGACCGGTATCCGCCGTACGGCCGATGTGACGGACGCCTGTCGCCACCGATGCTCGCCGTGGCCGGCGGAGCGCCGGGCGGACGACGGGCGGGGAGTGGACATCGTGACGACGCAGCTGCACGGGCGCAGGTCCAGGAGAGTGCGGGCATCCGTGGTGCCGGTCGCCGTCCTGGCCGTCCTGGTCGGGGCCGGCTCGCCGGCGTTGGCCGTTCCCCCGACCGGGCTGCAGAGCCTGGGCGCGGAACCGGTGCTCGTGGCCGGGGGCCAGGGCAACCAGAACCTGCCGAAGCTGTCGGGCGACCTGCTCGTGTACTCGGACATCTCCGCCGACGAGTCGGTGATCCGGTACGTCGACCTGGCGGACGGGACGTCCGGGACGGTGGCCGCCGACGGCGCCCGCGACTCCCTGCCCGACGTCTCCGGCAGCTCGATCGTCTTCCGTCGCTCGATCGTCGACGGCTCGTCGACGCGTCGGCCGATCATGGTGTTCGACGTGGACCGCCCGGATGCCGGCGTTCGCGAGGTCGCGCCGGATCCGGACGCGCGGCGCTACCTACCGGCGATCGGCGGCACGACCGTCGCCTTCACCGAGCTCACCTCCAGCCTGATCAACTACGGCGACGTGTGCGTCGCGGACCTGACCGACCTGGCGGCGCCGGCCGAATGCCTGACCTCCGACGGCACCACCATGAGGAACGAGTACGTGGCCGTCAGCCCCGACGGAAACGCGGTGGTCTGGCACAAGTGCGACGGCCTCATGGGTGACGGGTGCGAGATCTACCTGTCCCGTCGCGGCGGTGACGGCACCTGGGGCGCGCCCCAGCAGCTGACCGACGGCTCGGCCGGCGATTCGTTGGAGAACCACGACCCCGACACCGACGGCACGATCGTCACCTACAGCGCCATCGAGTACCCGATCGTGGGCGACCAGGACGCGACCGTCCGCTGGATCTCGCCTCGCCGACGGCAGCCGCGGGGAGCTGGACCTCTCCGCGCAGGGCATGCCGTTCGCCGCCTATCCGAGCGTCGACGGTGGTGTCATCACGTTCCAGGTGGGCGGCGCGGGGTCCGACGACACCGACCTCTACGCCTACCGGCCGGCCACCGGGGTGATGTACCGGGTGACGGAGACGCCCGCGCTGTTCGAGTGGCACAACGCCGTGTCCGTGAGCGCCGACGGCGTCCTCCGCGTCGCGTGGGCCCAGGACGACGACGACCTCGCCGTCTCGTTCTCGAACGACGTCCACGCCGTCACCGCGCAGTTGCCTCCCGCGTCCGGGCCCGTGTACGAGGCGTGCCGGCTCTACGACGCCGCCAAGGCTCACCGCCTGGGCAGCACGGTGCCGCTCCGGCTGCGGCTCTGCGACGCCGACGGTGCCGACCTGTCCTCTCCGGAGCGGACGCTGACCGCGACGGGCCTGGTGAAGGTCGACGGCTCGGCCTCGACCGCGCTGGCCGACAGCTCGGGCAACGCCAACCCGGACTCCACCTTCCGCTACGACCCGGAGCTGGACGGATACGTCTACAACCTGTCCACCAAGGGGCTCACCCGCGGGACGTGGGAGCTGCGGTTCACGGTCGACGGCTCGAGCGTCCAGCTGGCGCTGCCGTTCGACGTCCGCTGATCCGGACGGCGGTCGCTCGGTGCCGGGGTCCGGTGCCGGGCGACCGCCTCAGCGCGGCGCGAGGTGGCGCAGCAGCGTCTCGCCGATGTCGCGCATCGCGGCGATCTGGTCCTCGGAGAGCTGGTCGAACAGGTTCCGCCGGACGCTCTCGACGTGCACCGGCGCGGCGGCCTCGAGCGCGGCGAAGCCCTCGTCGGTGAGGACGGCGAGCTGCCCGCGCGCGTCCTCCTCGCACACCTGGCGGCGGATCCAGCCGCGCTCCTCGAGCCGGGACACCGCGTGCGAGAGCCGGCTGCGCGAGGACAGGCAGCGGTCGGCCAGCTCGCTCATCCGCATCATCCGGCCCGGCGTCTCGGAGAGCTGGACGAGGATCTCGTAGTAGGCGTGCGGGATGCCGGTGTCGTGCTGCAGCTCCGCGTTCAGGCGCTCGGTCAGCAGCTGGGTGCTGTAGAGCCACGCGCGCCAGGCCTTCTGCTCGTCGGCGTCGAGCCAGCGCGGTTCCACGCCGTCGGCTCCGGGTGTGCTCATGGCCACATCCTACCGAGAAATAGTCAAGCCTTCAACTACGCTACGGTGGGCAGAGATCGTCAAACGCTCAACAACTGGGAGACATCATGACCGCCAGCACCACCGTCCAGATCCCGGGCTACGTCGCCGGCACCTGGGACATCGACGCCGCTCACTCCACCGTCGGCTTCAGCGTCCGCCACATGATGGTCAGCAAGGTGCGCGGCTACTTCCGCACCTTCTCCGGCGTCCTCGTGACCGCCGAGGACCCGGCCGCCTCCAGCGTCGAGGCCACCGTCGACATGGACTCGATCGACACCCGCCAGGAGCAGCGCGACGCGCACATCCGCTCCGCCGACTTCTTCGACGTGGGCAACCACACCGTCATGACCTTCCGCTCGACCGAGGTGCGCACCGACGGCGCCGACTGGACCGTCGTCGGCGACCTGACGATCAAGGGCATCACCAAGCCCGTCGAGCTGGAGCTCGAGCTCAACGGCTTCGGCCCCGACGCCTACGGCGGCTTCCGCGCCGGCTTCTCGGCCAAGACCGAGATCTCCCGCAAGGCGTTCGGCGTCGACATCGACATGCCGATGGACGGCGGCGGCGTCGTCGTCGGCGACAAGGTGACCGTCGAGCTCGAGATCGAGGCCGTGCTCCGCACCGCCTGATCCACCACGCTCGCGAGCTCGCCCGCTGCGACGACGCGCTCGTCCCGCGGGACCGCGCTCATGCGCTCTGCGGTGCCGGCTACGGCATCGCGGGGTTGAGCACCTGGAACAGCACGTGGTCCTGCCAGCGGCCGGCGATCCGCAGGTACTGCGGCGCGAGCCCGAAGCGGACGAAGCCGTTGCGCTCGAGCACCCGCTGCGACCCGAGGTTGTGCACCAGCGTGCCGGCCTCCACCCGGTGCAGCCCCAGCTCGCCGAAGGCGATGCGCCAGCATCTGACGGACGGCGGCCGTCGCGTGCCCCCGGCCGTTGGCGGCCGACCGGATCCAGTAGCCGACGCTGCACGACTGGAACGCCCCGCGGACGACGTTGTTGAGCGTGATCCGACCGACGACCCCGCCGGCGTCGTCGAGGACCACGTGCGGCACCGCGAGTCCGAGGCGGTACTGCTCGAGCTTCGCCCGGATCTCGTCGAGCTGACCGGCCTCGGTCAGCCAGCCGCTCGTCGCGCTGCGGCTCCCAGGGAGCGAGGAAGTCCTGGTCCGCGCGGGCGATCTCCAGGAGCGCCGGGGCGTCGTCGAGCGCGAGGAGGCGCGTGCTGGTCACGGCTGCACCTTCGCACTCCGGGCCGACTCGTCGACCCGACGACTGGGAGACTCGTCGACATGTCGTCCCGCACCTTCCCGTCGTCCCTGCTCGTCGCGGTCGGGCTGGCTGCCGGCTTCGGCATCGCGCAGGGCACCGGCGTCCGGGCCCTCGGCGGCGTGGTCTTCGCGGCAGCGGGGCTGGCCGCCGGCCGGCTCTGGTACCGGCGGCGCGGCGTGCCGACGGCGGCCGGACTCGGCGCCGTCTACGTCGCAGCGTTCGTCCTGGCCCACGTGCTCGCGCTCGGGGCGGGTCTGCCGGCCTGGCTGGCGGTGAGTCTGGTCACGATCGGCGCCGCAGGAATCACCTACGGGGTGGCCGACCGCCCGCGGACAGCGGTCCCCGCCGGCTGAGCGACTACCCTGGGAAGGTCGCCGGGCCGGCGACCGTTACCCAGATGACGAGCGCGTTCGCGCCGCATCCCCGAATGACTTTCTGAGGTGCCTCACCGCATGCCCACCCGCGACGACCTGCGCAACGTGGCGATCATCGCCCACGTCGACCACGGCAAGACCACCCTGGTCGACGCCCTCCTCCGCCAGGCCGGCGCCCTGGGCCGCGCCAAGGGCGAGGGCACCGACAACGACGAGACGCAGACGCGCGTCATGGACTCGATGGACCTCGAGCGCGAGCGCGGCATCACGATCCTCGCCAAGAACACCGCGATCCACCTCGCCGACGACAACGGCAACCCCGTGATCGTCAACATCGTCGACACCCCCGGCCACGCCGACTTCGGCGGCGAGGTCGAGCGCGGCCTGTCGATGGTCGACGGCGTCGTCCTCCTGGTGGACGCCTCCGAGGGCCCGCTGCCGCAGACCCGCTTCGTCCTGCGCAAGGCGCTGGGCAAGGGCCTGCCGGTGATCCTCGTGGTCAACAAGACCGACCGGTCCGACGCCCGCATCGCCGAGGTCGTCGACGAGACCTACGAGCTGTTCATGGAGCTGCTCGAGGACTCCGGCATGGACGTCGACAACCTCGACTTCCCGATCGTCTACAGCAACGGCAAGACCGGCCAGGCGTCCCTGACCCGGCCGGACGACGGCACCTCTCCCGACAGCCCCGACCTCGGCCCGCTGGTCAGGACGCTGCTGGACACCGTGCCGGCGCCGGTCTACGACGCCGAGGAGCCGCTGCGGGCGCAGGTCACCAACCTCGACGCGTCGCCGTACCTCGGCCGTCTGGCGCTGCTGCGCATCCACTCCGGGACCATGAAGAACGGCCAGCAGGTCGCCTGGTGCAAGGTCGACGGCACCATCAAGAACGTCAAGATCACCGAGCTGCTGATGACCGAGGGCCTGACCCGGACGCCGGCCGAGACCGCCGGCCCGGGCGACCTCGTCGCCATCGCCGGGATCGAGGACATCATGATCGGCGACACCCTCGCCGACCCCAACGACCCGCGTCCGCTGCCGCCGCTGACCGTCGACGAGCCGTCGATCTCGATCACCATCGGGATCAACACCGCGCCGCTGTCGGGCAAGTCGGGCAAGAAGCTGACCGCCCGCCTCATCAAGAACCGCCTCGACCAGGAGCTGGTCGGCAACGTGTCGGTGCGGATGCTGCCCACCGACCGCCCCGACACCTGGGAGATGCAGGGCCGCGGCGAGCTGGCGCTGGCGATCCTCGTCGAGCAGCTGCGCCGCGAGGAGTTCGAGCTCACCGTGGGCCGGCCGACCGTCGTCACCAAGGAGATCGACGGCAAGCTGCACGAGCCGGTCGAGCGCGTGACCATCGACGTCCCGGGGGAGTACGTCGGCACGCTGACCCAGGCGCTGGCCATCCGCCGCGGGCGCCTGGAGAACCTGGTGCACCACGACACCGGCTGGGCGCGGATGGAGTACATCGTCCCGTCGCGCGGGCTGATCGGGTTCCGCACCGAGTTCCTCACCGAGACCCGCGGCACCGGCGTCCTCAACCACAACCTCGAGGGTTACGAGCCGTGGCTGGGCGACATGCGCGCCCGCCCGACCGGCTCCCTCGTGGCCGACCGGCAGGGTGTCGCGACGACGTACTCGATGTTCTCGCTGCAGGAGCGCGGCTCGATGATGGTCCAGCCCGGGACCGAGGTCTACGAGGGCATGATCGTCGGCGAGAACTCCCGTCCGGACGACATGGACGTGAACATCACCAAGGAGAAGAAGCTCACCAACATGCGCAAGTCCACCTCCGAGGAGCTGGAGCGGCTCATCCCGCCGCGGATCCTGAACCTGGAGCAGGCGCTGGAATTCTGTGCCGAGGACGAGTGCGTCGAGGTCACCCCGGCCACGGTCCGCATCCGCAAGGTCGTGCTGGACCAGACCGAGCGCGGCAAGGCGAAGAACCGCAAGCCCAAGCCGTCAGAAGGACCCCGCTGCCCCCCACCACTCGCAAGCTCGCGGCGGGCCCCTGCAGCGGGGCCGGTGGTGGGTGGGTCACGGGTCGTGACGACGAGCCGCGTGGGTTCGGCGCGCCCGTCGGCGGCGCGCCCGGATCCACCGCGTCGGTTGCCTACGGTCGGATCGGACCGATGCGACGACGACCAGAAGGGCGGGCCGAACGCCGATGACGATCTCCCCAGCGGCCACGAAGGACAGCGGCTTCCGGGCAGGGATCGACGTCCGCGTCAGCCTCCGCCCGGGTGTGGGTGACGGGCGCTCACCATTCGACGGCGCGTGGTTCCCGCGCAGCCGCAACCTGGCCGTCGAGGTGCCCGAGCTGATCGCCGAACTCGACCGTCGCGGGGTGCGCGCCGAGCGGTTCACCTACGCCCTCGACGCGTGGGAGGCCCCGCCGCGCAAGCTGACGGTCGGGGACCGGCCGGTGCGCACGGGCGGCTTCCGCAGCATGGACCCGCTCGTCGTCTGCCTGACCTGGGACGGCGGTGCCCGCCGGGCCGACCTGCTCGTCGTCCCGCCGGAGACCGACGTGCTGACCGGTGCCCGTGCGCTGCGCCTCGCCGTCCGCCGGGGGCTGCCGCGCTCGCCGCAGATGGTGCTCGCCGCCGCCCGGTCGACGCCGTTGCCGCAGGTCCCGCGGCTGCCGGTCCGTACCGCCTCCTGACGAAGGAACGCCTTACGCCCGCCGCGAACCGGGTGGACGCCGGCACTCCCGCTCCGCTGAGGTCATCGTCATGCGACTGCTCGTGCTCGGCGGCACCCTCTTCCTCGGTTCCCACGTGGCGACGGCGGCGCAGGCGCGCGGCCACGACGTCGCCACGTTCACCCGCGGCGTCACCGGCAGCCCACCGGACGGCGTCCGCGACCTGCACGGCGACCGCGACGACCCGGACGCGCTGCCGAAGGCCCTCGACGGCTGGCAGCCCGAGGTCGTCGTCGACACGTCCTGCCAGACCCGCGCGGCCGCCCGCAACGCCGCGGCCGTGCTGGACGGGGTGCGCGGCTACGCCTTCGTCAGCAGCCTCAACGCCTACGCCGGCTGGCCGCCCGGCCCGATCGGCCGGGAGGACGACGAGGCGGCCTGGACGACGGACGACGACGAGTACGGCCCGATCAAGGCCTTCGCCGAGCGCGAGATCGGCGCCGCGGTGGGGGAGTCGTTCCTCACCGCGCGCGCCGGGCTGATCCTCGGCCCGCTCGACCCGATCTACCGGCTCGGGTACTGGCTCGACCGCATCGCGCGCGGCGGCCGGGTCGTCGTCCCGGCGGAGGGGCTCGCGCAGCCCATGGCCGTCGTCGACGCCCGCGACCTCGCCGCCTGGCTGGTCGAGATGGCCGAGCGCGGCCAGGGCGGCGCGGTCAACGCGACCGGGCCGAACGGGATGACGACGCTGGGCGACCTGCTCGAACATCTGCCGCGAGGTCACCGGCGGCGACGCGGAGTTCGTGCCCGTGGGGGAGGCGACCCTGGTCGAGGCCGGCGTCGAGCCGTGGCAGCACCTGCCGTTCTGGCTGCCGGCCGACACAGCGCGGACGGCGTGGGACGTCGACACCACCCGCGCCCGCGAACTGGGACTGCCCAGCCGGCCGCTGCGGGAGACGGTCGCCGACACCTGGGCCTGGCAGCAGACCGCCGAGCGGACGTTCCAGTCACGGTACGGACTGCCGCGCCCCGGCCTGCCGGAGGACCTGGAGTCCCGCCTGCTCGGATGATGATGATCAGGTGACCTGGTCATCGGGGGTCCTGCCTCGTCGTCGACGGTGAGGTGGGACCCCACAGGGTGAGCCAGGACGCCGCGCGATGAGCCAGGCCGCCATCAGTCGTCGAAGCCGGCCGGATCCTCGTCCATGGCGAGCACCCGACCGTCGCCTCCAGGACGCGGTCGTCATGCGTTCGTCGTACTCACCGCAGACGACGAGTGCGCCGGCGGCGGAAGTCGACGGGGCGGCGCGTCACGTGATCGCGCTGCTCGAGCGCGACCACGGCGGCGGCGGTGCCGACCTCGCTCAGGATGGCCTTGCAGCCGCGGTCGCCCGCCCATCCGCCGATCGTCGTCGGGCGACCGGATTCCAGGGTTGGCTCGACCCGAACGGCCGAGGCCCCGCCCGGCGATGCCGGACGGGGCCTCGGCCTCGTCGGATGAATCAGTCGCGCGGCGCGCTCGGCCGTCCGGCCGGGATCTCCCCGCGCTCAGCGAGCCGCTCGGCCTCGGCCGAGAGCGGGTCCACGTCCGCGACCACGTTGCCCGCGATGACGGTCTCGTCGGCGTCGACCGACTCCGCCTCGACCTCCGCGCGGTACTTGCGGTACGAGTGCACGACCGCCAGCGCCCAGACCGCGTAGATGACGGCGTAGACCGCGTAGCGCACCGGGTCGGAGGCGTCGATCCAGTCGCTGCGCAGCAGGGTGCGGGAGTTGGTCAGCACGATCATGCCGCCGACCAGCGAGCCCAGCAGCCGCGGCGGCACGTGGCGCACCAGCCACGCGGCGATCGGCGCGGCGATGGCACCACCGATGAGCAGCGCCAGCGCCCAGGTGAAGTCGACGCCCTGCGTGCCGAGGGCCAGCAGGAAGCCCAGCGACGCGGCGATCGCGACGAGGAACTCCGAGGTGTCGATCGAACCGATCACCTTGCGCGGCTCCATGCGGCCGCTGGCCAGGATCGCCGGGGTGCCGACCGGGCCCCAGCCGCCGCCGCCCGTGGCGTCGACGAAGCCGGCCACCAGGCCCAGCGGGCCGAGGAACCGCTTGCGCATCGGCTTGCCGAGGTTGCGGCGGTTCAGGCCCCACAGCGTGAAGCGCAGCAGGATGTAGATGCCCAGGGTGAGCAGGATCAGCGACATCACCGGGGCGGCGATCTCGGTCGAGAGGCTGGTCAGCACCTGGGCGCCCACGAAGGCGCCGACGGCGCCGGGGACGCCGATCTTGGCGACGACCTTCCAGTCGACGTTGCCGAACTTCCAGTGCGCCACGCCCGACATGAGCGTGGTGCCGATCTCGGCGAAGTGCACGGTCGCCGAGGCGGCGGCCGGGTTGGTGCCGATCGCGAGGAGCAGCGTGGTCGAGGTGACGCCGTAGGCCATGCCCAGGCTGCCGTCGACCAACTGCGCCCCGAGGCCCACCAGGGCCAGGAGAACGAGGGTTTTCACGGGGCGTGCTCCGAGTCTTGTCGAGAGATACCGATGGGGGCGCCCGAGGGCGCTTCAGCAGGTCAGCCCGAACAGACCGCGGTGCAGACGCGCAGGAGGTCGACGTGTCGTCTGCTCACGAGGAGCAGCGCCGTCGTCCCGATCACGACTGAATGTCTACCAGAACGGTCGACTTACGCGTCAAGTGGCCCGCGCCCCAGTTGCGGAAATCACCCGAAGGCGGTGGACGGCCCCTCGTCGAGCGCGGCCACCAGATCGGCCCGCGCCCGGGCGACCCGCGAGCGGATCGTGCCCACGGGGCACCCGGCCACCTCGGCGGCCTCGGCGTACGAGAGCCCCACGACCTGGGTGAGCACGAATGCCTCCCGGCGGTCGGCCTCGAGCCGGGCCAGCAGGTCGCCCACCGCGGCGTGCTCGCCGACCCTGTCGGCGCCGTCGCCGACCTCGACGTCCACCGGGTCCACCCGCACCAGGGTGGGACGACGCCGCCGCGCGCGGAGGGCGTCGGCGCACACCCGCCGGGCGACGGCGAGCAGCCAGGTACGCACCGACGACCGCCCCTCGAAGCGGTGCAGCGAGCCGAACGCCCGCAGATAGGTCTCCTGGGTCAGGTCGTCGGCGGAGTCGCGGTCGCCGAGCGCGGCGCACAGCCGCCAGACGTCGGCCTGCGTCGCCCGGACGAGCGCGGCGGCGGCCAGCGGATCGCCCGCCGCGGCGTCCGCAGCGAACCCCTCGAGCTCGTCCACCGAACTTCCTTCCCGACGGCGGGAACCGGACGGCCTCCCGCGACGACTACTCCACCATGCAGTGTTCCTCGTTCCGCGAGGCCGCCTCGGCGCGTCTGGACGGCGAGCCGCTCGGGATGGCGGCGGCCGACCTCGACCGGCACCTCGCCGGCTGCCCGTCCTGCGCGGCCTGGTCCGCGGCGGCGGCCGACCTGACCCGCCGGGCCCGACTGTCCGCGGCCCCGGCCGTGCCCGACCTGACCGCGCAGGTGCTCGCGGCACTGCCGGCCGTGCTGCCCGGCGCTCGCGCGGCCGCCCGGGCGCGGCTCGTCGACACCGCGCTGCGCGTCCTGCTCGCCGCGGTCGCCGTCGCCCAGGCCGCGCTCGCCTGGCCGGCGCTCACCTCGGGCGCCGCGTCGATGAGCGCCCCGATGCACATGGCGCACGAGACGGGGGCCTGGAACGCCGCCCTCGCGGTCGCCTTCGCGGCGGTCGCGCTCGCCCCGCGCTGGGCGCCGGGCTCGCTGCCGTTCCTCGGCGCCTTCACCGCCTTCCTGCTGGCGACGACGGTGCGCGACCTGGCCGCCGGCCACGTGCACGCCGACCGGGCCGTCGTCCACCTGCTGCTGCTCGCCGGCGTGGTCGCCGTCGCGCTGATCGCCTGGCGCCGCCGTCCGCAGGCGCCGGAGGGCGCCGCGGTGGCGCGCCGCCGGGTCGCCGCGTGAGGTCGCGACGCGCGCGGGTCCTCCTCCTCGCTCTGGCCGGGTGGCTGCTCGCCGGCCTCGTCGTCGCCGGACCGGCCTCGGCGCACGCGGAGCTGGTCTCCACCACGCCGGGGGAGGGCGCGCAGCTCGAGCAGGCGCCGTCCGAGGTGACGCTGCGGTTCACCGAACCGGTGTCGCTGGGCGCCGGGTACGTGCGCGTGCTCGACGGAGCCGGCGAGCGGGTCGACACCGGCGTCCCGACGGTGGTCGACGACACCGTCGCCCTTCCGCTGCGCGCGGGTCTCCCGGACGACGGCTACCTGGTCACCTACCGCGTGATCTCGGCCGACTCGCACCCGGTCAGCGGCGCCTTCGGCTTCGTGGTCGGCGACGGCCGGCCGGTCGACGCCTCGGTGGCCGACGCCGCCGACGACACCGATCCGCTCGTCCAGGGCCTCACCGCGGTTGCGCGGTGGCTCGGCTACGCCGGGCTGGCGCTCGGCCTGGGCGTCCCGGCGTTCCTGCTGCTGTGCTGGCCGGCGGGCTGGGAGGCCGACCGCCCGCGCCGGCTGGCCCTCGCCGGCGCCGGAACGATCGCGGTCGGTGGGCTGCTGGCCTTCCTGCTGCAGGGGCCGTACACGGCGGGCACCGGACTCGGCGGCGTCGTCGACCCGACGCTGATCGGTGCCACGGCGTCGTCCACCTTCGGCATCACCCTGCTCGTGCGGGTCGCGCTGGCCCTGGCGCTGCTCGCCGTCCTCCGGGCCGCGCCGCGGCGGGCGGCGCTGACCGTCGGCGTCGTCGTCGCGGCGGGGCTCGTCGTCACCACCGCGGCCGTGGGTCACCCCGTGGCGGGGCCCTCGCCGGCGCTGGCGGTCGCCATCACCTCGATCCACGTCGCCGCCATGGCGCTGTGGCTCGGCGGTCTCGTCGCCCTGCTCGCCGGCCTGCTCCGGCCGGGCGTGCGCGCCGGCGACGTCGGCACGCGCGCTGCCGCGCTTCTCCGGCCTGGCCCTCGGCTCGGTGGTGGCGCTCGTGCTCACCGGCGTCGTCCAGGCCGTGCGCGAGGTCGGGTCGCCGACCGCGCTGTTCGCGACGACCTACGGGTGGGTGCTGGTGGCCAAGGTCGCCCTCCTCCTCGTCGTGCTGGGCGCCGCCGGGGTCTCCCGCGTGTGGGTGCAGCAGCACCTGGGGGCGCCCCGGCCACGGAGCAGCCCCCGGCGGCTCACCGCGCACGCCTTCGCCGCGACCGGCGAGGCCGCCACCGGACCCGAGGAGGTCGACGAGGCGGCCGACGCCCGGGCCGCCGCGCAGGCCGAGGCCGCGGTGGCCGACGTCGGCCCGTTCCGGCGGTCGGTGCTGCTCGAGGCCGGGCTGCTGGCCGTCGTCCTCGCGCTGTCGGCCGTGCTGACCGGCACGGCGCCCGCCCGGTCGGCCGTGGCGCAACCGTTCGCGGCCACGCTGGAGCTGCAGGGCTCCACCGGCCCGGACGGCAGCAGCGTGCAGGTGTCGGTCGACCCGGCCCGCCCCGGGCCGAACACCCTGCACGTCTACCTCTTCGACGGCAGCGGCCGGCTGACCCAGCCGGCCGACATCCGGGTGACCATCGCCGAGCAGCAGCAGGAGATCGGCCCGATCGAGGTCGAGCTCGCGCCCGCCGGCCCCGGCCACTACGTCGCCGAGGGACTCGACGTCCCCGGCGCCGGCACCTGGACCCTCGTCGTCGCCGTGCGGCTCGACGAGTTCACCGCGACGACCGCGCGCACCACCTTCCCGGTGCGCTGACCCCTCATGACAGGAGTGCCCGTGTTCCGCATGCTCGCCCGCACCGCCGCCGTCCTGACGGCCGTGCTCGTCTCGCTGGTCGCACTGGCGGCGACCGCGTCGGCGCACGTGGGCGTCTCGTCACCGGACGCCACCCCCGGCGGATTCGGCAAGCTCACCTTCCGCGTGCCGAACGAGAGCGACACCGCGAGCACCGTCGGCCTCCGGATCCAGATCCCCGAGGAGGCCGCCATGGCCTTTCTCTCGGTGCAGCCGGTGGACGGCTGGGAGGCGACGCTGACGACGTCCGACCTGCCGGAGCCGGTCGAGTCGGAGGGCGGGGAGGTCAGCACCTACGTCTCGGTGGTCGAGTTCCGCGCCGAGGACGGCGGCGGTATCGCCCCCGGCGAGTTCCAGGAGTTCTCGCTCTCGGGCGGGCCGTTCCCCGACGCCGAGTCGGTCTCCTACCCGACGGTGCAGACCTACAGCGACGGCACCGAGTCGGCCTGGATCGAACCGACCGTCGACGGCCAGGAGCCGGAGTTCCCGGCGCCGACGCTGACCCTCTCCGAATCGGCGGACGACTCGGGGGACGCCGCCGCTGCGCCGGCGGCCTCCGCCGCGGACGCCGACAGCGGCAACGGGACGGCGGTCACGGCCCTCGTCGTGGCGGTCGTCGCACTGCTCGCGGGACTCGCCGGTCTGGCCCTGGGATGGACGGCCCGCCGTCGTACCGTGTCCTCGTGACCCGCTCCGCCCGTCCGCGCCTGCTCGCCCTGCTCGCTGCGGGCGGGCTGGCGGTGGCCGGGTGCGGCGCGGCGTCGTCGGCGACGGAGTCCCACGAGGGGCACGACGCCCCGGCGACCGTGGAGGGGCCCGACGACCGGTACGCCGGCATCGACCTGCCGGAGCCCTACCAGCGGCCCACGTTCACCCTCACCGACACGGCGGGGGAGAGCTACGACTTCGGCGCCGAGACCGGTGGCCGGCCGACGCTGCTGTTCTTCGGCTACACCCAGTGCCCCGACGTCTGCCCGGCGACCATGGCCGACGTCGCCGTCGCCCTGCGGATGTCCGACCCGGCGCTGGCCGAGCGGATCCAGCTGGTCTTCGTCACGACCGACCCGGCCACCGACAACCCCGAGGTGCTCGGCGAGTACCTCGACCGGTTCGACGCCGACCTGCCCACACAGTTCATCGGGCTCACCGGCGAGCAGGACGCGATCGAGCAGGCCCAGCTGGCGGCGGGCGTGCCGCTCGCCGAGGACGACGGACGGCTGCACTCGTCGTTGCTGTTGCTGTACTCAGCCGACGACGAGGCGCCGGTCGCCTTCGACACCGGCAACACGCCGCAGGACATCGTCGGCGACCTCGCGCTCGTGACCGGCTCGTGAGGGCGGCCGCGGCCCGCCTGCTCGTCGTCGTCCTCGGCCTGCTCGCGAGCCTCGCGCTGGCCGGCCCGGCGCAGGCGCACGTCGGCGGCGGCGCCGCCGGCAGCGACTTCGACGCCCGCGTGCTGTCGGTGTCGCCGGCCGTGCCCGGCCTCTCCGTGCAGGTGCTGCAGTTCGGCGACGAGTTCGAGGTGGTCAACGAGGGCGCCGTCGACGTGCTGGTGCCCGGCTACTCGGACGAGCCGTACCTGCGCATCGGCCCGGACGGCGTCTGGCGCAACCGCAACAGCCCGGCCACCTGGCTGAACCTCGACCGCTACGGCACCGCGGCCGCCGACCTGCCCGCCGGCGTGGACGCCAGCGCCGAGCCGGAGTGGGAGCAGGTCTCGACAGAGTCGGCCTACATCTGGCACGACCACCGGACGCACTGGATGACCGAGGGGCTGCTGCCGCCCCGGGTGGCCGCCGCGCCGGACCGGCCGCACACGGTGTCGGCGTGGACGGTGCCGCTGCGGGTCGACGGCCGGGATGTCGCGGTCGACGGCGTCCTCACCTGGAGCCCGCCGCCCTCGCCGTGGACGGTGTGGCCGGCCTACGCCGCCATCGCCCTGGTCACCGTGGCCGCGGGCCTCTTCCTGCCCGGTCCGCGCCCGCTCGGTGCGCTGCTGCTGGTCGGCGCAGCCGCGGCGCTGTGGCACGCGGCGTCCACACCGGAGCCGGCCGCGAGCCTGGGCTCGCACGCCGGGGCGCTGGCGTCGGCGTTCCTGCCCGCGGTCACCGCTGCCGTCGTGGCCGGGCTCGGCTGGGTCGCGGCCCGGCGCGGGCGCGGGGTCATGACCGGCCTGATGGCCCTGACCCTGGGCTGGCTGCTGCTGGTGCAGGGCCTGCCCGACGCCGACGTCCTGTGGACGGCGAACGTCGTGTCGAACGGGCCGGCGTGGGTGGCCCGGATCGCCGTCGCGCTGCTGGTCGCCCTGGGTGCCGGACTGGTCGGTGGGGGACTGGCCGCGGTGCGCCGGTTCCGCGAGCCGCAGGCCTCACCCGCCGTCGCCTGACAGCGGCCGAGGCCATTCGAACCGTCCTCGGCAGGACGGTCACGAATGACATCCGTGTCAGTAACGGCTGTGACGAGTGGGGTGTGTGAGGCAGGTCTCACGGCGTGTCACGAACGACTCGCCGCACGCCTGGTCACGAACGCGTCACGGAGTGTTTGTATCTGCAGCGATTCAGACAGCCGCCCACGGCTTCCCCACGGACGGGTAGGTGCATGACCGCTCTGCACGAGGCGACCGCGTACGACGTCCCGGTCACCCGAGAGCTCTCCGCTCCGTCCCTCCCTCGCCAGCGGTCCGCGAGCCGCTCGGACGGCGCCGTCCGCGCCGCCCGGCCGACCACCGGCAGCCACCGCCGGATCCCCGCGCAGAGAGGCGCTGACACCGGTCGGCACCGACCGGTCCGTGCCGCTGAGCCTCGCCGGCCGCTCGCCGCGGCCGAGCCCGAGGTGCTCGAGGCCGCGCTCGCTCGAGGTCGAGTCACCGAGCAGGTCACCGCGAAGCTCTCCGCCGTTCCCCGGCGCGCGCCGCGCCGGCTGTCCCGCCGTCCCTCGGTCCTGCTCGGCGCCCTGATCGCCGGCGGCCTGGCGGCCGGGTTCATCAGCTTCACCGGCACGGACGACGCCGCCGCGCAGTCGACGTCGGTGCTGGCCGCCCAGGCGGAGCTGCTGACCGAGGAGGAGCTCGAGGTCATGCCCATGGCCTCGATCACCGAGGCGCAGGCGCAGGCCCGGCTCAGCGAGGTGGCCGCCTCCCGCAAGGACCGAGCCGACGCCCGCGCCGCCGCCGAGGCGGCCGCACGCGAGGCGGCCCGGCCCAAGACCGTCATGCCCGTCTCCGGAGCGACACTGACCAGCGGCTACGGCTCGCGGTGGGGCACCTTCCACTACGGCATCGACCTGGCCGCCCCCATGCGGACGCCGGAGTACGCGGCGGCCGACGGCGTGGTGCTCCGCGCGGGCTCGGCCAGCGGCTTCGGCCTGGCGGTCTACATCCTCCACGAGAACGGCGACGTCACCGTCTACGGCCACATGGACGAGATCCTCGTGGCGCCCGGCGACTACGTGGAGGCCGGCGACACGATCGCGCTGCTCGGCAACCGGGGGCAGTCGACCGGCCCGCACCTGCACTTCGAGGTGCACCAGGGCGGCGAGAACGGCACGAAGATCGACCCGATCCCGTGGCTGCGCGACCGGGGCGTGAACATTTGACCGTGATGGGATGAGGGCGTGGGCAGCGCCGCCGAGGACAGCAACCGGCGGCTGCTGCGCGCCCGCGACGCGATGGACGGCAGCTACGCCGAGCCGCTCGACGTCCCCACGCTGGCGCGGATCGCGCACGTGTCCGAGGCGCACTTCATCCGCACCTTCCGGGCCACGTTCGGCGAGACGCCCAACCGCTACCTGCAGCGCCGCCGGGTCGAGCGGGCGATGTGGCTGCTGCGCTCCACCGACCGCAGCGTGACCGACATCTGCATGGACGTCGGGCTTCACGAGCCTGGGCACCTTCAGCCGGGTCTTCCGCGACATCGTCGGGGAGCCGCCCAGCGCCTACCGCCGACGCGGTCCGCTGCAGCCGGTGCCCTCCTGCTTCGCGATGGCGTGGCTACGGCCGAGCAGCGCCGGCAAGTGAGCAGTTTCGGAGAAGCCCGCGGTCAGCGACCGGTCCTAGCGTTCTGCCCATGATGAAGCGACTGAACATCTCCGGCATCTACGTCCTCGACCAGGACCAGGCGCTCGACTTCTACGTCGGCAAGCTCGGTCTGGAGGTCGACACCGACGTCGACCTCGGCTTCATGCGGTGGCTGACCATCCGCGTGCCGGGCGACCCCGACCACAAGATCCTCCTCGAGCGGCCCGGCTCGCCGGCGATGAGCGAGGAGACCGCCGCCCAGGTGCGCGAGATGGTGACCAAGGGCGCCGCCGGCGGGCACCTGTTCTTCGCCGTGGACGACGCCCACGCCACGCACGCCGAGCTCAAGGCGCGCGGCGTCGAGACTGCCCGAGGAGCCCACCGATCAGGGCTACGGCATCGACTTCGGCCTGCGCGACCCGTTCGGCAACCACGTCCGCATCGCCCAGCTCAAGGAGGGCTGAGCCGCTCGCGGCAGAGGTCGGCGCGCCCTTCGGCGTGTCCGACCCCTCCGCCGCCGCGCGGCCGCGGCCCTGTATCGTTGCCGACGGCCCGGTGGAGACATCGGGTCGGCCACGGGGCTGTGGCGCAGCTGGTAGCGCACCACACTGGCAGTGTGGGGGTCAGGGGTTCGAGTCCCCTCAGCTCCACCCCGATGACCAGGCCGTTCTCCTTCTGGAGGGCGGCCTGAGTCGTCTCTGGTTGCAGTTGTGGTTGCAGTTTGCCTGCCCTTACCTGGCAGCAGCAGGGCGCCCATCCGGTCGGCGGCCTCGCGGGCGAGCGCCGGCATGACGTGGCTGTAGATGTCCATCGTCGTGCGCATCTGGCTGTGGCCGAGCAGCTCCATGACCACCCGCGGGTGCACGTTCTCGCTGAGCAGCAGGGTGGCGGCGGTGTGCCGGCCGTCGTGCAGCCGGACGTGGCGGACGCCGGCCTCCTGCAGCAGCCGCGTCCAGTCGTCGTAGTCGGTCTTCTTGTCGATCGGCCGGCCGTTGGGCTGGGCGAAGACCAGGTCCTCGTCGTGCCACTCGGAGCCGGCCAGCATCCGCTCGCCGAGCTGGGCGGCCTTGTGCCGGTGCAGCTCGGCGACCAGCGGCATCGGGAGCGCCAGCGTGCGCTGGCTGCGCTGGTCTTGGGCTCCTCGTAGATCAGCCCGCCGCCGCGGACGCGGTGGATGCTGCGCCGGACCGTGAGCGTGTTGGCTGAGCAGGTCGATGTCCTTCCACTGCAGCGCCAGGGCCTCGGACTGCCGCAGGCCGAGGGCGAGGGCGACGGTCCAGCGGGCGGAGTTGCGGACGTGCGGCCGCGGCTTCCAGGACGGCGCGGGCCTCGTCGAGGTCGAGGGCGGTGGCGATGTCGCTCTGCCGCTGGGCGGGCGGGTCGACGAGGGTGGCGACGTTGCGCGGGACGTGGCCGCGTTGGACGGCGACGGTGAGGGCCCGGGACAGGATGCGGTGGTGGCGGAGCACGGAGGCGGGGGAGTAGCCGGCGTCGAGCAGGGCGGTGTAGAGCTGGTCGAGGTGCTCCGGCCGCAGCCGGTCGAGGCGGTGCCGGCCGATGCCGGGGATCAGGTGCCTGCGGACGGCGGACTCGTAGCTCTCCAGCGTCCGCTGTCGCACCCGGCGCGGGGCGATGGTGGTCAGCCAGTGCTCGAGCCACCAGGCGACGGTCGGGGTGGACGTCTCGCCGACCGTCCCGGAGTCGCGCTTGCGCTCGAGCTCTCGGACCTTCGCGACCACGACGCCGCGGCTCTTGCTGCTGACGTGCCGGCGGTCGAGCTTGCCGTCGAGCGTGAACCCGACGGAGACGTAGCCGTGCCAGCGCCCGTCGGCGCCCTTGTAGATCGTCGACTCGCCGTTCGACGCGCGTCCCGCCATCCGCTACCCCTCGGCGCTCTCTCGGAGGGTCAGTCTCGCGGAGCACTCGGGCGAGGGGCAGGCGCGCTGTGGATTCACGCGGCGTCCGGCGAAGGCTGTGGACGGGACGGGGAGAGCCTCGAGCCGGCGCACGTAGCGCTCGAGCTCTGCCTGGGAGATCCGGCAGCTGCGGCCGATGTGTACGGGACGCAGCTCCCCGCTCTTCATGAGCGCGTACACCGTCGTGCGACCGATGCGGAGGACCTTCGCGGCCTCTTCGGGCGTGAGGAGGAGCCGATCGGCGGCCATGACGTCCCGGAGCGGCTGCGGATCACCCATGTCGACATCTCCCGGATCAGTCGCGTGCTTGCGTGAAGGCTGCCGTACGACGGTGGGGGAGCGGCCTGCCGAACATCTCCAGTCCGTCTCCAGCCGACGATCGCGCTGTTGACCGTCGCCGACTGGAGACTCGAGCGGCGGCCTCCTGCCTACTGGAGAAGTTCTGGAGCCTCGGGTTCAGCGCACGTCGAGGGCGCCGGTGAGGTGCGCGCGTCTCCGGTAGGCCTCCAGTACGGGCTGCAGTGCCCGCGCCAGGGCGGGCAGGTCGCGGTCGTAGACCCGCCCGTCGTTCAGCTGGCCGGCGAGCTCGCCGAGCAGCCTGGGCCAGTCGCGGCGGGTGGGCACGAGAGGAACCTGGACCTCGACGCGCCGCTCGACGAGCTCCACCGCGGACAGACCGGAGGCAGCGGCCCTGGCCTGCTCCCAGGCCCGGTGCCGGCAGGTGGCCGAGCACCACTTCGGGATAGGCCCCCGTCTTCCCGGCGTGATGGGTCCACCGCACCACCCGCAGGCCGTCGCCGCGGTCCTCCGTTCGGGACCGTGCCCGTCCGCTGCGGCCGGGGCCGAGCGGGCCTTCGGGGTCGTCCGCTGGGCTTGCTGACGCCGTTGCCGCTCGCGCTCCCGCCGTCGGGCTCGGTATTCGGGGCTACCGCTGGTTCCCATGCCGTCAAGGCTCCGGACGAGTCTCCAGAAACCCGTCACCACGAATCGGCGGACCCGAGATGCATAAGGTGTGATCGCCTCGTGATCTTGGAGTCTCCAGTGCTGCTCGGCCCGGGCCGGTTCCTCCTCGCAGCGATCGACGGCGGTGGCACGCTGCCCCCAGCCCTGGGTCTGGCCGGCGAACTCGTCCGGCGGGGTCACACCGTGGAGGTTCTGGGCGATCCGACGGCGGAGACGTCGTCGCGAGCGACCGGCTGCGGGTTTACCGCCTGGCCGACGGCGCCGCGCATCGACACGATCGTGGACCACACCGCGCTGGTTCGGGAGCTCGAGCGCGGCAACCCGCTCCGCCAGTTCGCCGCCTCGTGGGACCGAATTATCGTGGGGCCAGCCGCGCAGTTCGCCGACGACGTGGTCGCCGCCGCGGGGGCGCTCCGGGTGGACGCCGTGCTGGCCGACGGTCTGCCCGGGCTGCTGATCGGCGCCCAGGGCGATCCTCTTACCAGCCAGTGTGTCAGTGGAAGGCCTGAGGCAGCACATCCTTACGCGGCACCTCGACGTCGAGGCGGTCGTTCCCGTGCAGCACGTACAGGATGCCGAGAGGGCTCCTCTTGGCGAGCAGGAGTTCGCGTCGCGCCAGCAGGACCGCCTCGCCGATCGTGAAGCCGCCGACCAGGAACGTGTAGAAGAACTCCGCGAAGTCGGCCGCGAGGTCGTCCGGGATGGCTGCATGCGTGCCTAGGAACGCCGGATGGCCGTTGCTGAGGAACCACTTCTGGAACGACAGCGACGAGAGAGGATCGATGGCGGAGGCGCCGCACGCGTTGAAGATCACGGCGGCGCGCGGAGGCTCGTCCGGTCCTTGGGTCTCCCCGCGCTTGCTGTAGCCGCTCTTGATGGCACCCAGGGTGATGGGGCGCGCCGAACCCGCCTGCGTCGACAGGAGAAGCTTGAACTGCTCGCTGTGCCACGGGATGCCGGAGACCTCGTCCGTGGTGTAGCAGTGGCACGCGAAATGGGACAAGGCCACCGACCCCTGTGCGGCGGCGCCGGTGCGGAGTCGCTGTCGCGAGTCGAACAGCACGTCGATGGCGCGCTCGCACACGTCCTGCTCCGACTCGTCCATCGGCCAGGGGCCGTCCACGTCGACCTCTCGCAGCGACTGCAGGAAGGTCTCCTCGCGCAGGAATCCCGCTCCTGCCCCCTCCGTCACCGCAGTGCTGTCGAGGTCGACCGTCCGGAAGCGGAACAACTGGATCGGCAGCGTCGGCTCGTTCGCCATGGGCATAGCCCGGTGGTTCGCCTCCGGCGCGATCCGGCGGACGACGGCGTTGAAGCCGAGCAGGGTCTCGGCCAGGCGCATGAGGTCGCTGTCGTTACGGACGTCATCCAACGGTGGTGTCGACGGGAACACCGGCAGCAGCTCGACCGGAAAACCTGTGTGGGCCACGACATCGACGCGGGGGATGCTGCGCCAGTCGAAGGACTTCTGGGTCAGCGCGCGTGCCTGTCGGAACGCGGTCTGGACCTTGTTCCAGTGCGAGTTGTTCTCGTCGGTCAGCCGCTGACCGAGCTCGCGACCTGCATTGATCAGCGTCTCCAGCGCAACCCGGAGCTCTCCGTGGTCGTAGCCACGGCCAGGGACCTGCAGTCGGAGATCGCGCAATGCCCGTCCCGCCCGCTGCCACGCCTCGTCGATCGCCGAGGACTGGTGGATCACCACCGGGTCGACCTGCAGCATCCCCGCGCCGAAGGCGAACTCGATCTCGAGACGGCTGCCCTCGTGGAAGGTCAGCGTCGCCAGCGCCGGCGGCTCCTCTCGGCCGGTCGTCACAGAAGGCTCCGGTCGTCCGTGCGCACCTCGAGTTCGACTTGGAGGACCACCTGGTCGCCCTGACGCACCCGCACCCACAGCCAGCGCACCGACAGGTCATCGCTGAACGACAGCGGGAACTCCGCGACCGCTCTGCCGTGGCGCGCTCCCACGACCAGCGGCTGCCTCGGCTGACGGACGTTGCTGTCGTTGCTGTCGCAGTCGACGGTGAAACGGACCGGATCGTCGTCGACGCCTTCTGTCACCTGCAGGCGCCTGCTGAGGCCAGCTTCCTCCTTATGCGCACCCACGACGACCTGCAGCGCGTAGGTGGCACCCCCGTCCAGCCGGAGAGGTGCCTTGCTGTCGATCAGCTCCTCGCGTCCCTCGGCGTCTTGGACGTGGAGCGCCAGCCAGCCGGAGAAGTTCACCAGCCGTGGGCCGGCGAGCGCGTCTCTCAGGGCCGAGGGCGCCGAACTGGACAGGGTCGCGCTGACGGCGGAGGTGAAGGCCTCCGCCGTCTGCGTGTCGAGATCGCTCGGGTCATGTCCCGTCGGCGACTCGACGCTGCTCAGCATGTGGAGGACCTGGTCGTCGAGAGGCTTCGTGAACAGCTGTTGCGCAAAGCCGAAGATCACTGCCCAGGCCAGGATCTGCCCGGCGCTGTCCAGCGCCGTGAAACCGGGGATGAACCCGGCACCGATCATCAGCAGACCGAGAACCGCGGTGAGAGCACCGATCGGTAGTTTCACCAGCATCAGCGTCACGACGGGGTTGTAGGGGATCGACCGTCCGGGGAATCGACGGACGAGCCTCGCGGCCGAGAGTGCCGCCCCGAGCAGTCCAGCGAGCTCAACGATGAGGAGGTCGACCGGTCCTGCCGTGGCGCGGATCAGGTCGTCGACCTCGTCAAATCCGAAGGCCACCGGGACCGTGTCCGTCACACACACGACCCGGTCGCCGGGCACGTAGCAGACGGGCAGCCACTGGGGGCGGGCGAGGCCGGCCAGCGCGAGGGCAGTGGCCAGCGTGAACAGCACCGCCGCGATGAGCGCCAGCAGGTTGCGCATGCTCCGTACCCGTACGATCTCGCGGCGGCCGGCTGCGTCAGCGACGAGGACTGCTGCGATCAAGTTCTCCCGGTCGCCCTCCGACAGGGGCTGGTCCCCGGGCCGCCGAACCAGGTACTCGACGAAGGTGCGCCGGGCATCGCCCAGGGGCAGCCGCCGGACCCGCGCGACGAGCAGGCGGACCTGGGCACGCACGTACGGCTCCGGCGCCAGGCGGAGCAGGACGGCTTCCGCCTGGGCGAGGTGGCCGTATGCGCGCTCCTGCTGCAAGCTCGTGAGGAGCCTCCGCCACCAGGGACCGACCGAGCGGCCCACCGCTGTGTCCGTGGCGACGCCGATGTGCTCGGAGGCGGCCGCCACGAGGACGTCCACCTGTTGCGGAGACCGTTCGGAGACCTGGACGAGCGAGCTGAGGAGCGACTGCAACTCCGCGGCTCTCAGCAACGCCTCTTCACGCCACACCTTCGACCTGGCGCGGCCTGGGACGACCGGCGGCGAACGCAGCGAGAGCTCAACGGGAGGGGCACCGTGCCTCAGGGCCGGCAGTTCGGTCTCGGCGGGCTCGGGCTCGACCATCAGGCCTCCTCGTCCTCGCCGGCCACCGGGCGCCAGTAGCCGATGTGCGCCAGCACGGTCGCCCCGGCGCCGGATGCGAGGGCAGCCGAGAAGAGCGTGAGGTAGTCGCTCCCGTCCGCGAAGAGCGGATCGGCGTCGAACGCCGCCTGCTTGATCGACACGAAGGCGTACGTCAACACGATTACGAGGACGAGCAGCGTCAGGCCGCGCGCTATCCAGATCCGGGATCCCAGCCCCTGCGAGCGCCACACTAGCGAGACCAGGCTCTCGAGCGGACCCCGCGGTGCGGTGCGGACGGCGGGGACCCAGCCGGTGCCCATCGGCCCGGCACCCCGAACCGCACGGGACCGGGCCAGGCCGTCGTCGATCGCATCGCGCACCTCGTCGAGCCGTGCATCGATCTGCGGGAGCTCGGCCGGCTTCTCGAGGTCTTTGTACCTCTCCTCAGCCTTGAGCAGCGCCTGCCGCGCGGGATGCTGGTGTTCTGGAGAGATCGAGTCGTATCGACGGCGCTCCCCGTCAAGCTCCACGCGGATCGCCGAGAGACGCCTCACCGCCGCGGCCCACTCGTCGATCGGGTGGGACGACCTCTCCTCGCCGTCGGCATAGAAGTCCGACATGCGCATGACGGGGTCCGTCGCCTTTTCCCCGGCGGCGACCAACAGCTTGTGCGGCTTCATTGCCTCGTGTGCGGCCAGGCTCTCTTTCAGGTCCGCGCGGGCCCTCTGGGCGATCTCCGGGCCGGAGTCGGTGACCCGGTGGACGGCGGCGATGAGGGTCTCCCGGCTCTCTCCCCGATCCTGGCGGTCGTCCACCCACTGCCGCAGGCCTTCGATGCGGCGCTCAGCCGGCCCCTTCTCGTTCTCGTCGATCAGGCGGAGCAGGACGAGCCTGCGGACGAGACCACGGAGCAGCCTCGGCGAGAGGGCCACGAGCAAGCCCGCGAGGAGGCCGAGGAGCAGAGTGGCCAACGGAAGTCCGAGGAAGTCGGCCTTGCGACGGACCGTGAGCGTCACTTCGTCGCCCTCGTCGTTGCTCACCGTTCCCACGAGCTCATGACCTGCGGGGACCGCGAGCAGGCGCAGGCACCAGGTGGCATCCCCGTCGGGAAAGACCGTCCGCTCGCTGTCCGCCTCACAGTCCGCCTGCGCCGCATCGACCGTGGCGGTGTGCAGCCCGCTGGTATCCCGCAGGCGGGTCTCGCCGTCCGGTGCGGGCGACGGCCCGGTGAACGCCACGGCGTACGGATCGTCGGCTCCCGCACCGGCCTCCAGGTCGACGGACACCTCGTCGGTCGTCGGCGGCGGTTCATCGGCCGGCTTGGACACCAGGATTAGGGGAACGACCGCGATGACGACGGCAGCGACCCCCGCGCTCGCGGCTCGCGTCGGCGCCGGAGTCATGACGCCCCGGGAGGTGCAGCAGCGATGTCATCAGCGGCCCTGGGCAATGACGTCGGCATGCTGCCTCATCCCCCGAACACCCAGCGGCATCAGCGAAAGGATGCTGGCGGAGGATGTCTCCGCACGCAATAGGTGGAACACGGGGGAGGCGACCGGAGGAAGAATCAGGGCCTATAACTGACCGTAACCAGCCCCGCGGCGTGACTCATCCATGACCCACGCAGCGGAAAGCAGGGGTCAGAAAGGGGGCATACCGGGCCTTGCGAAGACTCCTCCCGGACGCCTCAAGTACGCCGAACAGGCCGTCTGACCTGCTGCTACGCGTGGAGCGGGTGACCGGGATCGAACCGGCATGGCCAGCTTGGAAGAAGGCGGCTCCCGAACGTCGATCGCCCCGTGCAGCAGGTGTGAGGGCCCGTGATCTTGTTTTCTCCAGCCGGACCTGCGCCAACAGGGCAGTGAGCGCAGGCTTGGCAGACTAGGAAGATGAATGGTGCTGAGGTGATGCACAGGACGTCGGTCTTCCTGGGTGTCGATCTCGGTTGGTCAACCGGTGCCACAGGACTGGCCGCCGTCGACGACACGGGCCGCCTGACGGCATCTGCGCGTGTCAAGACCGACGATGAGATCGCCGAATGGATAGCGGCGCAGCCCGGTCACGTCCTCGTCGCTGCCGTCGACGCCCCTCTGATCGTGCCGAACCAGACCGGTCAACGCGTTCCGGAGAGGCTGATAGGTCAGGCATTCGGCGGTTTCGGCGCGTCTGCTCACACCTCCAACCACACCCGCTTTCCCGGCGGCGACACGCGGGCCATGAGATTGGCTCAGAGCTTCGGATGGGCGGTGGATCCCCAGACGCCCACCGGCGGCGACGTCGGCGTCTGCATCGAGGTCTATCCGCACCCTGCGCTCGTGGGGCTGTTCGAGCTCCCGTACCGCTTGGACTACAAGAAGGGCAACGATCAAGGACGGGCGCCGGGATTCCGGTTGTTCGTGCAGCACCTCGAGTCCATCCCGGAGCTGGCCCTGGCCGGTAGTCCCCGGTGGGCGCAGCTGAAACAGGTACTTGCCGCGCCGCGCCCCGGCGACCTCAGCCGCGTGGAAGACGAACTGGACGCCATCGTCTGCGCTCACCTGGCATGGCTGTGGCACCACCGGCCCAAGCGCGCTGCACGTCTACGGAGATGTCGAAGTCGGCTACATCGTCGCGCCGCCCCCGCCGCTGCACCGACCCCAGCAACCCGAACGACGTGGTGGAGGCGCCAGCGTGCCGGCACCCGGCCGCTTCGAGCGGGTGGTCCCCGGCAGGCCCACCGGTTACTCGGCTGGAGCCAACGAGCAGCGCTGGAAGGAGGATGTCCGGTCGGCGTTCTCCGGCTGCACCCTTCCGGCCGGTTGTCGAGTTCACGTGGAGCTTGAGTTCTTGCTCGGTCAGGACCAGAGAGGGCGTAACGAGCCGGACCTCGACAACTTGATCAAAGCGGCGATCGATGCCCTCGACGGCGTACTGGGCGTGCGCACAGGGACAGGGCTACGCGTGGAAGCGGACGACGTACGGGTTGACCGCATAGCGGCCTCCAAGCGCCATGCCGGCGTGAACGAAGACCCCGGCGCCCGCATCGCCGTGGCCGAGCTCTGACGGGGCGACGCATCTCTGAAGCGGCCTTAGGGCCACCCGGATCCCGAACTGTGGTGGTCCAGCGAGGGCCTCGTTGGCGAACACGCAGGGTCCCAGCGGTGGGTGATCAACATCCTGCAGGTGGGGCACGCAGCCCCTTCCTGCGCACCCCTCCTGTGAGGGCCGTTGATCGTTGTCGTCCGAGGGGTCGGGGATCATCGGGTCCTCGGTTCACGGTCACGGTTGCCGGGGCCGGGATGCTGAGGCAGGTAACACCGCGTCGAAGGTCGGGTAGTCGGTCTCGCGATTCAGGCTTCCCATGGACATGTCGCCGACGTGAGGCGAACCGTCCAGTAGGTGCCGGTCATCTCCTCGGGCTCGCGCCCAGGCAAGTTGAACTGGCTGGCCCCGACGTGCGGATGGCTCCGCGGGCGATGCTGCAGATCGGGCTCGGTCGCGTAGCTGTAGGCCAGCACAGATTGCTGGCGTGACTTGGAGTGGATCGCTGCGGACGTGCTTATTGAGCGGCTCTCGGCAGTGAGGAGAGTGACACTGACGGACCAGTACGTCTGCTCGATGAGCACGGCGACGTCGATGGGACCACGGTTGCCGCCCTCAGGATGTGGCTGTCCGCGTCGGGGGTGAGGGACGTCAGCCGGGTCCCGTCGATCCGCTGTCGCTGCACCAGCCGGCGAACCCCGGACCACTTCCAGATCCACCGGTCAAATGCGACGACGGCACACGTGGCGGCGGCTGGGAGGTAGTTGAGTACTGCCTGAGGCTGGTGTCGAAGCGGAAGCCGGAGGCGTAGCGCGCGACGGCGTAGATGGCGCTGGCGGTCGCGACGGCGTAGCGGACAGGGCGACTCGGGGCGCTCACTCGTAGTCCAGCAATTGCCACGTCTTGAGGACGACTTCCTTGGCGTCCGCGCGGGTCCACTTCTGGCCGGACCAGAACAGGTACTTGAGCTGGTTCGGCTCGTCCCAGTCCTCGTAGACGTACTGGTCGTTCAAGGTGCTGCCACAGCCAAACCAGGGTGGCGCGGAATCCGTCGTCGAGATCGCCGATGCGCAGGATCACGTTTGGGACGTTCCAGACGAGGCACTCCATCAGATAGGAAGGCTTAGCCTCCATCTCGTCGGACTTCACCAGATAGTTCTCTGCGTTCTTCAGGGCCCGGACGTAGTTCTTGTACCGATGATTGGTTGCGGTGTTCTTGCGGCGGCCGTTGTCGAGTTGCTGCTGTGGCCAGTTCTCAATGGAATCGCTCGTGGACTTGAAGACCTTGCTGCCCTGGTGTACGACGCTTTGGTCGGTCGGTCGTATCGGTAGTAGACGTAACTGGGGATGACGTCGGCGCTGGGACGGCTGCCCGGCTTCTCGGAAACAACGAGGGCGACCTTGCCACCGGTGTCGACGTCGCTGCTGCCGAAGCAGTTGACGATGGCGTTGGTGACCTCACGTCGCCAGCGAGCCGGGGTCCACTCACCGGTGTACGGCGTGATCGATCCCGGCGGCGGGTCGTCGCAGCGAAGAAGTCGTAGTAGAAGCAGTCTTGGTTCTCTACGACGATGTCGACGTCGCTGTCGCGACGGACGTTGGTGTTGTTGGGATAGGAGCCCTTGGCGTAGACCCTGATGTTCGTTCCCTCGAAGGCCGGGTGCGCCTTGATCGCGTCGGCGATCATGCGCTCGGCGCGGTCCTGCTGGTCTTCTCGTTCTGGCTGGACGGTTTGAATCCATCGACGCCAGTAGCTCCGCACGGTCGGTCGAGGTCAGGGTGCTCACGCTTCACTCCTTGCAGTCGGTTACCCGACGCTAGGACAGAGCACCGACAGAACGACACCCCGACCTGTTGACCGGCGGGTTTCAGCTGGTGGCCGAGTTCGGCAGAACGCCGAGTCCCAGTTACCAGCCGCACTGAGCGCCTCTTGACGCTCATGAGGTGGGCCGCCTAGGCGAACACCAGGCCGGCTGGCAGATAGGGACGGCTTCCGGGACTTCGGATGCATTCCCCAGGAAGTTGCTCGCGCTCCAACGACGAGCAGCGGACCCGCTGGCGTGGACAGAGCCCTGGTGCGAGTGTGGGAACAATGTCCGGTCAGCCCAGGCCCGAGGAGGCGCGAGCCTTCGAGGTCGTCCGCAGGGTGCTGAACGCGGAAGTCCAGCCGTACGACTGCGGGGGCCGCCAGGGGGCGGTCGATGCGCTGATCCACCACCGTGACGGGCGCACAGGTGCCCTGGAGGTGACGTGGCTGGTGGCAGATGGTGCGCACCAGCTCGACCGGCTGATCGCCGCCGAGATGTACAGGTGGCCGCTGCCCGGCCGCTGGCAGTGGACCGCGGGGATCACTGATCCCCGAGACCTGCCGCGGCTGCGCCAGTGCTTCGCCTCGGTGGCCCTGTGGTGCGAGGCGCACGACATCGAGCGGCCCGAGCAGTGGTGGCGGGTTGCCGACGAGGACGCCGTTCCGGAGGACGTGCGCTGGGCGGCGGAGGCCCCGGTGTACCTGCTGGGCAACCGGTACGCGCCAAGCACGGACACCGAGGGGCGACCCGGCCGCGCCTGGCTCACGCATGACGCCACCGGCTTCTTGGTGGACCACAGTCTCTCCGGCTTGACCGACGCGCTGCGGAGCGCGCTGGGGGAGGCCCAGATGCCCAGGCACCTGGAAAAGCTACGGGCACACCCTGAGATGGGTGAGCGCCACTTGTACCTGCCGATACATCTGACCGGGTTGCCGGACCAGCTCAGTGACGCCCTCATCGCCGGTACAAACCTGCCGCCCGAGCCCCCGCCCCTGCCCGACGGCCTGACCCACCTGTGGCTGGCCCACCACTTCGGGGAGCGCGTGCTGCTTGGAACCGTCCAGGGCTGGACCGAGCACCGGCCGTACGACTGGTAACAAGCCCGGGCCGACCATTGTCGGCGGTGCCTTGCGCCGTTCAGTGGTACGTCGTCACGCTCACCCCCTGGCCGCGTGCCCGCGGCAACGTCGCTTGTGTCCCTGAGTGGGCCGCTCAGGGACAGTTGGACCAAGCGTTCGAACAGGTAGCGCGGCTACTTACCTCTTCGTCACAACGAGTCCCGACACCACGGATGCAGGACGCTTGTGGCACTTGATCTTGTGAATCTCCAGTGCCGGCACCAGCCGTCCCTGGTGGCGGTGCTGCATCGCTCCTTGCGTCGAAGTTCTACGCCGCAATCGTGGCTGCTTAGGCGATCGGCACCGCTGTGGTTGCGGGGCGGTCTCGGTCGACCCGGCAGGCCTGAACGAGGGCTGGAAGCTAGGCGTCCTTGATCCACCGGCTATTGACGTGGAGTAACCGCGTCCTGGTGAAGATTCTCCCGCTTGAACCGACTGGTGTCTAGAAGCGGGCCGGCATGAAGCGCGCCTGCTGATCCGTGAGCCGACATGCACGCGGCGGTCGGCTCTGCGGCTACCGGGAGGTGGCGTTGCACTTGGGCCGTCACGCCGACTGCCAAAACCACGTCGGCTGGGCGGATCTCGACCGCGTCATCCCGCACGCCGGAGGGCGGACCCATCGACCGCGTCATCCCGCACGCCGGAGGGCGGACCCATCGACCGCGTCATCCCGCACGCCGGAGGGCGGACCCATCGACCGCGTCATCCCGCACGCCGGATGGCGGACCCATCGACCGCGTCATCCCGCACGCCGGAGGGCGGACCCATCGACCGCGTCATCCCGCACGCCGGAGGGCGGACCCATCGACCGCGTCATCCCGCACGCCGGAGGGCGGACCCATCGACCGCGTCATCCCGCACGCCGGAGGGCGGACCCATCGACAGCGACAAACCCTCACAGGCGTCAGTACGCCCCCCTCCGTGACTACCTAGGCGCCACCGGGCGCTGCGTCGTAGGTTGCTGGAGTGCCGTTTACGGGGAGGATCTCGCAGTCACTGATTGATGCCTACGCTGCTGGGCCCTCTCCGACGCGGACTGCCCAGGTGAAGAAAGTCCAGAGAGTGTCCGCGGGGCGTTGGAGAGCTCAGGTGACAGGACATTCGGAACATTCCTGCAGGGCTCATACCGCAACGGCACCGCGATCGCCGATATCAATGACGTCGACATCGTGGCGTTGTACGACCCTTGGAGCAGCCCTGCGAGCCACGCCGACTGGACATCCTTGTTCGATTACGTCGGGGAGATCCTCAGCAAATCACCTCTCGTGAAGGGGGTAGTCAGCCTCGGCGACAAGTGCGTGAAGATCGACGGTGGACTGAAGGTCGATGTAGTACCAGCAATTAGTCGCTCTACCTACAGTTCGAAAGACCCGGTGATTATCTACTCCCAGCGAGCTCGTGCAGAGCGCCCGAACTATCCTCGCACCCACTACGCCAACGGTGTCAGCAAGCAGGCCTCCACGGGAGATACCTTCAAAGCGACAGTCCGCCTATTCAAGCGATGGGCGCGACAGTACGACGCCTTGACCGCGCCAAGCTTCTACATCGAGTGCGCAGTGAACAGTGTCGACGATGCGAACTTCGATGACTATCTTCCACTCTCCTTTGCGTCTGTCGGCGTGGCGCTATTGGAGTACAGAAGAGCACGACCGTCGTAAAGACCGTCGCTAACGATAAGGACATCTTGGTCTCTAGTGAATGGAAGTGGGAAGACTTTGAGGCATTCCAGACGTACTTGAGCCGCGACCTTAGGCGCGTATTGGATGCCATCGGGGCGTCGACTTCTGCAGCTGCAGACCAGAAATGGAAGCTGGCCTTTGGTGATTACTGAGCAGTATCGCAAACCCGGCCCTCGAAGGAAGTGTCCCGCGTGACATCTTTACGGCCGCTGTCTTATCGGAGGCGGAGGAGCAGTGGGGAAACGCCTTCGTCGAGGTGGAGTGGGCCTTCTTGGAGTTGTGGCCGTGAGTCCACGTGACCTGCTGGTTAGGTATGTCGCCGTCGTCGTGGTTGCCGTTTTTGGAATCGGCATTCTCGCGACAGGTGACGAGGTTCAGGTTGAGTGGTTGCGGTTCTTTGCGTTTGCCACCCTGGTTGCTTCTCTAGGGTTACTCTCGTGGGAACACGTGCTATGGAGATTGCCGCTCACCCAGCGCATCCCCCAAGTTCCGCGCAACATCCGAGGAACCTGGCGCGGACAACTTGTCTCGCACTGGGTCAACCCTGAAACAGGCAATCGGATCGAGCCTAAGACGCTTTACCTCGTCATCCGACAGACCGCCTCAACCCTGATCGTAACGCTCATTACGGACGAATCGAAATCTAAGTCATCATCGGCTGCGCTTGATAGGTCGGACGGGCAATGGGCTCTGGCCTACATGTACCTTAACAAGCCGAACATGGCCGTTGAGCATCGCAGTCGGATGCACCACGGGTCAACTCTTCTTGAACTGAGCGGTTCGCCAGTAGCCAGGCTGACGGGGCGGTATTGGACCGACCGCGATTCGAAGGGTGAACTTGAGCTGACTGATAGGAATGCACAAATCGTGGACGATTACGATTCGGCGCGACGGCTATTCGATGACGCTCGTGAACGGCCATCGATGTGACTCGCGGTCATTGAGGGCGGGGGAAACTCCTAGCCATCGCGGGCCCCGCCGCGGCGTCGAGTCATACTGACCTGGGCAGCGGCAAGCTGCCCTAGGCGGTAGGCGCGCCGCCAGGATCCGCTGCAACCATGTGGAGAGGTGGTCCGCAGTGGTGGCAGTTCTGGTTGCAGTTGCGGTGGATCCGTGGCCGTCCACCTGCGTCCGTACTTGTCTAGGATCAATTTGAACCTGCTGGTTAGAGGCTTGCCGTGGACTTCGGTGCACGCCCGCGAACGCGATCAGGACGGCCTGGCAATGTGGGGGTCAGGGGTTCGAGTCCCCTCACTCCACCCGATCGACCAGGCCGTTCCCCTTCAGGGGAGCGGTCTTAGTCGTCTCTGGTTGCAGTTTGCCCGCCCTTACCTGGCAGCAGCAGGGCGCTCATCCGGTCGGCGGCTTCGCGGGCCAGGGCCGGCATGACGAGGCTGTAGATATTCATCTTGGTGCACATCTGGCTGTGGCCGAGCAGTTCCATGACCACCCGCGGGTGGACGTTCTCGATCAGCAGCAGGGGCGCAGCGGTGTGCCGGCCGTCGTGCAGCCGGACGTTCCGGACGCCGGCGGCCTGGAGCAGCCGGGTCCAGTCGTCGTAGTCGGTCTTCTTGTCGATCGGTCAGCCGTCGGGCTGGGCGAAGACCAGGTCCTCGTCGTGCTACTCCGAGCCGGCCAGCATTCGCTCGCCGAGTTGGGCGGCCTCCTGTGCCACCGTCCGCAACTGTTGATGATGTGGCTACAGGGTCCGGCCGACCTGATCTGACGACCGGTTCCGGCTTCAAGAACTGGGCGCGTTCGTCTTGGGTCCCAGATACGCGCCCAGACGACACACGCGCGTTCCGCGGCCCGACGTAGGTTGGGTGCGAGCGGGCATGTCGCAAACGACCCAAGCGATCGACGTGCGACTATCTCACTGTGGCCACGCCTACCGTGTTCGTCAGCTCGACCTTCTACGATCTCAGATATGTACGCGAAGGCGTGAAGAGATTCATCGAGTCCCTCGGGTATGTGGCTGTGCTAAGTGAAGAGGGTACTGTCTTCTACGACCCGAAGACTAGTGCCGCCGAAGCTTGTCTAGCTGAAGTCGGAAACGCTGATCTGTTCATCTTGATTATCGGCGGCCGGTACGGCAGTCCCATGCCCCAGGGCCAGTTGTCGGTTACGAATGCCGAATACCAGCAGGCGGCGAAGCAAAAGATTCCGGTCTTTGCCTTGATCGAGCAGGGGACACACAACGATTACTACGTCTACCGCGCCAACTCGGAGAATCCCGCAGTACTTGACGCGATAACTTTTCCTCATGCGGATACTGTCAGGATCTTCGAGTTCATCGATGAAGTTCAAAGTCAAGCCGCAAACAACGCACTGGTCCCCTTTCGCGGCGTCAGCGATATCGAGTCGTACCTGCGAAGTCAGTGGGCCGGCATGATGCATTCGTTCCTGACGAGGGATGCCCAAGAAGCCAAAGTGGTTGATAGCCTAGAGGTCATGGCGCAGGTTAATTCGCGTGTTGAATTACTTGCCGAGCAGATTCTCAGGACGGTTGGGACGCGCACCGACCGTGTGATCGTGCAGTTGTTGCAAGAAATGGTCAACTCTTCAGCGGTCGCCGATTTGCGCTTTATTGGAGCTACGCCGAGTCCCGTGCAGATTCTAAAGTCGGAGACATTCAGGGCTTGCGCGGCCGCCCTCGGTTGCTCGGTAACCATCGCTGAAGATGATCACGAAGACAGCATAAACGGTAGCGGGGAAATGACGGAATACAGGCACAAGCGTCTTGAGCGCGAGTATGCAGCGTTAAGAACAAGAATGTTGGCAGTTGTCGCTGGCAGTGGCGTCTCCATCAAGGAGTTGGAGAAGGCCCAGCGGGATGAGCCGGTCACTGCGGCGCCTTCCGGGCGCATTAGAGGCGACTCCCGCACCGGACCGTCGTCGGCAAGTAAAGAGCGGCACCCTCGATCGCCCAGGGCATCCTGAGGGACCAGATGAATCACCATCGGGTTCCTGCTCCTGAGGCTGGGCTTTCTACATCGGTGCGCTCTGCACCGGCGAGCTTTTTCGGCGACGTGACCGGCGCGACCGGTCAGAGGCGTAGCTCGAGCGCACGTGCTGCCTGTCACCCCTTAGGTCGGTGGGTCAGGCAGCGTCACCTAAGTGCCCGTCGTCCGACCTGCGCGAGAACCCTTTTGGCCCCAGGCCGCGGCCTGGGGACGTGCCCCCGTCAGCATCGGGTCGGTCGCTCCCGGGTGTCACCCGTGAGGTGACGCGTCGGATCCGCTCCAGTCGGCGATCCTGAAGCTCCGCTCAGCCGTCGGTGAGGTTGGAGCAGCTGCTAGTCAGGGATCGGGCACCTCCGCTCAACTGCCGCACCAAGCTAATGAGCGGTCCTAACTACCAGACAGGCGTGGTTGCAGTTCTGGTTGCAGTTGGCCCACCTCGATCTTGGTTCGCGCTTGTTCGCCGTCGTTCAAGGAAGCGGTTAACTCCCTGCTCACCAGGCCTTTTGGGACTTCGGCGGACATCGGCGAACGCCGTCAGGTCGGCCTGGCAGTGTGGGGGTCAGGGGTTCGAGTCCCCTCAGCTCCACCCCGTTGACCAGGCCGCTCTCCCTTGGGGAGGGCGGCCTGAGTCGTCTCTGGTCGCAGTTTGCCCATCCCGGTCGGCAAGGGCGCCCATCCTGTCGGCAGCTTCTCGGCGGCCTATGACTTAGCTGTGGATGTCCATGGTCGTGCAGATGTGGCTCTGATCGAATCGAGCGTGGGGCTCCACTTCTTCCGAGCGGGCCGGCGATGGTGCTCGATCGAGCGGTCGTTCCACTACCGCAGCCGCGCCTCGGCAGCCTTGTGTGACCGCCTGATTCATCGGTGTCCAGCGGCACGCTGATCGGCGAAGCAGTGCTTTGTGTAGGTCCTTACCGCCTCGAGGACTTGCCGGGGGAGGGGTGCTGTGCGGTAGCCGCGGGGCGACGGCGCCGCCGGAGGGGGCGAGGCGAGTCTCCCTACGACGGACCGGGGGATGGGTGCTGTGCGGTAGCCGCGGGGCGACAGCGGCGCGGGAGGAAGTGAGGTGAGTCTCCTGACGACGGACGGGGAGATGGGTGCCGTGCTGTAGCCGCGTGCCGACGGCGCTGCGGGAGGGGGCGAGGCGAGTCTCCCGACGACGGACCGGGGGATGGGTGCCGTGCTGTAGCCGCGTGCCGACGGCGCTGCGGGAGGGGGCGAGGCGAGTCTCCTGACGACGGACCGGGGGATGGGTGCCGTGCGGTAGCCGCGTGCCGACGGCGCGGCCGGAGGGGGCGAGGCGAGTCTCCTGACGACGGACCGGGGGATGGGTGGCGTGCGGTAGCCGCGTGCCGACGGCGCGGCCGGAGGGGGCGAGGCGAGTCTCCGGACGCTGCTCCCGGCCGGTGGCACCGCCAGGTGCTTCTGCGGTACGGGCGCCGCGGCGCTTCGGAGTCCGGTGACGCGTTCTTCGGGGTGCTCCTGGTTGACCTCCTCGGCGGAGCGTTCGAGGCGCGTGGCCCACAGGGCGGCCACTCCGAAGGCGACGAGGACGGCGAGACAGACGCCGGTGAACACGATCAACATCATGAAGAGGTCGTCGAAGCCGACCGTCAGGTCGACGTCGTGCTGGCTGAAGTCGGGTGCAGCGGCTGCGAGGGGCGCCATGCCTTGAAGGGTCCGGCGCGGTCGACGACCGAGCATGCCTCACACGTTCGCTCTCACCCCTCCGGGCGAGAGCGAGGGAGCCGCGTCCAATGGCCTGGTGCCCCGCGGGGAAGCCGAACTGGGGCGGACGTGCGCCAACCCGCGGATGACGGTTGGTGGTCAAGGGTGTTGCTGGTCGTAGGTCGGCGGCTCTGGTCGGTGCTCATGCACGACGCCGTACTTCTCAGGCGGCTCTCCCGTGGTGCCACGATGGTGGCCAAAGAACCGACGATCAGGCCGTCCTCCCCTCGGGAGGGCGGCCTGCATCGTTCGCGGTGGCGCGCGGCTGCAGGACGGCCGGTCATCCGCCGAGCTGCCCATCGCCCACGTCCGATGCTTCGTAGAGCTCCCGCAACATCCGGCGGGCGCGGTCGGCCGAGGCCTGATCCCCCTTGCTCTCGTACAGGGCAAGGGCGGCGTCGGCGTCCCGAGCAGCATCCTCGTGGCGGCCCCAGCGGCGGCGGATGTCCGCTCGCTCAAGAATTGAATCTCCGTGCAGGCAGAGCCAGTCGCTCCCGGCGGCGATGTCGATCGCCTCTGTCGCGAGTCCGTCCGCCGTACCGTGATCGCCTCGGCGCGAGTGCACCTGCGCGAGTGCGGAGCGCCAGAGGACTTGGGAGCTGAAGTCGTTCGGCTCCGTCATCGAACGGCCGAGCTCCGCGCAGCGCTCTGCTTCTTCGAGCTGGTCCGCCGCGGCGTGCACGTGGGCCCGCATGGCGAGGACGGTCGACCGGGTGGTCTGCTCGCCCAGCGCGGCCAGGATGTCGTCAGCGGCCCGGAGGACAGGCTCCGCGAGAGCCAGGTTGTCCTGACGCCGGGCGACGTCGAAGACGACCATGACGAACCTGGCCTCGCCGACGTCGCTGCCCAATTCGTGCCTCAGCGACCGAACTTGCTCCACGAGTTCCCAGGCGCGGTCGAAGTTGCGGGTCATGGCCTCCGTTTCGGCACGCGCAGCTATGAGGAAGTGTCGGACGAGCGGGTTGTCACCCGTCTCGCGAGCCAGGCGATCGAGCTGGTCGACGACCGTGCGCACGGGCGTCGGGCCCTCGACGAGCGATTGGGCGAGGAGACCGGTGGCCATGGCTGCGACGACGGCTCGCCCGGAGCGACGGCCGTGGTGCCGGGCCCGTTCGAGGGCAGGCATCGCGTCGGACAGGTGGCCGGTGTCGAAGCGCAGCATGCCGACGGCCCACCACGCCTCCGCCAGGACGGTGTCGTCGCCAAGGTTGGTGAGCGACGCGATCGCCGATTCGAGCTGCGGAAGCATCTGGTCGCTGCTCTGCGTCTCATCCCGTGCCGAGCTGCTCCACACCGCGAACAGGGCGATCCGGACGCGGATCTGAAGACGCTGGTCGTCGAGCGACTGGGCCAGTTCCAGCGCCGCGGCCAGCCGCTGCTGCGCCTGCTCTACGTGCCCGGCGAGATCGTGGGCGGTGCCGAGGTCGACCAGGACATCGGCGCGCAGGGCCGGGTCGCCGGCGAGCAGCCGCTCGGCGCGGGTCAGGAGTGCGATGGTCGTGGTCAGGTCCCCACGCCCGACCGCCCGATCGCCGGCCGCGGCCAGGTGCCGACCGGCTGCCACGGCCAGCTCCGCATCCCCATCGTCCTGCAGGGCGACATCGGCACGGAGCATGACGGCCTGCTCCAGGTGATAGCCCAGGATCTCCTCGTACTCACCGGCGCGGTCACCGGCGACGCGGTCGAGCCATCGGGCGAACTGCTGGTGGGCGGCGGCTCGCTCTGCCTTCGGTATTGCACGGTAGGCGGCGTCGCGGACGAGGACGTGGGCGAACTTGTACGCCTCGTCGCCAGGGAAGGTCGACGCCTCTGGACTGATCAGCCGCCGGCCGACCAGGGCAGAAAGGTGCGTGCCGGCATCCGGTCCGACGACGTCCCGAGCGAGCTCGGCGACCGCGCCGCGCCAGAACACCTGACCGACGACGGCGCCGGCCTCCAGCTCGTGCTGCTCGGCGTCAGCCAGACGGTCGAGGCGAGCCGCGAGCAGCGTGGTGATGGAGCCGGGCAGTGCCGTGGCGTCGAGGACCCGCGTCAGTGCCCAGCGGCCGTCGCGGAGGTGCAGTGAGCCGTCGTCGACCAGCATGGCGACGAGCTGCTCGGCGAAGAGGGGGTTGCCCCCGGACGTGGCCAGCACGTGATCGCGCACAGGTGTGGGGGGTCCGCCCGGCGCCAGGAGGACGTCGAGTAGCCGTGCAGCATCGTCCGCTGGGAGGGGCTCGAGCAGGATCCTGTGCCTGACGTCTTCGGGTCCCGGTTGCTGGGCGTCGAGCAGGTCGGGGCGGGCCGCGCCGAGAAGGAGCACCGGCCCGGTGACCGTTCGCTGGAGATGATCGAGCAGATCGAGCAGCGTGGGCTCCGCCCAGTGGAGGTCGTCCGCCACGACCAGCAGCGGAGCCCGGCGGGCCAACTCGCCTAGGAGCTGGGCGAGCGCCCAGAAGCCCTCCTGCAGAGTGGACGCGGGGGCCATACCCAGCAGTTGGCCGATCCACTGGGAGACCCGGTCGGCGTCGGCGCGGTCGGGCAGCAGGCCGGCCAGCTTGGCCAGGGCTTGGTCAGCGGAGTCGTCGTCCCTCCACCCGGCGGCCGAGGCGAGCATCTCCCGGACCGGCCAGAAGGTGATGCCCTGTCCGTAGGACAGGCAGCGCCCGTGCAGAACCATCGTCCCCGCAGGTAGACCGGCGGCGAAGTCGGCCAGGAGTCGCGACTTGCCCACCCCGGCCTCGCCGATGATGGTCCGCCGCTGCAGCGCTCGCTCGCGCACCGCCTGCTGCCACGCCGCGCGCAGCGCCGCCAGCTCGGAGCCCCGGCCGACCAGGGCCGTCCCGGAGCCCGTCCACTGTCCGGTCGGGGGTCCCACGGCGACGAGACGCCAGCTACGAACCGGGTGCGCCTTGCCCTTCACCGTCACGGCAGGCAACGCTTCGGCTCGCACGGTGTTCCGGACCAACTGGTAGGTCGGCTCGGACATCACGACCTCGCCGGGGCCGGCGAGAACTTGCAGGCGAGCCGCAAGGTTGACGGTGTCGCCCGTGGCCAGCCGCTGTCCGCCCGACGCCCCCGCCCCCGTCACGACCTCTCCGGTGCTGAGGCCGACCCGGACCTCCAGCCGTGCACCCCAGCGCCGACGCAGCTCGGCGTCGAGGCGTGCGACGGCACCGGGGATGGTCGCGGCTGCGCGCACCGCGCGCAGGGCGTCGTCCTCGTGCACCACCGGGACGCCGAAAACTGCCATCACGGCGTCCCCGATGTACTTCTCCACTATTCCGGCGTGGCGTTCCACGGCTTCCCGGACAGCATCGAAATATCGGTCCAGGACCGCCCGCAGCGCCTCCGGGTCGAGCCGCTCACCGAGCTCCGTGGACCCCACCAGGTCGCAGAACAGCACGGTGACGGTCTTGCGCACCGCATGTCCGGCGGCTGGAGCGAGTGGGTTCCCGCAATTGAGGCAGAATCGCGCTGGAGCGGGATTGGATTGCCCGCAAACGGCGCAGATCGCCATGTTCCAACTGTAGGGCGGGCAACTCATTTCCAGTGGCCGCTCAGCCCTCCCCTGAGATGACAGGAGGCCTGACCCGCGGAACTGCAGGCCATGGCCTCGTGTCATCTCGGGATCACCCCAGGCTGTACGGCCGTTCGAGGTCGAACATCGCCCGGTGACGGCCGCCGGCTGCCCGTCCTCCGTCACCGTGGGCTATCAGCGCTCGGCTGCCATACACAGCAACGACAGGTGCTACACGGAGTTCACCGCCGGGCAAGCGCGGCGCATGCGCGACTCCTGGCTGTACTTCCGCGCCTAGCTAGTAGGCCACCCGCAGGATCGTCATCTGATCGAGAAGACCGCCGCCGGCGCCAAGACACCCTCGGCCGCATGACCCCCCATCGAGTTCGAGACAATGACCAGGGCCGCTCACGCGGCCTGACTCCACCTACCGGCCCGAGTCAACTGAAGTCTGGGCAGTCACGTCCGCCGCCTCGCGTGCCAGGGCGGGGTATGGCATGGCTGTATTGGTCCGTCGCGTGCGCATCCAGCTGTGGCCGTGAAGTTCGATGACAACCCGGGGTGCCCTTCTCGGTCAGCAGGAGGGGGCGGCCGCCCGCCTCCGCCCGCCCCCGCCGGAGGTCGAGTTCGCAAGTCACGGTGCGGCGTCATCGATGACCACCTGCCACGGCGCGCCCGGGACGGTTGACGCGTAATCGACGGCAGCGCTTCCATCGTCATCGGGCCTGGGCAGTTCTCCCTCCGGATGGAGCGTCATTCAGCGGCTGACTCGCGGAGCCCACTCTGACAGCGCGACGGGGGCACCGCAGCCCTCCAGGCGCGGGGGCCCCATCGCGACACCTCATCCGAGGAGACGCAGATGTCCCTGCCCACCGACCACACCGCTCGCACGACCGCCGCCGCTGGGGTGCCCGCGCCGCGCACCGAGGCCGATCTGACCGCGGTCCGCCCGTTCGAGGTCCATGTCCCGGAGGAGCAGCTCGCCGACTTGCGCCGCCGTCTCGCCGCGACGCGCCTGCCCAGCAAGGAACTGGTCGACGACCGGTCGCAGGGGGTCCAGCGGGCGACGATCGAGGAGCTCGTCCGGTACTGGGCGACCGAGCACGACTGGCGGCGCTGCGAGGCGCGGCTGAACGCGCTCCCGCAGTTCATCACGGAGATCGACGGGGTGGACATCCACTTCATCCACGTGCGATCGCGGCACGAGGGCGCGCTGCCGTTGATCATGACGCATGGCTGGCCCGGCTCGGTGGTGGAGCTGCTCGAGTCGATCGGCCCGCTCACCGACCCGACGGCTTACGGCGGTAAGGCCGAGGACGCCTTCGACCTCGTGCTGCCGTCCCTGCCCGGCTACGGCTTCTCCGGCGAGCCGACCCAGCTCGGCTGGGAGTCGGGCCGGGTGGCACGCGCCTGGGCGGAGTTGATGAACCGCCTCGGCTACACCCGCTTCGTCGCCCAGGGCGGCGATGTGGGGGCCCTCGTCACGGACCTGATGGGCCGCCAAGCGGTCGAGGGTTTGATCGGCTACCACCTGAACCTGCTCACGGCGGCGCTCGCAATCGGCGATCAACTGCCCAAGAAGTCCGAGCAGGAACGCGCCGCCGCCGAGGCGTTCGGGACATTCAGGCAAGACGGCTTCGGCTACTTCCTCGAGATGGCTACGCGGCCACAGACGATCAGCTACGCCCTGCTGGATTCACCCGTCGCGCTGGCGGCCTGGTTGCTCGACCACGACACGGACAGCTACTACAAGATCTCCCGGGCGTTCGTCGACGGTCAGCCAGTGGGCAAGCTCACCCGGGAGAGCATCGTCGACAACATCACGCTGTACTGGCTCACCGGCACCGCAGCGTCCGCGGCTCGGTCGTACTGGGAAGACGCACGAGCACTGGCCGCAGCTCTTGCGAGCGGTCAGCCTCCTCCGGCTGTCACGGTGCCGGTCGGCTTCACGACCTTCCCCGGCGAGATCTGGGCCTCCCCGCGCAGCTGGGTCGAGGCGGTCTACCCCGACCTCGCCTACTTCAACGAGGCCGAACGGGGCGGCCACTTCGCCGCGTGGGAAGAGCCCGAACTGTTCGCGACGGAGGTCAGGGCGGCCTTCCGGTCGCTGCGCTAGCCGGAGCAACGGGAGGGCCCGCCGGTGGGCGGGCCCTCCCGGCACTGGGATCGAGGAGCGCGTCATGGAAACGAAGCCGTCCCTGCTCGACGCCATCCGCGAGGCGGTCCGCGGCCCGGGCTGGGCCCCAGGGCGACGCCCCGCCGGGGGCAGGATGCCCTCCCTGGAGGGCGCCACCGGGTGGTCCAACTCGCCGCCGCTGACGACGGAGGCTCTGCGCGGCCGCGTCGTCGCCGTCGACTTCTGGACGTACACCTGCATCAACTGGCTGCGCACCGCGCCCTACGTGCGCGCCTGGGACGGGGCCTACCGGGACGCCGGGCTGGTCGTGCTCGGCGTCCACACCCCCGAGTTCCCGTTCGAGCGGGACGTCGACAACGTCCGACAGGCGATCCACGACCGGCAGGTCACCTATCCCGTAGCCCTCGACAACGGGTATGCGATCTGGACCGCCTTCGCCAACATGTACTGGCCCGCCCTCTACGTCGTCGATGCAGAGGGGTACATCCGCTTCCACCACTTCGGCGAAGGCGCCTATGAGGAGTCGGAGCGGGTGATCCGGCAGCTGCTCGCCGAGGCGGGCGCCGGCGACGGGCTGCCCGAGCCGGTCACCGTCGACGCCCGCGGCATCGAGGCCGGCGCCGACTGGTCACAGCTGGGATCGGCGGAGAACTACCTCGGCGCCGAGCGCACCGACAACTTCGCTTCCCGCGAGCGTGCGACGACCGGCACCCCGCGCCGCTACACCTTTCCGACCAGGCTGGCACCCAACCACTGGGCCCTGTCCGGCGAGTGGACGGTCCAGCCGGACGCCGTGCTGCTGCACGAACCAGGCGGGCAGATCGCCGATCGCTTCTCCGCGCGAGACGTGCACCTCGTCATGGCACCGTCGGCGGGCGGGAAGCCGGTGCGGTTCGGCGTGCTCCTCGACGGACGGCCGCCGGGCCCGGACCACGGGGACGACGTCGACGACGACGGCACGGGCACGGTCACGGAGCCGCGGCTGTACCAGCTGGTCCGCCAGCGCGGCCCGGTCACCGACCGCACCTTCGAGATCACCTTCAACGACCCCGGCGTACAGGCCTTCGCCTTCACCTTCGGCTAGGTCGCCCCATGCGACGGATCGCGACCATCACCTGCTGAGAGGACCGACACAGCCATGACTGCAGTCGCACAGGACACGTCGAGGGCCATCCGCCCGTTCCACGTCGACGTGCCCGACGAGGCCCTCGCAGAGATGCGCAGACGCATAGTCGCGACCGTCTGGCCCGAGCGGGAAACAGTTCTGGATTCATCGCAAGGTGTGCCGCTCGCGACGATGCAGGAACTCGCCCGCTACTGGGCGACCGACTACGACTGGCGCCCGTGCGAGGCGAGGCTCAACGCGCTACCGCAGTTCATCACCGAGATCGACGGGCTGGACATCCATTTCATCCATGTCCGTTCGCAGCATGAGGAGGCGCTTCCGCTCATCATCAATCACGGCTGGCCCGGCTCGGTCATCGAGCAGCTCAAGGTCATCGATCCGCTCGTGAATCCCACGGCGCACGGGGCGAGCGCATCCGACGCATTCCACGTGGTGATCCCGTCGATGCCGGGCTACGGGTTCTCGGGCAAGCCGACGAGCCCCGGCTGGGGTCCCGAGCGCATGGGCCGAGCGTGGGCGGAACTGATGCAGCGCCTCGGGTACACCCGATACGTCGCGCAGGGCGGTGACTGGGGTGCGTTCGTCGTCGACCAGATGGGTTTGCAGGCACCTCCCGGACTGCTCGCCGTCCACACGAACATGCCGGCCACCGTGCCGGCGGACGTGAACCGAGCACTCCTGGCGGGCGAGCCCCGCCCGCCGAGCTCTCGGCGGCGGAACGACGCGCCTACGAGCAGCTGGTGAGGACGTTCCAGCAGGTGGAATACGCCAAGTACATGGCGGCGCGTCCGCAGACCCTGTACGGCATCGCGGATTCACCCGTAGGTCTGGCCGCCTGGCTCCTGGACCACAACGACGCCGACGGCCAGCCGGCCGCGGCGGTCACCGAGGCCCTGGACCGTACGACGAGCGCCACGGGCGAACTCACGCGGGACGAGATCCTCGACAACATCACGCTCTACTGGCTCACCAACACCGGGGTCTCCGCGTCTCGCCTGTACTGGGAGTACAAAGGCGGCTTCTTCGACGCCAAGGGCGTCACCATCCCGGTGGCCGTCAGCGTCTTTCCGGGCGAGCAGTACGAAGCTCCGCGCAGCTGGACGGAGCGGGCCTATCCCAAGCTGATCCATTACCACCAGCTCGACCGGGGTGGTCACTTCGCGGCGTGGGAGCAGCCGCACCTCTTCGCAGCAGAGGTCCGCGCGGGCTTCCGCTCGCTGCGCACACCCACGGTCCCCCAACCGCGTCGCTGATCCCTCGCGACGCTTCCCACTGAACGGAGGAAGCCGGCGATGTCGATCATCTCGCGAGGCTTTCGCGGACGTCGTGACGAGGCCTCGACCGACCGGGTGCCTCCGGGCCAGTACGTGACCCGGGACTATCCGGTCCTCTCCGCAGGCCCGACCCCGCACACCCCACTGGACCGATGGGACTTCTCGATCGTCGGCGAGGTGGACGAGCCGCACCGATGGACGTGGGACGAGTTCCGCGCCCTACCGAGCGAAGAGATCACCCGCGACATCCACTGCGTGACGAAGTGGACCAAGTTGGACATGGTCTGGCGCGGGGTCTCCCTGGACACGCTGCTCGACGGGATCGAGACGTCGGCCGAATACGTCGTCCAGTACAGCGACGGCGGCTACACGACCAACCTGCCGCTCGAGGACCTGCTGGACGGCAAGGCCTGGGTGGCCTTCGAGTACGAGGGGCAGCCCCTCGAGCCGGCGCACGGCGGACCGGCGCGCATGCTCGTGCCCCACCTCTACTTCTGGAAGAGCGCCAAGTGGGTGCGCGGCCTGCGACTGCAGACCTACGACGAGGCCGGGTTCTGGGAGGTCAACGGCTACCACAACTACGGAGACCCATGGCGGGAACAGCGGTACTGGGGCGACTGACCTGGCGGGTGGCCGACGTCGTCGACGTCATGGTGGAGACGCCGCGGGCGACGACGCTCGTCCTCGACGTCCCGGGCTGGGCGGGTCATCGGGCCGGGCAGCACGTCGACGTCCGGCTGACGGCCGAGGACGGCTACCAGACCGAGCGGAGCTACTCGATCTCCTCGGCGCCGGACGGCACGCAGTTCGCCCTGACCGTGGTGCACGTCGAGGACGGCGAGGTCTCGCCGTATCTGACCGGCGAGCTTCGTCCGGGCGACCAGATCGAGTTGCGCGGCCCGGTGGGCGGCTACTTCGTCTGGGAACCCGTACACGGCGGACCGCTGCTGCTGGTGGCCGGCGGCTCGGGTCTCGCGCCGCTGATGGCGATGATCCGGCTGCGAGCCGCCGTCGGCAGTGACGCGGAGACCCGGTTGCTGGCCTCGTCGCGCAGCTGGGAGGACGTGCTCTACCGCGGGGACCTCGAGCGGCTCGCCGGTGACGGGCTGAGCGTGGTGCACACGCTGACGGCGTCCCGGCCGCCCGGGTGGACCGGCTACGCGCGCCGGGTCGACGCCGACATGCTGTCGGAGGTCGGCCCCGACCCGGCCGCCCAGCCACGCGCCTTCGTCTGCGGTCCGACGCCGTTCGTCGAGGCGGTGGCCGAGGCGCTGGTGACCCTCGGGCACGAGCCTTGGCGGATCAAGACTGAACGCTTCGGACCGACGGGAGACTGAGATGGACGAGACGATGCTCGACGGCAACGCGGTCGCCGGACTGCTCCAGGACGTCTTCGCGGTGGAGACGACGACCACGGTCGCCACGTGCGGCGGCTGTGGTGAGCCCACGCCGATGGGGGAGACCCACGTCTATCGGGGTGCCGGGTTCGTCCTCCGCTGCCCGCGCTGCGAGAACGCTCTGGTGACGCTCGTCCGGGGCGACACGCGTATGTGGATCGGTTTCCCCGGGATCCGGACGCTGCAAATCTCCATCGACGCGTCCTGAGCCCTCGCCGGAGGCCCCGGCGGCGCATTTGACACATACACCGATCCGGGGGGCGCGGATCGGACGCCACGGGGAGCTCTCCTCTGCGGATGCGTCGCCAGCTCGCCCCGGTGTGCTGATCACGCCCTCGCGTGGTGCCACGACGGTGGCCAATGAGTCCGTTCGCGGTCGTCCGTGACGGTTCCTCGGCATCTGTAGTCGGCTGTACCCGCCGAAACAGGTACTGGGATCTCGCGCGAACCCCACCCGGCCGCCCTGGCAGTGTGGGTGCCTGGTTCAGGGTGCATGCCAGCTGAACCCCGTGGGTTACGAGGCCGCGCGGCTTCCGTGTCAGTGCCCGAGGGACGGCCTTCTGCGGGGGACAGCTACATGTCCATGCCGCCGTTGACGCCCCACACCTGGCCGGTGATGTAACCCGAGGCGTCCGCGGCCAGGAAGTGGACCACGCGCGCGACCTCCTCGGGCTCCCCAGCCGGTTCATCGGGATCCTGGCGCGGATGCCGTCGAGGACCTTCTCCGGAACCGTGGACAGCATCTCCGTGGCGATGAAGCCCGGCGTCACGGTGTTGACGGTGACACCCAGGCCACCCTCGAGTTTTCCCGCTCGCTGCAGCTGGAACGCGGCTTCGCGGGCGAGGGTCTTGGTCATCCCGAACAGGCCGGATTTGGCGGCGGCATAGTTGACCTGGCCGATGTTGCCCATCTCGCCGATCACCGACGAGATGTTGATGATGCGCCCGCTACCGCGCTCGAGCATGTGGCGAAGCGCGGCCTGCGACAGGTAGAAGGCGCCGGACAGGTTCACGTCCAAGACGCGTCGCCAGTCGTCGTCGGTCATCTTCAGGACGCCACGGTCGGCGGTGATCCCGGCGTTGTTGACCAGGATGTCCAGTCGGCCCTGCTGTTCGATGACCTCGTCCACGGTCCGCCGACAGTCGTCGGGTGAGGCGATGTCGCCCTTGTGCACGCTGAAGCCCTGCCCGGGGAACTCGCGTTCGAAGCTCTCCTGGAAGCGGGCGGCCGCCTCGTCGTTGCCGCTGTAGCCGGCGGACACCGCGGCACCCTGGCCGGCCAGGCTCCGACAGATCGCCGCGCCGATGCCGCGGGTCCCGCCGGTCACGAAGGCGACGCGCCCGCGCAGCTTGTCGCCACTGGAAGCACGAGCAGCGCCCCTGGCGGTTGGCTCCTGCGTGGCCGGCTGCTGCGTGTCCGCAGTGGTCATGCGGTCCTCCAGGTTGGTCGAGGGCTGGACGGGTCGGCCTGTAGGGCGTCTCCGGCAACGTCCCTGCGGCGGAGGTCGCCTGGCTGCCGGTCGGAGCTACTGTGTCCCAGCTCACACTAGTGTCGCGCGGTCAGCCGAAGGCCACCTGCACGTCGTCGGACGCCAGTGGCGACGGGGCCGCATCGGGGATGGCCTGCTCCGGCGCACCCGAGGCGGGAGCGGACAGCGCCTGGACCGCGACGACAGCAGGGTCGAGCCTCAGGACCACGTAGCCCGCGACGGCGCCAGCGCCGAAGCCGGGCGCGAAGATGCGTACCGGCTCGGTGATGACCCCGTCGCGGACCGCATCGTGAATGGCCAGCGCGATGCTCGCGGCCGACGTGTTGCCGACCTTCTCGATGTTGAAGTACAGGCGGTCGGCACTGAGGCCGGCCCGTTCCGCGAGCTGTATCACCATTGTCTTGTTGGCCTGGTGCGGGACGATGAGGTCGATGCTGTCGAGCAGTGAATCGGCGACACCGTCCGGGTCCGGGAGGGCGGAGAGCTCGTCGATCATCTGCGCCAGATAGCGGCCCGCCAGAGCCTTGACCTGGGGGCCGAATACCGTGATGTTGTTGTCGAATTGGGGGTTCGGCCACAGGATCGAGTTCACCTCGCTGGCCGGGCCACTGGCGTAGGTCTGCATGTAGTGGAAGTCGGGAGCCTCGCTCTCGCGAGCCACTCCGACGACCATCGCGGCCGCGCCGTCCCCGAAGATCATCCGTGACGTGCGAACGTTGCCGATCTTGTCGGAGAATTTCTCGACGCAGACCACCAGAATCGGCCGCTGCGCCTCCTGCAGCAGGCGCGTGGCCTCGGCCAGGCCGTAGGGGAGGCCGGCGCAGGCCGCGATGATGTCGTAGGCCGCGTGCGTCTGGTAGATCCCGAGTTGCCCGGCGATGTAGGTGGCAGCGGACGGGATCAACCGCGAACTGGTACAGGTGCACACGAGCACCCCGCCGATCTCGTCGGGCTCCCGCTGCGCCTTGGCCAGCGCCGCCTGAGCAGCCTGGAGCCCGAGTTCCTCCAGGCTCAGCGAGCTGTATCGGCGCTCCTCGATGCCGGTCTTCTCGCGGATCTCGTCCGCGCCCATCGGCGACCAGTTGTACGCGGTGTTCCGGATCAGGTCATCGTTGCTGCAGATCTGGTCACCGTGGACCGCGGCCAGGGATTCGAGCCGCGGCATGACCGTGAACTGCCGGCGCACGTCGATCTCCGGGAAGGGTCGCACCGGCTGCCGGGACTCCCGGGCAGGCGCAACCGACCGGCTGCCGGTGGCGCTGCTCAGCCGGCGCAGGAAGGCCCGGACCTCCCTGTCACGGGGATGGAAGGCCACCACGTAGTCGTCGTCCTCCAGCTGACCGGCCTCCGCCAGCTCGACCTGCGCTCGGTCCCAGGGGTACTGGTTGTGCAGCACCATGGCCCACCGGTGCAGCGCTTCGAGCTCGGGCACGTCCTCCGAGCAGTCGACGATGTCCGTGTAGTCGTAGACCGGGTAGTCCGGGTCGTAGGTCGGCAACCGGAAGGTGAGGGCGCCGGGTCGCTGCAGGAACTCGGCGACCGTCGGCTTGACGGCGGGCAGAGTTGTCGCGTGGTGCTTGCGGTGCCCGAAGACGTCGAACAGGACACCGAAGATGCGGTCCTCGACCTCGCCGTCCCACCGGGCCTCCAGCGTCGGGTAGGCCTCGCGGACGGCGGCGACCTTCGCCTCGCCGTCCTCCCAGGGCTCGAGGACGGGCAGGAAGACGTCGGTCCTCGTCCGGGGTACATCGGCCCAGCGCGTCGGTCGCTTGTCGTACATGGTGATCGCGAAGCGATTGGCCCAGAACAGGTTGAGCGCGAGATCGCGCATGAGGGCGTACCGGCTCTCGTACGTGCCGGTCCGGATCCGTTCGAGGATGTCGGTCCCGCTCGGGGCCTTGGTCTCGAAGTCACGGCGGATGACGTCATCCAGCTGTTGCAGGCTCTCGATGGTCGAGAAGTCGAGCTCCGGGATGATGTTCGACGGGAACACGAGGCGACCCTGTCGATTGAGTACGAAGGCGTTCATGAGAATCCTTCCGCGACAGCCTGTCAGTGACGATGTGCCTGCATAGCGCGTTTCGTCTCCGGTCGCACGGCCGCATGCATCCGAGCCCGTCGCCGACGTCACCAGGTCACCGGGCGTTCGGGCGCTCTCAGAAGTTCACGATCGTTCATCCCGCGTCGACCGCGCTTCGTGACCTACATGCGGAGGCGCTCTGCCGTCGTGCCAGCGTGGTGGCCTGGGGACTCCGTGCCTTCGCGACCCGCAGGCGGACGCGCTTCCCGCGGTGCCAGCGTGGTGGCCTGGCGCTTCCATCCACAACTGTTTGCCCCTGCCCGCCACAGGCCGCGTGGTAGTCACCTGCGGGAATGGGTCGCCCGGAACGACGGCGGGCTGCCAACAGCCGCCCTGCCGTGTGGGGGCAGGGGGTTCGAGTCCCTCAGCTCCACCCGTATGACCAGGCCGTCCTCCTTGAGGAGGGCGGCCTGAGTGGTTCTCTGTGCCACGGTGGTGGCCGTAGCCAATATCGTGACGAGGGCTCTCGGCGCGACCGTTTTCGAAGCTGTCGCCGATGCTGCCCATTGAGCCGAGCAGCCCGGCCTCGCGCAGCCGGTGGCCGAACGCCCAGCTGGTGTACTGGGCTGCGACCCGTGGGTCGGAGTGGTGAATGGCTCGGGTGCCCGGCGGCGTTGCCAGAGCGCCATCTGCAGGGCGTCGACGACCAGCTCGGCGCGCAGGGGGTTGGCCATCACCCAGCCGACGGCCCGGCGGGACAACACGTCGAGGACCCGGGTGGACGACTCGACCGAGGAAGGTGGGGTGCCGGCAGGCACGGATCCGGAGCCGGATGACGACCTCGCGGACCTCACCAACCGCTGGGCAAGTTCTCTGGTGCTAGCTGTCGTTCCGCCATGAGCCATAGGACGAGACGGTCTCGGTTACGAGTAGCCCTACGGAGATGAGGTTGGCGAGGAGCGCCCCGCCGGAAAGTGACACGACCGTGGCAGTGGCTCCGGCGGTGAGTCCCTCGGACGAGATCTGGGAGGCGTACACCCACACGCAGGTGGCCGCGATCAATTGAAGATCCGCCACGAGGCTGGTCGCCAGATGAACTGCACCGAGGTGCGTCCGGTCACCGAATTTGAGTCCTGTGGCGATCAGGTTGATGATCACGGCCGCGAACAGCTCGTACTCGTTGTGGACCGCGGGGTCGGAAATGTCACCGACGAAGAAGCCGAAGTTCAGCGTCGCGGCGAGCAGGACGAAGAAGCCGAAAACGACCTTGCCGAGGTTCAGGGGACGTCACCTGGCTCCGGAGCAAGGCGCATGACTGCCGTCGAGGACGGTGGCCGCGTTGCGCGGTCGACAGAGCCCGTGACAGCCCAGCGGCCCCTGCTGCGCCGTTCCGAGGGGGGACGCGGCTCGCTCACGGAAGGATCCCCGCTCCGAGCAAGGCCAGGGCGAACCCCACGACGAGCAGGGCTGACCGGGTGATCACGTGTCTCGCGGCGTGTTCTCCGGGCAGGGCAACGTAGTGGAGGTAGCCGGCGTAGGCGATAAGCGCCATTCCGGCGGCCATCGTCACGATCGCGAGGGCAGCGCGCAGGTCCTCACCCATGTCGATGACCTCGCCAGGCGCCGCCGTTCACTGCAGCTCCACAAAGCGTTCGACGTCGGCGGGCCGTCCGGCGATCACGATTACGGCCCCGTACGTGAGGGTCGTGTCGTAGTCGGCGTGGGTGTAGGACGCCTGGTTCTCCGGCTTGACCGAGACCACGGTGACGTGGTGCTTCTTGCGCAGGCCGGAGTCGCCCAGCGGCACGCCGACGAGCTCGTTCGGCGGCTTGGTCTTGGCGAACACCCACTGCGGATCGAGCTCGACCCAGTCCAGGAGCCGCCCCGAGACCAGGTGGGCGATCCGTTCCCCCATGTCCTGCTCGGGAAAGACGACGTGGTGAGCGCCGACGCGCTCGAGGATGGTCGCCTGCTGGCGGCTGACGGCCTTGGCCCAGATGTCGCGGATCTCCAGCTCGGCCAGCAGCGCCGTGGTGAGGATGCTGGCCTCCAGGTCGTTTCCGATGGCGACCATGGCGCGGGTGAAGTCGCCGATGCCGATCTCGCGCAGCGCGTCGGGGTCGGTGGAGTCGGCGACGACGATCTGGCCGAGCTGTCCGGACAGCCGCTGGACGACGTCGGGGCGGTTGTCGACGGCGAGCACCTCGGTGCCGCCGCGGGCCAGCTCCAGAGCGAGCGCGGTGCCGAACCGGCCCAGGCCGATGACGGCGACGGGGTCCTTGTGGCTAGCCAACGATGGTCCTCTCCTCGGGGAGCTGGTGGCGGCGGGCGCGCTCACGCAGCGCCAGCCCCGATGCCAAAGTGAGGGGCCCGATCCGGCCGATGTACATGAGCAGCACCAGCAGCACTTGCGCGGCGGCGGGCAGGTCGGCGGTGATGCCGGTGGACAACCCGACGGTGGCGAACGCGGAGATGACCTCGAACAGCACCTGGTCCAGGCTGAAGTCGGAGAGTGCCTCCATCAGGAACGTGGCGACGGCGACCAGGCCGATTGCCAGCAGGGCGATCGCCAGCGCCTGGCGCTGGTTGGTGCCGGGCACCCGGCGCCGGCCGACCTCGACGTCGGGGTCGCCGCGCATCTCTGCCCACAGCACGTAGGCCAGCAGGCCGAAGGTGGTGACCTTGATGCCGCCGGCGGTGCCGGCGGACCCGCCGCCGATGAACATGAGCGCGTCGGTGAACAGCAGAGTCTCGGGCGCGAAGGCGGCGACGTCGAGGTTGTTGAAGCCCGCGGTGCGGGGCATCACGCCGGCGACGAAGGCGGCCAGTAGCCGGTCACCCGTTCCGAGTCCGCCGAGGGTGTCGGGGTTGCGTCCCTCGAAGACCAGCATCCCGGCCCAGCCGAGCAGGAGCAGGACGACGGTGACGATGACGGTGATGCGGGTCAGTACCGACCATGTCGTCGGCCGCCGCCAGTTGCGGGCCAGTTCGAACACCACCGGGAATCCCAGCCCTCCGAGGATGACCGCGACGGCGATGGGCAGGCTGATCCACGGGTCGCCGGCGAAGCCGATGAGGTTGTCCCGATAGGGGGAGAAGCCGGCGTTGTTGAAGGCTGAGATGGAGTGGAACACCCCGTCGTACACCGCGCCCGGCAGTGAATCGTCGTAGGCGAGCGTGAACCGGACCGTCAGGACCGTCGCGATGACGGCCTCGGTGGACAGGCTGAAGACCACAACACGACCGACGACCCGGCGGACATCCGAGGGGGACAGCGCCTTCGTCTCTGCCTGTGCGATCAGGCGTGCTCGCAGACCCAGCCGGCGCGAGAGCAGCAGGGCCAGCAGGGTGGCCAGCGTCATGATCCCCAGCCCGCCCACCTGGATGCAGAGCAGGATCACGGCCTGCCCGAAGCCAGACCAGTAGGTGCCGGTGTCCACGGTCACCAGGCCGGTGACGCAGACAGCCGAGGTCGCGTGGAACAGCGCCGTCAGGAAGTCGGCCCGCCCCGGCCCGGCGGTCGCGACTGGCAGAGACAACAGCGCCGTGCCGACTGCTACGGCGGTCGCGAACGCGATCGCGATCACCCGCCCCGGGTGCCCGAACCCCTTGGCAGCCCGGGATTGACCGGCTCGACTGGGCAGCGTCTGGGTCACTGCGGTCCCGCCTGTGACCTGCGACTGGTGGCGGGCTCAGCGGCGATCGGCCCCGTCGCTGCCCGGAGGGCCAGGAGGATCGCCGGGATGGCGTTGGTTCCGCCGCCCGAACGACCATCGGTCCCGAGCGCCGGGCCGGGCGAGTCCACCGTCAACGCTCCCTCCGCCACTCCTCGATGGCCCACGACCCCCTGGCCGACCGTGAACGCGCCCGCGCGTCGGCACGGTGGTGTCGGTACAAGCCCGGCCCACCATGCGCGCCAGAACGCCAGGGGCGATGCGGGCTGGCCGGATCTTGACGATTTCTTAGCGCCCGCGACCCAACCGATGTGCGCCCAGACGTCTTGACGCCGACGCGAGATGGACGGCCTGGGTGGGGAGGGGTCCGCGCCGAGCCGGCTGCCGTCAGCCGCTCTGTTGTCGGTTCAGGGGGTGAAGCGGTATCCCATGCCCGGCTCGGTCCGCAGGTAGCGCGGGTGGGCGGGGTCTGGTTCGAGCTTGCGTCGCAGCTGGGCGAGGTAGACGCGCAGGTAGTTGGTTTCCCGCTCGTAGGCCGGCCCCCACACCGACTGCAGCAGCTGACGTTGACTGATCAGCCTTCCCGGATGACGGACCAACGGCTCGAGCAGTCCCCACTCGGTCGGCGTGAGTCGGACCTGGACTCCGCCCGCCGTGACCTGACGGTCGGCCAGATCGACGGTGAAGTGGTCTGTCGCGACGATCGAGTTGGTCGGCTCGCTGGGGCCGCGACGGAGCGCGGCGCGGAGCCGCGCCAGTAGCTCGCCCATGTCGAAGGGCTTGGTCACGTAGTCGTCCGCTCCGGCGTCCAGGGCGCGCACCTTGTCCTGGCTGTCGGCGCGGGCGGAGAGCACCACCACCGGACCGGTGTAGGAGGGGCGGAGCCCGGCGAGCACCTCGGCGCCGTCGAGGTCGGGGAGGCCGAGATCCAGGACGACAACGTCGGGAGGCAGCGCATCGGCCTGCCGCAGCCCCGTCCGGCCGTCAGGGGCGGTGTCCACGTCGTGTCCGGCCGCGCGCAGTGTGATCCGCAGCGCCCGCAACAGCTGTGGATCGTCGTCGATCACGAGCACCCGGCTCATCGTGCTGCCGCCGTGGCCGTCGTCGGCGCGGCGTTCGAGGCAGCGTTGGCCACGCCCAGGGACACCACCATCGTGACCCCGCCGCCAGGAGTGTCCTCGACCGTGAGCGCGCCTCCCATCGCCTCGGTCAGTCCACGGGCGACAGCCAGACCGAGCCCGACCCCCTGACCGGACGGTGAGTCACCCAGCCGTTGGAAGGCGATGAACACCCGCTCGCGGTCGGCGAGTGGGATCCCCGGTCCTCGGTCGGTCACCCTCAGCTCGACCCGCCCGCCGACCGCCCCGGCCGTCAGGGAGATCGGCCCGCGGGGCGCGTGCCGTGCCGCGTTGCTGATCAGGTTGGCGGCGACGCGCTCGAGCAGGCCTGGGTCGGCGATGACGGCGGGCAGGTCGTCGGACCAGAGCAGATGCACGCGATCCTGCTGGTCGGCGTCCAGCCAAGTCAGCGCCCGGGCGACGACCTCGGGCAGATCCGACGGGCTCAGCGCGGGAGTCACCGCGCCGGCCTGCAACCGGCTCATGTCCAGCAGGTTGTCCACCAACGCAGCCAGCCGGTCAGCTGAGGCGTCCACCGTCTCCACCAGTTCGGCCCGGTCGGCCTCGGAGAGGCGCAGGTCCGTGGACCGGAGCGCCGAGGACGCTGCCTTGATCCCGGCCAGCGGGGTGCGCAGGTCATGGCTGACCGCGGCCAGCAGCGCTGTCCGCATGCTGTCTGCGGCGGCGAGGCGAGCGGCCTCGGCGGCCTGCGCGGCCAATCGGCCCTGCTGGAGTGCGACGGCGGCCTGCTCGGCGAACGCGACGAGGACCCGGCGGTCGCTCGCGGAGAGGGGGCGCCCGCACAGTCGCAGCGTCAGAGCGTCGGTGATGGCGACCTCGTCGGTGGTCTGGGGGGTGGGGTCGCCGCAGGAGCCGACTGTTCGCTGGCCGGTATCGGTGCGCTCGACCATCGTTACCGTGGTCAGGCCGAACGCCTCGCGGATCTGTTCGAGCAGCTTGGGCAGACCGTGGTCGCCGGCGAGCACCGATCTGGACAGCGAGGCGAGCATCGCCGTCTCCGCGCGGGATCGGGCGGCGTCGGCGGCCCGGCGAGCTGACCGGTCCACGACGGTGGCCACGGCGATCGCTGTGAGCAGGTACGCGCCGAGCGCGATCAGGTTGTCGAGACGGTCCACGTGCAGCCGGCCGGTGGGCGGGGTGAAGAACCAGTTCACGGACAAGGCGCTGACCACTGCCGCGGCCAAGGCGGGCCACAGGCCCCCGACCAGAGCAACGGCGAGAACCAGCGGCAGGAACACCAGCATGACCCCGGCGAGCGACAGAGCGCCGGCGGCGGCCAGGCACGCCGCCGTGAGGGCCGGAATGCCCAACACGGTGAGGGACAGCCCCAGCCACCGGCGGCGAGGATCGAGCGCGCCCGTGAGAGGCGGCAACCGGAGGCGGTCTCCGCCGGCGGCGGCATGGGTGACGATGTGGACGTCGATCTCTCCCGAGCGCGCGACCACTTCCCCGCCGATCCCCGCCCGTATCGCCCGAGCCCAGCGGGAGCGGCGGCTGGTGCCGATGACCAGCTGGGTGGCCTCCGCGGCGCGCGCGAACTCCAGCAGCGCCCCCGGGATGTCGTCCCCAACAACCTGGTGGAAGCTGCCTCCCAGGTTCTCCACCAGCTGACGCTGCCGCTGCAGCGCGATGGTCGACGCTCCGTCCGGGCCGTCGCCCGACAGCACGTGCACCGCCAGGAGGTCGATCTCGCCGCCCCGGGCGGAACGGGAAGCGATCCTGGCGCCGCGCCGGATGAGTGTGTCGCCCTCGGGGCCGCCGGTCAGGGCAACCACCACCCGCTCCCGCGCCGCCCACACGTGATCGATGGCGTGCTCGGCCCGGTACCGCCGCAGGCCCTCGTCGACCCGGTCGGCCAGCCACAGCAGGGCAAGCTCGCGCAGCGCGGTCAGGTTGCCGAGGCGGAAGTAGTTCCCCATCGCGGCGTCGATCTTCTCGGCCGGGTAGACGTTGCCGTGCGCCAGCCGCCGGCGCAGCGCCTCAGGGGACATGTCGACCAGCTCGATCTGGTCGGACCGACGCACGACCGCGTCGGGCACCGTCTCCTGGGGCGGGACGCCGGTGATCTGCTCGACGACGTCGCTGAGGCTCTCCAGATGTTGCACGTTCACCGTGGTGAGTACGCTGATGCCGGCGTCCAGCACTTCTTCGATGTCCTCCCACCGCTTCACGTGCCGGCTACCGGGAGCGTTGGTGTGAGCGATGTCGTCGATGAGGACAACCTGCGGGCAGCGGGCGAGCACCCCTTCGACGTCCAGCTCCGACACGGAGGACCCGTCGCGCGTAACCTTGCTGCGGGGGAGGACCTCGAGTCCGGACAACTGCTCGGCGGTGTGGGTCCGGCCGTGGGTCTCCACGAGGCCGACGACCACGTCCGTGCCCCGGGAGCGCCGACGATGCGCCTCACCAAGCATCGCGTACGTCTTCCCGACACCGGGCGCGGCGCCGAGGTAGATGCGCAGAATGCCGCGGGTCATAGCCCTCATGATCGTCCGCCTGAGCAGTTCCGAGGCCCGCCGGGCGTGAGCCGCTGGGAAGCGTGGTGCCACGATGGTGGCCGAACGAGCCGTTCAGGGTCGTCCTTCGTGGTCCACCGACGGCATCAGATGGGGGATCAGCCCCATACCTCCGCGGCCGTCTCCACGATGAGTTCCAGCTTGGCGATCTGCTCGTCGCGAGTCAGCGCGTTGCCCTCGACAGTGGAGGAGAACCCGCACTGCCCCGACAGCGCCAGCTGGTCGAGCGGCACGAACGACGCCGCCTCGTCGATCCGCCGCTTCAGGTCGTCCTTGTTCTCCAGCTGCGGACGCTTCGTCGTCACCAGGCCGAGGACGACGCGCTTGCCCGGTGGCACGAACCGCAGCGGCTCGAACCCGCCGGACCGAGCGTCGTCGTACTCGAGGAAGAAGCCGTCGACGTCGAGTCCGGCGAACAGCGCCTCGGCGACGAAGTCGTAACCGCCTTCTGCAACCCACGAGGAGCGGAAGTTGCCACGGCACATGTGAGTCGTGACCGTCAGCCCCGCGGGCCGGTCGGCGAGCGCCGCGTTGATCTGTCGGATGTAGCGCTCGTGCAGGTGATCGGCGTCGCGGCCCTGGGCGGCGATCTCGGCGCGCTGGGCGGGGTCGTTGAGGTAGGCCAGGCTGGTGTCGTCGAACTGCAGGTACGTACAGCCCTGCGCGGCGATGCCCCGGACCTGCTGGCTGTAGGCGGCGGACAGGGCGTCCCAGAACGAGTCCTCGTCGGGATAGACCTTCGGATCGATCGCCGCCGCCCCGCCGCGGTAGTGGACCATCGACGGGGAGGGAATGGTCAGCTTCGCCGTCTGCCCCTCCCCGACGACCGACTGCAGGAACGCGAAGTCCCGCCCGAAGATCGGCTCGTCGATCCTGAGCGGACCGTCGACGTGCAGCCCCGCCGGCGTGAAGTCGATCGTGCCGTCGGCGTTCTTGAAGTGCACGACGATGTTCTGGTCGGTCACCTTTGTGATGCCGTCGATCGCGTAGATGAAGTCCATGTGCCAGGACGCCCGGCGGAACTCCCCGTCGGTGGCCGTGCGCAGCCCGACGTCGGCCTGCATGCGCACGACGTCGCGGATCGCGTCGTCCTCGATGCCGCGCAGCTCGGCGTCGTCGATCTCGCCGGCGGCGTGCCTCGCCCGCGCGTCGAGCAGCGTGTGGGGACGGAGCAGGCTGCCGACGTGGTCGGCCCGGAACGGCGGTCCGGAGGTGTCACTCATGCCGCCAGCCTGGCCGACTCAGCCGACCGGCGCAGCCCCCGGGCGCGGGGTGGTCGAGTGGGCGAGACTGCCGGGGTAGGCGGGCCCGCGTCGCCGGCCGACGTTGGACGCCGAGTGCATCCGACCCGTGGAGGGACCGACCATGTTCGAGACGAGCCTGCTCATCGGCAACGAGGAACTGGCCGCTACCAGTGGCAAGACGTTCGACCGCGCCAACCCCGTCAGCGGGGACCCCGTGACCAGGTGTCAGGCGGCCACCTCCGAGGACGCGGTCAAGGCGGTCGACGCCGCAGCGGCAGCGTTCCAGACGTGGGCTGCGGCGACTCCGAGTGAACGGCGCGCCAAGCTGCTGAAGGCCGCCGACCTGCTCGAGGGCAACGCAGAGCGCTTCGTCGTGCGGATGGCCGCCGAAGCCGGTGCCACCGCGGGGTGGGGTCACTTCAACGTGCAGCTCGCCGCGGGCATGCTGCGGGAGGCTGCGGGTCTCACGACCCACGTCGGCGGACAGATCATCCCCTCGGACGTGCCCGGCAGCCTGAGCATGGGGCTCCGCCAGCCGGCGGGCGTCGTGATCGGCATGGCGCCGTGGAACGCGCCCGTGATCCTGTCGACCCGCGCCGTCGCGTTCCCGCTCGCGGCCGGCAACACGGTCGTCCTGAAGTGCTCCGAGCTCTCGCCGGCCACGCACATGCTGCTCGGAGAGATCCTTCTCGAAGCCGGCTTCGGCGACGGCGTCGTCAACGTGATCACGGTGGCTCCCGAAGACGCCGGCGAGGTGACCGAGGCCATGGTGGCGCACCCGGCCGTACGCCGCGTCAACTTCACCGGCTCCACCCGGGTCGGCCGCATCATCGGCGAGGTCTGCGCCCGTCACCTCGTGCCCGCGGTGCTGGAGCTCGGCGGCAAGAACCCGCTCCTCGTCCTCGACGACGCCGATATCGACGCCGCCGTGCAGGGCGCGACGTTCGGAGGCTTCGTCAACCAGGGCCACGTCTGCATGTCGACCGACAAGATCATCGTCGATGAGTCGATCGCGGACGAGTTCGTCGAGAAGCTCGTGGCCAGGGTGGAGTCGCTGCCGTGCGGCGACCCGCGCAAGGAGGACGTCGTCCTCGGCTCGGTCATCGGCCTGAGCACGGTCGAGCACATCCAGCGGCTGGTCGACGACGCCGTGGCCAAGGGCGCGAAGGTCCTGACCAGGGGTGAGCCGCAGGGCACGATCATGCCCGGCGTGGTGCTGGACCACGTGACACCCGACATGGACATCTTCCATGAGGAGATCTTCGGCCCGGCCGTCACCATCACCCGCGTCACCACCGAGGACGAGGCGATCGCCGCGGCGAACGACAGCGCCTACGGGCTGTCCGCCGCCGTCTTCACCAAGGACACCGCACGCGGCTTCCTGGTGGCCCGGCGCATCGAGTCCGGCATCTGCCACATCAACGCACCGACCGTGCACGACGAGGCGCAGATGCCCTTCGGTGGCGTGAAGGACAGCGGCTACGGGCGATTCGGCGGGCTGGCGGGCATCGATGCCTTCACCGAACTTCGCTGGATCAGCATGCAGGTCGAGCCGCGCGTCTACCCGTTCTGACGGCGGGCGGGCGGTCGCCCGACAGGCGGAGAGGCGGGCGTGCCGGCGGTCGAGGTGCGCTACCGTCGCGCCCTCTCGGCCGAGGAGGCGCCTGATGGCGAGGATGCCCAATGCGAGAGTGCTGGCCGAGGTGCTGCGCAGTGGGAATCTCCGCGCGCGACTGCGCGCCGCGCGGGAGGGCCTGACCGGGGTTCGGCTTCAGCTGATCGCCGCTGCGCTCGACCTGGGCGTGCTCGACGCGCTCGGCGACGGCCCGGTCGGCACCGAGCAGCTGGCCGGGCGCCTGGGTGTGGTCGACCACGATCTGCTGGCCGCCTACCTCCGGGTCCTCGCCGCCGCGGGGCTGATCACCGGAGAGGGCTCGTGGCGACTCGCCCGGTTCGGTCGCGCGGTCGTCGGCGACGACCAGGTGCGCGCGTCGTACGAGGGCTTCGGCGGCTATCACACCGAGCTCTACCGGGACCTGCCGGCCCTGCTGCGCGGTGGCCCGGCGCGGCGCGACACCGCGGAGAACGGCGAGGTGATTGCCCGGCTCTCCGCCGCGATCTACCCGTTCATCCGCGACCTGCTCGTCCGCACGGTCACCGAGCGTCGGCCGCACCGGGTGCTGGACATCGGGTGCGGTGCCGGCCTGCACCTGGCGGCGATGCTCGAGGCGGCTCCGGACGCCACCGGCGTCGGCGTGGACGCCGACCCCGACGCCGCGGCACTGGCCCGGCGCACCCTGAGCGAGCGGGGCCTGGCCGGCCGGGCCAGCGTCGAGACGATCGACATCCGGAAGGCGCTCGCCGCCGGTGGCCCGGCCGCCCTCACCGACGCCATCGACCTGGGCCTGCTCGCCAACGTCATCTACTACGTGCCGGTCGACGAGCGGGTGGAGCTGCTGCGCGCGGTCGCCCGCCTGCTCGCACCCGGCGGCGCCCTCGTGGTCGTCACCACCGTGGCGGGGCCGCAGCTGTTCAGCCGGCACTTGGACCTGCTGCTGCGGGCGCAGGAGGGCCGCATGGAGCTGCCTGCCGTCGACGTGCTGCTCGGTCAGCTCCGCGAGGCGGGCCTGCAGCCGAACTCCCCGGAGCGGATCGGCCCTCCTGCGGCTGCGCTCAGCGCGGTGACAGCGATCCGCTGAGGACGTCGGTCATCCGGGGACGATCAGGCCGGTCACTATCTCCGCGGAGAGCGCCACCCCGGGCACGACGGGTCCTGGAGAGGCAGGTGCAGCGCACGGACGTCGTCATGGCGGCATCTCACAGGGCGTAGCGGGGTTGTGGCCGATTTTCTAGGACGCCGCTTACCGGTATGCACGGGCTCGAGCGCTAGCGTGCGCGTCGTGCCAAATGCCTACCGCGAGGCGTTGGCATCGGTCACCGGTAGTCGCAACCTCCGGCTCGCTCAGCTGTCGTCCCTGTCGGCGTGGACGGGCGAGTTCCTGCTCCTCACAGCGATGACGGTCTACGCGTTCGACACCCACGGCGCGGTGGGCGTCGGCGTCATCGGCTTCCTGCGGGTGCTGCCCGCGACGGTCGCGCTTCCCTGGTTGGGCGCACTGGCCGACCGGATGGATCGCCGCCGGTTGCTCGTGGTCATGTGCGGGCTCCGAGCGGTCACCGCGGCGGGGGCCGGAGTCGCGGCTGCCGCCGACCAGCCCGTGGTGGTGTACGCCCTCCTCACGGCCTCGACGGTCTGCCATGTCGCGTACCGGCCTGTGCTCGGCGCTCTGTTCCCCTCGCTCTGCACCACGCCGGACGAGCTGGCCGGGGTGAACGCGGTGCGGTCCATCCTCGACGGTGCGGCGGCGCTGGTCGGTCCGCTCCTCGCGGCCGCGCTGCTCGCGGCGTTCAGCGCCGCCGCCGCGTTCGGCGCGGTGGGCCTGCTCGCCGGCCTCGCCGGCGTGCTCGCCGTCGGGCTGCGCTACGAGTCGCTGCGCCCCGCTGCGGCCGACTCGCCCGCCGAGCGGGCCGGGGTCGTCGCTGACGTCGTCGACGGCCTGCGCGAATTGCGCCGGCGCCCCCGGGCGGCGGAGGTGATCGTCCTGGGCGGCGTGCAATGCGTCATCCGTGGCGCACTGACGGTGCTGGCGGTGGTGGTGGCGGTGAACGTCACGGACCTGGGCCGCCCGGGGGTCGGGCTGCTCTGGGCAGCGTTCGGCGTGGGCGGCCTCGTGGCGGCGATGGCGTCGATCGGCGCTGCGGGGAGCGCCCGGCTGGGCACGCTGTTCGGTGCCGGGATCGCGATGTGGGGCGTGCCGCTGGTTCTGATCGGCCTGCTCTCGGGCGACTACGTGGCGGTCGGCGCGTTCCTGGTCGTCGGCGCCGCCAACGCCCTCGTCGATGTCACCGGCTTCACGCTGCTGCAGCGACTCGTCCCCGACCGGACGCTGGCGCGGGTGCTCGCTGTGACCGAGGCGGTGTTCTCGCTGGCGCTGGCGCTGGGCTCGCTGGCGGTCCCCCTCCTCACCTCAGCGCTCGGCGACACCGCGGCGCTCGTCGTCACCGGCTGCATCCTCCCGTCGGCCGTTGCGGTGCGCTGGGCAGCGCTGCGGGCGATCGATGCGGACATCGGGGTGCGGAAGGACCGGATCGTGCTGCTGCGCCAGGTCCGCATGCTCCGTCTGCTGCCCGTGCCGGCGATCGAGGGCCTGGCGCTGCGCCTGCGGCGGTTCCGGATAGAGGCGCAGACCGATGTGTTCCGCAAGGGTGACCCCGGCGACGACTTCTACGTCATCGAATCCGGCCGCGTGGCGGTGATCGACAGCGGGGAGGAGATTCGCCGACTCGGCCCCGGCGAGGCGTTCGGCGAGATCGCGCTGCTGCGTGCGGTCCCGCGGAGCGCGACCGTGCGCGCGCTCGAGACCACCGAGCTCGCCGCCCTCAGCGGTCCCGACTTCGTCTCGGCGGTCACGGGCTTCTCCGCCACGTCCTCGACCGCCGAGCAACTCGTCAGCGGTTATCTCACCGAGGACCTGCAGCGGCACGAGATCCGACCGCAGGCCGACCCCGACAGCAGCCCGGATGCCCGCTAGCCCGAGTGCGGTGTGCGGCCGGGAGGGCGGCCTGTTGTTCCCGGTGCGCGGCCCCGCCGTCTCGACGACGGCGGGACCACGCGTGCCGGACGAGCGTCTCAGCTGTCAGCCGCACCAGGCGAACAGCTCGGGGTTGGTGGTGTGCAGCGTGACCACCTGACCGAGCGAGAGGTAGCTGCCCTCGGGCAGGTCGGCGAAGATCGGGCCGCTCACCGGGTCCGCGAGCGTCGAGTAGTCGATCTGCTTCTGCGCGGCCGCCTGCAGGAGACCCAGGTCCTTCAGCGTCCCGATGCCTGCCTGGACGCAGGCGGCGCCCGCGTTCGCCGGCGCGGCGGAGGCCGGTGCGGCTGCGAGGCCGACGCTGAGAGCGGTGGCGGCGGTGACGATGGCGATCTTCTTCAGCATGAGAGCTCCCGAACCGATGTCGTGGATCCGGACCGTCCCGGACCTCACACCCACTACGGCGCGAGTGCCCTCCGCGGATGCACTCCTACGGAGCGGCCTGCCGGCGCACCATCTCGGCGATCCAGACCGGCGCGAACGGAGACGTGCAGTTCGGGGGAGTCGGGTAGTCCTCGAGCACGTGCAGGCGCTCGCCGATCTCGATCGCACGCGCGCGGTGCTCGGGGTGCTCGATGCCGATCTGGGCCAGGCAGTGGTTCATCGCCCACTGCAGGCGATCCGGGGCGTCCTTCATCGTCGCCTCGATGACGTCGAGCAGTTCCGCGAGGTCGAGGCCCTCGGGCTTCTTCGCGACGCGTTCGCTCGTCAGCGCCCAGCCGGCACTCGCGACCACCGGATCCGGATCGGCGAACCAGGCCGTGCGCAGCTCTTCGGCGTGCGGGCTCTTCTTCACCACGTAGTTCACGAGCCAGTCGTGCACCTTGGGGGTGCGCGCCTCGCGCAGCATGGCGTCCAACTCGTTCCGCTCGAACGCCTTCGGACGGCAGATCAGGATCGCCAGCAGTCTCGCCGCGGTGTCCTCCGTCTCCCAGAGCCGGCGGGCGAGTTCCTGCTGCGTCTTCAGCCGCTTCGCGAGTGCGCGCAGCTTGCCGAGGTTCGCACCGTGATCGTCCCCGTGCCTCTCGTTCACCTCGCGCATCCTCGGGTCCTCGAGCGCGGCCAGCTCGGCCATCACCTCGGCCACCGTCGTCTCGGCCACGTCCGCTCCTGTCCGTTCCGCCGCGTCGGCGTCCTCTGATCCGAGTCGCCTCGGACACGACTTTTCCAGCTGGATGAGTGATCTCATGTCGAGAAACCTCGATCGGCTCCGCTCACCAGGTGTGAAGGACCGCGACAGGCGCGGTCCGCGAGCCCAGGAGACCACCATGCCGAAGTACCTGCTCCTCAAGCACTACCGCGGCGGCCCCGAGCCGCACCGCCCCTGCCCGCCGATGGACCAGTGGGCCCCCGAGGACGTGGAGGCGCACATGGCCTTCCAGCGGCACGTCAGCGAGCTGCTCCAGGAGAACGGCGAGTTCGTCGACGCGCAGGCGCTCACGCCGACGCAGACCTGGGTGCGGTACGGCGGCCCGGACGCCGCGCCGGTCACGACCGACGGCCCGCATCCGGAGATCAGCGACCTCGTGGCGGGCTGGTACATGATCGACGTCGACTCGCGCGAGCGCGCACTGGAGCTGGCGGCCTACGTGTCGTCGGAGCCGGGCCCGGGCGGGACGCCGCTCTACGAGTGGATCGACGTCCGCGAGATCATGACCGAGGCGCCGACCGGCGACTGACCGTCGTGGACGACGACCGTGCACCCGTGCTGGACGAGGGCGCTCTGCGCGCCCTCGTCCCTCGGGTGCTCGCGGGGCTGGTCCGGCGCGGGGAGGACTTCGACGCCGCCGAGGACGCGCTGCAGGAGGCGCTGATCGAGGCGCTGCGGGTGTGGCCGGACCACCCGCCGCGCGATCCGCGCGCGTGGCTGGCGACGGTCGCCACCCGGCGTCTGGTCGACGCCCGCCGCAGCGAGGCCGCCCGCGCCCGGCGCGAGGAGACGACGTACGCCGAGCCCCGGCCCGGTGACACCGAGGAGGGGGACGACACCCTCTTCCTGCTCTTCTGCTGCTGCCATCCGGACCTGGCGCCGACGTCGCAGGTGGCGCTGACACTGCGCGCCGTCGGCGGCCTGACGACCCGGGAGATCGCCGACGCCTTCTACGTGCCCGAGGCGACGATGGCGCAGCGGATCAGCCGGGCCAAGCGCACCCTGCAGGGGCGCCGCCTCGACCGGCCCGGTGACCTCGCTGTGGTGCTGCGGGTGCTGTACCTCGTCTACACGGCCGGCCACGCCGGCCGGGTGGACCTGGCTGTGGAGGCGATCCGGCTCGCCCGCCAGCTCACGCTCGCCACCGACGAGCCCGAGGCGCGGGGCCTGCTCGCCCTGATGCTGCTCAACCACGCGCGCCTGCCGGCGCGCCACGACGAGGCCGGCCGCCTGGTGCCGCTCGACCGGCAGGACCGCGGCCGCTGGGCCACCCGCGAGATCGCCGAGGGCGTCCGGGTCCTCCAGTCGGCGCTCGCTCTCGAGCGGCCCGGCCGCTATCAGATCGAGGCCGCGATCGCGGCCCTGCACGACGACGCGGCGAGCGCCGAGGAGACCGACTGGCCGCAGATCCTCGCCTGGTACGACGACCTCGTCTGCTTGTCCGACGACCCGGTGCGCCAGGACCCGGCCGCCGTGCTCGGCCGTGCGGTCGCCGTGGGCCACGTCATCGGCCCCGCCGCCGGGCTGGGCGAGACCGACCGGCTGCGCGAGGTGCTCGGCGAGCGGCACCGGTGGCACGCCGTGCGCGGCCACCTGCACGAGCTCGGAGGAGACCTCGCGGCCGCCGCGGAGGAGTACGCCGAGGCCGCTCACCGCGCCACGGACGTCGCCGAGCGCGATCACCTCGTCCGTCAGGCCGCTCGCGTGCGGGCGTCGCTGCCGTCGAGCCCATGACATCCCGCTCATCCACAACGGGCCGCTCTCCGTCGGGAGAGCGGCCCGCTGTCGTTGCGGCGGTCAGGCGTCGAGGCCGTCGAAGGTCGGGGTGGCCTCCTCGCCGTCCCAGTTGATACGGAAGGTGACGGCCTCCTCCAGCGCCTCGCGGTACTGGTCGGCCTCGTCCTCGGTGATCGTGCCGTCGGCGAGCAGGTTGTCGATGGCCGGGCTCCACGACTCGATCAGGGCGTCGATCAGCGTCTGCGGGTCGACGCCGATGTCCTCAGCCACGGCCGCCAGGTTCTGGCCGGAGTCCATGCGGACGTGCAGCTCGTCGTGGCTGATGGCGAGCACCTCGTCGAGCACGTCCTGGACCGGCTGGTGGCCGCGGTGCAGGTCGAGTCCGGCGTCGCCGTAGGCGTCCTGGATCAGGGCGATCAGCTCATCCTCGGTCGTGACGGAACCGGCGTCGACGGCCGCGCCCGGACCGCCGCCCTGGCCGCCGTCGGGGGCGGTCCGGGCGGTGTCGGTCGTGGTCGTGCTGCTGCTGGTCGTGTCGGTGGCCTCGGCCGTCGTTCCGCACGCGGCAGCGATCGGGACGACGGCAGTGAGGAGCAGGGCGGCGACGGACTTGCGGAGGTTCACGGTGGACTCATCTCGGTATCGGGGTGGGTCGGTCGGCGTCCACGGTGCTGGGCGGTACTGCCCCGTCCCTGCACACCCGCTGTGAGCGCGCTGTGACCGTGACCCCCGGACGTCGGAGGGCCGATCCACAGCCGGATCCCAGCCCGCTCCCAGGTCCGCTCCCCACCCTCGGGCCCCATGCCGTCCTCACTCCGCCGTCGCGCGCTCGCCGCAGCTGCCCTGACCGGCGGCCTCGTGCTGCTCACCCCCTCGGCCGCCAGTGCGCACAGCCTCGACAGCAGCACGCTCGCGGTGACGGTGGGCGAGGACTCCGCGGCCGCCACGGTCAGCGTCGCCCTCGAGACCGTCGACGAGGCGCTCGGCACCGACTACTCGTCGGTCACGGACGTCGACGAGTACGCCGACGCCGTCATCGCCTATCTCGACGAGCACCTCACGGTCACGGGCGCCGACGGGTCGACCTGGGCGGAGTCGTACTCGAACGCGGTGCGCGAGTCCGTCGAGGGCATCGAGTCGTTCAGCGTCGACGTCTCCCTGGACACCGCCGGCGACGACCCGTCGAACTTCACCATCTCCTACGACGGGATCATCGAGGCCGACCCGGCGCACGAGGCGGTCGTCGTGCTGACCGATGCGGCGGGGGAGATCTCCACGCCCGGCGTGCTCGACGCCTCGGACAGCAGCCTGCAGATCGGGGACGTCGCCGACGTCGGCCTCGCCGACATGGTCGGTCTCGGCCTCTCCCACGTGCTCCAGGGCGCCGACCACCTGCTGTTCCTGCTCACGCTGCTGCTGGTCGCGCCGCTCGTCGCCGTCGCGGGGCGGTGGCAGCGGCGCGACGGCGTCGTCCCGACGGTGCGGCGGGTGCTCTCCGTCGTCACCGCCTTCACGATCGGCCACTCGCTGACGTTGATCGCCTCCGCGCTCGGCTGGGTCTCCGTGCCGAGCGCGCCGGTCGAGGTGCTGATCGCCGCGTCGGTGGCGGTGGCCGCCGTCCATGCGATGCGTCCGCTGGCCCGTCACGGCGAGGAGCTCATCGCCGGTGGGTTCGGCCTGGTGCACGGCCTCGCCTTCGCCGGGATCCTCGCCGACCTGGGGCTCGACGGCTCGACGTCCGTGCTGGCCCTGCTCGCGTTCAACGTCGGCGTCGAGCTGGCCCAGCTGTTGACCGTCGCCCTCGTCTTCCCCTCGCTCTACCTGGCGTCCCGCACGCGCTTCTCCCGGCCGGTGCGGCTCGCGGGCGCCTCGATCGCGCTCGCGGCCGCCACGGGCTGGGCGCTCGACCGGCTCGGCGTTCTGGACGACCCGCTCGCCGGGGCGGAGGACGCCGTGCTCGCGCACCCCTGGTACGTCGTCGTCGGTCTCGCGGTCGCAGCCGTGTGCCTCCGGCTCGCGGATCGAGGGACGCCGGCTGGCGGAGTCGATGCCGGAGAGGGCCGGTGCGATGTCGACATGAACCGGAACGACGAGTTCTCGTCCATCGGCAGCCCGTCTGCCGACCGTGACCGGTGGAGCCACACCAGTTTCTCGGTTCGCCTCAACGTTCACAGGGTCACCGCCGTAACCACAGGCACATCCCCGGAACGGGACTCCTGCACGGACGCAGGGGGACGGGGCTACGTCCAAGGAGGACACCATGGGTCTGCGCGTCAACAGCAACATCGCGGCGCTCAACGCGTACCGCAACCTGAGCGTCACCGACGGTCAGATGAGCAAGTCGTTGGAGAAGCTCTCCTCCGGCTTCCGCATCAACCGCGCCGCCGACGACGCGGCCGGGCTCGCCATCTCGGAGGGCCTGCGCTCGCAGATCGGTGGTCTCAAGGTCGCCGTCCGCAACACCCAGGACGGCATCTCGGTCGTGCAGACCGCTGAAGGTGCGCTCACCGAGACGCACAGCATCCTGCAGCGCATGCGCGACCTGTCGGTCCAGGCCAGCAACTCCGGCGGGATGAACGACGACGCCAAGAAGAGCATCCAGTCGGAGATCGGCCAGCTGAAGTCGGAGCTGAACCGCATCGCCGACACGACGACCTTCAACGGCAAGAAGCTGCTCGACGGTTCGTTCAACGAGAGCTTCCAGGTCGGGGCCAACGCCGGCGAGACCATCGCCGTCAACGTGGGCACCGCCATGGGCTCGGCCGGCCTGAACGTCGACGGCGTCGACGTCACCGGTGTGGGCGACTACACCTTCGACGCGTCGGGCACCGCCGCGGCCGGCGTGGTCGCCGTCACCACGGCCGCCGACGACAGCACCGCTGCGGTGCTGACCGTCACGGCCGCCGGCGCGGAGGACTGGACCGCCACGGGTACGAAGGCCGACTTCGAGGCGCTCACCGGCACGGTGAGCTTCGGGGGCAAGTCCTTCGACCTGGGCTCGGTGTCCTACGACGACACCGAGGACACCGACGGCAGCGGCACCGCCGACGGTTCGGACCTGCTCATGCAGCTGAACAAGGCTGCCGGGTCGGCTCTGGGTCTGACCTACGACTCCGCCACCGCGGCGAACAACCTGTTCGTCGAGAACGGCGGCGCGCTGGAGTTCTCCGTCAAGGAGGCCGTGGCCGGCTACACCGGCGCTGCCGGTGTCTCGCTGGACGACGGTGCGGGCAACGAGACCGCGCAGCAGGTCGCCGCCGCGACGGCGACCTTCACCGCCGCCAGCGGTGCCTCGGACGCCATCGACGCGATCGACGACGCCATCAAGACGGTCTCCTCCACCCGCGCCGACCTGGGTGCGATCCAGAACCGGTTCGACCACACGATCAACAACCTCAACGTCGCGGTGGAGAACCTCACCGCCTCGGAGAGCCGCATCCGCGACGCCGACATGGCGCAGGAGATGGTCCAGTTCACCCGGAACCAGATCCTGTCCCAGGCCGGCACGTCGATGCTCGCGCAGGCCAACCAGTCCTCGCAGGGCGTCCTGTCGCTGCTCCGCTGACCCGCGGCGAGCTACCGACACGCAGCACCCACCCATCGACCGGGCGGGGAGGGATCTTCGGGTCCTTCCCCGCCCGGCGGCGTCAGGGGCCGGTCTCGGTCGCCGAGGTCGCCAGGCGCGTCATCAGGTCGAGCACCTCGTCGACGTCGAATTCCATCGCGTTCTCGCCGACGGTCAGCTCGAAGCGGCTCCACCGCGGCGACGTCGTCGTCCGGGCGTAGCGGAACAGTTCGACGCCGCGTTCTTCGACGAGCCGGGCGTGGGCGCGCTCGAGCGCCTCCTTCGGCGCGTGCACCAGCACGTGGAACAGCGGCGTCTGCGGTGGATCCGGCACGACCTCCACCCCGGGCACCGTGTCCAGCGCGGCCGCGAGCTCCTTCGCCCGCGCCCAGAAGGCGGGCATCCGCGGGACCAGCGTGTCCAGGCCGATCTCGGCGGCGAGGGCCAGCGGCCAGGCGTTGTGCAGCTGGCCGCCGAGGCGGGCCCGCCACTCGCGCGCCTGCGCGACGTGCTCGGCCGGACCGGCGAGCAGCGCGCCGGCCAGGCCCTCCAGGCCCTTGTAGAGCGACACGTACACGGTGTCGAACAGCGCGGCGATCTCGGCGTGCGGCCGCCCGTAGTACGGCTGCGCCTCCCACAACCGGGCGCCGTCCAGATGCGCCGCGACCCCGCGCTCGCGAGCCCACGACGTCTGGGCGACCAGGTCGTCCCACTCGGGCAGGAGTCCGCCGAGGTCGCGCTGGGGCAGCTCGAGCAGGACGGCGGCCAGCGGCTCGCGGACGGCGAGCAGGTCGTCGGTCGTCACCAGCCGGTCGGCGTCGCCGAGCCGCAGGCCGGTGAGCCCGTGGACGACGGAGTAGCCCTTGCGCTCGTGCACCTCGACGTGGGCCTGCGGGTGGAACGCGACGGTGCGGGAGGACCGTGCGTCGGCGTGCAGTCGTAGCGCGACCTGGGAGGCCATCGACCCGGTCGGCATCAGGACGGCGGCGTCCTTGCCCAGCATTGCGGCGACCCGCTCCTCCAGCCGGGTGACGGCTCCGCCGACGCCGTAGACGTCGGGTTCGTCGCCGTCGTCCACCCGGTCGAGCAGCGCGCGAAGCGTGTACGCCGGGCTGCGGCGCTGGTGCCCGTGCAGGGACAGGGACCTCACCGGACGACGACCTCGACGCCCGCGTCCGTGCTGACGTCGAGCAGCCTTCCGGCGGAGTCGGTGCGCAGGGCGAGCGGAGAGCCCGCGATCCGCAGCCCGTCGACCCGCAGCGCGCCGACGGGGGAGGGGGCGACCGGGGCGACGGTCAGCCGCCCGGCCGGGACGTCGGCCGACAGGCCGAGCAGCGCCGCGGCCAGGGATGCCCCGCCGGCGGCCGACCACGCCTGCGGTCGGCAGGCCGCCGGATAGGGCACCGGGTGCCGCACGTCGCCCCGCGCGTCCCCGCCGAACAGCTCCGGCAGGCGCCCGTCGAAGCTCGTGGCGGCGGCCAGCAGACCGTCGACCAGGGACGCCGCGGCGGCGCCGTGCCCGGCGCGGACCATGCCGTGGATGGCGATCGCCGTGTCGTGCGGCCAGACGGTGCCCAGGTGGTAGCCGAGCGGCGCGTAGCCGGACATCGACGTCGCCATCGTGCGCAGCCCGAAGCCGCCGTCCATGGCAGGGGAGGTGAGGTGACCGACGACGGTTGCTTCCTCGGCGGCGTCGAGGATGCCGGTGCCGAGCAGGTGGCCGATGTTGCTGGTCAGACTGTCGACGGGCCGGCCATCGCCGTCGAGCGCGATGGCGGGGTAGCGGCCCTCGGGCGTCTCCACCCAGAAGGACTTGCGGAAGCGTTCGGACAGGTCGCCGGCCCAGGCCCGCCAGCGGTCGCCGCCCGGCCGGCCGAACGCGTCGAGCAGCGCCGCACCCGAGACCGCCGCCTCGTAGGCGTAGCCCTGCACCTCGCACAGCGACACCGGCGGCTGGGCCAGCCCGCCGATCCGCCACTGCACCGAGTCGCCGGAGTCCTTCCAGCCCTGGTTGGCCAGGCCGAGACCGTTCTCGTCGACGTACTCGAGGAAGCCGTCGCCGTCGAAGTCGCCGTGCTCGGTCATCCATGCCAGCGCCCGCTCGGCGTGCGGCAGCAGGGCCTCGACCTCCGCGGCGGGCATGCCCCAGCGCCAGGCGTCGTGCAGCAGGCAGACCCAGAGGGGCGTGGCGTCCACGGTGCCGAAGTAGACCGGCGGCAGCGTGATCGCCCGGCCGTACGCCTCGTCGACGTGCAGGGCGCCGCGGCGCACCTCGTGGAGCACCTTGCCCGGCGCCTCGGCCGACTCCGGGTCGATCCGCGTGCCCTGGCGCGCGGCCAGCACCCGCAGGGTCGAGGCAGCCAGCGCGGTACCGAAGGGCAGCAGCAGCCGGGCGGCCCAGAGCGAGTCGCGGCCGAACAGCGTGAAGAACCACGGCGCCCCGGCCGCGAGGAAGGTCTCGCCCGGGTCGGTCGCCGGCGCCATCGCCAGCCCGGACAGGTCGTCCAGGCCGGTGCGGACGAGGAGGGCCAGCCGACGGTCGTCGGCCTCGACGACGACGTCGTCCCACCGAGGTCGGGTGCGCGGGGCCACCACCACCGCCTTGGCGTCGTGCGCGTGCAGGCCCCAGGTCGCCTGCCAGCTGTCTCGCGGTGCCAGGCGGACGGTCCACCGCAGCACGACGCGAGCGCCGTCCACGACGACCTCGGCGTCCGCGGCCTCGACCCGGACGTCGACGTCGTCGCCCTCCCAGAGGACGGCGTCCGCCTCGCGCAGGGGAGCGGTGGCGGGTGGGGCGTCGCCGACCTTGACCTTCTCCAGGCTCGCCAGATCGCAGGCGACCGCTACCTCGACGACCGCCTCGAGCGGCGCGGCGGCGGCAGAGACGATCCGTAGCTCCTCCTCCACGGCACCGGCCGACACCCGCCGCACCCGCTCGACGCGCACGGTGGGATCGGGGCTCACGTCGCCCAGGTGTCGCGCCAGACCGATGAAGCGGACCTCACCGGCGCCGACGCGCGTGGTGGCGATGCCCTCCGGCTCGCGGCCGTCGACGGTCAGCACCGCCTCGCGCAGCACCCGGACGTCGGAGTGGAAGAACCCGTGGGCGTCCGGTGCGGACCTGCCCGTCGTCTGCCGACCAGCACTGCGTGGGTGCGGCGAGGCAGGCCACCAGCTCGTGCAGCAGCGGTTGTAGCCGGCGTCGGGGCGGTGTGGAACTCACGGGTGCAGCCTCCCTGATGACCGGTCGCCGCACCCGTGCAGGTCGCGGCGGGATAACGACTGCCCATCCCGACTTGACGGGCGACTGTGCGCCGGGTCACTCTCACCACACCGTCGATTTGAGCGCTCAAATCGGGGTCGTTCCATCGTAGTGAGCCCGCTGTGCGAGCGGCGAGTCTGTTCTTCTCAGAGACGAGGGGACCGGGGTCCGATGACCGGCAGGGATGGCGAGGGCCGCCCGACGCTCGACAGCGTCGCGGCCCACGCGGGGGTCTCCCGGCAGACCGTCTCGAACGTCCTGAACAACCCCGACGTCGTCCGGCCCGATACCAGCGCCCGCGTCCGCGCGGCCATCGACGAGCTCGGTTACCGCCCGTCGGCCGCGGCCCGTCAGCTGAAGACCCGCCGATCACGCACCTTCGGCATGCGGCTCGAGCCCGTGCGCGAGGGCATCAACGGGCTGGTGCTCGACCAGTTCCTGCACCACCTGGTCGAGGCCGCCCAGCAGATCGACTACCGCGTGCAGCTCTTCACGGCCCGCGACGACGCCGACGAGGTGGACGCGTTCGCCGACCTGCTGGCCACCTCCGACCTCGACGGGTTCCTGCTCACCGGCACGCACCACGGCGACCCGCGCACCGCGTGGCTCGCCCTCCGCGACGTCCCGTTCGTCACCTTCGGCCGACCGTGGGGTGCGGTGGCCCGCCACTCGTGGGTCGACGTCGACGGCGCGGCCGGCACCCGCGCCGCCGTCGCCCACCTCGTCGAGCGCGGCCACCGTCGCATCGGCTTCATCGGCTGGCCGCACGAGTCGGGCACCGGCGAGGACCGCCGTGCCGGCTGGCGGGCGGGCATGGCCGACGCCGGGCTGCCGGTGTCCCCGGACTGGGAGCTCGCCGTCGACAACGGCGTCGCCCATGGTCGTGCGGCGGCGGCCCGACTCGCCGCGCTGCCCGCCGCCCCGACCGCCTTCGTGTGCGCCAGCGACTCGCTGGCCATCGGTGCCGCCGAATCCGGGTGCGCCGTCGTGGGCTTCGACGACACCCCCGTCGCCGCCGCACTGGGGCTGACGACCGTCACCCAGCCGCTCGCCGAGGTCGCGGCCGAGTGCCTGCGCCTGCTCGTCGACCGGGTCGAGGGCCCGGCGCCGTCGGCACCGGACCACCTGCTGCTCCACCCCCACCTGACCGTGCGTTCCAGCACGCGGTCCATCACCCAGGAGGAAACCCCGTGAGGATGTCCCACCGTCGTCCCCGCCGTGCCGCGCTCGCGGCCGGCGCAGCCCTCGCGCTGCTCACCGCCGCGTGCGGTGGCGGCAGCGGCTTCGAAGGCGAGGAGAACAGCGGCTCCGAGGAGGACTCGGCCGGCCCCGCCTCGCTGGAGATCCTGATCGGCTCCTCGGGCCCCGCCGAGACCGACGCGGTGACCGCCGCCGCCGAGGCGTGGGCCGAGGAGAGCGGCAACACCGTCGAGGTCATCGCCGCCACCGACCTCAACCAGCAGCTCAGCCAGGGTTTCGCGGCCAACGAGCCGCCGGACGTCTTCTACCTGTCGTCCGACGTGTTCGCCGAGTACGCGTCCAACGGCTCGCTGCTGCCGTACGCGGGCGACCTCGAGAACGCCGACGACTTCTACCCGAACCTGGCCGAGGCGTTCACGTTCGAGGACGAGTTCTACTGCGCGCCGAAGGACTTCTCGACCCTCGGCCTGGTCATCAACACCGACGCGTGGGAGAAGGCCGGCCTCACCGACGACGACATCCCGACCACCTGGGACGAGCTGACCGAGGTCGCGGGGACCCTCACCACGGACGGGCAGGCCGGCCTGGTGACCAGCACCGAGTACCAGCGGCTGGGCGCCTTCATGGCGGCCGCCGGCGGTGGCCTGGTCACCGACGGCGAGGCGACCGCCGACTCCGAGGCCAACGTCGAGGCGCTGGACTACGTCAAGTCGATGCTCGAGGAGGACTCCTGGCAGACGATCGGTGACGTCGGCGCCGGCTGGGGCGGGGAGGCGTTCGGCACCGGCAAGGGGGCAATGACGGTCGAGGGCAACTGGATCGCCGGTGCGCTGAAGGCGGACTTCCCCGACGTGAAGTACCAGGTGGCTCCGCTGCCCGAGGGCCCCGACGGGCAGGCGACCCTGTCGTTCACGAACTGCTGGGGCATCGCGCAGGACAGCGAGGGCGCCGAGGCGGCGCAGGAGCTGGTCGCGTTCCTCACGTCGGCCGACCAGCAGATCGAGTTCGCCAAGGCCTTCGGCGTCATGCCGTCGGTGCAGAGCGCTGCCGACGCCTACGTCGAGGAGTTCCCGGAGCTGGCGGCCTTCGTCGAGCAGGGTGAGGTGGCCCAGACGGTGCCGAACCAGCCGGGTGTCAGCGAGGTGATCGCGGACCTCAACTCCAAGCTCGAGAGCCTGGAGAGCAGTGAGCCCGCCGATCTCCTCGCCGACGTCCAGGAGAACCTCTCCTCCGCGCTGCAGGACTGAGGGGACGGTTCGACATGGCAGGGCGTGGGCGCGGCGACAGCACGCGGTCGGGCCAGGCAGCAGCGGGATGGCTGTTCACGGCGCCGGTGCTGGTGATCCTGGGGCTGTTCCTCGCCCTGCCGGTCGTCATGGCGGCGTGGGTCAGTGTCTCCGACTGGACCGGTCGCGGCAGCCCCTTCGCGGGGGACGTGGAGTTCGTCGGCACCGACAACTACTCCGCGCTGCTGACCGGCGGCGGTCTGACGACCGAGAACTTCGGCATCGCGCTGCGCAACAACGCGTGGTACGTGCTGCTCGTCGTCCCGATCCAGACCGCGCTCGCGCTCGGGCTGGCCGTGCTGGTGGGCAAACGGGCGGTGCGCGGGCGGGGCTTCTTCCGCACCGCGCTCTACTTCCCGTCGGTCACCAGCTCGGTGGCCATCACCGTCGTGTTCCTGTTCCTGTTCAGTGCGAGCGGGGTCGGTGAACTCGGCGCTGGCCTACCTGAGCATCGAGGGGCCCAACTGGTTCAACGACCCCCGCGGCGTCGTGCACGTGCTGCTCGGCGCCGTGGGGGTCGACCAGGCCCCGGCCTTCCTCGGCGATACCGACGTGCTGGGCGTCTCCCTGTGGAACTGGCTGGCCGGGCCGAGCATCGCGATGTCGGTCTTCATCATCATGGCCGTCTTCACGACGTCCGGGACCTTCATGCTGCTGTTCATCGCGGCGCTGCAGAACATCCCGGTCGAGGTGGACGAGGCGGCGATGATCGACGGCGCCAACGCCCGGCAGCGGTTCTTCCGGGTCACGCTGCCGCAGCTGCGGCCGACGCTGTTCACCGTGCTCACCCTGGGGCTGATCGGCACCTGGCAGGTCTTCGACCAGGTCCTCGTCGCCACCCAGGGTGGCCCCGGCAACACGACCGTCACGCCCGCCTACCTGTCGTACACCAGCTCCTTCGAACGGCAGGACTGGGGTCAGGGCGCGGCGATCGCGTTCATCCTGTTCGGGATCATCGTCGTCATGACGCTGATCCAGCGTCTCGTGCTCCGTGAGCGCGACGTCCCGAGAGGCCGGCGCCGACGCCGGTTGCCCGACGCGCCGCTGCCCGCCGACGGCGTCACGGGTCAGCCCGTGCCCCAGCAGGTGGTCGCGGGCGCGTCCGCCCACGACGGCCCGAGCAGGACGGAGGACCAGCGGTGACCCGCACCCAGGCCCCGGTCGAGACGGCCCCCCCGGCCGTCCGCGACCACTCGGGCACGCCGATCGCCAAGCGCGGATTCGGCTGGGGGCGCGCGTTCGTCTACGCGCTCCTCGTCGTCATCGCGGTGATCTACCTCTTCCCGTTCGTCATCCAGCTGGCGACGTCGTTCAAGACCGACGCGGACGCCGCCTCCAACGCCCTGTCGCCGATCCCGGATCCGTTCACGACCGAGGCGTTCGACGCGTTGTTCAACCGCTCGGACTACCCGCTCTGGACGTTCAACTCCGTCGTCATCACGCTCTGCGTGACGGCGGGCCGGGTGTTCCTCGACTCGCTCGCCGGCTACGCGCTGGCGCGGCTGAAGTTCCGCGGCCGGGGCGCCGTCTTCGCCGGCGATCATCGCGGTCATGGCGGTGCCGGGCGTCGTCCTGCTCATCCCGAGGTTCCTGGTGGTGAACCAGCTCGGCATCTACGACTCGTACGCCGGGATGATCCTCCCGCTGCTCGCGGACGCGGCGGGCATCTTCATCATGAAGAACTTCTTCGAGTCCATCCCGCCGAGCGTCGAGGAGGCCGCACGGATGGACGGCGCGGGCACCTTCCGGGTCTTCTGGTCGATCGTGCTGCCGATGGCCCGCCCGGCGCTCATCACCCTGGTGATCCTGTCGTTCCAGGGGTCGTGGAACGAGCTGAACCACTTCATCGTCTCGCGGTCGGACCCCGACCTGAACACGCTCACCACCGGCGTCGCGGCGCTGGCCGCCGGGTCGCTCGGGCAGGGATCCCAGTACCCGCTCAAGCTCGGCGCCGCGCTGCTCATGACGATCCCGGTCGCGGTCCTGTTCTTCGTCTTCCAGAAGAAGATCATGGGCACTGCCGAGGGGGCGGTGAAGGAGTGACGACGCCCGACATTCCGGGCGCGACCCACTGAGCCGGCGCCGGCGGTCCCGAGGTCGCGCCCGGGGCCGCCGGCGTCATTCATCGCGTCAGGCGGAAGCGCCGCTGTATCCGCGCAGCGACGCCCGCCAGGCCGCGCTCGCCGCGAGCACCGTGACCACTGCGACCGCGGGGGCGACCAGAAGCCAGCCCGGGGCCAGCCGGCCGAGCAGCGCCATCGCCGGCAGCGTGGTCAGGAACGCGACGGGGACGACGGTGAGCAGCGTCTGCACCGGCTGCCGGTAGAGCTGCACGGGGAAGCGCGCGGACTCGACGAAGGCGAAGGACACCTCGTCGATGCCCTCGGAGCTGACCATGCGCACGGCCAGGGCCATCGACGCCAGCGTGAGCGCGTAGAGGATCAGTACGGCCGCGGCCATGGTGACGGCGAAGGCGCCGAGGGCGGCCGGGGGAACGCCGTGCCCGCCGAGCACCAGCCCGACGACCGCCAGCCCGAGGCCGATGAACGGGTCGAGGACGTTGTAGACGCCGAGGTGCCGGAAGCTGGCCATGAACTGGGCGTCGACCGGCTTGGTGAGCAGGAAGTCGAGCGTGCCGTTGCGGACGTACTCGGTCATCCGCTCGAGGTTGGGCGAGAAGACCGCCTGCCGGAATCCGTTGACCGTGAAGAACAGTCCGACGACCACGAGCAGCTCCGGGTAGCTCCAGCCGGCCACCGAGTCGGTGAAGCGGAAGTAGACGGAGATGCCGACGCCGGCCCACGCCACCCAGAACAGGGACAGCAGGGTGTTGGAGGCGAAGTTCACCCGGTACTCGAGCTCGGTGGCCACCGCCGAGCGCCAGAAGATGCCGAGCAGGCGCAGGTAGCGGCTCACCCGCCCACCACCTGGAAGCGGCGGACGCCGGCCCGCCACAGCGGCCGGTGCAGGAGGGTGAACAGCGCGAGCCAGGCCAGTCCGACGGCGAAGCCGCGCGCGATGCCGCCGGCGTCGAGCCGGCCCAGCAGCAGCTCGACCGGAAAGCCCATGGCGTACCAGAACGGCAGCACCCGCCCGGCGCTCTGCAGCCACTCGGGCATGAGTTCGAGCGGCGCGATCCAGCCGCTGGCGAAGGAGCCCAGCCCCCACCACAGCATCCACACGTTGGCCGTCTGGGTGGTCCAGAAGCCGATCAGCGCGCAGACCGCGGCCATCATCGTGGCCAGCGCGAACGCGATCGCGGTGGCGCCCAGCACGCCGAGTGCACGTGCGGCGGTCAGGTCGTAGTCGAGGGACGGCACGGCCAGCGGCGGCTGCGCCGACGACCGGCACGAGCAGCAAGGTCGAGACCCCGGCATGGCCGGCCTGGTGTGCGACGTACTGGTGCACCGGCTCCACCGGCCGCAGCATCCGCGCCGACAGCTCGCCGGTGCGCAGGTCGCCGTCCCAGATCCAGATCAGCGACGAGTTGGTGAGCTGGTAGACCACCGCCGCCGCGACGTAATAGGCGACGAAGTCGCCGGAGCCCCATCCCGGCGGTGCGCCGCCGCCGTCGACGACGGTGAGCCAGACCGCCATGAGCAGGAACGGGAAGAGCCCGCCGACGAACCAGAGCAGCAGCCGGCCGCGGTAGGCCAGCGCCAGCTGGGCCGAGGCGCGCAGCAGCGCCGGGTACGCGGCGAGCGTGTCACGCACCGGCGAACACGGCCCGGACGACCTCCTCGACCGGTGGGTCCGCGATGGAGACGTCGACGACCGAGAGGTCGGCGAGCAGCCGGGCCGCCACCGCCGCGGTCTCGGCGCGGGGGACCCGGAGCGTGGCCCTGGCCCCGTCGATCACGTCCACCTCGCCGTACCGCGCCAGCTCGCCCGACGTCACCGGCCCGGCGAGGGTGACCTGCAGCAGCCGGTACGGGGCGTGCGTCTCCAGCAGGCCGCGCAGGTCGCCGTCGAACCGCAGCCGGCCGCGGTCGATGACCAGCACCCGCTTGGCCAGCGCCGTGACGTCACCCATGTAGTGACTGGTCAGGAGCACGGTGGCCCCGTGACGGGCGTTGTACGCCTGGAGGAACTCGCGGATCGCGGCCTGGCCGTTGACGTCGAGGCCGAGGGTCGGCTCGTCGAGGAACAGCACCTGCGGGCGGTGGAGGAGCGATCCGGCGATCTCGCAGCGCATCCGCTCGCCGAGACTGAGCGTGCGCACCTGCTTGCCCAGCAGCGGCTCGAGGCCCAGCAGGGCGACCAGCTCGTCGAGCGTCTCGCGGTACTGCGCCGGGGGGATCCGGTAGATCGCCCGGTTGACGGCGAAGGCGTCGGCCGCGGGCAGGTCCCAGAACAGCGAGTTGCGCTGACCCATGACCAGCGTGATCCGCTCGAGGAAGTCGCGGCGGCGCTCGTGCGGGGTCTGGCCGAGCACCCGCACGGAGCCGCTCGTCGGGTACAGCAGGCCGGTGAGGCACTTGAGCGTCGTGGTCTTGCCCGCGCCGTTGGGGCCGAGGAAGCCGACCACCTCGCCCTCGGCGATGCCGAACGACACGTCGTCCACCGCGCGCACCTCGACGTGCTGCCGGCGCACCAGCCCGCGCAGCGACGCGCGCAGCCCCGGGTCGCGGCGGTGCACCCGGAAGTGCTTGACCAGCGCGTCCACCTCGATGGTCACGGAGCGAGGCTAGGCGGCCGGTACGACAGCACGCCTCCGGTTATCGCGGACCCGAACCAGTGGCTGCGGGCGGTGCCCGTGGGGCGGGCGCGATCCCTGGTGCCTGCGGGGATGACGGAATCGTCTCCGTGCCGTCGTGTCGCGGTCACCGGAACTGGCCGTTGCCGATGATCCACCTGATCAGCGGCCACGGGGGCCGCTCAGCTCTAGAGAGCGGTGCCATGCGCGTCCGATCCGTCGTCCTGCCCGCCACCGTCGCCGTCGCGGCGGCCGTCGTCGCCCCAGCGTCTGCATCAGCGCGGCGTCGCAGTGCTCGTTCGTGATGCCGACGAAGGTCGTCATCAACGAGGCGCGAGGAGATACCTGGCGGCCCGACTGGCCTCGAGCTGCATGACCAACGGTGCGGACCACGCGTACTGGGACTTCGGACCACAGCACCGGTGCGGGCGGCCCGCATCGCACTTCGACGCGCGACGACTTCGCCGAGGGCGACACCCGGACTTCTATCCTCATGGTAGGACGACGACCCGATGGGAACTGGCACGGCTGACCCCGGAGGGTGCGCAGCAGGCAGACGGCGACCCCCTGACGCAGAACACGCCGTCGATGCTGGTCAAGTACGCGTCGAAGCCCTCACCGCGCCGGTGACCCGAACGAGCACCAAGCTGACCTGGGCGGCAACCGCGAAGCAGTGGTCGGGAGCCACGCGCACAAGTACGTCGCCCGGGCCGAGCGTGACCGTCGGCGCTCTTCCACCAGACGAGCTCGTCCGCGGCCTGGACCTACGTCAAGTCGGCGACGACGTCCAGCACCGGCAAGGCGACCGTCTCGCTGAACATCCCCGAAGGCCGGCAACTACCGCCTCGACGGTCGCCGAGACGCCGACCGTGTGGGCCGTCGTACTCGTCACCATCAAGGGCCGGGTGTGACCGTGCGTCTCCGCCGCCTCGCCGTCCCCGCCGTCGTCGCGCTCGCGGCGGCCGTGGCGGCCACTCGGCTCGCCGGCCTCGCGGCTCCGCCGGAGTGCTCGCTGGTGCTGCCGGCCAAGGTGGTCGTCGACTCGGCCACCGAGCAGGTCCCGACCGGCTGTCGTCCAACTGCTCCGCTGACGGATGCGGACCAGGCCGTGCTGGCGCGTGATGCACACGAGCTGGCGATCACGACTGGTGGGCGGAGTTCGGTGAGCGAGGTGTCCGACGGCGTCAAACTGTTCCCCGCGACCGCCCCGACCGGCACGTACCGCGCCTACCCGGCGGGCGCCGAGCAGGCCGACGGCGACCCGCTGACGCAGAACTCGCCCGACCCTGGCGGTCAAGTACGGAGCGCGCGTTCGCTCACCGGGCGGTACGACGAGGCCCGCACGCACGACGGCTCGGCGTGCGCCCTCATCCGAGCTGTCACTGACGGCGACGGCCGACCACTGGTCGCCGGCGAGGTCGCAGGCTGGGTACCCGCGGGCCGGTGCCCAGGTCCAGCTGCTGCGGCACAAGAGCGGCGACTGGTGGGTCTGGGAGCGCAACGGCACCACGAACAGTCAGGGCAAGGTCACCTTCACCCGCCCGTCCTACTCCTCGGCCACCTATCGGGTGCGGATCGTGGAGACCGCCAAGGCGTGGGCCAGCGGGTCGGGCAACTTCCGCGCCACCCCCCAGTAGTCCGTCGGCGCCCGCGCGAGCCCGAGAAGACGAGGCAGGTCGATACATGAGGCGTCTGCGGGTCGCTTCTTCCACCAAGCCGTCCGGGACACGACTCCGGTCGTTCGTCCTGCCGGCAGCGGTCGCCCTCGTGGTGACCGGATTGCCCGCACCGGCGGCGGGGGCGCCGGCCGACTGCTCCGTCGAGCTGCCGGCGACCGTTCGCGATCGACGATCTCGAGGTCTACCTCCCCGCGCGGACGTCGCCGGACTGCCTGGCGCACGGCCCGCTCGACGCGACGTGGCTGTTCGGGCACGGGCACGTCCGGCACGACTCCGCTGCACTTCACCCCGACGCCGCTGAGCCCGGGAACCGGCACGGAGGTGATGGTGCCGATAGGGGACCAGGACCCGGTCGGCACCTGGACAGCCGTGCCCGACGGCGCCGAGACGGCCGGCGGCATCCCGCTGACCCAGAACACCGAGCACACAGTGGTCAAGTACGCGTCGAACCTCGCGGCCGCTCCGTGGCGCACCTCGACGACGCTCGGCTGGGGGGTCGTCGCCGAGACGTGGTCCGGTCGCACGCACCTCTGGTATCCGCGGGCCGGCGCTCAGGTGTCGCTCTGGCACCTGCCGCTGGACGGCACCGCGTGGAAGTACCTGCGGACCCAGACCATGGGCTCCCGCGGCGGCGGGACCATCACGGTGGATGGGCCGAAGCCCGGGCACTACCGCCTCGCGATGGCGGAGACCGCCACGGTCTGGGGCGCGTGGAGTCCGCCCGTAGCGAGCCCCGTTCGCGCCTCCTCGGCCGTCCCCGGCTGCCACCTCGACGGGCCCTCGACGGTCGTCGTCGGCCAGGCACGGCAGACGGTCTACTGGTACCTCGGGGAGGATTGCGAGGAGGCGTCCGACGGAGGCGCCGACGGCGCTCGTGGCAGTTGCGGGACCCCTCGGGCCGGCTGGTCGAGACACTCGACATCGCGAGACCCAGCGCGTCGGACTTCTACGACGTCCACGAGTTCACCGACTCGGCACCGAAGGGCCGCTACAGCCTCGCGCCCACCGGGATCACGCCGTCCTGGCTGAGCCAGAACTCACCGGAGCTCGTGGTCAAGTACGAGAGCCGCACCAAGCTCAGCGGATCGTGGCGACCGGGCGGCGACGTCACCATCTCCGCGCTGGCCACGTCCTGGTCGGCGCGACTGCACGACTGGTACCCGCGCCAGGGAGTCCAGGTCCAGCTGATGTGGCGGCCGCAGGCGAAGTTCGTCTGGGACATCGCCCCGTGGACCTGGGTGCGCAACGCCACGACCAGCAGCAGCGGACGGGCGACCTTCAGCCTGCCGGAGGCACGCCTCGGTGAGTACCGGGTGCGGGTCGTGGAGACGGCGACGGTCTTCGGCAGCGGATCGTCCACCTACTACGTCGGCTGACCAGGGATCGCCTCCGTCGAGGAACCTTCCCGTTCGACGCCGTCCGCGGATAGGTTGACCTCCTCGTCGGAACGCAGGAGGGCCCGCCGATGGACGCCCAGCCCGGGCCGCTGGACCCTCCGGCGGCACCGACGGTCGGCTCGTTGTGGTCCGACGTCAGCGGTCTGGAGCTGGCCGACGAGCTGCTCGAGTGGCCCGCCGACGTCTTCGCGCTGGCCGGCACGATCCTGCGCCGCACGCACGCCTACCGGTTCGCCGTCTCGCCGCCGGTGGGGCGGCACTGGCCGCCGCGCTCGCACTGGAACGACGTCGTCTCCGACGCCGCCGAGCACTGGTGCGGCTGGGTCGACGAGCCGGAGGGTGAGCCACCGACACTGCTCACCGATGCCTGGGCGCTGCTGCGCAAGGAGGCCGCGACGCCGGTCGCCGACGTCCGCGACGGCACGCACTGGCCGCTGGTCGAGGCGCTGCTGACCCTGCTGGCGGTGAGCGACGAGGCCAGCGCCGGGCTCGCGGGCACGGTCGGTCCGGTGCGGGCGTCGGGCTCGCGGCACCGCGGCCGGGCGACCGAGCTGCTGGCCCGAACCGGGTCGCTGTCGCGGCTCCCGAGCCACCGGCTGCGCGTGCTGCCCAAGGTGCGGACGCCGCCGTCCGGCATCTCGTTCCGCTCGCTGTCGCGTTACCTCTGCCTGCGCGACCCGTCGGTCGACGTGTCCTGGCACAAGGCGCCCGCCCGCAAGGCCGGCTCCCGCCAGCAGAACTCCAACGTCCTGCTGCTGCCGTGGCCGCTGCGGATCCGTGCGCGCGACTTCCGTCCACGTCCCGGCTCGGTGCAGCGTTCGGAGAACGAGCCGTTCGGCACCTTCGACTTCGACCCGGTCGAGCCCTTCGACGTCGGCCTGGTCGAGGAGGCGGTGCAGGCGGCGCTCGACGAGGTCGACGTCCTCGACGCGGTGGTGTTCCCCGAGAGCTGCGTGCCGGCCGAGGCGCTGCAGCCGCTGGAGGCCGTGCTCGCCCGCCACGGCGTCACCGTGCTGCTGGCCGGAGCCCGCGATCCGGTCGACGACCCGCTGCGCCAGCCGTCCAACTGGGTGCACCTCGGGGTGCACGTGGGCGGCTGCTGGGCGCACTACCGGCAGAACAAGCACCACCGCTGGTTCCTCGACGAATCCCAGATCACCCAGTACCAGCTCGGCGGCGCGCTGCACCCCGGCGTGCGCTGGTGGGAGGCCATGGAGGTGCCGCCCCGCTCGCTGCAGGTGCTCGAGCTGGGGGAGGGCCTCACCCTCGTCGCGGTCATCTGCGAGGACCTCGCCCGCCTCGACGAGGTCGCCGAGCTGCTGCGCGACATCGGCCCGACGCTGGTGGTCACCATCCTGCTCGACGGCCCGCAGTTGGCCTCGCGCTGGACGGCCCGCTACGCCAGCGTGCTCGCCGACGACCCCGGATCGTCGGTGCTGACCCTGTCTGCGGCGGGCATGGTGCACCGCAGCCGCCCGCCCGGCATGCCGCCGTCGTCGGTCATCGCGCTGTGGAAGGACGCCACTCGCGGACTCCGCGAGATCGAGCTCGGGTCGGGCGCGACCGGTGTCCTGCTGAGCCTCGCCTCGACCCGCGCACGGCGCCGGTCGGCCGACGGCCGCACGCCGGTGGACAACGCCACCGGCCTCACGGTGGCCGGGCGTGCACCAGGTCGTCACCGGCAGCACTCCGCAGTCGGCCGGGCCCACGTCCGCGGTCACCGGCGCCGCGCTCGGCCCGGCCGAGCTGACGATCGCCAGCTCCTGGGCGGACGCCGTCGCCGCGGCGCTCACCGACGAGGACCCCGACCGGCTGGAGGCGATCCTCGCCGACGCCGCGCCGGGTGCGGCGTGGCGGCGCGGGCTCGGCCTGCCGGAGCCGTCGGAGACGCTGAACCGTGCGGTCGCCGCGATCGGCGAGATCGTCGACGAGGTGCCGCCGAACGGCGGACGGCGCGACGTCCGGGTGCTGTCGGCGCTCTACGGGACCGCCGGCCAGGGGGAGCCCCCGGTGCCGCTCGCGCACGCCGTGCTCGCCCGGGCGCTCGAGGCCCGCGTCGACCTCGGGGCAACCCTCCCGCGGGCCGACTGAGGAACGCCGGTCAGACCGCGCGGGGCGGGATCACCACGGTCCGGGTCCGGCACTCCCCGTCGAGGACCTCGAGCAGAGCAGCCTTCTCGCTCGGGTCGACGGTGAGGTTCCAGCGATACTTCACCTGGATCCACGCCAGCGCGTAGTTGCACTGCCGGTAGGAGTGGCTCGGGAGCCACCCGGCGGGATCGCTGTCGCCCTTGGCCCCGTCGGCCACCAAGGACACGGCGACGAGCGTGTGCGCGTAGGCGAGGTCGTTCGCGAAGCGCTCCCGGGTCGCCGTCGACCACCAGTAGGCGCCGGACTCCCACGCCTCCTTCAGCGAGACGCGGTGGTCGACCGCCATGTACGTCGGGTGCTCGAACAGCGCACCGTCGTAGGGGCTCGTCCATTTCCCGAACCCGACGGTGCACAACGGGAAGCCCTTGAAGCCCACTCCGCCGCCGCTCGACTCCTGGATGAGCACCTCCTGCTTGGTGCTCTGGCAGTCGTCGTCAGCATCGCCCCAGGGCTTGAACTTCGACGGCAGGTACTGCGTGGTCCCGGCCTCCGAGGCGACAGTCAGCTTTCCCAGGAGCCCACGCCCCGTCGTCTCCGCGGCGTTCACGGGCCCTGCGAGAACCGCGAGCAGGGAGAGGCAGGCGGCGAGCGCCGAACCGAGGGCGATGAGTCTCCGCGACATGGTGCGTCCTCCGTGAATAGCGAGTGCACGCGTCACTGATCGTCCCCGTGCGGTTCCGGAACGTAACAGCGACATCCGGTGAAATGATGAAAGGCCGATGCCGTGTCGTCGCGGCGGTGACGGCCGCAGAGCGGCCGACCCCTGTCATCCGTCCCTCGTGCCGGATAGGTTCCGAAGCGGCCGAGCACCGGCCGGGGGAGCCGAGGGAGAAGCATGAGCAGACCGGCCATCCTGGCCGTGGACGACGACGGGCCCGTGCTGGCCGCCGTCGAACGGGACCTGCGCGAGCGCTACGCCGAGCACTACCAGGTGCTGGCCGCCTCGTCGGGGGACCAGGCGCTCGACCTGCTGCGCCGGCTGCGGCTGCGCGAGGACAACGTCGCGCTGCTGCTCGTCGACCAGCGCATGCCCGGCATGAACGGCACCGAGTTCCTCGCCGCCTCCCGCGAGCTCTACCCGGACGCCAAGCGGGTGCTGCTCACCGCCTACGCCGACACCGACGCCGCCATCCGCGCGATCAACGACGCCGACGTCCACCACTACCTGCTCAAGCCGTGGGACCCGCCGGAGGAGCGGCTCTATCCCGTGCTCGACGACCTGCTGCAGACCTGGCGCCGTCCGGCGACGGTCACGAACCTCCGGCTCCTCGGCGACCGCTGGTCGGCCTCCAGCCACGCGCTGCGCCAGTTCCTGGCCCGCAACCTCGTGCCGTACCGGTGGATGGACGTCGAGACCGACCCCCAGGCGCAGGCACTGCTCCAGCTGGCGCGCGCCGACGCCGGCCGGCTGCCGGTCGTCCTTCTCGACGACGGCGAGATGCTCGTGCAGCCGGATCTGCCGGTGCTCGCCGAGCGGATCGGCCTGCGCACCCGGGCGCAGCGCGAGGCCTACGACCTCGTGGTCGTCGGCGCGGGTCCGGCGGGCCTGGCCGCCGGTGTCTACGGCGCCTCCGAGGGGCTGTCGACGCTCGTGCTCGAGTGCAGCGCCCCGGGCGGGCAGGCGGGCACGACGAGCAAGATCGAGAACTATCTGGGCTTTCCGGTCGGCCTCTCCGGCGCCGACCTCACCCTGCGGGCGCGCGAGCAGGCCATCCGGTTCGGCGTCGAGATCCTCACCCCGGCCCAGGTGGTCGGGCTGCGCCGCGAGGATCCCTACACGCTGGTCAAGCTCGCCAACGGCAGCGAGGTCAGCGCGGGGGCGCTCGTCGTCGCGTCCGGCGTGGACTACCGGACGCTCGACGTGCCCGGGGCGGCCGAGCTCACCGGGATCGGCGTCTACTACGGCGCGGGGCGGGCCGAGGCGGTCGACCACGCCGGTGGGCACGTCTTCATCGTCGGTGGCGGCAACTCGGCGGGGCAGGCGGCGGTCTTCCTGTCCCAGTGGGCCGCCTCGGTCACCGTCCTCATCCGGGCCGACGACCTGACGTCGACCATGTCGCAGTACCTCATCGACCGGATCGAGGCCTCGGACAAGATCCGCGTGGAGCCGCACACCGAGGTGGCCGGGGTGCTGGGCGAGCGCCGGGTCGAGGGACTGCGGCTGCGGCAGGGCACCGACGAGCGCGAGGTCGCCGCCGACGCGGTGTTCATCTTCGTCGGGCAGGCACCGCGCACCGCCTGGCTGGAGGGCGTCGTCCGCCGCGACGACCGCGGCTTCGTGCTCACCGGGATCGACCTCGGCAACCCGCCGCCGGACTGGCCGCTGGAGGTGCCGCCGCTGCCCCTGGAGACCTCGGTGCCCGGCGTCTTCGCCGCCGGCGACGTGCGGCACGGCTCGGTCAAGCGGATCGCGTCCTCGGTGGGCGAGGGCGCGATGGCGGTCCGCTTCGTGCACGAACGCCTGGCCGGCAGGTGACCTCCTCGTACGAGGATGTCGTCGGGGCGCTGCGCAGGTCGAAGCTGTTCGCCGAGCTGCCCGACGAGGACGTCGACGCGCTGGCGCGGGCCAGCCGCCGGGTCAACCTGGAGCCGGGGGAGGTGCTGATCCACGAGGGCTCGCCCGGCGACGCGATGTACGTGGTGACCTCCGGCGAGCTGGAGGTCACGCGGGGAACGACGGGGGTGCCCCTGCTGCTCAACGTGGTCGGGGCCGGCGACCTGGTCGGCGAGCTCGGCCCGGCCCACGGACGGCCGCGAACCGCGACCATCCGGGCGCGGACGCCGGCCACCGTGCAGCGGATCGGGGTCAGCGCGCTCGACCGGCTGCTGGCCCACCCCCGGTCGGCCCGGGCGCTCATGGTCTCGATGTCGCGGCGGCTCGACCGGGACGAGCAGATCCTGCGCCAGCGTGAGCGGATGGCCGCTCTCGGTTCCCTCGCCGCCGGTCTGCTGCACGAGCTGAACAACCCGGCGTCAGCGGTGGTGCGCGGCGCCCAGCGGCTCAAGGCCCTGCTGGCGGACGTCGACCCCGCGGTCAACGCGCTTCGCGGACTGTGCGGCGCCGTCCCCGTGCCGGACGACCCGCTGGCCCGAGCCGATCTGGAGGAGGACATCCGGGGCGTCCTGAGCGGTGCCGGAGTGGACGCCGGCTGGAACGGCGCAGGGGAGCTCGTCCGCCTCGGCGTCGACCCGGCGGCCCTGACCGAGGCGCTGGCCGGGATGCCGGCCGAGACCCGCGGCACCGCCGTCCGGGAGCTCGCGCGGAGCGCCCAGATCGAGGCGCTGCTCGAGGAGGTGCTCACCGGGGCGGAGTACCTGTCGGGGATCGTCTCCGGCGCCCGCCCGCTGGCCTACGCCGCCGACCAGGCGCTCACCGACGTCGACCTGCACGAGTCGCTGGAGCGGTCCCTCGTCCTGCTCCGGCACAAGGTGCTCCCGGGCGTGCAGGTCGTCCGCGACCTCGACCCCGAGCCGCAGCAGGTGCAGGGCTGGGCCGCCGACCTGGCCCTGGTCTGGACCAACCTGCTCGACAACGCGCTCGCCGCGGTGGGGGACGAGGGAACGGTCACCGTGCGCACCCGCGGCACGTCCGACACGGTCGTCGTCGACATCGAGAACACCGGGCCGCCGGTGCCTACAGAGGTGCTCGCGCGCGCGTTCGACGCCTTCTACACGACCAAGCCGATCGGCCAGGGCACCGGACTGGGCCTGGCCACCTCTCAGGCCGTCGTCGAGCAGCGGCACCGCGGGCGGCTGACGCTGGAGTCGGCGGACGGCGTCACCCGCGCCCGGGTGGTGCTGCCGCGGCGGCACTGACCGCGCGGCCGGCCGTGGACCGCCCGGTCGCCCGCGCGCCAGGATGACGCGTGGTGCCCCGGACCCGGTACGCCCGCAGCGGGAGCCTGTCCATCGCCTATCAGGTGGTCGGGTCCGGTGAGCTCGACCTGGTCATGGCGCCGGGCTTCGTCTCGCACCTGGAGTGGGCCTGGCAGCAGCCGGACCTGCGGAGCTTCCTGGAGCGGCTGGCGTCCTTCAGCCGGCTGATCCTCTTCGACAAGCGCGGCACCGGGCTGTCCGACCCGGTGCCCACGCCCGCCACGCTCGAGGAGCGGGTCGACGACCTCCGGGCCGTGATGGACGCCGCCGGTGCCGAGCGGCCGGCGCTGCTCGGCGTCTCCGAGGGCGGCGCCATGACCATGCTGTTCGCGGCGCAGCACCCCGAGCGGACGCGGGCCCTCGTCCTCTACGCGGCCGCGCCGCGACTGGCCCGGGCACCCGACTACCCGTACGGCGCCGACCCCGACCGGATGATGCGGATGCTCGGCGGGCTGGTGGACCGGTGGGGCGAGGGCCGGCTGCTCGGGGCCTGGGCGCCGAGCCGTGTGGACGACGACGCCCTGCGTTCCTGGTGGGCGGGGCTGCAGCGGATGGGCGCCAGCCCGGGCATGGCGCGGCAGCTGTTCGACGTGTATCCCCTCGCCGACGTCCGCGCGATCCTCGGCGCGATCCACGTGCCGACGCTGGTGCTGCACCGGCGCAGGGACCACCTGATCCACGTCGAGATCGCCCGGTACACGGCCGAGCACATCCCCGGCGCCCGGCTGGTCGAGCTCGACGGCGAGGACCACCTGTTCTTCACCGGCGACACCGAGCGGCTGCTGTCCGAGATCCAGGAGTTCCTCACCGGCGCCCGCCCGGTCGTCGCCGAGCCGGAACGGATGCTGGCCACGGTGCTGTTCGTCGACGTCGCCGGGTCCACCGAGCTGCTCGCCCGGATCGGCGACGCCGCCTGGGCGCGCACGCGGGCCGACTTCCTGAGCCGGGCCCGGCAGGAGCTGGTGCGCTACGGCGGCCGGGAGGTCGACGTGGCCGGCGACGGGCTGTTCGCCACCTTCGGCGGTCCGGCCCGCGCCATCCGATGCGCCGTCGCGGTGCGCAGCGACGCCCAGGCGGTGGGCCTCAGGGTGCGGGCCGGCGTCCACGCCGGCGAGGTCGAGCGCGACGACGCCGGAGGCATCTCCGGGCTGGCGGTGCACATCGGCGCCCGCGTGATGGCGGGGGCGGAGCCGGACGAGGTGTTGGTCAGCGGCACGGTCAAGGACCTCGTCGTCGGTGCCGGCCTGGACTTCGTCGACCGCGGCGTCCGGACGTTGCGCGGCGTTCCCGGCCGGTGGCCGGTCTACGCCGTCGTGGACCGACCGCTCGACGAGTGACCGTTCCGCCGGAGGGACGGCGGAACGCGGTCAGGTGACGTGCCGGAGCAGGACGCGGCAGACGGCGGCCATGTCGACCAGGCCGAGCAGCCGGTCCTCGCTGATGACCGGGAGATGCTCGAGCCGGTCGCCGAGCATGCGCTCGGCGGCCTCGGTGACCGGCATCGACGGGTGGACGCAGCGCGGGCGGGGCAGCCCGAGCTGGTTGATCCGCGTCTCGTCGAGGTTGCGGCCATCGGCCACGGCCTGGCTGATGTGCGCGTCGGTGATGACGGCGACCGGCCCGCCGATGCCGTCCTCGGGCGTGACGACCAGAGCGGTGTCATCCGCGCGCTTCATCAGGTAGGCGACCGACGCGAGGTGGGCGTCGGTCTCCACGGTCGTGGTCGCCGGGCGCATCACGTCGCCGACGGTGACCTGCTGCAGGGACGTCGGTGCGGGAGATGAGGACACGGACCTGCCACTTCCTTCGGGGACCTGTCGGTGCCGCTGATCGTGCACCCCGGGACGCGTCGGCGGGAGGGGGCAGCCCCCGGAAACGACGAGGGCACCCACCGCCGCGGCGGTGGGTGCCCTCGTCGAGCAGCGGGAGATCAGACGTCGAGACCCGCGCGGTCGATCGTGCGGTGGTACCGCTCGCCCAGTCGGCCACCGAGGATCGCGCCTGCGAGCGTCACGATCAGGACGGCGACCAGCGCGACGATGCCGGCCGTCGTGGCCGTGCCCTCGCCGATCGGGATGCGCGGGAGGTTCAGGCTCTGCAGCACGTTGTACTCCGAGCCCAGCACCAGGCCGAGGACGGCGAGCGCGATCACGACGAGCAGGCCGATGACCCACACCGCGATGCCCTGGCGGACGCCGTCGAAGCGCGCCATCCGGCCGGCGACGTATCCACCCGCGAGGTAGGCGAGGAAGAGCACCACCAGCAGGGCGATGCCCCCGGCGATGCCGATCGTGTCTGCCTGCTGGACGGCCTCGTCGGTGCTCGGCACGCCCTGCGTGAGGCCGATGGCCACGCCGGCGGCGGAGAGCAGCGCCACGAGGAGAACGGCGAGGCCGTTGGCCGAGAGCCAGCCGAAGAAGGCCGCGCCCCACTTGATCCCGCCGAAGCGGTCGTGCTGCCGTTCGACGGCGTCGTGCACCGCACCGCGGGTGGCGTGCGCCCCGGCGCCGGAGTCGTGCGTGCTCATGGAGATCCCCCTGGAGATGGTCGTGCGTGCCGCCTATGCGTGCCCTTGTCGTTCCGGAACAAACTGCGGGGCGAGGTTTGATCGTGCACCGCCTGGTCAGGCGCGCACCCCCGAACGGGCGGCGTGGTGGACCGCTGCGGCCCCGATCACGCACACTGCCCCGGTGACGGACGGCCAGGACTCGACGACCGAGCCCGAGACCGATCCGGCCCTGTCCGTCCCGGCGCCCCGGGGCGCGGCCGAGGAGCGCGACCCGGAGGCGGAGCCGGGAGGCGACTCGCTGCTCGTCCCGGGCGAGACCTGCTGGCGGATCGAGCGGGCCTCCCGGCACGCGGTGTTCGTCGACGCGGCGAGCTACTTCGCGACCCTGAAGCGGGCGGTGCTGGCCGCCCGGCGCCGGGTGCTCTTCATCGGCTGGGACTTCGACCCCCGGATCCGGATGGACCCGCTCGACGGGACACCGGCGAAGCACGACCGGCTGAGCGCGGTGCTCCAGCACGCGGTCCACGAGAACCCGCAGCTGGAGATCGGCGTGCTGCAATGGGACCTGGCGATGCTGGTCGCCCTCGGCCGCGGCCTGAAGCCCATCGTGCTGCTCGACCGGCGCACCCCCGACCGGCTCACCTTCAGCGTCGACACCCACCACCCGGTCGGCGGCGCACACCACCAGAAGATCGTGGTGATCGACGACTGCCTCGCCTTCGCGGGCGGCATCGACATCACCGCCGACCGGTGGGACACCAGCGACCACAGCGACGCCCACCCGCACCGGCGGCGTCCCGAAGTCGCGCAAGCCCACCGGGCCGTGGCACGACGTCACCAGCATGGTGTCCGGACCCGCCGCCCGGGCAATCGGCGACCTCGCGCGGGAACGCTGGGAGAGCGGCAACGGCGAGCGCCTCGAACCGATCGAGGACGTCGAGGAGTGCTGGCCCGAGGGCGTCGAGCCGCTGTTCACCGACGTCGACGTGGCCATCTCGCGGACGAGTCCCGAGCACAACGGCTCGGACCTGGTGCACGAGATCGAACTGCTGTGGCTGGCCGCGATCGCCGCGGCCAAGCGCTTCGTCTACATCGAGAGCCAGTACTTCGCGAACCGCCGGATCGCCGAGGCCATGGCCGACCGGCTGCGCGAGGACGACGGCCCCGAGTTCGTCGTCGTCAACCCGGAGACGGCGCAGGGCTGGCTGTCGGAGAAGGCCATGGGCGTGGCCCGGGCCAAGCTGCTGGCCTTCCTGCGCGAGGCCGACGTGCACGGCCGGTTCCGGCTCTACGTGCCGGTCACCGAGGCGCGCCGGCCGATCTACGTGCACGCCAAGGTCATGGTCCTCGACGACCGGCTGCTGCGGATCGGCTCCTCCAACCTCAACAACCGGTCGATGGGGCTGGACACCGAGTGCGACCTGTCCATCGAGGCGGTGGCCGGGAGTCCGCGCCAGGAGGAGATCGCCGCGACGATCGTCGGCTTCCGCGACCGGCTGCTCGGCGAGCACCTCGGCGTGCCCCCGGACGAGGTGGCCGCCGTCGTGGCCGAGACCGGCTCACTGGTGCAGGCCGATCGAGCGGCTGCGCCGCCCGACGGGCCGGTCGCTGGTGGAGTTCGAGCCGCCGGACCTCGGGCCGGTCGACCTGAAGCTGGCCGACAGCGAGCTGCTCGACCCGGAGAAGACGCCGAACCGCTGGCGTCGGGTCCGGCGGTTCTTCGGCCACCGGCGCCGCAGTCCGCGCCGACGAGGCCGCGGACGCCGGGTGCGCGCCGGCCGCTGAGCCGCGGCGCGGCATCCCGACCGGCCCCGCCCTGCGGACGTACCGTCGGCGGGCGGTCGGACGGGGGAGGCGATCCATGCGGCGCAGCAAGCGCGCCCGGCTGGGGGCCCTCCTCGCGGTGGCCGCCCTCACCGGGCTGACCGGGTGCGCGGAGCTGTCGACGTCCTCGGCGTCCGCCGTTACCCGCGCAGGTTCCGACGAGCCCGGCTCCGGCGTCCTCCGAGGCGCGATCGGAGGCGGCCACCCCGACCGCGGCGGAGCCTTCGGCGCCGGCAGCTGATCCGGTCGCTCCGGGCACGGCCGGAGCCGCGCTGGCCGGTCTCGACGTGAAGGGCCGGGCGCCGAAGACCGGTTACGACCGCGACCTGTTCGGCTCCGGCTGGGGCGATCCCGACCGCAACGGCTGCGACACCCGCAACGACGTCCTCGCCCGCGATCTGACCGGGGAGTCGTTCAAGCCGGGCACCCGCGACTGCGTCGTCGTGGCCGGCACCCTGGCCGACCCGTACTCCGGCGCGGCCATGTCCTTCGTGCGTGGTCAGGGCACCAGCGACGACGTGCAGATCGACCACGTCGTGGCGGTCTCCGACGCCTGGCAGAAGGGCGCCCAGGCCTGGGATGCCGGGCAGCGGGTCGCGTTCTACAACGACCCGCTCAACCTGCTCGCCGTCGACGGCCCGCTGAACGGGCAGAAGGGCGACGGCGACGCGGCCACCTGGCTGCCGCCCTCCCGCGGGTTCCGCTGCGCGTACGTCGCGCGGCAGATCGCCGTCAAGCAGGCCTACGACCTCTGGGTCACCGCCGCGGAGCGGGACGCGATGACGCGCATCCTGACCGGCTGCCCGGACCAGCCGCTGCCGGACGCCGCCGACGCCGACCGTCCCGTGCTGACCACGGCCCCGCCCCGCGGCGCCGTCGTCCGGCCTGCCGTTCGAGAACTGCGCGGCCGCCCGCGCGGCCGGGGCCGCGCCGGTGCGCCGCGGCGACCCCGGCTACGCGAGCGCCATGGACGGGGACGGCGACGGCGTCGCCTGCGAGTGACCGCCGCGGTCAGCGCGGCGCGCGAGCGAGGGACCGGAAGTGGTCCCTCAGCAGCGCACCCGAGCCGCCGGCCGCGGTGCCGCAGTCGGTCGGCGTCCACGACCAGTCGGCGACCGTCGTCCCCGGGATGTCGAAGGCGTGCCCGAACACGCCGATGCCGCGCCGCTGCAGGTAGTCGAGCAGGTCGGGGCCGAGCCGCTCGGCGTCGGTGCCGCACTCGTCGGCGAGGTGGTTCCACTCGGTCGCGAGCACCGGCGCGACCTCGGCGAGGTCGCCGTAGTGCTCGTCCCACCAGCTCTCGCCGAGCACGTAGTAGTAGGGGTGGATGCCGTAGGCGAGCCGGTCGAGCGGGTCGTCGAGCAGCGGCAGTCCGGCCGAGCGCTCCCCGAGCCGGGCGGTGTCGGCGACCAGCACGTTGGTGCTGCCGAGCCCGCGCACGTGGTCGACCAGGGCCTGGTGCCCGACGGCGGGGTCGCCGAGGTTGGCGTCGGGCGAGGAGCCCCCGTCGCGCCACTGCTTCCAGCCGGCCGCGTCGTCCTCGTTGCGCGGCTCGTTGAACAGCTCGAGCAGCACGACGGGGTCCTCGTGCAGCGACGGGACCAGGGCGCTCCACGCGTCCACCGTCGCCGCGCTGGGCAGCGGATGCACGTCGCCGCAGCCGAAGAACTGGTCCTGCATCGACACGATCACCGCGAAGCCGGCCGCGCGCGCCTGCGCGACGCCGTCGAGGACGGCGGCCCGGTAGGCGGCCCGGTCCTTCGTCGCCACGGCCGGGTCGGCCAGCCCGCGCTGGCTCACCTGGAAGCGCAGCACGTCGGCACCCCAGTCCCGGGCGGCCGCGAGCTCCTCGGGCCCGAAGTGCTCCCGGGCGGCGATGCCGACGTCGCGGTCGCACCAGGCCGGCGTGAGCAGACCGATCATGTTGAAGCCCCGGGGCAGCCACGGCTCGCCGTCCCGCAGCAACCGGTTGCCGTCCACCGTGACGCCGGGCTCGGCGGCCGTCTCCTCGGGCTCGGGATCCGCGACCCGGCGGGCCGGCGTCGGGCATCAGGACGGCCGCCGACGGCAGCACCGAGGGGGTCAGCCGGTCGGGCGGCACGGTCGCCGCCAGCAGCGCCGGACCGGCGATCAGGCAGGCCAGGACGGCGGTCCGGACGCGGACGCCGCGCCGGATCCGGTGCCGGGACGTCCCCGGAGGAGCCGCCACGCTGCTCCTCCTTCGGCCGGCCACGGAGCGCAGCGTCGCATCCGGACGGCCGCCGCGACAGATCCTGCGGCGTCACACGATCGTGCTCGGGGTCGGGCGCGCCGGGGGGTCGGTCCGCCCAGGAGCCACCCGATCACGGACACTGGACCGGTCGGGTGTGCCCGCCCGGCCGGGCACGAGGAGGTCGGATGGACGTCGGCACGCGCGTTCTCGCCGACCGTTACGAGCTGCTCGCCCCCCTCGCGCGGGGCGGCATGGGACAGGTCTGGCGGGCGCGGGACCGGCTGCTCGGCCGGCCCGTCGCGGTGAAGATCCTGCGCAGCGAGTTCACCGACGACCCGGACTTCCGCGCCCGCTTCCGGTCCGAGGCCCAGCACGCGGCGATGATGGTGCACCCGAACATCGCCTCGGTGTTCGACTACGGCGAGGTGGCCGCCCCGGGGACGGGGGAGACGGTGGCCTACCTGGTGATGGAGCTCGTCGACGGCGAGTCGCTGGCGCAGCTGCTGCGCCGCGAGCGCCGGCTGAGCCCGGAGCTCACGCTGAGCATCGTGCGGCAGACGGCGGCCGCCCTGGCCGCCGCCCACGGGGCGGGCATCGTCCACCGGGACATCAAGCCCGGCAACGTCCTCGTGGCGCCCGACGGCACGGTCAAGATCACCGACTTCGGGGTGGCCTGGTCCGCGGCGAGCGTGGCCCTGACGGGCACCGGCCAGGTCATCGGCACGGCCCACTACCTCTCGCCGGAGCAGGCGCAGGGCGGCAAGGCCAGCCCCGGCGAGCGACGTCTACGCCCTGGGTGCCGTCGCCTACGAGTGCCTGGCCGGGCGCCGGATCTTCGAGGGCGAGAACTCGGTGCAGATCGTGCTGCAGCAGATCCGCGACGACCCCCGCCCGCTCCCGGACGACGTCCCCCCTGACCTGCGCGACGTGGTGATGCGCGCCCTGGCCAAGGACCCCGCCGTCCGGTACCCCGACGGCGCCGCGCTGAGGGCGGCCGCCGACCGGGTGAGCCTCAGCCGCACCGCGGCCTCGCCGACGGCGACCGCCGTCCTCCCGCTGCCGCTGGGCGCCCTCGCGACGGCCCCCGTGCCGGCTGCGTCCGGGATGCCGCCGCTGCGCGCGCCGCGCACCGCCGAGCAGACCGATCGTCGCGCCGGAGGCGCCCGTCGAGAACCGGGGCCGGAGCAACCGCGCCGGCCTGTGGGTGCTGGTCGGAGCGCTCCTCGCGGTAATCGGCGTGGTCGCCGGCCTCATGCTGCTCGGGAACGACGACAACCCCGAGGCAGGAGCGTCACCTGCTCCGTCCGCGTCGACCAGTGCGAGCCCGACCCCTTCGCCGTCGTCATCGGCTCCGGCGTCGCCCTCGACGGTTCGGGTCGCGGCCGAGGGCTACGTCGGCCGGCCGGTCGAGGAGGTGCGGGCCGAGCTCGAGGCACTGGGCCTGCAGGTCGCCATCGAGCCGGTGACCACGGCGGACGTCCCCGAGGGCACGGTCACCACCGTCGACCCGACCGGCGAGGTGCCGCTCGACGGCACGGTCACCGTCGGCTACGCGGTGGCGCCGGTGCCCGAGCCGCAGGACGAGGGCGACGGCGAGGGCGAGGGCGACGACGGGCAACGGCAACGAGGGCAACGGCAACGGCAACGACGGCAACCAGGGGAACGGCAACGACAAGAAGGACGACTGACGCCGCCGGCGGTCGCCGGTTCCGGGTGCTGAACCGGTCAGTCGGAGACGAACCCGCCTGGGGTGCCGGCCGGCCGCCACGGACGGCCGGGCACGAAGCCCGGCCGCGGCAGCGGTCCGTCGAGCCTGCGGCGTGCGGACACCGCCGCGGCGCGGTGAGTGCGGACGATCCCGACCAGCTCGTCGATGCTCTGGCCGATCACGAACTTCGTGCCGTCCTCGAGGATCACGGTGGTGTCACCACCGGACTCGACCCGCTCGATGGCGTCCGGGTCCAGGGTGAAGTGCTCGCCGTTGCGGCAGGTGACAGCGATCACGGGAGCGATCCTTCAGCTCGGTCGGGGTAGCGGACCCCGCTGGCGCCCCGTCGGGGTATCTCTCCCATCGGCAGGCCGAGGCCCGGACGGGAGCAGGTTCACCCCTCGGAGTGGCCCGGGACTCAGCTCAGTGCTTCCCGCCCCTGCCGCCAGTAGCCCATGAACGCCACGGAGCGCCGGTCGAAGCCGGCCTCGCGCAGCAGGTACCGGCGCAGACCGGTGACCACGCCGGCCTCGCCGGCGAGCCAGGCGTAGGCGGGCGCGCCGGCGGTCGCCGCGGCGTCGGGCACCTCCCACACCAGCGCGTCGGGGTCGACGTCGTCGGCATCCGCACCGGTCGCGGCGCCGCCGATCTCGTCGGCGGCGGCGCACACGGCCGCGGTCAGCAGCGCGCCCAGCGGTCGGGTGCTCGACCCGCACCGGCGCGGCAGCCAGCTGAGCCGGACGTCGGGTGGCACGTCGAGGTCGAGGACGTCGTCCTCGGTCGGCACCTCGAGCAGCACCCGCGCGCCGGTGCCGGCCGGGAGCGCCTCCGCGATCGCGCTCAGAGCGGGCACCGCGGTCTCGTCACCGGCCAGCAGCAGGGGCCCGATGCCGGTCGGCGGCCGCCACTCCACGCCACCCGGCGCGCCGGGGAAGCGGGCGTTCGGACCGATCAGCACCACCTCGTCCCCCGGTCCGGCCTGCTCGGCCCAGGCGGAGGCCGGTCCGGTGGGGCCGTGCAGCACGAAGTCGACGTCCACCTCGCGCTCGAGCGGCCGCGCCGCCCGCACCGTGTAGCTGCGCATGGGGTTGCGCCGCGCGTCCGGCAGGGCGCGCCACTCCGCGTACCAGTCGTCGCCCAGGAGGCAGTCCTCGATGCCGGACGACGCCAGCGGGAACAGCACCTTGATGCGCTGGTCGGCGCCCTGCGAGGCGAACTCGTCGAGGTCGGCGCCGGTGAAGGTGGCGCGCAGGAAGCTGCGGCCGATCCGCCGCACGCGCGCCACCCGCACCGCGAAGGGCCGGAAGGCGGGCACGGTCGGGGCGGGGGCGGTCTCGACGGTCATCGTTCTCCCGGCTGAAGGCGTTGGCGAGGGGACCCTAACTTAGGTCGGCCTTGGTTAGGCTAGCCTTCCCTCGCTGCGTCCGGGAAGTGCCCGGCGTCGAGACCTGGGAGACGAACACCGATGCACCTACGTCCCGTCCTGGCCGCCCTCGCGGCCGGAACCCTGCTGGCCGGCTGCGGCACCAGCGACGAGCCGGCCGCCGACGCCGCCGAGGGGTCGGCCGCGGACTCCGGCGCGTTCCCGGTCACCGTCGAGCACACCTTCGGCAGCACCACCATCGAGGAGCAGCCGGAGCGGGTCGTCGTCCTCGGCTGGAGCGGGCAGGACGTGCTGTACGCCCTCGGCGTCCAGCCGGTCGGCATGCCGTCCTACGCCTACGGCGGGGGCGACGACGGCGTCCTGCCCTGGAACGACGAGTTCTACGACCCCGAGACCACCACGCTGCTCGACACCGCCGACGGCCCGCCGCTCGAGCAGATCGCGGCGCTGCAGCCCGACGTGATCCTCGCGCCGTACGAGGGCTTCGACGAGGGCGTCTACGACGACCTGACCGGCATCGCGCCGACCGTGGCCTACCCGGGCGAGCCGTGGACCACTCCGTGGCGCGAGCAGACCACCATGATCGGCCAGGCCCTCGGTATGGCGGACGAGGCCGAGGAGCTCGTCGCCGAGACCGAGGACGCCGTCGCGCAGGTCGCCGCCGAGCACCCCGAGTTCGAGGGGCTCGACTTCGCCTACACGAGCATGGGCGCCGAGGCGCTCTACCTGTACCTGCCGACCGACCCGCGGGTGCAGCTGATCGAGGACCTCGGGCTGACCGTGGCCCCGAGCGTCGAGGAGCTCGGCGCCGACAGCGACAGCTCCTTCTACGCGCAGCTGTCGCTCGAGCAGGCGCCGGCCATCGAGTCCGACGTCCTCATCGGGTTCGCCGACGGGATGACCGCCGAGGAGGTCCTCTCCTCCGACCTCTACTCCAGCGTGCCGGCGATCGAGCGGGACGCCGCCGTCGTCCTCGACGACCAGACCGTCGCCGCCGCCGCGAGCTCGGTGAGCGTCCTGGCCATCCCGTACGTCCTCGACCAGCTCGTGGACGGCCTGGCCGACGCCGCCGCCAACGCGGCGGAATGACGCTGACCGCGACGGCGACGCCCCGGCCGGGACGGCGCCCGCGGCGCCGCCCGGCGGGGCGCCGCGTGCGCGGCTGCTCGGCGGACTCGGGATCCTCCTCCTGCTGCTCGCGGTCGCCGCGGTCTGCGGACTCGCCGTCGGCGCGCGGTCGATCGCGCCGGCGCGACGTCTGGTCCGCCCTCGTCCACCCGGCGGGCACCGACGACGACGTCGTCGTCCGCGCGCTGCGGCTGCCCCGCACGCTGCTCGGCGTCGCCGTCGGACTGGCGCTGGGCGTGGCCGGCGCACTGATCCAGGGGCACACCCGCAACCCGCTCGCCGACCCCGGGCTGCTCGGGGTCAGCTCCGGAGCCGCCTTCGCCGTGTGCCTGGCCGTGTACGCCTTCGGGATCACCTCGGTCACCGGCTCGGTCTGGTTCGCCCTGGGTGGCGCGCTGGTCGCCGCCGTCGCCGTCTTCCTGCTCGGCACCATCGGGGACGGCGGGGGGACCCCGGTGACGCTGGCCCTGGCCGGTGCCGCGGTGACGGCGTTCCTCGGGGCGCTGACCAGCGCGCTGGTGCTCGTCGACGCCACGACGCTCGACGCCTACCGGTTCTGGGTGGTCGGCTCGCTGGTCGGCCGGGGCGAGGACGCGCTGCCCCAGGTGCTGCCCTTCCTCGCCCTCGGCCTGCTGCTCGCCGCGGTCAACGCACCCGCGCTCAACACCCTGCAGATGGGGGACGACGTCGCTCGCGGCCTCGGCGCCCGCATCGGCCTGGCCCGCGCCTGCGGCGTCGCCGCGGTCACCCTGCTGACCGGCGCCGCCGTCGCGGTGACCGGGCCCATCGCCTTCGTCGGCCTGGTCGTGCCGCACGTCGCCCGCGCGATGACCGGCCCCGACCACCGCTGGCTGCTGCCCTACGCCGGCCTGCTGGGCGCCGTGCTGCTCGTCGCCGCCGACGTCGTCGGGCGGGTCGTGGTGCGCCCGGCGGAGCTGCCGGTCGGGCTGGTGCTCGCCTTCGTCGGGGCGCCGTTCTTCATCGCGCTCGTGCGGCGCCGCCGGCTGGTGACGCTGTGAGCCGTGCCGTCGCGCTCCGTGTGGGTCCCGTGTCGACCGTCTGGCGGCCGCGCGCCGTCGTCGTCCCGGTGCTGCTCGCCGTCGTCGCGCTGCTGCTCGCGGCGGTCGACGTCGGCCGCGGCGACTACCCGATCGGCGTGCTGGACGTGCTGCGCATCGTGGCCGGCGCCGGTGAGCCGGCCGACCGGTTCGTGGTGATGGAACTGCGGCTGCCGCGCGCGCTCACCGCGCTGCTGGTCGGGCTGGCCTTCGGCATGGCCGGCGCGATCCTGCAGTCGGTGGCCCGCAACCCGCTGGCCAGCCCCGACATCCTCGGCATCACCCAGGGCGCCGGGGTCGGCGCGGTCGCCCTGATCGTGCTGGCCGGCGGCAGCGTCGGGGGCGCCGCCGCGTTCGTCGGCCCACCCGGAGCCGCCCTCGCCGGCGGCCTGCTCGCGGCGACGGCGATCTACCTGCTCGCCTGGCGCCAGGGCGTGAGCGGGTTCCGGCTGGTGCTGGTGGGCATCGCGGTCTCCGCCGTCCTCACCTCGCTGATCTCCTACCTGCTCGTCGTCGCCGACATCACCGAGGCCGCGCAGGCCACGGTCTGGCTGACCGGCAGCCTCAACGGCCGCGGCTGGGAGCACGTCGTCCCGGTGGCGCTGGCCGTCGGGGCGGTCGGCGTCCTGGCGCTGGTCGGCGGGACGACGCTGGCCGCGCTGCGCCTCGGCGACGACAGCGCCCGCGCCCTCGGCGTCCGGCTGCAGACCGGGCAGGCGGTGCTGCTCGGCGTCTCGGTGGTGCTCGCCTCGGTCGCCGTCGCGGCCGCCGGTCCGATCCCGTTCGTGGCGCTGATCGCCCCGCAGCTGGCCATGCGCCTGGTCCGCTCGGCCGGCCCGCCCGTGCTCGCCGGTGGTCTGGTCGGCGCCGTCCTCGTGGTCGGCAGCGACGTCCTCTCCCGCACGGTGCTGCCCGTCGAGCTGCCGGTCGGCGTGCTCACCGCCGCCATCGGCGCTCCCTACCTGCTCTACCTGCTGGCCCGACGCACCCGGAGGCTCGACGCGTGACCGCCGCCCCGACCGTGAACACCGCCCGCGCCGGGCGCCTGGTCGCCCGCGACCTCACCCTCGGCTACGGCGAGCGGACCGTCGTGGAGCACCTCGACCTCGACGTGGTCGACCGCGGCATCACCGCGGTGATCGGCCCGAACGGCTGCGGCAAGTCCACGCTGCTGCGGGCGCTCGGGCGGCTGCTCAAGCCGCAGGGCGGCGAGGTGCTGCTCGACGGCCGGCGCATCGACAAGGTGCCCACACGCGACGTCGCCCGGGCGCTGGGCATGCTGCCGCAGTCGCCCACCGCCCCCGAGGGCCTCACCGTGGCCGACCTGGTCACCCGGGGTCGGCACCCGCACCAGTCGTGGTTCCGCCAGTGGTCGCGGGACGACGAGGCGGTCGTGGCCGAGGCGATGGCCTGGACCGGGGTCTCCGACCTCGCCGACCGGCCGGTGGACGCGCTCTCCGGCGGACAGCGCCAGCGCGCCTGGATCGCGATGGCGCTCGCGCAGGGCACCGACCTGCTGCTGCTCGACGAGCCGACGACGCACCTCGACCTCGCGCACGCCGTCGACGTCCTCGACCTCGTCGACCGGCTGCACTCCGACCGCGGCCGCACCGTCGTCATGGTGCTGCACGACCTGACGCTGGCCGCCCGCTACGCCGACCACCTCGTCGCGATGCGCGACGGCCGGATCGTCGCCCAGGGACCGCCGCGCGAGGTGGTCACTCCCGACCTGCTGGCCGACGTCTTCGGCCTGCACGCCGCCGTGCTGCCCGACCCCGTGTCGGACGGCGTCCTGGTGGTCCCGATCGGCACCCGTCACACCCGGCGGGCTGCCTCCGGCCGTTGATGTTGATCAGGTGACCTGATCACCAGGGGTCCTGGCTCGCCGTCGATCGTGAGCCAGGACCCCCGCAGCTGAGCCAGGACGCCATGGGCCGAGCCAGGACGCGCGCCGGTAGGTTCCGGACGGTGACCGACCTCGCCACCCGCGCCCGCACGCTGCTCGATCTGCACACCGCGCCGGAGATCGTCGTCCTCGCCAACGTCTGGGACGTCGTGTCCGCACGGGTGGTCGCCGGTGTCGACGGCGTGCGCGCCCTGGCGACGGCGAGTCACTCGATCGCCGCGACCTTCGGCTTCGAGGACGGCGAGAACATTCCGCTCGACCTGCACCTCGACATGGTGGGCCGGATCGCCGCCGCCGTGGACCTGCCGGTGTCCATGGACTTCGAGGGCGGCTACGGCGACGCGGGGGAGACCGCCCGCCGGGCCATCGCGGCAGGCGCGGTCGGCGGCAACCTCGAGGACGGCATGCGGCCGCTGGACGACGCGGTCGGCGCCGTCGAGGCGGTGCTCCGCGCCGGACGGGACGCCGGCATCGACTTCGTGCTCAACGCGCGCACCGACGCGATGCTGCGGCTGCCGGCGGACGCCGACCGGAGCGCGGCGCTGCAGGAGGCCGTGCGGCGCGGTCGCGCGTTCCTCGAGGCCGGCGCGCCGGTGGTCTTCGTGCCGGGCGTCGTCGCCCGCGAGGAGATCGGGTCGCTGGTCGAGGGCCTGGGGCGCAACCAGGTCTCGGTGATCGCGGTACCCGGCGCCACGCCGTCCGTGCGCGAGCTCGAGGAGCTCGGCGTCGCCCGCGTGTCGGCCGGGCCGTTCACCCAGAACGTCGCGCTGACCGCACTGCAGGACGCCGCGGCAGAGCTGGTGGCCGGCGGCGCGCTCCCACCCGGCACCCGCCGGCTCAACTGACCGTGGCGGCCTCCGACCGGCTGGCCTGGGCGGCCGGGGTCGTCGATCCGCGTCCGGGGGAGCGGATGCTGGAGGTCGGCTGCGGCCACGGCGTCCTGGTGGACCTGATGGTGGCGCGCGGTGCCGACGTCGTCGGCGTCGACCGGTCGACGACGATGATCGCCGCCGCGGCCCGTCGCAATCAGGCGGCGGTCGCCGGCGGGCGGGTACGGCTGCTGGCCGGGCCGCTCGTCGAGGTGGCTCCGGAGGGACCGTTCGACGCGGTCATCTCGTTCAACGTCCGCGCCTTCTGGACGGCGCCCGCCCCGGAGTGGGACGTCGTCGACCGGGTGCTGGCCCCGGGCGGCCGGGTCGTCGTGGCCTTCTCGGTCATGGACCAGGACGCGGCGGCCCGGGCCGCGGACGCGGTGGCCGAGCTGGCCGGCACGCGTGGCTTCGCGGTGACCGCCCTGCGGCGGGCCGCCACCAGGCCCTACGCGTCGGTCGCGGTCGAGCTCGGCCGGTCGGACCGCGGTCCCGGCTGATCACCCGTCCGGGTGAGGAAGCGACGCGCAGGCCGCTCAAGGCGGCGCGTCCTCCTGCCGATCACCCGGACAGGTGATGGTCCGCCGGCACGCAGATGTGCCGACGGCATCGACGAGGAGGGGTGAGCGTTGGCCGATCAGTCCGTGCTCGTGGTGGAGGACACCGACGAGATCCGGGAGCTGGTCCGTACCGTGCTGACCAAGGCCGGGTTCGACGTCCGTGCGGTGGCCTCGGGGGCCGAGTGCCTCGACGAGGTGCGCAAGCAGCCTCCCGACCTGATCGTCCTGGATCTCGGGCTACCCGACGCCGACGGCACCGAGGTGTGCCGGCAGGTGCGGGCCGAGACCGAGTGCTACGTCCTCATGCTGACCGCGCGCGCCGAGGAGGTCGACCTGCTCATCGGGCTGGCCGTCGGCGCCGACGGGTACATGGCCAAGCCGTTCTCGCCGCGCGAGCTCGTGGCCCGCGTGCAGGCACTGCTGCGCCGTCCGAAGGTGGTGGCGACGCCGGAGCCGGCGGCCGACGCCGAGGCGGTGCGTCGCCTCGCCGAGCTCGAGGTGGACGAGGACACCCGCGAGGTGCGGGTGGACGGCGAGGTCGTCGACCTCACCCGTACCGAGTTCGACCTGCTCGCGGCCCTGGCGTCGCGGCCGGGCCGGGTGCTGCAGCGCGAGACGCTGCTGCGCGAGGTCTGGCAGACCGACTGGGAGGGCAGCGTCCGCCTGGTCGAGGCGCACATGTCCAATCTGCGACGCAAGCTGCAGGCCGCCGGCCTGAGCAACCCGGAGATCAAGACGGTCCGCGGGGTGGGTTACCGGCTGGTCGCCTGACGACCGACGACGGCCCGGACGCAGGATGCGTCCGGGCCGTCGTGCGTTTCCCCACTGCCTCCGCTGCCGGCGGACGGAACGTGACCTTCAGCGGGCCGTTCCCGGAAGCTGGACCCCGGTGAAGGCCAGGGTGACATCGGCGTTGAGCCCTTGGAAGTGGCTGCCTGCCGTCGTCGGCAGCGAGATGGTGAAGACCATGTTGTCGACGCCGCCGGGAGCCAGGCTGCTGAGGGACGTCAGCTGTGCGCTGCTGACGAGGGGCCCGGAATACAGGAGCCGGTAGGTCTGGTCACAGGTGTACGTCGGCGCGGCGTCGGTGCCACCCTCGACCCAGCGCCGGGAGCAGTGCTCCAGCTTCAGCTGGAGACCGTTGACCGGGTCGGTTCCCAGGGCATTGGCCGGCGTGGCCGCGGTGGCCAGCCGAACCGACGAGAGCGCCAACCCACCGTCGTTGATCAGGTTCAGCGGCCGGGTCAGCGAGTAGCCCGGCGTCATTCCCTCCACCGCAGCCGGGATGACGTTCCGGAGGCCTCCCGGCACGCCGACGTCGAGGGACAGCACTCCGGACTGCGCTGCCGTGGTCGCGGACGCGCTGTCGGCGAAGTTCCCGAACGTGGCGAGGCCGGAGACGGCAGCTGCGGCAGCGAGGAGTGCCACGGATCCCAGCACGCCGACGGTCCTGCTGCGCAGGCGGTTTGCGGTCTTGCCGGTCATGCCGTCCTCCTCCTCGGGCCTTGTGTGGCTCTCTCATGACGACTCTGGCAGCGCAACCGCACGATCGATTCCGTGGAACCGCAAGGGATCCGCAAGGTTCGGGCGACCGTCCCGCCTCAGTCGCGGGCCAGCGCCCGCAGCTCCTCGACCCGTGCATGGGCCAGCACCGCGCACCGCGCATCGGCGGCGATCGCCCGGCAGACCATGGCGACGTCCTCGTCGTCCTCGTCGTCCTCGACGCCGGGCGGGGTGACGGGTGCGAGTTGTCCCTGCACAACGGCCCCCGTGGCGCGGTTGTGCAGGAAGTTCATCAGGACCTGGGGTCCGACGGGCTTGATCAGGCAGGCCTCGGCGCCGGCGGCGGCGGACTCCTCGCGGACCTCGGCGGAGCTGTCCTGGGTGATGACGACGAAGCGGGCGCGGGAGCCGCGGCGGCGCAGCCGGTGGAGCATCGCGGTGCCGCTGCAGCCGGGCATGGCCATGTCGGTGACGACGAGGTCGGGGTCGCTGAAGACGGTCTGCTGGAGGGCTTCGGTGGCGTCGGCGGCCTCGCGGACCTGCCAGCCGCCGAGGCGGAGGAGGTCGGCGATCTCGGCGCGGGCCTCGGCCTCGTCGTCGACGACCAGGGCAGTCAGCATCGGAAGCTCCCGGTGTGCACGGATTCCTTCTCCCAGCCGTACGTGGTGTAGGTGGTCACCGAGTACTTGATGCTGTTGGCGGTGGCCTTGCTTGTGGTGATCGGAATGCTCCAGGTGGTGGCGGCCGCCCCCACGTCGGACTGCTGCTTGGTGCCGTCGCTGACGTAGACAGTGACCCGGTAGCCGCTCACGTTGCTCGAGGTGCTGGCGGTCCAGGCGACGCTCATCGTCGAGGTGGACGGGCTGCAGCGCCAGATTCCCGACGACGTTGCCCGGGGCGGCGATGGTGGTCGTGCCCATGGGAACCGTGATACCTGCGGTGTCGGCAAAGGCGGCCCAGGCCGGGACGCCGGTAACCAGGACCAGGCCGACTGCCGTGCCCAGCACCGCCAGCAGGCGGCGGACGGCGAGCCGTGCGTGCCCGCCCGTGCGGCGGTCCACCTCCGGGGGCAGCGGGATCGCTGCCCCCGGAATGCGGGCCAGGAGAGTGGCAGTCATGTCAGGTTCCTCGAACCGATCGGCCGTCGGTCAGCGAGCCGAGCCGGAGCGCTGGGCGCCGGTGAACGACAGGCTGAGGCCGGCGGACTTGCCCTGGAAGGTGTTGTCCGCGGTGGTGGGCAGCGAGATGGAGAAGGTCAGGTAGTCCGTGCCGCCCGGGTTCAGGCTGGCCGGGTTGCTGAGACCCGCGTTGTTGACGACCGGGCCGGTCATCAGGGTGCTCTGGCCGGCCGAGCAGGTGTAGGTCGGCGCCGAGGCGGTGCCGCCCTGCGTCCACGGGACCGAGCAGCCCTTGATGGCCAGCTGCAGGCCGTTGGTGGCGTCGGTGGTGAGGAGGCTCGGGGCCGTGGCGGTGGAGATCACGCTGACCGTGGACAGGCCGAGGGTGCCGTCGTTGACCAGGTTCACCGCGCGGGTGATCGAGTCGCCGGGGACCAGGCCGCTGACCGAGACCGGGATGGCGTACGCGCCGGCCGGCTGGGTCAGGTCGATCGACAGCGTGCCCGAGGCCACCGTGGTGTTCATCGGGGTGGTGCTGTCGGTGAAGTTGCCGTAGGTGCCGAGGCCGGCGACCGCGGCGGCGGTGCCGAGGACGGCGAGGGAGCCGACGACCTTGCGGGCGGTGGGGCTCACCGAGCGGTTCGTGATCATGTCCTGCGTCTCCTGGGTTCTGCCTCGTCGCCGGAGGCTTCCGGTGACAGGAACGACTCTGGAGGCCGTACCGCAGGGCTCCCGCCCGCCTTCCGCAAGAAACCCGCAAGGATCCGACGACCGTCCCGCAGGCTCGGGGTGGTGCCCTGGAGGGGCCGGAACGCGACGACGGCCCGGACGCAGCATGCGTCCGGGCCGTCGTGCTCTTCCCCCTCAGTCGCGGGCCAGTGCCCGCAGCTCCTCGACCCGCGCGTGGGCCAGCACTCCGCGCCGGGCATCGGCGGCGATCGCCCGGCACACCTCGGCGACGTCGTGGTGGCCGAACTGACCGCTGGTGCCGGCCAGTGAGTCCGCCGCGGCGACGACCGCCCGGGTGTTGCCGAAGCGGGCACCGGCCGTGATCGCCGAGATCCGTGTCGGCAGCGCGTCGACGTACATGTCGTGCAGCCGGTCGGCCAGGTCGGCCTCGACCTCCGGGTCGTGCAGGTCGTCGACCTCGGTGATGGGTGCGAGTTGTCCCTGCACAACGGCCCCCGTGGCGCGGTTGTGCAGGAAGTTCATCAGGACCTGGGGTCCGACGGGCTTGATCAGGCAGGCCTCGGCGCCGGCGGCGGCGGACTCCTCGCGGACCTCGGCGGAGCTGTCCTGGGTGATGACGACGAAGCGGGCGCGGGAGCCGCGGCGGCGCAGCCGGTGGAGCATCGCGGTGCCGCTGCAGCCGGGCATGGCCATGTCGGTGACGACGAGGTCGGGGTCGCTGAAGACGGTCTGCTGGAGGGCTTCGGTGGCGTCGGCGGCCTCGCGGACCTGCCAGCCGCCGAGGCGGAGGAGGTCGGCGATCTCGGCGCGGGCCTCGGCCTCGTCGTCGACGACAAGGGCAGTCAGCATCGGAAGCTCCCGGTGAGGCCGGACTCGGTGGACCAGCCGTAGGTGGTGAGGGTCGTGACCGAGTAGCGGACGGCGTACGCGGTCACGTTGTAGGTGGTGGTGGACTTGCTCCAGCTGCTGGCTGGCGGCGCCGTTGACGACCTCGCTCTGCTCGTAGCCGTCGCTGTAGTGGACGGTCACGCGGTAGCCGCTCACGCCGCGGGAACCGCTGGGGGTCCAGGTGACGCCGATGGTCGAGTTCGAGGCGCCGCAGGTCAGCGATCCGGTGACCGCGCCGGGGGCGAGGACGTTGAGTGTGCTCGCGCTCGAGGTGGCCAGCACGGCCGTGTCGGAGAAGGCGGCCGAGGCGGGGATGCTGCTGCCCACGACGACGGCGAGTGCCAGGCCGAGGACCGCGAGGATCCGGCGGACGGTGGTCATGCGCGGGCCTCCTCGTCGGCGTCGTGTCGGTGGTGTCGGTGCCGGCCGCGTCGGCCGGCGTGGGGCGCCAGATGCTGAGCAGGAGCCAGCCCGCCAGCAGGGCCACGGCGCCGTAGCGGAGGACCTGGGACACCACGGGGGTGCGCAGGGCCTGGATGACATGGCCGACCTCGGGGACGACGGCCTGGACCTGCCAGGCGGTGTCGCCCTGCAGCGTGGCCTTCCAGGGGTCGACCGCCTCGTTGGCGTCACCCTTGGTCTGCACGGTGACCGAGCCGTCCTCGCCGCGCTCCACCGCGACGACGCGGTGGGTGACGACGCGGTGGTCGTCGATCGGGATGTTGTAGGCGATCACCATGCCGGCGGTGACGTCCTCGACGGCGAGGGGCGTCACGACCGTGATGTCACCGGTGTCGATCTCCGGGGCCATCGAGGCGGTCAGCATGGTCATCGTGCGGTAGCCGAACACGTGCGGGCCGATGGCCAGGAAGCCGAACGCCACCACCGCCGTCGCCACGAGTCCGCGGACGAGCCACGGGAGCACCCGGGACGCCATCGGTCGCAGCTGCTCGACCCGGTTGCGGGCCGCCGCGAGGGCGAGGTCCACCTCCGGGGGCAGCGGGATCGCTGCCCCCGGAATGCGGGCCAGGAGAGTGGCAGTCATGTCAGGTTCCTCGAGACCGATCGGCCGTCGGTCAGCGAGCCGAGCCGGAGCGCTGGGCGCCGGTGAACGACAGGCTGAGGCCGGCGGACTTGCCCTGGAAGGTGTTGTCCGCGGTGGTGGGCAGCGAGATGGAGAAGGTCAGGTAGTCCGTGCCGCCCGGGTTCAGGCTGGCCGGGTTGCTGAGACCGGAGTTGTTGACGACCGGGCCGGTCATCAGGGTGCTCTGGCCGGCCGAGCAGGTGTAGGTCGGCGCCGCGGCGGTGCCGCCCTGCGTCCACGGGACCGAGCAGCCCTTGATGGCCAGCTGCAGGCCGTTGGTGGCGTCGGTGGTGAGGAGGCTCGGGGCCGTGGCGGTGGAGACCACGCTGACCGTGGACAGGCCGAGGGTGCCGTCGTTGACCAGGTTCACCGCGCGGGTGATCGAGTCGCCGGGGACCAGGCCGCTGACCGAGACCGGGATGGCGTACGCGCCGGCCGGCTGGGTCAGGTCGATCGACAGCGTGCCCGAGGCCACCGTGGTGTTCATCGGGGTGGTGCTGTCGGTGAAGTTGCCGTAGGTGCCGAGGCCGGCGACCGCGGCGGCGGTGCCGAGGACGGCGAGGGAGCCGACGACCTTGCGGGCGGTGGGGCTCACCGAGCGGTTCGTGATCATGTCCTGCGTCTCCTGGGTTCTGCCTCGTCGCCGGAGGCTTCCGGTGACAGGAACGACTCTGGAGGCCGTACCGCAGGGCTCCCGCCCGCCTTCCGCAAGGCTTCCGCAAGAAAAGGCGGCTGCTCAGGCGGTGGCACGGGGGAGGGTGAGCGTGAAGGTGGTGCCGCTGCCCTCGACGCTGACGACGTCCAGGGTCCCGCCGTGCGCGGTGGTGATGGCCTTCGTGATCGTGAGCCCCAGGCCCACGCCGGGAACGGCGTTGCGCCGCGCGGTCGAGGCCCGGAAGAAACGGGTGAACAGCTCCGCCTGCTCGCCGGCCGGGATGCCCACCCCGGTGTCGCTGACCGCCAGCCGCGCCACGGGCTCGGCGCCCGGGACCTCCGCGTCGGTCACCGTGCCGTCGGGCAGCCGCCGGCCGGTGCGCAGGGACAGGGTCACGCGCCCTCCGGACGGCGTGAACTTGACCGCGTTCGAGACGAGGTTGTCGCAGGCCTGACCGAGCCGGACCGCGTCGCCCGGGACGACGAGCTCGCCGTCCGGGAGGTCGAGGACCACGGTGACGCCGCCGGCTGCCGCGGTCACCCGGGCGGTCTCCTCGGCGGCGCGGACCACGCCGACCAGGTCCACGTCGGCGGGCTGCAGCGTGAAGCGCCCCGCCTCGACCTGCGCGGTGAAGAGCAGGTCGCCGACCAGCCGCTGGAGGCGGTGGGCATTGCGCTCGACGGTGCCGAGGAACTGGCGCTGTTCGTCGCTGAGCGTGCCCTCCTCGTCGTCGAGCACCAGCTCCAGGTAGCCCAGGATCGAGCTCAGCGGCGTCCGCAGCTCGTGGCTGATGAGGCTCACGAACTGGTCCTTCATGCGTTCGGTGGCGCGGGCCTCGGTCATGTCGGTGCCGACGAAGTTCCAGCCGGCATGCACGCCGTCGTCGTCGGTACGGGGGGTGATGGCCACCGCGACGGTGCGCTGCTGCCCGTCACCCGCGACGTACGTCCAGTCGCGCACGTCGCTGCCGTTCTGCTGCGCGGCGTGCACCAGCGCGGCGAGCCGGTCGGGCGAGCCGTGCTCGACCGCGGCGGCGTCGAGCTCCTCCGGCAGGTGGAAGTCCACGATCGACCGGGCACGGACGACGGCGGCGCGGGGGACGCCGAGCATCTTCTCCGCGCCCGGGTTCCAGACGCGGATCAGGCCGTCGGGATCGGTGCCGATGATCGACTGCTCGGTCACGGCGTCGATGACGCTGGTCATCGTCTGTGCGCGGGCCGACAGCATGCGGCTGGCGACATCGAGCTCCTCGGCCCGGCTGCGACCCCGTGCTGCCAGGTCGGAGACCACGAGCCCGGTGAGTCCCGCGACGGCGGGGACCAGCAGCAGCGCGGCCCCGCGCACCGGCGTGCCGGTGAGCGCGGCGGGGGCGACGGTCGCGAGGGCGCTGCCGAGCGCGCCGGCGACGACGCCGGCCCGGCCGGCGCCGGCGGCCAGCGCGACCACCGGGGGCAGCAGGAGGAACAGGGTGACCAGCGCGCCGGTGCCCGCGTGCACCAGCGCTGCGCCGGTCACGGCGGCCAGCGGCGCCACGACCCGCGCGGCGCGCGACGCCGACGGCACGGCGCGAGCCAGCACGCTCGCGGCCACGGCGCTCAGCAGTCCGGCCAGTGTGAGCTCGACGTCGCGCACGGGCAGCGCGCCGGCGGCGAGCAGCACTGCCGCGACGGCCACGCTGCCGGCGGTGGGCAGCATGCCCTCGAGCGCCGGGACGTGCGGGAGCGGAAGCCGGCGAGCCCGGCGGCCGGGAGCGGGGGAGAGGACGGCGGCGGTCATGCCGGCTGCACCGCGGCCAGGGCGCGGACCTCGCGGACGAGATCGGCCACCGAGAAGGGCTTGGGCAGGTAGGCGTCGGCGCCGGCGGCCAGGCCCCGGGCGACGTCGTCCGGCGAGGCGCCCGCGGAGAGCAGCAGCACGCGGATGCCGGCGGTCGACGGATCCAGCCGCAGGGCCACGCACACCTCGAGCCCGGTGCGGCCGGGCATCGAGACGTCGAGCACGACGAGATCGGGCAGCTCGATGCGGGCGGACGCCAGCGCGGACTCCCCGTCGGCCACGGACGCGACCAGCTCGCACCCGGCGCGGCGCACGGCGACGCCGACGAGGGCGCGGATGTCGTCCTCGTCGTCCGCCACGACTACGCGCGGGCCGTCGGTCATACCGAGGAGGACGGCGCCGGACGGGCTCCCCTGCAGGTTCCAGGTCGCGCTCTCACCCGTTCAGGTGATACGCGCCCGCACAGCACTGCGCCCCGCCGGAGATTCCGACGGGGCGCAGTGCGGGTGGTGCGGAGTGCGTCAGAGCGTGCTGGAGGACGACGCCTGCGTCGTCTGCACCTTCTCCTTCGACTGCTGCGCCTGGCCCTTCACGTCCTGCGCGGCGGACTGGCCCTCGTCCTTGACGGTCTGGGCGGCGTCCTGAGCGGTGGCCTTGACCTCTTCGACGGCCTGCTGCGCGGCCGGCTTGAGCTCGTCACCGATCTCCTGCGCGACCTGCTTGGCCGGGGCGAGGAGGGCGTCCTTGTTCTCCTTCACCGCGGTCTCGGCCTGCTGGGCGAGCTGCTTCTCCTTCTCCGTGGCCGGGAGGAGGCTCGACACCAGCCAGCCGACGCCGAAGGCGATCATGCCGGCGGCCAGGGGGTTGCCCTGGGTCTGCCGGACGATCGTGTCCGGCGCCTGCTGCACGGTGTCGACGGCGGACGACGCCGCGCTCTGCACGCTGTCGGCGGCGGACGACGCGGCGCCCTGCACCGAGCCGGCCGTGTTGGACGCGACCCCGTGAGCCTGCGAGGTCGTGTCGTGGGCACTGCCCATGACCTTCTCCTTCACTCGGGCGACCCGACCCTTGGCCGCCGTCATGCGACGGTCGACCACGCGGGCGGGGTTCACCTTCTCGTTGAGGGCGTCGACGTCGTAGCTGAGCTCGCGCCGCGTGTCCTCGATCTGGCGCCGGAGGACTTCCGGGTCACTGCTGGTCATGTCTGCTGCTCCAAGGATGAGAGGTCGGAAGGGTCAGGAGTTCGGCTTCAGGGCCCCGGGCACCTGCTGCAGGGTCTCGACCGTGCGCTCGGGCTTGGGGTTCACCTGCTGGAACTTCTTCTTGCCCATCGTGAAGGCGACGGCGCCGATGATTCCCCACAGGATCGCCACGATGAGTGCCGACCAGCTGTGGCCCACGAGGTGGGAGAGGGCCCACCAGAGCGCGATGCTCAGGAAGATCACCGTCATGAGTCCCGCGAGGCCCGCGGCGCCGAACATGCCGGCGCCCTGGCCCGCCTTCTTGGCCTCGACCTTCATCTCGGCCTTGGCCAGCTCGAGCTCCTGGCGCATCAGCGTGGAGAGGTCCTTGGTGACCTCGCCGATCAGCTGACCGACCGAGGTGCCCTCGACGTCCGGGTTGCCCTCGGCCGTCATCGGGGTGCCGAGGTTGCCGCTGACGGGGGTGGACTCGGGACCGACGGCGTAGTTGCCGCCGGTGCCCGGAGTCCCCGCCGTGGTCTGGCCCACCGAGGTGGCGCCGGAGTACGGGGAGGTCATCGTCAGCGCACCTCGCCGGTACCGCGGGCCGGGTCGTCCCAGCCGGCGGGGGTGGTCGGGGGCACGACGCTGCCGGCCGGCGGCACCGTTCCGTACGGCGGCGGCGGCAGCGGGGTGCCCGTGCCGGTCGGCTCGGTGTACGTCGTCGTGGTCTCGACGTAGGTACCGGTCGTACCGGTGGTGCCGTAGCCGTAGGCCGGCGCCGGGTCGACGTAGTTGGTGCCGCCGGAGTACCGGCCGCCGATGTTGCGGTCGCCCGGGCCGTCGCTGTGCACGGCCTTGACGCCGCTGGTCATGCGACCGGCGACGATGCCGGCCGCGGCGGCACCGAGCAGGAACATGCCGGGCTTGCGCCGGGCGAACGCCCGGACCTCGTCGAGCAGGTCGGCCGGCTCGCGGCTCTGCAGCCAGGTCGAGAACTCCTCGGCCTTGCCGGAGGCCTGCTCGAGCAGGTCGCGCGCGGGGCCGGGGGCTCCGGTGCTGGTGCCGTTCGCGAGGCCACGCAGCTCCTCGGCGATCGAGGACAGGCCCTGAGCGGCCTTCTGCTGCTGGGACGAGGCCTGCTCGCGGACCTGGTAGCGGCCCTGCTGCAGGAGGTCCTGCGCCTGGCGCTTGGTGACGTCGGCGACCTCCTTGGCCTGGTCGGCAGCGGTCGAGGCGACCTGGCTACCGGCGTCCTTGGCGGTCTGGCCGACGTTCGAGGCCTCGTTCTTGGCGACGTCCTTCGTGGACGACGGCGAGTCGATGCTCTGTGTGGTGGCACCGCTGGTCGTCGAGGGGGGCGGGGGGAGCGGGGCGTTGACCGAGTGCGTCATCGGTTCTCCTCGGATCGTGGTTGGGCGGAAACCTGGGCCCGTGCTCGTGGTCGACCCGGTCACTTTCCGGGCTCCGGCGCTTCCGTGCGGCCTCGAGCTGTCGGGCATGGTCAGGTCGGTCGTGTCGTCGGTGTCCTACTGGCTGCGGGCACGACGTGGGCACCCAACCCGTACCCCTGTGCGTGACGTGCTGAAACGAAGGATCGTGTTTCGAGACGAGCAACACCGCGTGTCAGCCGAGGTCGTCGGTCCCGAACGTGTCGCAGCGGTCCGGGTCCCCGGTCTCGTAGCCGGTGGTGAACCACGTCCGGCGCTGCTCCGAGCTGCCGTGGCTGAAGGCGTCCTGGTTCACCGTGCCGCCGCCGAGCTCACGCTGGATGAAGTCGTCGCCGATCCGGCCCGCCGCGTCGAGGGCGCGGGAGATGTCGTCCTCGTTGATCTCGGTGATCAGCGGATCGCCGGACTCGTCGGGAACGGTCTCGGCGTGGTTCGCCCAGCTGCCGGCGTAGCAGTCGGCCTGCAGCTCGAGCCGCACCGTCCCGCTGGTGGGACCCGTCTCACCCGGGGTGACCTGCCGGTTCGTGCCGAGCAGGTTCTGCACGTGGTGGGCGTACTCGTGCGCGATGACGTAGGCGTTGACGAACAGCCCGCCCTCGGCGCCGAAGCGGGTCTGCAGGTCGTCGAAGAAGCTGAGGTCGATGTAGATCAGCTGGTCCGCGGGGCAGTAGAAGGGCCCGGAGCCGCTCGTCGCGCCGCCGCACTGGGTCTGCACCTGGCCGGAGAAGAAGACGGTGTCGGTCGGCTGGTAGTCCGCTCCCAGGACGCCGCTCCAGTAGTCCTGGACGGAGTCGATGTCGGCGACCACGGCGCAGTCGACGGAGGTGTTGGCGTCGCCGCTGTCGTTGCAGGCCTGCTCCAGCTGGCTGTTGTCGGCCTGCTCGCCCTGCCCGAGCTGGCCCAGTCCACCGAGGGCACCGGCACCGCCGTCGCCCCCGCCCCCGCCCAGGACCTGCAGCAGCACGACGACGACGAGACCGACCAGGCCGAGACCGCCACCGCCCACCGCCAGCCCGCGGCCGCCGCCCATGCCCCCGCCGCGCCCGCGCCGGTCCTGCACGGACGACGTGTCCAGCCGGCCGCCCTCGCGGTACCTCATCCTCGGTAGACCTCCGGGTCCGGGTCCGACATGGTGAAGCGCACCTCCACCGAGCCGAGCACCTCCTGCTGGGCCGGGGTGAGGTCCAGCCGGAGATCGCTCGACTCGAACCGTGCCATCGCGGCGGTCGACTCCGCGACTCGGACCACCCGACCGCGGGACATTCCGGCGTCCGCGACCTCGACCAGGGCGGTCAGCTCCGCGCCGAACGCTGCGGCGTACTGCCGCGCCCGGCGCACCGCGTCGCGGACGGCGGCCAGCCGTGCCTCCGCGAACGCCGGGGAGTCGGGCCGGAGCCGCCAGAACGGGCCGGACACGGTCACGTCGTCGAGCCGGCCGAGCGCGACGACGAGATCCCCGGCCGCCTCGAGCCGGGCCAGCACGAGCCGGGTCTCGACCGTGGCCGCCGGCCGGGGCGTCCCCTTCTCCTGCCACTCGTCGTGGATCGAGACGGAGCCGGTCTCCGAGCTCTCCACCGCGTCCCCGGCATCCGCCACCACCCGCGCGACGTCGTCCATCCGGGCCCGGCAGCGTTCGAGCGCCGTCTCGCGGTCCCGGGCTCCCACCCGCACGGTGGCGATGAGGTCGGCCACCTCCGGCGGCACCGTCAGCACCGCCTCACCCCGGACGACGACCTGCGGCTGAGCGCTCATGTCTGACCTCCCGTCGGCGATCGCGCGAGCCTCGCAGAGCCCGGCCGCCCCCGCAGGCCGCAGGCCGCCTAGGGTCGGCCGCAGCGAGGGAAGGAGAGGCCGAGGGTGTTCTCGAACCGCGTCCGTTCGGCGTTCACGACCACGGTGCTGGCCACGGCGGCGAGCGGCTTCACCGCCGGCTGCAGCGTGGACACCGAGGAGGAGCAGACGGCGTACTGCGTCGACGAGGACGGCGAGATCGTCGACGACGAATTCTGCGACGACGACTACCGCGGCCCCGGCGCCGGCCTGTTCTTCCTCTACCTCGGCGGCTTCCGCACCGGTCTGCCCGTCGGCACGGTCCTTCCGTCCGGAGGCACGCGGATCGACCCGCGGGACACGACCGCGCGGCAGCGGGCCGGCCTGCCCGGCACCGGCCGGGTGAGCGCCGGGACCCGCGTGAGCGGCGGGATCGGCAGCGGGGTCGGTGGCAGCGGCGGCCGGGTGGGCACCGGCGCCGGCTCTTGAGCATCTCGTCCCTGGGGGGCGGCCGGTGAGGCGCGTCGAGGGGGGCATCGTCCGGCCCGGGTGGGAGGCCGAGATCGAGGCCCAGGGCCTGGTCTACAACCGCACCGAGGTACCCGGCGGCGAGGTGCGCAGCTACTGGCGCGAGGGCCCGTTCTACGACTTCACCTCCGACGAGGTGCGCCGGCTCGAGGGCTGGGTGGCCCAGCTGTTCGAGATGTGCGTCGCGGCCGGCGACCACGTGGTCGAGCACGATCTGTTCGACCGGATGCGCATCCCGCCGGTCGCGCGCGAGGCGGTCCGGCGCACGTGGGAGCAGGAGCCGCCGAGCGTCTACGCGCGCTTCGACCTGCGCTACGACGGCTCCGGCCCGCCGCAACTGCTCGAGTTCAACGCCGACACCCCGACCGGACTGGTCGAGTCGGCGGTCACCCAGTGGAACTGGCACCTGTTCACCGGCCAGGGCGCCGACCAGTGGAACTCGCTGCACGAGAAGCTCGTCGCCGCCTGGACGCGCAACCTCGTGAAGTACGAGCGGCGCACCGGGCTCCGGCCGCGCGTGCATCTGGCCTGGACCAGCGAGGAGACCTCCGGCGAGGACCGGATGACCGTCGCCTACCTGATGGACACCGTCGTCCAGGCCGGGTACGAGGCCATCGAGCTGGTCGTCGAGGAGATCGTGCTCGACGACGGTGACGGCCGGTTCTACGACCAGCAGGGCCGCCACCTCGACGTCGTCTTCAAGCTCTATCCCTGGGAGTGGCTGCTCGACGACGCCTTCGGGGCCTCGGTGATCGCCGACTCCGCGCGTCCCGGCGGCACCACCTGGGTCGAACCGGTCTACAAGATGATGTGGAGCACCAAGGCGCTGCTGCCGGTGCTGTGGCAGCTGTTCGGCACCGATCCCGAGCTGTCCCGCCTGCTGCTGCCGGCGTACTTCGCCGACGAGATGCCGTCGTCCTGGCGCAGCTACGTGCGCAAGCCACTGCTCGGCCGGGAGGGCGCCAACGTCTCGATCGTCCGGGACGGCGAGGTGGTCGAGGCGCAGCCCGGTCGCTACGGCACCGAGGGCTGGGTGGTGCAGGAGTTCGCTCCGCTGCCCGACTTCACCGGCGTCGACGGCCCGCACCACCCCGTGCTCGGTGCCTGGGTGGTGGACGGTGAGCCGGCGGGCATCGGTATCCGGGAGAGCGACGGCCTCATCACCGACAACCTCAGCTACTTCGTGCCGCACACCATCGACCACCGGATTCCGGGAGACGGGCGGGGACGACGGTCCTAGGTTGAGGAGATGCCGCTCGAGGGTGAGTACGAACCGAGTCCGCAGGCGTGGGTGCGCGAGCAGGTGCAGCGCTACGAGGCCACCGGCGGCCGGGAGGCCAATACGCTGCGCGACACCGGCCTGCCGGTGGTCATCTTCACGACCCGGGGCGCCAAGAGCGGCAATGTGCGCAAGACGCCGCTGATGCGGGTGGAGCACGACGGCGTGTACGCGATGGTCGGCTCGCAGGGCGGGGCGCCGGCCGACCCGGCGTGGGTGGGCAACCTGCGCACCCACCCCGACCAGGTCGCGGTGCAGGACGGCCCCGAGCCCTGGGACGGTATCGCGCGCGAGATCACCGGCGAGGAGAAGCGCGAGTGGTGGGAGCGCGCCGTGGCCGCCTACCCGCCGTATGCCGACTACCAGAAGAGGACCGATCGCGAGATCCCGGTCTTCGTCGTCGAGCGGGTGGACGACGCCGGTTCCGGTGGCGCCCGCCGCAACGTCGGCGGCTGACGAGGGGAGAGCCATGGGCCGGCTGATCTACTCCACCCAGGTGTCGCTCGACGGCTTCATCGAAGACCGCAGCGGGTCCTTCGACTTCACGGAGCCCGACGACGAGGTGCACGCCTTCGTCAACGACTCGTTGCGCCCCATCGGCACGCACCTGTACGGACGCCGTCTGTACGACGTGATGGTGTTCTGGGAGACCGTGCCGGACGACAGCTCGGTGCCACCCGTGATGCGCGACTTCGGGCGGATCTGGCGGGGCGTGGACAAGGTCGTCTTCTCGCGGACGCTGGACCGGGTGGCGAGCGGGCGGACGACGCTCGAACGCGCATTCGACCCGGACGCGATCCGCCGGCTCAAGGCCGGCTCGGACGCCGACCTGCTGGTCGGCGGGGCGGAGCTGGCCGGCGCGGCGCTGCGCGCGGGACTGGTCGACGAGGTGCGGCTGTTCGTCTTCCCGGTCCTCGTCGGCGGTGGCCGCTCGGCGTGGGGCGAGGACGTCCGCGCACGGCTGGAGCTGCGCGAGGAACGACGCTTCGGTGGTGGCGTCGTGCACCTGCGCTACGACGTCGCCGGCAGCTGAGCCGCGACCTTCGGCACGGCGGTGGTGACCGTCTTCGGGAACGTCGTGAAGGGCTCGGCCTCGACGGTGCGCTTGGCGCCGCGGCCCTTCCACTTCCAGGTGCCGACGATCTGCCCGCGGTGCACGACCGTGGGGCGGAACATCCCGTTGCTGCCCGGCACGATGCGCTGCGCGAACTCGGCGGGCAGCACCGCGGTGCGGTCGCCGTAGCCGAGGACGAACTCGTCGAAGCCGGGCAGCAGGAGCACGCCGGCGGCCTCCTTGCGCGCGGCGGCCAGCCGGTCCGGCGTGCCCGGGTCCATGAGGTACTCCGTGCCGTCGACCGACACCCCCTCCAGCCGGTCGCGCACCTCGGCGAGTCCGGCGCGGATCTTGCCGGCCGTGCTGCCCGACCACCGCACGAGGTCCTGCACCGTGGCCGGCCCGTGCCCCGTGACGAAGCGCCGCACCAGCTCGGCGTGCGCCTCCTCGGGCTCCATGCGGCGTGGCTCCCGGATCCACTCGTCGAGGCGCACGAAGAGCTGGTCGCCCTCGCCGTCGGTCGGCCCGAGGCAGAGCGTGCCGGTCTGCGACAGGTACCAGAGCAGGTGGTAGCCGCGCTGTCCCGTGGTCGCGACGCCGCCTGCTGCGATGGCCTCGAGGAGCTCCGACCTGCTGGCGCGGTCGCGTTGCTCGAAGGCGGCCAGCACGCACTCGCGGGCGCGCTCGGCCTGCTTCTCGTCCAGCTCGAGGTTGGCCCATCGCTTGGCCACGCCGGCGAGCGTGCGGGAGCCCAGGACGTCGAGCATCCACGGCAGGTCGTCGGCCGCGACGAGGTGGAGCGTGCCGCGCATCGGCCAGGAGCGGACCACCTCGCCGGAGTCGAGCGCGGCGGCGACGTCGGTGCGGCTGCGGGCGGTGGTGCGCAGGGCGACGGAGGTCATCGCGCCGGGCAGGTCCTGGGCCTGCGCGGCGAGCAGCAGGCGGACGGCGTGCGCGGGAGTCGCCGCCCGCTCGCCGACCAGCCGCTGGGCGGCCAGCCGCAGCGGTCCGATGTCCGCGGAGGTCGTCACCGGCCCACCGTGGCACGGAGGTCCGACAGCCGACAGACTGCCCACCGTGCGGTCGGAGGAGTGGGACGCGCGGTACGAGGCGCGACGGCAGTGGTCGGAAGGGCCGAACCGGCTGGTGGCGGAGCTGCTCGCCGACGTGCCGCCGGGGTCGGCGGTCGACCTGGCGGCGGGGGAGGGCCGGCACGCGCTCTGGCTCGCCTCGCTCGGCTGGGACGTGACGGCGGTCGACTTCTCGGCCGTCGGGGTGGGCCGCGGGCAGTCGCAACCGGGGGCCGAGCGGGTCCGTTGGGTGACCGCCGACGTGCTGGAGTGGTCCGCGCCGTCGTCGTCCCTGGACCTGGTGCTGGTCGCGTACCTGCAGCTCGCGACGGACGACCTGACCGGCGTACTGGTGCGGTCGGTGGACTGGTTGCGCCCGGGCGGGCGTTTCCTGCTCGTCGGCCACGACCTGGACAACATCACCCGGGGGGTCGGCGGGCCGCAGGAACCGGGCATCCTGCACAGCGTCGCGCGGCTGGCGCCGGTGGCCGCGCTCCTGGACGTCGACCGGCTGGAGCAGGTGTCCCGGCCCACCCCCGATGGCACGGCCATCGACACGCTGCTGTGGGGGCGGCGACCCCTGTAGCGCTGACCGGGTTCCGCGTAGCGTGCCGTCCGTGATGGGGATGGGCGGTACCAACGGTCCGGCCGGACAGCGACGTCGGCGGATGGTCGCCGCGGTGGTCGTCGTGGCCATGCTGCTGGCGGGCGTCATCACGCTGCTGTCGCTGCTCTGAGCGAGCCGCCGTGTCGCAGGAGCTGGACGCCTGGTTCGCCGAGGCGGGGCCGCGCGAGGGGGACCTCCGGAGGGCCGACGCGCTGATCATGGCCGCCGCCCCGGGCATCGATCGGCAGCTGGTGCCCGCCGGCTCCAAGCGGATGCTCGGGTACGGGCTGATGCCCTACAGGCCGAAGTCGGCCAAGGAGACGACGCAGGTGCCGTTGATCTCCCTGGCTCCGCAGAAGCGGCACCTGTCGATATACGTCTTCGCCGTCGTCGACGGTCAGTACCTCGCCGAGGCGCGCGCCGAGAGGCTCGGCAAGGTCTCCTGCGGCAAGAGCTGTATTCGCTTCACGTCGTTGGACGAGGTGGACGTCGTCGAGCTGGACCGGCTCGTGCGCGACGCCGTCCGGGCGACCCGGGACGGGGAGAACGGCACCGCAGCTTCGTCGTGATCCGCCCGATCCGGCACGCGTGCTGACCTGCGCGTGGGACCTAGGACCCTGGCGGCCTGAGCGCCCCGTTGGCCAATCTGTGCGCGCTCCCGACAGTGAGTTCGACCGGTCGGGAGACCAACGTTCGCACCACCCGGACGGAGCCCACCGCCCGGGAGGCACTGCAGCGAAGGACCCCGATGCCGGACACCGCTGTTCTGCGCACCCTGCCCGACGACTCCGTCGACCTCGCCGTCCGACGGCTCTCCGACGAGTTCCGCGACCGCGTGGGCGCCCAGTACATCCGTCGCATCGTGCAGCTCGCCCGGGCCGATCTGAGCGGGGTGCCGGTCGGCGCCGTGCCGGAGCTCGTCGAGCGGTTGGCCCGCCACCGGCTGACGCTCGCCGCCTGAGCGTCGCCGCCTGACGGTCGCGCCCGGGCGGCGCGAAACCGGGTTGCCGGTGCCGGGACACTGAGCCCGTGGGCTACGTCGACGTCTCCGGTGTCCGGCACACCCTGCCCGACGGGCGGGTGCTGCTGGAGGACGTGTCGTTCCGGGTCGGGGACGGCGTGCGGGCGGCGCTCGTCGGCGAGAACGGGGCCGGCAAGACCACGCTGCTGCGGATCATCTCGGGCGACCTGGTGCCCGAGGCCGGGTCGGTCGCCCGCACCGGCGGCCTGGGGGTCATGCGCCAGTTCATCGGCTCCGTCCGCGACGACACCACCGTCCAGCGCATGCTCGTCGACCTGTCGCCGCCCGCGGTCCGGGCGGCCTGGGACGCGGTCGAGGCCGCGGAACTACGCCTGATGGAGACCGACGACGAGCCCGCCCAACTCGCCTACGCGGGGGCGCTGGCCCAGTGGGGCGACGCCGGCGGCTACGAGGCCGAGGTCACCTGGGACACGGTGACCACCGCGGCGCTCGGCGTCCCCTACGAGGCGTGCAAGTACCGCGGGCTGTCGACCCTGTCGGGCGGCGAGCAGAAGCGGCTGGCGCTGGAGGCGCTGCTGCGCGGGCCCGACGAGGTGCTCCTGCTCGACGAGCCGGACAACTACCTCGACGTCCCGGGCAAGCGCTGGCTCGAGGAGCGGCTGCTCGAGACCCGCAAGACGGTGCTGTTCGTCAGCCACGACCGCGAGCTGCTGGCCCGGGTCGCCGACCGCGTGGTCACCGTCGAGGGGCGGACGGCGTGGGTGCACGGCGGCGGCTTCGCCAGCTACCACGAGGCCCGGCTGTCCCGGCACGACCGGATGGCGGAGCTGCGCCGGCGCTGGGACGAGGAGCACGAGCGGCTGATCGAGCTGGTCCGCACGCTGCAGCAACAGGCCAAGAACTCGCCGGCCATGGCGTCGAAGTACTCCGCCATGCAGACCCGGCTGGCGAAGTTCGAGGCAGAGGGGCCACCGCCGGACCGGCCGGAGGACCAGAAGGTGGCGATGCGACTGCGCGGCGGGCGCACCGGCCAGCGCGCGGTGATCGCCGAGCAGCTGGAGCTCAGCGGCCTGATGCAGCCGTTCGACAGCGAGATCTGGTTCGGCGACCGGGTCGCCGTCCTCGGGTCCAACGGAGCCGGGAAGTCGCACTTCGTGCGGCTGCTGGCCGGCGAGCCCGGTGAAGCACAGCGGTGCCTGGCGGCTCGGTGCGCGCGTCGTCCCCGGATTCTTCGCGCAGACGCACGCGCACCCCGAGTGGCAGGACCGGACGCCGGTCGACCTGCTGTGGCACGGCGAGCCGGGGCGTCCGGGCGTCGACCGCGGCCGGGCGATGGCCGTGCTGCGCCGCTACGGGCTGGCCGACCAGGGCGACCAGCTGTTCCGCACGCTGTCGGGCGGACAACAGGCGCGCTTCCAGATCCTGCTGCTGGAGCTCTCCGGCGCCACGCTGCTGCTGCTCGACGAGCCGACCGACAACCTCGACGCGCTCTCGGCCGAGGTGCTGGAGGAGGCGCTGGAGGGGTTCGAGGGCACCGTGGTCGCGGTGACCCACGACCGCTGGTTCGCGCGCTCGTTCGACCGGTTCCTCGTGTTCGGGTCCGACGGGCGGGTCTACGAGTCGGCCGAGCCGGTGTTCGACGAGGCGCGGGTCCAGCGCGCCCGCTAGCCGAAGGCCTTGCCCTCCCCGCGGTAGGTCGGCCAGGCCCCGGCGACCGCGTCGCCGTCCACGACGTGCAGCGCGTCGACGTGCTCGCACACCTCGCCTGCCTTGGCGTGCCGGAACCACACGCGGTCGCCGATCCGCAGGCCGGCGGCCGCCGGACCGGTGAGCGGCGTCTGCACCTCGCCGGCGCCCTCCGCGCCGGTCAGTCGCAGGCCGGACGGGTACGTCGGCGTCGGCAGCCGGTCGGGACCGGCGGGGCCGGAGGCGGCCCATCCGCCGCCGGCCACGGTGACGACGCCGGCGGCGGGCCGCCGCGTCACCGGCAGCGCGAACAGCGCCGCCGGTCGGGCGGTGAACGCGCGGTAGCCGTCGAAGAGCGTGGGCGCGTAGAGCCCCGAGCCCGCGGCCACCTCGGTCACCGACGGATCGGCGCACGTCGTCTCGACGCTGCCGGTGCCGCCGCCGTTGACGAACTCCAGCGGGGCGACCGTGCGCACGGCGGCGACGACGGCGGCCCGTCGCTCGCCCAGTTCGCGGGTCGACGCGGCCTGCATCCGGCGGACGGCGAGGCCGCGGAGGGGGCGGCCGGCCGGCGCGTCCTGGACGCCGGCGATCTGCGCCTCGTAGGACATCAGCCCGACGAGCGCGAAGCCGGGCCGGTCGGTGACCGCGCGGGCCAGCGCCACCGCGTCGTCCGGGTCGCGCACGGGGGAGCGGCGCACGCCCAGGTGCAGCCGCCCGCCGGCCAGCCGCAGCGACGCGTCCACGTCGAGGCAGACGCGCACCGTCGTCCGTCCGGGGGCGGCCAGGGCGTCGACCAGGTCGAGGTGCTCGACGCAGTCGACCATCAGCGTGACCCGGGCGGCCGCCGTCTCGTCGGACAGCAGGCGGCGCAGCGCCGTCCGGTCGGTCGTCGGGTAGGCGACGACGACGTCCGTGCTGACCGGGTCGTCGCCGCCGGCCAGCCACAGGGCCTCGGCCGCCGTGTAGGCCAGGACGCCGGCGAACCCCGGGCGGCCCAGCACCCGCCGGAGCGCGGAGCGGCAGCGCACCGACTTGCTCGCCACCCGTACCGGCCGTCCGGCCGCGCGGCGCACCAGGTCGTCGGCGTTGGCGTCGAGCGCGGCCAGGTCGAGCACCGCGAACGGCGGGTCGAGGTCGGCGGTCGCTGCCTCGAGGCGTCGGTACTGTGCGGGGTCGCTCATCGGCGGTCAGGGTGCTGTCGCAGGACCGCGGGGGTCAACCCGGGCGACGTTGACCCGCCCCGGCACCCCCGGCAGAGTGCGGATCCTCGGGGAGCGAGTGCGTGCACGAGGAGGTGTGCGGGTGCCGGCGACCCCGAGGACCTGCGAACGCTGGCGCAACTGGGCGGGCAACCACCGGGCCGACGTCGAGGTGCTGCATCCCGGATCCGTCGACGAGGTCGCCGCGGTCCTGGCGCAGGCGGCCGCCGGCGGACGGCGGGTGCGGCCGATCGGCTCCGGCCACTCCTTCTCCGCCGTCGGCGTCCCCGAGGACCTGCAGCTCGCGCTGGACCGCCTCACCGGCATCCGCTCGGTCGGGCCCGACGGGTTGGTCGAGGTGTGGGCGGGCACACCCCTGCACCGGCTGACCGCCGAGCTGGCCCGGCGTGGCTGCTCGTTGACCAACCTCGGTGACATCGACCGGCAGACGCTGGCCGGCGCGATCGCCACGGGCACCCATGGCACGGGCGCCCGGTTCGGCGGCCTGGCCACGCAGGTGCGCGCCCTGGAGCTGGTCACGCCCGAGGGGGAGGTGCTGCGCTGTTCACCGGCGCAGCACCCCGACGTGTTCTCGGCGGCCCGGGTCGGGCTGGGCGCACTCGGCGTGGTGACGTCGGTGACGGTGCAGGCCGAGCCGGCCTTCGCGCTGCGGGCCGAGGAGGGGCCGGGAACGCTCACGTCGGCGCTGGACGACTTCGAGGGACTGATGACCTCCACCGACCACGTGGAGTTCTACTGGTTCCCGCACACCGACGCGACGCTGGTGAAGCGCAACGCCCGGGTGCCGCTCGACGGGGAGCTCGCGCCGCTGTCGCGGTGGCGCGCGGTGTGGGACGACGAGCTGCTCGCCAACGCCGCGTTCGCCGGAGTCGTCGCCGCCGGGCGGCGGGTGCCGGCTCTCGTGCCGCCCCTGGCCCGGGTGTCGGCGCGGGCGCTGGCGCCTCGCTCGTACGCCGACCACTCGCACCGCGTGTTCGTCTCCCGCCGGCGGGTCCGCTTCCTCGAGACGGAGTGGGCCGTGCCGCGCGAGGCGGCGGCCGACGTGCTCGGCGAGCTGCGCCGGCTGCACGAGGCCAGCGACTGGCGGTGCGCGTTCCCGGTCGAGGTGCGGCTGGCGGCCGCCGACGACATCCCGCTGTCCACGGCGTCCGGGCGGGACACCGCCTACGTCGCCGCGCACGTGCCGGCGGGGGCGGAGCCGGGGCCCTGGTTCGCCGCGGTGGAGAAGACGGCCGCCGCGGTGGGCGGCCGGCCGCACTGGGGCAAGCTGCACGGCCTCGACGCCGTCGCGCTGCGCAGCCGCTACCCGGCTTTCGACGAGTTCGTCGCCGTCCGCGACCGGCTGGACCCCACGGGCGTGCTGGCCAACGCGTACCTCGACCGCGTGCTGGGGCCGGCCCCCGGCCGCAGAGCCGGCCCCGCGGCCGTCACGGCTTGAGCAGCACCTTCACCGCGCCGTCCTTCTTCTCCCGGAAGTTGGCGTACGCCTCCGGCGCCTGCTCGAGCGGCACGCGGTGGGTGGCGAAGTCGTCGACGCCCAGCGGGTCGCCCTCGACGAGCAGCGGCAGGATCTCGGGGATCCAGCGCCACACGTTGGCCTGGCCCATGCGCAGCTGGACCTGCTTGTCGAACATCCGCGACAGCGGCATCGGGTCGGTGGCCCCGCCGTAGACGCCGGAGAGAGAGATGGTGCCGCCGCGGCGGACCGCCTCGATCGCGGTGTTCAGCGCCGCCAGCCGGTCGACACCGGCGACGAGCATGACCTTCTCCATGATCGCGTCGGGCACGATCGCCGACGCCTTCTGGGCGAAGGAGGCGGCGGGGGAGCCGTGCGCCTCCATGCCGACGGCGTCGATCACCGCGTCGGGGCCGCGGCCGTCGGTGGCGTCGCGGATCGCGGAGACGACGTCCGCCTGGTCGGTGGAGTCGATCGTGTCGGTGCCGCGGGCGCGGGCCCGGGCCAGCCGCTCGGGGACGACGTCGGCGGCGTAGACGTGCTCGACGCCGAGGTGGCGGGCGATGCGCGTGCTCATGTCGCCGATCGGGCCGAGGCCCAGGACCAGCAGCGTGCCGTCCTTCGGCGTCGCCGCGTACTGCACGGCCTGCCACGCCGTGGGCACGACGTCGGACAGGTAGACGAACCGGTCGTCCGAGGGGCCGTCCGGCACCTTGATCGGCAGCGTGTTGCCGAACGGCACCCGCAGGTACTCGGCCTGGCCGCCGGGCACCTGCCCGTACAGCTTGGTGTAGCCGAACAGCGAGGCGCCGAAGCCGGTGTCCCGGTTCTGCGTCGTCTCGCACTGCGACTGCAGGCCCTGCCGGCACATCCAGCAGGTGTTGCAGGAGATGTTGAACGGGATCACCACGCGGTCGCCGGCCTTGACCGCGGTGACCTCGGAGCCGACCTCGCGGACGATCCCCATCGGCTCGTGGCCCATCACGTCACCGACCGACATGAACGGCGCCATGACCTCGATGAGGTGGAGGTCCGACCCGCAGATGCCGGTCGAGGTGATCTCGACGATCACGTCGGTGGGCTCCTGGATCACCGGGTCGGGAACCGTGTCCACCCTGACGTCTGCTCGGCCGTGCCAGGTCACTGCGCGCATGCGGGGAACTCCCTCGAGTGGGCGGAAATGAGGCCGTACAGGGCCCTTCTGCCCTACGTGAGCTGCATCGCCCCGGTTTGTTGCCCAGCGGCGGCGCGTCGTATACACAGAGTGAGGATGGTTGTACGCAACGCAGAATGACATCCGTGCAGCTCAGTGGCCTGAGTCACTTAAGTGACCTGGTCTACCCCCTGCCTCAGATCACGAAACAGTCACGGCGTGTTTACATGGCTCCCGCCTCCTCTTCCCCGGGAGCGCCGAAAGGATGTCCCCCCGACGGAAGCCAGGTGCATGACTTCGCTCCACCCTGACCGCCTCACGACCGAGGGCGCGGCCCCCACTCCGGGCACCCGCCGCACCCGCTCGCAGGTTCCCGGGAAGTCCTCCCGGACGGCTGCGGCATCGGACTCGGGAACGGCCCCGGTGAAGCCTCGCGTCTCGGCGCCGGCTGCTCGCGCGACGAAGGGGACGTCGCGCACCCGGGTCGCCCCCGACGGTGCCGGCCGCCTGGCCGAGCGCGCCAAGGTCGCCCGCACGGTCACCGTGAAGACCGCCACCGCCGCCCGGACGGCGACGGCCACGGCCGCCCGTACCGCGGGCGCGACCGCCAAGGCCGCCGGCACGAAGGCCGCCGCTGCGCGGACCGCCGCTGCTGCCCGCAAGGCCGCCGCTCCGGCTGCGTCCGCGAAGGTTGCTGCTTCGAAGCCTGTTGCCGCGAAGGCGCCTGCTCCGAAGCCTGCGACCGCGAAGGCCGCGCCGGCCAAGGCTGCCAAGCCCGCGACCGCCAAGGCCGTGAAGCCCGCAGTCGTCGAGGTCGCGGCCGCTGCGCCCGCGGCCGTGGAGCCGTCCGCCGTCCTCGTCCGACGCCGCACAAGCGGACCGACGCCGTCCCCACGCCGGTCCCCGTCCTCGACGGTCCGGCCGTCGAGGACGTCGAGCTGCCCGCCGAACCGTCGGCGCGCTCGTGGCTTCGCCGCCGGGTCCCGTCGGTCCGCCGCCGTCCGGCCCTCTACGTGGCCGCCGCCCTCGTCGGTGCACTGAGCCTCAGCGCCGCCTCCGCGGGCGACACGACGGCGATCGCCGAGACCGGCGCGGTCACCGAGACGGTCAGCGTCGCCGAGGCGCTCGGCGTCGAGGCCGAGATGGCGCGGCCGATCGTCAGCGCCGAGACCACCGACCGGCTCGGCGAGCTCGTCGCCAGCCGCGCCGAGCGCGACGAGGAGAAGCTGCACGCCGCCCGTGTGCAGAAGAAGGCCGACAAGGAGGCGCGCGAGGAGGCCGAGCGCGCCGCGAAGGCCGCCGCCGAGGCGGCGCGGCCCAAGGCGGTGCTCCCCGTCAAGGGCGCCCGGCTCACCAGCGGCTTCGGCGCGCGGTGGGGAACCCTGCACGCCGGCATCGACCTCGCCGCCCCCATGCGCACCCCCGAGTACGCCGCCATGGACGGCGTGGTGCTCGAGGCCGGCCCGGCCAGCGGCTACGGCCTGGCCGTGTACATCCAGCACGAGAACGGCGACGTCACCGTCTACGGCCACATGGACGAGATCCTGGTGAGCGCGGGACAGGTCGTGAAGGCGGGGGAGACCATCGCCCTGCTCGGCAACCGCGGGCAGTCGACCGGGCCGCACCTGCACTTCGAGGTGCACCAGGGCGGGCTGAACGGGACCAAGATCGACCCGATCCCGTGGCTGGCCGCCCGAGGCGTGCGCGTCTGAGCCACCCCGCGTCACGACGACGCCCCCTGCCGCTTCCGGCAGGGGGCGTCGTCGTTGCGGGAGACTGGACAGTCGCACGGAGAGGAGGCGGCATGGGGCACGGGCACGACCACGGCGCGACGACCGCCGCCGCGGGGCACCGCGGGCGGCTCGCCGTCGTCCTCGGTCCTCACCGTCGCGGTCCTCGTCGCCGAGGTGATCGGCGCGGCGGTGTCGGGGTCGCTGGCGCTGCTGGCCGACGCGGGCCACATGGCCACCGACGCCCTCGGGATCGGCCTCGCCCTCGGCGCCGTCACCCTCGCCCAGCGACCGCCGCGTGGCCGGCGCACCTTCGGCTGGCAGCGGCTGGAGATCCTCGCCGCCGTCGCCAACGGCGTCCTGCTGCTCGGCGTCTGTGCCTTCGTGGTCATCGAGGCGGTCCGCCGGATCGGCGACCCGCCGGAGATCGGGTCGGGCGTGATGCTCGCCGTGGCCGGCGTCGGGCTGGTCGTCAACCTGGTCGGCCTGGCGGTGCTGCGGTCCGGACGACGCGATTCGCTGCCCGTGCGTGGGGCCTACCTGGAGGTGCTCGGCGACGCCCTGGGCTCGGTCGCCGTCGTCGTCGCGGCCGCGGTCATCGCCGACCACCGGCTGGACGCCCGCCGACACGGTGGCCTCCCTGGTCGTCGGCGCCCTCGTCCTGCCGCGCGCCTGGCAACTGCTCCGCGAGGCGCTCGACGTGCTGCTCGAGGCGGCGCCGCGCGGCGTCGACCTCGACCGGGTGCGCGAGCACATGAAGGGCGTCGACGGCGTCCTCGACGTCCACGACCTGCACGCCTGGACGATCACCTCCGGCATGCCGGTGCTCTCCGCGCACGTCGTCGTCACCGACGAGGCGCTGGACGCCGGTCACGGCGGCCGCGTCCTCGACGCGCTCTGCGCCTGCCTGGGCAGCCACTTCGACGTCGACCACTGCACGTTCCAGCTCGAGGGCGAACGTCACGCCGACCACGAGGCCCCCGTCCACGACTGAATGGGACAGTAGGAGCCGGCGCGACGAGCTGGGAGGACGACGGTGGAGCACGGGCACGCACTCGGGCATGTGGGTGCCGGAGGACCCGCCCACCTGGGCGCGGATGTTCCTCCCGCACCTGGACCCCTGGTCGGTGCTGCCCGTCCTGGCGCTGCTCGCCGGGGTGGTCTACCTCGTCGGCGTCCTGCGGCTGAGGAGCACCGGCGTCCGCTGGCCATGGTGGCGGACGGCGGCGTTCGTCGCCGGCGTCCTGTCGCTGTTCGGGGTCACCGGCACCTGGCTCAACGGCTACAGCATGGAGCTGTTCAGCGTGCACATGGCGCAGCACATGGTGCTGTCGCTGATCACGCCGCTGCTCCTGCTGCTCGGCTCGCCGGTCACGCTGGCGCTGCGGGTGCTGCCGCGGGGGCGGGGCACCGCCGGAGCGCCCCGGGCGCTGCTGCTCGAGGCGCTGCACAGCCGGTTCGCCCGCGCCGTGTCCTCACCGCTGTTCACCGTGCCGCTGTTCATCGCGAGCCTCTACGGCGTCTACTTCACGCCGCTGTTCGACGCGTTGATGAGCAACCCGGTGGGCCACCAGCTCATGCTCGCCCACTTCACCGTCACGGGGCTGCTCTTCTTCGGGCCGATCGTCGGCGCCGACCCGTGGCCGCGGACCCTCGGCTACCCCGCCCGCATGCTCGAGCTGCTGCTCCCCGTGCCGTTCCACGCCTTCTTCGGAGTGGCGATCATGATGGCCGGGTCGCTCGTGGTGCGGACCTTCGCCGACCCACCCGCGGCCTGGGGCGTCGACCCGATCCGCGACCAGGGCGCGGCCGGCGGCATCGCGTGGTCGTTCGGCGAGCTGCCGACCGTGCTGGTGCTCGCCGTCGTCTTCTTCTCCTGGGCCCGCTCCGAGGAGCGCCGCGGTCGCACGATCGACCGTGCGGCCGAGCGCACCGAGGACGCCGAGCGGGAGGCCTACAACGCCCGGCTGAGGGCGATGGCCGAGCGCCAGGGCTGACCCGCGCCCAGGCTCACCGCGTGGTGTCCTGGCTCAGCTATGGGGGTCCTGGCTCAGCCGTCGATGCTGAGCCAGGACCCCTGGTGATCAGGTGACCTGATCATCAGGGCACGCTCACCCCGCGTGGACGACGCCCTCCGCGTCGGCGGGCAGGTCCTCCTTGGTCGCCTTGATCAGCAGCGCCGACACCAGCGCGCCGGCGAGCAGGAGCCCCGCGGCCCAGGTGAACGCGGTCGTGTAGCCCTCGACCTGCGCGGTGAGACCCACTGCCGGGTCCTGGGGGTTGCCGCCGGAGGCGACGGCGTCGGCGAAGAAGTCGGTGATCGCGCCCACCGACAGCGTCGCGAGCAGCGCCGTGCCGACGGAGGCGCCGACCTGCTGGGTGGCGTTCAGCATCGCGCTGGCCGCCCCCGCGTCGTGCGCCCCGGCGCCGATCAGCGCCAGGTTCGACAGCGGGACGAACGTGAAGCCGAGGCCCAGGCCCAGCAGCAGCTGGCCGGGGAAGGGCAGCTGCCAGAAGCCGGTGTCGAGGTCCAGGAACGACAGCAGGAACAGCCCGGTGGCCGCCAGCACGCCGCCCAGGACCATGAGCGGCTTGGGGCCGACCTTGGTGACCAGGGCGCTGGCCGCGCCGGCCGAGGCGAACACGCCCAGAGTCGTCGGCAGCGAGGCGAAGCCGGCCTCGACCGGTGCGTAGCCCAGCACCTGCTGGAAGTACAGGCTCAGGAAGAAGAAGGCCCCGATCAGGCCGGCACCCACCAGCGTGGACGTGAGGTATGCGCCGCCCCGGTTGCGGTCCAGCACGATGCGCATCGGCAGCAGCGGGTTGCGGGTGCGCAGCTCGAGGACGACGAAGGCCGCCACGAGCACCACGCCGAGCGCGATGTAGAACAGCGCCCACGGGTCGGTCCAGCCGCTCTCCCCACTGCCGCCGGCCTGCCCGTTCTCCAGCGACGCCTGAGCCACGCGGGTGAACCCGTAGACGAACGAGGTCAGGCCCAGCGTCACGAGGATCGCGCCGGGGATGTCGTAGCGCGTGTCGCCGGGCGCCCGGCTCTCCGGGACGAACGGGATGGCCAGGGCGATGGCGAGCACGGCGACCGGCAGGTTGACCCAGAAGCACCAGCGCCAGTCGGCGTACTCGGTGAGCACGCCGCCGAGCAGCAGGCCGACGGCCGACCCGCCGCCGGCGATCGCGCCGTAGACCGCGAAGGCCTTGGCCCGCTCCTTGGCGTCGGTGAACAGCACGGTGATCAGCGCGAGGGACGCCGGCGCCAGGAGCGCGCCGAAGACGCCCTGCAGGGCCCGGGCGCCGAAGAGCATGGCCTCGTTCTGGGCGAGACCGCCGAGCGCCGAGGCGACGCCGAACCCTGCGGCGCCGACGAGGTAGGTGCGCTTGCGTCCCCAGAAGTCGGCGATGCGTCCGCCCAGCAGCAGGAAGCCGCCGAAGGTCAGCGTGTAGGCGGTGACGATCCACTGCTGGGAGGCCGCGTCGACGCCCAGGTCGGCCGACACCGCGGGCAGCGCGATGTTCACGATCGTGGCGTCGAGGATGATCAGCAGCACGGTCATCGCGATCACGCCGAGGGCGAGCCACCGGCGCTCGTAGGGCTCCTGCTCGTCGGCAGTGCCGCGGGGCAGGGGAGGGGTGGGGGTCGCTTCGCTCACGCTGGTCTCCGAGGGCCGTTGCGGTACCGCCCGGTCGCGGACGACGGGGGCAACCTAGCCGCCTGCGACCATGGCGTCGTGCCCGTTTCGCTCGTGTTCACGTCGGACACGCACGTCCCCCAGCGCGCACGTGACCTACCTCATTCCCTGTGGACGGCGATCGAAGCCGCGGACGTCGTCGTGCACGCCGGCGACTGGGTCGACGTGGCCCTCCTCGACGCGCTCGAGCAGCGGTCGCGGCGGCTCGTCGCCGTCTTCGGCAACAACGACCACGGCGCGCTGCGCGAGCGGCTGCCGGAGGTCGCCCGCACCGAGATCGAGGGGGTGCGGCTCGCCGTCGTGCACGAGACCGGTGACGCCAAGGGCCGCGAGGCCCGCTGCGCCGTGCGGTTCCCGGACACCGACCTGCTCGTGTTCGGCCACAGCCACATCCCGTGGGACACGACGGCGCCAGGCGGGTTGCGGCTGCTGAACCCGGGCTCGCCCACCGACCGGCGACGTCAGCCGCACGGCACGTTCGTCACCGCGACGGCGGACGACGGCGCGCTGGGCGACGTCGTGTTCCACCCCGTGGTCCGGTGACCGACGCGCGGCGGGCCCGATGGCGGCACCTGCTCGTCGGGCTGGTGGGGCTGGTGGCCGCCTGCGCGGTGCAGCACGGCCTGCCGTTCCTGACCGTGGCCTGGCGGGCGGAGGGTCTCTCGCTCGCGCAGATCGGCCTGCTGGTCAGTGCGCCGCTGCTCGGCCTCGTGCTGACGCTGATCGGCTGGGGCGGCCTGGCCGACCGGTTCGGCGAGCGCGTCGTCCTCGCTGTCGGACTGGCGGTGGGCGCGGCCGCGCTGGTCGGGGCCGCGGCCGCGTCGTCGCTGGTGGCCACCGGGCTCTGGCTCGTCCTCGCCGGCGCAGGCACGGCGTCGGTGCACGCGGCGAGCGGTCGCCTCGTGCTCGGCTGGTTCCCCGAGCGGCAGCGCGGCCTGGCCATGGGCGTCCGGCAGACCGGCCAGCCGCTCGGCGTCATGGTGGCGGCGCTGACGCTGCCGCGGCTCGCCGAGCACGGCACCGGGCGGGCCTTCGCGGTGCTCGCGGCCATGTGCGCGGCGGCCGCCGTCCTCATCGGGGTGCTGGTGCGCGACCCGGCGCGGCCCGCGCGCTCGTCGGCCGCACCGACGTCGTCGCCCTACCGGACGCCGGTGCTGTGGCGGCTGCACGCCGCCGGCAGCCTGCTGGTCGTTCCGCAGTTCGCGGTCGCGGCGTACTCGTTCGACTTCCTCGTCCGCCAGTCCGGGTGGTCCGCCGCCGCGGCCGGTTCACTGCTCGCGGCGGCGCAGGGCGGCGGAGCGCTGTCCCGGCTCGGGGCCGGCGCCTGGTCCGACCGGGCGGGCAGCCGCGTGGGCCGCTCCGGCTCATCGCCGGTGCGGTTTCCGTCGTGGTCGCCGTCCTGGCGCTCGTGGCCGCGCTCACCCCCGACGTCCTCGCACCCGCCGTCGCCGCGGCGGCCGTCGCCGCCGCGGCGGTGGTGACGGTGAGCCCCAACGGGGTGGCGTTCACCTCGGTCGCCGAGCAGGCCGGCAGCGCGTGGGCCGGCCGGGCCCTGGGCGGGCACAACACCGCCCAGCACGTCGTCGCCGCGGCGACCGTCCCGCTCGCCGGTGTGCTCATAGACGCCGGCGCCGGATACGCCACGGCCTTCGCCATGGGCGCGGTCGCCGCCCTCGCCGCGGTGCCGGTCGTACCGGGCCGCTCGGTCGAGCGCCGCGCCGAGTCCGTCGGGGCGTCGTGACCACCCCCGCGCTGCCCCCGCGCGCGGTGGACCTGCTCGCCTGCCCGGTCTGCGGCGCCGGCCTGACCGCGGACGCCGCGTCGCTGCGCTGCACCGCCGGCCACGTCTTCGACCGCGCCCGGCAGGGGCACGTCACGCTGCTGCCGCCGGGTCACCGACCGCCGTCCGGCGACGACGCGGCGATGGTGGCCGACCGGATGGCGTTCCTCGGCGCCGGCCACTACGCCGGGCTGACCCGCGCGCTCGGCGACGCCGTCCTGGCCGACGGTCCGCTGCCGGGGTCGCTGCTGGACCTCGGCGGAGGCACCGGGGCGCACCTCGCCGGCGTCCTCGACCGGCTGCCGGACGCCGTCGGCGTCGTCGTCGACTCCTCCCGCTACGCCGCCCGCCGCGCCGCGCGGGCGCACCCCCGGGCGATCGCGGTCGTGGCCGACGGGTGGGCGCGGCTGCCCGTCCGCGACGCGGTCCTCGACCGGGTGCTGGTCGTGTTCGCGCCGCGCGGCGGTGCCGAGATCGCCCGGGTGCTGCGGCCGGAGGGCCGGCTCGTGGTGGCGACGCCGGAGCCCACGCATCTCGCGGAGGTGGTCGGGCCGCTCGGGCTGCTGCGGGTCGACCCTGACAAGGAGGCCCGGCTGTCGGCGTCGCTCGAGCCGCACCTGGAGCCGGTCACGACGGCCGTCCACCGGGAGGAGTTGCGGCTGGACCACGCGGCGGTGCGGGCGCTGGTCGGCATGGGCCCGCACTCCCGCCACCGGTCGCGGGAGGAACTCGCCGCGGCGGTGGCCCGGCTCCCCGAGCCGGTGACCGTCAGCGTCGCCGTCCGCCTGGGCACCTACCTGCGGCGGGACTCCGGCGCGCCGTCCGGCGTGCCGACGGCTCGGTAGGAGGGACGTCGTCCCCACCGTCTAAGCTCCCCCGCGTGACGATCGCACCGGCACCGATCGTGAGCCGTCCCAGCCCGGTTCGCGCGGCGGAGAAGGGGTCGCGGCTCTCGAACCTGCTGCGCACCACCGACCACAAGACCATCGGCCTGATGTACACGACGGCCTCGTTCATGTTCTTCATCATCGGCGGCATCATGGCCATGCTCATGCGGGCCGAGCTGGCGCAGCCGGAGATGCAGTACCTGTCGCCGGAGCAGTACAACCAGCTGCTCACCATGCACGGCACGATCATGCTGCTGCTGTTCGCGACGCCGCTGTTCTTCGCGTTCGCGAACCTGATCATGCCGCTGCAGATCGGCTCGCCGGACGTCGCGTTCCCGCGGCTGAACGCCTTCTCCTTCTGGCTGTTCCTCTTCGGCGGCCTGATCGCCACCGCCGGCTTCCTGACGCCGGGCGGCGCGGCCGACTTCGGCTGGTACGCCTACGCCCCGCTGTCCACGGGGGCGCACAGCCCGGGGGCGGGTGCGAGCCTGTGGTTCGCCGGCCTGGTCGTCGGTGGCCTCGGCACGATCCTCGGTGCGGTCAACTTCATCACCACGATCGTCTGCCTCCGCGCGCCCGGCATGACCCTGTTCCGGATGCCGATCTTCACCTGGAACACGCTGGTCACCAGCCTGCTGGTGCTCTTCGCCTTCCCGATCCTGACCGCCGCGCTGCTCGTGATGCTCTCCGACCGCAACCTCGGATCGCTGGTGTTCACCAAGGCCAACGGCGGGCCCATGCTCTGGCAGCACCTGTTCTGGTTCTTCGGTCACCCCGAGGTCTACATCATCGCGCTGCCGTTCTTCGGGATCATCACCGAGATCATCCCGGTGTTCAGCCGCAAGCCGCTGTTCGGCTACAAGGGCATGGTGTTCGCGACGATCGCGATCGGCGCCCTGTCGCTGGCCGTGTGGGCGCACCACATGTACGCCACCGGTGCCGTCCTGCTGCCGTTCTTCGCGTTCCTGACCTACCTGATCGCCGTGCCCACCGGCATCAAGTTCTTCAACTGGATCGGCACGATGTGGCGCGGTCAGCTGACGTTCGAGACGCCGATGCTGTTCTCGGTCGGCTTCCTCGTCACCTTCCTGCTCGGCGGGCTGACCGGCGTCATCCTGGCCTCGCCCCCGCTGGACTGGCACCTCAACGACAGCTACTTCGTGGTCGCCCACTTCCACTACGTGGTCTTCGGCACCGTCGTCTTCGCCGCCTACGGCGGGATCTACTTCTGGTTCCCGAAGATGAGCGGCCGGATGATGGACGAGCGCATCGGCAAGCTGCAGTTCTGGATGGTGTTCATCGGCTTCCACGGCACGTTCCTGGTGCAGCACTGGCTGGGCAACGAGGGCATGCCGCGGCGCTACGTCGACTACGCCGCCAGGGACGGGTTCACGACCCTGAACACGGTCTCGACGATCTTCTCCTTCATCCTCGGTGCCTCCGTCATCCCGTTCATCTACAACGTGGTGAAGTCGTGGAAGCACGGGCGGCTGGCGCTGCGCGACGACCCCTGGGGCCACGGCAACTCGCTGGAGTGGGCGACCTCGTCGCCGCCGCCGCGGCACAACTTCGTGGAGATCCCGCGGATCCGCTCGGAGCGTCCGGCGTTCGAGGCGCACTACCCGCACCTGCTCCAGCGCCTGCAGGACGAGGCCCACGCCGGCAAGCGGCACGAGCCCTACGCCGACCAGCTCGTCGGCGGGTCCGGTCCGCGGCAGGGACCGAACGACCCCGACCCGACCTGAGCGACGACACCCGAGGCGGACGCGACGTGGAACGGCCCCCTCCAGGGCACGGCCCCCGTCCAGAGGCTCGCCGCGAGCTTGCGAGTGGTGAGGGGGACGGGGGTCCTTCGACGAGGGGTGGGGGGAGGGGGTCCTTTCACCGACTCCCCGCACCCCGGAGCCGATGGCGCCCGGATCCGCCCGCGCGCTGCTGACCGTCACCGGCGAGGACCGCCCCGGCGTGACCGCCCGCCTCTTCGCCGCCCTGGCCGAGGACGGCCCGGCGGTCGAGGTCGTCGACGTCGAGCAGGTCGTCGTCCACGGACACCTGGTGCTCGGCGTCGTCGTCGCCGCACTGGAGGCCGACGGCGGTCCGGCGGAGGACGACGCCGCGCTGCTCGGCCGGCTGAAGGTGCTCGCAGACGCCGTCGCGGCCGACACCGGCATGCGCGTTCAGGTCGAATCGGCGTCCGGGCCGTCGCCCGCTCCGGTGCCGGACAGCCGCCCGCACCACGTGATCGTGCTCGGCCGGCCGGTGCCTGCGAGCGCCGTCGCCGGCGCCGCCCGGGCGATCGCGGTCGAGGGCGGCAACATCGACGCGATCCGCCGGCTGTCCGACTACCCGGTCACCAGCATCGAGCTGACCGTGTCCGGAGCCGGGTCCACGGCGCTGCGGACGGCACTGGCCGCCGTCGCGGCCGAGACCGGCGCCGACATCGCCGTCGAGCAGGTGGGCCTGGCCCGCCGCAGCAAGCGGCTGATCGTGCTCGACGTCGACTCGACGCTGGTGCTCGGCGAGGTCATCGACGAGCTCGCCGCGCGGGCCGGGCGCGCGGCCGAGGTCGCGCGGATCACCGCCGCGGCGATGAACGGCGAGCTGGACTTCGCGGAGTCGCTGCGGGCCCGGGTGGCGGCGTTGCGCGGGCTGCCGGTCGAGGTGCTCGACGAGGTGCGCGAGGCGCTGGTGCTGACGCCAGGGGCCCGCACGCTCATCCGCACGCTGCAGCGGCTGGGCTTCCGGTGCGGGATCGTCAGCGGCGGCTTCACCCAGATCACCGACCCGCTGGCCGAGCTGCTGGGGCTGGACTTCGCCGCGGCGAACACGCTGGAGGTGGCCGACGGGCGGCTGACCGGCGGCCTCGTCGGCGAGATCGTCGACCGGGCCGGCAAGGCCCGGGCGCTGGAGCGCTTCGCCGCGGAGCACGGCATCCCCATGGAGCAGACCGTGGCCGTCGGCGACGGCGCCAACGACCTCGACATGCTCAACGTCGCGGGCCTGGGCATCGCCTTCAACGCCAAGCCCGTCGTCCGCGCCCAGGCCGATGCGGCGCTCAACCTGCCCTATCTCGACGCCGTGCTGCAGGTGCTCGGCTTCACGCGCGACGAGGTGCTCGACGCCGTCTGAGCCGCCGGCCGTCCCTGGCGCGCGGCGTTTCTGATCGCCGAACTCGCCGCACGGTGCCCGAGCTCGCGGCACAGCGCGAGGTCGGCTCCTGCAGGGTGAGTTCGGCGATCGTGGTAGGCGTCTGGCGCGCGGCGCCTCAGGCCCGGTGGACCGAGCCCTCCAGCTCCACGCCGGCGCTGCGCAGCTGCTCCAGGGCCGCCTCCGTCGACGCCTCGGCGACGCCGGCGGTCAGGTTCAGCAGGACTCGGGTGGAGAAGCCGTTGGCGACGGCGTCCAGGGCGGTCGCGCGCACGCAGTGGTCGGTGGCGATGCCCACCACGTCGACGGCGTCGACGTCGTGCGACCGCAGCCAGTCGGCGAGCGCCACCCGATGGGCGGTGTGCCCCTCGAAGCCTGAGTAGGCGGGGGCTTGCTCGCCCTTGTCGAACACCGCCTCGATCGGGTCGCGGTCGAGGTTCGCGTGCAGCTTCACGCCGTCGGTGCCCACCACGCAGTGCGGCGGCCAGGTGTCGAGGTAGTCGGGCTGCTCGGCGAAGTGCCCGCCCGGGTCGATGTGGTGGTCCCGGGTGGCGACGACGTGCGCGTATGAGTTCCCCGCAGTCCGCAGGTGCTCGGAGATCGCGGCGGCCACGGCCGCGGCGCCGGCGACGGCGAGGCTGCCGCCCTCGCAGAAGTCGTTCTGGACGTCGACGACGAGCAGCGCCCGTCTCATGTCGTCACCGTGTCCAGAACCGGCTCGCCCCGGGACAGCGCCCACGCCTCCGGCGGCAGCGCCTGCCGCACATCGGCGTGGTGCGCCCGCGCCCGCTCGAGCAGCTCGGCCGGGCCGGCGGGGTCGAGCAGCTCGCCGCCCTTGGCCAGCGGGACGACGAGGTCGCGGTCCCCGTCCCGAGCCTCGATCGGCTCCGCGCTGACCACCTCGGCCGTCGCGACGCCGTCCTCGTGCCGGCGGACGGCGAACTTGCGCCCGCCGGTCGAGGCCTTGTTCTCCGACCGCTTGGCCACCGGGACGCCGTCCCGCTCGACCAGCTTGTAGACCATCCCCACGGTCGGTGCGCCGGAGCCGGTGACCAGCGACGTGCCGACGCCGTAGCCGTCGACGGGGGCCGCGGCCAGCGCGGCGATGGAGTGCTCGTCGAGGTCGCTCGTGACGATCACCCGCGTCGCCGTCGCGCCGAGCTCGTCGAGCAGTGCCCGCGCGCGGGTGGCCAGCGTCGGCAGGTCGCCGGAGTCCAGCCGGATCGCGCCGAGCTCGGGCCCGGCCACCTTCACCGCCGTCCGGATGCCCTGCTCGACGTCGTAGGTGTCGACCAGCAGCGTCGTCCCGGTGCCGAGGGTGGCCACCTGCGAGCGGAAGGCCGACTCCTCGTCGTCGTGCAGCAGGGTGAAGGCGTGCGCGGCCGTGCCCGTGGTGCGGACGCCGTAGCGCCGCCCGGCCTCGAGGTTCGACGTCGACGCGAACCCGGCGAGGTAGGCCGCCCGGGCCGCCGCCACCGCGGCCTCCTCGTGCGTGCGCCGCGAGCCCATCTCGATGCACGGTCGCTCGCAGGAGGCCGAGACCATGCGCGCCGCCGCCGAGGCGATGGCGCTGTCGTGGTTGAGCATCGACAGGGCCAGGGTCTCCAGCAGCACGCCCTCGGCGAAGGGCGCCCGGACGCTGAGCACCGGCGAACCGGGGAAGTAGAGCTCGCCCTCGGCGTAGCCCTCGACGTCGCCGCTGAAGCGGAACCCGGCGAGGAAGTCCAGCAGCCGGGCGTCGGTCAGTCCCTGCTCCTGCAGCGTGCGCAGCTCGTCGTTCCCGAACCGGAAGCGGGGGAGCGCCTCCAGGAAGCGGCCGGTGCCGGCGACCACGCCGAACCGGCGGCCGTGCGGCAGGCGCCGTGCGAAGACCTCGAACACGCAGTCCCGGGCGGCCGTCCCGTCGGCCAGCGCGGCCGCGACCATGGTCAGCTCGTACCGGTCGGTGAGCAGCGCGGGCGCCGTCGGGCAGTCGGTCGTCGCCATGATCGCAGCGTAGGACGGTCGTGCGGCGCTGACCTGCTGGCGGGGAGAACCGCCGACGTCATCGGGTCTTAAGGTGATCGCGTGGCTGGACCGCTCGCGCCCGAACGGACCCCCGACACCACGGTCGACGAGGAGTTCGACCTCGACCGCCCGTGGGTGACCGTCGTCTGGAACGACCCCGTCAACCTCATGACCTACGTGACGTTCGTGCTGCAGGAGCTCTTCGGCTACGACGAGGCCACCGCCACGAAGCTGATGCTCCAGGTGCACCACGAGGGCAAGGCAGTCGTCAGTCATGGCCCCAAGGAGCGCATGGAGCACGACACGAGCCGGCTGCACGCCTACGGGCTGTGGGCCAGCTACCAGCGGGACGCATGAACGCGTTCCGTGCCGACGGAGACCAGGTCGTCGCCCGGTTCGACGCGGCCGAGGCCGGCATCCTGGGCCTGCTGCTCGACCAGCTGGAGCAGCTGCTCGATGCCGACGAGGTCGCCGACGACCCGGTGCTGGAGCGGCTGTTCCCCGACGGCCACCGCGGGGACGCCGAGATCGCCGCCGACTACCGCGACATGACCGAGGAGTCGCTGCGCAGCGGCAAGGCCGACGACCTGGCCACCGTCCGCGCGACGCTGCCGCCCGGGGGCGGTGAGGTGCGGCTCGATCGCGACCAGGCCGGTGCCTGGCTGCGCGCCACGAACGACGTCCGCCTCGCGCTCGGCGTCCGGCTGGACATCACCGAGGACACCGAGCCGCCCGACGACCCGGCCGAGGACGAGGGCCAGCAGCTGGCCGTCTACTACTGGCTCACCGCCGTGCAGGGCTCGCTCGTCGACGCGCTGGTCGCCGGTCGCGCCGGCCGAAGGTGAGCAGGACGAGGACGGCGAGCAGCAGGTCCAGCACGAAGAAGATCAGCACCAGGTCGGGCATGACGACGTCCTTGATCAGCGCGCCGATCGCGGACACCAGGACGACGGCCGACAGGGCGAGGACCAGCAGCAGGGTCAGTGCCCGCAGCACGACGAGGACGACGATCGAGGCGCGGTCGCCGGGATCGGCGGCGCTGTAGCCAGGGCGACGGCCGGCTCCCCGGACGCCCAGCCAGAGCGCGGGGAGGGCCACCAGCACCACCCCGGCGATCATCACGATCTTCAGCAGCACCGGGTCACCAACACGAGGAAGGACCGTATCGCCTGCGGTCGTGTGGCCTTCACCACGCCGTTCCCTGGGCCGTCGTCCGCAGGCAGCTCGGGATACCGCAGCACGGACGCCTAGAATGCTGGGCGTGCTGCGCATCGACCGCGCGACCTACGACGCCATCGTGGCCCACGTCCGGGAAGACCACCCGGACGAGGCCTGTGGCGTGGTCGCCGGCCCCGAGGGCAGCGACCGCCCCGAGCGGTTCATCCCGATGCTCAACGCCGCACGGTCCCCGACGTTCTACGAGTTCGACTCGGGCGACCTGCTGCGGCTGTACCGGGAGATGGACGACCGGGACGAGGAGCCGGTGGTGATCTACCACTCGCACACGGCCACCGAGGCCTACCCGTCGCGGACCGACGTCAGCTACGCCTCCGAGCCGAACGCCCACTACGTGCTCGTCTCCACCCGGGAGCACGGCGCGCGGACCGGCCTGGAAGGCGACGAGGTGGAGTTCCGCAGCTTCCGCATCGTCGACGGCCGGATCACCGAGGAGGACGTCGACGTCGTCGAGTCCTACCTCTTCGGGCACACGCCCACGACCGTCGTCTACGACTGAATGAGGACCCTCCTGCCCCCGCCGCTCGCAGGCTCGCGGCGGGACCCTGCAGGAGGGCCGACCGCCAACCCACCATCCGGCGGAATCGCCGACGGCGCAGGGGCGTTGCCCCATCGAGCACGGCGCCCGGCGCGCCGATGCATCCCACGATCTCATCCACGAGGAGAACCGCACGTCATGGCCATCGAGGTCCGGATCCCGACCATCCTGCGCACCCACACCGGCGGCAACAAGACCGTCGAGGGCAGCGGCAACACCCTGGGCGCGCTCGTCGACGACCTGGACGACAAGCACCCCGGGCTGAAGACCCGCCTCGTGACCGACGAGGGCAAGCTGCACCGCTTCGTCAACGTCTACGTCAACGACGAGGACGTCCGCTTCACCGGCGCCCTGGACACCCAGGTCAAGGACGGCGACTCGGTGACGATCCTGCCGGCGGTCGCGGGCGGCTGACCGCCGACCGCTTCCCTGACACCGAAGAGCTCTGATGGCCCGCTTCGCCAACCTCGTCGAGTCGCTCGGCGGCACCCCGCTCGTGGGGCTGCCGTCGCTGTCGCCGTCCGCTGACGTCCGGCTGTGGGCCAAGCTCGAGGACCACAACCCCACCGGCTCCATCAAGGACCGCGCCGCGATCAGGATGATCGAGGCGGCCGAGAAGGACGGGTCGCTGGCGCCGGGCGCCACGATCCTGGAGCCGACCAGCGGCAACACCGGCATCTCGCTGGCGATGGTCGCGCGGCAGCGCGGCTACAAGCTGATCTGCGTCATGCCGGAGAACACCTCGGTGGAGCGGCGTCAGCTGCTCGAGATGTACGGCGCGCAGATCATCTACTCGCCGGCCGCGGGCGGCTCGAACCAGGCCGTCGCCGTCGCGAAGGGCCTGGCCGCCGAGCACGACGACTGGGTGATGCTCTACCAGTACGGCAACCCGGCCAACGCCCAGGCGCACTACGAGGGCACCGGTCCGGAGATCCTGGCCGACCTGCCCTCGATCACGCACTTCGTCGCGGGCCTGGGCACGACGGGCACGCTCATGGGCGTCTCGCGGTACCTGCGCGAGCACAAGCCCGGCGTCCAGGTCATCGCCGCCGAGCCGCGCTACGGCGAGCTCGTCTACGGCCTGCGCAACATCGACGAGGGGTTCATCCCCGAGCTGTACGACCCCGAGCTGCTCGACTCCCGGTTCTCGGTGGGGCCGGAGGACGCCATCCAGCGCACCCGGCAGCTGGTCGAGCAGGAGGGCATCTTCGCCGGCATCTCGACCGGCGCGATCCTGCACGCCGCGCTCGGCATCGCCGACAAGGAGGTCGCGGCCGGCCGCCGCGCCGACATCTGCTTCATCGTCTGCGACGGTGGCTGGAAGTACCTCTCCACCGGTGCCTACGCGGGCACGCTCGAGGAGGCGACCTCCGCGCTCGAGGGCCAGCTCTGGGCCTGAGCCCGTGCCGCTCCTGAAGGCCTGCCTCAACGGCGCCCGCCGCCCCGGCGAGCACCCGGCGCTGCCGGTGACGCCCGCCGCCCTGGCCCGCGACGCGGCCGCAGTGGCAGCCGCCGGTGCGGACGCCGTCCACCTGCACGTCAAGGACGCTGACGGCGCCGACACCCTGAACGGCGCCGCGCTCGCCGACGTACTCGTTGCTGTGCGAGTAGCGGTGCCCGGCCTGCCGATCGGGGTGACCACCGGCGCGTGGGCGGCCCCCGACCCGGCCGAGCGGATCGCCGCTGTGCGTTCGTGGGTCGAGCCGCCCGACTTCGCGTCGGTGAACTGGCACGAGGACGGCGCGGAGGACGTCGCCGCCGCGCTGCTCGACCGCGGCGTGGGCGTGGAGGCCGGGATCTGGCACAGCCGGGCGGCGGAGGCCTGGTCGCGCTCCCCGCACCGCGACGCCTGCCTGCGGGTGCTCGTCGAGCTGCCCGACCGGGGGGACGACGAGGCGACGGGGGCCCGCGCCGAGCGGCTCGTGGGCCTGGTGTCGGGGGCCGGGCGCGAGGTCCTGCTGCACGGCGAGGGGGCGAGCTGCTGGCCGATGGTCGAGCTCGCCGCCCGGCGCGGCCTGGCCACGCGCATCGGCCTGGAGGACACCCTGGTCCTGCCCGACGGACGCGCCGCAGCCGACAACGCCGCGCTGGTGCGGGCCGCCCGCGCGGCCGTGACCGCGTGCGACGCCGCGCGTGCTGACCGGCACGGCGTCGCTCCCGGCAGCTAACGTGCACGGCGACATGGCGACGACGAGTGGGCCCTCGGCGGGCGGAGGCGCGGAGGCGCCGATCGGCATCTTCGACTCGGGCGTGGGCGGGCTGACCGTGGCCCGGGCGGTGCTGGACCAACTGCCGCACGAGGCGATCCGGTACATCGGCGACACCGCGAACGGGCCGTACGGTCCGCTGCCCATCGCCGAGGTCCGGCGGCACTCGCTCGCGGTGATGGACGACCTGGTCGCCGACGGCGTCAAGATGCTCGTCGTCGCCTGCAACTCGGCCAGCGCCGCCTCGCTGCGCGACGCCCGCGAGCGCTACGACGTCCCCGTCATCGAGGTGGTCCTGCCCGCCGTCCGCCGGGCCACCAAGGCGACCCGCAACGGCCGGATCGGCGTGATCGGCACGCAGGCCACCGTCACCAGCGGCGCCTACGAGGACGCGTTCGCCGCCGCCGCGCACGTGGAGGTCACCAGCGCGGCCTGCCCGTCGTTCGTCGACTTCGTCGAGCGCGGGGTGACCTCGGGCCGGCAACTCGTGGGCCTGGCTCAGTCCTACCTCGACCCGCTGCTGGCCGCCGGGGTCGACACGGTCGTGCTCGGGTGCACCCACTATCCGCTGCTCACCGGCGTGATCTCGCTGGTGATGGGCGAGGACGTGACGCTGGTGTCCAGCGCCGAGGAGACCGCGAAGGACGTCTACCGCGTGCTGACGCAGACCGACCTGTTGCGTCCGGAGGACGCCGCGCCGCCGGTGCACCGTTTCCTGGCCACCGGCGACCCGGAGCCGTTCACCCGGCTCGGCCGCCGCTTCCTCGGGCCGGAGATCGGCACGGTGGTGCACGCGGCGCAGGTGGGTGCCGCGTGAAGCTCACCGTCGTCGGCTGCTCGGGCAGCGGTCCGGGTCCGGACTCCGCGGCGTCGTGCTACCTGGTCGAGCACGACGGGTTCCGGCTGGTCCTCGACCTCGGCAGCGGCGCCTTCGGACCGCTGCAGCGGTACATCGACCCGTCCCAGATCGACGCGATGTTCATCTCGCACATGCACGCCGACCACTGCCTGGACGTCGCGCCGTTCGTCGTCTGGCACCGGTACTCGGCGCAGTCCTCGCGGCCCCGGGTGCCCCTGTACGCGCCGGTCGGCGCCGACCGGCGGCTGGCGATGGCGTACGACGACGACGGCGACCCGCTGACCGATGTCTTCGACTTCGTCTACGTCGGGCCGGGCGACTTCTCGATCGGGCCCTTCTACGTCCGCACCGCGCGCACCGCGCACCCGATCGAGTGCAACGCGATCCGGCTGGAGGTTCGGCGGGCGCTCGCTCGTCTACACCGGCGACACCGGCCCCTGCGCGGGCGTGGTCGACCTCGCTCGCGGAGCCGACGTCCTCCTCGCCGAGGCGGCGTTCCCGGAGATGGAGGGTCTGCCCAGCGACCTGCACCTGACCGGCCGCCAGTCCGGCGAGCAGGCAGCCGCCGCGGGGGTGGGCCGGCTGCTGCTGACCCACGTGCCGACGTGGGTCGACCGGGAGTCGCAGCTCAAGTCGGCCGCGGCGGTCTTCCCGCGGGCGGAGCTGGTCAGCACCGGCTCGGTCTACGAGATCTGATCCGATGAGCGGCGAGGAGGAACGCGACGGCGTCCGGCTGACCTCGCTGGACGCGCCGCTGGGCGACGGGCTCGACGTCTCCAAGCGCGACCTCGTCGACCACCTCGACGCGTTCGCCGACCGGATCGTCCCGCTGCTCGACGGGCCGCCCGCTGTCGATCGTGCGGGTGCGGCCGGGGCAGGCGCCGTTCATGCAGAAGAACGTGGTCAAGGGTGCCCCCGACTGGGTCCGCACGGTCTCCGTCTGGGCCGAGGCCTCGCACCGCGAGGTCCACCACGTGCTCTGCGACGACCGCCGCACGCTGCTGTGGCTGGCCAACCAGCGGGCCGTGGAGTTCCACGTCCCGTTCTTCCGCGTGGGGGACACCGGGCCACGCGGCCTCGTGCTGGACCTCGATCCGCCCGAGGGCGCCGACTTCGACGTCGTCGTCGCCACCGCGGGGCTGGTCCGCCGCGCGCTGGACGAGGTCGGGCTCGCCGGCGCGGTCAAGACCAGCGGCGCCAAGGGCCTGCACGTCGTCGTTCCGCTGCGGGACACGACTGCGGACGACGCGGCTGCCGCCACCCGCGCGCTCGCCGTTCGGGCCGAGCGGCTCGACCCCGAGCTGGCCACCACCGCCTACATCAAGCAGGACCGCGGCGGCCGGGTCTTCGTCGACTCGACCCGTGCGTACTCGGCGACGTTGGTCGCCGCCTACAGCCCCCGGGTCCGGCCCGGGCTGCCGGTGTCGGCTCCGGTGCCGTGGGACGAGTTGGCGTCCGTGCGGCCCGGCCAGGTCACCGTGCGGACGGCGGCCGAGCGGCTCGGGAACGCCGACGGGTGGGCGGCGTTGCTGCCCGAGCCGCAGGTGCTCCCTGCCGACCTGGTCGCCGAGGGGCACACCATTCCCGTCGCCCGGGTCGCGGCGATGCACGAGGGACGCCGGCGCAAGCGCGCGGCGGAGAAGGCTGCCACCGACGGTTCGGACGCGTAGTCCACAGGCGCGGCCCCGTCCACAGGCATCGACCCGCGAGCACCGCCCGCCGTCGCACCGCTCCCGGACGCTGCCGCCCATGACGACCGATCCGCAGATCACCGCCTGGCTCGACCAGGAGGACGCGCACACCGCCCAGACGATCCGAGCGCACGGCTGGGCCGTGCAGTACGTCGGGGGAGGGGACGAGTCCGGGGAGCCCGCCTTCGGCTACACCATCGGGTTGTTCGGGTTCGGCCACCCCGAGCTGGTCGTGGTCGGCCTCGGCTGCGACAACGCCCACGGCATCCTGCAGCGCGTTGCCGGCATGGTTCGCGACGGGCGCGACCTCCTACCCGGGGAGCTGCTGACCTTCGACGAGTGGTCCGGACGGCTGGTCCCCGAGGTGTGTCCCAACCCGGGCGACGTCGTGCTGGGTGCCAACCGCTTCTACCAGCGACCGCCGGAGCACTCCGTTCCCGCGCTGCAGCTCACGTGGGACCACCGCGACGGCACCTTCCCGTGGGACGCGGGCTATCGGTGCGGGCCCGAGTGTCAGCCGAGACCGGGCAGCTGGTCGGCGTGAGCCGGTGATGGTCCGGGCCTTCCGCGGACGGCCGAAGGCGCGTGAGGATGGCCGCCGTGGCAACTCCGGAAAATGCCCGCCCCGCCCGTGTGCGCTTCCTCCCGACCCGGGAGGACCACACGGTCACCACGCTCGAGCTGTTCTTCGACCTGGTCTTCGTCTTCGCGATCACGCAGGTCACCGCGTTCATGGCCGACGACATCGGCATCCGCAGCCTGCTGCGTGGGCTGGTCCTGCTCGCCCTGCTCTGGTGGGCCTGGTGCAGCTACGCGTGGCTGGGCAACCAGGCGCGGGCCGACGCCGGGCTGGTCCGAGCGGCGATGCTGGTCGCGATGGCGGCGCTCTTCCTGGTCGCCCTGTCGATCCCAGAGGCGTGGGGGGATCTCGACGGAGGATTGAGCACGCCGGTCCTGTTGGCGGTCTGCCTGGCCGTCGTGCGCATCGGTCATCTCGCTGTCTACTGGTTCGCGGCCGGTGGCGACACCGGGCTGCGGCGGCAGTTGCGGCGCACCGCGATCCCGGTCGGAACGGCGGCCGTGCTGCTCGTCACCGGTGCGGTGCTCGGCGGTACCACGCAGACGGCACTGTGGGCGCTGGCCCTGGTCGTCGACTACGTCGGCGTCTACGCCTCGGGCACGGACTGGCGACTGCCCGCTCCGAGGCACTTCGCCGAGCGACACGGCCTGATCCTGATCATCGCGCTCGGCGAGTCGCTGATCGCGGTCGGCGTCGGGGTGCTCGACCTCCCGCTCACCGTGCCGATCGCCGCCGTGGCGCTGCTCGGACTGACGGTGTCGGTCGCCCTGTGGTGGGAGTACTTCGACGTCGTCGCCCCGGTGGCCGAGCGGGTTCTCGCGCGCACGCCGGCCGGACCCGAGCGGGCGCGGCTGGCCCGCGACTCCTATACCTACCTGCACTTTCCGATGATCGCCGGGATCATCTACCTGTCGCTGGGACTCAAGAAGGTGGCTGAGTACGTCGGCGACACGGAGCACCACGCGCTGACCGATCCGCTCTCGGCGATACCGCTGTGGGCGCTGTTCGGTGGCGTGGCGGTCTACCTCCTCGGCCATCTCGGCTTCCGGCTGCGCAACGTCGGCAGCATCAATCCGCCTCGGGCCGTTGCCGTCGCGATCCTCCTGCTGGCGCCCGTGGGACTCCAGTTCGTGCCGGCCCTGGTCGCCCTGGCGGTTCTGGCCGCGCTGCTCGTCGGCCTCGTGGTCTTCGAGGTCGTGCACTACGCCGACGCGCGCGCCAAGGTGCGGGCGGAGGCGACCGCCCACCACTGATCCCCAACTCAGCCGATGCCGAGGTCCTTGCGCAGCTTGGCGACGTGCCCGGTGGCCTTGACGTTGTACGCCGCCTTCTCGATGCGGCCCTCGGCGTCGACCACGAAGGTCGACCGGATCACGCCGACGACCTCCTTGCCGTACAGCTTCTTCGGGCCGTAGGCGCCGTACGCGGTCAGCACCGATTTGTCCTCGTCGGACACGAGCGTGATGCCGAGGTTCTCCTTCTCCCGGAAGCGCTGCAGCTTCTGCGGCGGGTCGGGGGAGATGCCGACGATGTCGAGCCCGGCCTCGGCCAGCTCGCCGGCGGCGGCGGTGAAGTCGACCGCCTGGGTGGTGCAGCCCGGCGTGAGCGCTGCCGGGTAGCAGTAGACGATCACCCGGCGGCCCCGGTACGACGACAGCGACACCGGGGTGCCGTCGGCGTCGGGCAGCGTGAAGTCGGGCGCGGGGTCGCCTGGGCCGAGGCGGACGGGGGAGGTCGCGGTCTCGCTCATGCCCGAGATCCTGCCCTCCGCCACCGACGGCATGCACGCCCGGTCGGGCGTGAGGTGATCCCGCCGCTCAACCCGCCAGGAACGAGAACCGGACGTGTCTCTGCGGGTTGTCGGCGTTGGTGTCGACGAGGCAGATCCGCTGCCACGTGCCCAGCTGCAGCAGGCCCTCCAGCACCGGCACGCTGGTCTGCGGCGGAACGAACGCCGGTACGACGTGGTCGCGGCCGTGGCCGGGGCTGCCGTGGCGGTGCCGCCAGCGGTCGTCGCGGGGCAGCAGCACGTCGAGTTGGGCGAGCAGGTCGTCGTCGCTGCCCGAGCCGGTCTCGAGGATCGCCACCCCGGCCGTGGCGTGCGGGACGAAGACGTGCAGCAGCCCGTCGCCCCCACCACGGACGAAGGCGGCGCACTCGTCGGTCAGGTCGACGACGGCGGGGGCGCCACCGGTGCGGACGGAGCGGAGTTCGGAACGCATGGAAGGGATCATTACTGTCCCTCAGGTGACCCGCCCTGACGGCCGCGCCGCCGACGACCTGCGTCCCGTGACGATCACCCGCCACTGGCTCGACCACGCCGAGGGCTCGGTGCTCGTCGAGTTCGGCCGCACGCGGGTGCTCTGCGCCGCCAGCGTCACCGAGGGCGTGCCCCGCTGGCGCAAGGGGTCGGGCCTGGGCTGGGTAACCGCCGAGTACTCGATGCTCCCCCGCGCCACGCACACCCGCAGCGACCGCGAGTCGGTCAGGGGCCGCATCGGCGGCCGCACGCACGAGATCAGCCGGCTCATCGGCCGCTCGCTGCGCGCGTCGATCGACCTGGCGGCGCTGGGGGAGAACAGCGTCGCGATCGACTGCGACGTCCTGCAGGCCGACGGCGGCACCCGCACCGCGGCGATCACCGGCGCCTACGTCGCCCTCGCCGACGCCGTCTCCTGGCTCGGCGAGCGCAAGAAGCTGGCCCGCCCGACGGCGATCGTGCAGTCGGTGGCGGCGGTGAGCGTCGGCGTCATCGACGGGGAGCCGCGGCTGGACCTCGCGTACGAGGAGGACGTGCGCGCCGGTACCGACATGAACGTCGTGTGCACCGGCGACGGTGGCTTCGTCGAGGTGCAGGGCACTGCCGAGGGCGCGGTCTTCGACCGGGCCGCGCTGGACGCCCTGCTCGACCTGGCCGTCACCGGCTGCGCCGAGCTCACCCGCCTGCAGCAGGAGGCGCTGGCGCGATGAGGCTGCTGCTCGCGACCCGCAACGCCGGCAAGCTGGCCGAGCTCCAGCGGCTGCTGGTCGGCGCCGTCCCCGGCGTGGAGGTCGTGGGCCTGGACGCGGTCGGCGACGTCCCGGACACGGTCGAGAGCGGCGCGACCTTCGCGGAGAACGCGCTGCTCAAGGCGCGCGACGCGGCGAAGGCCACCGGCCTGCCCGCGGTCGCCGACGACTCGGGCCTCGCGGTGGACGCGCTCAACGGCATGCCGGGCGTGCTCTCGGCACGGTGGTCGGGCCGGCACGGCGACGACGACGCCAACACTGCCCTGCTGCTCGCGCAGCTCGCCGACGTGCCCGACGAGCGCCGCGGCGCCGGCTTCGTCTGCGCGGCCGCCCTTGTGACGCCGGACGGCCGCGAGCACGTGCTCGAACGGGAGTGGCGGGGGCGGGTGATCCGCGAGAGGCGCGGCACCAACGGGTTCGGCTACGACCCGGTGTTCGTGCCCGAGGGACTGGACGTCACCTCGGCCGAGCTGGACCCGGCCGAGAAGGACGCGCGCAGCCACAGGGGGCAGGCGTTCGCCGCCCTGGTCCCGCTGGTGGCCGAGGCACTGCGCGCTCCCTGACCGTCAGGCGGTCCGGGCCACGGTCGCGCGGTGCCGTCCGTTCGCCCGTCGCCGGGCGGTGGGCCAGCGCTGCGGTCGCGGCCAGCTCAGCACCGGCTCGTCCGGCTCACCGGGCTCGAAGCCGAGCCACGTCAGGGCGTCGCCGTGGACGGACGGGTCGAAGCTCTGCGGCTCCCCGCCCTCCGGCGTGCCCTCGAGGACGGCGGAGCGCAGGGACAGGAAGGCGGTCACCCCGGTTGGATCGGCCGTCCCGGCGCCGCCGACGAGTCCTCCGAGGTCCGGTGCCCTCCGAAGGGGTGAGGCGTCGTCGCACCGGGCAGGGAGGACCCGTGCGGGTCTTCGTGGAGGACGTCACCGAGCTCCGGTTCGACGACGGGACGCCGGTCAGCGCCGCGTCCGGCGTCGCCGCGCTGGGAGACGGCTGGCTGGTCGCCCAGGACGACGCCACGCACGCCGCGTGGTGCCGGCCCGGATCGGTCACCCCGGTGCGGCTGCTCCCGCCGGTCGAGGGCCTGGACCGGTTCTCCGAGGCGGCGGGGACCAAGCACCTCAAGCCCGACCTCGAGGTGGCGTGCCCGGTCGAGGTCGACGGCGCCCCGGCGGTGCTCGTGCTCGGGTCGGGGTCGTCGCCGCGCCGGATGCGCGGGGTCCTCGTCCGGCTGGCCCATGAGGGGCCGAGCGCCAGTCCGGGGGACCTCGCGCCGCTGTACGCCAGGGTGGCGGAGGCGCTGGCCGTGCCCATGGGCCGGCTCAACCTCGAGGGCGCCGCACGGCACGGCAGCACGGTGCGCTGGTTCCAGCGCGGCAACCTCGCCGCCGGGGTGCCCAGCGCCAGCGTCGCCGTCCCGGTCGACGACGTCGTCGCCGCCGTGCTGGGGACGACCGCACCGGCGCACGTTCCCGTCGGAGAGCCGCGCACCTACGACCTCGGCGAGGTCGAGGGCGTCGGCCTCGCGGTCACGGACGCCGTCGTGCTCCCCGACGGCCGGATCCTGGTGAGCGCCGCCGCGGAGGACACCCCGAACGCGGTGGACGACGGGCCGGTCGTGGCGACCGCCCTGGCGCTGCTCGACGGCGAGCGGGTGCTGGCCGTGACTCCGTTGCCCGACGTGGGCGGGCGCGTGGCCAAGGTCGAGGGCCTGGCGCTGCGCGACGTCCGCGGCGGCGAGGTGCAGCTGCTCGCGGTCGTGGACGACGACGACCCGACGCGCCCGTCCGCATCCCTGTCGATACGGGCCGTTCTCGACTGAGTCCCATCGGTCGGCGAGCGCTCAGCCGGGCGGCCGGGTGGTCTTCTCCTCGTCGACGCGGATGAACGGGGCCGGTCGGGTCGGGTGGTCGGCGGGCCCGTCCACGAGGACGTCGCCGTCGAAGATCACGATGCCGTCCGCGGTCGCCGCACGTTCCTTCCTCGTGCTGGTGTTGATCGAGAAGCCCTGGTTCGACGTCGTGCGAACGCTCGTCTCCACGGGGCCGACGCCGGTCCACGTCACGTCGAACGACACCTGGTGCACGACGCCGAGGTTGTCCCGGACCGTTCCCGACCCCGAGGCGGACACGCTCTTGAGGTTCGGGTCGCTGGTGATGGTCGCCGGCAGGACTCCGCCCCAGCTGAACGACGTCCCGCCAGGGCAGACGGCCAGGTACTGGACCCTGGCGGTCGGGTCGGAGTCCGCCGTCTCCGGCGACTCGAAGTCCCGCGTGCTCTCCACCATCAGGGTGCCCTGGACGACCGTCCCGTCGGCGCAGGTGTGCGGCGCCTCCCAGAAGGCCCGGGCGGTCTCCTCGAAGAAGACCGTGCGCTCGGCTGCGGCGGCCGAGGCCGCTGCCGGGAAGGCCAGCGCTGCGAATGCGACGGTCAGCGCAAGGACGACCCCGCGACGAAGTCGGGACGGATGGCTGGACATGGCTGCCCCCTTGGTCGACGTGCGTCTCATCCGGACGCGCGCCGCACTCTTGCGGCGGGGGGTACGAGTCCGCTGCTGGACATTGGTCGTACGACCTGTCCCGGGACGCAGCGAGCCGAGTGCGGGAGGCGGGAGTCGAACCCGCACGCCCGAAGGCACCAGATCCTAAGTCTGGCGTGGCTGCCGTTACACCACTCCCGCGCAGGCCGGGAGTCTACGGAGCGAGGGCAACAGGATTCGTCCGAGCGAGTGCCTGAGCAGGCTCGACAGGCCCCCGCGCGGGGACGTCTGGCAGGCTGTCGGGGTGCCTCGCGACCCTCGAGAGATCCAGCTGGAGATCGACGCCGCCCGTGAGTCGCTCGCCGCGACCCTCGACCAGCTCGCGTACAAGACCAGCCCCAAGCGGGTCGCGGGTCAGGGCAAGGCCGCCGCGCTGCGCTTCCTGCAATCCCCGCCCGGGATCGCGATCGTCAGCGGGATCGGCCTGATCGTGGCCGTCGGCGTCGTCCGCAAGGCCCGCTACCGCAAGGGCGGCAAGCGCCGCCGCTGATCCGGCGCACACTGGTCGCCGTGCAGCCGCCACGCGACCCGGTCGGACCGGGACAGGAATCGGTCTGGGACTACCCGCGTCCCCCGTCGGCGGAGGTGACCGCACGCCGGGTCGTCGTCGAGGCCGGCGGTCGGGTCGTCGCCGAGACCGGCCGCGCCGTCCGCGTCTGCGAGACCAGCCACCCGCCGGTCTATTACGTCCCCCGCGACGACGTCGCCGACGGGGTCCTCGAGCGCGCCGACGGCAGCTCCGAGTGCGAGTGGAAGGGCCGGGCCACGTACTGGGACGTCGTCGTCGACGGCCGGCGCCTGCGGCAGGCCGGCTGGTCGTACGAGTCGCCGTCCGCGGGCTACGAGCACCTGCGCGGCGCCGTCGCCTTCTACCCCGGCCGGGTCGACCGGGCGCTCGTCGACGGCGAGCAGGTGCGACCGCAGCCGGGCGACTTCTACGGCGGCTGGATCACCGACGAGGTGGTCGGCCCGTTCAAGGGCGACCCCGGCACCTGGGGCTGGTGAGCCCTCAGGCCGACGGTGACCAGGTGGCCCGCAGCAGCGGCATCACGACCTGCGAGAGCACCTCGTCGGCGTACTCGTTCGTGACCGGCCGACCGTTCACCAGCCACCGCTGCACCAGCGGCGCGGTGATGGCCTCGGCCACGACGCTGCCGGTCAGGCCGGGGCGGACCTCTCCGCGGCTCTCGGCGCGCGCGAAGATCTGCGCGAACGCCTGCGCCCACACCCCGACCGGGCCGTCGCGGAAGGCGGCCGCCAGTGCCGGGTTGTGCGGCACGGTCGACAGCAGAGCCTGCGTGGCGGCACCCGTCGGCCCGTTCACGGCGCCGACGATCGTGTGCAGCATCTCGCGCAGGTCGCTCTCGAGCGCTCCGGTGTCCGGGGCGCTGACCTCGGCCCGGCTGAGCGCAGCGATCGTGTCGGCGACGAGGTCTTCCTTGGTGCGCCAGCGGCGGTAGATCGTCGCCTTGCCGACACCGGCCTCGGCGGCCACGGCGTCCATGGTCAGCGCGCCGTAACCGACATCGGCGAGCAGGGAGAGGATCGCCGCGCGGATCACGCCATCGCGGCTGGGGTCGCGCGGACGACCGCCGCGGCTGGTACGAGGCGGGTCGGTCATCACTGCGGTCATGCGCAGACTTTAATCTCTTAAGTCTTGAGCGGAGTAGTCCCGCGCCTGCGAGTTCGCTGCGTGTCACCCGACCGGGCTGTGACACGGCCGCGCGCCTGCGCCGGAGCGGGCGCGGCCGTCGTTCATCCTGCGGACGTGGGAACCAACTGCGGCATCGAGCGCGCCTGCCGCCGGCACTGGGAGGTGCCCGGCCGGGCCACCCGCGCGCTGCTGGCCACCAGCATCGGTCACGTCCTGCCCGCGGTCGCCCGGACGGCGCAGGCGCTCGGGCTCTCCGTCGCCACGGCACCGGGGATGCTCGAGATCGTCGACCCCCGCGGCGGTCGCGGACTGGAGCGGCTGTTCCAGCGGCTGGCCCGGGAGCTCACCGGCGCGGAGACCGAGGCGGTGCGGATCGCCACCGACCCGCCCGCCGGCGGTGCCGCGCGGACGGCCCGTCTGCTCGACGCCCCCACGCTGGCCGTCGAACTGGCCCGCCGCGGCGTGACCGTCGAGGTCGGCGTGCTCGCCGAGGCCGAGCTGTGGTCGGTCTACCAGCCGATCGTCTCCCTGGCCGACCGTTCGGTCGTCGCCCACGAGGCGCTGCTCCGGGGCGTCGTCGACGGCCGCGAGGTCGGCGGTGGCGACCTGTTCTTCGTGGCCGAGTCGGCCGGCTGGCTGGACCGGCTCGACCGGATCGGCCGCGAGGCGGCGATCACCGGGGCGGCACCGTGGCTCGGCGACGCCGACCTGTTCGTCAACTTCCACCCGAGGTCGATCTACCGGCCGCAGGTGTGCCTGGCCGGCACCGAGCGGGCCGTGCACGACACCGGCATCGACCCGGGACGACTGATCTTCGAGGTCGTCGAGTCCCACGTCATCGCCGATCGCGGGCACCTGGTGTCGATCCTCGAGCACTTCCGCTCGCTGGGCTGGCGCGTGGCGCTGGACGACGTCGGCGCCGGCTGGTCGAGCCTGTCGCTGCTCGCCGCCGTCCGCCCCGACGTGGTCAAGCTGGACAAGGGCCTCGTGCAGGAGCTGCCGGACGACGGGGCGCGGACCGTCGTCCGTGCCGTGATCGACCTGGCCCACTCGCTCGGCGCCGTCGTCGTCGCCGAGGGGGTGGAGACCGAGCGGCTGGCCGAGCAGGTCACCGAGCTCGGTGCGGACCTCGGCCAGGGCTGGTTGTTCGGTCGGCCCGTGCGGCCGGAGCCGGAGGCCTCGGTGTCCGAGAGCCGCTGGCAGCCGGTCGGCGCCCAGCGCTGACGCTCACCGCAGCGCCCAGGCGGTGAGCGCCGGGCGCTCGTGGTCGAAGCCCAGCACCCCGACCCGGCCCGCGGGCAGTGCGAACAGCGCGCCGTCCTCCGGCGCAAGGCCCAGCCAGCACGCCGTCAGCACGCGCAGCACGTGGCCGTGGGCGACCAGCGCGACGTCGCCGTCCGCCAGCCGCGGACGCACCCGGTCCAGCACCCGCTGCACCCGCCGGCCGACGTCGGCCAGCGTCTCGCCCGGGGTCGCCCCGGGGACGACGCCGTCGCGCCAGAGCGCCCAGGGTCGGCCCAGCCCGTCGCTGATCTCCCTCGTGGTGCGGCCCTCGTAGCCGCCGTAGTCGACCTCGACCAGGTCGCCGTCGACCGCGTCGGGCGTGAGCCCGGCGAGTGCGGCGGTGTCGCGGGCGCGCCGGCGAGGGGAGACCCGCACCTCCACGAACGTCCGCTCCGCCAACAGCGGTGCGAGCGCGCGGGCCTGGTCCTCGCCCTCCGGCAGCAGTGGGAGGTCGGTCACCCCGGTGTGCTGCCCGCTCCGGCTCCACTCGGTCTGCCCGTGCCGCACCACCACGATCTCGCCCACCGGCCCATCGAACACGAGGCCGACGCCGGGAATCCTCGCGCGGTGCCCCGTGCTGGCACGAGGCATGACCACAGCGCAGACCAGTGACACGTTCGCGATCGGCGGGGACCTTCCGGTCCACCGGCTCGGCTACGGCGCGATGCAGCTGCCCGGCCCCGGCGTGTGGGGCGAGCCCGCCGACCGCGCCGCCGCGGTACGCGTGGTGCAGGCCGCCGTCGAGCAGGGCGTCGACTTCATCGACACCGCCGACTCCTACGGCCCGCTCGTCAGCGAGCAGATCATCGCCGAGGCGCTGCACCCGTACCCCGAGGGCCTCGTCATCGCGACCAAGGCCGGGTTCGTGCGCACGGGCCCCGGGGAGTGGCACCCGCTGGGCCACCCCGCGTACCTCAAGCAGCAGGTCGAGCTGTCGCTCCGGCACCTGCGCCTGGACCGCATCGACCTCATCCAGCTGCACCGCATCGACCGCGAACGTGCCGCTGGCCGATCAGCTCGGCGCCTTCACCGAGCTCCGCGAGCAGGGCAAGATCCGGCACATCGGGCTGTCGGAGGTCTCGGTCGACCAGCTGCGCGCCGCGCAGGAGATCACCGAGATCGTCAGCGTGCAGAACCTCTACAACCTGACCACTCGCCAGTCGCAGGACGTGCTCGACGCGTGCACCGCCGACGGCATCGCCTTCATCCCGTGGTTCCCGATCGCGACCGGTGACCTCGCCGCGCCCGACAGCCCCGTGGCCGGCATCGCCCGCGAGCTGGGTGCGACGCCGGCGCAGGTTGCGCTCGCCTGGCTGCTGCAGAAGTCGCCGGTCGTGCTGCCCATCCCGGGCACCAAGTCGGTGGACCACCTCACCGAGAACATGGGCGCGGCGGGGCTGCGACTCTCCGACGAGGACATGGCGCGCCTCGACGCGCTGGCCTGACCGGCCGCCCCGGAACTCCGGGGCTCAGCGCCAGCGGCGCAGTGCGAGCGTCGCGGCCCGTGCCTCACCCGTCGACCTGTCGACACGTCGACGGGTGGGGGCGGGGTGCGAGCGCACGGCAGGCCGCCGGCGCGCGGCGGCCGCGGCCGCGACGGACGGGACGACGCCGGCCGACCGGTCCACCCGGACGGGCGCCGCAGCGGGACGGACCGCGGGGTGGTGCACCGGTCCGTCGAGGGTCAGGACCGGAGCGAATCCGGCGAGGACGACGAGCCGGCGGGTGGCTGCCGTCGCGCCCACGAGCCGGCACTGCCGTCCGGCGCGCGCGAGGTCGGTCGGTGAAGTCGGCGAGCGCGTGCAGGCCCGAGCAGTCCCAGAAACGCACCGCGGCCACGTCGACGACGACCGAGTCGGTGCCGAGGCCCGCCGCCTGTGCGAGCGCGTCGGTCAGCTGCCCTGCCGTCGAGAGGTCGGATTCGCCGGTCAGCCGCACCACGACGAGATCCGGCGCGGGAACCAGTGCGACGTTCAGAAGGGGCACGGGCGTCTCCGGAGCGCTCGTCGATGGGCAGAAGTGTCGGAAAGTGCCAGTTCGGTCACCCAATGCAGTCGACTGTAGCCCCGGATCGAGGGTCTGACAACGGTGCGTGTCGACTTGACCGCATAGCGCTTTGGGTGCCTGACCTCAGTCCGGGCAGCGAGAATGCGCCCGCTGAGCCGTCCGAAACCGCCGGGACGAGGACGCGCCGTTCCGCTACCGTCCGTGCTCCTCGACCAGGGAGGAACGATGGCGCGTAGGTCGATGGGATGGGCGTCGTACGAGCCTGCGCCCGCAGTCGTCGCGATGCCCGGCCGGAGCGGCGACGCCGAGCTGCGACCCGAGCTCGCGGACGTCGGCCGTCTCGTCCGCCGCGCGGTGCGCGGCGTCGTGGGCGCCGCCAGGGCGGGGGAGCGGAGCTCGCTGTCCCGCATCCTCCTCGACCACCTGGACACCGACCACGAGCTCGACGTGGTCGAGGAGACCTGGCCCTCGTACGAGCACGTCAACGTGCAGGCCGGCCTCGACGCGTGGACGTCCGCCGACGAGCGGACCGCGGAGCTCGTCGGCATCGTGGGCTTCCAGCACCGGCCGTTCGGGCTCGCCGATCTGCTCGGCGGCGGGGCCGAGCCGTTCGACCACCACGGTCCCCGGCCGGGCACGGCCACCCGGGTGAATCGGGGGAGCGGCCCGGAAGGAGAGGTCCGCGCCTGCCTGCAGTGCGCGCTGCTCCTGGTGAGCGAGGGCGACGTCCGCACCGCGGTGATGGTCCGTGGCCCCGAGCCCGAGATGGGCCGGCCGCTGGTCAGCGTGCAGATCGCGAGCACGGCGGCCGGCGGCGCGACCAGGGCGGCCGCCGAGATCCGGCAGCTGGCGTTCGACCGCAACGTCTTCCGCGGCCAGGTGCTGTCGTTCGGCGCCGACGTCTTCGGCTACGGGGAGGCGCTCCTGCAGTTCCACCGGCGGCCCACGCTCGGCGCGGAGCAGGTGATCCTCCCCTCGGAGACCCTGGCCGAGGTGCAGCGGCAGGTCGTGGAGGTGGCCCGTCACAAGGACCGCCTGCTCGCGGCGGGCCAGCACCTCAAGCGTGGCCTGCTGCTCTACGGGCCGCCCGGCGTCGGCAAGACGCACACCGTCCGCTTCCTGACCAGCGGCCTGATCGGGACGACGGTCGTCCAGCTGACCGGCAACTCGATGCACCTCATCGCCCAGGCCTGCTCCATCGCGCGGTCGCTGCAGCCGGCGATGCTGGTCGTCGAGGACGTCGATCTGATCGCCGAGGACCGCGGCATGCACCCGGGCCAGCATCCGCTGCTGTTCCAGCTGCTCAACGAGATGGACGGCCTGGCCGAGGACGCCGACGTCGTCTTCGTGCTCACGACGAACCGGGCCGACCTGCTGGAGCCCGCGCTGGCCGCCCGGCCGGGCCGGGTCGACCAGGCCGTGGCGCTGGAGCTCCCGGACGCGGACGCGCGGCGCGCGCTGTTCGAGCTCTACCGCGGCGACCTGCCGGTCGAGACCTCGGGTCTGGACGACGTGATCGCGCGGACCGAGGGCGTGACCGCGTCGTTCCTCAAGGAGCTGATCCGCCGTGCGGCGCTGCTGGCCGCCACCCGGACGCCCGACGGGCGCGACCTGTCCGTCGCGGCCGAGGACCTGCGCTCAGCCCTGGACGAGCTGCTCGACACCCGCAACGCCATGACCCGCACGCTGCTCGGGAGCAGCCCCGGCTGATCAGGTCGTGTCGGTGTCATCCCCGCGCGGGTCGCGCCGGGACCGCCCGCCGGGTGGAGGAGCGGGTGCCCGGGCGCGCCCTCGCCGCGGCCCAGGGCGGCGACGAACCGGCGGAGCACGTCGTCGCCGCGGTGCTGCGGCTCCCAGCCGAGCACGGTGCGGGCGCGGGTCGCATCGAGCGCCGGTGCTCGCAGTCCGATGTCCAGCCACCCCGGCTCGGTGGGCACCAGGCGTGCGTGGAACGCCGCCGACAGCGCCGTCCGCACCAGGAAGGCAGGCACTGGCAGACGGCGCGTGCCGAGTGCCCGTGCCAGCTCGCCGGCGTCGACCAGCGGTTCGGCGGTGAGGTTGAACGGCCCGGCGGCGCGGCGGTCGAGCATGCGCACGAGCGCGTCGGCGACGTCGTCGGCGTGCACGAAGCCGACGTTCAGACCGGGCGCGGGGAGCGGCAGCAGCCGGGCGAGCCTCCCGGGCAGGGCGCGGGCGGCGCCGTAGACCACCGGGCCGAGGAAGTAGCGGCCGATCTCGCTGCCGGCCTCCGGCTGCAGGACGAGCGTCGGCCGGACGACGGTGAGCGTCGTGCCGGTGCGCCGACCGACGACCGTCGCGCACGACCTTCTCCGCGGCGGACTTGTCGCGGCTGTACTGCGCGGTCGCGATCCCGGTGACCGGCCAGTCCTCGGTGACCCGCTGACCGGCCGCCGCCGGCGCGTAGGCCCCGAGCGAGGACATGTGGACGACGTGCGCGACGCCGGCGGACACGGCCGCCTCCATCACCCGCCGGGTGCCGTCGACGTTGACCTGTCGCAGCTTCTCGGGCTGCCGACCGGGCTGCAGCGCCCAGGCGAGGTGCACGACCGCGTCGACGCCGTCGAGGAAGCGGCTCGAGCTCTGTCGCGCTCTCCGGCTCGCCGAGGTCGACCAGGTGCCACCGGACCCGGTCGTACGGCGCCTCGGCCGGCGGCTGCCGGCGCGCGAGCCCGCGCACCTCGGCGACGCCGGACGCCGGGTCGGTCAGCCGGCGCAGCAGGGCGGTGCCCACGTTGCCGGTGGCGCCGGTGACGGCGACGGTCAGGCCTGCGAGGTGCGAGTCGGGCATGCCTCCCGGCGTACCCGGCTCGGCTCCGGGCCACCCGCGCGTAGGTTCCGGCCGTGATCACCGGAGCGCACGTCATCCTCTACAGCCGCGACGCCGAGGCCGACCGCGCCTTCCTGCGGGACCTGCTCGGGCTCCGGCACGTGGACGCCGGCGGCGGGTGGACGATCGTCGCGCTCCCGCCGGCGGAGGTCGCCGTCCACCCGGCGGAGAGCTCCGGAGCGGTCGAGCTCTACCTGGTCTGCGACGACGTCGACGAGCACCGTCGCGGAGCTCACCGCCCGCGGCGTCCCGGTGCTGGACCCGGTGACCGACCAGGGGTGGGGCCGGCTCACCGCCATCGGGCTGCCCGGCGGCGGGCGGGTCGGTCTGTACGAGGCCCGTCACCCCACGGCGTTCGACGCCTGAACCTCCGGTTGCGGCTCGGTGGCGGGGCGCGTCGGGCGCAGGCCGAGCGAGGCGACTCCGAGGAGCAGGAGCGCGGCGGCACCGGCGAGGAAGCCGACCGGGTAGCCGGCGGCCTCGGCCAGCCGGGGGATGAGCAGGCTGCCGAGCATGCCGCCCAGCATGAGCGCCAGCGACCCGGCCGAGACGGTGGTCGAGCGCTGGGCCGACGTCGTCTGCTCGTGCATCAACTGCTGGCGCAGCGGCCAGCCGGCACCGTTGAACAGGTAGAACAGCGCGTACGCGACGGCTGCGACCACCACCCCCGGAGCCAGGGCGACCCCCACCATGGTCAGGGTGCCGAGCACCGCGAACCACAGGCTCGCCCAGGCCACGGAGCCGCGGGCGATCCGGCGTCCCCAGGGGGCGAGCAGCGCGCCGACCCCGGCCGCGGCGAACGACACCGCCATCACCAGGCCGAACACCGCCGAGCCCTCCGCCAGCCCGCCGCCCAGTTCGGCGAAGTGCAGCGGCCCGAGCAGCTCCATCGCGGTCAGGACCGTGCCGGTGAGGAACGAGATGATCCACAGCACCCGGAGCACGCGGTCGCGGGTGACCAGGACGGCGGTGTCCCGAACGATCCGCGGCACCTCACGGACGCCCGCGGCGAGCGCGGCCGCGCCCGAGCGGTCGGACGTGCGCAGCGGGACGACGAGGAGCAGGACCGCCACCACGGAGACCACCGTGAGCGCGGCCGCCAGGACGAGCGGGACGGCGAGCGCCGTGCTGTCCTGTCCGGCGACCAGGGGGATGACGCCACCGAGGATCGCGCCGAAGGAGAGGCCCAGCCCGTCGGCCGCGCCTGCGCGGGACAGGCCCGTGGTCACGTCGGCGTCCGGATCGGCGGCGTGCACGCTGTCGACGAACCACGCCTCCAGTGGCCCCGAGTCCAGCGCCCGGCTCGCGCCCTGCACCGCCCAGGCGAGGGCGAAGAGCGGCACGCTGTCGGCCACGACCATGAGCAGCAGGCTCGCCATGCCGAGCAGTCCGGAGAGGACCAGGACCGGCTTGTGGCCGATCGCGTCGGCGAGGCCGCCGGTCGGCAGCTCGAGCAGCAGGGTGACCAGTCCGTAGACCGCGATCGTGAAGCCGATGTCCGCAGGGGAGAGCCCGCGCGACGTGGCCAGCAGCACGGTCACCGGCGCCGAGATGCCGACCGGCAGCCAGCGCAGGGCGGTGAGGCCGACGTAGCGGCGCTGCGCCTGCCGCGGGGTGAGCGTCACAGCGGGTACTCCTTCACGGGGAACAGGTCGAGCAGGACGCTGACGAACGGCTGGTCGGGCTCCTCCCGGGTGTCCCGCCAGCGGGCGATGACGCCGTTGAGCTCCTCGGCGAGCTCGCGCACGGCCGCGGGGGAGAGGTGCAGCGCCCAGTCGTTCAGGGACGCCGCCGTCCGCCAGTCGTCGTCGAGCTCCTGCGACTCCTCGGCGAAGTTCGCCAGGAGTCGCTGCTGCTGGCCGAGCTGGCGATGGAGGAGCTCGTCCACCGCCTCGCGGCCGCCCGGGTCGGCGAGGAAGGCCGCGCTGTCGAAGTGGGTGCTGCGGTGCCGCGCCCGCCACCAGCGGTCACGGGCGTTCCCTTCGTCCGGCAGCTCCTCGACGAAGCCGTAGGTGGCGAGCTGCCGCAGGTGGTAGCTGGTCGAGCCGCTGCTCTCGCCGAGCTCCTGACCGAGCCGGGTGGCGGTCGAGGGACCGTAGGTGCGCAGGTGCCCGAGCAGCTTGCCGCGCAGCGGGTGGGAGAGCGCGCGCAGCGCCCGGACGTCGGTGACGTCGATCGACGGCTCGGCGGGTGGAACGGGAGGCGGCTCGGCCATGCCGACGACGATAGACCGCAAAGACTTCTTTGCAAAGACTTCTTTGCGATCGGACGTTCAGCGGGCGGCGGACTCCGCGCGCCGGATCCGGACGGCGTACCAACAGGAGCCCGCGGCCACCACGACCGCCTGTGGGGGACTTCTGGGGTCGTGTTCGCGCTCCACCGGTGCTGCGGGACCCGCTGAGCGCGAACGCGACCCCCGGAGCGGCTCCGGCGTCAGGACGGACCGATGTGCCCGTCGGTCGCCGGCGCCGAACCGTCCTTCAGCTCGACGAAGAGCACGTGCGTGCCCGTCTCGCCGATGTTCTCGCCGGCGTGCACCTGCGCAGGGAGCCAGCCGGTGAACCCCGCCGCCATCTCGACGTCCCGGTGCTGGTCGCCGGCGTGCAGCCGACGGCGGAACGAGCTGAGCGTGTACATGACGCTGTCGGGGTGGCGGTGCGGTGTCGTGCGGTCGCCGGGCACGTCGCTGTACTCGAGGACCCGCACCCGTTCGTTCTCGAAGACCACGCGGTAGTGGTCGGGGTTGGTCTCCACGGGGTCGAGGGACATGCGGCGCAGCCTGCCCGTGCGCGGCCAGCCGTGGGGGACTTCGGCGCACGGCGACCTCAGCGGGCGGCGGCCTCCGCCGAGGTGTCCGCGACGTCCTCCAGCGCCTCGCCGCGCCGCTCGGGCAGGCCGACGGTCGCCAGCGCACCGAGCACGAAGAAGGCCGCGAAGATGCCGAAGACCAGGCCCGAGCCGCCGATCTCCAGCAGCGGCGGCACGCTCAGCGGCGCCAGGATCGAGGCGATCCGGCCGAAGCCCGCCGCCCCGCCGGCACCGGTCGCCCGGAGCGCGGTCGGATAGACCTCGGGCGTCAGCGCGTAGAGCGCGCCCCACGCGCCGAGGTTGAAGAACGACAGCACCATCCCGGTGACCAGCACGGCCGTCCCGCCGTCCGCCGTCGCGAACAGGCCGGCGCCGACGGCCGAGCCGACGAGGAACGTCGCCAGCGTCGGACGCCGTCCCCACTTCTCGATCAGCCAGGCGGCCACGGCGTACCCCGGCAGCTGGGCGAGCGTGATGACCAGCGTGAACTCGAGGGACCGCACCAGCGAGAGACCGGAGTCGAACAGCAGCGACGGCAGCCAGATGAAGGCGCCGTAGTACGAGAAGTTGACGCAGAACCACACCGCCCAGAGCGCCGCCGTGCGCCGGCGGAGGCCCGGAGCCCAGACCTCGCGCGCCCGGACGACCGGAGCGCGCACGGCCGGGGGAGAGGGCACCGGGTCGACGCCGGCCGCGGCCTCGAACCGGCGGACGGCGGCCTCGGCCTCGTCCGTGCGGCCGCGCAGCTCCAGGAACCGCACCGACTCGGGGAGCCCCCGCCGGACGACGACGGCGTAGAGCGCCGGCAGCGCGCCGAGGGCCAGCGCCCACCGCCAGCCGGCGTCACCGCGCGGCACGAGGAGGAAGCCGATCAGCGCGGCGAGTGTCCAGCCCACCGCCCAGAACGCCTCGAGCCCCACGACCACCCGGCCCCGCACCCGGGCGGGCGCGAACTCGCTGACCAGGGTGGAGGCCACCGGCAGTTCCGCACCCAGGCCCAGGCCGGTGAGGAAGCGGAAGACGAGCAGGGCGCCGATCGACCAGGACAGCGCCGAGGCGCCGGTCGCGAGACCGAACACCAGGAGGGTGAGCGCGAAGACCTGCCGCCGTCCGATCCGGTCGGCGAGCAGGCCACCCAGGGCGGCGCCGATCGCCATCCCCACGAACCCGATCGAGGCGATCCACGACGCCTCGGCGTTCGAGAGCTCCCACTGCCCACGGAGCTGGGTCAGGACGACCGAGATCAGCCCGACGTCCATGGCGTCCAGCGCCCAGCCCACGCCCGAGCCGACGACCAGGCGGCCGTGCTCACGGGTGAAGGGCAGCCGGTCGAGCCGGGCGGCCCGGGGGAGCGGGGTCTCCGTCGCCGTCACCCGAGCAGTGTCGGCCGCGCGCGCCCGCGTCGCAGCCCGGTCGTTCAGTCGCCCCGGCGCAGGTACTTCTTGATGCAGTGGACGACGCCCTGCCGGCGGGCGAACGAGCCGAAGTCGGCCAGCGGATGGACGGCGTACCCGAGCCCCTCCCACAGCGCCGCCATGTGCGCGTCGAGGGCGGCGAGGTCGGGGGCGCCGCCGCCGAAGGTCGGCAGGTAGACGTGCCGTCCCTCGGTCGCGCTGTCCTCGACGAGGCAGTTGTTCCAGGTGACGTGGTGCCACGTGCGCACGGTGACAAGGGTGTCGTCGCCGGCTCCCTGGCCGGTGAGCTCGGCGACCGCCTCCAGCAGCGCGGCGTTGCCGTCGCGCTCCGCGATCTGCCGCAGTTGTGCGACCGAGAAGGCTCGCCCGGGCGTGGGCCGGTGCACCAGCGGATTGCGCATCACGTCCATGCCGGCGCCGGCGAAGGTGCGGGCGATCTGGTCGTAGACGTCGGCCAGGCCGTACGGCGACGTGGTGCCGAGCATCGAGTCGGCCATCGAGGGGTCGCCGACCAGAACGGTGAAGCGGTCCTCGCGGCGGCCGACGAGCGTCACGAACATGTCGATGTGGAAGATCGGCTGGTAGGCGCCGACACCGTCCGACGGCAGGTCGAGGAAGTAGTCGTCGCCCTCGCGGCGCCCCACGAAGTCGCGCACCGGGATCGGTCGCCGGGTGCCGACCAGGCGCAGCTCCCGCGAGGCGTCGACGTAGTCGTGGAAGAGGCCGCGCACGAAGGCGTCGAGGTCGCCGTCCGGCACCGCGACCGGCGGCCGGCCGCCGCGGAGCAGTCGGAGGGTGTCGGCGAAGTAGTCGGTGCCGAGCAGCCAGAAGTCGTCGCCGATCAGGCAGTTGCCGCCCTGGAAGATCAGCGGCGCCTGGGCGGAGCGGATGTCGGTGTACTCCTCGACCGCGTCGGCGACGAGCGCGTCGCCGGCCCGCAGGAACTGCCACGGCTCCACGAGGTAGGTGCTGCCGTCGCTCGCGTCGGTCAGCGCGACGTAGCCGTCCTCGGCCCAGTCGGTGAACGAGACGTACTCCGGCAGCGGCACGTAGGTGACCTCGGCGTGCCCGGCCTGCCGGAACCACGCCTGGACGGTCGCGCGCTGCTGCGGAGCGTGGACGACGACGAACTCGGTGCCGGGCCGCATGGCGGTGATGACCGACCGGTAGCCGGCGGACGTCTCCGGATCGCCGGTGCCCCAGGCGGGGAAGCAGAGCAACAGTTGCTCGATGCGCCCCTGCCACGACGAGGTGAGTCGTGGCTTGTCCAGCCCCGGGGTGGGCGCCGTCGCCGACCGGACGGCGTCCTGCCGCTCCAGCCCACGCGCGGTTCCCGGATCGGCGTCGGTGCGCCGGTGCAGCGGCGCGTCGGGGACGAGCGTGCGGTACAGAACGCTGTCGATCATGGCTCCCCCTGCGGAATCGAGCCCCGCTGGGGCAGGCCTAGACCCGGCCTGTTCCGGCGTCAATGCGTTCCGGTGCGGGCCTGGTGAACCATGAGGAGGGAGGCAGGGGGCCGGACGGCGGATGGGCGATCGGATGAGCGGAACCGGGCTGGAAGCGGTGACCGTCGAGCGCGACGGCACCACCGTGCTGCGCGACCTCACCCTGCACGCTTCCGACGGAGACGTGGTCGTCGTGCTCGGTGCCTCGGGAAGCGGGAAGTCGACGCTCCTGCGTGCGCTGGCCGGCCTCGAGAAGGTCCGAGCGGGCACGATCATCATCCGCGGGCGCGACGTCACCCAGCTGCCGCCCGGTGAGCGTCGGGTGGCGATGGCCTTCGAGCAGTCTGCGCTGGTCTCGATCTTCGACGTGGCCCGCAACCTGGGGTGGGGGCTCCGGGTCCAGGGCCTTCCCGAGGCAGACGTGCAGCAGCGGGTCGACGACCGCGCCCGGCGGCTCCGGTTGAGCCGATTGCTGCCCCGGCGTCCCGACGTGTTGTCGGCGGGCGAGCGGGGCCTGGTGGGCCTCGGGCACGCACTCGTCCAGCGCCCGGATGTCTTCCTGCTCGACGAGCCGCTCGCCGGCCTCGACGCCGCGGAGCGGCTCAGGGTACGAGGCGAGATCCTCGGCCTCGTCCGCTCGCTCGGCGTCACGACGTTCGTCGTCACCCACGACCAGGCCGACTGGCTCTCGGTCGCCGACCGGGTCGCCCTGCTGCGCGACGGTGTCCTGGTGCAGGCCGGCCGGCCGGTGGACCTGTACGAGCGGCCGGTGGACCTCTTCGCAGCCGGATCCGTGGGCGCGCCGCCGATCGGGCTGCTGTCCGCCCGGTTGGTGGAGGCCGACGGGCAAGCCGGATTCACCCTGGGCCACCGGACACTTCCGCTGTGGGGACCGGTCCCGGCGCCGCTCCGGGATCACGTCGGTCGAGACGTCGTACTGGGGCTCCGAGCCGAGGACGTGCACGACACCTCGCCCGGTCACGACGCGGGCGCCGTCGTCCTCGATGCGGTCGTGCAGGAGGTCGAGTACACCGGACGACGGAACATCGTCACGCTGGCGGTGGGCGCACCACCGGTCACGGCGCCGGGTGGCGAATCGTCCGTCGACGCGTCCCGCGGCGCGACGCTGCGGTCGTTCTTCCCGCCCCACGCCCCGATCCCCCGCGGCTCCGTCGTGACGGTCGCCGTCATGGCCGCGGACGCCCATGTCTTCGACGCCGAGACCGGCAGTGCGCTCTGGCACCCGGAGCGAGGCTAGGCAGTCCCTCCTCCGGCGCGGACGTGCGCGATGACCGACTGTCCGACCCGCTCCGCGGCGAGTTCGGGGATCCAGTGCGGCACGCCCTCGAGGATCTCGAGCCGGTACGCCTCGCCGCAGAACCGCGCGGTGGCCTCGGTGGCGGCCCGGCCGAGGAACGTGTCGTCGGTGCTCCACACGTGCAGCGTCGGCACCCGCACCCGGCCCACCGGGTCGCGCGCGTGCCAGGGCAGCGCGCGGTACCAGTGCAGGGCCGCGGTGAGTGCGCCCGGTTCGCGCATCCGGTCGACGTAGTGCCCGGCGAGGTCCGAGGGCAGGCCGGACCGCACCAGCATCCGGCGCAGCGGTGCCCCGCCGCGTGCGAGCAGGGTGAGCTCCGGCAGCGCCGGGATCTGGAAGGCGGCCATGTACGCCGACCGGAGCGCCTGGTCGCTCGTCGCCATCGCCGTGGCCATCGCCCCCGGGTGCGGCACGGACAGCGCCGTCAGGGTGCGGACCCGGTCGGGGTGCCACCCGGCCAGCGCCCACGCCACGACGGCGCCCCAGTCGTGGCCGACCACGTGGGCGGACTCCAGTCCCGCTGCGTCCAGCAGCGCCAGGACGTCGTCCACCAGCTCGCGAGGCTTGTAGGCCGTGCGACGTCGCGGGCGGGCCATCGGGGAGTAGCCGCGCTGGTCCGGTGCGAGCGTGCGCAGGCCCGCGCCGTGGAGCACGGGGGCGAGCCGGTCCCAGGAGCGGCTGTCCTGCGGAAAGCCGTGCAGCAGCACGACCGGCTCGCCGCCGGCCGGGCCGGCGTCGCGGACGTCGAAGGTGAGGCCGTCGCGGCGGAAGCTGTCCACGACCGCAGCCTGCCGCACTGCTCTCACGAGGTCGGCGGCCACTCCTTGGCGACCATCGTGAGGACGTCGTACGTCGCCACCGGCTGCCCCTCGCGGTTGGTGACGACGGCGTCCCACCGCACCTCGCCGTGGGCGGCGTCGCCGCGCGGGGTGATCTGCTTGCAGGTGAGCGTGACGGTGAGCGCGTCGCCGGGCTTGACCGGCGTGAGGAACCGCAGGTTGTCGACGCCGTAGTTGGCCAGCACCGGGCCCGGCGCCGGGTCGACGAAGAGCCCCGCCGCCCACGACACGATGAGGTAGCCGTGCGCGACGCGGCCGCCGAACAGCGGGTTCGCCGCGGCCGCCTCCTCGTCCATGTGCGCGTAGAAGGTGTCGCCGGTGAACTCGGCGAAGTGCTCGACGTCCTCGAGCGTGACCTCGCGCGGCCCGGCCGTCACCGAGTCGCCGATGCGCAGCTCGGCGAGCGACTTGCGGAAGGGGTGGACGCCGTCGTCGGTGCGCCGGGCGCCGGTCACCCAGCGCCGGCCGATCGCGGTGAGCATGTCGGGCGACGCCTGGACGGCCGTGCGCTGCATGTGGTGCAGGACGCCGCGGATGCCGCCGAGCTCCTCGCCGCCGCCTGCTCGACCCGGGCCGCCGTGCACGAGCATCGGCAGCGGCGAGCCGTGGCCGGTGCTCTCCTTCGCGTCGTCGCGGTCGAGCACCAGGATCCGGCCGTGCGCCGCGGCAGCGCCGAGCACGAACGCGCGGGCGACGTCCTCGTCGTGCGTGACCAGCGAGCCGACGAGGCTGCCCTGGCCGCGTGCGGCCAGCTCGACGGCGTGCTCCATGCCTGCGTCGCCGCGCGGCTCGTAGGGCAGCACGGTGCTGACCGGCCCGAACGCCTCGACGTCGTGCGGCTCGCCGGCGGAGAGGTCGTCGCAGCGCAGCAGCACCGGCGGCAGGAACGCACCGCGGTCGCGGTCGGCGCCGACCACCTCGAAGTCGTCGGGGTCGCCGGAGACGATCTCGGCGACGCCGCGCAGCGCCTTGAGCGAGCGCAGCACCTCCTGGCGCTGGTCGAGGCTGGCCAGCGCGCCCATGGTCACGCCGTCGGCGCCGGGGGCGCCCACGACGACCTTCGCCAGTCGCTCGCGGGTGGCCGCGACGACGTCGTCCGCGAAGGCCCGCGGCACCAGGGCGCGGCGGATGGCCGTGCACTTCTGGCCGGCCTTGACCGTCATCTCGGTGACCAGCTGCTTGACGAACAGGTCGAACTCCGGCGTCCCCGGGCCGGCGTCGGGGCCGAGCACCGAGCAGTTGAGCGAGTCGGCCTCGGCGTTGAACCGCACCGAGTTGGCGATCACCGCCGGGTGGCTGCGCAGCTTGCGCGCCGTTGCGGCCGAGCCGGTGAAGAAGACGAGGTCCTGCCCGCCGAGGTGATCCAGGAGGCCGGTCGCGCTGCCGGCGAGCAGCTGCACCGAGCCCTCGGGCAGCAGGCCGGTCTCGATCATCCGGCGGAAGACCAGCTCGGTCAGGTAGGCGGTCTGGCTCGCCGGCTTGACCACGGTCGGGACGCCGGCGAGGAACGCGGGCGCCAGCTTCTCGAGCATGCCCCAGACCGGGAAGTTGAAGGCGTTGATCTGGACCGCGACCCCGCGCATCGACGTGTAGACGTGCTGCGCGACGAACGTGCCGCCCTTGCCGAGCTGCTCGGGGGCGCCGTCCAGGTAGACGGTGTCGTCCGGCAGCTCGCGGCGGCCCTTGCTGGCGAACGAGAGCAGCGTGCCGAAGCCGCCGTCGATGTCGAAGGCGTTGTCCCGGTCGGTGGCGCCGGTGCGGTGTGACAGCGCGTAGAACTCGTCCTTCTGCGCCATGAGCCGCAGGGCCAGCTGCTTGAGCAGGGCCGCACGCTGGTGGAACGTCAGCCGCCGCAGCGCGGGTCCGCCCACGGTGCGGGCGTGGTCGAGCAGAGCCGGCACGTCGAGGCCGGTGCTGCTCACCCGGGCGACGGTCTCGCCGGTCACGGCGTCGGCGACCGGGACGCCGTCGTCGGTGGCGGTGAACCAGCGGCCGGCGACGTAGCTCTCCAGCAGCGGTGCGGTCACGGTGTGCTCCTCGGTGCGGGCTCGGTCGGGCGGGTGCGGAGGCCGTCGAAGGTCGTCGTCAGGACGGCGTCGGCGAGTGCGTCGGGGGAGAGGTCGCCGTCCGGGCGGTACCACTCGGTGAGCGAGTTGACCGTGCCGAACAGCAGCCGGCTGGTCAGCGCCGGGTCGACGTCGGGCCGCACGTCGCCCTCCTCCTCGGCGGCACGGACCAGGTCGGTGACGATGCGGTCGAAGCGGCGGCGGCGCTCGAGCGCCTCCCGCTCGACGTCGGTGTTGCCGCGCAGCCGCAGCAGCAGCGTGACGAAGGGGAGCTCGGCCGCGAGCACCCGCACCGACCCGCGGACGACGTGCTCCAGCCGGTCGATCGACCGCCCGGACGTCGCTCCCGGCTCGGTGGTGACGGCGAACAGCGCGTCGAGCGCGCGGTCCAGCGCCAGCCGCAGCAGTTCGCCCTTGCCGGACACGTGGTGGTAGATCGCGGACTTGGTCACGCCGAGCCGGGCGGCGACGTCCTCCATCGACGTCGCCTCGTAGCCGCGCTCGTTGAAGACGGCGACGGCGACGTCGAGCAGCGACTCCAGCGAGTGCCCGGGCCGGCCGCGCCGCGGCGCGACGGCGGTCACGCGCGATCCCGCAGGTCCACGAGTCGCTTCAGCTTGCCCACCGACCGCTCGAGCGTCTCCGGGTCGACGACCTGGACGTCGACCGACGTCCCCACCGTCTCCTTGACCAGCCGGGCCACCTCGGCGCCGGCCGGCGCGCGGCGCTCCGGCGGGCAGTCGGGCCGGGCCTCCACCTCGACGGTGAGCGCGTCCATCCGGCCGGCGGTGCTCAGCACCAGGCGGAAGTGCGGCGAGAGCCCGTCGGTGCGCAGCACGATCTCCTCGACCTGCGTCGGGAAGAGGTTCACGCCGCGCAGGATGATCATGTCGTCGGTGCGGCCGGTGATCCGCTCCATCCGGCGCATCGCCGGCCGGGCGGTGCCGGGCAGCAGGCGGGTCAGGTCGCGGGTGCGGTAGCGGATGACCGGCATGGCCTGCTTGGTCAGCGAGGTGAAGACCAGCTCGCCCTCCTCGCCGTCGGGCAGCACCTCGCCGGTGATCGGGTCGAGGATCTCCGGGTAGAAGTGGTCCTCCCAGACGTGCAGGCCGTCCTTGGTCTCGACGCACTCCTGCGCGACGCCGGGGCCCATGACCTCCGACAGCCCGTAGATGTCGACGGCGTGGATGCCGGTGCGCTGCTCCATCTCCAGCCGCATCTGCTCGGTCCACGGCTCGGCGCCGAAGATGCCGATCTCCAGCGAGCTCGCCCGCGGGTCGAGGCCCTGCTTCTCGAACTCGTCGATGATCGTGAGCATGTAGGTGGGGGTCACCATGATCACGCGCGGGCCGAAGTCGGTGATCAGCTGCACCTGCCGCGGCGTCATGCCGCCCGAGACGGGGACGACGGTGCAGCCGAGCTTCTCGGCGCCGTAGTGGGCGCCGAGGCCGCCGGTGAACAGGCCGTAGCCGTAGGCGTTGTGCAGGATGTCGCCCGGCCGGCCGCCGGCCGCGCGGATGGAGCGGGCGACGACCGTGGCCCACGCGTCGAGGTCGGCCTCGGTGTAGCCCACGACGGTCGGCTTGCCGGTCGTGCCGGACGACGCGTGCACGCGGCGGACCTCCTCCCGCGGCACGGCGAACATGCCGAACGGGTAGTTGTCGCGCAGGTCGGCCTTGCTCGTGGTGGGGAACCGGGCGAGGTCGGCGAGCTCGCGGCAGTCGTCGGGGTGGACGCCGGCGGCGTCGAAGGCGCGGCGGTAGTGCGGCACGTGCTCGTACGCGCGCCGCAGCGTCGCGCGCAGCCGCTCGAGCTGCAGGGCCCGCAGCTCGTCGACGCCCATGCGCTCCTCGGGGTCGAGCACCGCGGGATCCGGCGCCTCGCCCACCCGTCGCCGCGCGGTCGTCGTCATGCCGCCGTCCTCTGCGTCCGCGAGCCGGGGACCGGTGCTTGTGCGGCCCGGTGTCGTGCGCCACACTATTCCTGACCGGTCGGTCAGTAAATACCTTCCGAGGAGCCGCGATGTCCGCCCCCGCGCTCGACCGCCTCGCCGACGGCCACCCGGTCGACACTGCCGAGCTGCAGCGCCAGTTCGACGCCACGATCGCCGCCGAGCACCGGATCGAGCCGCGCGACTGGATGCCCGAGGGCTACCGCAAGACGCTGATCCGGCAGGTCGCGCAGCACGCGCACTCCGAGATCATCGGCATGCAGCCCGAGGGCGACTGGCTGCTGGCCGCGCCCAGCCTGCGGCGCAAGGCGATCCTGCTGGCCAAGGTGCAGGACGAGGCCGGCCACGGGCTCTACCTCTACTCCGCGACCGAGACGCTCGGCGCCGACCGGGCCGACCTCACCGACAAGCTCATCGAGCGCAAGCAGAAGTACAGCTCGATCTTCAACTACCCGACGCTCAGCTACGCCGACGTCGGCGTCATCGGCTGGCTCGTCGACGGCGCGGCCATCTGCAACCAGGTGCCGCTGTGCCGCTCCTCGTACGGGCCGTACGCCCGGGCGATGATCCGCATCTGCAAGGAGGAGTCGTTCCACCAGCGGCAGGGCTACGAGCTGCTGATGACGATGATGCGCGGCACCGCCGAGCAGCGGGCGATGGTGCAGGACGCCGTCGACCGGTGGTGGTGGCCGTCGCTGATGATGTTCGGCCCGCCGGACGACGACAGCCCCAACAGCGCGCAGTCGATGGCATGGGGGATCAAGCGGCACACCAACGACGAGCTGCGGCAGCGCTTCGTCGACATGTCGGTGCCGCAGGCGCAGTTCCTCGGCGTGACGTTGCCCGACCCGACCTGGCCTGGGACGAGGGCAGCGGCCACTGGCGGTTCGGGGCCATCGACTGGGAGGAGTTCAAGCGGGTCATCAGCGGCGGCGGGCCGATGAACGACGTCCGCATCGCGCGACGGCGGGCGGCGCGGGACGACAACGCATGGGTGACCGAAGCCGCTACCGAGTACGCGCGGAAGCACGCCTCATGACCGACCTGACCGCCGAGGGCGGCCACGGCGCCGTCCCCACCGGGCCCGGGGTGCCGGTCGAGCCGAAGGCCGCGACCGCGAAGCGCGACTGGCCGCTGTACGAGGTGTTCGTCCGGGGCAAGCGCGGGCTCAACCACGTGCACGTCGGTTCGCTGCACGCCCCCGACGACGAGATGGCCGTGCACGAGGCGCGCGACCTCTACACCCGCCGCAACGAGGGCGTGAGCATCTGGGTGGTGCGGGGCGAGCACATCACCGCCTCGAGCCCCGACGAGAAGGACCCGATGTTCGCCCCGAGCGGCGACAAGGTCTACCGGCACCCCACGTTCTACGACATCCCCGACGACGTCCCCCACATCTGAAGCGGAGTGGATCTGTGGGCGTTACCCCGACGAATCCACTCCACAGGAGAGGCATGCACGAGGAAACGGTCTACGAGGCCCTCACCGCCGCCCATGGCGACGAGGGGCACTGGGTTTTCGGCACGGGGTTCGACGAGCCACTCGCCGGCGTCGACACGACCGTGCCCGACGGGATCGACCCGGCCGACCTGGGCGTCTACTGCCTGATGCTCGGCGACGACGCGCTCGTGCTCTCCCAGCGGCTCACCGAGTGGATCACCAACGCGCCGGAGCTCGAGGAGGAGGTCGCGATCGGCAACATCGCCCTCGACCTGCTCGGCCAGGCGCGACTGCTGCTCGCGCGCGCCGGCTCGGTCGGCGCCATCGGCCGGTCGCGCGAGCCCGGACGGGCGACCGACACCATCCCCGACGAGGACGCGCTCGCCTACTTCCGCGACGCCGACGAGTTCCGCTGCGCGCCGCTGGTCACCGCAGCCGACACCGACTTCGGGCACCTGATGGTGCGGCTGCTCGTGGCCACCGCCGTCCGGCTCGCGGTGTTCGCCCGGCTGCGCGACTCCCGCGACCCGGTGGTCGCCGCCATCGCCGCGAAGGGCGTCCACGAGCTCAGCTACGCGCCGCGATCACGCCGCCCGCTGGGTGCTGCGGCTGGGCGACGGGACGCCGGAGTCGCACCGTCGCGCGCAGGCTGCCGTCGACGCCGTCCTGCCGCTGACCGCCGAGTCGTTCACCGCCACGGACGTCGAACTGCGGCTCGCCGCTGCCGGCGTCGCCGTCGACCCCTCGACGGTGCGCGACGAGGTGCGCGACGTCGTGGCGGAGGTGCTCGGCCGCGCCACGCTGACCGTTCCGCCCGCAGCCCGCCGACCGGGAGCCCGCGGGGCGGCTCGGCCGGCACGGACCCGACCTGACCGTGCTGCTGTCCACCCTCCAGGGGCTGGCGCGGGAGCACCCGGCCGCGACATGGTGAGGGGAATGACCACCACACTCGATCCCCGCAGCGTTGCGGAGACCGTGACCGACCCCGAGCTCCCGATGCTCACGCTGTCCGATCTCGGCGTGCTGCGGAACGTGCGGGTCGAGCAAGGCACCGTCGTCGTCGAGATCACGCCGACCTACACCGGCTGCCCGGCGATGGGCGTCATGCGCGCCGATCTGGTGCACGCGTTGCACAGCGCAGGGTTCGCCGACGTCGACGTCCGCACGCTCCTCGCGCCCCCGTGGAGCACCGACTGGATCACCGAGGAGGGGCGCCGCAAGCTCGTGCAGGCCGGTATCGCGCCGCCCGGCGCCGCGCCGGTGCGCGGGCCGGGTCCGGTGCCGCTCTCGCTCGGCCCGCCCCGGCGGACCGCCGACTGCCCGCTGTGCGGCTCGCCGGATACCGAGGAGATCAGCGAGTTCGGCGCGACCGCGTGCAAGGCGCTGCGGCGCTGCCGGTCGTGCCGGGAGCCGTTCGAGCACGTGAAGGAGATCTAGTGAGCACGCCGACCCGTCGGCGGCCGCAGTTCCACCCGCTCCGCGTGGCGCGCGTCGAGAAGCTGACCGACGACGCCGTGGCGGTCACCTTCGACGTCCCGCCGGAGCTGGCCGACGACTACGCGTTCCGGCCCGGGCAGGCGCTCACGCTGCGCCGGGTCGAGGGCGACCGCGACGAGCGCCGGTCGTACTCGATCTGCGCACCGGTGGGCGCGGCCCCGCGGGTGGGCGTCCGCGAGGTGCCGGGTGGCTTCTTCTCCTCGTGGCTGGTGCACCAGGTGCGGCCGGGCGACGAGGTCGAGGTGCTACCGCCGTCCGGCACGTTCACGGTCGACCTGACGACGCCGGCCGACCATGTGTTCGTCGTCGCCGGGTCGGGCATCACGCCGGCGCTGTCGCTGGCCGGAAGCGTGCTGCGGGACGGCGAGTCGACGGTCACCGTCTTCTACGGCAACCGGCGCACCGACACGGTGATGTTCGCCGACGAGCTGGCCGACCTGAAGGACCGCTACGGCACCCGGCTGCAGCTGGTGCACGTGCTCTCGCGCGAGCCGCGCGACGCCGAGCTGCTCAGCGGCCGGCTCGATCGCGCCCGGCTCGGCACCCTGCTCGAGGCGTTCGTCGACGTCGGGCACGTCGATCACTGGTGGCTCTGCGGGCCGCACGGGCTGGTGACCGACGCCCGGGCGCTGCTGCAGGAACTCGGCGTTGACTCCGACCGCGTGCACCAGGAGCTGTTCTACGTCGACGAGGTGCCGCCGGAGCCGGTGCGTGGCGACGAGGAGACCGTCGTCGGCGACGCCGCGGAGGTCACCGTCGTCCTCGACGGCCGCGCGACCCCGCTGAGCCTGCCCCGCGACGTGCCGGTCCTGGACTCCGCGCAGAAGGTGCGGGGCGACCTGCCGTTCGCCTGCAAGGGCGGCGTCTGCGGCACCTGCCGGGCGCGGGTCACCGCCGGCGAGGTGCGCATGCGGCGCAACTACGCGCTGGAGGAGAAGGAGATCGCGGCCGGCTACGTGCTCACCTGCCAGTCGCTGCCGGTCACCGATCACGTGACCGTCGACTTCGACCAGTGACCCGCCTCGTGATGATGATCAGGTCAGCTGATCACTAGGGGTCTTGGCTCACTGTCGATCCTGAGCCAGGAGCCCATCAGCTGAGCCAGGACACCAAACGATCAGGTCACCTGATCAACATCGCCCACCGTCAGCACGGCACGATAGGGGAGTGACGGCTGCCGCGGAGGAGATGATCGTCCTCGTCGACGACGAGGGCCGGGCGATCGGCAGCATGCCGAAGCGTCTCGTCCACCACGGCGAGACTCCGCTGCACCGCGCGTTCTCGGCCTACCTCTTCGACGACGAGGGGCGGCTGCTGGTCACCCGCCGCGCCGAGGGCAAGGCGACGTTCCCCGGCATGTGGACCAACACGGTCTGCGGCCACCCGGGTCCAGGGGAGGACGACGGGTCGGCCATCGCCCGCCGCGCCCGCGACGAGCTCGGCCTGGACGACGTCGTCGAGCTGCGGCCCGCGCTGCCGGGCTACCGCTACCGCGCGGAGTTCCGCGGGGTGGTCGAGAACGAGATCTGCCCCGTGTACCTGGGGCGGTTCACCGGGCGGCCGGCGCCGGACCCGACCGAGGTCGGCGACTGGGAGCTGCTGGACTGGGCCGCGTTCCGCCGTCGTCAGGACGCGGAGGGCGACGCCTGGTCGCCGTGGTGCCGCGAGCAGGCGGACCTCATCGAGCAGGCGGGCCTGGCCGGCGGCTGATCGACGGCGCGAGCGGTCTCAGACCACGCGCAGCAGCGGGCCCTTGCTGGACCGCGGCGCGCCCGGACCGGGGTCGCCGGTCAGCAGCTCCAGCGCCGCCTCGGCGTCGACCGGCCGGGAGAACAGGTAGCCCTGGCCCAGGTCGCAGCCCAGCGCGGTGACGAAGGTCTGCTGGTCGTGCGTCTCGATGCCCTCGGCCACGGTGAGCAGGCCCAGCGTGCCGGCGAGCTCCACGATCGCGCGGGTGATCACGTCGTCGTGCTCGTCGCGGCCGAGGCCGTCGACGAACTCGCGGGCGATCTTGAGCATGTCGATGGGGAACCGCCGCAGGTAGGCCAGCGACGAGTAGCCGGTGCCGAAGTCGTCGATAGCGATGCGGACGCCGAGCGCCTTGAGCTGCCACAGCGTGGCCGCCGCCGCCTCGCGGTCCTGCATGAGGACGGTCTCGGTGATCTCGAGGACCAGCCGCTTGGCGTCGAGGTCGGCCTCGGCGAGGGCGTCGGTGACCACGTCGACGATGCCCGGGTCGGCCAGCTGACGCGCCGACAGGTTCACCGTCACGGTCAGCGGGCGGGTGTCGTCGACCGCGGCCCAGCGCGCCGCCTGGCGGCAGGCGTCGCGGAGGACGAGCTCGCCGATCTCGACGATCAGACCGGTCTCCTCGGCCAGGCCGATGAAGGAGTCCGGGCCGCGCAGGCCGTCCGGGTGCTGCCAGCGGACCAGCGCCTCGGCGCCGGTCGCCCGGCCGGTACGCAGGTTCACCAGCGGCTGGAAGAAGGTGACCAGCTCGCCACGCTCGATCGCGCCGGCCAGGTCGGCGGCGGCGTCCTCGCGGGCCGACGTCGGGTCGCCCATGCCGTCCTCGAAGTAGATCGAGCCACCGCCGCCGCGCTTGGCGGCGTACATCGCGATGTCGGCCTGGCGGATCAGGCTGTCGGCGTCGGCGATGCCGGTGGCGCCGAGGGCGATGCCGATGCTGGCGCCGATCCGGGCCAGCCGGCCCTCACCGAGGTCGACGGGGACGTCGAACTGCGCGCGGACCCGGTCGACGATGCGGTCGACGTCGTGGGTGTCCAGCGGGCCGCCGAGCAGCACGGCGAACTCGTCACCGCCCAGGCGCGCGGCGGTGTCGGCCGGGCGCAGGCAGTTGCGCAGCCGGTGGGCGATGGTGCGCAGCACCATGTCACCGATGTCGTGGCCGTACTCGTCGTTGACCGGCTTGAAGCCGTCGAGGTCGAGGTAGAGGACGGCGGGCCAGGCGGAGCTGCGAGCCGCGACCTCGACCGCCTGGCGCGCGCGGTCCAGGAACAGCACGCGGTTCGGCAGGCCGGTCAGCGAGTCGTGCAGCGTCTGGTGGCGCAGCTGCTCCTTGAGGTCGGTGACCTGACGGAGCGAGTCCTCGAGCCGGCCACGCTCCAGGGAGGTGGCCACATGCCGGCCGAAGGTCTCGAGCAGGGCGAGGTCGCTGCGGTTGAACGTGCTGCCGGCGCCGGTGCGTCCGGCGATCATCAGCAGACCGTGCACGCGGTCCTCGGTGCGCAGCGCGGCGACCATCGCGTCCTTGTAGCCGCGCTCGGCGGCATAGCCGTTCAACGGTCCGCCGCGGCCGGTGCCGGCGCGGGCGATGAGCGAGCCGTGCGCGGTGGCCAGTCGGACGAGCCGCTGCCGCCCGAGGTCCTCCTGGGCGGGGGCCATGAGCTGCGGCTCGGCGCCCTCCTGGCTGCTGCTCACGGTGGCGCCGCCGGAGCCGTTGACCAGGACGAGCTCGGCGAGCTCGGCGTGGAAGGCGGTGCGTGCGGAGGTGAGGAAGTCGCCCAGGGCCGCGTCGACGTCGCCCCCGTGGAGCAGCGAGGTCACCTCGTGCAGCAGCTTGAGGTTCTCCTGCTGTTCCCGGGCGCGGGTGTAGGCGCGGTAGGCGCCGATGACGAGGAGCGTCGGCACCATGAGGAGGCCCAGCGCCGCGGGGTCGCCCACGGCGGTGCGGGTCATGACCACGCCGACCGCGGCCGCGCCGATCGTGAAGGGCAGCGAGAAGCCGAGCATGCCGATCAGTGGCTGGATGTCGGCGTGACCGGTGGAGAGGGTCATGACGGCGAAGATGGTCATCGAGGCCGTCATGGTGGCGACGGCGACGGCCAGCAGCTGGCCGATCCACGCCCAGTCCGGGCCGACGACGGACGCCGTCGTGGAGAAGACCAGCACCGCCACGCAGCTCGCCAGGGCGAACTGCGCGGTGTTGAACGCCAGCTTGAGGCCGCGCTGGCGGCGGTAGACGACCAGGCTGACCGCGGTACCCGCGACCTGGGCGAGCACGAGGTGCTCGGGTGCGGCGAGGACCAGCCCGGCGGCCAGGACGAGGTCGCTGATGGAGAAGGTGTGCGACTCCCGCTTCCACTGGACGTGGACGATCAGCACCTCGCTGATCGCGAAAGCCGCCGCCCACAGCACCCACGGCAGGTTCAGGGCCGTGGGTGCCGGAGGCAGAGGCGCGACGACGATGACGAACAGGGTCACCGCAGCCGCGGCAACCACCCCCGTGAGCAGCGCGATCTTCTGGGTCACGCCCAGGCGAAGGCGCCGGAGGCCGGCGAAGCCGCTGTTCGTCATCGTCGTCGTCATCGGATCAGCGCCAGGCCAGCCCGTTCCAGGAGAGGCCGTTCCAGGACAGCCCCTTCCAGGCGAGGCCGTTCCAGGACAGGCCCTTCCAGGCGAGGCCGTTCCAGGACAGGCCCTTCCAGGCGAGGCCGTTCCAGGACAGGCCCTTCCAGGCAAGCCCCTTCCAGGCGAGGCCCTTCCATGCCAGGCCCTTCCACGCCAGGCCCTTCCACGCGAGCCCCTCGAGGGCGGCATCGCTGGCCTGCGGGTTGCGCATGGCGTCGGCGAACGCGAGGGCGTCGAACCGGTGACCGGTGAACGTCATCTCGCCACGCAGCTGCGCGCCGTTGTGCTCCACCACGGCCGTGCCGCGTGCCTTGTCCAGCGAACCCAGACCCGTCGCCCGCGGCCAGGACTGCACCGCGTCCGGGGTGGGAGCGACGGTCGCTGCCGCGAGGTCCACCAGACCCGCGCCCTGCGCGACGGCGTCAGCCGCCGGCAGCTTGCGGGCGGTGCCCGTGAGCAGCGCCTTCACCTGGTCCGGCGTGAGCTCCGGCCGCTGCTCGAGGAGCAGGGCCGCAGCGCCGGAGACCACCGCGGCCGCATGCGACGTGCCGGAGCCGCGGAAGAACCGCTCCCCGACCCGCGCATCCGGGTAGCTGGCGTCCAGGTAGGAGTTCGGCACCCGGAGCCCGACGACGGACTGGCCGGGGGCCACCACGTCGACACCGCGCTCGGCGTCACCGACCGCCGACCACGCGGGGACGGTGTCGTCCTCCGTGGTCGCCGTCCCCTGCCCGTCCGAACCGCCGACGGCGATCAGGTACGGGTCGTAGGCGGGGTTGTCGAGCTTGGCGGTGCCGCTGCCGCTGTTGCCGGCGGAGACCACGACGACGATGCCCTGGTGCCACGCCTGCTCCGCGGCGAACGCCAACGGGTCCAGCTGGTAGCTCTGGACACCGTCGGTGCCGAGGGACAGGTTCACGACCCGGATGTTCATCCCGGCCGCGTTCTTGTTCCGGATCACCCAGTCGATCGCGGCGATCGCCTGCGAGACGTCGGTACGACCCACGGCGTCAGCGACCTTGATGCTGACGATGCGGGCGTCCGGGGCCACGCCGACGAACGAGCCGCTCGACGAGCTGTCCACCGTGGCGGGGGCAGCGTCGTCGCGGCCGGCGATGATGCCGGCCATGACCGTGCCGTGACCGTAGGTGTCCAGCGTCGACACCGGGCTCGCGACGCAGCTCAGCGGTCCGAGCGGGCAGTCCTGGGCCTCGAACGACAGGTCCGGACCCTGGATCACCTTGCCGGCGCTGCGCAGGCCGTCCACCGGGGCGATGCCCGAGTCGATGACCGCCACGTCCACGCCGGCGCCGGTGTACCCGGCGTCCCACATGGTCGAGGCGCCGGTCATCTCGTGCGTGATCCGACGCAGCGAACCCGGCTGGCCGGCCTGCTGGTCGACCTCCGTGCTCGACAGCGTCAGCGCCGCGTTCTCGGTGACGTCCTTGACGCCGGACGCGGCCCGGAGCGCGCCGAGCCGGTTACCCGGCAGGGTGGCCTCGAAGCCGCTGATGACGTCCAGGGAGCGGACGACGCTGCCGCCGAGGGCGGCCACCGCGCGTTCGGGCGCGTTCCCGGAGCCCGGGAGCTCCTGGACGATCACCGAGATCGGATCGGCCTGGACCGGAGCGGTCGACGCCCCGGCCGGGGAGGCTATCCCGGCGATCAGGGCCGCCGCGGCGGCCACGGTGAGAGCCCGGCCGGCGGCCCGGGGCGGTCCACCCCAGGTCACCCCGAATCCGGGCGCGGACGCGGGACCCAGCCCCGCGCGGGATTCCTTCATGTGGAACCTGCACTTCCTTGTGTCGTCTCGAAGCACATCCGTGTGCCTTGACGGTGCCTATTCGGCATCTGGCCCGATCTGCTGTACGGGCCGTCGCCCCGGGGGAGCGGTGAACTCACCCGTCAGGGGGATGCCGGCCCGGACCCCGGACCGGGAGGTCGATTCCTGGAGATCGCCGCGAGTGCGGGCGCGCGGCCCCGAGGCCGTGATTCGCATGCAGACCTGCACTTCCTGTGTGGTCCGGGCACGTCCGTGTGCCGCAACAGTGACGAACGGAGTGTGAGCGGCCGATCGCTGCCGGCACATGCCCCGTCACCCCGGTGGGGGAGCGATCGACCGGTCGGGTTCCGCGGTCGCGATGTCGCCCGGACGGGTGCAGATGCGGACTGTGCGTGAGGGGACGACGACGTCCTGCGGCTGTCCGCATCACGCGTTGTGCACGCAGCGTGACCAACCGAGGTGGTCCGGCGCGTCCGCCGCGACCTGCCCGAACGGTGTCCGGAACGCTCCTACGGTCCGCCGGGTGGACCGCCGTCGCTTCCTCGTCGTGCTCGCCGCGGGCCTGGCCGCCGCTGCCGCCGGACGCGGCACGGACGGTCCGATCGCGCCTCCGTCGGCCGCCCCGGTTCCCCCTCGACCGGCCCAGGTCACCCCCGAGCCGGCGGCCGCCGTCGCGGACGGTCTGCCGGTGCCGCGGCCGGCGCCGACGGGCGTGGTGACGGCGTTGCCCGGGGACGGTCGGCTGCTGGCGCTGACCATCGACGACGGCACCGACACCGACGTGGTCGCGGCCTTCGCGCGGCTGGCCACCGACACCGGGATCCGGTTGACGTTCTTCCCGAACGGTCGCTATGCGTCGTGGACCGACAACGCCCGGGTCCTGCGCCCGCTCGTCGACAGCGGGCAGGTGGCGCTGGGCAACCACACCTGGTCGCACCCGGACCTGACCGCGCTGTCCGACGCCGAGGTCGCCTCCGAGATCAGCCGCAACCAGGCCTTCCTGCGCGACGTCTTCGGCGTCGAGCACACGCCGTTCCTCCGGCCCCCGTTCGGCGTGCACAACGCGCGCACCGACCGGATCGCCGCCGAGCTCGGTCACCCCACGATCGCGATGTGGAACGGCACCCTCGAGGACGCCCGCCCGATCGATGCGCACGACCTCGTCCAGGCCGCGAAGCGGTGGTTCCGGCTGCAGACGATCGTGGTCGGCCACGCCAACCAACCCACGGTCTCGACCGTGTTCGACGAGCTGCTGGCGATCCTCGCCGAGCGCCGGCTGACCACCGTCACCCTCGCCGACGTCTGGTCGTCCGCGGCCTGATCCGGGCCGTGGACATCCGACCTGCGCTGCCCGGGGATCTCGGAGAGGCTGTCGGAGGCAACGAGATCGGGGGACGGAGGAACGCGTGGACGACGGGTCGCTGAAGGGGCGGGTCGCCCTGGTGACCGGGGCGGCGAGCGGGCTGGGCCGGGCCACGGCCCGGGTGCTGGCCGCGGCGGGCGCGCACGTGGCCATCGCCGACATCGACGCCGCGGGCAGTGAGCACACCCGGTCCCTCGTGGCCGACACCGGCGGCTCGGCGGAGGTCGTCCCGCTCGACGTGACCGACGACGGCAGCCGGCGCGAGGTCGTCGCCGGGCTGTTCGACCGGCACGGCGACGCCTTCGACGTGCTGGTGAACGTGGCGGGCATCGACCGGCCCGGCTACGTCACCGACATCGATCTCGCCGACTACCGGCGCGTGCAGGCGGTGAACTGCGAGGGGCCGATCTTCCTCACGAGCGAGTTCATGAAGCGCGTGCAGCACCTGCCCGAGGGGCGCACGGCGGACGTGGTCCACATCGTGTCGCTGTCGGCGATCACCTCCGGCAGTGGGGCGATCGCCTACAACGGCTCCAAGGCCGGCTTCCTCAACGCGACCAGGTGCATCCAGCGCGAGCTGCGCGAGAAGGCCGTGCGCCAGGCCGACGGCAGCGAGCGGCCGTTCCCGTGCCGGGTGCAGGCCGTCATCCCCGCCGCGATGGACACGCCGATGATGGAGCAGTGGGGAATCCCGTCCCACCTGATGATGCCGCCGGAGGCGGTGGCCGGGATGGTGCGCACGCTGGTCACGCTGCACCCGACGAGCTTCGTGCCGGAGATGCAGATCGTGCCGCGGCTCGAGCCCAACTTCCCGCGCTGAGCGGACCGAGGAGACAGCGATGAGCGACATCGATCCCGACAGCGCCATGGCGTCCGGGTCCGACGCCGGGGCACCGGGCGAACGCGGTGACCGCCGTCCGCTGCGCTCCGACGAGGAGGCCCTGCGCGAGGCGCTCGAGCGGACGCCGGCCCCGCCGGCGGCGACTTCCCCGAGGAGTCCGACGCCGCGAGCCGTGCCGCCGATGACGAGACGCCGCTGCCGGCGCAGGGCGGCCAGCAGGACGACGGGCTCACGCCGAAGTTCGAGGCGCCGGGGGAGTGAC